>CAWHTQ010000001.1:0-13742 GCA_963832275.1 uncultured Alphaproteobacteria bacterium
GTGCCTCGCCGCAGGTAGTATGATAGGCACCACATCTGCCTACCTGCCAATGCACACCAAGTCCCGCGTCGTCCTCTCTGACGAGGAGCGCACCGCACTGATCGAGCGCACCACCTCCGGACACGCTCCCGCTCGCGCCATCACCCGCGCCCGCATCCTCCTTAAGGCCGACGAGTCCACCGCAGGTGCCGCCTGGACTGACTGCCAGATCGCCGACGCGCTCGAGGTCGGCATCGCCACCGTCGGCCGGGTCCGCAAGCGCTACGCCGAGCGTGGGGCCATCGGCGCCACTGAGCACAAGGCCCCTGAGCGCAACTACGAGCGCCTCTTCGATGGCGAAGCCGAAGCCCGCCTCCTCCAGATCGCCTGCACTACGCCGCCCAACGGACAGGCCGCATGGTCGCTCCGGCTGCTGGCCGACCGCATGGTCGAACTCGGACACGTCGAGGCGGTCAGCCGCGAGACGGTGCGGCGCACGCTCAAAAAAACGAGATCAAGCCCTGGACGAGCGAGCAGTGGGTGATTCCACCCGAGCAGGACGCGGCCTTCGTGGCGGCGATGGAGGACGTGCTCGCGGTCTATCACCGCGCTCTGCCCGAGGGGACGGCCCTGGTGTGCCTCGACGAATCCAGCAAGCAGCTCCTGGCGGAGACGCGGCAGCCGATGCCGTGCGCGCCTGGGCAGGCGGCGCGGTACGACTACGAATACGTGCGCGAAGGCACCGCCGCGCTGTTCATGCTCTTCGATCCCGTCCGGGCGTGGCGCGAAGTGGTGGTGCGGGAGCGGCGCACGGCAGTGGACTTCGCGCACGTAGTGCGGGATCTGCTGACGGGTCCGTATGCGGACTACGAACGCGTGGTGTTGGTGATGGACAACTTGAATACGCACGAGGTGGCGAGCCTGTACAAAGCGTTCCCGGCGCCCGAGGCGCGCGCTCTCGCCGAGCGTCTGGAGATCCACTACACCCCGAAGCACGGCAGTTGGTTGAACATGGCCGAGATCGAACTATCGGTATTGGGCCGGCAGTGTCTCAAACGCCGGATCGAGTCGTCGGAGGTGCTGGCTTCGGAGGTGTTGGCATGGTCGGAGCGCCGCAACGCCGCGTCGGCTACGATCTCGTGGCGCTTTACAGTGGACGATGCCCGGATCAAGTTGCACCGCCTATACCCATCAATCGACGTGTGACGAGGCACTAGCGTTCTCTTTTGCCTTCCGCTTCCATCCCCCCCAACGCTCCATCCTGGACCCGGATAAGGTCACGCTCCGCTCTCGCCGGCCAGGCCGTGCTTCTCGGCCCACGCCTGCAGTTCGGCCAAGGCGTCGTCGCCCAAGTCGCTGGGAACGTGGACGCTGATCTCGACGAGCAGGTCGCCCGTGTGCGAGTTGGTGTGGACGCCCTGCTCGCGGAGCCGCAGCGTGCGGCCGGGCTGCGTGCCGGGCGGGATTTTGAGGCGGACCGTCTGGCCGTAGGCGTTTGTCACCATGCGCGAGGTGCCGAGCATCGCCTCGACGGCGGAGATGCGCTCGGCCGTGTACAGGTCGTCGCCGTCGCGCCGGAAGCGGGGGTGTGGGCCGACCTCCACGTCGATGTAGAGATCGCCGCGTTCGGCGTCGCCCGCGCCCCGCTTGGGCAGGCGGAGGCGGAGGCCGGAGCGCGCGCCTTTGGGCACGTTCAGGCGAACCGCCTCGCCCGTGGGAAGCCGGATCTCGCGCGGGCCGCCGTGCAGCGCCTCCTCGAAGCTCAGCCGCAGCACGGCCTCGGTGTCGCGCGGCCGCGCCCGCCGCCCGGAGGCCGACCCCGGCTCGCCCCCGCCGCCGAAGAACTGGCTGAAGATGCCGCCGACGCCGCCGAACCCGCCGTCGTTGAACACGAACCCGCCGTCCGGCCCCGCCCCCGCCGTCTCCACCCGGACGTGGGTGCCGTCGGGCGCCTGGTAGTAGCGCGTGCCGCCCGCCCGCCCAGGCGCGCCGAACCCCTCGAAGCCGCCGACCTCGCCGCGCCCAAACGGATTCCGGCGGAGCTCGTCGTACTCCGCCCGCTTCGCCTCGTCGCCCAGCACGTCGTAGGCTTCCTGCACGTCCTTGAAGCGCTGCTCGGCCGCTTTGTCGCCCCCGTTCACGTCGGGGTGGTGCGTGCGGACGAGCGTCCGGTGCGCCTTTCTGATCTCCTGCTTCGACGCCGTCTCGGGGACGCCGAGCGCGGCGTAGTAGTCTTTTTGGGCCGGATTCATGGGCGCCGCCTGGAGTAGGTTGGAAGAGAACGCGCGGCCGGCCCTCCCGCCGGCCCCGCCCCGCTGTCCCCCAATGTATCGCGCTATCCCCCGCCCTCTCGTGTTCGACGTTCTCCACCTCGACAACCACCTGCTCGTCGTCCAGAAGCCCGCCGGGCTGCTCGCGCAGGCCGACCACACCGGCGACCCGGACCTCGTGACCGAAGCCAAGGCGTTTCTCAAGCAGCGCTTCGACAAGCCGGGCAACGTGTTCGTGGGGCTCGTACACCGGCTGGACCGGCCGGTAAGCGGCGTGATGGTGCTCGCGCGGACGAGCAAAGCGGCCTCACGCCTCTCCGAGCAGTTCCGCGAGCGCGAGCCCGACAAGCGCTACCTCGCGGCCGTCGAGGGGCGGCTGATCGGCGAGGGCGAGCAGGAAGACTTCTTGCTCAAAGACGGCCTGCGCGGCGTCGTGACGCGGGTGAAGGCGACCAAGCCCGGTGCCAAACGCGCGCGGCTGCGGTGGAAAGCGCTCAACGTCGACGGCAAGAAGACGCTCGTCGAGGTGGAGCTCTTGACGGGGCGTGCGCACCAGGTCCGCGTCCAGCTCGCCGGCCTCGGCCACCCCATCGTCGGCGACCGGAAGTACGGCTCGGCCCTCGCCTTCGACCCGCCCGGCCTCGCGCCCGGCGCGCGGGCCATCGCGCTGCACGCCGCCCGGCTCGCGTTCGAGCACCCCGTCCGCCGCGAGCCGATGGCATTCTCGGCGCGCCCGGACTGGGGCGGGCTCTTCTCAGCCACCGTCGCCCAGTACGACCGAGACAGCACCGCCGCCCGCCGAGCGCGGTAACAGCGGCGAGTAATGCTGCCGTGCCGGAGCGGGCGCAAAAAACGTCCTGATACCGATTCGACTGCTTGATGTCTGCATAACCAAAGCCCGCGCTACGACGAGACCTGCCAGGTTTCCAAAACCTGGCAGGTCTGAGGCCGACGTAAGCCTGGACCTCGCGCCTCGCATCCTGATATTGCCAAGGCGAATCGGTATAGACTCTCTTGAAAGTCAAGGGGTGGGGGCAGCCATTTCCGGCATCTGGTAGAACTTCGCGCCCTCGAAGTCGCGGTCGTGTTTGAGCATCCCGTAGATCGCGTGCAGCAGCTTTCGCATCACCGCCACCAGCGCCACCATCGGTTTCTTGCCCTCGGCCAGCAGGTGCTCGTAGAACGCCCGGACGTGCGGCTCCCAACGCGCCGCGACCATCGCCGGCATGAAGAGGGCGCGGCGGATGTGAACATTGCCCACCTTCGAGATCCGTTCGCGCTTCTCGACCGACGCGCCGGACTTGTGCTTCTTCGGGTCCAGCCCGGCCTGCGCTACCCACTGCCGCACCGAGAGGTCGTCCGGCAGCACGAGCAGCTCCGGCAAGAGCATCACCGCCGTCTTCGCGCCGATCCCCTTCACGCTCGTCACGTGCTCGAAGGCCGCCTTCAGGCGCGCACTCGCCCGAACTACCTTCATCGCCTGGCGCTCCATCTCGGCCAGGCGCCGGTCGAGGTGCCGGAGGTTGACCGCGAGGTCATTGAGCACCACGGCCGGCGTGCAAGTCGTCGCCTGCGCGTGGCCGAGCCGGTTCTTCTCGCGCGCCGCCTCGACCGTGAGCGCCTGCATGCGCCGGGCGATGGCGCGCAGATCGAGCACGGCGGCCTCTGGCGGCTGCCACTCCGCGAACGCCATGCGCCGGGCGAACTCGCACAGCGAGGCCGCATCGACGCGGTCGGTCTTCGAGCGTGTCATCTGGGCCTCGGCGAAGCGGCGCGCCGCGCGGGGGTTGACCACCATGAGCTCGACGCGCTCGGCGCCATGGAGCGCGAGGCAGAGGTCGAGGCCGTAGGTGCCCGTGGCCTCCAACGCGAGGCGGACGCGGCGGTCGCTTTTGCGCTGGAGCCAGGCCACGAGCGCGGCATGTCCGGTGGGGGTGTTGAGGAAGGTTTTGTGGCAGGCGTGGGTGTCGCCTTGGAAGCAGACGTCGAGCGTGGCCTTGCTGACGTCGCAGCCGGCGTGGTGGTAGGGCGAGTTGCGCATGACGAGCCGAGGCGGTAGACTGGAAGAGCGTGAGCGTCCGGCGCCTCCCGCCCCGGTCCTGCCAGCGAGCATTGTGGATGCAGGGTCACGCCTCGCGGTCACGAGAGCGGCCCTCGAAGACTCCGCAGCTTCTGGGCAAGACCGGGCGGGGGGGCTGGTATACCGAGCAGGCTCACCGTCGGCTCGTGACGAGCGCGAGGGGCCTGATGAGGCGTCAGCCTTCCCCGGACCACTCCAACATAGGGAGGGGCGGGAAACCGGACTCCCCAGAGATACAATGACGTCCTTCGGCCATGTTCGGATACCTATGCAAGTGACCAACCCGGCCCGGCCCGGCGCGGCGCAGCAGAACAGAGGGCCATCGCGACGGCCGGATCCCGAAGCTTAGCTGGGCGCACGCGCCGCCTCCCGCCAGG
Organism: uncultured Alphaproteobacteria bacterium; assembly: GCA_963832275.1. Lineage (GTDB taxonomy): Bacteria > Pseudomonadota > Alphaproteobacteria > Rhodobacterales > Rhodobacteraceae > Hasllibacter. The sequence continues at coordinate 4,707 of CAWHTQ010000001.1, forward strand.
CATCCCCGCTTGCCCTCCGCGTCGTTCGGGGGGATCTTTGGCGCACCACCCTCCGACGCTCCATCATGATCGCGCTACACCTCAGCGTCTCCGGCGAGCACCTCGCGCTCTGGGGCGAGGCCACACCTGAAGGCGAGGTGCAGGAAGAAACAGCGCAGGGAGAACCGGTCCACCGCCGCCGCCACCACCGCCGCCCGGATGGCGGGCGTGCTAGGCGAGATCGGGATCCGCCGGGGGCAGGAGGGCGAGCGGTGGGCATGGCTCCCGACGCGCGCAGGGCGGCCGCTCCCGTCGAGCCCCCTCCTGGAGCCCGAGGGCGATGGGCGGGCGGAAGACGCTCTGTCTGACGATTCGCCGTCTGACGATTCGCCGTCTGAAGAGCCCCCTACGCTGGCCGCGTGGCGCGTCCCCGTGCTGCTCCTCTCCGGCCAGGACACCGCCGCCTTCCTGAGCGCCGCCACAGGGCGGCAGATGCTGGCTCCGGGCGTCCTCCTGGGCGACAGCGTGGCCTTCTGGGCGCAGGCGTACCGTTTCGCGGCAGCGCTCGTCGCGCGCGAGCAGTTCCTGCCCGGCCTCGCCGACACCGCCGCCGGCTGGCGGGCGCAGTGGGAGCCCGTCTTCATCGGCGACGACGCCGAGCGGCTGGCGGGCCTCGCACGCGCCATGCCGCACGCCTGCCGCGCCCTCTCCGAGAGCCCCCAGCGCGCGCCGGAGTCCGCCCCGGCCGACCTCCTCCGCCGACGCCTCGGCAGCTTCACCGACGATCTCGTGCGGACGGCCATCGCGGAACGCAAGCCTGCCGCAGCGCCCCGCTTCGACAGCGTCCACGACCGATGGCTGCACGCCCTCCGCTCGCCGGATGGGCAGATGGAAGGCGACGCGAGCGACCTCGCCGAGAGCATCCGCCTGTGGCGTCGCCGACTCGTCGCCACCACCGAGGCGCCGTTCCGCCTCACCTTCCGCCTGGAAGAGCCGCCGTCGCCGCTCTTCGACGAGGCCGCGGCCGTGCCCACACAGGCCGCGCCCGCCCAGGCCGGCACGTGGACCGTCCGCACCCTCCTGCAAGCCGCCGACGATCCCAGCCTCCTCATCGACGTCGCCGAGGCCTGGGAGCCGAGCGCGCAGACGGCGGCGCTCTTCGCCGCGCGCGGCTTCGAGGCCCGCGGGCACCTGCTGGCGGCGCTCGGGCAGGCGATGGACCTGTTCCCGGCCCTCGCCGAGCGCCTGAAAGAGCAGGCCCCCGACAGCACTGCGTTCCCCAGCGCCGTCGCGCTCCCCACCGAAGCGGCCTACCGCTTCCTCACCGAAACCGCGTGGCTGCTCCAGCAGGCGGGCTTCGGGGTGCGCCTGCCCGCGTGGTGGGCGCGGCGCGGCGCGCAGCGGCTCGCCACCGGGGCGACCGTCCGCAGCCCGCCCATGCAGGCCGCGGCGGGCCTCTCGCTCGCCAGCCTGGTCGACGTCGACTGGCACGCCATGCTCGGCGACGAGCGCCTCACCCGCGAGGAACTCGAAGCCCTCGCCGCGCTCAAGGCGCCCCTCGTGGAGCTGCGCGGCCAGTGGGTCGAGGTCGACGCCGGGGCGATCCGGGCCGCGCTCGACTTCTGGGACAAGCACGAGGCGCTCCCCGCGCGCGAGGCCATCCGCCTGGCGCTCGGCCTGGGCGAAGGCGGCCTGGGCGAAGGCGACCTCCCCGTGGCGCACGTCGAGGGGACCGGCTGGATGGGCGAGCTGCTCCGCCGCCTCACCGACGGCGACCAGATCGAGCCGCTGCCCACGCCCGACGGCTTCGACGGCACGCTCCGCCCGTACCAGGAGCGCGGCGCCGCCTGGATGGCGTTTCTCCAACAATGGGGCCTGGGCGCCTGCCTCGCGGACGACATGGGCCTCGGGAAAACGGTCCAGACCCTCGCGCTCGTCCAGCACAACCGCGAGTCGGGCGCCCGGAAGCCCGTGCTGCTCGTCTGCCCCACCTCCGTGCTGGGCAACTGGCAGCGCGAGGCCGAGCGCTTCACGCCCCGTCTCCCCGTGCTCGTCCACCACGGCACGCGCCGCCCGAAGGACGCGGCGGCGTTCAAGAAGCAGGCATAGGGGCAGGCCCTCGTCCTCACCAGCTACGCCCTCCTCCACCGCGACGTGGACCTGCTCAAAAAGGTCAAGTGGCAGGCCCTCGTGCTCGACGAGGCGCAGAACGTCAAGAACCCGCGCACCAAGCAGGCCCAGGCCGCTCGCGCCCTCCGCGCCGACCACCGGATCGCGCTCACCGGCACGCCCGTCGAAAACCACGTGGGCGAGCTGTGGGCGCTCATGGATCTGCTCAACCCCGGCCTGCTCGGCAACCAGGCCGCGTTCAAGCGCGAGTTCTTCAAGCCCATCCAGAGCGGGGGCGAGGACGAGGGCGCCGCCGCTGCCGCCCAGGAGGCCGCGCGCCGCCTCAAGCGCCTCACCGGCCCGTTCATCCTGCGCCGCCTCAAAACCGACGCCTCGATCATCACCGACCTCCCCGAGAAGAACGAGATGGAGGTCTTCACGACGCTCACCAAAGAGCAGGCGTCGCTCTACCGCGCCATCGTCAAGGACGCCGAGGCCGCGCTCGATGGCGCCGAGGGCATCGCGCGCAAGGGGCTCGTGCTCGCCACGCTGACGAAGCTCAAGCAGGTCTGCAACCACCCCGCCCAGCTCCTCCACGACGGCTCGGCGGTGGCGGGCCGCTCCGGCAAGCTGGCGCGCCTCACCGAGATGCTGGAAGAAGTCCTCGCGGCGGGCGAGCGGGCGCTTCTGTTCACGCAGTTCACCGAGATGGGCGAGATCGTCCGGCGGCACCTCCAGGAGACGTTCGGGCGCGAGGTGTTCTTCCTGCACGGCGGCGTCTCGCGGGGCGCGCGCGACCGCATGGTGGAGCGCTTCCAGCACGACCCCGACGCCCCGCCGTTTTTCCTGCTCTCGCTCAAAGCCGGCGGCACCGGCCTCACGCTCACCCGCGCCAACCACGTCTTCCACATCGACCGCTGGTGGAACCCCGCCGTCGAGGACCAGGCCACCGACCGCGCCTTCCGCATCGGGCAGCGGCGCGCCGTGCAGGTCCACAAGTTCGTCTGCATCGGGACCGTCGAGGAGCGGATCCACGAGATGATCGAGCGCAAGAAAGCCGTCGCCGAGCAGGTCGTGGGGACGGGCGAGAGCTGGCTCACCGAACTCTCGACGCGAGACCTGAAAAAACTCTTCCGCCTGAGCAAAGAAGCCGTCCGCGAGTGAGACGCCGACTATGAACCCGACCGACGCATCATGGCCCTGACCCAGCGCGAGATCGACGACCAGAACCGCTACCTGCTGCTTCAGCGGGCGAGGCTGCGCCGTGGCGCCGAATGCGTCGCCGAAGCCTTTGTCCAGGAACCTCGCGTCGAGCGCGTCGCCCTGTTCGGGTCGCTGGCGAAGCCGCCGTGGAAAGAGGTCCCGCGCTTCCGGGCGTTCCGGCGGGCGCGCGTCGAGGTCTGGCACGAGTGCAGTGACGCCGACCTCGCGGTGTGGGTGCGCGATCTCCACGATCTCGACGCCGAGGACCGGCTCCTCGGCCGCCTCCGCCGGCTGCGCATCCGCGCCCTCGACGCCCTCTACCGGGAGGAGAACGTCGGCGTGGCGCACCATCAGGTGGAGGCGTTCCTGCTGGAGCCGGGCACCGGCCGCTACCTCGGGCGTCTCTGCGCGTACAACGCCTGCCCCAAGGGGAAGCCGGGCTGCGCCGTGCCGGGCTGCGGGGCCGTCCCGTTTCTCCGCCAACACGAGGGCTTCCGCTTTTTCGACGACGCCCTCCACGGCGCGGCCGTCCTGTTCGACCGGGCCGCCCCTCCCCCGCCCTCCTCCACCTCGCCCTGACCTCCCATGTCCTGGTACCACTACGAGCCCACCCAGACGCGCAAGGCCGTAGGCGGCATCAAGGCCGTCTCGCGGCGCGGGCGCTTTGGAACGACGTGGTGGGGGCAGCGCTGGATCGACACGCTCGAGGACTTCGACATGGGCGGGCGGCTCGACCGCGGGAAGGGCTACGCCCGCAAGGGGCAGGTCCTCTCCATCGACATCGAGGCGGGGCACGTCCGGGCGGAGGTGCTCGGCTCGCGACCCACGCCCTACGCCGTCACCATCCGCCTGCACGCCCACGACGCCGACCGATGGGCAGACGCCGCCGCATCTCTTCAGCGCCACCCGTTCATCGTCGCCCGCCTCCTCGCCGACGCACTCCCGCCCGAACTCGAAGCTGTGCTCGCGCGCGAAGGGCTGGCGCTCTTCCCGCAGCGCGAGGCCGACCTCGAAACGGACTGCTCGTGCCCGGACTGGTCGAACCCCTGCAAGCACATCGCGGCGGTCTACTGCCTGCTCGCCGAGGAGCTCGACCGCGACCCGTTCCTGCTCTTCCGCCTCCGCGGCCTCACCCGCGCCGACCTCCTGCGCCACCTCGGAGGCGCGCCAAAGGCCACGGGCGCCGCCGGTCCGGCGGAGCTCACCGCACCGCCCGTGCCTCTGGCCCCCGACGCCCACTTCTGGACGGCCGGCCCCCTCCCCGACGTGGGCGAGGTGCGCGCCCCGCCCGTTTCGGCGGCGCTGCCGAGGCGCCTGGGCGGCTTCCCATTCTGGCGGGCCGAGACGCCGCTGATGGACGCGCTCGGCAGCGCCTACCCCAGCGCGGCCCGGCACGGAGCGGCGGTCTTCGAGGACGGCGCGTAGCCGCTCGCCTGATCCGGTCCAGGCTCGCGCGCGGCGTCGGCCAGCGCGCTGAGTAGGCTGCTGCGGCGGTCTTCGCGAGGCAGCACGGCCGCTCCAGCAGGCAGAAGGGGCAGGCGTAGCCGAGCGCGCCCGGCTCGACGCGGTCGGGGTTGCCTTGCTGGACGAGCGGGCCGTAGCAGGGGAAGACGACGAGTTCGCCCCGTGCGTCCACGGCGATCCGCGAGGTGTGGGGGCAGAGGCGACGCGCGAACGCCGTGCCGTGGAGCGCCCCGAAGTCGCGGCCCGTCAACGGGAGGCAGCCGGGGTTCTGCCCGGACGCGAGGTCGACGAACGCGCGGATCTCGCGGAGCCGTCCGCTTTGCCGACGCACCGCCAGCGCGGAGGACAACTCGTGGCAATCGAGCAAAGGGCCGCAGAACGGACTGGCGCTCTGCGGCGCAGCGGTGAAGCTCCGGCAGAGCAAGAGTGCTCACGATACGCCGGCGCCGCCAAACCGCGCAAGCCCGGCGTCCGCTGCAGCGCCTGGTTCCACCGCGCCGCCCCGCACGTGAGACCTCCACCCCGAAGCGCGAGCCCTTGTCGTCGGCGACGGTCTCGCCCGAGCGCGGACCCGAAGTGCGCAGGCGCCACCCCACAGGCTAGCTCGCGAGCGGTGCCCGCCCCGGTGCGCGAGCAGCAGCGCGAACCCCTCGCGGAGCCGACCGGCTGGCGGCGGTGTGGGTGCGAGCGGCCATCCTCTCCCCGAGGGGCGGCGCGGAGGAACAGAGGGTCGCTCAACCGCGAAGGGCTGAGGGCACATTGGTGGAACGAAGCGAAAGTAGCGCCGACGTTCGGACGAGCCGAGAGCGCTGACGCCCTTCGTCGGCTTGCACCATACCATTAGCAGGAAGTGGGGGCACCCGGACGGCAGACCTTTCGGATCTCTACAACCCACTCGATCTACCGCCGAGGCCCCGCCATGAAGATCCACTCCGCCGCCCTCCCCGACAAGGCCCGTCCCGTTCTCCTGCTCGCCGCCGACGTCTCCAAAGACACGCTCCACTGGCGAAGGGCTTCGCCAGCTTCAGCCGCTTCCCCTCTGGCCCCCACCAGGTCACGGTCGAGGACGTCGTCCCCAACCGCACCGCGCCCGTCGAAGCGGCCCTCGCCCGCGTCCAGGCGCTCGCGCGCGAGCACGGCCTCGCCGGCGTCCGCGTGCTGTGCGAGCCCTCCGGCGGCTACGAGCAGCTCTACCTCACGGTCGCTCGGCGCCTCGGCATCGAGACGGCGCTCGTCAGCCCCGAGCAGTCGAAGAGCCTCACCAAGCTCGTCCGCCTCGATACCGGCAAGACCGACCGGAAGGACGCGCAGGCCATCCACCTCGCCGGCGCGATGGGCAAGACGCAGCGCCACCGCGAGCTGTCCGAGCCCTACGTGCTGCTGCGCCATCTGACCGCCTTCCACGACGACGAGATCCGCACCACCTCCGCCATCCGGACACGTCTGCTCGGCACGCTCACGCGGCTCTTCCCCGACTACGACCGCCAGGTCCAGTTCACCTTCTCCAAGACGGGACGGGCCTTGCTGCGCGAGCGGCTACTGTGCCCACATCGGCTCGTCCGCCTCGGCCAAGCGCGGCTGCTCGCCATGCTCCGGCGCCGTGTGCCGGGCGTCAAGACCGTCACCGCCGAACGCCTTACTGCAGCGGCCGAGACATCGGTGCGCTCGGCCCCGCCGCCGCCCGTAGCGGACGTGCTCTCCGCCCGCCTCGCCGTGCTTCTGGCCGAGCTCGAGATGCACGAGGCCCATGCCGCGGCGCTCCGTGAGCAGATCGAGGCGCTCGGCGAGGCGCTCAAAGCAGGGGGCGAGTTGCCGCCGATCGATGAGGCGGTCTCCGGGCTGACACTGTTCAACCTGGCCCGGCTCGTTGGGCAGACGGGTCCGCTGTCCGACTTCCGGAGCAAGCGGCAGCTCCTGCGCTACGCGGGGATGAACCTCCGCGAGCGCGAGAGCGGCACGTACAAAGGGCAGACGCGGCTATCGAAGAAGGGCCGCCCGATGCTGCGCAAGGTGCTCGGCCAAGCGGCCTTTCCACTGCTGCGCGGCGACCGGCTGCTGGGCGAGCGCTACGCCGAGCGATGTCAGCGCATGAAGCGCACGCAAGCGACGGTCGCGGCGATGCGCAAGCTGCTGGTCGTCGTCTGGGGGGCGCAGCGCAGCGGCGTGCCGTTCGATGCGTCCCGCGTTCATGTCTGCCAGAGCCAGTACGCACTCGCCGCCTAGATCTTTTCCATCACCGACCGCTGGGACTACGAAAGTCCCGCCCCACCTGCCGCCGAGAGGACCGACAACCGCGCGTCAGACCTCGCCGTAGCCCACGGGCTACTCCTGAGAGTCTCGCCGTGCACCATCGAGCGCTTCCCTCAGGGAGCCAGCTCCGTCCCTCGGCGGCACCCCGCCTCGCAGAGCCGATAGGGTATGTGCTTGTCGCTCGCGCCGAAGGGTGCTGAGACGACCGATCCCGGACAGCATGGCTCGCGAGTCTGACAGGGGATGATGCGGCAAAACCGCCGTCCTGCGCGCTTCGCGCGCCAGGATAGGGGAGCCACGCCCTTCCCACAGCTCTCTCCGCCCACGAATCGCTCACCACGCACAATCGACTGGAATCGCCGTCTGCCTCTTGACTTCCATCTAATAACAGCGGCGGGTTATGCCTCTCACGGTCCATAAGGATCAGCGGCTGGATCGCGATTACGCTCGTATAATCCTGGTCTCGGTGGGAACCAAGGCGCTCTTAGGATGCTTTCGTCGTCTCGAACGCCGAGAAGTGAAGCAGTTCTTACCTTCCCAAAATATAGGAGTGAGAAGATAGCTGGAAGCGCTGCATACATCAGTAAGGATATGACACCGATAACTGTGAAGTATGGTCCGATTTCTTCAAAAGGGATGAGGACGAATGTCGCACCTCCAACTACGACTGCAAATATCGCTGCCCAAATCATGGCGCGCCGTCTTCTTCTTGGGAAGGATATATGGGAGGCGTGTCGAATCTCACCGCCGCCTTTGATTCGGCCTGTAACTGAGATAGACCATGAGGACTTGCCGGTATGAAACAACTGGACGGCACAGCCCTCGTTGTAATCGCAATAGTCAAATTCGACGGAGATCGCATCTTGGCCGTTCAGAATCTCTGCACGCCATTCGTTCGACGGGTTTGTCGTATCGGCGATATTGGTTTTCAAGATGCTATATTCAGATTCCATTTTGATCAGAATCGGCTCGCGCGAAGGAATGTCATCTCCGCGGATAGTTTCCTTCCCACCATTCCAGATGGCGACTCTGCTTACAGTCAAATTTTGCACTGGATCGCCGTCGAACAAAATCTCAAGTCCCTCTATCGACGAAAGACCCTCATTGACGATTGTGTGACTCTCGATCGCATACAGAGGGATTTTGTCCTTCAGGCTTCGTCGATAAAAGACGTATGCCAGAAGAACGCTCAGAATCGTTACGGATAGTCCAGCTATAGCGAGCCAATCCAATGTGCTAGTGCTTCGGGGTTGCTATGAGAGGCATAACAGAGTGGCGCTTCAGCCGCGCAGGGGACGGAGACGTTCAACCGAAGATAGCGACCGGCGGTAGCACAACAGACACTGAACCCTGAAGCCCGGCGTCGGCCTGCGAGCGCGGGTTATGCGCGCCCCTCACTGAAGCAGAGCCAGAAGCAACGCAGTCACTCCTACCACCGCTCCGGCGAAGACTCCGGCCATCACAGGGGAAAGTGAACGCGCCTCCGACGGCTCGCGATTGAACGTGAACGAGAGGGTACCATCGTAGCTCAGCAGTTCCGGCAGCACAAGCGGCTCCACCAATGTCACGATCCGGTCTTGAATCCCTGCATTCACGTGAGGCGCTGAAACCACCTCAACATTCTGGACCGAACCTGTGGAGTCGGTGCGAATCGCGAGGACTACTTCTGCTACAGCGGGTTCCTCAGTCCCACGGAGACTTCGTTCCCACGAATCCAGCACACCGTTCATAACAAGGGTTGCGACTACTCGCCCCGTGGGACCGCCTACGCTCTGTGGCGGCGGCTCCTGCGCTAACGCTGCCGGAGCAAGAAGCAGCCAAAGGAGCAAAGGAAGGTGACGCATGGGCGCGGTGCGCATAACTAGTACTTCAGCCGCGAGGGTGCGGCATAACGGGCGGGATCTGCCCATTATACCGCAGGGTCGCTCGATAAACACCTGCTCGCGCCCGTTATCGAGCGGCGTTGCGCCATAAGCGTCCGGCAGCAGCACTTATCGTGGTCATCTCGGTAGCCGACGCGCCTCGTACCCT
>CAWHTQ010000002.1:0-7000 GCA_963832275.1 uncultured Alphaproteobacteria bacterium
TGTCAGGCGTCACGGCAAACTGGTCCGGAGGCGACATGAGGAACTGGCCCCCTCGGTAGCCTGAGGGGAGGGCCTGGATGACCATGCCAGTGACGGAGAGGCTTCTGCGGACTGAAGGTCTGCGGAGGGACGAGATGAAGGAGCCGGACGACGTGTCGGCGATGCTGAGGCTGAAGGCGCTCGGCTGGGGGGCGCGGCGGATCGCGGCGGAGCTGGGGTGCTCGCGGACGACGGTGCGGCGGTGGCTGCGCGAGGGCGGCTGGCGACGCCCGGTGGCACCGACACGCAAGACGTCGCTCGACGGTCTTGGGGCTGGCTGTCCGAGCGCTTCCGCCGCCACGCGGGCAACGCGGACGTGGTTCGCCAGGAGCTCGCGGCCGAGAGGGGCATTGAGGTAAGCCTGCGCACGGTGGAGCGTGCGGTGGCACCGCTGCGCCAAGCGCTACGGGCCGAAGCGCGGGCGACGGTGAGGTTCGAGACGCGCCCGGGCCAGCAGTTGCAGATCGACTTCGGCCAGAGGCGGGTCGAGATCGAGGGCGCTCTGCGACCGGTGTCGTTCTTCGTGGCGACGCTGGGCCACTCGCGCCGGCTGCACGTCCGGGCCTTCCTGGGCGAGCGCCAGGAGCACTGGTTCGAAGGCATGGAGAGTGCCTTCGCAGCCTTTGGGGGCGTGCCTGAGGAGGTGCTGCTCGACAATGCGCGCGCTCTGATCCTGCACCACGACGCGGCGACGCGGGAGGTGGTGCTCAACCCCAAGCTCCACGCCTTTGCGCGGCACTGGGGCTTCCGGGTCCAGGCCTGCGCGCCGTACCGGGCGCGGACCAAGGGCAAGGACGAGCGCGGCGTGGGCTACGTGAAGGGCAACGCGGTCGCGGGCGAACCTTCGAGAGCTTCGCGGCCCTGGAGGCGCATCTGGCCGAGTGGACGCGCGAGATCGCCGATCAGCGCGTCCACGGCACCACCGGCGAGGCGCCCATGGTCCGCTTCGCGCGCGACGAGGCCGCCGCCCTGCGGCCGCTGCCCGACCGCGGCCCGTTCCTGGCCGCGCGCGAGCTGAGCCGACGCGTGGGAGCGGACTGCGCGGTGGAGATCGAGACGAACGCCTACTCGGTGCCGTGGCGCTTGATCGGGGAGCGAGTGAGCGTGCTGGTCACGGCCGAGACTGTGCAGGTCACCCATGCGGGCATCGAGGTGGCCCGTGATCCCCGCAGCGCGGACCGTCGCGGGCGCTTCACCGACCGCGCTCACTTCGAGGGCGTCGCGGGTGCCGCCGGCCGCGTGGTCAGAGAAGACGCCGAGGCAGCCGAGGCCGCGCCGATCCCGGCGCCGGCGCTGCTGCGCCCGCTCGCCGAGTACGAGGCGGTGGCCGGGGCGCCTGGTGATGGAAGCGCAGACCCAGGACGAGCTCGACCGGATGCTGACGCGCTTGAAGTTGACGGCGGTGCGCGACCAGCTCGACGGCTTGCTCGACGAGGCGGCGCGGGGGGAGATGACCCTGCGCGAGGCGCTCGCCTTCCTCTGCGAGCGCGAGATCGCACGGAAGGATCAGCGCCGCATCGAGATGAGCTTCGGGCTGGCGAAGTTCCCCTTCGTGCGGACCCTGGAGGGCTTCGACTTCGCCGCCCAGCCCTCGGTCGACAAGGGGCAGATCCGCGACCTCGCGACGGGGCGCTTCATCGCCCACGGCGATGCGCTCTTGCTGCTCGGCCCCCCGGGCGTGGGCAAGACGCACCTTGCGGTGGCGCTCGGCCGCGAAGCGATCGTGGCCGGCCACACCGTGCTCTTCACCGGCGCCATGGCGCTCGTGGCCAACCTCGCCAAGGCCCAGGTCGAGGGCCGGCTCGAGGAGCGGCTGGCGCACTTCGCCAAGCCGAAGCTGCTGATCGTGGACGAGCTGGGCTACCTGCCGCTCGAGCCCAACGCCGCTCACCTGTTCTTCCAGCTCGTCAGCCGCCGCTACGAGCGCGGCGCGATGCTGGTGACTTCGAACCGGTCCGTAGGCGAGTGGGGCGCGGTGTTCGGCGACCCGGTGGTGGCCACCGCGATCCTCGATCGCCTGCTCCACCACTCCCACGTCATCACCATCCGGGGCGACAGCTACAGGCTGCGCGAGAAGCGCCGGGCCGGCCTTCTGCAGAAGGCCGGCCCGGCGCTTGAAACCGAAGTCGAAACCACATGACGGGGTGGGCCAGATTCCGGTGTCGCCACCGGGCCAGTTCCGAATGTCGCTTGATAGAGGCTGCCGGGAGGGCTGTCGGCGCGCACGAGGTCGACCGCGACGCAGCGCCAGCACGGCGAGGTTGGCGGCCGCGTCTCGGTCGCGCATGCAGGAGAGTATCCCCCGAAGCGCCGGTGCCGACCCCTCAGGGCGCCATGGAGCGCCCCTCGACCTGTCCCGAGCTGATGGTGCGGATGCTACTGGGGGCTCTCTGCACGGCTTCCGCCCCGAGCGCGGCGGCTGTGCGAGGAGGTCGATCTGAACCTCGCGCACCGGTGGTTCTGCGCCTGGGCCTCGACGGCCGCGGACCACGCGACGTTCACGAAGGCCCGCACAACCGCCCCAAGCGACAGCGGGCTCATGCGCGAGGTGCTCGCTTGCGCGGAGCTTCGGTTCGGGCGCGGGGTGGAGCGCTGCCTCGCGGCGGAGCTGGCCTCGGCCGAACACGTCGCGGTCGATGGCTCGGTGGTGCAGGCGCACGCCGACCACCACCGGTTCGTCGAGGCCGTCGGGGAGCGGCCCCGCGAGGACGCCTCGCGCGGTGCGCGAGCACCTTGCCGATCTGGACGGCGACACGCCCGAGATCGACGGGGGCGCCGCTCTCCACCCAAGCGCGTGTCGCTGACCGATCCCGTTGCGGTCCGGACAGTGCCAAGCACGCGGGCGCGCTTCGACTGCGGCCTCCAACGCGATGATGGGCATCGCCTCTTGCGGTCGTGTCCGTCAATGAGGTGTAATTTCGGGTGTGGTCCCGGGCCATCGGATCAGGTGCTGTCTCGGAGGTGGTGGAAATCGGGATGACGCGATCTCCGGCGGGGCGAGGTTACGACGTCACGCGGCGAGATCAATCGCCTGATCGGCGAGCGGCGCGGAGAGGCTCTCCCAGCCGTCGACCTTGCGCATGACGATCTGCCCCGAGGCCAGCAGCGCCCAGAACAGCATGGGCGCGGTTCTCGGCCTGGGGCAGGACGGTCTGGGTCTTGATGCGCCGCTTGATCTCCTTCTCTATCCCGGCCGCTTCGGTCAACTGGTCATGATCGTCTCCCTGCCGGCCCGCTGCGCGACGGCTCGGTGTCCCTCTCGGAGGCAGCCTTTCTCTCTACGAGCTCTCGGCGGGGCCGGGCTCAGGATGGGGTATGGGCGGGAGCCAAGGGGTGCTTCCTTATTTGCGGCGTCGGGTCCCGGACACGTCGCCGGGGCGCCAAAGAAATGGAGCGCACTCGCCTCGACCCCGTCCCCGAGGGGACCCCTGACGGCGGCGTCCTCGGAGGCCGCCGATCTCGCGCAGTGGGATGTCTCGTGATCAGGTGGGGATAGCCACGCGGTACGGCTCGCCGCTGAGCCAGATCCGGGTGGAGCACCACGGCGAGCTTGCGCGCCAGTGCCACCTTGGCCTTGCCGAGCCCGCGGCGCCCGGCGAGGCGCACGGCCCAAGACTTCAGCGCACACCATCCCCGGCTGTGATGGATCAGCGCATTGGCTGCCTGATAGAGGGCGCGCCGCACCCCGGCGTCGCCGGCGCGGCTGATGCCGCCCGACCAGTCCATGTCGCCCGACTGCCATCGCCGGGGCGTCAGGCCGAAGTGCGCGCCCACGTCGCGTGACTTTGCGAACCTCGAGGGATCGTCCATGCCTGCGACGTAGGTCATCGCGACCAGAGGACCGACGCCTGGGACCGTCATCAGCCGGCGGCAGGGCTCGCTCGCCTTCGCCCGGGCGGCGATCTGCCGGTCGAGCGCGTCGATCTCACATGCGAGCCGGTCGACGATCTCGACGAGAGGCCGCAGGACGGGTTGCAGATCCGGATCGTCCAGCGCCTCGTCGACGAGGGCGCGGAACTCCGACCGGGCCAGCTTTGGAGGCCTCAACCCCTCGGCTTGCAGGATCGACCAGATGGCGTTGCGCAGGTCGAGCGACTGGCGGCGCAGCTGCTCACGCACGGACAGGAGCGCGCGCTCCCGCTGCGCCTCTGGCGACTTGACCCAGACGGGCCGGAACGTCCTCACGCGCATCATATCGGCGAGGCCGCGCGCGTCGTTGCGGTCGGTCTTGATGGTGTGACCGCCCCCCGACGGCATCTGTTGTGCCAAGGTGGGTCAGCGACGATCCACGGAGGGGAGCGGTCATGTCGGAGATTATCACGGTCGGGCTCGATCTGGCGAAGAATGTGTTCCAAGTGCATGGGGCGGACGGCTCGGGGCGGGCGGTGCTGCGCAGGAAGCTGCGGCGCGCGCAGGTGCTGGAGTTCTTCGGCCAGCTCGGGCCCTGCACCGTCGCGATGGAGGCCTGCGGCGGGGCTCGACTTCTGGGGTCGCGAGATCGGCAAGCTGGGCCACGAGGTGCGGCTGATCCCGCCGGCCTATGTGAAGCCGTTTGTCCGGCGGCAGAAGAACGATGCGGCGGATGCCGAAGCCATCTGCGAGGGGCGGCGCAGCGGCCGAACATGCGCTTCGTACCCGTGAAGAGCGAGGAGACGCAGGGCGCGGCGTCGGTGTTCCGCGTGCGCGAGCTGCTCATTCGGCAGCGCACGCAGACGATCAACGCGCTGCGCGGGCATCTGACGGAGTTCGGGGAGGTCGTCTCTCAAGGGGCCTGGAACGTGCGCCGGCTGGTTGCGCTGGTCGAGATGCCGGACAGCGACCTGCCGGATGCCGCCCGGGGCGACGCTGCAAGTCCTGGTCGAAGGACTGCGCCACCTCGAGGAGCGCATCGCCACGCTGGACGCCGAGATCGCCCGCCGGCGCGCGAGGACGAGACCGCACGGCGGCTGATGACGATCCCCGGGATCGGCCCGCTGATCGCCACGGCGCTGGCCACGCTCGCCCCGCCGCCCGAGACGTTCGGCAAGGCACGCGACTTCGCGGCGTGGCTCGGCCTCACGCCGAGGCAGCATTCCACCGGAGGCAAGCAGCGGCTCGGGGCGACGACGAAGATGGGGAGCGCTCGCTCAGGCGCCTGCTGATCATCGGGGCCAACAGCGTCATCATCAAGCGGCACGTGCACGCCGCCGAAGCCGGGCACGTGGCTGGGCAGGATGCTCGCGTGCAAGCCGGGGATGCTGGTGCGGGTGGCACTCGCGAACAAGATGGCGCGGATCGTCTGGGCCCTGATGGCCCGGGGCGGCGTCTACAGGGCTCCGGTCGCGGCGGCGTAGAGCCGCTCGCGGTCGCGAGGCGTCGGAGCACAAGAGGGCAAGGAGCGGTATGGCGCAGCAGTCGTGAGACGGGATCGGGACACCCAGCCTGCAACAAAGTGCCTTCGAGCACGCGGCTTTGATCTGGACCCGATCCTCGACCACCACACGGGCCCGCGGCATGACGATGGCCGCATCACGAGGCCGGATACATGTCAGCACCCGACGGCGCGTCAGTCCAAGCTTCGACGATCCCTCTTGCGCATGGGGCGGTTATACATGTTGCGGAACCCCACGCGCAGAGTGGCGGCCGCGTGCGTCGCGTCGATCACGATCGCCGGCAGGCCGAGCGCGCGCAGCCCGCGTGCCAGCCAAGGCGACGTCGGTCCCGCCTCGAGGCCGATCCGCTCGATCTCGGCGCCGAACGGCGCCAGCATCTCGGTGATCTCGCCGGGCGTGCTGCCGACCGAGCGCTGGAGCGCGACCACCCCCTCGTCGTCGACGACGCAAACCGCGACCCGCGCCGAGGACACATCCAGACCCACGTAGAACATCTCCGCCTCCCATGCTGGCTCGACCGCCGACGAGAAGCGTCACCCAAAGATGGCTGTCGGTCCATCGGGGCGCGGGCCGGCCGGATATCCCATCTTGTTCAGCCGCTCGAGGGGGTTGGTGGAGTGCAGCTTGGCGCGGTGGCGCATGGGGAAGGCCATGTAGGCCAAGACATCGGCCTCGGCGTCGTCCATCAGCGCGCCGAGCTTCGGCCATCGGGCGCGGAGCTGATCGGCGACGTGGCGCCAGGCTCGGGTCGCGGAGGCGTGGTCGGGCTGAACGAAGGCTTGCCGGATGGCGGCCGCGACGACGGTGGCCTGGCTGCGCGGGACGTGCGCGAGCGCATTCCTCATGAAGTGCACGCGGCAGCGCTGCCAGGTGGCGCCTGTGAGGCTGCGCGCGATGGCCGCCTTCAGGCCCTCATGGGCGTCCGAGATCACCAGCTTGGTGCCCTTCAGACCGCGCTTGGCGAGGCTCCTGAGGAAGGCCGACCAGAACGTCTCGGCCTCCGAGGGGCCGATGTGCAGCCCCACGATCTCGCGCCGGCCACAGGTCGTTGACGGCCACGGCGACTATCGCGGCCACCGAGACGATGCGCCCGCCCTCGCGCACCTTGAGGTAGGTGGCGTCGAGCCAGAGGTAGGGCCACTCGCCCTCCAGGGTTCGTCCCAGGAAGGCCCCCACGCGCTCGTCGATGTCGCGGCACAGCTTCGACACGCTCGACTTCGAGATGCCGCCCATCCCCATGGCCTGCACCAGGTCGTCGACCTTGCGCGTCGACACGCCGGCGATCCAGGCTTGCCTCGGATGACGGCGACCAGCGCCTTCTCCACCGGCTTGCGGGGCTCAAGGAAGCCAGGGAAGTAGGACCCGGTCCGCAGCTTCGGGACCTTGAGGCTCAGCGGCCCGAGCCGCGTCTCCAAGGTCCTGTCGCGGTAGCCGTTGCGCCACGTCGTGCGCTCGGCCGCCCGCTCGTGGCGCCCCGCGCCGATCACGCCCTCCACGTCCGCCTCCATGATGATCTGAAGCACGGCCTCCGCGACAGAGCGGAGGAAGTCGTCATCACCGCTCTTCGCGAGCAGCTCGGCCAGCGGTAG
>CAWHTQ010000003.1:0-17423 GCA_963832275.1 uncultured Alphaproteobacteria bacterium
CAGCAGCCAGCAAACCGGCCAACTTGGTTGTCGGTCCCGGCCAAGAAGGTTGACGCCCTACAGCCCGCCCTCGCGCACCTTGAGGTAGGTGGCGTCGAGCCAGAGGTAGGGCCACTCGCCCTCCAGGGTTCGTCCCAGGAAGGCCCCCACGCGCTCGTCGATGTCGCGGCACAGCTTCGACACGCTCGACTTCGAGATGCCGCCCATCCCCATGGCCTGCACCAGGTCGTCGACCTTGCGCGTCGACACGCCGGCGATCCAGGCCTCCTGGATCACAGCCACGAGCGCCTTCTCCACCGGCTTGCGCGGCTCGAGGAAGCCAGGGAAGTAGGACCCGGTCCGCAGCTTCGGGACCTTGAGGCTCAGCGGCCCGAGCCGCGTCTCCAAGGTCCTGTCGCGGTAGCCGTTGCGCCACGTCGTGCGCTCGGCCGCCCGCTCGTGGCGCCCCGCGCCGATCACGCCCTCCACGTCCGCCTCCATGATGATCTGAAGCACGGCCTCCGCGACAGAGCGGAGGAAGTCGTCATCACCGCTCTTCGCGAGCAGCTCGGCCAGCGGTAGTCTGTCCTCGGTCATCGGGGTCGTCCTCAGGGCTTGGGTGAAGCGTGCAACTCCACCTTACCCGATGGTCCCGGTGGCCACCGCAATCGACACCGCCAGGGAAGGGGAATGCCCCACCCCGGACAGCACCGTCGGCGACCCCGGAAATTACACCACCACCGCGGACGCTACCGAGGTCGCGGCCGGCGCGATCATGGATCGGCTGCGCCTTCCCGAGGAGGATGAGGACGAGAAGGCCCGCCCTCCGAAGCGCCGCCCGATCCCGGACCACGTCCCGCGCATGGGGTGGAGATCGCGCCCGGCGAGGACGCCTGCGCGCGGTGCGGGGGCCGCCTGCGGCGCCTGGGCGAGGATGTCACCGAGGAGCTCGAGCCCGTCCCCGGGCGCTTCGTCGTGACCCGCCCCGCGCGCCCGCGCTTCGCCTGCGGGGGTTGCGAGCGGTTCGTGCAGACGCCGCTGCCATCCCGGCCGATCGAGCGCGGCCGCCCCGGGCCGGGGCTCCTCGCCCACGTCCTGGTCTCCAAGCTCGGCGACCATCTTCCCCTCCACCGCCAGAGCCAGATCTTCGCCTGCGGCGGGCTCGAACTCGACCGCCCCACCCTCGCGGACCGGGGTGAAGACCGGTCTCGCAGGGATCGAACCATCCGGGGGATGGTTCGAAGGGATGAACGCGCGAAGCGCCGGGCAGGCGCTCCACGGCGCTGCTGGAGCCGCTCGCCGCCGCCATCGGGCGGCACGCGCTCGGCGGCGAGGCCCTCTTCGCGGACGACGCCCCCGTGGCGATGCTGGCGCTCGGCAAGGGGGGGACCACCACCGCGCGGATGTGGGTCTACGTGCGCGACGAGCGGACCTGGGGCGGGCCCGCGCCGCCCGCGGCGTGGTGCCAGCTCTCCCCTGATCGCAGGGGCGAGCACCCGCAGCGCCACCTCAAGACCTTCGCCGGCTGGATGCACGGCCTGTGACCACGCCGGCTTCCGCGAACTCCATCGCCGCGGCGCCGTGCACGAGGTCGCATGCCTCGCCCATGCCTGGCGCAAGTCCGCCCGCGTGCATCGCTCGCAGGGCTCGGCCATCGCCGAGGAGGCGATCCGGCGCATCGCCGAGCTCCACGGGGTCGAGAAGGTGGCGCGTGGCCTGCTGCCCGAGGAACGGATGCGCCTGCGCCAGGACGAGGCTCGCCCCGTCCTCGACGCCCTCGAGGCCTGGCTCGCCGCCCAGCTGCCCGCGCTGTCGGGCAAGACCCCGCTCGCGGCCGCCATTCGCCACGCGCTCATCCGCCTGCCCAAGCTCAGGCCGCATCCCGGACACGGGAGACCTTGGAGGCGCAGAACAACGCGGCCGAGCGCGCGACGCGCACCCTCGCCTTGGGGCGGAAAAACTACTCGCCCGTAGGCTCCCCGGCCGGCGGCCGCGCCGCCGCGGTGGCCTACACCCTGATCGAGGCCGCCAAGCTGAACGGCGCCGGCCCCGAAGCTTGGCTCGCCGACACCCTCGCCCGCATCCCAGACCACAAGATCACACGCCTCGACGAGCTCATGCCCTGGAAACACCCCTCAGCGCAGTGAGACCGGACGCATACCGATCAGGTGCTGCGCGAGGCCCTCGAGGCGGCCGCGGTCCGCTTCAGCCGCGTGAACCCGCGACGGGCGCGCGACTTCGCTCGGGCCATGGGGGTTGCGGCCAAGACAGACCGGGTGGACGCGCGCATGCTTTCCGAGCTCGGCGCTCGTCTCAGCCCCGCGCCGACGCAGCCGATGGCGCCAGCGCGCCGCGCCCTCCAGGCGCAGGCGACGCGGCGGCGCCAGCTCGTGGCGATGCGCAAGCAGGAGGCCACGTGCCTCCAGCAAACCGCCGACGCCGAGGCGCGCGCCGACATCCGAGGCGTGATCGCCGTGCTCAAGCGCCGCATCGCCAAGGTCGAGGCCCGCATGGCCGAGCTCGCCGCCGCCGACCCCGAGATGGCCACCCTCGACCGCCTGCGCACCGCCCCCGGCGTCGGGCCCGTCGTCGCCGCGACGCTGATCGCCGAGCTGCCCGAGCTCGGCGAGCGCGACCGTCGCCGCATCGCCGCCCTCGCGGGCCTGGCCCCCATCGCTCGCGAGAGCGGCAAGCGCACGGGGCACCGTGTCATCGGCGGCGGCCGGCCCGTCGTGCGCACGATGCTCTACATCGCCGCCCTGCACGCGTCGCGGTGCGACGATGCCTTCGGCGCGTTTCGACGCCGACTGCAAAGCGCCGGCAAGCCCGTCAAAGCCGCCCTCGTCGCCACCGCGCGGAAACTGCTGGTCACCCTCAACGCCATGATGACAACCGGCGCCGACTACCGCCGAACATCGTCCTCATGATTACAGTTGCCGGGAAAGCCAGGGCGATTCAGCTGCGCACCAAGGTCCCCAAGGCAGACAGCTTCTCGTCCGAGAGGTAGCCGTAGCGGTTCACCCACATCATGCCGTCGGAGGCCTCCCAAGCCACGCGCGCGCGGCGAACAACGTCTTCGGTCGGTCCGTAGGCGTGCGTCAGGGCGTAGACCGGGCAATGCCCGGCTCCGGCCCTCGCCGTCGCGATCTTCTCGGCGAGCGCCCCGGTGCCGCACGGATGGGGCTCCTCGGGAGCGGGGTAGCGCAGGTCAGCCAGGGACGCGGGCCGGGCGCCGCCGGTGCCGAGCGCGGTGACGAGCGCGGCCGCGAGCGGGCCGGTCTCCGATCGGCCCCCGGCCATCGCCGCGCCCCAATCGGCGAGAATCATTGGCCAGTGCATGGTGTAGAGCTTGACGCCGATCCCTTCGACGAGCCCGGAGGTGGCGGTGAGGTCGAAGCCCGACAGCAGGTCGAGCGGCGGCGGGAAGGCCTGTGGCACCAGCGCCATCTCGCGCGGCAGGGCCTCGCGGTAGCGCGCGACGAGCCGCGTGGAAAGATGCCGCCGCAGCGCCATGAGGTCGAGGACGCCGGGATGCCCGGCCAACGCCTCCTCGATCAGGCCGGCGTCGAGGGGCCGCGCCCGGGCGAGGAGCGCGTCCGGCAGGCCGCGCAACTGCTTGCGGAGGGAGAGGGCGTCGCGGCGCATCCGGGCGGTGTCGAGCCTCAGCGCCTCGGCCTCCCTCATGGCGTGGGGGGAGAAGTCGAAGAAGAGCGACCGGAAGGCGTAGGGCGGATACTCCGGCCAGTCGATCCGCACGCCGTCGATGTCAGGATAGGCACGGGCGAGGTCGCCCAGCATAGCGCAGCCATAGGCGAGCACCTCGGGCGCGGCGAGGCTGGCATTGGCGTCGACGCGGCCGGGCACGGGCTCGTCATCGGGGCCGATCGGCATGTCCTCGGGCCGCGGCCCGCCGAACTGTACGCGGTAGCCGGGTGGGATCGCCGACTGCACCTGGAGCCATACCCTGAAGCCCCGCGCCTTGGCGGCCTCGATGAAGCGCGCGACCGTGCAGCCCTCGCGCCGGGTGAGGTCGTTGCGCTCAGGGGGGCGGTAGCGCAAGCCCTCGTAGAGCGTCAGGTCCGGCTCGAAGCTGGGAGCGGTCGCGACGGTGAGCTCGCGCCGGCCCCAGAGCTCCCGGTCGAGGAGGCGCGTCGAGCCCGCGCCGCCGTCGCCCGGCGGCTCGCGCACGCCCCCCTCGGCCGGCTCCATCACGTAGGGGCTGGTGGCGATCTCGCTCACGCCGGCGGCCTCCAGGCGGTCGAGCAGCGGCTCGATCCCCTCCGACTGCGCCCATTCCGGAAGGACCGTCACCCCGAACATGCTCACATCGCCCTCCCTCGCGCGCCTTGCGACGAGACCCTCCCCCGATAGGATCGTCTGGGCAAGCAGAGCGGCCCCCGATGAGCGAGACCGTCAAGTCGATCACCGTCCGTGTCGTCGCGCGCGACATGAGCGGGCAGGCGTGGAACCCGCGCATGCGCTGGTCGCGCAAGGTGATGGTGCTCGCCTTCGTCGAGGACGGCGCGGGCAGGCTCGGCGTCGGCGAGGCCTGGATTGCCGAGGGCGGCGCGAGCGCGATCAAAGCGATCATCGAGGAGGACATGGCGCCCCTCGTCGTCGGCCGCTCGCCCTTCGAGGCCCGCGGGTTGAGCCACGCCATGTTCCGCGCCTCCGAGATGTCCGGCCGAAGCGGGGCGACGGCCGCGGCCTGGGGCGCGCTCGACGCCGCGCTGTGGGATCTGGCGGCGCGCGCCGTGGGCCTGCCGCTCGTCGACCTCCTCGGCCGCGCGCACGATCGCGTGCCGGTCTACGCCAGCGCCGGGCTCTACGGAGTCGGCAAGGGGCCGAGCGATCTGGCGGCCGAGGTCGCCGGCTGGGTGGCGCAGGGCTTCGACGCGGTGAAGATCAAGGTGGGCGGCGCGCCGCTCTCCGAGGACCTCGCGCGGGTCGCCGCGGTGCGCGAGGCGATCGGACCCGGGGTGCGCCTGATGGTCGACGCGCTCTACAACCTCGACGTGGCCGAGGCGCTGCGCATGGCCCACGCCTTCGCGCCCCACGACATCCACTTCTTGGAGGCGCCGGTCTCGCCCTACGACGTGGAGGGCCAGGCGCGGGTCCAGGTGGGCAGCCCGATCCCAATCTGCGGCAACGAGAACATGGCCTGGGCGCCCGCCTTCCGGGATCTGATCACGCAGCGTGCGACGCACTACGTCCAGTTCGACATCGCGGCCTGCGGCGGCGTGACCGAGGCCAAGCGCATCGGCGAGATGGCGGGGATCTTCCACCTTCCGGCGACGCTGCACGTCTCCTCGACCTCGGTGCTCTACGCGGCCAGCCTGCACGTCGCGGCCTCGCTTCCCAACATCCACTCGGTCGAGCACCACATGCTGCACCAGTGGTTCTGGGACCTCGCGCCCGAGGGGGCGTTCACACCCCAGGACGGCACGCTCGCCCCGCCGGCCGGTCCGGGCATCGGCGTCGCGCTGAGCCCGGATGACCTCTAGCCGCCGCTCAGCCGGAGCCCACGACCCGCGACGGGTCGTCCATCGGCGGCTGCGGGTAGTGCAGGCCGCGCTGCCCCGAGAGCCCGCGGTTGGCGACATGCTCCACGGGTGTCGCGGGCCGCCCGACGAGCCGGCCGTCGCGCACGGCACCCTCGTCCTCGCCATAGACCTCCGAGGCGAGGCGCGCCGAGAGGGTCGCGTGGATTTCCTCGTAGGCGGGATCGGCGGAGAGGTCCGCGGTCTCCTGCGGGTCGGCGTCGAGGTCGAAGAGCTGGACTGCGTTGCCGTCGGGATACCAGATCAGCTTGTGATGCCCGTCCGTCATCATCCGCGTGGCGCGCGGGCCCTCGAGCGCCTCCGCCATGAGGGTGTCGTGGCGCCACTCGCCGACCATCGAGATCCCCTCGCAGCTGGCGGGCGGCTCGATGCCAGCGAGTTCCAGCAGCGTCGGCATCACGTCGCGCAGCCCGACGAGGCGCCGGTCGACGCGTCCCGAGGGCACGCGTCCGTCGTCCTTGGTACCGAGCAGGATCATCGGGACGCGGCAGGCCCCCTCGTACATCAGCCGCTTGGCGTAGAGGCCGAAGTCGCCCAGCATGTCGCCGTGATCGCCGGTGAAGAGGATCACCGTGTCGTCGAGCACCTGCTCCTCGCGCAGCGTGCCGATCACCAGGCGCAGCTGCGCGTCGATATGGGTGCACAGCGCGTAGAACGCCCGCCGCGCGTCGTCGAGCCGCTCGGGCGGCAGCTGGGCCCAGAAGTCGCGCACGGCGGCGAGCGCGTGGGGCTGCTCTCCGTCCGCCCAGGGCGAGGTGAGCGCGGCCGGGACGGGGCGGCGGGCGTAGCGCTCGAAGTAGGACGCGAGCGGCACGAGCGGTGGATGCGGATGGGCGTAGGAGAGATACCAGAACGCGGGCCGCGTGGGGTCGCGCCGCTTGATCGTGCGGCACATGGCATCGGTGGCCCAGTTGGTGACGTGGCAGTCCTCCGGCAGGTGGAAGCTGCGCCAGCCGTAGTCGTTGTTCGACATGCCATGCGCGAAGCCCTGGCCCGCGAAGCCCCGCGCGGCGAGGTGGAGGTCGTGGTCGTCCACGGCGCCGAGTTGCGGTCGGCCCTCCTCGGCGATCAGCGCGTCGTCGAAGCCGATGCGGTCGCGCGGCGGGTAGACGTGCAGCTTGCCGACGGCGAAGGTCTGGTAGCCAGCGGCGCGGAACGCCATCGGCAGCGTCGGCAGATCGGCTGGCATGGGCAGCGCGGGCTGGAACACGCGGTCGCCATGGGTGCGCGGCGTGGTGCCGGTCATCAGCGACCGACGCGCGGGAATGCAGATCGGGCACTCCGAATAGGCGCGGGCGAAGCGGGTGCCGGCCGCGGCCAGCGCGTCGAGCGTCGGCGTCTCGATCGCGGGATGGCCCTCGCAGCCGAGCAAGGCGCCGGGCCACTGATCGACCGTCACGAGCAGGACGTTCAGGTGATCGGGCGCCGGACCGTCGGTCATCTCGGCCTCTTTGTCCAACGTGGTGGCCGTGCTTGGCCCTAGCGTGACGGAAGCCGCCGCGGATCGGCTTTGAACCGCGGCGGGTTTTTCGGAGGCGATATCGTTTGGACCCTACGCCGCCATGGCGGCGTCCTCCAGCTGCTCGTGGTGGCGCACCTCGGCCTCGGCGGGCGGGACGTGCCCGATCGGTCCGAGGAGCCGGGGGTGATTGAACCAATCGACCCATTCGAAGGTGGCGAACTCGACCGCCTCGAGGCTGCGCATGGTCCGTGGCGGCGGATGGCCTCGGTCTTGAGGAGACCGATCACGGTCTCGGCGAGGGCGTTATGGGATGGACGTCTCCCGCTCCGCGCCCAGGATCGGGCGCTTCGGAGATGGGAGGATCGGTGATGCAGATGGTGGCGATCGACCTGGCCAAGCAGTCGTTCCACGTCCACGGCGTCGACGCCGAGGGACAGGTGATCTCGCGGCGCGTCGGGCGCGCGAAGTTGGTGGGGCTGGTGGAGCGTCTCGGGCCCGCCGTGGTGACGATGGAGGCGTGCGCGACGGCCCACCACTGGGCGCGGGTGTTCATAGCGGCGGGCCGCGAGGTACGGCTGATCAACCTCCGCTTCGTGACGCCGTTCGTGAGGGGCTCCAAGAACGACGCTACCGACGCCGAGGCCATCTTCGACGCGGCCTCGCGCCCGACGATGCGCTTCGTGCCGGTGAAGACGACGGATCAGCAGGATCTCCAGTCTCTTCACCGGGTCCGAGACCGGTTGGTCGCGCAGCGGACGAACCTGATCAACCACACCCGCGGCCTGATGGCCGAGTACGGGCTGGTGTATCCCGCAGGCGCAGCCCTCTTCTCGCGCCGCGCCCGCGCAGGGCTCGCAAACGCGGGGCTCTCGGCGATGGCGCGGGAGACGTTCGAGGCGCTGCTCGACGAGCTGGACGCGCTCGAGGTCCGGATCGACCGGCTGGACGAACGGCTCCGGGCCATCTGCCGCGAGGACCCGACCTGCCGCCGACTGATGGCGGTCCCCGGGATCGGCCCCGTCGTGGCGACGGCCCTGGTCGCCAGCATTGGCGATGCTCGCCAGTTCCGCTCGGGGCGGGAGCTTGCCGCCTGGATCGGCCTGGTGCCGCGCCAGCACTCGACCGGCGGCAGGTCCCGCCTCGGCGGGGTGGGCCGACGGGCGAACCACTACCTGCGCCGGCAGCTCGTGCACGGCGCCCGCGCCGTCGCTCTGCGCTTGGCCACCAAGACCGACCCTCGGTCGCGCTGGTTCCAGGCGGTGATCGACCGGCGCGGCTTCAACAAGGGCATCGTGGCGATGGCTAACAAGACGGCGCGGATGGTGTGGGCGATGCTGACGCGTGACGAGAGCTACGCGGCCGCCTAAGGCGGGCGCTCCGAGATCGCCGCGCGAGCGGCGATGCGTGAGGGGTGAATGACGATGGCGAGCCGGCGTGGACCGCAGCTCTCGAGCCTGACCTACGACACGGCCCTCGAGGCCGGGCGCGTTACAAGGCCGGGAGCAGCGGACACCATCGAGGCCCGGGGCGGGATCGCTCCAGCGACAGGCCGGATAGATTTGCGCACCCAAGGCCGCGCTTGCCGTCGGAAATCACCTTGCCGCGGGAGGCGTCCATAGATTGTCGTAGCTGTCGCCGACCGGGCCTGCGGAGGGCGATGCCTGCCTCGGCCAAGCGCTCGGTGTGGCGAAGGGCAAGATGTCGGCCCCCGCGCCGGCTCATGACGAACGGGCCCATCCTCCCCGATGGGCTGCCGCTCGCGCAGCGCCTGCTCCAGGGCGTCGAGCACGAAGCCCGCATGCGCAGCGCGCGACACCCGCCAACCGACGATCCCCCTCGCGAAGGCGTCGATCAAAGGCCACACAGACGAAGCAGGCCCAGGTCGCGACGTGGGTGAAGTCCGAGGCCCGGAGCCCGTTCGGTCGCGGGACGGCTCTGTTGCACGGAACGCCTGAAGGCCGAGCTTCCCCTTTCCCCGCGGCGGTCAGCCGACGGGTCGTGTGACGGGGATGCCGAGCGCGGTATAGCGGTTGAGGATGGCGATGCGGACTTGGAGTTCGGCGGTCTGGCGGTCGAAGTCGCGGGCCATGAGCTTTTGCCCGAGGAGCTTCATGCAGTTCATCTTGGTCTCGGCGCGGCTTCGGCGGTGGTATCCGCTCCATCGGCGCCAGATCGTGCGGCCGAGGCGCTTGATGGCGCGCAGAGCCTCGTTCCTCGCTTCTACGCCGGGGCTGTCCTTCTCCCAAGGCTTGGCATTTCGCCGGGGCGGGATGACAGCGTCCGCGCCGCGGTTCGCGATGGCGTCGCGGCAGCCGCGGGTGTCGTAGGCGCCGTCGGCGGTGACCGAGACGATTGGCTCGTTTGCTGGGATCTGGCCGAGCAGGTCCGGTAGCACAGGCCCATCGCCGACGCCGCTGCCGGTGATCTCGACCGCGCGGACCTCGAGTGTCACCTCGTCGACGGCGAGGTGGACCTTTCGCCAGATCCGTCTGCGCGCCCCGCCATGCTTGCGCGCGTGCCATTCCCCCTCGCCTCGGACCTTGATGCCCGTGCTGTCCACGAGCAGGTGCAGCGGGCCGCCGCTGCCCCGGTAGGGCAGCTGAACGGCCAAGGTCTTCTGCCGTCGGCAGAGCGTCGAGAAGTCCGGCACCGGCCAGTCGAGCCCCGCGAACTTCAGAAGGCTCGCGACGAAGCCGGTCGTCTGGCGAAGCGGCAGGCCGAACAGCACCTTGATCGTCAGGCAAGCCTGGATCGCGGCGTCGCTGTAGACCGGCTGGCCGCCGCGCTTGCCCGATGGCGCCGCGTGCCAGGGCGTCGAAGGGTCGAACCAGACGGTCAGCGATCCACGCTCACGCAGCGACGCGTTGTAGGCGGACCAGTTCAGGGTGCGGTAGCGCGTCGGGGCAGGCTTGGACATGACGCCCAGCTATGCCGCTGGACCGGCAATGTGAATCCCGGGCAGGCTTCGTGCAACAAGGCCATCGTCGGCGCTCACGCGGTGCTGCGCTGGACCAGACGCGGCCGTGGCATGCAGACGCCGTGGCTGGCCGCGCTGATCGAGCGGCGGCCGCCGAACGTCGTCGCGGTGGCGATCGCCAACAAGGTCGCGCGCATCGCATGGGCGCTGATGGCGCGCGGAGGGATCTACAGATCGGCTGCCGGGGCCGCCGCCTGAGGGCGGCGCCCCTGCGACTGTCGCTTGCGAGAGCGAGAGAGGAGTGATGGCGAGACGGCCTGCGACCTCGGACCGGGGCAGCCCGGCCGTGTCCCAGGGCATCAACAGCCCGCATCATCGATTGGGGGCCAGTCCGCGGACACCATCAAGGCCAGCGGCAAGGCCGCACCGACAGGCCGGATCCCTGGATGCAAGCGACCGCACCTCGTCAGAACAACGACTTCGCACTTGCCGCGCAGGGCGCCGTCCATACAGGGCACCGCGATCATGCCAGGGTGACGGCCAGGGGCGTCCATCCCATCAATAATGGATCAGGCGCCGCAACACTCCCGCATGGCCATCGTGAGTGCGGCGCCGTGGCCGAGGCGATCGGCGAGGCGCACCATGCCGTCCTCCACGGTGATCGCGTCGCCGAGGAGGCCGGCGCGCAGGGCGTTCTCCGTGGCGTCGAACTCCAGCCAGGACGCGCCGCAGGCCGCCGCGAGATGCGCCGTGGCGGCGAGCCCGATCCCGCCGGCGAGGTAGTGCGGTGCCCAGGCGACGCCCGCGTCGCGCGCGACCCGGGCCACCTCAATCGCGCCCGAGATCCCGCCCCATTTGATGATGTCCGGCTGGAGGATGCGGATGCCGCTCGCCGCGGCGGCGCGGAACGCCGGCAGGCCGCGCAGGTTCTCGCCGAGCGCCAGCGGCGGCCCGTCGCTCTCGGCGAGCCGGCGCCACTCCTCCCAGGGGCGATCCGCGGCGATCGGCTCCTCCAGCCAGGCGAGGCCCTCGCCGGCCAGCGCCGCCGCCTCGATCGTGGCCTGATCCGGCTCCCAGGCCTGGTTTGCGTCGACCATCAGCGTGGCCTCCGGTCCGGCTGCGGCGCGCAGGCGCGAGAGGCTCGCGGCGTCGCGCTCGCGGCCGAAGCCGATCTTGAGCTTGTAGCCGCGCCAGCCGCGCTCGCGCAGCGCCGGGACGATCGCCTCGACATCCTCGCCGCCGAGTCCGCTGGCATAGGCCGGCACCTCCTGCGCGGACCCTCCTTCCGCCAGCAGGCGCCACAGGGGCCGGCCGGCGCGCCGCGCGACCGCATCCCACGCCGCCACGTCGAGGCCCGCGATGGCGCTCGCGAAGGGGCCGGGCTCGCCGGACTGGAGCGTGACGCGGTGCACCGCGGCGCTCAGCGCCTCGGTCATCGCGGCGGGCGAGGCGAAGGTCTGGCCCTTGAGCCGAGGCGCCAGGAGGTCCTCGATGATGCGGGTCTTGTGGAAGAGCGCGAAGGCCGGCCAGTTGCAGAACACCTCGCCCGTGCCCGTGGCGCCATCCATGAGGTCGAGCTCGACCACCAAGGCGGGGCGCGCGGTCATCTCGCCGAAGGCGTTTCGGCTGGGCCGCTTGAGCGGGGCCCGCAAGGGGAAGGCGCGCACCGCGACCGGGCGCAGCTCCAGATCGGCGTCGGGCATCAGGCCTCCTCCGCGTCGAGACGGTTCATCGAGGCCGACATCGGCCAGAGATGCGCGCTCTCGGGGCCCACGTGGCGCGCCCAGGCGCCGAGCAGGTCCTTCTCCACCCGGCGCGCCTGCATGGTGGAGCGCACCGCGCCGGCGTCCCAGCCGTCGAGCACGCGCGCGGTCAGGGCCTCGCGGATACCGGCGTGGCGAGGGTCGCGGGCGAGGTCGGACCGCTCGTCGGGATCGGCGTCGAGGTCGAAGAGCTGCGGCGGTTCGGTGTCGTAGAGGACGAGCTTCACGCGTCCGCTGCGCACCATGCGCTGCTGCACCGCCCGCCCCCCAGTCCAATAGGGCACGGCATCGGTGCAGTACTCGCTGAACGCCTCGTCGGGCCAGGCGCAGGGCTCGCCGCGCGCCAGTGGCCAGAAGCTGCGCCCGTCGGCATGGGGGAGGAGCGGCGAGCCGGTGGCCTCCAGCATCGTCTGCGCCAGGTCGATGAGGCTCACCACCTCGCGCCGGCGCTCCCCCGCCGGCAGCGCGCCGGGCAGCCGCATGAGGAGCGGGACGCTGACCAACTCCTCGTAGAAGCTGTGCTTCCACCACAGGCCGCGCTCGCCGACGTGGTCGCCGTGATCGGAGGCGTAGACGATCAGCGTCTCGTCCATCAGCCCCGAGGCCCGCAGCGCCCCGAGGATCCGCCCGATCATGGCGTCGAGCCGATGCACCAGCGCCCAGTAGGCGGTGCGTGTCCGGCGGGCGGCCTCGGGGTCGGGCGCCGCGATCCCGCGGTCGTGGCGCCACCAACGGTGGAAGGGATGCTCGTCGGGGCCGGGGTCCAGGCGCGGCGGCGGCACGCGGCCGTCGTAGAGCGCGTAGGTCCGGGGGTCCGCCACGTAGGGCGGGTGGGGCAGCATGAAGGCCACCGTCAGCGCGAAGCCGGATCCCGCCGCCTCTCGCGCCGCGTTGGCCTCGATCCAGGCGACGGCGGCCTGCGTCACGGCCTCGTCCTTCTCCGCGTAGCCAGTGCGGCCGGGGCCAGATCGGCTCAGGGACCGCGGGTCGGGGTCGTTGGCACCCTCCAATGTGCCCATGGCGTGACGCGCCGCACCCGGCCAGTTGGGTGAATGCTCCCCAACATGGCGCTCGGCGTAGCCGTGGAGCTGGTCCGGCCCCATCGCGTGCAGCCGCCCGATCAGCACCGGCCGCCGCCCCCTGGCGCCGAGCGCATGCGCCCAGGTCGGAAGGTGCGAGGGCAGGATGTCGTCGTTGGTCCAGCATTCCTGCCGGCACGGGTGGCGCGCGGTCAGCATCGACATGCGGCTCGGCACGCAGATCGGGGACGGGCAGATCGCGCCGTCGAACGTCACGCCCTCGGCTGCGAGGCAGTCAAGGTTCGGCGTCGCCACCACCGGGTCGCCGTAGCAGCCCGCCACGCGGCGCGCGTGCTGGTCGCTGAAGAGGAAGAGCAAGTTCCTCGCCTCGGCCGCCACCTACTCCGCGGCCTCGCGCCGGGTGGCGCGCGCCCGGCGCCAGCCGCGCAGGAGCGGCACGACGAGGAGGAGGACCGCCGCGAGGAGGAAGATCACAGGCAGCGGGCGGGTGAAGAGCGGCTCGATCGAGCCCCCGGTCATCATCAGCCCCGAGCGCAGCTTGGCCTCCATCAAGGGCGCCAGGATGAAGCCGATGACGAAGGGGCCGAGCGGGAAGCCCGCGCGCTCCATCGCGAAGCCCACGACGCCAAAGGCGAGCATGACCCAGACGTCGAACATCGTGTTGTCGAGCGCGAAGGCGCCGATCACACAGAAGACGATGATGATCGGCAGCATGTAGGTGCGCGGCACGTACATGATTGCGGAGACGAAGCGCACCGCCCCCATCATGACGACGAACATCATGAGGTTGGCGACGAGCGCCGCGGCGATCATCGCCCAGACGATGTCCGGGTTGGTGATGAAGAGCGTCGGCCCCGGCGTGATCGAGTGGATCATCAGCGCGCCGATCAGCACCGCGTCGATCACCGAGCCGGGGATGCCCATCGCGATCAGCGGGATCAGCGCGCCGCCGATGGTGGCGTTGTTGGCGGCCTCCGAGGCCACGATGCCCTCCTCGGAGCCGTGGCCGAACCGCTCGGGCGTGCGCGACATGTTCTTGGCTGCGGTGTAGGCCATGATCGAGCCGATCGAGGCGCCGATCCCGGGCAGGATGCCGACCCAGGTGCCGATCAGCGAGGATCGCAGCATGTTGAAGGCTTGATCGCGCCAGTCGCGCATCGACATCAGCATGCCCGACATCGAGGACTCGACGCGCTCGAGCTTCTTTCCGATCGCCACCACGTCGCCGATGATCTGGCTGACGGCGAAGACGCCGATCAGCACCGGCAGGAGCTTCAGCCCGCCGTTGAGCAGATACCAGTCCCAGGTGAGGCGCGGCTGCCCGGCGGACGGATCGACCCCTGGCATCGAGACCAGCATCCCGAGGAAGCCCGCGATCAGCCCCTTGACGAGCGAGCCCTGGCTGACCGAGGCGATCAGGACCATCGCCATTAGGATCAGCGTGAAGTACTCGAAGGGCCCGAACCGCGTCGCCCAGACCGAGAGCGGCTTGGCGAGGAGCACGAGCACCACCCAGGACACCATGCCCCCGACGAAGGAGGCCGAGATGCCGAGGCCCAGGGCGCGGCCCGGCCTGCCGGCCTCGGCCATGGGGTGCCCGTCGAAGGTCGTCACCACGTTCGACGGCGTGCCGGGCATCCTGAGCATGGTCGCAGTGACGAGCCCGCCGGTGATCGAGCCCACATACATGCCGATGAGGAGCACGATGGCGTCCGTCGGCTGCATGTAGAAGGTGAGCGGCAGCGTGAGCGCGATCAGCATCGCGCCCGAGAGCCCCGGGATGGCGCCCACGACGATGCCCAGCACCGTGCCGAGCAGCGTGAGCAGGAACGGCACCGGCGTCGCCAGCTCCGCGAGCGCCCCGAGGAGCCCGTCAACCATCGGTGGACCCTCGGCCGGATTGGGGGCGAGGCGTCATAGCCCGGGCAGATCGACGATGAAGACGCGAGTGAAGACGAACGCGCAGCCCCATCCGGTGATCGCCGAGACGAGGACGACGAGGGGCAGCCTGCGCAAGCGGAAGCGGGTGAGAAAGCCGATCGTCGCGACGAGGAAGAGGGTCGTCAGCGGGGCGAAGCCCATGACGCGGGCCTGCATCGCGAGCACGTAGCCGACCGTTAGCGCGGCCACCACCCATGCGTCGAGCGGGCGCGGGGCGTAGGCCAGCGGCTCGTCCTCACCTCCCGGCGTCCGGGCGGCCCGGACCGCCACGACGAGGCTGAGCAGGATGATGAGGATCGCCGTCGCCTGCGGCACCGGGGCCGAGCCGAGCGGCTCGAAGCGGCCCGGCGGGATGCGCCGCGTCTCCCATAGGACCGCCAGGCAGAGGGTCACCAGCGCGCCGCTGACGCCGATCTCCCAGGGGAAGGCGCGGCTTCGCCTCACGGGCGCGCTCCTCGGGCCCCGCGGTGGCGGCCTAGTTCTGCGCCGCCTGCTGGGCGATTGGCTCGGTGCGCTCCCATGTCTCGTCGAGTGAGGCCTGCATCTCGTCGCCCTCGAGGAAGACGGGGGCGAACATCTTCTTCTGCATGAAGGTCTGCACGCGCTCGGTCCCCATCGCGGCCTCGAGCGCATCTGCCATGCCGTCGATGGCCTCCTGCGGCGTGCCTTTTGGCGCGAACCACCAGCTCTGGACACAGAAGTTCATGTCGTAGCCGAGCTCCTGGAGCGTCGGAAGGTCCGGCAGCGGCCCCACCCGCTCGGTCCCGGTGTAGCCGAGCGGCTTGATCTGGGCGTCCTCCAGAGGCTGGCCGTCCAGCCCCATGGTGAAGTTGGCGACCTCGGCGGCCGAGAGCACGGCCACGTCCGTCTGCGCGCCGGTGAGCGCGGTGTAGTTCGCCGTGCCGCCGCCGACCTGCGCGAAGCGGAAGGAGGCGCCGTCCTCCAGGTTCTGGAGCATCACGCCGGCGAGATGGTTGATGGCGCCGAGGTTGACGCCGAAGACGAGCGTGTCGGGCTCCGCCGCCGCCTTGGCCAGGAGCTGCTCGATCGAGTTGATGCCCATTCCTTGCGCACCATCGGCACCAGGCAGAACTCGCCCGTGGTGGCGACGGGCTCGAAGTCGCGGTAGCTGAAGTCGAGCATCCCGCCGGCCTCCGCGCCCATCAGCGCGATGTGCAGCGTCAGGAACGTGTATCCGTCGGGTTCTGCGTCCAGCACCTGGCGCGCGCCGATCGAGAAGTGGCCGCCGCCGACGTTGATGATGTTGAGCGGCTGGGGGAGGATGTCGTTCTCCTGGATCGCGGTCGTGAAGGCGCGTGACACCTGGTCGGACGTTCCACCAGGGTTGAACGGCACCACGACCTTGATCGGCTTCTCAGGCCACTCCGCATGAGCCATGCCGGCGGTTGCCAGGGACACGGCCACGGCCGTCAGAACCTTCATCATCGCCAATCCTCCCAGTAGCCTCGTTGCACGCGCCCACTTTCTGGGGTTTGAATGGAAGGTAACCACGCTCGGCCACGAGCTGGCAAGTGAACCGCGCCGGGTTTCTCGGAGGCCCCGACTTTTGGAAGGACGTGGGCCAGACAGGCGACCTCACGGACCGCGCCGCCCCGGTAGATTCTCGCGGAAGCCGGCGTAGTCGTCCGCGTGCATCCAGCCTGCGAAGGTCTTCAGGTGGCGCTCTCACGTTAACCGAGCGAGGGCGAAAGGCGCCTGGAGCCGCGAGGTTCACCCGGCGAGGCCGGCGGCGTCACGCCAGACGTCGAAGGCTTCGAGGCGGTGGGTGCGGGTGGCCTGAGCGAAGCGGCGGCGACGAGCGGGCGGGACGAAGCGGTTGCGCACCGCCGAGTGCATCGAGACGAAGCGCTGCAGGCCACCCGGCGATCGGTGCCCCCGCATCACCCTCTCGCGCGATCGGAACGGCAGGTGGCTGTTCTCGGCGCGGTTGTTGAGCCCCTTGTGCTGGCGGTGCTCGAGGCCGGGCGCGACCTCACGCTTCGCCGCAGCGTACGAGCGCAGCTTATCGGTGACGATGCGCTTGGGCGGGCAGCCTGCGGTCTTCATGAGGCGCCGCAGCAGCCGCTTGGCCGCCTTCGCATCCCGTCGCGGCTGCACGATCTCCTCGAGCACGAGGCCCGCCTCATCGACCGCCCGCCAAAGCCACAAGCGCTGGCCGCGGATCGAGACCTGGACCTCGTCGAGGTGCCAGACATCGCCCGGCCGGGGCTGGCGGCGTCGCAGGCCGCGAGCGATGACGGGGCCGAACTTCGCCACCCAGCGGCGCAGCGTCTCGTAGGAGACCTCGATCCCGCGCTCGAGCAGCAGCTCCTCGACCGCGCGCAGGCTCAGCGAGAAGCGAAGGTAGAGCCAGACGGCGTGGGCGATGATCGTCGGCGGGAAGCGGTGGCGCTTGTAGCGGGCGATGGTCTGGGACATCGCGCGCTTCTACTCGCATCGAGCCGGAGCCGCGAGGAGGGCGCGGTTGACGTGACAACTCCGGTGAGCGTCTTGTCGCGGGTGCGCGACATCAGTGCCGAGAGCGGCTTGTTGAAGCCGATGTGCCCCGCCTCGCCGATGCCGAGGAGCTGCACGTCGATGCCGCCCGCCTGCGCGATCAGCGCCTCGTAGCGCCGCGCGGCCTCCTTGAGGTCGGATGCCATCCCGTCGGGCAGATGGGTGCGGGCCGGATCCACGTCCACATGGTCGAAGAGATGCCGCTGCATGGTGTGGCGGTAGGAGTTCGGGTCGTCGGGCGCC
>CAWHTQ010000004.1:0-77305 GCA_963832275.1 uncultured Alphaproteobacteria bacterium
AAATACTTAGTCTCACTTCTCGTAAGCTGTCCGTCAGGAACGGCATCTAACGCCCCGTTGAATCAATCAACGAGGCCGCAGCCACCATGATCTGGAAAACCTTCGCCGGAACCCTTCTTACCCTGCTCGTTCTGGCGGCCATCGAGTACCAGGGCATGGGATACCTCATCTCGGAGGCACGAGCGTTCATCTTTCCGCCGAACGGCCTGACACCGCAAAAAGTAGTTCAGACCGATACCGCTGCCGACGGCACCACGACCCTCCTCGCTGTTGGGGATATCGCGAGTTGTGAAGAGCGGCCCGGCTTCGCCGACAAGCTGCCGAACTTTGCCGGTCTCCTCGGGCTGGAAAGCGCGCTGGACCCGACCACCGCGCTTGCCAACGAGACCGCGGCCCTGGCAGAAAGTTGGCCTGAAGCGCCGATCCTGGCTCTTGGCGATATCGTCTACAGCAAGGGTCGTCCCGTGGAATTCGAGCACTGCTTCGAGCCGACCTGGGGCTCTCTGAAGCCCCGCATCCTGCCGGCGCCCGGCAATCACGAATACAACACCCCCGCCGCGTTTGGCTACTACGACTACTTCGGCGCGCAAGCCGGACCGGACCGACGCGGATGGTATGCGGTCAACGTGCCCGGCTGGCTGATCCTGTCGCTGAATAGCGAGGTGGACGCGTCCCCCAGCTCTCCCCAGTCGACATGGCTTCGCGACCGGCTCGACGAGGCTGGCGGCGCCTGCATCCTCGCGTTCTACCACAAGCCCGCGCACTCGCTCGCGGAGCGCGACGGCCGGGCGAGCGCCGTCGACCTCTTTCGGCAGCTCCAGCAGGGCGGCGCAACGCTGGTCCTGAACGGCCACAACCACTTCTACGAGCGCACCGTGGCGCTCGACGGCGCAGGCCAGATGGCCCCCGGCATCGGCACCGTCGCCTTCACCGTAGGGACGGGCGGGAAGACGTCTGAAGATCGGCCGAGGCTGGAGACGACGGAGGCGGCGGCCTTCGGGCGGACGGGCCTGCTACGCCTCGACCTGCGGGACGGGGCGTATTCGTGGGCCTACGTCGATGCGCTTACCCGGGATGTCCTCGATGAGGGGACACGGCCATGCAATCCCATGCGCGCCTGACCGACCAAAATCCGCGTCAGGCGACTGCGTGGAACGTCGCGGCGAACCCGCCCTCGCGCCCCACCGGCGGGGAGGCGAGCGCGAGGCTGCCGCCGGACTGCCTAGCGATGGTCTCGGCGATGTGGAGGCCGAGCCCGAACCCCCCGCCCGCGACACGGCCGCGGCGGAAGCGCCGCGTGAGCCCGGCGAGCTCGGCCTCGGGCAGGCAAATGCCATCATTCTCGACGCGCAGCACGGCGTCGGACGTGAGCGTGACGCGGATATCGGATCCCTCCGGCGCGTGCTGGAACGCGTTGTCGACGAGGTTCCCCGCCAGGATGGCGAAGGCATCTGCGTCGATCCGCGCCATGACGGGGCCGGCGGACATCGCGACCGTCAGCCGAGAGGCGCGCGCGGGGTCGCGGCGGCTGTCCTCGAGGACGAGGTCGAGCAACGACCGAAGATCCTGTGGATCGGTTGCCGCCCCGATCCCGGCATCGGCGCGGGCGAGCTGCAGCAGCCGAGCGACCAGCCGCGACATGCGCACGAGCGCCGTCTCGATCCGCGCGATCCGCTCCCGGTCGCCGTCGCGGGCCTCGGCCTTCAGCCGTTGAACCTGCGCGAGCGCCACGGCTACGGGTGTGCGCAACTCGTGCGCGGCGTTGGTGGAGAAGGCGCGCTCGCCGTCGATGGCGCGGCCGAGCCGGATCATCAGCCCGTTCAGCGTCGCCGTGATCGCGCGCAGCTCGCCTGGTTGCCCACTCGCGTCGATTGGGTCGAGCCGCCCGTCCCCCCGCGCGGCGATCTCGCCGCGCAGCGCGTCGAGCGGACGCAGCGCGGTCCGCGCGATCCAGCCGACCAGCAGGTAACCGATCGGCAGCAGCGCCAGCATCGGCAGGAGGAAGGCCAGGAAGCTGTCGCGATAGGCCTCCCAGCGTTCGTGGAGCGGGTCGCCGAAGGCCACGCCGTACCCCGCATCGTCCACGCTGGTCAGGTAGAAGACGTGGGTCTCGGTCTCGCGATATCCCCGCACGGGCGGCCCCTCGGGAAAATCCGCCTCCGCCGCGCTGGCGGAGCGCAGCAGGACGCGACCCTCGGAGTCGAGCAACAGGAAAACCAACGCCTCGTCGGCATCTGGCGGGTTGCCCGAAGGGGCCATCGCGCCGCCCTCGCCGCTGTTCCAACGCTCGACCAGGACTGGCTGGAACAACTCGGCCGTCTCTCGCAGCGTGAGGTCGAGAAGCTCCTCCTGTTCGGAGCGCAGCACGAGCGCCATGGCCAGCGTCGCGAGCAGCCAGATCGCCGCGAAGCCAAGGCTCGTGAGACGCGCCAGTCGCCGCGCGAGGCTGCGCCCGCCTCTCACGCTTGGCCCATCCGGTAGCCGAAGCCGCGCACCGTCTCGACCGCGTCGCGCCCCAGCTTGGCGCGCAGGCGGCTGACATGCACCTCGATGGCGTTGCTCTCGACCTCCTCGCCGAAGCCGTAGACCGCATCCTCCAGCTCCGAGCGACCCACAATCAGGTCTGGCCTGCGGCTCAGCCGGTCCAGCACAGCCCACTCCCTTCGGGTCAGCGATACGGGGATGCCGTCCACCTCGACCAATCCCGTTGCGGGCACGAGGCGCAGCGCGCCGAACCGCCGCTCGGGCGTCCGATCCCCGTCGATCCGGCGCAGGATGGCCGTCACCCGCGCGAGCATCTCGTCGAGGTCGTACGGCTTGACCAGATAGTCGTCCGCGCCCGCCTCGAGCCCTGCGATCCGCTCGGTGATCCGGTCGCGCGCGGTGACGATCAGCACGGGCGTGGCGTCGCCGCGCTCCCGAAGGTCCCGCAGCAGCGCAAGCCCCTCGCCGTCCGGCAGCGCCAGGTCGAGCAGGATCAGCGCGTAGGCTACAGCGCGAGAGGCGCCGAGCGCCTCGTCGAGCGTCGCGACCACGTCGACGGCATGGGACGCCGCGCGCAGGTGGTCGGCCACCGCGCCCGCCAGATCCCGCTCGTCCTCTACCACCAGCAGGCGCATCGGCCCTCCGCATCGGCAATCTCGTCGCAGGCTAATCCGCCCGTCAGCGAAACGTAAGGTTCGACCGTCACGAGCCCCTCGGACCGCGGACACAACCGTGCGTCGGACGAGGAGGCGAGATGACGTCGGAGACGATCTGGATCGGGGTGGGGCTTGCCGGGCAGCTTTTCTTCACCTCGCGGTTCCTGGTGCAGTGGATCGTCAGCGAGCGTCGGCGCCAAAGCGTAATCCCGGTAGCTTTCTGGTGGTTCAGCCTGCTGGGTGGGATCACGCTCCTGAGCTACGCGATCTGGCGGCGCGACCCGGTCTTCATTCTGGGGCAGGCAACTGGTCTCGTCGTCTACGCGCGCAACCTCGCGCTGATCGGACGTGCCCGGCGGTCGCTCGCGGCATGACCGACGGCGCTGCTGCACGCACCGCGGTACTCGCCTTCGTATCGGTCGCCGTGGCAGGCGTCCTCCTGCGCCCCGCCATGCCGATCGACGAGACCCGTTATCTGGCCGTCGCCTGGGAGATGTGGCTGTCCGGCGATTGGCTGGTTCCGTCGAAGAACTTCGCGCTCTACACCCACAAGCCGCCGCTCCTGTTCTGGGCGATCAACGCCGTCTGGTCTGTCACGGGCGTTTCGGAGACCGCCGCTCGGCTGGTCGGCCCAGCCTTCGCCGTGCTGGCGATCCTGCTGACCAGGCAGCTGGCGCGGGCACTCTGGCCCGAAGACGCGGGCGCCGGACCCCGCGCGGTCCTCGCCCTGTCCGGGATGTTGATCTTCGGCTTCTACGGCGGGCTAACGATGTTCGATGCCGCCCTCGCAGCAGCGACAGTTGCAGCGATGCTGGCGCTCTTGCGCGGGGCCGAGACCGGTCGGGGCCGGTACTGGGCACTGCTCGGACTCGCCATCGCCGTGGGCGTATTGGCCAAGGGCCCGGTCATCCTGATCCACGTGACGCCCGCGCTGCTACTGATACCACTCTGGGCCGGCAAGCGGAGGGGTGCATCTGCCCGCCGCCTTGTCGCCGGCGGCGGGCTAGCGCTTGCCACGGCGCTCGGCGTCGTCGCGCTGTGGCTCATCCCGGCCATCGTCGCGGGTGGTCCCGAATACCGCGAAGCTGTCCTGTGGACGCAGAGCGCGGGACGAATGGCCGACAGCTTCGCCCATGCCAAACCCTGGTGGTTCTACCTCGCCCTGCTGCCGGCACTGCTGTTTCCCTGGGCCTGGATGCCGGGCCTGTGGCGCGCGGCGCTTGATCGGGACATCTTCCGGGAGCCGGGCCTGCGGCTCTGC
Organism: uncultured Alphaproteobacteria bacterium; assembly: GCA_963832275.1. GTDB lineage: Bacteria > Pseudomonadota > Alphaproteobacteria > Rhodobacterales > Rhodobacteraceae > Hasllibacter. The sequence continues at coordinate 4,402 of CAWHTQ010000004.1, forward strand.
CTCGTCTGGGGCGGGGGCGCGCTCCTCCTCTTCAGCCTCATCAGCGGCAAGCAGGCGCACTATCTGGTGCCCGAGTTGGCGGCCGTAGCCATCGTCGTCGCGCGGCTCGCGCGGGACGTCCGCAGCACCGTCATGGTCGCCGCCTTGCCGGTCCTCCTGCTGGCGGCCCTCGGCCTAGGTGTGGCGGCCGGCTTGGTCCCTATCGGCAAGGCCGCCGATCTGGTGCACCCCCGCTCGATCCTCGTCGTGTGGGTCCTGCTGACTCTGACGGTCTGCTGGCTCGCGATCCGTCTCGGTAGCCTGCGTGGAGGCGCGGTGCTGTCCCTAGGCCTGCTGCTGTCTTTCGACCTGGCCATCGGCCTGACCGACACGCGCGGCATCTACGACACGGAAGAGATCGCGAAGGCGGTCGCGTCCCGCGAGACGGACGGCATCGCCTTCTACGGGCAGACCTACCACGCCGAGTTCAACTTCGCCGGGCGGCTGACGCGACCGGTCGCCAACCCGCGATCGGCGGCCGCGCTGGCGGAATGGCGGGCCGCCCATCCGGGCGGCATCATCGTCGCTCGCTCCGACCGCGCCGCCCCGGACTGGCGGCCGCACGAGACGATCGTATTCCGTAACGCCCCCTATGCCATCTGGCACGTCGCCGACGCGCCCGCTCCGGAGCCCACTTCATGACATCCCGCGACCCTGACGCCGTCGCGCCGGCGATCAGCGTGATCGTTCCCGCCCGCGACGAGGTCGTGGCCATCGGCCCGCTGGTGGCGGAGATCGGACGGGTGCTCGCGCACCACGCCTTCGAGCTGATTGTCGTCGACGACGGCTCGACAGACGGGACGCACCACGCGTTGAACGCGCTCCAGGCACGCCATGACTTTCTCGCCGTGATCCGCAACGACGCGCCCCGCGGGCAGTCCTGCGCGATCCGCCAGGGCGTCCGGCGCGCGTGCGGCGCCATCGTCGTCACGCTCGACGGCGACGGGCAGAACCCGCCCAACCAGATTCCGTTGCTGCTCGCGCCGTTCGATGCTTCGGGCGCGGATCGTCTGGGCCTCGTGCAGGGCGAGCGCATCCGCCGTCTGGACACGGCCTGGCGTCGCTTGGCATCACAGGCGGCGAACGCCATCCGCCGCGCTCTGCTGCGCGACGGCGTGCGCGATTCGGGCTGCGGCATGAAGGCGTTCCGCCGCGCCGCCTATCTCGACCTGTCCTGGTTCGACCACATCCACCGATTCATGCCCGCGATGATGCTGCGCGAGGGCTGGGACGTGGCCGTCACGCGCGTAACGCATCGCGAGCGCTTGGGCGGCGCGTCGAAATACTCCAACCTCGCCCGCGCGCTCGTCGGCATCCCGGACCTCCTCGGCGCCGCATGGCTCATCCGCAGGCGCGGCTGCGAAAGCGGTCGTCTGCTCGGCCGGGAACAGCCCGTCGAGCCACTGGACGCTCCGCAGACGGAGCTTCGCTCGTGAGCCGTCCCAACCCCGTCCTGAGCCGGATCGAGGCCGTGGGCATCGCGGCCCTCCTGGTCGCAGCCCTGTTCTTGACCTTCCCGAACCTGGATCTTCGGATCAGCGGTATCTTCGGCGACGCCCGGGGCTTCCCGTTGCGTGCCTCCGTGGCCTGGAACGCCGTACGGGACGCGATGATCGGCCTGACCGACGGCGCAATGATCGTGGTGGTCGGGATGCTGCTCGCGGGCCTGGCCTGGCCGGCCAGCCGCGTCCTGCGTACGCGCGTCCTCGCCTTCGCGACCGCGTCCTACGCGCTCGGCCCGGGCCTTCTGGTCAACGCGGTGCTCAAACCCCAGTCCGGCCGCGCCCGGCCCTGGAACGTCGACCTCTTCGGCGGCGACGCGGCCTTCACGCCGGTGCTCACCGCCGCCGACCAATGCCCGTCGCATTGCAGTTTCGTCTCGGGCGAGGCCAGCGCGCTGGCCACCATGACGACGATCCTCCTGCTCGTCGCGGTGCCGCTCCTGCCCGCCCGGCACTGCGTCGTGGCCAGGGTCGGCATCGTCGCGGTCGCCATCTTCGGCTCGCTCTTGCGCGTCGCCTTCGGGGCGCACTTCCTCAGCGACGTGGTCTTCGCCTGGCTCGTCTCGGTGCCGATCGTGCTGGCATTGCATGCCGCGTTCCGGATCGGACAGATCGAGACGCCGCTCGCCTTCGATGCTTCGTTGACGGAATCTCCATTGCAGGACTGTAATCCAGCCGACAGACACGCTTGATCCCGGCTCCTCATAATGATGACAGGCGCAGCCGATGGGGTCGCGTCGACAAGAAGAGGATACAGAACATGACCGGACCAAACCCGCGCAGCGCGCTCGGCGCCCTGTCCCTCGCCGCCGCGATGGCCGTCACGTTGGCCGCACCGTTGCCCGCTTTTGCGCAATCGACCGCCACCGACGAGGCGAGCGAGAGCCAGCTCGACATGAGCATCGAGCGGTTCTTCGACAGCCACGGCATCACCACCGAGGTGCAAACGCTGTCGCTCGGACAGCTCGCCGCGATCCACGCCCTCGTCTCGGACTCAGGCAGCACGACGAAGGAGCAGATCGAGGCGATCATCGGCGATAACTGAGCCGTCTCCGGACGACGATCCGATCATGCAGCAATCGGGGTCGGCCTTCACGCAAGGCCGGCCTGTTCGCCGTGAGGCAGACCGGATGCTTACTCCTTCGAGCCGGCGCCCGCCGCCGGAAAGGCGAGGCGCACGATTAGGCCCGGCGCCGCGTCGCCGAGCGAGAGCGTGGCATCGTGCAGCCCGGCGATGGCGGCGACGAGCGACAGCCCGAGGCCGCTGCCGTCCGTCGTGCGGCTGCGCTCCAGCCGGTAGAGGCGCCGAAGCACGAGGTCGCGCTCCTCCGCCGGGATCCCGGGGCCGTCGTCGGCGACGACGAGGGCGGCCCGAGGACCCTCGCGCGCGAGGGTCACGACGATGCGGCCGCCCAGAGGCACGTGGCGCAGGCCGTTCTCGATCAGGTTGGCGAGCACCTGGCCCAGCAGTTGCCGATCGCCGTTCACGTCGAACGGTCCGGCCCCGACCACGTCCAGTCGCAGATCATGGCCGCTCGCCTCGGCATCCGGCCCGTAGATGTCCACGACACCCGAGACGACCGCGCGCAGGTCGGTCGGCGTGAAGCGGTCGCGGACGGCGCCGCCCTCGAGCTGCGCGATCTGCAGGAGCGACTGGAACGTGCGCACGATGCGGTCGCACTCGGCCCGCGCGGCCTCGACGGTCCCCTTCTGGTCCGCGGTCAGGTAGGTCCTGCTTTCAAGCCGCTCCAGCTGGATCGCGACCCGCTGGATCGGCGTCTTCAGGTCATGGGCGATGTCGGCCGAGATCTGGCGGAGCGAGGCCGTGGACGTGGCCTGCGCGCGGGCCATCCCGTTCACCGCCCGGCCGATCTGCTCGAGATCGTCCGCCGCGTCGGTCACGTCCGGCACCCGCGCCGTCAGGTCGCCGGAGGTCAGCTCGGCCAGCGTCCCGCGGATCGCTTCCACGCGGTCGCGCGCCCGGCGCGCAACGGCCAGCCCGGCCGCCGAGGCCATCGCCAGCGTCGGCAGGAAGCCGACCAGAAAGACGGTCAGGAACAGCTCTCCCATCTCGACGACCTGCTCGCGGGTCTGCGCGACGACCAGATGCCCGCCCGCGACCCAGCCGCCGATCGCGAGATAGCTGTCGGAGAGCGCGCGCGTGCCTGCCGCGATCTCGCCTTCGGACAGGACGCGGAGGACGTCGATGTCCGGCAGGCCATCGACATTGCCGACAGACGCCCCGGCATCGGGCACGAAGCGCAGCACCGTCATCTCGGCTGGTATCGCCGCGACCTCGGCGGCCAGCCGCTCCCGCAGCTCCTCCTCCTCGTCGATGGCCTGGTAGCTCGCGAGCGCCTGCGTGACGCTCTCCCGCAGGGCGTCATCGAAGTCCTGCCGAACGGCGAGGAACGAGAAACTGAAGATGGCGAGCGACGAGACCGTGAAGATCGCGATCAGGATCAGCGTCAGACGGAGCGGCGTCGATCTGAGCGGGTTTCCCGGCAGGCCGGGCGTCACTCGGCGTCGATCCGGTAGCCTGCGCCGCGCACCGTCTCGATCAAGTCGCGGTCGAAGGGCTTGTCCACCTTGCCGCGCAGGCGGCTCACATGGGTCTCGACCACATTGGTCTGCGGATCGAAGTGGATGTCCCACACCGCCTCGAGCAGCATGGTCCGGGTCTGCACCCGGCCCTTGCGACGCAGAAGGTGCTCGAGCAGCGCGAATTCGCGCGGCAGCAGGTCGATCGAAGTCCCGCCCCGCGTCACCTTGCGCGTAAGCAGGTTCATCTCTAGGTCGCGGGCGCGCAGGGCCGTCGGCTCCTCGGCCATCTGCGGGCGCCGGCCGAGCGCGGCGATCCGCGCCTTCAACTCGCCGAAGGCGAAGGGCTTCACGAGGTAGTCGTCGGCGCCCGCATCCAGCCCCTCGATCCGATCATCGACCCCGCCGAGCGCGGTGAGCAGCAGGACAGGCGTGCGGTTCTTCGCGCCACGCAGGGTCTTGACCAGGGAGACGCCGTCGAGCCCGGGCAGCATCCGGTCCACGACCATCACGTCATAGGCGCCCACGGTCGCCTGGATCAGCCCATCCTGACCGTTCGCGAGCAGGTCGACGGAATGGCCCTCCTCGCGTAGGCCCTCCACGATGTAGGGGCCTGCCGTCTTGTCGTCCTCGAACACGAGTATCTTCATGAGTCCGCCTATGGAGGGGCCGGCGGCACGCGTAGGCGCCGCCGGCCTGATCGTCTATGCGAGGCTACACCGAGTGTCAGTCGTTGTCTTCGCCGTCGCCGTCGCCGTCGTCGCTAGCGTCGTCGTAGGACGTCACTGCCCCATCGGTCGCGCCGACGAAGAATTTGGAGATCGACCCGTCCGCAGCCGCCAGCTCGACTTCGAAGCCGGCCCGCTCGCCATCGTCCCCGTGGTCGAACTCGGCGCTCATGGCGTGGCCTCCGCCGGAGTCTTCTGCGGCCGAGATCGCTTCGCTCAGCGTCATGTTCGTAGCCATGAGCGCCTGGGCCTCCGCCTGGTCGTCGGAGCCGGTTCCGCCGCCCGACTGCGCGGCGGCCGCGCCGCCGAGAAGGCCCAGGGCCGCCAGGGCCGCCAGGCCGAGCTTCGTGTTCGTCATTCTCATCGTCCATCTTCTCAGGTCTCGGGCCGCCGTCATGGCGCCCCATGCCATCCGAGATGAGGTCGGTCCGTCGCCCCCGCCTGTCGGGGGAATTACAATCCTGCAATCGCTTTTGGCCGGCAGCGGGACGGCACGCACCCGCACGAACGGCAAGACCGCCATCGCCAGGAGGAACGGCACGACCAGGTAGATCAGCCGGAACACCAGGAGCGCCGCCAGCGCCGACGAGGCCGGCACCGAGGTGGGGAGAGCGGCGATCACGGCGCCCTCGAACACGCCGACGCCTCCGGGCACGTGGCTCGCGACGGCCGCGAGCGTAGCCGCCGCGTAGACGACGATCAGCTCCAGCCAGGAGATCGTTCCTGGCGGCAGAAGCAGGTGCAGGATCACCGCCGCCAAGCCCATCTCGGCTAGGGTCAGCGCAAGGAGCCGGCCGAGCACCCCGAGGGCAACCGGGCGAAGCCTGAGGCGGCCGAGGGCGATCGGCCGCCGCCGCAGGGACTGCAGGGACAGGCCGACGGCCCCGGCGGCGAGCGCGGCGAGGGCCGCGAGCCGGACCTGTACGGGTGACAGGCTGCTCAACGCGGCCAGCGCGGTCGGATCGACGGCCAGCGCGGCGAGGCCTACAATCGCCGCGCCGATCCCGTAGGCGACCGTCGTAAAGGTCGAGACGGCCGCGACCTGCCAGCCGTCGAGACCCTCGCGGGCGTAGACGCGCCAGCGCGCCGCGCCGCCCGACAGCGCGCTCAGCCCCACCGTGTTGCCCACGGCGTAGCCGAGCGCCGCACCAAGCACGGCCGCCGCCGGCCGGACCGGCAGCCGCAGGTGGCTTAGGGCCACCCGATCGAAACCGATGAAGACGCCGTAAGCCAGGGCCGTCGCCGCGAAGGCGCCGAGATAGGTCATCGGCGTCACGGCGGTCAGCTGATCGCGTAGCGCGGCCAGGCCTATCGGCGCGAGCAGGCGGTGGAGCATGGCGAGGCCTGCCGCGAACAGAAGGGCGGTCGCCGCCGGCGCCAGCCAACGGTGCGCCCGAGCGAGCCATGGCTCATGGGACGCCGCGCCGCCCGCGCCGTTGCCTTTGAAGGTCTCGCGGTCTTGCTCCATGGTTCTGCCCCGGGTGACGGCATGTCACCGCTGGATCATCGGGGCGTCCGATGAGGCGTGCCTGTCGTTCGGATTGCTGCAATCCGCGTGGGTGCGGCCAGCTGACGTCGGTAGCGGCCCGTCACTGCCCGCGACATTGCGGCGATGTAATCCGGACGAGAGGACCCCGCGAGCCCCGTCGCCGAGTGCGGTTCGGCACGGCGGGGTCGTCCCGCGGCCCGGACGTCCGCGAAAGACCCTCGGACCCCGCTTTCTCAAACCGCTCGACGGAGCCAGACATGACCACCGAACCCTCTCCGTACGCGCCGACCGGACCGGACGTCGACGCAATCACCGTCAACCGCGTGGCCGAGGTCACGCTCGCCTTCTGGATCATGAAGATCCTCGCCACCACGCTGGGGGAGACGGCGGGCGACTTCCTGTCGATGACTCTCAACTTGGGCTATTACATCGGCTTTGCGATCACCTTCGCCCTGCTCGGCGTGATCCTCTGGGTCAAGATCCGCGCGGAGGGGTTCCACCCCGTCCTGTTCTGGACCGCCATCGTCGCCACCACCACCGCCGGCACGGAGGTATCGGACCTGATGGACCGGTCGCTGGGCCTCGGATACCTCTGGGGCTCGGTGCTGCTCGTCGCCGGCCTCGTCGCCACGCTGATCTTCTGGAAGCGGCGTCACGGCAGCCTGTCCGTCGAGCCGATCTTCACCCGCCCGGTCGAGATCCTGTTCTGGATCGCGGTCGTGTTCTCCAACAGCCTCGGCACCGCGTTCGGCGACTTCCTCACCGATAACCTGTCGCTGAGCTACCTGCAGGGCGCCTTCGTCACCGCGGGCGTGATCGGCGTCGTGCTGGCGCTGCACTACGCGACCCGGATCAACGCGGTGCTGCTGTTCTGGCTCGCCTTCGTGTTCACCCGGCCCTTCGGCGCGACTTTCGGCGACTTCCTGACCAAGCCGGCAGCGGATGGCGGGTTGAGCCTTCCGCGCGAATGGGCATCGCTGGTGACGCTGGCCGCGCTCGCGGCGGTCCTGGCTTTAACGATGGTTCGGGCATCCCGGACCGCGCCGCAGTCCTGATATGGAACCGGAGCGGGCGATTCCGCTCCGGCCCTCTTCGCCTGCACGACATGCTATGGCCGATGCGGGCGAGCGCGACGGCTCGACCCATACAGGACCGCACCCGACATGCTGCACATCTTCGACCAGATCCTGCCGTCGCTCCAGTCCATGGGGGTCTGGACCTACTGGATCCTCGCCGCCTTCGCGATGGTCGAGGCGATCGTGTTCGCGGGCGTGTTCGTGCCGGGCGCGGTCGCGGTGATCGCCGGAGGCGCGCTGGTGCAGCGCGGCCTGATCGACTTCTTCGACCTCGCCTGGTTCGTAGGGCTTGGCACGATCCTCGGCGGGACGGTCAGCTTCCAGCTCGGCCGCCTCGTGGGCCGGAGCTTGTCTGGCCATTCGCGCGCGACATCCTCGCCGCATGTCACGCGGGCACGTGACCTGCTCGCCCGATGGGGCGGCTTCGCGATGGTGCCGGGTCGGTTCCTCGGCCCGCTCTCGGCCTTCGTCCCCTTCGCGGCTGCGATGGCCGGGATGGAGTTTCGCCGGTTCATGCTCTGGAACGCGCTCAGCGCCGTGCCCTACGCGCTGGTGCTGCCCGCCATCGGCTTCTTCGGGGGCGGACTCGTCGGACGGCTCGGAGCCGCCGCGCCGCGCGTCCTCGCCTTCGCGCTCGGAGCCCTCGCCGTTCTCGCCGTCCTCTGGTTCGTCGTGCTGAGAACACGCCGGATGCTCCCGCATCTGGCGGACCTCATCCGCGCCGTTCGCGACGGGCTCACCGCAACGCCGGCCTGGCGAGGCTTCGTCGAGCGCCATCCGGTCGCCACGCGCCGCATGGCGGCGCGGTTCGATCCGGCGCGCTTCTCCGGCTTCACGGCGACGGCCCTGGTCGCGGTCTTCGCCTACCTCCTCGCGACCTGGCTCGACTCCGTCTTCGACTTCGTCGGCGATCCCGGCGTCGCCCAGGGCGATCTGCGACTCGCGAACCTGCTCTACGCGATGCGGGACGACCGGCTGATCGCGATGTTCGGCTGGATCACGGCCATCGGCAGCTCGACGGTGATCCTCGTGTTGGCGCTGCCGGTTTCGGCGGTCCTGCTGCTCTTGCGGCGTCTCGGCCTCCTCGCGGGGCTCTGGATCTCGATCCTGGGCAACGCCGCGACGGTCACGCTTCTCAAGGCGCTCTTTGCCCGGCCCCGCTCCGACCTGGGCTACTTCGTCGAGACCTCGGGCAGCTTCCCGAGCGGGCACGCCGCCGGCGCGGTCGCGGCCTGGGGGATGTTCTGGATCGTCGCCTGGCGCCTGCGCGCGACCGGCGCGACGGTCGCGCTGCTCGGAGCGGTCACGACGGCGTTCCTGATCGGGCTGAGCCGCATCTACCTGATCGAACACTACGTCTCCGACGTGCTCAACTGCTACCTCGTGGGCGGGCTCTGGCTGGTCATCGGCATCGCGGTCGCCGAGAGGCTGCGCGGTCGCGGATCGCCGCATGTGCCCGTCAGAGCAGGGCGGAAGCGCATCGCGCTCACCCTGCTTACGGTCGGCGTCCTCGGCGCGATCGGCATCGCCACGACGCAGAAGGACGCGCTGAGCCCGCCACCCCCGGCTATCGCCTCTCAAGCCGCCAAGCCGGCCGGAATCGGCACGGAGACGCTGCTCGGCGCGCCGCGCGGCCCCGTCATTCTCCGTGTCGAGGCGGCGGACGCGGCCGCCCTCACCGCCGCGATGCGGGGCGCGGGATGGACCGAGGCCGCCCGCCCCGGTCCCGTCTCGCTCCTGCGTGCCGCCTGGTCGGACTGGACGGGGGGAAGCCCGCCCGATCCGCTGATCGTGCCGAACTTCCGTGCGAGCCGGCCGAACGACCTCGCCTTCGCTGCGCCGGATGAGGTCGGGCCCGACGGCCGCCGCCTCCACGCCCGGTTCTGGCAACTCGCCGCGGGCGGGTCCGGAGCGGCCTATGTCGCGTCTGCGATCCGCGAGGACCCGGTCGTCTGGCTCGAGGACGCGGCGCGCCAGCGCGCCTTGGCGCCTTCCGATCCTGCCGTTCGCGCGCTCGTGGCGCGCCTGCGCCTCGGGGCTGGATGCGGAGGCGATCCCGGCGCGATGATCGGATCGCAGCGACGCACCAATCCCGTCAGACAATTGTAAGGTCGTTTGACGAGATGGGATCGCAACCGGCACGCCCGCCGGTTTGCCACGCCGGCATCGCATCCCCTCACGCCACGAGGACCAAACCATGTTCGACCTGATCTCCGGCTGGATCGCGGCCGCGGGCCCGCTCGGCGTCTTCGCGCTGATGGTGCTCGAGAACGTCTTCCCGCCGATTCCGTCCGAGCTCGTCATGCCGCTCGCTGGGTTTCAGGCCGCCGAAGGGACGTTGTCGCTGGTCGCCGTCCTTCTCGCCGGAGTCGCCGGCTCCGTCGCGGGGGCCCTGCCTTGGTACTACGCCGGACGCTGGATCGGCCGCGACCGGCTTCGCCGTCTCGCGGAGCGGCACGGGATCTGGCTGACGATGGACGCCGAGGACGTCGACGGCGCCATCGCCTGGTTCGACCGGCATGGCGGCAAGGCGGTGTTCCTCGGCCGGATGGTGCCGGCCGTGCGGACGCTGATCTCGGTGCCCGCCGGGCTCGCGGACATGCCGCTCGTCCGGTTCCTCGTTCTGACGACGCTCGGCAGCGCGGTCTGGGTCGGCTTGCTGACGGCTGCGGGCTACGTCCTGCGGTCGCAATACGAGCGGGTCGGGGCGTGGCTCGATCCGGTGACCACGGCGATCGTGATCGGCGTCGTCGGGCTCTACCTGTTCCGGCTCGTCCGGATGCTCTGGCGGCGGCGCGACGACGCCTCCTGAGGACGGCTCGACATTGCGGATTTGCAATCCGCCCGACAGGGCCGCGCATGACGAAGCGTCCATGATGGCAGGATCGGGAGGCGGGCCCAGGGGCCGGAAGACCTCCGCAACCCTATCCCATGTCCCGAAAGACCATTCCATGCGCAACCTCCTCCTCAGCGTCGCGCTGATCGCGGCTCCCGTCGCCGTCTTCGCCGCCGGCTACGTGGTCCTGACACCGCCCGCCGCACAGACGGCCGCCGCAATCCCGGATGCTGCCCCGCCCCTTGGCGACATGACGCCCTTCGCGGCGATCACCACGGATGTGCAGTCTGTCGCCGCGACCGGCGACCTCGCCGCCGCCGAGATGCGGATCACCGAGCTCGAGACCGCATGGGACGACGCGCAGGCGACCCTGCGCCCGGTGAACACTGCGGCCTGGGGGCATGTCGACGGCGCCATCGACGACGCCCTGAGCGCCCTGCGCACCGGTTCCCCCGATGCCGCCGGGCAGGTCGATGCCGCGCTCGCCGCGCTCCAAGGCGCGCTGGCGGACCCAACGGCCGGGACCGCCCCGGCGGCGGGCGGACCGGGCACCGTGTCCGGGATCGTCGTGACCGACGCCTCGGGCCGCGCGCTACCCTGCGAGGTCATGCTGGAGCAACTCCGCACCGGTCTTGTGGGCAGCGCGATCCCGGATCCCGACCGCACCGCCGCCACCGCGCTGCAGGCCAAGGCGACGGAGCGCTGCAACGCCGACGACGATGCCCGGTCCGACGCCTTCTCCGCCCAGGCCCTCGCCCTCCTGCCCAACTGACCCCTCCATACAAGGACGCCCGCCATGGCCATGCTCGCCCAGACCGCCGACCTGAACCACTCCTTCGCCCGCTACGACCAGCCCGTCGCCGTAAACCGCGTCCCGGAGGTGACGCCGTCCTTCTGGCTCATCAAGCTCATGGCTGTGACCATGGGCGAGACGGCCGCCGACTACCTCGCCGTCAACCTCGGCCTCGGCCTCACGGCGACATCGCTGCTGATGACGGCGATCCTCGCCGGGGCGCTCTTCCTTCAGTTCGGACAGAAGCGCTACGTCCCCTGGTCCTACTGGCTCGCCGTCGTGCTGATCAGCATCGTCGGCACGCTGGTCACCGACAACCTGGTCGACAATTTCGGCGTGTCGCTCGTGACTACGACGGTGTTCTTCACCCTCGCGCTCGCCGCCACCTTCGCGACCTGGTGGGCCACCGAGCGGACGCTCTCGATCCACGAGGTGTTCACCACCCGGCGCGAGGCGTTCTACTGGCTCGCGATCCTCTTCACCTTCGCGCTCGGCACCGCCGCGGGCGATCTCGTGGCCGAGCAGTTCGGGCTTGGTTATCTGGGGACCGGCATCCTCTTCGGCATGGTCATCGCCTCGATCACGGCGGGCTACTACTTCCTCCGGCTCGACGGCATCCTCGCCTTCTGGATCGCCTACATCTTCACCCGCCCGCTCGGCGCGTCCTTCGGCGACCTGCTCTCGCAGCCCGTGGAATACGGCGGCCTCGGCCTCGGCACGATCGTGACGAGCGCGATCTTCCTCGCCGTCATCGTCGCGACGGTCGTCTGGATGAGTGTAGGTCGCGCACACGACGTCAAAGCCCGTTGACACAATTAGGATGGTCCGGCGCATTTCGCCGGGCCACCGCCCTGCCAGGCTCCCCCGGCCATACAGACCCCAGAGACTCGGTCGAAGGACTCTGCGATTCTGCTCAAGACCTCAGGCTCGATCGCCGCGCACACGATCTATCGCCCTGTCCGGCGAGGGAATGCAGCGTATCTGGTAAGGACAGTCCGTAAGCTACCAAATTTCTTAGGTTTAAAAAATAGTAGTACTTTCATTATGTATAATACGCAGTGAATCCCGTCGGTGAGAGCGCAATGCGTCGTCGGTCAGCGGACCTAGGGCACTGACGATACGTCAGTGCTTGGGCGACAACGGTCCGCTACCTTTTCCGACTATCGCGTCGCCCTTGGAACATGCAAACTGTCCGCCATTACCTGCTCTGCCAGTGAAACTCGAGCGCTTGCCAAGATGGTCTTATTCGGACAGCCCGACAGAAGACGCGCCAGCGCTTCGGGTGATCTTGCCCCCTCGCTCCGTAGGCGGTGCCCGCCCGGCCATTCTGATAGCAAAGACCTCGCACCGGGCGCGAGGTGACGAATGCGATAGGGATCGAGTTCTAATCTAGTCCCGGGTTTCTCGGAGGCTCCAGACTATGAAGGGATAGAGCCACGTGGACCACCTCAGTCTTCGCCCCCGCTTCATGCTCGCGCAGGATCGGGATCACCTGCTGTCTGCTGGACTTCGATCGCTTCATCGTCCGTCCTCTCGTTTGCTCTGCTCCCTGAAAACTGGACCGCTCTGAACTGGAGTTTTCGGCTACGGTTTTTCCGAACAGTCCCCGCCATCATCGCAGATAGGCCTCGCCGGCGTAGCGGCGCATCATGCGCTGGCTGTTGAAGCGTGGGCCGATCTTGCTCATCGCCTGTTTCATCATCCAGATCCAGCGCGGCCGGTCGTCGTGGTAAAGCGGTAGGACCACGCGCTCCAGCTTGTCGTAGAGGTCTGCGGCGTCGTCCTCGTGGCGCCGGTCGTCGTCGCCCACGGCCCAGCCGGTCACGCCCTCGATCCAGGCCTCGATCCACCAGCCGTCGAGCACGCTAAGGTTCAGCACGCCGTTCACCGCCGCCTTCATGCCCGAGGTGCCCGAGGCCTCCATCGGCGGCAGCGGCGTGTTGAGCCATATATCGGCGCCCGCAACCATCGTCTTGGCCAGCGCCATGTCGTAATCGGGCATGAACGCCATCGGCATGCTTTCCTGCAGCGCTCGCATGTGTTCGTGGACGCGCCCGATCAGCGCCTTGCCGCCGTCGTCGCGGGGATGCGCCTTGCCCGCCATCACCAGCTGGAACGGCCGCTCCCGCTGGATCGCCCGCAGCCGCTCGAGGTCGGCGAAGATCAGGTCGGCGCGCTTGTAGCCGGTCATCCGGCGGGCGAAGGCGACGATCGGAAGGTCGGGCCGCATCTCGACCCCGCTGCGCGCCCGAATCTCGGCGATCAGCCCCGCCTTGGCCTCGGAATGCGCGTCCCAGACCTCGGCGTCGGACAGCGTGTCGGCCACAGCGAGCTGCTCGGGGTCGTGGCCCCAGGCGGGCACGAGGCGCTCGAACAGCCGTGCGAACGCCGGATGCGTCCAGGTCGGGACGTGAACGCCATTGGTCACCGCCCTGATGGTGTAGCCGGGGAACATGCCGCGGGTGGTCTCGGCATGCCGGATCGCCACGCCGTTTACGAAGCCGCTGAGGTTCAGCGCCAGCCGCGTCATGTTGAGGCGGTCCTCGCCCGCGAGCAGGCGGAGCTGACCGATCGGGATCAGCCCGTCAAGCTGCCGTTCGACGAGGTCGTAAGAGAAATGGTCGTGCCCCGCCTCGATGGGGGTATGCGTGGTGAAGACGCAGACCTCGCGCACCCGGTCGTCGTCGTAGTGCAGAACGTCGCCCGTGCTCAGGTGGGTTGTGCGCGGATGACGGCGCAGCAGAGCCGCCGTCAGCAGCGCGGCATGGCCCTCGTTCAGGTGATACGTCTCGATCTCGAAACCAAGCGCCCGCAGGAGCATCTCGCCGCCGATTCCCAGTACGATCTCCTGCTTCAGCCGCCAGGTATTCTCGCCGCCATAGAGCCGGTCGGTGATCGCCCGGTCCTCGGGCGCGTTCTGCTCCAGCCGGGTATCGAGCAACAGCACCGGCACCGCCTGTCCGATCGGGCAGGTCAGCACGTAGAGCCAAGGCCTTATCCAGACCGGCCGCCCCTCGATCGTCACCGCGACCATCGCGTCGAGCGGCACAGCCCACTCCGCCGGGTCCCATGGGTCGGCATGGTCGACCTGCCGGCCCTCCGCATCGATCTCCTGGCGCAGATAGCCCTCGCGGCTGGCGAGGGTGACGAACACCATAGGCAGGTCGAGATCGGCCGCTGACCGGGCGGTGTCGCCGGCGAGGATGCCGAGGCCGCCGGAATAGGTGTGGATTTCGGGGCGCAGCGCGATCTCCATCGAGAAATACGCCACGCGCCGCCGCGCAAGGAACGGGGCGATCGGCGCCATCGCTCAGCGCCCGCCGAGCGCATCCGCGACCGCGCCGACCCCGAGCGAGGCGTTCGTCGCCGCGATCGAGCGTTCGGCCTCGCGCACCTGTCCGGTCAGCGCGCGGATCGCGTCGATGGTCTCGGGGATCACGATCGCCTGGTTGTCGACCATGTAGGCGTAGAACAGCTCGTCGCCCTGCACCTTCAGCATGTCCGACCAGAGCGCCACCTCGTAGAGGTTGTCATGCGGGCGCCCGAGATCGGCCATCATCTCCTTGACGGCGTTGAGCGCAGTCAGCCCCTCGCCGACCTCGATCAGCGCGATCCGGGAGGAGGCGCGGAACGCCGCCAGAACCTCGTCCTTCTCGGCCTCGCGGGTCATCTGCACCGACCAGTAATGAAGGTGCGCCAGCGTCTCGGGCACCTTCACCGCCATCGTGACGACGTCGAGTTCGGGGTCGACGCTCTGCGCGTCGGGCCCCTGGTGGCTGGGGATCTCGGGCTCGGGCACCAGCGTGTTCATGATGCCGCCGAGATGGCTCTCCCACGGATCGGTCGCGCGCCTGAGCAGGGTGCCGCGGGCACGGGCGAGCAGCCCGGCACGCTTCAGCGCCAACAACGTCCGCACCGTCGAGGTGGTGTTGCACGAGACGACGCGAGTGCTGTCGCGGTCGAGCGCACTGGCATAGTTCGCCTCGGCGACGAAGGAATGGCCGGTGACCTCATGCTTCTCGCCGCCTTGCAGGATGAACTTGATGCCGCGCTGACGGTAGGTTTCGACGTTCTGCGCGGCGACCTTCTTCGGCGTGCAGTCCACGACCACGTCGGCTGCGCCGAGCAGGTCGTCCAGCGTGCCGGCGACGTCGAGCCCGGCGGTCCGCATCGCTCCGGCATGGTCGTCGGTGGCGGCGTAAAGGCCGAAGCCCTTGCGCGTGACGATCCGCGCCCGCCAATCGGCGGCGATGTCGGCCACGCCGGCCAGCTCCATGTCGTCCTGCAGCGCCACCGCGTCGGCGACCCGCTTGCCGATCACGCCGTAGCCGTTGACCGCGACGCGCGTCTTGGATTGCTGGTTCATGGTTCTCTCCTGTCTTCTGGGTTGGTGTCGCCTGCTATGCTCGATGGTGTCGCCTGCGGGCGATCCGCGCGAACGCCCTGCAACAGGACCATCGAGTGCGGCGCGAGCCGGCAGCCATGCGATGGCGGAATACGCTCCTGCGTTTCGAGGATTGCCCCATCGTCGGGTGCACATCTTGCCGTGTCGAGCACGCGCCTCCAGCCGCCGTCAGGCGATGCCGGCAACGTGAAGTCCGCAGGCTCATCGCCGGCATTGAACATCAGGCACAGCATCGCATCGTCGCTTGGCACGGATTGGGCGGGATGGATCATCATGCCGAGCGTCGTGCCCGCACCGCCCCAATCCGGCGCGAGGCCGTCACGGTCGAACCAGTCGACCTCGCTGTCGGTGTAGAAGCTGTCCGAGCGCAGCGTCGGGAAGCGTCGGCGGATGTCGATGAGGTTGCGCACGAAGCGCACGAGGCCCGCGTTCCCGTCGGCGAGGCGCCAGTCGTACCAGGACACCTCGTTGTCCTGGCACCAGGCGTTGCTGTTGCCCTGCTGCGTGCGACGAAACTCGTCGCCGCCCAAGATCATCGGGACGCCGCGCGACAGCAGCACGGTCGCCAGCATGTTCCTGATCTGCCGGAGCCGGAGGAGCTCGATGGCGGGGTCTTCGGTCGCGCCTTCGACTCCATGATTGGCGCTGAACTCCTGCCCGGGGCCGTCCCGGTTGCCCTCGCCGTTGGCCTCGTTGTGCTTGCGGCCGTAGCTCACCAGATCGTTCAGCGTGAAGCCGTCATGGCTGGTGACGAAGTTGATGCTGCCGAGCGGCGACTTCCCATGCTGGTACAGGTCGGCGCTACCGCAGAGGCGCGACGCGAAGGCGCCGCGGAGCCCCGGATCGCCGCGCCAGAAGCGGCGGACGTCGTCGCGAAAGTGGCAGTTCCACTCGGCCCATCGCTGGCCGGGGAAGCGACCGACCTGGAACGCGCCGCCCGCGTCCCAGGCCTCGGCGATCAGCTTGGCGTCGCGCAGCAGCGGATCCTCGGCGATCCGCTCGAGCAGCGGCGGGTTCTCGAGCAACCGGCCGTCCGCGCCCCGGCCGAGGATCGAGGCAAGGTCGAAGCGGAACCCGTCCACATGCATCTCGGCAACCCAGGTGCGCAGGCAGTCGATGATGGTGTCGCGCACGACCGGGTGGTTGCAGTTCACCGTGTTGCCGCAGTCGGAATAGTTTAGGTAGCCGCCGTCCGGGTCGAGCAGGTAGTAGATGGCGTTGTCGAAGCCGCGAAAGCTTAAGGTAGGCCCGTCCTCGCCGCCCTCGGCGGTATGGTTGAACACGACGTCGAGGATCACCTCGATGCCAGCACGGTGGAGTTCGCGCATCATCGTCTTGAACTCCGCCACCTGGCAACCGAGCTTGCGCCCGCTGCCGTAGCTCTCCTTCGGCGCGAAGAAGGCTGCGGTGTCGTAGCCCCAGTAATTGGCGAGGGGGATGCCGGCCTCCGGGTTCGCGCGCCCAACCTCCCGGCTGTTGAACTCCTGCACCGGCATCAGCTCCAGAGCGGTGATCCCGAGGTCGCGGAAATACGGGATCTTCTCGATCACGCCAAGAAAGCCGCCCGCTGCCCGGACGCCGGAGGAGGGGTGGATGGTCAGACCGCGCACATGCGTCTCGTAGATCACCGTCTCCGACCATGGCCGGCGGGGCCGCTCCACCCCCTGCCAGTCGAACTGCCCGTCCACCAGCAGCGACCGCACGGCAGGAAGGGCCGCGCCCCGCTGATCGGCGGCGGCCTCGCGGCGCCGGGTCAGCCGGCCAACGTCCGAACCCCCGGTTTCCACGACAGCGGTGGCATAGGGGTCGAGGAGCTGCAGACGCGCGTCGAACCGATGCCCCTGGCGCGGCGCCCATGGCCCATGGACACGCCAGGCGAAGGACTGGCCCCAACCGATGCCGCCGACGAACACGTGCCAGACGTCGCCCGTCCGGTGCCGCACGGGATCGAGATCGAGCACGAGCGCCGGGACGGCTGCCTCGACGCTGTCATAGAGCACCAGCTCGACCCGCTCCGCGTGGCGCGAGAAGACGGCGAAGTTGAACCCGTCGCAGCCCTCGCTGACCCCGAGCGAAAGCGGGCTCCCCGGCCGAATCTCAACGGCCTGCGCTGCGCTGCGCCGCGTCGCGCCGGGAGAAGCAGGATCGTGTCGTGGCATCACGCCCGCGTTCCGCGGATCGCCGACAGGTGCGGCACGAAGGCCGGAACACGCGCGGCATAGTCGCGGTAGGCCGCGCCGAACTCGGCCAGCGCCTCGCGCTCCTCGGCGCGTGCCAGGCGCAGGTACATGACTACCAGTACCGGGAACATCGCGAGCGTCAGCAGCGTCGGCCATTGCAGAAGGAAGCCAAACAGCACCAGCACGAAGCCCGCGTATTGCGGGTGGCGCAGCGCGGCGTAGGGGCCGGTGGTCGCCAGCGTCCCCCGCTGCTGCGCCGCGTAGAGGATCTTCCAGGCCGCCGAGATCAGGACGAAGCCGCCGCCGATGAAGACGAAGCTCAGCAGATGGAACGGTCCGAAATGCGGGTTCGCCTCCCAGCCGAACAGCATCTCGAGAAGGTGGCCGGCGTCGTGCGACAGCCAGTCGATGCCGGGATAGGCGCTCTGCAGCCAGCCCGACAGCAAGTAGATCGTCAGCGGAAAGCCGTACATTTCGGCGAAAAGCGCCACGAGAAAGGCGCTGAACGCGCCGAACGAGCGCCAGTCGCGCGTCGTCTGCGGCTTGAAGAAGCTGAACGCGAACAGGATGAAGATCGCCGAGTTGAGCACGACCAGCAGCCAGAGCCCGTAGGCGGGGACGGCCTCGGTCATTCTTCGTCTCTCGCCCGATTGCCGCCGCCCGCAGCGGTATCGTCGCGGTGCTCCGGGGGGTGTTCCGCGCCGCGGCCGTGCCTGTGGCTGCCGTGGCCTCCATGCCCCGCGTGCATGAAAAGGTGCATTCCACCGCAGAGCAGGAGAAGCATGATCAGCGGCCCCGCCCCCACCACATGGGCCCAGTGCTCTGCAATCATGTAGAAGCCGCCGACGGCGAGAAAGGTCATGAGGACGAGGTTGGTGGGTGATGCGAAGAAGCGCCGCAGCGCGTCGCGTCGATTGTCTTGCATGATGTCTTTCTCCTTGCTCCGCGTCAGGCCGCTTCCGGCTGTCCCGGCGCGGACTGCTTCCCTTTATCCTCAATGCCTTCCAGCCGAGTCCGCTTGAGCAGCAGCGCATTGACCGCGACCAGCGCCGAACTGCCCGACATGGCGAGCGCCGCGACGGCAGGGCTGATGATCAGCGGGTAAAACACTCCTGCTGCCATCGGGAAGGCGATCACGTTGTAGGCCACCGCCCAGAACAGGTTCTGGTGCATCTTTCGTAAGGTGGCGCGCGAAAGTTCGATGGCCCCCACGACGTCGTAGGGATCGCTCTTCATCAACACGACATCGGCGCTTTCCATCGCCACATCCGTGCCCGCTCCGATGGCAAAGCCGACATCGGCCTGGGTCAGCGCGGGCGCATCGTTGACACCGTCGCCGACCATGCCGACCTTTTTGCCCTGGGCCTGAAGCTCTTTCACCTTCTCGGCCTTCTGGCCCGGCAGCACATCGGCCAGCACCGTGTCGATGCCCAGTTCGCCCGCGATGCGGCGCGCCGTGCCCTCGTTGTCGCCGGTCAGCATCGCCACCTCGACGCCGCGTTCACGCAGCTTGGCCACGGCGGCCATCGCGCTCGGGCGCGGCGCATCGGCGATGGCGATCAGGCCCAGCATCCGGCCCGCCTGCGCCACATGGACGACCGTCCGGCCCTCGCCCTTCAGGCGCTCGGCCTCGGCGGTCAGGGCGCCGACGTCGATGCCCTCCTCGTCCATCAGGCGCCTGTTCCCGACCAGCACCGTCTCGCCCGCGATCTCGGCGCGCGCACCCCGCCCTTCGAGGTTGAGAAACCCCGCCATCTGCGGCACGTCGAGATCCGCGGCGCGTTCGACAATGGCCAGGGCTAGTGGGTGGTCCGATCCGCGGTCCACGGCCGCCGCAGCCCGCAGCGCGTCATCTCCGGTGCCGCCCTCGGCAGCCACGACCTCGACCACGCGCGGCTGACCCATGGTCAGCGTGCCGGTCTTGTCGAAGACGATCACGTCCAGCTTGGTCGCATCTTCCAGCGCGCCCGCATTCTTGAACAGGATGCCGTGCTGCGCGCCCAGCCCGGTGCCGACCATCACCGCCATCGGCGTGGCCAGCCCCAACGCGTCAGGGCAGGCGATGACGAAGACGGTGATCGTCAGCGTCAGCGCGAAGAGAAGCGGCGAGCCGATCCACCAGAACCAGACGGAGAAGGTGGCTAGCCCGATTACGATGGCGATTAAGACCAGCCACTGCGAGGCACGGTCGGCGAGCAGCTGCGCCGGCGCCTTGGAGTTCTGCGCCTCCTGCACCAGCTTGACGATCTGCGCCAGCGCGGTATCGGCGCCGACCTTGGTCGCCTGGTAGCGGAAGCTTCCGCTCTTGTTGATGGTGGCGCCGATGACCCGGTCGCCGGGCACCTTGTTCACCGGCATCGATTCGCCGGTGAGCATGGATTCGTCGACCAGGGTTTCGCCCTCGATCACCTCGCCGTCGACCGGGATCTTGTTGCCCGGACGGATGACGACCGTCTCCCCCTCCTGAACCTCCGAGGTCGGGATCTCCACCTCGCGCCCGTCGCGCAGGACCGTCGCCATCGGCGGGGCGAGGTCGAGGAGCGCCCGGATCGCCGCCGAGGCGCCGGCGCGCGCCCGCATCTCGAGCCAGTGACCGAGCAGGATGAAGACGAGCAGCACCGCCACCGCCTCGTAGAACTGCACGCCGGGAAAGAAGAAGGTCGAGCCGACGCTGAAGACGTAGCCGGTGCCGACCGACAGCACGACAAGCACCGCCATGTTGAGCACGCCGTTCCTCAGCGCCCGCCAAGCGGCTGTGAAGAACGGCCAGCTCGGATAGAGGATCGCGAGACTGCCGAGGAAGAACAGCCACAGGTCGAGTTCCAGCCCGAACGGCGGCGCCGGGGGCGTGAACATGCCGCCCATCGGCGAGTAGACGAAGATCGGGATGGTGAAGGCCAGCGCGATCCAGAACCGGTTGCGCATGTCGCGGACCATCTCCGCCATATCCATGCCGGCGCCGTGGCCCATCTCGTGCGCCATCTCGTCATGGGGGCCGCCGCCGCCGACGGCATGTCCTCCATACGGCGCGGGTACCGCCGCCGGCTTGCAGACGTGCCGCGGCGCAACCTCGCCGCCGCAGCGGAAGCCGCAAGAGGCGATCCGCTTGCGCAGCTTGCCGGCGTCGGTCGCGGCCGGGTCGAAATCGACCGTGACGCTGCTCGAAGCCGGATTGGCCGCCGCCCGGCTCACGCCCGGCTCCTGCCGCAGCCGCTTCTCGACGGAGAGATGGTCGAGCTCCTCGAAGAGGCCGCCGACCTCGAGTGTGACCGTGCGCATGGGCTGACCTCCGGCGATCACGTGACCGCGCTTCCTCGTTTCGATCGGGGGCTCAAACGCCACAGCAGCAGCCATTTGCGCTGGCCGCACGCGTTGCGGGCGCCGACTGCGGCGCCGCGGCCGGTTGCGCAGGTTGCGCGGGTTGCGATGCCTGCAGCGCTTGGGTTGCGGCAGCCGTTCCGTTGCGGCAGCGGCATCCTTCAGGCTGGACGGCGCCTGATCTCGCTTCGTTGGTCATCGTCGTTCTCCTCGACCGCCGCAATGGGCGGGCTTCATGGCTTGGTTCAACAGACGCGGAGCGACGCGGGACATTACAGATCCTCGATATTGCGGGCGGTTGCATAGCGCCGCCGGATCCGTTCGGCCTCCTCGCAGCCGCAGTCGAGATAGCCGTGCACCGGACAGGTCAGGCACATCTCCTGCAGCCGCCGCTTCAGCGCTTCCCGGGCGCGGTGCAGCCGCACGCCGAGCGCGTTGAGGGTGATGTCGAGACGCGCCGCCACCGCCTCCCGCGTCTCCCCGATCAGGTCGATGCGCCAGATCACCTCGGCATGTTCGGGTTTCAGCGTCGGCAGGAGCTTGTAGAGGCAGTTGCAGACCGCCTCCTCCAGCTCGGGATCGGGCTCGGCGGAAAACGCGTCGAACTCGCCGGGGCTCATTACCGTCTCCCGCTGTCGCCGCCGAACGGCGTGCCGCTGATGGTCTGCGATGCTGGTGGCGAGGATGCGGCCCAGCCAGCCGCGGATGCTCCGCACATCGCGCAGATCCGCCGACCGCGAGAGCGCTCGAAGCACGAAGGCCTGCAGCACGTCCTCGGCCTCGTCGGCGCTGCCGCGCCGTCGCCGCAGGTGCCCCAGGAGCGCCCGGCGGCTATCGACCAGCGCTTGGCGCACGGCGGCATCCGCAACCGTCCTGACGGCCTGCTCATTGGGATCAGGGATACTCATCGCCACCTCCGCCCTGTCTGACGCTTTGGTGTCGGCTTTTGTTACACTCCCCGCGATCCTCCTGCGTCTGCGCAGCCGCAAGTCTGAAACCCGCCGTCGCAACAGCTGCCGCAGCGCTTCGTGAGCTTGATCTTCAGCGCCCGTCGGGCGCGGTGCAGGCGCACGCCGACATTGTTGACGGTAATGCCCAGTTCCGAGGCAATTTCCTCGCGCGAGGCCTCCTCGAGATCGGCGCGCCGGATGATCTCGGCGTATCCGCGGTTCAATGTCGGCAGGACCTCATGGATGCAGGCGCAGAGTGTCGTCTGCGGTTCCTGATCGACCGCGTCCTCCCGCGGCTCCAGCGCGTAGTCGGCTTCCGCCCGCTGCCGCGTAGCGCGGCGCCGGTAGTGATCGGTCAGCGTGTTGCGCAGGATGCGGCCGAGCCAGGCGTCGATCTTCTCGCCGTCCTGCAACGTGTCCGCGGCGCGGATCACCTTGAGCGAGAAGTCCTGAACGGCGTCCTCGGCATCCTCGGGTCGGGCGAGGCGGCGGCGAAAATAGCGTAGGAACTCATTACGGCATTCGACCAGATGGCGCTCGACCGCCTTGTCGCGGACGGCCGGGCTCGAGGGGTGGAACCGGTGGCGGAGGTGAACAGACATCGAAAGCGTCTCCAGGCGCAGGGGATTGACACGATTGCCAAGAGCGCCGCTGGCACGCTGATGCGCCGCGGCGATCACTCAGGCGAGCGCGGGGAGACGAGGTGGGCGGAAGAGCCCGTCGATCGGTCGCGAGTCGTGGCGGGGCGCAACGTCCTTTCGTCGCCAGCCGGACCGCCTAGCCAAGCTGGGCAGCGCCATGTCGGCTTCGGGAAGATAGAGGCAGGCGCCGACCATGTGGCAGGATACAAGCCGTCCCGCACCGCTGTCGTGGCGGATCTCGGAAGGCTGCGTGAGATCCGCAACCCGCATCGCCTGCGCATCCACAGTTGCCGGCGCCGCATGCCGGAGGTCGGACATGCCGCCGATGGCAATAAGAAGGCCGAGCAGAACCGCCCACGTCCAGGACGGCGCGGCCGGACGCCGTCTCTTTCCACGGCTCGAGCGTATTGGCATTTTACTGATCACGGCCCCTGCTACCGCACTGGCGGGCGGACGCACTTGATCAGGATCAAGCCGCTCCAGGTCCGGATGCGAGCCTAACGGAGCGATCCTTGCGCTTGCATCTCTGTGTAGAGACGCTCGACGTCTTCGCGCCGGCAGAGCTCGGTCCCCGGCGACAGCACCGCCGCGGCGCCCGCCGCCGTGCCGTAGGCGAAGGCGTCGGGGGCGGCGCGGCCCTCGGCCAGCGCCAGCGTCATGGCGGCGAGGAAGCTGTCGCCGGCACCCGTGGCGCTCCTTACCGGCACCTCCGGCGGGGCGAGGCGCAGGACGCGCTCGGAGGTGATCAACAGCGCCCCGTCGCGGCCGAGCGTCAGCGCGACAATCTCCGCCACACCCGCCGCGACCAGCTCGCGCGCCGCGGCCTCCTGCTCGGCCGGCAGCGGGAGCGCGCGCCCGACTAGCGTCTCGAACTCGCCGAGGCTCGGCTTGATCAGGTGCACGCCGCCCACTATCCCGCCCCGCAGTGCCGCGCCGGAGGTGTCGAGTACCAGCCTGACCCCCTTCGGCCGCACAACTTCGCCCACCATGGCGTAGAAGTTCTGGGGTACGCCGCGCGGCAGGCTGCCGCTCGCCACCAGGTAGTCGCAGTCGATCTTGTCCAGCTCCGCCAGGCAGGCGCGCCACTCGGCCTCCGCCACCAGCGGCCCTTCGGGCACGAAGCGGTATTCCAGACCGCTCGACCGCTCGAAGACAGCGTGGCTAATCCTTGTGTGATCGGCGATCGGAATACGCCGCCGGGTGATCGCCGCGCTGGCCAGCAGGTCGTCGAACACGTCCCCCGTGGCGCCGCCGGCGAGATAGACGGCGTATGTCGGCCCGCCGAGCTCGCGCACCACCCGCGCCACGTTGATCCCGCCGCCGCCGGGATCGTAGCGCTCGCCCGAGATCCGGACCTTGTGGATTGGCCGGACGGTCTCGGCCTCCGCGGCGCCGTCGATCGACGGGTTCAGGGTCAGCGTGACGATGGGTTTCATCCGGCCTCCTGCGTACCGTCAGCCGGTTTGCTCTCGGCCCCGATCCATCTGGCGAGGTAGAACCGCTCCAAGACGAACACGACGACGATTGCGAGCACGGCCGTGACGACGATGAGGGGATCGGAGCGCAGCCGCAACGCCCCGAAGACCACGAGCACCACGACGTCGAGCGTGATCGCGGTGATCAGGATCCAGCTTCGCGCGCCGATCTCCTGCCGCAGGCCGCGAAGGACGCCCCAGTGGATCAGGATGTCCATCACTAGGTAGAAAAAGACGCCAAGCGCGGCGATGCGGGTGAGATCGAAGAACACCGCCAGCACCGACGCGAGGACGACCGTGTAGACCAGCGTGTGGTCGCGGATCGGCCCCGACATGCCGAAATGGCTGTGCGGGATCATCTTCATGCTCGTGAGCATCGCCAGCATGCGCGAGACCGCGAAGACGCTGGCCAGAAGACCGGACGCCGTGGCCACGACCGCGAGGGCGATGGTGAAGTAGAAGCCCGCCGAGCCGAAGGCCGGCGCCGCCGCCTCAGCCAGGGCATAGTCCTTGGCGGCGACGATCTCGTCCAGCGAGAGGCTCGCTCCGACGGCGAACGCGACCAGCAGATAGATCACCACGCAGATCGCGATCGAGATCATGATCGTGCGGCCGACATTGCGGTGCGGATCGACGATCTCCGCCCCGCTGTTGGTGATCGTCGTGAACCCCTTGAACGCGAGGATCGAGAGGGCGACCGAGGCGATGAACCCGGCGATGGGCTGCGCCTCGGCGCCGCTAGTGGCCGGCGCGAAGGCAAATCCGGCCGCCCAGAGCGCGGCGATGCCGAAGAGCGCGATGCCACCGATCTTGATCGCGGCCATCACCAGCGAGACGAGCCCGACCGAGCGAGCACCCGAGGCGTTCACCAGATAGGCAAAGACGATCAGCGCCACGGCGAGCACCGGCACCAGGGCGCTGTCCTCGCCGACGCCGAACGGCCTGAGCGCGTAGGTGCCGAAGGTCCGTGCCACGAGGCTTTCATTGATCACCATCGACAGCGCCATCAACAGCGACGCTGCCGCGGCGATCGCGCCCGGGCCGTAGGCCTTCTGCAGGATCATCGCGATGCCGCCGGAAGAGGGGTAGGCGTTCGACATCTTGACGTAGGTGTAGGCGCTGAACGCGGTGACGATAGCGCCCGCGACGAAGGACAGCGGAAACCACGGCCCCGCTAGTTCGGCGATCTGGCCGGTCAGCGCGAAGATCCCCGCCCCGATCATGACGCCGGTCCCCATCGAGACCGCGCCGATGAGCGTGATGCTGTCCTTTTGGTAGCCCGAGTTCATCGCACTGTTGTTCCCGTGCGCTACGTTCATCCGGTCCGGCTCCCCGGCGGCCGAAGTCGGACCCCCGGCGTCACCGGCTCCACCGAGCGGCAAAGATGTTGAAGAGCGGCGCGAAGATCAGCGCGACGTACCAGCCATAGGCGAAGCTCTCCACGAGCCCGAGCAGGAAGCTCGGCCAGCTGAGCCAGGTGAAGCCCGGCAGTAGCTCGATCCAGGCGCGGAACATGACCGCTTGCGGAAAGACCAGCCCGAACGCCACGCAGAGCGCGAAGCTGATCGTCAGGAACAGCCCAAGGCTCATGCCGAGCGCTAGCACCGGAATGCGCGGCGCGCGCGTCGCGGCGGGATGAAGGTCAGGCTGATAGATCTTGGTCATCCTAGTCTCCCGCGCAGTCCCTCGCGGGGCGCGTGGCTCGGGACCGCACGGCGCATCGTCGTTCCGTCGGGGGCGGCCCCGCCCGCCAAGAGAGTGCTCATCGGCAGGATCAGCCCGATCCAGACTGCGAGAAACATCAGCGTCTCCATATCTTGTCTCCTTTCCGGTTTCCACGGCATTGCGAAGGCCGGGAGCCGGCCTTCATGCTGGTTTGGACGCGTGATCCGCCGCGAGATTACAGCGGCGCCGCGCTTGAGCGCGTGTAACCTTCGGACAAGACATGCGTCGCTGATCTCGGGCACGCCGCGATGACCGCAAGAACGCGCCGTCTGCCGAACCGAGACAGGGAAGCCCGATGCCACTTTCCCGAAGACCCCGCCGATGATCCTCGCCGCGCTGACCCCGTTGCTGGCGGTCCTCGGCCTGCTCGTCGTCCTGCGCCTGCCGGCGGCGGTGGCGATGCCGACGAGCTTCGCGCTCACCGCGGGCGTGAGCGTCGCGGCCTGGGGAGTGCCTCTCCGCCGAGTGCTGGCCGCGTCGATCGAGGGAGTGCTAATCGCGGCATCTATCCTCTGGATCGTGTTCGGCGCCATCGGCACGCCGGTGGCCGTCGGGCTGAGGCAGGGCTTGCAGACCGGCGACGGCGCCGTGGCACCGGAGTTCATCCAGGCCATAGCGGTGCAGGCCGCCGCCATCGACGTGCTTGTCGGGACCTTCGTTCCGCTGATCCTGCTGGTGCTGCTGGCCGGCATCTTCGACGAGCAGCGCGATTGGCGCCGCGGGTTCGCGGTGTGGCGCTTCGCCCTCTTCGCGGGGCTTACCTACACCTTGCCGGCCTTGGCCGTCGCGGCAACGCTCGGGCCGGAATTCCCGGCGCTGATCGGGGCGCTGGTCGGTCTGGCCGTGGTGGTGCCGGCGGCGCGCCGCGGTTTCCTGCTGCCGGCGGACACGACATTGCCCGCCTCGGAACCAAGTGGCGCGGCGCCGATGTCGCTCACCCGCGCTTGGGCGCCCTACCTGCTGCTGGCGCTTCTGCTCGTCGCCACCCGCGTCGAGTTGCTGCCGTTGAAGGCCTGGCTTCAGGGCGTCGTGTTCGCCTGGCCGGACATTCTGGGGACCGGGATCGGCGTCACGCTGGCTCCGCTCTACCTGCCGGGGACGGCCTTCGTCGCGGTGGTCCTCATCGCCCTCCCGCTGCACGGCATGGGTGCGCGGGAGGCCGGCAAAGCGCTGCGCGGCGCCGTCGGCGCTGTCGCCGGCAGCGCGCTTGCGCTCGGCGCGGCGGTGCCGATGGTGCGGGTCTTCATCCATTCCGACGTCAACGACACTGGCCGCGCCAGCATGCCGATGGAGCTTGCCGCAGTGGCCGCCGATCTGGCCGGCGCGGGCTGGCCGCTGGCGGCGCCCTTCGTCGGCGCGCTCGGCAGCTTCCTGTCCGGCAGCGCGACCTTCAGCAACCTGATGTTCGCGCAGTTCCAGATCGGCGCCGCCGACCGCGCCGCATTGCCCGAAACCGTGGTGCTGGCGGCGCAGATGCTTGGCGCCAATGCCGGGAACATGATCTCGGTCCTCAACGTCGTCGCCGCGGCGGCCGTGGTCGGCCTGTCGCGCCAAGAGGGTGCGATCATCCGCATCACGCTGGTGCCGATGCTGCTCTACTGCCTCGGCGCGGGGGCGCTGGCGCTGCTGGTCGCCGCGTTCGGCTGAGGGACGGTGCATAGATTTTTGAGCGTCGGCCGTAATGCTGCGATATCCGGCGCGTCTGTCGGTAGAAGGTCGCGCCGCGTCGTCAGGCGTGCCGGCTGTCGACGTCGACCGGAAGGAGCAAAACATCATGCGAATGAACGGCAAGGTGGCGATCGTCACCGGGGCGGCGCTGGGGCTGGGCGCGGCCACGGCGCGGATGCTGGCGCGCGAGGGCGCAAGGGTGGTCGTAACAGACATCAAGGATGCCGAGGGCGAGGACGTGGCGCAGGCGATCTCCGAGGCCGGCGGCGAGGCGCTCTACCGCACCCACGACGTCGCCGACGAGGCCGCCTGGGAAGCGGTGGTCGCGGCGACACTAGACCGCTTCGGCCGGCTCGACGTGCTCGTCAACAACGCCGGCGTCGGCTGGGGCGGCTCGCCCGAGGACGAGACGCTGGAGCGCTGGCGGCAGCTGATGAGCATCAACCTCGACGGCGTGTTCCTCGGCACCAAGCACGCGATCCGGGCGATGAAGCGGAACGATCCGCCAGGCGGCGCGATCGTCAACATCTCGTCGGTCGAGGGACTGGTGGGTGATCCGAACCTCGGCGCCTACAACGCCTCCAAGGGCGGCGTGCGGCTCTACACCAAGTCGGTCGCACTCTACTGCGCCAAGGCGGGGTTGAACATCCGGGTGAACTCGCTGCATCCGGGCTACATCTGGACGCCGATGGTCGAGAGCTATCTCGCCGAGCACGGCGACGTGGCGGAGGGGCGCCGCGCGCTCGACGCGATGCACCCGGTGGGCCATGTCGGCGAGCCTGACGACATCGCCTATGGCGTGGTCTACCTCGCCTCGGATGAGGCGAAGTTCGTCACCGGCACCGAGCTGGTGATCGACGGCGGCTACACGGCCCAATAGCCCGCGGAGTCCGAAATGACGACCGAACACGTGCCGGACAGAGGAGGATCGACAGACCGCGCCACGTTCCTCTCGATGGACAAGATCGCAGCACTCGACGCGGTCATCTTCGACCTCGACGGCGTGGTGACGCGGACGGCGCGGCTGCACCAGGCGGCGTGGAAGGTGCTCTTCGAAGAGCACCTTCCACGCCGGACGGATGCGCGCGTCAAGCCTTTCATGGACACCGATTATCGCCGCTTCGTCGATGGCAAGCCGCGATATGAGGGGGTGCGCAGCTTCCTGGCCTCCCGCGGCATCGCGCTTCCTTACGGCGATCCCGCCGATCCACCGGATCGCTTGACCATCTGCGGCCTCGGCAACCGCAAGAACTTGATATTCAACGATCTGCTGGCCGAGCGCGGCGTCGAGGTGTTCGAGGGCTCGGTGGCCTTCATCCGTTCCCTTCGGGAGCGTGGCGTGCGGACGGCGCTGGTCTCGGCGAGCCGCAACGCGGTGCCGGTGCTGGAGGCCGCCGCATTGACCGACCTGTTCGAGGTGGTGGTGGACGGGGTCGAGGCGGCGCGCCTCGGCCTCCCGGGGAAGCCGGCGCCGGATACTTTCCTGGAGGCCGCGCGGTGCCTCGGCGTGCCGCCCGAGCGCGCGGCGGTGGTCGAGGACGCCATCGCGGGTGTCGCGGCCGGCCGGGCCGGGTGCTTCGCGCTGGTGATCGGAGTCGCGCGGACGGGCGACGACGAGGCGCTGCGCCAGAGCGGCGCCGATCTGGTGGTCGGCGATCTGGCGGAACTCGGCGAGGGCGCAGACGCCCCGGACGCGCTGCCCGACGCGCGCGAGCGGATGGGCGAGATCGCCGCGCGGCTTGCGGGCAAGCGGGCGGCGGTGTTCCTCGACTACGACGGCACCTTGACGCCGATCGTGGACCGGCCCGAGCGCGCGGTGCTGCGCAGCGCCATGCGCGACACCCTGCGCCTTCTGGCAGAGGTGAGCACGCTGGCCATCGTCAGCGGCCGCGACCGCGCCGACGTGGCGCGGCTGGTGGGCATCCGGTCGCTGATCTACGCCGGCAGCCACGGCTTCGACATTACCGGACCCGATGGGCTGGCCCAGGAGAACGGGCGCGCCGCCGAGGCGCTGCCCGCGCTCGCGGCCGCCGCGGACCGGCTCGACGCGGCGCTGGAGGGCATCGAGGGCGCGCAGGTCGAGCGCAAGAAGTTCGCCATCGCCGTGCACTACCGGCGGGTCGCCGAGGACGAGGTCGCCGAGGTTCGGCGCGCCGTCGAAGCGGCCGCCGCCGAGCACCCCGAACTGAGGCAGACCGGCGGCAAGATGATCTTGGAGCTGCGCCCGCGCGTCGACTGGGGCAAGGGCCGTGCCGTCCTGTGGCTGATCGAGGCGCTGGGGATGGGCGGCGAGGACGTGCTGCCGCTCTATCTCGGCGACGACGACACGGACGAGGACGCCTTCGCCGCACTTGCAGGGCGCGGCATCGGCATCCTGGTCTCCGACGCCGAGCGGCAGACCGCCGCGCAATACGTCCTGACGGATACCGACGCGGCGGGCCGGTTCCTCGACGACCTCGCCGGCGTGCTGGAAAGGGCCGTCCGGTGACGGAATGGACGCTCGCCTACGAAGGGTTCGATCCGGCGGCCGAGGGGCTGCGCGAGGCGCTCTGCACGCTGGGCAACGGCGTCTTCGCCACCCGCGGTGCCGGCGAGGAGGCCGAGGCAAGCGACATCCACTATCCCGGCACCTACCTCGCCGGGGGCTTCGATCGGCTGATCACCCAGATCGCCGGCCGCGAGATCGAGAACGAGGACCTCGTCAACCTGCCCAACTGGCTGCCGCTCAGCTTCCGCCCCGAAGGCGGCGAGTGGCTGAACCTGCTGGCGGTCGAAATCCTCGCCTACCGGCAGGAACTCGATCTCAAGGTCGGCGTGCTGCGGCGCGAGCTGCGCGTCCGCGACCGCCATGGGCGCGAGACGGCGCTCGCGTCCCGGCGGCTCGTCAGCATGGCCGCGCCGCATCTCGCAGCGATCGAGTGGCGGCTCACGGCGGAGAACTGGTCGGGCGGCGTCGAGATCCGCTCCGCGCTCGACGGGCGGGTGATCAACGCAGGCGTTGAGCGCTACCGCCAGCTCGACGGCAAGCACCTCGTGCCGCTCTCGACCGGAGAGATCGGCGCAGACGCGGTCTCGCTCGGCGCCCGCACCCGGCAGTCGTATTTACGCATCGCCGAGGCGGCGCGGACGCAGCTTTTCCGTGGCGACGCACCCATAGACTGCACGCGGTGGACCGAGCACGAGGACGGCTACGTGGCCCAGACGCTGAGCTTCGAGCTGGCCGAGGGTCAGCCGGTGACAGTCGAGAAGGTCGTGGCGCTTTACACCTCACGCGATCGGGCGATCTCCGAGCCGGCGCTGGCGGCGGCGGAGGCGCTGCGCGAGGCGGGGCGGTTCGACGCATTGCTCGAACGCCACGCGCTGGCCTGGGCGCAGCTCTGGCGACGCTGCGACCTCACGCTCGAGGGCCACCCGCGCACGCAGATGATCCTGCGGCTGCACATCTTCCATCTGCTGCAGACCGTCTCGCCGCACAGTGTCGAGCTAGACGTGGGCGTGCCGGCGCGCGGTCTGCACGGCGAGGCCTATCGCGGGCACATCTTCTGGGACGAGCTCTTCATCTTCCCCTTCCTCAACCTGCGCCTGCCGCAGATCACCCGGGCGCTGCTGCGCTACCGCCACCGCCGCCTGCCGGCGGCGCGGCGGCTGGCGCGCGAGGCGGGCTTTCGCGGCGCGATGTATCCTTGGCAGAGCGGCAGCGACGGGCGCGAGGAGACGCAGGTCGTCCACCTAAACCCCAAATCGGGTCGCTGGCTGCCCGACAACAGTCACCTTCAGCGCCACGTCAACGCCGCCATCGCCTACAACGTCTGGCGCTACTTCGAGGCGACCGGTGACGCCGAGTTCCTGTCGGTCCGCGGCGCCGAGATGCTGATCGAGATCGCCCGCTTCTGGGCCAGCATCGCCACAAGCGGCGAAGACGGACGCTGGCACATCCGCGACGTGATGGGGCCCGACGAGTTCCACGACGGTGTGCCCTGGTCAGAGACGCCGGGGCTCGACGACAACGCCTATACCAACGTCATGGCCGCTTGGGTGTTGATCCGCGCCGGCGAGGCGCACGACCTGATCGAGCCGGATCGCCGCGCCGAGATCGACGAGACGCTGGAGCTCGGGCCGGACGAGCGTGCCCTCTGGGACGAGATCAGCCGCAAGCTCATGGTGCCGTTCCACGAAGGCGTTATCAGCCAGTTCGCCGGCTACGAGCGGCTGCAGGAGTTCGACTGGGAGAGCTACGCCGCGAAGTACGGCGACATCCAGCGGCTCGACCGCATCCTCGAGGCCGAGGGCGACAGCGTCAACCGCTACAAGGCGTCCAAGCAGGCCGACGCGCTGATGCTGTTCTATCTCTTCTCCGCCGAGGAACTGGACGCGCTCTTCACCCGGCTCGGCTACGGCTTCGATCGCGAGATGATCCCACGCACCATCGCCTATTACGGCAAGCGCACCTCGCACGGCTCGACGCTGAGCCGCATCGTGCAGTCCTGGGTGCTGGCGCGGTCGGACCGCGGCCGGTCCTGGACGCTGCTCAAGGAGGCGCTGGAGAGCGACATCGCCGACGTCCAGGGCGGCACGACCGCCGAGGGCATCCATCTCGGCGCCATGGCCGGCACCGTCGATCTGGTGCAGCGCGGCCAGACCGGGCTGGAGCTGCGCGGCGACGTGCTGCGGCTCAACCCATGTCTGCCCAAGGAGTTGACGGGGCTTCGGATGCGCGTCCGCTACCGCGGCCACTGGCTTGAGGTCGCGGTCGCTCGCGAACGCCTGACGGTGACTGCCTCGGATGGCTGGACCGGACCGGAGATGATCACGATCCGGGACAAGGTGCACGCCTTCGGTGCCGGCACTGCGCTCGACATTCCCTGCCAGCCGGAGGGAGACGGTTGGCGGCCGGCAGAGCGCGGAGAGTGACGACAGGGACCGAATATTGCGCCGCCTGTAAGAAGGGGCGGGCACCTGCGTCTAAGCCAAGAGCGTCTGTTCAAGGCTCGACGATCGGCAATGCCGAACGCAGCGCATGCAATCGAGACGCCTGAAGCCCTTGCCGTGGATCGAATCCGCAGCAAACGTTGAAAGGAGATCGCAATGAAGAAGCCAATTCTAATCCTTGCCGCCTCGGTGGCAGCTCTCGCGGCTGCCAGCGCCCAGGCCGCCCAGCACGGCCGGGAACAGACCGGAATGATGCAGCAGGACGGCATGGGAGGTGCCGGAATGACGGGTCACGGCATGATGGGACAAGGCGCAATGGGCCAGGGCATGATGCCCCGGATGATGATGGTGATGATGGACACGAACAACGACGGCGCTCTGTCGCTGGAGGAAGTGCAGGCCGTCCATGCGCGGATGTTCGCCTTGGTGGATGCCGACGATGACGGCCAGGTCACCATCGAGGAGATGGAGAGCTTCATGCCAAGTGGCGGCACGATGGCAGCACCGGAAGCCCAATAGGCGTTCCTGCCGCCCGAGCGGCAACGTGGTCCGGCCGGATGCATTCGCACGGCCGGACCTCCCTGCCAAAGGCAAACGAAGGAGTGTAGCTCGGATGAAGATCGTGGTCTTCGAGGCCGAGGAGTGGGAGCGCAGGGCCTGTGCCCGGCTGCGGTCGGCGCACGACTTGCAATGCACGTCCGATGCCCTCGATGGCAGCAATGCTTCCGCCTACAGGCAGGCCGAGATCGTCAGCACCTTCGTCAACTCCAGGCTCGATGCCGGCGTGCTGGCGCAGTTCGCCGATCTGAAGCTGATTGCCACCCGCTCCACCGGCTACGACCACATCGACCTCGACTGGTGCGCCGCGCACGACGTCACGGTGGCGAATGTACCGGACTATGGCGATGCGACCGTAGCCGAGCACGTCTTCGCACTGTTGCTGGCGGTGGCACGCAACCTCGTCGAGACGGCCGATCGCACCCGCCGCGGTAATTTCTCGCAATCCGGCCTGCGCGGACTGGAGCTGCGCGGAAAGGTGATCGGTGTGATCGGCACCGGGCGGATCGGCCGCCGTGCCATTGAGATTGCCCGCGGCTTCGGGATGCAGGTGATCGCTCATGACCTCCACCCCGACAAACAGGCGGCGGCGCGGCTCGATTTCACCTATGCCGAGCTCGACGAGGTCCTGGCGGCCGCGGACGTACTGACGCTGCACGTGCCAGCGACGACCGGTACGGCACATCTCATCGGTGATCGCGAATTTGCCCTGATGAAACCGGGGGCGGTGCTGATCAACACCGCGCGCGGCAACATCGTCGACGTGCCGGCACTGGTCCGCGCGCTGGCCGATGGCCGGCTGCACGCCGCCGGGCTCGACGTGCTGCCGCAGGAGCCGCTGATCCGCGAGGAGGCGCAGATCTTCCGCGGCGCCTGGTCGGAGGGGCACGACCTCAAGGCGCTGGTCGCCAACCACGTGCTGCTGCGCTTCCCGAATGTCATCGTGACGCCGCACACCGCCTACAACACCGAGGCCGCCGTTCGCCGCATCATCGACACGACCCTCGCCAATATCGAGGCCTTCGCCGCCGGTCGGCCGCAGAACGTCGTTCCGCCGCCAGACGGGAGCGCCGGATGAGAACGGGCGTTGCTGCGCGCGCGCCCCGAACGCGGGAACAGGAGTTTGCGAGATGAACAGACACGACCAAGCGACAGCCGACGACCGGGTTCCCGAGGGCTTTGCCGGCACCGTTTACACCTGCCCGATGCACGCGGAAGTGCGTCGCACCAGGCCCGGAGATTGCCCGAAATGCGGCATGCACCTGCAGCCCGAGGGCACCGAGGGCGGGGGCCATGCGCTCGACCACGATGCCGGCATCGCCAAGCCCGAGGCGCGCGGCCAGTACGACACCGTGCCGCCCGACTATTCCGGCACCGTCTACACCTGCCCGATGCATGCCGAGGTGCGGCAGACCGGACCCGGATCCTGCCCGCTCTGCGGCATGGGTCTGGAGCCCGAGCGGGTGGCGCTCGACGACGAGGGGCCGAACCCCGAACTGATGGACTTCACCCGGCGGTTCTGGGTCGGCGCGGTACTGACCGTGCCGCTCCTGGTGCTGACGATGGGGCCGATCGTCGGCCTCGGCGGGGTCCGCGAGATCTTCGGCGAGCCGGCGACGATGTGGATCGAGCTTGTGCTGGCGACCCCGGTGATCTTGTGGTCGGGCTGGCCGTTCTTCGTGCGCGGCTGGCGCTCCTTCCGCACGATGAACCTAAACATGTTCAGCCTGATCGCGATGGGCGTCGGCGCGGCCTACGCCTTCAGCATCGTTGCGGTGCTGGCCCCTGGCCTGTTCCCGGCAGGCTTCCGCACCGAGGAAGGGCATGTCGGCGTCTACTTCGAGGCCGCGGCGGTAATCGTGACGTTGGTCCTGCTCGGCCAGGTGATGGAGCTGCGCGCCCGCGAGGGAACCGGCCGGGCGATCCGCGCGCTGCTCGACCTCGCCGCGAAGACCGCGCGGGTGATCCGGCCTGACGGCAGCGAGGAGGAGATTCCGCTCGAGGAGGTGCAGGTCGGCGACCGGCTGCGGGTGCGGCCAGGCGACAAGGTGCCGGTGGACGGGGTGGTGACCGACGGCCGCTCCTCGGTCGACGAGAGCATGATCTCGGGCGAGCCGGTCCCGGTCGAGAAAACTGCGGGCGACCGACTGACCGGGGCCACGATCAACGGCACCGGCAGCCTGGTGATGGAGGCGACGCGCGTGGGCTCCGACACCATGCTCAGCCAGATCGTCGAGATGGTGGCCAACGCGCAGCGGAGCCGCGCCCCGATCCAGAAGTTTGCCGACATGGTGGCGGGCTGGTTCGTGCCCGCGGTGATCGGCATCGCCATCCTGTCGTTCATCGCCTGGGCGATCTGGGGGCCGGTGCCGGCGCTCTCCTACGCGCTGGTCTCGGCGGTGGCGGTGCTGATCATCGCCTGCCCCTGCGCGCTAGGGCTGGCGACGCCGATGTCGATCATGACCGCGACGGGGCGCGGCGCGCAGATCGGCGTGCTGATTAAGAACGCCGAGGCGCTGGAGCGCTTCGCCAAGGTCGATACGCTGATCGTCGACAAGACCGGCACGCTGACCGAGGGCAAACCGAAGCTGGTCGCGGTGCTGCCCGAAGAAGGCCACGACGAGAAAGAGGTGCTGCGTCTGGCCGCGAGCCTCGAGCGCGGCTCGGAGCACCCGCTGGCCGAGGCGATCGTCGCCGGGGCCGAAGACCGGGGCGTGGCGCTGAGCGAGGCCACCGACTTCGAGGCGGTGACCGGCAAGGGCGTGACCGGAAGGGTGGACGGCCGCGCGGTGGCGCTCGGCAACGCAAGGCTGATGGCCGATCTCGGCCTCGACGGCGGTGCGCTCGCCACTACGGCGGATGCCCGCCGCGACGAGGGCGAGACGGTGATGTTCGTGGTGCTGGAGGGGCAGATCGCGGGCCTCGTCAGTGTCGCCGACCCGGTCAAGGAGACGACGCCCGAGGCGCTTAAGGCGCTGCACGAACAGGGCTTCCGCGTCATCATGGCGACCGGCGACAACGAACGCACCGCGCGCGCGGTGGCCGGGCGCCTCGGCATCGACGAGATCCGCGCCGACGTGCTGCCCGAGGACAAGGCGCGCATCATCCGTGAGCTGCAGGAGGGGGGCGCCAAGGTGGCGATGGCCGGCGACGGCGTGAACGACGCCCCCGCGCTGGCGCAGGCCGATGTCGGCATCGCCATGGGCACCGGCGCGGACGTGGCGATCGAAAGCGCCGGCTTCACCCTGGTCAGGGGCGACCTCACCGGCATCGTCCGGGCCCGGCACCTGTCGACTGCGACGATGCGCAACATCAAGCAGAACCTCTTCTTCGCGCTGATCTACAACGCCGCCGGCGTGCCGATCGCGGCGGGCGTCCTCTACCCGTTCTTCGGCATCCTGATCGGCCCGATCTTCGCCGCCTTCGCGATGAGCGCCTCGTCTGTGTCGGTGGTGCTGAACGCCCTGCGGCTGCGGGGGGTGCGGCTGTAGCACCCGAACCGGGGGCGCGGGGCGGCTTTTCGCGCATTTGGCCGCCGCCTCAGCACCTTGCCGGAACATTCCCGCGCTGGAAGCGCGTTGCCTCGGCACATGCCGACCGGGAGGATGACGCCATGCCACGTGTTCCGACCCTCGCCGCCGCCGTCGCGGCGCTCGCCCTGCCCGCCCTCGCGCAGGATCACCCCGACAAGATCCTCAACCATCACGCCGACGTCTCGCTGCCCCTGACGCCGGAGATGGCCGCCACCCTGCGCCCCGCCTGGGAGCGCAACTTCGACAGCCCCGTCTCTGCCCGGCCCGTGGTGATCGGCGAGCGGGTCTACGCGGCCGAATGGATGGGCCAGGTCCACGTGCTGGATGCGGCGACCGGCGAGACGATCTGGTCGCGGCGCGTGACCGACGATATCCGGATCGACTGGCCCTGGCACGGCTTCACCGGCACCCCCGCCTTCTCGGACCGGGCGATGTTCCTGGCCACCGTTTCGGGCGACGCCTTCGCGCTGGACCTCGAGACCGGCGAGACGCTGTGGACCGCCGACATCTCGGAGGATCCGCATGGCGGCAACGTGGGCGAGATGCTGCATTGGGAGGGCGTCGTCTATATCGGCCTGGCTTCGGTCGAGGAGCCGCTGTCGAAGATGGTCGAGGGGTTCGAGGTCGACTTCCACGGCGCGATCCTGGCGCTGGACGCCGCGACCGGCGAGACGATCTGGGAACAGCCCCTGGCCCTGCCGCCGGCGGACGGGGTGCCGATGTGGACCTCCTTCGCGATCGACCCCGATCTGGGGATGCTCTACTACACCACCGGCAACAACTACACCTCGCCCAACACCCTGTCGGATTCCATGATCGCGGCGCGGCTCGACACCGGCGAGATCGTCTGGAGCCGGCAGACCACCCCCAACGACGTCTGGACCCAGGCCGAGCCGGATGGGCCGGATTACGACTATACCGGCGGCGCGCAGATCTTCGAGGTGACGCGGGACGGCGAGACGATCCCGGCCGTGGGCGCGGGCGAGAAGAGCGGCCGGTTCCACGTCTGGGACCGCCGGACGGGCGATCCGCTCTGGTCCACGGTGATCGGCTACCCGGACGTGGGCGGCGGCATCCACGGCGAGGCGTCGATCGGCACCGACCGGGTCCTGCTGTGGGGCAACAACAACTACGACAACGCCGATCCCGAGCAGCACCTGATGGACGTCGGCGCCGTCGACATCGACACGGGACAGTATCTCTGGGTGCGGTCCGAGGTGCAGCCGGCGGTGCTGGAATCGGCGGGGTTCCTGGCGGGCGACGTGTACTTCGTGGGCTCGCTCGACGGCATCGTGCGCGGCTACGACGCGATGACGGGCGACGACGTCTGGGCCAGCGACGTGCACGGGCCGGTGGCCTCTTCGCTGTGGTTCGAGAACGACATGCTGATCTGGGGCACCGGCGTGCCGGTCACCTTCGGCGGCGCGGAGACGGGCTTCGGCGTGGTGGCCTACCGGCTGGGCGAGTAGGCGCGACGCCCGGCCCGCGCGGCCGGGCGCACCGGGGGACGGGATGGACTGGCTGCGGCAGAACAGCGACGTGCTGAACGTCGCACTCAACGGCGCGATGCTGCTGGTCTGGGTGCTGTATCTGCAGGTCTTCCTCAGCGGCTTCCGGCGGCAGCGCCGCGCGATGATCGTCATCGGCATGGGGGCGGGCACCGGGTTGGACGCGCGCTGCCTGCTCAGCAACATGAGCGAGGATTCGATCTACGTGGTCAACCTGATCGCGCGGGTGAAGGCGGGCGAGGACGGCTGGGACGCCTCCTTCATCGACCGCAACGACCTGCCCGACGAGGAGGCGGGCCGCGACCCGATGCGGCGCACCCGGCAGGGGCCGCTCCGGGCGGGCGACTACATGGATGCGGGCAGCTTCGGCGACCTGCTGGCCTGCGCGATGCTGCCGGGGCGCGACCCGGAGGCGGTCTTCGCGCAGGCCGAGGGCGTCCTCACGGTCGAGGTGGTCGCGCTCTACGCGGCGGAGGACCTGCCGGTGGCCGCGCGGCGGCGCTTCCGCATCCGGCCCGCCGAAGATGGCCCCCGGCTGGAGCCGCTGGACCTTCGGACCGGGCAGGTCCGCTCGCGCCGTCGGCGCCGCAGGCTGTCGCGCGACGGGGACCGGCTGTGAGCGCCGCTCAGGCCCGATGCCGGCGCCACGCGGCCCAGGCCAGCGGCAGGCCGGTGACGAGGCCCAGCCCCAGCACGGCCAGCCCCGCGCGCGTCGCGTTCCCGCCCGTCAGCGTGCCGCCGAAATGGGTCAGCAGGAAGCTGGCCGGCAGCACGCCCGCCAGCGTTGCCACGAAGAACCGCCAGGGCCGCAGCACCGTCAGCCCGGCCGCGTAGGAGATCAGGTCGAAGGACACGAAGGGCAGCAGCCGGCTGACGAAGACAGTGCCCATCAGCGCCCATTGCGATCCGGCCAGGCCCTGCGTCACTCGATCGCCGAAGCGGCGCCGCATTGCCTCGGCCCCCAGAATGCGGGCGATGGCGAAGGCGATCACCGCCCCCGCCTGCGCCCCCGCGACGACGATCAGCGTGCCCCACCAGTGGCCGTAGGCCGCCCCCGCGACCAGCGCGATCGGCGCCGATGGGATGGGGCTGGCCACGATGGCCAGCGTCATCAGCGCAATCAGCAGAAGCGGCCCCCAGGGCCCGGCCCGCGCGACCAGATCGGTCAGCGCGCCCTGCGCCACCAGCCCCCGCGCCTCCTCGCCCCAAGGGGTCAGCCACAGCAGGACGACCGCCGCCAGGACGGCGGCAGCGGCCAGCACGAGCAGGCGGCGGCGGGGTCGGCGGGCGGGGGCGGTTGACATGGCGGGGCCTTTCGGAAGCCGTGCAGATGGGGTTTCCTGCGCCGGAAGGTCAAGGGCCCGGATCGCGCGGTCAGGGACGCATCGGGTCTTGACCTTCCCGTGCGGGAACGGGGTTTCACGGTGCCGCGAACTGGTCTCGGCGCGATGGCGGCGGACACGCTTCGCAGGCCGGAACGCATGCGCCCCGAGGCGGGTGCGCCCCCGGACGGCATGACGGAAAGGAACGACGAGATGACGAAAACGACCACCGGCCTCTGCGCCGCGATCCTCGCGCTGGCCGCGACCGGCGCGCAGGCCGAGCAGCACGTGGCGGGCGGCCCCGGCGCCATGATGGGCCAGCCCGGCATGGTGGGCGGCGGCATGATGCCGGGCATGATGATGTCGATGATGGATGCCGACGGCGACGGCGCGCTGTCGCACGAGGAGGCGCAGGCCGTGCACGACCGGATGTTCGACATGGCCGATGCCGATGCCGACGGCCGCGTCACCGTCGAGGAGATGCAGGCCATGATGGGCGGCGGCATGATGGGTGCCGGCATGATGGGCGGCGCCTCGCAATAGGCCGCCGATGCCGCGGGCCGCACGGGATGGTCCGTGCGGCCCGCGGCGGGCGCAGGCCTCAGTCCGGCGCGGTCACGTGCATGATCGAGCCGTTCTCGAAATCCGTCAGGAACACGATCGAGCCGTCGGCCAGCACGGCCAGAAGCCGCAGGACGATCATGGTCGATATGCCTGTGGCACGTGCTTCAAGTCTCTGTCCCCTGCCCCGGCGGACGGCGCTCCGGCCGCTTCGCGCGGCGCGTTCGGAGCGGCCCTGAGGCCTTCCGGCGCGGGAAGGTCAAACCCATGCCGATCACGGCCGCGTGAATCCGCCGGTCGTAGCGGCTTGACCTTCCGGCGGGGGAGCATGGTGCAAACCCGCGACTCAACGACCGCCAGAGGATGACGCGATGAAACGACTGACCGGCCTGAGCCTGATGAACCTGGGGATGGTGGCGTGCTGCGCGGTGATGCTGGTGCCCGTCGCCGCCTTCTTCGTCATGGGCGGCACGATCGCCGGGATCGCCGGCATGGCGACCGCCTTCGCGCCGCTGCTGATCTGCCTCGCGCTGCACGGCGCGCTGTTCCTGTTCATGGGCAAGTCCTGCCACGGCAAGTCGGACGAGACGGAGGCCCCGGCCGTGCGCGAGGCCGCCACCGACGTCCCCGCCGTGGCCAGGCGCACGGTCGCGACCTCCGAAGTGGCCTGACCGGGTCACCGCCCCGCCGCGCCCTCCAGCCGGTCGGCGCGCAGGAAGGCCTCGATCCGGGCGCGCCGCCCCTCGCCCGCCACCCAAGGGCGCAGCCAGCCGCGGGCCAGCACCTCCAGGATCTGGTCCATGGACTGCGCCGCGAGCCGGGCGCGCGGGTCGGCGGGCGCGTCCGACAAGGCCCGGTCCAGCCGGTCCAGCGCGCGGCTGAACGCGCGGTCCTCGGTTTCGCCGTGCAGGCGGTGCTGCACCGGCAGCGTCTGGATCGCCGACGCGACCGAGGACAGCGGGGCCGCCACCAAGTCCAGCGTGCGCTCCAGCGCTTCGGCCGGATCGGCCCCGGCGTCGAGCGCGGCGGCATGGGCGCGCATCGCGGCGATCACGGCGTCGCGCGCCGCCAGCACCTGCGAGAGCGTCGAGACCGCCCCCACCGAGAAGGTCAGCACGATGAACCCTGTCAGCGCGGAGGCCGCCGTCAGCAGCCGCCCCGCGGGGCTGTCCGGCTCGTAGGCGCCGAAGCCCAGCGTGGCGACGGAATAGGCCGCCAGGTAGAGACGCTCCCATGGGCTCGCCGGCGCGTTCGACTTCGAGACGAGGACCCAGTCCGCGGCACCCTGGAATACCAGCGCCCAGCCCGCGATCAGCGC
Organism: uncultured Alphaproteobacteria bacterium; assembly: GCA_963832275.1. Classification (GTDB taxonomy): domain Bacteria; phylum Pseudomonadota; class Alphaproteobacteria; order Rhodobacterales; family Rhodobacteraceae; genus Hasllibacter. Next base: position 45,497 of record CAWHTQ010000004.1, read on the forward strand.
CGCGACGACGATCAGCGCCCGTGCCGGCACCGAGATCGGGCCGATCGCGCCCAGCAGCGCGCGCCGCCCCGTCAGGTGGAACGACCGCAGCAGGCCGCGGCAGATCACGAACTCGGCGAAGCTGGTGAACGGCCCGGCGGAGAGCGGCGAGCGCACGAGCGAGCGGAACACGTCCCAGAGCGCGGCGAGGATCAGCGCGACGCCCGCGATCAGGGCCAGGACGTTCATGGACGCCGCGCGTCCCGTGGCGCGCGGACGAAGGCGGGGGGACCGGTCCGGCAGGGCCGGGCCCGCGACGGCCGGGGGTTCGGTGGCGGCATCATGGCCCCGCGTTAGACGGCGCGCCGCCGCCCGGTCAAGCGCGGCCAGCGACGCGCCCCGCCGGACCTGCCGCAGCGGCAGGATGACGCAGCCCGTGGCAGCCCTTGACCTTCCAGCGGGGGAAACCCCCACCTGCCCGCCAAGCCAGGAGAAGACCGATGAAATTCCACGTCCCCGACATGTCCTGCGGCCATTGCCGCGCCTCCATCGAGAGGGCCGTCGCCGCCGCCGACCCGGCCGCGCGCGTGACCTTCGCATCCGAAGGCCGCATGGTCGAGATCGACACCGCCCGCGACGCGGACGCCATGCGCGCCACGCTGAAGGACGCCGGCTACGACGCCGTGCCCGCCTGACCCACAGGAGACCCCCATGACCATGCTGACCCGCCGCGCCCTGATCGCCGCCACCGGGGCTGCCGCCCTCGTCGCCGGGGCCGCGCCCCTGCTGGCCGCGCCCGCGCCCGCCCTCTCCGTCGTCAAGAGCCCGACCTGTGGCTGCTGCGCCGGCTGGGCCGACATGGCCCGCGAGGCGGGCTATGCCGTCGACGTCCGGGACGTGGACGACATCGGACGGGCCAAGGTCGACGCGGGCGTGCCCGACGATCTCTGGTCGTGCCACACCGCGACGCTGACCGCACCGGACGGGCGCAGCTACGTGATCGAGGGGCACGTCTCGTTCGAGGCGATGGCGCGGCTCATGGCCGAGGCGCCGGACGTCGCGGGGCTGGCCGCGCCCGGCATGCCCATGGGCTCGCCCGGCATGGGCTACGACCCGGCGGCGGAATACGACATGTTCGCCTTCGGCGGCGCGGCCGGGGACGGCATGCTGTTCGCGACGGCGGGCGCGCAATGAGGCCGGACGGCCTGACCCTGACCGTCGGCGCGGTGGTGCTAGCCGGGGCCGGCGTGCTGCTGTGGAACGTGGCGAACCCGCCGGCGGGCGGGCATTCGATGGTGCCGCCCGACACCTCCGGCATCGCCGAGGGCGCGCCCATCGTGCAGGTCGCCCTGCCCGAGACGCTGGGCGAGCTGGAGACGATCGGCAAGCGCGCCTACGAGGGCGTTTGCGCCGCCTGCCACGGCGTCAACGCAGCCGGCCAGAACGGGGTCGCGCCGCCGCTGGTGCACATCACCTACGAGCCCGGCCATCACGGCGACGAATCCTTCTGGCGCGCCACGCAGATGGGCGTGCAGGCGCATCACTGGCAGTTCGGGAACATGCCCGCCATCGAGGGGCTGACCCGTGCCGACGTCAAGGCCATCACCGCCTATATCCGCGCGCTGCAGCGCGAGAACGGGATCGGGTAGCGCCGCCCCGCGCCGCCCGGATCCATCATCATAGGACAGCACAGATGACCCTCACCCGCCGCCGCTTCGGCGCCCTTCTCGCCGCCTCGGCGGCGCTACCCGCCCTGCCCCGGCTCGCCCGTGCCGCGACGGACCCCATCGTCATCGAGGCCCGGCCCGGTAGCGCACCGATCCTGCCCCCGCCCTATCCGGCCACGCCGGTCTGGGGCTATGACGGCGCGGCCCCCGGCGCGGGCCTCCGCATGGTCCAAGGCGACCGGCTGGAGCGGCGGCTTCTGAACGCCCTGCCCGAGCCGACCTCGATCCACTGGCACGGGCTGCGCCTGCCCAACGGCATGGACGGGGTGGCCGGCGTGACGCAGGCCCCCGTCGCGCCGGGCGAGAGCTTCGACTACGCCTTCGACCTGCCCGACGCGGGCACCTACTGGTATCACGCGCACCGCTCCTCGGCCGCGCAGGTCGGGCGCGGGTTGCACGCGCCGCTGATCGTCGAGGAGCCGGAGGGCGCGCGCCCGGACGTGGACGACGAGGTCGTGGCCATGCTGGGCGACTGGCGCCTGCGCGAGGACGGCACGCAGGCCGAGGATTTCCTCGCCCCCCACGACGCCAGCCATGGCGGCCGCTTCGGCAACGTCGTCACCACCAACGGGCAGATCGCGCCGTCCCGTCCCGTGCGCCGGGGCGACCGGCTGCGCCTGCGGCTGATCAACGCCGCCAACGCCCGCATCTTCGAGCTGGCGCTGCAGGGCATGACCGGCTGGGTCGTGGCGCTGGACGGCATGCCCCTGCCCGCGCCGCGGCCCCTGGACAGCCTCGTGCTGGCGCCCGCGCAGCGCGCCGACGTGATCGCCGACGTCACCGCCGAGGCGGGCGGCGAGGCGCTGCTGATCCGGCTGGACCGCGAACCGGCGGTGCAGATGGCCTTCCCCGTGCGCGAGGGCACTGCCACGACACGGCCCGCCCCCGCGCCCCTGCCGCCCAACCCGGTGCCCGCGCTCGGGGCCATGGCGGACGCCCGGCCCCTGCGGCTGGTGATGGAGGGCGGCGCGATGGGCCGCATGGACGGCGCGCTGATCGGCGGCCGCCGCGCGGGCTTCCGCGAGATGGCGGGCGCGGGCTACTACTGGGCGTTCAACGGCCGGGCCGACTGGACCGCCGGGGACGCGATGGCCCCGCTGGCCGAAGTGGCGGCAGGCGAGACGGTGCGCCTGGCCATCGAGAACCGCTCGAACTGGCCGCATGCGATGCACCTGCACGGGATGCATTTCCACGAACTGGTGGGCGACGCCCCGGGCGACCTGCGCGACACCACGCTGGTGCCGGGCGGCGCCACGGTGGAGATCGCGTTCCGGGCGGCCGCGCCGGGCGACTGGATGCTGCATTGCCACATGCTGGGCCATGCCGCCTCGGGGATGACGGCCTTCCTGCGGGTCGCGGCTTGAGGGGGGCCGCGCTTCTCGCCGCCGTCGCCGCGCTGGCGGCGGGCGGCGCGTGGTGGGCGCTCGGCTCGCGCGCGGAGCCTGCCGCGCCCGGCGCCTTGCCCGCCATCGCCGCGCCGGTGGACCTGGCCCGGGGCGAAGCGCTCTACGGCGAATACTGCGCCGCCTGCCACGGCGCGGACCTTGAAGGCCAGCCCGACTGGCGCAGCCCCGGCGCGGACGGCATCCTGCCCGCCCCGCCGCATGACGCGACCGGCCATACCTGGCACCACGACGACGCCACGCTGTTCGCCTATACGCGGCTGGGCGGCGCAGCCGCGCTGGCCGCGCAGGGGATCGAGGGGTTCGACAGCGGCATGCCCGGCTTCGGCGAGGTGCTGACGGATGCGCAGATCCGCGACGTGCTGGAATACATCAAGTCCACCTGGCCCGAACGCGCGCGCGCCGCCCAGGCCGCGCGCACGGCGGCGGCCGGCGGCTGAGCACGGGACCGGGCGAATTCGGCGTCTAACGTCAGCAAACCTCGTTGAAAAGGCGTTGACCTTCCCCCGCCGGAGGCTCGGAGCGGAGATACGAAGACCACCGCCGGATTTCGGATCAGCACGAGAGGTGTTCGGAATTCGCCACCTCGGAGGGCAAGGATGACGATCGGCTTCAGCGGACGGCGCGCCAAGCGCCTCGCCTGCCTCGGAGGTCTTCTTCTCCTATCCGCATGTTCCGGGAGCGGCCTCTGCCCGGAGGACGCGCCGGGCCATCCGGTAATCCCGCCCGGCTGCACGGCGACGCCGGACGGCGATGGAAGCCTGCTTCTGCTGTCCTGCGAAGGCGACCGGACGGGCTTCGCATTTCAATCCTGATCCGACCTGACACGACAGAAAGGCCCGACATGACGAAGAAACGTTCCGGCATCACGCTCGGCATGGCGACCCTCGCCCTTGGGGGCTGCGTGGCCGCTGGCCCGACGGCTGAGCCGGGCCGTTCCGCCGACGGCGCGGTCCCGGTGGAAGTCGTGGCGCTCGCCGCGCCCTACCAGAACCTCGGCGCGATCGAGTTCCGGCCCGAGGACGGCTGCTACTGGTACTGGCATGACGGCCCGGTCGAGACGACGTTGCTGCCGCTGCGCACGCCGACGGGGAACCCGATCTGCCGGGCATCGTCCTGAGAGGGCAAAAACTCAGGTCGCGCCCAGAGCGTCCTCGGGTGGATAAAGGAACGCCGTCGACCCCGTCTCGACCAGGTCGTAGAGGGCGATGATGTGCGCCATGACCATGCGCACGCAGCCGGAACTGGCCCGCCCGCCGATCGAGCGGGCCTCGGGCGAGCCGTGGATGCGCAGGTAGGTGTCCCGCCCGCCCTCGTAGAGGTAGAGCGCGCGCGAGCCGAGCGGGTTGAGCGGCCCGCCATCCACCCCGCCCTCGAACCGGGCGTAGAGTTCGGGATCCCGCCGGATCATGTTTTGCGTCGGCGTCCAGATCGGCCAGCGCGCCTTTCGCGCGATGGTGTAGATGCCGGGCTCGTAGAGGTCGCCCCGGGCGATGGCGACGCCGTAGCGCATCGCCAGCCCGCCGGGGCGGATATGGTAGAGGTAGCGGGCCACGGCGTCGACATGGACGTCGCCGGGCAGCAGGCCCGGCTTCGCCTCGACGAGCCGGGGCAGGAAGCGCGGCTCCAGGCCCCACGGGTTGGACGTGGCGGGGTCGTAGCCCGGCGGCGTCACCTGCGCGTCCCAGACGTCCCACATGCTGCGGTCGGATCGCGGCGCGCGGCCCTCCACGCCCTCGGGGAGCGTCTGCGCGAGGGCGGGCGCGGCGATCGGCGCGGAGAATAGCGCGGCGGTCGACGAGATGAAGTGTCGGCGTGTCAGCATTCCGGGTTCTCCGGTCAGGTCCCAGTTTCGACCATGGGTCTGGTCGACCTCCAGCGCCGGAAGGCAAGGGCCGATCCGGCTTCGCGCCGTAACCTGCCGCTTGGCCGCTAAACGTGTTCCGGGCGCCACGACAACACGAGCGCCGCGATCCAGACCCCGGCCAGGAGTGCGCTGAGGATGGCGTTCCAGCTCGCCATCGAAAGAAACAGGAACTCCCAGACCACCTCATCGCACAGGACCAGCGTCTCGGCCGTGTCGAAGGACAGAAGGTCCGCGCCGGTCATGGCGGACAGGTCCGATGCGCCGCCGGTGCAGGCGGACGGCCCCTCCCACCAACCGCGCTCAACGCCGGTGTGATACAGGCCGAGCGCAGCCGTCGTGCCCGCCGCGAGCGCGCCGAATGCCAGGAGGACGCGGCCGCGCCCCAGCACCAGCAGCGCGAGCCCGAGCGCGATGGCCACGCCGTGCGGGTAGCGCTGCCAGATGCACATGGTGCAGGGGGCGTAGCCGGCCAGTTGGTAAAGATACGCCGCCCCCAGCAACGCCGCCGACCCGGCGGCCGCGGCGTATCCGAGATGTAGGGACGTGCGGCGCATCGGGTCGCCGCCGCCGTGCATCCGAGCCGCCCTCGTGATCAGCATTGCCCGTCGTCCCTTCGTTCTATTGACCGACGTGCATTAGCCATCCGCCGCGCTGCCGTTTTCTTTGGGGATGCCGCCCGAAGCCGCGATTGTGAAGGCCTCTCGCATTCGCAAGATTGTGACTGGACCTTGCGGCGCTGGAAGGTCGCAGCGGCGGCCTGATGGACGAAGGAGGGCCGTGGTGCCGCATTCGAGACGGAACCTGCTGATCGGGGGGTTGGCGATTGCCGGGGGCTACGCGGCGCTGAGGTTCGGGCCGCCTGCAGTGGCCGATTTGTTCGCCGGGGATTTCGACTTCGAGCCGGTCGAGCGGCCGGTCGGCTTCCGCAGGATCACGGGGGGGGACAGTTCCTCTGGCTTCGACCTGTTCATGGGGCTCGACGGCGGCCCCGACCCCGCGATGGCCGCGACCGTGGAGCAGGTCGAGGGTCGGGTCTGCGAGACGCTCTACGGCCCCGAGGCCGAGCCAGGAGTGGTCCGGGTGGCGTCGTTCTCGGACTACAACTGTCCGTATTGCCGGGCGCTCACCATCCGGCTGTCGAAGATCGAGGAGGCGTCCGAGGGTGGCGTCCGGGTCGCGTGGCACGAGCTTCCCCTGCTGGGCGAGGCCTCGATGATGGCCGCGCAGGCCGCGCTCGCCGCCAAGCGGCAGGACGCCTACGTGGCGTTCCACAAGCGCCTGATGCGGACGCCATTCGGGACGACACCGGAATATCTTCAGGTGCTCGCCGAGGACATCGGCGTGGACGGGGCGCGCCTGCGCGCCGACATGGCCAGCGAGGACGTCCGGCGCGAGCTGCGTGAAAGCGGCGCGCTGGCGGACATCTTCGCCTTCGTCGGGACGCCCGCGCTCGTGGTCGGGCGCACCGTCGTGCAGGGCGAGATCGGCGACGCGCGGCTGAAACGGCTGATCGAACGCGAACGGGCCGACGGCCCCATCGAGGCCTGCGCATGAACGGCCGCATGTGGCCTGTTCTGTTCCTCGCCTTATGCGTGGCCGCGCTCGGCGGCCCCGCCGTCGCCGCCGTGTCGGAGGCCTTCGAGTCGCCCGCGCTTACGGCGCGGCTCGTGACCGTCGAGGACGGGATCGGGCCCGATGCGGGCAGCGTCTCGGCCGGGCTGGCGCTCGACATCGCGGAGGGGTGGAAGACCTACTGGCGCTCTCCCGGCGAGGTCGGCCTGCCGCCCAAGGTGGACTGGGCGGCTTCGGAGAACGTCGCCGCGGCGGAGTTCCAGTGGCCCGCGCCCATGCGCTTCCGCGCCTTCGGCATCGAGAACTTCGGCTATGCGGACGAGGTCGTCCACCCGATCCGCGTCACCCTCGCGGAGCCGGGGGAGCCGGCCCGCCTGCGCGCCGCCGTCTCGATGCTGGCCTGCTCCGACATCTGCGTGCCGCTCCGGTTCGACCTCGCGCTCGACATCCCCGCGGGGACGGGCATCGACCAAGCCTCGGCCGCGCGGGTCGCCCTGTGGGCCGCGCGGGTGCCCGCCGCGCCCGAAGCGTCGGACATGGAGCTTCGCGCCGCCGCCCTGCCGGCGGAGGGCGGCGCGCTGACCGTCGCGCTGGACCGGGCGTCGGGCTGGCGGTCCCCGGACGTCTTCCCCGAGCTGGGTCAGGGCACCGCCTTCGGCGGGCCGGACATCCGCGTGTCGGCGGACGGCCGGACGCTCTGGGCCGCCCTTCCGGTGCTGGCGCTGGCCGACCCGCCCGGACCGCTGACCCTGACGGTCACCGATGGCCCGGATGCCACGACTTTCGCGGACGTGGCGATCGCCGCCACGCCGCCCCCGCCGCCCTACGCCGTCGAGGACGCGGCCCGGCCCTGGTCGGCGCTGGCCTGGATCCTCGCCCTGGCCTTCGGCGGGGGGCTGATCCTCAACGCGATGCCCTGCGTCCTGCCGGTCCTGTCGATCAAGCTGTCCTCGGCGCTGAACGCGGCGCAGGGGTCGCGGCGGCAGGTCCGCACAGGGTTCCTCGCGACGGCGGCCGGGACGATGGCCTTCATGCTGGCTCTGGCGGGCATGGTCATCGGGCTGCAAGCCCTCGGCTACGCGATCGGCTGGGGGACGCAGTTCCAGAACCCCTACTTCCTTACCGTCCTCACCCTCGTGCTGGGGCTCTTCGCGGCCTCCTTCTTCGGCCTGTTCGACGTCGCCCTGCCCTCGGGCCTCGCCACCCGGCTCGCGGCGGCGGGCGGGCGCGGCCATGCCGGGGACTTCGCGACCGGCGCCTTCGCGGCGGTGCTGGCCACGCCCTGCTCGGCACCGCTGCTGGGGACCGCGGTGGCCTTCGCGCTGACCGGCTCGGCCTTCGAGGTGGTGGCGATCTTCGCCGCGCTGGGGTTGGGCCTGGCCCTGCCCTACCTGATCGTGGCGGCGCGGCCGGGCCTCGTGGCGGCCCTGCCCCGCCCGGGCCGCTGGATGCTGGCCGTCAAGGCCGTGCTGGGCCTGATGCTGGCGGGGACGGCGGCCTGGCTGCTCTGGGTGCTGGCCGGGGTGCGGTCCGAGGCGTTGGCCTGGTCGGTCGCGGCGGTGCTGGCCGGGGTGATCGCGGCGATGGGCCTGATGCGCGCGCGGCCCGCATGGCGGGGCGGGGCCATGGCGGCGGCGCTCGGGCTGGCGGCGGCGATGGTCGCCCTGCCGGCGGTGATGCGGCCCGAGGCGCGCGCGGCCGCGCAGGACGGGCCGATCGCCTGGGTCCCCTTCGCCCGCGCCGAGATCGCGCGCCACGTGAGCGAGGGGCACGCCGTCTTCGTCGACGTGACCGCGGACTGGTGCCTGACCTGCATCGCCAACAAGACGCTGGTGCTGGAGCGTGCGCCGGTGGCGGATGCGCTGGCCGCACCCTCGGTCGTGGCGATGCAGGCCGACTGGACCCGCCCCGATCCGCGCATCGCTGCCTTCCTGGAGGCGCAGGGGCGCTTCGGCATCCCGTTCAACATCGTCTACGGCCCGGCCGCGCCGGAGGGGATCGCCCTGTCCGAGGTGCTGACCCCGGGGGCGGTGATGGACGCGCTGGCCACCGCCGCGGGGACGCGGGTCGCGGGCGCGCCGGGGGAGTAGGCCCCGCCTCAGCCCCCGTCCAGCGCGCGCAGCACCGCGTCCCGGCGCGGATCGTCCGCGGACAGCGCCTCCGCCGCCGCGCGGGCGCCGGCGCGGGCCTGCGCCGCGTCCTCCGCCCGGCCCAGCACGTCATGGGCCCGGATCAGGCGCATCCAGCCCTCGACGTCGCCCGGCTCCTCCTCCAGTCGCGCGGCCAGCCCCTCGACCATCGACTCGATGAAGGCCATGCGGTCCTCGGGGGCCAGGTCCTGCGCGGCGGCCATGTCGGCCGCGCTCGGCCCCCGCCCGCCGCCGGGCATCGGTGCGTAGCGCGCCAGGTCGAGCGGCGCGTCGCCCGTCTGCTCGCCCAACCGGTCGGCCGAGGCGATGAACAGCTCCATCCAGGGCTGGAACCCGTCCGCCGAGTCCAGCCGCTCGACCAGCAACGCGCGGGCCGCGACGAGCGCGCCTTCCTGCTCGCGGGCCTGCGACAGGTAGAACACGGCCGCCGGGTTGGCGGGGTCGAGGGCGATGGCCCGGTCGATGACGCGGCGTGCCTTGGGCGTGACGACCCCACTTTCGGCGGCGATCAGCGCCTCGGCATAGCGCGACTGGATAGATGAATCCGCCTCCTCGCGTCCCGCCACGCTGGCGAAGGCGCGGGCCGCGTCCTCGAACCGGCCCATGTTCATGTAGGTCTGGCCCAGCAGCACCCAGCCCTCGGTCGGGCCGCCCTCCGGGTCGCCTTCGAGCCGCGCCTGCAGCTCGGCGGTCAGGGCGGCGACCTGCGCCGCCTCGGCCCGCTGCGCGGCGATCTCCTCGGACGGCCGGCCCGCGACCTCGGGGGCGCCGATCTGGAGGTAGAGCAGCATGGCGGCCGCGGGCACGGCGACGGCCAGGAGCGCGCCGGTCGCGCGGCCCGAGCCCCGGCGCTCCGGCACGGCCTCCGTCCGGCGCGCCGCTGAAAGGAGGCGGCGCTTGATCTCGATCTGGGCAGCCTCCGCCTCCGCCCCGGAGATCAGGCCCCGGTCGCGGTCCGCCGCCACCTCGGCGAGCTGGTCGTTCAGGATCGCGACGCTGCCGTCGCGGCGCGTCAGGGCGACAGGGCGCCCGCGCAGGCCGAGGAACAGGAGCGCGCCGAACGCCAGAGCGAGAAGAGCGAGAAGAGCGAGGAATATCCACAAGGTCATCGTCTGTCGGTCTCCTCAGTAGCCGCGAATTGCATCAGCTCCCGCTCCTCCTCCGGGCTCAACGCGGCGGGCCCTTCCCGCCCGGCGCCCGGCCGCCTCCGGCGCAGCGTCAACGCGACCGCCGTGGCGCCGGCCCCGAAGATCGCGAAGGGCGCGAGCCACAGCACGTAGGTCGACCCCTTCAGGGGCGGGCGGAACAGCACGAAGTCGCCGTAGCGCGCCACGAAGAAGGCCAGCACCTCCGCATCGCTGTCCCCCTCGACCAGGCGCTCGCGCAGCAGGAGGCGCATCGTGCGCGCCACGCCGGCGTTGGAGCTGTCGATGTCCTGGTTGAGGCAGACGACGCAGCGCAGCTGCCTGGACAGGACGCGGGCGCGTTCCTCCAAGGTAGGGTCGGCGAGCATCTCGTCGGGTTCGACCGCCCCGGCGAGGCCCGTGGCGAGGGACAGGACGAGGGCGAGGAGCAGGCGCCTCATGACCGGGCCTCTGCTGCGGCCAGGGCCGCGCGGACCTCCGCCTGCGCCTCGGGTTCGATGATCGGGCCCACGTAGCGGAAGGTGACGACGCCGTCGCCGTCGATCACGAAGGTCTCCGGCACGCCCGAGATCGCCCAGTCGATCCCGACGCGGCCCTCGACGTCGGAGCCGATCCGCTCATAGGGATTGCCCAACTCGTCCAGCCAGCGGGCCGCGTCGGCCGGATCGTCCTGGTAGTTGAGGCCCATCAGCCGCACGCCCTCCTGCCGGACGAGACGGGTCAGCACCGCATGCTCGGCCCGGCAGGGCACGCACCAGGAGGCGAAGACGTTGACGAGGACCGGCTCGCCGGTGCCGCGCAGGTCGGCGGCCGACAGGCCCGGCACGCCGGTGCCCGCGACCGCCGGCAGGGCGAAGTCGGGCACCGGTTCGGCGATGCGCGCGGAGGGAACGGCGTTGGGGTCGCGCTCGGGGTCCAGCCCCCAGAGCAGGAAGCCGCCGACCGCGACGGCCAGAAGCGCCGGCAGGGCGAGGAGGATGCGGGACATGGCGCTACTCCGCCGGTTGGGCCGCCGGCACGGGCCGCGATGCGCGCCGGGGGGCGCCGACGCGCAGCCGCCGGTCGGACATGGACAGCAGGCCGCCGAGGATCAGCAGGGCCGACCCGATCCAGATCCAGTTCACCAGCGGCTCGTAGAGGATGCGCAGCGTCCACTGCCCGGTATCGGGCCCGGCGGCGGGCTCTCCGACCGTGGTGTAGAGGTCCCCGGCGAGGGTGGAGCGGATGGCCGATTCCGTCGTCGTGGTCCCGGCGACCGGATAGGACCGCCGCTCGGGGCGCAGCCAGGTGATCTCCTCGCCCCCCTTCAGGACGCGCAGCTGCGCCTGCTGGGCCACGTAGTTCGGGCCGCGCACCTGCTCGACGCCCTCGAACACGATCTCGAAGCCCGCGATCTCGACCACCGTGCCGGCGCGGGCGAAGAGGACCTGCTCCTCCTTCCAGGCCGACGAGCCGACGAAGCCCAGGATCAGGACTGCCACGCCCAGATGCGCAAGCGTCATGCCATGGGCTGCGCGCGGCAGGCCCCGCGCCCGGCGCGCCGCCTCGCGCAAGGGGACGTCGCCCAGCCGGATGCGCAGCGCCCATTCCCGCAGGCTGGCCGCGAAGAGCCAGGCCGCGATCGCGATGGACAGGACCGCCAGCAGCGGCCCGCCGGTCTGCAGGTACCAGACGATACCGGCGACGACGGCCGTCAGCACCAGCGCCAGCCGCAGCCGCTGCGCGACGCCGGGCAGGTCCGCGCGCTTCCACGACAGGAGCGGACCCACGCCCATGACGACCACCAGCGGCAGCATCACCGGGATGAAGACGGCGTTGAAGAAGGGCGGCCCGACCGTCAGCTTCTCGCCGGTCAGCGCCTCGACGAAGAGCGGGTAGAGCGTGCCCACCAGCACCGTCGCCGTCGCCGTCGCCAGCAGCAGGTTGTTGACGAGCAGCCCCGCCTCGCGGCTGACCGGGCGGAACAGGCCGCCCGGCTCGAGCTGCGGCGCGCGCCAGGCGTAGAGCGTCAGCGAGCCGACGACGGTCACGCCCAGCAGCCCCAGGATGTAGAGGCCGCGTTCGGGGTCCACGGCGAAGGCGTGCACCGAGGTCAGCAGGCCCGAGCGCACGATGAACGTGCCCAGCAGCGACAGCGAGAAGGTCAGGATGGCCAGCAGGATCGTCCAGCTCTTGAAGGCGTCGCGCTTCTCGGTGACGATCGCCGAATGCAACAGCGCCGTGCCCAGCAGCCAAGGCATGAAGCTGACGTTCTCGACCGGGTCCCAGAACCACCAGCCGCCCCAGCCCAGCTCGTAATAGGCCCACCAGGACCCGAGGGCGATCCCGGCGGTCAGGCTGATCCAGGCGGCGAGCGTCCAGGGCCGGACCCAGCGAGCCCAGGCCGGGTCGACCCGACCCTCGATCAGCGCGGCGACGGCGAAGGAGAACACGATCGAGAAGCCGACATAGCCGAAATACAGAAGCGGCGGGTGCATCGCCAGCCCGACGTCCTGCAACAGCGGGTTCAGGTCCTGCCCGTCGAGCGGCGCGGGGAAGACGCGATCGAACGGGTTGGAGGTGAACAGCATGAAGGTCAGGAAGCCCACGCTGATCCAGGCCTGCACCGACAGCGTGCGCGCCTTCAGCCCCGCCGGGATGTTGCCGCCCAGCAGCGCGACCCCCGCCCCGAACACGACGAGGATCAGCGTCCAGAGCAGCAGCGATCCCTCGTGGCTGCCCCAGCTTCCGGCGATCTTGAACAGCATCGGCTTGAGGGAATGCGAGTTCTCGACGACGTTCACGACCGTGAAGTCGCTGATCACGAAGGACCGGATCAGCGCTGCGAAGGCCAGCGCGAGCAGCGCCACCTGAAGCGCCGCGGTCGTCCGGGCGCTGTCCATCCAGTCCGCCCGCCCGGCCCGCGCGCCGATCATCGGAAGCACGCTTTGCACCAGCGCGAGCATCAGGGCCAAGATCAGGGCGAAATGGCCGAGTTCGGGTATCATGGTCGTCGTCCCCATTGTCTCGGAGGGGCAGGTCGGGGGTTCCATCGGGGGAGGGTCAAGGCGTGATCGGCGGGGCCGTTTTCACGGTCTCGTGACCCATCGGCGCTTGACCCTCCAGCGGAGCAGGGCCGCAGGGGCCGCCGCGACGAAGGGCGGCCCTCCCGGCCGTCCCGATTTCCGGAAGCTCCGATGACACCGCTCGCCCTCCCCTTCCCCGAGATCGGGCCCGACATCTTCTCGATCGAGGTCGGGTCCTTCACCTTCGCCCTGCGCTGGTACGCGGTGGCCTATATCGCCGGCATCCTGCTGGGCTGGTGGCTGTGCCGCCGGGCGGTGCTGACGCCGCGCCTGTGGGGGGCCGGCGGGCCGCCGCTCGCGCCCGCGCGGCTGGAGGATCTGGCGACCTGGATCGTGCTCGGGGTGGTCCTCGGCGGGCGGCTCGGCTTCGTGCTGTTCTACCAGCCGGGCTACTACGCGGCCAATCCGGCGGAGGCCCTGATGGTCTGGCAGGGGGGCATGTCCTTCCATGGCGGGATGCTGGGCGTCGCGGCCGCGCTGGTGGGGTTCCACCTGCGCCACCGCGTGCCGCTGCTGCCGCTGGCCGACCTTCTCGCGCTGGCGACGCCGATCGGGCTCTTCCTCGGCCGGCTCGCCAACTTCGTGAACGGCGAGCTGTGGGGCCGTCCGACCGATCTGCCCTGGGCGGTGATCTTCCCCGGCGCGGCCGCGCAGGACTGCGGCGGCGTCGCGGGCCTGTGCGCCCGCCACCCCTCGCAACTCTATGAGGCAATGCTGGAGGGGGCGCTTCTGGGCGCTCTGCTGCTATGGCTGGCGTGGCGCCGCAGGGCCTTCGCGCGGCCGGGGCTGCTGACGGGCGTGTTCCTCACAGGCTACGGCACGGCGCGCGCCCTGGTCGAGCTGCTGCGGCAGCCGGACGCCCAGTTCGCCGGGCCAGGCAACCCGCTGGGCTACGCGCTGCAACTGGGGCAGGCCGGTCTGACGATGGGGCAGATCCTCTCGCTGCCGATGATCGCGGCCGGGCTCTGGCTCGTCCTGCGCGCCGTTCGGGGCGAGCAATTGCAACCGGACCTGCCTCGCGCCTGACCTCGAGCGGCGCTCATGCCGCCAGCCAAGCGACCGGATAGAGGATCGCCAGAAGGACCGGCTGGTGCAGCAGGTAGACGGCGAGCGTCCGGCGCCCGATCCGCGACAGCCCACGTGCAAGGCACCCCTCGGGTCGCGGCAGCCGATCCAACCAACCCCGGTGCAGCGCCGCGCGGGCGACGGCCAGGCCGATCAGGGTGAACCCCGCCCAGGGAAAGACCGGCGCGAAATCGACGGAGGGCGCGGGGGCGGCGGCGAAGCCGATCCAGGCGACCGTCCGGGCGTCGAAGGCGGGGTCCGTCCAGGCCAGGCCGAAGGCGACGATGACGCCGCCCAGCAGGAACGTAAGAACGGAAGGCGCGCGCAGGAACGCAGCCCCGATCAGGCTGGCCACCACGATGGCGTGGAGGATGCCGAAATAGACCCAGGCGCCCGGCATCGTGAGGCGCGTCGCCACCGTGATCACCAGGGCGGCGGCGGCGATCTTCGCCAGCCGCGCGCCGAACGCGGCGGGGTCCAGGCCGCTGCGCGCCGCCAGCGCGAGACTGACGCCCACCAGCGTCATGAACGTCGCCGCAACCGTCCGCCCGAACGCGATCCAGGCCGGATGCACCGCCCATTGCGCGGGGATCAGGCCGAGGAACGCGAGGTCCCAGACGAGGTGGAACAGCACGACCCCGAGGATGGCCCAGCCCCGCAGCACGTCCACGGCGGGGTAGCGTGTGTGACGGATCGAGGCCTGGGGCTGCGAGAGTGAGATATCCATGCCGGTCGCTGCCTTCGGGTCGATGCCTTCGGACGATCGCTACGCAGGGTCCCGCGCTGGAAGGGAAGAAGCAGCCGCGTCCGGTGGGGGGCTTGACCTTACCCCGGAGGAAGCTGGTTTCCGCCCCTCCGACGCGGCCGCCGGACAAGCCGCGGGTCAAGCGAGGAGGACGACGATGAACGTGGATGTCGACGAGGCCACCCAGGGAACGAGGCGGGACTTCCTCTACTACGCGACGGCCGGTGCCGGCGTGGTGGTGACCGGGGCGGCCGTATGGCCCTTGGTCAACCAGATGAATCCCTCCGCGGACGTGCAGGCGCTGTCATCGATCCAGGTCGACATCTCGGGCGTGGAGCCGGGGACGCAACTCACGGTCATGTGGCTGGGCAAGCCGGTCTTCATCCGCCACAGGACGCCGGCCGAGATCGAGGCGGCCCTGGCCGAGGAGGTGGCCGACCTTCCCGACCCCCTCGCCCGCAACGCCAACCTGCCCGACGACGCGCTGGCCGTGGACGCCAATCGGGCGGTCCCGGACCAGGAGGCCCTGCTGGTGCAGATCGGCGTGTGCACGCATCTGGGCTGCGTTCCTCTCGGCGACGGTGCCGGGGATTTCGGCGGCTGGTTCTGCCCCTGCCACGGCTCGCACTACGACGCGGCGGGCCGCATCCGGCGGGGTCCGGCACCCGAGAACCTGCACATCCCGCCCTACGCGCTGGCCGCGGACGGAACCCTCACCATCGGCTGACAGGGGCGCGCCGCACGTCTTTCATAGCAGGAAGCGCCAGCCCATCCAGACGGCCATGGCGACCATCATCAGGTTCTCGGTCAGCGACACGAAGCCCAGCGGCACGTTGCTGTCGCCGCCCACGCAGGCGCATTTGAGCTCGCGCTTATCGACGTAGACCGCCTTGAACACCGAGACCGCGCCCACCGTGCCGATGAACAGCGCCGAGGGGACCGACAGCCAATGCCAGACCATGGCCGTCATCAGCAGGCCCGCGCCCGTCTCGACCCAGGGGTAGACATAGCCGTAGCGCACCCACCGCTTGGCCAGCAGGTCGTAGTTGAGGAACATCGTCGAGAACCCTTCGATGTCCTTGAGCTTCTGCAGGCCGAGCAGGACCATCGAGATCGAGATGAACCAGGCCAGCGTCTGCCACGTCAGCAGCGTGTCGAAGGTGAACCAGGTGAAGGCTACCGCCAGCGCCGCGGCAACCGAGAACAGCGCGATCACCGGCTGGTAGGACGTGTCGGAGCGTTCGGCCTCGGGCTTCTTCTTGCCCAGATGCACCTGCAGGTCGTCATAGCCGCCGACCCTTTCCTCGCCGATCCACGTCTGTGGCGTGGTCTCGACCCCGTGCTTCTCCTTGAAGGCGTCGGTCTCCTCGCGCGAGGTCAGCAAGTTGTCATCGACTTCGAACCCCTCCCGCTGCAGCATGTCGACGGATTTCAGCCCGTAGGGACAGGTGTGCCCCGGCATGTCCATCCGATAGATGGTGGCTCGCTTGGCCGTCGTCATGGTGTCCTTGGGCATGGGGAAACCTCCTTAGGTGCAGATGTAGACACCGCCATAGCCCACGCGCAGGGCAGGGTCGGTTTCGAGGTCGAAGATCAGGTCGCTGCCCGCGCCGTCGTCCTGCGGGGCGATCGCCAGGCGCACGCCCTCGGCCCCGAGCACGGGACTGCGCGTCAGGTCGCCCTCGACGAGCGACACGGGGACGAGCTGGCCGGTGATCTTCATCACGCCCTCGCCGGCAGTGTTCACCGCGACCAGCGTCTGTTGACCTTCGGAGAAGCGGAACGCGCAGGCCGCGTCGGGCACGACCTGGGCGACCTCCGCGTCGGTCATGCCGCCCACGTCCACGCCCGCCAGCGCCGGGCGCGACAGCGCCTCGGCGATCGAGGCCGCCACGGGGGTGGGCCCCTCCGCCTCGCCATTGGGATAGTCGTCGCCCACCTCGCCGTTCTCGCGGATATATCGGATCAGATACTCCATCTCCGCGATCTCCTTCTCCTGCGCGGCAATGATCTCGTCGGCGAGCTTGCGCGCGCGCGGGTCCGTGATCGTCGCCCGCTCGGAGACCATGATCGCGATGGAGTGGTGCGGGATCATGGACTTCATCCAGCTTTCGTCCTGCACGGTGATCTGCGAGCGCACCAGCCACAGCCCCACCGCGAAGAACAGCACCGACACCGCATAGAGCGTCAGGTTCAGCCACTTCGTCTTGTACATGAAAATCATGAAGGAGAGCATGATGGCCAGCATCGTGCCGAACATCAGCATCGACATATAGGCCCGCGTCTCCGACAGCCAGAAGTCGCTCCAGCGGTAGATGTTCCAGTACATGAAAAAGTACATGACCACCGTCGACGTGGTCACCATTGCCAAGAGGTTGGCGTACATCTTCCAGTTCGGGCCGCTCTCGTCCTTGGACTGGTCGTGGGATCGCGTGTCGCCAGAATGCATCGTCTCGTCGGCCATCGTGCCCTCCGTCGCATGAGTTCCGAGGCGCAACGCTCGCCTCTCGATCAAACGTCGAACACATGTCCAGCGCTGGAAGGTTCCGGGCAGCCTCAGGAACGGCTGGTCCGCACGACATCCAGATCGGGGGCGGGATCGTCGACGCTGGCCCTCTCCTCGATCTGCAGCGTCGAGAAGCCGAACCCGGCCTCGACCAGGAACCGATGCGCGTCTTCGAGGACATGCGCCCTGATCGCACCCAACTCCGGCGCGATGTGCGCGGTGAACAAGTCGCGCCCGTCGGACAGGCGCCAGGCATGTGCGTGATAGACCTCCCGGACCCCGTCGATCTTCGCCAGACGCGCCACCACGGCCGCCAGATCGATCTCCGGCGGCGTCGCATCCATCAGGATGCGCAGCGACTCGCGCAGGATGCCCCACCCGGCCCAGAGCAGGACGAGGCCGAAGGCCATGCCCAGGAGCGGGTCGATCGCAAGGAACCCGGTGAACCGGATGACGACCGCCGCGACGACGATGATCAGGCTGCCGACGAAGGTCTGCAGGATGTGCCAGTAGGCCCCGCGCACGTTGAGGTCGGTCTTCTGCTGCCGCCAGAGCAGCGCCAACGAGACGATTTCCGTGACCAGCCCGCCCGCCGCGACCCACAGCATCGGCGCCGTGGGCAGGTCGACCGGCTGCCCGAGGCGCATCGCCCCCATGACGATCACCAGGACCGCCATGCCCAGCAGGAACGCGCCGTTGACGAGCGCGCCGATCACCTCGGCGCGCTTGCGCCCGAAACTGTAGACCGCGTCCGCCGGGCGCCGCGCGATCCGGGCCGCGGCCAGGGCGACCAGCACCCCGCCCACGGCCGAAAAGGTGTGAAGCGCGTCCGACAGGACGGCGACCGAGCCGATCCAGAGGCCGACGGCGAGCTCGATCAGGAAGTAGATCCCCGTCAGCCAGGCCGAGATCGCGAGGGCACGGCCGCTCCCGGCGATATGGCCGCCATGCCCCGCGGTCCCGTGCTCAGGCATGGGCGTCGTCGCGCGCGCTCAGCGTCTCGAGGATCGGGCAGTCCGGCCGGTCGTCGCCTGCGCAAGAGTCGACGAGGCCCGTCAGCGTGTCGCGCATCTCCCGCAGGGCGGCGATCTTCGCCTCGATCGCGGCGAGGTGGTCCCGGGCGAGCCGCTTGACCTCGGCGCTGGACCGCGTCTCGTCGTTCCACAGCGCGAGGAGCGCGCGGCAATCCTCGATCGAGAAGCCGAGCGCCCGCGCCCGACCCAGAAAGTTCAGCTTGTGGACGTCCCGCATCGAGAAGGCCCGGTATCCGTTGCAGGACCGGCTCGGCGTGACGAGGCCGATGTCCTCGTAGTAGCGGATCGTCTTGGGCGGGACGCCGGTCCGCTCGGTGGCTTCACCGATGTTCATGACGGACCTCCTGCGGAGGAGGGACGGCGAATGGAATGGAAAGACATGACAGGTTCCTCGGTTCGATTGGCGCGATAGCCCGCGGCGCGCCGTTCGGGCGCGACGGGAGTCGGCGCGCCACCGGGGCGCGCCGTCAGGCCGTTCGCGGCGGATCGAGGAGGTCGTGAGGGTCGCGGCCGTCGGACAATCCGACCGGCCGGACCGTGATCGTCTTTTGGAACTGCGCAGCCGGGCACAGCTCAGGCGCGTCGGGCGCCATGCCCAGTACGCTCGTGCAGGACGCAGTCCGGTCGCTCGTGTCCTCGCAGCATTCGACCACCGAGCCGATGGCTTCGGCGGTGCCCTGTTCGAACCGGACCTCGCCATGCTCATGAACATGCCCGGCGGAGGCAAAACCGGCCCCGAACAGGCCGGCCACCAGGAGGGCGACGACGAGCAGGGAGCAGAGGGTCCGGAACAGTGCCATGGCCGGAAGGTAAGGCCTATGACGGGTGATCTCAAGTTCACGGCATCTACTTTTGACCTTCCAGCGGGGGGAGGCCCCAAGTCTCCGATCGACCGAAGCCCGCCCGAGGAACCGCGCCGATGCCAGCCCCTGCCCCGCTCCTGCAGACCCTGCCCATCGAGGGCATGTCCTGCGCCTCCTGCGTCGTCCGCGTCGAGCGGAGCCTGCGAGCCGTTCCGGGCGTCGCGGAAGCGAGCGTCAACCTCGCCGTGGAACGCGCGACCGTGCGCGGGACGGCCGACCGGGCCGCGCTGGTGCACGCCGTCGAGACAGCGGGCTACGCCGTGCCCGCCGCGACCGTGGAACTGGCGGTGGAAGGCATGAGCTGCGCTTCCTGCACGGGGCGGGTCGAGCGGGCGCTCGCCGCGGTGCCCGGCGTCACGGAAGCGAACGTCAACCTCGCGACGGGGCGTGCGACGGTGCGCGGGACGGCCGACCCGGCCGCGCTGATCGCGGCCGCCGGGGCCGCCGGATACGCGGCGCGCGAGGTCGCGGGAGACCAGGGATCGCGGGACGCGGCCGCGGCGAAGCGAGACGAGGAGGCGGGCCAACTGCGTCGTAGCGTCCTCGTGGCCGGCCTCCTGACGCTGCCGGTCCTCGTGCTGGAGATGGGCGCGCATCTGATCCCCGCGATCCACGACCTCATCATGGCGACGATCGGGATGCGGGCCAACTGGACGATCCAGTTCGTGCTGACGACGCTCGTGCTCTTCGGACCGGGGCTGGGGTTCTACGCCAAGGGGTTTCCCGGCGCTGCTGCAAGGGCGCGCCCGACATGAACAGCCTCGTCGCCGTGGGCACCTCGGCGGCCTATCTGTTCTCGGTCGTGGCGCTGTTCGCGCCGGGCGTGCTGCCCGAAGGCACGGTCGCCGTCTATTTCGAGGCCGCGGCGGTGATCGCCACGCTGATCCTGGTGGGCCGCTGGCTGGAGGCGCGCGCCAAGGGCCGCACCTCCGAGGCGATCCAGCGGCTCGTCGGGCTGCAGGCCAAGACGGCACGCGTGCGCCGCGACGGCCGGGTCGTGGAGATCGCCGTGGCCGAGGTCGCCCCCGGCGACGTGGTCGAGGTGCGCCCCGGCGAGCGCGTGCCGGTCGACGGCGAGGTCGTCGAGGGCGCGAGCTACGTCGACGAGTAGCATGATCACCGGCGAGCCGGTCCCGGTCGCGAAGGAAGCGGGCGCCACCGTCGTCGGCGGGACGGTCAACCAGACCGGCGCGCTGGCCTTCCGCGCCACGGCCGTCGGCGAGGGCACGATGCTCGCGCAGATCATCCGCATGGTCGAGGAGGCGCAGGGCGCCAAGCTGCCGATCCAGGCGCTGGTGGACCGGTGACGATGTGGTTCGTCCCCGCCGTCATGGCGCTCGCGGCTGCTGACCTTCGGAGTGTGGTTCGTCTTCGGGCCGGAGCCCGCGCTGACCTTCGGCGCTGGTCAACGCGGTGGCCGTGCTGATCATCGCCTGCCCCTGCGCCATGGGGCTGGCCACGCCGACCTCGATCATGGTGGGCACCGGACGCGGCGCCGAGATGGGCGTGCTGTTCCGCACGGGCGAGGCGCTTCAACTCCTCAAGGAGGCGCGCGTGGTCGCGCTCGACAAGACCGGCACGCTGACCGAGGGCGAGCCGCGGATGACGGATCTCGACGTCGCACCCGGGTTTGACCGGGCGGACGTGCTGGCGCGCATCGCCGCCGTCGAGGCGAAGTCCGAGCACCCGATCGCGCGCGCCATCGTCGCGGCGGCCGAGGCGGAGGGCCTCGATCTCCCCGCGGTCGCGAGCTTCGAGAGCGTCACGGGCATGGGCGTGTCGGCCACCGCAGGCGGCAGGCCCATCGAGATCGGCGCCGACCGCTACATGGCGTCCCTCGGACACGACGTCTCGGCCTTCGCCGCAGTCGCTGAGCGGCTCGGCGATGAGGGCAAGTCACCGCTCTACGCCGCCGTGGGCGGCAAGCTCGCCGCCATCGTCGCGGTCGCCGACCCGATCAAGGAGACCACGCCCGACGCGATCCGCGCGCTGCACGAGCTGGGCCTGAAGGTCGCCATGATCACCGGCGACAACCGCCGCACGGCCGAGGCCATCGCGCGGGGCCTGGGCATCGACGAGGTGGTGGCCGAGGTCCTGCCCGGCGGCAAGGTGGACGCGGTGCGCGCGCTCAAGGCCGAGCATGGCCGCCTGGCCTTCGTGGGTGACGGCATCAACGACGCGCCCGCGCTGGCCGAGGCGGATGTGGGCCTTGCCATCGGCACCGGCACCGACGTGGCCATCGAGGCGGCCGACGTGGTGCTGATGTCAGGCTCCCTGACGGGCGTGCCGAACGCCATCGCGCTGTCCAAG
Organism: uncultured Alphaproteobacteria bacterium; assembly: GCA_963832275.1. Taxonomy (GTDB): domain Bacteria; phylum Pseudomonadota; class Alphaproteobacteria; order Rhodobacterales; family Rhodobacteraceae; genus Hasllibacter. The sequence continues at coordinate 66,928 of CAWHTQ010000004.1, forward strand.
GCGACGCTGCGCAACATCAAGCAGAACCTGTTCTGGGCCTTCGCCTACAATACGGCGCTCCTGCCGGTCGCGGCGGGCGTACTCTATCCCGCCTTCGGCCTCCTGCTCTCGCCGATCTTCGCCGCCGGAGCGATGGCCCTCTCCTCGGTCTTCGTCCTCGGCAACGCGCTGCGGCTGCGCCGCTGGTCGCCGCCGATGCGTAAGACGTCCGCTCCGGCGGCGGCGGGCCGCGGCGCGCCGATCGCCGCCCCGGCGGAATGAGGTGCTTGACCTTCCCGCGCGGGAGGGTCCGACGGCCCGCTTCGTAGACCGGGTGCGCGATCGCGCCCCGCCCCGCCATGGACACGAGGCCCCACGATGCCCATCCCGTTCGCCCGCCCCGCCGCGCTCCTCCTGGCCGCCGCGCTGACCGGCGCCCCCGCGCTCGCCGACGAGATGACGGCAGGGGAGGTCAAGCGCCTCGCCCTCGAGGCGATCCTCGAGAATCCCGAGATCGTCATGGAGGCCGTGGGCATCCTGCAGCAGCGCGAGGAGGCCGGCCGTCAGAACGCCGCCCGCTCAGCCGTCACCGCAGAGAGGGAGGCGATGCTGGCCGACGCGCCCGTTCTGGGCGACCCGGTCGGCGACGTCGCGGTGATCGAGTTCTTCGACTACAACTGCCCCTATTGCCGCCGCGCCAAGCCCGTCCTGTCCGAGCTCATGGCCGAAGATCCCGGCGTGCGCGTCGTCGGCCGTGAATGGCCGATCCTGGGCGAGGGCAGCGTCTTCGCCGCCCGCGCGGCGCTGGCCGCCCGCGAACAGGGTCTCTACGAGCCGTTCCACTGGGCGCTGATGGGCATGTCGGGCCGGGCCGAGCGCGCCTCGGTGCTCCGCGTCGCCGAGGAGGTCGGGCTCGACGTCGCGCGGCTTCTCACGGACATGGAGGCGCCGGAGGTCGACGCCCACATCGCGGAATCCATGCGGTTGGCCGACCTGCTGGGCTTCTCGGGCACGCCCTCCTTCGTCGTGGGAGAGACCCTGCTGCCCGGCCTCGTCGACGCCGGGACGCTGGCGGAGGCGGTCGCCAAGGTGCGCGAGGCGCGCTGATCCCCGGTCGTCGGACGGCAAGCCGCCTCGGCCGAAACGGACGCTTGCCGGCTTCATGTCGCCGAACACGCGCCGAAGCCGCGATGGCGCTCGACCTTGTCGCGCTGGAAGGGCCGAGCCGATCCTCCGGCCGGACGCATGTCGCGGCATCGAGCAAAGGAGACCGAAGATGTCCAACCACCCATCGCGCCGCGTCGTGATCGCGGGCGGCATGGCCGCCGCCCTGACCGGGCTGGCGGCACCCGCCCTGGCCCTGACCGAGACCCGCCGCAACACGTCCTACTTCGTCCCGCATGACTGGCGCGACCATTTCGACGTCCTTGGATCCGGGCGCATCGTCTCGGACACGAACACCCGCGCCCTTCAGCATTGGGACGCGGACGGCCGGATGACGCTCTATCCGACCTCGGTGCCCATGACCGACGAGCTGACGCGCCGCGGCTACACAGAGGTCGTGCGCAAGCGCGAGAACCCGTCCTGGACGCCCACGCCCGACATGCGGGAGCGCGACCCTTCGCTGCCGATCCGCATGGAGGGCGGCGATCCGGGCAACCCGCTGGGCACGCGCGCGCTCTATCTCGACTGGCCGGCCTATCTGATCCACGGAACCCACGACACGCGCAAGATCGGGAGGCGCTCGTCCTCGGGCTGCATCGGGCTCTACAACGCAATGATCGAGGACCTCTATGCGAAGGTGCCCGTGGGCGTGAAAGTGGTGCTTATCTGAAGCGCCTCGACCGGCATTTCGGCCTCGATCTGCCGCCGGGGCGTTTCGCGCGCAACGTCCTGGCGCTCAGCTTCGCGGCGCTGGCCCTGCCGCTTACGGTCTACCTCCTGTTCCGCCCCGGCGCGGCCGAGATGCTGCGGCATGGCGGGGCGGCGGCCCTGTGGCTCTTGGTCCGGCAGGTCGCGGTGAACGGCCTGCCCGTCGTCTTCGTGGCCACCTGGGCGGGCGCCGTGCTGCACGGCACGGTCCAGCGGGGATGGCCCGCCCTGCTGGCCGACGCGCCGCTGCGGCTGGCGGTCTTCGCGCTGCTGCACGCGGGCATATACGTCCTCGCCGCCGCTTGGTTCGACTCCTTCGGGGGCGACCGGATGACGGCGCTGCGGGTCGTGGCACCGACGCTGGCGCGGGCGGCCGTCTTCGAGAACCTTTCGGGCGTGTACCTCTACGCGACCCTCTTGGCCGCGCTCCCCATGCAGGCGCTGCGCGCGGGCGGCGGAGGCGTCGCGGCGGCCTTGGGCCTGATCGCTTGGACAACGCTTTGCGTCGCGGCTTTCACGCTCTTCTCGTCCTTGACCTCGTGACGGGTCGCCGCCCTGTCGACGGCCTCAACGTTGGGTCGGCAGACCGGCAGTACGTCCGCCCGCCGCAGGCGCGCCTCACCCGAACATCGAGCCGACGTCCGATCCGACTGTGGGATATGTCGAGATCATCCGCTTCAGGTCGCTCGCCTTGAGGCCCGAGCGCATGGCCAGCCCGAATAGGTTCGCCGCTTCCGCGTAGTGGTGACCGAGGAGGTGGACGCCCAGGACCTCGTCCGTCTCCGCGTCGGTGATGACCTTGGTCATGCCGAGGGAGGCACCGACGCGGCGGTTGGAGTACCAGCCGGAGGTGTCGTTCACCGCCACTCGGACCTCGCGGTCGCCTTGACGCGCCTCATCCTCGCTCAGGCCAATGCGGACGATCTCGGGCAAGGTGAAGGCCGCGCTTGGGACGCCGCGATAGTCCGGCACCATGCGGTCGCCGCGGATCATGTTGGAGGCCGCGACCTTGCCCTCGTGCACGGCGACGGGCGTGAGCGGCGGGCCGGCCGTGTCGGCGGCGTCGCCGGCGGCGAACACGCGCTCGTTCGTCGTCGAGCGGAGGTGCTCGGTCACGGTGACGCCCTTCGGCCCGTGCGCCACATTCGCCGCGTCGAGGTTCAGACCGTCGATCTCGGGCACCCGGCCCGCGCCGTTCACGACGAGGTCGGCCGCGACCTCGAACCCCTCGCCCGCCCGCGCGAGGCGTGCCACGAGGTCCGCTCCCCGCCGTTCGATCCCCAGCAGCTCGGCGCCCGTCTCGAAGCGCATGCCGACCCCGCGCGAGTGCGCGACCAGCGCGTCCACGAGGTCGGGATCGAAGGCCTTCAGCGGCCGTTCGCCCCTGTCCGCGACGGTCACCTCCGCGCCCGCCCGTGCGGCGATGTGCGCGAACTCCATCGACACGTAGCCGCCGCCCACGAACACGATGCGTCGGGGCAGCTCGTCCAACTCCAGGAAGTCGGTCGAGTCCGTCGCCAGCTCCGCCCCCGGCACGCCCAGGTCGCGCGGGCGCTGGCCCGTGGCGATCAGGACGTGCCCGGCCTCGATCGCGCGGCCGTCGACGTCGAGCGTGCGCTCGCCCGTGAAGCGCGCGGGACCATGCAGCGTCGCGACGCCCTTGCCGTCCAGACCGCCTTCGATCTTGTCTGGCACGGCGTCGGTAAAGCTGCGCTTGTGGGCCATCAGCGCGGCCCAGTCGATCGTCAGGTCGCCCTCGCGCACGCCGAGCCCGGCCATCATGCGGGCCGCCTCGATCACCTCGGCCCCGCGGCGCAGCATCTTCTTCGGATCGCAGCCGCGCAGCGCACAGGTCCCACCGTAGGGCAGCGGATCGACCACGGCGACGGACCAGCCCTCGCGGGCGCATCGGTTGGCGGCCGTGAGGCCGGCCATGCCGACGCCGAGGACCACGAGATCGTATGTTTCGGTCATGATGTTCTCCTTCAGCCCGCGCAGCAGGACAGCTTGGCGACGTCCCGGTCGAAGCTCTGCGCGGCGAGCTTCCAGGCCTCGACGGTGGTCAGGTAGGGGAAGATCGTCTCGCCCAGGGCCTCGGCCACGGTCATGCGCGCCTTGAGCGCCATCACCATGGTCTGGATTGCGTCCGCGCCGTCGGGGGCGATGATCTGCGCGCCGAGCAGGCGATCGGTGCCACGCTCGGCGACCAGCTTGACCATACCGCGCGTGTCGCGGGCGGCGAGCGCGCGCGGCACGTGGTCGAGCGGGACGGTGGAGGTGCGGACTTCGATCCCCCGCGCCCTCGCCGCCGCCTCGGTCAGGCCCACGCCAGCAACCTGTGGATCGGTGAAGACGACCCAGGGCATCGCCTCGCTCGTGTAGCGGTGCGCGTCGCCGTTCAGCGCGTTGAGCGCGGCGAGCTTGGCGCCGTAGGCCGCCATGTAGACGAAGGCGTCGCGCCCGGTGACGTCGCCCGCCGCATAGGTGCCGGGCCGTGTGGTTCGCAGGCGGTCGTCGACCTGGATCCCGCGCAGGGGGCCGAGCGCGACGCCCGCCGCCTCCAGCCCCATTCCGTCCGAGTTGGGCACCCGGCCCGTGGCGCTGAGGAGGTGCTGCGCGTCGAGCCTCCGGTCCTCGCCCGCCTCCGTCCGCAGGCGCAGGGCCACGCCATCCGGCGTCCGCTCCGCCCGGTCGTAGGTCAGCCCGTCATGGACGGCGATCCCCTCGTCCCGCAGGTAGCGCGTCAGGGCTTCCGAGACCTCCGGCTCCGTCTCGGGCAGCAGGCGCGAGCGGGTCACCAGCGCCACCTCCGCGCCCAGCCGGGCGAACATCTGCGCCAGCTCGCACCCGACGTAGCCTCCGCCCATCACGATCAGGGATTGGGGCTGTTCTTCGAGCGCGAGGGCGGCGGTCGAGTCGAGCACCGGCACGCCCTCCAGGCCCGGCACGTGCGGCATGGCCGGGCGCGATCCGGTGGCGATGACGACCCGCCCGGCGGACAGGTGGTCCCCGCCTTCCAGCACCAGCCCGTCATCGCCCAGGCGCGCGCGGCCCTCGCGGTAGTCCACGCTCGGGTAGTCGGCCAGGAGGTCGGCGTATTTCGTTTGCCGCAGCATCTCGACCAGATCGTCCTTCGCGCCGACCAGCGCGGACCAGTCCGTCAGCGACGCCTCGCCATGCAGCCCCGGAAAGCGCCCGGCGGCGCGGGCGGCGTGCATCGCCTCGGCCGCGCGGATCATCGTCTTCGACGGCACGCAGCCGACGTTGATGCAGGTCCCCCCGATCGTGCCGTGCCCGACGAGGGCGACGGTCGCCCCCTGCCCGGCGGCGGTGATGGCGGCCGAGAAGCCGGCGGAGCCCGCGCCGATCACGGCGAGGTCGTAGGTATCGGTCATGACGAGCCTTTCACGCGGCGATGGCGCCGCCACAGGGCGTAGAGGGTCAGGAGGAGGAAGAGCCCGAGCGCGGGCAGCAGCACGTAGTCCAGCCAGCCGAGCGCCGCCGAAAGCCCGACCGCGCCCAGGAGGACGACGAGGACCGGCGTGAAGCAGCACAGCGCGGCGACGACAGTGCCCGCAATGCCGATCCCGAGGAGCTTGCGGGTCGGTTATCGCGTGATCTCCGTGTCGGGTGCTCGTGCGTCGAGTTGCGCATGGTAGAGTTCGAGGAGCGCCCGCTGCGCATCGCGCTCCCAGAGCGGCGTCGTCGCGGCGAGGACAAGGGAAGTCGTCGCCAGTCCGGCGACGACGAGGGCGCGGGAACGGACCCGTCGCAGCCCCCGGCGGACCATCACGATCCAGGCGATCGCGACGACGAGGCCGGCGGCGATCAGGATCGGCAACCGCCAGACGACGAACGGGCCGAGCACCGTCAGCCACGTCCCGCCCAGCCCGGCGAGCGACAGCGCCAGCGGCAGCACGCAGCAGGAAGCCGACAGAAGCGCCGCCATTCCGGCGCTCCCGATCCCGAGCAGGGCCGGGCCGTTCAGGACCGGTTCGCACGGCGCGTCGATGAAGGCGGCGTCAGGGGGCATGTCGGCAAGTCCCGTGTCTCTCGATCCTGTTCGCGAGGGGATGTAGGGTCTGCACCAGCTACAGGGTCAAGGAGCGAGATGACGATGCGCGATACGGCTGCGAGCCCCTCCCCCGGCCGCCCCCTTACCCGCAAGGGCCTCGCCGACCGTGCCGGCTGCGGGATCGAGACCGTGCGCTACTACGAGTATGCCGGCCTCATGCCCCAACCCGACCGGGGTCCGAACGGATACCGCCTCTACGGTCAGGAGGACGTCCGCCGCCTCGGCTTCATCGGCCGCGCCCGGCGCCTGGGCCTGACGATCGAGGAGGTGCGCGGGCTGCTGTCCCTCGTCGACGGGGAGCGCGTCACCTGCGCCGAGGTGCGCGAGACGACGCTGCGCCATCTGGAGGACGTCCGCGCCCGTATCGCAGAGCTGCGGCGGCTGGAGCGGACGCTGGCGGACGTCTCCGCGCGATGCTCCGGCGAGCAGGTCCCGGATTGCGCCGTGATCGATGCGCTGACGGACGAGTGACGGTCCACGCGCCGCCGGCGGGCGTCAGGCGGTGGCCTTGGCGTCGTCCGGATCGACCGACCATGCGTCCTTCGTGGCCTCGATCCCTTCCCAGGCGACGTAGGGCAGGCGATCAGCAGCGCTGCCACGGGATCGGCCCACCACCAGCCTTGCCATTGCGTCAGGCCGATCCCGATCAGGACCACCACCGTCTGGTACTGGCAGATCATCGTGTCCTTGGCGTCGTATTTCAGGGCGGGCGACTCGAGCCGCTTGCCGTAGCGGTACTTTCCCCAAGCGCGAGGAAGGGGTTGACCAACAGCGACACGAACAGAATCGAGATGCCCCACCAGTTGAAGCCTGGGCCTCTTGCGAGACGAACGCGGACACCGCCTCGTAGAGGATCGCGGCCACCACTATCGAGAAGGCGCAGGCGACGACCGTGAGTGCAACCTTCTTGCGGTGCAGCACCGTGCGGCGGTCGGCGCCCTTCGCCTCGCCACGCAGCCGCCAGATCAGCGTGCCCGCGGAGGTGGCCTCGACCGTGCTGTCGAGCCCCCAGCTCACCAGCGCCGCGCTTCCCGTGAGCAGGCCCGCGGTCACCGAGACGACGACTTCCAGCACGTTGTAGACGAGGCTGGCGATCTCGACCCGGATGCCGCGTTTGAGGTTGGCGTCCCGGTCGACCTGCCCGTCATCGGCCATAAATTAACCCGGTTGCGATCGTCATTGCCTTGATAACGGGCCAACCCTTGGCGGGGTTCAGCCAGTCGTGGGCGAGAGGGCGCTCGAAGGGACGCTAGGGGAAAAGCGGCCCCTACTCGTCGCCGCTCCGCTCCGCCACTTCGACGGTCACATGGGCCATGCCGGTCGTCTCGCGCACGCGGTCCTTCACGGCGCGGCGCACGTCCGCCAGCGCGCCGGGCGCGCGGTCGACCTCCAGCGTGGCCATGGGGCGTTCCTGCGTAATCGACCAGGCGTGGACGTGGTGGGCGCGGGCGACGCCGGACACGTTCGCCTCTAGGTCCGCGGCGACGGCGCGGGCATCGAACCCCGCGGGCGCGCCCTCCAGCAGGATGTGCCCGCTCTCGCGCACCACGGCCCAGGCCGAGCGCAGGATCAGCAGCACCACGAGCACCGAAAGGATCGGGTCGATGGGGGTCCAGCCCGTCCAGATGATGACGAGCGACGCCGCGATGGCGGCGACCGAGCCCAGCAGGTCGCCCAGCACGTGCAGCGCGGCGGCGCGGACGTTGAGGTTGTCGCCCTCGGCGCGGCTCAGCACCCAGAAGGCGAGGACGTTCACCACCAAGCCGCCGACCGCGACCCAGAGCATCAGCCCGCCAAGCACCTCGTGCGGATCGCGCAGGCGCCCGACGGCCTCGAAGAGTATCCACGCCGCGATGGCGAAGAGGCTCAGCCCGTTCACGAAGGCGGCGAGCACCGAGAAGCGGTCGAAGCCGTAGGTCCGCTTCCAGTCCGCCGGTCGCCGCGCGAGGCGGAAGGCGAACCAGGCGAGCATCAGCGAGGCGAAGTCGATCAGCATGTGGCCCGCATCGGCCAGCAGAGCGAGCGAGCCCGAGAGGAGGCCGCCCACGACCTCCGCCCCCATGAAGCCGCCCGTCAGGATTGCGGCGACGAGGATCGCGCGTTCCTTCGAGCGCCGCGCCCCGGGGCTGTCACCCGTCGAGAGGGTCGGGCCATGCGAATGCCCGGCGTGATCGTGGGAATGGTCCTGACCCATGGTCGTCCTTTCGGAGGGGCGGCCCCCTCGATTCGTCTCGTCGCCATGAGAGATACGATTTGCGGCGGCGGTAGCATCAAGGGGGATCGTGATGCAGGGCCATTCCATGATCGCCCCTGAGAATGCGTGCCACGCGGCGACGGACCGCCTCGTGCAGGTCCGGAACCGAATTGGATCGCTGCGGCGGCCGGAGGCGTGCCTAGTGGGGGTTTGGGCCGACTGCGACGGCCATCCTTACCGAGGGCCCCTACCGAGTGCTGCACGCCTAGGCCGGCCGAGGGCCTGCGAGGGGGAGCATTGAGGGTCAGCGCCGCTCCGGATCGCCTTCTGCGTAGCGCGCGCAGTCCGGCACCCCGGTCGCGACCGCCGCCAGAAGCGCGTCCGCGTCACGCAGCAGCGCGGGCACGCGCGGATCGGCGAGGCGATAGAGCGCGTGTCGCCCCCGCGCCTCGCGTTGGACGAGACCGCACTCTGACAGGCACCGCAGATGGTTCGACACGTTGGGCTGAGTCAGGCCTGTCGCGGCGACGATCTCGCCCACCATCCGCGGACCCCGATCGAGCGCGGCGAGGATCGCGAGACGGCTCGGGTCGCTCAGGCCACGAAAGAGCTTGGCGCGCAGGTGAAAGGCTTCGGCGATTGCCTTGGATGCATCAGTGGGTGATGATACGTCGAGCGTCATTCCCGTCCCCTCCGCGAGTCCAGACCATGAGCGATCCGTCTCCGCATCCTACCGCGGATGTGCCGTCCCGCCCATCCGTACGCTACCGGGTGTCCGGCATGGACTGCGCCAAGGACGCCGCGCAGATCGAGCGAGCCGCCCAGGGGCCGGGGTCGCGCCCGACGCCGTGAAGGTCTCGGCCGCCACCCACGTCATGACGCTGCACGCCCCCGAGGCGGACCTGCCCGACATCGAGGCCGCCGTCGCCGCGACGGGCTACGGGTTCGAGCGCGTCGCCGAGGGCGGGGACGCCGCGCCTGCCTACCAGGACCCCGCCTACCGCCGCGCCCTGTGGATCGTGGTGATCCTGAACCTCGGATACGGGGTGATCGAGATGGTCGGCGGGTTCTGGGCCGGGTCGCAGGCGCTGAAGGCCGACGCATTGGACTTCATCGGCGACGGGGCGATCACCTTTCTCGGTCTGCTCGCCATCGGCTGGAGCCTCGCCTGGCGCGCGCGCTCCGCGATGATCCAGGGCGTTCCTCGGCCTGCTTGGCCTCGGCGTCATTGCCACGACGGTCTGGCGGGCCTTCGCGGGGCGCACCCTGAGGCGGGGCTGATGGGGCTCTTCGGGCTGATCGCGCTGGCGGTGAACGTGGCTGCCGTGCTGCCGCTCCTGCGCTTTCGGCAGGGCGACGCCAACATGCGCGCCGTCTGGCTCTTCTCGCGCAACGACGCCATCGGCAACGCGGCCGTCGTCGTCGCCGCCGCCCTCGTCTGGTGGCTGGGCAGCGCGTGGCCGGACCTGGTGGTCGCCCTCGCCATCGCGGGGCTGTTCCTGCATTCGTCCTGGTCGATCATCCGCGATGCGAGGGCGGACCTGCGAGACGGCGAGCGGGAGTCGTTCCACCGAGTGCGCCCCAAAGCGACCACCGGGTGAAACGTCGCGCTGCGCTCACGGCGTTCCAGTGGGGTCGTTTACGCTCCCGCGACGGGCCCAGGGCGGGGTCTAGACCCATACGGGACGACGGCGACGTCCGTGAACCGCTCGGAGGCGGTCACTCAGCTTGCCCCGCGGCCCCTGCCCCGGCCGCCGTCCGTTCCAGCCAGCACCCGGTAGACGGTCGGCCGCGACACGGCGAAGACTTCCGCGAGGTCCGAGATCGAGTACTCCTCCGGTGTCGTACATCCGGCGCAATCCTCGGCTTGGCGCGGGTCCGACAGCTTCGGCTTTTTGCCCTTCAGCTTCCCCTTGGACCGAGCGACGGCCATGCCCTCTCGCGTCCGCATGCGGATCAGGTCCGCCTCGAACTCGGCGAAGGTGGCGAGGATGTTGAAGAACATCCGTCCCATCGGATCGGTGGGATCGTGAACTGACGGGCCTAGGGCGAGCTTTACGCCGCGCTTCTCCAGCTCGTCGGCGATGGCGCGGGCATCGGGCACCGAGCGCGCGAGCCGATCGAGCTTGGGCACCACCAGTGTGTCACCTTCCCGCACGGCGGCGAGCGCTTGGCCGAGACCGGGCCGCGCCCGGTTTGCGCCGGTCAGCCCGTGATCGGTGTAGATCCGGTCCTCCGCCACGCCGAGCGCGATCAGC
>CAWHTQ010000005.1:0-16940 GCA_963832275.1 uncultured Alphaproteobacteria bacterium
GCTCTTCGGACCGGGGCTGGGGTTCTACGCCAAGGGGTTTCCCGCGCTGCTGAAGGGCGCCCCCGACATGAACAGCCTCGTCGCCGTGGGCACCTCGGCGGCCTATCTGTTCTCGGTCACGGCGCTGTTCGCGCCGGGGGTGCTGCCCGAAGGCACGGTCGCCGTCTATTTCGAGGCGGCGGCGGTGATCGCGACGCTGATCCTCGTGGGCCGCTGGATGGAGGCGCGCGCCAGAGGGCGCACCTCCATGGCGATCCAGCGGCTGGTCGGGCTGCAGGCGAGGGTGACACGCGTGCGCCGCGACGGCCGGGTCGTCGAGGTGCCCGTGGCCGAGGTCGCCCCCGGCGACGTGGTCGAGCTACGCCCGGGCGAGCGCGCGCCGGTCGACGGCGCGGTGGTCGAGGGCGAGAGCTACGTCGACGAGTCGATGATCACCGGCGAGCCGGTCCCGGTCGCGAAGGTGGCGGGCGCGACGGTCGTCGGCGGGACGGTCAACCAGACCGGCGCGCTGGCCTTCCGCGCCACCGCCGTCGGCGAGGGCACGATGCTGGCGCAGATCATCCGCATGGTCGAGGAGGCGCAGGGCGGCAAGCTGCCGATCCAGGCGCTCGTGGACCGCGTGACGATGTGGTTCGTCCCCGCCGTCATGGCGCTCGCGGCGCTGACCTTCGGAGTGTGGTTCGCCTTCGGGCCCGAGCCGGCGTTGACCTTCGGGCTGGTCAACGCGGTGGCCGTGCTGATCATCGCCTGCCCCTGCGCGATGGGGCTGGCCACGCCGACCTCGATCATGGTGGGCACCGGGCGCGGGGCCGAGATGGGCGTTCTGTTCCGCCGCGGCGAGGCGCTCCAGCTCCTCAAGGAGGCCCGCGTGGTCGCGCTCGACAAGACCGGCACGCTGACCGAGGGTGAGCCGCGGATGACGGATCTCGACGTCGAACCCGGGTTTGACCGGGCGGACGTGCTGGCGCGCATCGCCGCCGTCGAGGCGAGATCCGAGCATCCCATCGCGCGCGCCATCGTCGCGGCGGCGGCGGCGGAGGGGCTCGATCTCCCCGCGGTCGCGAGCTTCGAGAGCGTCACGGGCATGGGCGTGTCGGCCACCGCAGGCGGCAGGCCCATCGAGATCGGCGCCGACCGCTACATGGCGTCCCTCGGACACGACGTCTCGGCCTTCGCCGCAGTCGCTGAGCGGCTCGGCGATGAGGGCAAGTCACCCCTCTACGCCGCCGTGGGCGGCAAGCTCGCCGCCATCGTCGCGGTCGCCGACCCGATCAAGGAGACCACGCCCGACGCGATCCGCGCGCTGCACGAGCTGGGCCTGAAGGTCGCCATGATCACCGGCGACAACCGCCGCACGGCCGAGGCCATCGCGCGGGGCCTGGGCATCGACGAGGTGGTGGCCGAGGTCCTGCCCGGCGGCAAGGTGGACGCGGTGCGCGCGCTCAAGGCCGAGCATGGCCGCCTGGCCTTCGTGGGTGACGGCATCAACGACGCGCCCGCGCTGGCCGAGGCGGATGTGGGCCTTGCCATCGGCACCGGCACCGACGTGGCCATCGAGGCGGCCGACGTGGTCCTGATGTCAGGCTCCCTGACGGGCGTGCCGAACGCCATCGCGCTGTCCAAGGCGACGCTGCGCAACATCAAGCAGAACCTGTTCTGGGCCTTCGCCTACAATACGGCGCTCCTGCCGGTCGCGGCGGGCGTACTCTATCCCGCCTTCGGCCTCCTGCTCTCGCCGATCTTCGCCGCCGGAGCGATGGCCCTCTCCTCGGTCTTCGTCCTCGGCAACGCGCTGCGGCTGCGCCGCTGGTCGCCGCCGATGCGTAAGACGTCCGCTCCGGCGGCGGCGGGCCGCGGCGCGCCGATCGCCGCCCCGGCGGAATGAGGTGCTTGACCTTCCCGCGCGGGAGGGTCCGACGGCCCGCTTCGTAGACCGGGTGCGCGATCGCGCCCCGCCCCGCCATGGACACGAGGCCCCACGATGCCCATCCCGTTCGCCCGCCCCGCCGCGCTCCTCCTGGCCGCCGCGCTGACCGGCGCCCCCGCGCTCGCCGACGAGATGACGGCAGGGGAGGTCAAGCGCCTCGCCCTCGAGGCGATCCTCGAGAATCCCGAGATCGTCATGGAGGCCGTGGGCATCCTGCAGCAGCGCGAGGAGGCCGGCCGTCAGAACGCCGCCCGCTCAGCCGTCACCGCAGAGAGGGAGGCGATGCTGGCCGACGCGCCCGTTCTGGGCGACCCGGTCGGCGACGTCGCGGTGATCGAGTTCTTCGACTACAACTGCCCCTATTGCCGCCGCGCCAAGCCCGTCCTGTCCGAGCTCATGGCCGAAGATCCCGGCGTGCGCGTCGTCGGCCGTGAATGGCCGATCCTGGGCGAGGGCAGCGTCTTCGCCGCCCGCGCGGCGCTGGCCGCCCGCGAACAGGGTCTCTACGAGCCGTTCCACTGGGCGCTGATGGGCATGTCGGGCCGGGCCGAGCGCGCCTCGGTGCTCCGCGTCGCCGAGGAGGTCGGGCTCGACGTCGCGCGGCTTCTCACGGACATGGAGGCGCCGGAGGTCGACGCCCACATCGCGGAATCCATGCGGTTGGCCGACCTGCTGGGCTTCTCGGGCACGCCCTCCTTCGTCGTGGGAGAGACCCTGCTGCCCGGCCTCGTCGACGCCGGGACGCTGGCGGAGGCGGTCGCCAAGGTGCGCGAGGCGCGCTGATCCCCGGTCGTCGGACGGCAAGCCGCCTCGGCCGAAACGGACGCTTGCCGGCTTCATGTCGCCGAACACGCGCCGAAGCCGCGATGGCGCTCGACCTTGTCGCGCTGGAAGGGCCGAGCCGATCCTCCGGCCGGACGCATGTCGCGGCATCGAGCAAAGGAGACCGAAGATGTCCAACCACCCATCGCGCCGCGTCGTGATCGCGGGCGGCATGGCCGCCGCCCTGACCGGGCTGGCGGCACCCGCCCTGGCCCTGACCGAGACCCGCCGCAACACGTCCTACTTCGTCCCGCATGACTGGCGCGACCATTTCGACGTCCTTGGATCCGGGCGCATCGTCTCGGACACGAACACCCGCGCCCTTCAGCATTGGGACGCGGACGGCCGGATGACGCTCTATCCGACCTCGGTGCCCATGACCGACGAGCTGACGCGCCGCGGCTACACAGAGGTCGTGCGCAAGCGCGAGAACCCGTCCTGGACGCCCACGCCCGACATGCGGGAGCGCGACCCTTCGCTGCCGATCCGCATGGAGGGCGGCGATCCGGGCAACCCGCTGGGCACGCGCGCGCTCTATCTCGACTGGCCGGCCTATCTGATCCACGGAACCCACGACACGCGCAAGATCGGGAGGCGCTCGTCCTCGGGCTGCATCGGGCTCTACAACGCAATGATCGAGAACCTCTATGCGAAGGTGCCCGTGGGCGTGAAAGTGGTGCTTATCTGAAGCGCCTCGACCGGCATTTCGGCCTCGATCTGCCGCCGGGGCGTTTCGCGCGCAACGTCCTGGCGCTCAGCTTCGCGGCGCTGGCCCTGCCGCTTACGGTCTACCTCCTGTTCCGCCCCGGCGCGGCCGAGATGCTGCGGCATGGCGGGGCGGCGGCCCTGTGGCTCTTGGTCCGGCAGGTCGCGGTGAACGGCCTGCCCGTCGTCTTCGTGGCCACCTGGGCGGGCGCCGTGCTGCACGGCACGGTCCAGCGGGGATGGCCCGCCCTGCTGGCCGACGCGCCGCTGCGGCTGGCGGTCTTCGCGCTGCTGCACGCGGGCATATACGTCCTCGCCGCCGCTTGGTTCGACTCCTTCGGGGGCGACCGGATGACGGCGCTGCGGGTCGTGGCACCGACGCTGGCGCGGGCGGCCGTCTTCGAGAACCTTTCGGGCGTGTACCTCTACGCGACCCTCTTGGCCGCGCTCCCCATGCAGGCGCTGCGCGCGGGCGGCGGAGGCGTCGCGGCGGCCTTGGGCCTGATCGCTTGGACAACGCTTTGCGTCGCGGCTTTCACGCTCTTCTCGTCCTTGACCTCGTGACGGGTCGCCGCCCTGTCGACGGCCTCAACGTTGGGTCGGCAGACCGGCAGTACGTCCGCCCGCCGCAGGCGCGCCTCACCCGAACATCGAGCCGACGTCCGATCCGACTGTGGGATATGTCGAGATCATCCGCTTCAGGTCGCTCGCCTTGAGGCCCGAGCGCATGGCCAGCCCGAATAGGTTCGCCGCTTCCGCGTAGTGGTGACCGAGGAGGTGGACGCCCAGGACCTCGTCCGTCTCCGCGTCGGTGATGACCTTGGTCATGCCGAGGGAGGCACCGACGCGGCGGTTGGAGTACCAGCCGGAGGTGTCGTTCACCGCCACTCGGACCTCGCGGTCGCCTTGACGCGCCTCATCCTCGCTCAGGCCAATGCGGACGATCTCGGGCAAGGTGAAGGCCGCGCTTGGGACGCCGCGATAGTCCGGCACCATGCGGTCGCCGCGGATCATGTTGGAGGCCGCGACCTTGCCCTCGTGCACGGCGACGGGCGTGAGCGGCGGGCCGGCCGTGTCGGCGGCGTCGCCGGCGGCGAACACGCGCTCGTTCGTCGTCGAGCGGAGGTGCTCGGTCACGGTGACGCCCTTCGGCCCGTGCGCCACATTCGCCGCGTCGAGGTTCAGACCGTCGATCTCGGGCACCCGGCCCGCGCCGTTCACGACGAGGTCGGCCGCGACCTCGAACCCCTCGCCCGCCCGCGCGAGGCGTGCCACGAGGTCCGCTCCCCGCCGTTCGATCCCCAGCAGCTCGGCGCCCGTCTCGAAGCGCATGCCGACCCCGCGCGAGTGCGCGACCAGCGCGTCCACGAGGTCGGGATCGAAGGCCTTCAGCGGCCGTTCGCCCCTGTCCGCGACGGTCACCTCCGCGCCCGCCCGTGCGGCGATGTGCGCGAACTCCATCGACACGTAGCCGCCGCCCACGAACACGATGCGTCGGGGCAGCTCGTCCAACTCCAGGAAGTCGGTCGAGTCCGTCGCCAGCTCCGCCCCCGGCACGCCCAGGTCGCGCGGGCGCTGGCCCGTGGCGATCAGGACGTGCCCGGCCTCGATCGCGCGGCCGTCGACGTCGAGCGTGCGCTCGCCCGTGAAGCGCGCGGGACCATGCAGCGTCGCGACGCCCTTGCCGTCCAGACCGCCTTCGATCTTGTCTGGCACGGCGTCGGTAAAGCTGCGCTTGTGGGCCATCAGCGCGGCCCAGTCGATCGTCAGGTCGCCCTCGCGCACGCCGAGCCCGGCCATCATGCGGGCCGCCTCGATCACCTCGGCCCCGCGGCGCAGCATCTTCTTCGGATCGCAGCCGCGCAGCGCACAGGTCCCACCGTAGGGCAGCGGATCGACCACGGCGACGGACCAGCCCTCGCGGGCGCATCGGTTGGCGGCCGTGAGGCCGGCCATGCCGACGCCGAGGACCACGAGATCGTATGTTTCGGTCATGATGTTCTCCTTCAGCCCGCGCAGCAGGACAGCTTGGCGACGTCCCGGTCGAAGCTCTGCGCGGCGAGCTTCCAGGCCTCGACGGTGGTCAGGTAGGGGAAGATCGTCTCGCCCAGCTCGGCCACGGTCATGCGCGCCTTGAGCGCCATCACCATGGTCTGGATTGCGTCCGCGCCGTCGGGGGCGATGATCTGCGCGCCGAGCAGGCGATCGGTGCCACGCTCGGCGACCAGCTTGACCATACCGCGCGTGTCGCGGGCGGCGAGCGCGCGCGGCACGTGGTCGAGCGGGACGGTGGAGGTGCGGACTTCGATCCCCCGCGCCCTCGCCGCCGCCTCGGTCAGGCCCACGCCAGCAACCTGTGGATCGGTGAAGACGACCCAGGGCATCGCCTCGCTCGTGTAGCGGTGCGCGTCGCCGTTCAGCGCGTTGAGCGCGGCGAGCTTGGCACCGTAGGCCGCCATGTAGACGAAGGCGTCGCGCCCGGTGACGTCGCCCGCCGCATAGGTGCCGGGCCGTGTGGTTCGCAGGCGGTCGTCGACCTGGATCCCGCGCAGGGGGCCGAGCGCGACGCCCGCCGCCTCCAGCCCCATTCCGTCCGAGTTGGGCACCCGGCCCGTGGCGCTGAGGAGGTGCTGCGCGTCGAGCCTCCGGTCCTCGCCCGCCTCCGTCCGCAGGCGCAGGGCCACGCCATCCGGCGTCCGCTCCGCCCGGTCGTAGGTCAGCCCGTCATGGACGGCGATCCCCTCGTCCCGCAGGTAGCGCGTCAGGGCTTCCGAGACCTCCGGCTCCGTCTCGGGCAGCAGGCGCGAGCGGGTCACCAGCGCCACCTCCGCGCCCAGCCGGGCGAACATCTGCGCCAGCTCGCACCCGACGTAGCCTCCGCCCATCACGATCAGGGATTGGGGCTGTTCTTCGAGCGCGAGGGCGGCGGTCGAGTCGAGCACCGGCACGCCCTCCAGGCCCGGCACGTGCGGCATGGCCGGGCGCGATCCGGTGGCGATGACGACCCGCCCGGCGGACAGGTGGTCCCCGCCTTCCAGCACGAGCCCGTCATCGCCCAGGCGCGCGCGGCCCTCGCGGTAGTCCACGCTCGGGTAGTCGGCCAGGAGGTCGGCGTATTTCGTTTGCCGCAGCATCTCGACCAGATCGTCCTTCGCGCCGACCAGTGCGGACCAGTCCGTCAGCGACGCCTCGCCATGCAGCCCCGGAAAGCGCCCGGCGGCGCGGGCGGCGTGCATCGCCTCGGCCGCGCGGATCATCGTCTTCGACGGCACGCAGCCGACGTTGATGCAGGTCCCCCCGATCGTGCCGTGCCCGACGAGGGCGACGGTCGCCCCCTGCCCGGCGGCGGTGATGGCGGCCGAGAAGCCGGCGGAGCCCGCGCCGATCACGGCGAGGTCGTAGGTATCGGTCATGACGAGCCTTTCACGCGGCGATGGCGCCGCCACAGGGCGTAGAGGGTCAGGAGGAGGAAGAGCCCGAGCGCGGGCAGCAGCACGTAGTCCAGCCAGCCGAGCGCCGCCGAAAGCCCGACCGCGCCCAGGAGGACGACGAGGACCGGCGTGAAGCAGCACAGCGCGGCGACGACAGTGCCCGCAATGCCGATCCCGAGAAGCTTGCGGTCGGTCATCGCGTGATCTCCGTGTCGGGTGCTCGTGCGTCGAGTTGCGCATGGTAGAGTTCGAGGAGCGCCCGCTGCGCATCGCGCTCCCAGAGCGGCGTCGTCGCGGCGAGGACAAGGGAAGTCGTCGCCAGTCCGGCGACGACGAGGGCGCGGGAACGGACCCGTCGCAGCCCCCGGCGGACCATCACGATCCAGGCGATCGCGACGACGAGGCCGGCGGCGATCAGGATCGGCAACCGCCAGACGACGAACGGGCCGAGCACCGTCAGCCACGTCCCGCCCAGCCCGGCGAGCGACAGCGCCAGCGGCAGCACGCAGCAGGAAGCCGACAGAAGCGCCGCCATTCCGGCGCTCCCGATCCCGAGCAGGGCCGGGCCGTTCAGGACCGGTTCGCACGGCGCGTCGATGAAGGCGGCGTCAGGGGGCATGTCGGCGAGTCCCGTGTCTCTCGATCCTGTTCGCGAGGGGATGTAGGGTCTGCACCAGCTACAGGGTCAAGGAGCGAGATGACGATGCGCGATACGGCTGCGAGCCCCTCCCCCGGCCGCCCCCTTACCCGCAAGGGCCTCGCCGACCGTGCCGGCTGCGGGATCGAGACCGTGCGCTACTACGAGTATGCCGGCCTCATGCCCCAACCCGACCGGGGTCCGAACGGATACCGCCTCTACGGTCAGGAGGACGTCCGCCGCCTCGGCTTCATCGGCCGCGCCCGGCGCCTGGGCCTGACGATCGAGGAGGTGCGCGGGCTGCTGTCCCTCGTCGACGGGGAGCGCGTCACCTGCGCCGAGGTGCGCGAGACGACGCTGCGCCATCTGGAGGACGTCCGCGCCCGTATCGCAGAGCTGCGGCGGCTGGAGCGGACGCTGGCGGACGTCTCCGCGCGATGCTCCGGCGAGCAGGTCCCGGATTGCGCCGTGATCGATGCGCTGACGGACGAGTGACGGTCCACGCGCCGCCGGCGGGCGTCAGGCGGTGGCCTTGGCGTCGTCCGGATCGACCGACCATGCGTCCTTCGTGGCCTCGATCCCTTCCCAGGCGACGTAGGGCACGATCAGCAGCGCTGCCACGGGATCGGCCCACCACCAGCCTTGCCATTGCGTCAGGCCGATCCCGATCAGGACCACCACCGTCTGGTACTGGCAGATCATCGTGTCCTTGGCGTCGTATTTCAGGGCGGGCGACTCGAGCCGCTTGCCGTAGCGGTACTTTCCCCAAGCCAGGAAGGGGTTGACCAACAGCGACACGAACAGAATCGAGATGCCCCACCAGTTGAAGCCTGGGGCCTCTTGCGAGACGAACGCGGACACCGCCTCGTAGAGGATTGCGGCCACCACGATCCAGAAGGCGCAGGCGACGACCGTGAGTGCAACCTTCTTGCGGTGCAGCACCGTGCGGCGGTCGGCGCCCTTCGCCTCGCCACGCAGCCGCCAGATCAGCGTGCCCGCGGAGGTGGCCTCGACCGTGCTGTCGAGCCCCCAGCTCACCAGCGCCGCGCTTCCCGTGAGCAGGCCCGCGGTCACCGAGACGACGACTTCCAGCACGTTGTAGACGAGGCTGGCGATCTCGACCCGGATGCCGCGTTTGAGGTTGGCGTCCCGGTCGACCTGCCCGTCATCGGCCATAAATTAACCCGGTTGCGATCGTCATTGCCTTGATAACGGGCCAACCCTTGGCGGGGTTCAGCCAGTCGTGGGCGAGAGGGCGCTCGAAGGGACGCTAGGGGAAAAGCGGCCCCTACTCGTCGCCGCTCCGCTCCGCCACTTCGACGGTCACATGGGCCATGCCGGTCGTCTCGCGCACGCGGTCCTTCACGGCGCGGCGCACGTCGTCCGCCAGCGCGCCGGGCGCGCGGTCGACCTCCAGCGTGGCCATGGGGCGTTCCTGCGTAATCGACCAGGCGTGGACGTGGTGGGCGCGGGCGACGCCGGACACGTTCGCCTCTAGGTCCGCGGCGACGGCGCGGGCATCGAACCCCGCGGGCGCGCCCTCCAGCAGGATGTGCCCGCTCTCGCGCACCACGGCCCAGGCCGAGCGCAGGATCAGCAGCACCACGAGCACCGAAAGGATCGGGTCGATGGGGGTCCAGCCCGTCCAGATGATGACGAGCGACGCCGCGATGGCGGCGACCGAGCCCAGCAGGTCGCCCAGCACGTGCAGCGCGGCGGCGCGGACGTTGAGGTTGTCGCCCTCGGCGCGGCTCAGCACCCAGAAGGCGAGGACGTTCACCACCAGGCCGCCGACCGCGACCCAAAGCATCAGCCCGCCAAGCACCTCGTGCGGATCGCGCAGGCGCCCGACGGCCTCGAAGAGGATCCATGCCGCGATGGCGAAGAGGCTCAGCCCGTTCACGAAGGCGGCGAGCACCGAGAAGCGGTCGAAGCCGTAGGTCCGCTTCCAGTCCGCCGGTCGCCGCGCGAGGCGGAAGGCGAACCAGGCGAGCATCAGCGAGGCGAAGTCGATCAGCATGTGGCCCGCATCGGCCAGCAGAGCGAGCGAGCCCGAGAGGAGGCCGCCCACGACCTCCGCCCCCATGAAGCCGCCCGTCAGGATTGCGGCGACGAGGATCGCGCGTTCCTTCGAGCGCCGCGCCCCGGGGCTGTCACCCGTCGAGAGGGTCGGGCCATGCGAATGCCCGGCGTGATCGTGGGAATGGTCCTGACCCATGGTCGTCCTTTCGGAGGGGCGGCCCCCTCGATTCGTCTCGTCGCCATGAGAGATACGATTTGCGGCGGCGGTAGCATCAAGGGGGATCGTGATGCAGGGCCATTCCATGATCGCCCCTGAGAATGCGCGCCACGTGGCGACGGACCGCCTCGTGCAGGTCCGGAACCGAATTGGATCGCTGCGGCGGCCGGAGGCGTGCCTAGTGGGGGTTTGGGCCGACTGCGACGGCCATCCTTACCGAGGGCCCCTACCGAGTGCTGCACGCCTAGGCCGGCCGAGGGCCTGCGAGGGGGAGCATTGAGGGTCAGCGCCGCTCCGGATCGCCTTCTGCGTAGCGCGCGCAGTCCGGCACCCCGGTCGCGACCGCCGCCAGAAGCGCGTCCGCGTCACGCAGCAGCGCGGGCACGCGCGGATCGGCGAGGCGATAGAGCGCGTGTCGCCCCCGCGCCTCGCGTTGGACGAGACCGCACTCTGACAGGCACCGCAGATGGTTCGACACGTTGGGCTGAGTCAGGCCTGTCGCGGCGACGATCTCGCCCACCATCCGCGGACCCCGATCGAGCGCGGCGAGGATCGCGAGACGGCTCGGGTCGCTCAGGCCACGAAAGAGCTTGGCGCGCAGGTGAAAGGCTTCGGCGATTGCCTTGGATGCATCAGTGGGTGATGATACGTCGAGCGTCATTCCCGTCCCCTCCGCGAGTCCAGACCATGAGCGATCCGTCTCCGCATCCTACCGCGGATGTGCCGTCCCGCCCATCCGTACGCTACCGGGTGTCCGGCATGGACTGCGCCAAGGACGCCGCGCAGATCGAGCGAGCCGCCCAGGGGGCCGGGGTCGCGCCCGACGCCGTGAAGGTCTCGGCCGCCACCCACGTCATGACGCTGCACGCCCCCGAGGCGGACCTGCCCGACATCGAGGCCGCCGTCGCCGCGACGGGCTACGGGTTCGAGCGCGTCGCCGAGGGCGGGGACGCCGCGCCTGCCTACCAGGACCCCGCCTACCGCCGCGCCCTGTGGATCGTGGTGATCCTGAACCTCGGATACGGGGTGATCGAGATGGTCGGCGGGTTCTGGGCCGGGTCGCAGGCGCTGAAGGCCGACGCATTGGACTTCATCGGCGACGGGGCGATCACCTTTCTCGGTCTGCTCGCCATCGGCTGGAGCCTCGCCTGGCGCGCGCGCTCCGCGATGATCCAGGGGGTGTTCCTCGGCCTGCTTGGCCTCGGCGTCATTGCCACGACGGTCTGGCGGGCCTTCGCGGGGGCGCCCCCTGAGGCGGGGCTGATGGGGCTCTTCGGGCTGATCGCGCTGGCGGTGAACGTGGCCGCCGTGCTGCCGCTCCTGCGCTTTCGGCAGGGCGACGCCAACATGCGCGCCGTCTGGCTCTTCTCGCGCAACGACGCCATCGGCAACGCGGCCGTCGTCGTCGCCGCCGCCCTCGTCTGGTGGCTGGGCAGCGCGTGGCCGGACCTGGTGGTCGCCCTCGCCATCGCGGGGCTGTTCCTGCATTCGTCCTGGTCGATCATCCGCGATGCGAGGGCGGACCTGCGAGACGGCTGAGCGGGAGTCGTTCCACCGAGTGCGCCCCAAAGCGACCACCGGGTGAAACGTCGCGCTGCGCTCACGGCGTTCCAGTGGGGTCGTTTACGTTCCCTGCGACGGGCCCAGGGCGGGGTCTAGACCCATGCGGGACGGCCGTGGCGACGTCCGTGAACCGCTCGGAGGCGGTCACCCAGCTTGGCCTACGGCCCCTGCCCCCGCCGCCTTCGTCCGGGCCAGCACCCGGTAGACTGTCGGCCGGGACACGTCGAAGACCTCCGCGAGGTCGGAGATCGAGTACTCCTCCGTGTCGTACATGCGGCGCAGCTCCGTCTGGCGGCGATCCGACAGCTTCGGCTTCTTGCCCTTGAGCTTCCCCTTGGACCGAGCGACGGCCATGCCCTCTCGCGTCCGCATGCGGATCAGGTCCGCCTCGAACTCGGCGAAGGTGGCGAGGATGTTGAAGAACATCCGTCCCATCGGATCGGTGGGATCGTGAACTGACGGGCCTAGGGCGAGCTTTACGCCGCGCTTCTCCAGCTCGTCGGCGATGGCGCGGGCATCGGGCACCGAGCGCGCGAGCCGATCGAGCTTGGGCACCACCAGTGTGTCACCTTCCCGCACGGCGGCGAGCGCTTGGCCGAGACCGGGCCGCGCCCGGTTTGCGCCGGTCAGCCCGTGATCGGTGTAGATCCGGTCCTCCGCCACGCCGAGCGCGATCAGCGCGTCCCTCTGTGCGGCAAGATCCTGACCGTGGGTCGAGCAGCGAGCGTAGCCGATGCGGGTGGCGGTCATGACGCGGGCTCCAGGCAGCAGGCTGTAGCGATAAACCCCCCATCACTGAGATTGTCAACGTACCAGCTATGTGAGAACGCGGCCGCCCTGCCCTTGTGACCGGCATCGCTTTGTGACGCTGACTTGGCTTCGCTATTTGGCGCGATCCGCGGTGGCGGCGTCGATCGCTCCGGGGTCAGCGGCGCGGACGTAGCTGTAGAGGGTGGGCTTGGAGATGCCCATCATGGCGCAGATTTTGGCGATAGGCATCTCGCGCTCGTTGTAGAGCTTTACGGCCAAGGCGCGCTTGTCGGCGTTCAGCACCGGGCGGCGCCCGCCCTTCCGTCCCCGGGCGCGAGCGGCGGCGAGGCCGGCTTGGGTCCGGTCGCGGATGAGGGCGCGCTCGAACTCGGCGAGCGCGCCGAAGACGTGGAAGGTGAGCTTGCCGGTGGGCGTGGTGGTGTCGATGCTCTCGTGCAGCGAGCGCAGGCCGACCTTGCGCTCCTCGAGGTAGCCCACCCAGGCGATAAGGTCCTTGAGCGAGCGGCCCAGCCGGTCGAGCCGCCAGACGACCAGCGTGTCGCCCGCGCGCAGGACGTCCTGGAGCTGCGCGAGCCCCGGACGGGCCGAAGCGGCGCCGGACATGGTGTCGACGATCACGCGCTCGCAGCCCGCCGCCTCGAGGGTGTCGCGCTGGAGGTCGAGGTTCTGATCGTGGGTGGAGACCCGGGCGTAGCCGATCAGCATGGGCGGCCCGATCGGCGGGATATGGCGGATGGGCAGGGAACTCGTGCGGGCATGTCGTTTCCTGACGCAGATTGGCTTACCGTATTTCCTTACCGGCGGGATCCATGTTCCGCAATCGGCGGTGAGGCGGCGCGGCATGGGCAGGCAAACCGACGTTTCCTTTCCTCCGAAGCGGCGCCCCGAGGTGGCGCGGCGCTATGAGGTCCTTCGCCCCCATCTCGAGGATGACGTGCCTCTCGCCCGCGCGGCGCGGGAGGCGGACTTGCCGCTGCGCACGGCGCAGCGCTGGCTCGCGCGCTTTCGCCAAGATGGGACGGCGGGCCTTGCTCGAGCAGAGCGTGCCGATCGGGGACATCGGCGCCTGCCGGACGACCTCATCCGTACCGTCGAAGGCATGGCCCTTGCTCGACCGCCTCCCTCGGCCGCCACGATCCACCGGCGGTTGATCGACCTCGCGGCGGAGCGCGACTGGCCGATGCCCGCGCCGCGCACGGTTCGGGCCATCGTGGCGGGGATCGACCCGGCGATGCGGACCCTCGCGCACGAGGGACACGCCGCCTACCGGGACCGCTACGAGCTGATCCACCGCCACCGGGCGGAGCGTCCGAACGCCGTCTGGCAGTGCGACCACACCGAGTTGGACGTCCTCGTGGTCGGAGAAAGGGGCAGGACGTTGCGGCCTTGGTTGACGGTCGTGCTCGACGACCACTCCCGCGCCGTCGCGGGGTACAGCCTGCTGACCGACGCGCCCTCGGCGCTCAACACCGCGCTCGCCCTGCGCCAGGCGATCTGGCGCAAGGGCGATCCAGACTGGCCGATCTGCGGCATCCCCGACATGCTCTACGTCGATCATGGGACCGACTTCACCTCCACGCACGTCGCGCAGGTGGCCGCCGACCTGCGGATGCGCCTCGTCCATTCCGCCGTCGCCCGGCCCCAGGGGCGCGGCAAAATCGAGCGCTTCTTCGGGACGGTGAACACCGAACTGCTTGCCGACATGCCAGGCCGCCTCGCGAGTGGTGGACCCGTCACCCCACCGCGACTGACGCTCAGCGACCTCGACGCTGCGATCCGCGACTTCGTCACGGGGCGTTACAACGCCCGCCCCCACCCGGCCATCGATGCAAGCCCGAACGCAGCGTGGACCGGGAAAGGCTGGCTGCCGCGTATGCCGGACCGGCTCGAGGACCTCGACGAACTGCTGGTCATGGTCGCGCGCCCGCGCGTGGTAGGTCGCGACGGCATCCGCTTCGGCGGGCTGCGCTACCTCGACCCGACGCTCGCCGCCTTCGTGGGCGAGCGGGTGACGATCCGGCACGATCCTCGGGACGTGGCAGAGATCCGAGTGTTCCACCGCGGCCGGTTCCTCTGCCGCGCGATCAACGCCGAGCACGCGGATCGGACCGTGTCGCTGCGCGACGTGCAGGCCGCCCGCCGTGCCCGCCGCGCCGCACTCCGAACGGGGATCAAGCAGCGCATCGCTGCCGTCCCCACGCCCGGCGATCGAACCATCGCGCCGGAGCCGCCGAAGCCGAACCGCAGGCGCAGGCCGCGCCTGAAGGTCTACCGGGAGGACGACTGAGCATGGTGCACACGGACTGGATCAGAACCCTGCGCGGCCCCGGCGAGATGCGGGGCTTCATCACCACCCGCGAGCATCGCCGCTTCGTCGAGTTCGCCTCGGCCGTCCGACGCCAGCGGACCATCGGCCTGTGCTACGGCCCCGCGGGCGTGGGCAAGACATGGTCCGCGCGACGCTTTTCTCACTGGCAGCAAATCGAGCCGTACATCCTCGATTGGGCGAGCCGGGACAGGGAGGACGCGCGCGTGCCGACGCTCGCCGCGCGCAGCCGCACGGTGTTCTACACGCCGGTCGTGGGGGCGGGTCTCAAGGATATGAAGCAGGACCTGAACGACCTCGCGGTCTACATGGGGTTCTGCATCAGCGCGGGGATGGCGCTGAAGGACCCGTCCGTCGATCCGATGCGCATCGCGCCGATGGAGTTGCTGATCATCGACGAGGCGGAACGGTTGAACGTGACCGCCCTCGAATGGCTGCGCGACCTCTATGACCGCGCGCCGATGGGCCTAATCCTTACGGGCATGCCGGGGATCG
Organism: uncultured Alphaproteobacteria bacterium; assembly: GCA_963832275.1. Taxonomy (GTDB): domain Bacteria; phylum Pseudomonadota; class Alphaproteobacteria; order Rhodobacterales; family Rhodobacteraceae; genus Hasllibacter. The sequence continues at coordinate 14,917 of CAWHTQ010000005.1, forward strand.
AGAAGAGCCTAGCCCGCTACGCCCAGCTCTACAGCCGCGTCGGCTTCGCGCACGAGTACCAGACCCTTCATGGCGAAGAGCTGACCTTCGTGCTCCGACGCCATTGGAAGAAGCTCGGCCTCGCGCTCGACGCCGACGACTTCACCGACGACCGCGCCATCGCCGCCGTCGCGCGCATCACCAACGGCAACTTCCGCCTGCTCCAGCGCCTCTTCAACCAGATCGGCCGCATCCTCGCCATCAACGAGATGACTACCATCACCGAGGACGTCGTCGAGGCCGCCCGATCTACCCTCGTCATCGGCGCCACATAGCGAAGCCAGAACCACGCCAGAAAACGGTGCCGGTCACACCCTGCCCTGCTTGGCTACTCGCAGCCGTCCGGCGCGCTCTTCACGGCGTTCGCTGATCGACCGGCTTACGGACACGGGTGTTTCCACGAGCGGCTGCACATCTCTACGCGGCAGTACGCCCGTATTGTCCGGGAGTGGGTGACGTCCATCGGGCTGGAGCCGACGGCCTACGGCACGCATTCGATGCGGCGGACGAAGGTCACGCAGATCTACAAGAAGACCGGCAACCTGCGCGCCATGCAGCTGCTCCTCGGGCACACGAAGATGGATAGTACGGTGCGGTACCTCGGGGTGGAACTGGAGGATGCGCTGGCGATCTCGGAAGCGATCGAGATCTGAAACGTCATCGCTAATGCAGGAAGCCAGCAACAGTCGGTCTTACAGTGCTGCTCATTCGGCGGCGGTGTCCACCAATTGCGAAGCCTGTCGCAGCTTTCCAAAGGGGACTGTTGCATTGTTCAGTCTGGGCCGAGCTGGCCTGTCGCTTCCGTCTCTTAGGCAGCCACCTCGAACAGATTCCTGACAAAGTCGATCTCACCGCGAACGCCCGGCTGCTTGTTCAGGATGTGGCCGTGCTTGATGGTCCGGATCGTCTCGATCGTCAGGATTGTTGCTTTCGCCGCGCGCAGCGAGCGGAAGGATTGCCGGGTTCCAAGCAATCGCTTCAGCGCGGCGTGATCGCTCTCGATCCTGTTGTTCCGCCACTTTCGGTCGATGTGCGTGATGCTGTCGAAGTGCGGGTCGTAGCGGTGGTTCAGATCCCGGATCACCTTGCAGTATCCGGGGGCTTTGTCCGTGCAAATGGAGACGGGCCGGTAGAGCCGCACGCGCTCGATTGCCTGATTAAGGAATGCTTTTGCCGCCTTCGCATCCCGCTTGGCTGTCAATCTGAAGTCGATGAACTGGCCGTTCTGGTCCACAGCCCGCCAGAGATAGCGCCACTTGCCACCGACCCGGACGTAGGTCTCGTCAACGTGCCAGTTCAGCCCTCGCCAGCTTCTGTGGTTGTAAGCCCGCTTTGCGATCTCAGGGCCGAACTTCTGAACCCAGCGAAACACCGTCGCCCGGTCGACTGTGATCCCGCGCTCCGCAAGCAAATCGGAGACGTCCTGGTACGAGAGCGGAAACCGGCAGTACCATCGGACCGCAAGCAGGATGACGTCCGGCGGAAACCGGTGACCTTTGAACGGATCGCGACGCATGCCTCTCTCCCTCGTTGAGCTGTCCTCAGCCTCAGTATCGAAGCTCGAACCTCAGCAATGCAACAGTCCCTGAGCGCGCGCTCGCGGCCGTGCCGGGGGTCCTGGACGCGCAAGCGAATTTCGCCACCGGGCGCGCGACGGTGACGTTCCTGACCGGGAGCGCGACCCCGGCCGGGCTCGCGCGTGTGGCGACCGATGCGGGCTACGAGGCGACAGCGCATGAGGCCGCCGGAGCCGTTGCGATGCATGGCCACGACGACGCGGCGGCGGACCTCCGCGGCCGGCTGATCCTGGCGGCGGCTCTGACGCTGCCGATCTTCGCGTTGGAGATGGGGTCGCATGTCATCCCCGGGATGGCGGGTCTAATCGACGCGACGATCGGGCGCGAGGTTTCGTGGTGGGCGCAGGCCTTGCTGACGACGCTGGTGCTCGCCTGGCCCGGGCGCGGGTTCTTCACCAGGGGCATCCC
>CAWHTQ010000006.1:0-3752 GCA_963832275.1 uncultured Alphaproteobacteria bacterium
CTCTTGCCGCCGCCGGGCGATCCAGTCGCAGACTGCCCGATATCAGGGTGAGGCGACGATCCACTACCCGTTCCACCCCCGTCGCGGCGAGCGCGTCGAGATCGTTCGCCGCCATGGTTTCCGCGGCATCGGCATGTTCGTGGTCCGTCAGCCGGACGGGACGCTGGCGCAGATCCCGATCTGGATGTGCGCGCCGGCGGCCGCGGCGATGGTGGTGAGGGACCGGCCGCGCCTGTCCGTCGAGGGATTGCGCGACCTCCGTCTCGCGCTCGACGAGATCCGATCGTCGCTCTCCGGGATGAACGGAGGAGAGCGGGATGACGCGAGCGCGGCTGCGGCGACAAGGGGACCTTCTGGCGCTGATGGAGCCGGGACCGGCGTTGCCGGCGACAGCGCGGGCGGCGGCGATCCCGCTGCTGGCGGCGCTTCTGCTGGAGGCGGTGGAGGCGGAGTCCGGGACGCTGACCGACGGCGCCGCGACGACAGGAGGGCGCGATGAGCAAGATCGCGTATGAGCATCTCGGCCGCCAGGCCTTCGTCTACGTCCGGCAGTCGACGCAGGACCAGCTCCTGCGCAACCACGAGAGCCGACGCCGGCATGTACGATCTCGCCGACCGGGCGCGTCAGCTCGGCTGGGCCGAGCCGGTGGTGATCGACGATGACCTTGGGCGATCGGGCGGCGGCGTCGCGCGCCCGGGCTTCGAGCGGCTGTTGCTGGCGATCTGCGAGGGGCGCGTCGGCATCGTTCTGGCGGTCGAGGCGTCGCGGCTCGCGCGCAACGGGCGCGACTGGCATACGCTGCTCGAGTTCTGCGGGCTCGTGGGCTGCCTCTTGGCCGACGAGGACGGCGTGTACGACCCGCGCCTGCCCAACGACAGGCTCCTGCTCGGCATGAAGGGCACGATGAGCGAGATGGAGCTGTCGATCCTGCGCCAGCGCTCGCTCGAGGCGCTGCGCCAGAAGGCGCGCCGCGGCGAGCTCTTCCTGACGGTGGCCATCGGCTACGTGAAGGTCCGGCACGACCGCATCGCCAAGGATCCCGACCGGCGCGTCCAGGAGGCGATCGGGCTCGTCTTCCGCAAGTTCGCCGAGTTCCAGAGCATTCGGCAGGTCCATCTCTGGCTCCGCCAGGAGGGGGTGCTGACGCCCTCGGTCGAGACCGGTCGCGAGGGCCGGCGCATCGTCTGGAAGGCGCCGGTCTACAACACGGTGCGCGCGCTTCTGACCAACCCGATCTACGCCGGCGCCTACGCCTTCGGCCGGACGGCGAGCCGAGTGACGGTCGAGAATGGGCGCAAGCGGGTGGTGCGCGGCCACCGCCGGGAGCGGAAGGAGTGGGACGTGTTGATCGTGGATCACCACGAGGGCTACGTCTCCTGGGCGGAGTTCGAGAGGAACCAGCGCCTGATCGCCGACAACGCCAACTGCAAGGGCCTGATGGCGCGCGGCTCGGTCCGCCGAGGCGACGCGCTGCTCGCCGGCCTCCTGCGCTGCGGCCATTGCGGGCGACGGCTCCACGTCTCCTACAGCGGCACGAGCGGCTTCTGCGTGCGCTACTCGTGCCGCGGCGCGCACCTCAACCACGGAACGCAGACCTGCATCGCCTTCGGCGGCATGCGGGTCGACGCGGCGGTCTCGGCCGAGGTCCTGCGGCTCCTGAGCCCGCTCGGCGTCGAGGCCGCCCTCGCCGCGGCGGCGATGCGCGACGCGGAGATCGCCGACACGCGGCGCCAGGGGGAGCTGGCGCTGACGCAGGCGCGCTACGAAGCCGATCTCGCCCGCCGCCAGTACGACGCGGTCGATCCTGCGAACCGGCTGGTCGCGGCCGAACTCGAGCGGCGATGGAACGACCGGCTCGCGGAAGCGCAGGGCCAGGAGGAGCGCCTCGCCGCCATCGGCGCGGACAAGCCGTCCCTCTGCGCGGCGGAGCGGGAGCGGTTGCTGTCGCTCGGCGAGGACCTCGGGACGGCCTGGTCGCATCCCGGCGCGACCGCGGAGACCCGCAAGCGCGTCCTCAGGGCGGTCCTCGAGGAGATCGTCGCCACGCTGACCGAGGAGCGGATCGAGCTGCTCCTGCATTGGCGCGGCGGAGACCACACCCGGCTCTGCGTCCCGCGCAACCGCACAGGCCAGCACCGCTACGGCAGCGACGCCGAGGTCCGCGACCTGATCTGCGTGCTCGCGCGCCAGCAGGGGGACGGCGCCATCGCGGCGACGCTCAACCGCCTCGGCAAGCGCACCGGCCGGGGCAACGCGTGGACCGAGGCGCGGGTCCGCAGCTTCCGAAGCCATCATCGCGTCCCGGCTCACCGACCCGGCGAGATGGCCGAGCGGGGCGAGCTGACGCTGGAGGAGGCTTCCCGGCGGCTCGGTGTCAGCAAGATGACCGTGCTCCGCCTGATCGGCGACGGCGCGATCACCGCCAGCCATGCGTGCAGCGGGTGCCCCTTGGGCCATCCCCAAAGCGCAGATCGCGGCGCTGACTCCGGCCAAGCTGACCTCGGCACGTCCGCGAACAGACGATCCCGCACAGAAGGCGCTGGACCTTCAGCAACATAGATAGGTGTGCATCATGAGGCCCAACCAGGGGGCCCGAACAGCAGCAGATTGGCGCCGCGCTCGTCGAAGCGCAACTGTCCCCGGCGACGCAGACCTGCCATGACCTGGGCCTTCGACAGATCGTCGGCACGGCCTCGAACTCGAAGGCGTCGAGGGTCTTTCCGGGCGGCAGGCGGGCCTCGACGAGGTGGCGCTCGATGCGCCGGCGGGCGCGCTCGGCGAGTTCGTGCTCGGCCAGGGCGGCGAGGAGGCGCGCGGCGGGCCAGCCCTCCTTGTCCGCACGCTCGGCGAAGGCGGGCCAGATGGCCTTGATCGCCGGCAGGCGCAGGTCGCCGAGCAGCAAGCCGAGGCGGGCGTCGTCGATGGGGTCGGTCGCGCTGATGCCGCGCCTCCCTCGATCGCGGCCGGGGCCATGAGCGCGTCGTAGTCGGCCAGCGACCGGCGCGGGATCTCGATCTTTGGCAGGGTCGCTCGGGCTGAAGCGCCGCCGCAACGTGGCCATGTCGGGCAGCGCGCCCGCGTCGAGGGCCTCGGCGATGACGGCGGCGAGTTCGGCCTCGCAGCCGCGCTCGTGCGCCAGGGCGAGCGCGTCGATGGTGAGGCGGCAGGCCCGCTTCGCGGGCAGCGCGCCCATCGCCGCCTCGAACAGCCGGCGGTAGGCCTCCCGAGGGAAGAGCTGGTCGCGGTAGACCAGCCCCGGCAGCGCCATGGGCTTGCGCCGGAGCGCGTGGATGACGTGCCGGTAGTCGACCACGTGGGCATGCCGCCCGTGGCCGGGAGAGCGCCCCCGCGGCAGCGTCGTCAGGTGGGTCGCGCCGAGGAAGAGTTCGAGGCGGTCGTCATGGATGCGCACGCGCAGGCGATGGCCGATCAGGCGCGAGGGCATGGAGTAGAAGACCTTGCGAAGCGTGAAGCCGCCCGAGGAGGTGACGGTGACGAGCGCCTCCTCGCCGTCCTCGATGCCGCGCGGCGGCAATGGATGCAGGGCAGCACGCTCAACCTCAGTGCGGTTGCGCGCATTGCGCCGCCCGACGAGCTCGTCGAGGAAGCGGCGGTAGGCGGCGAGGTCTTCGAACTCGGCCGAGCCCCGCAGCAGCAGCGCGTCCGCGACGGCGCGCTTCAGGTGGCCGTGCGGCCCTTCGATCGCACCGTTCTCGTGCGCCAGGCCGCGGTTGTTGCGCGTCGCGGCCAT
>CAWHTQ010000007.1:0-4686 GCA_963832275.1 uncultured Alphaproteobacteria bacterium
GCTCTTCCGCGCCTTTGGTGCAGCGGGTCAATATGCGGCGAGGGCCCGGGCGCGCAGCCCCGGGTCGTGTCCGTCGATGAGGCGTGGTTTCGGGTGTGGTCCCGTTGAACCGGCCCCGGTTCCGTGGACGCTCGGTCGGGCTGCGCGGCCGAGGGCAGGGTCGCAAGGTCGCGCTGCCGGCGCATGGCGTGTAGGCTGGGATGGCCGTCCTTCTCGACCAGCCACTCGGCGTTGTGGCGGGCGGTGAAGGCGCGCACGACGTCGCGGACCTCGTCGAGGGTCTGGAGGAGTGAGGCCGTGGACGACCTGCTCCTTCAGCGTCCGGGAGAAGCGCTCGATGACGCCGTCGGTCTCGGGCTGGCCGACGAAGGCGCGGCTCGGGCGTCGTGGCCCACGCCCTCACCTGGGTCTGGAAGTCCTCGGCCATGAAGCAGCTGCCGTGATCGTGGCGGAGCTGCACGCCGCGGGCGGCGTCGCGGCCGAGGTTGGGCGAACTGCTCCCCGCACGGCCATGCCCATCGCCCGGAGGGCCTCGCGGCGCGTGCCGCGCTTGGCGACATGCCACCCCAGCGCCTCGGCGTTCCACTGCTCGGCCGTGGCGAAGAGCCAGGTCTTGCCGTCCCGCACGGTGGCGATCGGCGTGCCGTCGATGGCCCACATGACGTTCGGCGCGTCGGTGGCGATCGGGCGGTCGCGGGTCTCGGCCGGCCGCGGCCGGGCGCGGTGGGGCGAGAGCAGGCCGCCCTCGCGCATCAGCCGCAGCACCCGCTTTCACGCGATATCAAGCGACATTCGGAACTGGCCCGGTGGCGACACCAGGATTCGGCCCACCCCGTCATGTGGTTTCGACTTCGGTTTCAAGCGCCGGGCCGGCCTTCTGCAGAAGGCCGGCCCGGCGCTTCTCGCGCAGCCTGTAGCTGTCGCCCCGGATGGTGATGACGTGGGAGTGGTGGAGCAGGCGATCGAGGATCGCGGTGGCCACCACCGGGTCGCCGAACACCGCGCCCCACTCGCCTACGGACCGGTTCGAAGTCACCAGCATCGCGCCGCGCTCGTAGCGGCGGCTGACGAGCTGGAAGAACAGGTGAGCGGCGTTGGGCTCGAGCGGCAGGTAGCCCAGCTCGTCCACGATCAGCAGCTTCGGCTTGGCGAAGTGCGCCAGCCGCTCCTCGAGCCGGCCCTCGACCTGGGCCTTGGCGAGGTTGGCCACGAGCGCCATGGCGCCGGTGAAGAGCACGGTGTGGCCGGCCACGATCGCTTCGCGGCCGAGCGCCACCGCAAGGTGCGTCTTGCCCACGCCCGGGGGGCCGAGCAGCAAGAGCGCATCGCCGTGGGCGATGAAGCGCCCCGTCGCGAGGTCGCGGATTTGCCCCTTGTCGACCGAGGGCTGGGCGGCGAAGTCGAAGCCCTCCAGGGTCCGCACGAAGGGGAACTTCGCCAGCCCGAAGCTCATCTCGATGCGGCGCTGATCCTTCCGTGCGATCTCGCGCTCGCAGAGGAAGGCGAGCGCCTCGCGCAGGGTCATCTCCCCCCGCGCCGCCTCGTCGAGCAAGCCGTCGAGCTGGTCGCGCACCGCCGTCAACTTCAAGCGCGTCAGCATCCGGTCGAGCTCGTCCTGGGTCTGCGCTCCCATCACCAGGCGCCCCCGGCCACCGCCTCGTACTCGGCGAGCGGGCGCAGCAGCGCCGGCGCCGGGATCGGCGCGGCCTCGGCTGCCTCGGCGTCTTCTCTGACCACGCGGCCGGCGGCACCCGCGACGCCCTCGAAGTGAGCGCGGTCGGTGAAGCGCCCGCGACGGTCCGCGCTGCGGGGATGACGGGCCACCTCGATGCCCGCATGGGTGACCTGCACAGTCTCGGCCGTGACCAGCACGCTCACTCGCTCCCCGATCAAGCGCCACGGCACCGAGTAGGCGTTCGTCTCGATCTCCACCGCGCAGTCCGCTCCCACGCGTCGGCTCAGCTCGCGCGCGGCCAGGAACGGGCCGCGGTCGGGCAGCGGCCGCAGGGCGGCGGCCTCGTCGCGCGCGAAGCGGACCATGGGCGCCTCGCCGGTGGTGCCGTGGACGCGCTGATCGGCGATCTCGCGCGTCCACTCGGCCAGATGCGCCTCCAGGGCCGCGAAGCTCTCGAAGGTTCGCCCCGCGACCGCGTTGCCCTTCACGTAGCCCACGCCGCGCTCGTCCTTGCCCTTGGTCCGCGCCCGGTACGGCGCGCAGGCCTGGACCCGGAAGCCCCAGTGCCGCGCAAAGGCGTGGAGCTTGGGGTTGAGCACCACCTCCCGCGTCGCCGCGTCGTGGTGCAGGATCAGAGCGCGCGCATTGTCGAGCAGCACCTCCTCAGGCACGCCCCCAAAGGCTGCGAAGGCACTCTCCATGCCTTCGAACCAGTGCTCCTGGCGCTCGCCCAGGAAGGCCCGGACGTGCAGCCGGCGCGAGTGGCCCAGCGTCGCCACGAAGAACGACACCGGTCGCAGAGCGCCCTCGATCTCGACCCGCCTCTGGCCGAAGTCGATCTGCAACTGCTGGCCCGGGCGCGTCTCGAACCTCACCGTCGCCCGCGCTTCGGCCCGTAGCGCTTGGCGCAGCGGTGCCACCGCACGCTCCACCGTGCGCAGGCTTACCTCAATGCCCCTCTCGGCCGCGAGCTCCTGGCGAACCACGTCCGCGTTGCCCGCGTGGCGGCGGAAGCGCTCGGACAGCCAGCCCCCAAGACCGTCGAGCGACGTCTTGCGTGTCGGTGCCACCGGGCGTCGCCAGCCGCCCTCGCGCAGCCACCGCCGCACCGTCGTCCGCGAGCACCCCAGCTCCGCCGCGATCCGCCGCGCCCCCCAGCCGAGCGCCTTCAGCCTCAGCATCGCCGACACGTCGTCCGGCTCCTTCATCTCGTCCCTCCGCAGACCTTCAGTCCGCAGAAGCCTCTCCGTCACTGGCATGGTCATCCAGGCCCTCCCCTCAGGCTACCGAGGGGGCCAGTTCCTCATGTCGCCTCCGGACCAGTTTGCCGTGACGCCTGACACGCGACGCGCAGCCCGTCCCGCACGCGCAGCCGCGCCCAGACCTGAGCTGCGGCCCTCGCCCGACCAGGGGGGGGGGCGGGCGAGGCCGGCCCGGATCGCCGCGAGCAGATCGGCATCGGCGACCTGGGGCTTCGGCCCGCGCCGCCCTTCGGACGAGCGGGCGCCGGAATCCTCGGCCACACGCCTTGGGCGGTGTAGAACGACGACCGCGGCACGTCCCAGACCGCGCAGACCCGCGTGACGCCCTGGCGTCGGCCAGTGGCGGGCGAGACCGCCCCGGCCATCACCGCCGCCGCTTCCGGGCCGAAGGGCCGCGGTATGCCCCGTCTTCGCGCGCAGCAGCTCCCCCTCCATGCTGAGCTCGCCGATCCGCTGCAGCGCGGCGGCCAGGTCGGGCCCGTCGGTCTCGGCCTCGCGCTCCTTCGGCGCGCCCTCGACCGCCGCCTCGGCCCTCTCGCGCCAGCGCGCGAGCTTGAAGACCGGCACGCCGATCCCGCGCGACGCCAGCTCCACAGGCTCGCCGGCGATCAGCGGCAGCACCACCGCCCGCTTGCGCGCCACGCTCCACCGCTGGCCGGACCCGAGCGGCCCGGCCGCCAGCGCCGGCGCACGCCCGCCCACAGGCGCATCATCACCATCAACCCGTTCGGCCATCTCTCGCCGAGGCGTCTCGGAAGCATCCATCCTCGGTCGTCCTTCGACAAATGGATGCCCACGGAAACGGGGGGCAACCCACAGCGGTCAGCGCCAGCGCGCCAGCCCCATTACGGCATCTCGCTTGGAGACCCGCCGAGCGGCGGGTCTCCCTGGTGGATGGGATACTGCGAGTGGCTCCACCTCCACGCCACGGCCCTGAGCCACCACGCCGATCCCGCGGACATCCCCACCCTCGTCGAGCGCGCGGCCGGCTTCGCCGCGCCCGGGCTCCCGGCGCGAGGTGCGGGCGGTCGTCCGCTCGGCCCTGAGGCGGCTCGATGGACTGCTCACCGCGTGCCCGGCGACCGACGCGCGACTGCACTACGCCGGCGCGACGATGGCGGCCATGCTCGGCGTCGACGCCGAGATGGCGACCGCGTTCGAGCTGAAGCAGATCGTCCCGACGAGCGTCCGGCGCGCACGAAGGGCCGAGGCGCAGTCGAGGCGCCGCCGCGAAGCAGGTGCGATCCCGCGGGAGGGATGGCTGGCCCGACACGGACAGGGCAGGCTTCGTCCGTGGGAGGCAGAGGGCGTCTCGGAGCGCACCTGGCGACGCCGGCGAACGGGGACATGGCCCTCGCCCGTGGGACCGGCCCCCCCTCCGACCTGACATGCGAGCGTGGCCGCGGTCCGTGCCCGCCACAGGGGGCCCAGGCCCGCCGCCAGGCCCGGCCCGAAGCGCCCAGAATCCCCAGGCCCGGGAGCCCCGAGCCCCACGGCCGCACCCCGCCCGGGCAAGCCGCCGACGGCCCGCACACCCGCGGCGAAGGCGGCGAAGAGACCCGCCGCGGCCGCGAGGTGACGGAGCCAGCGGACGCGAGGCGAGCGAACTGGGTGACGATCCGAGCGATTGCATGGCACGAGTTGCGCTCTGGGGAAGCCGAGGGCCGGGGAAAGGCGGGGCTGGTCCGTCCGCCGCACGCACGCCAGGGGACGCGCGCGGCGGACGGACCAGCCCCGGGAGATGATGGG
>CAWHTQ010000008.1:0-46774 GCA_963832275.1 uncultured Alphaproteobacteria bacterium
CGATCAGCGCGTCGCAGGGCCCGATCGGCGTGCCCTGGGCTTGCCCCCGCGCACAGGCTCATGACGAGGATCAGGGTGCCTCCTCGTCTCACCGTCGCGCGCGGGCCCGCCCTACCCAGTCGGCGCCGCCGTAGGTGATGGCGTAGATGAGCACCACGCGCTCCCGCTCGTCGACGCCGAAGGCGATTACGCCACGGCGTCCCGCCGGGATCGCCCGCAGCCCGGGGGCGACCTCGTCCCGCCGGGTGCCGCGGTGCGGGTTCTCGCCCAGGGATCGCGCCGCGGCTTCGATCTCGCCCAGCTTCCGAAGGGCGACCTCGCGGCCCGCGTAGCCCTCGAGCAGCCGGGCGATGGCTGTGAGGTCGTCGCGGACCTCGGGGTGGAAGACGACGCGCCAATTCACGCCCCCTCGGTGCGGCCGAGGACCTCCCGAGCGGGGCCGAACGCCTCCTCGACGCCGACGAACTGCGAGGGGGGCGTCGCCATCCGCGCCCTGATCCGGTCGGCCATCGCCTCGAGCGCGACCGCGCGCGCCTCCTCGTCCTCGATCAGGCGCTCCACGGCGGAGGCCACAGCGGCGCTGGTGGTGGCGAACACCCCCTCCTCGACCTTGCTGGCGAGGAAGCGGTGGTGGCGGTCGGTGAAGCTCAGCGTGGTCTTGACCGTCACGGCGCGGGCTCCCTCTGGTATGACCTGATCATACTACCCCGCGTCGATCCTGCCTAGTGCGCCGGCCGAGCGAGGGTGGACGGCCGCTTCCCCTGCCGCGCGGCGCAACTGTGCCGCCCCGGCGTCCAGTGTCGCGGCTGCTCCTGCGCGCTCGTGGGATCGCGTGAAGGATCGTCCCACCCCCCGCAGCCCTGCGCGGCGCAGGACAGCCACCAGCTCGGTGGCGCCCCCGGGGGGCTGCGGCGTCTCATACCGGGCCCCGCCGGTCCCGCGGCGGGAGTTCTCGAAGACGGCGCCGAGGATGCGGAAGCGGGCAGTCCCCGCGCGCCCGCAGCGGGCGGTGAACTCATAGAATGAACGGGAGCGGCCAAAGCGGGGCATGATCGGTCTCCTTGGTTCCTCTCGATGACACCTCACGGATCGCGGGCCCGCCGTCCCCTCGCCGCCCCGGCTGAGCCGGGGCGCCTCGGCAAGCGCGATCGCGGTCTCCACTCCGTGGACCCTCCGAGATCGCGCTTGCGCCGGGCCCTCCTTCGACCCGCGACCAGCGCGTCATCGGAACAAGGAGACCGATCATGACCCGCTACACCCTCACCGTCCCCGTCGAGTACACCACCCGCGATGGGGAGACGCGCACCACCTACCGCCGCGTCGGCGCCGTCTTCGAGAACTCCCGCCGCGAGACCGGCGAGACGTTCCTCTCGATCAAGCTCGACTTCCCCGTGGGCGCGACCGAGCTCGTGGCCTTCCCGCCGCGGCCCCGCGACGAGGAGGACCCCGACGTCGAGCCCGAGTGATCCCCTGCCGGGGATCGGGGGCGGCCTCCGGGCCGCCTCCGTATCGCCCCCGCAGGGGCGATCACCGCGCCGGGCGCGGCGATGGCGGACGATGGCGCGTCCACGGACCGCGGAAGTCCGCTGTGCGGACGCACCAGACCTCCCTAGCCCGGGCATGAACAACCGGGACGGGGATCTGGCGGTCGATCCTCAAGGTCGACTCTACTCGGAGATCCCGAGGAGGCCGAGGTCAACCGATTCCGCCATCGCCTGGTAGCCCGCGTCGTTCGGATGGAGGTGATCACCCGAGTCGTACTGCGCCTGGATGCGCTTGGGGTTCTCCGGATCGCGCATCACGGCATCGAAGTCGATCACGCCGTCGAACTCGCCGCCGTTGCGGATCCAGTCGTTGATCGCGACGCGTTTCTCTTCCTTCTCCTCGGTGTAGTAGCCCTCCAGCGGCCCGCCTTCGAACGTGTCCTCGAACGGCGTGAGGGTGGCGCCGATGATCCTCATGTCGTGCGCGTGCGCCCGCGAGATCAGCTGCTGGTAGCCGGCGATGACGTCCTCGGCGCTCGGCGCGGGCTCTCCCTCGGGGGTCAGCGGGGAATCCGGCCATCCGATATCGTTGATGCCCATCATGAGGACGACCGTGTCGGCCTGCGGATGGCCCAGCACGTCGCGGTCGAACCGCGCCAGCGCATTGTCGCCCATCCGGTCGCGGAGGATCCGTGCGCCGGAGATCCCCTCGTTGAGGACGGCGGCGTCCGATCCCGCCGCGACGATCCGTTCGGCAAGGATGTCCGGCCAACGGTTGTTCTCGTTCGGAGTGGACACGTTCCCATCGGTGATCGAGTCGCCGAAGAACACGATCGAGCGTGAATCGCTGGCCGCGTCGACTGCAAGCCCGCTGAGGAACAGGCGGGAGTTCGTGGTCTCCGCCGCCTCGAACGCCTCCTCGCCGGTGAAGTCGCCGTTTTCCGAGATGTAGGCGGTCTGGACACCGTCCTGATGCCATGTCGTGAGGGGCGTCGCGTCGGGCAGGTAGAGGTCGACCGCCACCTCCGTCAGATCCTCGATCTCGAGATCCACCGGGTCGCTCCAGATCGGCGCTCCGGCAGGAACCATGATGCTTTCCTGGCCCGAGAAGGTCAGCGTGCGGGCGGTATCGGGAACGATCGCCCCATCCTCGCCCGCGAGCGCGATGTCGGCGCCGCCGATCATGAGCGGACGGTCACCATACTCGTTGGAGATCTCGACCCGCACCTGATCGCCGCCCTGGGATACCCGCGCCACCTGCCGGATCGTCTGGTCCCGCAACGCCCGCGGGATCGACGCCGCGTTGAAGAAGTCGGGCTCCCAGATCGGTTGCGGGCTGGCGGACCACGTCTCGAGCCAATCGGTCTCCGCGGTTTGCGACAGAGCCGCCGTTCCGGCCAGGAGGACAGGCGCGACGATCGCCGCCCTCAGGAGGCGGCCGCGATTGCGTCCCAGCGCCTTCCGACCGCACGCGCCGAGTTCCGTCAGCGATGGTCGCATAGGTCTTCTCCCCCCACACGCAGACCCTCTTTCCGGTGATGGACCGAAGGGCCGATCGAGCCGATCAGGATCTCAACACCGCGCCAAATGCTTGTCAACGCTCGTCACGGTTGCGCTGTGAGCGTGGTGGATACTCGACCATGTCGACTCCGGGCTCTGAGCCGACAGACCGGGCACGTCCCCCGCTCGCGCGGGCGACCGGGCTCTCCTCGCCTGCGGCTCCCGGAGCCCCCTTCGGGGTCTCCGCCCTGGCGGGGCCCGATCCCTCGCGCGGGACGGCCACCGCGTCGGTCGTGGCCGCGCGGCGGCGGCACCCGGCCGCGGCTCCGGGAGTGCATCGAGTGGCGCCCCCCGAAGGGGGGCCGCGTTCGGAGGGCGCCGCCCTCCCCATGCAACCCCACGCGCCGCCCCTCCGGGGCGTCGTGCGCGGGGGGGTCTCCCCATCTTCCTTCACCTCCTTCCTCGGCTCCGTGCAGACGGGGCCCCTCCCCCCCGCGCAGGGTTGCATGGGCCCCCTCCCGCTCTCGGCGAGGGCCAGCCTGCGAAGGAGAGGGCCGCCCCTGGCGGACCTCGCCTCCGCAGCCCCGGCCCATGATGGGAAGGGGAAGACGCAGGGGACACCCGGAGATGGGAGACACCCCCATGGGCCTCGACCAGTACGCCACCGCCACCCCGCCCGCGCCCTTCGTGGCCGACGACGACCCCGCCCCCGCCTTCGTCTGGCGCAAGCACGCCAAGCTGCAGGAATGGGCCGAGAGCCTGTTCATGGAGAGGAGCGGGGAGAGCTCGGACGCGCTCAACTGCGGCGAGCTGATCCTGACCGCCGAGGACGTGGACGCGCTCGAAGCCATGGTCCGCGACGGCACCCTGCCCGAGAGCCCCGGCGGGTTCTTCTACGGCCACCAGCATCAGGACGAGGGCGCCGCCGCGTATCGCGATCAGGACCTGGCGTTCTGCGCCTGGGCCCGGGCCCGGATCGCGGACGGCCAGCGCGTGGTCTACTCCTGCTGGTGGTGAGCTGCGCCCAACACCCGCTCTCACCGTGATCTCCTTCGTGGTGGTCCCGACGACGGGCCCCCGCCGTCCAGATGGGGGCCTCCTTTCGCCGGCAGCCGGAGCCAGGTCGGCCCTGGCCTCGAGTGCTGAATCTCCCCGCTCTATCAGTCCCTTATCCCCCTCGGCGGGGTCGATTTCCCTTGGTCACGAAACCACGCCGTGGTAATGTTTTCGCAGCCGCCGCAACGACTTGATGGAGGACCGCCATGACCCCCGAGCCCCGCACGACCGCGTCCGAGGCCCTCGCCGTCCCGTCCCGCCATCGGCTCCCGAACCGCCGCCTCACGGAGACCCGCCGCGTCGTCCACCGCACCCCCGACGGGCGCGAGACCCCGGTGTCGGTGTCCATCGGCTACGACCCCGCCTCCCCCGCCCGGCCCCGCGAGGTGTTCTACGACGCGGGCTACCAATCGGGTGCAGACCTCGAGTTCGCCGTCCAGGACCTCTGCGTCGTCCTCTCCCTGCTCCTCCAGCACGGCGTGGACCCACGCGAGATCGGGCGCTCGCTGTCGGTGAGCTACGGCCCCGATGAGGCCCCCCACCACGGCTCGCTCGCCGGCACCATCGCCGCCGAGCTCACCGCGCCGCCGGGGTAGGCGGTGGCGACCCGGGACGCAGGGGAGGACGGGGAGGGTATGGGCGATGGCTGACGCCCAGGCCGTCACCCGCGCCCTCGGCGGCCGCTGGCACGGGGGCTACGGCACCGCGCCCTGCCCCGCCCACGACGACCGCCACCCCTCGCTCTCGCTGCGCGACGGCCACACGGGGCGCCTCCTCGTGTGCTGCCACGCGGGCTGCGGCTGGCGGGACATCAAGAACGCCCTGCGCGCGATGGGGCTCCTGCCGGGCCGGGGCGAGCCCCCGGCGCCGCCTGACCCCGCCGTCCGCGCCGCGCGCGAGCGCGAGGAGCGGGAAGAGGCCGCGCGCCGCGCGCGCCAGGCGCGGTGGTGCTGGCGCGGCACCCAGCGCCTCGCGGGCACGCCCGCCGAGCGCTACCTGCGCGGCCGCGGGATCGCGGGCCCCCTGCCCTCCTCGCTGCGCTTCCACCCCGCGTGCTGGCACGCGCCCACCGCGCGGCGGCTCCCGGCGCTGGTGGCGCGCGTGGACGGCACGGCCGGCGCCGGCTTCGCGGTGCACCGCACCTACCTCACGCCCGAGGGCCGCAAGATCGCGCCCCCCGAGGACGCCAGGCGGATGCTCGGCGCGACCGAGGGGGGTGCTGCGCGGCTCGCGCGGGGCCAGGGGCCGCTCGTGGTGGCCGAGGGGATCGAGACCGCGCTCAGCGTGGCGGAGCGCCCGGGGCTGGTGCTGCCCGGCGGCGAGCGGCCGCCCTCGGTGTGGGCCGCGCTCTCGGCCGGGGGGCTGGCCGCGCTGCGCCTGCCGGACCGCCCGGGTCGCCTCGTGATCGCGGCCGACGGCGACGCGGCGGGGCGCGAGGCGGCCGAGGCACTTGCCGTTCGAGCCTTGGAGGCGGGCTGGCGGGTGGCAGTCCGGCCCGCGCCCGAAGGGCGGGACTGGAACGACGCGCTGCGCGAGATGCCGGGCGAGGCGGCTCGCGCGGAGGCTTGAGAAGCCGTCCGCCCGGGTTGGCAGCCCCGGACGGACGGCGCGTGGGGAACGCGGCCCCGCAGCCCGCGCGAGGCGGACGCCGCCCCTACCCTGGCGCCGACGGTCTGCCCAGGGCCGCCGGGGGTGACGTCGCGCCTGCGCGCGGAGCCGCGCGCGGCGAGGCCCCATCCCCCGTCGCCGCGGGGGTGGGGTGTTTCTGCATAAAGGTACGCGACGCGACACTGCTGTTCACGGCTGAAGCAGCTTCTGGCCTGGCTCCTTAAGAGCGTGTTTGGCGAGGTGATCCGTGTCAGGCGAGCCTTCGCAGCATGAGGTGGATCATGGAGAGCTTGATCATCGCCTCGGCGGACTGAAGGCGGCGCTCGTAGTCCTTGGCGAGCCGACGCGATCGGCCGAGCCAGGCGAAGGTGCGCTCGACGACCCAGCGGCGCGGCTGGACGGCGAAGCCCCGCTGGCCTTCCTCGCGGCGGACGACCTCGATCCGGATGCCTCGTTCGGCGGCCCATGAGGACAGGGGATGCCCTGCATACGCGCCATCGGCCCAGATCAGTTCCAGGCGGGGCTGGAGCGGGCGCAGCCCCGAGAGCAGGCGCCGCGCTCCGGCCTGGTCGGAGACATCGGCGGCGCTCACGTCCTGCGCCAGCATGAGCCCCTCGGTGTCGACCAGGAGGTGCCGCTTGCGCCCCTGCACGCGCTTGCCGCCGTCGTAGCCCCGCACACCGCCTGCCCGGGTCGTGCGCACGCTTTGGCTGTCCATGATCGCGGCCGAGGCGTCGCGCGCCCGGCCGCGCCGGAGGCGAACGGCCCTGCGGAGCGCCTCATGGAGCCGGTGCAGGAGCCCCCGCCCATCCCACCGCCGGCAATGGTAGTAGACCGTCTGCCAGGGCGGGAAGTCGCGCGGGAGCTGGCGCCACTGGCATCCCGTGCGGACGAGGTAGAGCATGGCGTCGATGACGAGCCGAGGCGGCCAGCGCCTGCGGCGGCCGCCGGCCAATTCGGGAAGGCGGTGTCGGACCTGCGCCCATTGCGCGTCGGTCAGGCTGCTCGGGTATGGTGCTCTCATGCCGCCAGCAACGCACGAGCCGACCCCCAAGCTCAGTGCCGACCACGCCCCCCCGCTTCGCCAAACACGCTCTTAGAGGCTGTAACAGAACCCGCTCCTAGTGCGTTGGGGGGCCATGAGACCTCTTGTGAACGATGAGTTGTGGGCGGCGGTGGAGCCGCTGCTGCCGGCCGAACCCCCAAAGCCGAAGGGCGGACGACCTCGCTGCGACGACCGCACAGCCCTGGAGGGGATCGTGTTCGTGCTGCGGTCTGGCATCCCATGGGCGATGCTGCCTCGGGAGGCGTTCGGCTGCACGGGCATGACGTGCTGGCGCCGGCTGCGGGACTGGCACGCCGCCGGCGTGCTGGGCGAACTGCACCGTGTGCTGCTGGAGCGCCTGGCCGCGGCGGACGCGCTGGACTGGAGCCGTGCCTCGATCGACAGCGCGTCCATCCCCGCAAAAGGGGGCGCTCGTCGCCGAACACGAAGATCGGCCCGAACCCCACGGACCGAGGCCGTCCGGGCACAAAGCGCCACGTCGTGGTCGACGCCCGCGGCACGCCGCTCGGCTTCGAGCTGAGCGGGGCCAACCGCCACGACAGCCGCATGCTGGCCGCCGTCCTCGACGTCGTCCCGGGCGTGCGGCGCGGCCGGGGCCGACCCCGTTGCCGCCCGAAGAGGCTCCACGCCGACAAGGCCTACGACCACCGCCGCTGCCGAACCGAATGTCGCGAGCGGTCGATCACGCCTCGCATCGCCCGCCGCGGCGTCGAGCGCTCGCATCGCCTCGGCCGCCACCGCTGGGTCGTCGAACGAACCCTGGCTTGGTTGGCCCGCTTCCGCCGTCTGACGATCCGCTACGAGCGCCGCGCCGACATCCACTGGGCCTTCACCTCGCTGGCCTGCTCCCTCGTCTGCCTCAACCAGATCAGGCGGTTTTGTTAGGCGCTCTTAGAGCCCTGGACCCACCAGCGTCCTAGAATGAACCCGAGGGTCACCCCGGCGATGTTAAAGCCGATGTCGAACACGTCGAAGCGCCGCCAAGGACAGGGGTAGATGCCGAAGAGGGCGGTAAGCTGAGCGATCTCGATGCCGAGGCTCAAGACCGCCCCGAAGAGCGCCGCCACCGCCAAGTGGTGGGTCCACCACGCCAGCGCGATGCCGGGCAGCGCGAAGAAGGCGACGTTCGCCACGCTCTGGGCGACGGTCAGGCTGCCCAGCCATTCTCCCACGCTGGCGTCCCGCCCCATCAGAGGCTCCAGCCCCCGCACTGCGTCGGAAAGAGTCAGCACGGGCTGCACGCCGCCGTCGGCGCAGTCGAGCGCATGCGCAGCGGGGAGTGGATGGAAGGCCAGCACCACAACGAAGAGCGTTGCGAGGGCCAAGGGCGCTCCACGTCTCGCGATCGACGGCCGACCGCTCGCCACCGCGACGATACCGAGGGTCAGGGTGGTCAGGAGCAGGGCGCGCAGCACCGCGCCCCCGAGATACCCCAGCAGCCATTGCGCACTCACGTCCCGTTCCGAGGCGCAAGCCTTGGCTCCGACCGGGACCGAGCCGGGCGGCGCTCAGCCCCCATGGGTGCGCCACGGCAGGCCCGTGACGGCCCGCATCGCCGCGCTCGCCGAGGCGCGCTGCCCCCGCATCGCCATCTGCGCGGCCTTGCCCAGCGTGTAGAGCCACGCCACCGGCAGCGCCGCGGGGCGCCAGCGGCGCACGAAGCGCAGGCGGCTGCGCGACATGTAGTAGGCCGATAGCGGCGAGGGGCCCGCCGTGGCCTTGGCCGAGCCGATCGAGGCGCCGCTGTAGTGGTGGACCGGGATGGCGTCCGAGTAGACGATCGGCAGCTCGCCCCGGCGCAGGCACCAGTCGATCTCCTCGTAGTAGAGGAAGTAGTCCTCGGGCATCGGTCCCGCGCGCTCCACGAAGTCGCGCGAGATGATCATGTGGCAGCCCGCGACGTAGTCGAGCGCCCCCGGTGCCGGGCCCGGCACCTCGCGCCCTCGTCGGCCGAGGTTCACCGGCAGCAGCCGCCCGGTCCAGAGGTCGATCCGACCGCCATCGGTCTGCACCATGAGGGGCGGATCGGTGTAGTAGGTCCGCCCGCCCAGGATGCCGAACCGCCCCGCCTCGCGCACGGCGCGCTCGACGGCCGAGGGCGTGGCGTTCTCGGCCATGGCGTCGGGGTTGAGGATCCAGAACGCCTCCACCTCCTCCTGCCCGGCCAGCGCCTCCAGGGCGAGGTTCACCCCGGCCGCGAACCCGCCGTTGCGCCCCGCATGGATGAGCGCCACCGCCGGCGGCGCTCCGGGGCGGGGATCGGTCGCCGAAGGAAGGCTAGGCGTGGCCGGCGCCACGTGCTCCCGCAGGGCCACGGGCGCGCGCGGGCGCGGCGAGAAGGGCTTGCCCGCCCCGTCCCAGGCCGCGTCCCCGGACGCCCAGTCGCGCAGCCGGGCCACGGTGTCGTCGGGCGAGGCGTTGTCCACCACCACGATGCGCAGGTCGGGGCGCGCGCCCCGCGCCGAGGGCGCGGCGGCGAGCAGGCTCTCCAGGCAGTCGATGAGCGCGTCGCCCGCGCCGTAGCTGACGATGGCGACGCCTATGGCCATGGGGCCGCCTCCATCGCGCGGGTCCGCTCGCGCCCGGACATCAGGCGGTGCTGCCGCCGTCGACGGTCAGGACGGTGCCGGTGACACGCGCCCCTCCGGGCCCCAGCAGGTAGGCCACCGCCGCCGCGGCGTCGTCGGGCTCGGGCAGGCCCAAGGGCGCGCGCCGGCGGATCGAGGCCATCTTGTGGACGTCGAGCCCGCCCGTCATCTCGGTCTCCATGTAGCCCGGGGCGACGCAGTTGACGGTGATGCCCATCTTGCCGAGCTCGCGGCTGAGCGAGCGGGTGAACCCCTCGAGCCCCGCCTTGGAGGCGGCGTAGGCCGCGAGCCCGTGGAACCCTGTGGTGGCGATGATCGAGGAGATGTTGACGATGCGGCCCTCGCGACGCCGCAGCATCCCGCGGCAGGCGTACTTGGCCAGCGCGATGGGCGCGAGAAGGTTGACGCGCATCACGCGTTCGATGTCGCTCTGGTGCATGGTGGCGAGCACGCCGTCGGGTCCGATGCCCGCGTTGTTGACGAGCCCCCAGAGCGGGCCGTGATCGCGCGTGAGCGTGCGCATCAACTCGGGGATCGCGCCGATCTCGCCGACGTCGAAGGGCTGGAACAGGACGCGGCCCTCGGAGGCCTCCTCCAGCGCCGTGATCTCAGGGCTGCGCGTGCGGCTGACCCCCAGCACCCGCAGAGAGGGGTCGCGCGCCAGGTGTCGCGTGATCGCCAGGCCCAGCCCCCGCGAGACGCCGGTGACGAGGACGGGACGGGAGCCCGCGTCGCGCGGCGCGGCGCCGGCGCGGAGCGCCTCGGGGTCGAGGATCGGAGCGTGATCCATCTCAGCCCCTCCGGACCAGCTTGCCGGCGGCGTTCGCGGCGAGATCGTCCACCAGACGGATGCGCGCGGGCACGGCCTCGCGCTCCAGCCCGGCGCGGCAGGCCGCCGCGACCGCCGCTCGCGTATGGGTCGGATCGGCCCCTTCGGCGAGCGCGATGTCGGCCACGAGGAGCGAGCCCGTGATGGGCGAGGACTTCGCCGACACCCGGACGAGCGCCACGCCCGGCACGGCGGCGATCACGCGCTCCACGACCTCGGGGAAGATCTTGACCCCGCCCACGTTGATCGCGCCGTTGTCGCGACCGAGGAAGTAGAGCCGGTCGCCGCGCCGCTCGACCCGGTCGCCCGAGCGCACGAAGCCCTGAGCGTCGGCCTCGACCCCCGCGCCCGGGGTCGGGCCCGGCGGGCGCAGCCAGAGGATGCCCTGGCCGTCCACGCGCATCGCGACGCTCGACGGCGGCACGTCGAGGTAGGAGGCGGGGAAGCCGGCTCGGCCATCGTTGACCGCGAAGCCCACCCCAGCCTCGGTGGAGGCATAGATGTGGGTCAGCCGCGCGCGCGGGAAGGCCGCGGCGAGGGCGTCGAGCACCGGCTGCTCGACGATCTCGCCCCCGAGCGTCGCCTGGCGCAGCGACAGCTCGGCGTGGCCCGGCACCATCAGCAGGCGGCGCCAGAGCGTGGGCGTGGCCGACAGATGGGTGCAGCCGCGCGAGGCCAGGAACGCGACCTGCTCGGACAGGGGCGCGGCGGTGTCCGGCGCGATCAGCGTCCCGCCGCCGAGGAGCGCCTGAAGGACGACCTGCATCCCCGCAAAGCGCGTGGGGTCGTAGAGGAGGCCCCAGCGCGCGCCGCCCGAGGCCGGCATCCGGCTGACGGTTCGGGAGAGCGAGGCCAGATCGTGGGGCACGATCTTGGGCCTGCCCGTGGTGCCCGAGGTGGTCATCAGCCAGCTCGTCGGCCCCACGGCGGCCGCGTCCCTGGACGCCTCGCACGCCGCCATCGCGTCCTGCGGCGAGAGCGTCGCGGCGTCGGTCGTCACGGCGTCGGGCCGATCGGTGACGATCACGTCGCACAGCGCCTCGCGGACCAGAGCGGAGACCGTCTCCGCCGGCTGGGCGTGCGAGATCAGCAGGAGGCTCCGCACCGCGCCGTCCATGGCGAGAAGCGAGGCCAGCAGGAGGCGCGGATCGGAGATCCAGAGCGCCGCGCGCACCGAGGACGGCAGATACGCCGAAGGCGGCCGCGCTACGCCGACCTCCCAACCCGGCAGGATGCCCGATGCGGCCAGGCGCCCCGCCGGCGTCTCCAGGAGAGCGGCGTCGGAGGCCCTGCGGGCCAGCCGCGCGCGGAGGCATAACGGTCTCGCTCCGACCCCGCCCGAGTTCGGCCGTGGCCGGTCGGCAGAGATGGAGATCATCGCGCGGGCCGCCACTTCCTGTAAAAACCCACGAACTCGTCGAAGGTCTGAGGGTAGAACGCGTCGTCGCTCAGCGAGAAGGGGTCGTAGCCCAACTCCTCCTCGAGTTGGGAGACGAAGATCGCGAAGCCGAGCGAGTCGAGCCCGGTGTCGAGGAGCACGGTGTCGTCCGCGAGCGGCGGGGCGTCGGTGCCGCGCTCCTGCGCCCACACCTCTGCGAACACCCGCTCGATGTCGTGGCGGAGGGTGTCGGCCTCGCCCTGCTCGGCCGTGGGTAACCCGTCCATGGCGGTCTCCGGTGAATGAAGTACGTTGAGGGCGGGGTCAGTACGCGATCTCGCTCGCGTTGCCCTTGTCGAGCCGGATGCCCCAATGACCCGTCATGATGTCGCGCTCGACCACGCGAGCCGGGTTGCCCATGACGACGCTGTTGGAGGGCACGTCCCGACCGACCACCGAGTTGCCCGACACGATGCAGTGGTCCCCGATCGTGACGCCCGGCAAGACGATGCATCCGTAGCCCAGGAAGCAGCAGCGCCCGATGTAGACGTCCTTCCAGGTACGATTGACGAAATCATGAGTGACAATCGCCGCGCCCGAGGTCACCGCGGTATGGTCACCGATGTGGACGCCGGCGGGGTTGGTCTTGTCGAGACGCGCGCCGCGCGAGATGCGGACATGCTCGCCGATGTGCATGCCGTATACGCGTCGATACCACCAATGGGTGGCATGAACGACGAAGTTGCGGAAGACCGCCTTGCGGACGCTCGAGACGAGAGACACTCCCGCACTCCTCAAACTCGTTAATACAGACCGTCAAACTGGAACGTGTCTTTGCCACGAGGTATTGCGTTGCACCCTGCCTGTCAACGTTTGTCAAGGTTACCGCAGAGGGCCTGAGACCGCGGGTTCGACGAGGCAGAGGGCGTTCGTTCATCTCCGCCGCGGTCGGTGCCGCAGCACGAGCAAGCCGGGATCGTGTACGGATGACCCCAGTGGTGCAGGGAGTTTCGTGAAGGCGGCGGTTGTCGATCTGGTTCCGGCCATCCCACGATGCCCTGGCCGGACGTCAGCCCGACGGCGTGGTGAGCGGCGGTGAGGTTCCGGCCGGCGGTTCTAGACGGGCGGGCCGGGTTTGGAGCCTGCAGAGACGCCGGCGACCAAACCCTATCGGATCAGCTCCACCCGCACCCCGATCTCGTCCGCGACTTCCGCCCAGGGCCGGTCCGCCGTGACCGCGGGTACGTCCAGATGGCGAGCCAGCGCGAGGCAGGCCCGGTCGCCCTCGCTCAGACCCTTCGGCTTCGTCACCGCAACCATGGCGCCAGCATCGAGCCCGAGGTCGCGTGTCAGGTGATGCACGGCGAGACCGAGGTCATCGACCGTCACGTCGGCGTCCTCTCGCGTGCCGCCGCGCTCCGCGATCTTCTTCGTGAGCTCCTGCACGGTCAGCGCCGAGACGGCCGAGCCGCCGCGGTCGAGCCACGCCTCGACCACCTCCGCCCCCGTCTCGCGGTTGAGGTGGGCGAGCAGGGCCGAGGTGTCGAACACCGCCGTGGTCATGGGGTCACCGGATGCGGCCTTCAGGAGCCGGCCGACGGGGGCAGATCGGACGGTGCGATGCGCAGCGCGTCCTCGGCGTCCTCGCGCGCGACCTCGGCGCGCTTCTCGGCGAGGAACTCGTCGACGACGCTCACCCCCTCCGGCACCAGGTGGCGGAACCGCTCCTGCGCCCGATGGCGCGCGCGCTGCGCGGTGGTCAGCTCCACGCCGTCCTCGCTCGTCAAGATCACGACCCGGTCGCCCTTCCCGACCCCGAGCGCGCGGCGCAGCTCGGCGGGCAGGATCATGCGGCCATTCTCCTGGACGGGTATGTCGTAGCGCGCCATGGCAGCAGGCCCTCCCGGTGTCCTATCGACCAGCACATGACCATCAATCGCAGGCAGGTCCAGTCTTCCCGCACTGGTCAGCACCTGGGGTCGCGTAGCGCCCGGTCCGGGTCCTGCCTCCCGTCCAGAAGGGGATCGCTCAGCGGACACCTCGCCCACGACATGATGCGGGCCAACCGGGACGGCCTCGGCGCCGTCTCACATAGATGGTCCGTTGACAGTCTCGGTGACGGGGGGTCTATCGTTACAGAACGAATGCGACCCGGAGCCCGCCCATGACCGCCACCCGCATCGGCTACGCCCGCTGCTCGACCCACGGCCAGGACCTCGCCGCCCAGCGCGAGTCCCTGCTCGCCCTCGGCGTGGCGGAGGAGCGCATCTACACCGACCACGGTCTGACGGGCACGAACCGGGCGCGGCCGGGGCTGGATCAAGCCCTCGCCGCCGTGCGTGCGGGCGATACGCTCGTCGTGCCCAAGCTCGACCGCCTCGCTCGTTCGGTGCCCGACGCCCGCGCCATTGCCGACGAGCTGGAGAAGCGCGGCGTGAAGCTCGCCCTCGGGGCCAGCGTGCACGACCCGACCGATCCGATGGGGCGGATGTTCTTCAACATCCTGGCCACCTTCGCCGAGTTCGAGGCGGACCTCATCCGTATGCGCACCCGCGAGGGCATGGCCGTCGCGCGATCCCGGGGGAAGCTCAAGGGCAAGAAGCCCAAGCTGTCGGACCGCCGCCAAGCCGAGCTGCGCCGGATGCACGACACGGGGGACTACTCGATCTCCGACCTCGCGGAGCTGTTCGCCGTGTCGAGGCCGACGGTCTACCGGGTGCTCCAACGCGTGCCGGGCGAAGCGCCGGTGTGAACCCTCAGCGGTCAATCGCGTGGCACTGATCGAGTGCCCGCTCTGCGGACAGAGCGGTCGCTCGCCGCTGCTCCTCGAAGGTCCGCTCGCCTCAGCTCCCCCCTCAGTCCCCCGCCCTTCCATCATCGTTCGCGACCTTGTCCAGGTTCGCGATCACCCGATCCAGCATGGAAAGGAGATACGTGGTCTCTTCCTCCGTGAAGCCGGCAAGCGCGTCCCCGTTTCCCTCCATCAACACCGCGATCGCGGCGGGCAGGCCTGCCTCCGCCCTGGACGTCAGGGCGATCTTCCGGCTGCGGCCGTCTTCCGGATCGGGCATGCGCGTGACCAAGCCGTCGCGTTCCATGCGCGCGAGCATCTGCGCCATGGGCGGCTGACCGATCCTCAGGGCGCGGGCCAGATCGCGTTGCGTGTCGGCCCGTCCGTCCCGCAGCGCGATCAGGACCGGAAGATAGCCCGGTCCGAAGCCGAGCGGCCGCAACCGGGCCTCGCTCAGGCGAGCGAAGCCGCGCGCCGCGACGCTCACCAGATGCCCGGGCGTCGAGAGCACGTCTGCGTCCGTCATGATCGCCCCCTTGCGGTCCGGTCCCGCACACTGCATACGTGCGTATGTATATCGACGGGTCAATGTCGGGCGCCGATCCCGCCGCTTGATCGGACCCTCCGGAGGCCATGCGATGCCGCACGAGCAGGTCACGGTCCGCGCAGGCGATGGCGACTGCACGATCCATGTGCTCACCCCCACGGACGGTGATGGCGGGCCCGCCATCCTCTTCTACTTCGACGCCGGCGGTATCCGTCCGACCGTCATCGCCATGGCACAGCGGCTCGCCGACGCGGGCTACGTCGTCCTCGTCCCCGACCTGTTCTACCGCCATGGCCCCTACGGTCCGCTGGTCCCGGCGGAGGTCTTCGCAGGCGACGCGGCGGCCATCCTCGGACCGCTCATGGCGACGACCGGCAACGCCATCGCGGCCGAGGATACCGCGTCGGTCCTGTCCTATGCCGACACGCGATCGGACGTGAGGGGGAAGACGATCGGCGCGGTCGGTTTCTGCATGGGGGGCGGGATGGCCATCGCGGCTGCGGGAACCTACCCGGATAGGGTCGTCGCCGCTGCGAGCTTCCACGGAGGGGGCCTGGCGACCGACGCGCCCGACAGCCCGCACCTCTACGCCCCGAAACTGAAGGCCGAACTCTACGTCGCAGCGGCCGAGGATGACGACCTCTACCCGCCCGCCATGGCGGACAGGTTCGAGTCCGCCCTGGACGCGGCGGGCGTCGCCCACACGCACGAGACCTACCCGGCCGCCCACGGCTGGATGAAGCCGGACTTCCCGAGCCACGACGAAGCGGCGGCCGAGCGCGGCTGGGGAGAGATGATCTCACTCTTCGATCGCTTGCTGAAGGATCGGTAGGGCACGTTCCACGACGCGCGGCCGCCAAAGCCGCCATTCGTCCGGTGTGCAGCATCCGCGAAGAGGGCTCGGAGCGGTCATCCGCTGCGCTTCGCATGAACGTCGGCTATGAGCATGTCCCGAAAAGGTACTTCGGCACGTGGAAGCCGCTCTATGCTTCATGAACGATACCTGGCTGCTCGGAGGCGCTGCGTCTGACAGAAGCTTTCCGTCGCTCAACCGGCGGGTTCCCCGAGGATGGGCGATCGACGCGGCCCTTCGAGGACTTGGCCCGCGCGCTCAGCCTTCGGCGAACACCGCCTCGAGCGCGACCGTGATCCCCGGCGGGTCGAGGTTCAGCGTGCCCTCGGTCACGATCGCGGTGGCGATGGCGCCGTCCTCGTCCCTCGCGTGGTGGATGGCCGAGCGCGTGTCGGTGCGCAGGATGAGGTAGTGGCGCACCGAGGGCAGGCGGAAGTAGTCGGCGAGCTTGGCGCCGCTGTCTCTCGCGCGCGTCGAGGGCGAGAGCACCTCGACCACGACCACGGGGTCGGCGAACTCCACCGCGTCGTCCTCGAGCCGCGGCCCGCAGCGCAGGCTGGCGTCTGGCTCGTAGACGGTGGCCTCGTCGATGCGGACCGCCATGCCGTCGGTGAAGGTCTCGCAGGGCAAGCCGGCGGCTCGGATGGCGTCCGACAGCGCGCGCCATGCGGCGGCCTTCGCTCTCGCATGGGCCGCGCGCTCTGGCGCCATGGCGACCACCTCGCCCGAGGCGAGCTCGTAGCGGCCCTCCGGCTGGTCCATGGCCCAGGCGATGAACTCGTCGGCGCTCATGCGCAGCGGCTTGGGCAGGGTCATCGGAACCTCCGGCGTCGTGCGTATCCTAGCACGGCCATGCGAGGTCGTCTGTGCTTTCGGGGATCCTCGCCTGCTGGCCGGCGGGGCGTGCCGAGCTGCCTGCCCGGTCACGCCGCGGCCGGGCGAGGTCGCGCTGTCAGGCGTCACGGCAAACTGGTCCGGAGGCGACATGAGGAACTGGCCCCCTCGGTAGCCTGAGGGGAGGGCCTGGATGACCATGCCAGTGACGGAGAGGCTTCTGCGGACTGAAGGTCTGCGGAGGGACGAGATGAAGGAGCCGGACGACGTGTCGGCGATGCTGAGGCTGAAGGCGCTCGGCTGGGGGGCGCGGCGGATCGCGGCGGAGCTGGGGTGCTCGCGGACGACGGTGCGGCGGTGGCTGCGCGAGGGCGGCTGGCGACGCCCGGTGGCACCGACACGCAAGACGTCGCTCGACGGTCTTGGGGGCTGGCTGTCCGAGCGCTTCCGCCGCCACGCGGGCAACGCGGACGTGGTTCGCCAGGAGCTCGCGGCCGAGAGGGGCATTGAGGTAAGCCTGCGCACGGTGGAGCGTGCGGTGGCACCGCTGCGCCAAGCGCTACGGGCCGAAGCGCGGGCGACGGTGAGGTTCGAGACGCGCCCGGGCCAGCAGTTGCAGATCGACTTCGGCCAGAGGCGGGTCGAGATCGAGGGCGCTCTGCGACCGGTGTCGTTCTTCGTGGCGACGCTGGGCCACTCGCGCCGGCTGCACGTCCGGGCCTTCCTGGGCGAGCGCCAGGAGCACTGGTTCGAAGGCATGGAGAGTGCCTTCGCAGCCTTTGGGGGCGTGCCTGAGGAGGTGCTGCTCGACAATGCGCGCGCTCTGATCCTGCACCACGACGCGGCGACGCGGGAGGTGGTGCTCAACCCCAAGCTCCACGCCTTTGCGCGGCACTGGGGCTTCCGGGTCCAGGCCTGCGCGCCGTACCGGGCGCGGACCAAGGGCAAGGACGAGCGCGGCGTGGGCTACGTGAAGGGCAACGCGGTCGCGGGGCGAACCTTCGAGAGCTTCGCGGCCCTGGAGGCGCATCTGGCCGAGTGGACGCGCGAGATCGCCGATCAGCGCGTCCACGGCACCACCGGCGAGGCGCCCATGGTCCGCTTCGCGCGCGACGAGGCCGCCGCCCTGCGGCCGCTGCCCGACCGCGGCCCGTTCCTGGCCGCGCGCGAGCTGAGCCGACGCGTGGGAGCGGACTGCGCGGTGGAGATCGAGACGAACGCCTACTCGGTGCCGTGGCGCTTGATCGGGGAGCGAGTGAGCGTGCTGGTCACGGCCGAGACTGTGCAGGTCACCCATGCGGGCATCGAGGTGGCCCGTCATCCCCGCAGCGCGGACCGTCGCGGGCGCTTCACCGACCGCGCTCACTTCGAGGGCGTCGCGGGTGCCGCCGGCCGCGTGGTCAGAGAAGACGCCGAGGCAGCCGAGGCCGCGCCGATCCCGGCGCCGGCGCTGCTGCGCCCGCTCGCCGAGTACGAGGCGGTGGCCGGGGGCGCCTGGTGATGGGAGCGCAGACCCAGGACGAGCTCGACCGGATGCTGACGCGCTTGAAGTTGACGGCGGTGCGCGACCAGCTCGACGGCTTGCTCGACGAGGCGGCGCGGGGGGAGATGACCCTGCGCGAGGCGCTCGCCTTCCTCTGCGAGCGCGAGATCGCACGGAAGGATCAGCGCCGCATCGAGATGAGCTTCGGGCTGGCGAAGTTCCCCTTCGTGCGGACCCTGGAGGGCTTCGACTTCGCCGCCCAGCCCTCGGTCGACAAGGGGCAGATCCGCGACCTCGCGACGGGGCGCTTCATCGCCCACGGCGATGCGCTCTTGCTGCTCGGCCCCTCTGGTTGGGCCTCATGATGCACACCTATCTATGTTGCTGAAGGTCCAGCGCCTTCTGTGCGGGATCGTCTGTTCGCGGACGTGCCGAGGTCAGCTTGGCCGGAGTGAGCGCCGCGATCTGCGCTTTGGGGATGGCCCAAGGGGCACCCCTGCACGCATGGCTGGCGGTGATCGCGCCGTCGCCGATCAGGCGGAGCACGGTCATCTTGCTGACACCGAGCCGCCGGGAAGCCTCCTCCAGCGTCAGCTCGCCCCGCTCGGCCATCTCGCCGGGTCGGTGAGCCGGGACGCGATGATGGCTTCGGAAGCTGCGGACCCGCGCCTCGGTCCACGCGTTGCCCCGGCCGGTGCGCTTGCCGAGGCGGTTGAGCGTCGCCGCGATGGCGCCGTCCCCCTGCTGGCGCGCGAGCACGCAGATCAGGTCGCGGACCTCGGCGTCGCTGCCGTAGCGGTGCTGGCCTGTGCGGTTGCGCGGGACGCAGAGCCGGGTGTGGTCTCCGCCGCGCCAATGCAGGAGCAGCTCGATCCGCTCCTCGGTCAGCGTGGCGACGATCTCCTCGAGGACCGCCCTGAGGACGCGCTTGCGGGTCTCCGCGGTCGCGCCGGGATGCGACCAGGCCGTCCCGAGGTCCTCGCCGAGCGACAGCAACCGCTCCCGCTCCGCCGCGCAGAGGGACGGCTTGTCCGCGCCGATGGCGGCGAGGCGCTCCTCCTGGCCCTGCGCTTCCGCGAGCCGGTCGTTCCATCGCCGCTCGAGTTCGGCCGCGACCAGCCGGTTCGCAGGATCGACCGCGTCGTACTGGCGGCGGGCGAGATCGGCTTCGTAGCGCGCCTGCGTCAGCGCCAGCTCCCCCTGGCGCCGCGTGTCGGCGATCTCCGCGTCGCGCATCGCCGCCGCGGCGAGGGCGGCCTCGACGCCGAGCGGGCTCAGGAGCCGCAGGACCTCGGCCGAGACCGCCGCGTCGACCCGCATGCCGCCGAAGGCGATGCAGGTCTGCGTTCCGTGGTTGAGGTGCGCGCCGCGGCACGAGTAGCGCACGCAGAAGCCGCTCGTGCCGCTGTAGGAGACGTGGAGCCGTCGCCCGCAATGGCCGCAGCGCAGGAGGCCGGCGAG
The DNA here is from genome assembly GCA_963832275.1 of uncultured Alphaproteobacteria bacterium. Taxonomy (GTDB): domain Bacteria; phylum Pseudomonadota; class Alphaproteobacteria; order Rhodobacterales; family Rhodobacteraceae; genus Hasllibacter. The sequence continues at coordinate 19,479 of CAWHTQ010000008.1, forward strand.
CAGCGCGTCGCCTCGGCGGACCGAGCCGCGCGCCATCAGGCCCTTGCAGTTGGCGTTGTCGGCGATCAGGCGCTGGTTCCTCTCGAACTCCGCCCAGGAGACGTAGCCCTCGTGGTGATCCACGATCAACACGTCCCACTCCTTCCGCTCCCGGCGGTGGCCGCGCACCACCCGCTTGCGCCCATTCTCGACCGTCACTCGGCTCGCCGTCCGGCCGAAGGCGTAGGCGCCGGCGTAGATCGGGTTGGTCAGAAGCGCGCGCACCGTGTTGTAGACCGGCGCCTTCCAGACGATGCGCCGGCCCTCGCGACCGGTCTCGACCGAGGGCGTCAGCACCCCCTCCTGGCGGAGCCAGAGATGGACCTGCCGAATGCTCTGGAACTCGGCGAACTTGCGGAAGACGAGCCCGATCGCCTCCTGGACGCGCCGGTCGGGATCCTTGGCGATGCGGTCGTGCCGGACCTTCACGTAGCCGATGGCCACCGTCAGGAAGAGCTCGCCGCGGCGCGCCTTCTGGCGCAGCGCCTCGAGCGAGCGCTGGCGCAGGATCGACAGCTCCATCTCGCTCATCGTGCCCTTCATGCCGAGCAGGAGCCTGTCGTTGGGCAGGCGCGGGTCGTACACGCCGTCCTCGTCGGCCAAGAGGCAGCCCACGAGCCCGCAGAACTCGAGCAGCGTATGCCAGTCGCGCCCGTTGCGCGCGAGCCGCGACGCCTCGACCGCCAGAACGATGCCGACGCGCCCCTCGCAGATCGCCAGCAACAGCCGCTCGAAGCCCGGGCGCGCGACGCCGCCGCCCGATCGCCCAAGGTCATCGTCGATCACCACCGGCTCGGCCCAGCCGAGCTGACGCGCCCGGTCGGCGAGATCGTACTGCCGGCGTCGGCTCTCGTGGTTGCGCAGGAGCTGGTCCTGCGTCGACTGCCGGACGTAGACGAAGGCCTGGCGGCCGAGATGCTCATACGCGATCTTGCTCATCGCGCCCTCCTGTCGTCGCGGCGCCGTCGGTCAGCGTCCCGGACTCCGCCTCCACCGCCTCCAGCAGAAGCGCCGCCAGCAGCGGGATCGCCGCCGCCCGCGCTGTCGCCGGCAACGCCGGTCCCGGCTCCATCAGCGCCAGAAGGTCCCCTTGTCGCCGCAGCCGCGCTCGCGTCATCCCGCTCTCCTCCGTTCATCCCGGAGAGCGACGATAGGATCTCGTCGAGCGCGAGACGGAGGTCGCGCAATCCCTCGACGGACAGGCGCGGCCGGTCCCTCACCACCATCGCCGCGGCCGCCGGCGCGCACATCCAGATCGGGATCTGCGCCAGCGTCCCGTCCGGCTGACGGACCACGAACATGCCGATGCCGCGGAAACCATGGCGGCGAACGATCTCGACGCGCTCGCCGCGACGGGGGTGGAACGGGTAGTGGATCGTCGCCTCACCCTGATATCGGGCAGTATGCGACTGGATCGCCGGGCGTGGGCAAGACGCACCTTGCGGTGGCGCTCGGCCGCGAAGCGATCGTGGCCGGCCACACCGTGCTCTTCACCGGCGCCATGGCGCTCGTGGCCAACCTCGCCAAGGCCCAGGTCGAGGGCCGGCTCGAGGAGCGGCTGGCGCACTTCGCCAAGCCGAAGCTGCTGATCGTGGACGAGCTGGGCTACCTGCCGCTCGAGCCCAACGCCGCTCACCTGTTCTTCCAGCTCGTCAGCCGCCGCTACGAGCGCGGCGCGATGCTGGTGACTTCGAACCGGTCCGTAGGCGAGTGGGGCGCGGTGTTCGGCGACCCGGTGGTGGCCACCGCGATCCTCGATCGCCTGCTCCACCACTCCCACGTCATCACCATCCGGGGCGACAGCTACAGGCTGCGCGAGAAGCGCCGGGCCGGCCTTCTGCAGAAGGCCGGCCCGGCGCTTGAAACCGAAGTCGAAACCACATGACGGGGTGGGCCAGATCCTGGTGTCGCCACCGGGCCAGTTCCGAATGTCGCTTGATACGCGCCGGCGCGATGCCGTCCCGCGGCCGCAGGCCGGTCTCCTGAAACCCCTGCGTGCTCCCGTTTTACGATAGCGGGCGACTCGGTTCTCGCTAGACTCGCTCCCATCCTCTCCTCGGATCGAGACCTCGCCATGCCCCGTAGAACGACACCCACTACTTCCCTCGCAGCCTTTGCCGTCGCCCTTGCCGTCTCGGCCGCGCCCACGGCGGCCGACGACTACGACATGGACTGCAAGGTGATCCTGTGTCTCGCAGGCGGCTTCCCCACGGGCTGCGGCGACGCCTTCGACCACATGATCGACCGCCTGCGAGACGGGAAGTCGCCGGTGGGCTCGTGCACCATGCCCGACGGTCGCGAGATGGACGACGTGGACGTCGATCTGCGAAGGATCGGGGCCCACTCGGCGTCCGCCTGGGAGTGCCCGCCGGGCTCGCAGCTCTACCACGAGGTCGCTCAGGACGCCGAGCGGCGCGAGGTCACGGCCTTCTGCTACGAGGCGGCCATCCAGCGGCGCCAGGGTGATGGCATCCGCACCTCCTTCACCGGGATCAGCGTCCCCGCGCGCGTGGACCTCCAGGCCCGGCTGCGCATGGCGCCCGGCACGGAGGCGGCCTACGACAGCGGGCTGCTGCGCTTCGACACCGGCCGGCATCAGGACTGGCGCACGACGATCCGGCATCGGCCGTAGGGTGGTGAGCCGGCGCCACGCGTTCGCGAGGCTCCTGGGAGCGCTGGTGGTCACGGCGCCCCTCGGCGCCGCGGCACAGGTCGGCTGCCTGCCGCCCGAGGAGCCCTACCCCTACGAGCCGCCCCGCGACGACCCCGAGCTGCGCGAGATCATCGCCGAGCAGTACGAGGCCTACGTGCTGGAGGCCGAAGCCTACCTCAACTGCCTGCATGGCGAGACCGACCGCGCCGGCGCCGAGGCCCGCGAGGTGATCGACCGATGGGTGCGATACTTCGGCGACGAGGCAGCACTTCGCTTGCGTCACGACGAAGACGGAGCGGGCGACGGATCGTGACCGAGTGCGGGGCGCCGCGGCGCTCCGACGGCAGCCCCGTGCAGCGATCCCGTGCAGCCCGCGATGTCCGCCGAAACCAACCCTGAGAAGGGGATCCGACCGACCGTCGTTCCTGACGCCGACCTCCCACCAGGAGAGGGAAGAGCGGGCCTTTATTCGGGGTGAAGTTCACTCCGGAAGAAGGACGAGACGGATGGCACGCACCAAGGAACGCTTCGACGCGGCGCAGGCGATCACGGACGAGATCGTGGCGCTGCTGGAGAAGGGCACGATGCCCTGGCGCCGACCGTGGCGCATCGCCGGCGGCGGCGTCCCGCTGCGCGTGGGCGGCGAGGGCTACCGAGGCATCAACGCCTTCCTGCTCGGCCTGCGCGCGGCGATGATGGGCTACTGCGCCCCGACCTGGATGACCTTCCAGCAGGCCCGCGCGCTCGGCGCGTGCGTCCGCAGCGGCGAGACGTCGAGCGTGGTCGTCTACTACGGCACCGCTGGGAGGAAGGCGGAGGGCGGCGAGGAGGCCGGCGGCGGAAGCGAGCGCGACGGGGCCGACGGCGAGGCCGCGGGCGGCACCTACCGCTTCCTGAAGAACTACCGCGTCTTCAACGCCGAGCAGATCGAGGGGCTGGACGCGCACTGGTATCCCGAGCCCGAGACTCCGCCCGCAGACGGACCGCAGCCGATCCCCGAGGCCCAGGCGTTCTTCGACGCGATCGACATGGATGTGACCTATGGCGGCGACCGGGCTTGCTACGTCCCCTCGCTCGACCGCATCCACATGCCGAAGCTGGCTCGGTTCGAGAGCGCCGGCACGTTCCTGGCCACCCTCGCGCATGAGATGGCCCATGCCACGAAGGCGCCGCACCGGCTCGACCGCAGCTTCGGTCCGTCGAGCTTCGGCAACGAGTTTTACGCGCGCGAGGAGTGCGTCGCGGAATTGACAAGTGCCTTGCTCGGTCAAAGGCTTGGCTTTTGTGCCGATCACTTCGAGAACCACGCGGCGTATATCGGGTCGTGGTTCCGCATCCTTCGCGGGGACACCCGGTTCCTGTTCACCGCCGCCGCCCACGCGCAGCGGGCGATGGACTACCTCGTCGACGCGTCCGCCAGGGGTATGGCGGAGCCCGCGCGCGCCGAGCCGCCGGAGGTGCGGCATCAGGCGGCGTGATCCGAAGGGCCGGACGCAGACCGACCCCCGAGCCTCCAAGAGATCCCGATCGTGGCCGGCGGCCTGCCGATCCGCATCCTCAGTGCCGTTCACGTCCGCCGGTCGCGCCGGCGCCTCGAGCGCACGGACCCGGCCCCCGATCCCCGCTCGAAGGGGGAGGGGGCCACCTTTCCGGGTGGACCCGACCTGCATCGAAAGGACCTCCCCCATGACCCGCAGGACACGCTTCGTCGTCGCCCTCTACGAGATCGACCGCGCCTACGGCGGTCCCGAGGAGGGTGGCTGGTGGTACGACACCGGCGAGCTGCGCCGCGTCCTCGCCGTCGCCGCGTCCGAGGGGCGCGCCTACGAGCTGGCGCGGCGCGCCAACCGCCTCCTGCACCGCCTCCAGCGCGGCGAGCGCAGCGTCTCGTCGGCGGCCTATGCGGGCGGACGCCACCGGGCGTGCGTCTTCGACGAGACCGCCCCGCTCCGCTTCCCCGCCGCCCGGCCGCGCTACGAGTGAGCGGCAGACCCAGCCCTTCCGATGCTGCGCCAAGCGGCGCCCGTTCCTCCGTCAGAGGGGAAGGGAGGCTTCTTTTCGGGTGGACTGAACCCCACCGGAAAGGAGCCGATCATGGCCACCGCACGCCTCGTCCATCGCCACCGCCTGAGCGACACGCACGTCCGCGAGCTTGCCGTCTACTACGACAAGGGGGGCATGAACTACTGGGACTACAGCCGGAAGCCGAAGGGCATCTACTTCTCGGCCTCGCTCTACCAGGACGTCGAGGGCTCGGCCTTCAAGACCTGGACCAGTGGCCGGGCCGGCGACGGCTACATCCTCGTGGAGCCCCTCGACCGCTACCGCCCAAGGCGCTCAAGGACGTGCGCGCGCGCGTGCTCGCCCAAGCCGAGGCCATCCACGCGCTGCTCGACGTGGGCGACGCCGACGCGCTGGCGCGCCTCAAGGCGATCCTCGGCGGCACCGAGACCGACGCGCCACGCCCGCCGCGGCCGCGTGAGGGGCCCGGACATGAGCATCATCGACATGACCGCCCTCTACGCCACCATGGATCGGATGGCGCGCCGAGGAGGCCGCCCACCTCACGACCACCCGCGCCGAGCTGCTGCGCGCGCTGCGCTCGGCCGGGGCCACCGCGCTCGCGGCCGATTACGACGGCTGCGGCGACAGCGGCAACATCGAGGGGCTGCGGTTCGAGCCCGAGGGCCTTGAGCCCGCGCCCGCCACCGAAGGACGGCTCGCGGACTTCGCCTGGGCCGTCGTCGTGCCACCACCATCCCGGCTTCGAGAACAACGAGGGCGGCTTCGGCGAGTTGCGCTGGGACCTCGCGGCGGACGCCATCGCGCTCGACCACGGCGAGCGCGTCACCGAGGTGGCCTACAGCTACGACGAGGGGCTCTGAGCATGGCGCATCCCCTTGCACCACGCGGCCTCCTCGGCGCGGCGCTACGGCGGGCGGCGCCGAGGACTATATCGCGCTCCACAGCTGGTTCGACTCCACCAAGATGCACCTGGCAACGCCCCAGCACCGCGCGCTGAGGCATCATTCCGCCGGCATATTCGAGGCCCAGGAGGTTTTCGGGGTCGCGCTTTCGAACAGCGCCGGACGCGAGGTGCCGGTGCGCTTCCTGGGCGAGCAGCACGTGCGCGAGGACTGCCGGCGCATCCCCACGGTGGCCGACTGGCTCGGCGCCATCCCGCTCCAGCCCTGGATGGCGAACGGCGCGATCCGTCGCGCCCGAGGCGCCGCCGCGAGGCGACCCGCGGGTGGCGTGGGTCGAGGCCGTCGCCGCAGGGCAGACCGTCCTGGGGCTCGCGGACTGGTCGGGCGACCGCGAGCGCATGGCGCGGGCCGCGGCGGAGCAGGGCTCGGCGTCCCCGCCGTAGCCGCGCCGGGAAGGCGCCGATCCCGGCCGCCGGCCCCCTCCCCCCATCATCATCGACACAGGAAAGGACACCCATCATGGGATGGACCATCTACGACCGTGCGCACTCGCCCGCGGACCGGGACGCCGAGCGCGCCGAGATCGTCCGCATCTTCACGTCCTACTCGGACGCCGCGACCTTCACCGCGAGCTGCCCCATGGCCTCCAAGGTCGGCTCGACGTGGTATCTCGCGATCCGCCTCGCGCCCAAGCCCGGCGAGGCCCTGTCCGAGCGGCACACGACCGGCTACACCCCCGACGCCTCCGGCGCGGTCACCTTCGCGGCCGTGGCGCTCACCTCCCGCCTTCACGGCGAGTGGGGCTACAAGGACCTGTGCGAGAGCATGGGGCCCTACGAGGCCGCGGCGCCGATGCGGCTGATCGGCCTGCTCTCGCCGCTGGTGGACGGGCGCGAGGACCACGCCGCCGATTGGCGCCGCCGCGTGGCGGAGGGGCACGCGCGGCGGCGCGGCCGCTTCAAGGTCTCCCCCGGCAACCGGATCGAGGTCGATCGAGCGCTGGCGTTCGGCGGCCCTCGCCCCTTCTCGGCACGTCGGTTCGAGGCGTTCAGCCATCGCGCCCCAGGGCGCCGGCGGGCGCGCACGCTCTTTCGCACGCTCGACACCCCCACCGAGCAGATCGTGGCCATCGGCCTCAATACGCTGGTCGCGGCCAACGCACGGCCGATCGAGGAGGGTGAGGACTGGACGCCGGAGCGGGCCTGAGCCGGCGCGCGCGGGGCCGCCCGGCCCCTGCCCCCTTCCCCGGTCTCCGCAGGGCGCCGCTTCCCAGAGGGGAGGCGGCGCCCTGCCCTCGTGGCCCCACGAAGGAGAACGACCATGACCGACGCCATCACCGAGACCCGCGCCGAGACCCGCGCCGCCGGCGCGGCGCCACACGCCGCGCGGATCGCGGCCCGGAACGACACCTTCCGCCGCCGCGTCTGCCTCGGGGCCTCCTCCGGCGCGGGCGACCCGGAGCCGGCCGGCCGGCTCGTCCGACCGCGGCGGTCGAGGCCGCCGGGATCGGCTTCCTCCAGGGCTGCCTCGAGCGGATCGGGCGGCTCGAGGACTTCGCGCCCGACAGCGACCCAGACGGCCGCCACGACTTCGGCACGGTGGAGGTGTTCGGCACGACCGTCTGGTTCAAGATCGACGCCTACGACGCGCAGGACCGGAGCCGCGGCTCGGAGGACCCGAGCGACCCGGCGCGCACTTGGCGCGTGCTGACGGTCCTGTTCCCGTCCGACCGGTGACGGGCCGGTGACGGCGCGCCGGTCGTTCCGTGCGCGCCCGACGGAGCCGTCGCGCAGGAGAGAGGAGAGGAGGCTTCGGGTGGGGGTGCGCGGCCAGCAGGTCGCGAGGGCAGGACGCAGGAGACCCGACCATGACGATCACCTCCGCCCCCATCATGACCCCCGAGCTGACCGCGATCGACCGTGGCGCTGAAGGACCTCACGCTGCACGAGCTGAACGCGCGCGCCAGCTCGCCCGAGACCTACGAGGCGGGCGACATCGCCGACCTCGCGGCGTCGATCGCCGCGCTCGGCCTGCTCAACCCGCTCATCGTGCAGAAGGCCGGACAAGATGTGGGGCGTCATCGCCGGCGGCCGCCGCCTCGCGGCGCTGCGCCATCTCGCCGGCGACAAGGCGGCGAAGGGCTGGACGCAGCGCAGCCGGATCGCCTGCCGGGTGATCGGTGACGACGTGGCGGCTGCGACGGCGATCACCGTGGCCGAGAACGTCACGCAGAAGGCGATGGACCCGCTCGACGAGTACGAGGCGTTCGCGCGGATGATGGAGGTGGGCGGCCACACGCCGGACACCATCGCGCGCACCTTCGGCGTGGAGCGCCGGCGCGTGGTCGAGCGGCTGCGCTACGGCCGCGTCCACCCCGCCATCCGCGCCGCCGCCCGCGACCAAGCGAGATCAGCCTCGACGTGATGAAGGCCTTCGCCGAGCACCCCGACCGCGAGGCGCAGCGCGACACCTTCGAGGCGCTGCGGGGGACCTACGTGCAGCGCGTGGACCATCCGCGACCGGCTGCGCGCGCGCGGCACGCGGCTCGGCGACGCCGCTCGGGCAGCTCGTCGTGGACGACTACCGCGCGGCGGACGGCGCGTCGTCGCGGACCTAATCGAGGAGGACTCGATCCTCTGCGGACGACGCGCTCGTCGAGCGCATCCTGATGGAGAGGCTCGCGGCCCATGCCGAGGGGGAGCGGGCCGAGCAGGGGCTGGCCTGGGCCGAGGCGCGGCGGGAGGTCGACTGGCAGGCGCTGCGCCCCTACGGGCGGGTCTACCCGGTGACGGTGGAGTCCGAGGGCGAGGACGCGGAGCGCTGCCGGGAGATCGCCGGACCGGCTCCGCGGCCATCGAGGAGGAGCTGGAGGCCGAGCACGAGGACGACTGGGCCCCGACATCGGACGCGCTCCACGCGGAGTACGAGCGGCTCAACGCCGAGCACGAGCCCTGACGACGGGGTGGTCGGCCGAGGACCGGGCCCGCGCAGGCGTGCTGGCCTACTGGGACGGCGGCGGCATCACGACCGTGGCGGGGCTGATCCGGCCCGAGGACCTGGAGGACCGTCAGGGGTGCGGGCGGGGGCGACGGCGGCCGGCGAGGTGCGACGCCCCGCCACGGGGGCGAGGCGGGGCCGGCATCGACGCCACCGAGGAGGACGCGCACGCGATCTCGTCCTGCCGCCTCCCTGAGGGCGACCTGCGCACCGAGCGCGCCGCGGTGATCGGCGCGGCGCTCGCCGCCGACCCGGCGCTCGCCCACGACCTGCTGCTCTTCAAGGTCGCCGCCGACCTCCTGGCGCGCTTCGGGCGGCGTCTCCTACGCGCTCGGCGTCACGGCGCAGCGCGGGCCGAGCGGCCGCACGGCAAGCCCGACGGCGTCGACCGCCGCCCGGCCGAGGCGCTGGCGCGGCTCGCGAGCCGGGCTCGACCTGCCTGGTGGGAGCGACGGCAACGCTCGGTGCCCGAGCGGTTCGAGGCCTTCCGCCGCTCGACGCGGACATGAAGTCGCGCATCATCGCGGTGGCGTTGGCCGACGCCGTGCGAGCCCGTCGAAGCTCGACCACCGCGAGCCGCTGCTGGCCCACGTCGCACGCCAGGTCGTGCCCGACCTGCGCGCGGCCTGGCGTCCCACGGGGGAGGCGTTCTTCGCCGCCTGACGAAGGGCGCGCTGCTCGGCCTCCTCGCGCGCGACCTGCGCCAGCCCGAGGAGGCGGCGCGGCTCGCGGGCGAGAGGAAGGGTGGCGGTCGTCGACCATCTCGAGCGCCTCTTCGCCGCGCCCTTCGCCACGCTCACGCCCGAGCAGCGCGAGGCGGTGGAGACGTGGTGCCCGCCGGGGATGGCGATCCCCGCGCCGCGCGCAGCGCGTGCCGATCGCGGACGCCGCGCCGGATGACGCCGCCGAGGACGAGGGCGATGAGGACGAGGCGTTCGACGCCGATCCCGACGAGGCGTTCGACGTCGGCCCGGACGAGGCGCTCGCCGACGCTCGACGAGGTCCTCGCGGACAACGCGCCCGAGACCGAGGCCGCCTGACGCCGCCCCGACGTCGCGCCTGCCGGAGCCGCCCCGCCCGCAGAGGGAAGGGGCGGCTTTCTTCGCGTGGGGAATCCTCATCCCGGACGAAGGCCGCCCCCCATGCAAGCGCCGCGACCTCGCCCGCCTCCTGCGCCGCGCTCGCCGCCGACCTCGCCGCCGGCGACCCTCACCCCGCGCCCGCTCGCCCACCTGACGGAGGCCACCGGCGGCACGGACGCGGCGGGCCGTGGACCTGGCGGCAGGCCTACGATCTCGTGCAGGCCGCGGCGATCATGGCCGACCGGGATGCGCCCCAGCCGGCCGATCCCTCCATGCGCCTCGCCGCGCTCACGCGGCGCCGCGGACGCGCGCCCGACCGAGACCCGGCGCTCGCAGGCGCAGGTCCGGCTCCAGCAGTTCAGCACCCCCCTGCCCTACGCCCACGTCGTGGCCGTCGCGTGCGCGATCCGGCCCGGCGACGTGGTGCTGGAGCCGTCCGCGGGCACCGGGGCGCTCGCGCACATGGCAGGCCGGGCAGGTGCCGCGCTCGTGCTCAACGAGATCGACCCCTTCCGCGCCGCGCTGCTGGAGGCCGTGTTCGGGGTCGCGCCCGACCGGCACGACGCCGAGCACATCGACGACCTGCTCGACCGCGCCCACCTCGTCGACGCGGTGGTGATGAACCCGCCCTTCTCGTCGTCGGCCTCGCGCGCCGCCGATCCGACCATCGCGCTGCGACATGCCCTGTCGGCCGCCAAGCGGCTGTCCCCCGGCGGCCGGCTGGTGGCGATCCTGCCGATGGCCGCCTGCGAGGCCCGCCAGCCCGCGCTCTGGCGGCGGCTCGCCTCCATCGTCACGCCGCGCCTGCATCTCGGCCTGCCCGGCATCGTCTACCGCAAGATGGGCACGAACGTGGAGACCACGCTGCTGGTGGCCGACGCGCCCGAGGCCGGCGCGCGCGTGGGCGATGGCACGATCCCGCTGCGGCCCGTGTCCTTGCAGGGCGCGCTCGCGGCCGTCCGCACCGAGCTGCCCGCCCGTCCGCCGCGCGAGGCGCGCGCCCCGTCCGGCCCCTCCGCGCCGTTGCCGGCGAGGGCGCGTCCTGCCCCGCGCCCCGCACGATCGGCCTCCGCCACGCCTGCCTGCCTCCGCGCCCCCCGCTCGGCCGCCCGCGCGCCCGTGGACGCGCCGCTCTCCTATGCCGAGCGCGCCACGCCCGGCGAGAACGTCGCCGTCTCGGACATCTACGCGCGCTACGAGCCGCAGCGCATCGAGTTCGCAGGCGCGGCCGAGCACCCCTCGCCCCTGGTCGAGAGCGTGGCCATGGCGGCCGTCCTGCCGCCCCTGCCGACCGCCCTGCCCCGCCTGCCGCAGCACCTCGTGAGCGAGGGCGAGCTGTCGGCGGCCCAGCTCGAGACCATCGTCATGGCCGAGGACTCCTTCGGCCACGACCTGCCGGGCCGGTTCGCGGTCGAGGACGACTGGACGGGGATCGAGCCCGCCGCAGAGGGCGAGGGTGAGGGCGTCGCGTTCCGCCAAGGCTACTTCCTCGGGGACGGCACTGGGGCGGGCAAGGGACGCCAGGCCGCCGGCCTGATGATGGCGGGCTGGCTCGCCGGCCGGACCCGCGCCATCTGGCTGTCGAAGTCCAAGACGCTGATCGAGGACGCGATCCGCGACTGGAGCGACCTCGGCGGCGGGCCGACCGACATCCTCCCCCTCGACCGCTGGAAGCCGGACGAGGCGATCGGCTTGCAGCGCGGCATCCTCTTCGTGACCTACGCCACGCTGCGGTCGGTCGGAAAGACCGGCCGGACGCGCCTGGAGCAGATCGTCGAATGGGCCGGGGCCGACTTCGAAGGCGTGCTGGCCTTCGACGAGGCGCACGCGATGCAGAACGCCGCCGGCTCCTCGGAGGGGCGCGGCATGGCCGCCTCCCAGCAGGGCATCGCCGGCCTGCGGCTCCAGCTCGCCCTGCCGCGCGCGCGCGTGCTCTACGTCTCCGCCACGGGCGCCACCAACGTCGCCAACCTCGCCTACGCCACCCGTCTCGGCCTCTGGGGGCCGGGGACCGCCTACCCCTTCGCCTCGCGCGAGGACTTCGTCGCGGCGATGGAGGCCGGGGGCGTGGCCGCGATGGAGGTGGTCGCGCGCGACCTCAAGGCGCTCGGCCTCTACACGGCGCGCGCGCTCTCGTTCGAGGGCGTCGAGTACGACATCCTCGAGCATCGCCTGTCGGACGCCGAGCGCACCATCTACGACGCCTTCGCCGGTGCCTTCCGCATCATCCACCAGAACCTGCGCGCCGCCCTGGAGGCGACCGGGATCACCGACGAGGAGACCGGCCGGACCGCCGCGGCCGCCAAGGCCTCGGCGCTCTCGCGCTTCGAGAGCATGAAGCAGCGGTTCTTCGGGCATGTCCTGGGTGGCTTCAAGGCGCGCTCCGTCGTCGCCGCCATCGAGGCCGACCTGGCGGATGGCTGGGCGCCGGTGATCCAGATCGTCTCCACAGGCGAGAGCCATCTCGACCGCGCCATCGAGGGGCTGGAGGCGGGGGACGACCTCACCGAGGCGCACCTCACCCCCAAGGAGGTGGTCGTCCACTGGCTCGACACCGCGTTCCCCATCCACGCCCAGGAGATCGTCGAGATCGAAGGCACGCTCGTCACCCGGCCGCTCCTCGACGCGGACGGCCACCGCGTGGTGTCGCGCGAGGCCGAGCGGCTGCGCGACGCCGCGCTGATGGAACTCTACACGCTCGCGCCTATCCCCTCCTTCCTCGACCGGATCGTCTGGCACTTCGGCGAGGACCGGGTGGCCGAGGTGACGGGCCGCTCCAAGCGCACCCTGCGCACCGCAAACGGGTGCCTGAAGGTCGCGCCGCGCTCGGGGTCCGCGAACTCGGCCGAAAGCGCGGCCTTCATGGCGGGGGCCAAGGACATCCTGCTCTTCTCGGACGCGGGCGGCACCGGGCGCTCCTACCACGCCGCGCGAACGGCCGGGAACCGCGACCGCCGGCGCCGGCACTATCTCGTCGAGCCCGGCTGGCGCGCGGACGCGGCCATCCAGGGGCTCGGGCGCACCCATCGCTCGGCGCAGGTCTCCGCCCCGTTCTTCCGCGTCGTGACGACGGATGTGCACGGAGAGAAGCGGTTCACCAGCACGATCGCGCGCCGGCTCGACACGCTCGGCGCGCTCACCCGCGGCCAGCGCCAGACGGGCAGCCAGAACCTGTTCCGCGCGAGCGACAATCTGGAGTCGCCGATCGCGCGGCGTGCGCTCGTCTCGCACTACAGGGAGCTGGCCTCAGATCGCTGCGAGGCGATGGACTACGAGACCTTCCACGACTGGACCGCACTCAAGCTCGTCGCCGAGGACGGCGTGCTGATCGATGAGCTGCCGCCGATCCAGCGCTACCTCAACCGCCTCCTTGCCCTGCCCATCGCCATGCAGAACGACCTCTTCGCGGCCTTTGCCGTCAAGATCGAGGCGCAGACCGAGGCCGCGCGCGCGGCCGGCACGCTCGACGTCGGCATCGAGACCCTGCGCGCCGACCGCATCACCGTCACGGCCGAGGAGGACCTGTGGACCTGCCCGCGCACCGGATCGGTCACGCGCACCGTCACCCTGGAGACCGAGACGGCCGTGCACGTCCCCTCCGGCGCGGGCACCCTGTCGGACCACGGCCATCACATGCGCCCCATGCGCAACGCGGTCTCCGGCAAGGTCGCCATGGTCTCGCGCCGCCCGCATCAGGTCTACGACGACGAGGCGTTCGAGGAGGTCCGCCACCTGCGCCGCCCCACGGGGCGCAGCACCGTGACCGAAGCAGCGTTCGCCGCCTCGCACTGGGAGCACGAGGCCGAGGACGCCTTCGTCGCCGCCTGGGACGCCGAGGCCGGCGCGCTGCCCAAGGTCGCCACCGAGACCCTCGTGCTGCTCACGGGCCTGCTGCTGCCGATCTGGACGACAATCCCGTCCGACAGCGAGCGCATCTGGAGGGTCACGCCCGAGGACGGCCGGTCCCGCATCGGGCGCGCGATCTCGCCCGACCAGGCGCTCGTGCTCAAGGCCCGCCTGCGCCCCAAGGGCTGCGCCTCCCCCGGCGAGATGGTCGCCTCCGTCCTCGCCGCCGGCGAGACCATCGAGATCGGGCGGGGCCTCACTATGCGCGCCCGCCGGGTCGCAGGAGCCAAGCGGCTGGAGTTGGAGGGCTGGAGCCCGTCCCAGGTCGCGGGCTTCACGGCCGCCGGCTGCTTCACCGAGATCATCGCCTACCAACTGCGCGTGTTCGTGCCCATGGGGGAGCGGGCCGCGGGCGTGATCGAGGCGATCGGGGCCGGACGAGGCACGCCCGCGGCGGCCTGTCGCGTCGTCGGCCGGCGCGCGCCCAGGGCGCGGGCCGGCCGGGACGAGAGGGAGAGAGGCGGCTTCGCCTCAGGGTGATCCGATCCGGATCGGGAAGACACCCAGCCAAGGAGCACCACGATGATCACCGGAACCCTCACGACCGACGCCAACGGCCAGCCCCTCTCCCTCTGCGTCTCGACGATGCTCTTCGACATCGCGCGCATCGCGGTGGTGGAGAACGCCCACAAGGCGGCCGAGAACCACCCCGGCCACCACCTCGAGGTCCGCACCCCGCGCGGCCGGACCATGCGGGTGGGCTCGATGTGGAAGGCCCTCAGCGAGAAGAGCAAGCGGCCCTACTTCTCGCTGGCGCTGACCGACCGGATGGGCCGCACCTGGCGGATGAACGCGGTTCGCCGCGACGAGGCGCCCGAGGGCACCTGGCAGATCGTGCCGCTCGCCGGGGGCCGGGTGGACCCCATCGCCCTCACCGGACGGATCGAGACGCTCGACGACGGCAACCTCGCGGGCTTCCTCGGCTCCTACGACTTCGACATGGAGTTCGTCGCGGTGGAGAGCCCGAACAAGACCGACGAGAGCCACCCGGACCACCACATCGAGGCCCGCAGCCCGGCCGGCGTGCCGATCCGCATGGGCTCGATCTGGAGGGCCGTCTCCGAGCGCACTGGCAACGCGTACCTCTCGCTCGCCTTCTCCTCGCCCATGGGCACGCAGCACCGCGCCAGCGGCCTGCGCCGGGAGGACGCGCCCGAGGGCGAGTACGAGATCGTCCCCTTCATCGCTCGCGACCTCGCCGCCGCCGGCTGATCGCGGCACCGCCAAAAGCCCGACCGAGAAGGGGATCGGACGTCTCGCAGCCCAGGCGCAACGCGGCGTCCGATCCCTTCGGATGATGCCCAACACGCTCCCAGAGGACCAAACCATGAGCAGCACACGACATCACGCAGCCGACACCGCCCCCGCCGCGATCGAACGGCTGTCCATCGCCGCCGCCGTCAGGCGCGCCGTCGCCGGCCAGATGCAGATCAAGGAACCCCTGGTCGACGAGGCCATGGCCCGGTCGAGCTGGGGCAACATCGAGGAGATGATCGCCCGCGAGTTCAGCGGCACCTACCGCGGCTACTGCCCCAAATGCGGCATGGCGATCCGCGATGAGGCCGTCATCGCCGAGGCGTTCGACCTCCTTGCCATCGCTTTCGAGGATCCGCGGCGGGCCCTGCGTCACGGAGCCTGGAGCCCGCCGGCGGCTCCAGCCAGCCGCGTCTCCCGAGCCTGTCTGCAAGCGCGCAGCCTCATCGACCACTGGTACGCATCGGGCCCCGAAGGCGTGCCGTTCCATCCAGGGCATCCCGACTTCACCACGCACCACATCGTCGAGGACAATCCCACCCTCCCCCACGTCGTCGTCCAGAACGACGGAGGCCAGCGGTTCGAGCTGGAGCGCGAGTTCGCTCGCAGCATCGCCCTCGCGCCGATCCGGTTCTGACGCCGGCGCCGTTGGACGCATCCTGTCCGGCGGCACGAACCCGCTTCGCCTCGTTCTTGAATACGGCGCGGGTGATCTTGCGAATGGAGGCGCTCACCATCCCATCCGCGACAGCCCAATGCCTCGCAAGCGATTTGAACGATCTACCATTTCGAGTTCCATCGACATTGGACTCGCAAGGCATTAGACAAAAACCATGAACGCTCTCATGAGGTGGTCGAGCATGTTTCAGATCAAGGATACCGAAGCGGGACTTTCTCTTTCTCTCGGGATAGAGCCGGACCCGCGCAATCCGAGGATGGTCGACGACAACCTGTTCACCGTCGTCGCCTGGACGCCAGGCCTCGGCGATCCCCATGAATGGGCCTCGCCCGAAGCGTTCCACGCCGCCATCACGCCCGACATGGCTGCGATCTTTCCCCTCCATCGCGCCGAGACGAGCAAGGGACCGATCCTCCTGCGCTCCTACTCAGACAGCGACGAGATCGCAGGCTACGCCTTCGCCACGTTCGAACGCCTCTGCCTGGCCTTCGGCCTCGACGCGATCACGACCGCGATCCTCGACGACACGATGGAAGAGGCTGAAGCCACCTGCCTCGGCGAGCTGCAAGCCTATGACGACTTCGTCAGCGGGCAGGTCTTCCGCTACGAGATCATGAACGCTCGGGGCGAGTGCATCGAGAAGCGCCGTGACCTCTACGGCGACGAGCACGCCCGCCACATCGCCCTGACCTCGTTCGACCGGCACCTCTACAGCGTCGCGATGGACGGCTGACCGTCGCGGATCGTCGGGGATGACCCCCTCGCGGAAAACGCGGCCTTGGGGTCGCGCTTTCTTCGCGTCTCCATCGCTTCGTGGTCGAGCCCCAGCCCGGTGGACCGCACGAGGCCCAGCAGACCGTGGAGCCCGACGGCACCCGGCCCGCGCCTCGCTCACCTACCGGATGCCGTGACAGGGTCGCGCCGCTTCAGATCGTCCTTCAGCCAGCCGACGACACGATCGCTGCTGAGAAAATGCGCCGCCACCTCGCTCAGATCGTCTTCCGTGGCGACTTCCCATTGCTCACCCTCGGGCGTGGTCAGCACGATCCTGGAAGAAAGCGCCGCCTCATGGCCCAATTCGTCCAGGAACGCCCGCATCTCCTCCAGATTGAGCTTCACTTCGCGGAACGACACGACGAGTTCGGCTTGCGACACCGAGATGGCCGCGTTCATTGCCGCCATCATCACCTTGCCGTCGCCCGCATAGATCGAGTTCCGGATGTCGGCATCGGCCGCCAAGCGTCGTGTCTCTTCGAGGAACCGGGTGTGAACGATCTGGTAACGCGACGTTCGCTCAGCTTGTCCGACGCAGACGAGCCCTTGAAGAGCAGGAAAGATATTGTCGTCGCGTTTGCCTCGGCTCTCGACCAAGCGGATCATCCCCCAGATGTTGATCGTCAATTCATTCGCTCCCCACTGATGAAGCAGGACGTTAAATGAACGGATCCCATCGGTCCATCTATGTCGGCCTCGTGCCCAAGTAGGCTCCGACGGACCTCCCCGAGCCGTCGCCCTTCGTCGCACAGGACGCCGACCCCGCCCTCGGGGATTCGCCGCCCCCAAGAGGGCGCCGAACGCCGCTCGGGCGGGCTTCCTCCGAGCCATCGCCCCCGGCATCGCTCGCTCATCATCCGCCGGTCGGTCGCGGCCTGATCGAACCTGCCAGACCGCCGGAACAGGGGTCCGGTCGGCTGCGCCTCCCCAACGACAAATACGGCTTCCACCCCTGCGGGGCGGACCCTCCGTATTTGACGTTGCCCCCGTCCCGGCGGCCCGGCCTGTTCTGGCCGTGCGACCGACCGACGGATGACGAGCAAGCGACGCCCCGAAGGGTGCGCCCGTGGAAAGAACAAGGAGACCCTGCGGGTCATTGGTTTTAGTATTCCAATTGATCTGCGATCAATTGGAAATGTGCTCCCTCCCTCTGGAATCGAAGCAAGCCGAGAAGAAAGAGAAGGGCAAGAGAACAATTCGGTCTTAGAGCAGATATATCATTAGCCGGGGCGGCGATCATATCATATAAAAAGGGCAGAGGATGCGAATAGACTCCTCCCCAAAGCCGGAAACGTCCGGCGCACCCGACAGGAATTGAACCGATGATGACCACCTATGACGAGATCGAGCTTTACGGCCTCACCGAGAACGGCACCGACGACCTGCCCATCCCGGACGACGACGCCCTGACCGGCCGCGCCGTGGGCGAGGCGTTCGATGCCCTCATCGGCACCATCCAAGGCACCGGGCTCGCGTCGGAGGTGGAACCCCTCGCCCACGCCTTTGCGACCGTCTTCCAGCGCCGTGCCGTGTCGCTCGACCAGGCCGCCGACCGCCTCAAGGTGAAGATCCGCGCGCTGATCGAGACGCAGGACGGCAGCGAGATCGCCGAGCGCCAGCTTGAGGACGCCCAGCGCCAGTTCGAGGCCATGTGGGAGAAGGCCGTCGCCCTGAAGATGATGGCCGAGACCGCCGCCGAAGCCTACGAGCGCGAGACCGGCGAGCACTACGTCCCCGTCACCGGCGACCGCACCACCCGGCGCGCCATGGAAACCGGCGCCGTGTTCGAGGCCAAGAAGCTGCTGGAGGCCGCCGACCGCGAGGAGGCCGAGCGCAACAAGGTCACGGGCACCTTCATCGCCGTGGCGGGCGCAAGCAACTGGATCGACTCCACCCCCATCTGGCGCAGGCTCGACGCCGCCCGCGAGAAGTGCCCTGACATGGTGCTGTGTCACAAGGGATCGCGCGGCGCGGAACGTATCGCCGCGGCATGGGCACGAGCCCGCAAGGTGCCGCAGGTCCTGTTCCGCCCGAACTGGGGCGCGTTCGCCAAGGCCGCCCCGTTCCGCGCCAACGACGAGATGCTGAAAGCGCGCGTCCGGGGCGTGATCCTCTTCGGCGGCGGCGGCATCGGGCTCAACCTCGCCGACAAGGCCGCGGAGAAGGGCCTGCACGTCGCCCGGATCGAAGCCGCCGCGCCGCCGACCGGCTGACACCGACCACCACCGGAACGCAGCGAGGGCGGCCCGCAAGGGTCGCCCTTCGCCATGTTCGGCCCGGTCAGCGTCGGGGCGGCGGCGAGAGGGTGCCCGGGCGCAGAGGGGTCGATCGACCCCTCTGCGCCCGGACTGGCGCTATCCGCGCGGGAGCCCCGCCTACGGCGGGGCAGCCCCTATGCTCAGCTCGGAGCGATCCATAGCAATGCAGCCACCGTTGCCCCGAGCGCGAACACCGCGGACATGCCGAACAGAGCCGGGATGAACACGAGCCAGTCGTCCACCGAGAGCCGCGAGGGCGAGCGCACCAGCCGCCACGTCGTCGGGGGATGCAGGATCGCCCATCCAAGGCGCCAGAGGCCGCCCCCTGATCCTCAAAGGTCCCCCACTTGTTCGAACCTTACAAATCAAGGTCGGCGGGCTCATGCTTCTCGCCCCTGAGAGCAGACAGCTTTCTCTTATCCTCTTCATCCACTAGCTTCCACAAACTCAAGCCCAATTTAACTATCGCCTCGCGTGATTTAGGGGTTGATCTACCGAATATTTCTTCAGTCCCGCATCGTAGCTGATCATTCAGATCATGTCGAAACGGAGCGTCGGGACGAAAGCTCAAGGAAATGCGCTTGGCTGCCTCTAATGCTGCACGTTGCTGGTCCGGTGTGTTCCCGGGTGTTTCCCTCGCACACTCTATCGCCGCCCAGAAGATCGCAACATCCTCCTTGAGCTTGTCAAACTCGCGAACCCGGAACCCGGCCAACCGGCGGGAGACTTCATACGCCAGCCTCGCAGCTTGAAGGCTTTCATCTGCCTCAAGTTTCATCTTCTGGGTCTTTTTAGCCTGCTTAGTAGCCTGTTTGGCTTGCGTACGAGCTTCACGCGCTGATCTCAAAGAGAGAATGGCCGGTATTAGACTAGCTGTGAAGGTTGCTAGGGCTACCATCAGAGTGGCCAATGAAACAGAGTCGGTGAAGATATCCAGGCATAACTTTCCATCGTTTTGTTGGATTTTTTGCTCACAGAGGCATCTCTAAGCCTCTTAATCAGCAGCGTTTGTAGCTGCCAAGATGGGCGCGTCCCCTTCGGGGACCGGGTGCTAGTCGCCTGCGGCTCCCGAAGCCCCCGTGCCGGGGTCTTCGCCCTTGCGGGTGACGCCCCCTCGCGCGGGCGCTTCAGCGGGGCATGGCGGGACCAAGCATCGGGCGACGCCAGGAAGAGAAGAAAGAAGCTCGGGCTCACCAAAAAGCAGGGGCAAGCCTTCCCCGCTGTCCGAACCCGCCCTCGCTGTCCGATCCCCTGAGACGAGCCGGGCCCCCGCGCAAGGGGTGGGTCCTCGCCATGCTCGCGGCGGCGCCGCTGCGCGTGGCTCCGGTCCCGGCTGCGCCGCCCTTGCGCGAGACCCCGGCCCGCCTCCTTCGGGGATCAGCGAGGGCGGCTCCGGAAAGCAGGGAAGGCAGCACGGCCCGCGCGCAAAGGGGGCTCGGGACCACCGGCTCGGAGCGATGGAGAACGGCTCGCCAGGGCTGCCCGGACGGCAGGTGCGAGAGCGGGATTCTGCCGCATTCTCCGCAGCTTATCTCCCTTCGCGGGGTCGATTTTGCTAGGTGGCGAGTTCCGGCTGTGGTAGTGTTTTCCCACGCCTGATCAACGGCTTGTCGGAGGACCGCCATGACCCCCGAGCCCCATGCGACCCCCTGCGAGAGCGCCCTCGGAACGGCCGCCGCGCCCGTCCGACGACGCCTGCCCGACCGCCGGCTGGTCGAGACCCGCCACGTGGTCCACCGCACGCCCGACGGGCGCGAGACGCCGCTCGCCGTCTCCATCGGCTACGACCCCGCCGAGCCCGCCCGGCCCCGCGAGGTGTTCTACGACGCGGGGTGTCGGAGCGGGGCCGACCTCGAGTTCGCCGTCCAGGACCTCTGCGTCGTCCTCTCCCTGCTGCTCCAGCACGGCGTCGAGGCGCGCGAGATCGGCCGCTCGCTGTCGGTGTCCCACGGCCCCGACGACACCGCGCACCACGGCTCGCTCGCCGGCACCATCACCGCCGAGCTCGCGGTGCCGCCGGGGTGGGCCGTGCCCGAGAAGGACGAGGACGACCGGGACGAGGGTGCGCCCCGCCCGGGCCGCGAGGAGGAGCGCCGCCATGACCTGCGCTGACGCCGAGGCCATCACCCGCGCGCTGGGGGGCCGCTGGCACGGCTCCTACGGCACCGCCCGATGCCCCGCCCACGAGGACCGCAGCCCCTCGCTGTCGCTCAAGGACGGCCACACCGGCCGGCTGCTGGTGCGCTGCCATGCGGGGTGCGACTGGCGCGACGTCTCGGACGCCCTGCGCGGGCTCGGTCACCTGCCGGGCCGCGGCGCGTCCCCCGCGCCCGTGGACCCCGCCACGAGGAAGGCGCGCGAGCGCAAGGATCGGGAGGAGGCGGAGCGCCGCGCCGCCCAGGCCCTGCGCTGCTGGAGGGAGACGAGGCCGCTAGCGGGCACGCCGGCCGAGGCCTACCTGCGCGGCCGCGGGATCGCGGGCCCCCTGCCCTCCTCGCTGCGCCACCACCCCGCGTGCTGGCACGGCCCCACCGCGTGCCGCCATCCCGCCCTGGTCGCGCGCGTCGAGGGCGCGGACCGCTTCGCCATCCATCGCACCTACCTCCGGCACGACGGGCTCAGGATCGATCACCGCTGCGCCGCGCGCGAGGAGGACGCCAAGATGATGCTGGGCCACACGCTGGGCGGCGCCGTCCGGCTCGCCGGGCCGGAGGGGCCGCCGAGGGGCGCGAGGGGGCCGGGCTCCTCGCGCGCACCGGGCCCGCTCGTCGTGGCCGAGGGGATCGAGACGGCGCTCAGCGTGGCCTCGGGCGCTGCGGGGCCGCTCGGGCCGGGCGCACAGGTCTGGGCCGCGCTCGCCGCCAGCCACCTCGCTGGGATGTGCCTGCCCGAGAGGCCCGGGCGGCTCGTCGTCGCCGCCGACGGCGACCTGGCCGGGCGCGCGGCGGCCCATGCGCTGGCCGAGCGGGCTCGGGCCGCGGGCTGGCGGGTCCGGCTCCTGCCCGCCCCCGAGGGACAGGACTGGAACGACGTGCTGAGGGAGGCGGCTGCGGCGTGAGCGCCAACGCCCGCCCGGGCTGGCAGACCCGGACGGGCGGCGTGCGTCCCCGCATCGGCCGGGACGCACGCACCTGCATGAAGAGGCCGCGCGCCCCCAGCGTCGTCGCGGCCCGAGCCTCAGGGGGCATGACATAGGCCGGGATCGACGGAAGAGGCCACAGCGTCGGGTCATGCGCCCCAGCGCGGCCCGGTGATCCCTTCCCTTCACGGTCTTCCTTCTCGCCTCACCCCCGCACCACCGGCAGATCGCTCAGGCGCGTGGTGTAGCGCGGGCTGCGGTGCTCGGCCCGCAAAGCCCAACTCCTCTCGTGGCCCTCGCTCGCCAGCACCAGCGTGTTGCGCCCGAAGCGGCGGTTCACCGCGTCGAGCGCCGCCATCAGCGCGTCCGAGCCCGGCCGGGGCGCGTCGAACAGCGTCAGCGGACGCTCGGCCTCGGGCAGTAGATCGTCGAGGATCACGCCGGCCTTGGTGTAGGCGAACCGCTCGCCTCCCCGGCGCGGCCAGGCGGCTTCGGCCCCGCGCCGCGCGGCGGCCACCAGATCGAGCGTGTCGGCGCTCATCGGCACGAGCCGCATCGTGCGCGACACCGAGCGCTGGGGCGCCTCCCTCCTGTGCGGGTTGGTGTGGAAGAACACCGTCAGGACGCCTGCGACGAGCCCGTGCCCGCGCAGCTTCTCGGCCGCGCGCGTCGTGTGCGCGCTCAGCGCCTCGAACACGGTGTCGAAGCCCACCATGGGCCGGTCCGCCGAGCGCGTTACCGCGAGCCCCTTGCGCCGCGGCTCGACCTCCTCGAGCGCCAGGCACGGCTCGCCTTGCAGCTCCAGCACCAGGCGCTCGAGCACCACCGTGCCCACCATGCGCGCCCGGCGCGGGGCCATGTCGCGCAGATCGGCCGCCGTCGTGATGCCCAGCGCCCGCAGCTTGGCCTCGGTGCGATGCCCCACGCCCCAAAGGTCGCCCACCGGCACGCGGGGCAGCAGCCAGCGCGCCACCGCCTCGTCGGTGAGGTCGAGCACGCCGTCAAAGACGGGGTTTGCCTTGGCCAGCTCGTTGGCGCACTTGGCGAGCGTCTTGGTCGGCGCGATGCCGACGCGCACCGGGATGCCCACGCGGCGGCGCACGGCCTCGCGCATCGCGCGCGCGTGCGGCTCTGGGGGCTCGAGGCCGCCCATGTCCAGAAAACACTCATCGATCGAGTAGACTTCGACCGATGGCGTGAAGTCGTGGTAGACCTCGACGACCCGGCGCGAGACGTCCCCGTAGAGCGCGTAGTTGCTCGACAGCACGCGCACCCCATGCGCCTCGATCACGTCGCGGATTAGATGGACGGGCGCCCCCATCTCGATGCCGAGCGCCTTGGCCTGCTCGGAGCGTGCCACCGCGCAGCCGTCGTTGTTCGACAGCACGATCACCGGCGCGCGCGCCAGCGTGGGGTCGAAGAGCCGCTCGGCCGAGACGTAGAAGTTGGCGCTGTCGGAGATCGCGATGGGCCGCGGCACCCGGCGGCGCCCGCCCGCCCGCGCCGTCGCGCTCACCCGAGCTCGTAGCGGCGCACGACGCCCGCGATCACGCCCCAGATCTCGCTGTCCTCGGTCAGCGCGACTTCGGAGTAGCCGCCCGCGGCGTTGGCGGGCGCGAGCACGAAGCTCCCGTCCCCGCGCCTGCGCAGGACCTTGGCCGTCACGGCGCCCTCGACCACCGCCAGCACCGCGCGCCCGACGCGCCGCTTGCCGTCTCGATCCACCGCGATCAAGTCGCCGTCGAGGATGCCCGCGTCGAGCAGGCAGTCGCCCTCCACGCGCCACCAGAAGGTGGAGGCGGGATGGCGCACCACCCAGGCGATCGGGTCGATCTCGTCCTCGATCTCGTCGGCGGCCGGCGAAGGGAACCCCGCGCTCACCAGGACGGCGGCGAAGGGCACCAGCCGCGGCACGTCGGGGGGCGAAGGAATTGGGACGAGGGGCATGAACGGCCGCCGGTTTGTTCCTGTTGTGTTCTTGTCCTAGCGCAGCGCGGCGCGTGTCAAGGGACTCCGGAGGCGGTCCCCACCCCCGAGGCGTCCTTCCGGTGTTCGGATCGAGCACCGTCCCTATATGAGAGCCGGTCGCGGAGGGAGCGTGCGCAGGTCGGTGGAGGGCGGATCAGCGTGCCGCGTCGGCAGGCTCGCTCTTCAGCCCCTCGCCTCGGCCGATCACCGCCATGCGCTCGGCCGGGTAGGGCCGGATCAGCGCCAGCGCCTCCTCGGGCGGGGCCTCGAGCCAGGCGGCGTGATCAGCGTCCTCGAGGATCATCGGCATGCGCTGGGGGTGGACGGGGCGGACCACTTCGTTGGGCGTGGTGGTCACCATTGACACGGTGTCGATCTCGCGCGGCTCGTCCTTGTAGAGGCCCCGCCAGCGCCGCCACACGCCCGCGAAGGCGAAGGGCCGGGGCGCGCCGTCCTCGTCCAGCACGGCGAACCAGTGGATGATGGCGGGCGCCCTGCCCTCGGCCTCCGAGAAGCTCGTGGCCGGGATCAGGCAGCGCCGCTCCTGGAACGACTCCCGCCAGAACGCAGAGGCCGTGAGCTTGTCGTCGCGGGCGTTGTTGACGGCTTTGGGCAAGATTGGCTGACCCGTGCGCTTCGAGGTCTGGGGCAGCACGAACCCCCAGTGCATCGCCACCAGCTCGCGGGCGCCCTCGCCCTCCTCGGCACGCCGCACCACCGGCGCGTCGCCGCGCGGATAGATGGCCGGCAGTCCCGCGAAGTTGCCCAGGCCGTCATACTCGGGCACCACCTCGAAGAGCGAGCGCATCGCGGCCTGCGGCATCGTGTTTGCGAACAAATTACACATGAGCACAAGCCTAGGGCTTCTGCGCGGGGCGGCCCAGGCGCGATCGTCGACCGCGGGCGGTCTCCCAATGCCCTCTCACCCCTCCGCGCAGCTCCTCAGCAGGTTGCCGACGCTCACGCGCTCGCGCTCGTCCATGCTCAGCTCCCATCGCGCCTTAACCTCCACCCAGTCGGCGGCATAGCGGCAGCGGTAGGCAGGATCGGGCGGCAACCAGTCCTCGGGGCCCTCGGCCCCCTTCGCGCGGTTGGCGCCGGCCGCGACCGCGACGAGCGTGCGCGGGTCGGCGAGGTCGTTGGCGTAGGCCGCGCGGCGCTCGCGGTCCCAGGCCCAGCCGCCGCTGTCGTGCGCCTCCTGGAGAGGCACCATGTGATCGACGTCGAGCGCGCCTGGGTCGGTGACGGTCTCGCCGGTGAAGGGCGCCCGCCAGAGCCCGGAGGCGACCGAGCAGCCGTCGCGCGCGAGCCGCGCCCTCTCGACGCTCTCGGCCGCGAGCACCTCCTGGCGCGCGTCGAGGCAGTCGCCATCCGCGTCGCGCCAGTGCGGCCAGTCCTCGCGCGCGTAGCCCGCCCGGTGCTCAGTTTCGACGGGGATGCCCTCGAGCGCCTCGAGCGCCTGAGCCACGGCCGCACGATCGTCGGCCGTCCGGGGCATGGGCGGCGGCGCCGAACCCCCCGGCCAGTCCACGCCGAGCTCCTGCAGGAGCGGCGCCAGGACGGCCGTCTCGACCCCGCGCACCACGCGGCTCACGGGGTCGGGCAGCCAGCCCGCGCGCTCGAGCCCCACCGCGAGGACGCCCGCGAGGAGCACGAGCGCCACGAGCGGCGTCACCCGGCTCGGCGATCTCCTGCGGCGCGCGGTCGTGCGCCTGCGCGACCGGGCCGGCTTGCGGCGGGTGGAGGTGGTGCGGCGCGCCATCGTGGGGTCCCGTCAGTGCTCCATCATCCGGCTGATCGTCGCGGCGAGGAAGAAGAACGCCAGCACCGTCAGCACCATGGGGCCGCGCCGCTCCGTTGTAGCTTCCCACGATGCGCTCCGGCCCGCTCAGGGCGCGCCGCACATCACTCGGCATACGGGTTCCCCGGAGGCGCGATCGTCGCGCCTTCGGGGGATCACGCCATCAGTGACCCGCGTCAGCTAGAAGCCCGTCGAGAAAAACCGCGAAGCTGTCCCGCGCATAATGGTTCAGCACCGAAGGTAGGATACCAAGGCCCGCCGCATTCGAGCCGGGCTTTCATGTCGGTAAGCTCGGCCGCTGTGACGTGCAAACGTGCTTGCATGTGGTGGCCGACGCTTTCCGGGCGATCCAAGCGAACGTCGCCCACCTCGATGGTCCGGAGTTCGCGCAGCAGCTCCGGCTTGAACCGGTTGAAGCTGCTTCGCAGCACGGGCGCGACCGGCAAGCCCAAGGCGGCCGCCCACTTCTTCGCGCGCGTCACCAGGTCCGTGGGGATACGCATGGTGATCACCACATTGGCGGGTGCGCCTGCCGCCCCTCCCCTCTCGCGCCTCGGCTGCGACGCTGCTTCTGGCAGCTCGTCTGTCCCTTCGGAGACACCAGGCGCAACCTCCCCCATCCCAGCTTCGACCACTGCATCGGTATCGGCCGAGCGAGCGCCCGGCGATCCGGCCACGACCTCCGGCTGCGGCACCGGCGGTTCAGCCTCTGGCTCCGACGCCGTCAGCTCGGGGGCAGCGGCATCCGGCGGCGGTACGGTCGCTTGCGGCATGCGAGCTGACTTCAGCTTAGCCCCCTCACATTTTCTCCGATCATGGCAAAAGCCATCCGTTACGAGTTTGGAGTTGGAATTGTTCTGTGTGCGTATATTTGTTGACGTTTCAGGACGGCGCTAGGCGTCTTGCGAGGGGGAGGCATTAGACCGCCTCCGCATTCGCCAGCATGGCTTCCTGAACAGCTCGAGGACCGAGTCCATCTCCTTCAGCGCGTTCGTCAGGTGGTTCTGCGCAATGCCCTTGCGGGTGTTGTCGCGGATTTCCCCGAGCAGACCTTCCCCATCGACTTGCTTGTATGCTTTCCGTTCCAGGATCGGCTCCTCGATGGCCGGCATCGACTGCAATATCTGGTGGATGGCCTGACGCTCGGTCGCGCTCGGTTCCGTCGAAACAGCGTTGACGACGATCCGGTACTCCGGCACGTCGTTCGGGTTCTCGACCCGCCCTTTCAAGCGCTCGTGCCAGATGAGGGTTTCCATCGTCTCCGTAAAATCGCCCCTGCCCGGCCGGATCGGCGCGACGATCAGATGCGACTGCAACACCACGTCGTCGAGAGCCTCGCTGGCGCCGCCGAAGGTGTCGATCAACACCAGATGGTCGTGCGAAGGTTCATCATAGATCGCCGTAATCCCGGCAGTGATCTCGGCGGGATCGTAGGTGTGGATCACTTCGGCGCGTGCGTTCCAGTTGCCGAGCTGCTCTGCGACCACCATCGAGCCGTGGATACCCCGGCTGGAGTTGGTGTCGAAGACCGTCACCCTTTCACCGCGCGCGACGGCGGCGCTGGCCAGCCCGCGCACCAGCGTTGATTTTCCGCAGCCACCTTTGCGACTGATCACCGAGATCACCCGGACGCCCTTGCTCATCACTTTTCCTTGCTCGTTCGTTTGCGCTGACTGAAGGGGTTCTCCAGGCGGCTTGCTTCTTGCGGTCGTGCGGCCTCATTATTGTGCAGCAGTGCCCTCATGCGTTCATGCACTCTGGCACACGTGCACTCTAGCACTCTCCCACACTGGCGGTCGTGCACTTGAACGGTCAAGCGGTCTGGCACATGGCCACTCTGGCGGATGTGCGATGTGGCGGACATGCACACTGGCGACCA
>CAWHTQ010000009.1:0-12631 GCA_963832275.1 uncultured Alphaproteobacteria bacterium
TTGGGGTACTGTAACCTGACGTCTGGAAATTCGGCCTGCGGTGGCGCTGCGCGCCCCTGCCGGAGCCGGCCCCGGCAGGGGGCCTTGTTGCACGAAGCCTGCCGGGATTCACATTGCCGGTCCAGCGGCATAGCTGGGCGTCATGTCCAAGCCTGCCCCGACGCGCTACCGCACCCTGAACTGGTCCGCCTACAACGCGTCGCTGCGTGAGCGTGGATCGCTGACCGTCTGGTTCGACCCTTCGACGCCCTGGCACGCGGCGCCATCGGGCAAGCGCGGCGGCCAGCCGGTCTACAGCGACGCCGCGATCCAGCTCTGCCTGACGATCAAGGTGCTGTTCGGCCTGCCGCTTCGCCAGACAGACCGGCTTCGTCGCGAGCCTTCTGAAGTTCGCGGGGCTCGACTGGCCGGTGCCGGACTTCTCGACGCTCTGCCGACGGCAGAAGACCTTGGCCGTTCAGCTGCCCTACCGGGGCAGCGGCGGCCCGCTGCACCTGCTCGTGGACAGCACGGGCATCAAGGTCCGAGGCAAGGGGGAATGGCACGCGCGCAAGCATGGCGGGGCGCGCAAGCGGATCTGGCGAAAGGTCCACCTCGCCGTCGACGAGGTGACACTCGAGGTCCGCGCGGTCGGGATCACCGGCAGCGGCGTCGGCGATGGGCCTGTGCTACCGGACCTGCTCGGCCGGGATCCAGCGAACGGGCCGATCGTCTCGGTCACCGCCGACGGCGCCTACGACACCCGCGGCTGCCGCGACGCCATCGCGAACCGCGGCGCGGACGCTGTCATCCCGCCCGGCGAAATGCCAAGCCTTCGGGAGAAGGACAGCCCCGGCGTAGAAGCGAGGAACGAGGCTCTGCGCGCCATCAAGCGCCTCGGCCGCACGATCTGGCGCCGATGGAGCGGATACCACCGCCGAAGCCGCGCCGAGACCAAGATGAACTGCATGAAGCTCCTCGGGCAAAAGCTCATGGCCCGCGACTTCGACCGCCAGACCGCCCGAACTCCAAGTCCGCATCGCCATCCTCAACCGCTATACCGCGCTCGGCATCCCCGTCACACGACCCGTCGGCTGACCGCCGCGGGGAAAGGGGAAGCTCGGCCTTCAGGCGTTCCGTGCAACAGAGCCTTCCACAAGGCTCGGTCGGGTGGGCTTGTTGCAGACGGTCGGTTGAGGCGGTGGCGTGAAGCCGGCCGCTGGGACGCCCTCGGCTGTATCTCGTCCCGAGTCATGACCAGCGTTGGAAGCTCATCCACCCCGCCTGAACTGCTCCTAAAGCATGTGCCGTTGCCTCAGTAGGACTGCTCCCGAGGGGAGCGTCTGGGTCCTGTCGCGAACGTGGTGGAGTTTCGGGGTTGGCGTAGTCTCCGGGCATTGACCCAACCCTGGACGGCGGTTGCCACCGCCGTGGAGACCACGCCATGGATGAGACTACGACGACGAGCGCGAGCGCGCCATCGCTCGGGGACTGGAGCGACCCGATCGAGGATGGGGTCCGCGGCCGGGTCCGCGCCTTCATCGAGGCGATCCTCGAGGAGGAGCTGGAGGCGGCGCTCGGACGGGCCCGCTACGAGCGGACCGACGAGGGACCGCGGGGGTGGCGCAACGGGCATCGCGAGCGGCAGGTGATCGGCACGTTCGGGCCTGAGACGGTGCGCGTGCCCAGGGCGCGGCTCATGCGCGAGGAGGGCGGCACGGCGGAGTGGCGCTCGAAGGGGCTGCGTCGCTATCAGCGCCTGACCAAGCGCGCGGAGGCGCTGATCGCCGGGGCCTACCTGGCCGGGACCAACACCCGGCGGGTGCGCCGCGCCTTGGCTGCCTTGTTCGACGGGGCTGTCGGCAAGGACGTGGTCAGCCGAGCCTGGCGCAAGGTGAAGACCGACTGGGAGGCGTGGAACGCCCGCGATCTCGGCGCGCAGGACATCGCCCGGCTCATCCTCGACGGCACGGTGGTCAGGGTGAAGATCGACCGCAAGGCGACCGCCATCTCGCTGCTGGTCGCGGTCGGCGTGCGGCGCGACGGCCAGAAAGTGCTGCTCGCGCTGAAGAGCATGGGTGGCGAGAGCACGGTCGCCTGGACGGCCTTTCTCGAGGACATGACCCGGCGCGGCCTCAAGGCGCCCGAGCTCCTCATCGTCGACGGCGTGCCCGGGCTCGAGGCGGCGCTGGCGGCGCTGTGGCCCGACGTCCCGGCCCAGCGGTGCACGGTTCACAAGCACCGCAACCTGCTCGCCCACGCCCCGAAGCGGCTCCACGACGAGCTGACCGAAGACTACCGCGACATGATCTACGCCGACACGGCGGCCGAGGTGGAGGACCGCCGCAGGGCATTCCTCCGCAAGTGGCGGCTGAAGTGCCGCCCCGTCGCCGACAGCCTCGAGGGTGAGGGGGGACCGTGGCCCCGGTGGGGCCGCGTAAGCCCCCCGAACGGGGATCGGCTCTTCACCTTCACGCGCCTGCCGCCCGGCCAGTGGAAGTCGGCCCGCACGACCAACGCCATCGAGCGGCTGCACGAGGAGTTCAAGCGACGCATCAAGACCCAGACCGTCCTGCCCCAGGCCGAGACCGCGCCCATGCTGTTCTGGGCGCTGCTGGCCTCGGGGCAGATCGTCATGCGCAAGGTCGACGGCTGGGAGAGCCTCTCCGCGCCGCTCGCCGATCAGGCGATTGATCTCGCCGCGTGACGTCGTAACCTCGCCCCGCCGGAGATCGCGTCATCCCGATTTCCACCACCTCCGAGACAGCACCAGGTCAACGATTGTCATGCACAAAAGTCCGGTCTATGTGTCCGGTATGTCCGACGGATCGACGTTCGCCTATGGCTATCGACGCAGCAGTGACGACCTCGCCGCCTTCGGCGCGGGCAAGCGCGTCTACATCGACCATGACACGCGACGCATCGAGCGCCGGCGCCTCCTCGACGACGTGCGGCCGAGCGATACCGTCTGCGTCCTCTACATCCGCGACCTCGGCGGTGCGCCCGTGGCCGACCGGCAATGGCTGGAGCGGCTGAGCGAGAAGGGCGTCACGGTGATCGAGACCCGCCCAGAGAAGCCGCCGAGGCCGATGGGTCGGCCGAAGGCGATCCCCGCAGACGATGCGACGCGCGCGCGCCTGTCGGCGGTGTGGCTCGATGGGACGCGCTCGCTCGCCGATCGGATGCAGTCCGTCGCGGACATCCTGGGCGGGCCTGTGTCCCGGCAATCCCTGTACCGGGCTCTCGGGAAGCCCGGCCAGCCCAAGTAGGGAGCGATGAGGATGCCCAACAAGCCCGGCGTTGAGGCCAAGCTGGCGCGGCTGCGCGCCCTGCGCGCCACGATGGTCCCAGGCGGGCTCGACGGGATCGAGCGCGCTCAGCGCATCGACGTGACCTACTCCTCCAACGCCCTCGAGGGGAACACGCTCACCGCCGGCGAGACCGCCTCGGTGATCGAGCACGGTCTCACCGTGGGCGGCAAGCCGCTGCGCGACCACCTCGAGGCTGTTGACCACGCCCGCGCGCTGGACTGGATTGCCGAGGTCGCGCAGGACGCCTCGCGCCCCCTCGCTGAGGCCGACATCCGCCAGCTGCACGGGCTCGTCGTGGCGGGCTCGGCCCCCGGGATCGCGGGCCGCTACGCCGCCGGTCGGCGCTACGTGAACACCGACGCCGGCGCCTTCGTGTTTCCCCCACCCGCGACCGTGCCGGGCCTGATGGGCGACTTCGCACGCTGGCTCACGGACGCTCCCGCCGGCGCCGTGGGTGCGCCCCGCACGGCCTTTGAGGCGCACCGCCGGCTGGTGGCGATCCACCCCTTCGACGACGGCAACGGGCGCACGGCGCGGCTGCTGATGAACCTCGTGCTGATGCGGGCAGGCTACCCGCCCGTGGCCGTGCGCCCCGAGCACCGCGCGGTCTACCTCGCCGCCCTCGAGCGCGATCAGGCCATCGGCGATGCCGAGCCGTTCCACGCCCTGATGCACGAGCGGCTCGACGCCACGCTCGACCTCTACCTCGACGCGGCCCGGCACGCTCAGCCGCGCCCGAGCGCCGCTCCGCCGCCGAGCGGCCCGAGGATGTGAGAGGATGCCGGCGGAGCATCGGTAAGCTCAGAGAGGAGGGCTGAACTTGGCTGCGCAGGATCTCCGATTTGCCGACGGCATGGGCCTTGATGGTGTGACCGCCCCCCGACGGCATCTGGTGTGCCAGAGTGGGTCAGCGACGATCCACGGGAGGGAGCGGTCATGTCGGAGATTATCACGGTCGGGCTCGATCTGGCGAAGAACGTGTTTCAGGTGCACGGCGCGGACGCCTCGGGACGGGCAATGCTGCGCAGGAAGCTGCGGCGCGCGCAGGTCCTGGAATTCTTCGGCCAACTCGAGCCCTGCACCGTCGCGATGGAGGCCTGCGGCGGCGCTCACTTCTGGGGCCGGGAGATCGGCAAGCTGGGCCATGAGGTGCGGCTGATCCCGCCGGCCTATGTGAACCCTTCATTCGGCGGCAGAAGAACGACGCGGCGGATGCCGAGGCGATCTGTGAGGCGGCGCAACATCCAAACATGCGCTTCGTGCCGGTGAAGAGCGAGGAGACACAGGGCGCGGCGTCGGTGTTTCGCGTCCGCGAGCTGCTGATCCGGCAGCGCACGCAGACGATCAACGCGCTCCGCGGGCATCTGACGGAGTTCGGCGAGGTGGTGCCGCAGGGGGCCTCGAACGCCCGTCGGCTGATCGCGCTGGTCGAGGCACCGGAGAGCGGCTTGCAGGACGCGGCTCGGGCGACACTGAAGGTCCTGGTCGAGGGGCTCCGCCACCTGGAAGAGCGGATCGCGGAGTTGGATGCCGAGATCGCGCGTCGGGCCCGCGAGGACGAGACCGCGCGGCGGCTGATGACCGTGCCCGGCATCGGCCCGCTCATCGCCACGGCGTTGGCCACGCTGGCCCCGCCGCCGGAGACGTTCCGCCGGGCCCGTGACTTCGCGGCGTGGCTCGGCCTCACGCCGCGGCAGCATTCCACGGGTGGCAAGCAGCGCCTCGGGGCGACGACGAAGATGGGCGAGCGATCGCTGCGGCGTCTGCTGATCCTCGGGGCCAACAGCGTGGCTCTGTTGCACGGAACGCCTGAAGGCCGAGCTTCCCCTTTCCCCGCGGCGGTCAGCCGACGGGTCGTGTGACGGGGATGCCGAGCGCGGTATAGCGGTTGAGGATGGCGATGCGGACTTGGAGTTCGGCGGTCTGGCGGTCGAAGTCGCGGGCCATGAGCTTTTGCCCGAGGAGCTTCATGCAGTTCATCTTGGTCTCGGCGCGGCTTCGGCGGTGGTATCCGCTCCATCGGCGCCAGATCGTGCGGCCGAGGCGCTTGATGGCGCGCAGAGCCTCGTTCCTCGCTTCTACGCCGGGGCTGTCCTTCTCCCAAGGCTTGGCATTTCGCCGGGGCGGGATGACAGCGTCCGCGCCGCGGTTCGCGATGGCGTCGCGGCAGCCGCGGGTGTCGTAGGCGCCGTCGGCGGTGACCGAGACGATTGGCTCGTTTGCTGGGATCTGGCCGAGCAGGTCCGGTAGCACAGGCCCATCGCCGACGCCGCTGCCGGTGATCTCGACCGCGCGGACCTCGAGTGTCACCTCGTCGACGGCGAGGTGGACCTTTCGCCAGATCCGTCTGCGCGCCCCGCCATGCTTGCGCGCGTGCCATTCCCCCTCGCCTCGGACCTTGATGCCCGTGCTGTCCACGAGCAGGTGCAGCGGGCCGCCGCTGCCCCGGTAGGGCAGCTGAACGGCCAAGGTCTTCTGCCGTCGGCAGAGCGTCGAGAAGTCCGGCACCGGCCAGTCGAGCCCCGCGAACTTCAGAAGGCTCGCGACGAAGCCGGTCGTCTGGCGAAGCGGCAGGCCGAACAGCACCTTGATCGTCAGGCAAGCCTGGATCGCGGCGTCGCTGTAGACCGGCTGGCCGCCGCGCTTGCCCGATGGCGCCGCGTGCCAGGGCGTCGAAGGGTCGACCAGACGGTCAGCGATCCACGCTCACGCAGCGACGCGTTGTAGGCGGACCAGTTCAGGGTGCGGTAGCGCGTCGGGGCAGGCTTGGACATGACGCCCAGCTATGCCGCTGGACCGGCAATGTGAATCCCAGGCAGGCTTCGTGCAACAAGGCCCCCGCGCTGCCCCCTCGCGATGGACCGGTGCCGTCGCACGCCACCCGACTACACGCCGCGTAGCGGCATAGGGCGCGTCGCCTGCTACGCCGTCGAGGAGAGCAGGGAAGCGCCGACCAAGGTGCTGCAAGAGGTTTGAGCTCGAGGTGCCTCTTTACTGGTGACGTATTCCGCGGCTTTGCTGCTGTAGACACCCTCACCTCATCAGGGCCCGCCGCCCAACAGGCCCTCAAGGCTCGAACTCCTCGCCCTCGCAGTTGATCGAAACCTCGATTCTCGCCCGCGACAATCTCGGCGCGCTGTAGGCTCGACGCTGCCGGGCAAGCGGAGCGACGCATCCGTTGGAGGGAGTCGAGATCGCCGAGACGTCGAACGAGCCGGGGGCCTGTCACGCGTTGTGGCCCTCCTGATCCACGGCCACGGCCATCCGCGGAGGCCTCGACGATCCCTTCCAGGATGGCAGAGAGGAAGGCGAAGGACGACGGAGAACAGCCGAAGTCCAGCCCGCCCCGTGAGGGAGCCTCACAGCAGCCATTCGATCGGCAGCCAGCCGATCACGGTCAACGCCGCCCGCTTGAGCGCCGTCGAGCCGGGCTCGTCCGGGGTCGTGGTCTTGCTGACGGGGTCGATCCAGACTGCCTCGTCGTCCCGCAGCTCCACGCGCCATGCCAGTCCGTCGAGGCCTCGGTCGAAGGCATCGTGCATGCCCTGCGCCATGCCCTCGCTGTCGATCAGCAGGCCCATCTCGGTGTTCAGCGTGGTCGAGCGCGGGTCGAAGTTGAACGAGCCGACGAAGATGCGCGCCCCGTCCACGGCGAAGGTCTTGGCGTGAAGGCTCGACCCCGAGGATGCCGAAGGGGCCGAACCGGTCCGCCGGCGCATCGGGCGCAGCCTGTCGGCGCAGCTCGAACAGCTCGACGCCCGAGCGCAGCATCGCGCCGCGCCGCTTGGCGTAGCCCGCATGGACGGGCAGCACGTCCGTCGCCTCCAGCGCGTTGGTCAGCATGCGGACCGCGACGCCGCGCGCCTCCAGCGTCGCGAAAGCCTCCACCCCCGCCGCGCCCGGCACGAAGTAGGGCGAGATGCCGTCGAACCGCGCCTCGATCTCGCCCACGGCCTCCCGCAGACGTGAGGCGAGCAGGTCCTCGCGCGGGACCGCGCCCTGTCCCTTCACCGGATCGTCGCTGACCAGGACGGCGGTGGTCCACTCCAGGTCGAGGGTTCCGCGCTCGAGCGCCGCGACGACGTCGGAGGCCGCGAGGACGGCCCGATACTCGTCCATCTGCGGATCGCCCCGGAGGCGGGCGAGACCCGCGCCGATCGGGTCTGCGCCATCTGCCGCGCCCACGATGGGCCCCGCCGGATGGACCGCCGGGCTCGCCCAGTAGCGGTCGAAGTCGGCCGAGACCTCGGGCACGATCGCGCCGACCGCGAGGACGTCGAGATCGACGTAGAGCGGCATGGGTCCCGTCCCGAAGTACTCGTCGCCCACGTTGCGCCCGCCGAGGATCGTGGCGCGGCCGTCGACGGTGAAGGACTTGTTGTGCATCCGCCGGTTCAGCCGGAAGAAGTCGAAGCCGTAGCTCAGCGTCTTGAGGCGGCCGCGCAGGTTGAACGGGTTCCAGAGCCGCACCTCGACGTTCGGGTGCGCCACCAATGCCGCGATCTCGGCGTCGAGGCCCGCGGTCCCATTGTCGTCGAGCAGGAGCCGCACTCGGACGCCTCGGTCCGCCGCGCGCTTGAGCGCGTCGAGCAGCAGGTATCCCGTCAGGTCGGCGTGCCAGATGTAGTATTGCGCGTCGATCGACGAGACCGCCCGGTCGGCGAGGATCATGCGCGCGGCGAAGGCGTCGGCGCCGCTTCTGAGCGCCGCGATCCCCGTCAGCCCTTCGCTCGTGTGCCCCTCGCGGTCCGCCAGGGCCTCGGCCAACGGTCCTCCCTCCGACGGCGGCAGGGCGACGCTGTCCCACCGGTCCTCCACCGCAGACAGCGCGAAGGCGATCCGCGCAATGACGATGGCCACCGCCACCGCCGCGACGAGGACCAGCGCGGCCTTCGCGAGCGTCACCACCATGTCGTCCTCCCCTTCGGTCCCATCACCCGGCCGGCCACCGCGATGGCGGAGGGACGCGGCGGCTCGAACAGCGAGTGTAGGGCGTCAACCTTCTTGTCCGGCGTGTTGCCTCATGGCGGAATGTTCCCGAACGGATTGTGCTTGCCTCATCAAAGATGTTCCCGAGCCGCAGGCTGCGGCATGGCGGCGACCGAGGGCCCAAGCACCAGCGCCTTCGCGCGCTCCCGCCGTCAGAGCTTCAGGCGCCGCTGCACCGTCCGGATCACGTTGTCCGGGTAGGCTCCCGGACGAGCTGCTTGCAGCCTGTCGAGGAGCTCCCGGCCGGTGACGCCGGGCTCCGCGTCGAACCAGGCCTTGAGGTCCGCAGTGACTGCCTCGAGCGGATCGGGAACCGTTCGATAGCGCGGCTTGGACGCCTTCGGCCGCGCAGTCGGCCGGACCTCTCCCTCCTTCCAGGCCAGGCGCAGGCCGGCGAGGAAGTCCTCGAGGGGCGGCTCGGCGTCAGCCGCCGTCGGGCCGGCTGCGGGCCCCTTGTCTGCGATCTCCACCAGGGCTTGCTGGGCCGCCCGGATCTCGCCGAGCAGCCGCACCGGGTCGAGCTCGGCCTGCTGGGCGTCCAAGGCGTCCTTCAGCGCCTGCGGGACGCGCGGGTCCGCCACCAGCCGCTGATGCGGCGTCAGCGGTGGATGATAGGGCTTGCGGACGAGAGCGCCTTCTCGGTGCTTCTCGGCAAGCTTGAACGACGGCTGGAAGAAGTTCACGAACAGCCGCATGGGCCGGTAGAGGCGTGCCAGAGCTTCGGCTGCGGCGAGCCCCTCGAGCCGCCGATAGCCCACCATCCGCCGCACGATCGCGCCGTTCTTCTGCTCGATGTGGGCCTGGTCGTTCTTGCGGTACGGCCGCGAGCGGGTGAAGACCACGCGCGCCGCCTCGCACCAGAGCTTGATCGTCTCGTTGATGAACACGGTGTCGTTGTCCGTGTCGAACCCGAGCAGAGGGAACGGCGTGATGCCGCGCATCACCGTCATGACCTCCCCGAGCAGCTGCTGCTCGCGGAACAGCAGCGGCGCGCACTCGGTCCAGCCCGACGCGATGTCGGTGAGCACCAGCGTCTGGACGAAGCTCCCGCTCGTGGAGGGCCCGCTGTGCGCCACGAGGTCGGCCTCCATGAAGCCGGGCGCGGGGTCGTCCCAGTCCGCGTAGGTCCGGATCGGCACGCTCCGCCGGATCGCCGGCGAGCTCGCCATACGCCGTCGCCCGGTCCCGCCTCGGCGCGCTGGGGCCAGAACTCGATCAATCGTGGCTGCGCTGATCGTCCCGAGCCGCGCGCGCACCTCCGTGTCGAGCGCGAGGTGCCCGTGCCGTTCCATCGCCGCGAGCAGCATCGGGATCAGCGGCTTCAGCCTCTTGCCGCAGATCCGGTCCGACGCCTCCCACGAGCCACGATCAGCGCCTCGCGCACCGCCTCGTCGTAGAGGCGCCGCTCAGGTCGAAGCCGCGATCGGTCGGGCCGCGTCGTCGTGCGCAGCACTCGGGCTGCGTGCTTGCGATGGTAGCCCGTCACCGCCGCGAACTCGGCCAGGATGCGGCCCTTCTCCTCCCGGCTCGCTCCTCGATACCGCACCACCAGGGCACCCAGCAGTTCGTCCCGCGTCGCCATGCTCACCCGCCTCACCTCCGCCTCTGCAGACGCTCCCCTCGGGAGCAGTCCTACTGAGGCAACGGCACATGCTTCAGGAGCAGTTCAGGCGAGGCAATGCGCCGGTCAGAGTGGTTGTCGCTGAACACTCGTCTCCGAACCCCGGAGCGAAGAGCGCGAAGAGGCGCGGCGGCCCCATGGTCTCGAACATCGGCGCGAACCCGGACATCGCGGTGAGTTCGGCCCCCATTGCCTCCCAGCTCACCGCATCGGGCCAGACGATGAGATCGCCGTGGGTCTCGGGGTTCTCGTCGCCGCGCAGCCGATAGGACGCGGTCGGCGCGGCCCGCGCCGCGAAGAGGCCATGCAGGTCGTCCTGCGCCGGGCCGAAGGCCGCTGCGTCGATCGCGTCGTAGAGGGCGACCTCAACGAACGGGCCGCCTCCAACGCGGTCGCGACGTCCCGGGATGCACCCTGCGCCCGGCACCTTCGCCCAACTGTCGCGCTTCGATATAGAACCTACCCGCACCGCCAATCCGACGAGTTGAGGCGGAGTTATGTTGGGCTGCTCCGTCAGGCCCCGTCAGGGCTCGAACAGCCGTTGGTCCCAGCGCACGGGGGTCTCCAGCCCCGAGCGGATGGCGGCCGCGTCCGGATGGGCGGGGTTGATCAGCACGTTGCGCTCCACGCGTGCGACCACCGAGGGCACGAGCAGGATCGCCGATCGCGCCTCCTCGATCCACGCCGAGCCGAAGCGCCGCGCGCTTGCGCCTCCACGCTCGTACCAGCCGGGCACCGTGGCCTCGGCGACGACCTCGTAGCTCACGCCCGCGGGGATCGCGATCTCCACGAAGTGCTGGCGGGCGGCAGCTCGCCCAGGCGTACGAGCTTCTCCAGCAGCGCGGTCGAGTAGCGCTCTGCGGCGTAGATCACCACCTGCCCCGGCGCTGACCATCGCCCGCCCGTGCGTCGCGCGCCCTCGGGGCTGTAGACGGGGTATGCTCCCTCGGCGTCGCCGATCCGGTAGGCTGTCAGGGGCTCGGGGAGGACGCGGTGCCGGGCCACGGCGGGCTCGTTTGTCGCCCACCGCTCAAACCGCTACCCCCGCCTCGGCTTCCTCCAGGATGCGGATCACGGCGTCGGCCCCAGCCGCGGAGGAACGCGCGACCTCGAAGGGCGTGCGGCCCTCGAGGAGCGGATGTGGCCGCGCGAGGAAGCGCCGCACCATCTCCTCGTCGCCGCCGAAGGCGCGCGCCGCGCGGTCGAGCACGCGGCCCAGCTGGTAGAGCCGCTCGCTGGGCTCGCGCGACAGCGCCCGACCCGCGCGGGCGCGCCTCAGCGTGGGCTCGGAGACGATGGCGTGGATCGCCCCGCGTCCCAGGGCGCCACCAGAGCGCCCAAGGCCTCCGCCGCGGCCAGGCCGAGGCCCTCGCCCACGCGACGCGCGAGCGTCAGCTCGTCCACCCGCTCGGCGTCGGGCATGCCCAGGAGCGCGGCGAGGCGTGCGGGCTCGGACCGGGCGCGGCCGGGCGGGGTGCGGTAGGCGGCCAGGTCGGTCATGGATGATCCCCACAGTGCTCTCGTCACACGACGAACGTAGGGCGTCAGACGACGAGAGGCAACGGAGGGCCAGCCGCCTTTCGCCGTGGAGCACGGTCAGGAGCCGTCGCCCCTGTAGTAGGCCGTCTCGAAGTCCTGGAAGCCCTGCAGGACCTGCGTGTCGACGAACGGCAGGACCTGGCTCATGTAGACGCCGCCGACGTCGTTGACGGGGTCGATCCAGAAGAACGTGTTGTAGAGGCTGGCCCAAGCGAGGCTGCCGGCAGGACGGCCCGTCGGCGGAGCTCGCACGTTAACCGAGCGAGGGCGAAAGGGCCCGGAGCCGCGAGGTTCACCCGGCGAGGCCACCGGCGTTCACCGACTCGAAGGCTTCGAGGCGTGTGGCGTAGCCGGTGGCCTCGCCGGGTGAACCTCGCGGCTCCAGGCGCCTTTCGCCCTCGCTCGGTTAACGTGAGAGCTCCCGCTCACCCCCACCACGCGGGCGCAGAACGCCGCGATGTTCGGGGCCGACCCCGAGCGGGTGCCCGCGCGCGCGCTCACCATGGGGGTGGGCACGATCCTGGAGGCGCGCGAGCTGATCCTGCTCGCCACCGGTCCGCGCAAGGCGAAGATTGCCGGCGCGCCGTCGAAGGGCCGATCACCGCCATGGTCAGCGCCTCGGCGATCCAGATCGATCCCAACTGCAAGGTGGTCGTGGACGAGGCCGCCGCCGCGTGCCTGGAGGGCCGCGCCTACTACGACTTCGCCTTCGAGAACGAGCCCGACTGGGCCGAGCACCGGGACTGATGCCAGCGGCGCGCGGCCGACCCCGCGCAGGCCGGGCGACGACCGCCCCGACACGCGGCGCGACCTGCCCGCGGACCCGGGGGCGGGACGCGGCCGGGGAGGCTGGGGGCGTCGCAGCCCTCGGGCTCGACGCGCCGACGCGGGAGGGGCGCGGGCCGCGATCCGCTTCCTCATCGACTGGCTGTTTTCCACGGCTCCGAGACCGGGGCGCCGGGGTGGAGCGCGCGCCGGAGGCAGGCGCCGACCGCCTCGCCTCAGGCCACGACGGCGCCCCGCGCCCAGGCGGCGCCGGGCACGGCCGCGAGGAGGCTGCGGGTGTAGTCGTGGCGCGGCGAGAGGAAGACCTCGGCGGTGGGGCCGATCTCGACCAGCCGGCCGCGCTGCATCACCGCGACCCGGTCGCAGAGCTGGGCGGCGACAGCAATACGTACTCGTCGAGCGTGCA
>CAWHTQ010000010.1:0-4909 GCA_963832275.1 uncultured Alphaproteobacteria bacterium
CATGATCTCGCCATCGGCGACCGCGCCTACTCGTCGTGGTCGCTGCGCGGCTGGCTGCTCCTGGAGGCGTTCGGCCTTTCCGCCCGCGTCCGCCGCGCGCAGATGCGCACCGAGGCCTTCGCGGCGCTGCTGGCGGACTTCGCGCCCGCCCGCACCGTCCCGGCGCTCGGGACGCCCGAGGGCGTGGCGACCGACAGCCTCGCCATCGCCGAGGCGCTGGCCGAGCGCCATCCCGAGGCCGGGCACTGGCCCTCCGACCCGGCGGCCCGCCTCCTCGCGCGCTCGATCGCGGCCGAGATGCACTCGGGCTACGGTGCCCTGCGCGCCGCCTGCCCGATGAACCTGCGCACGGCCTGGCGCGGCTTCGAGCCGTCGCCGGAGGTCATGGCCGACCTCGGCCGCATCCTCTCGCTCTGGCGCCTCGCGCGCGGCATGGCCGGGGACGGCCCGTGGCTCTTCGGCCGCTACACGGCCGCCGACGCCTTCCACGCGCCCGTCGCGGCGCGGATCGCGGGCTACGGGCTCGCCGTCCCGGAGGACGCCGTGGCCTACGTGACGGCGCATCTGACCTCCGAGCCGTTCCGCCGCTGGCGCGCGATGGCGCTCCACGACGGCCCGGACCAAGGCGTCTACGCGATCGAATCTGGAGCCCGCGCCCTGGCCCTATCCGCCCGAGGTCGCGGGCGCGCCCGCGGACGGCCCCTCCGAGAACGCCGCCTGCCCCTATTCGGGCGGGCCGGTGGCGCACTTCATGGCGCTCGAAGGCCGGGCCTTCGGCTTCTGCGACGCGTTCTGCCGCGACAAGACCATGGCCGACCCGATGGCCTGGCCCGCGTTCCGCGCGCTGCTCGGGCACGGCGCCGAGGGCTAGGCCGGTCGCCCTTCACCGATCCTCAACCCCCCGACCCTACCCCGCCGGAGGAGTCGAGGGAGGCCCGGCGATGACCGCACGCGCCTACACGGTCGCCTTCGAGGGCGTGGAGGCGCGGCGCGTCGAGGTCCAGTGCGCGGTCTCGGCCGGGGTGCCGTCCTTCGCCGTGGTGGGCCTGCCCGACAAGGCCGTCACCGAGGCCAAGGAGCGGGTGCGCGCGGCGCTCACCGCCCTGGCCATCGCGCTGCCCGCGAAGCGCATCACCATCAACCTCTCGCCCGCGGACCTGCCCAAGGAGGGCTCGCGACTTCGACCTGCCGATCGCTCTGGCGCTGCTCGCGGCCACCGGCGTCGTGCCGCCCGAGGAGGTCGAGGGCGCCGTCGCCCTGGGCGAGCTCAGCCTCGACGGCTCGCTGGTGCCCGTGCTGGGCGCGCTTCCGGCCGCGATGGCCGCCGCCGAGGACGGCCGCGCCCTGATCTGCCCCGCCCCCTGCGCGCCCGAGGCCGCCTGGGTGGGGGCCGCGACCGTGATCGGCCCGGCCTCGCTCGCCGAGGCCATCGCGCACCTCCAGGACCGCGCGCCGATCGAGCCCGCGAGCCCCGGCGAGCTGCGCCCAGCCCCCCGCGGCCGCGTGCCTGCGCGACGTGAGGGGCCAGGAGCGGGCCAAGCGCGCGCTGGAGATCGCCGCCGCGGGGCGCCATCACCTCCTGATGGTGGGCCCGCCCGGGCGCGGGCAAGTCGATGCTGGCCGCGCGCCTGCCCGGCATCCTGCCCCCATGAGCGCGCGCGAGACGCTGGAGACCTCGATGATCCACTCGGTCGCGGGGTTGATCGAGGAGGGCCGGATCGGCCGCGAGCGCCCGTGCATGACGCCGCACCACACCGGCCTCCACCGCCGCCATCGTCGGCGGCGGCCGCGCGCGCGAAGCCCGGCCAGATGAGCCTGGCGCACAACGGCGTGCTGTTCCTCGACGAGCTGCCCGAGTTCCCCCGCGCGGTGCTGGAGACCCTGCGCCAGCCCCTGGAGACCGGCGAGGTCGTGGTGGCGCGCGCCAACGCCCACGTCCGCTACCCCTGCCGGTTCCTGCTGGTCGCCGCCGCCAACCCCTGCCGCTGCGGCCACCTCGCCGAGCCCGCGCGCTCCTGCGCCAAGGCGCCGGCCTGCGGGGCGGACTACATGGGCCGCATCTCGGGGCCCTTGATGGACCGCTTCGACCTGCGCGTCGAGGTGCCGCCCGTCTCCCACGCGGACCTCGACCTGCCGCCCTCGGGCGACACGTCGGCGGCCGTGGCCGATCGCGTCGCCGCGGCGAGGGCGATCCAGTCCGAGCGGCTCGCGGGCCAGGACACGATGCGCTCCAACGCCGACCTCGCGGGCGATGCGCTGGAGGCGCACGCCCACCCCGACGAGGAGGGCCGGGCGCTCCTCGCCGCCTGGGCCGAGAGGAAGGGCCTCTCGGCGCGCGGCTACCACCGAGTGCTGCGCGTGGCGCGCACCATCGCGGACCTGGCGGGAGCAAAGCGGGTGGAACGCGCCCATATAGCGGAAGCGCTAGCCTACCGCTTAACCACCGAGATGAACTAATAGTTGATCGACGAGCCTACCCCGATAAAGCTAACTGGAGACAATAAACGGTAACGTGTTGAGCGACGCGGTACGGCTCTGATGGTGTGACCGCCCTCCGACGGCATCTGGTGTGCCAGGGTGGGTCATCGACGATCCACAGGAGGGAGCGGTCATGTCGGAGATTACCACGGTCGGACTCGACCTGGCGAAGGATGTGATCCAGTTGCATGGGGCGGACGTATCCGGCCGGGCTGTGCTCCGGCGCAAGCTGCGCCGGGGACAAGTGCTTGAGGTCGTGGCAGGCCTGCCGCGTTGCACGGTGGCGATGGAAGCCTGCTGCGGAGCGCACTACTGGGGTCGGAAGATCGGGAAGCTGGTCCATGAGGTCCGCCTGATCCCGCCGGCCTACGTAAGCCCATTCGTGCGGCGCCAAAAGAATGACGCGGCGGACGCAGTGGCGATCTGCGAAGCGGCGCAGCGGCCGAACATGCGCTTCGTTCCGGTCAAGAGCGAGGAGAAGTAGGGTGCTGCGGCGGCGTTCCGGGTGCGTCAGTTGCTGATCCGACAGCACACACAGATGATCAACGCGTTGCGGGGGCACCTCACCGAGTTCGGGGAGATCGTCCCTCAGGGGCGTGGAACGCGCGGCGCTCGGCTTAGCTGGTCGAGGCCGAGGACGACGCGTTGCCAGAGACGGCGCGGGCCACGTTGCAGGTGCTCGTAGGCGGCTTGCGCCACCTCGACGAGCGGATCGCCAGTCTCGACGCGGAGATCGCTCGGCGGGCGCTGGAAGACGAGGTGGCGCGTCGGCTGATGACGATCCCCGGCATCGGCCCGCTGATCGCTACGGCGCTGGCAACACTCGCCCCGCCGCCCGAGCATTTCCGCCGGGCGCGTGACTTCGCAGCCTGGCTGGGTCTCACGCCAAGGCAGCGCTCAACGGGTGGCAAGCAGCGGCTCGGCGCGACGACCAGGATGGGAGAGCGCTCGCTCAGGCGGCTCCTTATCCTCGGCGCCAACAGCGTTGTCATCAATCGGCGCACGAACCCGATGGCGCGGGAGGGAACTTGGCTGGGCGGGCTGCTCGCACGCAAGCCGGGGATGCTGGTGCGGGTGGCGCTGGCGAATGAACTGGCACGCATCGTCCGGGCCCTGATGGCCCGGGGCGGCATCTACAGGGCTCCGGCCGCGGCGGCGTAGGCCGTCGTCGATCGGGGGACGTCGGAGCGGAAGAGGGCAAGGAGCGGTATGGCGCAGCAGTCGTGAGACGGGATCGGGAGACCCAGTGCGCAACGGAGTGCCTTCGAGCACCCGGCTTTGATCTGGACCCGATCCTCGACCACCATATGGGCCCGCGGCGTGAGATGGCCGCATCACGAGGCCGGATAGGCGTTGTTGCACGAAGCCTGCCCGGATTTTACATCGTGGGTCTTGGGGGATAGCTGGGCGGCATGTAGAAGCCCTCGCCCACCCGCTACAGCACTTTGAACTGGTCAGCCTGCAACGCCTCGCTGCGTGCGCGCGGGTCGCTGACGGTCTGGTTCGACCCGGACGCCTTGGCACGCAGCGCCCTCGGGTAGGCGTGGTGCACAGCCGGTCTACAGCGACGCCGCCATCCAGGCGTGCTTGGCGGTGAAGGTCCTGTTTGGGCTCCGGCTCCGGCAGACGACCGGCTTTGCGGGGAGCTTGCTGAAGCTCGCGGGACTTGACCGGCTGGCGCCGGACCACTCGACGCTCTGCCGCCGCCGGAGGGCTCTGTCCGTGCAGCTGCCCTGCCGGGGCTCGGGCGGGCCGCTGCACCTTCTGATCGACAGCACGGGCATCGAAGTCCGGGGCGAAAATGAATGGCATGCGCGCAAGCATGGCGGGGCGCGTCGGCGCGTGTTGCGCAAGGTCCATCTGGCCGTCGACGAGGCGACGCTCGAGGTCCGGGCCGCCCCGATCACCGGCAGCGGCGTGGGCGATGCGCCGATACTGCCCGGCCTGCTATCGCAGATCCCGCGGGCAAGCCGAACGCTTCAGTGACCGCGGACGGTGCCTATGATGGTCGTGCCTGCCACGACGCCGTCGCCGGCCGGGGCGCCGACGCGCTCGCCATTGTGCTCGAACCAATGGCGCACAAGGCTCGCTCCCACCGCGCCGCAACGCCAAACCGTGGGTGAAGGACAGCCCCGGTGCGGGGGCGAGGAACGAGGCCCTGCGCGCCATGAAGCGCTTCGGCCGGACCATCTGGCACAGGTGGTGCGGCTACCACCGCCGAAGCCGCGTCGAGACGAAGATGAGCTGCATGAAGCTGCTCGGTCAGAGGCTCGCCGCCCGCGACTTCGACCGCCAGACCGCCGGGCTT
Source organism: uncultured Alphaproteobacteria bacterium (assembly GCA_963832275.1). GTDB lineage: Bacteria > Pseudomonadota > Alphaproteobacteria > Rhodobacterales > Rhodobacteraceae > Hasllibacter. The sequence continues at coordinate 4,787 of CAWHTQ010000010.1, forward strand.
CAAGTCCGCGTCGCCATCCGGGGCCGCTTCACCGAACTCGGCATTCCCGTCACGCAGCCCGTGGGCTGACTTCAGGGGGAAAAGGGCAGTCTTGACCTTCAGGCGTTCCGTGCAACAGAGCCC
>CAWHTQ010000011.1:0-8505 GCA_963832275.1 uncultured Alphaproteobacteria bacterium
CGAACAGTCCGGTCGCCCGATGGACGGCGTGGTGGTGGGCCACGTCCAGGACGTGCAGTCGCACCCGAACGCGGACAAGCTGCGCGTGTGCCTAGTCGATATCGGGCAAGACGAGCCTGTGCAGATCGTCTGCGGCGCGCCCAACGTGGCGGCGGGCCAGAAGGTGCCCGTGGCGACGGTCGGCACGACGCTGCTGTTGCCGGCGCGCAAGGCGCCGCACGATCTGGAGCCCGTCGAAATCAAGGCGGCGACGCTGCGCGGCGAGGCCTCCAGCGGCATGATCTGCTCGGCGGACGAGCTCGGCCTGCCCGGCGGCCACGACGGCATCCTGGTGCTGGACGAAAACGCGGACACCGGCCAGGACTTCGCCGACTACCTCGCGGCCCAGGGCACCGCGCCCGACGCCGTGCTGGACGTCAACGTGACGCCCAACCGGCCCGACGCGACGAGCCACCTCGGTGTGGCGCGCGACCTCGCGGTGCTCGCGAACGCGCCGTTTCGCTCCCTAGACATCGCAGCGCCCGATCTCGGCGGAGAGGTCGCCGAGGCCGTGCAGGTGCAGATCGACGCGCCCGAGGCGTGCGCGCGCTACGCGGCGATGGTCGTGCGCGGCGTGAGCGTCGGCGCGAGCCCGGACTGGATGCGCGAGCGCCTGACGGCCATCGGCGTGCGACCGGTGAACAACGTGGTCGACGTGACGAACTACGTCATGTTCGAGATGGGGCAGCCGCTCCACGCCTTCGACCTCGGCCAGATCGCGAAGGGAAAGAGCGGGAAGGCCGAAATCGTCGTGCGCCGCGCCGAGAAGGATGAGCCTTTCACCACGCTCGACGGCGCCGAGCGCAAACTCCCCGAGGGCGCGCTGCTGATCTGCGACGCCGGGCGGCCCGTCGCCGTGGCGGGCGTCATGGGCGGTGAGAACTCCGAGGTCACCGGCCAGACGACGGACGTGCTGATCGAGAGCGCCTACTTCGACCCCGTCACCGTGCGCACGACGGCCAAAGCGCTCGGCCTCCAGACCGACGCCTCGTACCGCTTCGAGCGCGGCATCGACCCCACGGCCCAGCTCCGCGCCGCCGCCCGCGCGGCGCAGCTCCTGGCCGAGGTCGCCGGTGGCACCATCTCCACGGGCGCCGTCGACGAGCACCCGCGCCCGCACCAGCCGCGCACCGTCACGCTCCGCCCCGAGCGCCTGCGCGCCCTGCTCGGCGCCGACGTGCCGACCGACGAGGCCGCACGCCTCCTCGCGGCCATCGGCTTCGAGGTGACGGACGCCGAGAGCACCGCGCTCGACGCCTTCGCCGAGGCGGCGATGCTCGGCGAGACGATGCGCGAGGCCGCCGAAACCGCCGGCGCTGCCGGACTCCGGTGCATCGTCCCGCCCTACCGGCCCGACGTGGAGCGCGAGGCCGACCTCATCGAGGAAGTCGGCCCGGCTCTGGGGCTATGACCGCGTCCCGCAGCCGACGCGCACGAGCATCCCGCTCCGCGCGCCGCGCCGGAACCACGAGGCGGCCGTCCGCGACCAGGCGCTGGACCTGCTGGCCGGCGCCGGCTTCCGCGAGGCGTTTTCCAACTCGCTGCTCCCGATGGCGACCGCCGAGCGCTTCAACCAGGCCGCGCTGATCGGCGTCGAGGGCGGCGTGGTGCAGACGCTGAACCCGATCTCGGAGGAGATGTCGGCGCTCCGCCCGAGCCTGCTGCCGGGCGTGCTCGCGGCCGTGGTGTACAACCAGAACCGGAACGCCGGCGCGCTCCGCCTCATGGAGTTCGGCCGCGTCTACCTGACGGCGCAGGACGCAGCGGCGCCCGTGCCCGGCTACGTCGAGCGCCCGCACCTGCTGCTCGCGATGAGCGGCGCCGCGCACGAGGCGGGATGGGACACGGCCGCCCGCGCTGCCGACTTTTTCGACCTCAAGGGCGCCGTGATGCACCTGCTGGGCGCGCTCGGCATCGAGGAGATAGAAGAAGTGTCCGAGCCCGCCTCCGACGGCCTGCTCGCGTACCGGCTCACGCTCCGCTCCGGCGGGCGCCACCTCGGCGTGCTCGGCCAGGTGGACGACGCGCTCGGCGACGACCTCGACCTCCGACAGCCCGTCTTTTTCGCCGAGCTCGACTTCGCGGCGCTGGCAGCCCTCGCGCCGCGCGGGCCGGTGAGCACCGATGCCGTGAGCCGCTTCCCCGCCGCCGAGCGCGACCTCGCGGTGGTGGTGAGCGCCGACCAGCCCGTCGGGCCGATGCTGCAGATGGTGCGGCAGACGGCCGGGACGCTGCTCCAGCGCGCGCGCGTGTTCGACCTGTACGAAGGCGAGAACGTCGGCGCCGGCCAGAAGAGCGTCGCCTTTGCCCTCGCCTTCGGCAAGCCCGACGCCACGCTTACCGACAAAGAGGCCGACGGCCGCATCAAGGCCATTCTCAAGCGGCTGAAAAAGGCCTACGGCGCCGAGCTGCGCGCGTAGGCCGGAGCCGGACCCTCGCTCCGGATCTGTCCGTCCAGGCTCGCCCGCTCCTATCTTCTCCCCATGCCGCCTCCTCCCGCCCCCGACCGCACGCCCGAAGGCCCGCTCCGTGGGCTCGCCGCGCTGGAACGGCTGCGCGGACAGGTGGAAAGCGCCGTGACCGAGATCGAGCGGCTGCGCGAGCAGAACGCCGCCCTCGCCGAGCGCATCGGGCAACTCGAAGAGGCCGTCTCCGGCGAATCCCCGGTGCTTCCACTCGACGGCGACCCGGCCAGCCTCCGCGACAAGGTCAAGGGCTTTATCGACGCCATCGACCGCGCGCTAGCCACCGGCGAACCGCCAGAAGGCCTCGTGAGCAGCCCCGCCGCCGCAGCCTCCGCCGCCGGCCCAGACCCCAGCGCTCCCGCCGACGCCAGCCCGGACGACCGCGATGGATGACGACCGCCCGGACCCCGCCGGCTCGCCCCCGACGCGCGACCGCTCGCTCCGCGTCCGCGTGCTGGACAAGGAATACCCGCTGCGCGTGGCGCCCGGCGAAGAGGAGGCGACGTACCGCATCGCCAAGGGCATCGACGAGCGGATGCGCGCCATCCGCCGCGCCATCCCGTACCAGCCGGAGCTGACGGTGGCCGTGATGACGGCGCTCGCGGTCGCCGAAGAAGTGGCGGCAAAACAGGCCGAGATCGACCGGCTCCGGCGCGCCATCGAGGAGCAAGCCGCCGCCCTGGACCGCCGGCTGCGGGACGCAGTGGAGGGATAGGCCGGCAGATTCTCGCGCCTCCTTCGCTGGGGCTTCAGGAACAGTGTTCGGCGGATTCCCTATCATGGAGCGCCCCAGCGGCACAGAACCCACCATCGGTCTGCAGTCGACGTTGTGCGGGCCTCTACAATGATCTCCAAGGAGGCTTCCCTCCGAGCCTGACCATCAGGCCACAGCGCTCGGCTTCGGCCGCGCGTTCACCGCCTCCGGGCGGACCGTGGAAGAAGAGAGGGCTTGGGTCGTCTCCATCGTGTATACGAGGAGGTTCGAAACCAACGCTGCAGATCGGTGACCTCTTGGCCCTGCGGGGCTACGTGCCCCGGACGGCCTCGGCCGCTCCGGGGCGCGTCTGTTCGGGCGCTTCGATTTTACAGGATCGTGTCTGGTAGGGGAAACCCGTACGCCGCAGAGCGCTACCTGACCCGTGGCCCGCCTCGCGGTCGGCCGCGGCCCTTCTCCCATGGATCTCCCCTCTCTCGTCGCTCTTCTCCTAGGTACCGGGCTCGCTCTCGCGATCGGGTACGCACTCGGGCGCGTCCGCGCGCTCAGGGGCAAGGCGGCTGCGCTCGACGCCGCCAGGCGCGAAGCCGAGACGACCACCGAGCGCGTCCAGCGCGAGGCCGATCTGTTTCGCAGCGAGGTGCTAGAGCCCGAGCGCGTCCGCCTCAGCGAGCAGCACACGGAGCTCGCCAAACGGCAGGAGCGCCTCGACCAGAAAGCGGCCGACCTCAAGGAGCGCCAGGCAGGGCTGCGCGACAAGCAGGCAGCCTTTCGGGAGAAAACCGAGCGGCGCAAGGCGCGGTTTGTCCAGCAGACCCGTCAGCAGGAGGCGCGCGCGGCGACGCTGGAGAAAGCCATCCGTGGCGCAGGAACGCGCGGTCGAGGCGGTGGGCGCCATCGTGCGCGAGGCCGAGACGCGCCGCGCCGAGGCCGAGCGCCTCGCCGGCACCGTGCAGAAACAGGCGCAGGCCGTCGGGCGGCGGCAGCAGGAGCTCGCCACCCGCGAGCACGACGCCACCGAGCGCGAAAACGAACTGGACGACCGCGAAGAGCGCGTCGAAGGGCTAAACGACGAGTACGTCGCCAAGCTCGAACAGGTGGCCGGGCTCTCGCGCGCCGAAGCGCTGCGGCGCCTCACGGCCGAGATCGAACGCGAGGCCAAGCTCCAGGCCGCCAGCTCCGTCAAGGCCGCGCGCGACGAGGCCAAGCTGATCGCGCAGCGCCAGGCGCGCGAGGTGATCCTGGCCGCCATCAGCCGCACCGCCGCCCCCACCGCCATCGAGACCACCACGAGCACCGTCCAGCTCCAGTCGGACGACATGAAGGGCCGCATCATCGGCCGCGAAGGGCGCAACATCCGCGCCTTCGAGGCCGCCACGGGCGTGGAGGTGGTGGTGGACGAGACGCCCGAAACGGTGCTCCTGTCGTCGTTCGACCCCGTCCGGCGCGAGATCGCGCGCCTCGCGATGGAGCGCCTGCTCGCCGACGGCCGCATCCACCCGGCCCGCATCGAAGAGGAGGTGGCGCGCATGGCGGAGCACGTGGACGAGGAGATCATCGAGACCGGCGAGCGCGTCGTGACGGACCTCCAGCTCGTGGGCGTTCACCCGGAGCTGGTGCGGCTCGTCGGGCGGATGCGGTACCGGACGAGCTACGGGCAGAACCTGCTCGCGCACTCCATCGAAACGGCGAAGCTGGCCTCGTTTATGGCCTCCGAGCTCGGGCTGGACGCGCGCAAGGCCCGCCGCGCCGGGCTGCTGCACGACATCGGCAAGGTGATCGAGGGCGACCTGGAGAGCCCGCACGCCATCGCCGGCATGGAGGTCTGCCGCCGCCACAAAGAGCACCCCGAGGTGTGCAACGCCGTCGGCGCGCACCACGACGAGATCGAGATGACGAGCCCTATCTCGCCGCTTATCCAGGCCGCCGACGCCGTGAGCGGCGCCCGCCCCGGCGCCCGGCGCGAGGCGCTGGAGCAGTACGTCCGCCGCCTGCGCGACATCGAGGGCGTGGCCGAGGGCTTCGAGGGCGTGCACAAGGTCTACGCCATCCAGGCCGGGCGCGAGGTGCGCGTGATCGTGGACCAGGTGCGCATCTCGGACGCGATGGCCTCGCAGCTCGCGGTGGATATCTCGCGCGCGCATCGAGGACGAGCTCCAGTATCCGGGCCACGTCAAGGTGACGGTGATCCGCGAGGTCCGCGCCATCGCCTACGCGCGGTAATCCGTGTAGAAGGGTAGGAGGAATCCCGTGATCGCGAGTGGAGGCGCGAACGGTGCCGCAGAAGAGGGGTAGCGTGGCCGGTCTGAACGACGTTCCCTTCTATGCCCACGCCCCAGCCTCCGCTCAGCGCTCGTCTCAAGGCCGACACCCGTGCTCTCCACGACCAGGCCGAGGCGCATCCGGCCATGCGCGCGCTCGTTGCGCCGGAATTGACGCGCGAGGCGTACCGTCGCCACCTCGCCGCTTTGCTCCGCTTCCACGCGGCGCTGGAGCCGGCACTCGCGGCCTGCCCGTCGCTCACAGACTGGGTGCCCGACTTGGACGCCCGCCGCAAAACGCCTGCGCTCCGCACCGACCTGCTCCGCCTGGGCGCAGAGAGGGCGGAGGTGGAGAGGGCAGAGGTAGAGGGCGCGCCTGACCATGAGCCGTCGCCTGTGCAAATAGCGGGCGCCGCCGACGGGCTCGGTGTGCTGTACGTGACCGAAGGCGCCACGCTCGGTGGGCGCTTTCTCGCGCGTCGCCTCGAAGACCACCTCGGCGTAGACGCCGCGTCCGGCGCCGCGCATTTTCTGAGCTACGGCGACGAGCGCGGACCCATGTGGCGCCGCTACCGAGCGGCCGTGGATGCGTTTGGCGAGGCACACCCGCTTCAAACAGACCGCGTCGTGGAGGCCGCGAAATCCACCTTCGCCGCGTTCTCGTGCGCCCTTACCAATTTCCTGACATGAACATGTCCTCTCCCTCGCTCCCCCGATGCCGAGACGGGCTCGATGGCCGGGCTCGCCCTGCTTCAGACGGGCGTCGCCGTCACGCAGACCACCTGCGACCGCGAGCCCATCCACACGCCGGGTGCCGTGCAGCCGCACGGGCTGCTGCTCGTCCTCGACCCCGAAACGGGCGCCGTCCGCCAGGCCAGCGCCAACGCCGGCACCTTCCTGGGCGTCTCGGCAGACGACGTGATCGGGCGTCCGGTGACGGAGTGGCTGTCTGCGGAATCCCTCGCCGAGATCGCGCGCGCCTCGCGCGAGACCGACGAGGGCCAACTGCAGATGCCGGTGCTGGTGGAAGTGGCGGGCGCCCTGGTCGACGCCGTCGCGCACGAGAATCCGGCCGGGCTGATCGTGGAGTTCGAGCCGGCCCCTCCCGGCGCGGCAGCGCAGTGGTACGGGGCGGATCGGTCGGTGCGGGCGGCGCTCGCGGCGCTGGACGGCGCGGCATCCGTCGAAGCCCTGTGCGCCGCTTTTGCGCGCGAGGCCCGCCGCCTGCTCGGCATCGACCGCGTGATGGTGTACCGGTTTGATGCCGACTGGCACGGCGAGGTCGTGGCCGAGGACCACTCGGACCAGGCGCCGGAGAGCTTTCTCGGCCTCCACTTTCCCGCCACCGACATTCCCGAACCCGCGCGCCGGCTCTACCTCCGCAACCGCGTCCGCATCATCCCCGACGTCGGCTACCGGGCGTCGCCGCTGGTGCCGGCGCGGAATCCGGCGACGGGCGCGGCGCTGGACCTGAGCGACAGCGTGCTCCGAAGCGTGTCGCCCGTCCACGTGGAGTACCTCCAGAACATGGGCGTGGCGGCGTCGATGTCGGTGAGCATCGTGCAGGGCGAGCGGCTCTGGGGCCTGCTCGCGTGCCACCACTACGCGCCCTACCCCGTGCCCTACCGCCTCCGCGCCGCCGCCGATTTGCTGGGTCAGGTGTTCGCGATGCAGCTGTCGCTAAAGCGGCGCGAGACCGAGCTTCAACTAGAAAGCCAGGCCAAAACGGTGCTGGTCCGCCTCGTCGAGCAGATGATGCGCAGCGAGCACATGATCGACGGGCTGACGGGGGAGACGCTGGCCGTGCAAGATTTGCTGGACGCGGCGGGGGCGGCGGTGCGTATCGGCGGCGAGCTCCGCCTGCTAGGCGAAACGCCTCCCGCCGAAGCCGTCGAGCGCCTTCTCGTCTGGATTCCGAGTCGGGCCGGCACCGGCGACGTGTGGAGCACCGACAGCCTGGCCGAGGTCTATCCCGGCGGAGCCGCCCTGTCCGGCACTGCGGCGGGTGTGCTCGCGGTGCCCCTTTCCGAGATGTGGCAGAGCGCGGTCCTCTGGTTTCGCCCCGAACAGGCCCGCACCGTGGACTGGGGCGGAGCGCCGAAAGACGCCGTCGGCGTGAGCGAGAGCGGCCTTCAGATCCTCCAGCCCCCGAAACAGCTTTGCCAAATGGACGCAGCACGTCAGCGGGCACTCGGCGCCCTGGACCGAGGGGGAGCACGCCCCCGCCGCCGCCGAGGTCCGCCGCGCCATCGTCCGCGTCGTCCTCGCGCGCACGGACGAGATGGTGCGGCTCAACGTCGAACTCGCCCGCAGCAACGCCGAACTGGACGCCTTCACGTACATCGCCAGCCACGACCTCAAGGAGCCGCTGCGCGGCATCAACAACTACGCGCAGTTCTTCATCGAAGACTACGCCGACGTGCTGGACGAGGAGGGCATCGCGCGGCTGGAGGTCATCACCAGCCTCCCGCCGGCTCGACGGCTTTATCGACGCCCTGCTGCGCCGGGAAAGTCGGGGCAGAGGCGCTCGCGCTCGTGCCGGTCGATCTCAACGAGGTGGTGCGGGAGGTCGGCGACGCGGTCCGGTTTCGCCTGGAAGAAAACGGGCGTCGCCGTGCAAGTCCCGCGCCCGCTCCCGACCGTCCACGCCGACGCGCTTCACGTGCTCGACCTGCTCTTGAACCTGGTCACCAACGCGGCCAAGTACGCCGGCCTGATGCCGAGGGCGGCTCCGTGGTAGAGATCGGATACCTGGAAAAGGACGAGATACCGGCGGCGGCTCGCGAGCGGATCGGGAAGGCCGAGCAGCTGTTTTGGGTGCGCGACAACGGGATCGGCATCCGCGAAAAGCACCTGGAGTTCGTCTTCGGCCTGTTCAAACGCCTCCACGCCCGCGACGCCCACGGCGGCGGCAGCGGGGCGGGACTCACCATCGTGCGCAAAATTGCGGAGCGCCACGGCGGGACCGTGTGGGCAGAATCGACGTACGGGGAAGGCACGACGTTTTTCTTCACGCTTTCCGCCT
>CAWHTQ010000012.1:0-9587 GCA_963832275.1 uncultured Alphaproteobacteria bacterium
TCGCGCCGTTCTTCTGCTCGATGTGGGCCTGGTCGTTCTTGCGGTACGGCCGCGAGCGGGTGAAGACCACGCGCGCCGCCTCGCACCAGAGCTTGATCGTCTCGTTGATGAACACGGTGTCGTTGTCCGTGTCGAACCCGAGCAGAGGGAACGGCGTGATGCCGCGCATCACCGTCATGACCTCCCCGAGCAGCTGCTGCTCGCGGAACAGCAGCGGCGCGCACTCGGTCCAGCCCGACGCGATGTCGGTGAGCACCAGCGTCTGGACGAAGCTCCCGCTCGTGGAGGGCCCGCTGTGCGCCACGAGGTCGGCCTCCATGAAGCCGGGCGCGGGGTCGTCCCAGTCCGCGTAGGTCCGGATCGGCACGCTCCGCCGGATCGCCGGCGAGCTCGCCATACGCCGTCGCCCGGTCCCGCCTCGGCGCGCTGGGGCCAGAACTCGATCAATCGTGGCTGCGCTGATCGTCCCGAGCCGCGCGCGCACCTCCGTGTCGAGCGCGAGGTGCCCGTGCCGTTCCATCGCCGCGAGCAGCATCGGGATCAGCGGCTTCAGCCTCTTGCCGCAGAATCCGGTCCGACGCCTCCCACGAGCCACGATCAGCGCCTCGCGCACCGCCTCGTCGTAGAGGCGCCGCTCAGGTCGAAGCCGCGATCGGTCGGGCCGCGTCGTCGTGCGCAGCACTCGGGCCGCGTGCTTGCGATGGTAGCCCGTCACCGCCGCGAACTCGGCCAGGATGCGGCCCTTCTCCTCCCGGCTCGCTCCTCGATACCGCACCACCAGGGCACCCAGCAGTTCGTCCCGCGTCGCCATGCTCACCCGCCTCACCTCCGCCTCTGCAGACGCTCCCCTCGGGAGCAGTCCTACTGAGGCAACGGCACATGCTTCAGGAGCAGTTCAGGCGAGGCAATGCGCGATGGCGGCGACGGTGACGGCGGGGTCGGGGGAGACGCGGTCCCGGGCGCGTGAGCGCTGGTTGGCGGCGATGGCCAGGCTTCGGGTTTCGTAGCGCCGCGCGATGAGCTCGAAGAGGACGGAGGTCTCGGCCTGGTCCTTCTGAGCGTAGGCGATGTCGTCGAGGACGATGAGGTCGAAGCGGTCGAGCTTTGCGAGGGCGCCCTCGAGGGCGAGGTCGCGCCGCGCGGCCTGGAGCCTTTGGACGAGGTCGGTGGTGCGGGTGTAGAGCACGCGGTGGCCGGCCTCGATCAGGGCGTGTCCGATGGCACAGAGCAAATGGGTTTTGCCGGCGCCCGAGTTGCCGATGGCGATGAGGTTGGCGCCCGCCTCGAGCCAGTCGCCCGCGGCGAGCGCCTCGATCCGCTTCCGGGGCACCTTCGGCAGGGCCTTGAAGTCGAAGGTGGCGAGCGTCTTGCCGCCCGGCAGATGGGAGGCGTTGAGATGGCGCTGGATGCGGCGGGTCTCGCGTTCGGCCAACTCGCACTCGGCGAGGGCCGCGAGGAAGCGCGCGGCGGGCCAGCCTTCCTTGTCGGCCTGCGGGGCCGAAGCCCTGCCAGCGCTGGGAGAAGCTGGGCAGGCGCAGCGCCGTGAGCATGCCCGGCAGGGTGTGGACGTCGATCTCCCGGGCGGTCATGCGGCCAGACCCTGCGGGACTGGGTGCATCGCTACAATGCCGAGGGTTTGACGGGACTGGCGAACCGGCGGGCGCCAGCGCGGGCGCGGCGGCTCGCGCCCGATCGGATGGTCGAGCTTGCAGGCTGGGTCGAGGCCGGGCCTGATCCGGGCCGCACGACGGGGTGGTGCGCTGGCGGCGCCGCGACCTTCAACGCCGGATCGAAGCCATCTTCGGGGCCGAGGTCCACGAGCGGACCGTCGGCAAATATCCGGTGGCGCTTGGGTATCGCCGGCTCTCCGTCCGCCCGCGGCATCCGAAGACCGATCCGGAGGCCCAGGCCGCTTCTAAAAAGGCTTCACGGAAGCGGTAGCCGCCGCGATCCCCGAGCGCGCCCACGGCAAGCCGCTCGAGGTCTGGTTCCAAGAGTGAGCCGGGCCAGAAAACAGTCCGGGGGACTGTTTTCCCGGCGAACGCGCGGGTCGGGCAGCAGGGTACGCTGACCCGGGTGTGGGCGAAGCGCGGCTCCCGACCGCGGGCGCCGCGCGATACCCGGTACCAGTGGGCCTACCTCTTCGGCGCGGCCTGTCCGGCCCGCGGCGCGGCGGTGGGGCTGGTCATGCCCTTCGCCGACACCGCGGCGATGAACGCCCATCTCGCCGAGATCGCCCGCACCGTGGCGCCGGGCGCCCAGGCGGTGCTGGTCCTCGACGGTGCAGGCTGGCACGGCGCCAGCGCGCTCGTCGTGCCCGACAACATCTCGCTCGTGACCTTGCCGCCCTACAGCCCCGAGCTGAACCCGATCGAGAACGTCTGGCAGTACCTGCGCGCCAACTGGCTCGCGATCAGCATCTTCGACACTACGACGCCATCGTCGATGCCTGCTGCTCCGCTTGGAACCGCTTCGCCGATGATCCCGCCGCAGTAACCTCAATCACCTCGCGATCCTGGACAGAGGTCAATCCATAGGGCCATTGGTATGAGGCTGCGGATGGGTGTACCCCAGAGGAACGGTGCCGCGGAACGGTTCGGCCGTTCCGCACAAGTCGTTCTCGGGGTTGTGGGACGCTGCCCGGCTGGGGTCTAGGCCCTGGCGGAACGGGCCGGTGCGTGGCCCTCGATCGCTTCACCACACGCGCCGGAGGGGCCGGACGTCGAAGGCGGCATCGCGCGAGACGAACGCGGCGCCGATGAGCTCGGCGGTGGCGGCGAGGAGGCGGTCGAAGGGGTCGCGGTGGTCCCAGTCGAGCAGGCTGGCGTGCAGCGCGATGGCGGGCGTGAGCGGCGCCGCGAGGAGGCCGGCCTGCATGAGCAGGTCCGCCAGCTCGGGAGCGAAGGGCGCCATCTCGGGCCAGCGGCCGAGGTGGACCTTCTGGCCGATCTCGTAGAGGCTCACGGGGCTGACCAGCGCGGCATCGGCGGTCGCGATGGCGGCGCGCGCGCCCTCCGACAGGGCCGGGTCGTCCAGGAGCACCCAGGCGAAGGCATGGGTGTCGAGCAGCACGGGCAACTCCAGGCGCGCCCACGTTCGTCCAGCTCCTCGTCGTCCTCGCGCCCCTCCCACAGGGCGAGCTCGGTCTCGTCCATGGGCTCGAGGAAGTCGGGCGCGCTGCCGGGCGGGACGCGGTCCTTGAGGAGGCCGAACACGACGCCCGAGCGCGGCAGGGGGACGAGGCGCACGACGGGGATGCGGCCGCGGGCGATGACGACCTCCTCGCCGGCGAGCGCGGCCTCGATGAGGCGCGACAACTGGGTCTTGGCCTCGTGGACGGGGACGAGCATGGGATGCCTCCGGGTGGGCCTGCGGACGAGATTGGCTAGGTTGGTCATGTAGGCTGATTCAGGTGACGGCACCAGCGTCCTCGCCATTCCGACGCCTCCGCAGCGTCTCTCCAGAGCCGATCTGCTCCTCGATAAGGCCGGAGGGTAGCATCCCCATTTCTTCGCCGACTTCGGGCCGACTTCCGGTCTTCCCAGCTTGTGCCTCGGTGAGGATTAGGCGCCGTCCGGGCGGCCCGGGTCCTGCGCGGGGGCTGGCACCATGCGGGATCGGTCCTCGCGTCTGGGTCGAAGAGCCCTGCCTGCGCGCCCGTCGCCGCCGCGTGTCGCGGCGAAGCGCCCTCAGAGGTCGCGCACCTCGCACCCCGTGGCGTCGCGGATCAGCCTCGCCACGATCCGGCGGTGGCAGCCCGCCGCGTCCGCCTCGTAGCACAGCAGCGCCGCGTGCCGCTCGTGGGTGAGGGCCAGCGCGCGAGCCAGCCCGTCCCGGGCCTCGGGCGTCGCCATGTGCTCGGCGAAGATCGCCTCCATCTCGGCGATGCGCCCCTTGCGCGCCGCCTCCCGCCCCGGCTTGGGCGTGCCGAGGCCTCGCAGGTGCTCGTAGGCGATGCCCTTGGCCTCCAGCGACGCGCGCAGGATCGTCTTGGAGAACCCCGCCCGGCGCGAGGCCGCCACCGCGCGGACGTCCATCACAACCTCCACCCCCGCGGCCCGCAGCGTCTCGATCACCTCCGCCAGCGTCGCGCCCTCGTAGCCGATGGTGGAGAGGACCATGCTCACGCTGCCCCGTCCCCCGCCCGCGCGTCCCTCACCCGGGCCAGGGTTCGGTAGACGGTGGGTCGTGCGACCGCGAACAGCTCTGCCAGCTCCGCGATGGTGTACTCCCCCGTGCCGTGCATGCGTGCCATCTCGCGCGCCTGCCGCTCGGAGAGCTTGGGGCTTGCCGCGTAGACGCCCCCTGGCGCGGGCCACGGCCATGCCCTCTCGGGTGCGCAGGCGGATCAGGTCGGCCTCGAACTCCGCGAAGGTGGCCAGCACGTTGAAGAACATCTTGCCCATCGGGTCGGTGGGGTCGTGCACGGTGCGCCCCAGGGCCAGCGCCACGCCGCGGTGGGCCAGCTCGTCGGCGATGGCCCGGGCGTCGGGCACCGAGCGGGCGAGCCGGTCGAGCTTCGGGACCACCAGCGTGTCGCCCTCGCGCACGGCGGCGAGCGCCTGGTTGAGGCCGGGCCGGGCGCGGGTGGTGCCCGACAAGCCGTGGTCTGTGTAGATGCGCGCCTCCGCGACGCCCAGCGCCCGGAGCGCCGCGCGCTGGGCGGCGAGGTCCTGGTCGTCGGTGGAGCATCGGGCGTAGCCGATCAGGGTGCCGGTCATGGCCTCGATCGTACGCTCACCGCCCCCTCAGTGAGAACCCCTCCGGACCACCCTTGCGAGACGCCGCCGGCCCAGCCCCCGTTGGGCCGGCATCCGCGCCGTGGGGGCGTCCGCTGAGCGATCCCCATACGAGACGGCCATAGTGTCATCCGAGTTCTTGCAACGGTGCCCTCGCGACTGAGCGCGGGGTGGTTCGGGCCGTCCGGTCGCCCCGTGTCCGTCAACCCGTCCGGCAATCAATTCGTCCGCCAAGCCGTCATGAAGCGGGGTTGTCGGACAGCCCGGCGGGCGTCCGCTCCGGGGAGGGAAAAACGGACAACCAGCAGGCGGGGATCTGGATGTTGGCTGTAGTGAGCCCCATGGCCTCGAAGCGGGGCCTCACGACCCGAACGGCGCCCGGCCCGGTCTCATGGGTCGGCGCCGAGGAAGCGGCGCCCGGCCTCCAGGGTGAGGCCGTGGGCGATGCCGGCGAAGCGGTCGGGGCGGATCGCGCGGGCCCGGGGCAGGCGGGCGGCGATGGCCTCGTGGATGGTGGGCAGGCGCGTCGAGCCGCCCGTGAGCACCGCGAAGGCCACGGCCTCGCCCCCCACCCCCGCGAGCCGCAGCGCCTCCTCCACCGCCCCGCCGATCCGCCCCGCGAGATCGCCCAGCGCCGCGTCGAGCTCGGCCCGCGTGAGCGGCAGGGGCGGCAATCCGTCCCCCGCCTCGATCGCGGCCCGCGGCGACGAGGACAGCGCGATCTTGGCCCGCTCCACCGCCGTCAGCAGCGCGTGGCCGCGCTCCTCCTCCAGCACGCGAGCCAGGCGGCCGAGCCGGGCGGGCTCGAGCGCGTGGCGCGCCATCGTTTCCACCTCGCGCACCGTGCGGGGGGTGTAGAGGAGCGGGATGCGCTGCCAGGTGGCGAGGTCGGCAAAGTAGTGTTTCGGCACCGGGACGGGCCCGCTCGACATGGGCGGCCGGGTGGCCGTGCCACGGCCGAGCTCGGGCATGAGGTGCGCGAGCGAGAGCGCGCGGTCGAAGTCGGTGCCGCCTACATGGACGCCCGTGCTCGCCAGGACCCGGCCCGCCCCGGGGCGGGCGGGATCGACCTCCAGCACCGAGACGTCCGAGGTGCCGCCGCCGATGTCGGCCACCAGCGCTAGACCGGGGGCGTCGATCGCGGCGCCGACGGGCTCGTGGACGAAGGCGATCTCCTCGAAGCCGACCCTGCGCAGCACGGCCTCGAACGTCGCCTGCGCCTCGGCGTCGCGCTCGGGGTGGAGATCGACGAAGTGGACGGGGCGGCCAGCCACGACGCGGGTGAGGGGGGCGCCCGCGGCGGCTTCGGCCTCGGCCTTCAAAGCGCCGACGAAGCGTTCGAGGATCTCTACGAAGGGCACCGCACGGCGTCCGAGCCGGGTGCGCTCGCCCGCGAGCGCCGTGCCCAGCACGCTCTTGAGCGCGCGCAGGTAGCGGCCCTCCGCGCCATCGAGGAACCGCGCCTCGGCCTCGTGGCCGAAGGCCCAATCCTCCTCCTCGGGGTCGAAGAACACCGCCGAGGGCGCGATCGTCGAGCCGCCCCGGAAGCGGTGCAGCTGGGCCGTGCGACCGTCATGGACGCCGATGGCAGAGTTCGAGGTGCCGAAGTCGAGCCCGGCGGCAAAGCGAGCGGTCATAGGGGGCACCTCCGCGCGAGGCGCGCGGACATGGCCGATCCGGGGAGCCGGCGCAAGCCGAGCCCGCCGCCGGATACGAACGCCTCGGTCCGCCGGACGGGGGTTTGCCGGAAAAGGAGCTCCACAGATCCCGCCTGCCCACGACGCCGCCGGCGTCGCGAAACTCCTCGCCGAAGTCCCGCCCGGAGCGACAGATATCTGCGATAGCCAGGTCCCTGATGCGCCGTCGGCCCGGTCCTGTCGCGAACGTGGTGGAGTTTCGGGGTTGGCGTAGTCTCCGGGCATTGACCCAACCCTGGACGGCGGTTGCCACCGCCGTGGAGACCACGCCATGGATGAGACTACGACGACGAGCGCGAGCGCGCCATCGCTCGGGGACTGGAGCGACCCGATCGAGGATGGGGTCCGCGGCCGGGTCCGCGCCTTCATCGAGGCGATCCTCGAGGAGGAGCTGGAGGCGGCGCTCGGACGGGCCCGCTACGAGCGGACCGACGAGGGACCGCGGGGGTGGCGCAACGGGCATCGCGAGCGGCAGGTGATCGGCACGTTCGGGCCTGAGACGGTGCGCGTGCCCAGGGCGCGGCTCATGCGCGAGGAGGGCGGCACGGCGGAGTGGCGCTCGAAGGGGCTGCGTCGCTATCAGCGCCTGACCAAGCGCGCGGAGGCGCTGATCGCCGGGGCCTACCTGGCCGGGACCAACACCCGGCGGGTGCGCCGCGCCTTGGCTGCCTTGTTCGACGGGGCTGTCGGCAAGGACGTGGTCAGCCGAGCCTGGCGCAAGGTGAAGACCGACTGGGAGGCGTGGAACGCCCGCGATCTCGGCGCGCAGGACATCGCCCGGCTGATCCTCGACGGCACGGTGGTCAGGGTGAAGATCGACCGCAAGGCGACCGCCATCTCGCTGCTGGTCGCGGTCGGCGTGCGCCGCGACGGCCAGAAAGTGCTGCTCGCGCTGAAGAGCATGGGTGGCGAGAGCACGGTCGCCTGGACGGCCTTTCTCGAGGACATGACCCGGCGCGGCCTCAAGGCGCCGGAGCTCCTCATCGTCGACGGCGTGCCCGGGCTCGAGGCGGCGCTGGCGGCGCTGTGGCCCGACGTCCCGGCCCAGCGGTGCACGGTTCACAAGCACCGCAACCTGCTCGCCCACGCCCCGAAGCGGCTCCACGACGAGCTGACCGAAGACTACCGCGACATGATCTACGCCGACACGGCGGCCGAGGTGGAGGACCGCCGCAGGGCATTCCTCCGCAAGTGGCGGCTGAAGTGCCGCCCCGTCGCCGACAGCCTCGAGGGTGAGGGGGGACCGTGGCCCCGGTGGGGCCGCGTAAGCCCCCCGAACGGGGATCGGCTCTTCACCTTCACGCGCCTGCCGCCCGGCCAGTGGAAGTCGGCCCGCACGACCAACGCCATCGAGCGGCTGCACGAGGAGTTCAAGCGACGCATCAAGACCCAGACCGTCCTGCCCCAGGCCGAGACCGCGCCCATGCTGTTCTGGGCGCTGCTGGCCTCGGGGCAGATCGTCATGCGCAAGGTCGACGGCTGGGAGAGCCTCTCCGCGCCGCTCGCCGATCAGGCGATTGATCTCGCCGCGTGACGTCGTAACCTCGCCCCGCCGGAGATCGCGTCATCCCGATTTCCACCACCTCCGAGACAGCACCCCCAGTTGGCCGGCGGCGTCGGCCTCAGGGAGGGCGTAGCCCGACTGGAGGCAGACGCCGCCGGCGCGATCGTCTCCGAGGGGCGATGGCGTGGGGTGCTGGCCGCTGCGGGTCGGTACGAGCGGGATCTCTGTCGTCCAAACGGAGGTCCCGACGTGCCGGGCAGACCCGTCACCGACCAGCAAGCGAGACTGTACATGCACGACCGTCCCCGTCACCCCCAACGCCTCGCCGCGGCCCGCGCTGGCTTCAGCGAACGCACCGCTCGGCGCCTCGAGGGCGACCCCCGTCTCCCCTCGCAACGGCGCGCCGAGCGCGGCCGCACCGTCCCCGATCCCCTCGCCGGGGTGTGGGAGCCGGTGGTGCTGCCGATCCTGGAGCGCGACCCCTCGGTGCAGGCGGTCACGCTCCTGCGCCACCTCCAGATGACGGACCCCGACGCCTTCCCCGACGACCGCATCCGGCGGACGCTGGAACGGCGGGTGCGCGACTGGCGCGCGCTCCATGGCCCTGCGCGCGACGTGATCTTCCGCCAGGCGCCCGAGCCGGGGCGCCTGGCGCTGTCGGACTTCACCGACGCGGGCGCGCTTGGCGTCACCATCGCGGGCGCGCCCTTCGACCACCGGCTCTACCACTTCGCGCTGGCCTACAGCGGCTGGGAGCACGCCGCCGTGGTCCTTGGCGGCGAGAGCTTCACGGCGCTCGCCGAGAACCTCCAGAATGCCTTGTGGGGCCTCGGCGGCGTGCCGCACGAGCACCGCACCGACAGCTTGTCGGCCGCCTACCGCAACCTCACGCGCGAGGCCGCCGAGGACGCCACGCGCCGCTACGAGGAGCTGTGCGCCCACTACGGCCTGATCGCCAGCCGCAACAACCCGGGCGAGGCCCATGAGAACGGCGCGGTCGAGTCCCACCACCGCCATCTCAAGACCGCCCTCGACCAGGCCCTGATCCTGCGCGGCTCACGCGACTTCGCCGGGCTCGCCGAGTACCGGACCTTCGTGGATCAGCTCGTCGCACGGCGGAACCGGCGCCGCGAGGCCAAGGTGCATGTCGAGATGGCGGCGCTGCGACCCCTGCCGCCTCGGCGCACCACCGACTTCGCCGAGCTCGTCGCGCGCGTCACGCGAACCGGCGGCTTCCTCGTCCACGGCGTCTTCTACAGTGCGCCGGCGCGGCTCATCGGCCACCGCTTGCGCATCCATGTGTATGACGACCGCATCGAGGCTTGGCTCGGGGCGACCCGCGTCGTCACCCATCCACGCCGACGTGCCGCAGGCGGCGGACGGCGCGTCCACGTGGTCGACTACCACCACGTGATCCATGCGCTCAGGCGCAAGCCGTTTCGCCGAAGGCGGACCTCCGGTTCGACGGCCTTCGCGCGCTCGGTCTACCGCGACGGCCTCTTGCCGCGCGAGGAGCACGCCGCCGCCTGGGCGTGCCTGTCCGAGGCGCTGCCCCAGAAGGACGCCTGTCGGCGCATGGTGGGCCTCCTCGCGCTCGCCCACGACGAGGGCTGCGAGGCCGCAGCTCGCCCACCTGATCGCCGAGGA
>CAWHTQ010000013.1:0-50013 GCA_963832275.1 uncultured Alphaproteobacteria bacterium
GCTCGCGTTCAACGATCACACCTCCATGGCGATGCGCGCCTTCGGGACCAGCGTGCAGGAGCGGGGCTTCGAGCTTTCGCCCGATTTCGGCACCGCGTCCCTCGCCGACGACCGCCTGCGCCAACGGACCGCCAAGAACGCCGCGCGCGCGGGCCTGTCGCAGGACGACTACGTCGCCCTCCTGGGCGAGGTCTGGGAGCGGCGCGGCGACGTGCCGGCGCATATCGAGGGCTTGGCGCAGGCGGCGCGCGAGGCGGGCGCCCCGATGCTCAGCCACGACGATACCACTGCCGAGACGCGCGCGTGGTTCCGTGGCCATGGCGCTCGAGTCGCGGAATTTCCAATGACCCCGCCCGCCGCCGAGGCCGCCCGCGCCGGCGGGGACGCCATCGTCATGGGCGCGCCTAACGTCATGCGCGGCGGCAGCCATATCGGATCGCTGGGCGCGGCCGACATGATCGAGGACGGGATGTGCGACGCCCTCGCCTCCGATTACTTCTACCCCGCCCTTCTCGCCGCCGTCGCGCGCCTGCATGCCGAGCATCGAGCGCCCCTCCAGGACCTGTGGTCCCTCGTCTCCTCGGGCCCCGCTCGGGCTATGGGCCTCGCGGATCGCGGGACACTCGCGACGGGCCAGCGCGCGGACCTGGTGCTCTTGGACTGGCCCGCGGGCCAAGCTCCCACCGTCCGCGCCCTCTGGGTCGCCGGCCGCCCCGCCCTCACGCTCACCCCGGAGGCTGCATGACCCCTTTCAAGATCGGCGCCGCCCTGGCCGCCGCCGAGATCGCAGAGCACCGCGACTGGCTCTTCGACGACGCCCGCGACATCGAGATACAGGACTTCACCCGCCATGCCGCCCTCGCCTTCGAACGCGAGGACTGCATCGCGGCGGCTAGAGCCGCCCTCTCTGGGCACGAAGGCCGCGTCGGAATCCACGGCCCCTACGAGGGCCTCGACATCGACAACAAGGACCCCGAATTGCGCCCCCTGATCTCGGCGCGCGTGTCGCTCGCCGTCGAGACGGCCGCCGCCATCGGCGCGCGGCAGATGGTGATCCATTCGCCCTACGACGCCTGGCACCGCAACAACCTCCTCGCCTCGCCCGGCTACGCCGCCGCCCGCGCCGGCCGCTGCGCCGAGACGCTGGCGCCCGTGCTGGAGGTCTGCGCGCGCGAGGGCGTCACCCTCGTGCTGGAGAACATCCAGGACCCCGAGCCCGCCCACCGCCGCGAGATGGTGGAGGGGATCGGCTCGGACTGGCTGCGCCTCTCCATCGACACCGGCCACGCCCAGCTCGCCCGCCGCGCGGCCGGCGCCCCGCCGGTGGACTATTTCGTGCGCGACGCCGGCGCCCTCCTCTCCCACGTCCACCTCCAGGACGTCGACGGCCACGCCGACCGCCACTGGCCCCCCGGCGACGGCGAGATCGAATGGCCCGCGGTCTTCGCCGCCCTAGCCGAAGCGCCCGACCCGCATCTGGTGCTGGAGCTGCGCGACAAGGCGGATATCCCGCGGGGGTTCGGGTGGTTGCGGGAGCGGGGGTTGGTGGTTTGACGGAGAAGCGTGCCGCCATCTCGCTCCGACTTGCGAAGGCTGCGGATGCCCCCTTCATCCTTCGCATGGAAGAGACTGGCATGCGGGGGTATGCGATCGCGCTATGGGGGTCTTGGCGGCCGTCGGCTACGCCCGACACGCTCGATCCGACGGGCCATCGCATCGTCGTCTGGGACAGGCGGGACGTGGGCGTGGTCGCGACCGAACGAGAGAGCGCCCATGTCCGGCTGCGAAAACTCTATATCGCGACTTCGTTCCGAAATCTTGGGATCGGCGCTCAAGTGCTCGGCAGCATCGTGAAGGAGGCGGCGGCTTCGGGCGCAGGCGTCCGGCTCAGCGTCCTGACGACCAACCCGGCCATCCGCTTCTATCTCCAAGGGGGCTTCGAGATCGTGGACCGTGATCCTAAGCGCATCTGGATGGAATGTCGGCCCGCCCAGCCGTGTCATCCGTAGGCGCCGAGGAACTCCCCCACCGACAGCGCCCGGATGTCCGGGAGCGCGTCGATCAGGCGCTGGCGGTCCCAATCCCACCAGGCGAGCGCCAGCAGCTGCTCGGCCTCGGCCTCGGGCACGCGGCGCTTAATCACTCGGGCGGGCACGCCGCCCACCACCTCGTAGGGCGCCACGTCGCGCGTGACCACGGCGCCGGCGCCGATGACCGCGCCGGTGCCGACCGTCACGCCGGCCGTGACCGTCACGCCGTGGCCGATCCAGACGTCGTGGCCGACCGTCACCCGGTGCGACGCGCGCCAGTCGAAGAAGCCCGTCTCGTCCTCGCCCATCCCGTATTGCGCGGCGCGGTAGACCCAGTGATGCTGGCAGACGCGCCAGGTGGGATGGTTGCCGGGGTTGAGCCGCGTTGCGTTGGCGATGGAACAGAACTTGCCGATATCGCACCAGACGGCATGGCAGCCGCGGGTGAGGTAGGAATAGTCGCCGACCGTGCAGTCCTTGAGCACCGTGCCCGCGCCGATGTCGGTCCAGGCCCCGAGCGACGTGCCTTCGACGGTGGCGGTCTCGTGGACGGTGGGCGCCTCCGAGAGGCCCTTCACTTCGCCCCCTCGTAGCCGCCGATCAGCTTGGCGCGCACCCGGCCCGAGAGCCAGTCGATCACGTAGACCATGCCGACGATGAGGAAGATGATCGACCACGCCTCATCCCAGCGATACGCCGCGATGCGGTCCGAGAGGAGGAAGCCGATCCCGCCCGCGCCGACAATGCCGAGGATCGTGCCCGAGCGGACGTTCGATTCGAAGTTGTAGAGGATGATCGAGAGATAGACCGGCGAGACCTGCGGCATGATCCCGAAACGGATCGCCTGGAGCCGCGAGCCGCCGGAGGCGACGACCCCCTCGACCGGCCGGCGGGAGGTGTTCTCCAGCGCCTCGGACCAGAGCTTGGCGAAGGTGCCGACCTCCGAGACCGCAATGGCCAGAATGCCGGCGAGCGGGCCGAGGCCGAAGGCGCGGATGAAGATGAGCGCGAGGATCAGCGTCTCGAAGGCGCGGATCGCGTCGAAGCCGCGCCTGGCGGTGAAGCGCAGGGCGGCGATGCGGTTGACGGTCTTGGCCCCGAGGAAGGCGAGCGGGAAGGCGACAACCGCGCCGAGCGCCGTGCCGAGAAAGGCCATCGAGAGCGTCTCGCCCAAGGCGTAGAGGATCTCCGACCATTCCTTCCGCGTCTCCCAGATATGGGGCGGGAACATGAACGAGATGACGCGGCCCAAGCGGCCGAGTCCGGTCCAGATGCGCTCGGGGGTGACGTCGAAGTCGACGAGGCACCAGACGAAAAGCGCCATGAAGCCGAGCCAGAGCGCCGCGCGCCGGGCGCGCACGCCGGCGGGATCGCGGAAGGCGCGGGGGTAGGCGGCGCGCAGCGCCTCGATGCGGCCCGTAGTCCGCGACGCGTCATGGCTCATGTCGCTCATCGCGGGCCCTCCTCCAATCCGATGATGCTGTGGCGCAGGCGCTCGGAGCCCCAGTCGATGGCGATGACGGTCGCGAAGACGATGAGGAAGAGCGCCGAGAGGTCGGTGTATTCCTGAAAGCTCAGGGCGGTGCGGATCTCCTGCCCCAGCCCGCCCGCGCCGACGTAGCCGATGATCGAGGAGGCGCGTACGTTGATCTCGAAGCGCAGGAGCGTGTAGCTCACGATCCCCGGCGCGACCTGCGGGACGGCGCCGTAGCGGACCTGATCGAACCAGGAGCCGCCGGCCGCCTTCACGCCCTCCAGGGGGCGCATGTCGATGTTCTCGACGACTTCCGAGTAGAGCTTGCCGAGCGCGCCGGTCGCCGCCATCCCGATGGCCAGGACCCCGGCAAGCGGCCCGACGCCGAAGCAGAAGACGAAGATCAGCGCCCAGACGAGGTCCGGCACGGTGCGCGCGATCTCCAGGTAGCGCCGGCAGAGCCAGAGCACCCAGGCGTTCGGCGCCAGGTTCCGAGCGGCCGGGAAGCACAGGACGAACCCGCCGACCACGCCCAATGTGGTGGCCATGAACGCGATGAGCACCGTTTCCAGCAGCAGGTCGAGCCAGGTGCGCCAGCGCCAGAACCACTCGGCGAGGTCGGCGCCGAGCGTGGCCCATGAGAGATCCGGAAGCGTCTTGCCGATGAACTCGCCCAGTCGCGGGATGCCGGCGGGGATCACCCACCGCCATTCGCGGCTGCCATCGGCGGCCGTGACCTGGCGCACGTCGAAGACGTCGCCCATCCACGCCGTCAGGACGAAGAGGATGGCGAACACCGCGCTGCCGGCCGCCCAGGCGCGGCGCGAGGCGGCGCGGTGGGCGGAGAACTTCGCCTCGAAGGCCTGCGCGGCCGACGGGCCGGAGGTCGTCGGATGGGCCGTCATCTCGGCGATGGTCATGGGCACGGGTCCTGCGGGTGGCGGACATGGCCCCGCCCCGGAGCGCGCTCCGGGGCGGGGCCTCTATGCGTTCGGGCCGAAGGTCCTCAGCCGCGGCGCTGGTCGCGCAGCCACTGGCGCATGTCGACGATCCACTGGTAGCGCTCGTGGTCCACTTCCAGGAAGCCGACGTCGGGATTGTCGTCGGACGGATCGAAGGAGGTGAAGTCGCGATAGGCGGCTTGATCGGCCTCGGGGACGGCCATGATCGCATCCTTGATATCGGCGACCATCTCCTCGGGCAGGTTGGCGCGGGCGGTCCACGGGCCCGACGTGATCTGCGGCGATTCCCAGATCGTGCAGACGACGCCGGTGTCGATCATGTCCTTGCGCTCCATGCGCTTGACGATGCCGTCGGCCTCGTTGTTCCGGTAGGTCGCGGCGACGTCGAAGGTGCCGTTGACGACGCCTTGGACGCCGGCTTCGTGGCTTCCCGAGAAGGGCGTCGCGGCGAAGTAGGTGTCGGGCGAGATGCCCTCGCGCTCCACGAGGTTGAAGAACGGCACGGCGTAGCCCGAGGTCGAGTCGGGGTCGGCGAAGGCCATGACCTTGCCCTCGGCATCCGCGAGGCTCTCGATGCCGCTGTCGCAGCGGGTCACGAGGACCGAGTAGTAGCCCGAGGAGCCGTTGGCCTTCTGGTCCGTCAGGAACGGCACGACGCCGCCATCGGTCGCGGTGTAGGCAGCGGCATAGGACGACGAGCCGAAGCGCGCGATCTCGATCTGGTCGGCGGCGAGCGCCTGAATCACGCCGTCGTAGTTGCCGGCGGTGAAGATCTCGACCTCGACGCCGAGCGCCTCGGAGAGATAGGAGCGCAGGCCCTCGTAGCGCTTGATGCGGTCGGCCTCGTTCTCCGACGACAGGATGCCGAAGCGCAGCGTCTGGTAGTCCTCGCGCCAGTCGGCCATCGCGGCCGTGGCGGTGGTGATGGCGATCAGGGCGGTCGTGGTCAGCAAGCGCATGGTTGGGTCCCCCGTTCTAGCGCTGGTCAGGCCGGCTCCACCGCGCGGGCGGCGGTGGAGGTGACGGCCTCGTCGAACTCGCGCAGCCCCTTGGTGCCGTAGATGTCGCGCACGACGTCGTCGGTCAGCTGGGCGGCGGAGCCATCGAAGAAGACCCGGCCCGCGCGCATCGCCACGATGCGGTCGCAATAGGCGCGGGCCGTGTCCAAGGTGTGCAGGTTCACGAGGACGGTGATGCCGTCCTCGCGGTTGATCGTCTTGAGCCCGTCCATCACGAGCGTCGCGTTGGCCGGATCGAGCGAGGCGATCGGCTCGTCGGCGAGCATGATGCGCGGCTTCTGCATAGTCGCCTTGGCGATGGCGACCCGCTGCTGCTGGCCGCCAGAGAGCGTGCCGGCGCGTTGCAGCGCCTGAGCCGCGAGGTCGAGCCGGTCCAGCGCCTCGATGGCGTCCGCGCGCTCGGCGTCGCTGAACCGCATGGCCATGGAGGACAGGAATCCGTGATCGGCGAGCCGGCCCACGAGAACGTTGGTCAGCACGTCGAGCCGCTCGACGAGGTTGAACTGCTGGAAGATCATCGCGCAGTCGCGGCGCCACTGGCGCAGGGCGCGGCCCTTGAGCGCCGTGACCTCCGTCTCGCCGAAGCGGATGGTGCCTTCGGAGGGCTCGATCAGCCGGTTGACGAGGCGCAGCATCGTGGACTTGCCCGCGCCCGAGCGGCCGATCACGCCTACGAACTGGCCCGGCGGGATGCGCAGGGCGACGTTGTCGACGGCGGTCGTCTCGCCGAAACGGCGGGTCACGGCGTCGAGGACGAGGTCGGTCATGGTACGCTCCATCCGGCTCCGGAATAGAGTTAATTCATTAACATCAC
The DNA here is from genome assembly GCA_963832275.1 of uncultured Alphaproteobacteria bacterium. Lineage (GTDB taxonomy): Bacteria > Pseudomonadota > Alphaproteobacteria > Rhodobacterales > Rhodobacteraceae > Hasllibacter. The sequence goes on from CAWHTQ010000013.1 coordinate 6,300, forward strand.
AGTCTTTTTTAGGCTAGGTGACGGATCTGTAACTCGGTAGCGTGCCGTCGTCGTGGACCCGGCGCCCGCCCGCCCAAGTGGCGACGATCCGCCCATTCGGCTCGGCGATCGCAAGATCGGCGCGCAGGCCGGGGGCGAGCGCGCCGCGGTCGGCGAGGCCCAGGGCACGGGCGGGATTCGCCGTCGCCAGGCGCGCCGCGCCCGGAAGGCCGCCCGGATCGATCTCGGCCAGAACGCGGATCGCGGGCAGGATGGCGGCGGGGTGATAATCGGCCGCGAGGATCGCCAGATGCCCGGCCGCATGCGCCGCCCGCGCTGAGAGGTTGCCGCTATAGGAGGCGCCGCGCATCGCGTTGGGCGCGCCCATCGCGCAGGCCATGCCGCGCCGCGCCGCCTCCTCGGCGGCCTCCATCGTCACCGGGAACTCCGAGATCGCGCAGCCCGTCTGGGCCATTAGCGCGGCCTTCGCGGCGGTGTCGTCATCATGGCTCGCCATCGGGATGGCGTGGCGGCGGCAGAGATCCGAGATGGCTGAGAGGGTCGCCATCAGCTGCGCCCCGGGCACCCGGCCGTCCCGGATGCGGGCCTGCACGGCGGCGCGGGCCTCGTCCACCGTCGCGCCGGTCTCTTCGGCGCGGCGGGCGACGAACCCCTCCAGGTCGCGATACTGACCCTGCCCCGGCGTGTGGTCCATCAGGCTCACGAGATCGACCGTCCCAGCCGCGATCAGATCGGCCAGCACCTCGACCGCGCCCTCGAAAGTCACGTCGAAGCGCGCGTGGATGCGATGGTCGATGCGCATGCCCGTGCGGGCCTGCGCGACCGCGCGGATCACCCCGGAGGTGTGCGCGTAGGAGCGCGTCGCCCCGTCCTTGCGCCCGCGCGAAAAGCTGACCGAGGCGTAGGCGGTCGTGACCCCCGTCGCGGCGAGCCGCACGTCGAGATGGGCGAGCGCGACATCGACGGGGAAGTCCACGCCGGGGCGCGGCTCCATCTCCTGCTCGATCATGTCGCCGTGCATGTCGACGAAGCCGGCAAAGCACTCCAGCCCGTCGCAGGGCGCCCCGCCGGGCACCGGTTCCTCGGCGATCTCGGCGATGCGGGGGCCGTCCAGGCGCAGCGAGCCCCGCTCGACGATGCGATCGGGCAGGATCAGACGCAAGTCCGAGAGCCAGGTCATGCGGGAATCTCCTGTCCGGGCAGCGCGACCTCGCGGTCGATCAGGGCGGCGACGTCGCCGGGATGGTGGAAGACGCCGATCATGGCGGTGCCGGCATCCTTCAACATCCGCAGCCGCTCGACCAGCGCCGCGCGCGCGCCGGCATCGAGGGAGGCCGTCGGCTCGTCGAGGAGGAGAAGCCGGCGCGGCATCAGCGTCGCGCGCGCGAGGTTCACCTTCTGCTGCTCGCCGCCCGAGAACGTGGCCGGGTAGGCGCCCCAGAGCGCCTGCCGCAGCCCGAACGCGCGCAGCGCGGCGCGGGCCTGCTCCAACGCGCCCGCCTCGCCGGCCCGGCGCGCGGGTTCGGCGACTAGCGCCTCGGCGGCCACGCGGGGACGGGCCTGGAGGAATTGGGTGACGAAGCCGATCTCCTCTCGCCGCAGCCGCGCGATATCCACATCGGCGGCGGCGGCGAGGTCGATCGGGCCACGGGCGGAGGCATAGACGGCCGCGCCCGCGCTCGGCAGGTAGCTGCGATGGAGCGTGCGCAGGAGGCTCGACTTGCCCGCGCCGTTGGGGCCCGACAAGAGCACGAATTCGCCTGCGTCCACGGCGAAGGAGACCGGCCCGAAGCCCGCGATGCGCTCGCCCAGGTGGTGCAGGTCGAACGCCTTTCTGAGGTTCGCGACGGTGAGCACGCTCATAGCTTCGCCTGCATGAGCTGCTGGGTGTAGGCGTGCTGTGGATCGCCCAGGACCTGATCGACCAGCCCCCGCTCGACCACCCTGCCCCGCCGCATCACGACGACCCGGTCGGCGAGCGTGCGGATCACGCCCAGATCGTGGCTGACGACGACCATCGTGATCCCCCGCTCCGCCTGAAGCCGCACCAGCGTATCGAGCACCAGCGCCTGGACCGACACGTCGAGGCCCGTCGTCGGCTCGTCCAGCAGCAGGACCGCAGGCTCCAGTGCGATGGCCTTGGCGAGCTGCACGCGCTGCTGCATTCCGCCCGAAAGCTCGGCCGGCGGGGCGTCCATCCGGTCCATCGGGAACTCCGAGGCGGCGAGCGCGTCGCCGGCCTTTTCGCGCAGGACGGCGAAGCGCCGCTCGCCCGCCACCAAGAGCCGCTCGGCGACGTTGCCCGAGGAGGAATGCGTCATCAGCAGCCCGCGGTGCGGGTTCTGGTAGACGATGCCGATCCGGCGGGCCGCGAGCATCCGCCGCTCGTAGCGCGGCAGCTCGAAGAGGTTGCCGGGCGCGCCGTCCAGTGCAAGCGCGTAGCGGCCGGCATCCGGCACCTCCTCGAGGTTCAGGCACCGCAGGAGCGTGGACTTGCCCGACCCGCTCTCGCCCACGACGCCGAGGACCTCTCCGGGCTGCACGTCGACGGCGACGTCGTCCAGGGCGGTCACGTCGCCATAGCGCAGCGAGACGCCCTCGGCGCTTAGGAGCGGCGCGCGGGTGTCGAGGATGGGGGCTGCGAGGCTCATGGCATCCTCCCATCGACATACCAGGTCGGCTCGGGCGTGCCGCCGGAGAGCACCTTCTCCCCCAGCCCGCCGTCGCCCAGCTCGTGGAGCGCGGTGCCGTCCTCCTGCGGGATCTCGTTGACGAAGTAGCCGCGCAGGCCCGTGCGGTGGCAGGCGAGCTCCGCGTGATCCTCGACCGCATAGGGCACGTCGTCGAAGACCAGCGGCTCGACGCGGGTGTGGGGCGGCACGGCGTAGAGCCGCTTCTCGCGCCCCGCGCTCAGGATCGTGAGGTGCTGCGCCATGTGCAGCTTCGGCACGTCCCAGCGGGGGATCGGCGACGGCGTCATCACGTGGCGCCCGTTGACCAGCGAGGGATAGGACGCGCCCTGCATGATCCGCCCGCGCCGCACCATCTGCTCGTAGAGCAGCAGCCACATCCGCCCGTAATCGGCATCGGCATGCATCTGGCGCGCGCTGGACATGTCGGGCTGGACGGGGCGCAGGGGCTCGGGGTTGGGCACCTGCAGGACGAGGATCTGGTCGTCCCTCAGCACCTCCTCGGGGACGCGGTGGCGCGACTGGACGAGATCCGCGGCGGCGGTGTCGGTCGTCACCGGCGTGCCGGAGACGCGCGCGACGAAGCGGCGGATGGAGGCGGCGTTGACGCTGTCATCGGCGCCCTGGTCGATGACCTTCACGCATGTCGCCGGCGTCGCCAGCGTTAGCGTCACCTGAAGGCCCCCCGTCCCCCAGCCGCGCGCCATAGGCACCTCGCGGCTGGCATAGGGCATCTGGCAGCCGGGCACGCAGACGGCCTTGACCATGGTGCGCCGCAGTTCCCGCTTGGCCGAGGCGTCGAGGAACCCGTAGGCCATCGCCTCCCAGGGGTTCGTCAGATCGGCGAGGCTCATTCGGCGGCCTCCTTCTTGCCCGGCGCCGCGGTGGCCGCGCCGCGCATCGCATCGAGGCTGGACTGGAACGTGACGTAGTGGGGCAGCTTGAAATGGGCGCAGAAGCCTGCCGCCTCGACGCCCTCGGTATGGTAGAGGACGAACTCCTCGTCCGTGGCCGATCCCTTGGCGGCGCCCGGCATGTTGAGGTCGAGCGTCGCGGCCGCGATCACCTTGACCTCGTTCCACCCCAGCGTCGCGGCGAAGCCCCGGCGCAGGCCCTCGCCGGTTTGCGTGACGACCTCGGCATAGCTCACCGGCACGCGCCCCGCGCTGAAGAGGGTACCGCGGGGGTGGCGGACGACCAGATCGGCCTCGCCCAGTCGCAGCTCGTTGACGGTTGGATGCGCCTGCCCGTAGCCGCGCATCGCCGCGTAGCCGAGCGCGAGGGCGCCTCCAGTATCGGCGCGGGCAAGGCTCTGGAGGGTATGCGCCCTGTCGGCGGGGAAGAGCACCGGCTCGCGCGTGACGTCGGGGATCGCCTCGCCCGCCCGCACGTCGTCCTCAGGCTCCGGGATGAGCCCGTTCGCCGCCTGCCAGGCGGAGACGGCGGGCGGGTGCGGATCGGCGGGCTCGGCCGGATCGACCGGCTCGGGGACGAAGGGCGCGCCCGTAAGCACGCCCGTCGCCAGCACGCGGTGCGCGTAATCGAGCGTCGGGCCCAGGGTCTGCCCACCGGGCACGTCCTTGAACGCGGCCGAGATGCGGCGGTGGGTGCGCATGGCATCCGGCGCCACCACCTCCGCCACGCCGAGGCGCGGCTGCGTGGTGCGCCAGGCGCGCAGGAGGAGCACCGCCTCGGGCAGGTCGCCCCCGGTCTGCGCCAGCGCGAGGGCGGCGATCTCCTCGTCCGCGAGCGAGGCCTCCCCCATCACGCGGTCGATCAGATGCGGCAGCTCGGCGCGGATGCGGGCCACGCGGGCCGCGTCGATGGTGCCGAGCCGTTCGCGGAACAGGCGTTCGGCCTGCGCGATCGCGCGCTCCCCGCCGCGGGCGGCGACATAGGCCATCAGAGCACCTCCAGGGTCGTGGAGCGGGTCAGGCCCATCAGGCGCAGGCCGTCGATCATCAGCAGGTCGAAGCCGAGCGGGTACGGCGCCCGCGTCCGCGATGCGATCAGGCCCGGCGCCAGGTCGCAGCGAACCTCCCGAGCGCCGTCGACGCCGGGGCCGGTCAGGCGCAGGCGCGGACCGGCCAGGCGCGCGCGCAGGATCACCGTCGCGCCGCCTTCGGGATGGAGCTGGCTTCCGATGGGGATGGCGTCCCAGGCCGGGGCCTCGCCGCCCAGGACCGCATGATCGCAGCGCTCCAGCGGGACGAGCCGGGCGCCGGTGCGGGCGACGGCGTCCTGCAGCGCGGGGGCGGCATGGACGCGGCATTCTCGGTCGAGGAGCGCGGCGAGGACGGCGCCCTCCCCCGGCTCGGGCAGATCGTGGATTGTGCCGGGCCGGGCGAGCGCGCCGAGGATGGCGGCGAAGGCGGCGGCATCCACAAGGTCTGACGGGGCGGGCATGGCCATCTAGAACGTCTCCATCTCGACGCGGGTGGCCGCGACGCGGGCCATCTCGGCGTGGTCGGCTTCGGCGCGGTGCGCGGTCTCGCCCTCCAAAAATGCGTGGCAGCGCTCGGTCTCGACGCCCAGGGCGAGCGCGAGGTCGGCGAGCGCCATCGCCATCGCCGCCTCAAGGTCGCGGCCCCGGCGCATCCCGTAGCCCTCGGCCGCGCCGCCGCGCACATGCGCCTCGGCCACCAGCACCTCGCCCAGGTGGAACGCCCGCCCCGCGCAGGGATCGCGCATGGGAAGCATCACGAGGCCGGTGCGCGAGGACAGGACCTCCACCTCGCCGAGCGCGGGAATCAGCGCCTCGCCGAGCGCCTCGAGGGGCGCGGGGCGGGCCGCGGCGAGGGTGCCGAGTACGCGGTCATGGGGCCAGTCGTTCATCGGGCCGCCGCTCATCGGACCATCGTCAGGCGGTCCCACTCCGCCTTATCGGGGGAGCCCTCGCGGCGGATCGCGCCGCCGGCGGCCTCGTAGCCGTATTCGATCATGTGGACGAGGAGCGAGTGGGGCTCGATCAGCGCGACGGCGTAGGCTTCGGGTAGGTCGGAGCCGGCGAGGAAGCCCTCGTTGCCAAAATCGGCCCAGCCCGCATGGTTCGTGCCCCGCGGGGCCGAGAGCGGGACGCCGTGGAAGCTGCCCGACAGCGGCAGGTGGCAATGCCCGTGGAAGATGTGGCGCACGCGGCCGGGATGGGCGTTCAGCACCTCGCCGAGGCGGGAGGCGCCGCGCAGCATGATCTCGTCCATCGGCGCGATGCCGATGGCCACGGGGTTGTGATGCATGAAGAGGAGGACGGGCGCTTCGGCCTCCGTCAGGCGCGCATCGAGCCAGGCGGCGCGAGCCTCGCAGAAGCTGCCCGCGTGGGTGCCCTTCTCCCAGGTGTCGAGCATGAGCGCGGTGTGACCGGGCAGATCGGCACGGTACTGGGCAAAGCCGTCCGCGCCCAGGTGAGGAAATCGGGAAAGGAAGGTCGCGCGGTCGTCATGGTTGCCGATGCCAAGGTGGACCGGCATCGGCACGTCCGCGATCCGCGCGCGCAGGCGGTCGTAATCCTCGGCGTCGCCCCAGTCGCTCAGATCGCCGGTGACGAAGATCGCCGCCGCATCGCCGTGATGGGCGAGCGCGTGGGTCAAGGCGCGGTCGAAATTGGCGACCGGGTCGCGCCCGGCGATTGTGCCCGGCGGCGGCGTGAGGTGGATGTCGGTCAGGTGGATCAGCTTCATCGCGCGGGCCTTCGGATCGAGGGGGCCGGTCCCCCCGGGTGGGGGAGACCGGCATCGGTTCGGAGCACCGGAGGGGTGCCGCCCTGTAAGGGCTAGTCGAGGAGGTCTTGGACCTCTTCGGTCAGCTCTTCCTGAAGCGTGGCCATGTCCTCGTGCTCGCCGGTGACGATGCCCTCCAGGCCGTCATAGATGACCTGGGTGGCGGCGAGGCCGTTATTGCCGGGATAGGCCTGCCATTCGCGCAGGAGCGGCAGCTGGCGGACGGCCGTCGCCTTGGCGGGGTTCTGCTCGTAGAAATCGGCGAGGATGATCTCGTTCGCCGCCTGGTTGGGGGGCATGTAGCCGGTGGTGCGCGCGACCTCGGCGGCGCCCTCGCCCGAGGTGATGAACTTCAGCCATTTCCACGCGGCATCCAGCACCGCCGGATCCTCCGATTGCGAGACCAGCATCGCCGAGTTGCCGCCCGCCGGCAGGCCCATGGGCCCGGAGGCATCCAGGCCCGGGAACTCGGAGGTGACGAGGGTGAACCCCTCCATCGAGCGCTCCACGGCGCCGACGGCGGAGGTGGACCAGTACATCATGCCGATATCGCCCGCCGAGAACGCCGAGAGCGCGTCCTTCCACTCGAAGTTCTGCATCTCGCAGCCGTCGAAGATGGCGTCCATCGTCTCGAGCGCGCGCAGGCCCTCGGGCGTGTCGAGCTGGAAGTCGGTGCCGTCGACGGTGGCGGCGCCCTGGCTCCACATCATCGCCTGAAGGAACCAGTTGCCGGTGATGTTCCAGCCCCAAAAGACGGGGTTGTCCACGCCCGCCTCGCGCAGCCGCCCGCAGGCCTCGATCACCTCGTCCCAGGTGGTGGGGAGGGTCTCGGCGGTGTAGCCGCCGCGCTCCATGACCTCCATGTTGTAGTAGCCCACGGGAAGCGAGATCGAGAACGGCAGGCCGTGGACCTCGCCGTCGAAGGTGCCCAGATCGAGCATCGCCTGGTGGTAGCCGTCCTTGGCGAAGTCGGCCTCGGCGGCGATGAACGGCTCGAGCGACTTGGCGATGCCACGCTCGACGAGGATCGCCTGGCGGTTGAGGCCCTGCATGGTCACGTCCGGTAGGGTGCCGGCGACGCTCTCGCGCAGGATGGTGTTGGTGCCGTCCTCGTAGGACTCGTAGGTCGCGCGCATGACGACCTCGATGTCCGGGTGCGCCTCGGCGAACATCGGCAGGACCTTCTCGTAGGTCACGTCGAAGAGGTGGCTGTAGGGATAGGCGAACTCGATGGTGACCTTGTCCTGGGCCATCGCGGGGGCCGCGAGCACGAGCGCGATTGCAGTGAGGGTCGTTTTCATTACTCTCTCTCCTGTTGTCCGGGGCCGGTACGTTTGGCGACTGGCGGCCTCGGGGTTGTCCCGTTCGGGATGGGTGCGGTGAGGGCTTCGCGCCCTCACTTCATTCCTGACAGCGTGATCCCTTCGACGAAGCGGCGCTGCGCGAGCAGGAAGGCCACGATCAGCGGCATGACGATCACGCAGGCCGTGGCCATCATCGGCCCGTAATTGTCCCCGTCCGCATCACCCCGGAACTCCCGCAGCCCCAGCGGCGGCGTGAAGAGCGAGCGGTCCCCGGTGATGACGATGCGCGGCCAGAAGTAGTCGTTCCAATGCGCCACGACCGAGAAGATGCCGAAGGCGAGGAGCGCCGGGACGGCCGTCGGCAGCATCACCGTCCAGACGATCCGAAGCTCCGACATCCCGTCCATGCGGGCGGCGTCGATCAGATCGTCCGGCACGGTCATGAAGAACTGCCGCATCAGGAAGATGCCGAAGACCGAGATCGTCCAGGGGATGACGAGGGCGGCGTAGCTGTTCGTCAGCCCCAGCTTGGCCAGCATCACGTAGAGCGGCAGCGCGATGGCGTGCACCGGGATCAGGAGGCAGAAGAGGACGAGGCCAAAGACCGCATCCCGCCCCCAGAACCGCAGCTTGGCGAGGGCATAGGCGCAGGGCAGCGCGACGAGGATCTGGATGAGGAAGATCGAGACCGTGACGATCACGCCATTGGCGAGGTAGCGCAGCAGCGGCGCCTTCGAGAACGCGGTTCCGTAGTTGTAGGCGGCCGGGTTCACCATGCATTCGGCCGCCGTGCCGCCGAGCTTGACGCAGAAATCGTCGCGGAACGGCGCCTGCGTGCCGAACAGCCCGCCCGTGCCCTGCGCGATCTCCGACGGGGATTTGAGCGAGTAGCTGACCATCACGTAGAAGGGCAGCAGGACGATCAGGGCGCCGAGGATCAGGACGGCATGCTTGGCGACCTCGCTCCAGGGGAAGCGGTATCCCTGCGCCTCGACGCGCGGAACGGTGAGGGCGGCGTCAGACATAATGCGTCCTCCGCTCGACCAGGCGGCGCTGGATCACGGTGACGACCATCACGAAGCCGAGGAACACCACCGTGATCGCGCTGCCGATGCCGATTAGGTTCTGCTGCACGCCTTTCTCGTAGAGGGCGAACATCATCACGTAGACCGACTTCGACGGCCCCCCGCCCTGGGGGTAGAACGCCTCGACGGTGTCGAAGACCTGGAAGGAGCGGATGATTGAGATCGTCACGACGAAGACGGTCGTCGGCCCCAGCATCGGCCAGGTCACGAGGCGGAACCGGTCCCAGCCGGAGCGCGCGCCGTCCATCTCGGCGGCGGCGTAGAGGTCGCGCGGGATGCCGGTGAGGCCCGCAAGGTAGAGCACCATGTTGAAGCCGAAGCCCTGCCAGATGCCGATGAAGGCGACGGTCCAGATCGCCGTCTCCCGCTCGCGCAGCCACAGGGGGAAGGTCCGCGCGCAGCCCTCGGCGAAGAAGGACCACCGCTCCAGCCAGGTGCCGCAGCCCAGCTCCAGCCCGCGGTTCACCAGGCCCACCGTCGGGTGGAGCGTGAACTCCCACACGATCGCCATGGCCAGGAGCGCGGCCATGACGGGCAGGAAGTAGATCGTCTTGTAAAGATCGCCGAAGCGGGTGACGGAGTTGACGAGGAGCGCCGCGCCGAGGCCCAGGGCGACCGAGAGCGGCACGACCACGCCGACATAGCGGAAGGTCGCGCCGAACATCTTCTCGTAGGTGCTGCGGGTGAAGATGTGCTCGTAGTTCTCCAGGCCCACGAACTCCGTGCCCGGCGCGCCGAGGGCGTAGTCGGTCAGGCTCATCCCGGCGGCGAGCGCGATGGGGAGTAGGAGGATCAGCACCATCAGGATCAGCGCCGGGCCGACGAACCACAGATGCGCGTATCCGGTGGGGCGGGCGGCCATCTAGGCGGCCTCCGGCACGAGGGCCGCCGCCTCGATCCGCGCGCCGTCCGCGCCGAAGAGGAGCGGTGCGCCTTTCGTGAAGGCTGCCGAGACGCGGGCGCCGGGGCGCAGGCCCGCGGCCGCCTCGGGCGCAGCACGCACGATCAGGGTCTCTCCGTCGCGGTCGATGTGAAGATAGGCGTCCGCGCCCAGGCTCTCGACATGGCGCAGCGTGCCCATCAGCGGGCCGTCTCCGGGGGAGAGCTGTTCCGGCCGCAGGCCCACGGTCAGCGGTCCGGGCCGGTTCGGCGGCATGCGCGCCGGCAGCGTCCACGCGCCGATCCGCACATGCCCCGCCCCGTCGACCTCGGCCGGGATCAGGTTGATCCGCGGGCTGCCCACGAAGGTCGCGACCTCGACGCTGGCGGGGCGCGCGTAAACCTCCGCTGGCGGCGCGATCTGGAGGATGCTCCCGCCCTTCATCACCGCCATGCGCGTCGACATCGTCAAAGCCTCGGCCTGGTCGTGGGTCACGTAGACGAAGGTCCGTCCCAGCCGGCGGTGCAGCTCGGCGAGCTCCGCGCGCATGTGCACGCGCAGCGCGGCGTCGAGGTTCGACAGCGGCTCGTCCATCAGGAAGGCCGCGGGCTTGCGCACCATCGCCCGGCCCAGGGCCGCCCGCTGACGCTGGCCGCCCGAAAGCTGGCCCGGCTTGCGGTCCAAGAGCGGCGCGATGCGCAGCGTCTCGGCCACCTCCTCCAACTGCCCCATGAGCGCGCGCCGACGCCCGCGCGAGATGAGCGGCCCGATCAGCGGCAGGCGCCCCGCGCCCGAAAGCTCCCGCAACACCAGCGGCGTCATCATGTTCTCGCGCACCGTCAGGTGCGGGTAAAGGGCGTAGGACTGGAAGACCATCGCGAGATCCCGGTCCGCCGCGCGGCGGCCGGTCACGTCGGCGCCGCGCAGCGCGACGCGCCCCGAATCGGGCGCCTCCAGCCCCGCCATGATCCGCAGCAGCGTGGACTTCCCGCAGCCCGACGGGCCCACAAGGGTCAGGAACTCGCCTTCCTCCACGGCCAGGTCGACCCCCTCCAGCACGGGCGTGTCCCCGTAGCGCTTCGCGATGCCCGTCAGCGTGATCGTCACGTTCCCGGTCCCCCGACCTGTCCCGCCGGCAGGGGTACGACGCATTCCTGTCACCTCGGTGACGCATCATCAGCCGGACTAATGCCCGCGCCCGGATGCCCGCAGATGATCCCCACGCCCCAGCAGGCCACCGCCCTCGTACACGTCGTCCGCGAGGGCAGCTTCACCCGCGCCGCCCGCGCCCTGGGCGTGACGCAATCGGCCGTCACGCAGCAGATCGCCAAGATGGAGGCGGGGCTCGGCACGCGCCTCGTGATCCGCGGCGCCGACGGCATCACCCCCACCCCCGCGGGCGAGGAGTTCTACGAGATCTGCGCCCGCATCGAGACGCTGCGCGACACCCTCGCGGAGCGCGCCCGCGCCTTCGCCGCCATCGAGGGTGGCACGCTGCGCGTCATCGCCAACGCGCCGCAACCGGCCCTGCGCATGATCCGCGCCGCGATGGACCGGCTGCCGGGGCTCGAGATCGACTTCGCCCTGCACGACTGGACCACGGCGGTACGAATGATGCGCGGGCGGCGGGCGGATCTCGGCATCGTCACCGAGGCGCCCGAGATCGAGGGCTTCGAGCGCCACGAGGTCGCGCGCGCGGTCTACGGCCTCTACGGGCGGGCGGGGCGCCGCTGGGCCCGGCCGCCCACACTTGAGGATCTGTCCCGCGAGACGCTCATCCTCCTGGAAGCCGGTTCCTATACCGAGCGCACGCTCCGACGCAGCTTCGACAAGGCGCGGCGCCCCCTGCCCCGCCTCCTCCACGTGACCGGCTTTCCGCTGATGAAGGAGGCCGTCCTCGCCGGCCTCGGCCACGGCGTGTTCCTGTCGTCCTCGGCCGAGGACGACCCGCGGCTGGGCTTCGACCCCATGCCCGTCCTGCCGGAGGTGACGACGTACGCACTGGCTCCGAAGGAACGAAGGGCCAGCCGCATCGTCGAGGCGATGATCGGGGGATAGGCGCGGCCGGGGGCCGCGTCGTCTTCCCCGCATCGGCGTCCCGGCGAACTCCCGTCGCCGTTCAGGACACGCCGCCCGGCATCGGCCCGCACGGTGCGACAGGAGCCATCATGGCCATATGGCTCCGGAAGTCCAAGACCCCCGGCGAACGAACCGCGCTCCGACGACCTCGATACCCGCCGCGCCGATCCTCCACATCTGGACGGAGAGCGGTGTCGTCTCTTGGCATGGGCGTGGAACCGTTCCGATGCGGGCGTCCCCTCAGGCCACCCTGGCCCCTGCAGACCATGTCGATTGGATCGCCGGCACGTCGCCTTCCGTTCGGACGCGTATCAGGTCGGCGCGCAAGCCCGGCGCGATACGGCCGCGATCGGTGAGGCCGACGGCGCGGGCCGGTGCAGAGGTGACGGCGGCGATCGCCTTCGGCAGGTCGCCCGTCAGTTCCGCCATTCGCATCGCGGCGAGCAGCAGCGCGGATGGCACGTAGTCCGAGGAGAGAATGTCGAGCAGCCCCATCTCGGCCAGCTCGGAGGCGGCGACGTTGCCTGAATGCGAGCCGCCGCGGATCACGTTGGGGGCGCCCATCATCACGGCAATGCCTCGCGCTCGGCATGCGCGGGCGGCCTCGTGCGTCGTCGGGAATTCGGCGATGCGGGCGCCGTGGCCGGCGCTGGTCGCGACCTGCGCCTCCGTCGTGTCGTCGTGGCTGGCGAGCGCTGCCCCGAGGCGCCCGGCCGCCGCGACGGCCGCCGCCTCGTGGGCCGCGCCGAACTCCCGCTGATAGCCCCGAAGCTCGTCGCAGTAGACGTCGAACTGCTCGGCGCTCAGACCCTTCTTGCCTTGGATGTAGGCGCGCAGCTTGTCGGGGTCCGCGAACTGGCGCTGACCGGGCGTGTGGTCCATCAGGCTGACGAGCCCCACCCGGTCCTCGGGCCCGAAACTGTCGAGTTCGCCCACGAGGCTTTGGGAGCAGATCTCGGCGCGCAGGTGGATGTGGTGAGAGATCTTGAGCGCGCCCTTGCCCTGCATCGCCATGATCTCGGTCGTCAAGTCGCGGGCGTATGCGTCGTATCCGAGCCCCGTCGACGACCGCAGCGTCCCGACCCGCAGCGCGTCGAACACCGTCGTGATCCCGCAGGAGGCGAGCTCCCGGTCGTGGGCGAGGATGGCGGCGGCGTGCGGCCAATCGACGCCGCGGCGCGGCTGGATGTGACGCTCCAGGTTGTCGGTGTGCAGCTCGACGAGGCCCGGCATCAGCAGGTCGCCCTCGCAATCCACCGCGCCGGGCACGGTCGTGCGCCCGTCATCGACCAACTCTACCCTGTCGCCCGACAGAACGACCGTGCCGTGGACGACCTCGGTGTCGAGGACGATGCGCGCGTTGGTCAGGATGGTCATGAACGGCTCCGGAGGATGGAATGGAGAGATACGCGATCTACTGGCTGCCGGACGGCGCTCTCGGACGGGCAGGCGCGGACTGGCTGGGCTGGGACGCGCGCACGGGGGCCGGTGATGCGGCGGGCGCGCCCGCGCGCTACGGATTCCACGCGACGATCGTGCCGCCGTTCCGGATCGTGGGCGAGGTCGGCGATCTGGCGCGAGCGGCCCGCGCGCTGGCCGCGCGGCAGGAGCCGGTCGATCTGGGGCGGCTGACGGTCCGGGACCTGGACGGCTTCCTCGCGCTCGTACCAAGCAAAAACCCGGCCGCGCTGGCGGCGGCGATGGTCGAAGGGCTGTATGGGTTCCGGGCGCCCCTCACCGAAGCGGACTTGGCACGCCGCCGTGCCGCCGGCTTGACCCCGGCGCAGGACGCGCTTCTGGAGCGGTGGGGCTACCCTTACGTGATGGACGAGTTCCGCATGCATCTGACGCTGACGGGCCGGGCCCCGGCCGATGGCGCGCGGGCGCGGGCCGAGGAGGCGTTCGGGCCGCTCGCGGGGCCGCACCGAATCGAGGCGCTGTCGCTGGCGGGCGAGGATGCCGAGGGGCGCTTTCACCTCGTAGAGGACTTGCCGCTGGGCACGCGCGCCGGCATTTGAGCGAGCCACGCGCGGGCGACCGCGACCGAACGCTCGAGCGTGCCCCCGTTGTCGAGCGTCAGGGCGGGCAGTCCCTCGGGCAACTCCAGCGCCGGACGCGCGAGGCGGGCGGCGATGCCCGTCGCGCCCTCTCGGCCCCGCCCGGCCAGACGCTCGGCCAGCACGGCGGCCGGCGCCGTGACCGACAGCACGGCGAGGTTCGGAAGAACGCGGGCCGCGTCCCCGATCACCCCGCGCGAGAGGTTCACGAGCCCGGTTCGGCCCCGCGCCAGCGCTGCGACCTCGGCGCGCGGCACGCCGTAGCGCAGCCCGTGCGCGCCCCAGTGCAGGGCGAACTGCGGGAGCATCGCGTCGAACTCGGCCTCGGTCGCCGAGACGAAGGGCTCGGTCGGATCGGCCGGGCGCGTGACGACCCGGCGCATCCAGACCATCGACGGGTCCGCCGCGACCAGTCCCCGGATGAGGCTGTCCTTGCCCACGCCCGAGGGCCCGGCGACGGCAACGATGCGCGCCTTCGGCGCGGTGACGCTGCGCACCTTCGGCGCGACGACCCTCATGGCGCGAAGGCGGACACGTCCACCTCGCGATCCGCCACCGCCTCGCGGGCGGGCGCGTCGTGGAAGATCCCGACGATGGCCGCGCCCCGCGCCTTGGCCTCGGCGATGAGGCCGAGCACCACGGCCCGGTTCACCGGGTCGAGCGAGGCCGTCGGCTCGTCCAGCAGCAAGGCGGGATAGGGATGGACGAAGCCGCGCGCGATGTTCACCCGCTGCTGCTCGCCGCCCGAGAAGGTCGTCGGCGAAAGCGGCCAGAGCCGTTCGGGCAGGTTGAGGCGCGCCAGAAGCGCCGCCGCCCGTTCCCGCGCCTCCGCCTCGCCCGTCCCGAGCGCCAGCAGCGGCTCGGCCACTACGTCCACGGCCGGCACGCGGGGCACGACGCGCAGGAACTGCGAGACGTAGCCCAGCGTCGCCCGCCGCAACTCCGACACCTCGCGCGCCGAGGCCGTGGCCAGAATCCGTTCCGGCCACGATCAGCGCGCCGCCCCCGGCCCCGTAATTCCCCTGGATCAGGCGCAGGAGCGTGGACTTGCCCGAGCCCGACGCGCCGGTCAGAGCCACGCACTCCCCGCCCGCCACCTCCAGCGCCGCGCCGCGCAGCACGGGGATGCGCGCACCGCCCTGGTTGTGGAGCGTGAAGTCCTTCGAAAGCGCCTCCACCCGGATCATGTCGGCAGCACCGACGAGACGAGAAGCTGCGTGTAGGCGTGCTGCGGGTCGTCCAGCACGCGGTCGGTCAGGCCGGTCTCGACCACGCGCCCGTCCTTCATCACCGCCAATCGGTCGGCCAGCAGGCGCACGACGCCGATGTCGTGCGTGACCACGATGGCCGAGAGGCCCATGCGGCGCACGAGGCAGCGCAGCAGGTCCAGAAGCCGCGCCTGGACGCTCACGTCGAGCCCGCCGGTCGGCTCGTCCATCAGCACCAGCTTCGGCCCCGTGACGAGGCCGCGCGCGATCTGCAGGCGCTGCTGCATCCCGCCCGAGAACTGCGAGGGCCGGTCGTCGATGCGCGCGGGATCGATCTCCACGCGCTCCAGCCAGTCCTCGGCCGACCTGCGGATGTCGCCGTAATGCCGCGCGCCGCCGGCCATGAGCCGCTCGCCCACGTTGCCGCCGGCGCTCACGTTCATGCGCAGCCCGTCGCGCGCGTGTTGATGCACGAAGGCCCAATCGGTGCGGGCCAGCCTGCGCCGCTCGGGCTCGGGCAGCGTGAGCACATCGCGGCCCTCGTAGGCCGCAGTCCCCGCGTCGGTTTGCAGATGCCCCGCGAGGCAGCCTAGGAGCGTCGACTTGCCCGAGCCGGATTCGCCCACGATGCCCAGCACCTCGCCGGGCCAGAGGTCCAAGTCCACGTCCGTGCAGCCGGTGCGGGCGCCGTAGGACTTGGTCAGGCCCCGCACCGCGAGGAGGGGCGCATCTATGCGAGCCGCCACATTCATGCCCGTTCCTCCACACGGCCCTCGTTCGCGAAGCCCAAACCCCTCGCCCGCCGCTCGGCGCAGTAATCCGTGTCCGAGCACTGGAAGCGGCGCGTGCCCGCGTCGTCGGCCACGATCTCGTCGAGATAGCTCGTCGTCGAGCCGCAGAGCCCGCAGGCCCCCGGCGCCTTGGACGCCTCGAACGGATGGTCGTCGAAGTCGAGCGAGACGACCCGCGTGTGGGGCGGGATCGCGTAGATCCGCTGCTCGCGCCCCGCGCCGAAGAGCTGGATCGCCGGGCTCTCCAGCTTGGGGTTGTCGAAGCGCGGGATGGGCGAGGGATCGAACACGTGCCGCCCGTTGATCAGAGCCGGGTAGGCATAGGACGTCGCGATGGCGCCGTGGCGGGCGATGTCCTCGTAGAGCTTGACGTGCATCAGCCCGTATTCCTCCAGCGCGTGCATCCGCCGCGTCTCGGTCTCTCGCGGCTCCAGGAAGCGCAGCGGCTCGGGAATGGGGACCTGATAGACCAGAATCTGGTCCTCGCGCAGGGCCGTCTCGGGAATGCGGTGGCGGGTCTGGACGATGCTCGCCTCCTCGGTCCGGGTCGTCGTCGCCACCTTCGCCACGCGCGCGAAGAACTGCCGGATCGAGACCGCGTTCGTCGTGTCGTCGGCGCCCTGGTCGATGACCTTGAGCGTGTCGTCCGGCGTCAGGCAGGCCGCCGTCACCTGCACCCCGCCCGTCCCCCAGCCGTAGGGCATGGGCATCTCGCGGCTCGCGAAGGGCACCTGATAGCCGGGCACGGCGAGGCCCTTGAGGATGGCCCGGCGGATCATCTTCTTGGTCGGCTCGTCGAGATAGGCGAAGTTGTACTCACTCATGCCGCAATCCCCCGGTAGCCGCGCGCATATGTACCGCCTCGGCTTCATCGTCTTTTGGATCGGCCTGTCGCTCGCTATCGCCGCCGCCGCGTGGGAGGGTCCGGGGTCCGAAGGGATCGCGGCCTGGGAGAAGGCGGCGCTGCTGGCCTTTCCGGCCTTCGGGCTGCTGTGCCTGCGTCTCGAATGGCCGCGCTATCGCCGGCGCCGCAGCCTGCGCCACGAGATGCGCGGCGGCGTCGAGCTTTTCGTCTGGACCGAGATCGACGGGAGCGAGCACGTCTCGCCAAACGATCCGACGCCCGACTGGGACGCGGGCGACGGGGATGGCGACGGCGACTAGGCTCATTCGGCGGCCTCGCCGACGCCGTGCGTCTCGCGCGCGCCCTCGGCCTCCCGCCGCAGGCGGCGGATCAGCTCCAGCTCGGCCTGGAAATCCACGTAGTGGGGCAGCTTGATGTGCTCCAGAAAGCCCGTCGCCTGGATGTTGTCGGCATGGGCCAGCACGAATTCCTCGTCCTGCGCGGGAACGCCGACATCGTCCTCGCCGAGCTCGCGCCATTGCAGCGCGCGGTCCACCAGGCTCATCGAGATGGCCTTGCGCTCGCACATGCCCATCGTCAGCCCGTAGCCGCGCGTGAACTGCGGCGGCTCGTACTTCGATCCGGTGAACTGGTTCACCGTCTCGCATTCGGTCACCGTGATCTCGGCGAAGGCGACCGAGAACCCCAGCTCGGGGATGTCCATCTCGACCTCCACGGCCCCGATGCGAAGCTCGCCCACGAAGGCGTGCGTGCGCCCGTAGCCGCGCTGCGTGGAGTAGGCGAGGCCCAGCAGGAACCCCTCGTCGGCGCGGGCCAGCGCCTGGAGGCGCAGAGCGCGGTCCGCCGGAAGCTCCAGCGGCTCGCGGGTGAGGTCGGGGGGCGTGGCGGCCCCGTCCGGCTCGGGGCGCAGCAGGCCCTCGCGGCCCAGGTGGTCCGACACGCGCGGGCGCGTCTCGGGCGCCGCTTCCGCCATCGCCGCCAGGTCCGCTCCCGCCGCGCGGGCGAAATCGATCAGCCTGTGGGTGTAGTCGAAGGTCGGGCCGAGGATCTGGCCGCCGGGAATATCCTTGAACGTCGCCGAGACGCGCCGGTCGCAGGCCATCGCGCCGGTATCGATGGGGCGGGAATCGCCCAGGCGCGGCAGGGTCGTGCGATAGGCGCGGATCAGGAACACCGCCTCGATCAGGTCGCCGCGCGCCTGCCGGACGGCGAGCGCGGCGAGGGCGGGATCGTAGAGCGAGCCCTCGGACATGACGCGGGCGACGGCGAGGGCGAGCTGACTGGCGATCTGGTCCACGTCCAGGAGCGTGCCCCTGCCCCGCCGCTCCTCGGCGAGCCAGCGATGGGCGGCGGCGATGGCCTCCTCCCCGCCCTTGGCCGCGACGTACATCAGGCGCCCCCGATGCGGGTCGAGCGCGGCAGCGCGGCGAAGCGCGTGCCACAGGTGAAGATGAAATCCAGGCCGAGCGGATAGAGCGCGGCGTTGCGCGCCAGAACTTCGGGGCCCGGAAGCGGGAGGCGAGCCTCGGTTTCGATGCCCGGACCGGTCAGGCACGTGCCCGGCCCGTCCAGGGACGCGACCTCCGCGATGAGCGTGGCGCTGCGGTCCGGGTAATCGGGCGTGCCGACGGGCCATGCATCCAACGGGGTCAAGTCGTCCCAGGTGCCGTAGGCGAACGCCGCCTCGGCGCGCTCGGCCGCGACGGGCGCACCCATGAGCGACGTGTCGGTGCGACGTGGGGTGTGAACTTGATCGCTATTTGGCGTGGTTCTTCGGCCGTTATTTGGCGCCGATGACGAGGGCGGATCGTGCGGCGTCGACGACGTCTTCAGTGACGACGGTGAGGTCGTTGATCTTCATGATGCGCTCGACCTGGACGAAGAGGCGGTGGAGGAGGCGGAAATTACCGCCTGTGATGCGGGCGATGGTGGCGACGGCCTGATGGTCGGTGAAGTCGGCTTCGTCGAGGTCGAGGCCGAGCCGGCGCCATTGGCGGGTGAGCACGAAGGTCAGCTCGTCGCCCTTCAGCGCTCGGTACCGGTGGGCGAAGCCGATCCGGCTGTAGAATTGGGGGTATCGCTCGAGCTGCCGGTCGATGCCCGGCATGCCGATCAGGATGACGCCGATGCCGGTCCGGTCGAAGACGTCGCGGATGTGCTCGAGGGACTGGGTGGAGAGACGTTCCGCCTCGTCGATGACGAGGAGTTCGACGTAGGGCGGCCACCGTGTTTCCGGCATCATGCGACCTGGGTGCAATGCGAGGTCGATGCAGCCGTCCACCCGGCGGAACAGCTCGCCGAGATCCGCGCGGACCTCTCGCGGGGTTCCCGCGACGGTCGGGGTGTAGAACACCGCCCGTGCTCGGGCGAGCGCATCGTAGATCGGAGCGTGCGACGGGGCCCGGGTGTCCCATGCCTCGAGGAGCGGCTCGGCCGTGTCCCAGCGGGCGAGGCGCCGCGCCGACAGCGTCTTCCCCACCCCCGCAGGCCCCGAGCACAGGCCGATGTAGCGATGCCGGCGCACGGCGCTGGCGAACTCCGAGAACCGCCGGTGCTCTTTGGTGGCGATGAAGGGACCGGTGCTGCGGCCCGTTGGGCGTACCGCGCCCATCGTCAGTCGTCCTCCTCGTAGAGGCGGAGGCGCGGCTTCGGACGAGGCGGCACGAACGGGGGTACCGGGGCGACTTGCGCAATGCGTTCTCGCAGCAGATCGGCGAGCCTCTTCTTGCGGACCTCGATTCCCCGACGCAGGTCCCGGCGGTGCGTGCCGCGCGCGGCTTGGATGTCGGCGAGGGTGACGGTCTCGGCGGCGATGTCCGGGCAGACGGCGCGGCAGAGGAAGCGGTTCTTGTGGAATACGCGCAGCTCGGCGAGATCGCGGGGGTCGTAGCGTATCGTCGCCCACTCGCCGACGAACGGGGCGAGCGTCGTGCTCGTGTACCGCAGCCCCTGGAAGCGGATGCCGTCACGCTGGATCATGCGCGGCTTGCCCACCATGACGAGAAGCAGATCGAGATCCTCCAAGCTGTCGGGCATCCGCGGTAGCCATCCGTTCCCGCGCCACGCCGCGATCGGTGCGGTTCCGGTCTGGCTGTGGGCGCGCTCGTGGTAGGTCCGCATGATCCATGTCCCGACGACCGCATCGAGCTCTGGCTGGGTCAGGGATGGCTTGGCCGCAGCACGGGCGCCCTCCAATCTGCCCGGAAGGGTGGAGAGCAGTTCGGTGTTGAGCGTGCCGAAGAAGCGCTCGACCTTCCCGCGTCCCTGGGGCCGACCGACGGCCGAGTGGACGATCCGCATGCGCAGGGCAGCGGCTGCCTGCCCGAGATGCGTAGAGGTGAAGTCGGTCCCGTGATCGACGTGGAGGACGTCCGGGATCCCACAGACGGACCATGCGGCCTCGTCCTTCCGCCAGATCGCCTGGTGCAGTGCGAGCGACAGGTTCAGCGCCGAGGGCGCACCCACGAAGATCGTGTAGCCCGCGACCGCGCGGGAATAGTCGTCCATCACCACCGTGAGCCACGGCCGGACTGGCTTGCCGTCCACGCCCAGAACGACGACGTCCAGCATCGTGTGGTCGGCCTGCCAGGTCTCGTTTGGCCGCGCCGCGCGAAATCGATGGATCATCTCGTAGCGGTCTCGCCAAGCTGCCTGGCCCTCGTGGGTCAGCACCATCATCGCCGGATCGAGACCGCCGATGATCGCATGGACTGTCGCGTAGGACGGCACGGCCCAGTTCCGCTCCACCGCGATCGCCGTCACCTGCCGGTGAATGGACGCTGCGGACAAACGGGGCCTCTGCAACGCCAGGCCTTCGACTAGGTCCACGATCTGCGGATGGACGCGCCTGCTTCGGGCATCCGAGCGGGATTGACGAGCAAGACCCGCCATGCCGCCACATCGATAGCGCGCCAGCCAGCGCTGAGCGGTTCGCAGCGGCACGCCCGCCTCGGCCGCGCAGGCAGTGAGCGGGACGCCGTCCTCCACCGCCGGGCGGATCACCGCGAAGCGCACCATCGCCTCGGCACGCTGCGCCTCGCTCAGCTCGGTCAAGGAAACGAGGGTTTGTCTGCCCATGCCGCACGACCCTCCCGATGATTGCGAAACCACGGCTCCGCCAGTAAGAGAACACGGTCACGTATTGTACGTTAGGAAACGACATGTGCCTACGGGTTCCCTGCCCATCCGCCAGTTGTCGCCCATGCTGATCGGCTATGCGCGGGTCTCCACCCACGACCAGAATCTCGATCTCCAGCGCGATGCCCTCGAGGCGGCAGGCTGCGAGAGGGTCATCGTCGACAAGATGTCGGGTGCCGCTTCCGCCCGCCCGGGCCTCGCGCAGGTCAAGGATATCCTGCGGGCCGGTGACACGCTCGTCGTCTGGCGGCTCGACCGACTGGGCCGATCGTTACGAGACTTGATCGACTGGGCCCTTTGGCTCGATGACCGCGAGATCGGCCTGCGTTCGCTGCACGAGGCCATCGACACGACCAGTCCGACTGGAAAGCTCACCTTCCACATCTTCGGCGCTCTGGCAGAGTTCGAGCGCACCCTGATTCGCGACCGGACCCAGGCGGGCCTCTCGGCCGCGCGGGCCCGCGGCCGTCTCGGCGGACGGCCTCCGCGCCTGAACAAGGACAAGCGCGACCTCGCGATCCGTCTCTACAACGAGCGCCAGATGCCGATCGCCAAGATCTGCACCATGATGGGCATCTCGAAGCCCACCCTCTACGCCTACGTCCGCGCCGCAGACCCCGCGAAGATCGAACCCGGAGCAGCCTGAGCACCGCGCCAATTACCGCTGGAGAATGACCGCCAGTTATCGATCAAGCTCACAGTGGGACGCGAACGGGACAAGGTCGCGATAGGGTTGTCCGCATGCAAGTGAAACGCTACCTTTCGCTGGTCTAGACCCATCCGCGACGGAAGGCCCCTGCCCCATGCCCCGCTACGGCTACGCCCGCGTCAGCACGACCGACCAGGATCTCTCCATCCAGCGCGAGGCGCTCGAGCGGGCCGGGTGCGCCGTCATCCGCGACGAGAAGGTGTCGGGCACCTCCCGGCAGGGGCGCGAGGAACTCGGCACGCTGATGTCGTTCCTGCGCGAGGGGGACGAGCTGGTCGTCACCCGCGTCGACCGCCTCGCGCGGTCCATCGGCGACTTGCAGGACATCGTACGCGAGCTGCGAGCGAGAAACGTCGCCCTCGTGGCGACCGAGCAGCCGATCGACACGTCCACCGCGGCCGGAAAGGCGTTCCTCGACATGCTGGGGGTGTTCGCCGAGTTCGAGACCAACCTACGCCGTGAGCGACAGATGGAGGGAATCGCCAAGGCCAAGGCCCGCGGCGTCTACAAGGGCCGCAAGCCGAGCGTCGACGCTGCGAAGGCGCGGCGCCTCAAGGGCGAAGGGCTACGGCCCACCGAGATCGCCGCGGCGCTGAAGGTCAGCCGCAGCACCGTTTGGCGCGTACTGAAGGACGACGCGCCAAGATGACGGGCACGCCCCTCTCCGCGCGGCGCATCGGCGTCATTTCCGACACGCACGGCCTTCTGCGCCCCGAGGCGGTGACGGCGCTCGAAGGCATGCGCCACATCCTGCATGCCGGCGACGTCGGCGATCCCGCCATCCTGGACGCTCTCGCCCGCATCGCCCCGGTCACGGCGATCCGCGGCAACGTCGACCGCGGGGACTTGGCCGCCGATCTTCCCGAGACGGTCATCGTCACCCAGTGTGGCCTAGGCATCCACATGATCCACGACCGCAAGGCCCTACGCGCAGATCCCGCCGCCGAAGGGTGGGACGTCGTGATCTCTGGCCATTCGCACAAGCCGGGCATTGAGGAGGCGGGCGGCGCCCTGTGGCTGAACCCCGGCGCCGCAGGACCGCGGCGGTTCCGCCTGCCGATCACGCTGGCCTACCTCTGGAACGAAGGGGGACACCCTCGCGCCGATATTCACCCCTTGCTCGCTTGAAGCGCTCGAACTCAGGTTAGGTCTTCCGATGGTTTCGGCCCTGAGCCGACATTCATCACGCACCCGAGATTCTGCTGTCGCAGCCTGAATTGATGACATTCGAGACGACCGTCCTAAACGAGTCTCGCCAATGGTCAGAAGCGTGCCTGACCCTATATGTAACGTTTAAATTCGGCCGCAGCGTGGCGAGACGCGTCCGGCTTGCGCTTTGGTGCAATTGATCCCTTAATAGTCGTATTTTTTCAAGAAGTCAGACTGAAGCTTCGCAGTTTCAGTTGACAGAACGACGCGAGCGCGAGAGTCGTCCATTTTATCAAATACATCCTTCGCATTTTGAATCACCGTACGGAAGGCCTTTTCGTCCATTCGATTACCCAAACGAACGCCCAAAATGGATGGAAACACTTCTTTGTAGCTGGTTGCCATATCCGAACTAGATGGCATCATCGAGAGAAAATGAAGGATGAACTCAGGCCGAAGCATATACCGAGACCGGTTCTTTGCAACCAGCTCGCCGGTAGCATTACGAATTCTGGTCTGTTGCGTCATCCACCACGTCTTATAACCCAAAGGGTTTGATCCCGCCCTTTCGATATTTATCTTTCGTTTTTGGTAAATCCTCAGTGCTGTAGTAGCCGAATTTCTGCTAAGCGTTCTTTCAGACTCCAGATCCTGTCCGGTCTTGCCGCGCACTATGAGCATCTTCTCGGCAAGACTATCTCGCTCTTCCAAATCCAGTTCGACTTCCATTTCCTCAGAGGTCTCAAACACCATTTTGAACTCGTTTATCAAATATTCCCGAAGCTCGTCACGCGACGATTGATTGCCGAGCTCTTTCACGGTGCAAAATTGAGAGATGTATCGGTCCCACGAAAAAGGCGGTTTCTTTGCAACTTGGTATTCTAATCTGGCATAAAAGTAGGACCGTATCAGGATCTTCCTGATTTGTTTCGCAAGCTCAAAGCTCATGAATTGGGCTATTTCTTGAAAGTTGTTTACATACTCGTAGTGCGAGACTTTCAGGTGATGCCAAACCTCGTCTAGCGCCTTGTCGGTCAGTATGAGCTTTGATCCAGCACTGCGTACTGTGCTGAGAGCATTTTTTGTCATTTGATCCTCCTTGGGAAGCAGGTGCTCCGACAAGCTGCGAACCAAAATATCTGATCCAACATACAGGACAAAATGCGAAGACATTGACCTAAAGTACTCTACGATTCTTGGCTCGTTCTTCAGAAGAAACAATAATACATATGTTCGGCTCAGTTTCCCCAGGTAGACCCTTTCCTTCCGGCTACTGCTATAAAAAGATTGCCGAAGAATATTAATCGCGGCCAGAGAGACAATTCCGGCATCGTTACCCTTAAGACCGCTTTCTTCAATCGCTTCATCAACATAGGACTCGATCGAGGGCAATTCGTTTTCATCAGGTTTATCGGAGAGGAACAGTGATAGCTCTAGCCCTTGTCGCAGAAATGTTTTGTGAACTGCGGAGTGACAAACGAGAACAGTGAGTTCGATGAGTTCACGATTGTTACTTCCATCTACAATTTCCTGTTCTGCTCGCTTTCGAAAAACCTCGCTAACACCAATTCGAAGTGCTTCGTCGTCAACGTTCTCCGACTTTATTAGCTCTCTAGTTTCGTAAGGTAAGCAGAACCCATTTTCCTTTGGATGAAAATTGACACGCCTTCCGCCTTCTAATTTTGTTTGAAGGTTTTCTAGCCTAGTTTCAAGGACGCCCTTAAAGAAGGACTTGGCCGACGGCATCGCATTAATGACCCGTTCCTCAATCTCATCCTTGGTTGGAAAGATTTTCTTGTCCGGGTCCGTTCCCTCAAGAGCCCAGATGATCAAGCTGTCGGTCACAGCCTCAAGCAACTGAGTCTGGCCTCGCCGTCGCTCGAGTTCTTGTCCCACAAAGACACAGAGGGTTCTCGCCGGGAGTGCATCCGCGCTACGTATCAAAGACGCACTTCCAGTTTCCGATAGAAAGCTGACTGAAGGGGCAAGATAGGATGAAAACGCCTGAATTGTCTGAGGAGAGTTGTTGATTTGGTGAGTGAAGTACTGTGCGTCTCTTATTGTAACTCGGCAGTCCAGCTCATCAGAGAGGTCAGATTCTAAAACATCGATTGGCCCGGCTGACTTGCTAGTACAATAGATGAGAGATTTTGGGGTTCGTCCATACTGACGTAGGCGCTTTAGAGTGTGGCGAACTTTGGTTTTTGTGTCCGGAGTAACAGACGCTTGAAGAAATCGTGTTTGGGTTTTGTCTTCAAAAATTGAATCGGCAATTAATCCATCAGCGCCGCCATCATGTATGCCACCCAGCGGAACATAGGAAACCCCCATCACCGCAGAGTAGAAAGACTGAACGAAATTTTCGAAGTCGACCCCAACGACCCGCTCGAGGGCGATGTCGACGAGGCGGTGATCAACAGTTTGTAACGCCATAAAAGCCGAGCTTTCTCAGATTCGATTGATGTATCAGTAGACTACAGTCGTAGTATGTGCCAAATCTAGAAAACCTTAGGGTCAGGACCCATTGATCCGCTTGAGGCCGCCGAGGCTGCATGATTCAAGCTCCCGAACTGGCGGGGGTGATGATGAGCAACCTTTTCTGGCTGACCGAGGAGCAGATGGATCGCCTCCGGCCCTTCTTCCCGAAGAGCCATGGCAAGCCGCGGGTTGATGACCGGCGCGTTCTGAGCGGAATAGTCTTCATCAATCGCAACGGGTTGCGGTGGTGCGACGCGCCCAGGGAGTATGGTCCGCCCAAAACGCTCTACAACCGATGGAAGCGGTGGGGCGACATGGGGGTCTTCGCTAGGATCATGGAGGGGCTGGCCGCCGAAGGCGGCGAAGAGAAGGTCGTCATGATCGACGCGACCTACCTGAAGGCGCACCGCACGGCCTCGAGCCTGCGGGCGAAAAAGGGGGGCCAGAAGACCAGCGCGGGCGCCTGATCGGGCGGACGAAGGGCGGGCTGAACACGAAGCTGCACGCCGTCACTGACGCGAAAGGCCGGCCTCTGCGGTTCTTCATGACGGCAGGCCAGATCAGCGACTACACCGGAGCGGCGGCCCTGCTGAGCAGCCTGCCCGCCGCCGAATGGCTGATCGCCGACCGGGGCTACGATGCCGACTGGTTCCGGGAAGCGTTGAGAGACAGAGGGATATGCCCCTGCATCCCGGGCCGGAAGTCACGCGGCAACGCCGTCCGACACGACAAGCGCCGCTACAAGCGGCGCCATCGCATCGAGATCATGTTCGGTCGCCTGAAGGACTGGCGGAGGATCGCCACTCGCTACGACCGCTGCCCGAAGGTCTTCCTGTCCGCCATCGCGCTCGCCGCCGCCGTCATCTTCTGGCTTTGACCATCAATGAGTCTGGAGCCTAACGATGAAGCTATTATTTATGGTGCTCAACTGAGTGCGCTTGGCCTCACTAGGGAAACTTCACGACACTTCAGTGCATTCTCGCTAATCTGCTTCGCGGTGCTCTTCCCGGCCGCTTCGGTTTTCGATCATGGGACACACAACTCCTCAAATAGTAATGGTGAGCACTGTGGCTCAACGGGACAATACAGTTCCGTACGCGGTGGCGTAGACGATGTGTCTTGGATGTCTGCTTGGCTATGTTGCTTAATTTTTGCGGCACCCGCAGCGAATGACAGCTTCCCGCCCGCTACAGCCGCTCCGCGATCCACATCTTGATCAGCGACTGGCGCGTAACGCCGAGCTCCTTGGCCTGCCGGTCCAGCCCGGCGATCACCCAGGCGGGGAAGTCCACGTTGACGCGGCGCGTCTCGACATTGGCGCGCCGCGCGCGGCTCCAGTCCACGGCGTCGCTCACATCCTCGCCCGCGTCGAAGCGGTCATCGAACTCACGGGCCTTCATAGCGCTCCACCTCCTCCTTGCGGGCGCGGCGCACCGAGATGATGCGCACCGCCCCGTCCCGCGGCGTCCAGATCGCCGCCCAGTGCCTCCGTCCGATCCGCCCGATCACGACGAAGCGCGGCTCGTCCTGCGTCCGGGCCGATGCCTCGAGAAGCCACGGGTCGTCCCAAAGGGCCTGCGCCGCCTCGAAGTCGATGCCGTGCTTGGCCTCGTTGGCCGCGCTCTTCTCGGAATCGTACTCGAACTGCATGGGGCGATATAGCGGCGAAACTATACTCTTTCAACTCCTGCCGGCGTCGTTACTGATGGGACGTGAGCGGGGTCCGGCACCTCGCCCGCAATCCGTTGGCGCGAGGTCCACATGCAGAACGCTCTCGACACTTTCGCGGCAACGGCGCGTGCGAAGCTGAACGCCGTCGTCGCGGGGCAGCCCGAAGACGCGATCCGAGGGCCCGCGGAGGCGTTGCTGCAGGACCTTACGACATCCCTGGGCTCCCGCCCGATCACCGTCGTGCCCGAGACGCCGAACCCCGACCTTGCCGTGCGCCCCGACATGGCGATCCTCGACCGCGGCCTGATCGGCCATGTCGAGCTCAAGGCGCCGGGCAAGGGCGCCGATCCGCGCCGCTTCGGCAAAGGTCACGACCGCGACCAGTGGGAGAAGCTCAAGGCGCTTCCGAATCTCATCTATTTCGACGGCGAGGAGATCTCGCTGTGGCGCTCCGGCACGCTCGCGGGCGACGTCCTGCGCTTGGGCGACCTCTCCAAAGGCACCCTCAACGCACCGGCGGGCCTCGAGACGCTGCTCGGGGACTTTCTCACCTGGTCGCCCATCCCGCCGCGCACCGTGGCAGAGCTTGCGGCGCAGACCGCCCGCCTCTGCCGTCTCCTGCGCGACGAGGTCGCCGAGCAGCTCGCCGCCGGCAGCGGATCCGTCCGCGCCCTGCGCGACGACTGGCAGGCCGCCCTCGCCCCCGGCGCCACGGACGCGGAGTTCGCGGATGGCTACGCCCAGGCCGTGACCTTCGGCCTCCTGATGGCGCGGGCGCGGGGGATCGATCTGGACGGCGGCGGCGACCTGCGCACGAACCTGCTCAACGTCGGACACAAGCTGCGCGCCAGCGACACGCTGATCGGCGCCGCGCTGGAGTTCCTCGGCAACGATCCCGAGCCGCTCCGGACCTCGCTCGGCACGCTCCTGCGCGTCCTGGGCGCCGTCGACTGGGCCGCGGTCTCCAAGGGCGACCCGGAGGCCTGGCTCTATTTCTACGAGCCGTTCCTCAAGGCGTACGATCCGAAGCTGCACAAGCAGACCGGCACCTACTATACACCCGCAGAGGTGGTGCGCGAGATGGTGCGCCTCGCCGACGATGCGCTGCGCGACCCCGCACTCTTCGACCTTGCGGGCGGGCTCGCGCACGCGGACGTCACGGTGGCCGATCCCGCGACGGGGACGGGAACGTACCTGCTGGCCGTGCTGCGCCGCATCCGCGACGGGGTGGAGCGCGACCAGGGCGCGGGCGCCGTGCCGGGGGCGATCCGCGCCGCCGCCGCGCGGCTCGTGGGCTTCGAGCTGCAGTTCGGCCCCTTCGTCGTGGCCCAGCTTCGCCTGCTGGCCGAGCTGCTGGAGCTGACGGGCCCGGCCCCGGGCCCCCTGCCCGCGCCGCGCGTCTACCTCAACGATACGCTTGGCGATCCCGAGGAGGCGCGCGCCAAGCTGCCCTCGCTCTTCGCCCCCATCACCGACTCCTACGCCGCCGCCAACGCCGTGAAGGCCGACGAGCCGATCACCGTCGTCATCGGCAACCCGCCCTACAAGGATAAGGCTGATCGGCGTGGGGGATGGATCGAACTGGGCCGTAGCGGCGAAGCTGGGCCGCTCGCCGATTGGGCTCCCGAAACCGTCGATGGAGCATACGCCCGACATCTGAAGAACCTATACGTCTATTTCTGGCGGTGGGCGACGTGGAAGGCGTGGGGCTCCGGCGCGGGTGGCGAAACGGATCGGCGCGGCGTCGTCAGCTTCATCACAGCTGCCGGGTTCCTCAATAACCGAGCCTTCAAGAAGATGCGTGCCGAACTTCGACGGGAAGCGGATGCGATTTGGATCATTGATTGTACGCCCGAGGGAAACCGACCTCCGGTACCGACGCGCATCTTTCAGAAGGTCAAAGTCGAGGTATGCATCGTCATGGTCGCCCGTCGGGCGCATGATACGCTTGGCGACCCTGCCGAAGTCTTCTTCCGTCGTTTACCCGCTGGTCCGCGTAAGGCAAAGTTTGATGCCTTAACACAGGTGACTCTCCACGCTACTGATTGGACGAACGTAGGGGGCGTGGGCGGGGATCCGTTCTTGCCACCCGCCCTTGGGCACTGGGATAGCTTTGCTCCGATCTCCAGAGTTTTCTCATGGGATGGATCGGGCGTCATGGCCGGTCGAACCTGGATCATGGCACCGGACCGCGAGAGCCTAGTCAGACGGTGGGACACGTTGAAGGGGATGGTCGATCCCGCAGCACAGGCAGAGGCGTTCTTCCCCCACCAAAAAAAGGACAAGGAGACGGGCGAGATGCTGCCCGGTGACAAGCATATCGACAGGCGGGCATCCAAGCCGCTGCCCGGTCAACCGCCACGTCCGCAGCCCGTGCGCAGCGATACCGGTGCGGTGCCCAAACCCCTTCGCTACGCCATGCGCTCCTTCGACCGGCAATGGATCATTCCCGACTCTCGGCTCATAAACCGGCCCAACCCAAAGTTGTGGGAGCGCCATTCGGACCAGCAGGTGTATCTCACCTCGCCCGAAGATCAGACACCTACGAACGGTCCTCCCATCACGTTCTGCGCTGAGATTCCGGACGTACATCACTACAATAATCGTGGTGGCCGGGTTTTCCCCCTCTGGCGCGACGCCGCCGCCACCCTGCCTAACGTCGCCCCCGCCCTTCTCGCCCTCCTGACGAAAGACTTTGGCCAACCCGTCACCGCCGAGGACTACCTCGCCTGGATCGCCGGCATCGCCGCGCACCCGGCCTTCACCGCGCGCTTCCAGCCCGACCTGATCCGCCCGGGCCTGCGCATCCCTCTCACCGCCGACCCCGCCCTCTGGGCCGAGGGCGTGCGCCTCGGTCGCCGCGTCATCTGGCTCCACACCTACGGGCAGCGCTTCGCCGACCCCGCGGACGGCCGCCCCGCCGGCGCGCCCCGCATGCCCGGCGGCCCCACCATCCCCGCGGGCGGCGCGATCCCCGGCGGCGCGGCCGACTTCCCCGACGAGCTGCGCCACGACGCACCGGCCCGCCGCCTCCACGTCGGCAGCGGCCACGTCGACGCCGTCGGCCCCGAGGTCGCCGCCTACGAGGTCTCCGGCAAGGTCACCCTGAACCAGTGGTTCAGCTACCGCCGCGCCGACCGCACCCGCCCCCTGATCGGCGACAAGCGCCCGCCCTCGCCGCTCGACAAGCTGCGCCCCGACGGCTGGCCGGCCGAGTACACCTCCGACCTGATCGACCTTCTTCATGTCCTGACGGGCCTCGTCGCGCTGGAGCCGGAGCAGGCCGCGCTGCTGGGGAAGGTGATGGCCGGCCCCCTGATCGACGTCGGCGATGTGCTTGCCACGCCGGCTGCGAAGGCAGGGACTGCCAATGGCACCGACGACCGTCAGAACGAGATGGAGTTGTAAGGCCGGTCCGATATCGCGCGGAACCTACGGGGATCGCCGGTTTCGAAGGATCTGGGCCGACGGTCGGGGGTGATCTCCCATCCAGCCAGGCCGGACCCGTCCCGCCGTAGAGGAGAGAGGCTGCCGCCTGTCCGGGTGTTCAATCACCCGGAGAGAGGATGGAGCCCATGGCCCGGACGACGCGCAAGACCACTCGCAGGACGACACCGAAGCTCGACGCGGCGCAAGCGATCACCGACGAGATCGTCGCGCTCCTGGAGAAGGGGGATCTGCCTTGGCGTCAGCCATGGCGCACCGCTGGGGGCGGCGTGCCGCTGCGCCATGGCGGCGAGGGATACCGCGGGATCAACGCGTTCCTCCTGGGCCTCAGGGCCGCGATGATGGGCTACACCTCGCCCTACTGGATGACATTCCAGCAGGCGCGGTCGATGGAAGCCTGTGTCCGGAAGGGCGAGCGTTCGTCCATCGTGGTCTACTACGGCACGGGCAAGGCGAAGGACGACGTTGGCGGCGAAGGCGTGCAACCCGAAGCCGGCGAAGGAGAGGTAGGCGCTTACCGCTTTCTCAAATCATATCGCGTGTTCAACGCGGGCCAGATCGACGGCCTCGACGAGCGCTACCACCCCGAGCTGGAAGGCGATCCGGCGGACGGCCCCGTCCCGATCCCCGAATGCGAGGCATTCTTCGATGCGATCGGCGCGGACGTGGTGATCGGCGGCGACCGGGCCTACTACGTCCCCTCGCTGGACCGCATCCACATGCCGTCCCTAGAGCGCTTCGAGACCGCGCCGCGCTACTACGCGACGCTTGGTCACGAGCACGTCCACCGCACCAAGACGAAGGAGCGGCTCGACAGGTCATTCGGCACCTCGACCTTCGGCGGGGAGGCCTATGCCAAGGAGGAACTGGTGGCAGAGCTGGGCGCCGTCCTCCTCGGCCAGCGCCTCGGGGTGGCCCCGGATCATCTCGAAGACCACGCGGCCTATCTCGGAT
The DNA here is from genome assembly GCA_963832275.1 of uncultured Alphaproteobacteria bacterium. Lineage (GTDB taxonomy): Bacteria > Pseudomonadota > Alphaproteobacteria > Rhodobacterales > Rhodobacteraceae > Hasllibacter. The sequence continues at coordinate 37,520 of CAWHTQ010000013.1, forward strand.
CGTGGCTGAAGGTCCTGCGCGGCGACAAACGCTTTCTCTTCCGTGCCGGCGCGCATGCACAGCGGGCGGTGGACCACATCGTCGGTGAGGCGGCCGCGGGCGGAGTGACGCTGGAAGAGGACGTGGAGAACGCGCCCGTTCCGTCGGTCGCTGCCTGATCCACTCTCGTTCCCAGACCGGTCCCCGATCCTCCGCAGAGGGGAAAGGGGGCCCCTTTCCGGCGCGGTCTGAACCGCACGAAAAAGGATCCTCCAATGGCCAAATCCAAGTCCGACACCGTCATCCAACGACGCCGCCTGTCCCCCAGCCACGTCCGCGAGCTCTCCGCCTACTACGAGAAGGGCGGCACAAATTACTGGACCTATGCCCCGAAGCCGAAGGGCATCTACTTCTCCGCGTCGACCTTCGAGCAGGAGGAGGGCAGCGCGGTGCGGACCTACACCATCCAGCCCGGCGGCGAGACGCCGGGCGACGGGTACATGTGCGTCTTCGAGATCGACAGGTACCGCCCGAAGCTGTTGCGCGAGCTTTCCGAACGGATCGAGGCGCATGCGGAGGCGATCCACGCGCTTTGCGACGGTGGCACGCCCTCCGACATGACGCGGCTGCGAGCGATCCTCGACGGCAGCTTCGTCCCACCGGTCCGCGAGCCAGCCGAATAAGCCCAACACGCCTGTAGCGCTCCTAGGGGCCGTCTCCGAAGCCGGAGGCGGCCCCGTCTCCTCGTGGTCCCCAGCACGAGGAGAAAGACCATGAGCAACGATCCCACCGACGCTCCGAACGACTACGAGCCCGATATCGCCCGTGTGGCGGCGCAGAACGACGCCTTCCGCGCTCATGAGTGCACCGGGGCGCCCTACTCTTCCGGCGAGGTTCTGCGCGGTCGCCTGGTCTGCACCGCAGCCGTCGCGGCCATGGGCCAGTCCTTCGTCGTCGCAACCTGCATCGCGGTCGCGGGGCAATCCTCGTTCTCCGAGGAGGACGATCCGGACGGCTATCACGACTTCGGTGCCGTGGAGGTCGAAGGTCGCCGCGTCTGGTGGAAGATCGACCTCTTCTCGGACGAGGAACTTCGCTGGGGTGCGGAGCGCCTGGACGATCCGTCCCGCACCGTGCGCGTGCTCACAATCCTCTTCCCCGAGGACTGGTAAGAGCTGCGCTCCAGCGTTGTGCATCGAGCCTGCAGTCCCACCCCACTCCGAGCCTCCGCTTCCGAAAGGGAGAGGGGGCTCCCTTCGGGATGTGGCCGATCCGGCCATGAGAGAACCCGGAGAACACGCATGCCCAGAAAGACCAACCACACCGCCCTGCCCTGTCTCACCGACCTCGAGATCGTGCTGAAGGACCTCGTCCCGCACCCACTCAATGCCCGCGCGCAGTCGAGCGAGGTGCATGAGGCGGACGACATCCCCGTCCTCGCGGCGTCCATCGCGTCCCTCGGGCTGCTGAACCCGCTCATCGTGCAGAAGACCGACGAAGGCTTCTGGGGCGTGCTGGCCGGCGGCCGCCGCCTCGCCGCGCTTCGCCATCTGCGGAATGACCGCGATGCGACGGGTTGGACGCTCCAATCGAAGATCCCCTGCCGGTCCATTGGCGAGGACGTTGCCGCCGCCACCGCGATCACGGTGGCCGAGAACGTCACGCAGCGCGCCATGGACCCGCTCGACGAGTTCGAGGCCTTCGCCCGCATGGTCGAGGCGGGCGGGCATACGATCGAGACCATCGCTGCGACCTTCGGCGTGGATGTGCGCCGCGTGACCGAGCGCCTGCGCTATGGCCGCGTGCACCCGGACATCCGTGCGGCGGCCCGCGCCAAGGAGATCACCCTCGACGTGATGAAGGCCTTCGCCTCCCATCCCGACCACGGCACGCAGATGGCCGTCTTCGAGGCCACCGAAGGCCAGTACCGCCAGGCCTGGACCATCCGCGACCGTCTGGAGAAGGCGGGCGTGAAGGTCGGCTCGGAGCTCGGCCGCTATGTGGAGGAGGCGTACCGCGCGGCGGACGGGCCGATCATCGCGGACCTGATCGTCGAGGACTCGGTGCTGACCGACGAGGCGCTGGTCGAGCGGCTACTCGTGGAGCAGCTCGAGGCCGCCGCCGAGGCCGAGCGGGTTCGCGTAGGTTTCGCCTGGGCCGAGGGGCGCCGGACGGCCGACTACGAGGCGCTGCGCTCCTACGGCCGGACCTACCCGAGCCCGATCGAGCCGGAGGGCGAGGCGGCCGCGCGCGTGACGGCGATCGCGGACCGTCTGCTCGCCATCGACGAGGCGCGGGACGCGGCGGAGGAGGCCGATGACGGGACCGATTTCGACGCGCTGGAGGACGAGTATCTCGACCTGCAGCGCGAGCACGAGGAACTGACCACGGGCTACACGGACGGGCAGCGGGCGCAGTCGGGGGTGATCGCGCATTGGGGCTACGACGGCGTGCAGGTCGTCTACGGCCTGATCCGGCCGGAGGACGTGGCGAGGGCCGAGGGGGGGACGCCGACGACAGGCTCCGCAGGCAGCGGCGCGGGTAGTCCGATTGGTGCCGGCGGGACCGATGGCGGCGATGGCTCGACCGTCGAGGACGGTGCCGCGCCGCTGGACGTGCCCGTCTCGCTCGCGACCGACTTGAAGACCGAGCAGGCCATCGTTCTCGGGGCCAGTATCGCCGCCGATCCGGCGCTGGCGCAGGATCTCGCGCTGTTCAAGATTGTCGTCGATCTCATCGATGGCGGTGGCGCCCGCGTGTCCTGGGCGCTCGGCATCACCGCAAGGGCGAGCGAGCGCCTGCACGCGCGGCTCGGCGGGATCGACGGGCGGCCCGCCGCCGCCGTCGCCGCCTTGCGCGACGCCGTCGACCTGACCTGGTGGGACGAGGCGCACCCCGTGGCCGAGCGGTTCGAGGCGTTCCGCGCGCTCGACGCGGACGCGAAGAGCCGCATCGTCGCCGTGGCGATGGCCGATGCCATCTCGCCAACCGATCTCGGCTACGGCGAGCCGCTCTTGGTCCACGTTGCCCACCAGGTCGTGCCGGACCTGCGCGCGGCGTGGCGGCCCACGGGGGAGGCGTTCTTCGGGCGGATCAAGAAGGGCCAGCTGCTGCAACTCCTGGCGACCGACCTGAAGCAGCCCGAGGAGGCCGCGCGGCTGGGGACTGCGAAGAAGACCGACATCGTGGACTACCTGGAGAAGCTCTTCGCCGCGCCCTTCGCCACCCTGACGACCGACCAGCGGGAGGCGGTAGAGAATTGGTGTCCGCCCGGCATGGCGATCCCCGCGCCGCGGGGGCGCAATCATGCCGTGGAGGTCTCCCCGGAGGATATCGACGCCGATCCCGATGAGACCTTCGACGCGGACCCGGACGAGGAGTTTGCCACGGGCGAGGAGGATGTGCCCGAGCCCGAAGCCGCCTGACGATCAGGCCGTCGCACCCATCCGAGCCGTCCCGCCCGTAGAGGGAAGGGGCGGCTCCCTTCCGTGGTGATCCTTCATCCTCACGGAGAGCCCCCATGAAGCGCCGCGACCTTCCCGCCCTGCTGACCCTCATCGCAGACGACCTGCGCCAAGGTCGTCTGATGACCTCGATCCTTTCCGAGCGCATGACCTCCGTGGTCGGCGGCACGGATGCCGAGGGCGCGTGGTCCTGGCGCCAGGCCTACGACTTGGTGCAGGCCGCCGCGATCCTTACGGATCGGGATGCTGGCGAGAGCCCCGATCCCGCCGCGCGGCTCGCCGCTTTGGAGGCTGCGGCGTGGGCCCGACCGACCGAAACCCGCCGCTCGGAGCAGCAGATCAGGCTTCAGCAGTTCTCGACGCCCCAGCCCTACGCGGTCGTTGCCGCGACGGCCGCCGCCGTGCGCCCGGGCGACGTCGTGCTGGAGCCGTCGGCCGGCACCGGGGGCCTCGCGCATTTCGCCCATGCCGCCGGAGGCGTGCCCATCCTGAACGAGCTGGACCCGTTCCGCGCCGCTCTCCTGCACCTCCTCTTCCGCCAGGCCCCGAGCCGTCACGATGCCGAGCACATCGACGACCTTCTGGACAGGCAGCACATGGCGGACGTGGTGCTGATGAACCCGCCCTTCGCCTCGTCCGCGTCCCGCTCCGGCGATCCGACCATCGCGCTGCGGCACACGCTGTCGGCGGCCAAGCGCCTCGCCCCCGGCGGGCGGCTGGTCGCGATCTTGCCCATGGCCGCCTGCGCCGCGCGCCAGCCCGTCCTCTGGTCGCGGCTCATGCGGATCGTCGAGCCGCGGCTGCATCTCGGCCTGCCGGGCCACGTCTACGCCAAGATGGGGACCTCGGTGGATACCGCGCTGCTGGTGGCCGACCGCCGGGACGATCAGCCGGCCGTGGCGGTGTCCGATACCACGAATCTCGTTCGTCCGGTGGAGGGGCTGAAAGAGGCTCTGGCGATCGCCTTGGCCGAGCTGCCGCCGCGACCGGCACGCGTCGAGCGCCCCGCTCCCGTAGTCCCTGTGCGCACCTCCAGCAGCCATGCCGAAGTTGTTGCCCCGTCCCGCCGCAAGATCGCACCGTGCAAGATTACGCCTGCTCGCGCGCCCGCTTCCGCGCCGATCCCCTACACCGTGCGCGACGTGCCGGCCGAGAACATTGCCCTGTCGGAGATCTACGCGCGCTACGCTCCGCAGCGGATCGAGATCGAGGGCGCGGTCGCTCACCCGACACCACTGGTCGAGAGCGTCGCCATGGCCGCCGTCGCGCCCCCGGCCCCCTCCAGCGCGCCCCAGCTACCGCCGCGCCTTATTGCCGAAGGTGAGCTGTCCTCGGCACAGCTGGAGACGATCATCATGGCCGACGCCGCCCATGACGTGGACCTGCCCGGCCTCTTCGACGTGAACGACGACTGGACGGAGATCGAGCCGTCAGCGCCTGGTGCGGGGAATGCCTACCGTCAAGGCTACTTCCTCGGTGACGGGACCGGCGCCGGGAAGGGCCGCCAGGTCGCCGGGGTGATCCTCGCGGGTTGGCTTGCGGGCCGGACCCGCGCGGTCTGGATCAGCAAGTCGAAGACCCTTATCGAGGACGCCCGACGCGACTGGTCGGACCTCGGCGGCGCGCCGACCGACATCGTCGCGCTGGATCGCTGGAAGCCCGACGAGGAGATCACGCTCGATCGCGGGATCCTCTTCGTGACCTATGCCACGCTGCGCTCGGTCGGGAAGACTGGCCGCTCGCGGCTCCAGCAGCTCGTGGACTGGTGCGGCGGCGACTACGAGGGCGTCCTCGCCTTCGACGAGGCGCATGCCATGGCGAACGCGGCCGGGTCCACCGATGGGGGCCGCGGTGGGACTGCCCCTTCGCAGCAGGGCATCGCCGGGCTGCGCCTGCAGATCGCCCTCCCCCGCGCCCGAGTCCTCTACGTCTCCGCCACCGGGGCGACGAACGTCTCCAACCTGGCCTACGCCACGCGGCTCGGCCTCTGGGGTCCGGGGAACGCCTACCCGTTCGCCACGCGCGAGGACTTCGTCGCGGCGATGGTCGCGGGCGGCGTGGCGGCGATGGAGGTGGTGGCACGGGATTTGAAGGCGCTCGGCCTCTACACGGCGCGGGCCCTCAGCTTCGAAGGCGTCGAATACGACATCCTCGAGCACCGGCTCAGCGAGGACGAGCGCGCCGTCTACGACCGCTTCGCCAGCGCGTTCAAGGTGATCCACACCAACCTTCGGGAGGCGCTCCAGGCGACCGGGATCACCGATGAGGAATCCGGGGCGACGGCTGGCGCGGCAAAGGCGTCTGCGTTGTCGCGGTTCGAGAGCATGAAGCAGCGGTTCTTCGGCCACGTGCTGAACGGCTTTAAGGCCCGCACCCTCATCCGCGAGATCGAGGCGGACCTCGCCGCCGGCTGGGCGCCCGTCGTGCAGATCGTGTCGACCGGCGAGAGCCATCTGGACCGCGCCATCGAGGGATTGGATGGCGACGACCTGACGGAAGCGCACCTCACGCCGAAGGAGGTGGTGATCCACTGGCTGAAGACCGCCTTCCCCGTTCAGGCCCACCATATCGTCGAGATCGACGGCGTGCTCGTCGCCGAGCGCCTTACGGATGGGGATGGCCGCCCGGTGATCAGTCGCGAGGCCGAGGTCCTCCGAGACGCCGCGCTCATGGAGCTCTACACCGTGGCGCCGATCCCCTCCGTGCTCGACCAGCTCGTCTGGCATTTCGGCGAAGAGCGTCTGGCCGAGGTCACGGGGCGGTCGAAGCGCACCATCCGCCTGCCATGCGGTGCGCTGATGGTCGTGTCCCGCTCGGGGTCGGCCAACTCGGCCGAGAGCGCGGCGTTCATGGTGGGCACCAAGCCCGTGCTGCTCTTCTCCGACGCAGGCGGGACCGGGCGATCCTACCACGCCGCCCTCACCGCGAAGAACCAGGCCCGCCGGCGCCACTATCTTGTCGAGCCCGGCTGGCGGGCGGCCGAGGCGATCCAGGGGCTGGGGCGCACGCACCGCTCGGCGCAGGCCTCCGCGCCGTGGTTCCGGGTCGTGACCAGCGACGTGCACGGCGAGAAGCGGTTCACGTCGACCATCGCCCGGCGCCTCGACACGCTCGGCGCGCTGACGCGCGGCCAGCGCCAGACCGGCTCGCAGAACATGTTCCGCGCCTCGGACAATCTCGAGAGCCCGATCGCGCGACGTGCCCTCGTCGCGCATCTGCGCGAGATCGCGAGCGGCAACTGCGAGGTGATGCCCTACGGGATGTTCCTCGACTGGACCGCGCTGAAGCTGACCGATGGCGAGGGCGTGCTGCTCGAAGAGCTGCCCCCGATCCAACGTTATCTGAACCGGCTTCTCGCGCTGCCGATCCAGATGCAGAACGATCTCTTCGGGGCTTTCGCCGCCAAGATCGAACAGCAAACCGAGCGGGCGCGGACGAACGGCGCGCTGGACGTCGGGATCGAGACCCTGCGTGCGGATCGCATTACCGTCGTTTCGGAGGAGGACATGTGGACGTGTCCGAAGTCTGGGTCGGTTACGCGGACCGTCACGTTGGAGACCGAGACCGCCGTGCATGTGCTCTCCGGCGAGGGCGCACTCTCCGACTATTGCGGACGCATGATGCCAATGCGGAACGCCGCCTCCGGCATGGTCGCCCTGATCTCGAATCGCCCCTACCAAGTGTTCGATGACGACGTGCTGGCCGACCTGCGCGATATGGTCCGCCTGCAGGGCCGCAGCTCGATCACGGAGACGGCGTTCGGCTCGTCCCACTGGGAACCGGTCGATGTCGTCACCTTCGTAGAGCTCTGGGATGGTGAAGCGGACGCCCTGCCCCGCGTGCGGACCGAGCGCCTCGTCCTCCTCACCGGCCTCCTCCTGCCGATCTGGAAGGCCATCCCGTCCGACAGCGAGCGCATCTGGCGGGTGACGCCGGAGGACGGCGTGTCCCGGATCGGGCGCGCGATCTCGCCCGAGCAGGCCGTGGTCCTGCGCGGCAAGTTCGGCGGCGGCGATGGCGCGAGCCCCGAGGAGAAGGTCGCGGCTGCCATCGCCGGCGATGGGGCCGTCGATCTGGGGCGAGGGCTGACGATGCGGGCTCGACGGGTGGCCGGGACCAGGCGGCTGGAGCTTGAAGGCTGGCGCCCGGAGCAGGTCCCAGACCTGAAGGCCGCGGGCTGCTTCTCGGAGATCATCGCCTACCAGCTTCGCATCTTCGTCCCCACGGGAGACACCGCGCCGGGGGTGATCGGGCGCATCAAGTTAGGCAGGTGTTCGAAGGTGGCCGCGTGATCGCTGGACGGAACGTCGACGGTGAGAGATCCTCGGTGTCACGTAACGGTGCGAACGGGAGGAGGTCTCGATGAAGAAGCGACGCAAGCCTCCCGCCCCGCCGACGGTCGATCTGCAGATCGACATGTTCTCTACCCGCCTGCGCCTCGTGCGCCAGGCGCCCGAGGAGAACATGCATCGCTACTACGCTCTGGAGATCGTGCCGGACCTCTTCAGCGGGGCCTCCCTCGTGCGGGCGTGGGGTCGCATCGGCGCCTCCCGCACCACGAGGGTCGAGCTCCACCCCGACGAGGGGCGGGCCGTCGATGCGCTTCGGGACTGGGAGAAGCGCAAGCGGGCACGGGGGTACTGGCCGGATCGCCCGCCGCGCGGGTAGCGCGCCCTGCCGTAGGTCGCGCCAGGCCGGACGGTGGGGACGAGAGATAGGAGGGGGCTTCGCCTCGGGATGATCCGGTTCGGATCGGAAGAGAAACCAGTCCCAGGAGACAAACCCATGTTCGCAGGCACCCTTACCCAGAACGCCGACGCCAGGACCTTCACGCTGAGCGTCGGCTCGATGACGTTCGACATCGCGCGGCTCGATGTCACGCCCAACGAGTACAAGACCGCCGACAACCACCCGGACTACCAGATCGAGGTCCGCACCCCGCGCGGCCGGACACTGCGTGTCGGCAGCATGTGGTCGGCGGTGTCCGAACGCTCGGGGCGCGCCTACTACCAGATCGCCCTCACCGACCGCATGGGCCGCAACTGGCGCATGAACGCCGTGCAGGACGAAGAGGTCGAGGGCGGGTTCCGCATCGTGCCCCTCGCGGGCGGGACCACCGCGCCGATCGTGCTCACGGGGCGGATCGAGACGCTCGACGACGGCAATCTCGCCGGCGCCATCGGCAGCTATGACTTCGACATGGACTTCGTCGCTGTCGAGAGTGGCCACAAGGCGTCGGAGGACCACCCGGACTGGCACATCGAGGCGCGCTCCCCCGCAGGCCGCGTCATCCGCATGGGCTCGATCTGGAAGGCCACCGGGCAGCAGTCCGGCCTCCCGTACCTGTCCATCGCCTTCCACGCGCCGAACGGCGGCCAGCACCGCGCCAACGCGTTCCCGCGCGAGGACGAGGCGGGGGGCTACGAGGTCGCTGCGCTGACGCCGCTGGTCTCGGCGGATGGGGGCGGGGCGGTCGCGGCCTGACGGTCTCCCCCCTGTTCGGTCGATCCTCGCCTCACCATGATCGTGGGCCGCCCGCACAGGGCGGCCCCTTCTCCGAGTGGCCCATTCCCGGCCGATGGAGGTGAAGACGATGACCGACGACACGATGACGATCGAGACCGGTGTGGATGCCGCACGGCCCGCGCCCGGCTCCCCCGAAGCCTACGCAGCGATGGAAGCCCGCATGGCGGAGATGCGCGGGCAGGAACGGCGGGAGCGAAGCGAGGAGCGCGCGCGCCTGCTGGCCGAGCTGCGTGCGCTCGGCGCGACCGCGCTCGAGGCCGAGTACGATGGCTACGGCGATAGCGGGAACGTCGAGGACATCACCACCGTCCCCGCCCTGCCGAACGCGAGCGCCATCCCCGGCCTCGCCGACTTCCTCTGGTCCGTCGCCTATGCCGAGCATCCGGGCTTCGAGAACAACGAGGGCGGCGGGGGCACCGTCACATGGGACCTCGCCGCCGACCGGATCGACCTCGACCACTACGACAACGTCGTCGAGCGGGTGCATTCCCAGGCGGAGGATCTCTGATGGCCCATCCCCTGCACCACGCCGAGTCCTCCGCCCGCCGCTACGGGGGCGTGCCCGCCGACTACCAGGCGATCCACGACTGGTTCGACGCCTCCAAGGCGCATCTCGCCCTGCCGATGCACCGCGCGCTGCGCCACCATGCGCAGGGCATCTTCGAGGCCGAGGCGGTGTTCGGGTCGTCGCTGACCAACGCGGACGGCCGGACGATCCCGGTCCGCTGGATCGGCGAGCAGCATGTCCGCGAGGATTGCCGCCGCATCCCGACCCTGGCCGACTGGCTCGGGCGGATCGAGCCCGCCCCGTGGATGGCGAACGGCGTGATCGAGGACGCCGCGCCGGTGCCTCATGACGGCGATCCCGCCGGGCTCTGGCGCGCCGAGGTCGCGGCAGGCCGGACGGCGCTCGGGCTGGCCGATTGGATGGCCGAGCGGCAGGCGCGCATGGCCGCGGGCCGGGTACGTGCCGCCTAGGCGCGCGCGGACCGAACGCATGCAGCACCCGCCTCCGCGTGGGCCGCCTCCGACCGAGGCGGCCCCCTTCCGCCGTGCCCTTCAGCACGACCGGAAAGGACCGGACCATGATCTCAGAACCGCATCACATACATTCTCGATACCGCGATCCTGCATACCTTCATCCGAGGCCGGGCCGATGGGTGAGGGCCTGTACTGGAGCCGCGACGGCCGCACCGTTCATGTCGAGCCCTTCGACGATCTCGATCCCGAGGATCACCATTTCTGGCAGGACGCCTGGTTCGACCTCGGCGAGGCCATCGCCGCTTGCCTGTCGAGTGTTTGGGAACGCGTCCCGCGCCGCTGGAAGCGCACCGGCGAGCGGATCGTGATGCGCAATGGCCTGCACGAGGTCTGGATGGTCGAGGACGGCTACGCCCGCGTTCACGTCACCTTCGGCGTCCGGGGCGACCTCGACGGGACCGATGCCCTCGCCCGCGCGACGTTGGACGCCCGCGCGGAGGCGTTCTTCGACCGCCTGGCCCTGCATTACGATCTGCGGGTCCGAACCTCCGCCTGGACAAGCGCAGCGCGGGTCTCGCGAGCCTCGCAGGCGACCGGGACCGGGCAAAGGGGAGTGGCGTGAGGACAGTATCAAGACATCGGTTAGGGTGGCGCCGGCCGTCATGCAGCAGACGACCGTCCTCTTGGACCATCTCATCGACCGTAGGCGTGGGTTCGATCGATCTCGAATGACGGCGAGGGTGGCCTTGCCGGCGACCATCCCGTGCGAGCCGACGACCGCATCCAGCGTTCCAGCAGCCTCTAGACCTGTCTCCATGATCGTACCGAAACTCGAAGTCGCCCCTATCGTGGCGTCGATCCCTTCCGGAGAACGTTCCTCCACCCGTCCCGCGAGCCTACACCCATCAGAAAGGCATCCGCGCAAGTGTCGCGTCTGGCATCCGGTTCGGCGTGAAGCCGCCATATCGGCGGAAGGCGCGGGTCATGTGGGGCTGGTCGGCATAGCCGCACTCGGCTGCGGCCTGCGACGGCGTCAGGCCCCGCGCTGCGAGCCGTGCGGCGCGTTGAAACCTGATCACGCCCGCGTAGGACTGCGGCGGCATGCCGACGTGCCGGGTGAACGCCCGGTGCATCCGTCTTGCACCGATACCTAGCGCGGAGGTGAGCGCGGCGGTGCGGAGCCGTCCGCCGGACAGGTGCAGCCTGTCGAGCGCGGCCTCCACATGGGCGGGCGGTTCGGGGGCCAACGATTGCCACGAGGCGTGCAGCAGCGCGTCCGCGAGTTCGCGGATGTCCGTCGTACGCTTCGGCACCGCGGCCAGGCTTGGGATGCGGAGGATGGCGTCCTCGCCGACGAACCGCCGGTCCCGCAATTCGTCCGCAGGTCCGCCCATGCCCGCGTGCCCAGGCCGTAGGCGTATGCCAACGAACCCGTCGCCCGCGAGGATCGGGACGACCTGCGGTCTGGTCGCAGGCCCCGTCAGGACCGGCAGGATACCATCGCAGGCCCCATCGTCCTGGATCCGGCATCGCAGGATCACGTCCGCGCGCCCGTCGGGCAGGATGAGGGACGTCTCATCTCGTACAGCGCGGTAGGTCCACAGGGTCTCGACCGGATGGTGGCGGCGTGCGAGCGGCTCGTCGGGTGGATCGATTTCGCGATAGAGGGCGGGTTTGCGCATCGCTCGGTATTGGTGATGTCGTCCGAAACGTTCAAGACGCGGAGCCAAGGAGATGCGAGGTCGGAGCGATCATCGAAACGGAGACGTCATGACATTCGGTTACGCAATCCTCTACGTCGCGGACGTTCCCGCCACGCTCGACCACTACGAGGCGGCCTTCGGGTGTGCGCGCCGAATGCTGCATGAAAGCGGTCTTTATGGGGAGTTGGAAACGGGCGGCACGGTGTTGGCTTTCGCCGGGCACACGGTCGCGGAGATGAACGACATCGCCATGACGCCCAGCGATCCGAAAGGGCCTGCTGGCCCGATGAACCTGACCTTCGTCAAGGGGGACGTGCGAGCGGGCTACGACCGAGCCTTGGCAAACGGCGCTTCGCCCGTATCGCCGCCGGTGGAAAAGCCTTGGGGCCAAGTGGCCTGCTACGTCCGCGACATTGACGGGCATCTGATCGAGATCGCGACCCCGATCCTTGAACGTCACGGAGCGGAGAGCGGGCCGGCATGACCGCCTTGCCCGAAGCCGAAGCTAAGGCGATCGATGCCGCCATTCGTGAGGTCGTCGCCAGCTTGGCCCCCGACGCACGGTACGTCTCGAAATACGGAGGCCATGTCATCGCCCCGCATGGCGGAGGCACAAATTTCATCGGCGGGATCTTCGTTTATGCGGCGCACGTCTCGCTGGAGTTCTCCAACGGCGCCACCTTCGACGATCCTCACGGCGTGCTCGAAGGGTCGGGCAAGGCCCGGCGGCATCTGAAGTTCCGCGACAGGGAAGAGGTGGAGACGAAAGAGGCTCGCCAATTCCTAGAGCAGGCACTTCAGTAAGAGAGCAACGCGTTCCTGGCCGACTGTTTCAGAAGTA
>CAWHTQ010000014.1:0-3579 GCA_963832275.1 uncultured Alphaproteobacteria bacterium
CCATATCGTTTCTGACTTAGGCCGCCTCGGACGAGGCGGCCTTTCCGTGTCGGAGCGCCGGCATCCTGGGCCTGGCTCTGCGACGGTCATCCTTGGTCCCTGACGAAAGCACGGCGATCGTCGAGCGGAATGACGGACCTGTTCATCTCTGCAGCTCACCCATTGATCGTTGCGACAGTGGCTCCCGACGATGGTGCAGTGGGTCAGCTTCTCGCCGGCCTCTTCGGAGGGGACGACCGCGGGCCTTATGGCATTGCGGATCAAGCGATCGAAGCCCTCTATGGTGATGAAGGACATGATCACATAGCGGCTCCATGGTAAGCGTCCGGGCTCCCTGCTCTGCCGGAGGCGGCGCTATGGGGAGATGATGTCCATTAGGAGATGATGGACGCTGTCGGGACCTCGGGTGGTGGACGACGCAAGCGCAGGGTGTGGTCGGACGCCGAGAAGCGGATGATCTGCGTGCAGGCACGGCTGCCCGGCATCTCCGTGAGCCAGGTCGCGCGGCGCTACGACGTCAACGCCAACCTAGTGTTCAGCTGGCTGAGGAACCCGCGCTTCGCGCCCGACGAGGCGGCCGTGGAGGAGCACGTCGGGGTTCCTTCCGGTCGAGATCGTCGATGCCGGTGTGGAGCCAGATCGCGAGCCCGTCGAGGCGGATGCGCCGGCGCCTGCGGGCCGGATCGAGCTGGAGCTCGCGGGCGGTCACCGGCTTCAGGTCGTGGGGCCCTACGATCCGGAGGCGCTGGCGCGGCTGATCCGCGGGCTGTCGGGCCCGTGATCCCGGTCCCTGTGGGCACGCGGGTCTGGCTCGCGGCGGGGGTGACCGACATGCGCCGCGGCTTCGCCTCGCTGGCGGCGCAGATCGAGAAGACCCTCGAGCTCGACCCCTATGCCGGGCACCTCTTCATCTTCCGGGGCAGACGCGGCGACCTGATCAAGGTGATCTGGTTCGACGGGCAGGGCTCGTGCCTGTTCTCCAAGAGGCTGGAGCGGGGCCGCTTCGCCTGGCCCTCGGCGAGCGAGGGCAAGGTGGCGCTGACCGCGGCGCAGACGGCGATGCTGCTCGAGGGCCTGGACTGGAGGACCCCGGCCCGCCCATGGCGGCCGCTGAAGGCAGGATGATATCGTCCTGCCAGCCGGTTGGGGATCCCCAACCGGCACCTCGCCATGCTATCATCGGCCATGCTCGACGAGGCCGTGCCGCTGCCCGAGGACCCTGGCGATCTGAAGGCCCTCGCACGGCTCCTGATCGCCGAGGTGAAGGCCCAGGCGCTGCTGATCGAGAAGCTGCGCCATCAGCTCGCGGGCCACCGGGCACACCGGTTCGGCCCCTCGGGCGAGAGCGCCGACCAGCTCCAGCTGGCGCTCGAGGCGAGCGAGGTGGCGGCCGGCGCCATCATCGGCCGGCTGCGGCTCCCCGAGGAGGACGAGGACGAGGAGGCGCGCCGTCCGAAGCGCCGACCGATCCCCGACCACGTCCCGCGCATGGAGGTCGAGATCGCGCCGGCCGAGGAGGCCTGCGCTCGCTGCGGGGGCCGCCTCCGACGCCTGGGCGAGGACGTGACCGAGGAGCTCGAGTACGTGCCGGGGCGCTTCGTCGTGAACCGCATCACCCGACCGCGCCTCGCCTGCTCGGGCTGCGAGCGCTTCGTGCAGGCGCCGCTTCCCTCACGGCCCATCAACGCGGTCGCCCGGGGCCGGGGCTGCTGGCCCACGTCCTCGTCTCGAAGTTCGGCAACCATCTTCCCCTGTACCGCCAGAGCACGATCTACGCCCGCGACGGGCTCGACCTGGACCGCTCCACCCTCGCGGACTGGGTCGGGCGATCGACGGCGCTGCTGGAGCCGCTCGCGGCCGCCATCGGGCGGCACGCCCTCGGCGGCGAGGCGCTGTTCGCCGACGACACCCCCGTGGCCATGCTCGCCCCCGGCCGCGGCAGGACCACCACGGCGCGGATGTGGGTCTACGTGCGCGACGAGAGGCCCTGGGGCGGGCCGGCGCCGCCCGCGGCCTGGTACCAGTTCTCGCCCGATCGCCGGGGCGAGCACCCGCAGCGCCACCTGAAGACCTTCGCCGGCTGGATGCACGCGGACGACTACGCGGGCTTCGGGAGCTGTACCGGAAGGACGCCGTCCGTGAGGTCGCCTGCCTGGCCCACGTCCGGCGCAAGTTCGTCGACGTCCACCGCTCGCAAGGCTCCGCGATCGCCGAGGAAGCGATCCGGCGCATCGCCGAGCTCTACGCGGTCGAGAAGGCGGCGCGCGGCCGGCCGCCCGAGGAGAGGGCGCGCCTGCGCCAGGCCGACGCCCGTCCCGTCCTCGACGACCTCGAGGCCTGGCTCGCCGCTCAGCTGCCCGCCCTGTCGGGCAAGACCCCGCTCGCGGCCGCCATCCGCCACGCCCTCGTGCGCCTGCCCAAGCTCAGGCCCTACCTCGAGCACGGCACCCTGGAGGCGGAGAACAACGCAGCCGAGCGCGCCATGAGGCCGATCGCCCTCGGGCGGAAGAACTACCTCTTCGTGGGCTCGCAGGCCGGCGGCCGCGCCGCCGCGGTGGCCTACACCCTGATCGAGACCGCCAAGCTGAACGGCGCCGACCCCGAGGCCTGGCTCGCCGACACCCTGGCCCGCATCCCGGACCACAAGATCACCCGCCTCGACGAACTCATGCCCTGGAACCACCCCTCAGCGCGGTGACGCCGGACGCATACGCTCCATGAGCCAGAAATCCGACGAGTGGGACTGCGTCCTTCGAGTTCCGGAGTTGAGTTTAAGCGTTGACCGAGTATCGGCGGTCCCAATCGGCAGCATCCTTGGGCGTCTTAGGCCGTGTTGACAAAAGCCTTCTGAACGTCCTCGCTAGCTGAGTGATGGTTGGCTGGGAGGCGGTCATGGCGCGTGGTCTGATGTCGGACGCGGAGTGGGCGTTCTTCGAGCCGTTCTTGCGCGAAGTGCGAGCCCCACAGGGCCGGCCTGCCGGCGATCATCGCCGCGTGCTCGACGGGGTGTTCGCTGCTTCGCGCGGCCCTTCGGGTCTGGATCGCGCGGACCGATCGCGCGGACCGGCGCGCCTGGCGCGACCTGCCCGAAGAGTGAGGGCAAGTGGTCCAGCGTCTACCGCCAGTTCCGGCGCTGGACGCTGGTGGGGCTGTGGGAGGCGATCCTGGAGGCGCTGAACGAGGGCGCGGCCAAGATCGAGCCTGCGCCGGACCGGCTGCGGATGGTCGACAGCACCATCGTGCGGGCGCATCGGCACGCGCGGGGGCGCCGAAGAAGGGGGCGGGGGCTCTGCGCGCCAGGGTCTTGGCCGCTCGCGCGGTGGCCTCACGACCGAGATCCACCTCCGGGTCAATGCGTGGGGCCTGCCGATGCGCGGCCTGTGTCACGCCCGGCCGAGACCTCCGATCACCGCGGCTTCGACCTCGTGATGGGCGACGACCTGCCCGCGCCGGCGGCTCTTCTGGGCGACAAGGGCTACGACAGCGACCGCATCCGGGCCTGGGCCGAGGCGCGCGATGGGGTGCCCGTCATCCCGATGCGCCGGCGCCGCAAGGCGCGAAAGGGCGTCGATGGCGCCC
>CAWHTQ010000015.1:0-46801 GCA_963832275.1 uncultured Alphaproteobacteria bacterium
TGAAACCTACGTCGAAAGGCCTTGTTGCGCAAATCGCCTGACGGGCGGGCTTCCCCTTTCCCCGTTTGGTGTCAGCCGAGGGGCTGCGTGACGGGGATGCCGAGGCGGTGAAGCGGTTGAGGATGGCAATGCGGACCTGGGGAGCTCGGCGGTTTGTCGGTCGAAGTCGCGGGACATCAGCCTTGGCCGAGCAGCTTCAGGCAGTTCATCTTGGTCGACCCGGCTGCGTCGTTGGTAGCCGTCGATTTCCGCCAGAGCGTTCGGCCGAGGCGCTTGATGGCCCGAAGGGCCTCGTTCCTCGCCCCCGCACCGGGGCTGTCTTTCTTCCATGGCTTTGCGTTTCGTCGGGGCGGGATGATCGCTTCCGCGCCACGGTCTGCGACGGCGTCGCGGCAGGCGCGTCCGTCGTAAGCGCCATCGGCGGTGACCGAGGCGATCGGCTTGTCCGCGGGGATCTGCGACAGAAGGCCGGGCAGCATCGGCGCGTCGCCCACGCCGCTGCCGGTGATCTCCACTGCCCGGACCTCGAGCGTCGCCTCGTCCACCGCAAGATGCACCTTGCGCCAGACCCGCCGCTTGGCTCCGCCATGCTTGCGCGCGTGCCATTCGCCCTCGCCTCGGACCTTGATGCCCGTGCTGTCGATCAGCAGGTGCAGCGGTCCCCCCGAGCCCCGGTAGGGCAGCTGCACGGCGAGCGTCTTCTGGCGACGGCACAACGTCGAGAAGTCCGGCACCGGCCAGTCCAGGCCCGCCAGCTTCAGCAGGCTTCCCACGAAGCCGGTCGTCTGGCGTAGCGGCAGGCCGAAGAGAACCTTGATCGTCAGGCAGGCCTGGATGGCGGCGTCCGAGAAGATCTGCTGCCGGCCGCGCTTGCCCGAAGGCGCCGCGTGCCAAGCCATGTTGGGATCGAACCAGACCGTCAGCGACCCGCGCTCACGTAGCGACGCGTTGTAGCTGGACCAGTTCAGGGTGCGGTAGCGAGAAGGCGCAGGCTTGGACATGCCATCCAGCTATGTCCCTGGTCCCGCGATGTGAATCCTTCGCGGGCTTTGCGCAACAAGGCCGTCTCACTTGAAAAAGAAGCCATGCCCCGAGGAAGATAAATACAGGTTCCAATGCAGCTATGACCGAAGCGTTGCTAGCGGTTGTCAGGGCAAGGCCGGGCACTCCAACGGCATAGGCGAGGCCTGGCTCGAGGACACCAGTAGACCCGGCAATAAGCATTGCTTTTGGCCTGTGTAGCCGGACAGAAAAAATGAAGACAGCTACCCAAAGGACAATAACGCTGGCAGAAAGCTGGATGGCGAGCAGGATAAATGGATCGAACGTGACCAAAGCACCTTTTGTCATAACAGTCGCGCTTCCCCAGCATCCCGCCGATGTCAGCATCGCTGCGGCTGCAAGTCGTGGAGATACGGTTTGCAACTTTGTAGCCAATGGATATTCTACGGCGCTGTAAACATTTGACACTGCGTTTTGGTTGGACAGTGTTTACGCAAGAAAAAGTTTCCGTCAGAGGAGCGAAGGATATAGCATCTGCTATAGTAATTTCGGATTGGACTCTTAAACATTTTGATAACTCCCGCTCCATTACTAATTATTTGATCTTTGACAAACGCTTAGATCGCGGCGTCAGCATATTCAGTGTCGTTCAATGACTCATCCGGACAACAGAGACGATTCGGACTACCGCGTCACATAAATATATGCTAGACAGACCGGTATGTCTATAACTATGCATCGATCGAGCGAAGCTCGAGATCGCCTCATCGGCACGGCCCGCCGGCTCTTCCTTCGGCATGGCGTGCCCCACGTCGGCATCAACCGCGTGATCGACGAGGCCGGCGTGGCGCGGATGACGCTCTACAACCACTTCTCCTCGAAGGACGACCTCGTCGCGGCCGTGTTCGAGCAGGAGGCTGAGGCGCGACGGCAGTCGATCGTGTCCGTACAGGACGCATTGGAAGGGCCGTTCGAGAAGGTGCTGGCGCTCTTTACCGTCGCTCTCGATCTCGCGAAACTCGAAGGGTTCCGAGGATGTGCGTTCGTGAATCTCGCGATCGAGACGGCAGCGCCGGACGGCGCACTGCACGGCTTGGCTAATGCCCATAAGGAATGGATCCTCTCGAACGTTCTCGGGCATCTGCCCCCGGAGACCTTCGCCGACACCGAGATGCTCGCCCGTCAGGTCCTTGTCCTGTGGGATGGCGGGATCGTCGGGGCCTACGTGCACCAATCCGAGCAGCCGATCCTGGCCGCACGCGAGGCGGCGCGGACGCTCCTGCGGACGGCGGCCCGATGACGGACACCCGCGCTTGGCTCGTCGTCATCGGATTGTCCCTCGGCGTCTGCGTCAGCAACGGCTTCGCACGGTTCGCCTACGGGCTGATCCTCCCCGCGATGCGCGACGATCTTGGATGGAGCTTCGCGCAGGCCGGATGGATCAACACGGCCAATGCCCTGGGATACGTGGCCGGCGCGGCGGCCACGCTGGTCCTGATCGCGCGGGTGCCGCCCTCCCGCATCTTCGGCGTCGGTCTTGTCGCCACGTCCGTCTTCCTGCTGCTGAGCGGGCTGACGGATGACTTCTGGCTGCTTACGCTCTGGCGCGTGCTCGCCGGCGTCTCGGGTGCCCCCGCCTTCATCGCCGGCGGCGTCCTCGCGGCTTCGTGCTTCCCGGGTCAGGCCGGGCGCAACGCCACGGCGATAGCGCTCTACTTCGGCGGTGGCGGCGTCGGACTGGTCCTGAGCGGTGCCGCGCTGCCCGCGATGTTTGCTTACCTCGGACCGGCAGCCTGGCCGATGGCCTGGATCGCGCTTGGCCTCGCTAGCCTGCTCTGCTTCCCGATCTCCCTCTGGGCCGCCCCGCAGGTCGCGGCTCCGTCAAAGACCAAGATCGCCTCCGCGCCCCTCCCGCTGCGCGACATGCGGTTCGAGCTGGCGGGCTACGCCTTCTTCGCGACCGGCTACATCGTTTACCTGACGTTCCTCGTCGCCTGGATGCGGGCACTAGCCGTCGGACCGCTGATCGTGTCCCTCATCTGGATTACGGCCGGGGCCGCGATCGTCCTGTCGCCGTTCGCCTGGAGGGTCGTGCTTGCGCGGTTTCGATCAGGGCTGCCCCTGGCACTCGCCATCGGAACGGTGGCGGTCGGTACGATGCTGCCGGTGATCCTGCCGAGCCAGACGGGGCTGTTCCTATCAGCCGTCCTCTTCGGGATCGCGGTGTTCATCGGGCCAAGCGCCGTCACCAACTTTACCCGGCAGAACCTCCCGCAGGCGAGCTGGGGTAGATCGATCGGCCTCTTCACCCTGGTCTTCGCCGTCGGCCAGACGATCGGTCCCGTCGCGGCCGGGGCGATCGGGGATTGGTCGGGCAGCATCGGCGATGGCCTGCTCTGTGCCGGCGCAGTCCTGTGTGCCGGAGCCGGCCTGGCCTTAATGCAGAAGGCGCTACGGCGATCGTCTGAGAGCGATCATCCAAGTCGGGAGAAACCTGGCGTCTGACAGCCTCGGGTCCATCCGTAGGCTGCGCACTCAAAGCGGTCGTTCATATCGGACGCGGTGACGGCCGCTTTGTCCGCGATGCAGACCGGTTCGCGACAGAAAGTTAAGGTCTGCTCCGACCCCAAACGACCGATGCTGCATGACGACTGAAGGACTGCTCCGGAGCGCGCGGGGCTTGAGGGTCGTGGACCTGTTGCCGGTGATGACGCAGGATCGGCTGACAGAAGCATCCAGCTTGCAAGGAACCTCCGCCACATGGACTTCCACACGATCGCTCTGTTCGCGCTGACCGAGTTCCTGCTGTCGCTGACGCCGGGCCCGGCGGTGCTGCTCGTGATCGGCCTGTCCATGCGCCGGGGCTTCCACATCGGCTTCATGGCGTCCCTCGGCATCGTGGCGACCAACGCGGTCTTCTTCGCGCTGTCCGCGCTTGGCGTGGGCGCATTGATCCTCGCCAGCGCGACGCTGTTCACGGTCCTGAAGTGGATCGGCGCGGCCTACCTCGTCTGGCTCGGCGTCGGCATGATCCGCCCGCTCGTGCGCCGGCTGCGGCGGAGCAGAAGCGCTACGACAGCCGATGAGGGCGGTCTCGACTTGGAGATTGCGCGCAATGCCGCTCCCATAGTGCAGGAAAGCCCGCTGCGATCGTTCTGGCGCGGGTTCTCCCTCCAGGCATCCAACCCGAAGAACCTCGCCTTCTTCGTCGCCATCCTGCCGCAGTTCGTGACGCCGGAGGCAGGCGTGGCGATGCAGATGGTGGTGCTGGGCGTCGTCTCCGTGCTGCTGGAGCTGCCGATCCTCGTCGTCTACGGCGCGGCATCCGCGTTCTCCGCCCATCTCATGCGCGACCGGCTGATCGAATGGATCGAGGGGATCGGCGGAGGCATCCTGATCGGCCTCGGCGGGGCGTTGGCCGCATCGCAGAGGAGCAACTGACGTGATCGGCCTGCCGATCGTCTCCATGCAGACGTTCGGTTCCTGCCTTCGAACGGCCCCTGCTCCCGCATCGCACCCGTTCCGGCACGGCGCAGCGCAGCGAACGGCACCTCGCCTCAGACCAGCCATTCGCAAGGTGCGCGACGGACGGCGGGACCGAGCCTTCGTTGACCAATGTTGCGAGGCGATCACTCATTGGTCTTCACTCGACTATTGGCTGCGAAAGCGGATCGTTGAATATGGTCCGTCGATAATCGGGCGATTGAGGAACCATCATGCCACCTGCTGACGCCATTCTTGCCTTTATGGTCATCGTCACGCTGATCGTGGCTTCACCTGGGCCGAACCTCTTCCTTCTCCTGCGGACTACGCCCACCTTTGGCCGCGCGGCCGGACTGGCGAATACGTTCGGCTTCTCGGCGGCGATCCTATCGCATGCCTTGCTGTCGCTGATCGGCGTGGGTGCCATCATCGCAACCTCGGCGCTCGCGTTTTCGATCCTGAAGATCGTCGGTGCCGCCTATCTCATGTGGCTTGGCTTCAAGGCTCTGCGTTCGGCCTGGAAAGGTGGCGTATCGGTGGCCATAGCCGCCAGCGGCTCTGGCGAAAGCCGTTACGCGCCACGGGGCCTCGGGATATGCTTCGCCGAGGGGTACCTTACGAACTTCCTGAACCCGAAGCCTGCGCTGTTCTACCTCGCTGCATTCCCCCAGTTCATCGCCGTCGGGGGCCTGCCGATCCTCGTTCAGGGCATGACGCTCGGCATGATCCACGCTGCTATCGCCATCCTTTGGTATGGCTCGGTCGTTCTTGGGATTGCGACAGTCTCGCTGTGGCTGAAGCGTCCGGTGGTCTGGCGGTACGTCCAAACCATCTCGGGCACGGCTCTTGTCGCGCTTGGGGGGCGTCTACTCTTCGTGCGGCAAGCGGGCTGAAACGCCCCTCAAGCAGAGCCCGCAGGATGCGATCTGGACGGAACGGACATTCGAGAGAAAACGAATGCCTACTCTGTCCGAACTGCGTACCTTGGGCATAGCGAGGCCGACGGATGCTTCGAGCCCTTCGCGACAAAGTGCAGATCCCTATGATTATACGCGTTGCTACCGAAAAGTGCGAGATGTGCCATGATTAGACTTGCCGTTGAGGGTGACGAGCCGCGCATCCGTGCCTGCGCGGAACTGGCTTATGCACGCTATGTGGCCGCGATCGGCCAGAAGCCCGCCCCGATGGTCGCGGATTTTGCAGCCCAGATTGCCGCTGGTAACGTCCACGTGGCGACGAATGCACAGGGCGATATTCTGGGGTTCATCGTTTTCTACGAAGAAACGGGGCACATCATGCTCGAAAACGTGGCGGTCTTTCCTGAAGCCGCCGGACGAGGCGTTGGCAGGAAACTCATCGGTTTTTGCGAGGAGACAGCGCGTCAGCGCGATTTAGATGCAGTCCATCTCTATACGAATGAGAAGATGACGGAGAACTTCTCGATCTATCCTCGGCTCGGATATGTGGAGGTTGGCCGGCGCACGGAGGATGGCTTCAAACGGGTCTATTTCGAAAAGGCCATGTTCTAACAAAAGCTATTGTTGAACGACAAGATCGCCTTGGTCCGCTTTGTCTCGCACTGCAGACCTTCCGGCGTCATGCGGCGAACGGCGGCTATCGGGCTCTGATGTCCTTGCCGGCACTCTGGCCGGACACGCGTTGCAGGACCCGGTACACCGTCGGCCGCGAGACGTCGAAGACCTCGGCGAGGTCGCTGATCGAATGGTCGCCCGCGTCGTACATCCGGCGCAGCTCCGCCTGGCGCCGGTCCGACAGCTTTGGTTTCTTGCCCTTCAGCTTCCCCTTGGCGCGGGCGACGGCCATGCCTTCGCGGGTTCGCATACGGATCAGGTCGGCCTCGAACTCGGCGAAGGTGGCGAGGATATTGAAGAACATCTTTCCCATCGGGTCGCTCGGGTCGTGGACGCTGGCTCCGAGGGCAAGCTTCACGTCGCGCGCCTCGAGCTCGGCCGCGATGGCGCGGGCGTCGGGAACGGAGCGCGCCAGGCGGTCGAGCTTCGGCACGACGAACGTGTCGCCCTCCCGCACCGCCGCCAGGGCCTGGGCCAGGCCCGGCCGCTCCCGGTTCGTCCCGGTCAGGCCGTGGTCGGTGTAGATGCGATCCTCCGCGACGCCCAGATCGACCAGGGCCGCCCGCTGCGCCTCGAGATCCTGCTTGTCGGTCGAACACCGGGCGTAGCCGATCCGGGTCATGGGTGGTTTCCCCTGCGATGGCGCCCGGACGGGCCGCGGTCCCGCTTCGTGTAACGCACGAGGCCCCGTCAACGATACTGTTGTCGTACCATCCATGTGAGACGGCGCGCAGTCCCATGTTCACAGGTCAAACGGCAGTCGAAGCCGCCCGCCTTCCAGGCGTCCGGTGAACGATCGGCTTGCGGACAGTCTCGGGGGACATTCCACGCACGGGGGACACGTCGGCATCGTTGAAGGCGACCCCGATCATTCGTATGGGTATGGAACTGGGATCAGGACCCAAGCTGGGATCAGAGACATGAAGCGCTACGAGGTGCCCCTTCAGGAGAACGGCCGCATGATCCTGCCCGCCGAGCTTCGCCAGGCGCTCGGGGTCGGCAAGGGCGACCGGGTCGTGCTGCAGCGCGTGGGCGAGCGGATCGAGATGACGACCGCCCGCTTGTCGCGCGCACGAACGCAGGCTCGCATCCGTGCACAGTTCCCCGACGCGAAGGACGTGGTCGACGCGTTCCTCGCCGAGCGGCGCGCCGAGGCGCGGCGCGAGAACGAGGTCGATGACGCCCGGAGCGTGACCGGCGCGTGACCGCCTGCGTGATCGATACGTCCGCCGTGCTGTCCTTCCTCTTTCAGTAGCGGGGGGAGAGCGTGGCCTCCGCGTGGATGGACCGGGGCGCCGCGATCTCGACGGCCAACGCGCAGGAGGTGATCGCCAAGCTCGTCGATCGGGCCGTGCGCGACGGAACCGACGCCGACGAGGCACTCGCCAGGGCGGTAGCCAACCTCGAGGGCCTCGTCCTCGACGGCGTGGACCTCACGCTCGACGATGCCGTTCTGGCAGGAGCCTGGGCCCCCCTGCAGCGGTCGCACGGCCTCGGCGCAGGCGACGGATGCTGCCTGGCGCTCGGCCGCCGGCTCAGCCTTCCGGTCGTTCATGCCGAGCAGGCATGGCAGCCGCTCGCAGCCGAGCTCGGTCTCGAACTCGTCCTCGTGCGGGAGGCACGGTAAGCGAACGCACTTCTCGAGGAAGGGCGGGGGGTCCTGTTATTGCGACGCTCGCCAGGTTCCAAGGGAGCGCTCGGTTGGTCCCTGGCGGGCGATGGCGGCGGCCGGTGCCGGCCTGCCGAACGGACGCGAGATGGCAGCATTTTTGCGCAACGAGATGCCGGGACAGGCGCGGCCCGTCGCGCGAAAGGGGCCCACGCACGGCGAGGCGCACGAGCGGGAGACGGACACGCCCCGGCACGGACAGCGCGCGGGCACCGTGAGGGGTGGGGGCACGGTTAGGGGTGGGGACTGCAGACCTTCCGCGCCGCCTGCAGCTAGTGCCTACTAAGACATGCGGCAGCAGTCCCGAGCTGGGAGGCGCGGCATGCCCCGGACGGTCCCGATGACCAAGGACGAGCGCTTCCAAAAGGTGGCGGGCAGGGAGTGATGGAACACCGCTGGCATCGACCTGATGCCGGAGGCGAAGGTGGACTACCACTCGCAGGGAACTCCGGCGTCGGCTTCACGGCGATGCGCCACGAGGACGAGACTCCTAGATGCCTTCTAGATGCTGGAAGCCGTGGCCGCCTGGCAGCCGGCTGACGCAGGACTTACGTCGGCATTACTTGGTCTAAGGACACGCAGATGACGGAGCGGACCATCTATTTCGACGAGTCGGGCTTCACCGGGTACAACCTGCTCGACCCGGCCCAGCCGATCTTCACGATCGCCAGCGCGGACGTGGCGGAGGAGCGCGCCAGGGACATCCTCCGGGCGTCCTTTCCCCGTTACCAGGGCGCCGAGTACAAGTTCTCGAACGTCTGGGCCTCGAGGAGCAGGGTCGACCTCCTGACGTTCGCGGCCCATCTGAAAGAGTTCGATGAGCTGTCCTTCGTCTACGTCGTGGACAAGCGGTTCGCGGTCCTGACGAAGGCAGTAGACTTCCTGATCGAGCCCTACATGACCGATGCAGGGTATGACTTCTACGACGACGGCTTTTGCTGGAAGTACAGCAACTACATCTACTACGCCCTGACCGAGTTCGCCCCGTCCGAGCTGCTCGACGCCTTAGTCACCCATTATTTGACGTTTAGCCGCAATCCTTCGCAAGACACCCTGGCCGTCCTGCGATCCCAACTGCACCGCATGGCCAACAGCTTGGAGGAGCCGCCGCGAATCTTCCTGGAGCAGATGGCAATGGGCGCGGATCTCTTCGAGAGGTACAACGACCTCGAGAGCTTCCGGTCATCGAACGACCTCCAGGCAACCGTGATGGTCGCGAGCGTCTCGCACTGGCGCCAGCGCTATACCGAAGATTTCGTGGTGATCCACGATGCGTCCTCCAACTTCCTGAGGAGCCGGAAGATGTGGCGAGCCGTGACCGACCCAAGGCCAGCCGAGCAGACGCTCAAAGCCGGCGACGGCAGCTTCACGCCATTCCCGCTTCGCGTCGTCTCCACCACGCCGATGGACTCGAGGGGCAGCTATTCGATCCAGTTCTGCGACGTACTTGCAGGTCTGGCCTCACGCCTCTCGGACCCGCGGAAGACGGACGCCGAACGTGAGTTCATGAACCAGGTGATCGACGCAGGGCTTAGGCATGTGACCTCGAACGGCATCCGGCCAAGCACGGAGTTCCCGGACCAGATACCGCCCAAGAGGCTGACGGGCCCCGACGTCATAGACCAGTTCTCGGCGATGGTCTCGCGCTCCCGGGCCGGCCGAAGCTGACCGCTGCCTCGGGGGATACCCTGAGCATTGCGTCTAGCCGTCGGGCCCTTGGACGTTCACGACGCATAGCGCTCGCGGTGCCGCGCAAGGAACGCCTGGTGCGGCCAGAACCGCGGGTCCTTGGGCAGCCGGATGCGGTCCTGGTGGCGGGAGAACAGGGCGCGCAGGTCCTCGGGAACCTTGTAGTGGCTGACCAGAAGCCGCCAGTTCTCGGCGACCGTGACCAGGTGCCGGTCGAAGAGCCAGTGCACCGTGGCCGAGAGGGCGATGCCGTTCTGCACGACGTCGGGCCCGCCCTCCTCCACGGACCAGATGTGCGCAGCCTGTGCCTCGGCGCGGCCGCCCCCATTCACGATCCTGAGGCCCGTCACCGCGCAGGTGTCATCGTAGGCCCCGAGAACGGCGCGGCGGAAGGAGGCGTCGCGAATCTTGCGGTTAAGAAGCACCTGCTCGACGCGCCGTTCCGGCGGGGGCGCAGCGAGGAGCGCGGCCGTGGCCGGGTCGAGTTGCCCTGGATCGAGCCCAAGCCGGAGCCTCTCGCGTGCATCGAGCGTGCCGGCGAGGCCGGCGCCGACGATCGCGGCGAAGTCCGCCTCCTCGAGCGGGCGTACGGAACGGCCTTGCAGGGCACGGCCAACTGCACTGGGGTCGGCCACGGCGCGCAGGGCCGCCTTGCGGTAAGTTCCCCCATCCTTGAGCGGCACCGGCGCGTCGAACGGCAGATGGTCGCGCAGGATGGCGTAGCTGTGGCCTGGCCGCGCGGGGTCGGGTTCCACCCGGTCGACCCGGGCCACCGCAACATAAGCGCGCCGACCGCCTTCGCGCTTCGGCTCGTAGTGGATGACCCAGTCCCCGATCGCAGCCATGGCGGTGGCGAGATAGCGGGGCGGGAAGTGGTAGCGCTCGACGCTGTCGTCGTAGCCGGAGCCGGAGCCGGGGCGAGTATCGAGGATCGCCTTCAAGGCTGCAACCTCGCACGGGTTTGCGGAGCAGCATTGCGGCTTGTTCGAGAAAGCTTCACGAGCGAGGCAGGACCCGTCACAACCATCCCATGATCCTGGGGCTCCGCCGCTACGACGTCCAGGCCGCCGCGCGCCAGCCGCTGGTGGCGTTCATGCTGGACGCGCTACGCGGCGCAGGCTGCCGCATCATCCATGAGCCCGACCCGCGCCAGGCGCCCTTCGTCGTTACCTTCGAGACCGGCTCGGGCGAGCGCATGGGCATTGTCGCCTATGCCTTCCTCGCCACGCGCACGCCCACGAGGAACAGGCCCGAGGACGAGCGCAGCTTCCAGATCAAGTACGGGCCCGACGACAAGCAGCTCCACGAGCTTTGGCAGGACCCTCTCGGCCTCTACACGACCCTTCTCATAGGCATCGACCCCGAGGAGGGCTTCTTCGTCGCGGCCGACCCGGAGGTGCACAACCCGACGCGCTTCTTCATCCGGCTCGAGTTCAAGGATTCTCACGCGGAGGAGACCAAGGCCGGGGGCTGGCACGCTTGGGAGCGTCAGAGCCGGGGGCCACGCCACCTGCTCGTCACGGAGCGCCTCTACGAGTCCGAGACGCTCGTAGGCGGGACCAAGGAGTCGTTCCTTGACCTCGTGCGCTTCGAGCGCGCGGCGCAGGGCCTGCCCCCGGGAGACCGACATCTGCTTGCCGAGCGGCGCGAGCTGTTCACGGGCCTTCCGGCCGCGACCGCCGGGGCGCCGATCGTCGTGCCGGGCGCGGTCCACCCGCTCGCGGCTGAGTTCGAGCTGGACCCCGACCAGATCCTCGAGCTGATCGCCGGGGCGCGACGCCTCAAGATGGCCGTGCGCGGATGGGTGGCCGAGGAGAAGCTTCGCGAGGCGCTCGCCGCCATGCCCGGCGTCACCCACTGCGAGCGGCTGGACGAGGAGGGGGGCCCGGACCTTCGCGTGGCGTGGAAGGGCGGGCGGCTCCTCACCGTCGAGTGCAAGAACGTGCTGCGCAAGCTGACTGCGGCGGGACTGCCCAAGATCGACTTTCAGCGCACCCGGGCGTCCAAGACAGACCCCTGCTCGCGCTACTACGCGCCTGCCGACTTCGACGTGGTGGCGGGATGCCTGCACGCCGTCACCGAGCACTGGGAATTCCGCTACGTGCGGCCGGGTCTCCTGGCGCCGCGCACGGGCTGTCCCGGCAAGATCGACAACAAGGTGACGATCGGCGCCGATTGGACCGCAAACGCGGGCGCGGCTTTCGAGGCGGCCTATGCTGGGCTACCGTGAGACCATGAAGCAGCTCACGGCCATCAGCCTCTTCACCGGCGCGGGTGGGCTCGACCTCGGGTTCGAGGCCGCGGGCTTCGCCACGCGCGCGGCCGTGGAGATGGACGCGCGCTGCGTCGAGACCCTGCGCACCAACCGCCCCTGGCCGGTGATCGCCCGCGACGTGGGCTTGGTGCCCACGGCCGAGCTGCTGGCCGCGGCGCGCCTCGAGCCCGGCGAGGCGGACGTGCTGATCGGCGGGCCGCCCTGCCAGCCCTTCAGCAAGGCGGGGTTCTGGGCCACAGGGCAGGCGCGACGGCTCGAGGACCCGCGCGCCACCACGCTCGACCATTACCTGCGCATCCTCGAGGAGGCGCGCCCCAAGGCGTTCCTCCTCGAGAACGTCGAGGGCTTGGGCTTCCGAGGCAAGGATGAGGGGCTCTCTCTCATCCGCGAGGCGGTGGCCGCGATCAATGCGCGCGCCGGCACCGCCTACGCGCCGGCCGTGCGGGTGCTCAACGCAGCCGACCATGGCGTGCCTCAGCTCAGGCGGCGGCTCTTCGTCATCGGCGCGCGGGACGGAACGCCCTTCGAGTTCCCCAAGCCCACCCATGCGGACCCGGCCTCGCCGGACCTCATGGCAGGCCGCGAGCCTTGGCGCAGGGCCTGGGACGCGCTCCACGACCTGCGCGAGCCGGACGACCCGGGGCTGGCCGTGAAGGGCAAGTGGGCAGGGCTGCTGCCGTCGATCCCGGAGGGGCAGAACTACCTCTGGCACACCGAGCGCGGCGGCGGCGAGCCGCTCTTCGGCTGGCGCCGGCGCTTCTGGTCGTTCCTCCTCAAGCTCGCCCCCGGCCAGCCGGCCTGGACGCTCGCGGCCCAGCCCGGACCCGCCACGGGGCCGTTCCACTGGACCGGGCGCAGGCTGTCCATGCGCGAGATGGCGCGGCTTCAGGCCTTCCCGGACGACGTGACGGTGGCGGGCTCGCTCGCGGACGCGCAGCGCCAGCTCGGCAACGCCGTGCCCTCGCTCCTCGCCGAGGTGCTGGCGCGGGCGATCCGGGCGCAGCTCCTGGGCCGGCCTGCCAGGGGCAAGGAGCCGCGGCTCGCGGTGCGGGCCGCGCCGGTCCCGCCGCCCATGCCCGCGCCCCTCGAGCCGGTTGCGGCGCGCTACTTGGCGCTCAGGGGCAGCCACGCCGCGCACCCCGGAACCGGCAAGGGCTACGGGGCCTTGGAGCGCGACGGCTCAGGCGACCGCGTCGCCGCCGAGTAGGAAGGCGCGCAGGCGCGTCTCGAGGGCGGCCCGGTCGCACAGCTCGCACTCCCACACGACCAGCACGCGCCAGCCCAGGGCCTCGAGCCGAGCCAGGCTCTCGGCGTCGCGCTCGACGTTGCGGGCGAGCTTGGGCAGCCAGTAGTCGGTGCGCGAGCGCGGCAGGGTCGCGTGCCGGCAGCCCGGGTGCTGGTGCCAGAAGCAGCCATGCACCTGGATCGCCGCGCGGTGGCGCGGCAGCACCACGTCAGGGGTGCCAGGCAGGTCGCGGCGGTGCAGGCGGAACCGGAAGCCCATGGCGTGCAGGAGACGGCGCACGGCCAGCTCCGGCTTGGTGTCCACCTTGCGGATCGACCGCATGATGCGGGAGCGAAGCAGGCCCTGATCGCTCCCAGGAGACATGACCATCACACCCAAGCCGATTTGCCAGAACTCACCAAACTGACAGGACTCACCAAGCTGCCATCTTGAAGAGTCGACCTTGCTCACCCTCATCATGCAGGGTGACAGCCACCTCCTCTTCATCGAAGATCGACTCCGCATCAGACCCACGCGCAGGGCGGTCAGAAGTCAATGACTGTGATAATTGATTGGATGCCTAAGTCTGAATAACGTCGAAGAACAACCAGCAAGTTTTCTTTCTTGCGGTCATCGAGAGACTCGAAAACCCCGTCGTGATATACAAACTGAGGGAAGCGCTTATCCATATGGGCTCGAAGCACTGCGAAATCAAAGGCGATGCATAGGAGCTTGCGATAGGTGTGGCCTAAATCAGCGCTTGTCGTATTCCCAGAGTCATCCAGAATATCCGCCCTGAACTCAAGATGACCTTGCTGGTTGATGGACACACTAAGAAGCGCCTTCCGGTCAAGGACACCTTCAATAATTTCACTAAAGAAGAGCCTTATCGAGGAGAACAGGCTACCAGCATCCGAGCTGGTGCTGACCACGTCCTGCTCCAATCGGTTGCGGGCCTGTCCACACTCCTCGATCAGGCTTCTAATTTGAGAGCGCAACTCTTGCAAACGCTGATTCGCGCTTCTCTGCCTTTCGAGGGAAGTGATGTCAGCTCTTAAAGTGACCAGTTCATCCGAAGTTCTCTTGTACTTCACGAAGCTATCGGAGCCGCTAAGGAAGGACAGCATCTGAGAACGGCGTCTGCCTAAACCATCAAGAGCAAAATTTATCTGTGTGAGTTCGCTGTCTATCTCAGCCAGCTCTTCCCTAAGGTATCCACGCCGCTCCTCTGTTATCGCTCTGTTGAAATCAATTAGTTGCTGAAAGTCTTTCTTGATCTGACCTTCAAAAAGAACCCCAGCCTCATTGAAGAGCTTCTGCGCTGAGGTCGGATCAAAAAGGATCTGGTCTTCGCTAAGCGACGAGACCACCTTCTTCTTGTTCTGGGCTAGGGAGTAGCGACGAGCATTAAGGCTGGATATCTCGCTATCGACCTCATCGACCAGCGCTTTACTTTGGGCAGCATCTTGAAGGCGGAAGTCAAAGTCGTCTAGAAGCTTCTGCTTCCTCTCAACCTCCTCGCGCTTAAGCAGCAGTATACCATCAACCTTGCCGGCGTCGTCAGTAAGAACACCACCAAACTCTTCTCGCACTGTCTGCAAGGTAGCATTCTTCTCCGCAAGCTCCCGCTCTTTGTTGTAATGTTGAGTGGCGAGCGAGGAGTCGAACCCTAGAAGGTGGGCAAGAAGTGGCTTCCAATCAGAATGTTTGCCAACGAACTTCTTGAGTTGGAACACCTCACGGTAGTCGTCCTGTGTCCGCAGCAGATAACCCAGCACCTTGCGGTAGGCCCATGGTCGGATCGCCCGCCAGTCGAGAAGGCCATCAAGGAGCGACTTAGCCTTCTCTATGGGTATGCTGAGGTGATCCCACCCGGCGTCATGGAGGCTGGTGAGGTCCTGACCGCCAGTATCATGCTTCCTAAACGCGATTTTCGACGCTTCCTCGACTGATCGGCGGACGGTGACATACGAACCATCAGCCAAGTGTAGCTCTAGGAAGAACACGAAATCTTTGAAGAGGGAGGAATGCTTGAAGAGAAAGAAGTTCTTATCACGATCAGCCAAGAAGCAGAAGTCCAGCAGCCGCCCCAAAGTCGTCTTCCCGAGGTTATGCGTGTCTTGACTTCTGTTCTCTGGCAGCCTTATCTCCGCCAGCACAACGTTGAAGCCATCATTGAAGCTGATCGGCGCGAAGCGCTGTGGCTGGTTGCTATAAAGTCTAGACAGCTTCATTAGGACCAACATACTCGAATGAGTCGATCTTTGGGCGATATTCCACTAGGTTCAGAAGATATAGGAAGTTCAAGGAGGGCAGGAAAAGCACCTCACCACCGGCAACAGACCTTCGAGAGAAGTCTTTGAGATCAGAGTATCCACAGATGCGCTTTGATTTGAGCCTGCCCAGCAGGAGCAACGCTACAGCGACCACGGTACGGTCAGGATGAGAATGCTTGCTAGGCCGCAGCATCTGCTGTCTCACCAATGTCGCAATTCCAGTACATGTAGAAGAGGACTGCTCGGGTTAGTCGTTTATGCTTGATTTGATTTAGAATGGGGCTTCTTCCAAATACCAGCTCCATCAGGTAGTTCATTACCTCATCGAATGCCTGGTAATCTTTTCGCTTGGCGATGATGTTGAGCTGAAAGTGCTCGACGGCCTCCTCATAGAGCTGGAGCACGTCAGCGTTCTCAGGTGCCGCGAGGAACATCCTGATTTGTGTAGTATCTTTCAGAAAGCGCTTCCTAAGATCGACAGCGTAGGCCGGAGACATGTTATTAAGATTGTTTTTCTCTTCGTAGCTTGTTCGGTCTGTTGGGGTCGTCTCGTGGCTTCCGTCTTCAGCCGCAACGGCATCGCTAGCACGCTTCAACGCTTCCACTACCTCGGCAAGTTCATCAGGTCCCACTCGCAGTGGAGAGTCGATGGGATCAAGATTGGCGAGCGTCGGCACATCTGGGAACTGTTTAAGCCACAGCTCCAACTGCTCAACACCGCAAATATAGATCGAGGAGACCGGTATCCCACACTCTGCCTCAAGGTAGGAGCAAATTGCAGCGTCGGCGTTGCCGCCGAGGCGGCGGTTGCCAAATAGCATATAATGATCGAGCTGCTTTGCTTCACGCAGCTTTCTAATACGGATTATCTCCTTCCCAAGCACCGTGTTGTCGGGCTTCTTCGGGTTGTAAAAATCGCCTTCGCTGAAGTTACGATTGTAGCCGTTCACATGCTTCGCTTGAACGATGACGGTCCCGGCCCAAGGGGCGGCTTTGCTGGGGTGGAGTTCGGCTGTTCCCACGAACTTCGCGTCCCTGCCGCCGTCCGGTCCCTTTGCAAAGCCCTTCACGGAGATGCCGAGGAGTCGTTGGCAGAGGAGCACGATCAGTCTCTCGAACTGGTCTTCGCCTAGGTCCTCGTATGCGTACAGCATGGCACCATCCCCCAGTGAGACAGGCTTATAGAGGCCGTGGCACGCTCCGCCCAGCCGTCTTTGACTGCGCGCCATTCGTGATTGATGCGCAGCGTCCTCACCATCACGGCTTCAACAGCTTGCGACGTGCACAAGTCAGGCGCGCATCAACACCTTGCCCGTTTGGGCGTGATGGAGGTCGTCCGCTAGGATTCCGCCCCCTGCCGGCCCAGGGCCCGCCACACGGTGCTCCTGGCGACGCCGAGGTGTTCCGCGATGGCAGAGGGCCTCATCCCCTCCTCCTGAAGCCGCTGCGCCTCGGCCGCGTTCAGCTTCGGCTTTCGCCCCTTGTAGACGCCTCTCTCCTTCGCTCGTGCAATTCCCTCCATCTGTCGCTCGCGGCGCAGGTTGGTCTCGAACTCGGCGAACACGCCCAGGATGTCGAGGAAGGCCTTGCCCGCGGCGGTGGACGTGTCGACGGGCTGCTCGGTGGCAACGAGGGCAACCTTCTTGGCGCGGAGCTCGCGCACGATGTCCTGCAGGTCGCCGATGGAGCGGGCCAGCCGGTCCACGCGGGTGACGACGAGCTCGTCGCCCTCGCGCAGGAATGACAGCAGGACGTCGAGTTCGGCACGACCCTGGCGGGAGGTGCCGGAGACCTTCTCCTCGCGGATCACCGCGCAGCCGGCGCGGGCCAACGCCTCGCGCTGGAGGGTGAGGTCTTGGTCGGTCGTGGAGACTCTGGCGTAGCCGTAGCGGGGCATGGGAGGGCAGGGGGGCCGGATGTGTTGCGAGAGGGTCTAGACCTCCTCTTGCTAGCGTTGCACATGTCGGAACACAACCTCAGCGCAACATCAGATGTTGAGGAAGCGAGCGGTGGCGACGTTGCAGCGAGGTGGTGCGTATGGGTGCACCTCAATGGGTCGAAGACTTCATGACTCGACTTCCGGCATCGTGATGATCGCGACCTTGTCGAAGCCGGTAAGGTCGCGGCGCGCCGGGGCTGTTTTCAGATGCCGGGGAGACCGACGGGCGCGCCGAGCAGGAACCGCGCCGCGATTGGCCCCGACGCGGCACCGATGGCCCTGGCGCCTTGGCCGATCGTGCCAGGCTCGATCCCGGGCGGCACGAGCCCGCGGGTGTCTTGGTTGACGAGGTAACGCCGAACCCGAGACACCAGTTCGTCCCTGACCTCCGGCGGGAAGGCCCCGTCAATGAGGATCGCCTCGAAATCGATCACCGCACAGATCGAAAGGGTGGCGCGGGCCAGCTCCTGCGCGATCTGGCCGAGCCAGCTGTCGACATGGCGCTGGATCGGCGTCCAGTCCTGCGGAGTGCGCCAGAGGATAGCGGGATCGAGGTCCGAACTCGCGCAATCGCGCTTCGAGGAGGTGCATCGACGCGGTTTCCACAAGTTGCATCGAACTCGCCATTGGGTCCGAGCGTCGGCAGTGACCCGAGGGCGCCGGCATTCCCCCGCCGCCCCTCGTAGACCGCATGGTTGAGGACCACGCCCCCGCCCACATAGGCGCCGACGAAGAAATAGGCGTAGTCCCGAAATTCCCGGCCCCTGCCGAAAATCTGCTCGGCCTGACAGGCCGCGGTAGCGTCGTTCATGATCAGGGCGGGCACGCCGGCGGCGGCGGCGGCGCGCGCGACGATGTCGACCCGGTGCCAATCGGCGAAGGGTCCACGGACGCCTCGATCTTGACGGGCCTGCATCTCGAAGGAGGCGGCGACGCCGAGGCCGCAGATGCGTCCGGCCTGCTCCGCCGGCAGGGCGGCGGCGATGTCGCGGACGCTGCCCTCGAGGAACGCGAAGATCTCGTCCGGGCGGGGGGCACCGTAGGCGACGGAACGCGCGGCACGCGTCACGCCCGCCAGGTCGATCAGCACCAGCTCGGCGGAGCGGCGCCCGATCTTGAGGCCCCAGGACAGCGCGCCGTCGGGCGACAGGCTCACGGGACGCGAGGGTTTGCCGACCTTCCCGCGCACCGGGCCGCCCCGTGTAACCAGCCCATCGACCTCCAGGCGCTTGAGGATGGTCGAGACGGTCGGGGGCGAAAGTTCGGCGCGGCGCGCAATATCGCTGGCGGGCAGGGCACCGTGGCGCTGGAGGAGCGACAGGAGAAGCCGCTCGTTGTGCACGCGCACGCCGGCCTGAGAGAGCCCGGTGGAGATGTCCCTGATGGTGACGGTGTTCATGACTCAGAACCTATATCGCAGCAGTCCGGTTCGCACAGGTCAATTAATTAAAGAATCTAACTTACTAATTGACAGGAAGCGGCCGATCCGGGCATGCAAGCCTTTAGCGGCCGGGAGGGCCGTGGATCTACGACAGAGAGTCCAGGGAGGACCCACATGAACAAGCTTCTCGTCACCACCGCCGCCATCTGCACCCTGAGCGCGGGCGCCGCCTTCGCAGATGCACATGCTACCTCGGCCTGCTTGATCACCAAGACCGACACCAATCCGTTCTTCGTGAAGATGAAGGAAGGTGCCGAGGCCGCCGCCGCGGAAGCCGGGATCACCTTGAACTCCTTCGCAGGCCGCGTAGACGGCGACCACGAGACCCAGGTCGCCGCCATCGAGACCTGCATCGCCGACGGCGCCTCGGGCATCCTGATCACCGCATCCGACACCTCCTCGATCGTCAACTCGGTTCAGCAGGCGCGCGATGCCGGCCTCCTCGTGATCGCGCTAGACACGCCGCTCGATCCGATTGACGCGGCCGACGCGACCTTCGCCACCGACAACTTCGTCGCCGGTGA
Organism: uncultured Alphaproteobacteria bacterium; assembly: GCA_963832275.1. Classification (GTDB taxonomy): domain Bacteria; phylum Pseudomonadota; class Alphaproteobacteria; order Rhodobacterales; family Rhodobacteraceae; genus Hasllibacter. Next base: position 19,116 of record CAWHTQ010000015.1, read on the forward strand.
GCTGATCGGCCAGTGGGCCGCCGCGACCCTCGGCGACGAAGCCGAGAACGCCAAGATCGCCATGCTCGACCTCGCCGTCAGCCAGCCCACCGTCGGCGTCCTGCGTGACCAGGGCTTCCTGCAGGGCTTCGGCATCGATCTGGCCGACCCGAATGTGAACGGCGACGAGGACGACCCCCGCATCGTCGGCAACGACGTCACCGCCGGCAACGAGGAAGGCGGCCGCCGCGCGATGGAGAACCTTCTCGCCGTCGATCCCGAGGTGAACGTCGTCTATACGATCAACGAGCCTGCCGCCGCCGGCGCCTACGAGGCGCTGCGCTCCATCGGTCGCGAGAACGACGTGCTGATCGTCTCCGTGGACGGCGGCTGCCCCGGCGTCCAGAACGTCGCTGACGGCGTGATCGGCGCGACCGCCCAGCAGTATCCCCTGCGCATGGCCGCGCTCGGCATCGAGGCCATCGCCGCCTTCGCCGCCGACGGCACGATGCCCGAGAACACCGAAGGCAAGGACTTCACCGACACGGGCGTCGCCCTGGTGACGGACGCGCCGGTCGACGGGGTCGAGAGCATCTCGGTCGCCGAGGGCCAGGATCTCTGCTGGGGCTGATCGCCCTTGCCGGCCGGGGCGCCTCGGGCGCGCCGGCCAGATGACGCAAGACAGGCGGGCCGGGCGCTCTCACGTCGTCCTGGCCGCGCCCGCATTCCCGCCAAGAGGGCGCGGCGCGCAAAGCGGAGGGATAAGGCCATGACCGACACTTACGAGGCGACCGCGAGCCGCAGCGAGGACGTCGCACAATTCGAAGCGCGCAAAGGCGCGCTCGCCCATATCCAGCATGCGCTGCACGTCAATCCGGCGCTGGTGCCGCTCTTCGTGCTGCTGGTCTCCATCGTCGTCTTTGGCCTGCTGCTCGGCAACCGGTTCTTCTCGCCCTTCGCGCTAACGCTGATCCTCCAGCAGGTGCAGATCGTCGGCATCGTCGCGGCCGCGCAGTCCCTCGTGATCCTGACGGCCGGAATCGACCTTTCTGTGGGCGCCATCGCGGTCATCTCCTCGGTGATCATGGGCCAGTTCACCTTCCGCTACGGGATTCCCGTCGAGATCAGCATCGCCATCGGCCTCACCGCCGGCGGCCTGATCGGCGCGATGAACGGCTGGCTCGTCGCGGTGATGAAGCTGCCGCCCTTCATCGTCACGCTGGGCATGTGGCAGATCGTGTTGGCCGCCAACTTCCTCTATTCGGCGAACGAGACGATCCGCAGCCAGGCCATCGAGGCCGAGGCCCCGCTCCTCCAGTTCCTCGGCACCACGTTCAAGATCGGCGCCGACGAGGCCGGGCGCGGCGGCGCGACCTTCACCTTCGGCGTCATCGCCATGGTCTGCATCGTCCTCCTGCTCGCCTACGTCCTGCGCCAGACCGCCTGGGGGCGGCACGTCTATGCCGTGGGCGACGATCCGGACGCCGCGCAGCTCTCGGGCGTCAACGTCAAGCGCGTGCTGATCTCGGTCTACGCGCTGACGGGCTTCATCTGCGCTATTGCTGGCTGGGCGCTGATCGGGCGGATCGGCTCGGTCTCTCCGACCTCTGGGCAGCTTCTGAACATCGAGAGCATCACGGCCGTGGTGATCGGCGGCATCTCCCTCTTCGGCGGGCGCGGCTCGATCATGGGCACGCTCTTCGGCGCGCTCATCGTCGGGGTGTTCACCCTCGGGCTGCGGCTTGCCGGGGCCGACGCGCAGTGGACCTATCTGCTCATCGGCGTGCTCATCATCGGGGCCGTCGCCGTCGACCAGTGGATCAGGAAGGTCAGCGCATGAGCATTGCAGTCCAAGCCGCCCCCGCCCTCCAGGGCACCGCGCCGGGCGCGCCCATCCTTCAGGCCCGCGGCCTCGTGAAGCGCTACGGCCGCGTCACCGCCCTCGACCATTGCGACTTCGACCTGCACGCTGGCGAGATCGTCGCCGTGATCGGCGACAACGGCGCGGGCAAGTCCTCCCTCATTAAGGCGATGTCCGGCGCGGTCGTCCCGGACGAGGGCACGATCCTCGTGGAAGGGGAGGAGGTGCACTTCTCCAACCCCAACGACGCCCGCGCCCGCGGCATCGAGACGGTCTACCAGACCCTCGCCATGTCGCCCGCGCTCTCGATCGCCGACAACATGTTCATGGGGCGCGAGCTGCGCCGCCCCGGCTGGCGGGGCTCGGTGCTGCGCCAGCTCGACCGCCCGCGCATGGAGAAGATCGCCCGCGACAAGCTCTCCGAACTCGGGCTGATGACGATCCAGAACATCAACCAGGCCGTCGAGACGCTGTCGGGCGGCCAGCGCCAGGGCGTCGCGGTGGCCCGCGCGGCCGCCTTCGGCTCCAAGGTCATCATCCTCGACGAGCCGACGGCCGCACTCGGCGTCAAGGAATCGCGCCGCGTGCTGGAGCTCATCCTCGACGTGCGCTCGCGCGGGATCCCCATCGTTCTGATCAGCCACAACATGCCCCACGTTTTCGAGGTCGCCGATAAGATCCACGTCCACCGTCTCGGGCGCCGCCTCGCCGTGATCGACCCTAAGGACTATACCATGTCCGACGCGGTCGCCTTCATGACCGGCGCCAAGGAAGCCCCGGCAGCTACCTGACCGCGCCGAAGCCTATTCGAGCGCCTGAAACGCTCGGATGGCTATGCGCGCGTGATAGCGGAACTACGTTTCGAGAAGGTCGGTTCGGTCCGTGTCCCGTGATGACACCCGACCGGAACGGCACCAATCGTGTCGGAACCCTGCTTCTGAAAGACGCCGCGTGGTCCCATGATCAGTTGGTCATCGCAGATGCGTACGCCATGATCACCGACGAACAGCTATGAGGACAGGCATGCGCATCTTCTTCACCGGCGGCTCCGGCAAGGCGGGACGGCACGTCGTGCCCTATCTCCGCAACCGGGGGCATAAGCTGCTGAACGCGGACCTCGCGCCGCTCGGGGCCGAAGGTGTCGCGGACCTGGCGGTGGACGTCACCGATGGCGGGCAGGTCTGGAACGCGATGACCTCCCGCATCGACCTGGGGGAACTGGAGGGCGACGGACCGGGCGGCTTCGACGCCGTCGTGCACTTCGCCGCCGTGCCCCGCATCGGCCTGCGGTCCGACGACGAGACCTTCCGCGTCAACACCATGGGCACCTACAACGTGGTCGAGGCGGCCGCGAAGCTCGGCATCCGCAAGATCGTGATCGCGTCGTCGGAGACGACCTACGGCGTCTGCTTCGCACAGGGGCGCGCCGACCCGCACTACGTGCCGGTGGATGAGGCCTACGACATCGACCCGGAGGACAGTTACGCCCTCTCGAAAGTCTGCAACGAGGCCACGGCCCGGGCCTTCGCCCGGCGCACCGGAGCGGACGTCTACGCGCTGCGCATCGGCAACGTGATCGAGCCGCACGAATACGGCATGTTCGTGGGGTTCCGAGAGGCGCCCGAGACGCGGCGCCGCAACCTCTTCAACTACGTGGACGCGCGCGACCTGGGCCAGATCGTGGACCTGTGCCTGGCGAAGGACGGGCTGGGCTTCCAGGTGTTCAACGCGGCCAACAGCTTCAACGCCCCCGACATCCCCGCGCCCGAGCTTGCGGTACGGTTCTTCCCCAGCGTCCCAGTCCGCGGCGAGCTGGGGCCCAGGGACCCGCTCTACTCAAACGCGAAGATCCGGAAGGTGCTGGGCTTCGAGGACCGCCACGACTGGCGGGACGAGCTGGCGGGCGCCTAGGCCAGTCCCCGGATCACGGCCCGCGCCGCGGCGCGGACCGGCGCCTCGGTCGCCCGCAGGATCGCGATGCGGTCGAAGCGTGCCGGGTCGGACAGGGCGGCGCGCAGGGACGCACCGAAGACCTGGCGCAGTTCGGTCCCGATGTTGAACTTTGCGATCCGCGTCCGGCTCGCCAGCCGCGTCCGCTGCGTCGGCGGCACGCCAGAGCCGCCGTGGATCACGAGCGGCAGGTCGGTGGCCTCCTCGATCGCGGCCAGGCGGTCCTCGTCGAGCCCGGCGCCCTTGGCGGCCTGCAGATGGACGTTGCCGACCGAGACGGCGAGCGCGTCGACGCCCGTCTCGGCCGCGAAGCGCGCGGCCTCGGCGGGATCGGTGCCCTGCGACGGCGTTCCGTCCGCGTAGCCCACCACGCCGATCTCCCCCTCGCTCGAGACTTCGGCGGCCCGAGCGAGGGCCGCGACCTCGGCGGTCAGGGCGGCGTTCTCCGCGTAGGGCAGGGCCGAACCGTCGAACATCACGGAGGTGAAGCCCGCGTCGATCGCGGCGCGCGCCTCGTCGGCCGTCCGGCCGTGGTCGAGATGGACCGCGACGGGCACGTCGACATCGGCGGCGAGGCTGCGCAGCATCGGCCCCCAGACATGCAGCGGCATGTGCGCCCGCGCGGCTGCGCCGACCTGGAGGATCACTGGCAGCCCCTCGTCCTGCGCGGCCATCGCGTAGGCGCGCGCGTCCTCCCAGCCCAGGCAGACGAGTCCGGCGAGCGCGTGGCCGCCCTCGTTGGCCGCGCGCAGCAGGGGTGCCATGGGCGACAGGGTCATTTGAACTTCGCGACCATGTCCATGATGCCGGGGATGGTATGAAGCTGCTCGGCATGGGTCGGCTCGAAATACTGCTTGAGCGACCGTTGGCTCAGCCCGCCCAGGATCGTGAAGTAGTACATCCGGTAGCCGGGCAGGGCGCAGACCGGGTGGTAGCCCTTGTCGATCAGCACGGTCGACCCGTCCATGACCTGATAGACATCCCCCGGCTCCCCCACCTCGCGCTGGAGGAGTTGGAGCCCCGACCCCTTCGCCGGCTTGAAGCGGAAGTTGTAGGTCTCGTCGTGGCGGGTCTCGATCAGGTCGCTGCCCTCGTGCCGGTCGGTGTCGTGCTTGTGGCTGGGAAAGCCGGACCAGCCGCCCTCGCCCACGGTGAACAGCTCCGACACCAGCAGCCGCCCCACTCGGTCGTGGTGCTGCGCGCCAAGGATATGGGCGATGCGGCGGTGCGTCTTGGTGTCGTCGGAGCCATACTGCACATGGTCCAGGTCGGTCGCGCGCACGGCGAAGGGGGCAAGGGTCTCGGCGAACCGGGCCCCCGCGACGAACACCTCGGCCGCGGCCGAGCGGCAGGTGATGCGCGCGCCGGTGCCCGAGGGCACGTAGACGCCCTCGGGGTCGCCTTCGAACACGTCCTCGCGGCGCTGCCCGATGTCGCGATAGGTCTCGCCCGCGGTCTCGACGGTGACGGTGCCGGTGGCGGGCACGACGCAGGTCTCGTAGCCCGGGACGCGAGTGTCGAAGGTCTCGCCCTCGGTCAGCCTGATGATGTTGAAGTAGTTTAGCGGCACGAGGTGGTGATCCGGGCCGACGATGGGCGCGTTACGATTGTCGTGCGGGGGGATGTGCATGTCAGGCCTCCTCGAAATCGGGGCGGTCCGCGAGGAAGCGGTCCAACTCCTCCGGCGTGGGCATGGCGGGCGCGCAGCCGGGCCGGGCGACGACGATGGCCGCGGCGGCGGAGCCGCGCCGCACGGCCTCGCGCAGCGGGCGCCCCTCGCACAGGGCGGCCAGCAGCCCGGCCAGGAAGCCGTCCCCCGCGCCGGTCGGCTTGAGCGCCTCGGTCGGGTAGATGCCGCTGCGCGCCTCGGCGCCAGCATGGAAGGTGATCGCCCCGCGCTCCCCCATCTTGTAGATCGCGGTCCGCCCCTCGGCGGCCAGGGCGCGGGCGTGGTCCGGGCCGCGCTCGAGCCCGCCGGCCATGAAGCCGAACTCCTCGTCGTTGCCGACGATCATGTCGGCGGCCGCGCCCGCGCGCGACAGCACATCGGCGGCGACCTGCGGCGAGGGCCAGGAATAGGGACGGTGATCGATGTCGAAGAGGATCGGCAGGCCCGCCGCGCGGGCCGCCTCGAACGCGTGGAAGGCGGCGCCGCGCGAGGGCTCAGCGGCGAAGACGGTGCCCGCGGCGGCGACGGCACCGAAGCGGGACCAGTCGACGGCATCCACGTCGGCCTCGGTCATTTCGAGATCGGCGGCGCCGTTGCGGTAGATGACGTTGCGATGGCCGAGGGCGCGGCTCTCGTAGACGGCGAGCGAGTTGCGCGCCTCGCCGCCCACCCGCCGCACGTGGCGACGGTCGATCCCGTAGCGGTCGAGCTGTGCCTCGCAAAAGCGCCCCACCGCGTCATCGGAGACGCAGGTGAGCAGCGCCGCCGCCCCGCCCAGCCGGACGTAGCCCGCCGCGATGTTCGCCGCCGATCCGCCCATGCCCAGCGTCAACGCCTCCGCCTCCTCGAGGGCGACGCCCGGCGCGGTGAAGGCGTCGAAGCCGACCCGCCCGATCACCAGCAGGGGCTTTCGCAGCGCGGCCGTCAAATCCATCGTTCCCTCCCGATCCGGCTTGCGCCATGCGGGGCGGAGCCTATAGCCACATTGCAATCGGTTGCAATCCGGGGGGGGGATCATGCGCCAGATCGGGATCGGGATCGTGGGGGGCGGCTACATGGGCAAGACCCACGCGGCGGCCTTCTCGGCCGTGGGTGCGGTATTCGGCACGGCGCTGCGGCCCCGGCTAGCCACCGTCTGCGCGCGCTCGCCCGAGAGCGCGGAGCGCTATCGCGCGGCCTACGGCTTCGCGCGCGGCGTGACGGACTGGCGCGAACTCGTGGACGACCCGGAGGTAGGGGCGGTGGTGATCGCCGCGCCGCAGGACACGCACCGCGCCATCGCCGAGGCGTCATTCGCGGCCGGAAAGCCGGTGCTCTGCGAGAAGCCCCTGGGCGCCTCGCTGGCGGATGCGGAGGCGATGGTCGCGGCGGCCGAGGCGTCGGGCGCGGCGAACATGATCGGCTTTAACTACGTGCGCACGCCCGCCACGCAGTTCGCACGTCAGCTTATCTCCGAAGGCCGGATCGGTCGCCCGGTCTATGCCCGGATCGAGCACACGGAGGACTTCGCCGGCGACGAGGATACACCGGCGACCTGGCGCTCCACCGGGCGCGCGCAGGGCACGATGGGGGACCTGGCGCCGCATCCGATCAACGTGGCGCGGGCGCTGATGGGGCCGGTCGCGGCCGTCTCGGCGGTGATCGAGACGGTCCTGCCCAAGCACCCGGAGCCCAACGACGACCAAGCGCAGATGATGCTGCGCTTCGCGAGCGGAGCCACGGGACACCTGATGGCGAGCCGCGTCGCGCAGGGCCGCAAGATGGGCTACGCCTACGAGGTCCACGGCACGCGCGGTACGATCCGCTTCGACGGCGAGGACCAGAACGCGCTGCACCTCTACCTCGCCGAGGGTTCGGAGGCCGAGCGCGGCTTTCGCCATGTGCTGATGGGGCCGGAGCATCCCGACTACTTGCCGTTCTGCGAGGGGCCGGGGCATGGGACCGGCTATCTCGCGCAGATCGTCATCGAGGCGCGCGACTTCCTGCGCGCCATCGAGACGGGCGAGGCCGTCTGGCCCACCTTCCGCGAGGGGCTCGAGGTGGCGCGCGTCGTCGAGGCGGCCTGGGCGTCGAACGAAACCGGCCAATGGGTCGAGACGGGGCATGAGGGATGAGGCTGAGCTGGGGATTGATCGGCGGGGGGCGCGGCAGCCAGATCGGCCCCGCCCACCGGCTGGGGGCGCGGGTCGACGGGCTGTTCGAGATGGCCGCCGGCGCGCTCGACCACCGCGCCGCGGAGGGGCGGGCCTACGGGCGCGAACTGGGCCTGGTCGACCGCGCCTATGGCGACTGGCGCGAAATGCTGGCCGCCGAGGCCGCGCGCGAGGACCGGCTCGACCTGGTGACCATCGCCACGCCCAACGCGACCCATCACGAGATCGCGCGCGCGTTCCTGGCCAAGGGCTTCCACCTCCTGATCGAGAAGCCGATGACCATGACCGTCGCGGAGAGCGAGGAGATCGTGGCGCTGGCGTGCGAGCGGGGCCGCATCTGCGCGGTCAACTACGGCTACACCGGCTATCCGCTGGTGCGGCACATGCGGGCCATGGTCGCGCGCGGCGATCTGGGCGCCGTCCGCCTGGTGGTGGCCGAGTTCGCGCACGGGCACCACGCGGACGCCGCCGACATGGACAACCCGCGCGTGCGCTGGCGCTACGACTCCGCGCAGGTCGGGGTCAGCGCGCAATTCGCCGATTGCGGCATCCACGCGCTGCACATGGCGGGCTTCGTGATCGGCCAGCAGGCCGAGCGGCTGTCGGCCGACATCGTGTCCACCATCCCCGCACGTGCGCTCGAGGACGACGCGCAGGTCAACCTGCGCTTCGACGGGGGCGCGGTGGGGCGGCTGTGGACCTCGTCGGTGGCGCTCGGGCGCCAGCACGGGCTGACGCTGCAGGTCTTCGGCGAGCGCGGCGGCCTCGCTTGGGCGCAGGAGAGGCCGAACCAGCTGCGCTGGACGCCGCTCGGGCAGCGGACTCAAACAATCGAGCGGGGCGAGGCGGGGCTGAGTCCCGAGCACGACCGCGCCAGCCGCGTCACCGTCGGCCATGCCGAGGGGATGCCGCTGGCCTTCGCCAACCTCTACGCCGACCTCGCCGAGGCGATCGCGGCCCACAAGGCAGGGCGGGCGCCGGACCCGGCGGCCGCCCTGTTCCCACGCGCCGAGGACGGGCTGCGCTCGATGGCGGCCGTCCACGCGGTCGCAGCCTCGGGGCGGGCCGAGGGCGAATGGGTGGACTGCCGCCCGCCCTCAATGCGCTAGGGCAGGGGGCGCAGGGTCGCGCGCTCGACGATCTCGCAGGGGAAGATCCGGCTCTCGGGGGCTTCCGGCGGTGCGAGGGCGAGGGCGATGGCGGCGTCGACGATCCGGGCGACGGGCTGCCGGATCGTCGTGAGGTCCTGCCCCGGCCAGCCGGCCATCTCCATGTCGTTGAGGCCCAGCACCCCGGTCGCGGGCACCGCGACCCCCGCGCCGCGCAGTGCCGCCAGCGCCCCGAGCGCCACCGCGTCGTCGCCGCAGAAGATCGCGTCGGCCTCCAGCCCCTCGCGCAGCAGCGCCCTCGTGGCGGCATGGCCCTCGGCGAAGGAGTAGGCGCCCGCGAAGCGCACGGGCGCATCGGGCAGGACGGCGTGGAAGCCGGCGACGCGGTCTTGGGTCGAGGTCGCGTCCGGTGGCCCGCCGAGGACCATCGGCCGGGCGTAGCCGCGCCGCGAGAGGGTCTCGGCCGCCATGCGCCCGCAGGCGCGGTTGTCGATGCCCACAACCTGGACCGGCGGGTCCGGGGCCGCGCGCCCGAAGGCGTGGACGACCGGCAGGCCCGCGTCGCGGAACGCCGTCGCCACGCCCGGCACCAGCGTCGAGGAGGCGAGGATCACCGCGTCGACCGCGTAGCGGCGCGCCATGTCGACGGCCGCCGCCGGGTCGGCGCCGTCGGGCAGGTTCACCAGCAGCGGCCTAAGCCCGCGCGCCTGCAATTCCGAGGTGAAGCGGTCGAAGACCTCGAGGAAGACGGGGTTGCGGAAGTTCGACACCACGAGGCCGATCAGCTTCGTGCGCCCCGTCGCCAGCCCCGAGGCCAAGGCGGAGGGCGCGTAGCCGAGGTCCGCCGCCGCCCGCTCGACCTTCGCGCGGGTGGCCGCGCTGACCGAGGCGCCCGGCGTGAACGTCCGCGACACCGCCGAGCGCGAGACGCCCGCGCGGGCGGCGACGTCCTTGAGCGTGATCCCCATGGCGTGAGGATGCGCCGCGCGCGGTCCACGCGCAACGTGCTCAGGCGAATGCCGCGCGGAACGCCTCCAGCGCGACCTCGGACCCGCCGCTGGCGAAGGCCTCGAGGCCCACGGGTCCATCGTAGCCCATCCCCCGCAGGGCGCTGGCGACGCCCATATAGGCGATCTCGCCGGTCCCCGGCTCGCAGCGACCGGGCACGTCGGCGACCTGGATCTCGCCGATCCACGGCAGGGCGGCGCGGCACAGTTCGATCAGGTTCCCCTCGCCGATCTGCGCGTGGTAGAGGTCGAGGTTCAGGCGCAGCCGCGGATGGTCGACTGCCGCGACCAGCGCCAGCGTGTCGGCGGCCCGCGCGAAGGGCACGCCGGGATGATCGACCGTCGTGTTGAGGTTCTCCAGCGCGAAGGTCACGCCCAGCTCCTCGCCCAGATCGGCCACGCGGGCCAGCGTGTCGCGCGCGCGTACCCAGCCCTGCGGGGTGGTGACCTCGGCGCGGACGGGTAGGCCGCCCTCGCCCAGCCCCGTGCCGTGCAGGTTGTGGCGCGCCACCCCGAGGCGGCGGCCGACCTCCGCCACCTCGCGGCAGGAGGCCACTAGCGCCTCGGCGCCCTCGGGGTCCGACAGGCGCCCGACCGCGTAGCCGTTCATGATGGAAAAGGTGGCCCCGGAGGCGGCGAGCGCGTCCACGTCGTGCTCCCACGCGCTCCACAGGCCGACTTCGAACCCCATCTCGTGAAGGCGCGCGCAGCGCCATGCGATGGGGCGGTCGGGCCAGAGCATCTCGGCGCAGGCGGCGAGGCGGAACGGCATCTCAGGCCCCCGTCATGTCGGCGGTCACGGCCACCGGGCGGCCCTCGGCCAGCGAGCGGTTCGCGGCCTCGGCCAGCGCCAGGGCGTTCACCCCGTCCTGAACGGTGGCGGGCACGACGGTGCCGTCCAGGACGGCGTCCACGAAGGCGGCCCACTCGACCGCGTAGGCGCGCATGTAGCGCTCCAGGAAGAAGTAGACCGGCTTTGCCGAGACGACGCCCGCCGTGGTCGCCTTGCTCACGGTCGTCTCGCGCTCGTTTTCGGCCGAGAGCAACCCCTCCGAGCCCAGCACCTCGATTCGCTGGTCGTAGCCGTAGGGCGCGCGGCGGGAGTTGCGGATCGTGGCGATGCGCCCGTCGGCATAGGTCAGCACGACGACGCTGGTGTCGATGTCGCCCGCCGCGCCGATGGCCGGGTCGACCAGGTTCGAGCCGTGCGCCATCACCGTCTCGGGCATGCCGAACAGGAAGGCGCACATGTCGAAGTCGTGGATCATCATGTCCCGGTACAGGCCGCCCGAGACCTTGATGTAGTCGACGGGCGGCGGGGCCGGATCGAAGGAGGTGACAGCCAGCATCTCGCCGCGCCCGACCTCGCCCGCGTCGAGCGCGGCCTTCAGGCCGGCGAAGTGCGGGTCGAACCGGCGGTTAAAGCCCATCATGACGGGCTTGTCGTGCGCCGCGGCGATCCTGCGGACCTCCAACGCGCGGGCGAGGTCGAGGTCGATGGGCTTCTCGCAGAAGATCGCCTTGCCCGCCTTCGCGCCCGCCTCGATCAGGTCGGCATGGGTGTTGGTCGACGACGCGATCAGGATCGCGTCGATGGACGGGTCGGCCAGGGTCGCCTCCGCGTCGCGGGCCGGGACCCCGTGCTCGCGGGCCAGCGCCTCGGCGGCCTCTCCCATCACGTCGGTGACGCAGGCCAGGTCGGACCGCGGGTCCATGCGGATCGAGGCGGCGTGGACCTTGCCGATGCGGCCGGCGCCGAACAGCGCTACTTTCATGGGGCGTCTCCCTCCCAGAGATCGAAGGACCGTCGCACGAGCGGGAAATGCTCGCCAATACGGAATGAATGTTCCATATTGCCAGTGAAGGGTCCGTCCGCCGCTGTCAACGAGAGAGACCGCCATGGCCGAGCAGAGAATCGCGTTCGCCGCGCCGGAGACGGTGGCCGAGTTGATCGAGCGGATCGACGCCGTCGCCCCGGGCCTGCCCAAGCGCCTGCGCCAATGCGCGGAGTTCACGCGGCGACACCTGCATCTGCTGGCGGTTTCGACGGTGGCCGAGATGGCCCGCGCCGCCGAGGTCGCCCCGTCCGTCTATGTCCGCTTCTGCCAGGGGCTCGGCTTCTCGGGCTATTCCGAAATGCAGGCGCTCTTCCGGGAGCGCTACAGCGAGTTCCGTCCCGACTACTCCACGCGGCTGGCGAGCCTGCGCGGAGCCGATGCGGGTGAGACGACGCCCGCCGTCGATCGGATCATCGCCGACTTCGTCGAGTCGGGGCATAAGTCCCTTCTGCGACTGGGCAATACCGTCACCAGCGACGCGGCCGATCGGATCGCCCAAGACATGGGTCGGGCCCGGGTGGTGCATCTGGCGGGCGCGCGTCGCGCCTTCGCCGTGGTCGCGAACATGGCCTACCTGCTCGACAAGATGGGGATCGAGGCGCGGCTGCACCCGACCTCCGGCCTGATCGCGGCCGAGGCGGCGATGCGCGCCGAAGACGTCGTCTTCGCCGTCACCTTCGCGCCCTTCTCGGACGAGACGCTCGCCTTCGCGCGCCGCGCGGACGCGGCTGGGCTCACCGTCCACGGCCTGACCGACGACGAGCAGGGCCCCCTGTCGAAGATGACGACGGCGCTGCTGGTGGCACGGGAGGACGAAGTCGCGGGCTTCCGCGCGCCGACCGCCGCCATCGCGCTCACGACGGCGCTCTGCGTTGCCGCGGGCGCACTGCGCGACGCGACTTGACAGATCCCGTTCGGCAGGATTATTGGAATATACGTTCCATTATGGAGCCGAACGAAACGGGGCCGTCGGTGAGGGGCGCCCCACCCTGGGAGGACACATGACCAACATTCTTCGCACCGCGATCGCCGTCGCGGCCCTCGGCCTCGCCATGCCTGCCATGGCGCAGGACATCATCGTCGTCAGCCACGGCCAGGCGAACGACCCGTTCTGGTCGGTCGTCAAGAACGGCGTCGACCTCGCCGCCGAGCACACCGGCGCCAATGTCGAGTACCGCGCCCCCGAGACCTTCGACATGGTCGCGATGAGCCAGCTCATCGACGCCGCCGTGAACCAGGAGCCCGACGGACTGGTCGTCTCGATCCCCGACGGCGACGCGCTCGGGCCGTCGATCGAGCGGGCCGTCCAGGCCGGCATCCCGGTCATCTCGATGAACTCCGGCTCCGACGTCGCCGGCGAGCTGGGCGCCGCACTGCATGTCGGCCAGTCCGAGTACGACGCGGGCGTCGCCGCGGGCGAGCAGCTGGCCGAGATGGGCGGCACCAACGCCATCTGCGTCAACCAGGAGGTCGGCAACGTCTCGCTCGACCAACGCTGCGACGGCTTCGCCGAGGGCTTCGGCGGCGAGGTCGAGGTGCTGCCCACCTCCAACGACCCGACCGAGATCGAGAGCCGCGTCTCCGCCGCGCTGGCCTCGAACGAGGACGTCGACACGATCATGGCGCTCGGCGCCGCGACGGCCGGCGAGCCCGCCGTCGCCGCCGCCCAGGCCTCGGGCCGCGAGGTGATGGTCGCCTCCTTCGACCTGTCGGCCAGCTTCCTCGAGTCGATCGTCGCGGGCGACGCGGCCTTCGCGGTCGACCAGCAGCAGTTCCTGCAGGGCTACCTGCCGGTCGTGTTCCTGGCCGCCAACGCGAATTACGGCCTTATGCCCGGCGGCGACGTGCCCTCGGGCCCGAACCTCGTCACCCAGGACAAGGCCGGTCAGGTGATCGAGCTCAGCGCCCAGGGCATCCGCTGACACCATAGGCGGTTCAACCGCCAATCGGGGGCGCGGTGCCAGGCGCGCCGCGCCCCCTCGCGTTTCAGACGCTGACCCGGGGGAGGGGATCATGCCGACAGACACGACCGCCGCACCGGCCGCCGACGAGCGGCTGAAGTCCGAGGGCTTCGTCGCCCGCCTGCTCAAGCGGCCCGAGCTGGGCGCCATCGCGGGGGTGATCCTCGTGACGGCGTTCTTCCTCGCCACCGCCGATCCGGCGATGTTCACGCTGTCGGGCGTGATCAACTTCATGACCCCGGCCGCGCAGCTGGGCATCCTCGCCATCGGCGCGGCGCTCCTGATGATCGGAGGCGAATTCGACCTGTCGATCGGCTCGATGGTGGCGTTCGCGGGCCTGTTCTTCGCGGCCGCGACCGTCAATTTCGGCCTGCCGCTGATCCTGGCGATCCCGCTGACCTTCGCCTTCGCCGCGATGGTGGGCTCGATCAACGGGTTCATCGTCATCAAGTCCGGCCTGCCGTCCTTCATCGTGACGCTCGCTTTCCTGTTCATCCTGCGGGGCTTGTCGCTGGTCGGGCTCAAGGCCGCGACCGGCGGCTCGACGCAGCTGCGCGGCGTGCGCGACGCGACCGAGGAGGACTGGCTCGCCCCCTTCTTCTCGGGCGACGCCTTCCCGGGGCTCTTCGCCTGGATGGCCGAGACCGGCTGGGTCGAGACCTTCAGCAACGGCACGCCCAAGGTGCCCGGCATCCCGGTCGAGATCCTGTGGTTCGTCGCGCTGGCCGCGCTAGCCACTTGGGTGCTGCTGCGCACGCCGGTGGGCAACTGGATCTTCGCGGCCGGCGGCGACACCAACGCGGCCACCAATTCCGGCGTGCCGGTGCGCAAGGTCAAGATCAGCCTCTTCATGCTGACGGCCTGCTGCGCGGCGATGGTCGCCATAATCACCGTCATCGACGCAGGCTCCACCGACGCCCGTCGCGGCTTCCAGAAGGAGTTCGAGGCGATCATCGCGGCGGTCATTGGGGGCTGCCTGCTGACGGGGGGCTACGGCTCGGCCATCGGGGCGTTCTTCGGGGCGATCATCTTCGGCATGGTGGTGATCGGGCTAGGCTACACCGATTTCGACCAGGACTGGTTCCAGGTGTTCCTGGGCGGCATGCTGCTGATCGCCGTCCTCTTCAACAACGCCATCCGCAAGCGCGTCACGGGGGAGCGGTGATGACCCAGGATTCGACCTTCCACCACGGCGACGCGCCCGAGGCGGCGCCCATCGTCGAGATGCGGGACATCGAGAAGCACTTCGGAAACGTCATCGCGCTGGCTGGCGTCAGCTTCGACGTCCGCCCCGGAGAGTGCCACTGCCTGCTGGGCGACAACGGGGCGGGGAAGTCCACCTTTATCAAGACGATGTCGGGCGTGCACAAGCCGTCGAAGGGCGAGATCCTGTTCGAGGGACGCCCGATGTCCTTCGACACGCCCCGCGACGCGATGGAGGCGGGGATCGCGACCGTCTTCCAGGACCTGGCGATGATCCCGCTGATGTCCGTCACCCGCAATTTCTTTATGGGGCGCGAGCCCACGAAGGGGCGCGGGCCGTTCAAGCGGATGGACACGGGCGCCATGAACTCGACCACCATGGACGCGATGCGCACCATGGGCATCAACCTGCGCGCCCCCGACCAGGCGGTCGGCACGCTTTCGGGCGGCGAGCGGCAGACCGTGGCCATCGCCCGCGCGGTGCATTTCGGCGCGAAGGTGCTGATCCTGGACGAGCCAACCTCGGCGCTCGGCGTGCGTCAGACCTCGAACGTGCTGGCGACCATCGACAAGGTGCGCAAGCAGGGGATCGGCGTGGTGTTCATCTCCCACAACGTCCGCCACGCGCTGGCGGTGGGCGACCGCTTCACCGTGCTGAACCGCGGTAAGACGCTCGGCACCGCCAAACGCGGTGAGATCAGCCCCGAGCAGCTTCAGGACCTCATGGCCGGCGGGCAGGAGATGGCCAAACTCGAAGGCTCGCTCGGGGGGACGGTATGACCCTGGATCTAATCACGATCGGCCGGTCCTCGGTCGACCTCTATGGCGGCCAGGTCGGCGGCCGGCTCGAGGACATGGGGTCGTTCGACAAGTACATCGGCGGCTCGCCCACCAACATCGCCTGCGGCACCGCGCGGCTGGGGCTACGCTCGGCCGTCATCACCGGCGTGGGCGACGAGCACATGGGCCGCTTCGTCCGCGAGCAACTGGTCCGCGAGGGCGTGGACGTGACCTGGGTCAAGACCGATCCCGACCGCTTGACCGCGCTGGTGCTGCTGGGCATCCGCGACGAGGACAGCTTCCCACTGATCTTCTACCGCGAGCGCTGCGCCGACATGGGGCTGACCGAGGCCGACATCGACGCGGACTTCGTCGCGCGGGCGCGCTGCGTCACCGCGACCGGGACGCACCTGTCCCATCCGCAGGTCGAGGCCGCGACGCTCCGCGCGCTGCGGCTGGCGCGCGAGAACGGGGCACGCACCGCGCTCGACATCGACTACCGGCCGAACCTTTGGGGCGTGGCCGGCCACGGCGAGGGCGAGAGCCGCTTCGTCGAGAGCGCCGCCGTGACCGAGAAGCTGCAATCGACGCTCGGCCTCTTCGACCTGATCGTCGGCACCGAAGAGGAGTTCCACATCGCGGGCGGCTCCATCGACACGATGGCGGCGCTGCGTGCGGTGCGTGCGGTCTCGGACGCCACGCTGGTCTGCAAGCGGGGCGCGCTCGGCGCGGTAGCCTTCGAGGGCGCGGTCGAAAGCTGGGACAGCGGTACCTCGGGCGAGGGGTTCCCGATCGAGGTGTTCAACGTGCTGGGTGCCGGCGACGGGTTCATGTCGGGCCTGCTGCGCGGCTGGCTGGGCGGCGAGGACTGGTCGACCAGCCTAACCTGGGCCAACGCCTGCGGCGCCTTCGCGGTGTCGCGCCACGGCTGCACGCCGGCCTATCCCAGCTGGGAGGAGCTGCGGTTCTTCATAGATCGCGGCGTGGTCCGCCCCGACCTGCGCAACGACGCGCAGCTGGAGCAGGTCCACTGGGCTACCACGCGCCACGCCCGCACGGATGGCGACTGGTCAGACATGCGCGTCTTCGCCTTCGACCACCGCGCGCAGTTCGAGGAAATGGCGGGCGCGACGCCCGAGAAGATCGGGGCGTTCAAGACGCTCTGCCTGGAGGCGGCGACGCGCGTGGCGGACGGGCGCGCGGGCCACGGCATCCTGTGCGACGACCGGCTGGGACGCACGGCGCTGCACGCGGCCTCCGGCACCGGCCTGTGGGTCGGGCGTCCAGCGGAGCTGCCCGGCTCGCGCCCCCTGGCTCTGGAGGACCAACTCGGCCCCGACTGCGGGGGCCTCGCCGAGTGGCCGCGCCACCAGGTCGTGAAGTGCCTTGTCTTCGCCCATCCGGGCGACGACGCCGCGATGTGGGATGACCAGATCGCCACGGTGCGGCGCCTGTGGACCGCATCGCGCCGGAACAGCCTGGAGTTCCTACTCGAGGCGATCCCGTCCAAGGTCGGCGCCGTGGGTGACGGAACCGCCGCGCAGGTCATCCGCCGCTTCTACGGGGCCGGCATCTATCCCGACTGGTGGAAGCTGGAGGCTCAGCCGTCGCGTGCCGCCTGGGACGCCTGCGTCGCGGCCATCGAGAGCCACGACCCCCACACGCGCGGCATCGTCGTCCTGGGTCTCGACGCCCCGATGGACCGGCTGGCCGAGGGGCTGGCCGAGGCCGCTTGCGTGCCGCTGGTCAAGGGTTTCGCCGTGGGGCGGACGATCTTCGGCGACGCGGCGCGCGCCTGGCTCTCCGGCGAGATAGACGACGCGGCCGCCGTGGACCTGATGGCCGGGCGCTACGACACCCTCTGCCGCGCCTGGGACGGCGCGCGCAGGACCAAGGAGCATGCCGCATGAGCACGATCCGCCTCACCGCCGCGCAAGCCATGGTGCGCTGGCTGGCCAACCAGTCGAACGCGGACGGCGAGACCTTCCTGGCCGGCGTCTGGGCCATCTTCGGGCATGGCAACGTCGCGGGCCTGGGGGAGGCCCTGCACGGGATCGGCGACGCGCTGCCCACCTGGCGCGGCCAGAACGAGCAGACGATGGCCCATGCCGCGATCGCCTACGCCAAGCAGATGCGCCGCCGCCGCGCCATGGCGGTGACGACCTCGATCGGGCCGGGGGCCACGAACCTCGTGACGGCGGCGGCGACGGCGCATGTCAACCGCCTGCCGCTGCTGCTGATCCCCGGCGACGTCTTCGCGAACCGCGCGCCGGACCCGGTGCTCCAGCAGATCGAGGACTGGGGCGACGGCACCGTCTCGGCGAACGACGCGCTGCGCCCGGTCTCGCGCTACTTCGACCGCATCGCGCGACCCGAGCAGCTGTTGACGGCCTTGCCGCGCGCGATGGCGACGATGAGTGACCCCGCCACCTGCGGGCCGGTGACGCTGGCCTTCTGCCAGGACGTGCAGGCCGAGGCCTTCGACTGGCCCGAGGCGTTCTTCGGGCCCCGCACGTGGCATATCCGTCGACCGCGCCCCGACACGCGCGAGCTGGAGGCGGCGGCGGATGCCCTGCGCGCGGCTAGGCGCCCGGCGATCGTGGCGGGCGGCGGGGTGCTCTACTCCGGGGCCGAGACGGCGCTGGCCGCGTTCGCCGAGACCCACGGCATTCCGGTCGTGGAGACCCAGGCGGGCAAGTCGGCGCTGGCTTGGGACCACCCGTTGAACCTGGGTGCCGTGGGCGTGACCGGGGGCGACGCGGCGAACCTGGCCGTGCAGGAGGCCGACCTGCTGCTCGGCGTCGGCACGCGGCTGCAGGACTTCACCACCGGGTCCTGGCGCCTGATGGGGCATCAGCGGCTCGTCAGCCTGAACGTCGCCGCCTACGACGCCGAGAAGCATGGAGCCCAGCCCTTGATGGCGGATGCGCGCGAAGGGCTCGAGGCCTTGACGGAGGCGCTCGGCGACTACAGGGCGGGCGGCGCGCGGGAGGAGCTGAAGCGCGACTGGATCGCGAGCGCCGACGCGGTGATGGCCGCGCCCGCCGACACCAACGCGCTGCCCACGGACGCACAGGTGATCGGCGCCGTCCAGCGGGGCTCGACCGAAGACACGGTCGCGATGTGCGCCGCGGGCACGATGCCCGGCGCGCTCCACACGCTCTGGCGGCCGGCCGCGGGCGGCTATCATATGGAATACGGCAATTCCTGCATGGGCTACGAGATCGCGGGCGCGATGGGGATCAAGATGGCCGCCCCCGACAAGGACGTCGTCTGTTTCGTGGGCGACGGCAGCTACATGATGGCCAATTCCGAGCTGGCCACGGCCGTGATGATGCGCGTGCCCTTCACCGTCGTTCTGACCGATAACCGGGGCTATGGCTGCATCAACCGCCTTCAGCGGGGAACCGGTGGGGCGTCGTTCAACAACCTTTACAATGCCTCGCGCGTGGAGGTGCAGCCCGAGATCGATTTCGTCGCCCATGCGGGCGCGATGGGCGCGCACGCCGTAAAGGCGGACGGGATCGCCGATCTGGAGGCCAAGCTTGCCGAGGCGAAGGGCCGCGACTGCCCGACCGTTATCGTCATCGACACCGACCCAGCCCCGGGCACCGGCGCTGGCGGCTTCTGGTGGGACGTAGGCGTGCCCGAGGTGTCGGAGCGCGCCGAGGTCCGTGCGGCCCGCGAAGGCTACGAGGCGGCGCTGGCCGACCGACCGCTCGTGCAGGGAGAGGACGCATGATCCGCGTCGGCATCAGCCCCATCGCCTGGCAGAACGACGACCTGCCGGACATCACGGCCGCCTACAGCATGGACGACGCGCTGCGCGAGAGCGCGGCCATCGGCTATGCCGGCGTCGAGCGCGGCCAGCGGATGCCGCAGGACACGGATGGCCTGCGCGCCTATCTGGACCGCTACGGCCTCGCGCTCTGCGGCGGGTGGTGCTCGGGCGGGCTAATGCGGCGCAGCGCGGCCGAGGAGATCGAGGCGATCCGCCCCCAGGTCGAGCAGTTCGCAGCCCTCGGCTCCCCGTGCATCGTCTATGCCGAATGCTCCAACACGGTGCAGGGCGACCGGGGCACGCCGGTCGCCGACCGGCCCAAGGTCGGTGCTGACGCCATCGCCGCCTACGGCGAGAAGCTGACAGAGGTCGCCGAGTGGTGCGCGGGGCAGGGGATGCCGCTGGCCTACCATCACCATATGGGCTCGATGATCGAGTCCGGTGAGGACGTCGACCGGCTGATGGAGGTCACGGGCGAGGCGGTCCACCTGCTCTACGACACGGGGCATCTGTGGTTCGGCGGCGCCGACCCGCTCACCGTGCTGGACCGCTGGGGACACCGCGTGAACCACGTCCACTTCAAGGACGCCCGCGCGCCGGTGGTGAAGCGGGTGCGGGCGGAGCGCCTGTCCTTCCTCGACGCAGTGATCGCGGGCGCCTTCACCGTGCCGGGCGACCCGGAGGGCGCGATCGACTTCGCCGCCGTGACGAAGCGGCTGGCGGAGATCGGCTATGACGGCTGGATCGTCGTGGAGGCCGAGCAGGATCCCGCGAAGGCCGACCCGACCGAGTATAGCCGCATGGGCTATGAGGAGATCCGGCGCCTGTGCGCCGCGAACGGCCTGGCGGTGGCGTGAGGGATCTCGCGGACACCGCCGCCGATCGCCTGCGCGCCCTGGCCGGACGCGAGACGACCGCCGAGGACGCGCCGTCCGCCGCCCGCATCGAAAGCGGCATCCCTGTCTACGACGCAGCCGCGCTCGACCTGTCCGACCCGCAGGCGAGGGCCGCGTTGCTCGCCGAATGGGCGCATGTTCTCGGCCGGGGACCAGGGGCCCTGGCGCTTGCCGGGGCGATGGAGGATCCGGATGCGCTCGACGCGGCGACCGCCGCCTTCCGCCGCATCATCGAGGTCGAGCGCGGGCAAGGCGGGGCCGACCATTTCGCCGCCGCCGGGGCTAACGACCGGGTGTGGAACGCGGCGCAGAAGCTTTGCCTCGCCGATCCGGCCATCTTCGCGCGCTACCACGGCAATCCGGTGCTCGACGCCGTATGCGAGGCGTGGCTCGGCCCGGGCTACCAGATGACCGCGCAGGTCAACGTCGTCCGGCCGGGCGGCAATGCCCAGCAGCCGCACCGCGACTATCACCTGGGCTTTATGTCCGAAGCCCAGGCCGCCGCCTTCCCCGCCCACGCGCACGCCCTGTCGCCGATGCTGACGCTGCAGGGGGCCGTTGCCCATGTCGACATGCCCGTGGAAAGCGGGCCGACCAAGCTGCTGCCTTGGTCGCAGCACCTCGAGGGCGGCTACGTTTCGATGCATCGCGGGGACGTGCGCGCGGTGTTCGAGGACCGCTTCGTGCAAATTCCGCTGACGAAGGGCGACGCGCTGTTCTTCAACCCGGCACTGCTGCATGCGGGCGGCGAGAACCGGACGTCCGATGTCGAGCGGATGGCGAACCTGCTCCAGGTCTCCTCGCCCATGGGCCGCGCGATGGAGGCGCTGGACCGCGAGGCGATGTGCCGCGCACTCTACCCCGCCCTACTGGACGCCCGCCTGCCCGAGCCGCGCGCGCGCGCCGCGATCGCCGCCTGTGCCGAAGGCTACGCGTTTCCGACCAACCTCGACCGCGACCCGCCCGTGGGCGGCCTCGCGCCGCCCTCGCAGGCCGATGTCATGCGCGCCGCCCTGGCGGAGCGTTTGGACCCGGCCGGGTTCGGCGCCCGCCTCGATGCCCATTCCGACCGCCGGAGACCCTGATGCCCGACCTGCTCCACCGTCCCTTCGGCACCCGTGGCGAGGTGCACCGCATCACCCCCGAAAGCGCGGGTTGGCGTTATGTCGGCTTCGCGCTGCACCGCCTTCGCGCGGGCGACCGCGTGGCCCAGGCCACCGGCGGGCGAGAGGTCATCCTCGTGATGGTCGAGGGTCGCGCGCGGCTCACCGGGGCCGGGCAGGATTGGGGCCTCGTCGGTGACCGCATGGACGTGTTCGAGAAGACACCGCCGCATTGCCTCTACCTTCCGAACGGCACTGAATGGGAGGCCGTGGCCGAGACGGACTGCACCCTCGCCGTCTGCTCGGCGCCGGGTCGCGGCGGTCACGCGGCGCGCCGGATCGGCCCGGACGGCATCGCCCTGACCGAGCGCGGCAAAGGCACCAACACCCGCCACATCAACAACATCGCGATGGAGAACGAGGATTACTGCAACTCGCTGCTGGTGACCGAGGTCTTCACCCCCGCCGGCCACTGGTCGTCCTACCCGAGCCACCGCCACGACGAGGACGACTTCCCGCGCATCACCTATCTCGAGGAGACCTACTACCATCGCCTGAACCCGGCGGACGGCTTTGCGGTGCAGCGGGTCTATACCGACGACCGCCAGCTCGACGAGACGATGGCGGTGCACGATCACGACGTGGTCTGCGTGCCGCGCGGCCACCACCCCTGCGGCGCGCCCTATGGGTTCGAGCTCTACTACCTGAACGTCATGGCGGGGCCGCGGCGGAACTGGCGCTTCGTGCCCGCGCCGGAGGTCGAGTGGATCATGGTGCGCGACGCGTAGCGCTGCTCGTTTTGACTTCGACATTGGAGACGCCGATAGAACCGCGGCCCCACCCCATACGAGACCCTGGCCGTGCGCAACAGACCGACATCCCCGAACGACGAGATCTTCGAGTTGCGCTACGCCCGCAGCCGGGACCACCTTTGGCCGATGCTCGAGGAGCTCTACGGCGCGCATCCCGGCTATGCCGCCTTCCGCCCCGCGCTCGACGCGGCGCTGCTCAAGGCGTGGCGGGCGCGACCGGGCGACCTGCGACGGCTCGACTTGCAGCGCGACCTGGAGCCCGACTGGTTCCAGAGGCCCGGGATGGCCGGCTACGCCTGCTACGTCGACCGCTTCTGCGGCCGGCTGGCGGACGTGCCGGAGCGCCTCGACTACCTGAGCGACCTCGGGGTGAGCTATCTCCACCTCCTGCCGCTTCTCAAGCCGCGCCCGGGCGAGAGCGACGGTGGCTACTCGGTGATGGATTACGGTCGCGTCGACCCGCGCCTGGGAACCATGGCCGATCTGGAGGACGTGGCTCGTGCCTGCCGCGCGCGGGGCATCAGCCTGTGCGTCGACATGGTGCTGAACCACACCGCCAAGGAGCACGCCTGGGCCAGGAAGGCGCGCGCGGGGGATCCGAAGTACCGCGACTACTACCTCATGTTCGAGGAGGACGCGGTGCCGCGCGCCTACGAGAAAACGCTGGTCGAGGTGTTCCCCGACGACGCGCCGGGCAGCTTCACCTACTACGAGGATATGGACCGCTGGGTCTGGACCACATTCAACGAGCATCAGTGGGACCTGAACTGGGCCAACCCGCAAGTCTTCCTGGAGATGACGAAGATCATGCTCGCCCTCGCCAACCGGGGGGTCGACGTGCTGCGCTTCGACGCGGTCGCCTTCATGTGGAAGCGGATGGGCACGCGCTGCCAATCGGAACCCGAGGTCCATATGATCCTGCAGGCCCTGCGCGCGGCCAGCCGGATCGTCGCGCCGGGCCTGATCCATCTGGAAGAAGCCATCGTCGGCCCGGCGGAGATGCTGCCCTACCTCGGCCGCGGCCGGCATGACGGGCTGGAGGGCAACCTCGCCTACCACAACTCGCTGATGGTGCAGTTCTGGTCGGCGCTGGCCGCGCGCGACGCGGGGCCGATGACGCACGTGATGCGCACGCACTTCCCCGAGCGGCTGACCAACGCAACATACGCCACCTACCTGCGCTGTCACGACGATATCGGGTGGGCGATCACCGACGAGGACGCCGCGGCGGTGGGGCTGAACGGCCATATGCACCGGGCCTTCCTGTCCGACTTCTACGAGGGCACGTTCCCCGGCAGCTTCGCCGAAGGCGCGCCGTTCCAGGTCAATCCCGAGACGGGCGACCGGCGCGTCAGCGGCATGACCGCCTCGCTCGCGGGGGCCGAGCGCGCGCTCCGGGCGGGCGACGGGCGGGCGCTCGAGCTGGCGGTGGACCGCATCCTCATGGGCCATGCGTTGATCGCGAGCACCGGGGGCATCCCGCTGATCTGGATGGGCGACGAGATCGCGCTCCCGAACGACGACGGCTACCGCTCGGAGCCGAGGCACGCGCATGACAGCCGCTGGCTGCACCGCCCGGCGATGGACTGGGACCGCGCGGGGCGGGCGCGTGCCGACCCGGACAGCCTGCCGGGGCGCGTCTGGCACGGGCTGCGCGCGATCCTGGCGCGCCGCGCGAAGATGCCCGCCTTCCACGGCGCCTGCCCGATCGAGGTGCTCGAGGTCGGCGACCGGTCGGTCTTCGCCTTCGCGCGCCGCGCGCCGACCGGGGATGTCTTGTGCGTCTACAACTTCGCCGAGGACTGGACGGAGGTACCGTGCGACTGGGCCGAACGGCACGGGATGACGGCGGGGCGCGAGGCGCTGTCGGGCGGCACGCTGGATCCCGCCCGGACCCAGATCGCGCTGCCACCTTACGCGCGCGCGTGGCTCACCTAGTCCGAGACTGGGCAGGCCGGCGGCACGAAGACCGCGCGGGCTTTGCGAACCATGTCCGACAGGGCGTCCGCCACGGCGTCCACCCGGCGCGAGCCGCGCAGGTTCTCGTGCCGCGCCAGCCAGTAGGCCCGGCGCGCCGACAGCTCCGGCAGGACGCGCAGCAGGTCCGGGTCGCCCGCCGCCATGAAGTCGTGCAGCACGCCGATCCCCGCGCCCGCGCGCACGGCTTCCAGCTGCCCCACGGCGGTCGAGACCGCGACATCGGGCACGCGCCCCGGGATCAGGTCCTCGGCATAGCGGAGCGCGGGGACCGGCACGAGATCGTCGACATAGCCCACGAGGGGATGCGCCGCGAGGTCGACGGACGTCCGCGGCGCGCCCGCCCGTTCCAGGTAGTCGCGCGCGGCATAGAGGCCGAGGCCGTAATCGGTCAGGTGCCGCGCGATCAGCCGCCCGCTTTCGGGGCGGCCCACCATCACCGCGAGGTCCGCCTCGCGCGCCGAGAGTGAGAAGGCTCGGGGCAGGGGGACCAGCTCCAGCCGCAGCTCGGGATGCGCCGCGCGGATGCGCCCGAGCCGCGGCGCCAGGAAGGCGCTGCCGAACCCGTCGGGCGCGCCGATCCGCACCGTGCCCGATGGCGCGCCGCCCTGGCCGAGCGCGTCCTGCGCTGCCAGCATCGCCGCCTCGGCCCGCTCGGCGGCCTCCATGAAGGCGCGTCCGTCATCGGTGAGGGCGCAGCCGCGCGTCGAGCGCTCCAGCAGCCGCGTGCCGAGCGCCTCCTCCAGCGCGACGAGGTGGCGCGAGAGCCGCGGCTGGCTGACCCCCAGCCGGGCGGCCGCCCCGAGCATCTGCCCCTCGCGCGCGACGGCGAGGAAGTAGCGGGCGTCGTCCCAGTCCATGCCCCCTTATGCACGAACCTGCATAGCGGAACACCGCTCCTGTCGATTTATCCGCCGGGCCCGATCGGGCAGACCCGGCGCGAGAGGAGACACCTGATGACCGAGATCGCCCATTACATCGACGGCGCCCGCGTGGCCGGGACATCCGGCCGGACGCAGCCCGTCTGGAACCCCGCCACGGGGCAGTCCGACACGACCGTCGCGCTCGCCTCCGCGACGGAGGTGGACGCCGCCGTCGCCGCAGCGCATGCCGCCTTCCCCGGATGGCGCGCGACGCCGCCGTTGCGCCGCGCCCGCGTGCTCGACCGCTTCAAGTCGATCCTGTGGGAGCGCGCGGACCGGCTGGCCGAGGCGATCTCGGCCGAGCACGGCAAGACCCATGACGACGCGGTCGGCGAAGTCACGCGCGGGCTGGAGGTGGTCGAGTTCGCCACTGGCGCGCCGCACCTAATAAAGGGCGAGTTCTCCGAGAACGTCGGCACCGGCGTCGACAGCCATTCCATCCGCCAGCCCCTGGGCGTGGTCGCCGGGATCACCCCGTTCAACTTCCCCGCCATGGTGCCGATGTGGATGTTCCCGGTCGCGCTGGCCACGGGCAACACCTTCGTGCTGAAGCCGTCGGAGCGCGATCCGTCCGCCTCGCTGCTGATCGCCGAATGGCTGACCGAGGCGGGCCTGCCCGACGGCGTCTTCAACGTCGTGCAGGGCGACAAGCAGGCGGTCGACGCGCTGCTGGAGCACCCGCAGGTGCGGGCCGTCTCCTTCGTCGGCTCGACCCCCATCGCCGCCTACATCCACCGCACCGCAACGGCGAACGGCAAGCGGTGCCAGGCCTTGGGGGGGGCCAAGAACCACATGGTCGTCATGCCGGACGCCGACATGGACATGGCCGCCGGCGCGCTGATGGGCGCGGCCTTCGGCTCGGCCGGGGAGCGCTGCATGGCCATCTCGGTCGCCGTCCCCGTCGGCGCGGGGACGGCCGAGGCGCTGATCGAGCGGCTCGCCCGGAAGATCGAGGCGCTGAAGGTCGGCCCGGCTTCGGATCGCGCCTCAGAGATGGGGCCGCTGGTGACGGCGCAGCATCGCGACAAGGTCGTGGGCTACATCGATGCCGGCGAGCGGGAGGGCGCCACGGTCGTCGTGGACGGGCGCGGCTTCAAGGCGCCGCAGGGCTACGAAGGGGGCTACTACGTGGGCGGCACGCTGCTGGACCACGTGACGCCGGAGATGTCGGTCTGGCGCGAGGAGATCTTCGGCCCCGTCCTCTCGATGGTTCGCCGCGACAGCTACCAGGAGGCGGTCGACCTGATCCACGGGCACGACTATGCCAACGGCACGGCAATCTTCACCCGCGACGGCGACGTGGCGCGCGCCTTCTCGCAGGATGTCGAGGTGGGCATGGTCGGCGTCAACGTGCCCATCCCCGTGCCCATGGCCTTCCATAGCTTCGGCGGCTGGAAGGCGTCAATCTTCGGCGAACACGCCATGCACGGCGCCGAGGGCGTCCGCTTCTACACGCGAATCAAGACCACCACGACCCGCTGGCCCTCGGGGATGCGGACGGCCCCGGACTTCGTCATGCCGACCATGGGTTAGACCGGAGATGCGGGCGCCGCGTTGTCCGCGCCGGCAAGGAGCGCCCGGCGATGCGAGGCGATCGCCGGGCTCGACGGGCCGCGACGACCGTCGCCCGTCCCCGTGGCGTGCCGCTCAGCGGCCGTACGCGTCGTCGAGTGCGATTCCGCGGATCGCCGAACGGGCGATGCCCAGGTCGTTCAACTCACGGTCGGACAGACCCCGCAGCTCGTCGAGCGTCCGCCGGTAGCGGCGCCACCGGGTCCAGCCATCCTGCAGCGCGCCGATGCGCTCGA
This sequence comes from uncultured Alphaproteobacteria bacterium, assembly GCA_963832275.1. Classification (GTDB taxonomy): domain Bacteria; phylum Pseudomonadota; class Alphaproteobacteria; order Rhodobacterales; family Rhodobacteraceae; genus Hasllibacter. Next base: position 45,926 of record CAWHTQ010000015.1, read on the forward strand.
CGGCGAGGCGCCGCAGCGCGTGGCCCCGCTCGGAGGCCGGGAGAGGGAAGCGGTTCAAAGAGATGTCGGCCATACGCTGTCCTTTAAGGTGCCCGAAGGCGTCCGACCCCCGGTCGCGACGGGGCCGAACTGCCCGCGCCGCCTTGTTGCGATGAGCGGTATCTGGCGGTTCCGAGGCGGGCTACAACGGTTCTTGAGTTCAACGCCGCCATGCGGATGGTGCATGAGTTGGAGAGGGCCGTATTCCCCAAGCACGCCGCGGCCGCGAAGCCGCTGCGGCATGCGGGTCAGATCCTACTCAGGTCGGCGCAAGACACCCATCCGGACGCTGGAAGCACAACGCGTGTTGATGCCGGTGGCGTCCCTGGGCTCTGAGCTTTGAAATACATAATAACACTTATACCCCGCGGATCAGCGCCACTGCCTTGGCTCTCACCTCGGTCAGCTCGGCGTCCGTCACGATCCCCTTCCGCGTGGCCTGCCGCGCGCGCCAGTCCAGGCTCTTGATCTGGTCGGACAGCGCGACGCTTGGCGGCGCCCCGGCGATGGCGACCTCGAACGGATAGCCTTTGATCTTGCTCGTCACCGGACAGCAGAGCATCAGCCCGGTCCGGTTGTAGCGTGACGGGCTGACCACGACCGCCGGACGGTGGCCGGCCTGTTCGTGTCCAGCCTGCGGCGTGAAGTGCAGCCAGACGATGTCACCGGCTTCCGGGACATATGGCATCGCAGGCTACAGCGCCTCCCGGCCGACACGTTCCCCGAAATTGGTCTCACCGTGCATGTTGGCCTCCGTGATCCGATCAAGGAGTCCGCTCAGCGACGTCTCGGATGGCCGGATGGGCTCGATGACGATGCGGCCGTCCTCCTCGCGGA
>CAWHTQ010000016.1:0-4799 GCA_963832275.1 uncultured Alphaproteobacteria bacterium
GGCGACGTGGTCGTGGCGGCGCTCGACGGGGAGTTGGCCGTAAAGCGGCTTATGCGACGCGAGCACGTGGCGAACGATCTTGACGCTGTCCGGGCGTCGCCGAGATTGCTAGAAACCGCTGCCAACACCTCGCCCCCCTCCTGCCGGTGCGCGGGGTGCGCACCGCAGGGAAATCGTCCAGGGCCGCCAGGTCGTGACCGTCCTCCTCTCTCCAGGCGCCTCTGGCGACGCCCACGAGTTCGAAGGCCGTAGCCTCATCGTAGCCTCATTCGATACTGATCGGTGAGCGCCGCGCCGCATGGCAGAGGAGTTGACCGCCTTTCTGCCAGAGCGCAGCTCAGGGAGACATCATCTGGGGTCTCAATCAGAGGTTCTCACAGACGACTCAAAGCCTGATACGCTTCCCAGGGCAGATGGCGCACCTTCAATGTGCGCTTGGTGGCCACCCCAGACTGTCAAAGCGTTACCGCCGCACCGCCAAAAGCCGTAGCCCGTTAAGCGAGACGAGGACCGTGCTGCCCTCGTGCCCCACCACCGCGACCGGAAGCGGCAGGCCGACGGTCAGGATCAGCACCACCATGACGGCGATGGCCGCGAGCGAAACGCCGAGGTTGACGGCGAGCGTGCGCCGCGCGCGGCGGCTCAGGCGGAGCGCGAAAGGTAGCGCCGAGAGGTCGTCTCCCATGAGCACGAGGTCCGCCGTTTCCAGCGCGGCGTCGGTTCCGGCGGCGCCCATCGCGACGCCCAGCGTGGCCGCGGCGAGCGCGGGCGCGTCGTTGACGCCGTCGCCCACCATCGCGACCGGCCCGACGGAGTGTTGGAGGCTGCGCACCAGGTCCACCTTGGTCTCGGGCAGCGCCTCCGCGACGACCGCGTCCACGCCCACCTCGGCGCCGACCGCCTCGGCGACGGCGCGGTTGTCGCCGGTGAGCAGCACAACGCGCTGGACGCCCGCCGCGCGAAGCTGACGGATGGCCTCTGGCGCACCGGGCCGCACCGAATCAGCGAACGCCGTCACGCCGATGGCGCGCCACGCGGCGGAAGAGGGATGGGCGATGCGGGAGGGAGGGATACGGCCGTCGCCAGAGGCCCCGGCGGTGTCCGCCTCTGGCGCGGTGTCCGCCTCTGGCGCGCGACCGGACATTGGCGCCGGCGAATACCGCTCACTCGGCGCCTCTTCCCGCGAGCGAGATGCCAGGCCCACAGGGACAGGCGGCCTCACAGGATCGGACGAGGCCACATCCCTCCATCCCTCCTCATCCCGCATCCCTCCACCCCCGCCAGAGGCCCGGACGGCGACCACGACGGCGGTCTTGCCCTCCATCTCCAACCGCGAGACGATGCGCTGCGCGTCGGACCACCGCGCGACCTCGCGGTCGGCGAAGAACCGAGCGTTGCCGACGGCGACCTGCTCCCCCTCCACCAGTGCCGTGACGCCGCGGCCGACACTGGCCTGGAAGCCTCTGGCGACAGGAACCGTGAGGCGGTGCTCGCGCGCGGCGGAGACAGTAGCTGCACCGAGGTGGTGTTCGCTCGATGCCTGGACCGAGGCAGCGAGCGCGAGCACGCGGTCGGGGTCCTCGCCCGTGCACGGAATCACATCTGTCAGGCGATGCTGGCCCGTCGTGAGCGTGCCCGTTTTGTCGAACACGACGGCGCGGATCGTCGCGGCGGCCTCGACGTGGACGCCGCCCTTGAACAGCACGCCGCGGCGCGCAGCCGCCGCGATGGCGCTGAGCACGGCCGCGGGCGTCGAGATGATGAGCGCGCAGGGGCTCGCGGCCACCATGAGCGTCATCGCGCGGTAAAACGCGGGGCGAAACGCCTCGCCCCACGCCAGAGGCGGCACGACAATCGCGACGAGCGTGAGCGCGATCACGCCCAGCGCGTAGGGCTGCTCGAAGCGATCCAAGAGCCGCTGCGTCTCGGCCTTCTCGCCCTGCGCCTCCTCCACCAGACGGATCACCCGCGCAATAGCCGAGGCGCCCGCGGGCGCCGTCACGCGCACGTCCAGCGCGCCGCCGCCGTTGACGGTCCCGGCAAACACACCGTCGCCCGGATCCTTTTCTACGGGCACGCTCTCACCCGTCAGCGACGCCTGATCCAGCAGGCTCCGGCCCATCACGACGGTCCCATCCAGCGGAACGCGGTCGCCGGGTTTGAGCCTCAGCGTCTCCCCGATCTCGACCTGCTCGACGGGACACTCGACGAGTTCGCCGCCGCGCCGGACGAGCGCCACGTCGGGCCGAAGGTCCATCAGCGCCTCAATCGCCCGGCGGCTGCGTCCCAGCGCGATGTCCTGCAGCAGGTTCGAGAGCGAAAAGAGAAACAGCAGCATCGCGCCTTCGAAGGGCGCCCCGATGGCGAGCGCGCCCAGCGCGGCCAGGATCATCAGCAAGTCGATGTCCGCCCGCCTCTGGCGCAGAGCGGCCAGGCCCGCGCGCAGCCCGCCCCAGCCGCCAGAGGCGTACGAAACGGCGTAGGCGCCCCACGCCACCGCCTCGGCGCTCAGGTGCTCCGCCACGAACCCGGCGACGAGCCCGGCCAGCGAGAGCGCCACGAAAACGGCCTCGCCTCGCCATCCCACCGCCAGAGGCGCGGGGCTAGGGGCCTCTGGTGACGGCGGCCCCAGAGCTTTTGGCGCGGCGGAGTAAGAGAGTGTCTGAGCGCTCACGCAACCGGGACGGCCGCGCGCCGCGCAACGAAGACGGGACACGGCGCGATTCGGATGACGGCCTCGGACACACTGCCCAGGATTGCCCGCCGCACGCCCTCGCGGCCGTGGCTGCCCAGCACGACCATGTCGGCCCGGATCTCACCGGCCGTCCGTGCGATGACTTCCGCCGGGTCACCTTCGGCCACGCGCGATGCCGCCTGCACGCCGTCCGCGAGGAGTTTTTCTTCGAGGATGCGAAGGTCGTGATGCGCTCTCCGCCCAGCCTCCGACGCCCCCGGATGGAGCATGGTGAGCGGCACGACGCGGAGCAGGTCTAGCCGCGCGCGGTAGGCCCGCGCCAGCCGCGCACCCCACATCGCCTCTGGCGGCACCGGATCCGTCGTCTCCATCGCGACGAGAAACTGCTGAAACGCCAGAGGCTCGCCTCCTGCACCCGGCCGGACGGTCAGCACGGGGCAGCGCGCGTGCCGCATCACCGATTCGGCGACGCTGCCCAGGAGCGCGCGGCCCAGACCGCTGCGGCCGTGTGTGCCTATGACCACGAGGTCGGCCGGGAGCACCGAGGCGCGGTGCAGAATGGCCGCCGCCACGTCGGACGCTTTCACCTCGTCGTACACCACATCGACGACATCTAGCGGGTCGGCCTCTGGCGCCAGAGGCAGCCCGAGGTCTTCCGCGACATCTCCGGTCGTGACCTCGATGTCCTGCGCCCAATCGGGCGGCGGGAAGCCAGGGTCTTCGCGCACGTGGAGAACGTGGAGCGTGGCGCCGAAGCGGTCGGCGAGCCAGGCGGCGTGCGTGTATGCGCTCTCCGCGCAGTCCGAGAGATGGGTCGGGAAAAGGATGCGGCGGATGGGTTGGTAGGTCATGGTGAGCGGGTCCTGAGGACATCGTGCACGCCGCGACGGTGCGTGCCGGAGGCGTCGGCGGCGAAGCCGACGCGGAAGAGAACGTGCGGGTGACCGTCGGGAATGAACGTGGCGAGGTCGCGGCGCAGCGGCGGCACTTCGATGGGCTGGTTGAGGTATGAGGCCGAGACCTCGTAGAGCGCGGCCGTGAGCAGCACGCGCTGGAGCGCTTCGCCCGCACGCACCCACGCCAGAGGCGTATCGCGAGGCGTGGAGAGCACGAGCAGCGCCGGTGCGGCGGCGGCGAGCGCTTCGGCCTGGCGCGCGAAGCGGGTGGACTCGGTGCGGAGGTCGAGACGCGGTCCAGGCCCGCCTGCACGCGGTCTGGCACGCCATCGCGGCGTGGGTCCTGGTTGCTGCGGAGCCAAGCGTGGAGCTCGTCGGCCGTGGCCCGGTCGGCGCCCTGATGACGGATAGCGCTCGCGACGAGCGCGCCGATCCCCGCTTTCGCGCCCGCATCCTCGACGACGGTCAGGTGCGCGCCCTCGGCCTCGGCGGCCTGCTGGAGGCTGCGGAGCAGGCCCGCCGGGAGCGTGCGGTCTGCGAACGGGCGCCGACTGGTGTACCGGTGCTTGATAACGCGAAACAGCGCCTCCTCGTGATCCGTCGCGGCAGAGGCACCGGTGAGGCGCAGCCGCGCGAGCAGATCCGGGCGGTCGGCCTCTGGCGTGCGCTCCACGGTGCTCTCGAAGCCAAAGTGGCGCGCCGCGAGGCGGAGGGTGAACAGCGCGGCGCCACACGAGACGGCGAGCTCGCGCCCCTCCGGGTCCACGTGCGTGAGTTGGCGCGAGCGATCGGCTAGCACGAGAGCCGTTTCGTCCTCGACGGCGAAGCGCCACGGCTGCGTGTTGAGCACGCTGGGCGCGAGCACGGCCCAGTTGAGCATCGCTTCGAGTTGCGCCCCGATAGAGGCTCCGGCCGGAAAGTCGGCGTCTGTCGCCGTGCGGGGAGACGTGAGGGTCATGGCAAAATCGCGAGGGAGTGAGACCAGCCTACGGGCGCCAGAGGCCGCCTCTGGCGCGGGAGCGGCCCGAGGCCGTGCGGGAGGGACCGGCGACGCCGTGTAGGGGAATGCCGCACACGCCTCAGCACACGTGCGGGGCACCCCGGCACGGCGCGGCGTCTGCGCCCGCTGGTCGCCTCTGGCGCGATCGCGCACCTTGAGGTACGATCCACAACCCCATGCACCGCCTCCTCGTCCCGACCGACTTTTC
>CAWHTQ010000017.1:0-10346 GCA_963832275.1 uncultured Alphaproteobacteria bacterium
CGTGCACTTCATGAGGAACGCCCTGGCCCATGTCCCACGAAGCCAGACCACCGTCGTGGCCGCGGCGATCCGCCAGGCCTTCGTCCAGCCCGACCACGCCTCCGCGACCCGAGCCTGGCGCCACATCGCCGATGGTCTCCGCGCCCGATGGCCGAAGCTCGGCGCGCTGATGGACGACGCCGAGGCCGATGTCTTGGCCTACATGGCCTTCCCCATGCGCCACCGCGCCAAGCTGCACAGCACCAACCCCCTCGAGCGGCTGAACAAGATGGGATATCCGGCCGGCCCGCGCCCCGATGGACCGACAGCCATCTTTGGGTGACGCTTCTCGTCGGCGGTCGAGCCAGCATGGGAGGCGGAGATGTTCTACGTGGGTCTGGATGTGTCCTCGGCGCGGGTCGCGGTTTGCGTCGTCGACGACGAGGGGGTGGTCGCGCTCCAGCGCTCGGTCGGCAGCACGCCCGGCGAGATCACCGGCATGCTGGCGCCGTTCGGCGCCGAGATCGAGCGGATCGGCCTCGAGGCGGGACCGACGTCGCCTTGGCTGGCACGCGGGCTGCGCGCGCTCGGCCTGCCGGCGATCGTGATCGACGCGACGCACGCGGCCGCCACTCTGCGCGTGGGGTTCCGCAACAAGACCGACCGCAACGACGCGCGCGGCCTCGCCGATATGATGCGCGTGAGGACGTTCCGGCCCGTCTGGGTCAAGTCGCCAGAGGCGCAGCGGGAGCGCGCGCTCCTGTCCGTGCGTGAGCAGCTGCGCCGCCAGTCGCTCGACCTGCGCAACGCCATCTGGTCGATCCTGCAAGCCGAGGGGTTGAGGCCTCCAAAGCTGGCCCGGTCGGAGTTCCGCGCCCTCGTCGACGAGGCGCTGGACGATCCGGATTTGCAACCCGTCCTGCGGCCTCTCGTCGAGATCGTCGACCGGCTCGCATGTGAGATCGACGCGCTCGACCGGCAGATCGCCGCCCGGGCGAAGGCGAGCGAGCCCTGCCGCCGGCTGATGACGGTCCCAGGCGTCGGTCCTCTGGTCGCGATGACCTACGTCGCAGGCATGGACGATCCCTCGAGGTTCGCAAAGTCACGCGACGTGGGCGCGCACTTCGGCCTGACGCCCCGGCGATGGCAGTCGGGCGACATGGACTGGTCGGGCGGCATCAGCCGCGCCGGCGACGCCGGGGTGCGGCGCGCCCTCTATCAGGCAGCCAATGCGCTGATCCATCACAGCCGGGGATGGTGTGCGCTGAAGTCTTGGGCCGTGCGCCTCGCCGGGCGCCGCGGGCTCGGCAAGGCCAAGGTGGCACTGGCGCGCAAGCTCGCCGTGGTGCTCCACCGGATCTGGCTCAGCGGCGAGCCGTACCGCGTGGCTATCCCCACCTGATCACGAGACATCCCACTGCGCGAGATCGGCGGCCTCCGAGGACGCCGCCGTCAGGGGTCCCCTCGGGGACGGGGTCGAGGCGAGTGCGCTCCATTTCTTTGGCGCCCCGGCGACGTGTCCGGGACCCGACGCCGCAAATAAGGAAGCACCCCTTGGCTCCCGCCCATACCCCATCCTGAGCCCGGCCCCGCCGAGAGCTCGTAGAGAAGGCTGCCTCCGAGAGGGACACCGAGCCGTCGCGCAGCGGGCCGGCAGGGAGACGATCATGACCAGTTGACCGAAGCGGCCGGGATAGAGAAGGAGATCAAGCGCCGCGCCGACGTGACAGGCCATCTTCCCCAACGAGGACAGCATCACCCGCCTCGTCGGAGCGGTGCTGCTCGAGCAGAACGACGTGTATGGACCGCCTTCTTCTTACAAGGGATTTGTTCGACAACAGCGGGACCGGTGCTTGCGGTCGTGTATCCGGCCTGTTCACGCGGCGACTTGGCCGCTGGCCTTGATGGTTTCCGCGGATCGGCGGCCAGACAATTGGGCGAGCTCACGTCGGCTCGCATCGTTCAAGGGCCTTTGCCGAACCCCGGTCGCCCGGGTCTGCCATCATCGCTCGCTTCCCTCGCAAGCCAGCGCCGCAAATCTGCGACGCTGATCCCCGTCAGGCGGCGGTCGCAAACACGGCCGGACGCCGATACGCCTCCTCTCGCCGGAGCATCGCCCACAGCGCGCGCGCCGTCTTGTGCGCGACCGCCACCGCGGCGACGTTGACCGGGCGCCTGGCGATCAGGGCCTGAAGCCATGGGTGCGGCCTGGCTCCACGGCGGAAGCTCGTGCCGACCATGGCCCGCGCGCCGTGGATCAGGAGCGTGCGCAGGTAGCGATCCCCGCCCTTGCTGATCCGCCCGATGTGCTCTCGACCACCGCTCGCGGACATGCGTGGCGTCAAGCCGAGCCACGCTGCGAAGTGGCGCGCCGACGTGAACTGCGAGCCGTCCCCGACAGCCGCGATCAAGGCCGTCGCCGTCAGCGGGCCAACCCCCGGCGCCGTCGCGAGGCGCTGGCTCGCCTCGTTCGTCCTGTGCCAGGCGAGGATCTCGCGTTCGACTGCCCCGAGCTTCGCCGTCAGGGCGTCCAGATGATCGAACAGCGCCTCGATGGCCGTCCGCGCCTCCCGCGGCAGGACGGCCTCGTCCACCGCGTCCATGCCACGCCTGAGATCGGGGACGCGACCAATGCCCCTGGCCGCGACGATCCCGAACTCGCCGAGAAGCCCGCGCACCGCGTTCACGGTGGCCGTGCGCTGCCGCACTAGGAGCGAGCGCACGCGGTGGAGCGTCAGCACGCTCTGGCTCTGCCGCGACTTGATCGGAACGAACCGCATGTTCGGCCGGCCGACGGCTTCGCAGATCGCCTCGGCGTCGGCCGCGTCCGTCTTGTTCCTCTTCACGTAGGGCTTCGCATACTGCGGGGGGATCAGTCGGACGTCGTGACCCACTGCGACCAGCTCCCGGGCCCAGTGGTGTGCGCTCGAGCACGCCTCCATTCCAACGAGGCAGGGTGGTAGCTCTTCGAAGAAGGCGAGGAGGCTCTGTCGCCGGATCCGCCGCTTCAGCACGGCGTGCCCGCCGGCATCGACGCCGTGGACCTGGAAGACCGACTTGGCGAGGTCGAGCCCGATGGTTGTGACAGACATGACTTGCTCCCGAAGCTGGATGTGACGACCAGCCCAATAGCGCCGTCGGTGCAGAGGCGGTCCATGCCATCAACTGGCAACTCCAGCATCGATACATGCAGATCGAGGGCATGGCTGAGCTCGACACACCCCAGCTCGAGGAGGGCTCCACACTCCAGATCACACCCGAAGCCGCCTGACCCGATGGCCCGGGACCACACCCGAAATTACACCTCATTGACGGACACGACCGCGCGGCCATCATCCCAGTGCCCTGTCGAAGCAGCAGCTTGAACAGCACCTCCACATACAGGCAGAACTGGACCGCCGCGTCCGAGAACACCGCGGGCCGGCCGGGACGCCCGTCACGCGATCCGTGCCAAGCCATCTCCCGGTCCGCCCAGACCAGCAGCGACCCACGGCGGCGCAGCGCATCGTCGTAGGCGGACCAGTTCATCACACGGTAGCGGGCAGGCGCGGGCTTCGTCATGCAGGCCGCCTACAGGCCTGAACACCCGCCCTGAATCCCAGCGCCGACGGAGTTCTGCAACATGTATAACCGCCCCATGCGCAAGGGGGATTTTCGAAGATTGGTCTGACGCGCCATCGGGTGCTGACATGATCCGGCCTCTGTGATGCGGCCATCGTCATGCCGCGGGCCCGTGTGGTGGTCGAGGATCGGGTCCAGATCAAAGCCGCGTGCTCGAAGGCACTTTGTTGCAGGCTGGGTGTCCCGATCCCGTCTCACGACTGCTGCGCCATACCGCTCCTTGCCCTCTTGTGCTCCGACGCCTCGCGACCGCGAGCGGCTCTACGCCGCCGCGACCGGAGCCCTGTAGACGCCGCCCCGGGCCATCAGGGCCCAGACGATCCGCGCCATCTTGTTCGCGAGTGCCACCCGCACCAGCATCCCCGGCTTGCACGCGAGCATCCTGCCCAGCCAGGTGCCGGGCCGGGCGGAGGCATGGACGCGCCTTTTGATGATGACGCTGTTGGCCCCGAGGATCAGCAGACGCCGCAGCGAGCGCTCCCCCATCTTCGTCGTCGCCCCGAGCCGCTGCTTGCCTCCGGTGGAATGCTGCCTCGGCGTGAGGCCGAGCCACGCCGCGAAGTCGCGTGCCTTGCCGAACGTCTCGGGCGGCGGGGCGAGCGTGGCCAGCGCCGTGGCGATGAGCGGGCCGATGCCGGGCACGGTCATCAGCCGCCGCGCGGTCTCGTCCTCGCGGGCCCGACGCGCGATCTCGGCATCCAACTCCGCGATCCGCTCTTCCAGGTGGCGGAGCCCCTCGACCAGGACCTTCAGTGTCGCCCGAGCCGCGTCCTGCAAGCCGCTCTCCGGTGCCTCGACCAGCGCGATCAGCCGACGGGCGTTCGAGGCCCCCTGCGGCACCACCTCGCCGAACTCCGTCAGATGCCCGCGGAGCGCGTTGATCGTCTGCGTGCGCTGCCGGATCAGCAGCTCGCGGACGCGAAACACCGACGCCGCGCCCTGCGTCTCCTCGCTCTTCACCGGCACGAAGCGCATGTTCGGCCGCTGCGCCGCCTCGCAGATGGCTTCGGCATCCGCCGCGTCGTTCTTCTGCCGCCGAATGAAGGGTTCACATAGGCCGGCGGGATCAGCCGCACCTCATGGCCCAGCTTGCCGATCTCCCGGCCCCAGAAGTGAGCGCCGCCGCAGGCCTCCATCGCGACGGTGCAGGGCTCGAGTTGGCCGAAGAATTCCAGGACCTGCGCGCGCCGCAGCTTCCTGCGCAGCATTGCCCGTCCCGAGGCGTCCGCGCCGTGCACCTGAAACACGTTCTTCGCCAGATCGAGCCCGACCGTGATAATCTCCGACATGACCGCTCCCTCCCGTGGATCGTCGCTGACCCACTCTGGCACACCAGATGCCGTCGGGGGGCGGTCACACCATCAAGGCCCTCCTGCGGCGCTGCTCCCTTCCGAACAGGCACGTCGGTCAGGCCATCAGCGCCTCGAGGTGGATGGGGAACGATCGGACGCGTGTTCCGGTGGCGTGCCAAACCGCATTGGCGATGGCGCCGACCGTGCCGATGATGCCGATCTCGCCCACGCCTTTGATCCCGAGCGCGTTGACGTAAGGATCATCCTCATCGATCAACAGCGCCTCGACCGAGGGCACGTCGGCGGTGACCGGGATGTGGTAGCCTGCGAGGTCGGCGTTCATCGGGCGGCCCGTGCGCCGATCGTGCAGGGCCTCCTCGTGGAGCGCGAAGCTCACCCCCCAGATCATCCCGCCGGTGAGCTGACTTCGGGCGAGGCGCGGATTGACGATGCGCCCGGCGGCGAAGGCGCCGACGAGGCGGCTCACGCGGATCTGGCAGAGGTCGGGATCGACCTTCACCTCGGCGAAGACGGCGCCGTGGGAGAACATGGCGTGCGCCTCGGCGCTGGAAGGGTCGCGGCCGCCGCTGCCAGCGCCTTCGATCCGGGCGATGTCCGCGCGCGCGAGGATGTCCTCGTAGCGCTCGCTGCGATCGGGATCGTCGGCACGGTGGAGGCGGCCGTCCCGCGCCTCGATCCCGGCATTGCCGGCGCCGAAGAGGGGGAGTTCGGGATCGCTCGCGGCGATCTCTGCCAGCTGCCGGATCGCGTCGCTGCCCGCAGAGAAGAGCGCGGTGCCAGCGGTGGCGGTATGACCGGAGCCGCCGGCGACGCCGGCGTCGGGCAGGTCGGACGAGCCGGAGCGGAACTCGATGCGATCCGCCGGTAGCCCCAGCCCGTCGGCCGCGATCTGGGCGAGCGCCGTCCATGCGCCCTGTCCCATGTCGGCGCCGGAGGTCTCGACGAGCGCGCCGCCGTCGCGACGCAGGACCGCGCGCGCATGAGCCTGGAACATCGGAGCGGGGAACAGGGCCGTGCCCACGCCCCAGCCGATCAGATGGCCAGCCTCGTCGCGCATCTGCCGCGAGGCGAGGGGGCAACCGGCCCATCCGAACCGCTTGGCGCCCTCGGCGTAGCATTCGCGCAGCGCCTTGGCGGAGTAGGGCTTGCCGCTGGCCGGGTCGGTCTCGGCATAGTTCCTGAGGCGGAACTCAAGCGGGTCGAGCCCCGCGGCCTCGGCGGCCTCGTCCATTGCGACTTCCAGCGCGGCCGAACCCGACGCTTCGCCCGGCGCGCGCATCGGCCCCGGCGTGCCGGTGTCGACGCGCAGGCCGGAATGGCGCGTGGCGATGGCCGGGCTGGCGTAGAGGTTGTGCGAGGCGTTGGCGGCCGGCTCGAGGAAGTCGTCGAAGCTGCTGGTGGACGAGATCGCCTCATGCTCCAGCGCCGTGAGCCGGCCGTCCCCGTCGGTGGCGAGCCGAAGCGTCTGGCGGGTCGCGCCGCGGTGCTGGACCGGGCCGAACATCTGATCGCGCCTGAGGGTCAGCTTGACCGGGCGCCGCAGAGCGCGCGCCGCGAGGATCGTGAGCAGCTGGGCCCCGATGGGGATCGCCTTGGAGCCGAACCCTCCGCCGAGATAGGGGCTGCGCAGCAGGACATTTTCTTCCGGGATGCCGAAATACCCCGCGAACGCGTCGCGGATCAGGACGATGGCCTGGTTCGGCGTGTCGATCGTGAGGCGGTCGCCGTCCCATTCCGCGACGATGGCATGGGGCTCCATCGCGTTGTGGTACTGCATCGGAGTGTCGATGCGGGCCTCGGTTGTGTGGACCGCGTCCCGACGTCCCGCCTCGACATCGCCCTTGGAGAACGCAGGCTCCGACCCCATGCCGACCGACGGCGCGTCGGGCATCTCGCTGCCGTCGAACCCGATCCGCGCGGGCTGGGCCTTGTATTCTGGGGCGAGGAGGAGCGCGCCCTCGGTCGCGGCTTCGAGGGTTTCGGCGACCACCAGAGCGATCGGCTGGCCGGCATAGCGCACGCCGTCGTCCTGCAAGGCCTCGGTTCGCCAGGAGAACATGTGCGGTTTGCTGTCCGGGTCCCAGGCGAGCGGGGGCCGGTTGGCGGGGGTGAAGACCTCGACCACGCCGGGATGGGCCTTGGCGGCGTCCACGTCGAGACGGGTGACGCGGCCGCGGGCGATGGCGGCCGCGGCGAAGACCGCGTGGAGCAGCCCTTCGGGGCGGTTGTCGGCCGCGTAGGTGGCGGCGCCGGTGACCTTGGCGATGCCGTCGCGGCGGGTCATCGGCTGGCCGGCGTTCGAACCGAGCCGGACGTGGCCGGCGGCGATGTCGAAGGTGTCAGGCATGGGCGGGGACTCCGGTCTGGTCGGCGAAGACCGATGCGGGCAGGGCCGGCATCCGGTCGGGCGTGCCGGCGGCGGCGAGGGCCAGCGCACGGGCGACGACGCGCCTGGCGAGGTCGATCTTGAAGGCGTTCTCGCCCGAGGGCTCGGCGCCGGCGAGCGCGGCGTCGGCCGCGCGGGCGAAGGCGTCCGGCTCGGGTGGGGCGCCGGCGAGCAGCGCCTCGGCCTCGGGCGCGCGCCACGGTCTCGCGGCCACGCCGCCGAGCGACAGCCGTGCCTCGGCGATGGCGCCGCCCTCCATCCGCAGCATCGCGGCGGCCGAGACCAGGGCGAAGGCGTAGGAGGTTCGGTCGCGCACCTTGAGGTAGCGGGCGTTCCCGGCGAACGCGGCGGCCTCGGGCGGGAGGCGCAGCGCGGTGACGATCTCGCCGGGGGCGAGATCGGTCCCGCCGGGCGAGGTCGCATCGGGCAGGCGGTGGAACGCGGTCAGCGGCGCCTCGCGGGCGCCTTCGGGCCCCCAGATCTCGACCACCGCGTCGAGCGCGGCGAGCGGGACGCAGAAATCGGACGGCTGCGTGGCGATGCAGCGTTCCGACCAGCCGAGGATGGCGTGGGTGCGGGTCTCGCCTCCGATCGCGTCGCAGTCGGCCCCGGCCTCTCGGCGATTGCAGGCGCTGTGGGGGTCGTAGAAGTAGGCGCAGCGGGTCCGCTGCATCAGGTTGCCACCGACGGTCGCGGCGTTGCGAAGCTGCGGCGAGGCGCCCGACAGCAGCGCCTCGGCCACCGCCGGATGCGCGGCGGCGAACCCGGCGTCGCGGGCGAGGTCGGCGTTCCGGACGAGCGCGCCGATGCGGGTCGCGCCGTCCGCCGATCGCTCGATCCGGTCGAGCCCGGGCAGGCGCGTGATGTCGATCACCGTTCCGGGCCGGGCCACGCCGGCCTTCATCAGATCGAGGAGGTTCGTGCCCCCGGCGAGGAAGGTCGCGCCCTCCCGGCTTCCGGCGGCGATGGCGTCCTCGATCGTGTCGGGGCGGATGTAGTCGAAGGTCCTCATGCGCTCTTCCTCTCGGTCCCGGTCTCGGCCAGCTGCCGGCGGGCGTCGAGCACCGCCGCGACGATGCCCGGATAGGCGGCGCAGCGGCAGAGGTTGCCGCTCATCTCCTCGCGGATGCGCTCGGGGTCGTCGCCCGCCTCGTCCTCGGCGATCAGGCCGACGGCGCTCATGATTTGTCCCGGCGTGCAGAAGCCGCACTGGAAGCCGTCATGCTCGATGAAGGCCGCCTGCACGGGATGCAGCGCACCGCCCTGCGCGAGGCCTTCGATGGTCGTGACCGCTGCGCCGTCCACACTCATGGCGAGGCTCAGGCAGGAGTTGATCCGCCGCCCGTCGAGGAGGACGGTGCAGGCGCCGCACTGGCCGCGGTCGCAGCCCTTCTTGGTGCCGGTCAGGCCGATGCGCTCTCGCAGGACGTCGAGCAGCGTGGCCCGCGCATCCTCCAGCGCGACGTCGTGGCGGTCGCCATTGACGGTGAGGGTGATGGAAAGGGTCATGGTCCCTCCGATGTTCTGAACGGTCTGGAAGGGCGCGGGCTTCCGCGTCGCCGTCGTTCGGTGCATCCTCGGATGAGCCATCGGACCCGGCACTGTCCTTATACGGAGGGTGCCTCCGTTTAGCAATACCTCATGGATACGACGTGGATCATGGGTCACGACCCCAAGCAGGCGAGCCGAAAGCCGCGCGCAGACTCCCTGCGCAATCGCGAGTCCCTCCTTGCGGCGGCGGCAGACGTGTTCGCGAAGGGTGGCCCAGAGGCCAGCCTCGAGAAGGTCGCCCGCACCGCCGGGGTCGGGATCGGCACGCTCTACCGTCACTTTCCGACGCGCGAGGACTTGTTCCTTGCCGTCTACGGCCGCGAGGTTGACGCGATGGCGGACCTCGCCGTCCACCTTGCGAGAAGCGACGATCCCGTCGAGGCGTTGCGGACCTGGATCCATGCGTGCGTGCGGATGGTCGCGACCAAGCGCGGGATGCTCGCGGCGCTCAGCCCTGCTCTGGACGGGACGTCCGACGCCTTCGCGCAGTTCTCGGCGCGACTGACCCGCGCTGTCTCAGAACTCATGGCGCCCGGCGTGGCGGCAGGCCGACTGCGCGGTGACGTGACACCCGAAGAAGTGCTGCGGACCTTCTTGGCGATCTGCTACACGCGGGAGGAACCCGGCTGGCAGGAGACGGTCACCCGATTGCTCGATGTCTTCTTGGACGGACTGACAATCGGTCGATAAGGACCCGGCCAGCATCGCTCTTCTCGTCCGACTGCTGACCTGCGCCCCTCGAGGTCTTTCAGAGAGAGCGGTCTACGAGGCCGCCGCCTTGGCCTCGCACCGAGGTCACGCGATGTCGGGTATGCGGGCGATGGCCTTGATCTCGAAGTCGAAGCCAGCGAGCCAGTTGACGCCGACCGCGGTCCAGTTGGGGTAGGGGGCGGCCTCGAAGGCCTCGTCCTTGACCGCCACGACGTCTTCGAACTGCGCCTCGGGGTCGGTGTGGAACGTGGTGACGTCGATGATGTCGTCGAACGTGCAGCCGGCCGCCTTCAGCACGGCGGCGAGGTTGTCGAAGGCGAGCCGGACCTGGGCCCTGAGGTCGGGCTCGGGCAAGCCGTCCTCCCGGCTGCCGACCTGGCCGGATGCGAACAGCAGATCACCCGAGCGGATGGCGGCGGAGAATCTTGTTCTTGGCGTAGAGCGCCTGTCGATCGGCGGGGAAGATGGCGTCGTGCTTGGTCATGGGTGGCGTCCTGTTCGACGGAGCGGGCCCGAGGGACCTACTGACTACGGAGGAAAGATATACGCGTCGTATCATGAGTCGGTCCAATGGGCAACTCGTAGTTTGTCTGGCATACGCAGCGTGGTCAGAGGGGGGGAACGATGGTGGTCGCTCGGCGGCGGGGGCGCACGATGGAGGTGAACCGCACCAAGCTCATCCGGGCCGCTCGGGATGCCTTCGCTGCGAAGGGTTATGCTGGGGCGTCGATGGATGAGCTGACCGCCGAGGTCCGTCTGACGCGCGGGGCGCTCTACAACCATTT
>CAWHTQ010000018.1:0-21824 GCA_963832275.1 uncultured Alphaproteobacteria bacterium
ACTACAGCTGCTGAGACGTTGCGGGCGAGGCGCGTGTGCGCACGCCCGATCCAACTGACCACCGCCCCTCGACGCGCTCGGTCCTGAAGGGGAGCCCTTGGCCCTGTCAGCCCGTCGCGACGCCTGGGGCGCAGGTGCGGGTGCGGGCGCGGGCGCGAGGGCGGCGGATGGGGGATCTCGGGCGCCCGCCGCGCCCGCGCGAGGGGGGTCGGCCGGCCCGAGCCGACGGACGGGCGCGGGCGGGCGCGGGCGCGGCGCGAGCGCGCGAGGACGCGCCGGGCCGGGGCGGGGGCGTCGAACGCCTCCCCGCCCCGGCCCTCGTCGCGCAGCCGCCCGTCGCAGCTCGGCGAAGGCGTGCCGGGCGACCTCGGCCTCGCCCGGCCGGCGCAGGACCGCGCGGCTCGACCGCGCGGCTCGTGGGCTCGGCCCCGTCGTCGCCGACGATCGTCGCAGGCCTGCCGTGGGGCCCGACCGCGGCGTCGAGCCGGGCCGGCCGACCCGCTCGCCCGAGACCGCCGTGCAGGCCGCGAGCGCCGGGCATCCGCGCGCGTGCTCGCAGCTCGCCGCGAGCGCCCGCCGTCGCTCCGAGGACGAGGACCAGCGAAGCGCCGCGCCCCCCGAAGCGCCGCCGCGCGCCCCGGGCCGAAGGCGTCCGCGAGGGCGTCGGGCGACCAGCGCCCGCCGGGGGGGGGGGGTGGCATCGGCTCCCCGGTCCCGGCGGCCCGCGCGGCCCGCCCCGCCGCCGTCCGACGGCGGGGCCCTCCTCCTCGCAGGGGCGGCGGAGCGACGCCGTGGCTCGTCACGACGCCCTCGCGCTCGAGCATCGAGCCGATCCGCCCGCCGCCGAAGCGCCGCCGCCCGGCCGCGATCGCGCGCATGCGCGTGGGCGTGCGCCCCTCGGGGCGCGGTCGGGCCCGCGCGCCTCACGGCCTTCGAACCGGGGGCGACGACCGAGGCCGGCCACCGGGGCCGGCCACCGGGGCCGGCGACCGGGGCCGACCAGGCGGCAGGCCCGGCGCGAGCCGAGGGCTCGTGGCCCCGCCTCGCCCGTCACGGGCCGCCGCCCGCCGCGCGGTCCGCGTCGTCGGCGCTTCCCCGAGCGCTTCCCCGAGGCCGGTCCTTCGCAAGCGGCGCCGTCCGGCATCTGGCCGCCCGGCAGGCGCCGCCCGCCGCCCGAGACCGCCCTGCAGGCCCCTCAGCCCGCGGGCGTCCGAGACGGCCCGCAGGCGTGTCGGGGGGCCCTGCCGGCGTGGCGGGCCAGGCCGGGGGCGGGTCTCTGGCGCAGCCCACGCCATCTCGAGGGCCTGCGACGCGCAATCTCGGCGTGCAGCGTGTCGCGCATCGCCCAGCCCACGACCTCGCGGGCGTGCGGGGCGCGAGGACGGCCGCGAGGGGGAGCCGGCCCTCACAGGTCGCGCATGTCGGTCGGACCCGCCAGCCGGGCCCGCCCGGGCCGAGCCGCCTCGAAGCCCCGGCCGAGCCGGCCCGGGGCGCGCGCGATCGGGCGGCCATGGCGGCTGTCGGGGGCACCCGCAGCAGGCAGGGCGGCCCGGCCGCGCCAGGCGCCGCCGCGGCGCATCGGACGGGCCACGGACGGGCCACCCGGCGACGCCCGAGCCCTGTGGCCGAGCGCCTGGAGGGTCGCGTGCACGCGCGGCGCGCCCTGGGCGCCGCCGCGAGGATCGCCACAGCTCGGGCGCCGCGGACCCGCCCCACCGCCCCACGCTTGAACGCCTCGGGGGAACTCCCGCCGTCGTCGCCCCGCGCCCGCGTCCCGCTCCTCCAGGGGCCGCAGACCCACACGGTCTCGGCGGCGTGGGCTGGATCAGGATGGTGGTCAGGTCGGCGCGACCTGTCCTGGTCCGGGCGGTCGATGACCCTGTTCCGCGAGCCAGGTCAGGCCAGACCTTGTGCTCCGGGTGCGGCACCGTCGTCCTGGGTCGCCGATGGACGCCCGAGAGGCCCATCTTGGCCATCAGCCGGCGCACCCGCCCGGCATCCCGACGAGGTGGCCTCCCCTCCGCAGGTGACGCGCCATCTGACGCGAGCCGCACCAGGGCGTCTCGAGGAACCGCTCACAGCCCACCCGCATCAGCGCGAGGTTCAAAGAGCCCTCGCCGCGGACCGAGCCGTGAGTCAGGCCGAGCGGCTGATCGAGACGAGCCGGCACCGCCGCGCGATCGACGGCCGCGGGTGCGCCGGCTCGATCATCTCGCGCCTCCGGACGAGGCTCGTCGTCCGCGGGCTCGCTCGGACCGGTGGCCGCGCGCCCGCCCTTGCGCGAAATCCCGCTCCACGACCAGCTGCCCGATCTCGGCATGCCGCTGGCCGAGCTCGGCCTCCCGGTCCGCCGCGGCGGTCCCGGCTGCGTTCGAGAACACCCGCCGACATCCCCTCGACCGCCTGGCGCTTCCACGTGTCGATCAGCGTCCCGTGCATGCCGTGCGACGCGGCTCGCGCGACCGTCAGCTCCCCCGCAGCGCCTCCGGCGCCACCTCCGCCTCAGACCCGGCGCCGTGGCGCCGCCTCCTGCCCGCCATCGGGCCCGTCCCCTCTCCAGGGCGGACCAAGCGTGGCCGGATGTCCGCGGATCAGGGGCCGGCTCTGGCCGACCGGGTCGATCGGGCTGGAGGATGCCCTAGCGCTGCGCCTGGCGGACGGTCTCGGGCAGCCACGTCGCAAGGCCGGGCAGCGCGATCAGCACGAAGACCATCGCCACCATGATGAGGAACATCGGGAACGCCGCGCGGGCGATGGTGCTCATCTCGTGGTCCGTCATGCCCTGCAGGACGAAGAGGTTGAACCCGATCGGCGGCGTGATCTGCGCCATCTCGACCACCACGACGATGAAGATGCCGAACCAGACGAGGTCGATCCCGGCCTCGCGGATCATCGGCTCGACCACGGCCATGGTCAGGACCACCGACGAGATCCCGTCGAGGAAGCAGCCGAGCACGACGTAGAACACCAAGAGCACCATCAGGAGCTGGAACCGCGACAGCTCCCAGCCCGCGATGAGGTCCGCGAGGCCCCGCGGCAGGCCGGTGAAGCCCATCGACAGCGACAGGAAGGCCGCGCCCGCGAGGATCAGCGCAATCATCGCCGACGTGCGGGTGGCCCCCATCAGGCTCTCGGAGAAGCTCGCCCAGGTGAGCGAGCCCTGCCCCGCCGCGAGCACGAGCGCGCCGATGACGCCGAAGGCCGCGGCCTCGGTCGCGGTGGCGTAGCCGAGATACATCGAGCCGATGACGACCGCGATCAGGCACAGGACCGGGAGGAGGAAGCGCGAGTTCCGCAGCTTCTGCGCGAGGCCCATCGGCGGGTCGGGCCGCGGGTCGAAATCCTTCGACAGCAGGGCGCTCGCGCCCGCGTAGACCATGAACATCGCGGCCAGCACGAGGCCCGGCAGGATGCCGGCGATGAAGAGCTTGGAGATCGATTCCCGCACCGTCACCCCGTAGACGATGAGCGTCAGCGAGGGCGGGATCATCAGGCCGAGGGTCGCGGCGCCCGCGAGCGTGCCGATGATCATGCGCTCGGGGTAGCCGCGCGCGCGCAGCTCGGGGATCGACATCTTGCCCACCGTGGTGAGCGTCGCCGCCGAGGAGCCCGAGACGGCCGCGAAGACGGTGCAGCCCACGATGTTGGTGTGGATGAGCCCGCCGGGCAGCCGCGCCATCCAGGGCGAGAGCCCGCGGAACATGTCCTCCGAGAGCCGCGTGCGGTAGAGGATCTCGCCCATCCAGATGAAGAGCGGCAAGGCGGTGAGCGTCCAGGAGGACGACGCGGTCCAGACGATCGTCGCCATGGAGTCGCCGACGGGGCGCGAGGTGAAGAGCTCCATCCCCACCCAGGCCACGCCGAGCAGCGCGAGCCCCACCCAGACGCCGGTGCCCAGGAGGAGGAACAGGACGAGGAGGAAGACGGCGATCGCGCCGAGCTCGCTCATGGGCCTACTCCGCCCGCGCCTGGGCCGCGCGGTCGGACTCGATGCCCTCCTCGCGGCCGAGCACGATCCGCGCGAGGTGGTCGGTGAGCGCGACGGCGAGGACGACGGCGCCCACGGCCATCGGCACCTGCGGGAGCCACAGCGGCGTCGCGTCCTGCCCCTGGCTCACGTCGCCCAAGGCCCAGGACCAGGAGACGAGGCGGATCGCGTACCAGGCGAGGAACCAGGCGGCGGCGGAGCCCACCGCGAAGCACCACGCCTCGAGCCAGCGCCGGTGCCGCCCCGCGGCCTTGAGCAGGATCCCCACCCGGATGTGCGCGCCCCGGTCGAGCGCGTGAGCGAAGGCGAGGAACGACGCCGCGGCCATGGCGTAGCCGGCGTAGCTGGTGGCGCCGGGGAAGGTGGCGCCGGCCCAGCGCGCCACCATCTGCGCGACGATGAGGCCGAGCAGGGCCACGAGGCAGCAGGCCGCGAGCACGCCGCATCCCAGGTAGAGCGCGTCGAGGGCGCGGCGCAGCCGGCCCGTCACGGGGGCGCCCGTCAGCCGCCCGCCCGGTAGGCGTCCACGATCGACCGGCCCTCCTCCCCGGTGGCCTCCAGCCATTCGGCGGTCATCGTCTCGCCGATGGCCTGGAGGTCGGAGCGGAGCTGGTCGCTCGGCGGCTCGACCGTCATGCCGCCCTCGCGCAGCCCGTCGATGTAGAACTGCGTCAGCTCCTTCGACTTCGCCAGCCCCTCCTCCTGCGCCGTCGCGGCGCAGCCGCGGATCGCCGAACGGCTCTCCTCGGACAGCCCTTCCCAGGCGTCCTTGTTGGCGAAGACGGTGTTGCGCGGCAGCCAGGCATCGACCGCGTAGAAGTTCGACAGATGCTCCCACACCTTCTCGTCGTAGCCGGTGGAGCCCGAGGACACGAACGCCTCGGCCACCCCGGTGGCGAGCGCCTGGCTCAACTCGGCCGCCTCGATCTGGACGGGCTGCATCTCGGCGAGCTCGGCGAGCCGCGCGGTCGCGGCGTTGTAGGCGCGGAACTTGAGGCCCTTCAGGTCCGCGACGCTCCCGATCTCCGTGGGCGCGTAGAGCCCCTGCGGCGGCCAGGGCACGGAGTAAAGGTAGACGAGGTTCTGGCGGTCGAGCAGCGCGGTCAGGGCGGGCTCGGCGGCCTCGGCCAGCGCCACGGACTCGTCGAAGGAGGTGGCCAGGAACGGCACGGAGTCGTAGCCGAAGAGCGCGTCCTCGTTGGCATGCGCCGACAGCAGCCGCTCGCCGATCGGAGCCTGGCCGGTCTGCACGGCGCGCTTGATGTCGTTGCCCGCGAAGAGCGAGCCGTTGGGATGGGTCTGGATGTCGACCTCGCCCCCCGTCGCCTCGCGCACGCATTCGGCGAAGCCCTGCGCCGTCTCGGTGTGGAAGTTGCTCGCCGGGTAGGCCAGCGGCATGTCCCAGGTCTGGGACAGGGCCGCGCCCGCGGGCAGCGCCGCGAGGAGCGTCGCGATGGCGAGGGGCTTGGCGGTCGTCATGAGGTCTCTCCGTGATGTCATGGGGCGGCCCTGGCGGGCTCGCGGCGTCGTCGGGAGAAGCGTGACGGAGAGTAGGCCCCCACGTCAACGTTGGGCCGCGCCCCCGCGATCATCTGCGCGAGCAGGCGCCCGGTCCTCGGGCCGCCGGTGAGCCCGACATGGTGGTGCCCGAAGCCGAGCCAGGCGCCGCGCACGCCGGGCATCTCGCCGATCAGCGGGGATCGAATCGGCGGGCGCCGGACGATGGCCCATCCAGCGCGACCTCGCGCGCCCAGGTAGAGCCCCGGCAACGCCGCCCGGATCGCGCGACCAGCAGGCGAAGGGCGCGCGGACGGCCGCGCCTGCAGGCCGCCGAACTCGACGATCCCGGCGAGGCTGCAGCCGACCCTCCATCGGCGTGGCGACGAACTCGACGCGCGCCACCATGGTCGGTGCGCGGGGCATGATGGAGGGCTCGTACAGCTCCAGGTGGTAGCCGCGCTCGCTCTCGAACGGCACGTGGAGGCCGAGGCGATGCGGCCAGCGGTCCGACCAGACGCCCGGCGGTCAGCACCACGGCGTCGGCGGCGATCGTTTCGCCGCCACGCGCACGCCCGTGACGCGACCGCCTCGCGCGCCGATCCTCGACTCGCCTCGCCGATCCAGGCGCGCCCCCTGCGCCACCGCATGGTCGGCCAGCGCCTTCACGTAGGCGCCCGGGATCGAGGATGTGGCCGTGCCCGGTCAGCGTGCGGCGAAGCCGACCGCCTCGCCGAAGGCCGGGTCGTGGGCGCGCAGGGCGGCGCCCTCCAGCTCGTGCCAGGCGAAGCCGTGGTGCGCGGCAGCGATCCCAGCCGAACGCGTCGGCCTCGTAAGGGCACGGCGCGGAGAGGTGGAGAGTAGTCGCGGGGCGCGATGCAACGCTCGGCCCCGGTGCCCTTGGCGAGCGCCCGTGGTCGGCGACGCTGTCGCTGATGAGGGCGCCAGCGCCGCGGCGATCCGCGCGCCGTCTCGGCGTTGTGCGTGGCACGAGGTACGCCGCAACCAGGGCACAGGCGTGGCGGTAGGACCAGCGCAGATAGAGCGGCTGCCCGGGTCGAGGAGCATCCGCGGCGCCTTGGGACGAGGCCGGGCCCGTGACGGGGACGATCCGGAGGACGAGCCAGCACACCGCCGTTGCCGTGGCTCGTCCCCTCCGCCGGGCCCAGCGCGTCGATGAGCACCACGCGGTGGCCCGCGCGCCGGAGCCAGATGGCGGTCGAGACACCGACGATGCCGGCGCCGATGATGGCCGCCGGACGGGTGGGGTCGGTGCGTTCCGGCGCCCCGTCACGCGACCCACTCCGAGACCGGCGCGGCGGCCTCGTCCAGGGCTGCGGAGATCACGTCCACGAGCGCTGGCCGTCATGCTCCATCGCCTTGCAAGGACGGCGGGAGATCGCGTCGGGTCCTCCACCGCCAGCTCCTCACGCCGAAGGCGGCCGCCACCGCCGCGTGGTCCGTGCGCCCGAAGTCGACGTTGTGGTAGCGCGCCGCCGAAGCCCGTCCTCTGCCCGGCCTTGATCCAGCCGAAGGCGGCGTTCGAGAAGACGACGGCGGTGAGCGGGATCCGGTGGCGCACCAGCGTCTCCAGCTCGCCGCAGGCAAAGCCGAAGGAGCCGTCGCCCATCAGGCTCACGATCTTCGCGTCGGCCCGCCCATCTGCGCGCCCATCGCCGCGGCGAGCGCGTAGCCGAGCGCACCGTGCGCGCGGTTGGTGATGAAGTGCCGCCCCGCCCGCCGCAGCGGTAGTGCGCCGACACGTAGGGGCACGGCGTGCCGGGATCGGCGACGACGATGGCGTCATCGTCGAGCACCGCCATCAGCGCGGCGATCACCGCTCCGGGCGGATGGGCCGCTCGGGCTCTCGGCCAGCGCCTCGAACGCGTCCAGCTTTGCCGCCCAGGCCGCTCGGTGCGCGCCCGCCGTCGCCCTGCGCCTCCGATCGCGCCGCGCCACCGCTCCGCCAGCGCCGTCAGCGCCAGGCGCGCGTCGGCGCGAAGGGAAACGGCCGTGGGGTAGTTGGCGCCGATCACCATCGGGTCGCTGTCGAGTGGATGATGGTGCACTGGGCGAGGGGAGCGCCAGCGCTCGGTGGTCACCGACCCCGCGCGGCAGCCGACAAACAGCACCAGGTCCGCGCCGTCCACCACCGCCCGCGTGAAGGGCGAGCCGCCGTTGGAGCCCACCACGCCCAGCGGCCAGCGGATCGGTCTCCGCGATCGCGCCCTGGCCCGAGACCGTGGTGGCGACGGGGCATCTCGAGGAGGCGGCGAGGCGTGCAGCGCGTTCGTCGCCCCCGCCAGGACCGGCCCGCCGCCGCAGATCGCCAGGGGGCGAGCGCGCCTTCGGCCAGCGGCGCCGCGGCCTCGGCCACGGCGTCGGGGTCGGGCACCGTCCGCTCGGCCGGGAAGCTGGCATGCCGCGGATCGGCCCAGATCTCGCCATCGGGCACGGCGGCCCTCTTGCGCGTCGAACGGCAGCGAGAGGTGCACCGCCCCCGGCCGGCCCGTCGTCATCGCGCGGAACGCGGCGCGCACCGTGGCGGGCAGGCGCGCGGCGTCGTCGAGCGCCGCGTTCCACTTGGTCGCGGGGCGGAACAGCGCCGTCTGGTCGAGCTCGGTCAGCGGGTAGCGCCCGCGCGAGGTGGTGGCGACGTCGGTGGTGATCGCGAGCACGGGGACGGAGCTCTCGTTGGCCTCCACGAGCCCCGGCAGGATGTAGGTCGCGCCCCCGCCCGACGGCCCCTCGCACACGCCCGGCCGCCCCGTCACCCGCGCGTAGCCGTCGGCCATGTAGGCCGCGTGGCGCTCGTCGCGGGTGAGCACGTGCGTGATCCCGTGACCGGTCCGGGCCATCGCGTCGTAGAGCGGCAGCGTGGTGTCGCCGCAGAGGCCGAAGACGTGGCCCACCCCGTAGGCCCGGAGCATCCGCACCATCGCCTCGGCCCCGGTCAGGTGGTTGCGGCCCCCGTCGTCCACCTGCGCGCTTCCCATCCCTCGCCACCCGCGCCCATACTGCGGCGGCGAGGGCGGGCCGGCAACAGGCGGGATGGAGGCGCGATGATCGTCACGGGGGGCAAGGCGGTCTACGGCGCCTCGGTGGGCATCCTGATGCTGGAGGCGCGCTTCCCGCGGATCCCCGGCGACATGGGCCACGCCGGCACCTGGCCCTTCCCCGTGCTCTACCGCGTGGTGCGCGGGGCCTCGCCCGACCGCGTGGTCCGGCACCGCGCCGACGGGCTGCTGGAGGCGTTCGTGGAGGCCGCGCGCGAGCTCGTGCGCGACGGGGCGGACGGCATCACGACCAATTGCGGGTTCCTGTCGCTCCACCAGCGCGCGCTGGCCCGCGCCGTGCCGGTGCCCGTCCTCGCCTCCTCGCTGATGCAGGTGGCGATGGTGAACCGGCTCCTGCCCGAGGGGCGCCGGGCCGGGATCCTGACGATCTCGGCCTCCTCGCTCACGCCCGAGCACCTCGCCGCCGCCGGCGTGCCGGAGGGCACGCCGATCGGCACCACCGAGGGCGGTCGCGGCTTCACCCGGACCATCCTCGACGACCGCCCCACGCTCGACGTCGAGGTCGCGCGCGCCGACAACGTCGCCGCCGCCCTGAGCCTCGAGGCGGCGCATCCCGACCTCGGCGCGATCGTCCTCGAATGCACGAACATGACGCCCTACGCCGCCGATGTCGCGGCGGCGACGGGGTTGCCCACATGGTCCATGGCCGGCTTCGTGTCGTGGTTCCAGGCGGCCCTCGCGCCCCCCCGCCACGGCGCCGGCCCCGCCCCGCCGGGCCGGCGGTGATCGCCCGCGCCGCTGCGCGACCCCGCGGGGCCGGGGAGGGATCGACGAGAGCAGCCGTCGCCGCCGCGGCCGCGACATCCGGCGCCACCGCCTCGGCGCGGGCGGCCGGGCCCTCGCGTCCCGGGCGGTCGGGCGGCCTTGCCATGGCGCTCGCGATCGGGCGTCGGGCATTGCGACCCTGCCGCCGGGGGTCATCGCTTCGGGGAGCCAGGGATCGGGAGAAGGGCGTGGGATGGCGGAGCAGGAGAGGCCGCGGCGGGGGTCCGGCTGCGCGAACCTGCGATTCCTGAGGCGCGCGCCGCGCGAGGCGGCGGAGCGGGTGCGCGACGCTCGGGATGGCGATCGCCGCGTGGCCGGGCAGCTCGAGCGGCACGCGACGGTGCGGGCGGCGGTGGGCTCGGCGCTGCGCCGAGCCGAGGATGGTGTCGCCACGTCGCCGGGCGACGCCGGCGTCGTCGGGGCCGTCCCCGGCCGATCCGGCCGCGCAGGACGCGCGGGCGCTCGCGCGAGACTGCCCGGGCTCGGGACGAAGCGCGATTGGAGGCGCAGCGCTCGACGAGGCGGCGGTCCTCGTGGGGGAGCACAAGGATCCTGGGGCCCAGGCGGCCTTCGCGTGATCGGTCGGGGGGGGCTTTCCGCTCCCGCCTCCATCTTGCGAGGTCGTCAACGAGCGTCCCGTCGAGGGTGCGGGTGCGCAGCGGCGCCGAGCAGGTGCGCGCCCCCCGGGGGTCCACGGCCTCTGCTGCTTCCCGGGCAGCGGCGCTTGGCCATGACCCGGTTGACGGTGGGCTCCACGAAGGCGGTCGAGACGGCCTCGCCGCAGCGCCGCCGCTCGGCGTGGTTCGGGGTCATGCGCGCGTCGTCGGTGACGGTGCTAGCGAACTCGCGCACGTGCCGCGGCCGCTTGCGCGCTTGAGGCGGCACGGGGAGAGGGCTTTCTCGCGGCTCCAGCGGCTCCAGCGGCTCGACGATGTCGAGCACGTCCTCCTCGACGTCGCCGATCAGATCGAGCGCGCGGCGTCGGTCGCCGTGCCGGAGGAGGCGGCGACTGATCTTGCCCCGTCCCGGTGGACGCGGTCGGGCCGCGACGCGCGCCATCGGGGCCGGTGAGCGGGGGGGCAGCGCCGCGCGCGGTCGGCGCGGGCCGCGGAACCCCTCGACCCGGCCGAGCGGGTCCGGCCGGGCCGCGTCGTGCGTGGGTGGGTGGCTGGGAGGCGGGGGTGGACGCGCCCGACCGTCGGGGAGCGGAAGACGCTCTTCATGGGCGCGTCGTCGAGGCAGCGCCCTTTGCGGCTCATCGAGGACGAGGCCCTCGCCGCGGCGAGGGCCTCGCGGCAGGGCTCGCGGGCGTGTCGGATGCCGCGGGCGCTCTCACGCTCGTCGAGGCCTGACCTGCGCCGTCGAGGCGCGCGGATCGGCCCCGGGGCGGGGCGCCGGCGAACGCCGGCCAGTCGGCCTCCGGATCGAGCAGGACCAGCAGCGATCCCCGCCTCGCCAGCGCGGCGTCCTGGGCGCGCCAGTCCGTCGCGCGGGCGCTCGGGGGCGCTCGGGGGCGCTCGGGCGCGCGGGCCCGCTCATGCCGCACGACCGACAGGCCGGACCCCCGTGGCGAGCCCCTCGCAACCTTCGGGCTGCAAGGCCGCTCGGACACCACAACGAGGCCGACCCCGACCACACCCCCCGACCACACGCGGGCCGCATGAGCGCACCGCGCCCGCTCAGGGCCCCGAAGGAGGCGGGGTTCACCGCCGCCGAGGCTTGCTGTCGTTCTCGCGCGAAGTGTGGGAGGGTCGCTCGGCCAGGGCAAGATCGGGCCAAGTGTCGCGGACCTCATCCATCGGCCTACAGCAGACGACGACGGCGAGGATGGCGCCGGCGCTGTGGCAAGCCATCGGGCTGCTGCAGATGGACGTGGCCGAGCTGGCCCGGTTCGCGCAGGCGCAGTCGCGCGACAACCCGTTCCTGAAGGTCGATCCTCCCGCCGGCCGCTCCGGATCGTCCGCCGCGCCCCGACGCGTCGGACGCCAGGCCGCGAGGGGGATCGACGAGGGGGTGGCGGCGGGGCCGAGCCTGCACGAGCACGTCTCGCGCCAGATCGAGCAGCGGTCCTGGGCCGGGATGGAGAAGGCCGTCGCGCACCTGCTCGCCGAGGGGCTCGCGCCGTCGGGCTGGCTCGAGGCGTCCCTCGACGCCGTGGCCCGGCGCGCCGGCTGCACGACCCGCCTCGTCGAACGGGTGCTGCGCCGGCTCCAGGAGGCCGAGCCCGCGGGCCTCTTCGCCCGCTCGCTGTCCGAATGCCTGGCGCTCCAGCTCGCCGACAGGGGCCTCCTGGGCCGTGAGGTCGAGGCGGTCCTGGCCGCGATCGGTCGGGCGACGAGCGGCGACGCCTCCGAGATCGCCCGGCTCGCCGGCCTGCCCGAGGCCGAGGTGCGCCGCGCCTTGTCGCTTCTGCGGACGCTCGACCCCAAGCCGGGCGCGCGCTTCGCGCCCGACGAGCCGATCGGGGTCACGCCGGACGTGCTCGTCACGCGCGGCGAGGAGGGTGGATGGCGGGTCGATCTGAACCGCTCGGAGATGCCGACGATCGTCGTCGACGAGGGCCTGATGGAGAGGGCGAGGGCCGAGGGCCGGCGTGCCGAGCTGGCCCGGCTCAGGCAGGCCTACGGCTCCGCGAGATGGGTGGCCGAGGCGGTGCGGCGCCGCCACGAGACGGTCCTGGCGATCGCCGCCGCGCTGGTGCGGCGGCAGATCCCCTTCGTGGAGCACGGACCGGCCCGCCTCGCGCCCCTGACCAAGCGCGAGGTCGCACGGCAGGTCGGGCTGAGCGAGAGCACGGTCAGCCGCGTCACCCGGTCCTGCTGGGCCGAGCTGCCCCGCGGCACCGTCTCGCTCCACGGCTTCTTCGCGGCCGAGATCCCGACGCTGCACGGGGGCGTCTCGGCCCCGATGGTGCAAGCCCTGATCCGGGAGCGGATCGCCGGCGAGGATCCGCTGCGGCCGCTGAGCGACGCCGCGATCGCCGCCTGGCTGGAGGCCCAGGGGATCGCTCTGGCGCGCCGCACGGTCGCCAAGTACCGCGCGGGGATGGGCCTCGAAGGCCGATCGGGGCGGGGGGCGGCGTCGAGGCCGCCCGCCGCCCCTCCACCCGTCAGGGGACGATCACCCCGCGGCCGGCGAAGCGGCGGTTCTTGAAGTCGTCGAGCGCGGTGTTGATGTCGGCGAGGCCGTATTGGGAGTAGTGCATCTTCACCTTGCCGTCGGCGTTGAGCTCCATCAGCTCGACCAGCTCGGTGTAGTTGCCCACGAGGCTGCCCGAGATGCCGATCTCCTGGATCACCATCTGCACCGTGGGCACCTCGATCTGCCCGCCGTAGCCGACGATCAGCACCTGCCCGCCCTGGCGCGCCAGCTTCCAGCCGACGTTCTCGACGCCGAGCTCGCCCACGAAGTCGATGACGACGTGCGCGCCGCCGCCGGTGATCCCGTGGACCTCCTCGACCAGGTCGTCGCCGCCGTCGAGGATGTGGTCGGCGCCCAGCTCCTTGGAGAGCTTGCGGGCGGCGGGCTCGCGGTCCACCGCGATGAGGCGCGCCCCCGAGATCGACTGGAGGCATTGCAGCGCGATGTGCCCCAGCCCGCCCACGCCGAGCAGCACGCAGTAATTGCCGGGGCGCAGCAGCGCCGCGGCCTTGCGCGCGGCGCGGTAGGCCGTGATCCCGGCGTCCGCCATCGGCGCCACGTCGATCGGCGCGATGCCGGAGGCGAGCTTGATCAGCGCGCGCTCGTTGGTCAGGAAGTACTCCGCGAAGCCGCCGTCGAGCCCGAGGCCGGGGAAGAGCCCGTTGGCGCAGTGCATGTCCTCGCCGTAGCGGCACGCGAGGCAGATGCCGCAGGACCGCAGCGGATGGCAGATCACCGCGTCGCCCGGCTTCACGGAGGTCACGCCCGAGCCCACGTCCTCGACCCATCCGGCGTTCTCGTGGCCCATGATGTAGGGCAAGAGCGAGCCCTCGGTGTCCATGATGCCCTTCCAGACACCTTCGATGATGTGCAGGTCGGTGCGGCACAGGCCGGCCGCGCCGACCTTGACCACCACCTCGTCGGGCTTGTTGATCGTCGGCGGCGCGACATCCTCGATCTTGAGATCGACCGCCATCGCGGCGTCGTATTCGTACAGTCGTGCGGCCTTCATCGGCCCTCCTCCCCTCGCTCATGAAACCACGCGCCGGCCGGCGGCGCGGCGCCCGCCACCCTCACTTGCGCCCGAGCTTCTCGGCGCCGCCGCCGAGCGCGGCCCCTTCGGTCGGATCCTCGTCCTCGGCGAAGTCGCCGATCAGCGTCTCGGTCGTCAGGATCAGAGTGGCGACCGAGGCGGCGTTGCGCAGGGCCGTGGCCGCGACCCGGTAGGGATCGACCACGCCCGCCTCCAGCAGGTCGCGGAAGCTCCCCGTCGCGGCGTCGAAGCCCTCGGACGGCCCCATCTTCATCACGGTGCCCACGACCTCGTTGGGGTCGCGCCCCGAGTTGATGGCGATCCGTGCGAGCGGGCGCGAGAGCACCGACTGCACCAGCTCGATCCCCGTCCTCACGTCGCCCTCGGCCGCGGAGACCGCCTCGTCGAGCGCGGGTGCGGCGCGGGCGTAGGAGACGCCGCCGCCGATCACCACGCCCTCCTCGATGGCGGCGCGCACGGCGTTGAGCGCGTCGTCGAAGAGCTGCGCCGTGCGCTTCTGCTCGACCGGCGTGGCGCCGCCGGCGTGGATCACCGCCGTGCCGCCGCAGAGCTTGGCCAGCCGCTCGCGCAGCTTGTCCTGCTCGATGTTGGGCGGCGCGCGGTCGTGTTGCCGCTGCACCTGGGCGCGGCGGGCCGAGATCGCCGCGGGGTCGCCGTGGCCGCGGATGATGGTTGTGTCCGACGCGGTGGCGCTGACCGCCTCGGCCGAGCCGAGGTCGTCGCGGGTGATCTCCTCGAGCCGGCCGCCGAGGTCGCGCACGAGGACCCGGCCGCCCGTCAGGATCGCCAAATCCTCCATCATCGACTTGCGCCAATGGCCGAACTCGGGCGGGTGGACGACGAGGATCCTGCCCGCCGCGTCGCGCCCCAGGATCGAGGCCAGCACCTCGGCTGAGCAGTCCTCCGAGACGATCAGCAGCGGGCGGTCGTCCTCGGCGGCGATGGCGCGCACGGCGGCGAGCTGGTCGGGGCTGGTCAGCTTGAGGTCGGTCAGCAGGATGTAGGGGCTCGCCAGCTCCGCCCTCATCGCCTCCTGGTCGGTGACGAGGTGGTGCGAGATGTAGCCGCGATCGAAGGACATGCCCTCGACCACCTCCAGCTCGCTCTCGATGCCCACCGCGAACTCGGTCGAGATGACGCCCTCGGGCCCCACCGCGCGATAGGCCTCGGCGACCATCGCGCCGAGCTTGTCGCTGGTGGCCGCGATCCGCGCCACCGAGTCGAGCAGGTCGCCCTCGGCGGGCCGGGCCGCCTCCTTCAGCGCGCCGAGCACGATCTCGACCGCCCGGTCGATGCCGCGGCAGAGATCGACGGCCTTGGCGCCGCGCGAGGTGGCGTCCACGCCGCCCTGGATGATGCCGTTGGCCAGCACGATCGAGGTGGTCGTGCCGTCGCCGGCCACCTCGTTGGTCTGCATCGAGACCTCGCGCACCACCTGCGCGCCCATGTTCTCGAAGCGGTCGAACAGCTCGATCTCGGAGGCGATGGAGACGCCGTCGCGGGTGATCAGCGGCGTGCCGATCGGCCGGTCGACCATCGCGTTCATGCCCTTGGGGCCCAGCGTCGGCTCGACCGCCGCCGCCAGGCGCCGCACCCCCGCGGCCAGTTTCTGCCGGGCCTCGTTGGCGTGCAGAAGCAGTTTCGGCATGTCTCTCTCCCTGATGCTCGTTCTCGTGGTGGCCGGCCGGGCGACCCCGTCACGCTCCTCGGGCGCGCGGCGGCACGCGGTCGAGGAGGAAGTCGACCAGCGTCGGCTCGCCGCCCATGCGCACGACCTCCTTGTAGCGGCTCGCCGCGAGGCCCCGGCAGAGCGCGCCGCCGAACTCCATGTTGATCCGCACCGCGCGCAGCGCCCCCATCCGCGGGGCATGGCCCGCCACGGTGAGCGGCGCGCCGTCGGGGTCGGGGAAGGCGTGGTCGCCCGGCGCCGCCGCCAGCCCGCGGGACGTGAGCAGGGCGCGGTAGCGGGCCTGCTGGCGGCGGGTCTCGGGGTCGTCGAAGCGGGTCGCGTCGAGCCCGCCCAGCGTCATCGCGGCGAGATCGGCGGGCCCTTGGCCGAGGGCCGTGAGCCCCACGATCACCGCCTCCTGGCGGCGCTGGAAGGCCTTGCGCTCGAAGGTCTCGCGCAGCTCGGCGAGGTCGCCGCCGCCCTCGCGCAGCGCGAAGGCTTCGGCGAAGCTCCTCCCGCCATTCACCGCGCCGTCGATCTCATCGGCGCACAGATGGTCCTGGAGGCGGACGCCGACCGCCCCGACCCAGGGCAGCGCGAGCACCGCCTTCCTGATGCCCTCGGCCATCAGGAAGGCGAAGTTCGGGCTGCACCAGTAGGTCGGCAGCCGGAACGTCACCTCGACCCGGCCGCCCGCCACCGAGACCGCCTCGACGAAGCCCATCTCGGTGACGGGCTCGTCAAGCTCGGGGTCGCAGACCTCGTCGAGCGCCGCCCAGACCTCGCGCTGGCGCGGCGACGGGCGCGCGGCATCCGCCGCGCGATCCGTTGCAAGGCGACCGGGCACGGGCGCCCTACTCCGCCGCGATGCTGACGGGCGACTGCGCGAGCCGCGACTTCTGCGCGTCCACGTCGATGTCGTAGAGCCGCGCGGCGTTGAGGCCGAGGATCTTCTCCTTGATCTCGTCGGTGAGCTGAACGCCGCGCTCGGTGGCGATGTCCTCGGGGATCTGGAAGGCCCAGAACTTCTCCACGAGCCAGCGCGGGGTCCAGATCGCGTAGTCCGAGCCGAACAGGATCTTGTCGGGCCCGATCCAGAACAGAAGCTCCGCGATCACCTCGCCGAAGTAGCGCGGCCGCGGGTGGATGAAGGGCAGCGCCACCGCGAGGCCGGCGTAGACGTTGGTCTCCTGCGTGGCGATCCAGCAGAAGTCGTCGAGCCGCGGCAGGCCGCAATGCTCGATGACCCAGTTGAGGTTCTGGAAGTCGGTCGCGGCATGGTCCACGTCGTGGACGTCGAAGGCGTCCTTGTCCAAGGGGATGATCGTCGGCCCCTTGTGGACGTGCATGTTGCGGATGCCGAGCTTGTCGCACAGCTCGAAGCACCTGTAGGCCTGCTCGTCCTTCAGGCTCCAGCCCCGGGACTCGCCGTTCCATTCGGCGGTGTAGAGCTTGACCCCTTTGATGTCGAAGGTCTCCTTCATGTAGTGGATGTATTCGAGCGCCTTCTCGCCGTCGCGCGGGTCGAACGCGCCGTTGATGATGAAACGCTCGGGGTGGCGCTCGGCCATCTTGTGGCTGCGCTCGATGCTGGAGAAGCCGGTCTTGTAGAAGTCGCGCAGATAGGTGGATTGGATGATCGCCATGTCGTCGGGGCCCTCGACGAACAGGTCGTTGTAGATGTCGTCCTCGGAATAGTTCTCGAACTTGGACTTCTCCCAGCGCTCCGACTCGGGGCTGAGGTTGGTGTGATAGGCGTAGAAGCAGTCGATGAACTGCTTGCCGTGGACGTTCTTCTGGTTCTCGGGGCTGGCGTCCCAGAAATGGGTGTGCCCGTCGATCACGAAGACCTCGCGGCCCTCAGGCGTCGTGTACATGACCGTCTCCCTCTCGCACTCTCGTTGACTGGAGGGGCGCCGGGGCGGCGGCCCCGGCGCCCCGGCGCGTTCAGATGTATTCCATCACGTCGTCCATGTTGCCGAACAGGATGACGGTGTTGTCGTCCACTCGGACCATGCGGCCGTAATGGGTGGAGGTGTTGACCTCGAAGATCTCGGCGGTCATCTCGCGGCCGAGATACTCGGTGATCTCGTCCATCTTGAACTCCAGCCGGCCGTGGCCGTCGATGCGGATCAGGGCCGGCTGGTAGGTGACGGTGACGCCGTCCTTCTGCTCCATGAACTCGGCGATGGCGCGGGCCTCGACCGAGTCGCTCATGGTCACCCCGCACTGGTCCGAGATGGTCTGGTCGAAGGTGATGTCCTTCATCTCCTTGAAGATGTTCTTGTGCGACGCATCGCGCGCGATCGTGCTCATTGCGGTGTCCCTTCCGTCCGGCGGCTGAGGCCGATCTCGCCCAGGATCTGCGCGAGCCGCTCCTCGGAGACGGCGCGGGCATCGTCGTAGGAGATCGGCTTGGAGTGGGGCTGCGACCAGATCGGGCGCAGGTTGGCCGAGGCCTCGTCGGCGAGGGCCGCGTGGGTCTCGGTCCAGCCCTGGAACAGCGCGCGGTTGGCGTCGCCGTGCTTGTCGTCGTTGACCAGGAGGTAGGCGAGGTCGATGGCGTTGGCGAGGTTGCGCTCGTAGTCGGCCTCGGCCGCCGAGATCACCGGGGGCGTGATGAAGTCGGAGTTGGCCGCGGCGACCTGCATCATGAAGCCCGAGCGGAACAGCTCTCCCACCAGCGGCTCGAAGACGAGGTTGATCGCCAGGTATTGCTCGACGTAGTCGGCCGAGCCCATGATCGTCTCGACCGCCTTGCGCGTGCCCTGCCAGATGGGATCCTCCATCCAGGCGCGCTTGCCGGCCTCGTCGTCCCAGCCGTCGATCTCCATGCCGATCTCGGCGAGGTAGAGCGTGATGTCCTGCGCGAGCCGCAGCTTGTAGGAGGAGTTGGTCAGCGTGGCGTTGTTGATCATCTGGGTGTAGCCGTAGCGCTGCGCCTGCATCAGCGAGGTGCCCAGCCCGAACTCAGCGTGCTTCCACGCGCCCAGATGGGTCTGGAGGACCTTGGTCCAGACGTGGTCGAAGGCGCGGTTGGCCCCGGCGCGGCGCGCGTTCTGGATCACGCTCTGCACCATCGTCTCGATCTTCGACTGGCGCTGGTAGTGGGTGCGCTCCCATTCTTGGTCGGGCGCGCGGAAGGCGTGCCAGTTCGAGGACTGCGCCTTGGTCGCCCCCTTGTCGTAGGCGCCCTCCCCGTTCGGGAACGCGATGATCCAGTCCTGGATCAGGTAGCGCTCGGGGTCGGGCTGGACGTCGACGGTGACGTCCTCG
Organism: uncultured Alphaproteobacteria bacterium; assembly: GCA_963832275.1. Lineage (GTDB taxonomy): Bacteria > Pseudomonadota > Alphaproteobacteria > Rhodobacterales > Rhodobacteraceae > Hasllibacter. The sequence continues at coordinate 18,468 of CAWHTQ010000018.1, forward strand.
TAGTGCGTCGCGCGCTTCCCCCGGGGCTCGAAGTAGCGGTACTTGCGGCTGTTGGAATCCGCGAAGACCGCGGCCCCCGCAGCACCCGATCCGACCGAACTCGACGTCGCTGGCATTCGGACATCCTCCCTTTTGGTCTCGACGTTTCAGCCTGCTAGCGGTCGGCGCCGTCTCAGTGGGCCGACGAACCGGTAGAGGGCGTGAAGCGGTCGAAGAAGATCCGGTCGGGGTCGAAGTCCTGCATGAAGAGCACCGGCGAGAGCGCGTCGATCATCGGCGGCGGCCCGCAGGCGTAGACGCAGCCCTGCCCGTCGATGCCCAGCTCGTCGAGCTTGGCCCTGACCACCTCGTGGACGAAGCCGCGCGCGCCGTCCCATGTCGCGTCGTCGCCCGCGTCGCTCAGCGCCGGCACGAAGTGGACGTTGTCGTGGCGCTCCAGGATCGCGCCGATGCGGTCGAGGTAGAACAGGTCGGCCTGGGTGCGCGCGCCGTAGAAGAAGTGCACCGGCCGGTCCTCGCCGCTGGCGATGTGGTCGTTGAGGATCGACCAGATCGGCGACATGCCCGACCCGGCCGCGACCAGGATCAGGGCTCCGTCTCGCTCCTCCCGTCGGAAGCAGGTGCCGAAGGGCCCGCGCAGGGTGACGTGGGCCCCGACGTCGATCGAGCCTCCGTCGAGCTCTCCGGAGAAGGCGCCCGCAGGGTATTTCTTGATGATGAACTGGAGGCGGTCGGTTTGCTCCGGCGTATTTGCCATGGAGAACGAGCGCGTAATCGTCTCCCCTTTCGTCGTGGTGACCATGATGTCGGCATATTGGCCCGCCCAGAACTTCATCGGCGCGGACAAGGCGACCTCGATGAGGCGGATGTCGTGGGTCAGGCGCTCGATGGCGGTGATCCGTCCCTCGAACTCCCTCACGGCGATGGACTTCGACAAGAGCTCCTCGTCGTAGTTGAGAAGCTCGATCTCCATGTCGCTGTAGGCGAGGCTGCGGCAGAGCAGGATGCCGCCCTGCTCGCGCTCCATGTCGTTGAGCGCGAAGGTCGAGTACTTCAGCAACTCGACCTCGCCCTCCACCAACTGGCACTTGCAGGCGGAGCACTGCCCCTCCTTGCATCCGTGCGGCAAGGAGATCCCCTGGCGAAAGGCGGCGTCGAGGACGGTCTCGCCCTCCTCGACCTCGAACTCGACATCGACCGGGCGCAGCCGGACCGTGTAGGTGTCGCTCATCAACTCTCCCCCCTCGCAAAGCTCCGGGGGCGGGCGGACCCGCCCCCGGTCGTCTTGTCCTCAGTGGCAGGGGTTGATGGTGAAGCCCGCGCGGTAGTCGGCGATGTGGGCCTCGCGCGCCTCGGGCGACATCGCCCTGAGCGCGTTCAGAGGCGAGCCGAGCTTGTGGCCGCGCACGTCGTCGAGCGTCCACATCTCCTTGTCGTCGAAGCGCAGGTGCGGCTGCGGGATCAGCGTCTTGCCGTCCGAGCGCACGAAGTTCAGATCGACGATCGCGTCGGCCAGATCCCAGCCGTCGTAGAGCGTCTCCCACTCGCGCTTGCCGCTGAAGCGACCCATCGCGGGCGTCGGACGGCCCTCGTACTCGTCGGCGAAGGCGACCGTCGCGGTCCACTTGTCGAGCTCGTGGGCGAAGGTGTGCAGCTTCCCGTCGATCTCGCCGACCACCATGTCCTCGCGGATCAGGCAGGGGACGAGGCACGACCAGCAGCGGTGCGGGTAGACGTAGCCCACGTCGGCGTTGAAGGTGATAACCTCCTGGCCCGGCTTCGAGAGCTTCGCGTACCACTTCCAGAAGTCGCCGAACTCGGCGTGCCAGCCGGGGTACTTGGCCTCGAACCACTCGAAGTCGCGGTCGGTCTGCGCCTCGATCCGCCAGAAGTTGACGGGCCAGCCGACGGCGAAGAACTGCGCGACCTTGTGGACGTAGCTCTTCTTGGTGATCCGGTCCCAGGCCGCCTGGACGTCGTCGTGGTGGATCTTGATGCCGTACTTCTCGAGCGGCAGCATGTAGGTCCGGTAGTAGTCCTCGTAGATCCAGCGGTGCCACATCTCCGCGTAGGACTCCTTGTCCTTGTCGCGGTTGGTGGTGCCGTACTCGATGAAGGTGCCGATCGCGGCGTCCACGATCGCGTGGTTCTGCCAGAAGGCGTAGCGCATGTCGCGCTCGATCAACTGGTGGTTCTCGGGATCCTTCAGCGTCGCCATCAGGAGCGAGTGGCCGTTGCCGATGTGCCGGCTCTCGTCGGACTGCACCGACAGGAACACGGTGGGCAGCGCGTAGTCGCCGTTGCGCGCGGCCTCCGACGGCATGGCGACGAAGAGCGTGTTGGTGAACGCCGTCTCCGCCACGATCGTCAGGTAGACGTTGGCCGCCGTCATCGCGTCACCGGTGAGGAAGCCCTCGCCGAACTGCCGCCCGATGGTGGTGGCGTAGCACTTGCCGAAGGCCTCCTCGGTGATGTCGAAGCCCGCCGGGTCGATGTAGTTCTCCATGTACCACTTCTTGAGGTTCATCTGGATCGTCGAGTGGCGGAACTCGTCGACCATCTGCATGGTGAACCCGGTGCGCAGATCCTCGCCCGGCGCGAGCCGCGCGACCATCGCCATCGAGCGCGCCGCCGAGATCTCCGGGAACGGGATGATCGCCAGGAACAGCTTCATCCACTCGACCCAGCGCGGCTCGACGTTGCGGAACATGTCGCCCCGCAGGGCGGCGTCGAGAGCCCCGTAAACACGGTTGTCCTTTTCCTCCTGCATCGGGAAATAGGACCGAAGAACCTGCTTCATCGGGTCGCGCGGCGCCTTGGCGATCTTGTAATCGGTCGGGTAGGTCATCGCCTCCTGCACGTAGGAGGGGTTCCACCCAGATCGGCGATCTTCTTGGTGGCTTCGCCAACCGAGATGCCTTTCTGGGCCGTGATCTTGTTCAACGTCAGCGTTGACATGCCCATTCACCTTTCAGGTGGTTGCGGGGAACGGCCGGAGATCCTGACCGGCCGGCAGGTGAGGCAAAGGTCTGGGCGATGACGATCGACCGCGGGCGCATCGCGTCCGCCCGGAGCAGGACTCGCATGGCGCGTCCGATGCACGGTCGATCCCCCCTTCCTTCGTTCTTGCGGCGCACCGTGGGCGGTGACGCACTTCTTATGCCTCGATCCATGCAATCGGCGTGCCAAACCGCGGCCGGAGGCGAGCAAGGCCACATGAGGAAAGGTTAACTTTTTTCCAAGGGATGGCGACGCGCTTCTCCGACCGTAACTTATCTTTACACTTGTATATCCACCTTTCTGACCGGCTTTACACAGAATGGGTCTCCCAAATCGGGCGGATTTCCGGGAGAATGG
>CAWHTQ010000019.1:0-517500 GCA_963832275.1 uncultured Alphaproteobacteria bacterium
CTGGCCGATCATGTCCTCCGACACGTTCACCGGGATGTGCTTCTTCCCGTTGTAGACGCCGAAGGTGAGGCCGACGAACTGCGGCAGGATGGTGGAGCGGCGCGACCGAATCTTGATGACCTCGTTGCGGCCCGACTCGCGGGTCTTCTCAGCCTTCTTCAGGACGTAGGGAGTCCACGAAGGGGCCCTTCCAGACGGAGCGACCCATATCAGCGGCCCTTCTTCTTGGCGTGACGCGAGCGCACGATCAGCTTCGAGCTCGCCTTGTTCTTGTCGCGGGTGCGCGCACCCTTGGTCGGCTTGCCCAGGGGGTGACCGGATGCCGGCCGCCGGAGGTGCGGCCCTCGCCGCCGCCATGCGGGTGGTCGACCGGGTTCATCACCACGCCGCGGACCGAGGGGCGGACCCCCTTGTGGCGCATGCGCCCGGCCTTGCCGTAGTTCTGGTTCGAGTTGTCCGGGTTCGAGACGGCGCCGACCGTGGCCATGCACTCCTGCCGCACGAGCCGGAGCTCGCCCGAGGAGAGGCGAATCTGCGCATAGCCCCCGTCGCGGCCGACGAACTGGGCGTAGGTGCCCGCGGCGCGCGCGATCTGGCCGCCCTTGCCTGGCTTGAGCTCGATGTTGTGGACGATCGTGCCGATGGGCATGCCCTGGAACGGCATCGCGTTGCCGGGCTTCACGTCGACCTTCGCGCCGGAGACGATCTTGTCCCCCACGGCGAGGCGCTGGGGCGCGAGCACGTACATCTGCTCGCCATCGTGGTACTGGACCAGGGCGATGAACGCGGTGCGGTTGGGATCGTACTCGATCCTGAGGACCGTCGCTTCCACGTCGTGCTTGACGCGCTTGAAGTCGACGACGCGGTAGAGCCGCTTGGCCCCGCCCCCTCGGCGTCGCATCGTGATCCGTCCGGTGTTGTTCCGGCCGCCGTGCTTCGACAATCCCTCGGTGAGGGCCTTGACGGGGCGACCTTTCTACAGCTCCGAACGGTCGATCAGCACCAGCCCGCGCTGGCCCGGCGTCGTCGGCTTGTACGACTTGAGTGCCATGCTTTCTGTCTTCCGTCTGGGTTGAAAGGGACGCGGCCCCCGGATCGCCCCGGGGGCCGCGCTGTCAGGTAGGGGGCGCTATCAGAGGCCTGTGGTGACGTCGATGGTGTTGCCCTCTTCGAGCGTGACATAGGCCTTCTTGACGTCGTGCCGGCGGCCCGGCTGGCCGCGGAAGCGCTTCGCCTTGCCCTTGGTGATGGTGGTGTTCACCGCCTTCACCTTCACGCCGAACAGCGCCTCGACCGCGGCCTTGATCTCGGGCTTGGCCGATGCCATCGCCACCTCGAAGACGACCGCCCCGGTCTCGGAGGCCATCGTCGCCTTCTCGGTGATGATCGGCTTGCGCACCACGTCGTAATGCTTGGGATCGGTCATTTCAGCCTCGCTTCGAGCGCCTGCGCCCCGGCCCGGGTCAGGACCAGCGTCTCGCGCTTGAGGATGTCGTAGACGTTCGCGCCCTGGCTGGGCAGGACGTCGATGCCGTCGATGTTGGCGGCGGCGCGCGCGAAGTTCTCCGCGACCTCCGGGCCGTCGATGATCAGCACGCGCTTCCAGCCGAGCTCACGCACCCGCTTGGCGAGCGCGGCGGTCTTGGCCTCGGGCAGGTTCAGGTCCTCGATCACGATCAGCTCGCCCGCCCCGGCCTTCGCCGAGAGGGCGTGGCGCAGGCCGAGCTGGCGGAACTTCTTGGTCAGCTCGTGGCCGTGGCTGCGGGGCGTCGGGCCCTTGTAGATGCCGCCCTTGCGGAAGATCGGCGCGTTGCGGTCGCCGTGGCGTGCGCCGCCGGTGCCCTTCTGGCGGTATATCTTCTTGGTCGAGTAGCTCGTCTCGGAGCGCGTCTTGACCTTGTGCGTGCCCTGCTGGGCGTTGTTGCGCTGCCAGCGCACGACGCGGTGCAGGATGTCGGTGCGCGGCTCCAAGCCGAACACCTCGTCCTGAGGTCGATGTCGCCGGATTTCGACGCATCGAGGGTGATGACGTCAGCTTTCATCGGTCTTGTCCTCCGGCTTCACATCGTCGTTCGGCGCGTCGCCGTCGACCGTCCTTGTCCTCCGCGATCGAGGCCTCGGCCTCCTTCAGGGCGGCCTCCTCCTGCGCCGCGGCCTCGGCGGCGAGCGCCTCCTCGGCGGCCTTCGCCTCGGCGGCGGCGGCCTCGGCGGCCTCGTTCGCCAGGCGCTCGGCCTCGGCGGCCGCGGACTTCAGCGCGGCGGGATAGATCACGTTCTCGGGCACCGGCTTCTTCACCGCGTCCTTCACCGTGACCCAGCCGCCCTTGGAGCCCGGCACCGCGCCCTTCACCATGATCAGGCCGCGCGCGCTGTCGGTCTTGACGACCTGGAGGTTCTGGGTGGTGACGCGGGCGGCGCCCATGTGGCCGGCCATCTTCTTGCCCTTGAACACCTTGCCGGGGTCCTGGCACTGGCCGGTCGAGCCGTGGCTCCGGTGGCTGATCGACACGCCGTGCGAGGCGCGGAGGCCGCCGAAGTTGTGCCGCTTCATCGCGCCCTGGAAGCCCTTGCCGATGCTCGTGCCCGAGACGTCGACGAACTGGCCCTCGAAATAGTGGTTGGCGGTGATCTCCTCGCCGACGGCGATGAGGTTCTCCGGCGCGACGCGGAACTCCGCGATCTTGCGCTTGGGCTCGACCTTGGCGGCCGAGAAGACGCCGCGCATCGCCTTGGACGTGCGCTTCACCTTGGCGGTGCCGGCGCCGAGCTGAACGGCGGAGTAGCCGTGATCCTCGGCGGTGCGCTGGGCGACGACCTGCAGGCCGTCGAGCATGAGCACGGTCACGGGCACCTGCCGGCCGTCCTCCTGGAAGATGCGGGTCATGCCCACCTTCTTCGCGATGATTCCCGAACGAAGCATGTCTCGTACCCCCCTCAGACCTTGATCTCGACGTCGACGCCGGCGGCGAGGTCGAGCTTCATCAGCGCGTCCACGGTCTGCGGCGTCGGGTCGACGATATCGAGGAGCCGCTTGTGGGTGCGGATCTCGAACTGGTCGCGAGACTTCTTGTCCACGTGCGGGCCCCGCAGGACGGTGAACTTCTCGATCTTGTTCGGCAGCGGAATCGGCCCGCGCACCTGCGCGCCGGTGCGCTTGGCGGTGTTCACGATCTCCTGGGTGCTGGAGTCCAGGACGCGGTAGTCGAATGCCTTCAAGCGAATGCGAATATTCTGGGAAACGGCCATGTCGTGTCGTCCTCGGCTCGGCGCAAGAGAGGTGCGCCCGGGACCCTTCCCGGGCGCACGTCATGTCCGCTCTCAATCTCGAAGACCGCCCCGTAGACGAGGCGCCCGGCGGGGGAAACCCCTTACAGCGTGATCTTCGACACCACGCCTGCGCCGACGGTCCGGCCGCCTTCGCGGATGGCGAAGCGCAGGCCCTGCTCCATGGCGATGGGGGCGATGAGCTCGACGCCGAAGCTCACGTTGTCGCCCGGCATCACCATCTCGGTGCCCTCGGCCAGCATCACCGTGCCGGTCACGTCCGTCGTGCGGAAGTAGAACTGCGGACGGTAGTTGGCGAAGAACGGCGTGTGCCGCCCGCCCTCCTCCTTGGTCAGGATGTACGCCTCCGCCTCGAACTTCGTGTGCGGCGCCACCGACTTCGGCTTGCACAGCACCTGCCCGCGCTCCACGCCCTCGCGGTCGATCCCGCGCAGCAGCACGCCGATGTTGTCGCCCGCCTCGCCCCGGTCCAGCAGCTTGCGGAACATCTCCACGCCGGTGCAGGTCGTCGTCTTCGTGTCGCGGATGCCCACGATCTCGATCGAGTCGCCCACGTTGATCACGCCGCGCTCGATCCGCCCCGTCACCACCGTGCCGCGCCCCGAGATCGAGAACACGTCCTCGATCGGCAGCAGGAACGGCTGGTCCACCGCCCGCTCCGGCGTCGGGATCCACTCGTCGACAGCGGCCATCAGCTTCTTGATCGAACTCCTCGCCGATCGCCGGCTCCGTGCCGTTCATCGCGTGCAGCGCCGAGCCCGGGATCACCGGGATGTCGTCGCCCGGATAGTCGTACTTCGACAGAAGCTCGCGGATCTCCATCTCGACGAGCTCCAGAAGCTCCTCGTCGTCCACCTGGTCCACCTTGTTCATGTAGACGACCATCGTCGGAATGCCGACCTGACGCCCCAGGAGGATGTGCTCGCGCGTCTGCGGCATCGGCCCGTCGGCCGCGTTCACCACCAGGATCGCGCCGTCCATCTGCGCCGCCCCCGTGATCATGTTCTTCACGTAGTCGGCATGCCCGGGGCAGTCGACATGCGCGTAGTGCCGCGTCTCGGTCTCGTACTCCACGTGCGCCGTCGAGATCGTGATCCCCCGCGCCTTCTCCTCGGGCGCGCCGTCGATCTGGTCGTAAGCCTGGAAATCCCCGAAATACTTCGTGATCGCCGCCGTCAGCGTCGTCTTCCCGTGATCCACGTGCCCGATCGTGCCGATGTTCACATGCGGCTTCGTACGCTCGAATTTAGCCTTGGCCATCAGGGCCTCCTGTCAACTCTGGCGGGCCGCGCCCGCGAAACTGTGGGTGGCGGGCGGCTCCAAGGGCCGCCCCGCCGGATCAGGCGTACTTCGCCTGGATCTCTTCGGAGATGTTCGACGGCACCGGGTCGTAATGGTCGAACTGCATCGTGAAGTTCGCCCGGCCCGAGGACATGGACCGCAACGTGTTGATGTATCCGAACATGTTCGCCAGCGGGACCATGGCGTCGATCGCGATGGCGTTGCCGCGGTTCTCCTGGCCGGTGACCTGACCACGCCGGGAGGTGAGGTCTCCGATCACGTTGCCGGTGTAGTCCTCCGGCGAGATCACCTCGACCTTCATGATCGGCTCGAGGAGCTTGGCGCCGGCGCGGCGCATCCCCTCGCGCATGCCCATGCGGGCCGCGATCTCGAATGCCAGGACCGAGCTGTCGACGTCGTGGTACTTGCCGTCGAGAAGCTGGACCTTGAAGTCGATCACCGGGAAGCCGGCGAGCGGCCCGAAATCCATGACCGAGAGAATGCCCTTCTCGACCCCGGGGATGTACTCCTTGGGGACGTTGCCGCCCACGATCTTGGACTCGAACGAGTAGCCCTCGCCCGGCGCTGTCGGAGAGATCAGGAGCTTCACCTCGGCGAACTGACCCGAGCCGCCCGACTGCTTCTTGTGGGTGTAGGTGTGCTCGACCTCATGGCCGATCGTCTCGCGATAGGCGACCTGCGGCGCGCCGATATTGGCCTCGACCTTGAACTCCCGGCGCAGGCGGTCGACGAGGATGTCGAGGTGGAGCTCGCCCATCCCCTTCATGATCGTCTGGCCGGACTCGATATCGGTCTCGACGCGGAAGGAGGGATCCTCGGCCGCGAGGCGCTGCAGGCCGGCGGACATCTTCTCCTGGTCGGCCTTGGTCTTGGGCTCGACCGCGATCTCGATCACCGGATCGGGGAAGGTCATCGTCTCCAGCACGACGGGATCGGCCGGCGAGGACAGCGTGTCGCCCGTGGTCGTGTCCTTCAGGCCCGCGAGCGCGATGATGTCACCGGCGAACGCCTCGGAGATCTCCTCGCGGTTGTTGGAGTGCATCATCATCATCCGACCGACGCGCTCCTTCTTGCCCTTGGTGGTGTTCAGGAGGTTGTCGCCCTTGGCGAGCTTGCCCGAGTAGAGGCGCGTGAAGGTGAGCGATCCGACGAACGGGTCGTTCATGATCTTGAACGCCAGCGCCGAGAACGGCATGTCGTCGTCCGCCCGGCGGGGGACGTTGCGCGTCTCGGTCTCGTCGTCGGGACGGAAGCCCATGTAGTCGACGACGTCCTTGGGCGACGGCAGGTAGTCCACGACGGCGTTCAGCAGGGGTTGCACGCCCTTGTTCTTGAACGCCGAGCCGCAGAGGACCGGGATGAACTTGATCGCCAGCGTGCCCTTGCGGATGAGCGAGTGCAGCGTGTCGACATCGGGCTCCTCGCCTTCGAGGTAGGCCTCCATCGCGTCATCGTCCATCTCGACCGCGGTCTCGATGAGCTTCGCGCGCCACTCGTCGGCCTGCGCCTTGAGGGAGTCGCGGATCGGCTGGCGAGTCCAGGACGCGCCCAGATCCTCGCCCTTCCAGGTCCATTCCTCCATCGTCACGAGGTCGATGATCCCCTCGAGCTCGGTCTCGGAGCCGATGGGGATCTGGACCGGCGCGGGAATGGCGCCCGTGCGGTCCTGGATCATCTTCACGCAGTTGAAGAAGTCGGCGCCGATCTTGTCCATCTTGTTGACGAAGACGATGCGCGGGACCTTGTAGCGGTCGGCCTGGCGCCAGACGGTCTCGGTCTGCGGCTCGACGCCGGCATTGGCGTCGAGCACGGCGATGGCGCCGTCGAGCACGGCGAGGGATCGCTCCACCTCGATGGTGAAGTCGACGTGACCGGGCGTGTCGATGATGTTCATCCGATACTTGGTGTCGGACGTGCCGTCGACGGTCGGGTCCTCCTGGCGGGCCCAGAAGGTGGTCGTCGCGGCGGACGTGATGGTGATGCCGCGCTCCTGCTCCTGCTCCATCCAGTCCATCGTCGCGGCGCCGTCGTGCACCTCGCCGATGTTGTGGGACTTGCCGGTGTAGAACAGGATCCGCTCCGAGCACGTCGTCTTGCCGGCGTCGATATGCGCCATGATGCCGAAGTTGCGGTATCGCTCTAGCGGGTAGTCGCGGGCCATGTGCCTGCTCCTCGGGTAGGGTGGGTTACCAGCGGTAGTGGCTGAACGCCTTGTTGGCGTCGGCCATCTTGTGCGTGTCCTCGCGCTTCTTCACGGCGGTGCCGCGGCCGTTGACCGCGTCGACGAGCTCGCCGGCGAGGCGCTCCTCCATCGTGTTCTCGTTGCGCGCGCGGCTGGCGTTGATCAGCCAGCGGATCGCCAGGGCCTCGCGGCGCTCGGGGCGCACCTCGACGGGGACCTGGTAGGTCGCGCCGCCGACGCGGCGCGAGCGGACCTCGACGGACGGCTTGATGTTGTCGAGCGCCTCGGTGAAGACCTCGATCGGGCTGCGCTTGATGCGCTGCTCGACCCGCTCCATCGCGTTGTAGACGATCTTCTCGGCGGCGGACTTGCGGCCGTCGATCATCAGGTTGTTCATGAACTTGGTCAGGACGGTGTCGCCGTACTTGGCGTCCGGCAGGACCTGGCGCTTCTCGGCTGCGTGGCGGCGGGACATTGCGAACTCTCTGTTGTCACTGTCATCCTCGGACTCGGTCCGAGGATCTCATCGGGGCGGAGATCCCCGCCTTCGCGGGGATGACGGCGGATTACTTCGGACGCTTCGCGCCGTACTTCGATCGACGCTGCTTTCGGTCCTTCACGCCCTGGGTGTCGAGCACGCCGCGCAGGATGTGGTAGCGCACGCCCGGAAGGTCCTTCACCCGGCCCCCGCGGATGAGCACGACCGAGTGCTCCTGCAGGTTGTGGCTCTCGCCGGGGATGTAGGAGATCACCTCGAATCCGTTGGTCAGGCGCACCTTCGCGACCTTCCGCATGGCCGAGTTCGGCTTCTTGGGCGTGGTCGTGTAGACGCGGGTGCACACGCCGCGCTTCTGCGGGCAGCCCTGCAGGTGGAGCGACTTGGACGTCTTCCCCTTCGGCTGGCGCGGTTTCCGGATCAGCTGCTGGATCGTGGGCATGTGGGCGTTGGTCCCCGTTCTGTCGTGCGGCCGCGCGCGGCGTTCGGTTCGGTCGTCCCGCGGGCGCGAAACGCATGATCGCCGCGCGGGTGGCCGTCCGGGGCCAGTCCGCGCGGTGGATTTCCAGAGGATGGGAGCGTCTGTCCGCCCGCATCTTGGCCATCGGCAATGTGAGGTCGCCCCGAGGCGTCGGCCCCCGAGCGAGTCCGCGCCCTATACGGGAGGCCTCGCCGGAGTGTCAACAGGCCCCGCCCGGGACCGTCGGGACCGCACGTCTCGGCGCCGCCCGGGTGGGCGCCCCGCCCGCACGTGGCGGGCGGAGCGCGTCGTCAATCCCGGGATTCGGGGACCGGGGCGAACGGGTCGTCGGTGATCCGCTCCTCCGGCTCGGGGGCGGCCAGGGCGGCGGCGGCCTCGGCCTCGGCCTTGCGGGCCTGGATCACGACGTTGTCGCGGTCGGACGCGATCTTGCGCATCTGCTGCGTGGCACCGCCCGTGCCCGCCGGGATCAGGCGCCCGACGATCACGTTCTCCTTGAGGCCGACGAGCTTGTCGCGCTTGCCCTGGACGGACGCCTCGGTGAGCACGCGCGTCGTCTCCTGGAACGAGGCGGCCGAGATGAAGCTGCGGGTCTGCAGCGACGCCTTGGTGATCCCGAGCAGGATCGGCTCGCCGGTCGCCGGGCGCACGCCCTTGGCGATCGCCTTCTCGTTGGCCTCGTCGAACTCCGCCTTGTCGACGTGCTCGCCCTTGAGGAGCGTCGTCTCGCCGCTGTCCTGGATCTCCCACTTCTGGAGCATCTGGCGGACGATGACCTCGATGTGCTTGTCGTTGATCTTCACGCCCTGGAGCCGGTAGACCTCCTGCACCTCGTTGATCATGTACTCGGCGAGCGCCTCGACCCCCATCACCGCCAGGATGTCGTGCGGCGCGGGGTTGCCGTCCATGATGTAGTCGCCCTTGCGGACGAAGTCGCCCTCGGCCACCGGGATGTGCTTGCCCTTGGGGACCATGTACTCGATCTCGGGCATGCCCTCCTCGGTCGGCACCAGGTGGATCCGCCGCTTGTTCTTGAAGTCGCGGCCGAACTTCACGTGGCCGTCCTCCTCGGCGATGATCGCGTGGTCCTTGGGACGGCGCGCCTCGAAGAGCTCCGCCACCCGCGGCAGGCCGCCGGTGATGTCGCGCTGCTTGGCGCCCTCGCGCGGGATGCGGGCGATGATGTCGCCCGCGCGCACGTCCTGCTGGTCCTCGATCGAGAGCACCGCGTCCACGCTCATCGGATAGGTCGCGGGGTTGCCGTTCGCGAGGCGCACGGGCTCGCCCGCCTCGTCCATCAGGATGATCTCGGGCTTGAGGTCGCCGCCCTTCGCCGTCGAGCGCCAGTCCGAGACGATGCTTCTGCGACATGCCGGTCGCGTCGTCCGTCTCGTCGCGCACGGAGACGCCGAGGATCAGGTCCACGAGCCGGGCGCGGCCCGACTTCTCTGCGACGATCGGCAGGGTGTACGGGTCCCACTCGATGAGCTTGTCACCGCGCTTCACCGGCGCGCCATCGTCGACGAAGAGCTTCGTGCCGTAGCCGATCTTGTGGCTGGCCCGCTCGGAGCCGTCCTCGCCCACGATCGAGAGCGTCATGTTGCGACCGATGACGATGGTCTCGCCGTCGGCGTTCTTGATGACGTTCGCGTTGTCGAAGCGCACGAGGCCCTGCTGGCTCGCCTCGAGGAAGGATTGCTGCCCGCCCTGCGCGACGCCGCCGATGTGGAAGGTCCGCATCGTGAGCTGCGTGCCCGGCTCGCCGATGGACTGCGCGGCGATGATGCCCACCGCCTCGCCCTGGTTGACGAGCGTGCCGCGGGCGAGGTCGCGCCCGTAGCACTGGGCGCACACGCCCTCCTCGGCCTCGCAGGTGAGGGGCGAGCGGATGCGCAGGGACTGGACGCCGGCGGCCTCGATCTTGTCGGCCATGCGCTCGTCGATGAGCGACTGCGCGGGGCAGATCAGCTCCTCGGTGACGGGCGCGATCACGTCGTCGGCCGTGACCCGGCCCAGGATGCGCTCGGCCAGGGGGGAGACGACCTCCCCGTCGTTGACCGCGGCCGAGGCGGTGATCGCCCGGTCGGTGCCGCAATCGACCATGCGCACGATGCAGTCCTGCGCGACGTCCACCAGGCGGCGGGTCAGGTAGCCCGAGTTCGCCGTCTTGAGCGCGGTGTCCGACAGGCCCTTCCGAGCGCCGTGCGTGGAGTTGAAGTACTCCAGCACGGTCAGGCCTTCCTTGAAGTTCGAGATGATCGGCGTCTCGATGATCTCGCCGTTCGGCTTGGCCATCAGGCCGCGCATCCCGCCGAGCTGCTTCATCTGGGTCACGGATCCCCGCGCCCCGGAATGGGCCATCATGTAGACGGAGTTCGGCTCGGTTTCCGACCCGTCCGCGCCCTTCGGCGTGGTCGAGATCGTGGTCATCATCGCCTCGGTGACCTTGTCGTTGGCCTTCGACCAGGCGTCGACCACCTTGTTGTACTTCTCGCCCTGGGTGATCAGGCCGTCCATGTACTGCCGCTCGAAATCCTTCACCTGGTCGCGGGTCTCGTCGACCAGCGCCCATTTGGTGTCGGGCACGACCATGTCGTCCTTGCCGAACGAGATGCCCGCCTTGAACGCCTCGCGGAAGCCGAGCGTCATGATCTGGTCGCAGAAGATGACCGACTCCTTCTGCCCGCAATAGCGGTAGACGGTGTCGATGACCTGCTGGACCTCCTTCTTGCGCAGGAGGCGGTTCACCAGCTCGAACGGGGCCTTGGCGTTGAGCGGCAGCAGCGCGCCCAGACGCGCGCGGCCCGGCGTCGTCTCGTATCGGCGCATGACCTCCTGACCCTCGTCGTCGATCTGCGCGATCCGGACGGTGATCTTGGAGTGCAGGTGCACCTCCCCGGCGTCGAGCGCATGCTGCACCTCGTCCACCGAGGAGAAGGTCATGCCCTCGCCCTTCATGCCCTCACGGGCGATGGTGACGTAGTAGAGGCCGAGGATCATGTCCTGCGAGGGCACGATGATCGGCGCGCCGTTGGCCGGGGACAGCACGTTGTTCGTGCTCATCATCAGGACGCGGCACTCGAGCTGCGCCTCGAGGCTGAGCGGCACGTGGACGGCCATCTGGTCGCCGTCGAAGTCGGCGTTGAAGGCCGAGCAGACGAGCGGATGGAGCTGGATCGCCTTGCCCTCGATCAGGACGGGCTCGAACGCCTGGATGCCGAGGCGGTGGAGCGTCGGCGCGCGGTTGAGCATGACCGGGTGCTCGCGGATCACCTCGTCGAGGATGTCCCAGACCTCGGGGCGCTCCTTCTCGACGAGCTTCTTGGCCTGCTTGACGGTGGAGGAGTAGCCCTTCGCCTCGAGCCGCGAGTAGATGAACGGCTTGAAGAGCTCGAGCGCCATCTTCTTCGGCAGGCCGCACTGGTGCAGCTTGAGCTCCGGGCCGGTCACGATGACCGAGCGGCCGGAGAAGTCGACGCGCTTGCCCAGGAGGTTCTGCCGGAAGCGGCCCTGCTTGCCCTTGAGCATGTCGGAGAGCGACTTCAGCGGCCGCTTGTTGGCGCCCGTGATGACGCGGCCGCGGCGGCCGTTGTCGAAGAGCGCGTCGACGGATTCCTGCAGCATCCGCTTCTCGTTGCGCACGATGATGTCGGGCGCGCGCAGCTCGATCAGCCGCTTGAGGCGGTTGTTGCGGTTGATGACGCGGCGGTAGAGGTCGTTGAGGTCGGAGGTCGCGAAGCGGCCGCCGTCGAGCGGCACCAGCGGGCGCAGCTCGGGCGGGATCACGGGCACGACCGTCAGCACCATCCATTCCGGGCGGTTGCCGCATTCGATGAAGCTCTCGACGATCTTCAGGCGCTTGATGATCTTCTTGGGCTTGAGCTCGCCGGTCGCCTCCTTGAGCTCCTCGCGCAGCGTCGCGGCCTCGGCCTCGAGGTCGATCGCGGCCAGCATCTCGCGGATCGCCTCGGCGCCGATCCCGGCGGTGAACGCGTCGACCCCGTACTGGTCCTGCGCGTCCATGTGCTCCTCCTCGGACATGAGCTGTCCGTAGGTGAGGTCCGTGAGGCCCGGCTCGATGACGACGTAGTTCTCGAAGTAGAGGATCCGCTCGAGGTCGCGCAGCGTCATGTCCAGCATGAGGCCGATGCGGGAGGGGAGCGACTTCAGGAACCAGATGTGGGCGACGGGCGAGGCCAGCTCGATATGGCCCATGCGCTCGCGGCGCACCTTCTGCAGCGTCACCTCGACGCCGCACTTCTCGCAGACGACGCCGCGGTACTTCATGCGCTTGTACTTGCCGCACAGGCACTCGTAGTCCTTGATCGGCCCGAAGATGCGCGCGCAGAACAGGCCGTCCCGCTCGGGCTTGAACGTGCGGTAGTTGATCGTCTCGGGCTTCTTGATCTCGCCGAAGGACCACGAGAGGATCCGCTCGGGGGACGCGAGAGAGACGCGGATTTCGTCGAACACCTTCTGGGGGGCCAGCGGGTTGAACGGGTTGGTCGTGAGTTCCTGGTTCATTCGAACACCTCGATAAATTGGGCGGCGGGGCGGCGGGGGCGGCCGGCGCCGCCCCAGGAGGGCAGGGGGCCTGCGGCCGGCTCACTCCTCCTCCACCTCCGCGTCCAGGAGTTCCATGTTGAGGCCGAGGCCCCGCACTTCCTTGACGAGCACGTTGAAGCTCTCGGGCACGCCGGCCTCGAAGTTGTCCTCGCCCTTGACGATGAACTCGTAGACCTTCGTGCGCCCGGCGACGTCGTCGGACTTCACCGTCAGCATCTCCTGCAGGGTGTAGGCCGCGCCGTAGGCCTCGAGCGCCCAGACCTCCATCTCGCCGAAGCGCTGGCCGCCGAACTGCGCCTTGCCGCCCAGGGGCTGCTGCGTGACGAGGGAGTAGGGCCCCGTCGAGCGCGCGTGGATCTTGTCGTCCACGAGGTGGTGCAGCTTCAGGAGGTACTTGATCCCGACGGTCACGGGCCGGGCGAACTTCTCGCCCGAACGGCCGTCGAAGAGGTCCGACTGCCCCGACGTGTCGAAGCCGGCGCGCATGAGCGCGTCGTTCACGTCCGCCTCCTTGGCGCCGTCGAAGACGGGCGTCGCGATGGGGACGCCCCGGCGCACGTTGCCGGCCGCCTCCAGGACCTCGCCCGCGTCCATGCCCTCGATGCCCTCGGCGTAGACGTCGTCGCCATAGGCGATGCGCATCGCGTCGCGCACGGGCGTCAGGTCGCCGGTGCGCCGGTAGTCCTGCAGCGCCTCGTCGATCTTGATCCCCAGGCCGCGCGCGGCCCAGCCCATGTGCGTCTCCAGGATCTGGCCGACGTTCATCCGGCTGGGCACGCCCAGCGGGTTGAGCACGAAGTCGACCGGCGTGCCGTCGGCGAGGAACGGCATGTCCTCGATCGGCACGACCTTGGAGATGACGCCCTTGTTGCCGTGCCGGCCGGCCATCTTGTCGCCCGGCTGGAGCTTGCGCTTCACCGCGACGAAGACCTTGACCATCTTCATCACGCCCGGCGGGAGGTCGTCGCCGCGGCGCACCTTCTCGACCTTGTCCTCGAACCGCGCCTCGAGGGTGCGCTTCTGGATCTCGTACTGCTCGTTGAGGGCCTCGACCTGCGCGGCGTCCGTCTCGTCCTCGAGGGCGAGCTGCCACCACTGGCCGCGCGAGAGCTGCCCGTCGAGCAGGGCCTCGTCGATGGCCGCGCCGTTCGGCACGCCCTTGGGGCCCTTCACGGCCGTCTTGCCCTCGATCATCCCCCGCAGGCGCGCGTAGATGTTGCGGTCCAGGATCTCGCGCTCGTCGTCGCGGTCGCGCGCCAGGCGCTCGACCTCCTCGCGCTCGATCTGAAGCGCGCGCTCGTCCTTCTCGACGCCGTGGCGGTTGAAGACGCGCACCTCGACCACGGTGCCGAAATCGCCCGGCGGGAGCCGCAGCGAGGTGTCGCGCACGTCCGAGGCCTTCTCGCCGAAGATCGCCCGCAGGAGCTTCTCCTCCGGCGTCATCGGGCTCTCGCCCTTGGGGGTGATCTTGCCCACGAGGATGTCCGCCGGCCCGACCTCGGCGCCGATGTAGACGATGCCCGCCTCGTCGAGGTTGCGCAGCGCCTCCTCGCCGACGTTCGGGATGTCGCGGGTGATCTCCTCCGGCCCGAGCTTGGTGTCGCGGGCGGCGACCTCGAACTCGTCGATGTGGATGGAGGTGAACACGTCGTCGCGGGTGATCCGCTCGGAGATGAGGATGAAGTCCTCGTAGTTGTACCCGTTCCACGGCATGAACGCGACGACCACGTTCTTGCCCAGGGCCAGCTCGCCGATGTCGGTGGACGGGCCGTCGGCGATGACCTCGCCGCGCTCCACGAGATCGCCCACCTTCACCAGCGGGCGCTGGTTGATGCAGGTGTTCTGGTTGGAGCGCTGGAACTTGCGCATGCGGTAGATGTCGACGCCCGCGTCCCCGAGCTCGAGGTCCGCGGTCGCGCGCACGACGATGCGCTGCGCGTCGACCTGATCGATCACGCCGGCGCGCTTGGCGACGATGGCGGCGCCGCTGTCGCGGGCGACGACCTCCTCGATGCCGGTGCCGACGAACGGCGCCTCGGCCTGCAGGAGGGGCACGGCCTGCCGCTGCATGTTCGAGCCCATCAGCGCGCGGTTCGCGTCGTCGTTCTCGAGGAACGGGATCAGCGAGGCGGCGACGGAGACGAGCTGCTTGGGGCTGACGTCGATCAGGTCGACGGTGCTCGGCGACTGGAGCATGTAGTCGCCCGACTGCCGGGTGGAGACGAGATCGTTCACGAAGCGCCCGTTCTCGTCGAGCTTGGCGTTCGCCTGGGCGACGGTGTGGCGCATCTCCTCGGTGGCGGACATGTACTGCACGTCGTCGGTGACCTGCCCGTCCACGACCTTGCGGTAGGGCGTCTCGATGAAGCCGTACTTGTTGACCCGCGCGAAGGTGGCGAGCGAGTTGATCAGGCCGATGTTCGGCCCCTCCGGCGTCTCGATCGGGCACATCCGGCCGTAATGCGTCGGGTGCACGTCGCGCACCTCGAAGCCGGCGCGCTCGCGGGTGAGGCCGCCCGGCCCGAGGGCCGAGAGGCGCCGCTTGTGCGTGACCTCCGAGAGCGGGTTGGTCTGGTCCATGAACTGCGAGAGCTGGCAGGAGCCGAAGAACTCGCGCACCGCGGCCGCGGCGGGCTTGGCGTTGATGAGGTCCTGCGGCATCACCGTGTCGATCTCGACGGAGGACATGCGCTCCTTGATCGCGCGCTCCATGCGCAGCAGGCCGACGCGGTACTGGTTCTCCATCAGCTCGCCGACCGAGCGCACGCGGCGGTTGCCGAGGTGGTCGATGTCGTCGATCTCGCCGCGGCCGTCGCGCAGCTCCACCAGCGCCTTGATGCAGGCGATGATGTCCTCGCGGCGCAGCGTGCGCACGGTGTCCTCGGCGTCGAGGGCGAGGCGCATGTTCATCTTCACCCGGCCCACGGCCGAGAGGTCGTAGCGCTCGGAATCGAAGAACAGCGTCTCGAACAGGTTCGAGGCGGCGTCCACGGTCGGCGGCTCGCCCGGGCGCATGACGCGGTAGATGTCCATGAGCGCGGTCTCGCGGCCCATGTTCTTGTCCATCGCCATGGTGTTGCGGATGTACGGACCGACGATGACGTTGTCGATGTCGAGCACCGGGATGGTGGTCACGCCCGCGTCGAGCAGGACCTTGAGGCTGCCGCCCGTGACCTCGCCGTCCTTGTCGACCTCCCAGGTGAGCTCGTCGCCGGCCTCGACGTAGATGCGCCCGGTCTTCTCGTCGATCACGTCCTTCGCGACGAAGCGGCCGAGGATCTCGTCGAACGGGACCAGGAGGTCGGTCACCTTGCCCTCCTCGATCAGCGCCTTGACGGTGCGGGGGGTGACCTTCTCGCCGGCCTCGGCGATCACCTCGCCGGTGGCGGCGTCCACGAGGTCCTGCGCCGGGCGGGTGCCGCGCACGCGCTCGGGGAAGAAGCGCGTCTCCCATCCCTCGCCCTTGCGCAGGCGGAACTCCACGTTGTCGTAATAGGCATCCATGATGCCTTCCTGGTCGAGCCCGAGCGCGTAGAGCAGGGTCGTGACCGGCAGCTTGCGGCGACGGTCGATCCGGCAGAACACGATGTCCTTGGCGTCGAACTCGAAGTCGAGCCAGGAGCCGCGATAGGGGATGATCCGGCAGGCGAAGAGGAGCTTGCCCGAGGAGTGGGTCTTGCCCTTGTCATGGTCGAAGAACACGCCCGGGGAGCGGTGCATCTGGCTGACGATGACCCGCTCGGTGCCGTTGACGATGAAGGTGCCGTTGGGCGTCATCAGGGGCATGTCGCCCATGAAGACGTCCTGCTCCTTGATGTCCTTGACGGACTTGGCGCCGGTGTCCTCGTCGACCTCGAACACGATCAGGCGCAGCGTGACCTTCAGCGGGGCGCTGTAGGTCATGTCGCGCTGCTGGCACTCCTCGACGTCGTATTTCGGCTTCTCGAGCTCGTAGCGCACGAACTCCAGGATCGCGGACTCGTTGAAGTCCTTGATCGGGAACACCGACTGGAAGACGCCCTTGATGCCCTCGCCGTCGAGCGGCTCGGCGCCCTCGCCGGAGCCGAGGAACAGGTCGTAGGAGGTCTTCTGGACCGAGATGAGGTTCGGCATCTCCAGCACTTCGCGGATCTTGCCGTAGTACTTGCGCAGACGCTTCTGACCGATGAACGTGGACGGCATTCGGCGGGGTCCTTCCCGTGGGCGCGCCGGCGTCGGGGGCCGACGGCGCGCCGTTCGAGGACGCGCGGCGCGCGGGATCAATACAGGCCCCCTTCCCCAAGGGGGCTTCCCGATCCCGCGCACCGCACCTGGAGGAAGGCCCGGAATGCCGGGCATTCGTCGAGGGGCGGCGCGATGCGGCTATGGGCCGATGCGTTGACGAATGATGAAGCCGGCCACGGGAGATGGACCCGTGGCCGGCGATGTTCAAGGAGGCGCGAGGCCGATCGACCGCCTGGCGGGCGGAGATCCCGGATCAGGTCCGGGATGATCGGCACCGCGCGCCGATCACTTGAGCTCGACCTCGGCGCCGGCGGCCTCGAGCTTCGACTTGACCTCTTCGGCCTCGTCCTTGGAGACCTGCTCCTTGACGGCCTTGCCGCCGGCCTCGACGAGCTCCTTGGCCTCCTTGAGGCCGAGGCCCGTGATCGCGCGGACTTCCTTGATCACGTTGATCTTGGAGGCGCCGGGCGACTTGAGGATGACGTCGAACTCGGTCTGCTCCTCGGCGGCGGCGGCGGCACCGTCGGCCGGGCCGGCCATCATCACCGCGCCGCCGGCGGCGGGCTCGATGCCGTACTCGTCCTTGAGGATCGTCTTGAGTTCCTGCGCCTCGAGGAGCGTGAGGCCCACGATCTCCTCGGCCAGCTTCTTCAGATCAGCCATGATGTTCGTCCTGTTCTATCGGTGCTTTGGGTGTCCGGGGCCCCGCGCGGGGCCGGATGGGTCTGAGGTCGCCTACGCCGCCTCGCGTTCCTCGATCGTCGTGAGGATGGACGCGATGTTCGAGGCGGGCGCGCCGATCGCGCCGGCGATGTTGGAGGCGGGCGCCGCGATGCAGCCGACGATGCTCGCGATGAGCTCCTCGCGGCTGGGCATCTTGGCGACGGCCTTCACACCGTCGACGTCGAGAGGGTTCTCCCCCATCGCGCCGCCGAGGATCACCAGCTTCTGGTTCTCCTTGGCGTACTCGTCCACGACCTTGGCCGCGGCGACGGGGTCCTCGGAGAAGGCGAGAACCGTCATGCCCGTCAGGTAGTGGCCGATGCTCTCGCTGGCCTTTCCCTTGAGGGCGATCTTGGCGAGCCGGTTCTTGGCGACGCGCACGGACCCGCCCGCGGCGCGCATGCGCGCGCGCAGGTCCTGCATCTCGGCGACCGTGAGTCCCTCGTAGCGGCTGACGACCACCACGCCGGAGCTGTCGAAGATATGGCCGAGCTCGTCGACCACGTTCTCTTTCTGCGCTCTGTCCACGGGTCTTTCTCCAATCTCGGGGGGCGTGCCCCCCGCGGCTCCTGGCGCCGGATCGCTCCGGCGGTCTCGGTCCTGTGGCGGGAGGACCGAAGGAGACGGCGATCCCGGGAGAACCCGAAGCAACTGGCCTTATCCCGTCTCGGGCAGGAATTACGCCACGCGGGCGACCCACCGTCTCGGACGAAATACGACGCACGCGCGAATCAGGCACGACGACGAAGACGCCTCCTAGTCCGGGCACGGCCCTTGCCAACCCCGCCCGCCGCTCGACGCACGTTCCCGCGCGCGGCGAGCTTGAACCGATCCGCATCGCCGTCGGGCGCGAGGCCCGCCAGTGCCGGATTCCGAGACTCGTCCTCCGGGAGATCGTCTGGGACGAGGCGACCCGCCGCTCCGTCCGCCCGGGCTCGTGCCGCTCGACAATACCGACGCTCCGGTCGAGCGATACGAGCTCTAGCCGACGATCCGTCATCTCACTTAGCCGATCGCCGCGTGACGTCTGACATGCGTTCGTCTCGTCGGAGTTCCTCGACGGGACGGCCCTCCCACCGGGACGGGCCACGAGGTCGTCGCCTCCGATCTGGCGGCGGAGGTCGCGATCCTCTCGTCCTTCGGGTCGATCCTCGATCTCTACCGCAACATCGGGACTTACGACGATCGCATCCAGCCCGACCAGCTGGCCACGACCGGGCGAATCCTGGCCGAGACGGGGCCGCCGCCGGACCTCCTCACGACCGGATCGACTTGGACACCTCGGTGGGCTCCAACCAAGTGATCGCGAAGGCGCGCTGACGACGCGATTGGCTGGTGCTCGCGGAGCGGTATTCGACCATGTCGAGACCATGTCGAGGCGGGCCGCGACGGCGTGGGCGACCGCGCCACGAGCGACCGGACCACCGACGACGGGCGATGCGGACCTTCGTCCAGGAGCGCTTGGTGGCCCGTGCGCTGAACGTGGATTAAAGGGTTGCCCGACCGGACTACGGGGCCGAGACCCCGATCATCGACTGCGACCGGCCGGACAAGCCGTTCACGCTGCGACTGTAACTGGACGCGGACGCTTCGAAGAGGGCCGCGCGCCGGACGGATCGCGCCTGGCCTTGCGCGCTACGAGGCCGTCAGGACCATATCAACCAGATGATCCAGCTGGGGCCCGACGGCCAGCGCGGGCCGGGTGAGCGCCGGCCCCTGGGAGCCGGCGCGCGGGGCGTCAGCCCTCGTTGATCGTCGCCACGTCGATGGTCACGCCCGGGCCCATGGTCGAGGTCAGCGAGACCTTCCTCATGTAGCTGCCCTTGGCGCCGCTCGGCCGCGCCTTGGCGACCGCGTCGACGAAGGCGCGCACGTTCTCGACGAGAGCGGTCTCGTCGAAGCTGGCCTTGCCGATGCCGGCATGCACGACGCCCTTCTTCTCGGCGCGGAACTGGACCTCGCCGCCCTTGGCGTCCTTCACGGCCTGCGCGACGTCCATCGTCACCGTGCCGACCTTGGGGTTCGGCATCAGGTTGCGGGGCCCGAGCACCTTGCCGAGACGGCCGACGATCGGCATCATGTCGGGGGTGGCGATGCAGCGATCGAAGTCGATCGTGCCGCCCTGCACCGTCTCCATCAGGTCCTCCGCACCGACGATGTCGGCCCCGGCCGCGGTGGCCTCGTCGGCCTTCGCGCCGCGCGCGAAGACGGCGACGCGCACCGTCTTGCCGGTGCCGTTCGGCAGCGTGACCTTGCCGCGCACCATCTGGTCGGCGTGGCGCGGGTCCACCCCGAGGTTCATCGCGATCTCGACGGTCTCGTCGAACTTCGCGTTGGCGTTGCCCTTCACGAGGCTCACGGCCTCCGCGACGGACACGTTCTCCTTGGCGCCAACGGCCGCGATGGCCGCCTTCGCGCGCTTGCCCAGCTTCGCCATCAGCCCTTCACCTCGATGCCCATGGAGCCAGCGGACCCCAGGATGATCTTCATCGCCTGATCGACGTCGTGCGCGTTCAGGTCCTTCATCTTCGCCTCCGCGATCTCACGGAGCTGCTTGGTGGTCACGGAGCCGACGGTGTCGTGACCCGGCTTGTCGCCACCGCGCGGACGGTTGCGCTTGCCCTGCGGCTTCAGCCCGGCGGCCTTCTTGAGGTAATAGGACGCCGGCGGCGTCTTGATCTCCATCGTGAAGGACTTGTCCTGGTAGTACGTGATCACGGTGGGGCACGGCGCGCCCTCCTCCATGTCCGACGTCTTGGCGTTGAACGCCTTGCAGAACTCCATGATGTTGATGCCGCGCTGGCCCAGCGCCGGACCCACGGGGGGGCTCGGGTTCGCCTTGCCGGCGGGGACCTGGAGCTTCATGCTCCCGACCTTCTTCTTGGCCATGTCGGCCTCCTTTGCTCAACAGCCGCCGGCGCGCCGGCAACCTTCGGTTGGCGTGGTCCGGGCACGGGGCCGCGGCCCCTGCCCTCCCACGATGCGGGCGACCGCCCGGTAGCGCCGCGCCACTCCGGATCGGGTCCGGGGCCGCGCGGGTCGTCGTTCGGCAGGTCCGCCAGGATCCGCGGCGTCCCGGATCAGGTCCGGGACAGGGGCTGGCTCGGCTGGCGTCAGCCCTGCTTGGTGACCTGCGAATACTCCAGCTCGACCGGCGTCTCGCGGCCGAAGATCGAGACCATGACCTTGAGCCGCTGCGCGTCCTCGTCGACCTGCTCGACGAACCCGTCGAAATCCTCGAACGGCCCGTCGGTGACCTTCACCTTCTCGCCGATATCGAAGGAGATCAGCGTCCTCGGCGTCTCCGCATTCTCCTCGACGCGGCCGAGGATCTGCTCGACCTCGGCGTCGCGCATCGGCATCGGCCGCCCCTGCGGGCCGAGGAAGCCCGTCACCCGGTTGATCGAGTTCACCAGATGATAGGCCTCGTCCGACATCTGCATGTGCACGAGCACATAGCCCGGCATGAAGCGCCGCTCCGTCGAGACCTTCTTGCCGCGCCGGACCTCGATCACCTCCTCGGTGGGCACGAGGACCTCGTCGATGTCGTCCTGCATCCCCTTCTCCTCGACGGAGTCGCGGATCTGCTGGGCGATCTTCTTCTCGAAGTTCGAAAGGACGCTCACGGAGTACCAGCGCTTCGCCATGATCGTCTCGAGCCTCGCATCGGGGCCGGGGGCGCCCCCGCAGAATGAGAAGCGGCGCGGGCCGGTCCGGCACGCGCCACGTTGAAGCCCGCCCCTAGACCGCGCGCCGCCTGGGCGCAAGCGGCGTCGGCCGTCAGGACACCGCGTTCAGGAGCGCGGAAAGCCCCGAGCGGATGCCAAGGTCCACGAGGCTGAAGAACGCGGCGAAGAGGGCGGCCATGATGAAGACCATCACCGTCGTCAGGACGACCTCGCGCCGGCCGGGCCACACGACCTTGGAGATCTCCGCCCGGACCTGCTGGACGAACTGGACGGGGTTGGTCGTGGCCATGATCGGCTCCTGCAAGGCTGCTCGCGGCAGATACGCGTGCGCATCACGGGGTTCAAGCGCGCGGGGTCATGCCTCGGTCGGGCGGAACGTCATCGCGGCGCCGTTGATGCAGTGCAGGGCCTTGTCGAGGATTCGCAGGATGTGGCCCAGATGACTGCCGCAACGTCGGCAGTGGACCTCGATCAGGTGGTCGTAGGGATCGTCCGCCTCGCCCGCGCCGTAGGGATTGAACGTATCGACGCCCATCAGGATCGCGTTCGGCACAGAGTTGTAGAAGAAGACGAATCCCATCGGCAGCACCACCTTGTAGACGCTCTCGTAGAGCGGCAGCTCGCAGCCCTTGCAGTGGTAGCGTCCGGGCCGCGCCTCCTCGGCGAGGGGCGACGAGCCGGGCCGCTCCGTCGCGCCGCCGCGCATGATGTCGTACTCGATCTCGTCCAGCATCTCGCGCCATTCCGCGTCGCTGCGCACGATCTCGAACGCAAACCCGTCACCGGCCGCGCGGGCCCGCGGGGCCGCTGCAAGGAGCGCCGCTGGGGCGGCCGCGGCGGCGAGCGCCAGGACGGCGCGGCGGTTCGGAGCGGTATCGGTTCTGGACATGACGGCCTCCGGTCTATTTCGGGTAAGCCACCACAGGCTCGCACGGTCACGCCCCTGCGGCCAGGGACTCGACGCTCGCAGGCGATGAGGACAGCGTGAGGCCCCGGGTCGGCGGGGCCTGGCAGGGGCGGAGGGACTCGAACCCACGACCTACGGTTTTGGAGACCGCCGCTCTACCAACTGAGCTACACCCCTACGGCTCGCCTCCGCTATCGTCGCTCGGGCGGGGGATCAAGGCCCGGCGGGCGATGCGCGGAGCACCCAGGCAGATGGGGGTGAGATCGCCATGGCGCGCCGACCCGGCCGCCGAAGTGGCATGTCACCTCGTCAAGCACCCGGGACCTGCCATATACGGTGGGGAAGATGGAGGATGCGATGAGACGGATCATGACGGGCGCCGCGGCGCTAACGCTCGGGGCCGCGGCCCTCATGGCGGGACCGGCCGCCGCGGACGGCCTCGACCAGCTGCGCGAGGAGCTGCGGCCCCACGTCCTGGGCTATTACCGGGAGGCCGATGTGGACGCCCTGCGCCCGGCGCAGCTCGCGGCGCTTCACACCATCATCCATTCGCCGCGCTCGGAATCGCAGAAGCGCATGCTGGTGCGCTCGGCGCTGCGCCGGCAGGGGCCGGGCACGCTGCGCGACCTGCTCTTCGGCTGAACGACGAAGGGCCGCCCCTCTCGGGACGGCCCTTCGATCTCGCGGCCGCGGGTCTCTACAGCGTGATCTTCGACACCACGCCTGCGCCGACGGTCCGGCCGCCTTCGCGGATGGCGAAGCGCAGGCCCTGCTCCATGGCGATGGGGGCGATGAGCTCCACGCCGAAGCTCACGTTGTCGCCCGGCATCACCATCTCGGTGCCCTCGGCCAGCATCACCGTGCCGGTCACGTCCGTCGTGCGGAAGTAGAACTGCGGACGGTAGTTGGCGAAGAACGGCGTGTGCCGCCCGCCCTCCTCCTTGGTCAGGATGTACGCCTCCGCCTCGAACTTCGTGTGCGGCGCCACCGACTTCGGCTTGCACAGCACCTGCCCGCGCTCCACGCCCTCGCGGTCGATCCCGCGCAGCAGCACGCCCACGTTGTCGCCCGCCTCGCCCCGGTCCAGCAGCTTGCGGAACATCTCCACGCCGGTGCAGGTCGTCGTCTTCGTGTCGCGGATGCCCACGATCTCGATCGAATCCCCGACGTTGATCACGCCGCGCTCGATCCGCCCCGTCACCACCGTGCCGCGCCCCGAGATCGAGAACACGTCCTCGATCGGCAGCAGGAACGGCTGGTCCACCGCCCGCTCCGGCGTCGGGATCCACTCGTCGACAGCGGCCATCAGCTTCTTGATCGACTCCTCGCCGATCGCCGGCTCCGTGCCGTTCATCGCGTGCAGCGCCGAGCCCGGGATCACCGGGATGTCGTCGCCCGGATAGTCGTACTTCGACAGAAGCTCGCGGATCTCCATCTCGACGAGCTCCAGAAGCTCCTCGTCGTCCACCTGGTCCACCTTGTTCATGTAGACGACCATCGTCGGAATGCCGACCTGACGCCCCAGGAGGATGTGCTCGCGCGTCTGCGGCATCGGCCCGTCGGCCGCGTTCACCACCAGGATCGCGCCGTCCATCTGCGCCGCCCCCGTGATCATGTTCTTCACGTAGTCGGCATGCCCCGGGCAGTCGACATGCGCGTAGTGCCGCGTCTCGGTCTCGTACTCCACGTGCGCCGTCGAGATCGTGATCCCCCGCGCCTTCTCCTCGGGCGCGCCGTCGATCTGGTCGTAAGCCTGGAAATCCCCGAAATACTTCGTGATCGCCGCCGTCAGCGTCGTCTTCCCGTGATCCACGTGCCCGATCGTGCCGATGTTCACATGCGGCTTCGTACGCTCGAATTTAGCCTTGGCCATCAGGGCCTCCTTGGTGGTCGGGTGCGGGCGCCGGGCCTGCATGTGGGGTCGGACGGGGTCGCCCCGTCCGGGACGCGCGCGAGGTAAGGCGAGCCCGCAGCGAAATCAAGCCGGAGTTTGGGGCCGCGGGCCCGCGCGATCAGGGCGCGGTGGCCACCGGCAACGCGGCCTCGGGCACCGGGCCGATCGCCTCGACGGACGCCTCGGCCGCGTCCGGATCGATCCCGAACCATTCGGGGTTCGACAGCATGTAGCGCTGGATCGCGCGCGCGGCGTTGCGGCTGAGCTGCCGCATCTGCTCCTCGGGCGACTGGGTGTAGCCCGACCCCACGATGAGACCCGCGCCGAAGCTCTCCAGCACCGGGATCACCTTGGTCTCGGGGTTCAGGCGCACGGGCCGCCCGTCCGGGCCGATCCGGTCCTCGAAGATCGTCGTGCGCACGAAGAGGACGGACTTCGGTGACAGGATCAACGGGATGCCCGGCGCCGCGACCACGTAGCCCTCGATCGAGGTGCCGATGTGATAGGTCTTCGCACCGTCGTAGCGGCGGAAGCGTCGCTCCATCTCGTCCTCCAGGATCGCGCGGAACGCCTCCTCGTCCACGGTGCGGCTGAGGGGACCCTTCTGCGGATCCACTGAGACGACCGCGTTCGTGCCGAGCGAGAAGTCCCCCATCGGCACGAGCGCCTGCGTCGAGGGGTCGGGCACGCCGCACGCGCCGAGCGCGGCCAGCAGCGCGGCCGCGAGGAAGGGTCTGGGCATGGTCTCTCCGAACGGCGCGGTGTCGCTCTGGCTAGCGCGCGGCCCGGCGGGGCGCAACGCGCCTCACTCGAAGCGGTTGTCCTTGGGAAAGCCCCGCGGCGCCATCCGTCCGGCGCCGCCGCGCGCGCCGGTCCAGTCGTCCAGATCGCGCTGGGTCCGCGTGCGTCCGCCCCCATCCTGCCAGGCGAGGCCGTCCCCGGCGGCGAAGGTCCGGGCATCGGACAGCCCGCCGTCCTTGTACCGCTGCAGCCGGACGCCCTTGCCCCGGGCCATGCGCGGCAGCTCGGCCAGCGGGAAGACGAGCATCTTGCGGTTCTCCCCGACCACCGCGACCCGGTCGCCCGCGACCCGGCGCGCAACGCGCAACCGCGCCGCACCCTTGAGGTTGAGCACCTGCCGTCCGGCGCGCGTCTGCGCCGCGATCGCGCCTTCCTCGGCCACGAACCCATCGCCCGCATCGCTCGCCAGCAGGAGCTCCGCGCCCGGATCGTGCACCATCAACGCGGCGATCCCGGCCTCGTTCGGCAGGTCGATCATCAGTCGAACGGGCTCGCCCATCCCGCGCCCGCCGGGCAGGGACGCGGCCGGGAGAAGCCAGACCCGCCCGTTCGTGCCGACCAGGAGCAGGCGGTCCGTCGTCTCGGCGTGGAAAGCGAAGGCCGGCCCGTCGCCATCCTTGAAGCGCTGCGGCGCGCTCAGATCGGCATGGCCCTTGGCCGCGCGGATCCAGCCCATCTCGGAGCAGATCACCGTGACCGGCTCGCGTTCGATCATCGCCTCGGGAGGAATCTCATCCACCGCCACGGCTTCCGCGATCTCCGTCCGGCGGGCGCCGCCCGGGGCGGAGGCGCCGAACGCCCTCCGGGTAGCGCGCAACTCGTCGCCGATCCGGTCCCATTGCAGGCCCTCGTCATCCAGAAGGTCCGAGAGGGCCGCGCGCTCCGCCATCAGGCGCGACTGCTCCGACGTCAGCTCGATCTCGTCGAGACGGCGCAGCGAGCGCAGGCGCATGTTCAGGATCGCGTCGGCCTGCACCTCCCCCAGGTCGCCCTCCTGCCCCGCAGGGGGCGGCACGTAGGATGCCTCGTCCGCCGCGCGCCGGTAGCCGCCCTCCCAGCGCTCCCGCTGCAGCGCCTCGCGCGGGGCGTCGTCGTATCGGATGATGTCGATCACCCGGTCGAGGTTCAGGAACGCCGTCAACAGCCCCTCGAGCACCTCGAGCCGGTGGTCGATCCGGCCCAGGCGGTGGCGCGAGCGCCGACCGAGAACGTCCCGCCGGTGGTCGAGGAAGGCGCGCAGCACCTCCTTGAGCGAGCATACCTTCGGCGTGCGCCCGTCCATCAGCACGTTCATGTTGAGACTGATCCGCACCTCCAGGTCGGAGAGCCGGAACAGGGTCGCCATCAGCGCCTCCGGGGCCACGCTCCTCGAGCGCGGCTCCAGGACGACGCGAACGTCCTCGGCGCTCTCGTCGCGCACGTCCGCGAGGATCGGCACCTTCTTGGTCTGGATCAGCTCGGCCAGCTTCTCGATCAGGCGCGCCTTGGGGACCTGATAGGGGATCTCGGTGACCACGATCTGCCAGGTTCCGCGGCCAAGGTCCTCGACCTCCCACCGTGCGCGCAGGCGGAAGCCGCCCCGCCCGGTGGCGTAGGCGCGCGCGACGCTCTCGGCCGGCTCGACCATCACGCCGCCGGTCGGGAAATCCGGCCCGGCCACGTGGTTCAGGAGCGTCGCGTCCCGCGCGTCCGGCGTCTTGAGCAGGTGCAGGCACGCACCGATCAGCTCGTGCAGGTTGTGCGGGGGGATGGACGTCGCCATGCCCACCGCGATCCCGTTCGCTCCGTTCGCCAGCAGGTTCGGGAACGCCGCCGGCAGGACCTCGGGCTCGGTCAGGGTGCCGTCGTAGTTGTCGCGGAACGGCACCGCGTCCTCGTCCAGCCCGTCGAGCAGGGCCTCGGCGGCTGCGGTGAGGCGGGCCTCGGTGTAGCGGGCGGCGGCGGGGTTGTCACCGTCGACGTTGCCGAAGTTGCCCTGCCCGTCCACGAGCGGGTAGCGGACCGCGAAGTCCTGCGCGAGGCGCGCCATCGCATCGTAGATCGCGGCGTCCCCATGCGGGTGGTAGTTGCCCATCACGTCGCCGGAGATCTTGGCCGACTTGCGGAACGCGCCGCCCGAGGCCAGCCTGAGCTCGCGCATCGCATACAGGATGCGCCTGTGCACCGGCTTCAGTCCGTCGCGCACGTCCGGCAGCGCCCGGTGCGTGATCGTGGAGAGCGCATATTGCAGATAGCGCGAGCCCAGCGCGCCGCGCAGCGATTCCGCCATCAGGCCGGGGCCGGCGGGGACCGGACCGGTCGGGGCGGGCGCCTCGGGCGCTGGGCGCTCGGGGCCTTCGGGTGCATCTCCGTCCTGCATGTCCTGCCCCTACCGCCGAGGGCCGCGGAAGGGAACGCGCGACCCGCGCGCCCTCTGCGCGGCGCGGCCTTTGCGCCGCGGTGGGTTTGCGCCATGGTGGATGCCCGCCACCGGAGCGACGCAT
This sequence comes from uncultured Alphaproteobacteria bacterium, assembly GCA_963832275.1. Classification (GTDB taxonomy): domain Bacteria; phylum Pseudomonadota; class Alphaproteobacteria; order Rhodobacterales; family Rhodobacteraceae; genus Hasllibacter. Next base: position 27,034 of record CAWHTQ010000019.1, read on the forward strand.
GCCCTATTTCCTGATCGTCGCCTTCGGGCTCCTGGCGCTGCTGTTCTGGGTCGCGAGCGGCGGCGACGCCTTCGAGCCGCCCGAACGCACCGCCCGCGCAGAGCCCGAGGCCTCCGCCCCCGTCGTGGTTCCGGCTCTGCCCGGTCCCGCCCCCCTCACCCAGATCGCGGCCGAGGAACCCGAGATCAGAGAGGTCGACATCGCCGCCTTCGACCGCGCCATCGCCGCGGCCGAGGAGGCCATCGCGCCCCCGCCCGTCGCTCCCGCCGCCCCGGCCCGGGACGCGTCCATAGAGGCCGCGCTCGGCGAGGCGCTCGATCTGCGCACCGTCACGGGCAGCGTCGTCAACATGCGGGGCGGACCCGGCACCGGGTTCGACGTCGTCGGCCAGCTCGTCGAGGGCCAGGGCGCGGAGGTCCTGCAGGAGGACGGCGACTGGGCCGAGGTCCGCACCGAGGACGGCGCGACCGGCTGGATGGCGAGCCGCTTCCTGCGTTAACGCTGATTCAGGGCGACGTCGGGAGCAACCGAGGAAACTTTTCCCGCAGGCCGGGTTTGATCAGCAACAGACCGCCGACGCGGCCGGCCCGGGGGCCGGTCGCGGGCGGCGACGGCAGAGATCGGACCACGCCCATGACCCGCTTCATCGCGCTCTCCTTCCTTCTGCTCGGCTGGGGCTTCTACGAGGCCTCGGGCGGCACCGAGTTCGGCGGCGCAGCCGAGGCGGAAGCCGCGCCGGCCGTCGCCTCCGAGGCCGCTGTCCTCCCCGCCCCGTACCCTCAGGACGAGCCGATGCCGGTGGAGATCGTCACGCGCGCCTCGACCGCTTTCGACGCCCCGATCCTCGCCTCCATCCCGGCGCCAGCCACGCCCGCGCTCGACGCGCCGGCGCCCGATCTGCGGGCCGTCGCCGGCACTCGCGTGAACATGCGCGCCGGGCCGGGCACGCAGCACGGCGTGCTGGCCACGCTGGAGCGCGGCACCCGGACCCAGGTTCTCGAGGAGGCCGACGGATGGGTTCGCGTTCGCGCCGCTGATGGGCGCGTCGGATGGATGGCCGCCCGACTGCTGACGGACGTCTGACCATCCCCGACGCACCGCGATGACGCGCACGATCCTGATCACGGGCTGTTCGTCCGGGATCGGGGCGGATGCGGCCCGCGCCCTGCGGGCGCGCGGCTGGCGCGTCCTCGCGACCTGCCGGGGCGAGGCCGATGCGGAGCGCCTGCGCGCGGACGGGTTCGAATCCTACGCCCTCGATCAGGCGGACGAGGCGAGCACCGCCGCCGGAGCCGAGGAGGCGATCCGCCGGGCGAATGGCCGCCTCGACGCGCTCTTCGCCAACGGCGCCCACGCCCTGCCCGGCTTTGTCGAGGACGTGCCGCGCGCCGCCTTGCGCGAGATCTTCGAGGCCAACCTCCTGGGCGTGCACGATCTCGGCCGGCGCCTGATCCCGGCGCTGCGGGCCTCCGGCGACGGGCGGCTGGTGAACTGTTCCTCGGTCCTGGGCTTCACCGCGATGCCCCTTCGCGGCGCCTACATCGCTACGAAGCACGCCATGGAGGGCCTGACCGACACGCTTCGGATGGAGACCCGCGGCACGGGGCTGCACGTCGTCCTGATCGAGCCCGGCCCGATCACGACCCGCATCCGGGAGAACTCGATCCCACATTTCGAGCGCTGGATCGACGTGGAGGGCTCGGCGCGGGCGGCCGAGTACGAGCGCCTGCGCGGGCGGCTCTACGGGCCCAAGGCGCGACCCGATCCGGGCGAGCTGCCGCCCTCCGCCGTGACGCGCGCCCTCATCCGCGCGCTGGACGCGCGGCACCCGAGGGCGCGCTACCGCGTGACCGCCCCAACCTGGGCCGCGGAGGCGATGCGCCGGCTCCTCACGACGCGGGCGCGGGACCGGCTGCTCTCGCGCTAGTCCTTGGCATCCTCGTCTTCGGCATTGTCGCCGCCCGTGAACCCGGCGAACACGCTGTCCGCGTCGGGCATGGCGTCCTCCTCCTTGAGCTCCTCGCCGGTGTTCGAAAGCGTGAACCTCTCCAGCCCCGCGATCGAGGACGGCATCCGCGGCTCGGGATCGGCGCCGAGCGACTGCTCCACCCCGACGAGGCGGCGACGCTCGTCGTCGGTCATCACGCCGCCTTCCTTGGCCTTCTTCTCGGCCGCCTTCTGCACGGCGGCGTCGAGCTCGGACTGCCGGCACAGGCCCAGCGCGACCGGATCGATCGGCTCGAGATTGGAGATGTTCCAGTGCGTGCGCTCGCGGATCGCCTGGATCGTCGGCTTGGTCGTGCCGACGAGTTTCGAGATCTGCGCATCCGCGAGCTCGGGGTGGAACTTCACCAGCCAGAAGATCGCCGCCGGCCGGTCCTGGCGCTTGGAAAGCGGCGTGTAGCGTGGCCCGCGGCGCACCTCCTCGCCGGCGGAAGCCGGATTGAACAACAGCTTGAGCTTGTGCGCCGGATCCTTCTCGGCGCGATCGATCTCGTCCTGCGTGAGCTGCTTGTTCGTGATCGGGTCGAACCCCTTGACCCCCTGCGCCACGTCGCCGTCGGCGATGCCCTGCACTTCGAGCTCATGCAGGCCGCAGAATTCGGCGATCTGCTTGAAGCTGATCGTGGTGTTGTCGCAGAGCCAGACGGCGGTGGCCTTGGCCATGATCGGTTTGCTCATCTCGGGCCTCCTTGGTTGACGCATGTCCGCCCCGCCGGTGAAACCGGGTGGCGGGATGCGCCGGACCTCGATTGTCGGGGAGTGGCGGCGCATATAGGCCGGAGCGCCGCGAAGGGGAAGAGACCGATGACCATGCCGCGCCGCGCCCTCGGGGCGATCCTGCTGGCCGCCGTCCTGGGCTTGCCGGTGCGCGCGGAAGGCGAGCGACCCGGCGCATTCGACTACTACGTAATGGCCCTGAGCTGGTCGCCGTCCTGGTGCGCGGTCGAAGGCGACGCGCGCGGCGCAGCCCAATGCGGACGCGACCTGGGCTGGTCGCTCCACGGGCTCTGGCCCCAGCGGGAGGTCGGATGGCCCTCCTGGTGCACCGGCGCGGGCCGCGACCCGACCCGCGCGCAGACCGGCGCGATGACCGACATCATGGGGTCGGGCGGCCTGGCCTGGCATCAATGGCGCAAGCACGGGCGGTGCTCGGGGCTTGACGGCCCGGGCTACCTCGCCCTCTCGCGCGCCGCCTACGAGACGGTCGAGCGCCCCGCGCTCCTGAGGGCGCTCGAGCGGCCTGTCCGGCTGCCGGCGAAGGTCGTCGAGGAGGCCTTCGTGGAGGCCAACCCGGGACTCGCCCCCGACATGATCACCATGACCTGCCGCGACGGGCGGGTGATGGAGGCCCGCATCTGCCTGACGGAGGACCTGCGCTTCCGCCGCTGCGGCGCGGACGTCCTGCGGGACTGCGCGCTCCAGGACGCCCTGCTCGACCCGGTGCGCTAGGCCCCGTCACCCCAGCGCGACGACCAGGGCCCATTCGGCCAGGAGCGCCGCTCCGAAGGCGGTCCCGCCCATGCCGACGAGCCAGAGCGAGCTCTCAGCCCAGGCCGCGACGCGCGATCGCGGATAGCCGTCGTCGAACCGGTCCGCCAGGTGATGGTTCATGTGATCGTGCATGTCAGGGGCCCCCGGCCGATGCTCTGCGTCGGAGACCGGTATGCCGCGAATTTCCTAACGAAAGACGAAAACGCGGCAAGATTAAGGCACGGGGATCAATCGACGTTTAGCACAATCTTCCCGATATGTTCCGAGGCCTCCATCCGCATGTGCGCGGCCTGCGCGTCGCCGAGCGGGAAGGCCGCGTCCATGACCGGTCGCAGGCGTCTGGGGATCAGGGGCCAGACCTCGCGCGCCAGCTCCGCTGCGATGCGCGCCTTGGCCTCCACCGATTGCGGTCGCAGCGTGGATCCGGTGATCGTCAGGCGGCGGGTCATCAACGCCATGAGGTCCGCCTCGACCTTCGCGCCCTGTAGGAACGCGATCTGCACGAGCCGTCCGTCATCGGCCAGCGCGGCCAGGTTCCGCGCGACGTAGCCGCCCCCCACCATGTCGAGGATCACGTCCGCGCCGCCCTCGGCATGCATCGCCTCCACGAAGTCCGCCGTCCGGTAGTTGACGGCCCACTCCGCGCCCAGCGCCTCGCAGGCCCGGCACTTGGCGTCCGTTCCCGCCGTCGCGAACACCCGGGCGCCCCGCGCCCGCGCGATCTGGATCGCCGTGGTGCCGATGCCGGAGGAACCGCCGTGCACCAGGAGGCGCTCGCCCGCTCGCAGGCGGCCACGCCCGAAGACGTTGGACCAGACGGTGAAGCACGTCTCCGGCAGGCAGGCCGCCTCCGCCAGCGTCAGGGCGTGCGGCACGGGCAGGCAATGCGCCGCGGGCGTCGCCGCGTACTGCGCGTAGCCCCCGCCCGGAAGGAGGGCGCAGACCGCGTCGCCGACGGCCAGGCCCTCCACCCCCGGGCCGAGCGCCGCCACCTCCCCCGCGCATTCGAGGCCCGGCAGGTCGGACGCCCCGGCCGGCGGCGCGTAGAGGCCCGCCCTCTGAAGGACGTCGGGCCGGTTCACGCCGGCATGCCGCACCCGGATCAGCACCTCGCCGTGACCTGGGCGCGGCACCGGGCGCCGCGCGGCGCGCAGGACCTCCGGACCGCCGGCGCCGGCGATCTCGACCACCGCCATATCGTCGGGCGGCGCCGGTCTCATGCGGGGTCCGCCGGCGGTTCCGTGGCGGATGGCACGGGCGCGGGCACGGGGGTCGGCGCCGCCGCCCCCGGCGCCGGCACGGGCGGGCCGGCCGCCGGCGCGGGCGCCGCCGTCGCCCAGTGGCCCGGCAGGCCGGCCGCCGGCATCCGCGCGGGCGCGCGCACCTTGCCCGCGGCCCAGAGCGGACCGGCCAGCAGCGTGCGCAGCACGGCATTGCCGCGCACGATCGCCTTGGCGCGCTCGATCTGGAGGATCCCGTCGATCCGCCGGTCGAGGAAGGCCCATGTGTCGCGCGCGCCCGCGCTCTCGTCCCCGAGCCAGAACAGCACCGTCGAGCCGTAGACCCCCGCCAGCGTGGCGCGCTTGGTGTACCAGTTCACGTCGTCGGAGGTGTCCCCTGCCGCCTCCCAGATGCGGTCGGCCGTGTTCCAGATCAGCCGCGCGCCGTCGGCGGCCATGTGCGGCATCGCGAAGAGCGCGGCGCCGCGGCGCACGGCCTCCTTGTCGGGAATCGCCTGGATGCGGGCGCGCACGGCCAGGGCGATCCGGTCGCGCATCTTGCGGGCCAGCAAATCCTCGGCGGCCAGCGCGCGGGCCATCTCCTCGTCGCCGCGCACGTGGAAGCGCACCGCGAGGTCCGCCGCCCCCCGCGGCGCCGCGGCGCGCGCCTCGTCCTCCGTCGCGCCGGCATCCGCCACGGCCGCGCGGAACGTGGCCGGGGACCAGCCGTCGAACGGCACGTGCGGCAGGGCGGCGTCAGTCAGGCGGTCGAGCAGCGGTGTCATCGCGGGCCTCCGGGGGCGGGTGCGTGGGCGCTGGACAAGCTAGCGGGGCGCTCATATATCGCCACCTCCTGCATCATCCGATGACACTCCAGCCAGAAAGGTGGTGAAAACCACATGCAGGTCAGCGTTCGCGACAACAACGTCGATCAGGCCCTCCGGGCCCTGAAGAAGAAGCTCCAGCGCGAGGGCGTCTTCCGCGAGATGAAGCTCAAGCAGCATTTCGAGAAGCCGTCCGAGAAGAAGGCCCGCCAGAAGGCCGAGGCCATCCGCCGGGCACGCAAGCTCGCACGCAAGAAGGCGCAGCGCGAAGGGCTCATGTAGCTCGGCGCGCCCTTCCGGCGGCTCCGCCCGCCCGAGACGTGATTCGTCACGTGAACCCCCGTGGCCTCGCCCGGGGGTTCTTCGTGTCCGCACGGGGCGTGGTCGAGGCGCTCTCCGCGCGGGTGCATCTCGAACTCGAATTCCGATGAGCCGTCCGTCGACGCCCCGCCCGCCGATCAGTCGAGGAGTGCGCGGATCTTGCCGACCGCGCTCCGGGTCTCCTCGCCGTAGCGGATCAGGTCCGCGTACTGCCCGTCGCGATCCAGCAGGTACACCAGGCTGGTATGGTCCATGGTGTAGTCGCCCTCGTTCAAGGGGACGCGGTTGTAGTAGACGCGCCAGTCGTCGGCCATCGCCAGCACGTCCTCCGGCGGTCCGGTGATCCCCGTCACGCGGTCGCTCTGGTACTCAAGATAGTCCTTCAGCACGCCGGGCGTGTCTCGCTCCGGATCGATGGTCACGAAGAACGCGCGGAACCCGTCGGCGTCCGGCCCCAGCTCCTGCATCCACGCCTCGAACTCGTAGACCGTGGTGGGGCATATCTCGGGACAATGCGTGAAGCCGAAGAACAGCGCCGAGGGCTGCCCGTCGAACGCGGCCTCGGTGATCGGCGTGCCATCGTGGTCCACGAGCTCGAACGCGCCGCCCAGGTCGGCCACGCCCACGGCGCCGCCCTCCATCCGGTCGTAGAAGAGGCGCGTGCCCAGGCCGAGCGCGATCGCGCCCACCGCAAGCGCGCCCCAGAGAACGACCCGCCCCCGGTCAGCCATCGGAGCCCCGCTCCATCGCATCCCCCTCCGCCCCCGCCGCGGCGAGGCCCAGCTCGATCTCGGGCATCTGCGCCACGGTGAAGGGCACCGTCAGCTCGGCGCCGGATGCGAAGGTCAACATGACGTCCCGCGTCTCGCCGAGCGCCGCCGCCCCGGTCGGCGCCATGAGCATCAGATGCAGGCCGCCGGGGCGAAGGACGGCCGTGCCGCCCGCCGGCACGGGGATGCCGCCGTCGATCGCGCGCATCCGCATCACGTCGCCCTCGAGGATCATCTCGTGCAGCTCGACCCGCCCGGCGGCGGACGTGGCGGCGGCGATCAGTGTCTCGTCCTCCCCGCCGGCGTTCGAGATCACGGCATAGCCCCCGATGACCGGCGCGCTCGGCGCCGCGGCCCTGAGGAACGCCGCGTCGACGGACAGGTGCCCATCGGCCCAGGCCACGCCGGCCAGCAGCGATGCGCAGGCGCCGAGGAGTGACAGATGGCGCAGGATCATGACGGCTCCGATGGGCGGCTGCGGCTTGGAGCCGATATCGCCCTCGCCGCCCGCGATGCCAACCGCGCGGGACCGAATGACGCAGAGCCGCCCGCGGGCCTCACAGGTCCCGGCGCGCCGCCAGGCCGTCCCGGATCTCGATCAGGATGTCCTTCTCGGACGGCCCGGTGTGCACGTCGGGCGCCACGTCGTCGGGCTTCTCCGCGATCGACTTGATGCGGTTGACGAACTTGACGAGCAGGAAGACCACGAAGGCGATGATCAGGAACTCGATCACCGCGTTCGCGAAGGCGCCGTAGCGGAACTGCGCGTCCGCGATCCCGACCGTGAGATCGCTGAAGTCCATGCCGCCGACGAAGAGCCCGATCAGGGGATTGACCAGGTCCTCGACCAGCGAATTCACGATGGCGGTGAAGGCCGCGCCGATGATGATCCCCACCGCGAGGTCCATCACGTTGCCCTTGGCGATGAAATCCTTGAACTCGTTCAGCATGTCGTCCGTCCCGCTCTGGGGCCGCCGCGGGGTGCGGGGCCGCACATCGGCCTAGCGCATTCCGCAGGGGCGCGGGAGGTTCCGGGTCGGCCGCCCCCGCCCTAGGTGTGGCCCCGCCGCAGCCAGCAGGAGCGCATCATGGCCGACCTCTCCGCCTTCGAGATCACCCGCAGATGGCCCGCCGCCGATCCGTCCGTCATCCAACTCTACGCCTTCCCCACGCCCAATGGCGTGAAGGCCTCGATCATGCTCGAGGAGACCGGCCTGCCCTACGAGCCTCACCTCGTGACGCTCAAGGACGCGGACGTGAAGAGCGCCGCGTTCCTGTCGCTCAACCCCAACAACAAGATCCCCGCGATCATCGATCCGAAAGGGCCGGACGGCACGCCCATCGGCCTGTGGGAATCGGGTGCGATCCTGATCTACCTCGCCGAGAAGACCGGCCGCTTCGGCGGCGCCGGCGCGGACGCGCACCACGTCCGCCAATGGCTGATGTGGCAGATGGGCGGCCTCGGCCCGATGCTGGGTCAGATGGGCTTCTTCGTGAAGTTCGCCGGCAGCGAGTGGGAGGACGAGCGCCCGCGCCAACGCTACGTGGACGAGGCGAAGCGCCTCCTGGGCGTCCTCGACGCCCATCTCGAGGGTCGCGAATGGGTCGCCGGCGACTACTCCATCGCCGACATCGCCATCGCCCCCTGGCTGCGCGCGCTCGACTTCTACGGGGCGAAGGATCTCGTCGGCTGGGACGAGCGCGCGAACCTCGCCCCCTATCTCGACCGGTTCCTGGCGCGCGAGGCCGTGCAGACCGGCCTGAACGTGCCCGCTCGCCCGGCCTAGGCCGGCAGCGCGTCCGGTCAGCACGTAGCGCAGGACGTCCGCCACCTGGGCGGGCGTCTCGCACACCGCGAGCGCGGCGGCGTCCACCTCCTTGAGGGCATGGCCGTGCTCGGGCGGATGCAGCACGATCAGCGACTTTCCCAGCGCGGCCGCCATCCCGGCGTCGAAGGCGGCGTTCCACTGCCGGTACTGCGCGCCGAAGCGCACGACGACCACGTCCGCCGCCCCGATGCCGCGCCGCGTTCGGATCGCGTTGACCTGGGCGCCGAGCCGGTCGTGCCAGACCTTCTTCTCCTCGGCGCCGAGGATCGCCGCGCCGCAATCGTCGCTCGCGGCGTGGTCGGTGACGGGGCCGTCGAAGGCGATGTCGAGCCCGTCCGAGCCCGCGATCACGGCCGCCCGCCAGTCGGTGTGGATCTCGCCGGAAAGGTACACGCGCAGGCTCATGATCGGAGCGCTCCGCCCGTGGCCTTGGCCACCTTGGCGACGATCCTCTCCCCGACCGCCGCGATCTCCGCCTCGGTCAGGGTCCGGTCCGCCGGTTGCAGCCGCACGGCGATGGCCAGGGACTTGCGCCCCGGCCCGAGCGCGCCGCCCTCGAAGGCGTCGAAGACCCGTACGTCCGCGATCAGGGCCTTGTCCGCCCCGCGCGCCGCGGCGACGACGTCCTGCGCCGGCACGTCCCGGTCCAGGACGAAGGCGAAGTCCCTCTCGACGGACTGCACGTTGCTGAGGGCCAACGCCCCGCGCGAGGCGCCCTTCCCCCTCGGCACCGGGATCGCGTCCAGATGGACGGTGAACGCCGCCACCCGGCCCTTCACGCCCATCGCCTGCGACGCGCGGGGATGCACCTCGCCGAAGGTCGCCAGCGCCACCTTCGGGCCGAGCGTCACGCGCCCCGAGCGGCCCGGATGCCACCAATCCGGCGCCCCGCGCTGAATCCGCCCCGCCGGCGCGCCGAGGGCCGCCAGGATGGCGCCTGCGTCGCCACGCATGTCGAACCCGTCCGCCGCGCGGGCGCCGCCGTGCACGTCCCGCTCCGGCGACCCGACGATCACGCCCGGTCAGGGCCGCGTGCTGTTCGCCCGGCGCGCCGCCATGGAACACGGTCCCGCATTCGAAGAGCGCCATCTCTCCCACGCCCCGCGCCTGGTTCCGCGCCGCCGCCCGCAGCAGGCCCGGCAGCAGCGAGGGCCGCAGATGGCTCAGTTCGGTGCTGATGGGGTTCTCCAGCCGCGTGGCCTCCGCCCCGCCGCCGAACGCCTCGGCCGCGGCGCGGTCGACGAAGCTGTAGCTCACGCACTCGTCGTAGCCGAGCGCGGCGGCGGTGCGGCGCGCGGTGCGCTCGCGCACCTGCTCCGGGGTCAGGACGGTCCCGACGACGCCCGGCGCACGCGGCAGGGGGGCGCCGACCAGCTTGGTCAGGGACGCGGCCCGTGCGATCTCCTCGACGATGTCCGCCTCGCCGCGCACGTCCGGCCGCCAGGACGGGACATGCGCCATCCCGCCCTCGACGCGGAAGCCCAGGGCCTCCAGGAAGCGCCTTTGCTCGGCCTCGGGCACGTCCATGCCGACGAGGGTGCGCATCCGTGCGGGATCGAAACGGTAGGCCCGCGCGTGGTCCGGCACGGCGCCCGCGACGACCACCTCCGACGGCTCGCCGCCGGCGTGATCCAGGATCATCCGCGTCGCCTGCTCGATCCCGGTCGGCACGCTGGCCGGGTCGATGCCGCGCTCGAACCGGTAGCGCGCGTCCGAGTGGATCTTGAGCGCGCGCCCCGTGAGCGCCGTGCGCACCGGATCGAAATAGGCGCATTCGACGAACACGTCGGTCGTGCCCTCGTCCACGCCCGTGGCGGCGCCGCCCATGATCCCACCGAGCGACTGCACGCCCGCATCGTCCGAGATCAGGACCGCGCCCTCGGGCGCCTCGTAGGTGCGCTCGTCCAGCGCCGCCATGCGCTCCCCCCCGGCCGCCAGGTGCACGCGCAGCCCGCCCGTGAGCTTGCCCGCGTCGAACACGTGCAGCGGACGGTTCAGGTCGTGGGTGAAGAAGTTGGTCACGTCCACGAGGAAGCTGATCGGGCGCAGGCCGATGGCCTTCAGCCACGCGCGCAGCCAGTCCGGCGACGGCCCGTTCGTCACGCCCCGGATCAGCCGTCCGTGGAACACCGGGCAGCCCTCGCGCGCGTCCTCGTCGATCGTGACCGCCACGGGCGACGGATACGCTCCCGGGACCGGGTCCACCGCCCGCGGGCGCAACGTGCCCAGCCCCCGCGCGGCGAGATCCCGGGCGATCCCGTGGACACCCAGCGCGTCGGGCCGGTTCGGCGTGATCGCGACCTCGATCACCGGGTCCACGGCCCCGGGCCGGTGCTCGGCCAGCCAGTCGGCGAAGCTCTCCCCCACCTCGCCGGACGGAAGCTCGATGATCCCGTCATGCTCGTCCGACAGCTCCATCTCACGCTCCGAGGCCATCATCCCGAAGCTCTCGACGCCCCTGATCTTGGACGCGCCGATGGTGGTGTCGATCCCCGGCACGTAGACGCCCGGCTCCGCGACCACGACCGTGATCCCCGCGCGCGCGTTCGGCGCGCCGCACACGATCTGCTTCACCCCGTCCGCCGTGCGCACCATGCACACCCGCAGCCGGTCCGCGTCCGGGTGCGCCTCGGCGCTCACCACATGCCCGATCCGGAACGGCCGCAGCGCCGCGGCGGGGTCGGTCACGCCCTCCACCTCGAGCCCGAGATCGGTCAGGGCCTCGGCGATCCGCGCCACGGATGCGTCGGTCTCGAGATGCTCGCGCAGCCAGGACATCGTGAACTTCATCGGGAGCCCCCGTCGTCGCGGCGCGTCACGGCGCCCAGCCACATGTTCACGGCGAGCGCGGGCAGCAGGACGACGCCCCAGCCCGCGGCGTTGAGCAGCGTCAGGCGCAGCTTGGCGTCCCCCGGCATGTCCGAGAGCCACAGCATGACGTGCGCCCCCAGGATCAAGACCGCGAGCGCCAGGGCCGCGACTCCCCCGCGGCTCATGCCGCCCCCGGCATCTGCAGCGCGCCGAACCCGTAATGCTTCAGCCAGCGCAGGTCGCTGTCGAAGAAGGCGCGCAGGTCGGGGATGCCGTATTTGAGCATCGCGATCCGGTCGATCCCCATGCCGAAGGCGAAGCCCTGCCATTCGGCGGGGTCGATCCCCCCGGCCTCCAGCACCTTGGGATGCACCATGCCGCTCCCGAGGATCTCCAGCCAGTCGTCCCCCTCGCCGAGCTTGAGCGTCCCGCCCTCCCAGGAGCAGCGGATGTCGACCTCGGCGGAGGGCTCGGTGAAGGGGAAGTGGCTCGCGCGGAACCGCAGCTCCAGGCCCTCGACCTCGAAGAAGGCGCGGCAGAACTCCTCCAGCACCCATTTCAGGTTCGCCATCGTGACGTCCCGGTCGATGGCGATGCCCCTCGACCTGATGGAACATCGGCGTGTGCGTCTGGTCGTAGTCGGCGCGGTAGACGCGGCCGGGGCAGATCACGCGCAGGGGCGCGCCGCGCTCCAGCATCGACCGGACCTGGACGGGCGAGGTGTGCGTGCGCAGGACGTTGGGCCGCTCGCCGGGGGCGGCGGACATGTAGAACGTGTCCATCTCCTCGCGGCTCGAATGGTGCCAGGGGATGTTGAGCGCGTCGAAATTGTGCCAGTCGTCCTCCACCTGCGGGCCGGTCGCGACGCCGAACCCCATCTGCGCGAAGATCGCCGTGACCTCCTCCGTGACCTGGCTGACCGGATGGATCGTCCCCGTCCGCCGGGACCGTGGCGGCAGGGTGACGTCCAGCCATTCGGCCGCCAGCCGCTCCTCGAGCGCCGCGTCCCCCAGAGCGGCGGCGCGCGCGGCGATGGCGGAGGTCAGCTCCCCCTTCAGCGCATTGAGCGCGGGTCCCGCGACCTGCCGCTCCTCGGGCGTCATCCGCCCCAGCTCGCGCATGCGCAGCGCGACCTCCCCCTTCTTGCCCAGGGCGGCCACGCGCACGGCCTCGAGGGCGCCTTCGTCCCCGGCGTCCCGGATCGCGTCCAGCCATCTCGCGCGCAACTCGTCCATCGGGGCCTCCCTGCCGGGCGCCGCGATAGCGCGGCCCGCCGGGGGGGCAACGGCGCCACCGCGCGCGGGATCGAACGATCCGGCCCCTGGCGCGTTATGCGGATCGAAGCCCACGCGGGGAGCGCGCCGATGTCATCCGATCCTTCCATCCCGGAGGCCTCGGCCCCCGAGGTCGAGCCCGTCCGCGCGGGCGTGCCGCGCTGGGCCGTCATCGGCATCTTCGTGATGCTCTCGGTCTTCGCGCTCGCCTACGCCAAGCTCTTCCTCACGCCGATCCTGATGGCGTTCCTCCTCGCCCTGGTGTTCAGCCCCCTGCGCCGCGGGATCGAGCGGATCGGCCTGCCGAGCGGGGCGGCGGCGGGGGTCATCATGGCCGCGCTGATCGCGAGCCTCGGCGCCGTGGCGATCCTCCTGTCCGGCCCGGTGCGCGAATGGACCGCGGACGCCCCGCGCATCGGCGCCCAGCTCGAGGAGCGCATCGGCCAGATCCGCACCTCCTTCGGCGGCGACGAGGAGGGCGCCTCCCTCACCGAGGTCGTCGAGCAGGTCAGCGAGGCGGCCGCGCCGACCCCAGACAGTTCCGAGGTGACCGAGGTCGTCGTGCGCGACGGCAGCTTCCTGACAACGCTCGCCGGCACCGCGCCCGCGGTCCTGGTGCAACTGATCCTGACCCTCGTGCTCCTCTTCTTCATCCTCGCCTCGGGGGAGATGTTCTACGAGAAGCTCGTCCACGTCCTGCCGAGCTTCCGAGACAAGCGGCGCGCCATGCGCATCGCCCGCGAGATCGAGCGGCAGGTCTCGCACTACCTGCTGACGATCACGATCATCAATGTCGGGCTCGGCGTGGCGGTCGGCCTCGCGATGTGGGTGCTCGGGATGCCCGATCCGCTGCTCTTCGCCGTCGCGGCGTGCCTGCTGAACTACGTGCCCTATATCGGCGCCATCGTGGGCGCCGCGCTCACCCTGGTCGTCGGGCTGCTGACCTTCCCCGGCATGAGCGAAGCCCTGGTCCCGGCGATCGTCTACTATGCGCTGACCTCCTTCGAGGGGCAGTTCGTGACCCCTTGGGCCGTCGGGCGGAACCTCAAGCTGAACACGGTGGTCGTCTTCATCATGGTCGCGTTCTGGGCGTGGCTCTGGTCGGTGGTCGGGATGCTGATCGCGGTGCCGCTTCTGGTCGCGGTCCGCGTGCTGTGCGGGCACATCCCGGCGCTGCACAACATCGGCGACTTCCTGTCGGCACGCGGCGCCGAGAAGGACGAGCCACCGCGGGGCGGCGGCGACGCGCCGGCCGTCAGGGTGGCCGCGGAGTAGCCCTCCGCCGCCGGTCATCGGCGGGGGCCGGACGCCCCTGGCGGCGGACGTGGAAAGGGCCGCCCGGTCGCCCGGACGGCCCCTCGTGACCCGGTCGCTCGGCTCAGGCCGCGACCGGCTGCGCCGGGATCGCGGCCTTGGCCTGGTCGACGATGGCGCCGAACGCCTCGGGGTCGTGCACGGCGAGGTCGGCCAGGACCTTGCGGTCCACCTCGATCCCCGACGCGGCGAGCCCGCCGATGAACTTGGAGTAGTTCAGCGTCTCGTCATGCGCCCGGATCGCGGCGTTGATCCGCTGGATCCACAGGGCGCGGAACTGCCGCTTGCGGTTCTTGCGGTCGCGGGTCGCGTACTGGTTCGCCTTGTCCACCGCCTGGCGGGCGACCTTGAAGGTCGTGGAACGGCGGCCGTAATAGCCCTTGGCGGCGTCGACGACCTTCTTGTGGCGGCGATGCGTGACGGGTCCGGTCTTGGTGCGGGACATCTGGGCGCCTCCTCAGCGGTCGTAGGGCATGAAGCCGAGCGCGATCTTCTGATCGGGCTCGGACATGACCGAGTTGCCACGGTGGGAGCGGATGAACTTGGCCGACCGCTTGATCATGCCGTGCCGCTTGCCGGCGGGACCGGACATGACCTTGCCGGTCCCCGTGACCTTGAACCGCTTCTTGCAGCTCGACTTCGTCTTCATCTTGGGCATTTCGAGGCTCCCTTCGGGATCACGTTCGTCGCGCCGGTCGGCATGCCGTATCGGCCGCAGGCGCGGAGATGGAAGCGCGCCCTCTAGCCTCGCGCGCGGCGGGACGCAAGCCGGCCGGCGCGGCCTCCCGTGGGCGTCAGCCGGGATCGGTCCGGTAGATCAGGCGCTCCTCGCAGGGCGCGACGCGCAGGATGTTGGTCGTGCCCTCCACGCCGAAGGGCACGCCGGCGGTGACCACGATCTGATCGGCCTCCGTCGCGAACCCCCCCTCGCGCGCCGCGCGGGCGGCCGCGACCACCGCCTGCTTGAACCTCTCGACCTCCTCGGTCTGGAAGCAGGTCGTGCCCCAGGTCAGGCACAGACGCCGTGCGGTCCCCTGCTCGGGCGTGAGCGCGAGGATCGGCACGTGCGGCCGCTCGCGGGCCACCAGGGAGGCGGTCGTGCCGGTCTTGGTGAAGCAGCAGATCGCCTTGATCTCGGCGGTCTCGGAAATCTCGCGCGCCGCGGCCACGATCCCGTCGGCCACGCCGCGGCGGCGGGTCGCGCCGCGCTGCGCGTCGATGATCTCGCGGTAGACCGGATCGCCCTCCACCTCGCGTGCGACGTCGTCCATCGTGGTCACCGCCTCGATCGGGTAGGCGCCGGCCGCGCTCTCGGCCGAGAGCATGATCGCGTCCGCCCCCTCGTAGATCGCGGTCGCCACGTCGGACACCTCGGCCCGCGTCGGCACGGGCGATTTCGATCATCGATTCCAGCATCTGCGTCGCCACGATCACCGGCTTGCCCGCGGCCCGGCAGAGGCGCCCGAGCCGCTTCTGGATCGGCGGCACCGCCTGCACCGGCAGCTCCACGCCCAGGTCGCCGCGCGCGATCATGATCCCGTCCGAGGCCGCGAGGATGGCGTCGAACTCGCGCACCGCAGAGGGCTTCTCGATCTTGGACAGGATCGCCGCGCGGCCCTTCGCCAGCGCGCGCGCCTCCTCCACGTCGGCCGGACGCTGGACGAAGGACAGCGCCAGCCAGTCCACTCCGAGCTCGCAGACGAACTCCAGGTCCTCCCGGTCCTTCGGCGAGAGCGCGGCCACCGGCAGCACCACGTCGGGCACGTTCACGCCCTTCCGGTCCGAGATCGCGCCGCCCACGACCACCTCGGTCTCGGCGAAGTCGGCGCCGCAGGACGTCACCCTGAGGCGGATCTTGCCGTCGTTCACCAGGAGCGACGCGCCCGGCTCCAGGGCCTCGAAGATCTCCGGATGGGGCAGTCGCACGCGCCGCGCGTCCCCCTCCGCCTCGTCCAGGTCGAGCCGGAACGCCTGCCCCGGCTTCAGCTCGACCGGCCCGGCGGCGAAGGTCCCCACGCGCAGCTTGGGCCCCTGCAGGTCCGCGAGGATGGCGATCGGGCGCCCGGTATCGGCCTCGATCCGGCGGATCGCGGCGTGGCGCTCGGCGATGTCGGCATGCGCGCCGTGGGACATGTTCAGGCGGAACACGTCGGCCCCGGCCTCGAACAGGGCGCGGATGGTGGCCTCGTCGCTTGAGGCCGGGCCGAGCGTGGCCACGATCTTGACGTTTCGCTGGCGGCGCATGACACCCCTTCCCGGTCGGGCGGCGCACGGCCGCGTCGGCGCTGCTATGCCCCAGCGTCCGGCGACGGGCAACGCGCCGAAGAGGGTTTCTCGCTATCGCTAACATCCCCGACCGCGAGGCAGGCGCCGCCGAGGTGATCGGCCCCGATCGCCCGGGCGACTGGGTGGTATCGTGCGACCACGCCTCGAGCCGCGTGCCGCCGGAGGTCGCGGGGGGCGATCTCGGCCTGCCGCCGGAGGAGATGGCCCGCCACATCGCCTGGGACGTGGGCGCCGCCGGCGTCTCGCGCGCCCTGGCCGCCGCGCTCGACGCGCCGGCGATCCTCGGTCGATTCAGCCGCCTCGTGATCGACAACAACCGCGGCGAGGACGACCCGACCCTGATCATGCGGCTCTACGACGGCACGATCGTCCCGGCCAACCGGGGCATGGACGCCGCCGAGCGCGCGCGCCGGCTGGACCTCCTGCACCGTCCCTACCATTCCGCGCTCGGACGCCTGTGCGCCCGGCCAGGCATCGCCCTGGTCGCGATCCACTCGTTCACCCCGAAGCTCCAGGGCCGCCCGCCGCGCCCCTGGCATGTCGGCATCCTCTCCGCCGCCGACCGGCGCCTGGCGGATCCCCTGCTGGCCCGGCTGCGCGCCGAGGCCGATCTCGTCGTGGGCGACAACGAGCCCTATGCCGGCCACCTGCCCGGCGACGCGGTGGACCGCCATGCCCTGCGGCATGGCCGGCCCAACGTCCTGATCGAGTTGCGCAACGACCTGATCGCCACCCCGGCGGACCAGGCCGCCTGGGGCGCCCGCCTCGCGCCCCTCCTGCGGGCGGCGCGCGCCGACGCGGGGCTGTAGCGGGCGCCGCGGCGCCCTAGATGGGATGTGAAGGAGAACCCGATGACCGACGCCCAGAGAACCGAGATCGAGGCCGCCGCCTTCCGCCGCCTGCGAGCCCACCTCGCCGAGCGCCCCGACGTTCAGAACATCGACCTGATGAACCTGGCCGGCTTCTGCCGGAACTGCCTCGCCCGCTGGTATCAGGAGGAGGCCAACGCCCGCGGCGTGGCGATGGACAAGGCCGAGGGTCGCGAGGCGTTCTACGGCATGCCCTATGACGACTGGCGGGACCGCCATCAACGCGAGGCCAGCCCCGAGCAGATCCTCGACTTCGGACAGTCGCACAACCAGCCCTGAGGCGCGCGCCGCGCGGCGCGCGGGCGGGCGGCCACGGCACGGCGGATCAGATCGCCGCGCGCCGCGCCTCCTCCAGATAGATCTCCCGCAGCCGCCGCGCGACCGGCCCCGGCGCGCCGTCCCCGACCGCCTCGCCGTCGATCCGCACCACCGGCATCACGAAGGTCGAGGCCGAGGTCACGAACGCCTCGTCCGCAGCCATCGCCTCCGCCACGGTGAAGCTGCGCTCCTCCACCCGCATCTGCGCCTCGCGCGCGAAGCGCAGCACCGCGGACCGCGTGATCCCGGCCAGGATCTCGTGCGCCCAGGTGGCGGGTCACGATGGTCCCGCCGGTCACGATGTAGGCGTTGTTCGACGTGCCCTCGGTCACGGCCCCGTCCTCGACCATCCAGGCGTCCGCCGCCCCGGCCGCCTTCGCCGCCATCTTGCCCATGGACGGATAGAGGAGCTGCACCGTCTTGATGTCCCGCCGCCCCCAGCGCAGGTCCGGTATGGTGATCACGTCGATCCCCGCCTCGGCCGCGGGACTCTCCACGATCCCCTTGGACTGCGTGAACATCACCAGGCTGGGCTCCGGCTCGGCCGGATAGGCGAAGTCGCGGTCCGCGGCGCCGCGCGTCACCTGGAGGTAGACCATCCCCTCCTCGACCGCGTTGCGCTCCAGGAGCTCGCGGTGGATCGCCAGCAGCGCGTCGTCGTCGGCGGGGCTCGGCATCTCGAGCTCGGCGAGGCTTCTGCGCAGCCGCGCGCAGTGCCCGGCGAAGTCGATCAGCTTCCCGCCGATGACGCTCGTGACCTCGTAGACCCCGTCCGCGAACAGGAATCCGCGGTCGAACACGCTGATCTTCGCGTCCTCCTCCGGGACGTAGGCGCCGTTGACGTAGACGGTTCGGGACATGGGGGCTCCTGCGACTGCTCGTGCGGACCTACCGCCGCCCGCGGACCGGGACTAGCCCCAGAGCGCCGCGTCCGGCGGGTGCACCCCGTCCTCGTCGTAGCGCAGCGGCACGTCCCGGTCCTCCGCCAGCAGGAGCGGCCCGTCTAGGTCCACGACCGCGCTGCCCTGCGCCGCCAGGACCGCCGGCGCCATCGCCAGCGAGGACCCGACCATGCACCCGGTCATCACCCCGAACCCCGCCGCGCGCGCCGCGTCCCGCAGCGCCAGCGCCTCGGTCAGTCCGCCGGTCTTGTCGAGCTTCACGTTCACGATGTCGAACCGCCCCTTCAGCGCCGGCAGGCTGGCGCGGTCGTGACAGCTCTCGTCGGCGCACAGCGGCACCGGGCGCGCCATTCCGTCAAGCTCGTGGATGGCGTCCGCGGGCACCGGCTGCTCGATCATCTCCACCCCCAGTCGCGCCAGATGCGGCGCCAGGTCGGCGTAGATCGCGGCGCTCCAGCCCTCGTTCGCGTCCGCCACGATCCGGGCCCTCGGCGCCCCCGCGCGCACCGCCTCGAGCCGCGGCATGTCGTCCTCGGTCCCCAGCTTGACCTTCAGGAGCGGTCGATGCGCGTTCGCCGCCGCCTGCGCGCGCATCGCCTCGGGCGCCTCCAGGGAAAGCGTGTAGGCCGTCACCAGCGGCGCCGGCGCCGGCAGGCCGGCCAGGTCCCAGACCCGCATCCCGGCGCGCTTCGCCTCGAGGTCCCATAGCGCGCAGTCGAGCGCGTTGCGCGCCGCGCCGGGCGGCAGGGCCTCCGCCAGCTCCGCGCGCGTGCCGCCCCGGAACCCACGGACCTGCGCCTCCACGCTCGCCATCGTCTCGCCATAGCGCGCGTAGGGAACGCATTCGCCCCGCCCCCGATGCGTCCCGTCGACCAAGGTCACCGTCAGGACCTCGGCATGGGTCCGTGTGCCCCGCGCGATCGTGAACGGCCGCTCCAGCGCGAACCGTTCGACCCGGACCTCGATCCTCATCGCCCGCTCCGGCCATCGGATGGCGGCCGCAGGTCCGCCCGGCGGCGCGCGACGGGGGCGCGGCCCCTGAGAGCGCGCCGCCTTCCCCCCTCACGCCGGGAGCGCATCGACGAGCCTCCCCGCGCCGTCGCGGATCGGATCGACCGTCGGCAGGCCGAGCCGCTCCTCGATCCCCGCGCAGGTCCGGCGCGCGTCCTCCTCGTCCTGATGCTGCGTGTTCACCGCGACGCCCACGACCTCGCAGGCCGGGTTCACCCGCCGCGCCAGGCCGAGCGACAGATCCCGCAGGTCCTCCAGCGAAGGCACCCCGTAATGCGGCAGCCCGCGCATGTGCGTGCGCGTGGGCTCGTGCGCGAGGATCAGCGCATCGGGCGCCCCGCCGTGGATCAGGGCCATCGTCACCCCCGAATAGGACGGATGGTACAGGCTGCCCTGCCCTTCGATCAGGTCCCAGTGGTCGGGCGCGTTCGGCGGCGTGAGCCATTCGACGCTCCCGGCCATGAAATCCGCGATCACCGCGTCCAGGGGCACGCCGCCCCCGGTGATCAGGATGCCGGTCTGCCCCGTCGCGCGGAACGTGGCCGCCATGCCCCGCGCGGCCATCTCGCGCTCCATCGCCATGGCGGTGTACATCTTGCCGACCGAGCAGTCCGTCCCGACCGCCAGACACCGCCGCCCCGCGCGCGGCCGCCCGTCGCCGATCGGATAGCGCACCGAGGGCACCCGCACGTCGTGCAGGGTCCGGCCGTGGGCGCGGGCGGCCTCCGCGAGGTCGGGCTGGTCGCGCAGCAGCTGATGCAGGCCCGAGGCCAGATCGTAGCCGAGCGCCAGCGCGGCGCGCAGGACCTCGCGCCAGCTCTCCGCGATCACGCCGCCGCGGTTCGCGACCCCGATCACCAGCGTCCGCGCGCCCGCCGCCCAGCCCTCCTCGAGGGACATCTCCCGCAGGCGCAGGTCCGCCCGGCATCCGGGCAGCGAGAGCTGGCCGACCGCGTGATCCGGCCGCCAGTCCCGGATCCCGATCGCCACCTTCGCGGCCAGCATGTCCGGCGCGTCGCCGAGGAAGAGAAGGTAGGGCGTGGGGATCATGCCGCGGGCTCCGTACGGGTCGCCGTCAGCTTGCCACCGCGCGCCCGGCTTGTCCCGCCCGATCCGCGGCCCGGCGCTGGGCCTGCCCGCTCGCGCGGCGCCGGTCCCGCGGCGCCGCGCCATCGCCGCGCCCACCGCGGTATTGACCTTAGGTCACTACCCCGCGCACGCTGCGCGCGCCACGCGGAGGGACGCGCGATGGACCTGGTCGCCTCCTACGATGCCGCCGCCCCCGGCTGGGAGCGGATGCTGGCGCGCCTCGGCTACCCGTCCGCCTACGCGGCCTTCCTTCGCGAGGCCGCGCCCGCCGGGCGCGTGCTCGACCTCGGCTGCGGGACGGGCGATCTCTCCATCGCGGCGCTCGCCGCCGGCTCGCCCGACGCGATCACCCTCGCCGACCCCTCCGCGGCCATGCGCGCCCGTGCCGGCGCCCGGCTCGCGTCCATGGGCGTCACCGCGGCGACCGTCGACGGCGGCGTCGGCGATCCGCGGATCGGGGCGGCCGCCTTCGACGTCGTCCTCGTCGGCCATGTGATAGAGCATCTGGGCGATCCCGATGCCGCGCTGCGCTGGATCGCGGGGCGCCTCGCCCCCGGCGGCACGGCGGCGCTCACGGTCTCGCGGCCGCATTGGTGCACCATGCTGGTCCGGCTGCGCTGGGGCAGCCGCGCCTACAGGCCGCCCGCCGTCCTGCGGATGCTGGAGGCGGCCGGCCTGGCCGGCGCGCGCGCCGTCCCCCTCGGTCCGGGGCCGCCCGGGCGCACCTCCTGCGGCTACGTCGCGCACGCGGCCGGGGCGTTGCGCCCCGCGCCCGGAGCGGCCAAGTAACGGGCGCGACCCCGCCTGGAGCCCGCCGCCGATGACGCATTATCTCGACTTCGAGAAGCCCCTCGCCGAGATCGAGGGCAAGGCCGAGGAGCTGCGCGCCATGGCCCGCGGCGAGGACACCGCCGATCTCGCCGAGCAGGCCGAGGCGCTGGGCGGCAAGGCCCGCGCCCTCCTCGCCACCCTCTACGGCAAGCTCAGCGCCTGGCAGAAGGCGCAGGTCGCGCGCCATCCCGAACGCCCTCATTGCAAGGATTACGTCGCCGCGCTCTTCACCGACTGGACGCCGCTCGCGGGCGACCGGAACTTCGCGGACGACCACGCCGTGATGGGCGGGCTCGCGCGCCTGGACGGTCGCGCCGTCATGGTCATCGGCCACGAGAAGGGCCACGACACCCAGACCCGGATCGCGCGCAATTTCGGCATGGCCCGGCCCGAGGGCTACCGCAAGGCGATCCGCCTGATGGAGTTGGCGGGCCGCTTCGGCGTCCCGGTCGTCACCCTGATCGACACCCCGGGCGCCTATCCCGGCAAGGGCGCCGAGGAGCGCGGCCAGTCCGAGGCGATCGCCCGCTCGACCGAGACCTGCCTGCGGATCGGCGTGCCGCTGGTGGCCTGCGTGATCGGCGAGGGCGGATCGGGCGGTGCGGTGGCCTTCGCCTCCGGCGACCGCGTCCTGATGCTGGAGCACTCGATCTACTCGGTGATCTCCCCCGAAGGGTGCGCCTCGATCCTGTGGAAGGATTCCGAGAAGATGCGCGAGGCCGCCGCCGCCCTGCGCCTCACCGCGCAGGACCTGATGACGCTCGGCGTGATCGACCGCATCGTGCCCGAGCCCGTGGGCGGCGCGCATCGCGACCCCGCCGGCACCATCGCCGCGGTGGGCCGCGCCATCCAGGGCGAGCTCGCCGGGCTCGCGGGCCGCAAGGACCTCGTGACCGCCCGGCGCCGCAAGTTCCTGGCAATGGGCGCGAAAGGCTTGGCCGCCTAGGCGCTCGCCGGTCGTCCCGGCGCGGGCAGGCCCATGAGCGCGTCCGAGCGGCCCTCGACCTCCCTCTGGAGGCGGGCCATGAACGCCTCCTGCGCCAGCCCGGGCGCGATCGGCGCCCCGAACTCGACCACCGCCAGCCCGGGGCGCCGCATCACGCCCCGCTTGGGCCAGAACAGCCCGACATTGCACGCCGCCGGCACGCAGGCCTGACCGGTCTGGTCGTAGAGCACGAAGGTCCCGACCTTGTAGGGCCGGTGCTCCCCCGGCGCCACGCGGGTGCCCTGGGGATAGATCACCAGCTGCCCCGGCAGGGCCGCGCCGGCGGCCACGTCCGCGACCATGCGCTTCATCGCCTCGGCGCGCCGACCGCGCCGCACCGGCACGCAGCCGGTGCGCGCCGCGTACCAGCCCAGGATCGGCACGTATCGCAGCTCGTGCTTCATGATGAACTTCGGCCGCGGGACCACCGCGACGATCATGATGATGTCCAGGAAGCTCTGATGCTTGGCCGCGATCAGGACCTCGCCCGTGGGCACCGGACCGCGCACCTCGGAGCGCAGCCCGACCATCCAGGCCGCCGACCAGCGCACGTAGCGGCACCAGGCGCCCACCGCGTCCCAGCCCCGCTCCCGCCGGATCATCGTCGGCACCAGCCACCAGGCCGCGACCAGGACCATCGCGACGTAGATATGCGCGTTGAACAGCAGGCTCCGGACCCATTGCAGGGCCCCGGGGGGCGCGCTGTCTGCCGTGTCCATGTGCCCCTCGCCCGCGACCCGGTTTGCCCTCGCGGCGGCCGCCGCCGCGGTGTTACATGCCGCCGCGGCGGGGGGAAGCGCCCGCCGGACAGAGGACGTGCCTGGAGACGGCGATGCGGTTGACCTGCCCCGAATGCGACGCGCGCTACGAGATCCCGGAGGGCGCCATTCCGGAAGGCGGCCGCGACGTGGAGTGCAGCGCCTGCGGGCATGGCTGGCGGCACCCGGGCGCGGCCGATGCGGCGGACGGCGCGACGGCGCAGACGGCGCGGCGGACGGGCCCTCCTCCCCCCGGACGCCGGTGCGCGATCCCGAGGACCTCCGCGTCCTGCGCGAGGAGGCCGCGCGCGAGGCGCGCCTTCGCCGCGGCGCGGCGCCGGGCGCCGAAGCCGCCCATCCCGGCGACGGCGCGCAGAGCCCCCCGGCGGCGGCGGCCGTCGTCCCGGCCCGGCCGGACCCGGCCGGCCGCCGGGACGCCCCCCGCTCCGTGCGGCCCGCCCGCGCGTCCGAGGCCGCCGCGCCGGTTCCGCCCCTCCCGGAGCCCGACTTCCGGCGCGCGCGCACGGTCGAGAGCGAGGCGGAGCCGGAGCGGACGCGCGGCGGTCGCGGCGCCTTCCTGGCGCTGCTGACCGTCGCCGCCATCCTGACGGCGGTCTACCTCCTGGCGCCCCGGATCGCCGAGGCGGTCCCGGCCGCCGCACCCGTGCTCGCCGACTACGTCCGCGCGGTGGACGGGCTCCGCACCGGGACCGAGGGCGCCCTGGACCGGGTCCTGGCCGCGATGGGCGCGAACGAAGGCTGACGCGGGATCAGAACGGCTCGAGCAGCCGCTCCAGATAGTCGCGCTCGGCCTCTGGGCGGGCACGCTCCCCGGCGCGGCGGCGCAGCTCCTCCACCAGGTCCTGCGCCCGGCGGTAGACGTCGTCGCCATCGGCCAGCGGGTCGTCGCCGCCGATCTGTCCCTGCGCGCCGGCGGCCCGGCCGAGCGGGTCGCCCTGCGCCGCACCCTCGGCCTCGGCGGTGCCCTGGTCGCCGCCGGGCGATTGCTGCTGCGCCTGGCGCATCTCGTCGGCGAGCTGGCGCATGCCCTCGCGCATCTCCTCCATCGCGTCGGCCTGCGCGCCCAGCGCGCCGCCCGTGTCGCCGTCCCGCAGGGCGTCCTCGGCGCGATCCATCGCCTCGCCCGCGCGGCCGAGAGCCTCGGCGGCGGCGTCCCCGCCCGCCGTGCCGCGCCCCGGAAGCGCGCCCTGCTGGCGGTCCAGCTCGCGGCGCAGCGCGCCCTGCCGGTCCGCGAGGCTGCCGCCCTGGCCGCCATCCGCGCGCTGTTGCCCCGGCCCGCCGCCCTCGCCCCGCTGTCCCTGGCCCTGGCCCTGCTCACCGGGGCCCTCGCCGGGGCCCTGGCCGCCCTGCGCGCCCTCGTTCTGCGCGCTCTGCCCGCCTTGCTGGCCGGCGCCCTGCTGCTCCTGCAGGTCGCGGAACGCCTCGTCGGACAGACCCTGCTGCTCCCGGAGCGTCTCGTTGAGCCCCTCCATCGCCTGGTCGCCCTCGCCCTGCTGGCCCTCGCCCCCCTCACCTGGCTGCCCTTGCGTCACCTGCATGTTCTCCATCATGCGGTTGAGCTGCTCCAGCAAAGCCTGCGCCTCCTCCATGCGGCCCTGCTCCATCAACTCCTGGATCCGGTCCATCATCTGCTGGAGCTGGTCCTGCGTGATCTGCTGCCCCTCGCCCGGCGGCGGTCCCTCGCCCGGCTCGGCGTTCTCGGCGAGCTGGCGCATGTAGTCCTCCATCGCCTGCCGGAGCTCCTCCATCAGCTCGGCGATCTCCTCGTCCGTCGCGCCGTTCTCCATCGCGTCGGCCAGCCGCTCCTGCGCCTCGCGCAACCGCTCCAGCGCGTCCGCGAGGCGTCCCTCCTCGATCTCCACCGCGACGCTCCAGAGAAGGGCCGCCACCTCGTCGCGCTTCTCCTCGCCCAGCCCGGCGCGCGCATGGCGCTCCAGCGTGCGCAGCGCCATGCGCAGCCGCAGGTACGTGACCTCGCTGTCGAACGCGTCCTGTGGCCGGTAGGAGACCGCGCGCAGCACCTGCGCCGCCCGCGGCGCGTTCGCGCGCGACCACAGGATCGCCTGCCGCTGTTCGACCACGGCCCGCGCCAGCGGATCGAAGAACCTCCGACCCGGCAGCACGCCCACCACCTCGAACGGTGCGGAGGGCTGCCCGGCCGCGTCCACCGCCTCGATCGCGACCCGCACCGGCAGCCCGGCGAACGGATGCTCGGCCAGATCCGCGATCATCAGCTCCTCGAACGCCGCCCTGTCCCCCGCGATCGGCAGGGGCAGGTCCACGACCAGCGCGCCCCGCGCCTCCGGCTCGGCCCCGAGGGCGAAGCGCCGGTCCAGCGCGGCCATGTCCACCGCGATCGTCGCCGTCCCCGAGGCGATCCCGTGATCGTCCTCGACCGCGAAGGGCATCTCCGTGCGCCCGCCCGATCCCCGCTCCATCGGCCCGGCCGAGAGCACCACAGGCGCCGCGTCCGCCACCGTGACCACCCGCCACTCGATCCCGCCCGGCCCCCGCACCGCCAGCAGGCCCGGCCGCGCCACGGTGATCGTCCGCTCCGCGTCCTCGGGCGCCGCGACCCCCGAGATCGTCTCCTCCACCGTCAGGGCGCCGGGATCGCCGTAGAGGCGGATCGCGACCTCGCTGCCCTCGGGCAGCTCCAGCGTGCCCGCCGGCTGATCCGCGAGGTAGAGCACCGGCAGGCCCATGTGCGCGGGCGGCCGGATCCACCCCTCCCAGGACGGACCTTCGGCCACCGCGATCCCCGTCGCGCCCGGCACCGGAAGATCGCCCAGGCGCGCCGCCTGCCCGAAGAGCGCGCCCACCGCGAGGGCGATGATCGCCACGTAGCGGAGCCCGTAGGGATCGCGCGCGGCCAGGCGCAGATCGCCCGGCACCGCCCGCGCCGCCTCCAGCCGCCGGGCCATCGCCGCCCGGTGCGCGGCCCACATCGCCCGGCCCTGCGGGTCCGTCCCGCCGATCGCCGGCGCGTCCGAGAGAGCCGTGAGCGGCCGCCCCGGCAGCGACGCGTCGAGCCGCAGCGCCGCCTCCGCCGCGCTCGGCAGCCTGAACCGCGCCGCGCCCCAGGCCAGCGCGCCGCCCGCCCCGCCGATCACCACGACCACGAGCGCCCAGACCGCCTCCAGCGGCAGCGCGACGTGCAGGCCCATAAGCAGCATCGCCACCGCCGCCGCCACGATCGACCAGAGCGGCCAGAACGCCCGCGCCGCCCGCTCCGCCGCCAGGCCCGCCCGGGTGAGGGTCAGGGCCCGGCGCAGCCGCGTCCTCGCGGTCGGCGGCAGGGTCTGCGCGTCCGCCTCGGGGCGCGCCGGATCGGCGGCATTGCCTGACATCCAACCTCCGGGGTTCCGGGACCGGGCGCAGGGCGCGACCGGACCGGGCACACGGTAACGCGCGCGCGAGCGAGGTCAAAGCGCGCGCGGCTGACGATGGCGTGACGGGCGCCCCCCGCCCACCCGTCAGGCGCCGAGCCGCTCCCCCTGGAGCGCCGACAGCCCGTTGGCGTGCTCGCGCGCGTCCTGCCGGCCCCGCCCCTCGGGCTGCACCTCGATCACGTCCACCGCCCCGTCCCCGCAGGCCACCCGCAGCGCCGCGCCGGGCAGGACCTCCCCCGGCGCGCCCGCGCCGGGGGCCGCCCGCGCGCGCAGCAGCTTGAGCCGCCGCCCCCGCCGCAGGGTCCATGCGCCCGGCATCGGCGACAGCCCGTTTATCCGGCGCGCGACCTCCGCCGCCGGGCGCGTCCAGTCCAGCGCCGCCTCCGCCTTGTCGATCTTGGCGGCGTAGGTGACGCCCGCCTCGGGCTGCGGCTCGGCCGCGGGCCGGACGTCCAGCGCCTCGACCATCAGTCGCGCGCCCAGCGCGGCGAGCCGGGGCTCCAGGTCGCCGGTCGTGTCCTGCGCCCCGATCGGGATCGCCTCGCGCCGCAGGACCGGCCCGGTGTCGAGCCCCGCCTCCATCGCCATGACGCACACGCCCGTCTCCGCGTCCCCCGCCATCACCGCCCGGTGGATCGGCGCCGCCCCGCGCCAGCGCGGCAGCAGCGAGGCGTGCACGTTCAGGCACCCGCCCGCCGGCGCGTCCAGCACCGCCCGCGGCAGGATCAGCCCATAGGCCGCCACCACCGCCACCTCGGCCGCCAGCGCCGCGAACGCCGCGCGCACCTCCGGCGGCTTCAGGCTCGCGGGATGGCGCACCTCCAGCCCCAGCGCCTGCGCCCGCGTGTGCACGGCCGTCGCGCGGGGCTTCTTGCCCCGCCCCGCGGGCCGCGGCGGCTGGGTGTAGACGGCGGCGACCTCGTGCCCGGCGGCGACGAGCGCGTCCAGCGTCGGCACCGCGAAATCGGGCGTTCCCATGAAGACGATGCGCATGCCCGCCTCCTATCAGGACCGCGGCGCCGGGCGCCATGCCAGCGCAGCGGCCGCGCCGCGTGGCCGAAGGCGGGAGTCGCCCGCCCCGAGCGGGCGGGCCGCGGGCCGGGCCGCGCGGGAGCCGCCCCTCACGCCCGGTCGAGGATCAGCACGCCGTCCAGATGGTCCAGCTCGTGCTGCGCGCATCGCGCCGCGGCGCCGGTCAGGGCATGCTCGGCCCGCACGCCCTCCAGATCGGTCCACCGCATCGTCACCGCCGCCGGCCGGACGACCGTGCGCGGCGCGCCCGGGATCGACAGGCACGCCTCCTCGCCCTGCGCCGCCTCGCCGGAGGCGAAGACGATCTCGGGGTCCACCGCGACCACGGGGGCCGGCGCCCCCTCCTTCCAATCCACGTCCATCACGAACATCCGGCGCAGCGCCCCGACCTGCGGCGCCGCCAGCCCCCGGCCCGGCGCCGCATACATCGTCTCGAGCAGGTCCGCCGCCAGCGCGCGCACGCCCTCGTCCACCCGGCCGACCGGCGCGCACGCCTCCCGCAGCCGCGGATCGGGGTGCAGGAGGATCGGCAGGACGGACATGGCGCTCGGCGAGGCTAGGACGCCCGCGCCCGCTCCTTCTTCAGCTTCGTCATCCGCCGGGTGATGAGCTGCCGCTTCATCGGCCCCAGGTAGTCGATGAAGAGCTTTCCATCGAGATGGTCGATCTCGTGCTGCACGCAGGTCGACCACAGCCCCTCGAAGCGCTCCTCGCGCCGCGCGCCGTCCAGGTCGGTCCAGGCCACCGTGACCTCCTCGGGGCGCTCCACGTCGGCGAACTGCTCGGGGATCGACAGGCACCCCTCCTCGTAGGTGCCCCGCGCCTCGGAGGCGTCCACGATCACCGGATCGACCAGGACCATGGGCCGCGGCGCCGCGCCCTCCTCCTTGACGCAGTCCATCACCAGCAGGCGCAGCATCTCGCCCACCTGCGGCGCCGCGAGGCCGACGCCCGGCGCGTCGTACATCGTCTCGAGCATGTCCTCCGACAGCGCCCGGTGCGCGTCCGTCGGCACGCCCACCGGGGCGCACCGCCTCTTGAGCCGCGGGTCGGGGTGCAGAAGGATGGGCCGGATCATGCCGGCCAGATAATCGCACGGCGCCGCGAGGGCAACGCGGCCGACCGCTCCGCCGCGGCGCGTGCGGGCTGCCATGCGCGGCCGCGATCGGTTAGGCCGGCGGCGCACACGCACCCGGAAGGACCCGACATGGCGCACGACCACCTACCCGCACGGGGGCCGCCCGGCGACGCGCGCCTCGGGCGGCGGCCCGACCGGCGTTCGCGCGAGGCGCGAGGCGACGATGCCGCGAGAGGGTGAGACCGAGCGCGAGATGGTCGAGCGGCACATCGCGCAGGGCGAGGTCAGCCTCGCCCGTCAACGCAAGGTCGTGCGGGACCTCGGGGCGCGCGGCGCGCCGACCGGGCGCTCCGAGGTGCTCCTGGCCAACCTCCGGAAGATCCAGGATCAGCACGAGGCGCACCTGACCCGCCTCGACCGCGAGGGTCGCTGACGGCCGCCCGTCCGGGGCGGGACCCGGCCAGGCGCCGCCTCCGCCGCCGACGTCCGCACGGTCGGGCGCCCGGCCCTTGACCCCGCGGGGCGGGACGCGAACATTCGCCGCGACCCCAGTCCCGGAGATCCCCCATGCCCGACGACCTGCGCCCGGCGCCGAGCGCCCCGCACGACCCGCGCTTCGACGGCGCGCCCGACCGCCGCGGCACCCATTGCGTGAAATGGGACGCGATGCAGGCGCTCTACGGCGTCACGCCCGAGGACGGGCTCGCGATGTGGGTCGCCGACATGGAGTTCCGCCCGCCCCAGGTGGTGCTCGACGCCGTGCAGGGCATGGTCGACCACGGGGTCTTCGGCTATTTCGGCGATCCCTCGAAATACCTCGCCGCGATCCGCTGGTGGATGGCCGAGCGGCACGGCTGGCAGATCGAGGACGAGTGGATCTTCACCACCCACGGCCTCGTCAACGGCACCGCCATGTGCATCGACGCGTTCACCGCGCCGGGGGACGGGATCGTCCTCCTGACCCCCGTCTACCACGCCTTCCGCCGCGTGATCGACGCCGCCGGCCGCCGACCCGTGGAGTGCCCGATGCCGGTGGTGGAAGGGCGTTACGTCATCGACCGGGACGCGATCGAAGCCCGTCTCACCGGCGGCGAGCGCATGCTGATCCTCTGCTCGCCGCACAATCCCGGCGGCCGCGTCTGGGCCCGCGCGGAGCTCGAGGTCATCGCCGAGATCGCCCGCGAGCGGGACCTGATCCTCGTCTCCGACGAGATCCACCACGACCTCGTCATGCCCGGCCAGCGCCATGTTCCCATGGCCCAGTTGGGCGGGATCGAGGACCGCCTCGTGATGATGACCGCGACCACCAAGACCTTCAACCTCGCCGGCTCGCATGTCGGCAACGTCATCGTCCCGGACCCGACCCTCCGCGCCCGCTTCGCCGCGCGCATGGCCGCGATGGGGTCGAGCCCCAACAGCTTCGGCCTCATCATGGCGACCGCCGCCTACTCCCCGGAGGGCGCCGCCTGGCTGGACGACTGCATCGCCTATATCGACGCCAGCCGCCGCCTCTTCGACGCCCGCGTGAACGCCATCCCCGGGCTGCGCTCGATGGAGCTGGAGGCGACCTACCTCGCCTGGGTCGACTTCGAGGGCACCGGCATGGACCGCGCCGAGTTCACCGCCCGCGTGCAGCGGGACGCGGGCATCGCCCCGAACCACGGCCCCACCTTCGGCACGGGGGGCGAGCACTACCTGCGCTTCAACCTCGCCGCCCCCCGGGCCGTGATCGAGGACGCCTGCGCCCGACTCGAGCGGGCCTTCTCCGACCTTCAGTAACGCCTAGTCCGCGACCTCGAAGTCGACCGGGGCCGCCTCGCGCGCGAGCGTGGCCCGCTTGTACTCGAACGTGGCCTCGCCCCCCTCGCAGGCGGCGCCGACCACCAGGCACTGCATCGCGTGCCGCTCGCCCTCGTAGAGGTCCACCAGCCCGCGGGGCCACGTCCCGCCGTCCAGCGCCAGGACGAACCCGCCCGGCACCCGCCGCACCACCGGCCAGGACGCGCCGCCCGACCGCACCGTCCAGAGCGCGGCCCGGACGCGCCGTCCGGGCACCGGCCGCGCGCGGGGCGCCTCCACGGCCGGCCGCAGCCAGCCGCGGATCTCGTCGGACAGGTAGGTGTTCATCGGCAGGCCCTCCGATTCCCCATGTAGGACCGCCGGCCGCCATCGCCGAGGCGCCGGCATGACCATTTGGTGAAATCCCGCGCCCGCCCGTGCGCCCGCCCGTATGCCCGCCTGTGCGCCCCCGCAGGCCTCCCCTGCCCGGAGGCGGGATGCGCGCGCCCGCACGCCCGTCTATCCCTTGCGCCGCGGGCACCCCGCCCGGACCCGGAGGAGGACGCATGGGACAGCTCGTGGACGGCACCTGGCACGACGACTGGTACGACACCGCCTCCACCGGCGGCGCGTTCGAGCGCTCCACCACCGCGTTCCGCAACTGGATCACCCCGGACGGCGCCCCCGGACCCTCGGGCGAGGGCGGCTTCCCGGCCGCGGCGGGGCGCTACCATCTCTACGTCAGCCACGCCTGCCCCTGGGCGCACCGGACCCTGATCATGCGCGCGCTCAAGGGCCTCGCGGACGCGATCCCCGTCTCCGCCGTCCACCCCGACATGCTCTCGGACGGCTGGACGTTCGACACCGACTTTCCCGGCGCCACCGGCGACCGGCTCCACGGCCTGCCCTTCGCGCGCGACCTCTACCTGCGCGCCGACCCCGGGATCTCCGGCCGCGTGACCGTCCCGATCCTCTGGGACGCCGAGCGGGGCACCATCGTCTCCAACGAGAGCGCCGAGATCATCCGCATGCTGGGGACCGCCTTCGACGGCATCGGCGCGGCGCCGGGCGACTACTACCCCGAAGCCCACCGCGACGAGATCGAGGAGGTCAACGCGCGCGTCTACCCGGGCGTGAACAACGGCGTCTACCGCGCCGGCTTCGCCACCACCCAGTCCGCCTATGACGAGGCGGTCGCGGAGGTCACGGGCACGATGGCCTGGCTGGAGGAGCGGCTGACGGGCCGCGACTGGCTCGTCGGCGATGCCATGACCGAGGCCGACATCCGCCTCTTCACCACGATGGTCCGCTTCGACGCGGTCTATCACGGCCACTTCAAGTGCAACCGCGCCAAGCTGATCGAGCATCCCGCCCTCTGGCGCCACACCCGCCGCATGTACCAGCACGCGGCCGTCGGATCGACCGTCCACATGGACCACATCGTCCGGCACTATCACTACAGCCACGAGACCATAAATCCGCATCGGATCGTGCCCATCGGACCGGACCCGGACTTCGCCGCGCCCCTCTAGCCGCGCCCGCCGGGGCGGGCGTCTCAGACGGCGGCGCGCTCCTCGGTGACGGCGCCGCCCCAGTGCAGCGCCATCGCTGTCAGGTCCTCGGGCGGGGTCGACGACCCGACGAAGGCGCACGCGTTGGGAATGTGCCGGAAGATCGATCCGTCCGAGAAGAAGGTCGACGCGGTCACGAAGATCACCCTGATCCCCGGCGAGGAATAGCTGGCATAGTCCGCGATCGCGAACGCCCCGCCGCCCGGCAGCACCAGGTTCAGGACGATCACCGACACGCCCTCCTCCCGGATCGCGCGAATCGCGGCGGACTGCCCGGTGACGCGGGTCACCCGGGCGCCCGAGCGCTCCAGATGCCTTGCCCAGAGCGTGCCGAGAGCCTCGCTAGGTTCAACGATCAAAACGTGCATGCGTCCTCCAATCGGGTGGCCGGCTATCACGTAATCGCGCGCCGTCCCCGGCGATCACCCTACGTCACTATATTGACCGCCGGCGCCGCGCCTTGCAAGCCACGCGAACCCGGCGGCCCCGTCTCGACTGCGAATCGCCGATGCGGCCCCTTCCCGTCGGCAGGAGAACGCCGGTTGCCTTCCGTATCGATCGAACCTCCCCCCTTCGATGCCGTTCCATCACGGTCCCGTGCCCCCCGCGATCATGGCGGCGGCGTCGACGCGGCCTGCCTGCGCTGGGGCGGGGCGCGCGCCGACTGGCTCGACCTGTCGACGGGGATCGCCCCGATTCCCTGGCCCGCGCCGGCGCCCCTGCCGCCGATCCCCGCCGCGGCCTGGACCGACCTGCCGGACGCCGCCGCGGCGGGTCGGCTGATCTCCGCCGCCCGCGACCTCTGGCGCCCTCCGCCCGGCGCGGACATCCTGGCGGTGCCCGGGGCCTCGGCCGCCATCGCGGCGATTCCCCGCCTGACGCCCCCCGGCACGGTGCGAATCGACGGACCGACCTATAACGAGCACGCCGCCGCCTTCGCCGCCGCCGGCTGGACCGTCGCGGACGGGTCCCGCCCGGACCAACGCGCCCCGGACGCGCGCGTCGTCGTCCACCCCAACAACCCAGACGGACGCCTCGCCGCCGCCCCGGACGACGCGCTGTCCGTGATCGACGAGAGCTTCTGCGACGCCGTGCCCGACGCCACCCTGATCGCCGCCGCCGCCCGGCCGGGCACCCTGGTCCTGAAGAGCTTCGGCAAGTTCTGGGGGCTGGCCGGCCTCCGGCTCGGCGTCGTCATCGGCGATCCGGCGCTCCTGGCCGGGCTGGCCGAGCGGCTCGGCCCCTGGCCGGTCTCCGGCCCCGCCCTCGCCATCGGGGCCGCGGCCCTGGGCGACCGCGCCTGGGCCGACGCCGCCCGGCTCCGCCTGCGCGCGGATTCCGCCCGCCTCGACGCGCTCATGGCGCCGCACGGCGCGCTCGTCGGCGGCACGCCCCTCTTCCGGCTCTACGCGTGCGACGCGCCCGCGCTCCACGTTCGCCTCGCGGCGGCGCGCATCCTGACCCGGGCCTTCCCCTGGTCGGACCGCCGCCTGCGCCTGGGCCTGCCCGGTCCCGGGGGCTGGGACCGGCTCGCCGCCGCGCTGGCGTGACCGCCCTCCTCGCCGCGCTCCTCCTGGACGCCGCGCTCGGCGAGCCGGACGCGCTCTGGCGCCGGGCGCCGCACCCCGCCGTCCTGATGGGCCGGGCCGTCGCCCGCCTGGACGCCGCGCTCAACCGCGGCGCCGCCCGCCGGGCGCGGGGCGCCGCCGCGCTCGCGATCCTGCTCGCCGGCGCCGCGCTCGCCGGCTGGGCCGTCTCCCTCATCCCCTTCGGCGGCGTCCTGGGCGCCGCGATCCTCCTGGCGCAGCGCAGCTTGGCGGACCACGTCGCCGCCGTCGCCGCCGCCCTCCGCGAGGGCCTCCCGGCGGGCCGCGCCGCCGTCGCCATGATCGTCGGCCGCGACACCGCCGGCATGGACGCCCCCGCCATCGCCCGCGGCGCCATCGAGAGCGCGGCCGAGAACCTCTCCGACGGCGTCGTCGCCCCCGCCTTCTGGTTCGCGATCGGCGGCCTGCCCGCCATGGCCGCCTACAAGGCGCTCAACACCGCAGATTCGATGATCGGCCACCGCACCCCGCGGCACGAGGCGTACGGCTGGGCCGCCGCCCGCGCGGACGACCTCGCCAACTGGATTCCCGCCCGCCTCACCGGCCTCGCGATCGCGGCGCTCCACGGCCGCCTGCGCGACTGGCCCGCCATCGCCGCGGAGGCCCGTGCCCACCGCTCCCCGAACGCCGGCTGGCCCGAGGCCGCCGCCGCCCGGGCGCTCGGCGTGGCCCTCTCCGGCCCGCGCGCCTATCACGGCCGGACCGAGCCCCTGCCCTGGATCAACCCCGCCGGCCGCCGCGACCCCGGCGCGCCCGAGATCGACGCCGCCACCGCCCTGCTCTGGCGCACATGGGCGGCGCTCCTGGCGGTCGTGGCCCTCGCCGCCGCCCTGGCCTAGCCTCGCGCCATGCCCCCGTTCGACACCCCCGCCCTCGGCGAGATCGCGCTCCGCGCCCGCGACATGCCGGCCATGCGCGCCTTCTACGGCGGCGACCTCGCCCTGCCCCTCCTCTCCGAACGCCCGGACGGTATCGCCTTCTACCGTCTCGCGAACGGAAACGCCGGCCATACGCCCGTCCTCGCCCTCTTCCCCGGCCCGCATCCGGACGGCGCCGGCGTCCTGCATCACCTCGCCCTGTCCCTGACGCCCGCGGCCCAGGAGGCGGCGGCCCGCCACCTCGCCGGGCTCGGCCACGACCTCCGCTGGCAGGACTTCGCGTGGATCGGCTGGCGCGGCCTCTTCCTGCGCGACCCGGACGGCAACGCCGTCGAGCTCGTGGCCCGCGTCGCGGACCGGGCCTAGGCCACCAGCCCCTCCGCCGCGCTCAGGTCCACGCTCACCAGCTGGCTCACCCCCGGCTCGGCCATCGTCACGCCGTAGAGCCGGTCCATCCGCCCCATCGTGATCGCGTGATGCGTGATCACCAGGAACCGCGTGCGCGTGCGCTCCGTCATCTCGTCGAGCAGCCCGCAGAAGCGCGCCACGTTCGCGTCGTCGAGCGGAGCGTCGACCTCGTCGAGCACGCAGATCGGCGCCGGATTCGACAGGAACACCGCGAAGATCAACGCCATCGCCGTCAGCGTCTGCTCCCCGCCCGAGAGCAGCGTGAGCGCCGCGAGCCGCTTGCCCGGCGGCTGGCACAGGATCTCCAGCCCGGCCTCCAGCGGGTCGTCTGAATCGACCAGCTCCAGCCGCGCCTCCCCCCCGCCGAAGAGGTGCCGGAAGAGCGCGCCGAACGTCCCGTTCACCTGCTCGAACGCGGCCAGCAGCCGCGCGCGCCCCTCCCGGTTGAGGCCCCCGATCGCGCCGCGCAGCTTTGCGATCGCGCCCTCCAGCTCGGCCACCTGCCCGGCCATCGCGCCGGCCTCCGCGCGCGCCGCCTCCGCGTCCGCCGCCGCGCGCAGGTTCACGGGGCCGAGCCCGTCCCGCCGCGCCCGCAGCGCCGCCGTCTCCGCCTCCAGCGCCTCCGCCGTTCCCACCTCCGCCGGGTCGAACCCCGCCGCCGCGGGCAGATCCCGTGCCGCGCCCCCGTCCGCTTCCGCCCGCGCCTGCGCGGCGGCGACGGCGCCGCCCGCCGCCTCGGCGCGCGCCTGCGCCATCGCCCGGCGCTCGCGCGCCTCCGAGGCCGCGCGCTCGGCCGCCCGCTCACCCTCGCCCGCCTCCCGCGCGGCCGCCTCCCCGGCGGCCAGCGCCGCGCCCGCCGCGCGCCGCCGGCCCTCCGCCGCCAGCACCCGTCCGGGCAAGTCGCCGCGCGCGGCCGCGATCCGCCCCGGCGCGGCCTGCGCCGCCCTCAACGCTCCCTGGGCCGCCCGCCGCCGCGCCCCGAGCTCGCCCGCCCGGACGCCCGCGTCCGCCAGCCGCGCCTGCCACGCCTCCGCCTCCGCGCGAACGGCGTCCAGCCGGGTCCGCCGCGCCGCACCCTCCGCCCGCAGCGCCCCCGCCCGCGCGCGCGCATCCGCCGCCGCGCCGCGTGCGCGGTCGAGCGCCGCGCGCGCGTCCTCGGCGGCCGCCCGAACCGCCGCACCGTCCGGCAGGGCGGCCAGGGCCTCCGCCGCGGCCTCCGCCTCCGCCCGCGCCTCGGCCTCCCGCACGCGATGGCGCTCCAGCGCCGCCCCCGCCACCGCCGCCCGCTCGGCGGCCATCTCGTCCTGCCCGGCGGAGCGCATCGCGTCCCGCTCCGCGCGGGCCAGGGCCCCGCGCGCGCCGTCCCGCACCCGGCGCGCCGTCTCCTCCGCCGCCGTCGCCTCGCGGACCGCGCGCACGGCCTCCACATGCGCGGCCTCGGCTTGCGCCACGTCCGCCACCGCCGCGGCCACCTCCGCGCGCAGGACCTCGGCGCGCGCCCGCCGCTCCAAGGCCGCGGCCGCCGCCGACCCGGCCCCAGCAGGCCGGACCAGCCCGTCCCAGCGCCAGAGGTCCCCGGCCGGGCTCACCAGCCGCTCGCCGGGGCCGAGCCCCGCCTGCGCCGCCGCGCCATCTTCCGCCGGTACGACCGCCACCCGCGCCAGCGTCCGCGCCAACGCGGCCGGCGCCTCGACGCGCGCCGCCAGCGGCTCCCCGGGCATCGCCGGCACGTCCTGAGGCGGCAGGGCCCGCCACCCGGCGCCCCCCTTCGCCTCCGGCTCGTTCAGCTCCTCGCCCAACGCCGCCGCCAGCGCCCGCTCGTATCCCGGCGCGACGCGGATGTCGGCCAGCACGCCGCCCTCCGCCCCGTCCCGCCGGGCCGCCCGCTCCAGCCCCTCGGCCTCCGCCTCGAGGGCCGCCACCGCGCCTCTCGCGGCCGACAGCGCCGTCCGCGCCGCCGCCTCGCGGGGCCGCGCCAGGGCGGCGGCGCCCTCCGCCACGGCCAGCGCCTCCTCCGCGGCGGCCGCGGCCCGCCGCGCCTCGCCCAGCACCGCCGCCGCCGCCGCCGCGGCCACGCCGGCCCCCTCGGCCGCCGCACGCGCCGCCGGTTCCGCGGCCGCCGCCTCGGCCAGCGCCGCCGCGATCCGGCGCAGCGCGCCCCGCGCGGCGCCGACGGCCCTCTCGGCGGCATCGCGCGCACCCACCGCCCGCGCCGCCGCTTCCGCCGCCGCGCGCTCCGCTCCCCCGGCCGCATCCCGCGCCGTCTCCGCCGTGCGCAAGGCGTCATCCGCCCGCGCCTCGGCCTCGGCCTGCCCGTCCAACGCGCTCTCGATCTCCGCCGCCTCCGCCCGCGCGCGCCCGGCGCTCGCCCGCGCGTCGGTGGCCAGCGCCGCCTCGCGCGCCTCGTCGCGCTCGACCTCCTCGAGGGCCGCCCGCGCCGCCGTCCCGGCAGCCGCCGCATCGGCCTCCGCCGCCGCGTGCCGCGCCGCCTCCGCCTCCAGCCGGCGCAGGACCGCGTCCGCCACGACCTCCTCCTCGCGCAGCGCCGGCAGAGCGCCATCGGCCCCGGCCCGCCTCTCGCGCTGCGCCGTGGCCGCGGCCTCGGCCGCCCGCGCCGCCCGCGCCGCGGCATCCAGCGCGGCCCCCGCCGCCTCCGCCGCATCGGCCGCGTCGCGCCAGCGCCGCCAGAGGAGCGCCCCCTCCGCCCGGCGCAGCGCCGCCCCGATGTCCCGGTAGCGCGCCGCGACCTTCGCCTGCCGGTCCAGCGCCGCGAGCCGCCCCTCGATCGCGGCGCGAACGTCGTCCAGCCGCGACAGGTTCGCCTCCGCCGCGCGCAGGCGCAGCTCCGCCTCGTGCCGGCGCACGTGCAGCCCGCCGATCCCGGCCGCGTCCTCCAGGATGCGCCGCCGGGCCCGGGGCGCCGCGGCGATCAGCTCTCCGATCTGCCCCTGCCGCACCAGCGAAGGCGAGCGCGCGCCCGTCGCCGCGTCGGCGAACAGAAGCGCAACGTCCCGCGCGCGCACCTCGCGCCCGTCCACCCGGTAGGTGCTGCCCGCGTCCCGCGTGATCCGACGCGCGACCTCGATCCGCTCCCCGGCGGCGAGCGCGGCCGGCGCGGTGCGCGCCGCGTCGTGAACCGTCAGGCGCACCTCCGCATAGGGGCGGGCCGGGCGCGCGTCCGTCCCGGCGAAGATCACGTCCTCCATCCCGCCGCCGCGCATCGCCGTCGGCCGGCTCTCCCCCATGACCCAGCGGAGCGCCTCCAGCAGGTTGGACTTGCCGCACCCGTTCGGCCCGACCACCCCCGTCAGCCCCGGTTCGATCCGCAACTCGGCGGGCTCGACGAAGCTCTTGAACCCGGTCAGGGACAGACGATCGAACTGCACCCGCACCCTCCGCCCGCGCCGGCCGAGTGTCGCGCCCGCCGCCCGGCCCGTCCAGACCCGTCCGGGTCCCTACCCGCAGTCCATCGTCACGCGCAGCACCGCCGGATCCCCCTCCGCCGTCACCGCGCGGCACCCCGTCCCCCGCTCCGCCGCCAAGGCCGCCGCGCCCCGCACCGCGCGCAGCCGCCCAGGCGCCACGACCCCCCGGCGCACCACCTCCGCCTCGCCCCCGGCGAAGCGCATGTCGAAGGCGAACCCCCCCACCTCGACGCGCTGCGGCGGCAGGCCCCGGTGGTCCGGCCCGCCCATGCCGCACGCCCCCAGGCACATCAGGATAAGGACCCGCATGCCCCATCCTGCCCCGCCCATGATTGACGATCCGTTAACGCCGAAGCCCATCCTGCCCGCCCAGCGCGTCCGCCACCCGCAGCCCCTCCGGCACCCGGTCCCGCCCCTTCAGCACCAGATCCGCCATGACCTCGCCCACCAGGGGCGCCATCCCGAACCCGATCTTGAACCCGCCATTGGCGATCCAGTGCCCCGGACGCCCCGGCCACGCCCCCAGGATCGGCGCCCGCGTGCGCGCCCGCGGCCGCACCCCCGCCCATCGCGCGATCACCCGCGCCCCCCGCAGGTCCGGCACCGCCGCCCTCGCCCGCGCGATCACCTCCTCCAGCGCGCCGTCCACCTCCGCATCCGTCCGCCCCGCCTCCGAGGTCGAGCCCACGGCCACCGTCCCGTCCAGATGCGGCACCACGTGCAGCCCGCCGGCGAAGAGCTGCGGCGCCCCCGCCCGGTCCAGCGCCAGGCGCGCGGCCTGCCCGTGCACCGGCGCACCGGCCGCCCGTGCCCGCCCCTCCGACAGCGCCGCCAGCCCCGCCACCCCCGTGGCATGGATCACCGGCACGGGCCCCTCCGCCTCCGCACCGATCGTCCCGCCCAGCGCCCGCACCGCGCCGGCCAGCGCCGCGCAGGCCCGCGCCGGATCGAGATGCGCCGACAACGTGTCGCGCACCAGCCACCCGTCCGACGCGGGCTCCCAGCCGCCGGCCGCCGGCACCACCTCCCAGACCGCCGCATCGCCCCAGCACGCCCGCGCGTCGGCCTCCCGCGCCCGCGCCAGCGCCTCGCCCCCCGCCACCACGGCTTGCAACCGCCCCGTCGCGGCATATCCGGTGGGCAGGCCCGACCGCGCCTCCACCTCAGGCCAGAACGCCCGCGACATCACCAGGCTCTCGAACTGGAACGCCTTCTTGGCGTTCCACCCCCCCGGCACATGCGGTGCCAGCGCGCCCAGGACCCCGCCAGACGCGCCCGCCCCCACGCCGCCGGGGTCCGCCACGGCCACCCGCGCGCCCCGCCGCGCCGCGGCATACGCGCAGCACAGCCCGAACACCCCCGCCCCGCGCACGATCAGATCCACGCCCATCCCCCCGCGCTAGGCCCGCCGGCGCCCGCCCGCAACGCCCCGCGCTGCGCCCCCGCCAGCGACGCCCCTGCCAGCGACACCCTTGCCCGCGGCCCCCGTGGGGACCATCCCGGCGCCATGCCCGATCTCGACTGGCGCGGCGCGACGCCCGCCTCCCGCGCCCATGACGATCCCTACTTCTCCGTCCATGACGGCCTGGCCGAGACGCGCGCCGTCTATCTCGAGGGCTGCGGCCTGCCCGCCCGCTACCGGCCCGGCTTCGTCCTGGCCGAGCTCGGCACCGGGGCCTGCCTCGCCCTCGCCTGCGCCTGGGCCGAATGGCGCCGCGCCGGCCCCGCCGGCCCCCTGCGCTACGAGGGGTTCGAGGCCGCCCCCCTGTCCGGCGTCCAGATCGCCCGCGCCCTCGCGCCCTTCGCCGACATCGCGCAGGAGGCCGCCCTCCTCGCCGCCGCCTGGGACGCCGCGCTCCCCACCGGCCGCCTCGCGCTTCCCGGCCTCGACGCCCGCCTCCATCTCGGCGACGCCCGCCGCACCGTCCCGGCCTGGGGCGGCGCCGCCGACGCCTGGTTCCTCGACGGCTTCGCCCCCGCCCGGAACCCCGACATGTGGGAGCCCGCCCTCCTCGCCGCCGTCGCCGCGCGCACCGCGCCGGGCGGATGGCTCGCGACCTACACCGCCGCCGGCGCCGTCCGCCGCGCCTTGGCGGCCGCGGGCCTCGAGGTCACGCGCGTCCCCGGCCATGGACGCAAGCGTCACATGACCCGCGCCCGGCGCCCCTAGCGCCCCGCGATGAGCCCGCTCAGGTCCGTGGCCGCCGCCGCGCCCGACAGCCGCGCGCGATAGACCGGCACGCTCTCGGTCACCCGCATCACGTAGTTGCGCGTCTCGGTGAAGGGGATGTGCTCGATCCAGTCGACCGCCTCGTCCACCCCCATCGCCCTCGGGTCGCCGCGCTCGCGCATCCACCCGATCGGCCGGCCCGGCCCCGCGTTGTAGCCCGCGGCGATCAGCGCGAGGTTGTCCCCGAACCGCGCCTCCAGCCCCTGCAGGTAGGTCGTGCCCAGCCGCACGTTGTAGTCCGGGTCCGAGGTGAGCCGCCCGCGGCTGTAGCCGATCCCCAGCTCGCGGCTCACGTCCTGCGCCGTGCCGGGCATCAGCTGCATCAGCCCCTGCGCGCCCACGCCGGACGCGGCGCCGGGATGGAACTCGCTCTCCCGCCGCGCCACGGCCATCGCGACGGCGGGCTCCACCGGCATCGGCGCCCGCGCCAGCGGGTGCAGCGGGAACAGGTGCGCCGGCAGGACGATCCCCATCTGCGCCGCCCGCTTGCCCAGCGCCACCTGCAGGAACGGCGAGCCCTGCCCCGCCGCCCACTGCCCCAGCGCGCGCAGCCCGGCCTCGTCCTGGCTCTCGGCCAGATGCGCGGCGAACCGCGCCGCGAGCCGCCGCTCGTCCGCCGCCAGCAGGAGCTCCGCCGCCCGCAGCACGTCGTTCGACGCGAGATCGCGCAGGGGCACCGCCTCCTCCGCGCCGGTCAGGGACGCGTCCGGCGCCGCCCCGATCCGCTCTGCCGCGAGCTGCCCGTAGAACGCCGTGCGATGCGCCGCCGCGCGCTCGAAATCGGCCCGCGCGGCGGCGGCCTCCCCCGCCGCCTCATGCGCCCGGCCCTGCCAATACAGCATCCGACCCATCGAGATCGGCGAGACCACCGCCCGCTCCCCTCGCTCGAAATGCCGCAGCGCGTCCGCCGGGCGCACGAGATCGGTCAGGGCGATGAAGCCTGCGAGCCATTCGAGGTCCGAATGGTCCTCGCCCTCCGCCAGGTGCCCCGAGGCCGCCAGCGCATAGGCCTCGCCCGCCCGCCCCGCGCGCATCAGGCGCCGCACCTGTCCCTGGCGCATGTCGGCCCACGCCTCCGGCCGGCCCAGCTCCGCCGCGGTGCCCGAGCGCGCCAGCATCAGCTCGACCGCCGCGTCGTCCAAATCCCGGTCCAGCCGCCAGCGCACCCGGTCGAAGGCCAGCCCCGGATCCCCCGCCAGGGATTCGGGCACCGCGTCGATCAGCCCGTTCACCCCCGCGCGCCCCGAATGGAGCGCCAGCCGCGCCTCCGCCAGCGCGCGCAGCCCCGGCCCCACGCGCGCCATCGCCCGACGCACGCCCGAATCCGACCGCTCCCACAGAAGCGCGTCCAGCCGCACGTCGTCATGGGGCGCCAGCGCGGCGCGCCCGGCGGCGGCGAGCACCGCGTCCTCCTGCGCCTGCGTCATCTGCACCGTCCGCCACGCGCGGATCAGCACGTCCTGCGCGGCCTCCGCCCGCCCCGCCGCCCGAAGCGCGGCCGCCAGGCGCACCGCCCCGGTGCCGGTCTCGGGCGCCGCCTCGCCGAAGAAGGCCAGCACCGCGCCCGCCGGCGCGTCGGCCGGAATCAGCCCCTCCGCCCGCGCGCGCAGGAGGGGCATGCCCGGCCAGTCCGGCCGCCGCGCCACGAAGTCCGCCGCCTCCTCCCAGGTGCCGCGCCGCGCGCGCAGCTCGTGCCAGAGCACGATGTCCCGCGCGACCGGGTCGCCCGCCGCGGCCCGCGCCACGCGCCAGTCTCCGGCGCGCACCGCGCG
Source organism: uncultured Alphaproteobacteria bacterium (assembly GCA_963832275.1). Classification (GTDB taxonomy): domain Bacteria; phylum Pseudomonadota; class Alphaproteobacteria; order Rhodobacterales; family Rhodobacteraceae; genus Hasllibacter. Next base: position 69,134 of record CAWHTQ010000019.1, read on the forward strand.
CATCGCCTCGGCGAGGGCCGCGCCCTGCACGATGCTCACCTCGGACGGGCTCGAGGAGGACGTGACCGCCGCCCGCACGGCCGGGCGCGCCTGCGGCCGCGCCGTCGCCGCCGCCGCGACCGCGTCCGGGGCGGCCGGCGCGCCGATCGCCGGCCGCGGCGCCGGGACCGGCGAGCGCTCCGGCGCCACCGCGGCCGAGGCCGGGACGCCGGCCAACGCGAGCGCCAGCGCCCCCGCGCCCAGGATCCCCCGCGCCATCCATGCCCGCCCGTCGGTCATCGCATCCTCCGCCCGCACCATTCCCGCAGATCGTGGCGAGATCATGGCACGCCTCCCGCCGCCATTGGCAACCCGGCGCGGGGCGTCTATCGCCGGGCGGCGCCGCACGACGGCGTGATCCGCCGCCCGGAGCCCGCCATGCCCGCCGCCTTCCGCGCCTCCATGCCCGCCCTGGTCACCCCCATGAAGGACGGCGCCGTGGACTGGGACGCGCTCGGCGCCCTGGTCGACTGGCACGTCGCCGAGGGATCGTCCGGCCTCGTGCCCGTCGGCACCACCGGCGAGAGCCCGACCCTCACCCATGCCGAGCACGAACGCGTCGTCACCGCCGTCGTGACGGCCGCGCGGGGCCGAATCCCCGTCATCGCCGGCGCCGGCTCGAACAACACCGCCGAGGCCTGCCGCTTCGTCCGCCACGCCGCGGACGCGGGCGCCGACGCCACCCTCGTCGTCACCCCCTACTACAACCGCCCCACCCAGGCCGGCCTGATCGCGCATTTCACCGCCGTCGCGGACGCCGCCGACCTGCCGCTCGTCATCTACAACATCCCCGCCCGCTCCGCCGTCGACATGACCCCCGAGACGATGGCCACGCTCTCGGCCCATCCCCGCATCGCCGGCGTGAAGGACGCGACCGGCGACGTGGTGCGCGTCAGCCGCCAGCGCGCGCTCTGCGGTCCGGACTTCGTCCAGCTCTCGGGCGAGGACGCCTCCGCCCTCGGCTTCAACGCCCATGGCGGCACGGGCTGCATCTCGGTCACCGCCAACGTCGCCCCGCGCCTGTGCGCCGAGTTCCAGGCCGCGACGCTGGAGGGCCGCTGGCAGGACGCCCTCGCCCTCCAGGACCGGCTGATGCCGCTGCACACCGCCCTCTTCCTGGAGCCCGGCCTCGCCGGCGCCAAGCACGCGCTCGCCCGCCTGGGCCGCTGCGGGCCGGAGGTCCGCCTCCCGCTCCAGCCCGTGACCCCGCCCACCGCCGCCGCCATCGACGCGGCGATGGACGCGCTGGGCCTCGCCTAGGGGGGCGGGACCTAGAGGGGCGGCCGCCCGCCCAGCTCCATGATCGCCATCAGGCGCCGCGCGCGGTCGCGCTCGCGGCGGGGGACGGGATCGATCCGCTCGCGCATCGGCGCCGGCGGGTCCCAGGTCCGCCGCGGCGCCGGCGGCCTCATGAGGGCCGCGCGAAGCGCCCCGTCGAGTATGGTCAGCATGTCGAGCCTCCTTTCGTCCATGCGCCCGGGATACCTTCCCCCCAAGTTCCGAGCGAGCTAACAAGATACGCCCGCCGAAAGCTGAGCTATCGTCATGGACTGGAAGTCCGTCCCCTCCCTCGCCGCGCTGCGCGCCTTCGAGGCCGCCGCCCGCACCGGCTCCATCGCCGAGGCCGCCGCGTCCCTGAACGTGACCCACGCCGCCATCTCGCAGCATGTCCGCGCCCTGGAGCGCGGGTTCGGCGCCGCCCTCCTGGTCCGCGGCCCCCGCGGCGTCGCCCCCACGCCGGAGGGCGACGCGCTCGCCCGCGCCCTCGCCGACGGCTTCGGCCGCATCGCGGAGGGCACGGCGGCGCTGCGCGCGCGCATCGCGGGCCGCCCCCTGACGGTCGCCGTCACCCCGACCCTGGCGGAGAACTGGCTCATGCCGCGCCTGGGCCGCTTCTGGGCGGCGCATCCCGGGATCGAGATCGCGCTGCGCCCCTCCGGCGTCCTCGCCGACATCGCCCGCGGCGAGGCCGACATCGCGATCCGCTACGGCATGGGCGACTGGCCCGGCCTCGACGTGACGCCCCTGATGCCCGCCGATTTCGTCGTCGTCGCCGCCCCCGCCTTCGCCGCCACGAAGCCGGCGTTCCACGCCGCGACCTGGTTCTTCCAGCCCTATTCCGACGAGCTGCGCGCCTGGGCCACGGGCCACGGCCTCGTGGGGCCGGGCACGCGCATGGTCCTGCAGGACACCAACGCCCTCACCCTCGCCGCGATCCGCGCCGGGCACGGCCTCTCGGCGCAGACCCGCGCCAATGTCGACTCGCATCTCGCCACGGGCGCCCTCGTCGAACTGGGGGCCTTCGCGGAGCCGGGGCGCGGCTACTTCCTCGTCACCGCCCCCGGCCCGGGATCGCCCGGCCGCGACGCCTTCGCCGACTGGCTCCGCGCCGAGGCGGCCGCCTAGCCGAGATAGACCTGCCCCGCCGGGTAGCGCACCCGCGGCGCCGCCCGCGTCGCCAGGAAGAAGCCCAGCGTCAGGGGGCCGACCCGGCCCAGGAACATCACGATCATGATCACGACCCGCCCGAAGTAGTCGAGGTCCCCGGTCGCGCCCATCGACAGGCCGACCGTGCCGAACGCGCTCGTCACCTCGAAGAGGAGCGGCAGGAACTCGCCCTCGTGCCGCACCGCGAGCGCGAAGAGCGCGGTCAGGATCAGGCCGAGCGAGATCGTGATCAGGGCCATCACCTTCATCACCTCCTCCGCGCCCAGGCTGCGCCCGAACGCGTTGAGTCGGTCCCGCCTGCGGAAGAACGCGACCGCGCCCAGGATCGCGACGATGAAGGTCGTCAGCTTGATCCCCCCCGCGGTCGAGGTCGGCCCGCCCCCGATCACCATCAGCACCATCGTGAAGAGGGCGGTCGCGGGCTCCATCGCCGCGGTGTCGACGGTGTTGAACCCGGCCGTGCGCGGCGTCACCGCCTGGAACCAGGACCCCCAGAATCTTGCCGGGCACGTCCAACGGTCCCAGCGTGCCCGGATTGCCCCATTCCAGCGCCGCCACCACCGCCCAGGACAGGGCGATCGCCGCGCCCGTGCCGGCCAGCATCAACTTGGTGTGCAGCGCCATCGGCCGCCAGCGGAAGCGGCAGGCGATCACGTCCCCGATCACCACGAACCCGAGCCCGCCCAGGATGAACATGCCCGGCACCAGCACGTTCACCCGCCAGTCGCCCACGTAGCGCGAGAGCGAATCGGGGAAGAGCGCGAACCCCGCGTTGTTGAACGCGCTGATCGTGTGGAACGTCGCCTGCCAGAGCCCGCCGCGCCAGCCGAACTCGGGCACGAACACGGCCGCCAGCACCGCGATCCCCACCACCTCGCAGGCCAGCGCGACCACGATCACCAGCCGCGAGATCCCGCTCAACCCGCCCAGCCGCGAGGTCAGGCTCGACCGCGACTGGTTGAGCTCCTCGCGCAGGATCGCGCGGCTCGGCCGCCCCATGTCGATCCCGATGGCCGAGAGGACGAAGACCGCGAACACCATCAGGCCCAGCCCCCCGAGCTGGATCAGCCCCGCGATCACCGCCTGCCCGAAGACGGTGAACGCGCTGCCCGTGTCCAGCACGACCAGCCCCGTCACCGTCACCGCCGAGACGGAGGTGAAGAACGCCTCGCTCCAGCCGACCGCGCCGTGATGGGCGAGCGGCAGGCGCAGGAGGATCGCGCCCAGCACGATGAACGCGGCGTAGAGCAGCGCCAGCATCGCCGGCGGCGGCAGCCCCTTCAGCCGCCGGCGGCCGCTCACGAGGCGCCCGCCCGCCGCGCCCCGCAGGTCACAGCCTCCCGGCGAAGGCGCGCAGGTCCGCCCGCCGGCCCAGCAGCAGGAGCCGGTCCTCCGCCTCGATGGTGCAGGGCATGTGGTCGCCGCCCACGAACTCGGTCCCGCGCATCACCCCGATGCAGCGCACCCCGTGCCGCCCCAGCAGGTCCAGCCCGCCGAGCGCGCGCCCCCGCAGGGATTTCGGCGCCGTGAAGTTGACCACGGAGTACCCGTTCCCCAGGCTCACGTAATCGCGCACCAGGGGGTTGTGCAGCACCTGCGACAGGTGGTGCGCCATCTCCTCCTCCGGGTTCACGATCCGGTCCACGCCCAGCTTGGCCAGGATGCGGTGATGGGTGCGCGTCGTCGCCTTGGCCCAGACCGTGCCGACCCCGATCATGCGCAGGTTGATCGCCGCCATGACGCTCGATTCGAGGTCGCTCGCATTGGCGACCACCGCCACGTCGCACTCGCCGACGCCCGCGTCGCGCAGCGCGTCCTCGGAGCGCGCGTCGAGGATCACCGCCTCGGGCAGGTCGTCCGCCACCGCCGCGATCGCCGCCTCGCTGAGGTCGATGCCGATCACGTGGTTGCCGAAGCGCGCGAGGTCGAGGGCGATCGCCCGCCCGAACGTGCCCATGCCGATCACGGCGTAGCTGCGCGAGGTCTCGGGCATCGACGTCTCCACCCGCGGCGCGCGGCCTCCCGATCATAGCGCGGCCGGCCGCCCCGCCAACCACCCGTCGCGCCGGCCGCGCCCGCCGCGCGCGGGCCATGCGCATGGGATGTGCATGCCCCGTGCATGCCCCGTGCATGCGTTGTGCATCGGCGCCGCACGGCCTATCTCGCGCCGCATGGCGGCCCCGGCGAAATCCAACTCCAAGCAGATCGCCGAGAACCGGCGCGCCCGCTACGACTACGCCATCGACGACGACATCGAGTGCGGAATCGTGCTCGAGGGCTCCGAGGTGAAGTCCCTGCGCGCCGGCGGCACCCAGATCGCCGAGAGCTACGCCGCCGTCGAGGACGGCGAATTGTGGCTCGTGAACAGCTACATCGCCCCCTACGCGCAGGCCAAGACCTTCGGCCACGACGAGAAGCGCCGCCGCAAGCTCCTGGTCTCGCGCAAGCAGCTCGCCGACCTCTGGAAGGCCACGCAGCGCCAGGGCATGACCCTCATCCCGCTGTCGATGTACTTCAACGGCAAGGGCGTCGCGAAGCTGAAGATCGGCGTCGCCAAGGGCAAGACCGGATCCGACAAGCGCCAGGTCGAGGCCAAGCGCGACTGGCAGCGTCAGAAGGCCCGCCTGCTGCGCGAGCACTGAGTCCTTGCCATCGCGATGTTTCGCGCGCGAAACACGCCCCCGGGCGAGGAGGCCCAGGCCATGCGCGACGATCCCCGCACCCTCGTGAGCACCGGCTGGCTGGCCCGCCACCTCGGCGCGCCGGACCTGCGCGTCCTCGACGGCACCTGGCACATGCCCGATTCGGGGCGCGACGCCCGCGCCGAATACGAGGCCGCGCACATCCCCGGCGCCCGCTTCTTCGACATCGACGAGGTCTCCGACCCCTCCAGCCCCCTGCCCCACATGGCCCCCGCGCCGGAGGCCTTCGCGCAGCGCATGGGCGCGCTGGGGATCGGCGACGGCGACCGCGTGGTCGTCTACGACGCGCATGGCCTGATGAGCGCGGCGCGCGTCTGGTGGCTCATGCGCGCCATGGGCGTCGCCACCGTCGCCGTGCTCGACGGCGGCCTGCCCAGATGGCGGGCGGAGGGGCGCCCGGTCGAGGACGCGCCCCCCGCCACGCAGGCGCGCCGCCTGACCGCGCGGAGGCAGGACGACCTCATCGCCGACGCGGCCGCGGTCGGCCGCGCGATCGAGGGGCACGGCCCGCAGATCGTGGACGCCCGCGCCGCCGCCCGGTTCGAGGGGGGCGCGCCCGAGCCCCGCGCCGGCCTGCGCCCCGGCCACATGCCCGGCGCGCGGAACGTCCCCTTCGGCACCCTGCTGAACCCGGACGGGACGATGCGGCCGGAGGACGCGCTGCGCGCCGTCTTCGAGGCCGCCGGCGTCGACATCGACCGGCCCGCAATCACCACCTGCGGCAGCGGCGTCACCGCCGCCGTCCTGACCCTCGCGCTCGCCCGGATCGGCGCCCCGGACGGCGCGCTCTACGACGGCTCCTGGTCCGAATGGGGCGCGGGCGCCGCGCGCCCCGTCGCGACCGGCCCCGCCTGACCCCCGCCCGACGCCCGCCAGACGCCCCGCCCGACTCCCCCGGAGGACCCGATGCTCGAGACCCTGACCCAGCCCGCCCCCGACGCGATCCTGGAGGTCGCGCGCCTCTACCGCGCCGACGACCGGCCGTCGAAGATCGACCTCGGCGTCGGCGTCTACAAGGACGCGGACGGCCGCACCCCCGTGATGCGCGCGGTGAAGGCCGCCGAGCGGCGCATCTGGGAGGAGCAGGACACCAAGGTCTACACCGGCCTCGCCGGCGATCCGGCCTTCACCGGCGCCCTGGCCACGATGATCCTGGGCGCGGACCTCGCCGCCGCCGCGGCCGAGCGCACCGCCGCCATCGCCACCCCCGGCGGAACCGGCGCGGTCCACAAGGGGATGGAGCTCGCCATGATGGCCGGGCGCGCCGCCGGCACCCCGCCGCGCGTGTTCCTGCCGGACCCGACCTGGCCCAACCACACCGCGATCGCCCGGCACATGGGGCTCGAGGTCGCGACCTACCGCTATTTCGACGCGCGGACCGGGGGCGTCGACGCCGCCGGCCTCCTCGCCGACCTCGCCGGCGCGCGGCCCACCGACCTCGTCGTCCTGCACGGCTGCTGCCACAACCCGACCGGGGCCAACCCGGACGCCGCCCTCTGGGAGCGCATCGCCCAGGCCGCCGAGGCCGCCGGCGCCGCCGTCCTGGTGGACCTCGCCTATCAGGGGTTCGGCGACGGGCTGGAGGCCGACGCCGCGCCCACGCGCCGGCTCGCCGCGCGCCTCCCCGAGATCATGATCGCCGCCTCCTGCTCCAAGAACTTCGGCATCTACCGCGAGCGCACCGGCGTCCTCCTCGCGCTCTGCGACAACGCCGCCGCCGCGCAGGGCGCGATGGCCGCCCTGAACCGGCTCAACTACAGCTTCCCGCCCGATCACGGCGCCCGCGTGGTCCAGACGATCCTCGCCGACGACGCGCTGCGCGCCGACTGGGAGGCCGAGCTCGAGGAGGTGCGCGGCCACCTCCTGTCGCTGCGGGACGCGCTCGCGAGGGCCCTGCGCGAGCGCACCAACACGGACCGGTTCGACGCCGTCGCCCACCATCGCGGGATGTTCTCCCGCCTCGGCCTGAGCGAGGCGCAGACCCTCCGCCTGCGCGAGGAGCACGGCATCTACATGACCGCCGACAGCCGCATCAACATCGCCGGCCTCAACGCCCGCACCGTCCCCGTCCTCGCGGACGCCATCGCCGCGATCCTCTAGGGCCGGTCCGGCCGCTCGCCCTTCGCGGCGACCGGGCCGCGCCAGCCGCGGAACCCCATCCGGTCGTGAGAGGCCAGGGCGGCGCCGTTCCCCTTGGAGATCGTGGCGTCCACGTGCCGGACGGCCCCCCGCCACGGCCTGCGTCCGCGTCTGTGCGACAAGGGCACGGCCCGCCCCGCCGCGGTGAAGGCCCAGCCGGACATGGGTGCCGATGACGGCCCGGCCGGACGGCAGGTCGTGGGGATCGCATCGCCCGACGCGGCGAGGCGACCGGAACACGAGGCGCACCGGTCCGTCCTCGGCCACGGCGCAGGACACGCGCCCATCTCCCAGGACGTGGTGCGCCGCCACGTGATCCGCGCCCCCGGGCCGGTCGCAGCCGAGCGCGTCAGGATCGCGTCCAGCACCTCCGCCATCGCGGTGGCGTCCTCGGGAACGGCTTGCCGGACGGTGACGCGCATGCCGGGAACCCGCTCGACGGTCTGAACAAAGAAAGGCCCCCGATCCGAAGGCGGATCGAGGGCCAGTGAGGGTCCCGGGCGGGGGAGGACCGCCCGGGACCCGTCGTACCGAGGGGCCTAGCCGCGAGCGAACTCCGGATAGGCCTCCATGCCCATCTCCGCGACGTCGAGCCCGGCCATCTCGGCCTCCTCGCTGACGCGGATGCCCATCGTGGCGCGCAGGACGAACCACACGATCAGGGAGGCGGTGAAGACGAAGCCGCCGATCGCCGCGAAGCCGATGATCTGCGTCACGAAGCTGGTCCCGTCGGTGTAGAACGGCACCGCCAGCGTGCCCCAGAGACCGGCGATCAGGTGCACCGGGATGGCGCCGACCACGTCGTCGATCTTCATCTTGTCGAGCATCGGCACCGTGTAGACCACGATCACCCCGCCGATCGCGCCGATCCACAGCGCCCCGAACAGCGTCGGGTCCAGCGGCCCCGCCGTGATCGAGACCAGCCCGGCCAGCGCGCCGTTGAGCACCATGGTCAGGTCGACCTTGCCATAGGTGATCTGCGTCAGGATCAGGGCCGCCACCGCGCCCGCCGCCGCCGCCATGTTGGTGTTGGCGAAGATGCGGCTCACGTCCGTGATGTCGCCCACCGTGCCGGCCGCGAGCTGCGAGCCGCCGTTGAAGCCGAACCAGCCCAGCCACAGGATGAACGTGCCCAGCGTGGCGAGCGCCAGGTTGCTGCCCGGCATCGGCACCACGCGCCCGCCGGTGGCGTACTTGCCCAGGCGCGGGCCCAGCACGATCGCGCCGGCCAGCGCCGCGAACCCGCCCGCGGCGTGCACCAGGGTGGAGCCGGCGAAGTCGGAGAAGCCCAGCTCGGAGAGGAACCCGCCGCCCCACTGCCAGGACGCCTCGATCGGGTAGATCACCCCGGTCAGGACCGCGACGAAGATGAAGAAGGGCCAGAGCCGGATCCGCTCGGCCAGGGTGCCCGAGACGATCGACGCGGTGGTGGCGCAGAACATCAGCTGGAAGAAGAAGTCCGAGCCGACCGAGGCGTAGTCGAGCGAGGCGTCCGCCGCCGCGAGGCCCACGGGCTCCAGCGCCGTGATCGCGAAGAACGGCCCGAGATAGCCCTCGATCAGCCACTCGCCCGGATACATCAGGTTGAAGCCGATCAGCCAGTACATGATCGAGGCGATCGAGAAGAGGCCGATGTTCTTCGTGAGCTGCGTGGTCACGTTCTTGGACCGGACCAGCCCGGCCTCCAGCATGGCGAAGCCCGCCGCCATCCAGAACACCAGGAAGCCGCCGATCAGGAACAGCAGCGTCGTCATGATGTAGGGGCCGATCTCGTCGAACGGGGGCGCGGCGGCCTCGGCCTCCTCCACCACCACGACCGTCTCCTGCGCGAGCCCGGCCAGCGGCAGCGCCGCGGCGAGCGCGGCGAGCCCGAGGCCCGCCATGTATGTCTTCCTCAGGTGCATCTCTCGTCCCCCTAGAGCGCGTCTTCGCCGGTCTCGCCGGTGCGGACCCGCACGGCGCTCTCGACGTCGAGAACGAAGACCTTCCCGTCGCCGATCTTGTCGGTGCGGGCGGTCTTCTGGATGGTGTCCACGATCTGCTCGGCCATCGCGGCGGGCGCCACGATCTCGAGCTTGACCTTCGGCACGAAGTTCACGGCGTACTCGGCGCCGCGATAGATCTCGGTATGGCCGGACTGCGAGCCGAAGCCCTTGATCTCGGTGACCATCATGCCGCGCACGCCGACGGCGGTCAGCGCCTCGCGGACCTCCTCCAGCTTGAACGGCTTGATCGTCGCGATGATGAGTTTCACGTGCGTCCCCTCCTTCGGCGCCGGACCCGCCCTCGTCCTCGGAGGGTCCGCGCGTCGCATTGCCCCCGGAGATGGGCCGCCCGCGACGGGGCCCTCAACCCGCGGGCGCCCCCTGCCGCCGGATCGCGGAGGGCCCGCGCCCAAGAACTGTGCAGAGGCCCGCCTTCGCCCACGGATTAGGCAGTGGGGATTCGGGAACAGGCGTGGGACGGCGCGGCGTCCGGCGGGTGCACATCCGCGCGAGATGCCCCTAGATGGAGCCGACCGAACGAGGACGCACGCATGGCCGGAACGGGGCGCGGATCGAAGGGCGGCAAGCCCGGACGGCCACTGGTCGCGCCGCGGCGCGCGGCCGCCAAGGCCCCGGCGCGCCAGGCCGCGCCCAGGCGCCGGGCCCGCGCCGCCCGCGCCGGCCCCCTCTCCTGGCCCGGGCGCGCCCTGCGCTGGATCGTCCGGCTCGCCTTCGGCTTCACCTGGCGCATCGGCCTGATCGCGGCCGTCATCCTGGCGGCCGCCGTCGCCTGGTTCGCGGTGAAGCTGCCGCCCGCGACCGAGCTCGTGGACGGGCGCACGCGCGGCTCGGTCACCATGCTCGACCGGGACGGCCGCGTCTTCGCCTGGCGCGGGGATCAGTTCGGCGGCGTCGTGCGCGTCGCCGACATGGCCCCCGCCCTGCCCCAGGCCGTCGTCGCCACCGAGGACAGGCGCTTCTATCGTCATCCCGGCGTCGACCCGATCGGCATCGCCAGCGCGATCCGGATCAACCTCTCCGAAGGGCGCGGCCCCCTCTCCGGCCATGGCGGCAGCACGATCACCCAGCAGACGGCGAAGCTCCTCTGCCTCGGCGTGCCCTTCGACCCCGAGACCTGGGCGAGCGAGGCCGAGTACGAGGCCGACTGCCGCCGCACGACCATGACCCGCAAGATCCGCGAGGCCGTCTACGCCCTGGCCCTGGAGGCGCGCTACACCAAGGACGAGATCCTCACGATCTACATGAACCGCGCCTTCCTGGGCGCCGGGGCCCGCGGCGTGGAGGCGGCGGCGCAGCGCTATTTCGGCAAGTCGGCGGCGCAGGTCGACGCGTCCGAGGCCGCGGTGATCGCGGGCCTCCTGGTCGCGCCCTCGCGCTACGCGCCCACCAACGATCTCGGCCGCTCGAACCGGCGCGCGGCCACCGTGATCCGCCTGATGGAGGAGCAGGGCTACCTGACCCCCGCCGAGGCCGACATCGCCCGCGCCCGCCCCGCCGAGCTCAGCCGCGCGGCCGCCGCGCGCGAGGGCGGCTACTTCGCCGATTGGGTGATGGCGTCCGGCCCCGACTTCTTCACCTCGGACACGACCGAGGACATCACCATCCGCACCACCCTCGACCCCGCGATCCAGGCCGCGGCCGAGGCCGCCCTGGTGGAGGTCTTCGCCACCAAGGTGCGCCCGGGCTCGGAGGCGGAGGCCGCGATCGTCGTGATGAGCGCCGACGGCGCCGTGCGCGCCATGGTGGGCGGGCGCGACCTGCGCTCCCAGGGCGGGTTCAACCGCGCGGTCCAGGCCCGGCGCCAAACCGGCAGCGCGTTCAAGCCCTTCGTCTACGCCGCCGCGCTCGATCTCGGCTACGGCGCGAACGACACGGTCATCGACGAGCCGATCACCCTCCAGGTGCCGGGCTCGGGCGCCTACTCGCCGCGCAACTACACGAACGACTTCATGGGCCGCGTCACCCTGACCGAGGCGCTGGCGCAATCGCTCAACATCCCGGCGGTGAAGATCTCCGAAGGGGTCGGCCGCGAGAACGTGCGCAAGGTCGCGGGCGATTTCGGCCTTCAATCGGACCTCGCGCTCGGCCCCGCCCTAGCGCTCGGCGCCTCCGAATCGACCCTGATCGAGATGACGGGCGCCTATGCCGGCATCCTCAACGGCGGCAGCTCGGTCACCCCCTACGGGCTGGTCGAGCTCAGCGCCGGCTCCGACCCCGAGCCGGTGATCCGCCAGACCGGCGGCATGGGCGAGCGCGTGATCTCCACCCGCGCGGCGCAGGAGCTCACCTGGATGATGCACCAGGTCGTCGAGCGCGGCACCGGCGCGCGCGCCGCCCTGCCGGACGGGCGCGAGGCGGCCGCGAAGACCGGCACCACCCAGGCCGCGCGCGACGCCTGGTTCGTGGGCTTCACCGACCTCTACGTCGCGGGCGTCTGGATGGGCTACGACGACAACCGCCCCCTCTCCGGCGTCACCGGCGGCGGCCTGCCGGCGGACATCTGGCGCGAGACCATGGCCCGCATCCACCAGGGCGCGCCGCTGCGCCCCCTGCCAATGACGCCGCCCAGCGTCCCCGAGCGGTACACCCAGGCGCCCGCCGCGCCCCTCGCCCCGACCACCGCGCGCGAGCTCGCCCGCGAGGCCGACGGCGGCGCCGGCACCATCGAGCGCGTGCTCACGGACGTGCTGCGGAGCATCCTGCCGCGGAACTGACCGCCCGCGGCGGGATGTCGCCATGGCGGCGTTAATCCGTTAGTCACGATGCGCGGCGCAGAAGGCCGGGGCACGGATCCGGGGGAGGGCGGATGATACGACGAGACACGGCCGCCGCCCAGCGCGCCGGCATCCAGGAGCTGTCCGCCGTGCGCGCCGAGAGCCGCCGCCTCTACTGGGCGGTCGGCCTGTTCAGCGTGTTCGTGAACCTGCTGATGCTCACCGGCCCGCTCTACATGCTCCAGGTCTACGACCGCGTCCTCGGCTCGCGCAGCGTGGAGACGCTGGTCGCCCTCTCGCTGCTCGTCCTGTTCCTCTACGGCTCGATGGGCATCCTGGACCACGCGCGCGGGCGGGTCGCGGCGCGCATCGGCGCGCGGTTCCAGGCGCGGCTCGACGCGCGCACCTTCCGCGCCATGCTCGGCCGCTCGGCCGGGCGCACCGAGAGCCCGACCGGCCCCGCCGCCTCGGGCCTGCGCGACCTGGAGGCGGTGCGCGGCTTCATCGCCTCGCCGGTCCTGACCGCCCTCTTCGACGCGCCGTTCACGCCGCTCTTCCTCTTCGCGATCTTCCTGTTCCATCCCTGGCTCGGCTATCTCGCGGTGGCCGGCGGCGCGGTCCTGATCGCGATCACGGTCGCGAATCAGTACGCGACCCGCGGGCCGCAGGCGGCCGCCGCCCTCGCCGCCGCGCGGTCCGAGCGCTGGTCCGAGCAGATGCGCCACGACGCCGAGACGGTGGAGGCCCTGGGCATGCGCGGCGCGGCGCTCTCGCGCTGGGCGCGCACGCGCGGCGCGGCCCTGGGCGAGGCGGTGCAGCTCTCGGACCGCTCCGGCGGCTTCACCGTCGCGACAAAGACGTGGCGCCTGTTCCTGCAGTCCGCGATGCTGGGGCTGGGCGCCTATCTCGTCCTCCTGGGGCAGCTCACGCCGGGGGCGATGATCGCGGGCTCCATCCTCCTGGGCCGGGCGCTGGCGCCGATCGAGCTGGTCGTCGGGCAGTGGGCCCTCGTCCAGCGCGCCGCCCGCGCCTGGGAGACGCTGGGCACCCTCCTCGGGAGCGCGCCCGAGCCCGAGCCGCGCACCGCCCTGCCCCGCCCGAGCGCCGAGCTCACGGTCAAGGACCTGACGGTCGTGCCCCCCGGCGAGGCGGCCGCGACGCTGCGCATGGTGTCCTTCACCCTGCCCGCCGGCGAGGCGCTTGGCGTGATCGGCCCCTCCGGCGCCGGCAAGTCCACCCTCGCGCGGGCCCTGACCGGGACCTGGCCCGCGGCCGGCGGGCGCATCCGCCTGGGCGGCGCCTCGATCGACCAGTACGACCCCGACACGCTCGGCGCCCTGGTCGGCTACCTGCCGCAGCGCGTCGCGATCTTCGACGGCACGGTGGCGCAGAACATCGCCCGCCTCGCCGACGAGCCGGACGCCGCCGCCGTAGTGGACGCCGCCCGGCAGGCCGACGCGCACGACATGATCCTCGCCCTCCCGGACGGCTACGACACCCGGCTCGACGCGACCGGCGGGCGCCTCTCGGGCGGCCAGGTCCAGCGCATCGGGCTGGCGCGGGCGCTCTACGGCGATCCGGTCCTCCTGGTGCTCGACGAGCCCAACGCCAATCTCGACAACGAGGGCTCGGCCGCCCTGAACCGCGCGGTGGAGGCGTCCAAGGCCGCCGGGCGCTCCACGATCATCATGGCGCACCGGCCCTCGGCGATCGAGCATTGCGAGTGGATCCTGCACATCGACGGGGGCCTGCGCCGCGCCTTCGGCCCGCGCGAGGAGGTCCTGCGCGAGACGGTCGCCAACCACCGGCAGATCGCCGCCACCCGCGGCGCCGGCGGAGGCGCGACGTGAGCCTGGGCCCCCTGCGCTCCCGCGAGGGCGGCGCCCGGCGCGGCCAGGCGCTCGCGCGCGTCCGGCCGGCGCAGGTCGCGGCGCCGCGCGCCGAGGCGCTCGCCGCGCCGGACGCCGGGCCGAGCGCGCAGGACCGCGTCGCCGGCTGGCCCGCGCGGCGGCCCCTCCTCCTGGGCGGGATCATGCTGGCGGTGCTGGTCGGCGGCTTCGGCGCCTGGGCCGCGAGCACCACGATCTCCGGCGCGATCATCGCGCCCGGCCGCTTCGCCGTCGCGTCCAACCGGCAGGTGGTCCAGCATCCGGACGGCGGCGTCGTCCGGCAGGTCAGCGTCCAGGAGGGCGACCGCGTCGCCGCCGGGGACACGCTCCTGACCCTCGACCCCACCTTCCTCGCCAGCCAGATCGCCATCGCCGAGGGCCGCCTGACCGAGATCCGCGCCCGCCGCGCCCGCCTGGAGGCCGAGCGCGACGAGCGCGGCGCCATCGACTTCCCCCCCGACCTGCTGGCGGCCGCCGCCGCCGATCCCGAGATCGCCGAGCTGATCGAGGGTCAGCGCAGCCTCTTCGCCGCGCGCGGCATCTCCGAGGATGGCGCGCGCACGCAGCTCGGGCGCCGCACCGCGCAGATCGCCGCCCAGGTCGACGGGATCGACGCGCAGTCCGCCGCCCTGCGCGAGCAGCTCGAGCTGATGGAGGAGGAGCTGGCCAACACGCAGTCCCTCCTCGACCGCGGGCTGGCACAGGCGCCCCGCGTCCTGGCGCTGCGCCGCGAGGCCTCCCGCCTGCGCGGCACCGTCGGACAGCTCGCCGCCGACCGCGCCCGCAGCGAGGCGCAGATCACCGAGACCGAGCTGCAGATCATCACCCTGGGCACCAACCGGCGCGAGGCCGCGATCACCGAGCTGCGCGACATCCGCGCCGAGGAGCTGCAGCTCACCGAGCAGCTGCGCGCCCAGCGCGAGCAGTCCGCGCGCCTGACCATCCCGGCCCCGGTCGGCGGCGTGGTCTACGGGATGACGATCTTCGGCGCGGGCTCGGTGATCCGCCCGGCCGAGCCGGTCCTCTTCATCGTGCCGCAGGACGACGGCCTCGTGATCGAGGCCCGCGTCGAGCCGATCCATGTCGACCAGGTCTATCCCGGCCAGCCCGTGCGCCTGATGCTCTCGGCCTTCGACGCGCGCACCACCCCCGAGCTGGAGGGCGAGGTCCGCTCCCTCTCCCCCGACGCCTTCGACGACGAGCGCTCCGGCGCGCCCTATTACCGGGCGGAGATCGTGCTCAAGGACGGGGAGGCCGAGCGCCTGGGCACGAACCAGGTCCTGATCCCCGGCATGCCGGCCGAGGCGTTCATCCGCACGTCGGACCGCACGCCGCTGGCCTACCTCACCGGCCCGCTGACCGACTATTTCGTGCGCGCCTTCCGCGAGGGCGGCCCGTCCGGCGTGCCGGAACCCGCGACCGTGCCCGGACCGCCCGCGGGCGGTTGACCGGCGCCCGCGCCGCACGTCATCTGGCGCCCGTCCGCCCCGGCCCGGGGCGCCTCCGGGAGACGAGCATGAGCACGATCGACGAGCGGCTCGCCGCCGCCGGCATCACCCTGCCGGACGCGCCGGCCCCTGCCGCCAACTACGTCCCGTACGTCCGCAGCGGCGACCTCCTCTTCGTCTCCGGTCAGATCAGCCAGGGGCCCGGCGGCCTCGTGCGCGGCCGACTGGGCGCGGACATGGCGGTCGAGGCGGGGCGCGAGGCCGCCCGGCTCTGCGCGCTCTCGCTGCTGGCGCAGGTGCGCGCCGCCTGCGAGGGCGACCTGTCGCGCCTCGTACGGGTCGTGAAGCTCGGCGGGTTCGTGAACTCCACCCCCGACTTCACCGACCAGCCCGAGGTCATCAACGGCGCCTCCGACGTGCTGGTGGAGATCCTCGGCGAGGCCGGCCGCCACGCCCGCGCCGCCGTCTCCGCCGCCGCCCTGCCCCGCGGCGTCGCCGTGGAGATCGAGGGCGTGTTCGAGATCCGTTGACCGCGCTGCCGCCCGCCGTCCTCGCCCGGCCGCTCGCGCACCGCGCCCTGCACGGGCCCGGCGCGGCGGAGAACTCCCTCGAGGCGATCCGCGCCGCCGCCACCGCCGGCTACGGCATCGAGGTCGACGTCCAGCTGACGTCGGACGGGCGGGCGGTGGTCTTCCACGACGACTCGCTCGAGCGGATGACCGGCCGCCCCGGCCGGGTGCGGGACGCGGCGGCGGGCGCGCTCGCCGGCCTGCCCCTGCGCGGCGGCGGCACCATCCCCCTCCTGGCGGACGCGCTGGACGCGGCGGGGCGCGCGCCCCTCCTGATCGAGGTGAAGGACCAGTCCGGCGATCTCTCGGACGCCGGGATCGGCCCCCTGGAGCGCGCCGTCGCGGCCGCGCTCGCCGGCCATGACGGTCCCGTCGCCGTCATGTCCTTCAACCCCCACGCCGCCCGCGCCCTGCGCGCCGCCGCCCCCGGCCTGCCCGTCGGCCTGACCACCTGCGCCTTCGCGCCGGCGGACTGGCCATCGGTCCCCCGCGCGCGCCTGGCCACGCTCAGAACGCTGCCGGACGCCGCCGACGCCGCCTTCCTCAGCCACGACCACCGCGACCTCGCCTCCCCGCATCTCGCGCGGCCCCGGGAATGGGGCCTGCCCCTCCTCTGCTGGACGATCCGCACCGGGCAGGAGGCCGCCGCCGCCCTGCGCCGCGCCGATCAGATCACCTTCGAAGGCTACCGCCCCCCCGCCGCGCCGCCTTGATCCCGGCCCCGCCCCGACCATGTCACCCCCGAACCCCCGGAGGCGCGTATGGACGACGGCATCACCGCGAGCATCCGCGCGTTCCCCTCCCTGGACCGGGTCGACGCCGCCACCTGGGATGCCTGCGCCTGCCCGGAGGCCGCGGACGGGGGCCGCCCGAACGACCCGTTCACGACGCACCGCTTCCTCCTCGCGCTCGAGGAGTCCGGCTCCGTCGGCCCCGGCACCGGCTGGCAGCCGACCTACCTCGCCGCCGAGGCCGCGGGCGAGACCATCGCCGTCCTCCCCCTCTACGCCAAGCGGCACAGCCAGGGGGAATACGTCTTCGACCACAACTGGGCCCATGCCTGGGAGAACGCGGGCGGCAGCTACTACCCCAAGCTCCAGATCGCCGTGCCGTTCACCCCCGCCACCGGCCGCCGGTTCCTGACCCGGCCCGGGCACGAGGCGCTGGGCATGGCGGCGCTGGTGCAGGGCGCGGTGCAGATCGCCGCCGACAATGAGCTCTCCTCGCTCCACGCGACCTTCTGCACCGAGGCGGAGGCCATCGCCGGCGCCGAGCTCGGCCTGATGCGCCGCACCGGGCAGCAGTTCCACTGGACCGACGACGGGTATGGCGACTGGGACGGCTTCCTCGCCTCCCTCGCCAGCCGAAAGCGCAAGGGCCTGCGCCGCGAGCGCGCCGAGGCCAACGATTTCGGCGGCGCGGTCCGCATGCTCACCGGCGAGCAGATCGAGCCCCATCACTGGGACGCGTTCTGGCGCTTCTACCAGGACACCGGGCGCCGCAAATGGGGTCAGCCCTACCTGACGCGCCGCTTCTTCGACATCGCGCACGAGCGGCTGCGCGGCGACATGCTGATGATCCTCGCCGAGCGGGACGGCGCGCCCTTCGCCGGCGCGCTCAACTTCATCGGGCGGGACACGCTCTACGGCCGCTACTGGGGCTGCACCGAGCATCATCCGTTCCTCCATTTCGAGCTCTGCTACTACCGCGCGATCGACTGGGCGCTGGCCAACGGCCTCTCCCGCGTCGAGGCCGGCGCCCAGGGCGAGCACAAGCTGGCGCGCGGCTACCTGCCCGTCGCCACGCATTCCCTCCACTGGATCGGCGATGCCGGCTTCCGGGACGCCGTCGCCCGCTACCTCGAGGCCGAGCGCCGCGCCGTCGACCAGGAGATCGAGGTCCTGACCGCCTACGGCCCGTTCCGCCGCGCCCAGGTCGAGGAGCGCCAATGACGGCCGACGAGGCGCTCGCCGCCCTGCCGGACTGGGAGGCGCGCGCCGGCGGCACCGCCATCGGACGCCGGTTCCGCTTCGACAGCTTCTCCCAGGCCTGGGGCTTCATGTCCCGCGTCGCCCGCGCGGCCGAGGCGATGGATCACCATCCCGACTGGTCGAACAGCGACCGGACGGTCGACATCACCCTCACGACCCATTCGGCGGGCGGCGTGACGCGGCTCGACGCGGAGCTCGCCGCCCGGATCGACGCGCTAGCCTAGCCCCGCGAGCCAGCCCCGCAGCGCCATCCCCTCGGCTGCGCCCAGCGCCCGTGCGGCCGCGTTGGCACGCGAGATCACCCCCGTCTCCAGCGACGAGCGCGCCTCCCCGATCCGCGCGGTCCCGTGGCCCACCGTGACCGCCGCGATGCCGCGCGCGTCCAGCGCCGGCAGCCGGCCGTATCCGATCCCGCCGAGCCCGCCGCCCGCGTCGTTGAAGGCCGCGACCCGGCACGCCGCCTTGAGCGCCCGGCCCGGATCGCCGCCGATCAGCCCGCCATGCGAGCCCGTCACGACGACGGCGCCCGCGTCCCGCGGCCCCACCAGGGACGCCGAGTCGAGCAGCGCCACCGTCACCGCGCCGAGGGTCGCGGCCCCACGCGCCTCCGCCACCGGCGGCAGGGCGCCATGCGGGACGGGCGCCGCGTCCAGCCGCCGCGCCGCCTCCGCCGCCGGCATGCCGGGCACGACGCCCAGCGCCGCCGCCCCGGCGTTCGCGGTGGAGATCACGCCCGTCTCCACGAGGCTCGAGGCCGACCCGATCCGGCAGGTCCCGGCATCCACCGCCGCCGCGGCCATCCCGATCCCGTCCAGGGCCGCGATCCCGGCCACGCCCGCACCCTCCAGCCCGATGCCCGCGTCGTTCAGGATCACCGCGCGCAGCCCCGCGGCGCTCGCGACCGCCGCCGGATAGCGCCCGCCATGCGAGCCGCACGCCGCCACGGCGCCCCGCGCGTCCGGCCCCGCATCGGTGATGGAATCCAGCATCAGCATGCGGCGGACGCTAGGAGGCTTGACGCGGGCGGGCAACCGCGTCCACCTTCCCGGCACGATGAGTTCCGATAACCGGAACACCCTGGAGGGCGTCGCATGAACGTCACGGTTCCGACCGGCTCCATCGCCCGCGCCGCCCAGGTGGTGGACGCGCTCGGCGCCGCGCCGCGCGGCGCCACCCTGGCCGAGATCGCGCAGGGCACCGGCTACTCCAAGACCACGACCCACCGCGTCCTGGGCGCGCTGCGGGACGTCGGCTGGGCGGTGCAGGACCCGGCCCGGCGGACCTGGCGGCTGGGCCACCGGCTCGGCCGGCTCGCCCACCGCGCGGGGCTCGTCGACCTGGCCGAGACGGCCCGTCCTGCCCTGGCCCGCATCGCGGACGCGACCGGCGACACCGTGTTCCTGTCGCTGCGCGAGGGGGCGGCCGCGATCTGCGCCGCGCGCGAGGTCGGCGCCTATCCGATCCGCACCCTCACCCTGGACGAGGGCGACCGCCGCCCGCTCGGCGTCGGCGCGGGCGCGATGGCGCTCTACGCCGCCCTGCCCGAGGACGACCGCGCCGCCACCGTGCGCGCCAATGCCGGCTGGCTCGCGGAGTACGGCGAGGACGGCGCCAGCCTCGAGGCGGTCGCGGAGCGCACCCGCGCCGCCGGCTTCGCCCTCAATGACGGGCGCGTCGTCGCCGCGATGAGCGCGGTCGCCATGACCGTGCCGGGCACCGACCTCGCCATCGCCGTGGGCGCGATCGACGGGCGCATGACCCCCGATCGGATCGACGGCACCATCCTGCCCGCCCTGCGGCTGGAGGCGGCGGGGCTCGCGGCCCGGATGGGCGCCTCGTGACCGGCGCCAACTACGATTCGCGCCGCGGCCGCGCCCTCCTCACGGTGATGGAGCGCGCCCGCGCCTTCGAGCGCGCGGCCGAGACCGCCGCCACCCGCGACAAGCTCGTCCTCGGCGCGATCCACCTCTCCATCGGGCAGGAGGCCGTGGCCGCCGGCGTGATGCACGCCGCAAGGCCGGGCGACCTCCTCCTCTCCACCCACCGGGGCCACGGCCACACGCTCGCCAAGGGCGCCGATCCCGTCGCGATGATGAAGGAGCTGCTGGGCCGCCAGGGCGGCTCCTGCGGCGGCAAGGGCGGCTCCATGCACATCGCCGATTTCGGCGTCGGGATGCTCGGCGCCAACGGCGTGGTCGCGGCCAACATCACCATCGGCGCGGGCGCCGCGCACGGCATCAAGCTGCGCGGCGAGGATCACATCGTCATCGACATCTTCGGCGACGGCGCGATCAATCGCGGCCCCTTCCTCGAAGGGCTGAACTGGGCGCAGGTCTTCGCCCTGCCGGTCCTCTTCGTGTGCGAGGACAACGAGTGGTCCGCCACCACCCGCACCGCCGACATGACCGGCGGGGACGGCGCCTCCGCCCGCGCCCGCGCCATCGGCGTGCACGCCGAGGAGGTGGACGGCGACGACGGCGACGAGGTCGCGGACGCGGCCCTCCGGCTCGCGGACCGCGTGCGCTCCGGCGCCGGCCCCGCCCTCCTGCACGCCCGCACCTACCGCCATCACGGCCACACCTATTTCGACCCCGCCGCCTACCGCCCCGCGGGCGAGGCCGATGCCCGCATCGCCCGTTCGGATCCCATCGTCCGGATGCGCGAGCGGCTGCAGGCGGCCGGCGAGGGCGACCTGGACCGCATCCACGAGGACGCCGCCGCCGAGATGGCCGCCGCCCTGGGCGCCGCGAAGGCCGCCCCGGCCCCCGCGCCGGAGACCGCCTGGACCGACGTGCAGGACATCGGCTCCCCGACCGAGGCCGCCCACCGATGGTGACGATGACCTATGCCGAGGCCGCCCGAGCGGCCCTCGCCGCCGAGATGCGCGCCGATCCCTCCGTCTGGTGCGTGGGCGAGGATCTCGGCCGCGGCGGCGTGTTCGGCCAGTACAAGGGGTTGCGCGAGGAGTTCGGCGCGGCCCGCGATCAGCGACGCGCCCATCTCCGAGGCCGCGATCATGGGCGCGGCCTTCGGCGCCGCCATGGCGGGCACCCGCCCCGTGGTCGAGATGCGCTTCGCCGACTTCGCCCTCTGCGCCACCGACGAGCTGGTGAACCAGGTCGCCAAGGCCCGGTTCATGTTCGGCGGCCAGTCCCGCGCGCCGATGGTGATCCGCCACCCGATGGGCATGTGGCGCTCCTCCGCCGCCCAGCACTCGCAGTCGCTCGAGGGCTGGTACGCCCATATCCCCGGCCTCGTCGTCGCCGTGCCGTCCACCCCGCAGGACAACTATTCCATGATGCGCGCCGCGATCCGTGCCGACGATCCGGTCGTCTACATGGAGCACAAGAACATCTGGACGATGGAGGGCGAGGTCGACGAGGGAGCGTCCTACGAATGGGGCACAGCCCGGACCCGGACCGAAGGCGACGACGTCACCATCGTCTGCCTGGTCCGACACCGCGAACGTCGCCGAGCGCGCGGCGGAGACGTTGGCGTCCGAGGGCATAGGCGCGCACGTCATCGACCTGCGCACCCTCTGGCCCTGGGACAAGGCGGGCGTGATCGCCTCCGTCCGCCGCACCGGGCGCCTGCTCGTCGCGCACGAATCCGTCGGCGTGGGCGGCTTCGGCGGGGAGGTCGTGGCCACCGTCGCGGCCGAGGCGTGGGACGCGCTCAAGGCCGCGCCGAGGCGCCTCGCCGCGCCGCGCTCGCTCATTCCCTACGCCCCCAACCTCGAGGATCAGCTGCGCGTGACCGAGGCCATGATCGCCGCCGCCGCGCGGGAGATGCTGGCATGACCAACGAGATGACCGGCGGCGAGGCCATCGTGCGCGCCCTGCTCGCCCACGGCGCCGGGCCGATGTTCGGCATGGGCGGCTTCCAGCTCCTGCCCTTCTACGACGCCGCGCGCCGCCTCGGGCTGGACCACCACCTCATCAACGACGAGCGCTGCGCCGTCTTCGCCGCCGACGCCTACGCCAAGGTCTCCGGCCGCGTCGGGCTGGTGGACGCCACGCTCGGGCCGGGGGCGACCAACCTCGTCACCGGGCTGGTCGAGGCGCTCAACGCCGGCACGCCCCTCGTCGCCATCGTCGGCGACGCCCACAGGGGCCACGCCGGCAAGAACATGACCCAGGAGACCGATCAGGTCGCGATCCTGCGCCCCGCGGTGCAAGGAGCTGATCCGCGTCGAGACCGTCGCCCGCATCCCCGAGGCCGTCGCCCGCGCCTTCGCGATCGCCACCTCCGGCCGCCCCGGCCCCGTGATCGTGGACGTGCCCGAGGACGTGGCCCACGGCCTGCACGGCTTCGGCGCGCACGATTTCGACGCGATGGAAGCCCACCAGTCCGCGCCCGCCCTCCGCTGCCGCCCCGAGGCCGAGGCGGCCCGCCGCGCGGCGGGCATGCTGCGGGACGCCGCGCGCCCGATGATCCTCGCCGGCGGCGGCATCCACCTCTCCGGGGCCTATGACGCGCTCGCCCGGCTGGCCGAGGCGCAGGGCATCCCCGTCGCCCACACCCTGACGGGCAAGGGCGCGATCGCCTGCGCTTCCCCCCTCTCCGCCGGCCTGTTCGGGCGCTACGACCGCATCGCCAACGACATGATCGCCGCGTCCGACTGCCTCCTCGTCGTCGGCTGCAAGCTCGGCGAGATCGCGACCAAGCGCTACACCGTCCCCGCCCCGGGCACGCCCGTGATCCACCTCGACATCGTGGCCGAGGAGATGGGCCGCACCTACGCCCCCGCGCTCAAGCTCTGGTCCGACGCCCGCGCCGGGCTGACGGACCTCGCGGACCTCCTCGCGGACGGCGCCGATTCCCGCCGCGCGGCCCGCGCCGACTGGACCGGCCAGGTCCCGACCAGGATGGCCGCCTGGCGCGAGGACACCGCAGGCCGCACCCAGTCGGACGAGACGCCCGTCCACATGGCGCGCCTCATCACCGAGCTGAACCGCCTCCTGCCCGAGGACGGGCACCTGATCGCGGATGGCGGCTTCGCCGCGCACTGGGGCGGCCTCCTCTTCGACACCAAGGTCGCCGGCCGCGCCTTCGTCCCCGACCGCGGCTTCGCCTCCATCGGCTACGGCCTGCCCGGCGCGATGGGCGCGCAGCTCGCCCGCCCGGACGCGGTGGTCGCGGGCCTCACCGGCGATGGCGGCTTCAACATGGTGCTTGGCGAGCTCGAGACCGCGCGCCGCATGGGCCTGCCGGTCACGGTCATCGTCGTGAACAACGCCGCCTCCGGCTACGTCAAGGCGCTCCAGCACCTGATGTACGGGGAGGGCAACTACCAGTCCGCCGACCTCGCCGAGACCGACTACGCCGCCGTCGCGACCGCCATGGGCTGCCACGGCATCCGCGTCGAGACCCCCGAGCAGCTCGGCCCCGCGCTGGAGGCGGCCTTCGCCGAGCGCGCCCGCCCCAGCGTCGTCGACGTGATGGTCACGCGGGACCCCGCGCGGATGCTGCCCGCGGTCGACAACCGCGCGGTCCAGGTCAAGAAGGGCGACCGCGTCGCATGAGGGGGCATCGCCCCCCGGGCCTCGCCATCGTCACCGGCGGCGCCGGCACCCTCGGCCGCGCCATCGCCGCCGCCCTGGTCGAAGCGGGGCACGCCCTCCTCCTGACCGACCGCGACCCCGGCGTCGCGGAGGCCGCCGCCGCCCTCGGCGCCGCACATCTGGTCGCCGACATCGCCACGCCGGGGGGCCGCGCCGCCGTGGCGGACGCCGCGCGGGACCCACGGGTCCTCGTCAACTGCGCCGGCATCGGCGCCGTCGTCCCCCTGGCGCAGACCGACCTCGCGCTCTGGGACCGCACCATCGCCGTCAACCTCACCGCGCCGATGTTCCTGACCCAGGCGCTCGCGCCGCGGATGGCCCCGGGCGGCGCGGTGATCAACGTCGCCTCCGTCTCGGGCCTGCGCGCCAGCCATGGGCGCACCGCCTACGGCACCTCCAAGGCCGCGCTCATCCACCTCACCCGGCAGCTCGCCGTCGAGCTGGCGCCCTCCGGCATCACCGTCAACGCCATCGCCCCCGGCCCCGTCGCCGGCCCGCTCGCGGACGGCACCCACCCCCCGGATCAGGTGGCCGACTACCTCGCCACCATCCCGCAGCACCGCTACGCCGAGCCCGAGGAGGTCGCGCACGCCGCCGCCTTCCTCGCCGGCCCCGGCGCCCGCCACGTCACCGGCCAATGCCTGGCGGTGGACGGCGGATGGCTGGCCGCGGGCGTCGGCATCGCGCAGGATCGCCACCAGGGAGGACGACATGCCTGACATCACCCCCGAGCGCCGGACCTTCGAGACGAGCGACGGCGTCACGCTGAGCTATATCGAGGCCGGCGAGGGCACGCCCTTCGTCATGATCCCCGGCTGGTCGCAGGCCGCCGCCCAGTGGGAGGCGCAGATCGCCCATTTCGCCGCGACCCACCGCGTCATCGCGGTGGACATGCGCGGCCATGGCGAGAGCGAGAAGGCCGCGCACGGCTACCGCATCGCCCGCCTCGCCAAGGACGTGCGCGAGCTGATCCTCGCCCTCGACCTGCGGGACGTGGTCCTCATGGGTCACTCGATGGGCTCCTCGATCATCTGGAGCTACTACGACCTCTGGGGCGCCGACCGCATCGCGCGCATCGTCCATGTCGACCAGTCGCCCTACCTCTCGGACAACGTCATGCTGACCGAAGACGAGAAGCGCGACGGCGGGGCGCTCTTCTCCAACGACGCCGCGTTCGACACCTGCGTGGCCCTCGCCGGCCAGGACGGGGAGGCGACGACCCGCGGCTTCGTCGCCAGCATGTTCACCCCCGGGGTCGACCCGGAGATGTTCGAGGGCGCCATCGCGCACAACATGAAGTTCCCGCGCAAGGCGTCGGCCAACCTCATCGTCAACCACGTCTTCAACGACTGGCGCGACGTGATCGCCCGCATCGAGGTGCCCGTGCTCGTGATCGGCGGAGAGGCGAGCATCGTGCCGCTGGACGGGCTGCGCTGGGCCGCCAAGGCGGTCCCCGGCGGCGGCGAGCTGGAGATCTTCGGCGCGGGCGAGGGGGGCTCGCACTTCATGTTCATGGAGAACCCCGCGAAGTTCAACGAACGCGTGGCGCGCTTCCTCGGCTGAGGGAGGCGATCACGCGGCAAAAGGGAGGAGACGGATATGAGGAAACTGCTGGGAGCCGCCGCGGCGGCCGCTCTGCTGGCCGGAGGGGCCGGCGCCAAGGAACTCGAGATGCAGTCGATCTACCAGGGGACGCTCCCCCTGCTGGGCGACAGCGGCCAGGCGCTCGGCGAGCGCGTCTCCCGCCTGACCGGCGGCGAGCTGACCATCGCGTTCAAGAACCCCGGCGAGATCGTCGCCGGCAACGAGATCTGGGACGCGCTCTCCACCGGCGCGATCGAGGCCGCGTGGTACTCGCCCGGCTTCGCCGAGAGCGTCGTGCCCTCGGCCTCGCTCTTCACCGCCTTCCCCTTCGGCCCCGACGTGCGCGAGTACTCCGCCTGGTGGTACGAGGGCGGCGGCGGCGACCTCTGGAACGAGATCAGCGCGCCGTTCAACATCCGCTCCGAGCTCTGCGCGGTCCTGGCGCCGGAAGCATCGGGATGGTTCCGCGAGGAGATCAACTCGGTCGAGGACCTCCAGGGCCTCAAGATGCGCATCTTCGGCCTCGGAGCCGCGGTGTTCCAGAAGCTCGGCGTCGAGGCGCAGTCGCTGCCCCCCGCCGACACGATGAGCGCGCTGAACCTCGGCACGATCGACGCCGCCGAGATCAGCTTCCCCGCCATCGACGACGCGCTGGGCATGTACGAGCACGCCACGCACTACTACTTCCCCGGCTGGCACCAGCAGACCTCGATGATCGTGTTCATGATGAACGTCGATTCCTGGAACGCCCTCACCGACCAGCAGCAGGCCGCCATCGAGGAGGTGTGCGCCGCCAACGTCGCGCGCACCATGGCGCAGGGCGAGGCCATCCAGCTCGCGCCGCTGGCGAAGATGGAGGCCGAGAACGGCACCATCACCCATCGCTGGTCGCCCGAGATGCTCGCCGCCTTCGAGGGCGCCTGGGAGGAGGTCGTCGCCGAGAAGACCGCCGAATCCGACGAGTTCGCCCGCGTCTGGGAGAACATCCAGGCCTTCCGCGAGGACTACAAGACGTGGTCCGAGCTCGGCTACCTCGACTGAGGCCCCAGCGGGGCGGCCACCCGGTCGCCCCGCACCGCACCATGCGCCAGGCCCTGAAGATCTCCGACTGGCTGGCCCTGCCCAGCCACCTGATGGCCCGCCTCTGCGGGCTGATGCTGCTCGTCCTGACCGGCGTGATCCTCTACGACGTCGTCGGCCGCCGCTTCTTCGCCACCGGCTCCTTCAAGCTCCAGGAGCTCGAATGGCACCTGCACGGCGCCATCGCGGTCCTCGCCTTCGGCTACGCCTACCTCAAGGACGTGCACGTCCGCATCGACATCCTCGCCCACCGCATGTCCCGCGGCGCGCGCCTGCGGCTCGAGCTGATCGGCATCCTCGCCTTCCTGGTGCCGTTCATGGCCCTCCTCCTCTGGTTCGGCCTCGACTTCACGATCCGCTCCTTCGTCCGCGGCGAGACCTCGAACGGCGGCATCGGCCTGTCGCACCGCTGGATCATCAAGTCCGCGATCCCCGTCTCCGCCGCCGTCACGCTCCTCGCCGGCCTCTCGGTCGCCCTGCGCTGCCTCGTCGCCCTGCGCCGGCCGGACCTGCTGGACGAGCCGTTCGAGGCCGCCACGTGACCGAGACGCTCCTCCCCGCGGCGATGTTCGGGTTCCTCGTCCTCGGCCTCTTCTCCTCGCTGCCCGTCGGCATCGTCCTGATGGGCGTCACCCTCACCTTCGGCGCGCTGGCGCTGCTCCTGGGCGAGATGCGCTTCGTGCAGCTCACCCTCATGCCCAACCGCATCTTCGGCGGCATCATCGAGAACCCGGTCCTCGTCGCCGCCCCCATGTTCATCTTCATGGGCCTCGTGATGGAGAAGACCCGCGTCGCCGAGGACCTGCTCCTCGCGCTCCAGAAGGTGCTGCGCGTGGTCCCCGGCGGGCTCGCCCTCGCGGTCACGCTCATGGGCACGATCCTGGCGGCCGCCACCGGCATCATCGGCGCCTCGGTCGTCATGCTCACCGTCCTCGCGATCCCGACCATGCTCGACCGCGGCTACTCCCCCGCCCTCGCCGCCGGCACGGTGGCCAGCGCCGGCACGCTGGGCATCCTGATCCCGCCCTCGGTCATGCTCGTCTTCATGGGCGACCTGCTGACGCTGAACCTCGCGCGCCTCTTCGTCGCCGCCTTCACCCCCGGCATGGTGCTGGCGGCGGCCTACGTCCTCTACATCGTCGTCCGGTCCTTCCTCGATCCCGCCAGCGCCCCCCGCGCGCCCAAGCCCCTGCCCGGCGAATCCGAGGGCCTCCTGCGCGAGCTCCTCGTCGCGCTGGCGCTGCCCTTCCTCATCATCACCGCCGTCCTCGGCTCCATCCTCGGCGGCATCGCCACCCCGACCGAGGCCTCGGGGGTCGGCGCCGCCGCCGCGCTCCTCCTGGGCGCCGTGCGCGGCCGGCTGAACGTCGCCACCCTCTCCGCGGCGATGGACGGCTCCGTGCGCACCATCGCCATGCTGTTCTTCATCTTCGTGGGCGCCACGGCCTTCGCCTACGTGTTCCGCCATGTCGGCGGCGAGGCGTTCATCGTGAACGCCGCGCGCGGCCTGGACCTCGGGGACTGGGGGCTCCTCGCGATGATGATGCTCATGATCTTCGTCATGGGCTTCTTCTTCGACTGGATCGAGATCACGCTGATCGTCCTGCCGATCTTCGCCCCGATCGTGAACATCATGGACTTCGGCGAGCACGTCGCCCGCGCCGACCTCATCTACTGGTTCGCCGTGCTGGTGGCCGTGAACCTGCAGACCTCGTTCCTCACGCCCCCGTTCGGCTTCGCGCTCTTCTACCTCAAGGGCGCGGCCGGCGGCCGGGTCTCGATGGGGCAGGTCTACCGCGGCATCGTGCCCTTCGTCGCGCTCCAGCTCGGCGTGCTGGCCCTCATCGTCTGGCAGCCCTGGATCGTGACCGCCCTGCCGGACCGCCTCTTCCAGTGAGCCGCTTCGACGGGCGCCGGGTGCTGGTGGCGGGCGGCGGCTCGGCCGGGCCCGGCTGGGGCAACGGCAAGGCCGCGGCCGTCCTCTACGCCCGGGAGGGCGCGCGCGTGACCGTCGCCGACCGCGACCCGGCCGCCGCCGAGGAGACCGTGCGCCTGATCCGCGAGGAGGGCGGCGCCGCCGAGCCCGCCACCGGCGACCTGACGGAAGAGGCCGACGTCGTCCGCATCGTCGGGACGGACGCGTGGGACGTGCTGCACGCGAACCTGGGCACGTCGCGCCGGGGCGGCGTCGCGGACACCTCCCCCGAAGACTGGGAGGCGGTGTTCCGCGTCAATGTCGGCGCGCCGCAGATGCTGGCCCGCGCCGCCCTGCCCGGCATGGTGGCCGCCGGGCGCGGCGTCCTGATCTTCGTCTCGTCCATCGCCGCCGTGCGCGCCGGGGCCTACGACTACGCCAGCTACGAGGCCTCGAAGGCCGCCCTCAACCGGATGGCCCGCACCATCGCCAAGGCCCACGCGGCCGACGGCGTGCGCGCCAACGTCGTCATGCCGGGCATCATCGACACGCCCCACGTCACGGCCGTCGTCGCGCCGGGGGAGGATCACGGCGCGCTCGCGGCGCGGCGGGCCGCCATGGTCCCGATGGGCCGGCAGGGCACGGCCTGGGACGTCGCCCGTGCCGCGCTCTTCCTCGCCTCGGACGACGCCGCCTTCGTGACGGGCGCCGTCCTGCCCGTCGACGGCGGCGGCAGCCTCTAGAGGCCCCCTAGGCCGCGTCCATCGCCGTCAGGAGCGCCTCGCCGCCGGAGACGTCGCAGGTGCCGGGGCTGTCCTCGGCCTGCAGGATCGTCACCGTCCCGTCCTCGACCAGCATCGCGTAGCGGCGCGAGCGGCCGTGGAAGCCCGCGGGCGGCGCGTCGAACGCCATGCCCATCGCGCGGGTGAACGCGCCCGAGGGATCGCCCAGCATCGTGATGCCCGCATCGCCCGCGCCGGTGCTCTTGGACCATGCGTCCATCACGAACGGATCGTTCACCGCGATGCCGATCACCTCGTCCACGCCCGCCGCGTCGAACCGGTCCTTGGTCCGCACGAAGCTCGGCACATGGGCGGTGGTGCACACGCCGGTATACGCCCCCGGCACCGCGAACACCGCGACCTTGCGCCCCCGCGTCAGGTCCGCGATCCGCACCGCCTCCGGCCCGTCGTCGCCCAGCCGGATCAGCTCGCCGTCCGGCACCCTGTCGCCCGCGCCTACCGCCATGTCCGTCACCCCTCGTTGCATCGCTGCGCCCCGCATATATCCTCCCCCCCGGACCCGCCAGCAGGAGCGCGCGATGGACCTCGCAGAGCAGCGGATCGTCATCGTCGGCGCGGGCCAGGCGGGACAGTCCTGCGCCGCCCGCCTGCGCGCCCTGGGCCATCGCGGCCCCCTGACCCTGCTGGGCGCCGAAGCGCTCCCGCCCTACCAGCGCCCGCCCCTGTCGAAAGGGTACCTCCTGGGCGACACCGCCCGCGAGCGCCTCCTCCTCAAGCCCGAGGCGTTCTACCCCGAGCACGGCATCGACCTGCGCCTGGGCGCCCCCGCCACCGCCGTCGACCCGGCCGCCCGCACCGTCACCGCCGGCGGCGGGACGCATGCCTACGACGCGCTCGTCCTGGCCACCGGCGCCCGCCCGCGGCAGCTCACCGAGGCGCAGGGACACGCCCTGCGCGGCCACTACACGATCCGCACCATCGCCTGCATCGACGCGTTCGAGCCCCTGGTCCGGACGGGCGCGCGCCTCCTCGTCGTCGGCGGCGGCTATATCGGGCTCGAGGCCGCCGCCGTCGCGCGCCACCGCGGCATGCACGTCACCCTGGCGGAGATGGGCCCCCGCATCCTCGGCCGCGTCGCCAGCCCCGAGACCGCCGACTGGTTCCGCGCCCTCCACGCCCGGCACGGCGTCGACATCCTCGAGGGCGTCGGCCTGGACGCCCTCACCGGCGCGGACGGCACCGCCACCGGCGCGCGCCTGACGGACGGCCGCGAGCTGGCCATCGACCTCTGCCTCGTCGGCATCGGCGTCGAGCCGACCACCCCCATCGCGACCATGGCGGGCTGCGCGCAGACCGCCGGCATCACCGTCGACGCGCTCGGCCGCACCTCCGTCCCCGGCATCTGGGCCGCCGGGGACGCCGCCTCCCTGCCCTATCGCGGCGCCCATGTCCGGCTCGAGAACGTCCAGAACGCCATCGACCAGGGCGAGGCCGTCGCCGCCAACCTGATGGGCGCGGACGCCCCCTACGCGCCCGAGCCCTGGTTCTGGTCCGACCAGTACGACGTGAAGCTCCAGATCGCGGGGCTGAACACCGGCCATGACCGCGTCGTGGTCCGCCAGGACGGCGGCGCGCGCTCGCACTGGCACTACGCGCAGGGCCGCCTCGTGAGCGTGGACGCGATGAACGCGCCGCGCGACTACATGACCGCCAAGCGCCTGATCGCGGCGGGCCGCAGCCCGGACCCCGCCGACGTCGCCGATGCCGGACGGCCCATCAAGCGGCTCCTCGCCTGACGTCCATGCGCATCGTCGGCGGGGCATGGCGCGGCGCCCGCCTCGCGCCCGTGGGCGCGGGCGACGAGGCCGCCCGCCTGCGCCCCACCCCCGACCGCGTGCGCGAGGCGCTGTTCAACCTGCTGACCAACGGGCGCGGCGGCGACGTCGTGACCGGCGCGCGCGTCCTCGACCTCTTCGCCGGCACCGGCGCGCTGGGCCTCGAGGCGCTCTCCCGCGGCGCCGCCGCCGTCACCGCGGTCGAGTCCGGCCGCCCCGCCCTCGCCCTCCTGGCGGCGAACGCCCGGCTCCTGGGCGCGGACGCGCACCGCGTCCTGCGCGCGGACGCCGCCCGCCTCCCGCCCGGCACCGCGCACGACCTCGTCCTCCTCGATCCGCCCTATGGCCGCGGCCTGGGCCAGCGCGCCCTCGCCTCGGCCCTCGCCGGCGGCTGGATCGCGCCGGGCGCGACCATCGCCTGGGAGGAGGCCGAGCGCATGGCCCCGCCGACCGGCTTCGCCCCGCAGGACGCCCGCCGCTACGGCGCGACCTGGATCACGCTGCTGCGCGCCGACCCCTAGTCCGCCGGCGCGAACAGCCCGCCGGGCGAGAGCGTGAAGATCTCCGCCCCCACCGCCGTCACCCCGACCGAATGCTCGTATTGCGCGCTCAGCGAGCGGTCCCGCGTCACCGCGGTCCAGTCGTCGGCCAGCACCTTCGTCTCCGGCCGCCCGAGGTTCACCATCGGCTCGATGGTGAAGAACATCCCCTCCTCCAGGACCGGCCCCGTCCCCGGCCGCCCGAAATGCAGCACGTTGGGCGGCGCGTGGAACACCCGGCCCAGGCCGTGCCCGCAGAAGTCGCGCACCACGCTCATCCGCTGCGCCTCCACGTAGCCCTGGATCGCCGCGCCGATGTCGCCGAACGTCGCCCCCGGCCGCACCGCCTCGATCCCCAGCATCAGGGCGTCGTGCGTCACCTGCATCAGGCGCGCGGCCTTCACGGACGGGCGGCCGGCCACGTACATCCGGCTCGTGTCGCCGTACCAGCCGTCGACCACCACCGTGACGTCGATATTGGCGATGTCCCCGTCCTTCAGGACCTTGTCCCCCGGGATGCCGTGGCACACGACGTGGTTCACGCTGATGCAGGTCGCGTGGGCGTAGCCCTTGTAGCCGATCGTGGCGGAGGTCGCGCCCGCCTCCTCGACCCAGCGGGTCACGGCGTCGTCGAGGGCGGCGGTGGTCGCGCCCGGCACGACCATCGGGCCGATATCGTCCAGGATGCGGGCCGCCAGAGCCCCGGCCCGGGCCATTCCCGCGAAGTCGGACGCCTCGTGGATGCGGATGCCGTGCGCGGTCGTGCGGCCCCTGATCTCGTCCATTTCGCTTCCCTCCGGTGCCGGGGGACAGATAAGCCAGCCGCGTCCGCAATGCCAGTTCCGGGGTTCCCCATGCCGCCTCACCCGCGCCCGACCGCCGCGATGCTCGTCATCGGGGACGAGATCCTGTCCGGCCGCACGCGCGACGCCAACATGCACCATCTCGCCGGCCGCCTGACCGCGCAGGGCATCGACCTCTGCGAGGTGCGCGTCGTCTCCGACCGCGCGGCGGCGATCGAGGACGCGGTGCGCGCCCTCTCCCCGGCCTTCGACCACGTCTTCACCTCCGGCGGCATCGGCCCCACCCATGACGACATCACCGCCGAATGCGTCGCCCGCGCCCTGGGCGCCCCGATCGGGGTGCGGGACGACGCGCGCGCCGTGCTGGCCGCCCACTACGCCGCCGCCGGCACCGCGCTGAACGACGCGCGCCTGCGCATGGCGCGCATCCCCGAGGGCGCCGCCCTGATCGACAACCCCGTCTCGGCCGCGCCGGGCTTCACCTTGCGGAACGTGCACGTGATGGCCGGCGTGCCCGCCATCTTCGAGGCGATGCTCGCCGGCCTGCTGCCGGGCCTCGCCGGCGGCGCGCCCCTCGTCTCGGAGACCCTGCGCGTGGAGCGCGGGGAAGGCGACGTCGCCGGCCCGCTCGGCGCCGCGCAGGACGCGCATCCCGGCCTCTCCTACGGCTCCTACCCGTTCCAGACGGCGGCGGGCGGCTACGGCACCCATCTCGTGATCCGCGGGTCCGACCCGGCCGAGGTCCGCGCCGCCCGGGACGCGCTCGCCGAAGCCCTCGGCGCCGCATGACCCCGCCGGACGCGGCGCGCATCCTGGCCGCGGTGCGCGCCACATGGCCCGCCGCGCGCACGGTCCGCGTCGGCGCGTTCGACGTGCCGATGGACCCCGCCGGCAGCCGCCGCGCGATCTGCGCCCGCGCCGCGGCGCCCGTCGCGGACGGCGCGGAGCTCGCGGCCGGGATCGCCGCCGTGGACGCCGCCCGTCCCGGCGCCATCTTCGGCACGCTCGACGGCGCCGAGGAGCCGCTCTGCGCCGCGCTGCGCGCCGCCGGCTACGCGCCGGAGGGCGCCAGCGCGCTGATGGCCGGCTCCGCCGCGCCCCTCCTGGGCGACCTGCCCCGCGTCAGCGGCATCGCCCACTGGCCCCCGCTCGCCATCTGCGACGCGATGTGGGCGGCGCATGGCAACGGCCCGGCCAGCGTCGCCACCGCCGAGCGCGCGCCCGATCCGAAGACCGCGATCCTCCTGCGCGCGGACGACCGCGCCGCCGGCGCGCTCTTCGTCGCCATCTCGGGCGGGCTCGCCGTCCTGCACATGGTCCTGACGCTCCCCGCCCATCGCCGCCGCGGCGTCGGCGCCCTCGGCCTGCGCCACGCCGCCGCCTTCGCCGCACGTCACGGCGCCGCCCATCTCGCCCTGCCGGTCGAGCGCGCGAACGCCGCCGCCATCGCCCTCTACGCGGCCGCGGGCCTGCGCGCCGTCGGCGGCTACCGCTACTGGCGAAAGCCCTGACGAGGCCCTCACGGCCCGCGCGTCTCATGCGCATGGGTTGTGCATGGCCCGTGCATGCGCTGTGCATCCCCCGTGCACCGCCCCCGGAGGATCCGATGACCGACCGCCCCACCGCCCTCGACCTGCCCCCGGCCGACCCCCTGCCGGAACGCACCGCCAAGTACTTCGCAATCTGCGAGGAGAAGCTCGGCATGGTCCCCAACGTCCTGCGCGCGCACGCTTTCTCCCCGGCCAAGCTCGACGCGTTCACCGCGCTCTACAACGACCTGATGCTCGGGCAGAGCGCCCTGACCAAGCTGGAGCGCGAGATGATCGCGGTGGTCGTCTCCTCCGCAAACCGTTGTTATTACTGCCAGGTCGCTCACGGGGCGGCGGTGCGCGACCTCTCGGGCGACCCGGCGCTCGGCGAGCGCATGGTGATGAACTGGCGCACCGCCGACCTCGACGCGCGCACCCGCGCCATGCTCGCCTTCGCCGAGGCGGTCACCCTCGCCTCCGCCCGGATCGAGGAGGCCGACCGCGCCGCCTTGCGCGCCGAGGGCTTCACCGACCGCGACATCTGGGACATCGCCAACGTCGCAGGATTCTTCAACATGTCCAATCGGGTGGCCAGCGCGACCGGCATGGAGCCCAACCCCGAATACCATTCCATGGCCCGGTGATCCGCCCGGCGCGCCCTGCCGACGCCCCCGCCATCGCCCGCGTCCACGTCCGCGCCTGGCAGGAGACCTATCCCGGCCTTCTGCCGCCGGAGACCATCGCCGAGCGCACCGAAGCGAGCCGCCTGGCGATCTGGACCCGCGCGCTCTCGGCTCCCGCCGCCGGACGGGTGATCCTCGCGGCCGAGCATGCCGGCGCCGTGGCCGGGTTCGGTCAGGCCGGCCCGCAGCGCACGCAAGCCCTGCGGGACATGGGGCACACGGGCGAGGTCTGGGCGCTCTACCTCGTCGCGGCGGCCCAGGGCGCCGGCCTCGGACGGGGGCTCATGGCGGCGATGCTGGCCGCCCTGGCCCGCGCGGGGCACCGCTCCGCCGCGCTGTGGGTCCTGCGGGACAACCCCGCAGCGGGGTTCTACGCCCGGCTCGGCGGGGTGCCCGTGCTGGACGGGACGGACGGGCCCGGCGGCGCGCCGGAGATCGCCTTCGCCTACGATCTCAGCACGCCGGTCCGGCCGGCGTGACCGCCCCGCCCTCTACCAGCTGTCGGGACCCTTGGCGGCGTAGGCCTCGACGAGGAAGTCGATGAAGGCCCGCACCTTGGGCTGGGTGAAGCGGCCCGGCGGGAACACCGCGTAGATCCCCATCGTGTCGCGCGGCAGGGCCGGGATCACGTCCTCGATCAGGCCCTGCTCCATCGCGTCGCCGTAGAGGAAGCTCGGCAGGTAGGCGATCCCCAGCCCCGAGATCGCGGCGTTCAGGAGCGATTGCCCGTCGTTGACCGTCAGCCAGCCGGCGGTGCGGACCTGGCGCCGCTCGCCGGAGGGGGCGGTGATCTTCCACACGTTGCCGGCCGCGTTGTTGGAATAGTGCAGCAGCTTGTGCGCGTTCAGCTCGTCGATCCGCTCCGGCCGGCCGTACTTCGCGAGGTAGCCCGGCGAGGCGATCATCCGCTGCGTCGTCTCCGCGAGCTTTCGCGCGCGCAGGGAGCTGTCCTCCATCTCGCCGATGCGGATCGCGAGGTCGAACCCCTCGGAGATCAGCTCCACGTAGCGGTTGCTCAGCACCATGTTGACGGTGATGTCGGGGAATTCCTGGAGGAAATCGCCCAGCACCGGCGAGAGGTGGTTCACCCCGAAATCGGTCGCGACGCTGATCCGCAGCAGGCCCGTGGGCGCCGACTGCATGGAGGTGACGAGCGCGTCGGCCTCGCCCGCGTCGTTCAGGACCTGCCGCGCCCGGTCGTAATAGGCGAGCCCGATCTCGGTCGGGGAGACCCGGCGCGTCGTGCGGTTGAGGAGGCGCGCGCCCAGCCGGGACTCCAGCGAGGAGACGTGCTTCGAGATCGCGGACTTGCTGACCCCCAGCTTGCGCGCCGCATCCGTGAAGCCGCCCTGGTCCACCACGGTCGCGAAGGCCTCCATCTCGGTCAATCTGTCCATGGTCGTCCCTCTACGCGGCTACTGTTTCGAGACATTTGTGCCGAATCAATCTGGCGCGATTGTGTGCGCGCCGCGCCCATTGCGGGGCGAACCGGCGGGGCGGCGATCGGCCCGAGGTTCACCGCCCGTTAACTCGCCTCCGACATTCCGGTCCCGGGACATGCTCCGGGGAGGACGCGCGAATGGCCGGATATCCGATCTCCATGAACGAGGCCGCGCGCTCGCGCGCCGTCGAACGCCTCGCCCTGATGCGCCGCCAGGACGATCCGTTCTTCGCGGCGGCCACCGCGCAGGCCCGCGCGATCTTCGGCACGCCGATCTCCTTCATCTCCCTCTTCGAGGGCGACCGGCAGAGCTTCCTCGCGCGTGAGAACATCCCCTTCGACGGCACGCCCCGTGACCAGTCGCTCTGCAGCTACACGGTCGCCGCCCGGCGCACGGTGATCCTCCACGACACGCATCTCGACCCGCGCTCGCGCGACCATCCCATCGTCACGCGCGAGCCCCATGTCCGCTTCTCGGCCAGCGCGCCGGTCCTCCTGTCGAACGGGTTCTGCGTCGGCACGGTCTGCGCGATCGACCTCGTGCCCCACGATCCGCCGAGCGAGGCGCAGGTGGCGCAGCTCGAATCGGTCGCGGCGATGATCTCGCGGTTCTACGAGGTGCCGCACGAGCCCGACGCCGACCTCGCCGCGGAGCTGCGCGCGAGCGCCGCCACCGCGCAGGATCAGTTCCTCTCCCTCGTCGGGCACGAGCTGCGCACGCCGCTCAACGGCATCCTGGGCCTGTCGCAGATCCTCGAGCCCGCCGACGAGGACCAGGGCGACCTGATCGAGGCGCTGCAGGCCTCGGCCGACCGCCTGGGGCACGTCGTCGAGCACGTCATCGCCTTCTCGGAGCTGCGGGCCGGCGAGCTCGCCCTGAACGAGGGCGAGGTCGACCTCCCCGCGCTCCTGACGCAGCTCGCCGGGGAGTTCCGCGCCATCGCCGCGGTGGAGGGGAAGGCGATCGAGATCGCGCCGACGGCGCCCTGCCGCATCCGCGGGGACGAGACCCAGATCGGCCTCGCGCTGGCCTGCCTGCTGTCGAACGTCGTCGCCCACGGCGGCACCGGAGCGCGGCTGTCGGCGGAGATCGACGCCGACGGCCGCACGTCGATCATCGTGGGCGACGATGGGCCCGGCATCGCGCCCGATGCCGCGGCCAAGGTCTGGGACCCGTTCGTCGTCGGCGAGGACTCCCATACCAGGCGCCGCGACGGCATCGGCCTCGGCCTGCCCCTCACCCGGCGCGTGGTGGAGATGCACGGCGGCGAGATCGACTGCGTGACCGGCGCCGACGGGCTCCAGGTCGCGATCCGCCTGCCCGCCTGGCGCAGCATCGGGGCGGAGGCGCCGCTGGCGCGGACCGGCTAGCCCGGCGCGTCCGCGGTCAGAGCGTCGCCGCCAGCCGCACCCCCTGGTCGATGGCCCGCTTCGCGTCGAGCTCGGCCGCCAGCGCCGCGCCGCCGATCACGTGGACGGCGCGGCCCGCCGCTTCCAGCGCGTCGGCCAGGGACCGCTCGCTCTCCTGCCCGGCGCACAGGACGACCGTGTCCACCTCGATCAGCTCGGGCTCGCCGCCCTTCGGCCGCACCCAGATGCCGTGTTCGTCGATCCGCTCGTAGGTCACGCCGCCGACCATTCGCACCGCCTTCATCGCCAATGCCGCGCGGTGGATCCATCCCGTCGTCTTGCCCAGCCCCTTGCCATGTCGGGACGACTTGCGCTGCAGCAGCGTCACCTCCCGCGTCGCCGGCTCCGGGCGCGGCCCCTCTGGTGCGAGCCCTCCGCGATGAACCTGCGGGTCCGCGACCCCCCATTCGGCGAGCCAGGCGGGCAGGTCCTCGGTCGGGCTCTCGTCCGTCACCAGGAAGTCCGTGGTGTCGAAGCCGATCCCGCCCGCGCCGACCACCGCGACCCGCCGGCCCGGCACGGCCGTCCCGCGCAGCACGTCGACATAGCTGACCGCCCGCTCGGAGCCCTCGATCCCCGGATCGCGCGGGCTCACGCCGGTGGCGATCACCACCTCGTCGAACCCGCCGAGGAGCTCGGCCGTCGCCTCCGTCCCCAGCCGAAGGTCGATCCCGGCCACCTCCATCATGTGCCGGTACCAGTCGACGAAGGGAACGAACTCCTCCTTGCCCGGGATCACCTTGGCGAGGTTGAGCTGACCGCCGACCTCCGCGCTCCGCTCGAACACGGTCACCGCGTGCCCCCGCTCGGCGCAGGCGATGGCGGTGGACAGGCCGGCGGGCCCGGCGCCGACGATGGCGATCCGCTTCGACGTCGTCGCCGGCGCCAGGACGATCTCCGTCTCGTGGCAGGCGCGCGGGTTCACGAGGCAGGAGCTGATCTTCCCCCCGAACGTGTGGTCCAGGCAGGCCTGGTTGCACGCGATGCACGGCGCGATGGTCCGGGACCGGCCGGAGGCCGCCTTGGCCATGAACGCCGCGTCCGCGAGGAAGGGCCGCGCCATGGACACCATGTCGGCGCAGCCCTCCGCGAGCACCGCCTCGGCGACCTCCGGGGTGTTGATCCGGTTCGAGGTGATCAGCGGGATCGACACCTCGCCCATCATCTTCCTGGTGACCCAGGAGAACGCCGCCCGGGGCACGCTGGTCGCGATGGTCGGGATGCGCGCCTCGTGCCAGCCGATGCCGGTGTTGATGATGGAGGCGCCCGCCGCCTCGACCGCCTTCGCCAGCGCCACGACCTCCTCCCAGGAGGACCCGTCGGGCACCAGGTCGATCATCGACAGGCGGTAGATCACGATGAAGTCCGGCCCGACGGCCTCGCGCACGCGCCGCACGACCTCCACCGGCAGGCGCATCCGGTTCCGGTAGGCGCCGCCCCAGTCGTCGGAGCGCCTGTTGGTGCGGGTGACGAGGAACTGGTTGAGGAAGTAGCCCTCCGAGCCCATCACCTCGACGCCGTCATAGCCGGCCTCCCGGGCGCGGGCGGCGGCGGTCGCGATGTCCGCGATCTGCTTCTCGATGCCCGCCGCGTCCAGCTCCTTCGGCGCGAAGGGGGAGATCGGCGACTTGATCGCGCTGGGCGCGACGCAGTCCGGCGCGTAGGCGTAGCGCCCGGCATGCAGGATCTGCATCGCGATCCGCCCGCCCGCGCCATGCACGCGGTCCGTCACGATCCGGTGGTTGGCGATGTCCTGCGGCCCGAACAGCCCCGCCGCGCCGGGGAACACGCCCCCTTCGGCATTGGGCGCCATGCCGCCCGTCACCATGAGCGCCACGCCCCCCTCCGCCCGCTCGGCGTAGAAGGTGGCGACCCGGTTCCAGTCCTTCGTCTCCTCGAGCCCCGTATGCATGGACCCCATGAGCGCCCGGTTCGGCAGGGTGACGTGCCCCAGGTCAAGCGGCGCGAAGAGGTGGGGATAGTCGGTCATCGCGGGCTCCCTCGGCTTGGCGGCATCGTGCCGCCCCGCATGGCGGGAGGCGAGCGGGACGCGGCGTCATCCCGCCGGGCCGGGCGCGGGCGCCGCCGGCGCCCCGGCGCGGGCGGCGCCCCCCTGGGGGCGCGCGCCCGCGCCGCCGACCTCAGAGGTCGGCGTAGACGTGGGCCTCCGCCTTGCCACCCGGATGCGTGACCGCCCCCAGCCGCGCCCCGCCCACGAGCTGCGCGTATTTCCACAGCGCGCCGCTCGCGTAGATCGTCGGCCGCGGCCCGGCCCAGGCCGCCCGCCGTCCGGCCAGCTCCTCGTCCGTGAGGTCCACCGAGATCGTGCCCGCCACCGCGTCGAGCGTGATCACGTCGCCATCCTTGCAGGAGCGCGATCGGCCCGCCATGCGCCGCCTCCGGCCCCACATGCCCGACGCAGAAGCCGCGCGTGGCGCCCGAGAACCGCCCGTCGGTGATGAGCGCGACCTTCTTGCCCATCCCCTGCCCCGAGAGCGCGGACGTGGTCGACAGCATCTCGCGCATGCCCGGCCCTCCGGCGGGTCCCTCGTTGCGGATGACGATGACCTCGCCCTCCTCGTAGGCGCGCGCGCGCACCGCCTCGAACGCGTCCTCCTCGCACTCGAAGACGCGTGCCGGGCCGGTGAAGCGCTGGTGCTGCGCCGCGATGCCCGCGACCTTCACGATCGCGCCCTCCGGCGCGAGGTTGCCGGTCAGGCCGACGACCCCGCCCGTCGCCGTCAGGGGCGCGTCGACCGGATGGATCACCCGACCGTCCGCCTCCCGCGTCACGCGGTCGATCTCCTCGCCCATCGAGCGGCCCGTGGCCGTCATGCAGTCCCGGTGGATCAGGCCCGCGCGGTCCAGCTCCTTCATCACCACCGGCACGCCGCCGGCCTCGTAGAGGTCCTTGGCCACGAACTGCCCGCCGGGCTTGAGGTCCACGAAATAGGGCGTGTCGCGGAAGATCTCGCACACGTCCTGCAGGGTGAAGTCGATCCCCGCCTCGTGCGCGATCGCCGGCAGGTGGAGGCCCGCATTGGTCGAGCCCCCGGTGCAGGCCACCACCCGGGCCGCGTTCTGCAGGGACTGCAGCGTCACCACGTCGCGCGGCCGGATGCGCCGCTCCAGGAGCTCCATCACCGCCGCCCCCGACGCCTCGCCATAGGCGTCGCGGCTCTCGTAGGGCGCCGGCGCGCCGGACGAGTTGGGCAGCGCCAGCCCGATCGCCTCCGAGACGCAGGCCATGGTGTTGGCCGTGAACTGCCCCCCGCAGGCCCCGGCCGACGGGCAGGCGACCCGCTCCAGCACCGCCAGGGCTTCCTCGGACAACGTGCCGGCCTGCTGCCGGCCCACCGCCTCGAACATGTCCTGCACCGTCAGGTCCCGGTCGACGAAATCGTCCGGCACGCCCGCGCCCCTGGGCACCCGGCCCGGCAGGATCGAGCCGCCGTAGACGAAGACGCTCGGCACGTTGAGGCGCACCATCGCCATCATCATGCCCGGCAGCGACTTGTCGCAGCCCGCCAGCCCGACGAGCGCGTCGTAGCAGTGCCCCCGCATCGTCAGCTCGACGCTGTCGGCGATCGCCTCGCGCGAGGCCAGCGAGGAGCGCATCCCCTCGTGCCCCATCGCGATGCCGTCCGTGACGGTGATCGTGGTGAACTCCCGCGGCGTGCCGGCGGCGGCCTTCACCCCCATCTTCACCGCCTGCGCCTGCCGGTTGAGGGCGATGTTGCAGGGCGCGGCCTCGTTCCAGCAGGTCGCGACGCCGACCAGCGGCTGGTGGATCTCCTCCTCCGTCATGCCCATCGCGTGGTAGTAGGACCGGTGCGGCGCGCGCTCGGGCCCCTCGGTCACGTGGCGGCTGGGCAGCCCCTTCTTGTCGATCCGTCGCTTGAGCATCTCGCACACCTCCCCTGTCTCCCGGCCGGGATAGCGGCGCCCGCGCCCGAATGAAATGCGCTTGCCCCGCCCGCGCCCGCCCCGCAAAGCTGCGCCGATGACCGACCGGATGAAGGCCCTAGGGGTCCACCTGCTCACGGCCACGGGCGCCGTCTTCGCCATGCTCGCGATGCTGGAGGCGACGCGCGGCCATTGGGACGTCATGTACCTCTGGCTCGTCGTCGCCCTCTTCGTGGACGGCATCGACGGCCCGCTCGCGCGCCGCTACGACGTGGAGGCGAACGCCGCCGAGTTCGACGGCGTGCTCCTCGACCTCATCATCGACTACCTCACCTACGTGTTCATCCCCGCCTACGCGCTCTACGCGTCGGGGCTGATGGACGGCTGGTCGGGCTGGGTCGCGATCATCGTCATCACCTTCGCCTCGTCGCTCTACTTCGCCGACACCCGGATGAAGACGGCCGACAAGAGCTTCTCGGGCTTCCCCGGCTGCTGGAACATGGCGGTGCTGGTGCTCTTCGCGCTCGCCCCGCCCTGGTGGGTCTGCCTCCTGGTGGTGGCCGTCCTCGCGGTCGCGATGTTCGCGCCGATCAAGTTCGTCCATCCCGTCCGGACCGAGCGCTGGCGCGGGATCACGCTGCCCATGGCGCTGGCCTGGGTGGTGTTCGCGCTCTGGGCGGCCTGGGGCAACTTTCAGGCGCACCCCGTCGCCGAATGGGGGCTGATCGTGACCTCGCTCTACCTCACCTTCGCCGGCGCGGTCCAACAGGCGCTCTCGAAAGGGTCCACCGGGTAGGAGACCCCCGTCAGGACGAGCCCTTGGGGCGGCGCCACCGGGCCGCAGGCCGCGCGGTCCGCCGCCCGCAGCGCCTCGCCCACCCGTTCGGGCGCCCAGGCGCCCGCCCCCACCCGCTCCAGCGTGCCCGCGATCGAGCGCACCTGCGCGTGCAGGAAGCTGCGCGCCCGCAGGTGCAGGCGGATCTCCGTCCCGCCC
The DNA here is from genome assembly GCA_963832275.1 of uncultured Alphaproteobacteria bacterium. GTDB lineage: Bacteria > Pseudomonadota > Alphaproteobacteria > Rhodobacterales > Rhodobacteraceae > Hasllibacter. The sequence goes on from CAWHTQ010000019.1 coordinate 111,105, forward strand.
GGCATGGGCACGGCCTCCACCCGGCACGCGTCCAGCGTCTTGACGGGGCTCGCCGACTGGCACTGCACCGACCGGAAGGTGGTGAAGTCGTGCCGCCCGATCAGATGCGCGGCCCCCGCCGCCATCGCGCCCGCGTCCAGCGCCCCGCGCACGTGCCAGAGGCGCCCGGCCTCCAGCGCAGGCGGCGCCCGCCGCGCGGCGATGCGGTAGACATAGGTCCGCTCCACCGCGTCGAAGCGCGGATGCCAGTCCCCCGGCGCCCGCGCGGCACGCAGGATCGCCACCGGCGCGGGCCTCAGGTGATGGTTCAGCGCCTCCGACAGCCGGAACGGGTCCCAGTCGCGCGGCAGGTCCGCCATCCCGACCTGGCCGGACGCGTGCACCCCCGCATCCGTGCGCCCCGCCCCGGCCACGGCGTGATCCCCCGGCGCCAGCCGCGCGAGCGCGGCCTCCACCGCGCCCTGCACGGACGGGACATCCCTCTGCCGCTGCCAGCCGGCGAACGGCGCGCCGTCGTACTCGATCAGGAGGGCGTAGCGCGGCATGCCCCGGCCTAGCGCGACGGCGGCGCGGCTTCCACCCGGACCCCCGGCGCCCTATCTGGGACCGGCGCAGGGCCGGGGGACACGGGCATCACGATCATCGGAGACATCGCGGACGGCGTGCTGCGCGGGGTGCAGGGCGTGGCCGATGCCGCGACCGGCCCGTTCGACCCCTCGGTGCGCATCGGCGTCACCGGGCTGGCCCGCGCGGGCAAGACGGTGTTCATCACCTCGCTGGTCGCCAACCTCCTCGACCGCGGCCGCATGGCGCAGCTCACCGCCGCCGCCGAGGGGCGCATCGCCGCCGCCTATCTCCAGCCGCAGCCCGACGACACCGTGCCCCGCTTCGACTTCGAGGGCGCCCTGGCCGCGATCACCGGCGCCGAGCCGCGCTGGCCCGAGCCGACCGCCACGGTCTCCGCCCTGCGCCTGTCGATGAAGGTGCGCGCCTCGGGCCTCATCGGCGGGATGCGGGGCGAACGGAGCGTCCACCTCGACATCGTGGATTATCCCGGCGAGTGGATCCTCGATCTCGGCCTTCTGGACCGCAGCTTCGAGGACTGGTCCGCCGCCGTTCTGGAGCGCCTCGGCCCGCGCGCGGAGATGGCCCCCTTCCGCGCCGCGCTCGCCGCGGCCGATCCCGCCGCCAAGCTGTCGGAGGCCACCGCCTCCGCCCTCGCCCGGGCCTACACGGAGAGCCTCCGGGCCCTGCGCCGCGCCGGCATGTCGGACTGCACCCCCGGGCGCTTCCTGATGCCCGGCGAGCTGGCGGGCTCGCCGGCCCTCACCTTCGCCCCCCTGCCGCCGGGCCCGCGCCCGCGCGGCTCCCTGGGGCGCGAGTTCGCGCGCCGGTTCGAGGCCTACAAGTCCCGCGTCGTGCGCCCCTTCTTCCGCGACCACTTCTCCCGCGTCGACCGGCAGGTCGTGCTCGTCGACGCGCTCGAGGCGATCCACCACGGCCCCGAGGCGGTGCGCGACCTGCAGCGCGCGATGGCCGACCTGCTGGCCGCGTTCCGGCCCGGCACGAACCCGTTCCTCGCCCGCCTCCTGCGCGCCCAGAGGGTCGAGCGCATCCTCTTCGCCGCGACCAAGGCCGACCACCTGCACCATTCCCAGCATCCCCGCCTGATCGCCATCCTGGACGAGCTGGTCGAGGGCGCGCGCCGCCGCGCCGACTTCGCCGGGGCCCGCACGCAGGCCATGGCCATCGCCGCCCTGCGCGCCACGGTGGAGCAGACCGTGGAGCATGGCGGCGCCCCGCTCGACGTGGTGCGCGGCCGCCTCCTGACCGAGGACGGCACGCCCGGCCGCGAGGCCGCCTTCCATCCCGGCGCCCTGCCCGAGGATCCCTCGGCCGTGTTCCAGCCCGGCGACTGGCTCGCGGACTGGTCGCTGATGCGCTTCGCCCCCGCGCCCCTCACGCTGCGTCCCGGCGACGGCCCGCCCCATATCCGCCTCGACCGCGCGGCCGAGTTCCTGATCGGCGACCGCCTGTGACCGCCGGGCCGCCGCGCCCCCGCGGCCCCGTCCTGATCGAGATGGGCGCCGGCCCCGCGCCGCCCGCCCCCGACGAGCGCCCCCGCCCGGGCGGCCGGATGATCGAGGGCCTGCCCCCGGCCCCCTCCCCGGCCGAGGCCCCGCCCGTCGAGGACGCGGCCACCGACGGGCGCGCCATGCGCACGCTGGAGGTGCTGACCGCCCGGCCGCCCTCGCGCCTGGGCGCCTGGGCGCTGCGGCTTGGCGGCGCGCTGGCGGGCTTCGCGCTCTCGCTCGCGCTCTGGGGCTTCGTCACCGACCTGCTGGCCCGCAACGAGATCCTGGGATGGATCGCCATCGGCCTCGCCGGCGCCTTCCTCGCGGTGCTCCTCGCCATCGCCCTGCGCGAATGGGCCGCCTTCGCGCGCCTGGACCGGCTCGACGCGCTGCAGCACGCCGCCATCCGCGCCCGGACCGCCCAAGACCTTCCCGCCGCACGAGCCGTCGCGGCGCAGCTCGCCCGCCTCTATGCCGGCCGGCCCGGGCTGGCGGAGCCGGGCGCCGCCCTCGCCCGCGACGTCGAGAGCCTCGTCGACGCCGACGCGGTCCTGACCGCCGCCGAGCGCCGCCTGATCGCCCCCGTCGATTCCGCCGCCCTCAAGGAAGTCGAGGCCGCCGCCCGGCAGGTCGCGCTCGTCACCGCCTTCGTGCCCCTCGCCCTCGCCGACGTCGCGGTGGCGGCGGCCGCCAACCTGCGCATGATCCGCCGCGTGGCCGAGCTCTATGGCGGCCGCTCCGGCACGCTGGGCAACTGGCGCCTCACGCGGGCGGTCTTCGCGCATCTCGCCGCCACCGGCGCCGTCGCCGCGGGCGACGACCTGATCCACGGCGCGCTCGGCGGCTCGGTCCTGGCGCGCCTGTCCCGCCGCTTCGGGGAGGGGCTGGTGAACGGCGCCCTGACCGCGCGCGTCGGCGTCGCCGCGATGGAGGTCTGCCGCCCCATCCCCTTCGCCCGCCGCCCCTCCGTCACCGGGATCGTGCAGCGCAGCCTCACGGGCCTCTTCGCCAAGGCGCCCGCCGCCGGCCCCGGCACCGAACCGCCCCCGACGGGCAAAGGAGACGCCTGATGGAATCCCTCGCCCGCGACCTGGCCGAGATGCAGCGCACGCCGCTCCACGACAGCCATGTCGCCCGCCTGCGCCGCGCCGGGACGACCCGCACCTGGTCCGCCGGCGAGATGGTCCAGCGCGTCGGCGACCCGTTCACCGAGTTCCTATACGTCGAGGAGGGCGAGATCGCGCTGGTCGATCCCCTCACCGGCGAGGTCGAGCTCCGCGCCACGCTGGGCCCGACGCAGTTCGTCGGCGAGATCGGCTTCCTCTCCGGCGGCGCCTCCTACCTCGACCAGCGCGCGGTCACGGACGTGCGCGCCATCGCCGTGCCGCGGGGCGCGATGCTCGAGCTGATGCGCGAGATCCCCGAGATGTCGGACATCGTCATCACCGTCTTCTCCGCCCGTCGCCGCCGCACCCTGGAGGCCGGGGACACCGCCTTCACCCTCGTCGGCGCCGAGGCCGACCGCCGCCTTCGCGAGATCGAGGCCTTCGCCGGGCGCAACCGCATCCCCGTGCGCTCCTACGCGCTCGGCACCCCCGAGGCGGAGCGCATCGCCGAGCGCTGCGGCGTGCCGGCCGGCAAGCCGCTCGTCGTCTTCGGTGGCAACGAGGTCATCGAGGACCCCACCCCGCGCAGCGTCGCGCGCCGCCTCGGCACCGATCTCGACATACCGCCCGACACCCTCTTCGACGTGCTGATCGTCGGCGGCGGCCCGGCCGGGGTCGCGGCCGGGGTCTATGCCGGGGCCGAGGGGCTCAGCGCCCTCGTGGTCGAGGACCTGACCATCGGCGGGCAGGCCGGCACCTCGTCCCGGATCGAGAACTACATGGGCTTTCCCACCGGCATCTCCGGCGCCGATCTCTGCTGGCGCGGCGAGGTGCAGGCGATGAAGTTCGGCACCCGCTTCGCCGTGCCCCGCCGCGCCGCCGCGATCCGGAACCGCGAGGGCGGCGGCTATTCCGTCACCCTCGACGACGGGGCCGAGGTCGGCGCCCGCGCGGTCGTCGTCGCGACCGGCGTGCAGTACCGGCGCCTGCCCCTCGACCGGCTGGAGCATTTCGAGGGCGCGGGCATCTACTACGCCGCCACCGACGTCGAGGCCCGCTTCTGCCGGAACTCGGAGGTCGCGGTGATCGGGGGCGGCAACTCCGCCGGCCAGGCCGCGATGTTCCTGTCGCGCACCGCCCGGCACGTCCACGTCCTGGTGCGCGGCCCGAGCCTCGCGGCGAGCATGTCCGACTACCTCCTCTCGCGGCTGGAGAAGGATCCCGGCATCACCATCCACTACCGCACCGAGACGACCGCCCTGCACGGCGAGGACGCGCTGGACGGCATCACCGTGCGTGACAGGTCCGCCGGGCAGGACTGGCGCCTGGACACGCGCGCCCTCTTCGTCATGGTCGGCGCCGCGCCCAACACCGGCTGGCTCGGCGACTGCCTCGCGCTCGACCCCAAGGGCTTCGTCCTGACGGGCCGCGCCGCCGGGACCGACCGCGACTTCGAGACCTCGGTGCCCGGCATCTTCGCGGTGGGCGACCTGCGCGCCGGGTCGGTCAAGCGCGTCGCCAGCGGCGTCGGCGAGGGCTCGGTCGTCATCTCGCAGGTCTGGGACTTCCTCGAGCACCGATGAGGCCGCTCGCCCACCGCCTCGCCCGCGCGAGGGCCCCGGGCGCCCCGGGCGCGCTCGTGGAGCCGGCCCGCGCCGCGCTCCTGGCCGGGGTCCGGGCCGCGCCGGACGCCGACGCGGCGGCCGCCGACCTCGCCTCGGGCACCGCCGCCGTGCGGGTCGGCGGCACGGCCCTCGCACGGCAGGCCGAAGGCGGCGCCTTCGACGGCGCGGCCTGCGCCGCCGGCTGCGCGTGGTGCTGCGTCATCGGCGCCGACGGCCCGCCCGTCACCCGCGCCGAGGCGCTGCGGGTGCACGCGGCGCTGGCCCCGCTCGCCGGGCGGGCGGTGCCCGGCACGGCCTGGCACCCCCGCGCCTGCGCCGCGCTCGACCCCGGGACGCGCACCTGCCGGGCCTACGAGGCCCGCCCTCTGATCTGCCGGTCCTTCCTCTCGACGGACGCCGCCGCCTGCGAGGCCAACGCCGCGGGCGGCGCGGCGGCCGGCGCGGGCGTCCTGTCGGCGCAGAGCCTCTACCTCGCGGCGCTCGCGCTGGTCCGCTCGGCGCTGCGCGGCACGTCCAAGGTCTCGACCTACGGGCTCGCGCGCGTCACCTCGGGCGCGCTCGCCGGGGAGGGCGCGCCCGCCACCCTGCGCGCGGCCCGGCAGCCGGACGCCCGGCTGCCGGAGGAGCTGCGCCGCCTGGCCCCGCCGAGGCCCCGGGCGCCGGGGCATGGACCCGAGGGGCCGCCGCGACTATAGCGGCGCCGATGACGACGCGCGCGATCCGAATTAGCCGCCCGGCGGCCTGACCCCCGCCCACCGGGGGTGCGCCGCCGGTCCGCCATCCGATCCGTTTCCCGCGCGAGTGCCCCATGCCCGACGACCGTCCCCAGACCGACGCCCCGGACTACAAGTCCACGCTGAACCTGCCCGCCACCGACTTCCCGATGCGCGCGGGCCTGCCCGCGCGCGAGCCCGGCTGGCTGGAGCACTGGGCGCGCCTGCGCGTCTACGACCGGCTGCGCGAGAAGACGGGGCGCGAGGCGTTCGTCCTCCATGACGGGCCGCCCTACGCCAACGGGCACCTCCACATCGGCCACGCCCTGAACAAGACGCTCAAGGACATGACCGTCCGCTCGCATCAGATGATGGGCTTCGACGCGCGCTACGTCCCCGGCTGGGACTGCCACGGCCTGCCGATCGAGTGGAAGATCGAGGAGGCCTACCGCGCGAAGGGTCGCGACAAGGACGCGGTGCCCGTCACCGAGTTCCGCCGCGAATGCCGCGAGTTCGCCGCCGGATGGGTCGACGTGCAGCGCGCCGAGTTCCAGCGCCTCGGCATCACCGGCAACTGGGCCGATCCCTACCTCACGATGGACTTCCACGCCGAAGCGGTCATCGCCGCCGAGTTCCAGGTCTTCCTCATGAACGGCGCCCTCTACCAGGGGTCCAAGCCCGTCATGTGGTCGCCGGTCGAGCGCACCGCGCTGGCCGAGGCCGAGGTCGAGTATCACGACCGGCAGGTCGACGCGATCTGGGTCCGCTTCGAGGTCACCGAGGCCCATTCCGACGTCTACGACCGCGAGAACCTGATCCCCTTCGAGGAGGGCACGCCGGACTCCCGCGAGGCCGTCGCCGCCGCCGACGCGGGCCGCGAGGCGCAGCTCGTGGGCGCCTCCGTCGTGATCTGGACCACCACGCCCTGGACCATCCCCTCGAACCGCGCGATCGCGTTCAATCCCGCCATCGCCTACGGGCTCTACGAGGTCACCGGCCGCCCGGAGCAATGCTGGGCCACCATCGGCGAGCGCCTGATCCTCTCCGACGCCCGGGCCGAGGAGGCGCTGGCCGCCGGCCGGCTCGACATGTCCATGGTGCGCCGGCTCCGCCCCGTCCACCGCGAGGAGATCGAGGCCCTGCACTGCGCCCACCCCCTGCGCGGCGCCGAGGGCGCGCGAGGCGAATGGGACTACGACGTCCCCCTCCTGCCCGGCGAGCACGTCACCGACGACGCCGGCACCGGGTTCGTGCACACCGCCCCCGCCCATGGCGACGACGACTACGCGCTCGGCGTGAAGCACGCCCTGCCGATGACCTGGAACGTCGAGGCGGACGGCAGCTACCGCGCCGACCTGCCCCTCTTCGGCGGCGAGGCGATCCTCAAGCCGGACGGCAAGCCCGGCGGCGCGAACGGCGCGGTCATGGATGCGCTCGTGCAGGTCGGCGCCCTGCTCGCCCGCAAGCGGGTCACCATCTCGGACGCCCATTCCTGGCGCTCCAAGGCGCCCGTCATCCGCCTCAACCGCCCGCAATGGTTCGCCGCCATCGACCGCCCGCTCGAGGATGGCATGGACGCGCACGGCCGCACCATCCGCGCCCGTGCCCTGACCTCCATCGACGAGCTGGTGGAGTGGACCCCCAAGCGCGGCCGCAACCGGCTCCACGCCATGATCTCCCAGCGCCCCGACTGGGTCCTCTCGCGCCAGCGCGCCTGGGGCGTGCCGCTCACCTGCTTCACGCGCCGGGGCGCCAAGCCGGACGACGCGGACTTCCTCCTCCGCGACCCGCAGGTGAACGCCCGCATCATCCAGGCGTTCGAGGCCGAGGGCGCCGACGCCTGGTACGCGGACGGCGCCAAGGAACGGTTCCTCTCGGGCCTGCACGACCCCGAGGAGTACGATCAGGTCACCGACATCCTCGACGTCTGGTTCGACAGCGGCTCCACCCACGCCTTCACCCTGCGCGACCGCGCGGACGGCACCGAGGACGGCATCGCCGACGTCTACCTCGAGGGCACCGACCAGCACCGCGGCTGGTTCCACTCCTCGCTCCTGCAGGGCTGCGGCACGATGGGCCGCGCGCCCTACCGCGCGGTCGTCACCCACGGCTTCACGCTCGACGCCAAGGGCAACAAGATGTCCAAGTCGGTCGGCAACACCGTCGCGCCGGACAAGATCGTGCAGCAGTACGGGGCCGACATCCTGCGCCTCTGGGTCGCGCAGGTGGACTTCACCAACGACCACCGCATCGGGGACGAGATCCTCAAGGGCGTGTCCGACAGCTACCGCCGCCTGCGCAACACCCTGCGCTTCGTCCTCGGCTCCCTGCCCGCCGAGGTGCCGGAGATGCCCGAGGACGCGCCCGAGCTGGAGCGCTACGTCCTGCACCGCCTCGCCGAGGTCGACGCGGAGGTGCGCGCCGCCTACGCCGCCTACGACTTCCAGGGCGCCTGGCGCGCGGTCTCCGACTTCGCCACGCTCGACCTCTCCAGCTTCCATTTCGACATCCGCAAGGACGCGCTCTACTGCGACCCGCCGTCCAGCGCCCGTCGCCGCGCCGCCGAAGCCGCGCTGGGCGCGATCTACGACCACATGACCGCCTGGCTCGCCCCGATCCTGCCCTTCACCATGGAGGAGGCCTGGCTGGAGCGGCACGGTGCGGACACCTCGATCCACCTCAGCGACATGCCCACGATCCCCGCGCGCTGGCGCGACGACGCCCTGGCCGCGAAGTGGTCCACCATCCGCCGCGTCCGCCGGGCGGTCACCGGCGCGCTGGAGCTTCGCCGCGCCGACAAGACCATCGGCGCCTCCCTGGAGGCCGCGCCGCGCGCGCATGTCGACGCCGACACCGCCCAGCTCCTCGCGACCGTGCCCTTCGAGGATATCTGCATCACCAGCGGCATCGCGGTCACGGACGCCCCCGCCCCGGAGGGCACTCCGGCCGAGGACGGGATCGCCGTCGTCTTCGCCCGCGCGCAGGGCGACAAGTGCACCCGCTGCTGGAAGATCCTCCCCGATGTCGGCGCCCACGCCCACCCGGCGACCTGCGCGCGCTGCGACGCCGCCCTGACCGAACTGGGCGCGTGAGCCCCGGCGAGGTCGAGGCCGCGATCCTCGGCCTCGTGGCGGCCCGCGGCCGGGGGAAGACGGCCTGCCCGTCGGAGGTCGCGCGCGCCCTGGCCGCCGACTGGCGCCCCCTGATGCCGCAGGTCCGCGCGGCCGCCGCGCGGCTCGCCCGGGACGGACGCCTCGCCGTCACGCGCGGCGGCGCGCCCGCGGATGCGCGCGCGCCCGGCGGCCCGATCCGCCTCGGCCTGCCCGCGCTGGCCGCTCCCGGCGCCTAGGCCGCCTTCGCCGCCGCCTCGTCCGCCCACTCCCAGGGCCGCGTGTGCATCGCCAGCGCCCGCTCCACGGCCGCCTCGTCGCCGGTCCGCTCGATCCGCGCGACCAGACCGCGCTTCCTGTCCTCGACCACCTCGACCACGCGGGCCGTCGCCCCCGCCTCGGCCAGCGCGGCGTCGTAGATCCGCGCGATCGCCCGGCGGCGCAGATCGGGCTTGAACACCTTGCCCACCGCCGTCTTCGGCAGCTCGTCCAGGATCTCGACATATTTGGGGTGCGCCGCCCGCTCCCCGATCCGCTCGGCGGCGTAGGCGCGCAGCTCCTCCGGCGAGGCCTCGCCCCCCGCGACCAGCTCCACGTAGGCGCAGGGCAGCTCGCCGGAATAGGCGTCCGGCTGTCCGATCGCGCCGGCCATGGCCACCGCCGGATGCCCGGCCAGCGCCTCCTCGATCTCGGCGGGGTCGATGTTGTGCCCGCCGCGGATGATCAGGTCCTTCGCCCGCCCGGTGATGAAGAGGTAGCCGTCCGAATCCAGCCGCCCCAGGTCCCCGGTGCGCAGGTGCCGCCCGTGGAACAGGTCCGCGTTCTTCGCGGCATCCGTATAGGTCCGCCCGGTGTAGACGCCCGGATTGTCGACGCAGATCTCGCCCACCTCGTCCACCGCGCAGGCGCTGCCGTCCTCCTTGAGGATCCGCACGTCGGTATAGGGGAACGGGATGCCGACCGAGCCGATCTTCTTCTTCCCGCCGATCGGGTTGATCGACACCAGGCAGGTGCATTCCGTCAGGCCGTAGCCCTCCATGATCTCCACGCCCACCGCTTCCTCGAAGCGGCGGTAGAGCTCCACCGGCAGGGGCGAGGAGCCCGAGAACACGGTCTTCATCGTCGAGATGTCGGCGTCCACCTTGCGCTGCATCAGCGCGCTGATCGCGGTCGGCACCGAGATCAGGAACGTCACCCCGTGGCGCTCGCAGAGCTTCCAGAAGTTGTCGAACACCCCCTCCCCCCGGTAGCCCTGCGGCGTGGGGAAGATCACGTGTGTGCCCGCCCGCGCGCAGGCCATGAAGATCACGTGCACCGCGAACACGTGGAACAGCGGCAGCGGGCACATCACCACGTCCTCCTCCGAGAAGAGGAGGCTCGAGCCGAGCCAGCCGTTGTAGACGATCCCCGAGTGCCGGTGCTGCGCGACCTTGGGCATGCCGGTCGTGCCGCCGGTGTGGAAATAGGCCGCCACGCGGTCCTCGGCCGGCTCGGTGAAGCTCAACGTCGCCGACTGCGCCGCCACCTCGCGCGACCAGCTCAGGACCCGCCGCCCGTGCCCCGGCTTCGTCCGCGGGCGCAGCGCCGCCGCCACCCAGGACTTGGGCGGCGCGAGATAGGACAGCAGGTCCACCTCCAGCACGGTCTCCACGCCCGGCGCGTCCTCGACGGCGCGCGCCACCTTCTGCGCCACGTCGGTCTTGAGGAACGGGCGCAGCGTCACCACGACCTTCGCCCGCGTCTCGCGCAGGATGGACGCGATCTGCGCCGGGTCCAGGAGCGGGTTGATCGGCGCCACGATCCCGGCCGTCATCGCGCCCGTGAGCACCGCGACCGTCTCCATCGCGTTGGGCAGGACGTAGGCGACCACGTCCGTCGGCCCGACCCCGAGCGAGCGGAACAGGTTGGCCGCCCGGTTGGTGTCCTGCAGCAGCGCGTCCCAGGTGCGCGTGCGGCCCTTGTCCTTGGGGTCCGCCGTCAGCTGGAACGTCACCGCCTTGCGGTCCGGCCAGGTCGCGGCCGTGCGCGAGAGCATCGCGTGGAACGTCGCGGGCAGGTCCCGCGCGTCCCAGGGCATCGCGTCCTGGATCGCGTCGCGATCCGCCATCGATCCGAAGTCGAGCATGCCGTCCTCCCCTGTCGGCGCCGTTGCCCGGCGCTCGGCGCCACGATGGTCGCGCGCGCGGGCGAGGGCAAGGAGGGGGGCGCTACTCCGCCGCGAGCGGCGCCGTGAACTGGAGCTGCGCCAGCCGCGCGTAGAGCCCGCCCTGCGCCACCAGCGCGTCATGCGTCCCCTGCGCGCGGAGCTGCCCGTCCTCGAACACCAGGATGCGGTCGGCCGTCTTCACCGTGGCCAGCCGGTGCGCGACCACCAGCGTCGTGCGCCCGCGCGAGAGCCGCTCCATCGCCGCCTGCACCAGATGCTCGCTCTCGGCGTCGAGCGCGCTCGTCGCCTCGTCCAGCAGCAGCACCGGCGCGTCGCGCAGGATCGCCCGCGCGATCGCGATGCGCTGCTTCTGCCCGCCCGACAGCATCACGCCGCGCTCGCCCACATAGCTGTCGTAGCCCTCCGGCAGCGCGCGCAGGAACCCGTCCGCCGCCGCCGCCAGCGCCGCGGCCTCCACCTCGGCGTCGGTGGCGTCCGGCCGGCCGAAGCGGATGTTCTCCCGCGCCGAGGCGGCGAAGATCACCGGGTCCTGCGGCACCAGCGCCAGGTGCCGCCGGAACGCGGCCCGCGCCATCTCGTCCAGCGGCACCCCGTCCAGCGTGACCCGCCCCGAGGTGGGGTCGTAGAACCGCAGCAGGAGCTGCAGCACCGTGGTCTTGCCCGCGCCCGACGGGCCGACCAGCGCCACCGTCTCGCCCGGCTCCACGGTGAAGCTCACCGCGTCCAGCGCCGCCACCGCGGGCCGCGCGGGGTATCGGAACGTCACGTCCTCGAACGCGATGCGCCCCCGCACCGGCGCTGGCGGGGCGCGCCCGGCCTCCGGATCGCGCACCTCGTCCTCGGCCTCCAGCAGCTCGACCAGCCGCTCGGTCGCGCCCGCCGCGCGCTGGATCTCGCCCCAGATCTCCGACAGCGCGGCCACCCCGCCCGCCACCATCACCGAGTAGATCAGGAACTGCGCCAGCTCGCCGATGCTCATCGCGCCCGACGCCACGTCCCGCGCGCCGATCCACAGGACGCCGACGATGCCGGCGAAGATCAGGAAGATGACGATCATCGTCATCACCGCCCGCGTGCCGATCCGCTTCCTCGCCGAGCCGTAGGCCCGCTCGGTCAGGTCGCCGAACCGCCCGCGCACGCCGCCCTCGGCGGTGAAGGCCTGCACCGTCTGCACCGCGAGCAGCGCCTCGGACCCGTTGCCCGAGCTCTGCGCGATCAGGTCCTGGTTCTCGCGGCTCAGCACCCGCAGCCGCCGCCCCAGCGTGATGATCGGGATCAGCACCGCCGGCACGATCAGCAGCACCAGCCCCGTGAGCTTCGGCGAGGTCCAGATCAGGAGGGCGAGCCCCCCCGCCAGCAGCAGCACGTTGCGAAGCGCGATCGAGACCGAGGAGCCGATCACCGAGAGCAGCAGCGTCGTGTCGGTGGTGATGCGGCTCAACACCTCGCCGGTCATGATCCGCTCGTAGAAGGCGGGGCTCATGCCGATGGTCCGGTCGAACACGGCGCGGCGGATGTCGGCCACCACCCGCTCGCCCAGCCGCGTGACCAGATAGTAGCGCGCGCCCGTGCCGATCGCGAGCAGGGCGGCGATGCCCAGCGCGGCGGCGAAATAGCTGTCGAGCAGCGCGATCTCCGCCGCGCCGAGCCCGCCGCCGAACCCGTCGATCACCCGGCGCACCGCGAGCGGCAGCGCCAGCGACAGCATCGCCGTCAGCGTCAGAGCCACGATCGCGGCGACGAACCCCCAGGCATAGGGCCGCATGAACGGCAGCAGCGCCCGGAGCGCCGCCACGTCGCGCGAGCGCGCCCGGTCCTCGGTCGTGCCGCCTGGGCCCCGCGCCATCCGCGCCTCCGTCTCATGCTCGCAGGGCAGGTAGCGGCGCAGGTCCCGCCGGGCAAGGCGGCGGCGACCGGAGCGGGTGATGGGAATCGAACCCACGTCTTCAGCTTGGAAGGCTGCGGCTCTACCATTGAGCTACACCCGCGCATCGCGTCCCTAGACCCGGCGCGCGAACCGGGCAAGGGCGCGCGACTCGCCCGGGTCGCAGCACACGCGCAAAGTGAACGTAGCGTGACGCACAACCGTAACAAATGTGATAGAATCCACTTTACGGTCTCACTGTTGCCGGGTTTTATGATTAACGTCCGCGTCAGTGATCGGACTCTGGCGAGTTTTCTTCCGATCGCTCACCTCAGGGTTCCGGACCTGCGCACGCACCCCCCTAGCGCTCGCAGGTCCGGAGGCCCGGGACATGCCCCGCGAGATCTCCGCCCGGCATGGCGCCGGCCGCCAATCGGCGGCCGACGCCGCAATCAGTTCACCCGCGTGATCCGCCCCTCGGGCGCCGGCTGCTCGATGCCCTCGCCGGCCATGTACTCCGAGAGCACGTCCGCCACGTCGGGGCCGAAATCGTAGACGTCCGTGGCGTCGCTCGCGAACATCGCGAACCCGTCGCCGCCGCCGCGCACGAAGTTGTTGGACACCACCCCGTAGGTCGCCGCCGGATCGAGGGGCGCGAACCCGCCCGCCCCGTCCGCGACCTCGGCCGAGACCACGCGCGCGCCCGGCGCGGCGGCCGCGTCCCACTCGTAGCGCATGCCGGCCACCTGCAGGAACCGGCCCTGCACCTCCTCCACCTGGCTGACGGAGTTCTCCAGCGCCGCCATCAGGCCCTCGCCGGTCATGCGGAACGTCGAGAGCGTGTTCTGGAACGGCAGCACCGTCAGGACGTCGCCCTTGGTCACCTCGCCCTCGTCGATGGAGGCGCGGATGCCGCCGGAGTTCATCAACGCCACGTCGATGCCCTGGTCGGCCACCCGCGCCAGCATCGCGTCGGCGATGAGGTTGCCCATCGGGCACTCCTCCACCCGGCACACGGCCCGGTCGCCCTCGATGAAGCCGGGCGACTGCGCGACCACCTCCTGCCGGATCTCGTCCAGCGGCACCGCGAGCTCGGTCACGCGCTCGCACGGTCGGCGCGTCCTCGGCCACCGCCGCGTCCACGATCAGCGGATCGCCCGAGCTGGCCGTGACCACCCCGTCGTCGTCGAAGGTGACGTTCAGCTCGCCCAGGTACTTGCCGTAGGCGTAGGCCTGCACGATCGCGACGTCGTTCACGACCGTCGGATAGGGGCCCGCGGCGTTCTCGTCGGTGTTCGACAGGAGCGTGTTGGAGTGCCCGCCCACGATCACGTCGACGCCGGTCGTGCTCTCGGCCACCCGCTTGTCGACCTCGTAGCCCGAATGGCTGAGCACGACGATCTTGGTCACCCCGTCCGCGGTCAGGGCATCGACCTCCTGCTGCACGGCGCCGGACGGATCGGTGAAGATCACGTTCGGCCCCGGGCTCGCCAGCTCGTCCGTGTTCTGGGGCGTCAGGCCGATGAGTCCGATGCGCTCGCCGCCGACCTCGATCACGGTGGACTTCTGGATCGCGTCCGCCAGCAGGGGCTCGCCCGAGACGTCGGCGTTCGACATCAGGATCGGGAACTCGACCGAATCCACGAAGGAGCGCAGCACCTCGGGCCCGTCGTCGAACTCGTGGTTGCCCACGGTCATGGCGGTGTAGCCGAGCGCGTTCATCATCTCCGCCGCGGCCTTGCCCTTGTAGTAGGTGTAGAACAGCGAGCCCTGGAACTGGTCGCCGCCGTCCACGAGGATGTGGTTCTCGCCGGCGCGCGCCTTGGCGTCGCGGATCGCCGTCACCAGGCGCGCGTAGCCGCCGAAGCACTCGCCCGCGGCGTTCTCCTCCGCCGAGCATCCGCCGTCGTACTGGCTGATCGGCTCGAACCGGCTGTGGAAGTCGTTCGTGTGCAGGATCGTCAGATCGAAATCCGCCATCGCGGGCGCGGCGAGCAGGGCGGCCGCGCTGGCCGTGAACATCAGTCGCGTCATGGGTCTCTCCCTCGGAGGCATCGTCCGCGGCAGCGTGCCGCGCGCGCGCCGCCCTTGTCCAGCGCCAGCGCCCCCCGCGCCCGCCTTACGGGCACGGGCTCGCCGGACCGGGCCGGGCTTGCCCCGCGGCCGCCCGCGCGCGATTGCGGGGGCATGACCGTCTACAAGATTCTCCGCGGCCCCGAATGGGACGCCCTCCGCGCCGCCGGGCGCACGGACGGCGCCCCGGTCGACCTCGCCGACGGCTACGTCCACCTCAGCACCGCCGCGCAGGTCCGCGCCACCGCCGCCAGGCACTTCGCCGGGCAGGACGGCCTGTGGCTCCTCGCGGTGGACGAGGGCGCCCTCGGCATGCCGCTGCGCTGGGAGGCCGCGCGCGGCGGGCAGGACTTCCCCCATCTCTACGGCCCCCTGCCGCTCGCCGCGGTCCTGCGGGCCGATCCGCTGCCCCTGCGGGGCGGCGAACACGTCTTCCCCGAAGCGATCCCGTGATCCGCCTGGCCGAGCGCGCCGCCCTCGCCGCCCTCCACCGGCTGGACCCGGAGCGCGCCCACGACCTCTCGCTGCGCGCGCTGCGCTCGGGCCTGATCCCGATGCCCGGCCCGGTGACCTCGGAGCGCCTGCGCGTGCGGCTCGCCGGGATGGACCTGCCCAACCCCGTCGGCCTCGCGGCGGGCTACGACAAGGACGCGGTCGCCCTCGCGCCCCTGATGCGCAGCGGCTTCGGCTTCCTCGAGGTCGGCGCCGCCACCCCCCGGCCGCAGCCGGGCAACCCCCGCCCCCGCCTCTTCCGCCTGCCCGCGGACCGCGCGGTCATCAACCGCTTCGGCTTCAACAACGCCGGGATCGGGGCCATCCGCCCGCGCCTCGCCGCCCGCCCGGACGGCATCCCCGTGGGCCTGAACCTCGGCGCCAACAGGGACAGCGCCGACCGCGCCGGCGACTTCGCCGAATTGCTCCGCGCGGCCGGCCCCTCGATCGACTTCGCCGTCGTCAACGTCTCCTCCCCCAACACCGCCGCGCTGCGCGACCTCCAGGGGCCTGCGGCCCTGCGGGCATTGCTCTGCGGGGTGATGGACGCGCGCGGCGCCGGGCGCGTGCCGATCTTCGTCAAGATCGCCCCCGATCTGGAGCCGGCCGCCCTGGACGAGATCGCCGGCATCGCGCTCGAGGCGGGGGTCCAGGGGATCGTCGCCACCAACACCACCCTGTCGCGGGACGGCGCCACCGGCCCCCGCGCGGCCGAGGCCGGCGGCCTCTCCGGCACGCCCCTGTTCGAGCGCAGCACCCGCGTCCTCGCCCGCCTGTCGCACGCCACGGACGGCCGCCTCCCCCTCATCGGCGTCGGCGGCGTGGCCACCGCCGAGGATGCGCTGACCAAGATCGAGGCCGGCGCCACCGCGGTCCAGCTCTACACCGCGCTCGTCTACGGGGGCATCACGCTCGCCGCCCGCCTGCCCCGCGAGCTGGACGCGCTCCTCGCCGCCCGCGGCACCACCGCCGCCGGGGCCGTGGCCACGCGCCGAGGCGCCTGGCTCTAGGCGGCGCGCGCCTCGATCCGGGGGTAGCGCAGGCCCAGCGTGATCCCCCGCACCAGGAACGAGATCAGCAGCGCCGCCCACAGCCCGTGATTGCCGAAGGCCGGCAGCAGGGCCAGCACCGCGACCACGTAGGCGGCGAAGCTCACCACCATCATGTCGCGCATATCGCGCGTCTGCGTGGCCCCGATGAAGATGCCGTCGAGCATCCACGCCGCGATCCCCACCAGGGGCGCGGCGACCATCCACCCGAGGTAGCGGCGCGCCTCCGCCCGCACCTCCGGCGCCGTCGTCATCAGGTCCACGATGGCCCCGCCGAAGAGCGCGAAGGCCGCGGCCAGCAGGACGACGCACACGAGCCCCCACCCGCTCGTCACCACCGCCGCCCGGCGCAGCAGCCCCGCCCGCCGCGCGCCCAGCGCCTGCGCCACCATCGCCTCGGCCGCGAAGGCGAACCCGTCGAGCGCGTAGGAGGTCACGTAGAGGAACTGCAGCAGCACCTGGTTCGCCGCCAGCTCCACGGTGGAGAGCCCGGCCCCCAGGAACAGGAAGCTGGTGAAGATCGCCTGCAGCAGGACGGAGCGGATCAGGATGTCGCCCGAGACCGAGCCCAGCCGCGCCAGCCGCGCGGGGTCGAGGACCCGCGCCCGCTCGCGCCACGCCGCCCCCTCGAACGCCCCCCGGCACAGCCAGAGCCCCAGGCCCAGCGCGCTCCACTCCGCGATCAGCGTCGCCGCCGCCACCCCGGGCACGCCCCAGCCGAGGCCCAGCACGAACCACAGGTCCAGCGCCACGTTCAGCCCGTTCATCCACACCTGGATCACCAGCACCGCGCGCGTGCGCTCCTGCGCGATCAGCCAGCCGGTGATCCCGTAGAGCGCGATGGCGGCGGGCGCCGACCAGATGCGGATCGCCATGTACGCCCGCGCCATCCCCTCGACCCGCGCCTCCCCCTGCGCCAGCGCCAGCGCGCCCGAGAAGATCGCCCATTGCAGCGCGATCAGCGCCGCCCCCGCCGCCCCCGCGATGACCAGCGCGCGCGTCAGGATCGCGGCCGTCTCGCCGGCATCCCCCTCGCCCAGCGCCTGCCCGGCGAGGCCGACCGTGCCCATGCGCAGGAACCCGAACACCCAGTAGACCGAGGCCAGCACGATCGCGCCCAGACCGACCGCCCCGATCGGCGCGGCCTCGCCCAGCTGCCCCACCACCCCGGTGTCCACGACGCCCAGGATCGGCACCGTCGCGTTGGACAGCACGATCGGCAGCGCGATGCGCAGCACCCGTCGATGCGTGACCGCGCGCACCGCCGGCTCCGTCAAGCGCCGCCGCCCGGCATCAGGAAATGGCCCGTCGCCTGCGCGTAGAGGCGCTCGCGGTTGTCCTGCCACGCCTCCACGTGGACGGACGCGTAGCGCCGCCCCGAGCGGTTCACCCGCGCCCGCGCATAGGCGTCGCGCGGCAGGCCGGGGCGCAGGTAGTCGATGGTGAAGTCGATCGTCTTCGGCAGGCGCGGCGCCGCCTCCGGGTCCGCCTCCCCGGCCTCGATCCGGGGCCACAGCGCCTGCCATCCGAGCTCGACGATGGCCGCGGTCTCCAGGAACGCGGCCGTCACCCCGCCATGGATCGCCGGCAGCATCGGGTTGCCGATCAGCTCGTCGCGAAACGTCAGCACGGCGGTCAGCTCGTCGCCCCGCCGGTCGAACGCGATCCCCAGGAAGGCCGCATAGGGCATCGCCCCGGTCAGGGCGCGCAGCGCCGCCGCCCGCCGCGCCTTGATCAGGTGCACGGGCTCGGGCCGCCTCACGGCGCGCCCTCCACGGTGAACGCGCCCGTGGCGGCCGCGACCGGCCCCTCCCCCCCGTCCCGCGCGGTCGCCCGCACGAAGGCGACGGTGCGCGTGACATGGTAGCACGTCGCCTCGGCCGTGAGCGTGCGGCCCGGGATCGCGGGACGCATGTAGTCGATCCGCAGGTCGATCGTCGCGGTCGCGACCGGCGCGCTCTCGTGCGCCATCACCGCCGCGCCCCCGCAGGTGTCCATCAGCGCCGAGACCGCGCCGCCGTGGATCACCCCGGTCGCGGCGTCCCCGATCAGGCGCGGATCGTGCGGCATCTCGATCACCGCGCGGCCGCCTCCGATCTCGATCAGGGTCATGCCCAGCGCGCGCGCATGGGGGATCGCCTCGATGAACTGCCTGGCGATGCGCCCCCGCGCCGCCGCGCGCTCGGCCGCCTCGCCCTCCTGGGATGCATCCGCCATGACGCCGTCATGCCCCCGCGCGCCCGCGCCCCGCAAGCCCGCCCCGCACGCCGCCGGCGCCCCCCACGCCGTGGTTGCGGGCGCGCGGCCCCCCGGCCTACCATTCCGCAAGGGGAGGGCCCGCATGACCGACCGCCACACGCGCCTGACGTTCAAGCAGATGTGCGAGCGCTTCGACGTGACGCCCCGGACGCTGCGCTATTACGAGTACATCGAGCTGCTGCGCCCCGAGCGCGAGGGCCGCGCGCGCTTCTACGGCCCGCGCGAGGTCGCGCGCATGACCCTCATCCTGCGCGGCCGCCGCTTCGGGTTCAGCCTCGAGATCGTGCGCCAGTGGCTCCTGATCCGCGACGAGGCCGGCAGCCAGGCGCAGATGCGGGCCTGGGTCGACCTCTCCACCAGGCAGATCGCCGAGCTCGAGGACCAGCGCCGGCAGCTCGACGAGACCATCGCCGACCTGCGCCGCCTGCGCGACGACACGCAGGCCGCCATCGCCTGAGGCGCGGACGCGCTCCGCCCGCTGGCGATCGACCGCCGCGCCGCCGCCCGTTCGGCGGACTGACGCCACGTCCCGTTTACGTCCCCGTCAAGCGCCGTTGTATACAGCGGACGAAAGCCGCATTTCCGTGACGCAGCGACACACACACGCATGCGAAGGGGAAATCGAATGACCGACAAGGACACGATGACGATACGGCAGATGTGCCTGGCCTACGACGTCACGCCGCGGACGTTGCGCTTCTACGAGCAGAAGGAGCTGCTGGCGCCGATCCGCGTCGGCACGCGCCGGCTGTTCACCCGCCGCGACCGCGGCCGGCTCCAGCTCATCCTGCGCGGCAAGCGCTTCGGCTTCAGCCTGGAGAGCATCCGCCAGCTCCTCGACCTCTACGAGGTCGATCCGATGCACCGCACGCAGCTCACCGAGGCGCTCGCCGCCTCGCGCGTGCGCCTCGCGGAGATGCGCCGCCAGCACGACGAGCTCGGCGAGGCGATGGCCGACCTGGCCGCGCACATCTCGCGCGGCGAGGATCAGCTCGGCTCGCTGAAGGCGAACGCCGCCTGACCGCCCACGCGCCACGGCGTCGCCGCATCGGCGGCGCCCACGATCTTCAAGGGAGAGACCGATGCCCAGCTATTCCGCCCCCACGACCGACATGCAGTTCATCCTGCACGACGTGCTCCGCATCGCGGAGGCGGACATTCCCGGCTATTCCGATCTCGACCGCGACTTCACCGGCGCCATCCTCGGCGAGGCCGCCAAGCTCGCCGAGGAGGTGCTCCAGCCGCTCAACAAGGTCGGCGACGAGCACGGCTGCACCCTGGAGAACGGCGTCGTGCGGACCCCCCCGGGGTTCGCCGACGCCTACGAGCAGATGAAGGCCGGCGGCTGGATCGGCATCGACGTGCCCGAGGAGTTCGGCGGCCAGGGCCTGCCCTACCTCATGTACTCCGCCACGGGCGAGATGTTCGTGGGCGCCAACATGGCCTTCAACATGTACCAGGGCCTGTCGCACGGCGCGGCCTACGCCATCCGCATGCACGGCTCGGACCAGCAGAAGGCGACCTACCTGCCGAGGATGACCGAAGGGTCCTGGACCGGCACGATGAACCTGACCGAGCCGCATTGCGGGACCGATCTGGGCCTCATCCGCACCAAGGCGGAGCCGCAGGAGGACGGGACCTACCGCATCTCCGGCCAGAAGATATGGATCTCGGCCGGCGAGCACGACATGGCGGACAACATCGTCCACCTCGTGCTGGCGAAGATCCCCGGCGGGCCGGACGGGGTGAAGGGGATCAGCCTCTTCATCGTGCCCAAGTTCCTCGTGAACGAGGACGGCTCGCTCGGGGACCGCAACGCGGTCTCCTGCGGCGGCCTCGAGTCGAAGATGGGCATCCACGGCAACGCCACCTGCGTGATGAACTACGACGGCGCGACCGGCTCCCTCATCGGCGAGATGCACAAGGGCATGCGCGCCATGTTCACGATGATGAACGAGGCCCGGCTCGGCGTCGGCATGCAGGGGCTCGCCCAGGGCGCCGTCGCCTACCAGAACGCGCTCGGCTTCGCGCAGGACCGGCTCCAGGGCCGCGACATCACCGGGGCGCAGAACCCCTCCGGCCCCGCCGACCCGATCATCGTCCACCCCGACGTGCGCCGGAACCTGATGGACCAGAAGTCCTTCGTCGAGGGCGGCCGCGCGCTCGTGCTCTGGGGCTCGACCTTCATCGACCGCGCCTCCGCCGGCGACGAGGAGGCCGAGGCGATGATCTCGCTCCTCACCCCCGTCATCAAGGGCTTCCTCACCGACAAGGGCTTCGACACCACCGTGCTCGCGCAGCAGACGCTGGGCGGCTCGGGCTTCACCACCGAATGGGGGCTGGAGCAGTTCGTCCGCGACGCCCGCATCGCCATGATCTACGAGGGCACCAACGGCATCCAGTCGCTCGACCTCGTGGGCCGCAAGCTCGGCCTGAACGGCGGC
Source organism: uncultured Alphaproteobacteria bacterium (assembly GCA_963832275.1). Lineage (GTDB taxonomy): Bacteria > Pseudomonadota > Alphaproteobacteria > Rhodobacterales > Rhodobacteraceae > Hasllibacter. The sequence continues at coordinate 132,082 of CAWHTQ010000019.1, forward strand.
AGGACCGTCATGGCCTTCTTCGACATGGTGAAGTCCTTCCTCGCCGAGGCGAAGGAGGTGGACGGAATGGACCCCTTCGCGGGCCCGCTCAAGGCGGCGTCCAAGGACATGCAGGCCGCCTCGATGTACTTCGTCGAGGAGGGGATGAAGAACCCCCTGAACGCGCTCTCGGGCAGCTACGACTTCATGCACCTCTTCGGCCATGTCTGCCTGGGGTTCATGTGGGCGAAGATGGCCCGCGCCTCCCTGGAGGCGCTGGCGAACGGCACGGACGACCCCGCGTTCCACGAGTCCAAGCTCGCGACGGGCCGCTACTACATGGCCCGCCAGCTCCCCATGACCGCCACCCACCTCGCCCGCATCCGCTCCGGCGCCGAGCCGGTCATGGCCCTCGACGCGGCGAACTTCTGACCGCCCGCCACGGGGACGGATCGGGCGCCCGCGCGATGACCGGACGTGACATCCGCGGGACCGCCCGCCGCGCCCCGGCGGACGGAGCCCCTCCCCCTCGGGGGAGGGGTCGGGGTCGCGTCCTGCCGAACGGAGCCCGCCCATGACCCTCGTCCTCCACAGCTTCGCCGAGAGCGGCAACGCCTGGAAATGCGCCCTCGCGCTGGAGATGGCCGGCCTCGACTGGCGCGCCGCGCCGGTCGACTTCTTCGCCGGCGCCACCCGCACGCCCGAATACCGCGCCCTCAACCCGATGGGCGAGGTCCCCGCGCTGGAGACCCCGGACGGCACGCTCGCCCAGTCCGGCGTGATCCTCGACTGGATCGCGGACCGCCCCGGCGCCCTGCACCTCGCGGACGCCGCCGAGCGCCGCGCCGCCCTGCGCTGGATCCTGTTCGACAACCACAAGCTCTCCGGCCTGATCGGCCCGCTGCGCTTCAACCTGAACTTCCTGCCCGAGGCGAAGCGGAACGCGGACGTGAACGCCTTCCTCGCCATGCGCCTCGCCTCCGCGCTCAAGGTCTTGGACGCGCACCTGCGCGAGAACGACTGGCTCGCGCTGGGCCGGCTCACCACCGCCGACCTGTCCTGCGCCGGCTATCTCTACTATCCCGAGCCCTATGGCTTCACACGCGCGGACCATCCCGGCATCGACGCCTGGATGGACCGCCTCGCCGCCGCGCCCGGCTTCGCCCTGCCCTACGACCTGCTGCCCCGCGCCCTCCCGGGCGCGCGAAAGGACCCGACATGACGACCGACGCCTATATCTACGACGCGATCCGCACGCCCCGGGGCCGCGGCCGCCCCGACGGCGCCCTCCACGAGGTCACCGCCGCCCGCCTCTCCGCCGTCGTGCTCAACGAGCTCAAGGCGCGCATGGGCCTGGAGGGCCACGCGGTCGAGGACGTGATCTGGGGCAACGCCACCCAGGTCGCCGAGCAGGGCGGCTGCCTCGCGCGGACCGCCGTGCTGGCCTCCGACCTCGACGAGCGCATCCCCGGCCTCTCCATCAACCGCTTCTGCGCGTCGGGCATGGAGGCCGTGAACCTCGCCGCCAACCAGGTCCGCGGCGGCGCCGGCGGCGCCTACATCGCCGGCGGGGTCGAGATGATGGGCCGAGTCCCCATGGGCTCGGACGGCGCCGCCATCGCCGTCGACCCCTCCATCGCGATGGACACCTATTTCGTCCCCCAGGGCATCTCCGCCGACATCATCGCGACCGAGTACGGCTTCTCGCGCGACGATGCCGACGCCCTCGCCGTGGAATCCCAGAAGCGCGCCGCCGCCGCCTGGGAGGCCGGCCATTTCGACCGCTCCGTCATCACCGTCCGCGACATCAACGGCATCCCCATCCTGGACCGCGACGAGTACATGCGCCCCGGCACCGACATGCAGTCCCTCGGCGCCCTCAAGCCCTCCTTCAAGGACATGGGCGAGTCCATGCCCGGCTTCGACGCCGTCGCCCTGATGAAGTACCCCCACCTGGAGGCGATCCGCCACGTCCACCACGCCGGCAACTCCTCCGGCATCGTCGACGGCGCCGCCGGCGTGCTGGTCGCCTCCCGGGACTGGGGCGACGCGCGCGGCCTGACCCCCCGCGCCCGCATCCGCGCCACCGCCAAGATCGGCACCGATCCCACCATCATGCTCACCGGCCCGGTGCCCGTGACCGAGAAGATCCTCGCCGATCACGGCATGGAGATCGGCGACATCGACCTCTTCGAGGTCAACGAGGCCTTCGCCGCCGTCGTCCTGCGCTTCCTTCAGCGGTTCGAGGTGGACCCCGCCATCGTGAACCCCAATGGCGGCGGCATCGCCATGGGCCACCCGCTCGGCGCGACCGGCGCGATGATCATCGGCACCCTCCTCGACGAGATGGAGCGCACCGACAAGGAGATCGGCCTGGCCACCCTCTGCGTCGCCTCCGGCATGGGCGCCGCCACCATCCTCGAGCGGGTCTGATGATCCTGCGCGCGGGCAGCGTCGCGCCCGAGACCGGGGACGACGCGCTCGGCGCCTACGAGCGCGCCGCCCTCGGCGACGCGGGCGGCCTCACGCAGTTCGGCGTCGCGATCGAGACGCTGGCCCCCGGCGCCGCGTCCTCCGACCGCCACTGGCACGCGGACGAGGACGAGTTCCTCCACGTTCTGGAGGGCGCCGGCACGCTCCTGGACGATGACGGCGCGCATGCGCTCCGCCCCGGGGACTCCGTCGCCTGGCCCGCCGGCGAGGCGAACGGCCACCGGATCGAGAACCGCTCGGACGCGCCGCTGCGCTACCTCGTCATGGGCACCCGCGCCCCCTCCGACCGCGTCACCTATTCCGACGTCGACAAGATTCAGATCCGCGAGGACGGCCGCGTGCGCCACGAGCGCCGCGACGGCACGCCCCTCCGACAGGGAGAGACACCATGACCGACTTCACCATGACCACCCGCGACGACGGCGTCGCGATCATCACCTGGGACGTTCCGGGCAAGTCCATGAACGTGCTCAGCATCGCCGGCTGGGACGAGCTCGACGGCTGCATCGACGCGGTGCTGTCCGACGACGCCATCCTCGGGGCCGTCATCACCTCCGGCAAGGACAGCTTCGCCGGCGGCATGGACCTCAACGTCATCGCGACGATGAAGGAGGAGGCCGGCGACGACCCGGCCCGCGGCCTCTTCGACGGGCTGATGCGCTCCCACGCGATCCTGCGGAAGATCGAGCGCGCGGGCATGGACGCCAAGACCAACCGCGGCGGCAAGCCCATCGCGGCGGCGCTTCCGGGCACCGCGCTCGGCATCGGGCTGGAGATCCCGCTCGCCTGCCACCGCATCTTCTGCGCCGACAACCCGAAGGCGAAGATCGGCCTGCCCGAGATCCTGGTCGGCATCTTCCCCGGCATGGGCGGCACCACGCGCCTCGCGCGCAAGATGGGCGCGATGGCCGCCTCGCCCTTCCTCCTGGAAGGAAAACTCAGCGACCCCAAGCGCGCCAAGGCCGCCGGCCTGATCGACGAGGTGGTGGACGACCCGCTCGCGGCCGCCGTCGACTGGGTGCTCTCCGAGCCCGCCATCGTGAAGCCCTGGGACGAGAAGGGCTACAAGATGCCCGGCGGCGCGCCCTACCACCCCGCCGGCTTCATGACCTTCGTCGGCGCCTCCGCGATGGTGAACGGCAAGACCAAGGGCGTCTATCCGGCCGCCAAGGCGCTCCTCTCGGCCGTCTACGAGGGCGCGCTCGTGCCCTTCGACACGGCTCTGAAGATCGAGGCGCGCTGGTTCACCCACGTCCTGATGAACCCCTCCTCCGAGGCGATGATCCGCTCCCTCTTCATCAACAAGGAGAAGCTGGAGAAGGGCGCCAACCGCCCGGACGTGCCGGACGCGAAGGTGTCGAAGGTCGGCGTGCTCGGCGCCGGCATGATGGGCGCCGGCATCGCCTACGTCGCCGCGAACGCGGGGATCGAGGTCGTCCTCCTCGACCGCGAGCAGGCCGCCGCCGACAAGGGCAAGTCCTATACCGAGGGGCTGCTGGACAAGGGCCTGGCCCGCAAGAAGGTCACGCCCGAGAAGAAGGACGAGGTGCTGGGCCGCGTCCACGCCACCACCTCCTATGACGACCTCGCGGGATGCGACCTCATCGTCGAGGCCGTGTTCGAGGACGTGGGCATCAAGGCCGAGGTGACGAAGGCCGTGGACGCGGTGACGGCCGACGGCACCATCTACGCCACCAACACCTCCACCCTGCCGATCACCGAGCTCGCCAAGGCCAGCAAGGACCCCTCGACGTTCATCGGCATCCACTTCTTCTCCCCGGTCGACAAGATGCTGCTGGTGGAGATCATCAAGGGCAAGGGCACCGGCCCCGAGGCCGTCGCCAAGGCGCTCGACTTCGTGCGGCAGATCCGCAAGACGCCCATCGTCGTGAACGACGAGCGGTTCTTCTACGCCAACCGCTGCATCATCCCCTACATCAACGAGGGCATCCGCATGGTCGCCGAGGGCGTGCAGCCCGCGCTGATCGAGAACGCGGCCAAGCTCGTCGGCATGCCGCTGGGGCCCCTGCAGCTCGTGGACGAGACCTCCATCGACCTCGGCGTGAAGATCGCGAAGGCGACCAAGGCCGCGATGGGCGACGCCTATCCCGACGGCGCCGTGGACGAGGTGCTCTTCGCCTTCGAGGCCGAGGGCCGGCTGGGCCGCAAGTCGAACGCGGGGTTCTACGACTACGACGACAAGGGCAAGCGGCAGGGCCTCTGGGACCGCCTGCCCGAGACGTATCCGGTGGCCGAGCAGCAGCCCGAGGTGCACGAGGTCCAGCACCGCCTGCTCATGGCCCAGGTGCTCGAGGCCGTCCGCGCCTTCGAGGCCGGCGTGCTGGAGGACATCCGCGAGGGCGACGTGGGCGCGATCCTGGGCTGGGGCTTCGCGCCCTGGTCGGGCGGGCCGTTCTCCTGGCTCGACATCGTCGGCGCCCCCTGGGCGGCCGATCTCGCCGACCGGCTCGCCGCGGAGCACGGCGACCGCTTCGCCTGTCCCCCGCTCCTGCGGCAGATGGCCGAGCGCGGCGCGAGCTTCTACCGCGCCTATGGCGACGGAGAGGCCGCCAGGGCCGCCTGACCGCCACGGTCGGCGTGGCCCCACCGGCCACGCCGCACCGCCCGGCGCGATGCGGCCCCTCTCCCCCGTCCGGGGCGGGATGGGGGTGGGGCGCGCAGCGGCGGCGCGGCCCCGTGCACGCGATATGCATGGCATGCGCATCGGATGTGCATGGATTGTGCATCGGCAACCATGCACGGATCGGCCCCGCTCGCCGAGGATCACCGCAGGGATGCACGATCGGGCAACCGCCTTCCGTCCCCGCCCCCTCTGCGTCATGAAAGGCCGCGGGGCGGCGCGGCGGGAGGGCGGCACGATGGGGTGGATGGCGGACGAGACCGGCCTCGACAAGCGGCCGGCGAACCACGTCCCCCTCACCCCGCTGAGCCACCTCGCCCGCGCGCGCACCGTCTTCGCCGATGACATCGCCCTGCGCCACGGCGACTGGTCACTGACCTACGCCGCGTATCACGCCCGGATCTCCCGCCTCGCCAACGCGTTGACGAAGCGGGGAATATCCCCCGGCGACGTGGTCGCCACCCTCCTGCCCAACGTCCCCGCGCAGGTCGAGGCGCATCACGCCATCCCCGCCGCCGGCGCGATCATCAACGCGATCAACATCCGCCTCGATCCGGACACGGTCGCCTACATCCTCGACCATGGCGGCGCCAAGGCGATCCTGGTGGACACCGCGCTCCTGCCGCTGGCCTGCGAGGCGGTCCGCCGGATGGAGGGCGCCGCCCCCTGGATCGTCGAATGTCCGGACGCGCCGATGGGCATCTCCGCAACGGACGATCACCTGCCCTATGATGCCCTCCTCGCCGAAGGGGACCCGCGCGCGCCCTGGCACATGCCGGCCGACGAATGGGAGAGCCTGGCCCTCAACTACACCTCCGGCACCACGGGCCGGCCCAAGGGCGTCGTCTACTCGCATCGCGGCGCGCATCTGATGACCATGGCGACCCCGATCTCCTGGCGCATGACCCTGCGCCCGGTGATCCTGACCATCGTGCCGCTGTTCCACTGCAACGGCTGGAACCACTCGTGGATGGCGCCCCTCCTGGGCGCCACGCTCGTCTGCTGCCGGGACGTGACGGCGCGCGCCATCTACGACGCGGTCGCCGATCACGGCGTCACCCATTTCGGCGGCGCGCCCATCGTCCTGAACGCCATCGTCAACGCGCGCGCCCAGGACGTGCGCCCCCTGCCCCACCGGGTCCAGGTCTTCACCGCCGGCGCCCCGCCCGCCGCCGCGACCCTCGCCGCGATCGAGGCGCTCGGATTCGAGGTCACGCATGTCTACGGCCTCACCGAGACCTACGGCCACGTGACCGAGTGCACCCCCTCGCCCGCGACCGACGCCCTGCCCGAGGCCGAGCGCGCCGCGGTCAAGTCCCGGCAGGGTCACCCCTTTCCGCAGATGGAGGCGATCGGCGTCCTGGACGCGAAGGACGCGGAGGTCCCCCCCGACGGCACCGCGCAGGGCGAGATCGCGATCCGCGGCAATTCCGTGATGAAGGGCTACTACCGCGACGCGGGAGCGTCCGAGGCCGCCATGCGCGGCGGCTGGTTCCGCTCGGGCGACATCGCCGTGCGCCATCCCGGCGGCATGGTCCAGATCTCGGACCGGGCCAAGGACATCATCATCTCCGGCGGCGAGAACGTCTCGTCGGTCGAGGTTGAGGGCTGCCTGATGCACCACCCCGCCGTCAGCCTGGCCGCCGTGGTGGCCAAGCCCGATGGGACCTGGGGCGAGGTGCCCTGCGCCTTCGTGGAGTTGAAGGAGGGCGCCGAGGCCACCGAGGCGGACCTGATCGCCTTCGCGAGGGAGAGGCTCGCCGGCTTCAAGACGCCCAAGCGCGTCGTCTTCGAGGAGCTGCCCAAGACATCCACCGGCAAGATCCAGAAGTTCGCCCTGCGCGCCCGCGCGCGGGAGGTCTGACGCGCCGATGCCGCCCATTCCCCGCAGCGGCACCGCTCTGCACGGCTACGACCGGCTCGAGGCGCCCGGCCTCTGGCGCCCCGGCTGGCAGGAGCAGCGCCGCGACGTCGTCGTCAGCCTGGGCGAGGCCACGATCACCCTGACCGACCGCGCCGATCGGCCGCTCGCGCACTGGTCCCTGCCCGCCTTGCGCCGGATCGCCGACACGCCCCCACTGTACGCGCTCGCGGCGGCGGAGGGCGCGGGCGACCCCGACGGCGAGACCCTGGAGATCGAGGATCCGCAGATGAACGCCGCCCTGGACGCGATCCTGGGCTCGCTCGCCGTCGACCCGCGCGGCGGCCGCCTGCGCGCCGCCATCGTCGCCGCCGGGCTCGTGTGCCTCGTGGCGGCGGTCGTCCTCGGCGGGCCGGACCTCCTGCGCTCGCAGGCGCTCGACGGGCTGACGGCGGATCAGCGCGAGGAGCTGGGCGAGCGGGTCGTGGCCGCGATGGCGCCGGAGGCCGGGGCGCCCTGCGACGACCCGTTCGGGGCCGCGGCCCTGCGCGCGCTCGCCATCGCGGCCCTGGGCGAGGACCCGCCCCGCGTCTGGGTCCTGGCGAACGGCCCCGCGGGCGGCGGGGCCCCGGTGCCGGGGGGGATCGTCCTGGCGGCCGCGACCATCGCGGACGCGCCGGACGCCGCCTCCGTGGGCGCGCGCGTGGCCGCCGAGGCCGCGCGCGGCGTCGGAGCGGAGGCCGCCCTGATGGCCGATGCGGAGCTGGGCGAGCTCGCCCGCATGCTGGTCGCCCCCGAGGTGCCGGACGCCGTGCTGCGCCGGCATGCCGTCCGTCTCGCCGATCTGTCCGCCCCGCCCCCGGCCGCTCCCGACGCGCCCGCCGCCAGCCTGCCGGAGGCGGACTGGATCGCCCTGCGCGGCATCTGCGACCGGCGCTAGCGGGTGCCGAACATCCGGTCGCCGGCATCCCCGAGCCCCGGCACGATGTAGCCCTGCGCGTTGAGCCGCTCGTCCAGCGCGGCGGTGACCACGGGCACGTCGGGATGCGCCTCCCGCATCCGCGCCACGCCCTCGGGCGCCGCCAGCAGGCACAGGAACCGGATGTCCGTCGCGCCCGCCGCCTTCAGCCTGTCGATCGCCGCGACCGAGGAGTTGCCCGTCGCCAGCATCGGATCGACCGCGATCACCAGCCGCTCGTCGAGCCGGTCGGGCACCTTGAAGTAGTACTCCACCGGCTCCAGCGTCGCCTCGTCGCGGTAGAGGCCCACGAACCCGACCCGCGCCGAGGGGATGAGCTCGAGCACCCCGTCCAGCAGCCCGTTCCCCGCCCGCAGGATCGACACCAGCGCCAGCTTGCGCCCCTGCAGGAAGGGCGCGTGCGTCTCGCAGACGGGCGTGCGGATGGCCCGCGTCTCCATCGGCAGGTGGCGCGTGATCTCGTAGGCGAGGAGCTGGCTGATCTCCCGCAGGAGCTGGCGGAACTCGCCCGTCGGCGTCTCCTCCCGGCGCATCAGGCTCAGCTTGTGCTGGACGAGTGGGTGGTCCACGACCGTCAGGTGCGGGGTCTCGGTCATGCGGCCTCCTCGATGGTCTTGGCGATGCGCGCGCGGGTCGCCTCGTCGCAGAAGGCGGCGCCGATCGCGGTGCGGTTCAGCTCCGTCAGGTCCGCAGGCGTCCAGCCGAAGGCCGCTTCCAGGCCTTCCCATTCGCGCGTCATCGTCGCGCCGAAGAAGGGCGGGTCGTCGGTGGAGACCGTGACCGGCACGCCGGCGGCGCGCAGCGCCTCGATCGGATGCCGCCGCAGGGACGGCACCGCGCCCAGCACCACGTTGGACCGCGGGCATATCTCCAGCACGATGCCGCGCTCGGCCAGCGCCTCCATCAGGGCCGGGTCCTCGGCCGCGCGGATGCCGTGCCCGATCCGGCTGACGCCCAGCTCGAGGGCGTCGCGCACCTCGGAGGGTCCGCGCCATTCGCCGGCATGGGTGGTCAGGCCCAGCCCGGCCTCGCGCGCGCAGTCGAAGGCCCAGACGAAGTCCTGCTGCCGTCCGGAGCGCTCGTCGCCGCCCATGCCGAAGCCCGTGGTCCAGGCCTCGTCCGCGCTATCGGCGGCGCAGAGCGCGGCGCGGCGGGCGGCCTCGGGGCCGAGATGGCGCACGCAGGTCGGGATCGCGCGCAAGGCCGGGCCGCCGGCCACCTCCGCGCGGACCGCCGCCTCGCGCATCGCCTCGGAATACTCCCGCCAGGCCACGACGTCCGCGTCGCAGGAGAGCTGCGGCGCGACGAAGAGTTCGGCATAGACCACCCCGTTCTCCGCCAGCTCGCCGGCCACCGCCCCGATCAGCCGCGCATGGTCCTCCGGCGCGCGCAGCGGAGCGCAGGCCGCCTCGTAGCAGCGCAGGAACCCGGCGAAGTCGTCGAAGGCGTATCTCCCCGCCTCGTCGAACACGCCGGTCAGGTCGATCCCCTTCTCCGCCGCCAGCCCGCGCACGAACCCCGGCGGCGCCGCGCCCTCCAGGTGCAGGTGCAGCTCCACCTTCGGCAGGTCCCGCCAGCTCACAGGACGCTCGTCCCGTGCGTCCCGGGCGGCAGGCCGAGCCAGTCCGCGACCGTGGCGCCGATGTCGGACATGCCCATATGACCGATCTCCCCGTCCCCGGCGCCGTGGATCATCACGGGCACGCGCTCGCGGGTATGGTCCGTGCCGCGAAAGGTGGGATCGTTGCCGTGATCGGCCGTGATCGCCAGGAGGTCCCCCTCCCGCAGGCGGGGCAGGAAGGCGCCCAGCCAGGCGTCGAACCGCTCGAGCGCGGCGGCGTAGCCCTCGGGGTCGCGCTGGTGGCCATAGAGCGTGTCGAACTCGACGAGGTTGGCGAAGACCAGCGCGCCGTCCGCGGCCTCGTCCGCGAGGGCGTCGAGATGGGCCATGAGTTCGACGTCGGCCCCCTTCAACGCGCGGGACACGCCCCGCCCGGCGAAGATATCGCGGATCTTGCCCACCGCGACGGTCTCGCGGCCCGCCGCCTCCGCCCGGTCCAGGAGCGTCGGCGCGGGCGGCGTCATGGCGTAGTCGCGCCGGTTGGTGGTGCGCTCGAACGCCCCGTCCGTCCCGGCGAAGGGCCGCGCGATCACCCGGCCCACCCGCATCGCGTGCAGGCGCGGGGCCAGGCCCTCGCAGAGGGTCAACAGGCGCTCGAGCCCGAACGCCGCCTCGTGCGCCGCGATCTGCAGGACGCTGTCGGCGGAGGTGTAGACGATCGGCTTGCCGGTGCGGACATGCTCGGCGCCGTGCGCCTCGATCACCGGGATGCCCGAGGCGTGGGCGTTGGCGAGCGTGCCGTCCGCCCCCGCGCGCTCGGCGATCTCGGCCAGGAGGTCCGGGGGGAACGTGTCCTCGCGGGGGAAGTAATGCCACTCGAACGGCACCGGCACGCCCGCGATCTCCCAATGGCCCGAGGGCGTGTCCTTGCCCTGCGACACCTCGGTCGCCGCGCCCCAGCGCCCGCGCTCGGGCATGCCCATGCCGGGCGGCGCCTCGCCGCAGGCGATCTGGACGGCGCGGGCGAGGCCGAGGGAGGCCAGGACCGGCACGTCCAGCGTGCCCCCCGCCGCGCCACGGGCCTGCGCGACGTGCAGGAGCGTGTTCGCGCCCTCGTCGCCGAAGGCGGCGGCATCGGGCGCGCCGCCGCAGCCGACGCTGTCGAGGACGATGAGGAAGGCGCGCCGATCCATGACGCGCACCATAGCGGCGGGGGCGGCGGGGGCCAGGGCGCCCTAGCCCACCCGCCCCCGGATCAGGGGCACGCCCGCGCCCGTCCCGGGGCCGACCACGATCGCGGCGCGCACGGCGGCGATGGCGGCCTGCGCGGCCTCGGCGCTCGCGGCGTGCACGATCGCGAGGGGGTCGCCCGGCGCGATCTGCTCGCCCACGCGCACCACCTCCGACAGGCCGACCGAGGGATCGACCCGGTCGCTCGGCGCGCGCCGCCCGCCGCCCAGCGCCACCACCGCGCGCCCCAGCGCGGTGCCGTCGATGGAGAGCACGGCGCCCGCCCGCTCGGCGCCCGCGGCCCGCGTCTCGCGCGCTCCGGGGAGGCGGTCGCGCCAGCGGTGCACGAAGTCCGGCGCCCCACCCTGCGCCGCGACCATCCGGCCGAAGGTCTCCGCCGCCGCTCCGGTCGCGAGCGCCGCCTCGATCCGCGCCGCGCCCTCGTCGGCGTCGGGCACGAGCCCGCCGAGCGCCATCACCAGCCCGCCGAGCTCGGCCGCGACCTCCGCCAGCTCGGTGCCCTCGTCCTCCCCGGTGAGGGTCGCCATCACCTCCATCACCTCGAGCGCGTTGCCCAGGGACCGCGCCAGGGGCTCGCTCATGTCGGTGATCAGCGCCGCCGTCGGACAGCCCGCGCCGCGCGCGGTCGCGACCAGCGCCTCGGCCAGCTCGCGGGCCGAATCGTAGTCCCGCGCGAAGGCGCCCGAGCCGCACTTCACGTCGAGCACCAGCGCGTCGAGCCCGGCCGCGAGCTTCTTGGACAGGATCGACGCCACGATCAGGTCCACGCTGTCGACCGTGCCGGTCACGTCCCGCACCGCATAGAGCCGCGCGTCCGCCGGGGCGATGGCCGCCGACGCGCCCAGGATCGCGCAGCCGACCTCCCCGGTGATGCGCCGGAGCCGCGCGACGTCCCCCGCCGTCGAGAGGCCAGGGATCGCCTCGAGCTTGTCGAGCGTGCCGCCGGTATGGCCCAGCCCCCGGCCCGAGATCATCGGCACGTAGGCGCCGCAGGCCACCAGGGCGGGCGCCAGGATCAGGCTCACGGGATCGCCCACGCCGCCGGTCGAGTGCTTGTCCAGGATCGGCCCGTCGAGCTGCCAGCGCAGCACCTCGCCGCCGTCGCGCATCGCCTCGGTGAGCGCGACGCGCCCGGCCTCGCCGAGGCCCGGCCCCATGCAGACGGCCATCGCGAAGGCGGCCATCTGCGCCTCCCCGACGGAGCCGTCCGCGATCCCCTCGGCGAAGGCGGCGATGGCCCGGGCGGGCGGCCGGCCGCCGGCGCGCAGCTCGGCCAGCAGTTCGGCCGGCGTCACGCGCCGGACCTCACGGGCCGGACCTCACGGGGCCATGTGCTCGGCCCCGAAGGCCCCCGGCAGGAGCGCGCGGATCGTCGTCTCCTCGCGGGCGCCCGCGGTGGTCGCCATCGTCACGGGAACGTCCGGGCCGCCGAACTCGGCCAGCTTCTGCCGGCAGCCGCCGCAGGGCGGGACGGGCGCGGAGCTCCCGGCGATGACGGCCACGGCGGCGATGACGCGTTCGCCGGCCGCGACCATGGCCGCGATCGCCCCGGCCTCGGCGCAGGTCCCCTCGGGATAGGCCACGTTCTCGACGTTGCAGCCGGCGAAGACGGCGCCGCTCTCGGTGCGGATCGCGGCGCCCACCGCGAAGCCGGAATAGGGCGCGTGGGCATGCGCGCGCACGGCGGCGGCGGCGGCGATCAGGGAGTCCTGGGTCATCTGCGCACCGTGGCGGCCGCCCGCCGCCGATGCAACCGCCCGCGGAACCCCGGCGCCCGCCGAACGTTTCAGGAACCGATGCACGAGGAGAGCGCGATGACCGACGATCCGAAGACCGAGCCGCAGGGCAACGCCATCAAGGACCCCGACGACTGGACCACCGGCGACGAGGCCATGACCGGCGCGCAGGCGTCCTATCTCAAGACGCTGAGCGAGGAGGCCGGCGAGCCGTTCGACGACAGCCTGTCCAAGGGCGACGCGTCCAAGCGCATCGACGAGTTGCAGAGCAAGACCGGGCGCGGGGACGCGGCATGATCCCGCCGATCAAGCCGGTCACGGGGGAGGATCCCACCCGCGGCGGCGAGGACACGGACGAGCCCGCCAGCGCCAAGACGCAGGCCATCCTGCGCGAGCTTTGCGAGGCGAGGGGCGAGCCGCATGACGGGAGCCTGACCGAGGCGCAGGCCCAGGAGCGCATCCGGGTGCTGCGCGGCGACGAGGGCGGCGGCAACGTCGTCTGAACGGGTGCGGGGGGTCAGCCTCCCTCGCCGGCCTCCGCGGAGAAGAGCTCCATCTTGCCCTCCTTGCCGTCCATCTCCTCGGCGGACGGCAGGGGGTCCTTCTTCGTGATGATGACCGGCCACTTCTCGGAATAGTCGCGGTTGAACGTCACCCATTTCTCCATGTCGGGCTCGGTGTCCGGGCGGATCGCGTCGGCGGGGCACTCCGGCTCGCACACGCCGCAGTCGATGCACTCGTCGGGGTGGATCACCAGCATGTTCTCCCCCTCGTAGAAGCAGTCCACGGGGCAGACCTCCACGCAGTCGGTGTACTTGCAGGCGATGCAGTTGTCGGTGACGACATAGGTCATGGGCGCTGTCCCTCCGGGGCCGTGGCCGGACCTATTCCCGCGTGCCCGGGGGTTCAAGCGGACCTGCTGTCACGCCTCCCCGGGCGCACCGCGCAATGCGTCGACGCGCCGCCGGTCGCGTCCGGTCGGTCGCGCGCCCACGCGCCCCGGCGGCGGCGCGGCCTCGGCGGCTGGCGGCGTCAGGTCCTCGTAGCAGGCCTGCGCCTCGGGCGCGGGGCCGCGGCGGGCTGGCAGCGCCAGGACGCGGACCACCCGGACCTGCCGGGCCTGGGGGAAGGTCAGGACGTCGCCTGCGCCGACGGCGCGGTGCGCCTTCGCGGCCGGCTCGCCGTCGATGCGGATCCCCGCCTGCACCGTCCGGGCCGCGAGGGCGCGCGTCTTGAAGAAACGGGCGTGCCAGAGCCATCTATCGACGCGCATGGTCTCGCGCGACGCGGTGCCCGGCGCCTCGGTCAAGCGCAGGTCCGCGCGATCACTTGTCCTTGAGTCCCATCAGCGCGGCGGCGAACGGGTTGTCCGGGTCGATCCTGCCGGCCTTGCGCTCGGGCCGCGCCGCGAAGGTCTTGGGCGCGTCGGCTCCGGGTCCCTTGGACCCGCTGCGCGTGGCGCCCTTGGGCCCGCCCCCCCTGGGGCCGCCCTTCGCGCCGCGACCGCGGCCCTGGCCGGCGGGCGGGGCGCCCCGCTCCCCGTCCTGCGAGTGCGCGCCCCGCCCCCGACCCTGCCGCGCGGGCCGGTTGCCGGCCCAGGTGAAGGTGTAGAACGTCTCGAGCTCCGTCTCGGCCTGCGCGGGGGGCGCGTCGCCGACGGGCGCTTCCGGCGCGTCGCCCGAAGCCTCGGTCGCGACGTCGACATCATCCGGCGCCTCCGCCGGCGCCATGGCGGCCTCCGGATCGGTGGACGGCGCGGCCATCTCCGGGACCGGGTTCGGCGAGGGGCCCTCGTCCGGGGCCTCGCCGGGGCCGTCCGGGACGGGCGGCGCGGCGGGGTCGGAGATCGGCTCGACCGGCATGTCGGGCTCGGGACCGGCCGGCGCCGGCATCGGCACGTCCGGCTCGGCCGGCGGGGCGGGCATGCCGGGATCGCCGACGCCCGGCACGTCGCCCGCCCCGGCCGCCTCGCCGGCGAGACCGCCCCCGTCCACGGCGTCGGCGGCGCCCTTCGCGGGGCGCACCTTCGGCCGCTCGCCGCGTTCGGCCTTGTAGCCCAGCCCGCGCATCAGCGACGCGAACTGCTCCAGGGTCAGGCCGGTGATCGACAGCATGTCGGCCGGTGCCTCGAAGCCCGCGCGCGTGTCCTGCCCGCGGATCATGTCGGCCAGCCGCTCGAGCATGTCGATGCGGATCGCGCGGTCCCCGGCGGCGCGGTAGCCGGCCATCGCGTAGCGCTCGGCAGGGGCGCCCGGATCGGCGGGGATCGTCACCAGGCCGGGGGGCGGCGCCTCGGGCACCTCGTCCAGCCCCGCCGCCAGCCCCCAGAGCACCAGGCGCAGCCGCGTCGGTGCGGGCTTCAGGAGCGGGGGCAGGAACACGGTGAACTGCCCGAAGCGCACCCCGTGCTTGCGCAGGAGGGCACGCTCCTCCTGGCCGAGCGCCTTCACCTCGTCGGCGACGGCGGCGCGGGGCACGATGCCGAACCCTTCCACCAGCCGGAAGGCGAAGCCGCGGGCGAGGCCGGTCAGGGTCTCGTCCGACTGCAGCGCGCGCAGCGGCTCCATCAGGGCCGCGACCTTGCGGTCCACGAAGTGCTGCAGGCGCCGCTCGACGCGGGTGCGCGCGTCCTCCCCGGCCTCGTCGTCGACGAAGGCCACGACCTCGGGGCGCAGACCGTCGGCGCCCGCCTTCATCCGGCCGACCGCCGCCTGGCCCCACATCAGGCCGCCCTGCTCGGTGAAGTCCATCTCGGTGTCGGGCGCGTTGTAGAAGCGGTCCGCGCGCAGCGAGAACTGCGGCGCGAGCACCTGCGCCGCGGCCTGGCGCATGGCCTTGGCCTCGCCGGCGTCGGCAACGCTCTCCTGCCGGAATCGGAATCCCTCGAGCCGCCCGAGGAGCTGCCCCTCGACCGTCACCTCGCCCGCGTCGTTCACCTCGGCCACCATGGCTTCCTTCTGCTTCAGCCGGCGCAGGAGCACGCTCGTGCGCCGGTCCACGAATCGTTGCGTGAGCGCCCCGTGGAGCGCGTCCGACAGCCTGTCTTCTACGGCACGGGTCTCCCCCCGCCAATGGCCGCCATCGTCCAGCCACCCGGCCCGCTGCGCCACGTAGGTCCAGGTGCGGATGTAGGCGAGCCGCTTGGACAGGGTGTCGATGTCGCCCTCGATGCGGTCGATGCGCTTGATCTGGCGCGCCATCCAGTCGTCGGGCACCCGGCCGAGATCGCAGAGGAAGGCGTGGATCTGGGTCAGGATGGCGGCGTGCTCGCCCGGGCCGATGCCGCGGAAGTCGGGCACCCGGCACACCTCCCAGAGGCGGCGGACCCCCTCCGGCCCGGAGGCGCGCGCCGCCACGTGCGGATCGGCGGCGAGCGTCTTGAGCGCGGCGAGGTCGTCGGCGTCGCGCGCGCGGCTCAGCCACGGGTTCTCGGTCCGCTCCTCCAGGGACGCGATCAGCGCGGCCGCGTTGCCGTAGCGCAGGTCGGAGTTGCGCCATGTCAGGCGGCGCACCGGGGCGAAGCGGTTGTCCTGGATCGCCTCGACCATCTCGTCGGGCAGCGGCGGCGCCTCGCCGGTCACGCCGAACGTGCCGGCGGCGGTGTAGCGCCCCGCCCGCCCGGCGATCTGCGCCAGCTCGTTCGCCATCAGGGGCCGCATCCGCCGCCCGTCGAACTTCACGGTGGAGGAGAACGCCACGTGCGCCACGTCGAGGTTCAGCCCCATGCCGATGGCGTCCGTCGCGACGAGGTAGTCGACGTCCCCGTTCTGGTAGAGCTCGACCTGCGCGTTGCGGGTGCGCGGGCTCAGCGCGCCCATCACCACCGCGGCGCCGCCCTTCTGGCGCTTGAGGAGCTCGGCCAGCGCGTAGACGTTCTCAACGCTGAATCCGACGATGGCCGAGCGCGCCTTCATCCGCGCGACCTTCGCGGCGCCGGTGTAGGTCAGCTCGCTGAACCGCTGGCGCGCCATGAACCGCGCGCCGGGCACCAGGCCCGCGATGGCGCCGCGCATCGTCTCGGCGCCCAGGAAGAGCGTCTCGTGCCGCCCCCGCGCGTGCAGCAGGCGGTCGGTGAAGACGTGCCCCCGTTCCGCATCGGCGCAGAGCTGGATCTCGTCCACCGCCAGGAAATCGGGCCCGGTGCCCAGGGGCATCGCCTCCACGGTGCAGACCCAGTAGGCCGCGCGCGGCGGCACGATGCGCTCCTCGCCGGTCACCAGCGCGACGACCCCCGGGCCGCGCACCGCCACGATCCGCTCGTAGACCTCCCGCGCCAGAAGGCGCAGCGGCAGGCCGATCACGCCCGTGCGGTGCGCCAGCATCCGCTCGATGGCGTAATGCGTCTTGCCGGTGTTCGTCGGGCCGAGGACGGCCGTGATCTCGGACGTCATGGAAGCCCTGCGTCAGGTGCCCGTCCTATCTAGGCCGCCCCGGCCCGCACCGCCAGCGGCGGTCAGGCGGCCGTGCCCTCCAGGTCGCGCTCGAGCCGCTCGATGGCCTCGTTCACCTCCGGGATCGCGGGGTGGATCGCGGCGGCGGCGCGCAGGGCCGCCAGGGCCGATTCGCGCGCGTCCAGCTCCAGCATCACGAAGCCGAGCCCGGCCAGCGCCTCGAAATGGCGGGGCTCGATGGCCAGGGTGCGCTGGATGTCGGCGAGGGCCGGTCCGGCGCGGCCAGAGCGGAAATAGGCCTGCGCACGGGCGTTGTAGCCTTCGGCGAAGTCCGGGGCGTGGTCGGTCAGGGCGGTCAGGTGCTCGATCGCGACGTCCCACTCACCGTCCTCCATCGCGTCGCGCCCCCGGCGCAGGAGGTAGTCCATCGCCTCCGATCCCGACCGCGACCACAGCGCCGTCACGCGGCGGGCGATGCGCTCGTGATCGGCCTCGGGCGCGGAGAGCGCGCCCAGCAGGCCGCCGAGGTCCGCCGGCAGCTCGTCCGGGCCCGGCGCGGCGTCCTGCGCCGCGGCGCCGAATGACGCGACGGCAATTAGGACCATCGTAACGCTGGTGCGTTTGATCGCTCTGAGGGGGCATGCCATGTCCCCGACGATAGTCCGGCGCGCGCCGGACGCCAGGGGTCCGCGCACGGGCCCGCTCACGATCGGGAGAGAGAGATGAGCGCAGTGATCGACGAGGCCGTCGCGGCCCTGAACGCCAAGATGGACGGCGGGTTCGACGGGACGGCGAAGTTCGTCGTGAACGGCGAGGGCTCGATCATGATCGACGAGGCCGGCGCGCGGGCGGGCGACGACCCTGCGGACGTGACGATGTCGGCCAGCCCCGAGGTCTTCAAGTCGATCCTCGACGGGACGACCAACCCGACGACCGCCTTCATGACCGGCAAGCTCAAGGTCGACGGCGACATGGGCGCGGCGATGCGGCTGGGCTCGGTGCTGAGCTGAGCGAGGCCGCCCCGCTCCACGGCGAGATCGCGGACGGCCCCGAGGGCGGGGCGGCCGCCTGGCTGCGCGCCGCGGACGGGGTGCGCCTGCGGGCCGCGCGCTGGCCGTCGGCGGGGGCAGCGCGAGGCACGGTGCTGCTGTTCCCGGGCCGGACGGAATTCTGCGAGAAGTACGGCCCGGTCGCCGGGGTCCTGACCGCCGCGGGGCTCGGCGTGCTTGCGATCGACTGGCGCGGCCAGGGCCTGTCCGACCGGCTTCACAGGGACCCGGCGCTGGGCCACGTGACCCGGTTCTCCGACTATCAGCGCGACGTGGCCGCGATGACCGCCCATGCCGCCGCGCTGGACCTGCCCCGGCCCTGGACGCTGCTCGCCCATTCGATGGGCGGCGCGATCGGGCTGGCGGCGCTGCATGACGGGCTGGACGTGCCGCGGGCGGCGTTCTCCGCGCCCATGTGGGGCATCGGCATGGCCGCCCGGCTGCGCCCCATCGCCTGGGCGGTGTCCTGGGCGGCGCGGCGATCCGGCAATGGCGGGCGGTACGCGCCCGGCCGCGGCCCGGTGAACGCCGAGGTCCTGCGCTTCGAGACCAACCCCCTGACCACCGATCCCGGTTGGCACGACTGGATGACCCGGCAGGTCGAGGCGCATCCCGAGCTGTCGCTGGGCGGCCCGTCCCTGCAATGGCTGATCGAGGCGCTGGCCGAGACGCGGCGCCTGCGCGCCCTGCCCCCGCCCGCGGTCCCCGCCCTGATCGGCGTCGGCACGCAGGAGACCATCGTCGACGTGCCGGAGATCGCGGCCCTGGCGCGGACGTGGCCCGGCGCGCGGCTGCAGACCTACGAGGGCGCGCGGCACGAGATCATGATGGAGACCCCGGCCATCCGCGACGCGTTCCTGGCGGAGGTGATCGGCTTCCTCGCGGGCTAGGCGCCGCGCACGGCCGCCGCCGCGGCGCGGGCGCCGGCAAGCATCCAGGCCTGCTCCGATCCCGCGAGGAACCCCGTCACCCCCTGCGCGGCGCGCGCGGCGGCGCCGCCCTCGTCCGCGACCCAGGTCCACATCGCCTTGCCCGAGGCGGCGCAGGCGCGCGCGGTCGCGGCATAGGCGGCGTCGACCTCCGGGCTCGCGACCGCCACGCCGTAGCCGACCGCCAGGTCCGCCGGCCCGACGAACAGCCCGTCGATCCCGGCCACGGCGGCGATGGCGTCCACCGCCTCCACGCCCGCGGGCTCCTCGATCTGTGCCAGCACGACGGTCTCGGCGTTCTGGGCCAGGACGTCCGCCATGCTGCGCCCTGCGAAGCCCGCCCACCGCGTCGAGCCCGCGAAGCCGCGGCCGCCAGGTCCGAAGCGCGCCGCCCGCGCGACGGCCCGGGCCTTCTCGACCGCGTCCACATGCGGCACCACGACGCCGACCGCGCCCGAATCGAGCGCCTGCAGCACCGCCTCGGGCGTGCCGGTCGGCACGCGCACCAGCATCGGCAGGTCGAGCGCCCGGCCGATGCCCAGGCAGGCGTCCAGCTCGCGCCGGCCGAAGGGGGCGTGTTCGGCGTCGAGGCACAGGCAGTCGAGCCCCGCCATCCCCAGCACCTCGACGAGCTCGGGCGCGGGCGTCTTGACGAACGTGCCCACCATCCGCTCGCCCGCCCGCACCCTTGCGCCGAACCCGCTCGTCCGCTCGCCCATCACGTTCCCTCCGCTCGCGTCGGCGCCGGTCCCGGAAGCGAGACCTCCAGCAGCTCGAAATCCGCCGACGGGGCGCCATAGCGCGCGACGAGCCCGGGCGGGAGGGTGAAGGCGTCGCCCTCGGCCAAGGTCTCGGGCGGCCGTCCCGCGACCTCCAGCGCCATGGTCCCCGAGCGCACGAAGCCGAACAGGATGTCCGCACCGTGGACGGCGGCCGCGGGCGCCGCGCCGCCCGGCCGCACGACCTGCACCCCGGCGCGGCCGCCCGTCGCCTCGGCGATGCCGGTGTCGCGGGCCACGTAGCCGGGCACGCGGAAGGGCCGCCAGACGGCGCCATCCTCGAGGTGGTGGACGAAGCGCTGGCCGGCGAACCGCCGCGCGGGGTCCGGCGGCCCGTTGGGCAGCGTCATGTCGTGGTCGATCGTCGTGACGTGCTCGGCCGGCACGCCGATCTCGATCACCTCGATTCCGTCCGACGCCTCCAGCACGCGGTGCCGAATCTCCGGCGGCTGCGTGACGCAGCACCCGGCGTGCAGTCGGAAGGGCGGCCCCTGGTCCTCGTAGACGAGGTCGACCCAGCCGCGATGGCAGAAGATGAGCTGGAACCCGACGGTGTGGTAGTGGACCATGTCCGGCACGGGGCCGCCGCCGGGGATGCGGATATGGCTGGCGATGATCGACCCGCCGAGCCGGTCCGGCACGAGGTCGCGATAGGCCATGCCTGCGCGGCCGATCACCCAGGGCGCGCCGTCGGTCAGGCGCCGCACGTGCAGCGCGTGGCGCACCACCGGCATCTCCAGCGCCGGGGCGGGCGCGATCGTCAGGCGGGTGCCGCCCGGCAGCGTGCGCTCCGCCGCCGGCGCCCCGGTCAGGCGCAGGGCGCCGGGCGCCCCCGCCCCGCGCTGCAGCCGGACCCGCGCCCCGTGGCCCGACAGGACCGCGACGGACGGATCGTCGGCCGGGTGGATCGTCTCCAGCCGGAAGCCGAGCGCGGTCAGCGCGGCCATGTCGGCCGCCAGGTCCGTCGTCGGCAGCACGGCCTCCGCCGACGAGATCCCAGTCGCGCCTTCTGCCGTCATCGCCCGTCCTCCCCGGCGGGCAGGCTAGCGGAGCCCTCGCGCGGGCGCGAGGCCAGCCGTCAGCGCCAGGATCAGGGCGATGGGAATGCCCAGCTCGAGCACCTCCTCGGAGAGCGACGCCGCGCGGTCCAGCGCCCCGGGCAGGTCGATCCCGACCCCGGCGAGCTTGCGCCCCAGCCCGTCCAGCGTCTTGGACAGCGCCGCCAGCCCGAGCGCCCCCGCGACCCACCAGGCCGGCCCCGCCCCGGCGGCGAGCCCGCGCAGCCAGGCCCGCCCGTCCCGCAGGATCAGGGTCCCCGCTGCGGCGAGGATCGCCAGGATCACCGCCAGGCCGACGAGCTTGACCGCCAGCGCGGCGTCCCCGGTGTAGAGCCGCGACTGGAGAAGCCCCGGCTCGGTGAACCGCTTGTCGAGATCGAGCTCGCGCGCCGCGCCGGCCAGGAGGAGGACCGCCGCCGGCCAGGCGCCGCGCAGGCCCGACGCCCGCCCGGCGAGGACCGCGAGCGCAAGGACGTAGCCGGTCGCGGAGGCGATCTCGAGCGCGCCGTCCTCGGCGAAGTCCTTTCCCTGGAGCACCGTCCGGACGATGTCGGACGCGCCCGCCAGCAGCAGGATCGCCACGCCCGGCCCCGCCAGGCGGTGCGCGACCCGGGCCGGCGCGGTGTCATCATTCCGTTGCGCAAACGTCATGGTCCCGTCGTGCCCGGCGGCGCGCGCGGTGTCGACCGGCCGCACGCGCTCTGGCCGCGACGGCGCTGGGGTGATCTACGGAGGCCACACGAGGCCCGGCCGCACCGGGTCCGGCCCGGGGGGACGCAGCGCCAGATGACCGACACAGCCAAGGACGCCCTGCGCGCCGCCGCCCTCGCCTACCACGAGCATCCGCGGCCCGGTAAGCTTGAGATCAAGGCCACCAAGCCCATGGCCAACGGCCGCGACCTCGCGCTGGCCTATTCGCCCGGCGTGGCCGAGGCGTGCCTCGCGATCCACGCCGACCCGCTCGCCGCCGCCCGCTACACCGCGCGGGGCAACCTGGTCGCGGTCATCACCAACGGCACGGCGGTCCTGGGCCTGGGCGACATCGGCGCGCTCGCCGCCAAGCCGGTGATGGAGGGCAAGGCCGTCCTTTTCAAGAAGTTCGCCGGGATCGACTCCATCGATATCGAGGTGGACGAGACCGACCCCGAGAAGCTCGCGGCCATCGTCTGCGCGCTGGAGCCGTCCTTCGGCGCGATCAACCTGGAGGACATCCGCGCGCCCGACTGCTTCGCGGTCGAGCGCATCTGCCGCGCGAAGATGAACATCCCCGTCTTCCACGACGACCAGCACGGCACCGCCATCGTCGTCGGCGCGGCCGCGACCAACGCCCTGCGACTGGCCGGCAAGTCCTTCGAGGACATCAAGATCGTCAGCGTCGGCGGCGGCGCGGCGGGCATCGCCTGCCTCAACCTCCTGCAGGACCTGGGGGCGCGGAAGGAGAACATCTGGCTGATCGACCGCGAGGGCCTGGTGACCGAGGCGCGGGGCAACGCGGCCGGGCCGGAGAAGGCCGCCTACGCCCAGCGCCACGATCCCGCGGGGCTCGCGGACGTCATCGGCGGCGCGGACCTGTTCCTCGGCCTCGCGGGACCCGGCGTCCTGACGGGCGCGCATGTCGCGGCGATGGCGCCGGACCCGATCATCTTCGCCCTGGCCAACCCCGATCCGGAGATCGACCCCGCCGAGGCGCGCGCCGCGGCCCCCGGCGCCCTGATCGCGACAGGGCGCAGCGACTATCCCAACCAGGTCAACAACGTCCTGTGCTTCCCGTTCATCTTCCGCGGCGCGCTCGACGTCGGCGCGACCGAGATCAACGAGGCGATGAAGATCGCCTGCGTCGAGGGGATCGCCGCCCTCGCGCGCGTCACCGCCAGCGCCGAGACCGCCGAGGCCTATCGCGGCGAGACGCTCACATTCGGGCCCGAGTACCTGATCCCGAAGCCGTTCGATCCGCGCCTCTTGCCCACCGTCGCCAGCGCGGTGGCGAAGGCGGCGATGGAGTCCGGCGTGGCGACCCGGCCCGTGGACCTCGACGCCTACCGCGCCGACCTCACGCGGCAGGTGTTCAAGTCCAGCTTCATCATGCGCCCCGTCTTCGACGCCGCCTCCACCGCCAGCCGCAAGATCGTGTTCGCCGAGGGCGAGGACGACCGCGTCCTGCGCGCGACCCAGGCGATCCTGGAGGACATGACCGACACGCCGATCCTGATCGGCCGGCCAGAGGCGATCGAGCGGCGCTGCGAGAAGCTCGGTCTGAGCCTGCGCGTCGGGCAGGACTTCGAGCTGGTGAACCCCGAGAGCGACCCGCGCTACCGCGACTACTGGGAGACCTACCACCGCATCATGGCCCGGCGCGGCGTCACCCCCGACCTCGCCCGGGCGATCATGCGCACCAACACCACCGCCATCGGCGCGGTGATGGTGCAGCGCGGCGAGGCCGACAGCCTGATCTGCGGGACGTTCGGGCAGTACCTCTGGCACCTGCGCTACATCGACGAGATCCTGGGCCGCACCGAGGCGGGCGATCCGGCCAACGGCATCGACGGGCCGCGCCACCCGATTGGGGCGCTCTCGCTCCTGATCCTCGAGGGCGGGCCGCTCTTCGTCGCCGACACGCACATCCACGCGGCCCCGGAGCCGGCGCAGATCGCGGACACGGTCACCGCCGCCGCACGGCACATCCGGCGCTTCGGCCTGGAGCCCAAGATCGCGCTGTGCTCGCATTCGCAGTTCGGCAACCTGGATTGCGACACCGGGCGCCGGATGCGCGCGGCGATGGCCATCCTCGACGCGGCGGACCCCGATTTCTGCTACGATGGCGAGATGCACACCGACAGCGCCCTCGACGAGGCGACGCGCGAGCGCATCTTCCCCGGCTCGCGGTTCAAGGGCTCGGCGAACTGCCTCGTCTTCGCCAACACGGACGCGGCGTCCGGCGTGCGCAACATCCTGAAGATGCGCGCCGGCGGACTGGAGGTCGGGCCGATCCTGATGGGCATGGGCAACCGCGCGCATATCGTCACGCCCTCGATCACGGCGCGCGGGCTGCTGAACATGGCGGCGCTCGCCGGAACGCCGGCGGGTCATTACGGGTAGGGATGGCCTGGGACGCCGCCCGTTCCCATCCTCCCCGAAGGAAACGGGCAGCGTACCGCCCCGCGACGCCCGCGAGGGACGCGCGCCGCGGTCTCGAGGCCCGCACCGCCCGTCCGGGCGCCGCGGACGATGTCGGAGGCTCGCGCTAGCGGCGGCCCTTCGACCCCGGCGCCTTGCGCGCGCCGTTGGCGGCATGCTTCGTCGGAACGTCGTCCTCCCGCATGCGCGGCTTGTCCGTGCCCTTCGAGCGGCGGATTCTTGCGAAGGCCCATGGGCCCGTCTCCGTTCTGGTTGCCTTGTCCGAGCGTCGCCAAGGTCTCGGTCCCCGGCGCACGAACCCACTACCGGGGCGCCGTGCGTCGCGCCGTGCCGTTTTCGACATCGTGCGCCGAAAGCGACGCTCTCGTCGGATTATCGTCCCTCCGACCCCGGCCGATTTTCCGACTGACAGCCTCGGCGCGATCCCGGTAAGCTCGCCGCGCCGATCCCCGCCAGGACCCTGCCCATGATCCCGACCGCCCTCGCGACCGCGCAGGCCCGACGCCCGATCCCGATCTGAGAGGCCCTATGCGCTACGCGGACGTCTACGAGGGCTGGCAAGCCGATCCCGAAGAATTCTGGATGGCCGCCGCCCGCGGCATCGACTGGGCCCGGGCGCCGACCCGCGCCCTGAGCGGCGCGGGCGCGGACGTCGCCTGGTTCGCGGACGGCATGGTCAACGGGTGCTGGAACGCGGTCGACCGGCACGTCCATGCCGGCCATGGCGACCGCACCGCGATCATCCACGACAGCCCCGCCACAGGCACCGTCTCATGCCTGACCTATGCGGAGCTGCTGGAGGACGTCGCCCGCCTCGCCGGGGCCCTGCGCGACGCCGGGATCGGGACGGGCGACCGGGTCCTGATCTACATGCCGATGATCCCCGAGGCCGCGACCGCGATGCTCGCCTGCGCGCGGATCGGCGCGATCCATTCGGTCGTGTTCGGCGGGTTCGCCGCCGCCGAGCTCGCGGTGCGGATCGACGACTGCACGCCGCGCGCCGTGCTCGCCGCTTCCTGCGGGATCGAGCCGGGGCGCGTCGTGGCCTACAAGCCCCTCCTCGACGAGGCCATCGCCATGGCGGCGCACGCGCCCGAGGCGTGCATCGTCCTGCAGCGCCCCGAATGCGCCGCCGACATGTCGCCCGGCCGGGACCGCGACTGGCGCCACGCCTGCGCCGCCGCCCGGCCCGCCGACTGCGTGCCCGTGCCCGGCGACCACCCGGCCTACATCCTCTACACCTCCGGCACGACCGGCGCGCCCAAGGGCGTGGTGCGCGCGACCGGCGGGCACCTGGTGGCGCTCAACTGGTCGATGTCCAACGTCTACGACGTCAGGCCCGGCGAGGTGTTCTGGGCCGCCTCCGACGTGGGCTGGGTCGTCGGGCACAGCTACATCGTCTACGCGCCGCTCGTGCACGGCAACACGACCGTCCTCTTCGAGGGCAAGCCCGTCGGCATGCCGGACGCCGGCACGTTCTGGCGCGTGTGCGCCGACCACGACGTCGCCTGCCTGTTCACGGCGCCGACCGCCATCCGGGCGATCAAGCGGGTCGATCCCAAGGGGGCGCTGGCGGCGGACCACCCCATGCCGAAGCTGCGCACGCTCTTCCTCGCCGGCGAGCGCGCCGATCCCGACACGGTCGACTGGGCGCGCCGCGTCCTCGGCGTGCCCGTGATCGACCACTGGTGGCAGACCGAGACCGGCTGGGCCATCGCCGCCAACCCGATCGGGATCGAGGCGCTGGACGTGCCGACGGGCTCGCCCGGCCGCGCGATGCCGGGCTACGACCTGCGCATCCTCCAGGAGGACGGGACCGAGGCGGCGCCCGGCGCGCTGGGCGCCATCGCCATCCGCCTGCCCCTCCCGCCGGGCGCCCTGCCGACGCTCTGGAACGCGCCCGAACGCTTCGCGTCGAGCTATCTCGCGGCCTTCCCCGGCCATTACGAGACCGGCGACGCCGGCATGATCGACGCGGCCGGCAACCTCTTCGTGATGGCGCGCACCGACGACGTGATCAACGTCGCCGGGCACCGCCTCTCCACCGGCGCCATGGAGGAGGTGCTGGCCTCCCACCCCGACGTCGCCGAATGCGCGGTCATGGGCATCGCGGACGAGCTGAAGGGCCAGGTGCCGCTCGGCCTCGTCTGCCTCAACGCCGGGACCGACCGCCCGGCGGACGAGATCGCGGAGGAATGCGTGGCCCTGGTGCGCGCGCGCATCGGGCCGGTGGCGGCGTTCCGCACGGCGCTCCTGGTCGAGCGCCTGCCCAAGACGCGCTCGGGCAAGATCCTGCGACGCACCATCGTGTGCATCGCCGACGGGACCCCATGGAAGCCGCCCGCCACGATCGACGACCCCGCGATCCTGGACGAGATCGAGGCGCGCCTGCGCGAGAGCCGCACGGGCCGCGCCTTCGCCTGACCGCGCCCTCCGCCGATGGCCCGGAGCCACATCCCCGGACCCGGACGTGACGCGGGGGGCGCCGGTCGGGAAGCGCCCCACCGGCCCCGCGCGGTCTCGCCCTCGCCGTTCGCGCCGGCCGGGACGCTCCCGCCCCCTCCGGCGCCTTGCGGCGCCTGCGGCGGTCGGGCCGGGCCCTCTTGCCTGCGGCAATTCGGGCGGGCCCGCCGCGCTGGCTCGGCGTCCGCCGGGATGGCCGAGCGGAGCCCGGCCGTCGCCCCCAGGCTCGGCCGAGCGCCCGCCGCAGGCGCGCCGATGCCGCAAGGCGAGGCCCGGCCCGACGGGGCGAGGCGCCGCCAGGCGCCGAGGACCGGCGGGAGCGCCCCGCGCCTCAGGCGAACTGCTCGGCGGTCAGGCGCTCCTCCAGACCGTGACCGGGGTCGAAGAGGATGCGGTGCGCGACCCGCGCCTCCGACCTGATCTCCACCGAGATCACGTCGCGAACCGCGCGGCTGTCCGCCTCGGCCATCACCGGGCGCTTGCCCGCCTCGTTCACGTCGAAGCGCACCACGGCCGTCTTCGGCAGGAGCGCGCCGCGCCAGCGGCGGGGCCGGAACGCCGCCATCGCCGTGAGCGCCAGCACGTCCGAACCGATCGGCAGGATCGGTCCGTGCGCCGAGTAGTTGTAGGCCGTCGACCCCGCCGGCGTCGCCACCAGGGCGCCGTCGCACACCAGCTCCTCCATCCGGGGCCGCCCGTCCACGCTGATCCGCAGCTTGGCGGCCTGCGGACCGGCGCGCAGCAGGCTGACCTCGTTGATCGCCAGCGCCTCGTGGACCTCGCCTGCCGTGGTGACGGCGCGCATCGCCAGGGGGTTGATCACCTCCTCCACCGCGTCGGCCAGACGCGCCGTGAGGCCGGTGCCGTGATACTCGTTCATCAGGAACCCGATGGTGCCGCAGTTCATCCCGTAGACCGGCACGTCCAGCGCCTGGGTGTCGTGCAGGGTCGTCAGCATGAACCCGTCGCCGCCGAGCGCGACGATCACGTCCGCGCCCTCCGCCGCGCACTGCCCGTAGCGCGCCGTCAGGTCTGCGAGCGCCGCGGCCGCGACCTGCGTCTCCGCCGCGGCGAAGGCGATGCGCCTGCGATCCATCCGCGCCCTCCCCCGGCCGTCCCGGCGCGCAGGCTGGGCCGCGCGCGGGGCGATGGCAACCCGCGCGGCGGCGGTGTAGTCACGCGGCCGATCCGCCAAGAGGAGACGCCCCATGAACGCCCCCCATCGCGAGCCCGGCTTCTTCGCCCGCACGATTGCCGAGGGCGACCCCGACGTCGCCGCCGCCATGCGCGCCGAGCTCGGCCGCCAGCAGGGCGAGATCGAGCTGATCGCGTCGGAGAACATCGTCTCCGCCGCGGTGATGGAGGCGCAGGGCAGCGTCCTGACCAACAAGTACGCCGAGGGCTATCCGGGGAGGCGCTACTACGGCGGCTGCGCGCATGTCGACGTGGTCGAGGAGATCGCGATCGCACGCGCGAAGGCGCTCTTCGGCGTGGGCTTCGCCAACGTGCAGCCCAACTCCGGAAGCCAGGCCAACCAGGGCGTGTTCACCGCCCTCCTGAAGCCCGGCGACACGATCCTCGGCATGAGCCTGGACGCCGGCGGCCATCTGACCCACGGCGCGAAGCCCAACCAGTCGGGCAAGTGGTTCGACGCGGTGCAGTACGGCGTGCGCGAGGACGACCTGACGCTCGACTACGACCAGGTCGCGGCGCTTGCCCGCGAGCATCGCCCCAAGCTGATCATCGCCGGCGGCTCCGCCATCCCGCGCCGGATCGACTTCGCCCGCTTCCGCGCCATCGCCGACGAGGTCGGGGCGTACCTGCTGGCCGACGTCGCCCATTTCGCCGGGCTGATCGCGGCGGGCGTCTACCCCTCGCCGTTCCCGCACGCCCACGTGGCCACCACCACGACGCACAAGACCCTGCGCGGCCCCCGCGGGGGCCTGATCCTCACGGATGACGAGGCGCTGGCGAAGCGCTTCAACTCGGCCATCTTCCCCGGCATCCAGGGCGGCCCCCTGATGCACGTGATCGCCGCCAAGGCCGTGGCCTTCGGCGAGGCGCTGAACCCCTCCTTCGCCGACTACCAGCGTGCCGTGATCGCGGGCGCGCAGGCCATGGGCGACGCGCTGATGGCGGGCGGCGTCGACCTCGTGACCGGCGGCACGGACTGCCACGTCCTCCTCGTCGACCTGCGCCCCAAGGGCGTGAAGGGCAACGCCACCGAGGCCGCGCTGGGCCGTGCGAACATCACCTGCAACAAGAACGGCATCCCCTTCGACGACGAGAAGCCGACGATCACCTCCGGCATCCGCCTCGGCTCGCCCGCCGGCACGACGCGGGGCTTCGGGACGGAGGAGTTCGCCCAGATCGGGCGCTGGATCTGCCGCGTCGTGGACGGGCTCGCGGCGAACGGCGCCGAGGGGAACGGCGCCGTCGAGGCGGAGGTCGCGGACGAGGTGCGCGCCCTCTGCGACCGGTTCCCGATCTACCCGGCCGCGTGAGCGGGGCCCGGCTGGCCCGGCGGGAGGTCGGGGACGGGGGCACGCCCCTGGTGATCGCGCACGGGCTGTTCGGCTCGGCGCGCAACTGGGGGGTCGTCGGGAAGCGGCTGTCGGACCGGGGGCGGGTCGTGGCGGTGGACATGCGCAACCATGGGGAAAGCCCCTGGTCGGACGCGGCCGGGTATCGGGCGATGGGGGGAGATCTCGTCGACCTGATCGCGGAAATTGGGGGTCCGGTCGATCTCCTTGGGCACTCGATGGGGGGCAAGGCGGCGATGGTCGCGGCGCTGGCGCGGCCGGAGCTCGTGCGGCGGCTGATCGTGGTGGACATCGCGCCGGTGCGCTACGCGCATGCCGCCGAGCAGCGGGCGTTGATCGCGGCGATGCGGGGGCTGGACCTGGGCGCGCTCTCGACGCGGGCGGAGGCGGATGCGGCGCTGGCGGGGGCGGTGCCGGATGCGGGGGTGCGGGCCTTCCTCCTGCAATCGCTGGACGTCCGGGCGGGGCGCTGGGCGCTGAACCTGCCGGCGCTTGACGCGGCGATGGACGAGATCACCGGCTGGCCGGAGGATGTCGGCGGGACCTATGACGGGCCGGCCCTGTTCCTGGCGGGGGCTTCGAGCGACTACGTGACGGAGGCGGGACAGGGCGCGATCGCGCGGTATTTCCCGCGGGCGGAGCGGCGGGACGTCGCGGGGGCGGGGCACTGGGTGCACGCGCAGGCGCCGCGGGATTTCGAGCGCGAAGTGCGGGATTTCCTGGGGCGCGGGTGATGCACAACCCATGCACATTCCATGCACGGGGCATGCGCATGCCATGCGCATGGAGCGCGCGGGGAACGCGGGGGCGGCGCGACGGTTGATGGTGCGGACCCAACCGAAGGAGATACCCATGCGCCGCACCGTCACGCTCGCCCTCGCCGCCCTCTCGCTGACCGCCCTGGTCGCGTGCCAGACGACGGAGGGCTTCGGCCAGGACGTCGAGAACACCGGCGAGGCCATCCAGGGCGCCGTCAACTAGGACCGGAGGCCCCGGCGCTCCCGCGACGGGACGCGCCGGGGCCCCCTTAGCGGAGGCTTCAGGCCGCCGGGCGGTCGGTGCGGGTGTCGTACTGGCCGGCCGGGTCCTGGCGCAGCATCCGCTTGACCACGCCGTCACGGCGGACCGCGTGGTAGAGCCCGCCCGCGACGTGCAGCGCGACGAGGGCGAGGAGCGCCTTGGAGGCGAGGCCGTGGGCGGCGGCGAGCCACCCGACCTTGACGAACACGGCGGCGAGGCCGGCGACCGGCATGGCGATCAGCAGCGTGTAGAGCGCGTAATGCGTGGCGCGGCTGACGATCTGCAGGACGCGGGGGATCGTGGTCGGCGGCGGCGGCACGTAGTGCGTGAGCCGGATGTAGAGCCGCCAGATCATCAGGAGCCCGATCGCCGAGCCGATCATCCCGTGCACCCAGGCCGGGCCGGAGAGGCGGATCAGGCCCTGCCCCTCGGCCGCGGCGTCGAACGCGCGCTCCATCCCGCCGCCGGTGGCGAACTGCATCACCAGGAGGGCCACGATCGTCCAGTGCGCGACGATGGTGGCGGGGTGGTAGTAGCCCACCCGGTTGGCGGGGTCCTGCGAGGGGTGGTCCTCGCCGGCATGGGTGCGGGTGTCGGTCATGAGGGCGCGGCTCCGGGTGATGGTCCGGGGGACCATAGCGCGGGGGGTGGGGGGTGGAAGGGGGCCGGCGACGGTGCGGCCCCGCGACGTGCCGTAGGGTGGGCGGAGCGGCCGTTCGGGATCGTGGACTGGGTGGTGCTGCCGGACCACCTGCGCTGCATCTGGCGGATGCCGGAGGGGGATTCGGACTACTCGCTGCGCTGGCGGCTTATCAAGGCGCGGTTCTCGCGCGCCGTGCCGATGGGGGAGCGGCGGGCGAGCGAAGTCCGCCGCGGCGAGCAGGCCGTGTGGCAGCGGCGGCTCTACGAGCACCACATTCGAGCCGAGGGGAGCCTCGCCGCGCGGCCGCTGCTGCTGGTACAACCCGGTGAAGTAGGGGTTAGTTGGGCCACTCGAGGATTGGCCGCGGGCATCCTATCGCCGCGGTCACATTGCCGCGGAAGTTGGTTGGCCACAGAGTGCGTGACAGGTCCGCACCCTACAATCGCCCGTCAGGGAAACTTGTAATCGCGCCAAGCTCAGACGCGTTCTGTAAATATCGCATATATGCGGTGAAGCGAAAGAGCTTAGCCTTTCCGCGGCGAACGTCTTGGCGATACATATCTAGTAGTTCTATATGTCCATGCTGACGGTAATCCCCAGCCCCCGTATTTGTTTCGACAAACCTTGGCCGCGATCTTATACGGAGGAAGGAAAGGGGCTCAATTGGCTGCGGATAAATAGAACTGTGTGTGAGCAACATCTTTTCAGCGGGCACACGTTCGTCGGGCGCAATCTCTACATATGTTTCACTATCCCCGGCACCAAAGGGAATATAGGCCCTGACTTCACTGTTCCTTCGTCGTCCGTTTGTCGCCTTCTCAATAAGGTTCCGAAGATATCCTTCGCTTAGAGACCCCGTGTAGAGCATCTGATCGCAGTTTTGCACTTGCAGTGCATTAACAACCAGTGTTTCGCGATCTGTCAATCGCACCTGCCGGCCAGGACGGTTCCTCGTCTCGTACAAACCTCTATCGTAGAACACAAGGATCTTATGGGGTGATATCGGATATAGAAGAGCAAGACCCGCGGAGCCTAGCGCACTACTATCTTTAACAATCCCCCGCATTGCTGCGGGATTAATTTGGACCGTGGGCAAGTCTGACGTCAAGAACTCCGTACCCTTGGCAGCTAGCATAACCTCAAACATCATATCCATAATCATCGGATAGATGGTAAATATCAGGGCGAGTCGATTCTCGAATGTTAGGCCTCGAGGTAAATCGTCATCCGCGAAGTCCTCGGCGGCCAAAGGGCGCGTGCGCTGCATCGCCTCCCTCATCTGCTCATCGACTTCTTCAGCATCTCTTATGTTTGCGGGCGTTCGGTGGCCTTGTATGACGCAGAAGGCCAGGAAGGTCTCGAAGTCACTCTCTGATATAGTTGCCGTGTTAGGAGGGCGGTCCAACGCTTTAAGGACTCCAGCGGCAGTCCCTTCAATGGACCCAAGAACCGACTCAAGCTTGCCATCGCGGCCGTATAGATACGGCTTGGAGCACTGATGGCGTATAGAAGCGGTGCCGATTAGACGATCTTGAGGTATACAGAAAGCTCTCACTGATCGCTGATTGCTCGAGAAACGGCGAAGATAGAACTGTGGGACAAAGTGCTGATTCTTAGTACGCAGCTCGTCACCCATCCATCTTCAACGCCGAAATAAACGCCTCCTGCGGGATATCCACCTTCCCGAACTGGCGCATCCGCTTCTTCCCCGCCTTCTGCTTCTCCAGCAGCTTCTTCTTGCGCGTCGCATCCCCGCCGTAGCACTTCGCGGTCACGTCCTTGCGCATCGCCGACAGGGTCTCGCGCGCGATGACCCTCCCGCCGATCGCGGCCTGGATCGGAATCTTGAACATGTGGCGGGGGATGAGGTCCTTGAGCTTCTCGCACATGGCGCGGCCGCGCGCCTCGGCGCGGTCGCGGTGGACCATCATGGAGAGGGCGTCGACCGGCTCGTCGTTGACCAGCACCTGCATCTTCACGAGGAAGTCCTCGCGGTAGCCGATCAGGGAATAGTCGAAGCTGGCATAGCCCTTGGTCACCGACTTCAGCCGGTCGTAGAAGTCGAACACCACCTCGTTGAGCGGCAGGTCGTAGACCACCATCGCGCGGGCGCCGGCATAGGTCAGGTCGATCTGGACGCCGCGCCGGTCCTGGCAGAGCTTGAGCACGTCGCCCAGGTACTCGTCCGGCACCAGGATGGTCGCCTTGATGCGCGGCTCCTCGATATGGTCGATGGTGGCGGGGTCGGGCATGTCGGCGGGGTTGTGCAGCTCGGTCATCGCGCCGGCGCGGTCGTGGACGTGGTAGATGACCGAGGGCGCGGTGGTGATGAGGTCGACGTCGTACTCGCGCTCGATCCGGTCGCGGATGACCTCGAGGTGGAGGAGGCCGAGGAAGCCGCAGCGGAAGCCGAAGCCGAGGGCGGCCGAGGTCTCCATCTCGTAGGAGAAGGAGGCGTCGTTGAGGGCGAGCTTCTCGATCGCGTCGCGCAGATCCTCGAACTGGGCGTTGTCGACGGGGAAGAGGCCGCAGAAGACGACCGGCTGCGCGGGCTTGAAGCCGGGGAGCGGGGTCACCTCGGAGCGCTGGTGGGTGATGGTGTCGCCGACGCGGGTGTCGCGGACCTGCTTGATGGAGGCGGTGAGGAAGCCGATCTCCCCGGGGCCGAGGCTGTCGATGTCCTGCATCTGGGGGCGGAAGACGCCGATGCGGTCGACATGGTGGATGGTGCCGTTCTGGACGAACTTGATGCGCTCGCCCTTCTTGAGCCGGCCGTCGACGATGCGCACCAGGACGATGACGCCGAGATAGGAATCGTACCACGAATCGACGAGCATGGCCTTGAGCGGGGCGTCCTCGTCGCCCTTGGGCGCGGGCAGGCGGGTGACGATGGCCTCCAGCGTGGCGTGGATGCCCTCGCCGGTCTTGGCGCTGACGGCGATGGCGCCGGACGCGTCGATGCCGATGACGTCCTCGATCTGCTCGGCGACGCGGGCGCAGTCGGCGGCGGGCAGGTCGATCTTGTTGAGGATGGGGACGAGCTCGTGGTCGGCGTCGATGGCGTGGTAGACGTTGGCGAGGGTCTGCGCCTCGACGCCCTGGGTGCTGTCGACGACGAGGAGCGAGCCCTCGACCGCGCGCATGGAGCGGGAGACCTCATAGGCGAAGTCCACGTGGCCGGGCGTGTCGATGAGGTTGAGGACGTAGTCGAGCCCGTCATCGGCGCGGTAGTCGAGGCGCACGGTGTTGGCCTTGATGGTGATGCCGCGCTCGCGCTCGATGTCCATCGCGTCGAGCATCTGGGCCTTCATGTCGCGGCCGGCGACGGTGCCGGTCTCCTGGATGAGGCGGTCGGCGAGGGTGCTCTTCCCATGGTCGATATGCGCGACGATGGAGAAGTTCCGGATGCGGGAGATGTCGGTCATGGCGCGCATATAGGGCGCCCGCGGGGCGGGGGGAACGGCCCATGCGAGGGGCGGCGGCGCGTGCCGGCGGCGGAGCGGCGACCCCGGGGGGCCGGGCGCCGCTCCGCAGGAGCCTAGCGGGCGAGGAGGAAGGCGGGCATGCCGGGCTCCCAGCCCGCCTCGACCAGGATGGATTCGACCCGGGCGAGGTCGTCCGCCTCGACGGCGCCGATCAGCTCGATGAGCTGGCCGAGGGTGAAGTCGCCCGGCACGACGTGCAGCGTGTCGGCGATCCAGATCTTCGGGTTCACCAGATGCGGCGCGAAGGTGGCGGCGGCGGCCCCGGCGCTCAGGACCAGGGCGAGGAGGGCGCCGGCGGCGGAGCGGCGCTTGCGGATGCGGGTCATGTCAAATTCCTGTTGGCTCGTTGCAACTCCCTGCGGCGTCCCCGGTTCCGATGGTGCGCGCGGCGGGCGCGACGCGCAATCACGCAGGCCCGGTCCCGCGGCGGGGTCCGGCGTCAGTCCGCCGGGTAGGCGCGGATGCCGGGATACCAGCCCGCCGCCATCAGGATCGACGTCGCGCGGGCGGGATCGGCGTTCTCCCGCGCGCCGCGCAGGGAGATCAGCTGCCCCATCGTGAAGTCGCCGGGATCGACGCGGAGCGAACCGGCGATCCAGTCCTTGGCGCCCATCGAGGCGGCCGGGATCGCCCCGGCAAGGGTGGCGGCGAGGGCGAGGGAGACGGCGAGGCGCATCGGGACGGGCTTTCGGAGCGAGAGATGTCGTTCGGTACAGAGGCTCCAGATAGGGGCCGAGGGGCCGCACGGAAACCCGCCGGCACGCACGAGATCGGTGCGCGGGCGCACAGGGACCCCGTCGGAGGGTGCGGTGCCTCTGGGCCACGGCCGGCCGCGCGCGGCGGCCCGGCGCGCACGGCCCGATTGCGGGTCCGGCCGGCCGCCGCCATAGTCGCGCCGTCGCGGAGCCCCACGCCGAACCCCGTCACCGCCGGAGGAAGCCGATGCCGCACGCGATCCGAACCCGAACGGCCGGACTCATGATGCTGGGCGCCGCGGCGCTGGCCGGGTGCGGCGGGGGGGCGGGGGTCGCCACGCGGTCCGCGGTCATCCCAATCGCGAGCGGGCCGATCGCCTCGGCCTGCATGTCCTCGGGGCGGCGGAGCGCCAGCCGGACGCGCTGCGGCTGCGTGCAGGCGGCGGCGAACCGGTCGCTCTCGGGCGGGGATCAGCGGCGGGGCGCGGCCTTCTTCGCCGATCCGCACAGGGCGCAGGAGACGCGGCAGTCGGACCGGCCGGGCGACGAGGCGTTCTGGACGAGGTGGAAGGCCTTCTCGGCGAGCGCGGAGCGCCTCTGCCAGGCGACCTGACTCTCCCCGCGGGGGCCTGCCGCGCCGGCGCGATTGGCGGGGGCGCACGCCGCCGGTGGCGGAGCGCTTCGGACGGGCAGCGCCCGGGGGTCGCCCCCCGGGGTCCCGTCAGCCTTCGGCGACCTTCGCCTCGACCGCGTCGGCGCCGGCGGCCTTGGCCTTCAGGATGTCCTTGCGGATGCGCGCGGCCTTGTCGGACAGGACGTCCGCCTTGGTCTTGGCCATGAACCCGTCCAGCCCGCCGCGATGGTCGACGGTGCGCAGCGCGGCCGAGGAGACCCGCAGCTTGAAGGTCCGGCCGAGCGATTCGGACATCAGCGAGACGTCGTTCAGGTTCGGCAGGAACCGGCGGCGGGTCCGGTTCTTGGCGTGGGAGACGTTGTTGCCCGTCATCGGGCCCTTGCCGGTGAGGTCGCAGACGCGGCTCATGGGGTGATCCTCTCGTGTCAGTCGGGCGGCCGGGCGGCGCGGCACGGCAGAGGGCGCCCACGGGCGCCCGGAATTGGGTCCGCAGCCTCTAGGGCGGCGGCGCGGGGGCGTCAACCGCCCGGCAGGGCGCGCAGGGCCTCCGCGGCCGCGGCGCCCGGTGCGCGGCGCAGGGCGGCGACGGCCGCGCGCAGGTCGGCGCGGGTCCCGTCCGCCGCGGGGTCGGCGGCGAGGCGCGCGATCAGGCCCTCGCGCAGGTCGGCGTCGAAGGCGGCGGCGGCGTGCCGGGCGCGGGCCGCCAGGAGGGCGCCGGACGCCTCGCGGTGGCGCCAGAGGGCGAGGATGCGGCCCCAGGCGTCCTCGAGCCCCGCCTCCTCGAGCGCCGAGACGCAGATCGCGGCGGGCACCCCCTCGGGGTCGCCCGGCCGGGGGCGCAGGAGGCGCAGGGCCGCGGCATGGTCGGCGCGGGTTCGCTCGGCGCGGGGGCGCAGCTCGCCATCGGCCTTGTTGACGAGGACGAGGTCCGCGACCTCCATGATGCCGCGCTTCACGCCCTGGAGCTCGTCCCCGCCCGCGGGCGCCAGGAGGAGGGCGAACACGTCCGTCACCTGCGCCACGGCGGTCTCGGACTGGCCGACGCCGACGGTCTCCACGAGGACGACGTCATGGCCGGCCGCCTCGACCAGCAGGGCGGCCTCTCGGGTGCGGCGCGCCAGGCCGCCGAGCGTGCCCGCGGCGGGGCTGGGCCGGACGAAGGCGCCGGGCGCGCGGGCGAGGCGGTCCATGCGCGTCTTGTCGCCCAGGATGGAGCCGCCGGTGCGGGCGCTGGACGGGTCCACCGCCAGGACCGCGACGCGCAGGCCCTGCCCGATCAGGCGCATGCCCAGCGCCTCGACGAAGGTCGACTTGCCGACGCCGGGCGTGCCGGTCAGGCCGACGCGGATGGCGCGCCGACCGGCGGCGGCGCAGGCGTCGAGGAGGTCGTGAGCGGCGGCGCGGTGGTCGGGGCGGGTCGATTCGACGAGGGTGACGGCGCGCGCGAGGGCGCGGCGGTCGCCGGCGAGGACGGCGCCGGCGAGGGCGGGCATCGGGGCGGGGCGCTGCATCGGGCCGGTGTGGTCAGGCGCGCGCGATCTGTCCAGCGCGGGGGGCGCGCGGGCGGAGCGGCGGCGGCCCGGCGGCGGGGGAGGCCCCGGGACGGGGCACGAGCCCGCCGCCCTCCCCCACCCGCCACGCGCCGCCGCCCTCCCCCGCCTGCCGCCCTCCCCCTCGGGGCGCGATCCGCGCTAGGGGGGGCGATGCGCCTGCCGATCGACGACGTGATCCCCGAGCTCCTGGCCGCCCTGC
Source organism: uncultured Alphaproteobacteria bacterium (assembly GCA_963832275.1). GTDB lineage: Bacteria > Pseudomonadota > Alphaproteobacteria > Rhodobacterales > Rhodobacteraceae > Hasllibacter. The sequence continues at coordinate 169,159 of CAWHTQ010000019.1, forward strand.
CCGCCGGCGGGCGCGCCGTGCTCCAGGCGCCGCCGGGCGCGGGCAAGACGACGCGCGTGCCGCTGGCGCTCCTGCCCGGCGCGTCCGGCACGATCCTGATGCTGGAGCCCCGCCGCCTGGCGGTGCGCGCCGCCGCCGCGCGCATGGCCGAGACGCTGGGCGAGCCCGTCGGGCGCACGGTCGGCTACCGGATGCGCGGCGAGGCGCGGGTCTCGGACGCCACCCGGATCGAGGTCGTGACCGAGGGGCTGCTGACCCGGCGGCTGCAGCGCGATCCCGGGCTGGAGGGCGTGTCCTGCGTCATCTTCGACGAGTTCCACGAGCGCAGCCTCGACGCCGATCTGGGCCTCGCGCTGGTGCTCGACATGGCCGCGGCGCTGCGGGGCGACCTCTCGGTCCTGGTGATGTCGGCGACGCTGGACGCCGCGCCGGTCGCCGCCCTGATGGGCGGGGCGCCGGTGATCACCTCGGAGGGGCGCCTCCACCCGGTCGAGACGCGGTGGCGCGAGGGGCCGGCCGGACCCGAGCGCCCCGGCGCGCGCGAGCGTCGGCTGGCGGAGACGGTCCTGGAGGCGCTCGCCGCCGAGCCGGGGTCGATCCTGACGTTCCTGCCGGGCGCGGCGGAGATCGGGCGCGTCGCGGCCGCCCTGGAGGGCCGCCTGCCGGAGGGCGTGGCCCTGCACCGCCTGCACGGGACGATGCCGACCCTGGCCCAGCGCGCGGCGGTCGCGCCGGCGGGGGCCGGTCGCAAGGTCGTGCTCTCGACCTCGGTGGCGGAGACCTCGCTGACCATCGAGGGGGTGCGCGTGGTGATCGACGCGGGGCTGGCGCGGCGGGGGCGCTTCGATCCGGGGACGGGGATGGGCCGTCTGGTGACCGAGGCGGCGAGCCATGCCGAGGCCGATCAGCGGCGCGGCCGCGCGGGGCGCACCGGGCCGGGGGTGTGCATCCGCGACTGGCCCCGCGCCGCCCATGGCGCGCGGCCGGCGCAGGCCCCGCCCGAGATCGCGATCGCCGACCTCGCGGGCCTCGCCCTCGCCCTGGCGGACTGGGGCGTGGAGGCCGGCGCCCTGCCCTTCCTCGACGCGCCGGACGAGGGGCGCCTGGCCGCGGCGCGCGACCTCCTGGACGCGCTGGGCGCGCTGCGCGGCGGGCGCATCACCGACCACGGTCGCCGTCTCGCGGCGCTGCCGCTGCACCCGCGGCTCGCGCACATGCTCGCCGTCGCGGGGCCCGCGGCGGCGCCGGTCGCGGCGGCGCTGTCGGACGGCGCGGCGCTGCGCCCGGCGGGCGAGGCGCTGGGCGACCGCCTGCGGATGCTGTCGGGGCGCGATCCGGCCGCGCGCCGCGTGCGCGCCGAGGCCGGGCGCCTCGCGCGCATGGTGCGGGACGTGCCGGATGCCGGCCTCTCCGCAGGGGCGATGGCGGCGCTGGCCTTCCCCGACCGGATCGGGCTGCGCCGCCCGGGCGACGCGCCGCGCTGGCGGCTCTCCGGCGGGCGGGGCGCGACGATGACGGGGGACGCGGCCCTGGCGGGCGCGCCGATGATCGTCGCCTGCGAGGTCGACGGCGGCGGCCGCGAGGCGCGCGTGCGCCTGGCCGCGGAGGTGACGGAGGCGGAGATGCGCGCGCTCTCGGGCGACCGGATCGCGGAGGAGCGCGTGGTGGAATGGGACCCGCGGCACCGGCGGGTGGAGGCTCGCATCCGCGAGCGGCTGGACGCGCTCGTCCTGTCGGAGCGGCGGTGGGACGACGCGCCCGCCGGCGCCCTCGCCGCGGCGGCCTGGGACGGCGTGCGATCGCTGGGGCTGCCGTCCTCGCCCGCGTCGCGGCGCCTGCGCGCGCGGGCCGCGGCCCTGCCCGGCGCGCCGGATCTGTCGGAGGAGGCCCTCCTGGCGGATGGCGAATGGCTCCTCCCCTGGCTCGGGGAGGCCCGGGACGCGGCGGCGATCCGGGCGCTCGACATCGTCCCCGCGCTCGAGGCGATCCTCGGCCATGACGGCCTTCGGGCCCTGCAGAGGGCGTCGCCGGACATCTTCGAGACGCCGCTCGGCCGCCGCGTGCCGGTCGACTACGCGGCGGGCGGGCCGGACGCGTCGCTGCGGCTCCAGGAGGCGTTCGGCCTCGACGCGCACCCGGTCATGGGCGGGGCGCCGCTTCGGATGACGCTGCTCTCCCCGGCGGGCCGGCCCCTCGCGGTCACCACCGACCTGCCGGGGTTCTGGCGCGGTGCCTATGCCGAGGTGCGCAAGGAGATGCGCGGCCGGTATCCCCGCCACCCTTGGCCCGAGCGCCCCTGGGAGGCGGCCCCGACGCTCCGCGCGAAGCCGCGCGGAACCTGAGCGGGGCGCCCCCGCCCCTCCCGGCCTCGCGGCCCGCGCGGGTCGGGCCGGGCGCCTCGTCGCTGCGCGATGCCGGCGCGGCCGCCGCGCTGGCGGGGGCGTCGCACGGGCGGGGCCGCATCGCAGGGCGGTGCCCCTCCGGCGCGGAGACCTGGATCGGGATGGGAGGAGACGCCGCCTTCTGCGCCTGGTCCCTCGTCCCGGCGGAAACGTCCCGGGGAGCGCGGGGGGCGCCGCCCCCTAGGCCGGCGGGCCCGCCCCGCCGGACCCGTCCGCCCACCACGGCCCGTGCGGCGCGTCGGCCCCGTCGAGCCGGTCGTATCCGTGGCGCCCGAAATAGTCGCGCTGGGCCTGGATCAGGTTCGCGGTGCCCCGGCCGCGGCGCAGCGTCTCGAGATAGGCGAGCGCGGCGCCCAGGGCCGGCACCGCGATCCCGCCGCTGGCGGCGGCGCGGACCGTCTCGCGCAGCGCCGGGAGCCCGGCCCGAACCCGCGGCAGGAACGCCTCCGTCAGGACCAGCGCGCCATGCGGCATCCCGCTCCGCGCCGCGGCGGCGATGTCGTCCAGCATGTCCGAGCGGATGATGCAGCCCGCGCGCCAGATCTCCGCGATCCGCGCGAGGTCGAGATCCCACCCGAAATGCGCCGAGGCGGAGGCCATCAGGCGCAGTCCCTGATCGTAGGCCACGATCTTCGCCGTCGCGAGCGCCGCCTCCATCACGTCGTCGCCCGGCATCTCGCAGGCGCCGCCGTCCAGGGCGAGCGCCTCCGCCCCGGCCAGCCGCAGGGCCCGGTCGGCCGACCAGGAGCGCGCGGCGACCGCCGCCTCGATCGTGCTGGCGGACTGGCCGAGCTTGAGCGCCTCGATCAGGGTCCAGCGGCCCGTGCCCTTCTGTCCGGCGGCGTCGACGATCGCGTCCACCGCCGGGCCGCCGGCGCGGTCCGTCGCCGCCAGGACCGCCGCCGTCACCTCGATCAGGTAGCTCGCCAGCGGCCCCTCGTTCCAACGGGCGAAGACCGGCGCCATCTCCGGCGCGGCCATGCCCCGGCCGTCGCGCATCAGGCCGTAGACGTCCGCGATCATCTGCATGTCGGCGTACTCGATGCCGTTGTGGACGGTCTTGACGAAGTGCCCCGCCCCGTCCGGGCCGACGCGGGCGGCGCAGGGGCTGCCCTGGTACGCGGCGGCGATGCCCTCGATCAGGGCGCGGATCGGGGCGTAGCTCGCCGCCGGCCCGCCGACCATGATCGAGGGGCCGCGCCGGGCGCCCTCCTCCCCGCCGGAGACGCCCATGCCGACGAAGCGAAGCCCCCGCGCCGCCAGATCCGCCTCGCGGCGGCGGGTGTCGTTGAAGTCGGCATTGCCCGCGTCGACGATGGTGTCGCCCTCGTCCAGAAGGGGCGCGAGCGCGCCGATCACCGCGTCGACGGCCGCGCCGGCGGGAACCATCGCCACGATCGCGCGCGGCCGGGCGATGGCGGCGACGAGCTCGGCGAGGCCCGCGCACGGGACCATGGCCCCGGCCACCCCCTCGCGCGCCGCGCGGGCCATCGCGGCCGCCAGCCCCTCGGGGGACCGGTTGTGCACGGCGATCCGGTGGCCGTGCTCGGCGATGTTGAGGGCGAGGGCGGTGCCCATCGTGCCCAGGCCCGTCAGGCCGATCTCCGCGTCGCTCATGGTGCGCCTCCCCGCTGCGCGCATGGCCTAGCGCACCTCGCCCCCGCCGTCCCGCCCCGCGGGCCCGGGCGGCGCGGCGCCGCCGCGCGGGGGCGGGCGAGGGCTCCGGCGGGGCCCGAGCCCGGCCCCTCCCCCTTCAGGCGCCCAGGCACCAGCGCAGGATCGCCTTCTGCGCGTGGAGGCGGTTCTCGGCCTCGTCGAACACGACCGAGGCGGCGCCGTCCATCACCGCGCTCGTGACCTCCTCGCCCCGGTGGGCCGGCAGGCAGTGCAGGAACAGGGCGTCCGCCTTGGCCCGCGCCATCAGGCGCTCGTCCACCTGATAGGGCCGCAGCATGTTGTGGCGCCGCTCGCGGCTCGACTGGGCGTCGCCCATGGAGACCCAGGTGTCGGCGAAGACCGCGTCGGCGCCCTCGGCCGCGACGGCGGGGTCGCGCTCGATGGCGACGGACACGCCGCTCTCGCGCGCGAAGCGCACCGCGTCGTCCGGCGGGTCCAGCGCGGCGGGGCCGCAGAAGGTGAGGTCGAAGCCGAACCGCCCCGCCGCGTGCAGGAGCGAGGCCGCCACGTTGTTCCCGTCCCCCATCCAGACCGCGCGCTTGCCCGCGACCGGGCCGCGATGCTCCTCCCAGGTCATCACGTCGGCCATCGCCTGGCAGGGATGGGACGCGTCCGTCAGGCCGTTGATCACCGGCACGCTCGCGTGCTCGGCCATCTCCAGGAGCGCCTCCTCGGCGAAGGTGCGCAGCATGATGAGGTCGACATAGCGCGACAGGACGCGCGCGGTGTCGGCGATGCTCTCGCCATGCCCGAGCTGCATCTCGCTGCCCGTCAGGACCAGCACCTCGCCGCCGAGCTGGCGCACGCCCACGTCGAAGCTGACCCGCGTGCGGGTGGAGGGCTTCTCGAAGATCAGGGCGACCATGCGGCCCGCGAGCGGGGCGTCCGCGTCCGGCGCGCCCTTGGGCATCCCGGCGCGGGCGTCCTTCATGGCGCGCGCGGCGTCCAGCATGCCGCGCAGCGCGTCCGCCGGGGTGGCGTGGACGTCCAGGAAATGGGGCATGGCGCGCCCCTCAGGCGGTCAGGGCGGCGGCGGCGCGGTCCAGCCGCGCGACCGCCTCGCTCAGGTCCGCCTCCTCGACGTTGAGCGCCGGCAGCAGGCGCAGCACCCCGTCCGAGGCCGGCACCGTCAGCAGGCGCTCGGCCTCGGCGGCCGCGCGCACCTCGCCCGGCGGCACCACGCAGCCCAGGCCCATCAGCAGCCCCCGCCCGCGCACGCCCGAGAACACCGCCGGGTGGCTCGCGACCAGCCCCTCCAGCCCCTGGCGCAGATGCGCGGCGCGGCGCGACACGCCGTCCAGGAAGGCCGGGTCGTCCACGATCTCCATCACCTTCAGCCCCACGGCGCAGCCGAGCGGGTTGCCGCCATAGGTGGACCCGTGCGTGCCGACCGTCATCGCCCGCGCCGCCGCCTCGGTCGCCAGGACCGCGCCCAGGGGGAAGCCCCCGCCGATGCCCTTGGCCACCATCATGATGTCGGGCGCGATCCCGGCCCATTCGTGGGCGAAGAGCCTGCCGGTGCGGCCGACCCCGCATTGGACCTCGTCCAGCACCAGGAGCGCGCCGGTGCGGTCGCAGGCGGCCCGCAGCGCCTTCAGGCAGTGATCGGGCATCGCGCGGATGCCGCCCTCGCCCTGGATCGGCTCGACCATGACGGCCGCGACCGTGTCGTCCAGCGCCGCGTCCAGCGCGTCGTGGTCGCCCCAGGCCAGGGTGCGGAAGCCGGGCATGAGGGGGCCGAAGCCGCGGGTCATCTTCTCCGACCCTGCGGCGGCGATTGCGCCGGTGGAGCGCCCGTGGAACGCGCCCTCGAAGGTCAGGATCGTGGGCCGGTCCTCGCCCGCGTCGAACCAGTGGCGGCGCACCATCTTGATCGCCAGCTCCGCCGCCTCGGTGCCCGAGTTGGTGAAGAAGCACGTGTCGGCGAAGGTCGCGTCCACCAGCCGCTCGGCCAGGGCCTGCTGCGGGCCGATCTCGTAGAGGTTGGAGACGTGCCAGACGCGCCCCGCCTGCTCGGTGAGCGCGGCCACCAGCGCCGGGTTCGCATGGCCCAGGCAGTTCACCGCGATCCCGGCCCCGAGGTCGAGATAGCGCGCGCCGTCCTCCGCCTCGAGCCAGGAGCCCGTCCCGCGGGCGAAGCGCAGGGGCGCGCGGGAATAGGTCGGCAGGAGGGCGGGGATCATGGCGGGGACTCCTCGGACGGCGGGCGCGGGGCGGGACGGATGGGGGGGTGACGGACCGGATGACGGGCGGGCCGGCGGACGGGCTGCGCCCGCGCCGGGAGCGGCGGGTCAGTCTCGTCGGAGGGCGGCCGGGCGCGTCATGGCAGGGTGATGCCGCGCCGCGCGCGTCCTGTAAAGGGCGGCGCCCGCCACACCGCCCGCGACGGAGTCGCGTCCCCGTTACGTTCCGCGCTTATCCACAGGCGCCATGACGACGCTCATCGCCCTCGTTCTCATCGCGCCGTGGCTCGGCGGCGTGGCGCTGGCCGGAACCCTGATCGCGGGCGGCGTGCGCCTGCGCCGCGGCCCGCTGCCCGGAGAGCCGCGCCATCGGCCGATCTGGCGCCGGCGCGGCGCCCCGCGCGCCCGAACCGTCAGGGCTTGAGCCGGTAGCCGGTGCGGAACGCCGCCCAGCACGCCGCCAGGACCGTCAGCGTCGTCACGGCGCACACCGCGAGGCCGAGCGACGGGTCCGAATCCGACCGTCCGATCACGCCGTGGCGCGCGCCGTCGATCAGGTAGAAGACCGGGTTGAAGTGGATCAGCCGCGCCATCAGGGGCGGCATCGCCTCGACCGCGTAGAACGTGCCCGAGAGGAACGCGAGCGGCGTGACGACGAAGTTGGTGATCGCCGCGAGCTGGTCGAACTTCTCCGCCCAGATCGCGGCCAGGAGCCCCAGCCCGCCCAGCATCGCCGAGCCCAGGACCACGAATGCCGCCAGCCACAGCGGATGCGCGACCCCCTGACCCAGGAACACCGCCGCCACCAGCGCCATCACCGCCGCCACCACCGCGCCGCGCGCCACGCCGCCCGCCACGTAGCCCGCCACCAGCTCCCCGGCCGAGAGCGGCGGCATCAGCGTGTCGACGATGTTGCCCTGCACCTTGGCGACCACCAGGGAGGAGGACGTGTTGGCGAAGGCGTTCTGGATCACCGTCATCATCAGGATGCCGGGTGCCAGGAACTGCAGGAACGGCACCCCCATCACGTCCGGCCGCGACGGTCCGATCGCGATCGAGAAGATCAGCAGGAACAGCCCCGCGGTGATGAGGGGGGCGGCCAGGGTCTGCGACCAGACGTTGAGGAAGCGCCGCGTCTCGCGCTCGGCCAGGGTCGCGGTGCCGCGCCAGTTGCGCGTGCCGAAGCGGCGCTCGCCCATGCCGGCCGGATCGTGGGAGCGCCCGCCCAGGAGCGGCTCGCGCGGATCGTCGATCATGGCGTGTCCTTCGTGATCCCGCGGGCCCCGCCGGGGCCGCCGCGCCTTGTATCCGGGGGCCGCGCGCTTAGAATGGAAGGCTCGCGAAGTCGAGGCGCGCGGCGCCCCGGCCTCCAATGATCTTCCCCCGGCGCGCAGAGGCCCCCGCCCCGGGCGCGCGCGCGCCGGACCAGCCGAGAGAAGGGGGACGCCATGTCCTGGACCGACGAGCGCGTCGAGACGCTCAAGCGCATGTGGGGCGAGGGGCAGTCCGCCTCCACCATCGCCAAGGAGCTCGGCGGCGTGACGCGCAACGCCGTCATCGGCAAGGTGCACCGCCTCGGCCTGTCGAATCGCGAGGGTCCGGCGGCGGCGCCCGCGCCCGCCCCGCCCGAGGCGCCCGTCGTGGAGGCGCCGGTGCCCGCGATCAAGGAGGAGCCGCTCGAGCCCGCGACCTACTCGGCCGAGCCCAAGGCGACCCCGATCCGCAAGATCATCCCGGCCGGGCAGCCCCTGCCGCCGCAGCCATCGGCCAATGAGATCAGCGCCGAGGCCCTCGAGAAGGTGCGCGCCGTCGAGAAGGGCGCCGCGCGGCTGAGCCTGATGGAGCTGACCGAGCGGACCTGCAAATGGCCCATCGGCGATCCGGCGACGGAGGCGTTCTGGTTCTGCGGGCTGCCGGTCCAGGCCGGCAAGCCCTATTGCGACGCGCACGTCACCGTCGCCTTCCAGCCGATGAGCAGCCGGCGCGACCGCCGCCGCTAGGCGCCCGAGGGCCCGGACGGGAAGTCGGCCGGCATGTGCCCGCGGCGCTTGGCGTCGGCGATCACGGCCCCGACCCCTTCGGTGAAGAAGCGCGGCCGGATGCCGGGATTTCCGGTATAGTGCCGCATCATGGCGTCCGGCCGGGTCGGGCCGCGATGCACGTCGTAGGTCTCGGGCAGCGGGGCGGCCGCCCCGCCCCGCGCGGAGGCGACGAAGGCCAGCAGCGTCTGGTGCGTCCAGTAGCGCAGGGGGTCGGTCCGCGGGTCGGCCGCGAGGCGCTCCAGCGCGTCCTCGATCACCCGCCAGTCGGCACCCTCGAAGGCGAAGGACGCCATGTAGCCGGCGTTGAGCCGGTCGGGCAGCGCGCGCGCCGGCCCACCCACCACCTCGGCCAGCAGGGCGGGCGCGTAGGCGTAGGCCGGCCGCTCGTCGCGGTTCCAGGCCATCAGCCGCCCCTCGTCCGCGACCGCGGCGAGCAGCTCCTCCGGCGGGCGGAAGGTGAGGGTGTCGGTGTCCGCCTCGATCAGGCGGGGCGCCTGGGCGATCCCGTAGTATCCCCCGAGCTTCAACCCGAAATGATAGTCCCGCGTCCAGGCGAGGGTCCGCGGATACCCCGCGAGGTGCCGCTCGGCGGCCGCGAGCCCCTCCTCCCGGCCGACGACGCGCAGGCCGGGGATCGCCCGGCGCCAGCGCGCGATCGACCCGTCCGAGAGCGAGCCGTCCGAATGCACGATCAGGGCCGCCCCCGGCGCGAAGCGCAGGAGCGACCAGGTCGACCAGATGCCCATCAGCGCCTGATCTTCGCCGCACATGACGTGGGCCTCCACGGCGGCGGCCTCCGGGCGGGGCGGCAGGGGCGGCAGGATCGCGGCCGCCGGCCCGGCCCAGGCGCGCGCGGCGTCGGCCCCGGCCGCGAGCCGCCGGTCGCGGCGACCGTAGAGGGCGGCGTCCCGCGCCCGGCCGAGCCGCCGCTTGATCTCTCGTAACATCGGGCACCCAATCCACTCGTCTTCAGATTGAGCCTCTAGCAGGCGCGGCCCGGACAGACGACCCATCGGCGCGGCGACCGCGGCGCGCCGTCCGTCCGGGCCCGCAGGCCCCGCCTCGGCCGGCGTGGCGCTGTCATCCCCCGGCGGACGCCCCGCCGGGCGCGGCGCGCGTCAGGCGGCGCGGAACGCCAGGCCCGCGCCGTTGATGCAGTGGCGCCGGCCGGTCGTCTCCTTCGGCCCGTCGCCGAAGACATGGCCCATGTGCCCGCCGCAGGTGGCGCAGTGCACCTCCGGCAGGAACGCCCCGTAGACCGGGTCCGCCCCCTCGATCACCTGCCCCTCGATGGCGCGGTCGAAGGCGGGCCAGCCCGTGCCCGAGGCGAACTTGTCCCGGGCGGCGTAGACCGGGGCCGCGCAGCCGGCGCAGTGATAGGTCCCCGCCGCCTCCAGGTCGTGATAGGGGTGCGAGAACGCCGCCTCCGTCGCGTTCTCCCGCAGGACGGCATAGGCCGCCGGGGCGAGGCGCGCGCGCCATTCGGCGTCGGTGCGGGTCACCGGGTAGGCGTCCTCCGCGGCGCGGGCGGTCCGGCCCGTCAGGGCGAGCCCGCCCGCGGCCAGGCCCGCCTCCAGGAACTGCCGTCGTCTCATCGCATCCGCCTCCCGCCATGTCCGCCCTGCCAGTCACGTCCGCGGACGCGGCGATCGTGGGGCGGCGCGATCACGCTTGCGTCATCTCGCCCGCCGCCGCCCCCGGCGCTTCCGTGCGCGCCGGTTTCCCGCTAGGCGCGCGCCATGTCCGCCAACCCGCCCGCCCTCCGCCCCGACATCGCGCCCCGGGCGCGTCCGCCGGAGCCGCGCCCGGACGCCCCGCGCCCCGGCCAGCCCGCCATCGGCATGGTCTCCCTCGGCTGCCCCAAGGCGCTGGTCGACTCCGAGCGCATCCTCACGCGCTTGCGCGCCGAGGGCTACGCCATCTCCCCGGGCTACGAGGGCGCCGGCGCGGTGATCGTGAACACCTGCGGCTTCCTCGACAGCGCCCGCATGGAATCGCTGGAGGCCATCGGCGAGGCCCTGGCCGCGAACGGGCGCGTCATCGTCACCGGCTGCCTGGGCGCCGAGGCGGACGTGATCCGCGGCGCGCACCCCACCGTCACCGCGATCACCGGCCCGCATCAATACGAGGCGGTGATGGACGCGGTGCACGCCGCCCTGCCGCCCCGCCCGGACCCGTTCGTGGACCTCGTGCCGGCCCCGGCCGTCACCCTCACGCCGCGGCATTACAGCTACCTCAAGATTTCCGAGGGCTGCAATCACAAGTGCCGGTTCTGCATCATCCCCGACATGCGCGGCCGCCTGGCCTCGCGCCCCGCGAACGCGGTGCTGCGCGAGGCCGAGCGGCTCCTGGACGCCGGCACGCGCGAGCTCCTGGTCATCTCCCAGGACACCAGCGCCTACGGCCTCGACCTGCGCCACGCCGCCAGCGCGTGGCACGGCGCCGACGTGCGCGCCCACGTCACCGACCTGGCGCGCGAGCTGGGCGCCCTCGCCGGCCCGGAGAACTGGGTGCGGCTGCACTACGTCTACCCCTACCCGCACGTGCGCGCGCTGATCCCGCTCATGGCGGACCCGGCGTCCGGCCTGCTCCCCTATCTCGACATCCCGTTCCAGCACGCGCACCCGGACGTGCTGCGCCGCATGGCCCGCCCCGCAGCATCCGCCCGCACGCTCGACGAGATCGGGGCCTGGCGCGCCACCTGCCCGGACCTGACGCTCCGCTCCACCTTCATCGTCGGCTATCCCGGCGAGACGGAGGCGGAGTTCCAGACCCTCCTCGACTGGCTGGACGAGGCCCAGCTCGACCGCGTCGGCGCGTTCCAGTACGAGGACGTCCCCGGCGCCCGATCCAACGCCCTGCCGGACCACGTGGCCCCGGAGGTCAAGCAGGACCGCTACGACCGCTTCATGACCCGCGCCCAGGCGATCAGCGCGGCGAAGCTGGAGGGACGCGTCGGCACGATGGTCCGCGCCATCGTCGACGAGGTGGACGAGGACGGCATCGCCACCTGCCGCACCAAGGCCGACGCCCCCGCCATCGACGGCAACCTCTTCATCGACGAGGGGGCGGAGGACCTTGCGCCGGGCCGGATGATCGATGCCGTGATCGAGGAGGCCGGCGAGTACGACCTCTGGGGCAGACTCGTCTGATCGCCGTTTCAGGAGCGCTCGCCCGGGGACTGTCCCCTTCCGAGACGATCTCGCGAACCTACGTTACCATCGACCCGATGCGACCTTTACCCCACCAAGCCGCGCAACGCTCCCGCCTTCCGAGCAACGAACGGCCGCCTCGAGCCCTCTTTGCTTGATGCTGCGGAAGCAACGAATGGCTGCTTCCGCTAAATGACTACCGTCGAAGCGCGGTGCTTCGTGACGCCAAGAATCTTCGGTCGATTCCATGACGTGATGCGGTAGTCTCACGGCAATGGATCTTCCTGCCTCCCTCGACTTCCCGTCCGCCAGGCCTCTGACCGAAAGCGGCACGGAGGCGGCAAGCCGCTCGCTCAAGATCGTGATCGTGACTCGCGGCGCGTTCGAGCTGGACGGCGCGACGCGAACCGCCTTCGTCGTGGGGCCGCGAACCACGCCTGTCGCCGTCCGTTACCTAAATGCGCCCGATTGCCACGAGTGGGTCGTGCCGCCCTGGATGGCCACGGCGCTGTTCGACGCGCGGGGCGACGCGCTTGCGGGATTGGTCCTGGAACTGGCGGACCTTCCGCGCTCGCCGTTCCGGGACGCCCTGCTGCGGGGCGATCCGGATCCCACGGAGACGGCTCGTGACGCCCTCGCCAACTGGTCGGCGGGACGCGGCCGGGCGGATGGACGCTTGGCTGCGCGGGCTTGGGCGGAGATCGAGGCTTCTCCTGAGCGGTCTGTGGCAGATCTCTCGAAACTGCTCGACGTGGGAGAGCGGCGGCTGCGGCAGGCCGTCCGGCGGGAGATCGGGCTGCCCGTCACGGCCGTCCGGCGGCTGGTCCGGCACGAACGGGCGATGCGGGCGCTTGCCGCCGTGCCCGTCTCTCTCGCCGACGTGGCTCTCGCTGCGGGCTATACCGACCAGAGCCACATGACGCGGGATTTCACGGCCCTGGGCGGCATCGCGCCGGCTCGATTGCGGGCCGCTCTGGCCTGAAAATCCTGAACGGTTCCGGTCCGTTCAAGACGGCGACCGGCTGGCCTGTCACCGTTGCCAGGCATCCAATTTGCAGGAGATGACCATGAGGCCGTCCTACCTCGAAATCGGCGCACCGGACGACGCCCGCGCCCACAGCTTCTTCGCCGACCTGTTCGACTGGTCCTTCACGCCGATGGAGAACGGCGGCTGGTTCGACAGCGGCGAGATCAAGACGGGGCTTCACGGTGGAGACGACCGCCCGGCCATCGTCGTCTACTTCGAGGTGGCCGACATCGGGGCGGCGGTCGCCAAGGTCGATCCCTCGGCGGCACCGCGGACGACCCCACGCCGGAGGAGCCGGGGTTCGGCCGGTTCAAGACCTACGTCGTGCCGCAGGACGTCCGGTTCGGTCTGCGACCGGGATGGGGAAGCTTCGCATCGAGAGCGGTCACTATTGCGGGAGAAAGGCGACGTCCGCTCCTGCGCCGCAAAGCGGAATGTGGGCGAAACGCGAGACGGCATCGACGGCATCATCCCCTTCGGCAGGAAGTCCATGGCCGTCGTCAGCGTGAAGGCCGGCGAGAACGTCGGCGTCGCCATGATCCGCGACCTGCGCGGCGCGATGGAGCGCACGGGGGCGGAGATCGGCATCTTCCTCACCCTCACCCCGCCCAGGGGCGGCATGCAGGCCGAGGCGGCGGCGGCGGGCCAGCACGAGGAGCCGGGCTTCGCCCCCGTCCCCCGCATCCAGATCGTCACGATCGAGGAGGCGATGGCCCTGCGCGACCGCGCCGCGCAGATCCCCGCGCGGCTCGGCTCCGTCCAGAAGGTCGCGCCCAGGCAGAAGGCCGCGCCGCAGGAGCGCCTGCTCTAGTCCAGCGCCTCCCCCAGCACCTGCGCGAACCAGCCCCGCGGGATCAGGTGGCTCGCCGGGTGCACGTCGAGGGTCACGCGGCCCCCGGCGCAGTCCCAGCCGTGGCGGGTATGCGTCAGCCAGCTCACCGCCGCCCAATCCCGCGGGGCCGCCTGCGCCCCGCAGCCGAGCCGCGCGCGCCAGAGCGCCACCGGCCCGGTCTCGTCCCCGTCCGGCCCCCAGGGGAAGGGCAGCACTTTGTCGTCCGTCCCGTAGACCGCGCGCACCGAACGCGGCGCGCGCGGGCAGTCCGTGCCCGCCGGCAGCGCCCCCGCCACCGACAGGAGCGCGGCCAGCGGCGCCTCCGCCTCGCAGGCGAACCGCCACGCCATCAGCGCGCCCCAGGAATAGCCCGAGACCATCACCCGGCCCGGATCCACCGGCCAGCGCGCCGCCACGTCGCGCAGCACCGCGTCCCCGAAGGCCACGTCCTCCGAGCCCGCCCGCCGGAACCGCCAGGACCGGCCGAGCCCGTCCGGCGCCACCAGCAGCACCCCCGCCGGCGCCGTCGCCCCCGCGATGCGGGCGTGCCGCACGATCAGGTCGCCCTGCCGCCCCCAGCCATGGAAATGCATCAGCACCGGCAGGGGCGCCGTCCCGTCCCAGCCCTCGGGCGCCAGCACGTGATAGGTCCGCCCGTCATGGGCCCCGCCCGCCAGGACGCAGGGCGCCGCGCCGCCGCAGGCCGCGGCCGCGCCGGGAAGCCATGCGGCGAGGAGGAGCGCCAGCGCCGGGCCGAGCCCCCTCAAAGCGATCCCGCGACCCGCGCCACGGTCGCCTGGCGCTGCGCGTTGGGCGGGTGCGTGCCCAGGAACCGGTCGCCCGGATCGGGCAGCCGCTCGAAGAAGCGCGCGCCGCGCACCGGATCGAACCCCGCGCGCGCCGCGATCCGCGTGCCCAGCGCGTCGGCCTCCAGCTCCGCCGACTGCCCGAAGCGCCGCGAGCCGACCAGCGCGCCCGCGCGCGAGAGCTGCTGCGCCTCCGCGCCGCCCAGCCCGGCCGCGCCGGCCAGCACCGCGCCCAGCGCCCCGCCCGCCTGCGCCGCCGCGGCGCCGCGGTCGATATGCCCCGCGATGTGGTGCGCCGCCTCGTGCCCCATGACGAAGGCGATCTCGTCGCGGTTGCGCGCGTCCGCGATGAGCGCGAGCGTGAAGCCGACGATCGGGTCGCCCTGCCGGTTGCGCGTCTGGAACGCGTTGGGCGGCTGGCCGGGCCGGTCGTCGATCACGATGCGCAGGTCGCAGTTCGTGCCCCGCGCCGCCCGCTCGCGGCAGATCTGCTCGGCCACCGGCTCCACCTGCCGCACGACCGCCACGAAGTTCGCGCGCGCCTCGCCCTGCGGCACCCGGTCGGTCACGGGGGCGGAGGCGCGCACGGGCCCCGGACCGGACGCCGGCCCCGTCGTCACCGTGATCGGCGCGCAGGCGCCCAGCAGCCCGGCGAGCGCGAGCGCGGCCGCGCCCAGGCGGATGGGGGTGGTCATGGCGATCATCGGCGGCTCCTCGGCTCGGCTCGCCCCCACTCTAGGGCGGCGGGCGCGGGACGCCAGCGCCCGCCGCCCTAGATCGGCCGTCATGGGATCACGAACGCCGCAGGACCCCGCCGCGCAAGCGCCGCTGGAGGTCATCTACAACGCCGAATGCCCGATCTGCCGGGCGGAGGTGGACGGCCACGCCGCCCGCGCCGCGCGGCAGGGCCTGCCCGTGCGCTTCACCCCCATCGCCGAGGCCGACCTCGCGGCCCACGGCCTGACCGCCGACGAGGCCGCCCGCCGTCTGCACGCGGTGCGCGGCGGCACGCTCCTGCGCGGGCTGGACGCCAACCGCGCGATGTGGGCCGCCATGCCCGGCTGGCGCTGGCTGTCGCGCCTCACGGGCCTCGCGCCGGTGCGCCCCTTGGCCGGCGCCCTGTACGAGCGCGCCCTGGCCCCGGCGCTCTACGCCCTGCACCGCCGGCGCTCGCGCCGCGGTTGATCCCCGCTCCTCCCGGCGGCAGGGTGCGCGCATGTTCACCATCGAGCACGAGTTCGACGCCACCGTCGTGACCCTCATCGACGAGGGCGCCCCCGGCGCGGCCCCCGCCGCCGAGGTCATCGTCACCGCCTTCGAGGATTGCGTGACCCTGACCCAGGACGACCCCCGCGACCCCGAGGGCCCGCCGCGCACGATCACCCTCACCATGGCCCAGGTCCGCGACCTCTCCGCCGCCCTGAACCTGCCCGAGGGCATCTACCGCCGCACGGCCAGCCCTGCCGGGGCTCGACGACCGGGACCCTGAGGCCCCTCGAAGGTGCGCTCCGAGCCCATAGATACTGATGCGGCTTTGGCGAACTGGGCTTGATGGCAAACCTTTTGTCGACCATGCTTCGAAAATCATTCAAAAGTTCCACGACTTATGAAATCTTTGATATTTAAGGTCTGCTATGAAAAGCATCGAGATAGAGACTGTGTAGATACGGGCTCAACGACCGCAGAGCTAGCCGCCCAACCCGCACCGCGACAACATCCTTCGAACGGGGCGACGACGATCTCGCACCACGCGCTTCCGGGACATGCCTCTATCCCGCAACCGTGCTGGGGGCGTCGAGCGAGGAGGTGGCAATCCGCTTCCGGTTCGGACGGGACGGGACGGCCGCTCCGGGGATCTTATTGCCCGGCCCTCTGACGCGCTGCCCGCGCGGCCGTAGGGGTCGGGCCGTGGCACTCTGGCGGCGCGTACGTCTTGCCGCCCGGCGAGGTAAAGTCCGTTCGATTGCAGACGCAGTTCTGGTCCAACTCGACAGGAGTCTGATTGCGCCGGCCAAACGCCCGGGCATGTCTGGGCCGACGTGGCGAAGGGAGAAGTCCTCCAACACGAAAGGTAATTATCATGCGACCTGTCTCAACCCTTGTGATCACCATGGCATTTCGGGCGATACAGACGGTCGTCGCCCAGGAGACCCTCGATTTTCGTGACGATTTCGTAGCGGACTCGCTGGCTCCGGAATTCCGCATCTCAACCCCGATCCTAACAGGATGGCCTCGTGGATGGAGAATTTCTTCTGCTCCGGACTAACCATGATTCAAGAATGCCATCAGCAATACCGGCACGCTCCCGAGGATTACCAGATCACGGTCAGGTTCGCGACTATTCCGGTATACGAGTCTCAAGGTACAAACGTTGTGATGGCGATGGAGAAGATCGGCTTACCTCGGTCGCTATATGGATTGTTGCAAATAGATCCGAGTCCCGAGTTCTATGGGAACAAGAACCTGGACGGTGAGCGCTCAAGCGATTACTCGCACCATCTGCACAGAGATTTCAACCGTACGTCGTGAGGGTGTCTAAGCGCGGCGTGGAATACACAGGAGAGTATAGCTTCGACGAGACCACATGGGTAGAGATCGGAACACATGTGATGATCCAAGCACCAGATACGGTCGGGTCACCGCCTATGGCGTGCTCTTCAGTCGCCGGCAACTCCAATCCGCGTGGATTACTTCGTGGTCATCGACAACGGCCCCAATGCGGCCTGCGCTCCCGCGCCCGCACCCCGCCCCCTTGACCGCCCCCGCCCCTCCGCCCAGATCGTCGGCCATGACCCAGACCGCCGCCGACTTCCTCGCCAGCCGCCGCTCCCATTCGCCCAAGACGCTCACGGCCCCCGCGCCGGACCGCGCCGAGCTGACCCGCCTGATGACCGCCGCCCTGCGCGTCCCCGACCACGGCGCGCTCGAGCCCTGGCGCATGATCGTCATCGGCCCCGAGACGCGCGCCGCCCTCGCCGACACGGTGCGCGCCGTCGCCCGCCTGCGCGGCATGCCCGCCGGCGACGCCGAGAAGGCCGCCTTCCCCTACGAGACCTCGCCCCTCGTCGTCGCCGTGGTCGAGAGCCCGGTCGAGACCGCGAAGTTCCCCCCCGTCGAGCAGACCTATTCCGCCGGCGCCGCCTGCGCCGCCCTCGTCAACGCAGCCCTCGCGGCGGGCTGGGGCGCGGGCTGGGTCACCGGCTGGGCCGCCCACGACACCGAGCTGATGCAGGGCGCGATCGGCCTGAAGGAGGGCGAGCGCGTCGTCGGCATGGTCCACATCGGCACCGCCGGCACCGCCCCGCCCGAGCGCCCCCGCCCCGACATCGCCGCCAAGGTCGACTGGCGCGACTGAGGCCCCCCGCCCCCCGCCAGCCATGTCCCATGTCGTCGCCTCCGCCCTTCTCGCCCTGGGACAGTTCGGGGACGCGCGCTTCGTGCGCACCTTCGCGCTGGGCGTCGGCCTCGCGGCCCTGCTCCTCGCCGCGCTCGCCTGGCTCGTCTTCGCCGGCCTCGGCGCGCTCGTGCCGGACGCGGTGTCGCTCCCCTGGATCGGGCCCGTCACCTTCCTCGACGAGCTCGCCTCCGGGCGCCGGGCTCCTGGCCTTCGCGGTCGCCTCGATCTTCCTGATGGTGCCGGTCGCGGCGCTGTTCACCGGCCTCTTCCTCGACGACGTGGCCGACGCGGTCGAGGCGCGCCACTACCCCGCCCTCGCGCCCGCCCGCCGCCTCGGCCTCGCCGAGGGCGTGCGCGAGAGCCTCGGCTTCTTCGCCGTCCTGGTCGCCGCGAACCTCGCGGCCCTCGTCGTCTACCTGCTCGTCGCCCCGCTCGCGCCCTTCGTCTTCTGGGCGGTGAACGGCGTCCTCCTGGGGCGCGAGTACTTCCAGCTCGTCGCCGTCCGCCGCCTCGGCCGGGCCGGCGCCCGCGTCCTGCGCCGCCGCCACCCGCTCGCGATCTGGCTCGCGGGCACCCTCATGGCGGTGCCGCTCACGATCCCGGTCCTCAACCTGACCGTGCCGATCCTGGGCGCCGCGACCTTCACGCACCTCTTCCACCGCCTGTGGGATCCGGCGCGCGATCCGCCCGTCTGACCGGCCGGCCTAGTCCCCCTGCCAGGGCTCCCCGGCCAGGCCCCAGCGGGTGAACAGGTCGAAATCCCGCACGGACACCGCGCCCGACAGGATCACCCCGCAGGCCAGCGCCCAGAGGACCGCCGTGATCGCGGTGGTGATCCACACCCGCCGCCACATGCGCGGGTCCTCCGGGCTGCCCGCATGGGTGCCGCGCAGGACCGCGCCCCGGTCACCCTGGGTCTGCAGCCGCACCGTCAGGACGCAGAACAGCACCAGGAACCAGATCACCGCGAACAGCACGATCGCGCTGGTGATCGCCATGTCAGGCCTCCTCCAGCTCGACCAGCACGCCCTGGAAGTCCCTGGGGTGGAGGAAGACCACCGGCTTGCCATGCGCCCCGATCCGGGCCGGGCCGAGGACGCGCGCGCCCTCGCGCGCCAGCCGCTCGACGGCCGCGTCCAGGTCCGCCACCTCGTAGCACAGATGGTGGACGCCCCCGGCCGGATGGCGCGCCAGGAACCCCGCGATCGGGCTGTCCTCGCCCAGCGGCTGCAGCAGCTCGACCAGCGTGCCCGGCAGCTCGACGAAGACCACCCGCACCCCGTGCTCGGGCAGGTCCCGCGGCGGGCCGACGGCCGCGCCCAGCGGCCCGGCATAGGCCGCGGCGGCGGCGTCCAGGTCCGGGACCGCGATCGCGACATGGTTCAGGCGGCCGATCATGCGCGTCTCCCGTGCAGGCGGCGCCCTTATCGGCAGGGGCGCCGCGGCGGTCCAGCCCCCCGCGCGCCATCGGCCCCCGCGTTCACACTTCGTCAACTTCGCGCCCCCCAAGTGAGATGGCGAGGATTCGCAAGGAGACATTCATGCCGCATGCACCGTCGCCCCCGCCCGAGCTGGCCGCGAACCTGCCCGCGCGCCCCGCGCCCACGGCCAACCGCCCCCTCCTGGGCCAGCAGATCCTCGTGGTCGAGGACAGCCGCGTCGCCGGCGAGGCGATCCGGCTGATGTGCCTGCGCTCGGGCGCGCGCATCCGCCGGGCGGGCACGCTCGGGGCGGCCTCGCGGCACCTGGCGACCTGGTTCCCCAACGTCGTGATCGTCGACCTCGGCCTGCCGGACGGGCCGGGCACCGCGCTGATCGAGCGGCTGCACCTGGGCCGCCCGCGCATCGACGCCGTGATCGGCCTCTCCGGCGATCCCGCGCTGGAGGACGCCGCGACCGAGGCCGGGGCCGACGCGTTCATCGCCAAGCCCGTCGCCTCCGTCGCCGCCTTCCAGGAAGCCCTGCTCGCCGTCCTGCCCGCCGGGGCCCGCCCGAGGGGCCCCCGCGCCCTCGACCTGACCGAGATTCCCGTCGACGCCGAGGCGTTCCGCGACGACCTCGCCCATGCCGCCGCCCTCCTGGGCGATTCGGACCCGCCCGAGGGGTCCGGCGGCTATGTCGCGGGCTTCCTCGCCGGCGTCGCCGCCAGCGCCGGGGATGCCGCGCTCCACGCCGCCGCCCTCGCCGCCGAGCGGGACGGCGCCGCCGCCGCGGGCCTCGCCGCCCTGGTCCGCGCCCGGCTCGACGCCGCCCCCCCGGCCAGCCCGATCGCCGTCTAGCGCCCCGCCGAGGGCGCGCGCCTCACGCGTCCGGGGGCAGGACCCGCAGCCGCAGCTCGCGCAGCTGCGCCGCCTCGGGCTCGGACGGCGCGCCCATCATCGGGTCCTGGGCCTGCTGGTTCATCGGGAACATGATCACCTCGCGGATGTTCGGCTCGTCCGCCAGCAGCATGACGATCCGGTCGATCCCCGCGGCGCAGCCCCCGTGCGGCGGCGCCCCGTAGCGCAGCGCCTCCACCATCCCGCCGAAGCGCCGCCGCACCTCCGCCTCGCCGTATCCCGCGATCTCGAACGCGCGGAACATGACCTCCGGCACGTGGTTGCGGATCGCGCCCGAGATCAGCTCGTAGCCGTTGCACGCCAGGTCGTACTGGTATCCCAGCACGCCCTCGGGCGGCCCGTCCAGCGCCTCCATCCCGCCCTGCGGCATCGAGAACGGGTTGTGCGAGAAGTCGATGACCCCCTCGTCGTCCCGCTCGTACATCGGGAAGTCCACGATCCACGCGAACGCGAACCGGTCCTTATCGGTAAGCCCCAGCTCCTCCCCGATCACCGTCCGCGCCCGCCCCGCGACCGCCTCGAAGTCGCCGGGACGCCCCCCGAGGAAGAACGCCGCATCCCCCACGTCCAGCCCCAGCTGCACCCGGATCGCCTCCGTCCGCTCCGGCCCGATGTTCTTCGCCAGCGGCCCGGCCGCCTCCATCCCCTCGCCCTGGTCCCGCCAGAAGATATACCCCATCCCCGGCAGCCCCTGCTCCTGGGCGAACTTGTTCATCCGGTCGCAGAACTTGCGCGAGCCGCCGCCGGGGGCCGGGATCGCCCGGATCTCCGTCCCCTCCTTCTCCAGCAGCGAGGCGAAGATCGCGAAGCCCGACCCCGCGAAATGCTCGCTCACCACCTGCATCTCGATCGGATTGCGCAGGTCCGGCTTGTCCGTCCCGTACCTGAGCGCCGCCTCCGCATAGGTGATCCGCGGCCACTCCGCGTCGACCGACCGCCCCCCGCCGAACGCCCGGAACACGCCCTCGATCACCGGCTGGATCGCGGCGAACACGTCCTCCTGCGTGACGAAGGACATCTCCATGTCGAGCTGGTAGAAATCCGTCGGCGAGCGGTCCGCCCGCGGGTCCTCGTCCCGGAAGCAGGGCGCGATCTGGAAGTAGCGGTCGAAGCCCGACATCATGATCAGCTGCTTGAACTGCTGCGGCGCCTGCGGGAGCGCGTAGAACTTGCCCGGATGCAGGCGGCTCGGCACCAGGAAGTCGCGCGCCCCCTCGGGCGAGGACGCCGTCAGGATCGGCGTCTGGTACTCCCGGAACCCCCGCGCCCACATCGCCTCGCGCATGTGCCGCACCACGTCCGAGCGCAGCACCATGTTCGCGTGCAGCCCTTCGCGCCTGAGGTCGAGGAACCGGTACTTCAGCCGCGTCTCCTCCGGGTAGTCCTGCTCCCCGAACACCGGCAGCGGCAGCTCCTCGGCCCGGCCCAGCACCTCCAGGCTGCGCACGAACACCTCGACCTCCCCGGTCGGCAGCTTGGCGTTCACCAGGGCCGGATCGCGCGCCTTCACCACCCCGTCCACGCGGACGCACCATTCCGAGCGCACCGCCTCCAGCGCCGCGAAGGCCGGGCTGTCCCCGTCGGCGATGAGCTGCGTGAACCCGTAGTGGTCGCGCAGGTCCACGAACAGCACGCCCCCGTGGTCGCGCACCCGGTGGACCCAGCCCGACAGGCGCACCTCGCGCCCGACGTCGGAGGCGCGCAGCTCGTCGCAGAGATGGGTGCGGTAGGCGTGCATGGCGGCGTCCTTCGGGCGGATGGCGAGGCCCCGGTCCAAACCCCGCGGCCCGGGCCCTGTCAAGCGCGCCGCCCCCGGGCCCACAGCTCCACCGCCAGCAGCCCCGGCAGGTAGAACGCCGCGATCGCCATGAGGTCGAACGCCCCGGTGAAGCTGCCGTCCGCGGCCACCCCGGCGCCCCCGGTCAGCATCTCGTTGACGCCGTAGAGCACCCGGTAGAGCAGCGAGCCGAGCGCCAGCACGATCAGGCGCGCCGCCCAGACCGGGTGCGCCGCGTCCCGCGCCCGCGCCGCGGCCAGCGTGCCGAGCGCCGCCCAGATCAGGAGCCCGCCGTAGAGGGCGAAGTTCGCGCTCATCCACGGCCCCCCGACCGTGCCGCGCAGCGCGACGTGCACCAGCCCCCCGGCCCCGGCCGCCACCGCCAGAGCCACGATCACCCGCCCCGCCGCCCGGTGCAGCCGGCGCCGGCGGCGCACCGCCCGCAGCGCCTGCAGCGGCGCCAGCACCGTCAGGAGCCCGCCCGCCACCATGTGCCCGTGGAGCGCGTAGTCCCAGGCCGTGCCGCGTATGAAGCGCGAGGTCGCCATCTCCTCGGGCAGGCGCACGGACAGGCCCCGCCCGATCGAATGGGCCGCGAACAGCGCCGCCAGCGCCATCAGCAGGGCCAGCCCCGCCCATCCCGCCGCGCGTGCGATCATCGCCCACCTCCGCCCGCGCACTAGCGCGCCGCGCCCGCCGCGCGAAGCGGGCGGGCCCGGCTTGCGCCCCAATGCCGCGGGTGCCAAAGCCCGGACGATTTGCCCGGGAGGCCCCATGCCGAAGCGCACCGACATCTCCAGCATCATGATCATCGGCGCCGGCCCCATCGTCATCGGCCAGGCCTGCGAGTTCGACTATTCCGGCGCCCAGGCCTGCAAGGCCCTGCGCGAGGAGGGGTACCGGGTGATCCTGGTGAACTCCAACCCGGCCACCATCATGACCGATCCCGGCCTGGCCGACGCCACCTATATCGAGCCGATCACCCCCGAGATCGTCGCCCGCATCATCGAGGTCGAGCGCCCGGACGCGCTCCTGCCCACCATGGGCGGCCAGACCGGCCTCAACACCGCCCTCGCGGTCGAGGAGATGGGCGTGCTGGCGAAGTACGGCGTCGAGATGATCGGCGCCCGCCGGGGCGCGATCGAGATGGCCGAGGACCGCGGCCTCTTCCGGGAGGCGATGACCCGCATCGGGCTCGAGAACCCCCGCGCCGCCATCGTCTCGGCGCCCAAGCTCGCGGGCGGCAAGCGCGACTACGCCGCCGGGATGCAGGAGGCCGCCCGCGTGCTGGACGGGGTCGGCCTGCCGGCCATCATCCGCCCCGCCTACACGCTCGGCGGCACCGGCGGCGGCATCGCCAACAACCGCGAGGAATACCTCGCCCTCGTCCGCTCCGGGATGGAGGCCTCCCCGGTCGGGCAGGTCCTCGTCGACGAATCCCTCCTCGGCTGGAAGGAGTTCGAGATGGAGGTCGTGCGCGACCGGGCCGACAACGCCATCATCGTCTGCGCCATCGAGAACGTGGACCCGATGGGCGTGCACACCGGCGATTCCATCACCGTCGCCCCCACGCTCACCCTGACCGACAAGGAGTATCAGCGGATGCGCTCGGCGAGCATCGCCGTCCTGCGCGAGATCGGGGTCGAGACCGGCGGCTCCAACGTCCAGTGGGCCGTGAACCCCGAGGATGGCCGCATGGTCGTGATCGAGATGAACCCGCGGGTGTCGCGCTCGAGCGCGCTGGCCTCCAAGGCGACCGGCTTCCCCATCGCCAAGATCGCCGCCAAGCTCGCCGTGGGCTACACGCTGGACGAACTCGACAACGACATCACCGGCGTGACGCCCGCCAGCTTCGAGCCGGCCATCGACTACGTCGTCACCAAGATCCCCCGCTTCGCCTTCGAGAAGTTCCCCGGCGCCGAGCCGATCCTGACCACCGCGATGAAGTCGGTGGGCGAGGCGATGGCCGTCGGCCGCGGCTTCCACGAGAGCCTCCAGAAGGCGCTGGCCTCGCTCGAGACCGGCCTGTCCGGCCTCGACGAGATCGCCGTGGACGGGGTGCAGGACCCGCTCGGCGCCGCCGCCGGGCCCGAGGCCCAGATCGCCCGCGTGGCCGAGAACGCCCGCGCCCTCACCGCCGCCCTGGCGCAGCGCCATCCCGACCGCATCCTGCGCATCGCCCAGGCCATGCGCATGGGCATGACCGATCCCGACATCGCCGCGATCACCGCCTTCGACCCCTGGTTCCTCGCCCGCATCCGCGAGATCGTCGACATGGAGGAGGACGTCCGCCGCTCCGGCGTGCCCGCCGACGCGGACGCCCTGCGCCGGCTCAAGATGCACGGGTTCACGGACGCCCGCCTCGCCGCCCTGTCGGGCCGGACCGAGGACCAGGTCCGCCGCGCCCGCGGCCGCCTGAACGTGCGCCCGGTCTTCAAGCGCATCGACACCTGCGCCGCCGAGTTCGAGGCCCAGACCCCCTACATGTACTCCACCTACGAGGCCCCCATCATGGGCGAGGCCGAGTGCGAGGCCCGGCCCAGCGCGCGCCGGAAGGTCGTCATCCTCGGCGGCGGCCCCAACCGCATCGGCCAGGGGATCGAGTTCGACTATTGCTGCGTGCACGCCTGCTACGCCCTGAGCGCCGCCGGCTACGAGACGATCATGGTCAACTGCAACCCCGAGACCGTCAGCACCGATTACGACACCTCCGACCGCCTCTACTTCGAGCCCCTCACCCTCGAGCACGTCCTGGAGATCCTCGCCGTCGAGCAGCGCGCCGGCACCCTCGAGGGCGTCCTCGTCCAGTACGGCGGCCAGACCCCCCTGAAGCTCGCCCGCGCCCTGGAGGCCGAGGGCATCCCCCTCCTCGGCACCCCGGCCGACGTCATCGACCGCGCCGAGGACCGCGAGCGCTTCGCCGCCCTCGTGACCGAGCTCGGCCTCCTCCAGCCCCCCGGCGCCATGGCCCGCTCCCCCGCCGAGGCCAAGGCCGCCGCGCAGCGCATCGGCTACCCCCTCGTCATCCGCCCCTCCTACGTCCTGGGCGGCCGCGCGATGGAGATCGTCCGCTCCGACGCGGACCTGGGCCGGTACATGGCCACCGCCGTCCACGTCACCCGCGCGACCCCCGTCCTCCTCGACAGCTACCTCGCGGGCGCCACCGAGGTCGACGTCGACGCCGTGTGCGACGGGCACGAGACCCGCATCGCCGGCATCATGGAGCATATCGAGGAGGCCGGCGTGCACTCCGGGGACTCGGCCTGCGTCCTGCCCCCCCACACCCTCCCCCGCGCCGTCCAGGAGGCGATGGCCGCGCAGGCCCACGCCCTCGCCATGGCCCTGGGCGTGCGCGGCCTGATGAACGTGCAGTTCGCCGTCCAGGAGGGCCCCGAGGGGCCGCAGGTCTACCTGATCGAGGTGAACCCCCGCGCGTCCCGCACCGTGCCCTTCGTCGCCAAGGCCACCGGCGTGCCCGTCGCCGCCATCGCCGCGCGCGTCATGGCCGGCGAGCGCCTGTCGGACCTCTGGCCGAAGGACGCGCCCTCCCCCTTCGCCGACCCCGGCACCGCCCCCGCCACGGGCTACGCGGTGAAGGAGGCCGTCCTCCCCTTCGCCCGCTTCCCCGGCGTGGACACGCTCCTCGGCCCCGAGATGCGCTCGACGGGCGAGGTCATGGGCGCCGCCCCCGACTTCCCGACCGCCTTCCTCAAGGCGCAGATGGGCGCCGGCGTCGTCCTGCCGGGGGGCGGCACCGCCTTCCTCTCCGTGCGTGACGCCGACAAGACCCGCGGCCTCGTCCGCACGGCCGAGCTCCTGACCGCCCTCGGCTTCGCCATCCTCGCCACCCGCGGCACCGCCGCCTTCCTCGCCGGCGAGGGCATCGCCACCGAGACCGTCGCCAAGGTCCACGAGGGCGGCCGCACCATCGCCGACCGCCTCGCCGACGGCGAGGTCGCCGTGGTCATGAACACCACCGAAGGCGCCCAGGCCATCGAAGACAGCCGCTCCATCCGCCGCGCCGCCCTAACCGCCCGCATCCCCTACTTCACGACCCTGGCGGGCGCGCTGGCGGGGGCGCAGGCGATGGAGGCGATGGGGAAGGGCGAGGTGGGGGTCAGGGCGTTGCAGGCAAATTAGGGGATTCTATCGTATCCCTCTAGATGGCTATCGTACGCCCATATTCGAACCCGGCTCATTGGATGCAAAGACGTCCTCTGGCGCCATAGGAGGACAACACTCTGATCAACCAACCCAAGGCCATTCTGGGACTGATCGACAAAACCTCCGAGAAGCTCAGCTAACTCCTGCGACTGTGGAAACGGCGACACGACCCAAGGTGCCCACCTCTGCCAAAGAGTCAGAAACTAGTTTTACAAATTTCCCGGCGATCTACTTCGCTTCTCACCGTTGCCGATCTGACCAACGAAGTTTCCGAGTTCATATATGCAGCCTAGAGGTAGAATTAAGCTAGATCCTAGCTTAACTATGCTTTTGAACTCGTTATTAGAGACTTACCGATATTGGCATTTTCCAGGAATGCCCAATAGGTTTGTTAGTACGGACGTATCTACAATAACGATTGCACGATCCACTAGAGCAGCTCTTCAATCCATCGCACTGCATCTGTTGATCGCTCTTCGACTGAACGACGACCTTTTACGTAGCGATCCACAATACCCCTAGTAAGCAGATCGCCTAAGGGACCCTCAGCAATTAACTCCGGATACTGATCAAGGTCCTCAAGCCGAACTATTTCGCTTGCGCCACTCACCGGATTTCTGTAGCAAAATAGTACTCCAGGCAATGCTTCATCAGGCAGTGCGCTAACAAGAGCGGGATTGTGGGTACTGATTAGTACTCGTAATTGTCGCTCTTTCGCAACTGCCAGAACTCGCTCAAGTCGTCTCCGAGCGCGCGACGGATGGACGCCGTTATCAATTTCCTTAATTACTACTATTGAACCTCGCTCGGCTGAAAAGAGTGCCGCCGCAATGGCGAGAATCCGCAAGGTACCGTCAGACAAAAGTGTCGCGTCGAACGGCTTCTGCTTAGATCCAAAAGTCTCATATAGAGAAACCATGACGTCGCCACGTACTGTCTCGATAAACTCTACTTCAGAGAAATTTTTTGCTCCGGCAAGCTCTCAACGAATTCCAAAATTCGTTTCGATCCAATTGAATGACACAGGTTGAAGAGCACTCCGGAAATATTGGAACCGTCTTGAACAAGCATTTTTTCAGTCTTGAAGCTGTAGCCTCTCATTCGTTGCGGAGATGGTTCCAGGAATGTAATTGCCCCAATAAATCCTGTATACGACCGCATATTTCAGGTATTGTACGGGAACTTTTTTTATGACCTGCGTCAAATCTTGCGGAACTTTCTAGCTGAACGAAGATTGCTTGCTGATTGACGCATTTAACTGACGGCTTGATTCCGCCACGGGCAAAATTGTTGTATCGCACAGATACATCATGGCCAATCTGATCGCTCAACTCGACCACCTCGTAGAGGGGTACGGTGGTCTTCTCACTGGTTACTCTTTCATCAACGATATAGAGTTCATCGTCCTTGTTTGCCGCAAGGACGATCTTGAAATGCTGGTAAGTGGGCTCGTCTGTTCCGCCCCCGAAATCCCCGGTACTGGATAAGGAGAACGTGCCAACATTCCCGCGCGTGAGATCTCCGACGCGCCCTCGAACTAGACCCGCTTCATGTTGAATGGCATATCGAATGGACGTGAGCTTGTTCCCTCCGGCAATCCAAGAAAGCAAACGAATTGCTTCGATAGCATTGCTTTTACCAGCAGCATTCGCACCAAGCATGACGCTTAGTGAGGCGAGCGGTAGAACTGCACGTTCGTAACTCTTGAAGCCTTCGATGGTGAAGCTCTCTAGCATGTACGCCCTCGTCGACCTTCCGGACGTCTAGCAGCATACAGCAAGTCGACCTAGCCCTTCTCCTCCAAGTCATCCTCATCCTCGTCCTCATCCTCCCCCCACGCCTTCTCCCGCCGCAGGTTCTCCGCCAGCACCAGCGACGGCTGGTCCACGTAGCGGTTGGCGTCCGGGCCCGTCGAGCAGGCCCGACAGGCGCAGCTCCATGAACGCGCGCAGCACGCGGTTCATCCGCACCTGATAGCCCGGCCCCATCGCCTTGAAGAAGCGCACCACGTCCGCGTCGAACGCGACCGTGCAGCGGGTGCGCCGCGCGTCACGGCGGTCCGGGTCCTCCCAGACGTCGTGCCAGGCCGCCGGCACCCCCTCGGGGTTCAGGAACTCGTGGATGTCCTCCTCGATCCGCCGGCGGGCCTGCACGCCGTGCGCCAGTCGCCGCCGCTCGCGCTTCGTCATCCGCCGCGGCGAGCGACCCCGCGCGCCCAGCGCGATCATCTCCTCGCGATAGGCGATCTCCTCGACGCCTCCTCCCCGATCAGGCCGTCCGCCTCGTCCCGCGCCATGTCCGCCTCCTGCTGCCGCCGCCGACTGACGCGGGCGGTTAACGGCGCCCCACCGGGCACGGCGCATGCGCATGGGATGTGCATGGGTTGTGCATGGGTTGTGCATCCCCCGTGCGCCGGGCAGACGCGCGCCCCATGGCGAAGCTCCACTTCCACTACTCCACCATGAACGCGGGCAAGAGCACCGCCCTCCTGCAGGCCGCCCACAACTACGAGGAGCGCGGCATGGAGGTCGCCCTCCTCACCGCCCGCCATGACACCCGCACCGGAAAGGGCCGCATCTCCAGCAGGATAGGCATGTCCCGCGAGGCTCGAACCTATGCCACCGGCACCGACATCGCCGCCCTGGTCGCGGGCGATCCGGCCTGCGTCTTCGTCGACGAGGCCCAGTTCCTCACCGAGGCCCAGGTCTGGCAGCTCGCGCGCCTCGTCGACGACCGCGCCCTCCCCGTCATGGCCTACGGCCTACGCGTTGATTTCCAAGGGAAACTCTTCCCCGGCAGCGCCGCCCTCCTCGCCCTCGCCGACGAGCTGCGCGAGGTCCGCACCATCTGCCATTGCGGCCGCAAGGCCACCATGGTCGTGCGCCGGGACGCGGAAGGACGGGTCATAACCGACGGAAATCAGGTCCAGATCGGCGGCAACGAGAGCTACCTCTCCCTCTGCCGCCGCCACTGGCGCGAGGCGATGGCCGAGCCCGGCCTCGACCTCTAGGCCACTCGGTTCGGCAGGTCCCGCCCCTCGTCCAGCGCCGTGATGTTCTCCAGCGCCATCAACCCCATGGCCTCGCGCACCTCGACCGACGCCGTGCCGATATGCGGCAGCAGCACGGTGTCGTCGCGCATCAGGGCCTCGGGCACATGCGGCTCGTTCGCGTAGACGTCCAGCCCCGCCCCCCCGATCGCTCCCGCCTCCAGCGCCGCGATCAGCGCGCCCTCGTCCACGCAATCCCCCCGGCTCACGTTGACCAGGATCGCGTGCCCCGGCATCGCGGAGATCTCCTCCGCCCCGATGATGCGCCGCGTCGACGGCGAGCCCGGCACGCAGCAGCACACCACGTCCGACCGCGCCATGAGCTCCCGCAGCGCCCCCACCTGCCCGGGCACGCCGGTCTCCGACCGGTTGAAGTGGATCACCTCCATCCCGATCGCCTCGGCCCGCCGCCGCACCGCCTTCCCGATCCGCCCCAGCCCGACGATCCCCAGCGTCTTGCCGCCCAGCGCCATCCCCATGGGAGTCTCGCCGAACCCCGCCCAGCGGCCCGAGCGCACCATCCGCTCGCCGGCTCCGGCCCGCCGCGCGGCCATCAGGATGAGGGTCAGCGCGATGTCCGCCGTCGGCTCGGTCGTCGCGTCAGGGGTGTTTGAGACCATGATCCCCGCCGCCTCGGCCGCGGCGCCGTCGATATGGTTCCAGCCGACGCCGAAGTTCGCCAGCAGCCGGCATCGATGCGGCCCTCCCTCGAACGCCCCCGCGCTCCAGTCGTCTCCGATCGTCGTGAGGATCGCGTCGTACGCGCCCAGCGCGGCCGCGCACGCGGCGGCGTCCATCGGCCCCTCGCCGATCACGGCGTCGAAGCGCGCCTGCGCCTCCTCGACCGTCCGGCCGGGGAACCGCCGCGTCAGAAGCACGCGCATCAGAAGAGCCGTCCGCCCAGGGGCACGTCCACCGCCGCGTCCGGCCCGACCAGCACGACCTCGCCCTCCGCGTCCGGCACGCCGAGAACCAGCACCTCCGAGCGCACCGGCCCGATCTGCCGCGGCGGGAAGTTCACCACGGCCAGGACCCGGCGCCCGACCAGCCCCCCGGGATCGTAATGCCGCGTGATCTGCGCCGAAGAGCGCCGCTCCCCGATCTCCGGGCCGAAGTCGAGCCAGAGCTTGATGGCGGGCTTTCTCGCCTCCGGGAACGGCTCCGCCCGCACGACCGTTCCGACGCGGATGTCGACGCGCGCGAAATCCTCCCAGGCGATCTCGCTCATCCGGCCAGCGCCCGGCTGCGCGCCGCCGCGGCGGCGACGGCGCGCGGGACCAGCGCCGGGAAGCCCGACCCCCCGTCCATCAGCACCTCGAGCGCCGCCTGCGTCGTCCCGTTCGGCGAGGTCACGTTCGCCCGCAGCGTGCCGGCATCCTCGCCCCCCGCCGCCAGGGCGCCGGCGCCCGCCACCGTCGCCACGGCCAGCCGCATCGCCAAGGCGGGGTCCAGCCCCTCGGCCACCCCGCCCGCCGCCATCGTCTCGATCAGGTGGAACACGTAGGCCGGGCCCGAGCCCGACACCCCCGTCACCGCGTCGATCTGCGCCTCGTCGTCGATCCGCACGACCTCGCCCACCGCCGAGAGCAGCGCCTCGGCGGCCGCCAGCCCCGCCTCCCCGGCGGCGGCGTTCCCGACGATGGCGGTGATGCCCCGCCCGATCGCGGCCGGCGTGTTGGGCATGGCGCGCACCACCGGCGTGCCGGGGCCGAACGCCCCCTCCAGCCGTGCGATCGTGGTACCGGCCGCGACGGAGATCACCAGCGTCCCGCCCCCGCCCATGGCCGCCGCCGAGGGCAGCGCCGCGTCCATCACCTGGGGCTTCACGGCGACCAGGACCACGGCGGGCCCGTCCGGCGGCGCCACGCCGATCCGCACGCCCGTGCCGCGCAGCCAGTCCGACGGGGCCGGGTCGATCACGTGCACCGCCGACGGCGGCAGCCCGCCCGCGAGCCACCCCGCCAGCATGGCCGAGCCCATCTTGCCGCAGCCCAGGAGAACCAGCCCCCGGGCCGCGATCTCGCCCATGGGGCCCGGAGGCGGGGCGCCGGTCATCGGCTCACGCCCGGCCGTAGGCCTCGGCGATCGCCGCCTGAAGCGCCTCCTCGGGCGTGCGCTCCCCCCAGACGGCGAGCTGGAAGGCCGGGTAGAACCGCTCGGCCGCGCCCACCGCGGTGCCGATCATCGCGTCGATCTGCGCCGGGGTGGCCCCGCCCGCATCCGCGAGCGCCAGTCCGTAGCGCCAGACCATCAGGTCCTGCCCCGCCCACCAGGTGAAGGCGCCCGTCCACACCCGGTCGTTCACCAGGTTCAGGAGCGCGTGCAGGTCCGCCTGCCGCTCCTCCGCGACCTCCATCTCGAAGGTGCTCACGAGGCGCAGGGTCTGATCGCTGTCGGACCAGGCGAGCGTGATCGAGTAGGTGCGCCACTGCCCCTCGACGGCCATGGCGATCTGGTTGCCGTCGATGCGGTCGAATTCCCAGTCCTGTGCTTCGGCGAGGCTTTCGACCATGTCGATCGGGTGCATGTCCTCCGTCGGGAGGTACTGCTCTGCGAGGGTCATCGCGCGGCCTTTCGCGGCTGGCGGAGAGGGACCCGCGCCCGCCTGGCGCCCGGCCCGTCCGCGTGATGGGTGGTGTGCGTGCCACCCGTCCTCACCACATATGGTGCGGAGCGCAGCGCCTTGTGTAAAGGCGAAATCGATCCACAGGCCCCGGGAGGCCGCGCCCTCAGCCCTTCGCCTCGAGCGCCTCGATCCGGGCCATGAGGGCGGCGTTCTCCTCGCGGGCCTTGGCGGCCATGGCGCGGGCGGCGTCGAACTCCTCGCGCGTGACGAGGTCGCGGTCCGCGAGCCAGCGGTCGAGCATCGACTTCATCGCGTTCTCGGCCTCCTCGCGGGCGCCCTGGGCCACGCCCATCGCGTTGGTCATCAGCTGGCCGATATCGTCGAACACCTTGGATCGGGTCTGCATGGCCCTGGGTCCCTTCCGTTGCGTGGCTTGCCCGGATATGGGGCGCGGCGGCCCGCCACGCAACCGCGGGGGCCGGTTCGAGGAGCGCCCATGCCCCCCCTGGCGATCCCCTTCCCGCCGCTCTCCCCCACCCTGCTGGAGGTCGATCTCGGCCCGGTGACCCTCGCCCTGCGCTGGTACGCGCTGGCCTATATCGCGGGCATCGTCGTCGCGGGGCTGCTGATCGCCTGGGCCTGCCGGCGGGACGCGCTCTGGCCCGGCGCGCGGTCCCCGATGGCGCCGGCGCTGGCGGAGCCGCTGTTGACCTGGATCGTCGCCGGCGTCGTCCTGGGGGGGCGGCTGGGCTACTGCCTGTTCTACCAGCCCGCCTACTACCTCGCGAACCCGGCCGAGATCCTGGCCGTCTGGCAGGGGGGCATGTCCTTCCACGGCGGGCTGATCGGCACGGCCGCGGCGGTGGGCGTCTTCGCCGCGCGCCACGGGGTTCCCTGGCGCTCGATGGCCGATCTCGGGGGCCTGGCCACGCCGCCGGGCCTGCTGCTCGGCCGGCTCGCCAACTTCGTCAACGCGGAGCTCTGGGGCCGGCCCACGGACGCGCCCTGGGGCGTGATCTTCCCCGGCACGCGCGCGCAGGCCTGCGGCCAGCCCGAGGGCGTGCCCTGCGCCCGCCATCCCTCGCAGCTCTACGAGGCCGCGCTCGAGGGGCTCGTCCTCGGCCTCCTGGTGATCGTCCTGGCGCGGATGGGGGCGCTGCGCCGCCCGGGCCTGATCGGCGGCACGTTCCTCGCGGGCTATGGCACCGCGCGCTTCCTGGTGGAGCTGGTCCGCCAGCCCGACGCGCAGTTCGTGACCCAGGCCAACCCCACCGGCTGGGCGCTGGACCTCGGCGAGTGGGGCCTGACGATGGGACAGATCCTGTCGCTGCCGATGATCGCGCTCGGCGCCCTCCTGATCGCGCTGGCGCTGCGGACCCGCCCCGCCCCGGCCGCGTGACCCCGCTGGCGCGGCTCCTGGCGGCGCGCGTCGAGGCGGACGGGCCGATGGACCTCTCCGCCTACATGGCCGACTGCCTGATGCATCCGGTGCACGGCTACTACGCCACGCGCGATCCGTTCGGCGCGGCGGGCGACTTCACCACCGCGCCGGAGATCTCCCAGATGTTCGGCGAGATGGTCGGCGCCTGCCTCGCCGCCTGGTGGGACGCCGCCGGCCGCCCCGCCCCGGTGCGCCTGATCGAGCTCGGCCCCGGCCGCGGCACCCTCATGGCCGACATCCTGCGCGTGCTCGCGCGCGTCCCTGGCCTGTCGCCCACCGTGCACATGATCGAGGCCTCGCCCACCCTGCGCGCGGCGCAGGCCCTCGCCGTGCCCGCCGCCCGCCATCACGACCGGCTGGAGGACGTGCCCCCCGGCGCCACCCTGCTGATCGCGAACGAGTTCCTGGACGCCCTGCCGATCCGCGCCCATGTCCGGGACGGCGCCGGCTGGCGCGCCCGCACGGTCGGCCTGCACGGCCGCGCCCTGCGCCTGGGCCTCGGCCCCGCCGCGCCCCTGCCCGCGCTCGCCCATCGCCTGAGCGACACGCGGGACGGCGACGTGGTCGAATCCCGCCCCGCCGCCGATGCCGTCATGCGCGCGATCTCCGGCCGCCTGCGCGCCGCGCCCGGCCTCGCCCTGCTGATCGACTACGGCGGCTGGCGCAGCCTCGGCGACACGCTCCAGGCCCTGCGCGGCCACGCCCCCGAGGACCCGATGGCCAGCCCCGGCGAGGCCGACCTCACCGCCCATGTCGACTTCGAGGCGCTGGCCGGGGCCGCCGGCCTGCCGCACACCCAGCTCACCCCGCAGGGCGTCTTCCTGGAACGGCTGGGCATCACCGCGCGGGCGCAGGCCCTGGCGGCTCGACTGGAGGGCGCGGCCCTTCACTCCCACGTCGCCGCCCACCGCCGCCTGACCCACCCGGACGCGATGGGCCGCCTGTTCAAGGCGCTCGCCTTCGTCTCCCCGGGCCTGCCGGCGCCGCCCGGCCTTCCCTTCGCGGCCCCGCCGCGCCACGCTGCGCCCCCATGAGGCCCGAGACCCGCCCGGACTGGATCGCCGACCCCGCCCTGCCCGCCCGGCACGGGTTCTTCACCCGGACGGGCGGCGCCTCCTCGGGCGTCTTCGCCGGCCTGAACTGCGGCACCGGCTCCTCGGACCAGCGCGAGATCGTCGCCCTGAACCGCGCCGCCGCCGCCCGCGCGATGGGCGTGGCCCCAGGCGCCCTCGTCTCCGTCCATCAGGTCCATTCCGCGGACGTCGCCACCATCGACGCCCCCCCGGCCGAACGCCCCCGCGCCGACGCGATGGTCACCGATCGCCCCGACATCGCGCTCGGCATCCTGACGGCCGATTGCGGGCCGGTCCTCCTCTCGGACCCGGCCGCGCGCGTCGTCGGCGCGGCCCATGCCGGATGGGGCGGCGCCCTCGCCGGCATCCTGGAGGCGACGGTGGAGGCGATGGAGGCCCTGGGCGCGCGGCGTGGACGCATCCGCGCCGTCCTCGGCCCCACGATCGGACCGGAGGCCTACGAGGTCGGCCCCGAGTTCCGCGCCCGCTTCCGCGCCCATGACGAGGCGACCGGTCGCCATTTCCGCCCCGGCGCCGGCGACCGGTTCCAGTTCGACCTGCCGGCCTACGTCCTCGCGCGCCTCGCGGCGGCGGGCGTCGCCGCGCGCTGGACCGGGCATTGCACCTATTCGGACCCGGCGCGCTTCTACAGCTACCGCCGTTCGGTCCACCGGCAGGAGGCCGATTACGGGCGCCTGATCTCCATCGTCCGCGCGCCGGCGGACTAGCCGGCGGCGGCCCCCGCCTGCGCCGCGTCGAAGGGCACGCCCGGCGCGTCCTTGGCCGCGCGGATCACCAGGAGCGTCTTCACGCTCGCCACGTTCTGCGCCGTCAGGAGCTCGCCGGTCAGGAACGCCTGGAACCCCGGCAGGTCCGGCGCCACGCATCTCAGGAGGAAGTCCACCTCCCCGTTGAGCATGTGGCACTCGCGCACGAGCGGCCAGGCCCGGCACCGCTCCTCGAAGGCCGAGAGGTCCCCATCCGCCTGCCGGCGCAGGCCGACCATGGCGAACACCTCCACCTCGAAGCCCAGCTTCCGCGCGTCCACGTCCGCATGGTAGCCGCGGATGTAGCCCTGTTCCTCGAGCGCGCGCACCCGGCGCAGGCAGGGCGGCGCGCTGATCCCGACGCGGCGCGCCAGCTCGACGTTGGTCATGCGCCCGTCCACCTGCAGCTCGGCGAGGATCCGGCGATCGATCGGGTCGGGGTGGGCGCCGGGCATCGGCCCTCCGGAGCGGGACGCGGGATGGTCCCCCGCGTATCGCCCGTCCCGCCCGCGCGCAACGTCCCCGCCCTTTCCGCTCGCCGCCCGAGGGCCTAAGTCAGCCCGCGGAACCCGGAGGCCCCCATGACCGATACCCGCCACGTGAAGCTGCTGATCGTCGGCTCGGGCCCGGCCGGCTACACCGCCGCCGTCTACGGCGCGCGCGCCATGCTGGACCCGCTCCTGATCCAGGGCATCCAGCCCGGCGGTCAGCTCACCATCACCACGGACGTGGAGAACTGGCCCGGCGATTCCTCGGTCATGGGCCCCGACCTGATGGTCCGGATGGAGGCGCACGCCCGCGAGACCGGGGCCGAGGTGGTCGCCGACCACGTCTCCGCCATCGACCTCTCGACGCGGCCGTTCCGGGCGGCGCTCGATTCGGGCGGCACCGTCACCGCCGACGCCGTGATCCTCGCCACCGGGGCGCAGGCCAAGTGGCTCGGCCTGCCCAGCGAGGAGGCGTTCAAGGGTTTCGGCGTCAGCGCCTGCGCCACCTGCGACGGCTTCTTCTACCGCGGCCAGGAGGTCGTGGTGATCGGCGGCGGCAACACCGCCGTGGAGGAGGCGCTGTTCCTCACCAACTTCGCCTCCAAGGTCACGCTCGTGCACCGGCGGGGCGCGCTGCGCGCCGAGCGCATCCTGCAGGACCGCCTCTTCAAGCACCCGAAGATCGAGGTGATCTGGGACCACCAGCTGGACGAGGTGCTGGGCGACGCGAATCCCAAGGGCGTCACCGCGGTCCGCCTCGCCCACCGCGAGACCGGCGCCACCCGCGACGTGCCCTGCGCCGGCGTCTTCGTCGCCATCGGCCACGCGCCCGCCAGCGCCCTCGTCGCCGATCAGCTCGAGACGCATCACGGCGGCTACGTCGTCACCGCCCCCGATATCGACCGCGACCTCGATCCCGGGCGTCTTCGCCGCCGGCGACCTGACCGACCACGTCTACCGCCAGGCCGTCACATCCGCCGGCATGGGCTGCATGGCCGCGCTGGAGGCCGAGCGCTTCCTCGCCGAGCGGGGCCAGGACGGGGACGGCCCCGCGCAGCGCCAGTCCGCGCCCCTCGGCTACGGCGCCGAGGTGCTCGGCCGCGGAGATAGCGCCGGACGCCGGTTGGCAACGGCGGCGAAAGGGGCGATGGGCGCCCGCGCACCGCCTATCCGAGCCGAACCGAGACGCCATGCCCGCCGCCCCCGCGAACCTGACCCCCGTCCCCGAGCTCTACGTCAGCTACGAGAGCGCCCAGAAGCTGAAGGCCGAGGCCGCCGACCTGCCCTCCTGGGACCTCACGGCGCGGCAGGTCTGCGACCTGGAGCTCCTGATGAACGGCGGGTTCGCCCCGCTGAAGGGCTTCCTGGGCCAGGCCGATTACGACGGCGTCGTCGCGGACATGCGCCTGGCGGACGGCACGCTCTGGCCGATGCCGATCACCCTCGACGTGAGCGAGGCCTTCGCGGAGCGGCATCGAGGAGGGTCAGGACATCGCCCTGCGCGACCCCGAGGGCGTGATCCTCGCGATCCTCTCGGTCACCGACCTCTGGACCCCCGACAAGGCCCGCGAGGCCACGCAGGTCTACGGCGCCGACGATCCCGCGCACCCCGCCGTCGCCTATCTCCACGACACCGCCGGGCCGGTCTACCTGGGCGGGCCGATCACCGGCATCCAGCCGCCCGTGCACTACGACTTCCGCGCCCGCCGCGACACGCCCAACGAGCTGCGCGCCTATTTCCGCAAGCTCGGGTGGCGCAAGGTCGTCGCCTTCCAGACGCGCAACCCGCTGCACCGCGCGCATCAGGAGCTGACCTTCCGCGCCGCGAAGGAGGCGCAGGCCAACCTGCTGATCCACCCCGTCGTCGGCCTGACCAAGCCCGGCGACATCGACCACTTCACCCGCGTGCGCTGCTACGAGGCGGTGCTGGACCAGTACCAGGCCGCGACCACCACCATGTCGCTCCTGAACCTCGCCATGCGCATGGCCGGCCCGCGCGAGGCGGTGTGGCACGGGCTGATCCGCCGCAACCACGGCTGCACCCACTTCATCGTCGGGCGCGACCACGCCGGCCCCGGCAAGAACTCCGCCGGCGAGGATTTCTACGGCCCCTACGACGCGCAGGACCTCTTCCGGCAGCACCAAGGCGAGATCGGCGTCGAGATGGTCGACTTCAAGCAGATGGTCTACGTCCAGAACCGCGCCCAGTACGAGCCGGTGGGCGAGATCGAGGATTCCGGCGAGGTCACGATCCTCGACATCTCCGGCACCGAGCTGCGCCGCCGGCTCTCCGAGGGGCTCGACATCCCCGAATGGTTCTCCTTCCCCGCCGTGGTCGAGGAGCTGCGCCGCTCGCGCCCGCCGCGGGACCGGCAGGGATTCACCGTGTTCTTCACCGGCTTCTCGGGGTCGGGGAAGTCCACCATCGCCAACGCCCTGATGGTCAAGCTGATGGAGATGGGCGGCCGGCCCGTCACGCTCCTCGACGGCGACATCGTGCGCAAGAACCTCTCCTCCGAGCTCGGCTTCTCCAAGGCGCACCGCGACCTCAACATCCGCCGCATCGGCTACGTCGCGTCCGAGATCACCAAGAACCGCGGCATCGCCATCTGCGCGCCGATCGCGCCCTACGCCGCCACCCGCCGCGCCGTGCGGCAGGACGTGGAGGCGTTCGGCGCCTTCGTGGAGGTGCACGTCGCGACCTCGCTCGAAGCCTGCGAGGCGCGCGACCGCAAGGGCCTCTACAAGCTCGCGCGCGCCGGCAAGATCAAGGAGTTCACCGGCATATCGGATCCCTACGACGTGCCCGAGGCGCCCGAGCTGCGGATCGAGACCGAAGGCACGGACGTGGACTACTGCGCCCAGCAGGTCCTGCTGAAGCTGGAGGGGCTGGGCCTCATCGGCGCGGGGGGCTAGCCCCCCGCCGCCTCAGTGGACGCTGACCGGCATCAGGTCGTTCTGCCGCGCCAGCATGAAGGCCGCGTCCCGCTCGCGCACCAGCGCGAGCCGCTCGCCCTTGGCCGAGTGCAGCGCGTAGAGCTCGGTCGCGCCGTCCGCCGCGTCGCGCACGTCGCGCGGCAGGTCGCGCACCGGCACCGCCCGCACGTAGACGATGGCGCGCCCCGCGCCGTCCCGGCCGGACGGATCGCGGTCGTCGAAGTCGAACGTCTCGTTCATCGCTCTCTCCTCATCGCCCCGTCCCGGTGCCCGTATCGATCGGTATCCGTGTCACAACCGCCTGCGGCGCGCTGCGTTCCAGGTCCACGTGCAACAGCCCGTCGCCCAGGCGCGCGCCGCGCACCTCCACCCCGTCCGCCAGGACGAAGCTGCGCTGGAACTGGCGCGTCGCGATCCCGCGGTGCAGGAACTCGCGCGGCGCGTCCTCGGGGGGCCGCCGGCCGCGCAGCACCAGGTGCCGGTCCTCGACCGTGATCGACAGGTCGCCTTCCGCGAACCCGGCCACCGCCAGGGTGATGCGCAGCCCGCTCTCGCCGGTGCGCTCGATGTTGAAGGGCGGGTAGCCGTCCGCCGCCGTCTTGGCGATGCGCTCGACGAGCGCGTCCAGGCGGTCGAAGCCCAGGAGGGCGGGGTGTGCGGCGAAGCGCGCGTTGGTCATCGGGTCGTCCTCGGGGTCAAGCGACGGGCCGGGCCGCGCCCCGCGATGCGGCGGCGCGCCCCTCCCGAACATGGGGCCGCGCGCGGGGGGTTTGAAGTGCCGCCGTGCACGACTAGGTTCCGGGCATGAAGGACGACGCCGAGACCGGCGGCACGGTCGTGCCCCTGCACCCGGACCTCCCCGAGGACGGCGCCCGCGCCGTCATGGGCCCGGACGGCGTGCTGCGCAGCACCCTGCCGCTCCTGCGCCTCGAGCATCGCGACCTCGACGAGGCCATCGCCGCCCTGCAGGCGAGCGGCGGCGACCCCTTCACCGTCAAGCGCCTCAAGACCCAGAAACTCCGCCTGAAGGACCGGATCGCCCGGATCGAGGACCAGCTCACCCCCGACATCATCGCCTGAGCGCAACGCCAAGTTGCGCGTCGGCCGCCCGGAGGCTAGGTCCGGGGCGGCAGCTCGGAGGGCGACGATGACCGAAGACCAGCCACCCGGCGATCCGGGCGGCGCGCCCCGCGTCGGCATCGTGATGGGCAGCACCTCGGACTGGCCCACCATGTCCGAGGCGGCGACCATCCTCGGCGCCCTGGACGTCCCCTTCGAGACGCGCATCGTCTCCGCCCACCGCACGCCCGACCGCCTCTGGCGCTATCCGGGCGAGGCCGCGGCGCGCGGCGTGCGGGTCATCGTCGCCGGCGCCGGCGGCGCGGCGCACCTGCCGGGGATGCTCGCCTCCAAGACGCTGCTGCCGGTGATCGGCGTGCCGGTCGCGACGCGGGCCCTCGGCGGCCTCGACAGCCTCTATTCCATCGTCCAGATGCCCCGCGGCACGCCGGTCGCGACCATGGCCATCGGCGCGTCCGGGGCCGCCAACGCCGGCCTCATGGCCGCCCAGGTCCTCGCCCTCTCGGACGAGGGGCTGGCGCGCCGGCTCGCCGACTGGCGCGCCGCCCTCGCCGCCTCGGTCCCCGACCGCCCGCCCTCCGGGCACGCCTGATGCTGCCGCCCGGCGGCACGGTCGGCATCCTCGGCGGCGGGCAGCTCGGGCGCATGATGGCGCTGGCCGCCGCCCGCCTCGGCCTGGGCGCGCATGTCTACGACCCCGCGCCGGACGGTCCCGGGGCGCAGGTCGCGGCGCGCACCGTCGCCCCCTGGGACGATGCCGCCGCCCTCGCGCGCTTCGCCGCGTCCTGCGACGTCGTCACCTGGGAGTTCGAGAACGTCCCCGCCGCCGCCCTGGATGCCGTCCAGGCGCACGCCCCGCTGCACCCGCCCCGCCGCGCGCTCGAGGTCTCATCCGACCGCGCCGTGGAGAAGGCGTTCCTCGAGGGCCTCGGCCTCGCCGTGGCGCCCTGGGCGGAGGTCTCGGACCGCGCCGCCCTGGACTCCGCCCTCGCCCGCATCGGCGCCCCGGCGATCCTCAAGACCCGCCGCCTGGGCTATGACGGCCGCGGCCAGGCGCGGATCGACGCGCCCGAAGGGGCCGCCGCCGCCCTGGCCGCCCTCGCCGGCGCGCCCGCCATCCTCGAGGGGGTCGTCCCCTTCACCGCCGAGATCAGCGTCATCGCCGCCCGCGGCGCGGACGGGGCGGTCGCCGCCTACGATCCCGGCCGCAACGTCCACGAGGGCGGCATCCTGCGCACCACGACCGTGCCCTGCGGCCTGCCCGCCGCCACGCGGCAGGACGCGGTCCTGATCGCCGCGCGCATCCTCTCGGCGCTGGACTACGTGGGCGTGCTCGGGGTCGAGCTCTTCGCCCGGCCCGGCGGCCTCGTCGTCAACGAGATCGCCCCCCGCGTGCACAATTCCGGTCACTGGACCCAGGCCGCCTGCGCGATCGACCAGTTCGAGCAGCACGTGCGCGCCGTCGCCGGCTGGCCGCTCGGGCCCGGCACGCGCCACGCCGGCGCGGTGATGACCAACCTGATCGGCGACGACGTCCTCGCCCTCGCGGACCACGCCGCCGCGGGGTCGCAGATCCACCTCTACGGCAAGGGCGCGCCCCGGCCGGGGCGCAAGATGGGCCATGTCATCGCGGTCACGCCCCTGGACGGCCCGCCACCCTAATCCCCGACGATCGCCTCCAGCACCGGCGGCAGCGTCTCGGCCAGGGCCTCGCCCATCCCCATCCCTCGCTCGAACCGCCCGTCCCGCAGGAAATGGATCGTCTCGGCGACGACCACCGGGTTGTTCATCATGAACGTGTGGGTGACCGGCAGGGTGATGTGGTCGTCCTGCCCCGCCAGCATCGTCGAGGCGACCGAGACCTTGCCGTCGTCCGCCCCGCTGATGAGGGCCGAGTAGATCGGGTTCAGGCTGCGCGAGCCGGCGATGATCCCGAGCTCGAACCGCGCCGCGCCGGCCGCCAGCGGCACGCTCCCCGGCCCGGTCCCGAGCTGCAGCCCCGCCGGCCCGTTCAACCATTCGAAGGGCGGCAGGTCCTCGAACACGTCGACGAGCTCCGAGCCCTGATTCGGCGGCGCCAGCATCACCACGCGCCCCATCTGCGCCGGGCGGTTCTCCTCCAGCCAGACGCGAAGGACGATGCCGCCCATCGAATGGGTCACGAAATGCACCCGCCCCGGCGGGCACGCGGCGACCGACAGGTGCACCTCGTTCGCGAGCATCGCGATGCGGGCCTCGGTCGACGGATAGCCGCGGTTCACCACCGCGTAGCCCGCCGCCTCCAGCCCCTCCTGCATCACCCGC
This sequence comes from uncultured Alphaproteobacteria bacterium, assembly GCA_963832275.1. GTDB lineage: Bacteria > Pseudomonadota > Alphaproteobacteria > Rhodobacterales > Rhodobacteraceae > Hasllibacter. Next base: position 210,662 of record CAWHTQ010000019.1, read on the forward strand.
ATCGAGCCCGGCCCCCGCGCCAGCCCGTGCAGCAGGACGACGCAATCGGCCGCCGCCGGGGCCGCCGAGAGCATCACGAGGAGAGCCGCCCGCAGGATCATGACGCGGATCTAGGCGTCGCCCCCCGCCTCGGCCAGTCCCGACGCCGCGGCACCAGGCCCAACGCCACCCCGCCCGAGATCGCGGCGCAGGCCAGCCACACCCGCGCGCCCGGCGCCTCGCCCAGGATCGCGGCGCCCCCCAGGATCGCCAGCACCGGCACCGTGAGCTGCGCCAGCCCCGCCGCCGACGCCTCCAGCCGCGGCAGCACCGCGTACCAGAGCGCGTAGCCCAGCCCCGAGGTCACCGCCCCCGACAGCGCCGCCAGCGCCGCGCCCGGCCCGCTCACCGGCCCGGCGCCCACCGCCAGCGTCCAGGCCAGCCCGCCGGCCGCCACGATGGCGAAGCCGCCCGCCGTCTCGCCCAGCGGGTCCATGGCCGACCGCCCGGTCAGGGTGAACACCGCCCAGCCCAGCCCGGCCGCCGCCATCAGGCCCGCGCCCCCTGCGTCCGGGGCGCCCGCGCCCCCCTGCCAGGCGATGAGCGCCAGCCCGCCCAGCGCGATCCCCGCCCCCGCCCAGCGCCGCGCGGGCGGCCGGGCGCCCTGAACGGCCGCCGCCCCGAACATGGCCACCTGCACCGCGCCGAAGAGGATCAGCGCCCCCGCGCCCGCGTCCAGCGTCACGTAGGCCGCCGCGAACCCGTAGGCGTAGAGCGCCAACCCCGCCGCCCCGAGCCATGTCCGGCCTCTCGGCATGACGCGGGCGCCCCGGATCGCCGCCACCGCCAGGAGGGTCGCGGCGCCGGCGGCGAAGCGGATCGTCGCGTAGTCCGCCGCCCCGATCCCTCCGCCCTCCAGCGCCGCGCGCCCGATGACCGAGTTCGCCGCGAAGGCCGCCATCACCACCGCGACGCGCCCCGCCGGCCGCATGGCGTCAGATGTCCCGACCGCGCCGCAGCAGCTCGTCGATCAGCGCCCGGCGCCGCAGCTCCGCACCGTCGCCGCCGCCGAACGCCAGCGCCCCGCCCGAATAGGTCGTCCCGTAGGACGCCGCCACGTTGACCGCCTGCCCCAGCCCGGAGATCAGCTGGTCGCGCTCCAACGCCCCGAGCGGATGGATGTAGACCGACCAGAGCCGGCCCTGCGCGACCGCGTAGCGCGCGTCGAGGGCGCTGTCGAAATTGGCCTGCATCACGCGCAGCATCTCGCCCGCGTCCATGCCCTCCACCCTGCGGATCGGGACCATCGCCCGCATCCGGTCCGCGGCCGGGTCGGCCACCACCAGCACCGGCACGTCCGCCAGGGTCAGCTCGAATCGCGTCCCGCGCCGCCGCGCCTCGGGGTCGAGCGCGGTCAGGATCGCGCCCATCCGCTCCATCGTCATCGCGCCCTCGGGCGCCCCCGGTCCGTCCTGCGCGGCGACCGGCGCGGCCAGGGACATGGCGAGGAGGAAGACGAGGACGAGGCGCATGGCGGTGCTCCGGCACGGGGTCGGCGCAGGCTAGCCCGCGGCCCCCCTCCTGCGCAAAGCACCCCTGGGTGAGCGCCCGAATCGGAGGCGCGAACGCGAAAGGGGCGCCCCGCGGGGCGCCCCTCTCCGATCTCACGCAGGACCGGGGTCCTTACATCATGCCGCCCATGCCGCCCATGTCGGGCATGCCGCCGCCGCCCTGGCCCGGCTTCTCGGGCTTGTCGGCGACCATGGCCTCGGTCGTGATCAGCAGGCCCGCGATCGAGGCCGCGTCCTGCAGCGCGTGGCGCACCACCTTGGCCGGGTCGATCACGCCGAACTTGAACATGTCGCCATATTCCTCGGTCTGCGCGTTGAACCCGAACGTGAGGTCGGTCGACTCGCGGACCTTGCCCGCCACGACCGAGCCGTCGACGCCCGAGTTCTCGGCGATCTGCCGCAGCGGCGCCTCGAGGGCCTTGCGGACGATCCCGATGCCGACGTTCTGGTCCGAGTTGGCCCCGGTCAGCCCGTCGAGCGACTTGCCCGCCTGCACGAGCGCCACGCCGCCGCCGACGACGATGCCCTCCTGGACCGCGGCCCGGGTCGCGTTGAGCGCGTCGTCGACGCGGTCCTTGCGCTCCTTGACCTCGACCTCGGTCATGCCGCCCACGCGGATGACGGCCACGCCGCCGGCCAGCTTGGCGACCCGCTCCTGCAGCTTCTCACGGTCGTAGTCCGAGGTGGTCTCCTCGATCTGCTGGCGGATCTGGGCGACGCGCGCCTCGATCTCGGCCTTCTCGCCGTTTCCGTCGATGATCGTGGTGTCGTCCTTCTTGATCGACACCCGCTTGGCCGAGCCCAGCATGTCGATCGTCACGTTCTCGAGCTTCATGCCCAGATCGTCGGAGATCACCTGGCCGCCCGTCAGGATCGCGAGATCCTGCAGCATCGCCTTGCGCCGGTCGCCGAAGCCCGGCGCCTTCACGGCCGCGATCTTCAGGCCGCCGCGCAGCTTGTTGACCACCAGCGTGGCCAGCGCCTCGCCCTCGACGTCCTCGGCGATGATCAGGAGCGGCTTCTGGCTCTGGATCACGGACTCCAGGAGCGGCACCATCGGCTGCAGCGAGGAGAGCTTCTTCTCGTGCAGGAGGATCATCACGTCCTCGAGCTCGGCCGTCATCTTGTCGGGATTGGTGACGAAGTAGGGGCTCAGGTAGCCGCGGTCGAACTGCATCCCCTCGACCACGTCGGTCTCGGTCTCGAGGCCCTTGTTCTCCTCGACGGTGATGACGCCCTCGTTGCCGACCTTCTGCATCGCGTCGGCGATCTGGCGGCCGATGTCGGCCTCGCCGTTCGCGGAGATCGTGCCGACCTGCGCGACCTCGTCGCTATCGGTCACGTCACGCGCGGCGGCCTTGATCGCCTCGACCACGCGCGCGGTCGCGATGTCGATGCCGCGCTTGAGGTCCATGGGGTTCATGCCGGCGGCGACCGACTTCATGCCCTCCTTGACGATGGCCTGGGCCAGCACCGTGGCGGTGGTGGTGCCGTCGCCGGCCTCGTCATTGGTGCGCTGGGCCACTTCCTTGACCATCTGCGCGCCCATGTTCTCGAACTTGTCCTCGAGCTCGATCTCCTTGGCGACGCTGACGCCGTCCTTGGTGATCCGGGGCGCGCCGAACGACTTGTCGAGGACCACGTTGCGGCCCTTGGGCCCGAGCGTGACCTTGACCGCGTCGGCCAGGGTGTTGACGCCCTTGAGCATGCGGTTGCGGGCGTCGGTGCTGAACTTGACGTCTTTGGCTGCCATGTTCTTTCCTTAATGTTGGAGGGGGTTGAGGACCGGAGATCGACTCAGGCGATGGTGCCGAGGATGTCCGATTCCTTCATGATGAGCATCTCTTCGCCGTCGACCGTCACTTCCGTGCCGGACCACTTGCCGAAGAGGATCTTGTCGCCGGCCTTGACCGTGGGCGCGATCAGCTCGCCCGAATCCTTGCGGGCGCCGGGGCCGACGGAGACGACCTCGCCCTCGGCGGGCTTCTCCTTGGCGGTGTCGGGGATGATCAGGCCGCCCTTGGTCTTCTCGTCGGACTCGACCCGGCGCACCAGCACACGGTCGTGAAGCGGTGTGAAAGCCATCCAGCAGGCTCCTTCGTCATGAGTTTCGGTCTGGCACTCACCAAAGGCGAGTGCCAACGGCCGGCACCTTCGCCCCGCCATCGGCGGCGTCAACAGGGCCCTCATGCCCCGCGTGACAGCCGGCGGCGCCCTGCCTATAAGCCGCCGCGATCCCCGACATCAGGACGCGCGCGACATGACGATCAAGGTCTTCGGCCACACCTCCCCCGACACCGACAGCGCCGCCAGCGCGATCGTCTGGGCCTGGTTCCTGCGCGAGGTGCGCGGCGAGGACGCCGAGGCCGTCCTCCTGGGCGCCCCCAACACCGAGGCCACCTTCGTCCTCGACCGCTGGAACCTCGGCGTGCCCGACCAGCTCACCGAGGTGCCCGACGGCGAGCGCGTCGTCATCGTCGACACCAACAACCCCGCCGAGCTCTGCGGCAACATCGCGAACGCCCGAGATCGTGCAGATCATCGACCATCACAAGCTGACGGGCGGGCTCTCCACCACCGCCCCGCTGGAGGTCACGATCCGCCCGCTCGCCTGCACCGCCACGATCATGCACGACCTGATGGGCGAGGACGCGGCGAAGATGCCCGAGGAGATCAAGGGCGCCATGCTCTCGTGCATCCTGTCCGACACGCTGGAGTTCCGCTCGCCCACCACCACGCCCACCGACAGGGCCCTCGCCGAGGCGCTTGCGAAGGATCTCGGCGTCGACATCGCCTCCTACGCGGCCGAGATGTTCGCCGCCAAGTCGGACGTCTCGGGCTTCACCGAGGCCGAGCTCCTGCGGATGGACTCCAAGGAGTTCGACACCGGGTCGATCAAGTACCGCGTCTCGGTGATCGAGACGACCACGCCCTCGCAGATCCTGGACCGCAAGGCGGCGCTCATGGCCGCCATGCCCGCGGTCGCGCTGGAGGACGGGGTCAACGAGGTCCTGCTCTTCGTCGTCGACATCCTCAACGAGGAGGCGACGCTCCTGGTGCCCAACGACCTGACCCGCGGCATCGCCGAGCAGCGCTTCGGCGCGACCGTCACCGGCGACAGCGTCGTCCTGCCCGGCATCATGTCCCGCAAGAAGCAGATCATCCCCGCCCTCGCCGCCTGAGGCGGGACCGGCCGATCGTGCGCATGCCATGCGCATGGGATGTGCATGGCATGCGCATCCCCCGTGCATTCCTCCGGAGAGCCGCCAGATGACCCGAACGATCCACGCCCTCGCCGAGATCGCCGGCGACTACCGCGCCGCCTTCGTCGACCTCTGGGGGTGCCTCCACGACGGCGTTCGCCCCTTTCCGGAGGCGGTCGAGGCCCTGCGCGCCTTCAAGGCCGGGGGCGGCATCGTCGTGCTCCTGACCAACTCGCCCCGCCCCCGCGCCGGCGTCGCGGATCAGCTGGAGGCGCTCGGCGTCCCCGAGGATTGCTGGGACACCATCGCCTCCTCCGGCGATTCGGCGCGCACCGCGATGTTTCGCGGCATCGTCGGCACCCGCGTCCACCATATCGGCACCGCCGCCGAGGCCGAGGTCTTCTTCGCCCCTGGCGACGTGCCGGGAGGCACCGTGGCCATCGAGCGCGTGCCCCTGGACGCGGCCGAGGGCCTGGTCGTCACCGGCCCGCTCGACGACGCGAACGACGTCCCCGCCGACTACCGCCCCCCGTTCCTCGCCGCCAAGCAGCGCGGGCTCAAGCTCCTGTGCGCGAACCCCGACCTGGTGGTCGACCGCGGCGACCGGCGCGTGATCTGCGCCGGCGCTCTGGCCGCGGAATACGCCTCCATGGGCGGTGAGAGCCTCTACTTCGGCAAGCCGCACCCGCCGATCTACGACCTCGCCCGGCGCCGCCTCGCCGAGATCGCGGACATCGAGGATGCCGAGATCCTCTGCCTGGGCGACGGCATCGCGACCGACGTCGCCGGCGCGCGCGGCGAGGGGCTCGACTGCGTCTTCGTCGCGGGCGGGCTGGCCTCGGGCGAGGTCGCCCCCGGCGGCGCCATCGACGAGGGGCGCCTCGCGGCCTTCCTGGACGCGGCGATGGCGAGCCCGGCCTACGCGATCGCCGCGTTGCGATAGCGCGCGCCATACCCCGTTGCGCCGGCCCGGGCCGGCGTCTACCCCCCGCGCCATGAAGCGGCACACCGACCCCGGCGCGATCGCCCCGGACGATCGCGGCGCGGTCTGCGCCATCGGAAACTTCGATGGCGTCCACCTCGGCCACCGCGCGACGATCGACGTGGCCCGCGACATCGCCGCCGCCGCCGGCGCGCCCCTTGGCGTGGTCACGTTCGAGCCGCATCCCCGCAGCCATTTCGCCCCGGACGGGCCGGCGTTCCGCCTCATGACCGCGGACGCGCGCGCGCGCCGCCTCGCCGCGCTCGGCGTGGACCACCTCTTCGAGCTGGCCTTCGACGGCGCCCTGGCGGCGCAGCCGCCCGAACGTTTCGCGCGCGAAACGCTGGGGGCGCGCCTCGGCATCGCGCATGCGGTGATCGGCGCGGATTTCCGCTTCGGCGCGGCGCGCGCCGGCGATCCGGCCGTGCTGGGCGCTCTGGGCGCGGCGAACGGCTTCGCCGTCACGGCGGCGCCCATCGTCGCGCTGGGCGCCGGCCGGGAGGTCTCCTCCACCGCCATCCGCCACGCCCTGAGCGCCGGCGATCCGCGCGCCGCCGCCGCCATGCTGGGCGACCTCCACCGCATCGAGGGTGAGGTGATCCACGGCGAGAAGCGCGGCCGCACCCTCGGCTTCCCGACGGCCAACGTCGCGCTCGGAGGGCTGCACCTGCCGCGCTTCGGCGTCTACGCCGTCCGCGCGGACGTGTTGGACGGCCCCCATGCCGGAGCCTATGCCGGCGCCGCCTCCCTGGGCGTGCGCCCGCATTACGGCGGCGGCATCCCGAACCTGGAGACCTTCCTCCTGGACTTCTCCGGCGACCTCTACGGCGCGCGCCTCTCGGTCGGGCTGCAAGACTATCTGCGCCCCGAGGCCGCCTTCCCCAGCGAGGCCGCCTTCCTGGAGCAGATGCGCGCGGACTGCGCCCAGGCGCGGCGCCTCCTGGCATGACGGACGATCCGATCCCCCGCGACGGCCTGCGCCCCCGCTACTGGGAGACGACGCCCCTGTCGCGGATGACGCCCCGCGAATGGGAGGCGCTCTGCGACGGCTGCGGCAAGTGCTGCCTGAACAAGCTGGAGGACGAGGTGACGCAGGAGGTCGCCCTCACGCGCGTCGCCTGCCGCCTGCTCGACGGCGAGTCCTGCCGCTGCGCGCAGTACGAGACCCGCCGCCGGATCGTGCCCGAATGCGTGCAGCTCACGGCGCGCACCCTGAAGGACACGGCCTACTGGATGCCCGAGACCTGCGCCTATCGCCGCCTCCACCTGGGCCAGGGCCTGCCTTCCTGGCATCCGCTCCTGACCGGCACGCCCGACAGCGTGCACCATGCCGGCGTCTCGGTGCGCGGCTGGACGGTGCCCGAGTTCCAGGTCTCCGAGGAGGACTGGGAGGACCACGTCGTCGACGAGCCGCTGGGGCCGCCCTCGGCCCTCTAGGCGTCCCGCAGATGCGCCGCGATCCGCGCGCCCACCGCGTCCGCATGGGTGATCGGCGCCATGTGCCCCGCGCCCTCGATCACCGCGCGCCCCACCCGCGGCAGGCGCGCCTCCAGCGCGTCCAGGATCGCGCCCACGACCGGCGGCGAGGTCGCGCCCTCCACCAACAGGACCGGCGCCGCGATGCCCTCCAGCACGCCGGGCGAGAGCAGGCCCGATCGGTCGTCGACGATCCCCGGCGCCTGCCGCGGCACCAGCCCGATCCGCTCGGTCATGTAGCCCCGCGCCGATTCCGAGAGCGTGGCCCAGGGCCGCCCGTCCCCCCATTCGGCGGTGAAGACGGCGGCCGCCTCCGCCGCGCGGCCCTCCTCGAGCGCCCGCGCGACCGCGGCATGGGTCGCGAGATAGGCCGCGTGCTCCGGCGTGCCCTCGGCCGCGGCGAACAGCACCGGCTCGATCAGCGTCAGGGTCCGCACCCGGGCCGGCGCGCTGGCCGCGATGCGCAGCGCGACCACCGCGCCGTAGCTGTGCCCGACGATGTCCGCCGCCCGGGCGCGGTCCCGAAGCGCGCCGACCGAGGCGGCGCAGACCTCCAGCAGGTCGCGCCCCGCCGGCACGTCCGCGCTGCCGCCATGGCCGGGCAGGTCCGGCGCCACCCAGGCCGGCAGGTGCGCCGCCACGCCCCGCCAGGCGCCGGCCCGGCCGAGCGTGCAGTGGATCAGGAGCGCGGGATCGCCTGCCCCGCCCGCCGCCCAGGACAGCCGGTGGCCGCCCAGGTCGGCGATCGGCACCTAGAGCGCGCCGGCGAGCACCAGGTCCAGGTCGTCGATCCGGTCCTGCCCCCAGATGCGCGCGCCGCCGTCCGTCACGTAGAAGGGCGCGCCGAACGCCCCGGCCTGGACCGCCTGCTCGAGGTTGCGCGCATAGATGTCGGCGGCGGTCATCAGGCCGCTATCGGCCAGCGCCGGATCGAACCCGGCCGCCGACAGCACGTCCCGCACCACGTCGTCCTGGGCGATGTCGCGCTCCTCGGCCCAGCACGCGCGTGTGAACCCGTGGACGAGCGCGCCCACGTCGCCGGTCCCGGCATCCTGCGCGGCGATGATCGCGTAGGAGGACGGCGCCGGGTTGGTCGGCCAATGCGCGGGCTTGAGGTTGAACGCCATGCCGAGCTTCTTGGCCTGCCGGGGCAGTTCCTGCGCGCGCCATTCCTGCCGGTTGGGGTGGCGGTCCTTGGGCGGCGTGCCGCCGGTGCGGCCGAAGAGCTGCATGATGTCGAGCGGCTTGTACGTGACGCTCGCGCCATGCTTGGCGGCGACGGCCTCCAGCCGGGTCCCGGCGAGATAGGTGAACGGGGAGATCGTGGCGAAGTAGTAGTCGATATGCGGCATGGGGCGCTCCGGCGGCGAGGGGCGCATCCGCCCCCGGTTTCGCGCGACCCTAGGCCCGTGCTATCGCCGCGGCAACGCCGGGCGAATCCGCAGCCCCGCCGCTTCGAGGGTCCGCCGAGACATGCCCCAGACCCCCGAGCCGAAGCTCATCGCCGGCAACGCCAACCCGCCCCTGGCCAAGGCCATCGCCCGGCGCATGTCGATGCACCGGGGCGCGCGCATCGACCTGGTGGACGCGCGGGTCGAGCGGTTCAACGACGGCGAGGTCTTCGTCGAGGTGTTCGAGAACGTGCGCGGCGAGGACATGTTCATCCTCCAGCCGACCTCGAACCCGGCCAACGACAACCTCATGGAGCTGCTCATCATCTGCGACGCGCTCCGCCGGTCGTCGGCCCGCCGGATCACAGCGGTCATCCCCTATTTCGGCTATGCCCGTCAGGACCGGCGAACGAAGGCGCGCACCCCGATCACCGCCAAGCTGGTCGCGAACATGATGATGGGCGCGGGGATCGAGCGCGTCCTGACGATGGATCTGCACGCGGCGCAGATCCAGGGCTTCTTCGACATCCCTGTCGACAACCTCTACGCGGCCCCGATCTTCGCCCTCGACCTCGAGAAGCGCTTCGAGGGGCGGGGCGGCGAGATCACGGTTGTCTCCCCCGACGTGGGCGGCGTGGCGCGCGCGCGCGAGCTCGCCAAGCGCATCGGCGCGCGCCTCGCCATCGTGGACAAGCGCCGCGACATCCCCGGCGAGATCGCCGAGATGACGGTGATCGGCGACGTGGCCGGGCAGATCTGCATCGTCGTGGACGACATCGCCGACACGGCCGGCACCCTGTGCAAGGCGGCCGAGACCCTGATGGAGGCCGGCGCCGGGGAGGTGCACGCCTACATCTCCCACGGGGTCCTGAGCGATCCGGCGGTGGAGCGGATCGACGGATCGGCCCTGTCGTCGCTGGTGATGACCGATTCGATCCTGCCCGCCCCGCATGTCGCGGCCTGCTCGCGGATCCGCACCGTGCCGACCGCGCCGATGTTCGCGCAGGCGATCCTGAACATCTGGAACGGCACGAGCGTCAGCTCGCTCTTCGACGCGGACTCCCTCGGGACGATCTACGAAGGAACGTTCGGGCGCCGCTGACGCTGGATCGGCCGCACCGCGTCGCCGACCCGCAGGGGCCTCAGAAGTTGCCCTGCTTGGGATCGAGCCCGATATGCGTGCCCATCGCGACCATGTCCGCCAGGAGCTTGGCGGCCTCGTCCACGGGGCCGGGCTCGTTCGCGGTCTTCGCGGTCTCGTGCGCGCCCCGGGCCTCGTCCATGTAGGCGTCGAAGACCTCCTGGGTCATCTCCTCCCGCGGCAGCGCCCGCTCCGCGAGGACGGTCACGCCCTCCCCGATCTCGGCGAAGCCGCCGGTGACCGCGAACTCGGTCTGCCCGTCCGGCCCGATCACGGTCAGGATGCCGGGGCGCAGGGTGGTGATCGTCGGCTCGTGCGCGGGGCCGGCGGTCATGTCGCCGTCGGCGCCGGGGATGCGGACCTCGCTGGCCTGCATGGAGGCGAGGCGCCGCTCGGGCGAGACGAGGTCGAACTGCATGGTCTCGGCCATCGGGGCCTCCTGTCATGGGGCGGGGCCCCGGCTCGTCGGGGCCCCGGATCGGGTGCGAGGCGGCGGGGCGCGGCCCGGCCGCCCCGCCGGAGGTCAGGCGGCGTCGGCGAGGCGCTCGGCCTTGGCCTTCACGTCCTCGATGCCGCCGACCATGTAGAACGCGGCCTCCGGCAGGTGGTCGTACTCGCCGGCCACGACCGCCTTGAAGCTGCTGATCGTGTCCTCGAGGGGCACCTGCACGCCCGGGGACCCGGTGAACACCTCGGCCACGTCGAAGGGCTGCGACAGGAAGCGCTGGATCTTGCGCGCCCGCTGCACGGTCAGCTTGTCCTCCTCGGAGAGCTCGTCCATCCCGAGGATCGCGATGATGTCCTGGAGCGACTTGTAGCGCTGCAGGATCTGCTGGACGTCGCCGGCCACGCGGTAGTGCTCCTCGCCCAGGACCTGGGGGTCCATCAGGCGCGAGGTGCTGTCGAGCGGGTCCACGGCCGGGTAGATCCCGAGTTCGGAGATCGCGCGGCTCAGGGTGGTCGTGGCGTCGAGATGGGCGAAGGACGTGGCCGGCGCCGGGTCGGTCAGGTCGTCCGCGGGCACGTAGATCGCCTGCACCGAGGTGATCGAGCCGGCCTTGGTCGAGGTGATCCGCTCCTGCAGCGCGCCCATGTCGGTGGCCAGCGTCGGCTGGTAGCCCACGGCCGAGGGGATGCGGCCGAGGAGCGCCGAGACCTCGGAGCCCGCCTGCGTGAAGCGGAAGATGTTGTCGACGAAGAACAGCACGTCCGCGCCGGACTGGTCGCGGAACTGCTCGGCCATCGTCAGGCCCGAGAGCGCGACCCGGGCGCGCGCGCCCGGCGGCTCGTTCATCTGCCCGTAGACCAGCGCCACCTTGGACTTGGTCAGGTCGTCCTTGTCGATGACGCCCGATTCGATGAACTCGTAGTAGAGGTCGTTGCCCTCGCGGGTGCGCTCCCCGACCCCGGCGAAGACCGAGTATCCCGAGTGCACCTTGGCGATGTTGTTGATCAGCTCCTGGATCAGCACCGTCTTGCCCACCCCGGCGCCGCCGAACAGGCCGATCTTGCCGCCCTTGGAATAGGGCGCGAGCAGGTCGATCACCTTGATGCCGGTCACGAGGATGTCCGAGGAGGTCGACTGCTCGGCGAAGGTCGGCGCGGGCGCGTGGATGGGGCGGTACTCGTCCGCGTCGATCGGGCCCTTCTCGTCGACCGGGTCGCCGACGACGTTCATGATCCGCCCGAGCGTCGCGGCGCCCACGGGCACCTGGATCGGGCGCCCGCTGTCGGTCACGGGCTGGCCGCGGACGAGCCCCTCGGTCGCGTCCATCGCGATGGCGCGGATCGTGCTCTCGCCCAGGTGCTGCGCGACCTCGAGGGTCAGCAGCTTGCCGTTGTTGTCGGTGGTCAGCGCGTTGAGGATCTCGGGCAGGCCGCCCTCGAACTGCACGTCGACGACGGCGCCGATGACCTGCGTGATCTTGCCTCTAGCTTCGGACATTGGTGTCTCCGGGTTCGGTGCGGGCTCAGAGCGCTTCCGCGCCGGCGATGATTTCGATGAGTTCGGTGGTGATCGCGGCCTGGCGGGTGCGGTTGTACTCGACGGTCAGGCGGTCGATCATGTCGCCGGCGTTGCGGGTGGCGTTGTCCATCGCGGACATGCGCGCGCCCTGCTCGCCGGCCGCGTTCTCCAGGAGCGCGGCGAAGATCTGCGTCGCCACGCCGCGCGGCAGCAGATCGGCGAGGATCGCCTCCTCGCTGGGTTCGTAATCGTAGAGCGGGGTGCCCGCGCCCTCCTCTGGCGCGTCGAACTGCGCCGGGATGATCCGCTGCGCGGTGGGCCGTTGGGTCACGACGTTCTCGAACTCGGAGTAGAACAGCGTGCAGACGTCGAACTCCCCCGCGTCGAAACGGCCAAGGATGTCCTTGGCGATGCGCGCGGCGTCCTCGTAGCCGACGCGCTTCACCTCGGTCATGTCGACATGGTGGACGAGGAGGTCCTTGAAGTCGCGGCGAAGCTGGTCGCGGCCCTTCTTGCCGACGGTGATGATCTTCACCGACTTGCCCTCGCCCCGCAGCGCGCGGATGCGGGTGCGCGTCAGCTTGACGATGTTCGAGTTGAATCCGCCCGCGAGCCCGCGCTCGGAGGTCATCACCACGAGGAGGTGCGTCTCCTCCGACCCGGTGCCGACGAGGAGGCGCGGGCCGGTGTCGCCCACGCCCTGCGCGAGCTGCGCCATCACCGCGTTGAATCGCTCCGCATAGGGGCGTGCCTGCTCGGCGGCGTCCTGGGCGCGGCGGAGCTTGGCCGCCGCGACCATCTGCATGGCCTTGGTGATCTTGCGCGTCGACTTGACGCTCTCGATCCGGTTCTTGAGGTCCTTGAGGCTGGGCATGCCGCTCCCCCGCGGCCTAGGCCGCGAAATCCTTCGCGAACTTGTCGATCTCGCCCTTGAGGCGGTCGGCGGCGTCACCTTTGATCTTCGGGTCCTCGGCGGTGATCCAGTCCAGCGTGCCGCGCCCGGCGCCCCGCATGTGGCGCAGCAGCCCGTCCTCGAACGCGCCGACCTTGGCGACGGGGATGTCGTCGAGATAGCCCGTCGTGCCCGCGAAGATGACGCACACGATCTCCGCGTTGGTGAGCGGCGCGTATTGCGGCTGCTTCATCAGCTCGGTCAGGCGCGCGCCGCGGTTCAGCAACCTCTGCGTCGAGGCATCGAGATCCGAGCCGAACTGGGCGAAGGCCGCCATCTCGCGGTACTGCGCAAGCTCCAGCTTCACGGGGCCGGCGACCGACTTCATGGAGTTGGTCTGCGCCGAGGAGCCCACGCGGCTGACCGAGAGGCCGGTGTTCACCGCCGGGCGGATGCCTTGGAAGAACAGGTCCGTCTCGAGGAAGATCTGCCCGTCTGTGATCGAGATCACGTTGGTCGGGATGAAGGCCGAGACGTCGCCGCCCTGGGTCTCGATGATCGGCAGCGCCGTCAGAGAGCCCGAGCCGTTCTCCTCGTTGAGCTTCGCGGAGCGCTCCAGGAGGCGCGAATGGAGGTAGAACACGTCGCCGGGATAGGCCTCGCGGCCCGGCGGGCGGCGCAGCAGGAGCGACATCTGCCGGTAGCTGACCGCCTGCTTGGAGAGGTCGTCGTAGATGATAAGCGCGTGCTTGCCGTTGTCCCGGAAGTACTCGGCCATGGAGGTCGCGGTGTAGGGCGCGAGGTACTGCATCGGCGCGGGATCGGAGGCGGTCGCCGCGATCACGGTCGTGTACTCGATCGCGCCGGTCTCCTCGAGCTTCTTCACGAGCTGCGCGACGGTGGAGCGCTTCTGCCCGATGGCGACGTAGAAGCAGTGCAGCTTCTCGGTGTCGTCGCCGGCGACGTCGTTGTAGTTCTTCTGGTTCAGGATCGTGTCGAGCGCCACGGCGGTCTTGCCGGTCTGACGGTCGCCGATGATCAGCTCGCGCTGGCCGCGGCCGATCGGGATCATCGCGTCGATCGCCTTGAGGCCCGTCGCCATCGGCTCGTGGACGGACTTGCGCGGGATGATGCCCGGCGCCTTGCCGTCCGCGATGCGGCGCTCGGCGACCACAAGGTCGCCCTTGCCGTCGATCGGGTTGCCGAGCCCGTCCACGACCCGGCCCAGCAGGCCCGGACCGCACGGCACGTCCACGATGGACGCGGTGCGCTTGACGGTGTCGCCCTCCTTGATCGCCCGGTCGGAGCCGAAGATCACGACGCCGACATTGTCGACCTCGAGGTTGAGCGCCATGCCGCGCACGCCGCCCGGGAACTCGACCATCTCGCCGGCCTGGACGTTGTCCAGGCCGTGGACCCGCGCGATCCCGTCGCCGACGCTGAGCACCCGGCCGACCTCGGCCACCTCGGCCTCCTGGCCGAAGTTCTGGATCTGCTCCTTCAGGATCGCCGAGATCTCGGCGGCTTGGATACCCATCATCCGGCCTCTTTCATGGTGCTCTTGAGCTGGTTCAGCTTCGATCGGATCGACGTGTCGATCATCCTCGAGCCGACCCGTACGATCAGGCCGCCGATGAGGCTCTCATCGACGGTCTGGTTGATCTTCACGTCCTTGCCGACGGTGGTCTTGAGCGTCTCCGCCAGGGCCGCCTGCTGCGCGTCCGTCAGGGGCTGCGCGCTCGCGACCTCGGCCGTGACCTCGCCCCGCGCGTCGGCGATCATCGCGTCGAGGGCCGTCAGGAGGGCCGGCACCACGAAGAGCCGGCGCTTGGTCGCCATCAGGCGCAGCGTGTTGCCCATCGTCGGCCCCAGGCCCATCGCGTCCGCCACCGCGCCGATGCCGGCGCCCTGCTGCTCGCGGGTGTAGACCGGCGAGGTCGTCAGCGACCGCAGCTCGGCGCTGCCGTCGAGCGCCTCGCGCAGGGCCGCGACGTCGCGCTCGAGCGCGTCCAGCCCGTCGCCGTCCCGCGCGATCGCGAACACGGCCGTGGCATAGCGCTTCGCGATGCCGCCGGAGTAACTGCCTGTCGCCACGTCCGTCCTTCCGGTGCCGGGCCGCCTGGCGCTGTGCGCCGGCCCTCGGGTTGCGCGGACGGGGGCGTGCGCATCCCGGCCCGAAATCGCCTGCCGTGTAGCAGAGGGTCCAGGCCCCGGCAAGGCGAGGGGCGGCGGCGCACCGCCCTGGAAATCCAATGGAATCAGGTGGCTCCCGTCGGCGGCCCGCTTTTCTCCCGGCCCGCGGCCGTGCGCCGCGCCGGCTGCCCCGCGGGCTCGCCCAGGCCGAGCGCCCCCTCGATGGGCGCGCGCACCCGCTCGCTCAGGCCGGGGCGCGGGCGGGCGGGGACCTGCTTGCGCGCCTCGACGATCAGGACGCCGCCTGCCCAGCGGTTGGAGACGCGCCGCCCGATGCGCTCCATCAGCGGCCCGACCCGCAGCCAGAAGCGCCGATGCGACGGCGGCTGGAACAGGGCCGCGACATGGGCGTGCGGCTCGAGACCGTGGCGCCGGAGCTGCGCCTCGAGCTGGCCCAGCGAATAGGGCCTGCCGTAGCCGAAGGGCGTGCGGTCCCGGCGCGCCCACAGGCCGCCGCGGTTCGGAACCACCACCGCCATGCGCCCGCCGGGGCCGAGCACGCGCTCGGCTTCGTCCAGCACGCCGGGCGCGTTCTCCGAGGTCTCGAGCCCGTGCATGAGGACCAGCCGGTCGACATGGCCCGTCTCGATCGGCCAGCGCGTCTCCTCGGTCAGGACCGAGACGTTGGGCTCGCCCGCGGGCCAGGGCATCACCCCCTGCGGCGCGGGCATCAGCGCGATGGTCCGGCGCGCGCGGTCGTCGGAACGGCCGCAGGAGCGGCACCGCGAAGCCGTAGCCCGCCACCGTCAGGCCCTTGGTGTCGCCCCAGCTCTCGACCAGGCGGCCGCGGATCGCGGCCTGCGCGGCGCGCCCCAGCCGGGTGCGGTAATAGAAGCCGCGCAGGTCCGTCACGTCGAGATGCACCTTGCGTCCCCGCCTCTCGCCCCTAGCCTGACGGGATCACTAGCGCAGGGAGGCGCGTCCGTCATGCCCAATGCCCCCGCCGCGTCCGATGCCGTCGTGGCCGTGCCATGCCTGTCGGACAATTTCGCCTACCTCGTGCCCGGCCCGCGCGGCACCGCGGCCTTGATCGACGCGCCGGAGGCCGGCCCGATCCTGCGCGCGCTGGCCGAGCGTGACTGGACCCTGACCGAGGTGTGGCTCACGCACCACCACGATGACCACGTGCAGGCCCTGCCCGAGATCGCGGCCGTCCACTCCGCCACCGTCGCGGGCAACGCCGCCGACGCGGCCCGCCTGCCGCCCCTGGACCTCCCCCTCACCGCCGGGACGGGCACGACCCTGATGGGCCACTCGGCCGTGGTGATCGACGTGCCCGGGCACACGGTCGGTCACGTCGCCTTCCACGTCCCGGCCCTCGCGGCCGCCTTCACCGCCGACAGCCTGATGGCGCTGGGCTGCGGGCGCCTCTTCGAGGGCAGCGCGGCGCAGATGTGGGAGAGCCTCTCGCGGCTCATGGCGCTCCCGGACGAGACCGCGATCTTCCAGGGGCACGACTATCTCGACACCAACCTGCGCTTCGCCCGCGCCGTGGGGGCGGGCACGCCCGAGCTCGAGGCCCGCGCCGCCCGGATCGCCGGCTGGCGCGCCCGATCCGTGCCGATGGAGGCCGAGACCCTCGCCGTGGAGAAGGCGACGAACCCCTTCCTGCGGGCGCACTTGGATGCCGTGAAGGCGGCCCTATCTATGCCCGGCGCAACCGACGCCCAGAGTTTCGCGGAGCTGCGCCGCCGCCGCGACGGGTTCTGACCGCCCCGCCGCATAACCGGGCAGCGGCGCGACCCCATCGCCCCATCGTGAGGGCGCCCCCGACATTCGCGCTTGAAGTCGGAGCCGCCGCAACCAAACTTTAACCCCGAGAGGACACGGTCTCGGACGAGGCGCCCGCAGCCCCGCCCGCACGCCCGGACCCCCGACCCGGAAGGAGCACGCCGATGCCGTCATTCTCCCCCACGCTCGAGCAGGCGATCCACGCCGCGCTGGCCCTCGCCAACGCCCGGCGCCACGAGCTCGCCACGCTCGAGCACCTCCTCCTCGCCCTCGTGGAGGAGGAGGACGCCGCCAAGGTCATGAAGGCCTGCGGCGTGAACCTCTCGGACCTCAAGGACACGCTCGTCGCCTTCGTCGACGACGACCTCTCCACCCTCGTCACCGAGGTGGAGGGCTCCGAGGCCGTGCCCACGGCCGCGTTCCAGCGCGTGATCCAGCGCGCGGCGATCCACGTGCAGTCCTCCGGCCGCTCGGAGGTGACCGGCGCCAACGTGCTCGTCGCGATCTTCGCCGAGCGCGAGAGCAACGCCGCCTACTTCCTGCAGGAGCAGGACATGACCCGTTACGACGCGGTCAACTTCATCGCGCACGGCGTCGCGAAGGACCCCTCCTTCGGCGAATCGCGTCCCGTGACCGGCGCGGCCGACGAGCCGGAGGCCGAGGAGGCCGCCGACGACAAGGAGAGCGCGCTCGGCAAGTACTGCGTCGACCTGAACCGGAAGTCGGCCCAGGGCGACGTCGACCCTCTGATCGGGCGCGAGCACGAGGTCGAACGCTGCATCCAGGTGCTGTGCCGCCGCCGCAAGAACAACCCGCTGCTGGTCGGCGACCCCGGCGTGGGCAAGACCGCCATCGCCGAGGGGCTCGCGCGCAAGATCGTCTCCGGCGAGACGCCCGAGGTCCTGTCGAAGACCACGATCTACAGCCTCGACATGGGCGCGCTCCTGGCCGGCACGCGCTACCGCGGCGATTTCGAGGAGCGGCTCAAGGCCGTGATGACCGAGATGGAGGAGCACGAGGACGCCGTCCTGTTCATCGACGAGATCCACACCGTGATCGGCGCCGGCGCGACCTCCGGCGGCGCGATGGACGCGTCGAACCTGCTCAAGCCCGCGCTCCAGGGCGGCAAGCTCCGCTGCATGGGCTCGACCACCTACAAGGAGTTCCGCCAGCACTTCGAGAAGGACCGCGCCCTGTCGCGCCGGTTCCAGAAGATCGACGTGAACGAGCCCTCGGTCGAGGACAGCGTGAAGATCCTCAAGGGCCTCAAGCCCTATTTCGAGGACCATCACCACATCAAGTACACCGCCGACGCGATCAAGACGGCGGTCGAGCTCTCGGCCCGCTACATCAACGACCGCAAGCTGCCCGACAAGGCCATCGACGTGATCGACGAGGCGGGGGCGGCGCAGCACCTGATCGTGGAATCCAAGCGGCGCAAGACCATCGGCACCAAGGAGATCGAGGCCGTCGTCGCCAAGATCGCCCGCATCCCGCCCAAGAACGTCTCCAAGGACGACGCGGAGGTGCTCCGCGATCTCGAGGGCTCGCTCAAGCGCGTGGTGTTCGGCCAGGACACGGCGATCTCGGCGCTTGCCTCGGCGATCAAGCTGGCCCGCGCCGGCCTGCGGGAGCCCGAGAAGCCGATCGGCAACTACCTCTTCGCCGGCCCCACCGGCGTCGGCAAGACCGAGGTCGCCAAGCAGCTCGCCGACACGCTCGGGGTCGAGCTCCTGCGCTTCGACATGTCGGAGTACATGGAGAAGCACGCCGTCAGCCGCCTGATCGGCGCGCCGCCGGGCTACGTCGGCTTCGACCAGGGCGGCATGCTCACGGACGGCGTTGACCAGCATCCGCATTGCGTCCTCCTGCTCGACGAGATCGAGAAGGCGCATCCGGACGTGTTCAACATCCTCCTGCAGGTGATGGACCACGGCAAGCTGACCGACCACAACGGCCGGGCGGTGGACTTCCGGAACGTGATCCTGATCATGACCTCGAACGCCGGGGCCGCGGACATGGCCCGCGAGGCGATCGGCTTCGGCCGGGACAAGCGCGAGGGCGAGGACACCGCCGCGATCGAGCGCATGTTCACGCCCGAGTTCCGCAACCGGCTCGAACTCGATCATCAGCTTCGGCGCGCTGCCGAAGGACGTGATCATGCAGGTGGTCGAGAAGTTCGTCATGCAGCTCGAAGCGCAGCTCATGGATCGGGGCGTCACCATCGAGCTGACCCCCGAGGCCGCGAGCTGGCTCGGCGACAAGGGCTACGACGACAAGATGGGCGCCCGCCCTCTGGGCCGCGTGATCCAGGAGCACATCAAGAAGCCCCTCGCCGAGGAGCTGCTCTTCGGCAAGCTCTCCAAGGGCGGGATCGTCAGGGTCGGGGCGAAGGATGGCGCGCTGACGCTCGACTTCCTCGCGCCCGAGGTCGCTCGCATCTCCAAGGGCAAGCCGCCGCTCCTGACGGCGGAGTGATCGCCGGGGCCTGGCGCCCCGGACCGGCGGCCGCGGCGCTGTGCGTCGCGGCCGCCACACTGTCCGGAGCCGGCGCGCAGGAGGGCTCGGCGCCGATCGTGCTGGACTTCCCGGTCGACTGCACGCTCGGCGTGACCTGCCACGTCCAGAACCACGTCGACCGGGATTCGGGCCCGGGCCATGTGGACCACGCCTGCGGGCCGCTGACCTATGACGGTCATTCCGGCACGGATGTCGCGCTGCCGGACCTGGCCGCGATGCGCGCCGGCGTGGACGTCCTGGCCGCCGCGCCCGGTACCGTGCGCGCGGTGCGCGACCGCTTGCCCGATATCTCGATCCGCGCGCCGGACGGCCCGGATTCTCGGGGGGCAGGACTGCGGGAACGGTGTCGTCCTCGAGCATGCCGGCGGCTGGGAGACGCAGTACTGCCACCTGATGGAAGGGTCCGTCGCCGTGCGCGCGGGCGACACCGTGCCGGCCAAGGCCGTCCTGGGCCGGGTCGGGCTCTCGGGACGCACGGAGTTCCCGCACCTACACTTCGCGCTTCGCCGGGACGGGTCCGTCGTGGACCCGTTCGACGCGGAAGCGAGCCCGGCCTGCGACGAGGGCCGCGCCCTCTGGCGCGAGGCCGTGGCACATGTTCCGACCGGCGTGATCGCCGCGGGACTCGCGCCCCGTATGCCGACGTATGGGGAGGTCCGCGACGCCGCGCCGCGCGCCGCGTCCTGGCCCGCGGTGGGCGGCGCAGCCCTGGTGGCGTGGATACACGGCTTCGGAGGACGCGCGGGCGACGTCGTGCGCGTGACGATCGACGGCCCGGACGGATGGCTCCACCGCCACGAGGCGCCGCTGGAGCGCGATCTCGCCGCGTTCTACCGCGCCTCGGGCCGCGCGGCACCGACGGGCGGCTGGCCCGCGGGGTCGTACCGCGCACGCATGGACGTCCTGCGCGGGGGCGTGGTCGTCGCGAGCGCCGACGCCGAGGCGCGCCTCACCGTTCGGTGAACTTCAGCTCGATCCGCCGATTGCGCGCGCGGGCGGCCGGCGTATCCGACGGGTCCAGGGGACGGTACTGCCCGAACCCGTTGGCCGAGAGGCGCGCGGATGGCAGCCCCAGATCCTCGGACAGGTAGCGCACCACCGAGAGCGCCCGCGCCTGGCTCAGCTCCCAGTTGTCGGCGAAGGCGCCGCCGCCGAAGAGCGGCTGGTCGTCGGTATGCCCGTCCACCTGCAGGACCCAGTCGATTCCCGGCGGGATGGCCGCGGCGACCTCGCGCACGCTGCCGGCGATGCTGACGATCTGCTGGCGCCCGGCGGCCGAGAGGGTGGCGCTTCCGGTCTCGAACAGGACCTCCGACGAGAACACGAAGCGGTCGCCGACGAGCTCCACGTCGTCGCGCCCCTCGAACACCTCGCGGACGGTGCCGAAGAAGGCCGAGGCGGACCGCTCCAGCCGCTCGCGCTCGGCGGCCTCCATGTCGGCACGGGCGCGCTCCTCGGCCGCGACGCGGGCGAGCGCGGCGTTCAGCTCGGTTCCGAGCGACTGGATCTGCGCCCCCGCCGCCTCGTCGGCGATGCGGGCGAGGCCGAGCGAGTCCTGCAATCCGGCGACCTGCCGGCGCAGGTCGGCGACCTGCGCGTTCAACGCGGCGACCTGCAGGGCCTCGTCCTCCGTGAGGGCCTCCTGCTCCGACAGCGCGGCGCGGGCCGCGGCAAGGAGGCCGGCCGTGCGCTCGGCCTCGGTCAGGGCGGCGTCGCGGTCCTGTGCCACCTCCCCCTGCGCGGCGCGCGCGCCGGCCAGCAGAGTCAACGTCTCCTCCGCCTCGCGCCGCTGCTCCTCGAGGGCGAGGGACATCGCGGTCAACTCGGCATCCGCGTTCTCGAGCCTGTCGCGCAGGGCCTGGGCCGCCGCCGCCTCCGCCAGGCGGGCCGCATCCGCACGGGCGGCGGCGTCGTCCAAGGTCGCAACGCGGCCGCGCAGGGCCTCGGCGGCGGCGGCCTCCGCCAGGCGACCGGCCTCGGCCGCGTCGAGCGCGTCCTGGGCGCCGCCGAGCCGGGCGCGCAGGGCCTCGGCCGCGGCCGCCTGCTCGAGTCGCGCCGCCTCGGCCGCATCCAGCTCCAGGGCCTGCGCGCCCAGGCGCTCGCGCAGGCGCTCGGCGGCCGCGGCCTCCGCCAGGCGGGCGGCCTCCGCTGCGTCCAGGGCGGCCGAGCCGTCGGCCAGCGCGCCACGAGCCTCGGCCAGCTCCCCGTCGCGCACGGCAAGACGCGCCTCCAGATCCGCGAGCCGGGTGGCGGAGGACGCGGCGGCGGCCTCCCCCTCCGCCAGCCGCGCCTCGAGGGCGGCGAGCCGCTCGGCGGCGCCGCGTCCGTCCTCGCGCGCGGCGACGAGGGCTGCGAGCGTGCCGGCCAGTTCGGCCTCGCGGGTCTCGGCCTCGGCGGTCATCTCCGCCACCAGGGCGTCCAGGGCGTCGGCCTCGGCGGCCGCGCGGCGGGCCTCCTCGGCGGCGAGGTCGACCTCGCTCCGGGCGCTGGCGAGCGCGAGGCCGAGGGCGTCCTGCTCCGACAGGAGCGCCGCCTCGGAGGCCGCGAGGGCGGCGCCCTGCGCGCGCGCGTCGTCGCGCTGCGCGATGAGGGACGCGACCTGCGCCTCGAAGCTCGCCGCCCGGGCGCGCCGCTCCGCGATCTCGGCGTTGCGCGCCTCCAGCGATCCGGTGAGCGCGGTGACGAGCGCGGTCTGCCGCGCGGCCTCGCCCAGAGCGTCCTCCAGGGCGGCGTCGGTCTGACCCAGGGCGTCGTCGAGCGCGGCACTGCGCTCCTGCTCCAGCCCGAGGGCACGGGACAGGCCGGCCACCTCCGCGGTGAGCTCGTCCAGCGCGCGGTCCTGGCCCGAGATCGTGTCCCGCAGGACGAACTGCACGACCATGAAGATGGTCAGCACGAACATCAGCACGAGGAGCAGCGCGGTCATCGCGTCGACGAAGCCGGGCCAGATCGACGCCTGGAGCCTCGCGCCCGTGCGGCGGCTGAGCGCCATGCCCTAGCCCTCGCGCCCGGCCGCGCGCTGGACCCCGCCCACGACGCGGCGCGGATCGACCGGCGCGCGCGGGCCCTGCACGGCACGCGTGAGGCCGGCGAGGTCGTGGCGCAGCTCCGCCAGGGTCTCCTGCCGGCCGGCGGCGACCTCCTCCAGGAGGCGCAGCATCTGCACGTCGATGGAGCGCAGGCGCGAGCGGCTCTCGGCATCCATTCCGCCGCCGGTGGCCGCCCCGCCCTCGAGTAGGCTGGCGATGCGCTCCTGCCCGTCGGCGACCCGCTCGAGGGCCGCATCCGCCACGCCGCCTTCGCTCAGCTTGGCGGTGAGGGAGGTGACGGCCGCGACCAGCGCGGCGGTGTGCGCGTCGCTCGTGGCGCGGGCGTGGCTCTCGTCGGTCAGGACCTCGCGGATCGCGTCGATCTGGCTCGCCATGTGGCTGGCGAGGCCGGCGATCATCCCGGCCTCGCCGTCGCCCTCGGCCTCGAAGCCGAGGGTGGTGATCGTGCTGAGCCATTCCTCCAGCTCGCGGTAGAACCGGTTCTGCCCGTGCCCGGCGAAGAGCTCCAGGAGGCCGACGACGAGGCTACCCGCGAGGCCCAGCAGCGAGGAGGCGAAGGCCACGCCCATGCCGCCGAGCTGCGCCTCGAGCCCGGTCATGAGGCGGTCGAACACGTCCACCGCCTGGTCCCCCTCCTGCGGAGCCAGGGAGCGGATCGTGTCGACCACCGCCGGCACCGTCGTGGCCAGGCCGTAGAACGTGCCGAGGAGGCCGAGGAAGATGAGGAGCGAGGTGATGTAGCGCGTGATGTCGCGCGCCTCGTCGATGCGGGTCGCGACCGAATCGAGGATCGAGCGCGCCGACGAGGAGGAGATGTTCGCCCGCGCGTCGCGCTGCCCCAGGAGCTGCGCCAGGGGGGCCAGGAGGCGCGGCGCGCGCACCGATCCCGGCGTGCGCCCGCCGCGCCCGCGCGTGAACGCGCCGATCCAGCGCACCCCGACGATGAGCTGCCAGACCTGCCAGAAGCAGGCGAAGACGCCGATCACGAAGACGAGCCCGATGAAGCCGTTCAGGTAGGGATTCGCGAGGAAGACCGGCGCGACCTGGGGCAGCGCCAGCCACGCGCCCGCCGCGACCAGCACGAGGACGAGCACCATGGTGACGATCTGGCGCACCGGCTGCGTGAAGCTGCGCGCGGCGACCCGGGGCTGCTGCGCCATCGGGGGATCCCTGACATGAACTGAGCGGCGATATGCCAGCGTATGGCCTCGCCCTCGCCGTGGAAAGGGTCGCAGGTCATGGGGTGGTGCGGTTGTGCACCAGTCGGGCGAGAAGGTCGAGCTCCGGATCCTCGATGCCCAGGGCGTGCAGCGCGCGCACGGTCTCGTCGAGATACTCCGCGTTGGGGCCGCGCCCGCCATGGGCGGCGGCGATGATGGCCGCCTGCTCCGCGAGGTGCAGGCCGCCGCAATACTGCCGGTGCGCGCGGTCGACGACGAAGGTGGTCGCGATCACGCCGCCCGCCTCCGTGTCCAGCGCGACGCGCGCCTCGAGATAGGCCGAGCTGATCAGCTCGCGCTCGCGCAGGGCCCGGAGGACAGGCTCGGTCTCGGCGGCGGGGACGCGCAGGGCAAGGCCGCGGCAGGCGGCGCCGGGCGCGGCGTCGAGCGCGAGGACCAGGCCCGGCCGCGCTTCGGTCCCCCGATGGTGCACGGAGCGCATTGCGAAGCTGCGGTGATAGTCGGGCAAGGTGGCGAGACGGGTCTCGGCCGGCCGGAAGCCGGGGTTCCACAGGAGCGATCCGTAGGCGAAGATCGATAGCGCCGGGTCGGTCCGATCGTCCATCTCCCGCGTCCCCCATGGCGCCCCGGCGGCTGGTGGGGCAGGACGGCGAGGTGCCCGCCTTCGCGCCGGAAGGGAAGCCCGATGCGCCGCCTGATCGTGATCGTCCTCGCCGCGGCGCTCCTCTGGTCGGGCTGGTGGGTCCTGGGCGCACGCGCGACCAAGGCCGCGTTCGAGGGCTGGCTCGCCGCGCAGCGGGAGGCCGGGCGCGTGGCGCAGGCCGACATCCGGGTGCGCGGGTTCCCATCGCGGTTCGACACCACGTTCTCGGATCTCGAGCTGGGCGATCCGGAGGGCGTCCTCTGGTCGGCCGACGCGTTCCAGACCCTGATGCTGTCCTACGCGCCGAACCGGGCGGTCGCCGCCTGGCCCGGGCCGCAGCGGATCGCCACGCCCGCCGGCGCGGTCGTGATCGAAGGGGCGGAGGCGTCGGCGTCGGTGCGGGTGGGCGTGGCGGCAAGCCTGCCGCTGGAGCGGCTCGCCTTCGTCGGGCGGGACGTCACCGCCTCGGGGGAGGGCTGGCGCGCGTCGGCGGCCGAGGTCCGTGCGGCCGCGGAGCGGGAGGACGGATCGGCGGACGGGTCGTCCTACCATCTGGGCGTGCTGGTGCGCGATGCCGGCCTGGCGGACGGCATGGCCCCGGCGGACCTGCTGCCGAGCCGGCTGACGCTGGTGCGGATCGACGCGCGCGCCCGGCTCTCGGCGCCGCTGGACCGGGCCGCCGCCGCGGCGCCGCCGCGCCTCCTCGCGCTCGACCTGGAGGAGGCGCGGCTCGACTGGGGGGCGGCGCGCCTCCGCCTCTCCGGCGGGCCGATCGCGGTCGGGCGGGACGGCGCGCTCGATGGCACGCTCGCGGTGCGCATCGTGGAATGGCCGCGGCTGGTCGCGGCGGCGGTGGCCGCCGGCCTCCTGCCGGAGCGGCAGGCGCCGATCACCATCGCGGCGCTGGACCTGCTCGCGGGAGACGACGCGCCGGGCGGCACGATCAGGACCGAGCTGACGTTCTCGAATGGGCGGATGCGCCTGGGGCCGATCCCGCTCGGCGCGGCGCCGCGGCTCTATCGGCAGTAGGCGCCGTTCCGGTAGCGGGCGGTGTCGAGATGGAAGTGGTCCTGATGGTAGCGGTCGGAGTTCGGGCCCAGGACGGTGCCGAACGGACCGCACGCGGCGCGCCAGGCCTCGCGCAGGGGCGCGCGCGTGGACAGGGCGCGCCAGCCCTGGAGGACCGTGACCTCGCGCCCGTCGCGAAGGCGGAAGGCGGAGATGTCGATCGCCCGCCCCTTGCCGTGCTCGCTGATCCGTCCGCCGGGGCGGTTGTTGCGCGTGCGGCAGGCGTAGCTGGCCGCGACCTTCACGGAGGCGAGGCCCCCGCCGCGGCCCTCGAAGGCCGGGACCGCGCCGTCCTTGATCCAGGCGCGCAGCGCGCCGGCGGTCGCGCAGTCCATCACCGCCGGCCGGTCGAGGGCGACGCCGGCCACCGCGGAGACGCGCACCGGGCTCTCGATCCCGCAGCCGAAGATGCGGCCGGGGATGCGCTGCAGCGGGGTGCCGGCCACGTCGCCCATGCCGCAGACGGGGTTGGCGTAGCGCACCGTTCCCGACCGTCCATCGCCCCCGCCGAAGATGCCGCGCAGCGCGGCGCCGAACCCCTGCGGGCGGACGGGCGGCTGCCGCGCCGTGCGGGGGGCGGCCTGCGTCGGCGCGAGCGCGGGCGCCGGCGCGGCGGGCTGCACGCTGGCGGGCCGGGCCTCGGGGCGCAGCGAGACGCTCGGGGCCTCGGCCAGCGCCGGGGCGGCGGCCAGGACGAGCGCGAGCGCGGCGCGCGCGATCACGGCTATTATCACGGGCGCGACCGGCCGAAATCGGGCGCGTCGGTGTCCTGGCCGGCCTCCACGATCCCGCGGCGGATGGCGCGGGTGCGCGTGAAATAGGCGTGGAGCATGTCGCCGTCCCCCGTCCTGATGGCCCGCTGGAGGGCGAACAGCTCCTCCGTGAAGCGCCCCAGGATGTCGAGCGAGGCGTCGCGGTTGGCAAGGAAGACGTCGCGCCACATCACCGGATCGGAGGCGGCGATCCGCGTGAAGTCGCGAAAGCCCGCGGCGGAATAGTCGATCACCTCCGCGTCGGTGACGCGGCCGAGGTCGTCGGCCACGCCGACCATCGTATAGGCGATGAGGTGGGGCACGTGGCTCGTGACGGCCAGCACGAGGTCGTGATGGTCGGCCTCCATCGTGCCGACGCGCGCGCCCAGCGCCTCCCAGTAGGCCGTCAGGCGGGCGATTGCGGCCGCGTCGGCTCCCTCGGGCGTCAGCAGGCACCAGCGCCGGTCGAAGAGGCTGGCAAATCCGGCATCTGGGCCCGACCGCTCGGTGCCGGCGATGGGGTGGCCGGGCACGAAGTGCACGCCGGGCGGCAGGTGCGGGCCGACGGCGTCGATCACGGCGCGCTTGACGCTGCCGACGTCGGTCACGGTGGCGCCGGGCGCGAGGTGCGGCGCGACCTGCGCCGCGACCTCGCCCATCGCGCCCACGGGGACCGCCAGCACCACGAGGTCCGCGCCCGCCACGGCCGCCCGCGCCGTCTCCTCGATCCGGTCGCAGAAGCCGATGCGGGCCGCGATCGCCCGGGTCTCGGGGGAGCGGGCGGTGCCGACGATCTCGGCCTCCATCCCCGCGCGGCGCATGGCGTGCGCCATCGAGGACGCGATCAGCCCGAGCCCGATCAGGGCCACCCGGCCATAGCTCACGCGGCGGTCTTCTCGTCCAGGAACCGGCCGACGGCGTGCACGACCCGGCGGCACGACGCCTCGTCGCCGACGCTGATGCGCAGGCAATGGGGCAGGCCGTAATTGGCGACGTGCCGGACCAGGATGCCGTCCGCCGCGAGATAGGCGAGGCAGGCGCGGGCCTCCGCCTCCGAGGCGAAGCGGGCCAGGACGAAATTCGCCGTCGAGGTGTCCGACGGGATGCCGAGCTCGGCCAGCGCCTCGGCGAGCCAGGCGCGCAGCCGGGCGTTCTCGGCGCGGGTGCGCTCGACCCAGGCGGTGTCGCGGATGGCGGCCTCGGCGGCCTGCTGCTGGAGTTCGGAGAGGTTGAACGGCCCGCGGATGCGGCCCACCGCGTCGATCACGTGGGCGGGGCCGTACATCCACCCCACGCGCAGCCCGCCCAGCCCGTGCACCTTGGAGAAGGTGCGCGTCATCACGACGTTGTCGTGAGCGGCGACCAGGGAGGCGCCGCCGTCGTACCCCTCGACGTATTCGGCATAGGCGCCGTCCACCACCAGCAGCACGCGGCTCGGCAGCGCGGCGGCGAGGCGCCCCAGCTCGTTGCCGCCGATCATGGTGCCGGTCGGGTTGGCCGGGTTGGCGACGTAGACGATCTTCGTCTTGCGGCGCACGGCGGCGAGGATCGCGTCGACGTCGACGGTGCGCTCGCGCTCGGGCACCGCGACCGCGACCGCGCCGACCGCGCCGGCGTAGATCGGGTACATGGCGAAGCCGTGCGCGGTGTGGACGATCTCGTCCCCGCGGCCCGCGAAGGCCTGGGCGATCAGCGCCAGGAGCTCGCCAGAGCCCGCGCCGCACAGGATGCGATCCGGGTCCAGGCCGTGGACCTCGCCGATGGCGGCGCGCAGGGCGGCGTGCGAGCCGTCCGGATAGCGGTGCAGGTCGCGCCCGGCGCGGGCGAGCGCCTGACGCGCGGCCTCGGACGGCCCCCAGGGGTTCTCGTTCGAGGAAAGCTTGACGACGCCCTCGACCCCGCGCGCCGGGGCGGCGCCGCCGACATAGGGCGCGATGCGTCCGATCCCGTCATGCGGCCGCGGCGGCTGGCTCATCCGGTCGTCCTCCCCCCCGGCCGGCCCCCGCGCGCGGCGCCGACGAATCACGCGTCTAGTGGGGGAGGCGCGGCCGGACGAGGGCTGTCGCCGCCCTGCAACGCGGATGTTGCCCGCGCGCTACGCGGTTGAGCCGCCGGACAGGTGGGCGCGGACCATCGCCGCGGCGGCGTCCGGGCGGTACTCGGCCGGCAGGACCTGCGCCGCGCCGTCCGCGCGGAGGAGCGCGAGGGTCGGGAAGCTGGCGATGCCGAGCGCCCGCCCGTCCGCGAAGGCCGCGTCCTGCACCGCCCGATCGAAGATGTCCGGCAGGACCACGCCGGGGGCGTGCTCGGCCAGCAGGGGCGCGTAGGCGGCCGGGTCGTTCGGGTCCATGCCGCGGCCGTAATGCGCCTCGATCACGGCATGGGCGAAGGGGATCGCGGCCTCCGGGCGGGCCCGCAGCACGGCGTCGATCGCGGCGGCGGGCGGGCCGCTGTCCGCCCTGGCGCCGGGGCTGGCCATCCAGTCGTAGAAGGCCGGCGACGGCGCGCGGCCGGTGACCGCCTCCAGCCGGAGGGCGGCGCCGCGCACGTAGTCCAGCTTCGCCGCCGCGGGCCCGGCGCGGGGCCCGGTGACGAGGCCGGACATGGCCAGCCGCACGGGAAGGCCCGGATGCGCGGCGCGGATCGCGCGCATCGCCGGCGCGAAGCCGTAGCACCAGCCGCAGATCGGATCGAACCCGTAGATCAGCACGTCGCCCGTCACCGAGCCGCCCTCCGCACCGTCGAACCCGTCATCCGCATCGCGTCGCTCCGCTTGCCGCCCGGTCCTGGAGGTGGAAGGCTGCGGGCCCTCGGGCAAGTACGCACCGAAAGGATACCGCTCATGGACGGCGCCGCGCCCAGCCCTGCCCCTTGCGCGGAGGATTGCCCCGTCGACCGCACGCTGCGGCTCCTGGCGGGCAAGTGGCGGCTGATGGTGGTGTTCCGCCTGGAGGCCGGGGAGATGCGCTTCAACGCCCTGCAGCGCAGCCTCGCGCCGGTCACGCAGCGCGTGCTCGCCGCGACGCTGCGCGGCCTGGCGGAGGACGGGCTGGTCTGGCGGGAGGTGCGCGGGACGGTGCCGCCGCACGTGGCCTACGGCCTCACGCCGGCCGGCGAGGCGCTGGCCCCGGTCTTCGGCGCGATGGGCGCCTGGGGCGCTGTCCACGCGCCGCCTCCCGGAACGCGGCGGGCCCCCCGCGATGCGGAGGCCCCGTGACGCGCGGCGGGCGCCGGATCAGTTCTGGGCGTAGTACTCGATGACGAGGTTCGGCTCCATCTGCACCGCGTAGGGCACGTCGGAGAAGCCGGGGGTGCGCACGAAGGTGGCCGTCATCTTGGAGTGGTCGGCGTCGACATAGTCGGGCACGTCGCGCTCGGGCAGGCCGACCGCGTCGAGGACCGCGACCATCTGCTTGGACTTGTCGCGCACGGCGACCACGTCGCCCTCCTGCACCCGGTAGGAGGGGATGTTCACCCGCGCGCCGTTCACGGTGACGTGGCCGTGGTTCACGAACTGGCGGGCGGCGAAGACGGTGGGCACGAACTTCGCACGGTAGACCACCGCGTCCAGCCGCCGCTCCAGGAGGCCGATGAGGTTCTCGCCGGTGTCGCCCTTGACGCGCGCGGCCTCGGCGAAGATGCGCTTGAACTGCTTCTCGGTCAGGTCGCCGTAATAGCCCTTCAGCTTCTGCTTGGCGCGTAGCTGCAGGCCGAAATCGGACATCTTGCCCTTGCGGCGCTGGCCGTGCTGGCCGGGGCCGTACTCGCGGCGGTTCACCGGGGACTTCGAGCGGCCCCAGATGTTCTCGCCCATGCGGCGGTCGAGCTTGTACTTGGCAGAGGTGCGTTTGGTCACTCTCTGATCTCCTCATGCATGAGGGCGTTGTCCTCTCCCCTCGCGGGGCGACAGGGCACCCCTCGCGGGGGCCGCCAACACCAAATGGACCCCGGCCGAAGGGTCGGCGGGGAAGCGGCCCCCTAGACCCCGCCGCCGGCCGGGTCAACAAGGGCGCCGGGATCGGAGGCGCGGACATGCGGCAGGTGGTGTGCATCAGCTGGGGCCCGAAATACGGGGCGCGCTACGTCAACCGGCTGCACGCGATGGTGCGGCGCCACCTCGCGGGGCCGCTGCGCTTCGTGTGCTTCACCGACGATGCGGCGGGCCTCGCCGAGGGGGTGGAGGCGCACCCCCTGCCCCCGATGGAGGCCGAGGTGCCGGCCTCGCCGGGCCAATGGGGGAAGTCGCGTCTCTGGTCCGAGCGGCTGGCGGACCTGGACGGGCCGTTCCTCTTCCTCGACCTCGACGTCGTGATCCTGGGCGACCTCGCGCCCTTCTTCGAGGCCGGCGCGCCCGGCGACGTGATCCTGGCCCGCAACCCCAACACGCCGTTCGAGCGGCTCGGCCAGACCTCGGTCTACCGCGCGCCGGTCGGGGGGCTTGCGTCCCTGCGGGAGACGTTCCTGGCGGATCCGCTCGGCGTGCAGGCGCGCTACCGCTTCGAGCAGCGCTTCGTGACCCGGGAGGCGCCCGGGGGGGTCGCCTTCTGGCCCAGGGGCTGGGTCGCGCACTACCGCCATCACTGCCGCCGGACCTTCCCGCTGAACTACGCGCTGGCGCCGAAGCCGCCCGAGGGCGCGCGGATCGTCATCTTCGCCGGCGGGATGAACCCGCCCGAGGCGATCGCGGGGCGCGGATGGG
Organism: uncultured Alphaproteobacteria bacterium; assembly: GCA_963832275.1. Classification (GTDB taxonomy): domain Bacteria; phylum Pseudomonadota; class Alphaproteobacteria; order Rhodobacterales; family Rhodobacteraceae; genus Hasllibacter. Next base: position 241,100 of record CAWHTQ010000019.1, read on the forward strand.
GCTCTGCGCCGGTTGGCGCGCGCGCCCATCTGGCGGCGACCTTCACGGATCGGCGGCGGGGATCGGTCGCGCGGCATCTCAGGGCCTACGTCCGGCCGGCGCCCTGGGTGGCGGAAGCCTGGCGCGAGTGACTTGCGCGCGGCGCGGCGCCCTCTATCTGGTGGCGGGATGACGGGCGCCCTCAACATCCTGAAGCTCTCGGTCGGAACCGAGGGGGTGGACGACCTGCTACGCTGGCAGAAGCGGGCCCAGGTGCGCACGGCGGACGGGCTGCCCCGGCACGTGACCCGGATGTGGCCCCGCCGCGAGGCGGAGATCGTGGGCGCGGGCTCGATCTTCTGGGTCATCAAGGGCGTCGTGCTGGCGCGGCAGCGGATCGTGCGGATGGACGAGATCGTGCGCGAGGACGGCATCCGCCGCTGCGCCCTGGTGCTCGACCCGGAGATCGTGCGCACCGCCGCGCAGCCGCGCCGTCCGTTCCAGGGCTGGCGCTACCTCGCCGCGGCCGACGCGCCCCGCGACCTGCCGCCCGGCGCCGCGGACGAGCCCGCCCTGCCCCCGAAGCTGACCGCCGCCCTGAGCGAGATCGGCGTCCTCTAGGGTTCCCTGCCCCAGGCCCCGGTCCGGGGCGGCGCGGTCGCGAGTCCCAGCGTTCGCGTCAGGCCGTCGAGGGCCGCGCGCTCGCCCGGCGTCCAGGCCGGCATCCTCGACCGGAACAGGGTCGCCTCGCTGCGGTGGATCGGCGGTCCGTCCAGGACGCGGAGGTGGTTGTCGCGCAGGGTCGCGCCCGACGAGGTGATGTCCGCCACCGCCTCGGCGGCCCCGTTGGCGACGGTGCCTTCGGTCGCGCCCTGGCTGTCGATGAGGACGTAATCGGCCACGCCGGCCGCGCGCAGATGCTCGCGCACGAGGCGGTGATACTTGGTCGCGATCCGCAGGCGGCGACCGTGGGCGGCACGGAACCGGCCGGCGACGGCGTCGAGGTCGCCCAGCGTCCGGCAGTCGGTCCAGAAGTCCGGCACGGCCAGCACCAGGTCGGCATGGCCGAAGCCGAGCGGGGCCAGCGCCTCCACCCTCGCGGCCCAGTCGGCATGCCCCTCGCGCACGAGGTCCGAGCCGGTCACGCCGAGATGCACGCGCCCCGCCGCCAGGGCGCCGGGGATCTCCGTCGCCGAGAGGAGCTGCAGCGCCACGCCGCCCACGCCCTCCACCTCGGCGGCGTACTCGCGCGCGGCGCCGGTCCGGGTCAGCGCGACGCCGCGCGCGGCGAACCAGTCGGCCGCGCCATCCATCAGGCGGCCCTTGGAGGGGATCGCGAGACGGATCATCCGCGCGCCGCCAGCAGCGCCGCGGGCCGGACCACGCCGCCCACCGCCGACACGCCCGCGCCGCCCCCCACCGCGCGGGTCAGGGCGTCGTAGCGCCCGCCGGTGGCGAGGGGCGGCAGGCCGGGGGCGCGGATCGTGAAGGTGACGCCGTCGTAGTACTCCATCGCCGAGCGGGCGTGGCTCGCCTCGAAGGCGACGCCCCCAAGGCCGCAGGCCCCGCGCAGCGCGTCCAGGCGCGCCGTGAAGGGGGCGATCGCTCGGTCGAGGCCCGCCAGGCGGGCCGCCAGACGGGCGAGCGCGCGCGGCGCCTCCTCCGGCGGGCAGGCCAGGGCCAGGAGCCCGGCCATCGCCTCGGCTTCGGCCGCCGGAATGGGGGGCGTGGCCGCGTCGGCGCGCAGCTCCTCGAGGCGGGCGGCGACCTCGTGCGCCTCGCGGACGCCGACCTCGGGCGCGGCCGAAGGCGGCGGCGGGACGTAGGGCGCGGGCGGCGCGGCGTAGACGGCCAGGAGCGCCCGGAACCGCGCCGGCCGCCAGACATGGCGCATGAGCTGCGCCCGCCGGCGGGGGGAGGTCGTCAGGCCCCGGACCGCCGCCCCGACGAGGCCGATATCGCCGAAGGTCGCCTGTCCCGAGGGACCGCAGGCGGCGCGCAGGGCCGCGAATACCTCGGCGTCCTGCCGGGCGGGATCGGCGCCGCCCAGGAGCTCGATGCCCGCCTGCACATACTCGCGGGGGCGGCCGGGATCGTCTTCCTGGCGCCGGAACACCTCGCCGGCATAGGCGTAGCGGGCGGGGGTGCCGGTCCGGGCCATGTGATGGCGCACGACCGGCAGGGTGAAGTCGGGGCGCAGCATCATCTCGCCCTCCTGCGGATCGCGCGTCACGTAGGCGCGGGCGCGGATGTCCTCGCCGTAGAGGTCGAGGAGCGGGCCGGCGGGTTGCAGGATACCGGTCTCGAAGGGCGCCGCGCCCAATGCGCGGAACGCCTCGAGGAGGCGGGCGACCTCGTCGCGGATCGCCCCGGCGGAAGGCGTCACCGGTCCAGGATCGCGCGGATGGCGGCCACCAGATCGCCGCGCGGGACCTCGCGCTGGGCGGGCTGGTCCTTCCATTCCTCGAGCGTGGCGGTGCGGGCGATCTCGGCGCCGAGGGCGAGGTCCTTGACCTGCACGACATCGCGCGCGGCCTCGTCCTCGCCCTGGATGACGGCGGCGGGGGCGGTGCGTTTATCGGCGTATTTCAACTGGTTACCGAAGTTCTTGGGATTGCCGAGATAGACCTCGGCCCGGATGCCGGCGGCCCGCAGTTCCGCGGCCATGGCGGCGTAGTCGGCCATGCGGGCGCGGTCCATCACGGTCACGACGACGGGTCCGGCGGGCTCCGGCGCGGCGCCCAGGGCGTCGAGCGCCGCCAGGAGGCGGTCGACGCCGACGGAGATGCCGGTGGCGGGCACCTTCTGGCCGGTGAACCGCTCGACGAGGCCATCGTAGCGTCCGCCGCCGGCGATGGAGCCGAAGGCGCGCGGACGGCCGTCCTCGTCCGCGATCTCGCGGGTCAGCTCGGCCTCGAAGACGGGGCCGGTGTAGTAGCCCAGGCCGCGGACGACCGAGGGGTCGATGCGGGCACGTGATTCCTCGATGCCGGCGGCGCGCAGGGCGGCGGCGATCGCGCGCAGCTCCGCCACGCCCTCCGCGCCGATGGCGGAGCCGGCGACGATGTCCTCCAGCGCGCGCAGGGTCTCCTCGTCGGTGCCGCGGCCGGCTTCGAGGAAGGATATGACGGTATCCGATTGCGTCCGGGTTAACCCGCAGCCCGGGGTCACGTCGCCGGAAGGGTCGCGGCGGCCCGGACCGAGGAGGAGGCGCACGCCCTCGGCGCCGAACTTGTCATATTTGTCAATGGCCCGGAGGATGCCGTCCCGGCCCTCGGCGGCGCCCTCGCCCAGGACGCCGTCGAGGATGCCGTCGAGGATCTTCCGGTCGTTGATCTTCACGACGTAGTCGCCGCGCGGGATGCCGGCGGCCTCCAGCGCGGCGGCGAGCATGGCGATCAGCTCGGCGTCGGCGGCGGGGGAGGCGCTGCCGACCGTGTCGGCATCGCATTGATAGAACTGGCGGAACCGGCCCGGGCCGGGCTTCTCGTTGCGCCAGACCGGGCCCATCGCGTAGCGGCGATAGGGGGTGGGGAGGTCGTTGCGGAACTGTGCGGCGACGCGCGCGAGGGGAGCGGTGAGGTCGTAGCGCAGGGCGAGCCAGGTGCCGTCCTCGGCGCCGTCCTCCTGGAAGGCGAAGACGCCGGCGTTGGGGCGGTCGACGTCGGGCAGGAACTTGCCAAGTGATTCAACGGTTTCGACGGCGCTCGTCTCCAGCGGGTCGAAGCCGTGGAGGTGGTAGACCTGGGCGATGGCGCGCAGCATCTCGGTTCGGCGGAGGACGTCCGCGCCGAAATAGTCCTGGAATCCCCGAGGGGTGGCGGCTTTGGGGCGGGGGGTCTTCTTGGGCTTGGCCATGGGCCCTCCGGCGCGGTGAGCGGGGGCTTTACCCCGGCGCCCGGAAGGCGGGCAACTGCGGCCCGGAGGGCGGGCACGGGGGATGCACATCGCATGCACACCCCATGCACAACCCATGCATACGGTGCGCGGACCGGGGAGCGGCGATGGATGCGACGACGGGGACCGAGGAGCGGATGGCGTGGCTGGAGCGGGAGGTGGCGGAGCTGTCGTCGGTGGTCGCGCGGCAGGACGCCGACCTGCGCGCCCTGACCGCCGCCGTCGAGCGCCTGACCGCCGAGGCGCGCGGGCGCGCCGCGGAGGGCGGTGGCGGGGTGGTCATGGGGGATGAGAGGCCGCCGCATTGGTAGTCGATCCTTGACCCCACAGTAGCGATCTCCTAGCTGTTAATTAACTGGTAGATGTGGAATAATGTGAGGTCGCTATGAACGACGCGCAACCTGAGCTTTTTGAGCAGCTGGCTGCATCAGCAAAGCAACCGTCGACGGAGCAGGATTGGTTTGATCTAGAGCATACAATCCAGCAGTTGTTTACGCCCCATGGTCCGATTGACGAAGATACCCTTTTTGCAGGTCGTCCTGATATCGTTAATAGAGTTCTAGATGTGATCTTCCAAAGGTCATGCCATGCGATCATCTATGGCGAACGAGGCGTAGGAAAGACATCATTCGCGAACATTCTTCGAGATCGCATTTTTAGCCGGACAATGCGCTATAGGGTGATCAAACGTAACTGTACAACGCGACACAATTTTGCGATGATCTGGCGCCAAGTATTGGATGAGTACGATTTTGGTGAGGATGATATCAACGCCGTTATTCCTGACGATGCAACAGCTTATGATATTGTAAAGGCGTTGAAACTAGTTGAACTTCAGGAGAGCCCAATCTTCATCATTGATGAATTTGATCGTATGGGTGGAGCAGGTAACTATGACCAAATGGCTGACTTGCTGAAGTACCTTTCGGATGAAGGAATGAAATCCACTATTATTATTGTTGGGGTGGGAAATAGTGTCCACGAGCCTCTTTGGCGCCCACGAATCAATACATCGTAACGTGAGTCAAGTGAAGATGCCTAAGATGGATCGTAATGAACTATTTGATATATTCGAGAAGCGGCTTCCTGTTATTGGGATGAAGGTCCAGAATGATATCTTGGAACGTATTGTTGATCTGAGTCAAGGCTTTCCAGGATATACTCACCTTATTGCGCAAGCTACATTCCTCCATGCTGCACGCCGAAAATCAATGACGCCGCAAAATATTGATTTACGGGAAGGTATTGGAAAATGCGTAGCGAATGCCGATGAAACAATTCAAACCGCCTACGAGGATGCCGTTAGAAGCACAAAGCCTAATCACAACTATCGAGAAGCACTTACTGCTTGTGCATTGACCCGAACCGGGCCACGAGGTTTCTTTCGCGCAACAGACATCAAAGCACCCATGTCCAAGATCATGGGGCGCCCAGTTGAGATACCTAGCTTCAACCGTCACCTCCAAGAATTCCAATCGGGGGAGCGTGGGCCGGTGCTCGCAAAAACAGGAAAGCCAAAAACTTACGAATACCGTTTCGTGAACCCCCTACTTAAGCCGTTTGCAATTCTACAAGGTATTAGATCTGGGATAGTTGATATGGACGATTACTCAGTAGAGAGTTTCACTCCACCATCACCACCCCACGCACCCCCTTCAACGCCGACCTGATCGACGGGTTCACCGGCCAGTCCGCGCCCAGGGATATCTCCACCTCGCCCGGCAGGGCCGGGTCGAGGAGGCGGAGGGAGATGTCGGCGCGGGAGGGGGTCTGCTCGGCGGCGAAGCGGGCGAGGAGGATGGAGAGGTCGGCGATGGCGGCGGGGTCGTCGACGAAGATGGTGAGGGCGTCCACGGCGCCGGCGGCGACGTCGACGGGGGCGACGTTGCGGGCGAGGAGGTTCAGGCGGCCGCCGTCATGGGTGGCCTCGACGGTCAGGACGACGCGGGTGCCCGGCTCGAGGAGGTGGCGGTGGGCCTCGAGCGCCTCGGCGAAGACGCGGACCTCGTAGGCGCCGGAGGGGTCGGAGAGGGCGACGAAGGCGAAGCGGTTGCCGCGGGCGGAGGTGCGCTCCTGCCGGGCGGTGACGCTGCCGGCGATCTTGGCGACGAGGGGCCGGCGCTCGGCGTCCCGGGCGACCTCCTCGAAGAGACGGACATCGGCGCGGCGCAGGGCGGCCATGTAGTCGTCGAGCGGGTGGCCGGAGAGGTAGAAGCCGATGGCGCGGTGCTCCTCGGCCAGCCGCTCGGCGGGGAGCCAGTCGTCCACGGGGGCGAGGCGCGGCTCGGGAAGGTCGGCCCCGGCCTCGCCGAACAGGCTCGTCTGGGTCGAGGCGCGCTGGTCGTGGATGGCGGCGGAATAGGCGGTGAGGGCGTCGAGGCTCTCGGCGACGCGGCGGCGGTTGGGGTCGAGCTGGTCGAAGGCGCCGGCGCGGGCCAGCATCTCCAGCGGGCGCTTGCCGACGCGGCGGAGGTCCACGCGGCGGGCGAGGTCGTAGAGCGTGGCGAACGGGCGAGCCCGTGCGGTCTTGCGAGCCGCGGCCTGCGCGTGAGGGGCGCGGGGCCCCGGATCACGTCCGGAGCGGCTACTTTTCCCGGAACCCGCGCCGGCGTCCTCCGGTTCGGCCGCACCGCAGGTGCCGTCGCGGGCGGCGGTGATGAGGCGCATGGCCTCGACGCCGACGTTCTTGAGGGCGCCGAGGGCGTAGAGGATGCGGCCCTGCCCGTCCGGGCCGCGCTCCACGCCGAAGGTGGCGCCGGAGCGGTTGACGCAGGGGGGGACGATCTCGATCCGCAGGTTCCGGCGCACGTCCTCGGCGTAGGCGGCGAGCTTGTCGGTGAGGTGGATGTCGGCGTTCATGATCCCGGCCATGAAGGCGACGGGGTGGCGCGCCTTGAGCCAGGCGGTCTGGTAGGAGACGACCGCGTAGGCGGCGGCGTGGGACTTGTTGAAGCCGTAGTTGGCGAACTTGTCGAGGAGGTTCCAGACCTCGAGCGCCTTGTCCTTGGTCACGTCGTTCCTGGCCGCGCCTTCGAGGAAGAGGGGGCGCTGGGCGTCCATCTCGGCCTGGATCTTCTTGCCCATGGCGCGGCGCAGCAGGTCGGCGCCGCCGAGGGTGTAGCCGGCCATCTGGCGGGCGATCTCCATCACCTGCTCCTGGTAGACGATGATGCCCTGGGTCTCGTCCAGGATGGCGTCGATCGAGGGGTGGAGGAGCTGCCGGTCGGCGCGGCCGTTCTTGACGTCGCAGTACTGCGGAATGTTCTCCATCGGGCCGGGGCGGTAGAGGGCGACGAGGGCGACGATGTCCTCGATGCAGGTGGGCTTCATCCGGCGCAGGGCGTCGATCATGCCGGAGCTCTCCACCTGGAAGACGGCGGTGGTCTTGCCGGACGCGTAGAGGGCGTAGGCGGCGGGATCGTCCAGCGGGATGGCGGCGATGTCGTAGGGGTCGCGCTCCAGCGCGCGGCGGGCGCCAGGGTGGAGGGCGGCCACGGTCGCCTCGTCCATCAGGGGCACGCCGGTATCGCGCAGGATGGCGAGGGCGCCGGCGATCTGGGTCAGGGTCTTCAGCCCGAGGAAGTCGAACTTCACGAGGCCGGCCTTCTCGACCCATTTCATGTTGAACTGGGTGGCGGGCATGTCCGAGCGCGCATCCCGGTAGAGGGGGACGAGCTCGTGCAGGGGGCGGTCGCCGATGACGATGCCGGCGGCGTGGGTGGAGGCGTTGCGCAGCAGGCCCTCCAGCTTGGCGCAATAGTCGAGGAGGCGGGCGGTGGCGGGCTCGCGCGCCTCCTCGCGGAGCCTCGGCTCGGCGGCGAGGGCGGCGTCGATGGAGGCGGGCTTGGCGGCGGCGACCATGGGGATCATCTTCGACAGGCGGTCGGTCTGCATGAAGGGCATCTGCAGGACGCGGCCGACGTCGCGCACGGCGGCCTTGGAGAGCATGGCGCCGAAGGTGATGATCTGTCCGACGCGGTCCTGGCCGTAGCGCTCCTGCACGTAGCGGATGACCTCGCCGCGGCGGTCCATGCAGAAGTCGATGTCGAAGTCCGGCATCGAGATGCGGTCGGGGTTGAGGAACCGCTCGAACAGGAGGTCGTAGCGGAGCGGGTCGAGGTCGGTGATGGTGAGGGCGTAGGCGACGAGGGAGCCGGCGCCGGAGCCGCGGCCGGGGCCGACGGGGATGCCCTGCCCCTTCGCCCACTGGATGAAGTCGGCGACGATGAGGAAGTAGCCGGGAAAGCCCATGCCCTCGATCACGCCGAGCTCGTAGTCGAGGCGGGCCTCGTAGGCCTCGACCGTGGCGGCGTGGGGGATGACCTCCAGCCGGTCGCGAAGGCCCTGCGCGGCCTGCCGGCGGAGCTCGGCGATCTCGTCGGGGGCGAAGGTGGGGAGGATCTCGGGGCGCGTGCGCACGCGGAAGGCGCAGCGGCGGGCGATCTCGACCGTGCTGGCCAGCGCCTCGGGCAGGTCGGCGAAGAGGGCGCGCATCTCGGCCGGGGACTTGAAGCGGTGCTCGGGGGTGAGGCGGCGGCGCGCGGCCTGCTGGTCGACATAGGCGCCCTCGGCGATGGCGAGGAGCGCGTCGTGGGCCTCATACATGGCCGCGTCCGGGAAATGCACGTCGTTGGTGGCGACGAGCGGCAGGTCCAGCTCGTAGGCGAGCGCGATCAGGGCGGGCTCGGCGGCGGCCTCGGCCTCGGGAAGGCCGTCCTCGCCGGGATGGCGCTGCAGCTCGACATAGAGGCGGGTGGGGAAGGCCGCGGCGAGGCGCCGGGCGAGCGGCGCCGGGTCCCGGCCCGCGCGGACCAGCCGGCCGAGGGGGCCGTCCGGCCCGCCGGTGAGGCAGATGAGGCCGGCGGCGCGGGCCTCCAGCTCGTCCACGGTCACGTGGGGCACGTCGTTCTGCCGCATGTAGATGACGCGGGAGAGGTCCATGAGGTTCGCGTAGCCCGCCTCGTCCTGCGCCAGCAGGACGACCGGCGCGGGGGGGCGCGGCCGCTCGCCCGGCGGGGCGGGGTCGAACATGAGGTCGACCTGGCAGCCGACGATGGGCTGCACGCCGGCCCTGGCCGCGGTCTCGGAGAACTCGAGCGCCGCGAACATGGCGTTGGTGTCGGTGAGCGCCACGGCCGGCATCCCGGCCTTGGCGGCGGCGGCGGGCAGCGACTTCACCCGCATCGCGCCCTCCAGCACGGAGTACTCCGAATGGACGCGCAGGTGGACGAAGGCGGGGTCGGTCATGTGGCGTCCTTCGATCGATCGACGCGGCCCGTCCGCGAGCCCGTCGCACCGGCTGAGGATAGGCGCCGGGGGCGACGGCCGGAACCGCGGCGTGGCGGAATCCTGTGGACGGATCGCGGGCGACGGGCGCGCGCGTCGGGGGGCGCGGCGGCGGGCGCCCTTGCGCATCGGGCCGCGCGGGGCTTCACTCGGCGCGCTCCCGCGCTTTACGTCGCATCGGGCCGGGGGCGCGGCCGGGCGGCCGCGCACAGAAGGCGGCGGGGCGAGCCCCATGGGAATCGCGTTTCATCTCAACGGCGAGCGGGTGGCGCTGGACCATGTGCCCGCGACGGTCACGCTGCTGGACTGGCTGCGCGAGCGGCGGGGGCTGACGGGCACCAAGGAGGGCTGCAACGAGGGTGATTGCGGCGCCTGCTCGGTGATCGTGACGGACGCGCGCGGGCGCCGGACGCTGAACGCGTGCATCCTGCTGCTGCCGCAGATCGACGGCGCGGCCATCCGCACGGTGGAGGGCATCGCCGGGCCGGACGGCGAGGCGCATCCGGTGCAGGCGGCGATGGTCGCGCGGCACGGCTCGCAATGCGGGTTCTGCACGCCCGGGATCATAGTGACGATGGCGGCGGCGCAGGCGAACGGGGCGCGGGACCACGACGACCAGCTCGCCGGGTGCCTGTGCCGCTGCACCGGCTACGCGCCGATCGTGCGCGCGGCGCAGGACGCGGCGGGGGCGCCGGTGCCGGCGTGGATGGACGACGAACGGTTCCTGGCGGACGCGGCCGCGAGCGGGGGGCGTGGTCGGCCCCAGGGCCACGGGGCCCCGGACCCGGTCCGGGGCGGCGGCGTGCCCGGCGGGTACGCCGGGAGTTCCGCCGACTGGGGGCGCACCGATCCGCTCTCGGGCACCGGCGCGTCGGCCGAAGGCGGCGGCGCGGGCGGGGCGCCGTGGGTGAAGCCGCGCTCGTCGGACGAGCTGGCGGCGTGGTACCTGGCGAACCCGGAGGCGACGCTGGTCGCGGGCGCGACCGACGTGGGGCTCTGGGTGACGAAGGGGATGCGGGACCTGGGGACGGTCTGCTTCCTGGGCGGATGCGATGATCTGCGCGGGATCGAGGTCGGGGACGCGGAGATCCGCATCGGGGCGATGGCGACGGCGGCGGAGGTCCGGGCGGCGGTGGCGCCGGTGTACCCGGCCTTCGCCGAGCTGCTGCGGCGCTATGGGTCCGAGCAGGTGCGGGGCGCCGCGACGATCGGGGGGAACGTGGCGAACGGCTCGCCCATCGGCGACTCGCCGCCCGCGCTGATCGCGCTGGGGGCGTCGGTGCACTTGCGGCGGGGGGACGCGCGGCGGGCGGTGGCGATGGAGGACTTCTTCCTGGAATACGGGCGGCAGGACCGGGCGCCGGGGGAGTTCGTCGAGGCGATCACGATCCCGCGGCAGGAGGACCGGCTGCGCTGCCACAAGCTCAGCAAGCGGTTCGACCAAGACATCTCGGCGGTGTGCGGGGCGTTCGTGGTGCGGGTGGCGGACGGGGCGGTGACCGAGGCGCGGATCGCCTATGGGGGGATGGCGGGCGTGCCGAAGCGGGCGGCGGCGGTGGAGGCGGCGCTGGTCGGCCGGCCCTGGACCGAGGCGACCGTGCGGGCGGCGATGGAGCGGTACGGGGACGACTTCGCGCCGATGAGCGACATGCGGGCGAGCGCGGGCTACCGGCTGGAGGCGGCGGGAAACATGCTGCTGCGGCTGTGGCTGGAGGATCAGGGCGAGGCGGTCTCGGTGCTGGAGGTTTCGGCGTGAAGGACACGGCCGAGGCGCGCCCGGGCGCGGTGGGCGCCGCCCTGCCCCATGACGCGGCGCATCTGCACGTGGCGGGGACGGCGCGGTACATCGACGACATCCCGGTGCCGGCGGGGTGCCTGCATCTGGCCTTCGGGCTGTCGGCGCATGCCTCGGCGCGGCTGCGGTCGGTGAAGCTGGACGCGGTGCGGGCGGCGCCGGGGGTGCGGGCGGTGCTGGTGGCGGCGGACCTGCCGTTCGCCAACGACGTGTCGCCCTCGATCCATGACGAGCCGCTGCTGGCGGAGGGCGAGGTCCGCTACATGGGCCAGCCGGTGTTCGTGGTGGCGGCGGACAGCCACCTCGCGGCGCGGCGGGCGGCGCGGCTGGCGGAGGTGGCCTACGCGCCGCGCGAGCCGGTGCTGACGGTGGATCAGGCGCTGGCGGCGGGGGACCGGCATTTCGACGGCGGGCCGCGGGTCTGGTCGGATGGCGACGTGGAGGCGGCGCTGGCGGCGGCGCCGCGGCGCGTGGAGGGGGTGCTGGAGGTCGGGGGACAGGAGCACTTCTACCTCGAGGGGCAGACGGCCTTGGCCGTGCCCCAGGAAGATGGCGACATGCTGGTGCATTCGTCCTCGCAGCACCCGACGGAGATCCAGCACAAGGTCGCGGAGGCGCTGGGCGTGCCGATGCATTCGGTGCGGGTCGAGGTGCGGCGCATGGGCGGGGGGTTCGGGGGCAAGGAGTCGCAGGGCAACGCGCTGGCGGTCGCCTGCGCCGTGATCGCGGCGGCCACGGGCAGGCCCGTGAAGATGCGCTACGACCGCGACGACGACATGGTGGTGACGGGCAAGCGGCACGACATGCGGATGCGCTACCGCGCGGGGTTCGACGACCAGGGCCGCGTGCTGGCGGTGGACTTCGTGCACCTCGTGCGCTGCGGCTGGGCGCAGGACCTGTCGCTGCCGGTGGCGGACCGGGCGATGCTGCACGCGGACAACGCCTACGACATCGCCGCGATGCGGATCGAGAGCCACCGGCTGCGCACGGACACGCAGTCGAACACCGCGTTCCGGGGCTTCGGCGGGCCGCAGGGGATGCTGGGGATCGAGCGGGTGATGACCCATGTGGCGCGCGAGCTGGGGATGGACCCGGCCGAGCTGCGCCGGCGCAACTACTATGCCGAGCGGGTGCCCGGCGGGCACGTGGAGAGCGAGGCGCACGGCGTCGAGGTGCCGGAGGACGGCGTGGACGTCGCCTCGCGCGGGGCGGTCGGGACGGTCGAAGGGCGCGCGCCGGAGGTGCACGGGCCCGGCGGGCGCACGCATTACGGGATGCCGGTGACGGACTTCATCCTGGGCGACATGACCGCGCGGTTGATGGAGACGGCGGACTATGCCGGGCGGCGAGCGGCCGTGGAGGCGTGGAACGCCTCGCACCGGGTGCTGAAGACGCGGGCTGGCGTTCAGCCCGGTGAAGTTCGGGATCAGCTTCACGCTCACGCATCTGAACCAGGCCGGGGCGCTGGCGCACGTCTACCAGGACGGGTCAATCGCCATGAACCATGGCGGCACGGAGATGGGACAGGGCCTGTTCCGCAAGGTGTGCGCAGGTGGCGGCCGGGGCGTTCGGGCTCGACGTGGACGCGGTGCGGATCACGGCGACGGACACGGGAAAGGTGCCGAACACCTCCGCGACGGCGGCGTCCTCGGGCGCGGACCTGAACGGGATGGCGGTGCTCGCGGCCTGCGAGGCGATCCGGGGGCGGATCGCGGCGTTTCTCGTGAGCGCGGGGGAGGACCACGCCCTGCCGCTGGGCGGCGCGGGCGCGGACGGGATGCGCGGGCTGATCGCCGCCGCCGCCGGGCGGGACGCGGCCGAGATCGAGTTCGCGGGCGGCACGGTCGGCCTGCCCGGCGCGCGGATCGCCTTTGCCGACGCGGTGCGGCTCGCATACGCCAACCGGGTGCAGCTCTCGGCGACCGGGTTCTACAAGACCCCGGATATCGTCTGGGACCGCGAGGCGGGGCGGGGGCGGCCGTTCTACTACTTCGCCTACGGTTGCGGGATCACCGAGGTGGTGATCGACACGCTCACCGGGGAGAACCGCATCCTGCGCGCGGACCTGCTGCACGACGCGGGCGCGTCCCTGAACCCCGCGCTCGACATCGGGCAGATCGAGGGCGGCTACGTGCAGGGCGCGGGCTGGCTGACGACCGAGGAGCTGGTCTGGGACGGCAAGGGCCGGCTCGCGACGCACGCGCCGTCGACCTACAAGATTCCGGCCTGCTCGGACCGGCCGCGGGTCTTCAACGTGGACCTGTGGGACAAGCCGAACCCGGAGAACACGGTCCACCGGTCGAAGGCGGTGGGCGAGCCGCCCCTGATGCTGGGGATCGGGGCGTTCCTGGCGCTGGAGGACGCCTGCGCGGCCTGCGGGCCCGGGCTGGCCGGACCTGCAGGCGCCGGCGACCGCCGAGGCGGTGCTGGCGGCGGTGGGGCGGGCGCGGGGGTGAGCTTCGTCCTCGACGCCGAGGAGCTGGGCGCGGCGCTGGACGCGCATGGCCGCGTGGCGCGGGTGGTCGTGGTGGACACGCGCGGCTCGGCGCCGCGGCGGGCGGGCACGGCGATGCTGGTGTTCGAGGCCGGGCAGTCGGGGACCATCGGCGGCGGCGCGCTGGAGTGGCGCGCGGCGGCGGACGCGCGGGCGCTGCTGGCCTCGGGCGGCGGGCCGCGGGTGGACCGCCATGCCCTGGGGCCGGGCATGGGCCAGTGCTGCGGCGGGGCGGTGACGCTGGTGACGGAGGTGCTGGAGGCGGTGCCGGAGGGGCCGGTGCGGGTGCTGCGGACGAAGCCGGCGGGCGCGGTGCCGGTCTGGGCGCCGGAGGTCCCCGGCTGGCGCGACGGCACGCTCGTGGAGCGGGTGGGCTCGCAGGCGCGCACGCTGTGGATCTGGGGCGCGGGGCACGTGGGGCGGGCGATCGCGGCCGTGGTCGCGCCGCTGGGCACGCACGCGGTGACGGTGATCGACCTGTCCGCGAAGCTCGACGGGCTGCCGGCGGGCACCCCCCTGCCCTGCGCGGACATGCCGGCGCTGGCGGCGCACGCGCCGAAGGGGGCGGACCACCTGATCCTTACGCATGACCACGCGATCGACCTGGCGCTCTGCGACGCGCTGCTGCGGCGGCGCTTCACCTCCTGCGGCCTCATCGGGAGCGCCACCAAGCGGGCGCGCTTCGACGCGCGGCTGCGCGCGATGGGGCATCCGAACCCGTTCGGGCCGATCGAATGCCCGATCGGCGATCCCGCGCTCGGCAAGCATCCCCAGGCGATCGCCATCGGGGTGGCCCGCAGGCTGATCCGCGGCCCCGAGATCGCGCGGGTCCGCTCGTGACGCCGCTCCTGGCCATCGAGGGGCTGACGAAGCGGTATCCGGGGGTGACGGCAAACGAGGACGTGAGCCTCGACGTGATGCCCGGGCAGGTGCACGCGCTGCTGGGCGAGAACGGGGCGGGCAAGTCGACGCTGGTGAAGGCGATCTACGGGCTGGTGCGGCCCGATTCGGGCGCGATGCGCTGGGAGGGCGCCCGCTATGCGCCGGCCGGCCCGTCCGAGGCGCGGCGGGCGGGCGTGGGCATGGTGTTCCAGCATTTCTCGCTCTGGGGCGCGCTGAACGTGGCGGAGAACGTGGCGCTCGGGATGGAGGACCCGCCGGCGATGCGGGACCTGGCGGCGCGCATCCGCGAGGTGTCGGCGGCCTACGGCCTGCCGCTGGATCCGGCGCGGCGGGTGGGCGACCTCTCGGCCGGGGAGCGCCAGCGGGTGGAGATCGTGCGCTGCCTGCTGCAGTCGCCGCGGCTCCTGGTGATGGACGAGCCGACCAGCGTGCTGACGCCGAAGGAGGTGGAGACGCTGTTCGGGACGCTGCGCGTGCTGGCGTCCGAGGGGGTGTCGATCCTCTACATCTCGCACAAGCTGGAGGAGATCAGGGCGCTCTGCGAGGCGGCGACGATCCTGCGGCGGGGCCGTGTGGTGGCGCGCTGCGATCCGCGAGAGATGTCGGCGCGGGCGATGGCGGAGACGATGGTGGGCGGCGCCCTGTCCGACCCCGCGGCGCCGGCCGGCCCGCCAGGGGCGGTGCGGCTGCGGGTCACGGGCCTGTCGCTGCCGGCCGGGCACGCGTTCGGCACCGCGTTGCGGGACGTGTCCTTCGAGGTGCGCGCGGGCGAGGTGCTGGGGATCGGCGGGGTCGCGGGGAACGGTCAGGACGAGCTGCTTGACGCGCTCTCGGGCGAGCGGACGGCGCCGGCCGGATCGGTCGCGCTCGACGGCCGCGACGTGTCCGGGCTCGGCCCGCAGGGGCGGCGGGCGGCGGGGCTGCTCACGGCGCCGGAGGAGCGGCTGGGCCATGCGGCGGCGCCGGACATGACCCTGACGCGGAACGCGGCGCTGACGGGCATGGTGCGCCGGGGCCTGGCGCGGCGGGGGTTCATGGACTGGGCGCGGGCGCGGGGGTTCGCCGAGGAGGTGATCGAGGCGTTCGACGTGCGCACGCCGGGGCCGGGGCACGCGGCGCGCTCGCTCTCGGGCGGGAACCTGCAGAAGTTCGTGATCGGGCGCGAGGTGCTGCAGGATCCGGGCGTGCTGGTGGTGAACCAGCCGACATGGGGGGTGGACGCGGCGGCGGCGGGGGCGATCCGGCGGGCGCTGGTGGCGCTGGCCGAGGGGGGGGCGGCGGTCGTGGCGATCAGTCAGGATCTCGACGAGCTCACGGAGATATCCACGCGCTTCGCGGCGCTGGCGGGGGGGCGGCTGTCCGCGCCGCGCCCGGCGGGGGAGCTGACCCTGGAGGAGATCGGGCTGATGCTCGCCGGCATGGATGCCGCCGCGTGAGCGGGACGGCGCCCGCCTCCGGGAGCCTTGGGCCCCCCTCGCCGGCCGCCACGAGGGGCGCGGCCTCTCGTGCTCGTGTCGATCGAAGACTCCCCGCCGGAGGCGCACATCCGGGCCGCGCGAGCCCGTTCGGCGGATGCGCCATGCCAGCGCAGCAGGCCCGCCGAATTGCGCGGCAAGAGGCGCCCGGCCCAACCGGCCGAGGCGCCGCCAGGCGTCCGAGGGCGGGCGGGAGCGTGCCCGACCCCGTCGCGCGATGCTGAGGCTCGAGCGCCGCCCCGAGCCGTCGCGGCTCTGGACGCTGGCCACCCCGGTCCTCGCCGTCGCCCTCACGCTGATCGCGGGCGGGATCATGTTCGCCCTCCTCGGCAAGGACCCGTTCGAGGCGATCCGCACGATCTTCTGGGACCCGCTGTTCGATCCACGCTTCGCCGCCTTCTCGCGCCCGCAGCTCCTGGTGAAGGCGGGGCCGCTCATCCTCATCGCGACCGGGCTCGCGCTCGGCTTCCGCGCGGGGGTGTGGAACATCGGCGCCGAGGGGCAGTACATCGTCGGCGCGATCTGCGGCGCGGCGGCGGGGCTGGCGTTCTATCCGTCGGGCAACGCGCTGATCTTCCCGCTGATGGTCCTGTGCGGGCTGCTCGGCGGCCTGCTCTGGGCGATGATCCCGGCGATCCTGAAGGTCCGGTTCGGCACCAACGAGATCCTCGTCTCGCTGCTGCTGGTCTACGTCGCCGAGCAGCTCCTGGCGGCCGCGGCCCTCGGGCCGCTGCGCAATCCCGAAGGGGGCGGCTTTCCCGGCAGCCGCAACCTCGCGCGCTGGGACGCCTCGGCCAACCCCGAGCTGATCGCCGGCACGGGCCTGCACTGGGGCGTGGCGGCGGCGTTCATCGCGGTGATCTTCGCCTATGTCCTGCTGGCGCGGCACGTGCTGGGCTTCCACATCCGCCTGACCGGGGAGGCGCCGCGGGCGGCGCGTTTCGCAGGGGTGCGGCCCGGGCTCCTGGTGCTCTTCTGCTTCGGGGTCTCGGGCGCGCTGGCCGGGCTCGCGGGCATCTTCGAGGCGACCGGCCCCGCGGGGCAGATCGGCATCGACTTCGGCTCCGGCTACGGGTTCACCGCGATCATCGTCGCCTTCCTCGGCCGGCTGCATCCGGTGGGCATCCTGCTGGCGGGGCTGCTGATGGCGCTGACCTATATCGGCGGCGAGCTGGCGCAGTTCATGCTCGGCCTGCCCTCGGCCGCGATCAGCGCGTTCCAGGGGATGCTGCTCTTCTTCCTCCTCGGGGTGGACGTGCTGGGCAGCTACCGCGTGCGGATCGGGCGAAGGAGGACGGCCTGATGGACCTGAACTGGATCTTCCTTCTGGCCGCGGTCCCGGTCGCGGCGACGCCGATCCTGCTGGCCGCGATCGGGGAGCTGGTGTGCGAGAAGTCGGGCGTGCTGAACCTCGGGGTGGAGGGGATGATGATCGCGGGCGCCGTGCTGGGGTTCATCGCGGCGGTGGAGACGGGCTCGCCGGCGCTGGGGTTCGTCGCCGCGATGGCGGGGGCGGCGGCGCTGGCGCTCGTGTTCGGGGTGCTCACACAGGCGCTGATGTCGAACCAGGTGGCGACGGGTCTCGCGCTCACGCTGTTCGGGCTGGGGCTCTCGGCGATGGTCGGACAGGGATATGTCGGGCTCAAGGCTCCCCCGGTGGGCGACCTGCCCCTCGGGCCCCTGCCGGACCTGCCCGTCCTGGGGCCGATCCTCTTCGGGCACGACCCGGTGGTCTACGCCGCCCTGGCCCTGACGGCGGCGGTGTGGTGGGTCCTGCGCTCCACCCGCGCGGGCCTGGTGCTGCGCGCGGTGGGCGAAGGGGCGGAGGCGGCGCACGCGCTGGGCTACCGCGTGGCGCTGGTGCGGATGGGGGCGATCGCCTTCGGCGGGGCCTGCGCGGGGGCCGGCGGCGCGTACCTGTCGCTGGTGCGGGTGCCGCAATGGACCGAGGGCATGACCGCGGGGGCGGGCTGGATCGCGCTGGCCCTGGTCGTGTTCGGCGCCTGGCGGCCTTGGCGCGTGCTGTTCGGCGCGCTGCTCTTCGGCGGCATCGGCGCGCTCCAGCTTCGGCTCCAGGCCTCAGGCGCGGCGGTGCCGGTGGAGCTCCTGAGCATGTCGCCCTACCTGGTCACGATCGCCGTGCTGGTCATGATTTCATCGGGACGGGGCCGGGCGAGCCTCGCGGCGCCCGCGGATCTGGGCCGGCCGTTCCACGCGGCCGCGTGACGGCCTAGGCTCTGCCGGCAAGGGATTCGGTCCCGAGGGGCCGCTCAGGGGGAGACACACATGATCCGCAGGCAATTGATGGCGCTGGCCGCCGCGACGCTGGCGATGCCGGCCATGGCGCAGGACGATCCTTTCAAGGTCGGCTTCGTCTACGTGGGCCCTGTCGGCGACGGCGGCTGGACCTACGAGCACGACCAGGGCCGCCTCGCCGTCGAGGCGGAGTTCGGCGACGCGGTCGAGACCGTGTTCCAGGAGAACGTGCCCGAGGGCGCGGACGCCGAGCGCGTGATGACGCAGATGGCGCTCGCGGGCGCGGACCTGATCTTCACCACGTCCTTCGGGTTCATGGACGCCACGATCAACGTGGCCGAGAAATTCCCGGACGTGAAGTTCGAGCACGCCACCGGCTACAAGCGCGCGGACAACGTGGCGACCTACTCGGCCCGCTTCTACGAGGGACGCGCGGTGATGGGCCACATCGCCGGGCGTATGACGCAGACGGACAAGCTGGGCTACATCGCGTCCTTTCCCATCCCGGAGGTGATCCGCGGGATCAACGCCAGCTACCTCTGGGCCAAGAAGGCGAACCCGGACGTCACGATGAGCGTGATCTGGGCCTACACCTGGTTCGATCCGGCCAAGGAGGCCGAGGCCGCGCAGGCCCTGATCGAGCAGGGCGTGGACGTGATCCTGCAGCACACCGATTCCACCGCGCCGCTGGCGGAGGCCGCCAAGCACGAGGGCGTCATCGGCTTCGGGCAGGCCTCCGACATGGCGGAGTACGCGCCCTCCCCGCGGGTCAGCTCGATCATCGACAACTGGGCGCCCTACTACATCGAGCGGGTGGGCGCGGCGATGGAGGGGACGTGGGAGAGCGCGGACACCTGGGACGGGATCGCGCCCGGCATGGTGGAGATCGGGGAGATGACCGACGCCCTGCCCCAGGACGTGCGCGACGAGGCGACGGCGCTCAAGGACGCGATCGCGGCCGGGGAGACCATGGTGTTCGAGGGGCCGCTGAACCGGCAGGACGGCTCGGCCTGGCTCGCGGCCGGCGAGACCGCCGATGACGGCACGCTGGCCGGCATGGACTTCTACGTCGAGGGCCTGACCGGCGACATCCCGAACTGACCGCTCGCCGAACGGGCGAGCGCCTGTTCGCGGCCCGGACGCCCCCGAGGCGTCCGGGCACCCGCCCGGCGCGGGACCGCCGACCTCCGAGGGATGCCGCATGGGAACGCAGGCATCGCGACGCATGGAAGGGCGACGGTGCATCGCGGCGAAGGTCGGCTTCGAGCCCTCATTGACGGATTTTGCGGCGCGGTCGAGTGACCTGAATGGTGATCACGGGATCGGTCGGCACGGCCTATGGTCCTCGACTTTGGGAAATCTGTGATACCGGACCATTGATAGCCCGTCGCCCGGGCGGAAGCTTGTCGCAAGGACCAAGGACGATGGCCAGGGCACCCGATCTCGCCGCGCTGTTCGGCGCTTTGGAAACCGACACCTTCTTGGGTCTCGAGAGATCCTCGATCTTGATACGATCGACGCATCGTCGGCCTTTGTCGGCGCCCCCTGCGCCACGCCATACGGGTCGGTCGGAGCCTATGCGCAGAACGGACCGGAGTCGCTGCGCACGGCGATCGGCTCCTTGACGGCCAACGTGGACCGGCACAACTTCGATCTCGGCGCGCCCCTCTTTCCGCAAGGGACCAAACGCGCGGTCGATTGCGGTGATCTGCCATGGAGCGAGACGGATTTCGCGGCGAACCGCAAGACGATCCGTCGTGCGATCTCGACGATCGTCCGCCGAGGCGTCGTTCCGATCCTCGTCGGTGGCGACGACTCGGTGCCGATCCCAATGCTTCAGGCCATGGGCGATACCGGCCAGACGTTCACGATCGTGCAGATCGACGCGCACATCGACTGGCGGGACAGCCATATGGGGGAGAGTATGGGTTTATCCTCGACGATGCGCCGCGCCTCCGAGATGGATCATATCGAGAAGATCATCCAGGTCGGCGCACGCGGGATCGGGTCCGGCCATTCGTCGGACTTCGAGGATGCCGTCGCCTGGGGCGCCTCGTTCTTCACCGGGCTCGATGTGCACCGCGACGGGTTGCAGCCAGCGATCGACCGGATCGAGGTCGGCGCGAACGTCATCCTCTGCATCGACATCGACGCCCTGGATCCGGGGATCGCCCCCAACACGATCGGTCGCGCGCCGGGCGGCTTGGGCTACTATCAGGTGCTGCAGCTGATCACCGCCGCGGCGGAGCGTGGGACGATCGCGGCGGTCGACTTCGTGGAGATCATGCCGGAGGTCGATATCGACGGCATCGGTGGCCTGACAGTCTCTCGACTGGTGGCGGCGACCATGGGCATCATCGCACGGCAGCAGGCCAGCTCGATGCAGACATAGCTGCGGATCAAGCGAAGCGACCGTTCCGTCCCGCAGTGCGGAGCTCCACAACGGCCCAATCGACCGTCTACTTCGAGGGACGTAGGCGGCATTACAAGCGCAACGACACTCTTATTCCTACATTGTATACACGTGAGATGACTGGGTGAGGATAATCCTCCAGGGGTCTAGGAGCCAGCCATGCGCGCCACCGTCCGCAAATGGGGCGACAGTGCCTTCGTCCGCATCCCATCGGCCGTCCTGCAGGCCGCGCGCCTCGAGCGCGACGCGCCCGTGGACATACGCGAGGAGGATGGCCGGATCGTCATCGTCCCGATCCGGGACCCCGAGGTCACGCTGGCCGATCTGATCGCCGGGATCACCGACGACGACGTACATGGCGAGGCGGACTTCGGCGCGCCCGTTGGCGACGAAGCCTTCTCGGCATGCCCTACGTCCCAGAGGCAGGCGATATCGTCTGGCTGCGCTTCACGCCGCAGGCGGGGCACGAGCAGGCCGGGCATCGGCTTGCGCTCGTCCTCAGCCCGTCGTCCTACAACCGCATCGGCGTGATGCTCTGCTGCCCGATGACCACCGAGGCGAAGGGCTATTCGTTCGAGGTCTCGATGGCAGGCGACGTCGGCAGCGTCGCGCTCGCCGACCAGGTCAAGAGTCTCGACTGGCGGGCTCGGAACGCCAAGCGGAAGGGCACGGTCACGGAGGAGGCGCTGGCGCAAGTCAGGGCCAAGGCCGGGGCGCTGATCCGCGGGAAATAGAGTGATTGCGAAACGCTAAGGGTATTGCGCGGGAGACGGCTCGGCATTCGCATCCGATGCTAGATAACTCGGTTCTGAGAACTACCTCGGACGCACTCCTGAATGTCTGAACCGGCTGAACCGATCTCTCTGTACGGCGTTCATCTTGCCCGGTCCGTTTCCATGCGATCACTTGTACGGCTCGCGCCGGCACGGCTTGGCATCGATCCGCGTGGATTACTCTGGCCTTGCATCGATCTGACGCTTGGGCAGCCTTGGCCGTCTCCTCCGCCTTCCTTCCTCCAGCCGCGAGCGGATGCGCGCACGGGCAGTCGTCATGCCCTGGGATGTGGCATAGGAGCGCCGTCTCGTTTCCGATGCCCATTTTCCTCGGTAGGTTACCGCACGTATTGCCCATTTCAGAGCGTTCGGGCTTCTGACATGCCGAACGGCCCGCGCCTATACCGCGTCGGAGAACGCGACCGGCATGTCCTGGTAGCAGACGGGACGCAGGAACCTCTGGATGGCGAGCGTCCCTACGCTGGTCGCACCGAAGTTCGTCGAGGCGGGATACGGCCCGCCATGCACCATGCTGCCCGCCACCTCCACGCCGGTTGGAAAGCCGTTGGCCACGATGCGCCCGGCCCTGCGCTCGATGATGGGCAAAAGCCGATCAAGGGTCCGGCGATCCGTGTCGTCGAAGTGCACGGTCGCGGTGAGTTGACCCGCCATTCCGGTGGCGACGGCCAAAAGCCCTTCCTCGTCGTCGGTCAGGACCGCGATGCCCAGGGGACCGAAGACCTCCTCCGCCAGCTCTGGGTCGGCGGCGAACGCCCCCGAGGGCACCGCGAAGAGCTGCGGCGCCGCGGTCCGGCCCTCCGCCGCCCCGCGGAAGACCTCGCGGACGCCCTGTCGCGACGCGACGCGGGCCGTGCCTGCGCGGAACGCGTCCGCGATCGCGTCGGTCAGCATCGTCTGCGGGGCGGTGTCGCGAAGTGTCCGGGCCGCCGCGGCGAGGAAGGCCTCCGCGTCCGGCCCAGACTGTAGGACGGCGATGCCCGGGTTGGTGCAGAACTGACCGGCCCCCATCGTCAGAGACTCCGCCCATCCCTGGCCGATCTGCTCCGCATCTCCCGCCAGGGCGCCGGAAAGCAGGAACACCGGGTTGACCGACCCGAGCTCCCCGTAGAACGGGATGGGCTCGGGCCGGGCCGCGCACAGGTCGAAGAGCGCGCGCCCCCCGGCCAGGGAGCCGGTGAACGCGGCGGCGCGGATCAGCGGGTGGCGCACCAGCGCGGCGCCGACGTCGCGGCTCCCTCCCTGGATCAGGGAGAAGACGCCGGGGGGCACGCCGCACCGGGCGATCGCCGCCAGGATCGCCTCGGCCACGACTTCGGACGTGCCCGGATGGGCGTCATGGCCCTTCACGATGACGGGGCAGCCCGCCGCGAGCGCGGCGGCCGTGTCGCCGCCGGCCGTGGAGAACGCGAGCGGGAAGTTCGATGCGCCGAACACCGCGACGGGACCGATCGGCCGTTGCACCATCCGCAGGTCGGGCCGCGGGGCGGGCCGGCGGTCCGGCAAGGCGGAATCGTGGCGCAGGTCGAGATGGTCCCCTTCGCGGATATGCGCGGCGAACATCCGGAGCTGACCGGTCGTGCGTCCGCGCTCGCCGTTCAGACGGCCCTCGGGCAGGCCGGTCTCGGAGGTCCCGATCCCGGCAATGTCTGCTGCGCGGGCCTCGATCTCCTCTGCGATGGCATCGAGGAAGGCGGCGCGATCCTCCCGGCTGGATCGGCCATAGGCGGGAAACGCCTCCTCGGCGGCGCGGGCAGCGCGGTCGACGAGCTCGGGCGAGCCGGCCGAGACGTCGAGTGGACGGCCATGCGCGGGGTCGGACCGGAACGTCGTGCCGCCGACGACCCAGTCGCCAGCGATCAGATGACGTCCGGACGGGATGAAGGGGGCGTCGTCCATCGGGAGATCCTTCCTTGGGGCGGCGCGCACGGGACGCCGTTCAGTCGGTGTGCGGCGGCGGACACGGAACCATCGCCCGGCCCGTCCGCGCCGGCATCATGCGGCCGGCGTCCGCCGAGAGCGTTCCGCCAGCGCGTCGGCCGCCGCGATGATCCCGATCAGCTCGTCCTCCTCACCGGCGGTGAGGTCGGTGAGCGGCGGACGGACCGGCCCCGCGGCGAAGCCGCGACGGCGGACGCCCGCCTTGATCGCGGCCACCGCGTATCCCGGCGCCCGGTCCCTGAGGTCCACGAACGGGTAGAACACCTCCCGCAATCCGCGCAGGACGAACGCGCGGTCGCCGGCCAGGAGGGCGTCGTTGAACGCCGCGGCGAAGCGGGGCACGAAGTTGAAGACCGCCGACGAGTAGGCCGGCACGCCGACGGCCGCGTATCCTTCGGCGTAGAGTTCGGCCGTGGGCATGCCGCCGACATAGGCGAGGCGGTCCCCGAGGGTCGCGGTGATCCGGCGCAGGCTCGCGAGGTCCCCGATCCCGTCCTTGTAGCCGATGAGGTTCGCGTGCGCCTCCGTCAGGGCCGCCAGCGTCGATGGCCGGATCACGACCTCCTCGCGGCCGTAAAGCATGACGCCGATGTCGACCGCGCCGATGATCGCACCGTAATGCGCGGCCAGCCCGGCCTGCGAGCCACGCATCAGGTACGGCGGCAGGACGAGCAGCCCGTCGGCCCCCGCCGCCTGCGCGAGGCGCGCGGTCTCGATCGCGATCGCCGTGCCGTGGCCGACCCCGGCGACGATCGGCACGCCGCCCGACGCGGCCTTGGCGGCGCGCGTGGCCTCGCCCACCTCGGCGGACGTCAGGGAGAAGCCCTCTCCCGTGCCGCCGGCGACGAACAGGACCTTCGCGCCCTGCTCCGTCATCCAGGCGACATGATCCGCGAACGGATCCAGCGCCAGCGCGCCGCCCGGCGCGAACGGCGTGACCGGGAACGAGAGCATGCCGGCGCCGAAGGCCCGCTTGAGGTCGTCAGGGATCATGGGCAGCCTCCTTGTCCATGGACGGGCCCGACCGCGCGGGCGCGCGCACGGCGTCCCGGTAGCGGCGGATCGAGCCGGCGAGGTGCGAGTGCATGGCGTCCCGGGACGCTTCGGGATCTCCGGCCGAGATCGCTTGCGCGATGACGGAGTGCTCGCCGGCGATCATCGCGAGATACGCCTCCGGCACGCGCCCGTCGCGCTCCAGCCCGATCGCTGCGCGGGGAATCGAATGCCGGCCAAGCGTGTCCAGCATCCAGACGAAGCGCGTGTTGTTGGTCGCCGCGGCGATGGCCATGTGGAAGGCGAGGTCACGCGCGCTGCTGGTCTTGCCCGCGCCCTCGTCCTCCACTGGCTCCGGCGCCGTCATCTCGGCCAGCCGCTCCCAGATCGCCTCCTCCTGGGCGGGCGCGCGCCGTGCCGCCGCCAGCGCGGCGCTCTGGCATTCCACCGCCATGCGCAGCTCCAGGAGCTCCAGGACCTCGGACATGCGCTCCGCCCGGATGTCGATCGTCCCGAGGTCCGCGCGGCCGGCGCCGTCGGATGGTGGCGCCGCCACGAACACGCCCGCCCCCTGCCGCACCCGGACCAGGCCCTGGGCCCGGAGCACGGCGACGGCCTCCCTGACGACGGTTCGGCTGACGTCGTAGCGCCGCCTGAGCTGCGCCTCGCTCGGGAGCTTCGCCCCGGGCGGGAGCTGGCCGGAGAGAAAGGTGTCGCGGAGCGAGGCCTCGACCTGGGCGGCCAGGGCGCCACGGGATCGGTCGGCCGTCATGCCGGCTCCTCCCGCCATTCGGCGCCGAAGGGCTCGAGCGGCAGCGCGGCCGCGTCGCCGCCCACGCGCATGCCCTTGGGAAGGTCCCAGTCGGGCGGGCGCAGCACGGGCGCCCAGCCGAGCGCGGCGCGCGCGTCCGCGTCCCGCCACGGGCCGCGCGGCGTGTCCGAGACCCCGTGCACCACCACGAAGGACGGCGCCCGGGGCGCGAAGCACGCCGCGACGAGCGCCGCCAGAATCCGCCGGCGCGCACCACGTCGCGGTGGAGCGCGCGCCCTCGGGCCGGGCGGTGCATGACCCGATCCGGATGACAGCGCCTCCGAGGCCGCACTTGTCGTGATAGAGGCGCGCCACCGCCTCGGCGAAGACCTTGGTCGCGCCGTAGAGCGTGTCTGGGCGGGGCGGGTCGGCGACGTCCACGACCTCGTCCATGCGCCGGAACCCCTCCACGTGGTTGGTGGAGGCCAGCACGACGCGGCGGGCGCCGGCGCGGCGGGCGGCCTCGTAGAGGGCGACGACGCCATCGAGATTGGGGCGTGCGAGCACGTCCCAGGACGCCTCCGAGGAGACCGCGCCGAGATGGAGCACCCCGTCGCACCCGGCCACGGCCCGGGCCAGCGCGGCGCGGTCGGACAGGTCGGCGGGGATCGAGACCTCGCCCTCGGCCGCGGCGACGTCGTCCTTATCGCTGAGCACCCGGCACCGCGCGACCGCGTGCAGATGCGGACGGATCAGCCCCGCGACCTTGCCGGCCGCCCCGGTGACGAGCAGCCGCGTGAGGGGCGGGCGGTCGCGGAACGGGGCGTCAGAGGGCATGGGCGGCGATGTGCTCCAGGTCGAGGGAATGGCCCAGGCCGGGGCGTTCGGACAAAGTGACGTACCCCTCCTCGTCCATCGGGTCGTCGATCGCGAGCTCGTAGTCCGCCGGCGCCTCGTAATCCACGTGCGGGTGCAGCAACCCGCGCTCGTAGAAGCTGTCATTGGCCATGGCGGCGCAGATGGCGAGGTTGCCCGCGCCGGTGCCGTGCACCTCGCAGGACATGTGCAGGCTGTCGGCGAGGTGCGCGGTCTTCATCGCCGGGCCGATCCCGCCCACGTCCCACACCCCCGTGCGCAGCATGTCGCAGGCGCCCGACATCGCCCATTCGGCGCGGGTCCAGTGCTTGCCCGCCATCGTCTCGGGGCCGAGGATCTGCAGGCCCGGCACCTTCTCGCGGAGCCAGCGGTAGGAGGACATCGACGCCTCCTCCATGCATTCCTCCATCCAGAGGAAGCCCAGCCCGGCCAGCCGCTCGGCGAGCCAGAAGCTGTCGGCGCGCGAGTACCAGTGGTTCGGGTCGAGCATCAGCGGCACGTCCGGGCCAACCGCCTCGCGCACGGCGGCGCAGGCCCGGTAATCGGCCTGCACGTTCGGCGCGCCGGGTAGCGGCGGCATCCAGGTGTGCAGCTTCACGCCGCGATACCCCCGCTCGGTCACCAGCCAGTCGGCGAAACGGCCGTAATCCTCCGGGGTGGCGAGCCCGCCCTCGATGTCGTCGCCGCACATCGTGGAGCCGTAGGTCGGCACCCGCGCGCGCGCGCCGCCCAGCATCTTCCAGACCGGCTGACCCGAGAGCTTCCCGAAGAGGTCCCACAAGGCCAGCTCGACCGCGCAGAGCATCCGGTCGGTCAGCATCATCCGGCTGCCGCGCTGCATCTTGTAGAGCAGGTGCCAGAGCGCCTCGGGCCGACAGGGATCGGCGCCCACCAAGGTCGGGCGGACATAGGCGGCGATCGGACCCTCGGCGAGGTCGCTGGTGCCGGTGACGATCCGCCCCGCAGTGCCGTCCTCGGCGGTGATCGTCAGCAGGGCGGCGCGGGCCTCCCGGGGCGGGCCGGGATGCGCATGCCCGTCGCTGTCCACGCAGGTGCGGACCATGTGGGTGAATCGCGTCACCTCGACCGAGCGGATGGGGATATGGGCTGTCCGAGACGGGGCGGACTCTCCCGCGTGTGGGATTGCTTCGGAGGTAGGGATCATGCGCCTGTTCCTTCAAGGATCTTGCGTTCGGGTTCGAACCTGTGCCGCGCCGCAAGCCCCCGGCGGGCCGGATCGGGCACCGGCACCGCCGAGAGGAGGGCGCGGGTGTAGGGGTCCGAGGGCCGCGCGATGACGTCCTCGGTCGGGCCCGTCTCCACGATGCGGCCGCGGTGCATCACCGCGATCCGGTCGCAGAAGTAACGGATCACCGCCATGTCGTGGCTGATGAAGAGGAAGCTCAGCCCCATCTCGCGCCTGAGCTCGATCAGCAAGTCGAGGACCTGAGTGCGGATCGACACGTCCAGGGCCGAGGTCGGCTCGTCGGCCACGATGAGCCGCGGCCGCAGGGCCAGCGCGCGCGCGATCACGATGCGCTGGCGCTGCCCGCCGGAGAACGCGTGCGGATACCGCTCCGCCATCGCCGCCTCGAGCCCGACGCGCTCCAGCAGCCCCGCGACGGCCGCGCGCACGCCGCCCTCGGGCCGAAGCCCGTTGGCGATCAGCGGCTCGGCCACGATGCGGCCCACGGTCATGCGCGGGTTGAGCGAGGAGAACGGGTCCTGGAAGATCACACGCACCTCCCGGCGCAGCCGCGCCAGCCCGGCGCGGTCCAGATCGGCGTGGGGCCGGCCGTCGAAGGTGATGGTGCCCGCGTCGGTCGGATAGACACTGGCGACCATGCGCCCCAGCGTGGTCTTGCCCGACCCGCTCTCCCCGACGATGCCGAGCGCCTCGCCGGCGCGCACCTCCAGGCTGACGCCATCGACGGCCCGGGTGACGGCCCGCCCGCGCCCCAGCAGCCCGGTGCGCCGCTCGAAGCGCTTGGTTGCGCCGCGCACCTCGAGAAGCGGGGCGCCTGGCGGGGGCAGGACGGCGCGGGCGGATGCCGGCCCGTCGAGCGCGCGGACCGCGTCCAGGAGCTGGCGCGTGTAGGCGTGCTTGGGCGCCGCGAAGATGTCCCGGACGCCGGCGCGCTCGACCACCTTGCCGTGGCGCATGACCACGACGTCCTGAGCGATCTCCGCGACCACGCCCATGTCATGGGTGATGAACATGACCGCCATGCCGGAGCTGTCCTGCAGCCCGCGGATGAGGTCCAGGATCTCGGCCTGCGTGGTCACGTCGAGGGCGGTCGTCGGCTCGTCGGCGATGAGGATGTCGGGCTCGCAGGACAGCGCCATCGCGATCATCGCGCGCTGGCGCATGCCGCCCGACAGCTCGAACGCGTAGCGGTCCAGCATCCGGCGCGGCTCCGGCAGCTCCACCCGCTCCAGGGCCTGCGCGGCGATGTCGCGCGCCTCGCGCCGGCCCACGCTGCGATGCAGGCGGATCGCCTCGACGATCTGGTTGCCGATGGTGTGCACCGGGCTGAGTGCGCTCATCGGCTCCTGGAAGATCATCGCGATGCGTCCGCCGCGCACGTCCCGGATCGCCCGCCCCTTCGGATCGGTGGCCGCGAGATCGACCTCGGGGCCCCCGAGCGGCCGGAACAGGACTTGGCCCGCGCAGATGCGCAGCGGCGGCGGCGTCATGTTGAGGATCGAGCGGGCGGTCACGGACTTGCCCGAGCCGCTTTCGCCGACGACGCAGGTCGTGCGGCCCCGGTGGAGCTCGAACCCGACGCCGTGCAGGACCGTGATCTCGCCCCGCCGCGAGCCGAAGCGCACGTCTAGTCCTTCCACGGTGAGGACGGCGCTCACGCCGCGCGCCCGTAGGGATCGGCCGCGTCGCGCAGGCCGTCGCCCAGGAAATTGAAGGCCAGGACCGAGATCACCACCATGATCGATGGCGACAGGAGCCAAGGTGCCTCGCTGATCGTCAGGACGTTCTGCGCTTCGCGCAGGAGCACCCCCCAGCTGATCGCCGGCGCCGTCAGGCCGAGGCCGAGGAAACTCAACGCCGTCTCGGCCAGGATCATCAGCGGCACGGCGAGCGTGAGGGAGGCGATGATGTGGCTGGTGAGCAGCGGCAGCATGTGGCGCAGGATGATCCGCCCCTCCCGCGCGCCGTCGAGGCGGGCGGCGATCACGAACTCTTCGTCCCGCATTGCCAGGAACCGTCCGCGTACCACGCGGCCCAGTTCCGTCCAGCCCACCAGGCTGACGATCACGGTAATGAAGAGGTACTGCTTGTAGATCGGCCAGGAGGGCGGCAGCGAGGCCGCGAGCGCCAGCCAGATGGGGATGGTGGGCAGCGACAGGACGAACTCGATCAGGCGCTGGATGACCGTGTCGATCCACCCGCCGAAATAGCCCGACACGCCGCCAAGCACGACGCCCAGCACGAGACTGATCGCAACACCCACGAGACCGATCGACAGGGAGATGCGCGTGCCGTGGATCACCCGGCTCGCCATATCGCGGCCGAGCCGGTCGGCGCCGAGTAGATAGAACCGCTCGCCCGGCTCAGCCGCGGCCAGGAGCTTCAACTCGGTCTCCCAAAGGCCCCAGAACCGGTAGGGATCGCCCTGGCCGAAGAGGCGCAGATACACCTTCTCCCCGGACGGGCTGTAGGTGATCGCCAGCGTTTCGGGGTCCCGCTCGCGGGTCATGGCGACGACATGCGGCGCCAGGCGCCAACTGCCGTCCGCATCCCGGTCGATGATGTGGATCGCCTGCGGCGGGTGATAGACGGCGCGGCGCTCGGCATCGGTCGGGTCCATCGGCGCGATCAGGCCGGCAAAGGCCACGAGCGCGTAGAGCAGCCCGATCACCCAGAGCGAGGCCATCGCCAGCCTATGGCGCTTGAATGCCCACCAGGTCAGCTGCGCCTGGCTGGCCACCGCCATATCGGGCAGGGCCGCGAGGCCTCCGATCGCCGGCGCGGGGTCGCGGGCCGCCTCACTCATACCGGATCCTCGGATCGAGCAGCACCAGGAGCACGTCCGAGATCAGCATCCCGACCACCGTCAGCGCCGAGAGCAGCAGGACGAAGGCCCCGGCGAGGTACATGTCCTGCGCCAGCAGCGCCTGCAGCATCAGCGGCCCGGCCGTGGGAAGAGACAGCACGATCGCCACGACGACCGAGCCAGACACCAGGTTGGGCAGCACCCATCCGATGGTGGAGACGAAGGGATTCAGCGCCACGCGAACGGGGTACTTCAGGATCAGGCGCCATTCCGACAGGCCCTTGGCGCGGGCCGTCTCGACATAGGGTTTGGACAGCTCGTCGAGCATGTTGGCGCGCATGATCCGCATCAGGCTCGCGGCCGCCGAGGTGCCCAGCACGACCATGGGCAGCCAGATATGCGCCAGCAGATCCCCGACCTTGGCCCAGGACCATGGCGCGTTGGCGTATTCTGGCGAGAACAGCCCGCCGACGGACGTGCCGAAATGGACGACGCCGATGTACATCAGGATCAACGCGAGCAGGAAGTTGGGGGTCGCCAGTCCGATGAAGCCGATTGTCGTCGCGACGTAGTCGCCCAACGTGTACTTGCGTACCGCCGAGTAGATGCCGATCGGGAAGGCGATGGCCCAGGTCAGCAGCAGCGTCGCCATGGTCAGCAGCAGCGTCAAGCCCATCCGTTCCCAGATCAGGTCCGAGACCGGCTGCCGCCACTCGAAGGACAGGCCGAAATCGCCGCGCAGTACGTTGCCGATCCACTTGAAGTACTGGACCCAGATGGGCTGATCGAGGCCGAAGCGGATGCGCAGGTTCTCGACCGCCAGCGCGTCGAGCGTCTCGTTCGAGGCAGCCAATCTTGCAAGGTAGGTCGTAAGGTAGTCGCCCGGCGGCGCCTGGATGAGCGCGAAAGCGACCATCGAGACGCCGAAGAGGAACGGGATTGCCCAGAGCAGCCGCCGCAGGAGATAGCGCAGGATCATCCGTCGGCTCTCCCGGTTGGCATGGGCATGGGGTGGCTGAGGCGCCCCCCGCGCGGGCGGGGGGCGGGCGGGATCACTCGCGGTACCAGTAGGTCTGCGGCAGGGACGGACCGGGATCGGGATAGACCCAGGAGCCCGGCATGCTGGCGGGCACGCCCATCAGGTTCGCCTTGCGGATGCCGAACACGTCCGGGCTCGACACGATGCCGAAGACCTCGAACGCGTCGGCCGCCTCCTGCAGGATCTCCGCGAAGATCTCGTCCTGCCGCGCGGGATCGCCCGTGCGGCGGAACTCGTCGTAGAGCGCGAGCCGCTTGGCCATGCTCTCGGACGGGGCCTCGCCCTCCGTGCCGCCCGACAGGTAGTGGCGGACCCACGGGATGGCGTACCACGACCCCTGCGGATGCGTCGCCAGCACGTCGCGCGGGCTCAGGGTCGGGTCAAGCCCGCCCTCCCCGCCCCAGACCATGATGTCGTGCTCGTTGGCCTCGCCGCGCGAGAAGTAGATCGACCGCTCCACGGAGGTGGCGTTCAGATCGACGCCGATCTCGGCCCACTGGTCCTTGATGATCTCCAGCGCGTCGCCGTAGAGCGGCACGTCCACGCCGGGATAGGCCATGTCGAAGGCGAACCGCTCGCCGTCCGGCAGGAGCCGGAACCCCTGCGCGTCACGCTCGGTCAGGCCCGCCTCGTCGAGCAGCGCGTTGGCCCGGTCCGGATCGTAGTCCAGGAATTGCGTCGAGAGCTGCTCGTTGAACAGCGCGTGCTCGCGCTTGGGTCCGATCTGCCAGGGCTCGCCCCGGCCCTGCCAGACGATGTCGATCAGCTCGTCGCGGTCGATGCCAAGCGACAGCGCCTCGCGCACCCGCCGGTCGGTGAGGGCGGCGCGCATCTCGGGATCGGCATGGGTCAGGTTGGGATAGAGGACCATGTCGCTCGAGCGCGCCGAGACCACGGTGTAGAACTCGATCCCCGCGCGTTCCTTGGCGGCCGACAGGACCGGCAGGTTGGCGAGGTTGTCGATGCGCCGCCGCTGCATGTCGATGTTGCCCGCGACCGCCTCGAGGAGGAGCGCCTCGGGATCCTGCGCGACGTTGAGGATCACGCGGTCCACGTAGGGCAGCTGGTTGCCGTCGCTGTCGACCTGCCAGAAGTAGGGATTGCGCTCCATCACCGAGCGGGTTGCTCCGGCCGAGAACGCCTCCTCGGTCATCACCCAGGGGTCGAGCGTCGGGCGGTCGGGGTTCGCCCAGCGGTTGGGCGATTCGGGCTCGCCGCACTTCAGGCGGAACAGGCTCGGCCAGTCCTCGGCGCCCGGGGTCTCCGCGATGATGGTGTCCACGTCCGGATTGCGGGCGGGATGGAACTGGCCGCAGTAGTGCGAGGCCCAGAGCACCGGCTCCTGGGCCAGCGGCGAGGCGAGCTCCTGCAAGAACATCGCGTAGGGCGCGGCGAAGGTGAAGCGCACCGTGAGGTCGTCGATCCGCTCGACCTGCGCCGGCTCCCCCTCGACCACGAAGCGGGCCGGCGGCGAGGGATAGAACTCATCGTTCAGCATCAGATCCTCGGCGAAGAACATGATGTCGTCCGGCGTCGAACGGATCGCCGTCCGACCAGCGCATCCCCTCGCGAAGCCGGAAGGTGTACTCGGTCGCGTCCTCGTTCACCTCCCAGCTCTCGGCGACGTTGGGGATGACCGTCGACCAGTCGCGCTCCCAGCGCGTCAAGCCCTGAGGCGAGATGAAGCGCAGGATCGAGTTGTAGTCGCCCGCGCCGGAGAGGACGCGCCGGATCTCCCCGCCGTAGCGGCCGATGCCGTCGACGCTGTCAGCGACCTCCGGGATGGCGGGCAACCGGTCCGCGACGGGTGGCAGGTCCCGTTCGTCCAGCATCGGGGCCTGCCGGTACTCGGCAAGCGCCGGCGCGGCGGCGGCAACCATGATCCCGGCGACGAGCAGCGATGATCCGTTCTTCATTGCGTCCTCCCTCTCCTGCGACACCCGCCGCCCGATAAGTTAGAAAATTTGTATGACATGTTGTCAAGTTATTCGGCGAGCCGTATGAAGGCGCATGGGCGAAGGGGTGGAGATCGTCGGACGGGAGCGATGCGCCCTCGGCGAGGGCCTGATCTGGCACGCTTGCGACGATGCGATGTGGTGGACCGACATCCCCGCGCGGCGCCTCCTCCGGTTCGATATCCGCAGCGGCGCGGAGATGGTCTTCGATCTAGATCGGCGGGCTTGCGCCCTCGCACCCGGTCGGGGTCGCACGGTGGATTTCGCCGGGGATGGCGGGTTCTGGCGCTACGATCCGCGGCCGCGGCGCCTCGAGCGTCTCAAAGCCGTCCCGGTGCCGGAGGGCATGCGCTTCAACGATGGAGCGGCCGATCCCGCCGGGCGGTTCTGGGTCGGCACGATGGATGAGGCGGGATCGAGGCCCGGCGCGCTCTGGTGCCTGGATGGCGACGTCCTAGCGGGACCCGAGGATGGGCCCGCGCCGCTCCACGTCGTCAATGGCATCGCCTTCGGTCCGGATGGCGATTGGATGTACCTGTCGGATTCCCATGCCAGCGTCGCGACGATCTGGCGCGCGCCCTACGACATGTCCTCGGGACGGCCGGGTCCGTGGGCGGTGTTCCACAAGGCGGATGCGGATGGCGGTCGGCCGGACGGGGCGGCGGTCTCGGAGGATGGCGACTACTGGTCCGCGGCTGTGAGCGGCGGTGCGCTCCTCCGGATCGAGCCGTCGGGACAGATCGCCGGCCGCATCGAGCTAGGCCTGCTATTCCCGACCCGGCCGGCTTTCGGCGGCGCGGACCGGTCCCGTCTGTTCGTCACGACGATGGGGCCGCCTAGAGACGAATGTCCGGACGCGGGGAAACTCCTCGAAGTGACGGGCACCCGCGCGCGGGGCTGCCGCCCACCCGATCCCTCGGGGCCGCCATGACGCCGGTCAGTCCGGCGGCGCGCCACCGAACGGGCATGGATACGTCCGAGCCTCTCCGTCCGTCCGTGGCACACTTGTCTGACAGGTCGTGAAGGATTGTCTGGTCGGCGGCAGCCGCTCGGGGTTGGAGGCGGCCATCGGGCGGACCGGCCCGGGCCGGGGCGAAAGGGCGAGCGATTGCGGAACGCGAACAGGAGAACCGGGATGACCGATCCGACGTCAGGCGCGGGCGCCCCACCTGGAATGGACGCGGCGATGTGGGCGGTACAGCGTTCCCAGCCATCCGCGGAGAGCAGCGACATCGCGGCGATGCGCGTCAACGCGGTTGCGAACAAGCGGCGCTGGAACGAGCGCGCGGCGGAAGGTCTCGAGGTCGTCGATCATCTATACCCGGCCGATGACGGCGATCGCCCGATGCGCGAGCTGCACCTGCCCGGCGCCGCGGGCGCGCCGATCCTCCACGTGCATGGCGGCGGCTGGACGATCTGCGATCTCGACACCCATCTCGCGATCTTCGCCGGATTGGCCCGGGCGAGCGGTCGCCGCGTGCTCGCCCCGCACGCCCGGCGGGCGCCCGAGGCGCCCTACCCCGCCCCGCTCGACGACGTCATGGACGCGATCCGCGATACGGCGCGAGCCTGTCCGGAGGGCTTCCACCTGAGCGGCGACAGCGCCGGCGCGAACATGGCGCTTGCGGCGATGCTCGCCCTCCGCGACCGCGGCGAGGCCGCGCCGATCCGCTCGGCAGTCCTCTTCTACGGCTGCTACAGGCGGCTGTTCGACACGCCCAGCCACGCGCGCTTCGGCGACGGGCGCTACGGCCTCTCGACGGCGCGCATGGCGGAGTTCTGGGACTTCTACGTCCCCGAGGGCGCGGCGGCCCCGTACGCGGACCTCTCGGATCACCGCATGGCAGATCTGCCGCCGTTCCAGATACACGCCGCGGGCACGGACATCCTGCTCGACGACAGCCTGTGGCTGGCCTGCCGGGTGCGAGAGGATGGCGGGGCGGCCGAGCTGCTGACCTGGGAGGGGATGGCCCACGGGTTCCTGCACTATCCGGGCGACCTGACGAGCGTGGATCGGGCGCTGGAAAGCGCGGCGGACTTCGTCGCCCGCCACGCGTGACGCCGGCTGATCGACCCGGGCCCGGTCAGGGCGCCGGGGCGGAGCCGCCATGCCGGTTCGACAAATCGTAGAGGTCGTTCGCCCGTTCGAGATGATCCGTCATCGCGCGCTGCGCCCGGCTTCCGCGGCCGCTCTCGATGGCGTCGATGATCTCCCGATGCTCCCGGACGGTCAGCCGTTCGAGGCCGGGACGGTGCACTGCCGAGATATGGAACTCGCTCAGCCACTGGAACAGGGCCTCGACGACGAGAGCGAAGACGGGATTGCCGGCGATCGCCGCGACGGCCGCGTGGAACTGACCGTCGAGGCGCATGAAGGCGGGCGGGTCGGTGCCGGCGCAATCGGCCTGCGCCGCGACGATGGCGCGGAGCTTCGCGATCTCCTCCGCCGAATGACGGCGGGCCGCGATGCGTGCCAGATAACCTTCGGTCGCGGTCCTGACCTCCTTGAGGTCCTCCATCGTCGGTGCCGAGTGCGACAGCGCATGCCGCATGGTGAGGCCCATCCGTTCGAGCGCCGCCGCCATGGTCGGCGTGGCGACGCGCGGCCGCTCGCCGTGGCGGACCTGCAGCAGGCCGGTCGCCTCCAGCGACTGCATGGCCTCACGGACCGCGGGGCGGCCCACGTCGAACCGGGTCATCAGCTCGCGCTCGGACGGAAAGACGTCGCCGGGGGCGAAGTCGCCCTCGTCCAGCATCGCGAGGAGGCGCTGACGCACCTCGCTGCTCAGCTTGCGACGGCGGATCGGCGCGTCCGCGTTCGGATCGGTGCTCATGGAATCCATGTGCCGCTCCCTGGGCGCCGGGGCAACCGGTGCGCGATCGCTATGGCACACCTGACTGTCAAGTGGTATGACATGTTAATGAGCCGGCGCGAAGAGGGACATGGGTATGAGCGCGATGATTGATACCGAGCGGCGGACGGTCGCGATCCTGGGTGCCGGCGGAAAGATGGGCGCGCGGATCACCCGAAAGATTCACGAGAGCGCGCATGACCTGGTCGCGATCGAGATCTCGGAGCAGGGGCGCGCTCGTCTCGGCGAGATGGGCATCCCCATGGCCCGGGACGAGGGTTGGGTCGACACTGCGGACATCGTCGTGCTGGCGCTGCCCGACAACGTGATCGAGAAGGTGGCGCGAGACCTCGTGCCGCGTCTGCGGCCGGGGACCATCGTCCTGATCCTCGATGCGGCCGCGCCCTATGCCGACGTCCTGCCCGAGCGCGCGGACATCACCTACTTCATCGGCCATCCCTGCCATCCGCCGCTCTTCGGCGACGAGACCGATCCGGCCGCACGCACCGACTACCACGGCGGAATCGCCAAGCAGGCCATCGTCTGCGCCCTCATGCAGGGGCCCGAGGAGCACTACGCCGTCGGCGCCGCCATCTGCGAGGCGATGTGGTCGCCGGTGACCCGCACACACCGCGTGACGACAGAGCAGCTCGCGATCCTGGAGCCGGGCCTGTCGGAGATGGTGGCGATGCCGTTCGTCGAGACGATGGTCCATGCCGTGGACGAATGCGCGGATCGCTACGGCATCGACCGGCAGGCGGCGCACGACTTCATGATCGGACATCTCAACGTCGAGATCGCCATGTGGTTCGGCTATTCGCCCAAGGTACCATCGGACGCCGCGCTGCGGCTGATGGAGTTCGCCAAGTCGATCGTGGTGAACGACGACTGGCGCGATGCCCTGAAGCCGGCGAAGGTCCGGGAGGCGGCCCGCTTGATCGCCGGGAAGTGACCGGGGACGGGCGGGCCGGCGGGCGGAGGGTCTCCGTCTCGACGGTCGCGTGGGACGGGCACGGTATGGAGGCAGCGCTGGATGGCGCGGCCCGCGCGGGCGCCCGCCATGTCGAGCCGGCCTTCATCGGCGGCTACGTCGCGTTCACCGAGGCCGATCTCGGCCCCGGCCCTGCCCGCGCCATGCGCGTCGCGCTGCTGGATCGTGGCCTCGAAGCCGGCGCGCTGTCCGCGCATCTCGACCTGTCCACCCCGGATGCTGCCGACGCGCTGCGGCGGCGGATCGATCTCGCGGCCGAGATCGGCGCGCCCTTCGTCGTCACCAATGCCGGGCCATCGGCGCGGGAGGATGCGATCCGGCGCACCCTGGACCGCGTGCCGCATACGCCCGGCGGCCCGCTCGTGCTGCTGGAGAATCCCGGTCACGGGACGGACGACCTGATCCCGGACGCCGCCGCCGGCGCCGCGTTCCTTGACCGGATCGACGCCGATCCGGACGTGCTGGGTATCAACCTCGATCTGGGGAACGTCTTCACCTACTCCCGCGGCGCCGTGCCGCTGGCGGGCCAGGTCGTGGCGGCCGGGCGGTGGCTGCGACACCTGCACCTCAAGGACGTGCGTGACACCGGCGCCGGGTGGCGGTTCACCGCGATCGGCGCCGGCGATCTGCCTTATGCGGCCCTGCTCGCCGAGGTGCCGGACGACCTGCCCATCGGGTTGGAGCTGCCGCTTCGCCTCCGCCGCGACGATTACGCCGATCCGACTCGCGCGGCCGATCCGGCGTCCCTGGACGAAGTGGACGCCGCCGTCTCGGCCTCCCTTCGCGCGGTGGCCCGACCGGTTCCGTCCCGTAGGCGGACGAACAGGTCCGAGCCACCCATCTGACCGCCCTTGAGGACGATCTCCAGCCCATCGAACGGCCCTCCATGCGCTCGCATCAGGGGGGCGCCCGGCTCTACGGGGGCGAGCGCCGTGAGCGCGCGGATGCCCAGCTCCGCTGCGGCGAAGCCGGAGGTGTCGCCCCCCGCCACGACGGCCCGCGCCGCCCCCCCGGCCGCCAGCGTGCCCGCGAGCGCCCGCCCCAGCCCCGCACCGATCCGCGCCGCAGCCTCGGTCGGCGTGAGCCCGAGGGCCGTACGCCGCGCCGTCGCCTCGGCCACCCGCGGATCGCCGGGGCCGCGCGCCGTGTGGATTATCGCGGATCGGCCCTGCCCGATTGCCGCCCCGGCCATGCCGGCGGCCGCCGCCACGGCGCGGGCGGCTGTCTCATCGCCGTCCAGCAGGGCGCACGGGTCGAGGGGGATCGCGGCGAACCCGGCCGCCTCCGCCGCCCCGATCTGCACTGCCGTCCCCGCCGAGACCGAGCCGGACGCGACCGCGATCCGCGCCGCCTCGATGCGCGCGCGGGCGGGCGGCGCGCCCAGCATCCCGCTCGCGCGCCAATGTGCGATCAGCGCTATCTCCACCCCCTGCGAACCCAGCACGAGCCGGGCGCCGCCCTCCGCGATGGCCCGGCCGGCCGCGCGCATGTCGACCTCGCGCTGCGCATCGATCAGGACGATGCCGCGCCTGTCCGCGGCAGGCACCCCGCCGGGCAGCGCGTCGAGGTCGAGCAGCCCCACGGGCAGGTCGGTCTGCGCCGCGAGATGCACTCGCAGGTCGGCCTCGTGCATCGGCGTCGCCGGATGGCGCATCATGACCGGATGACGGTCGAGCCGGAATGCATCACCGTCCGGACCGCGCGCGAAGAGCGTGCCGTAGCACTGCCAGCGCCCCATCGAGGGCGCCGCCGTCAGGCACGGGGCCCAGCCCCCGAGGCGCTCCAGCCCGATCTCCGCCGCCAGCCCGATGGAGCCGAGCTCGGGCGCCGAGTCGAAGGTCGAGCAGATCTTGTAGTGCAGGATCGGCGCGCCCGTGCGATCCAGCCAGTCGAACACCGCGGGCAGCTCGGCGCTCATCCACGGCCTCCCCCTGGCGCGCGCCGTCCCGGCGAGGCCGAGCGCGTCGAACCCCGCGAACCGGGCCGCCAGTTCCGGGTCGGGCGGCGCGGTGAACAGGACGGCGCGCAGCCCGGCCTGCGCGAGCTCGTCCATGACGGCGGCCGAGCCGGTGAAGTCGTCGCCGTACCAGGCGAGGCGTGGCAGGGTCATGCCATCGCCGCCGTCCAGGCCGCGCGCATCGCCTCCACCCCCGCGCGGGGCCCGCCCGGATGCCCCAGGATGCCGCCGCCGGCTGCGTGGATCAGATCGGCCGACCCGAGCGCGGCATGTGTAGGCGCTGCCTGCGCCGCCGTCTGTCCCGACGAGAACACCGGCATCGCGATCATCGGGTGCCCGTCCATCAGCGGCGCAAGGCAGGACCGGGCCGAGGCGATCACGCTCTCGTCGCTCTCGCAGAACTTGTTGGACAGGCCGTTCACGTGCAGGTGGTCCGCCCCCGCGATGCGCCAGAGCTTCGACCATGCGACATAGGACCAGCCCAGCATCGGGTGCCGGGACATCGCGCCCCAGCCGTTGCGGTGCGCGTGGATCGGCAACTCGCAATGGCGCGAGAGAGCCAGCATTCCCGTCAGGCCCGCCGAGACCATCGAGATCATCACGCAGGTCCCGCCGAGGTCCCGCACGAGGTCGTGCCGGCGGCGCATCTCGTTCACCTCCCCGGTGAGGTTGAAGGCGTACATGACCTTTCGTCCGGCCCGGTCCGCGTGCCGGTTCAGAACGTCCATGACGGACCTGGCGCGGGCCTCGAACGGACTGGCGGGGCCGTCCGCCTGCAGCTCGTCGTCCTTGATG
Organism: uncultured Alphaproteobacteria bacterium; assembly: GCA_963832275.1. GTDB lineage: Bacteria > Pseudomonadota > Alphaproteobacteria > Rhodobacterales > Rhodobacteraceae > Hasllibacter. The sequence continues at coordinate 280,552 of CAWHTQ010000019.1, forward strand.
AAGTCGAGCCCGGCCTCGGCCATTTCCGCCGCGAGCGCCGCCGTCTCCTCCGGCGTGAGCCCGACCGAGGGCTTCACGATCGTCCCGATCAGCGGGCCGTGCTCCACCCCGGCGAGACGGCGCGTCCCGGCGGGGCCGAAGCGCGGCCCGGGCCCGGCGGCCGCGAAGGCGGGCGGCAGGCGCACGTCCTCGATCCGCAGGCCGGAGAAGGCCCGCAGCTCGAAGAGGTTGCCGCCGACGGTCGCCATCAGGTTGGGCAGGGACGGCCCGATATTGTCCATCGGCCAGGACAGCGTGACGCGCGCGCGCCGCACCGGCCCGGACCCGCCCGGCACCGGCAGGGACGGCGCGGCGGCCTCGCCCGCCTCCTCGATCCTCTCGACGCGCGCGGCGGCACGCGCCTTCAGCTCCGGCGTCTCTCCGGGCACCGGCACGAAGGTCCCCGAGGACTGCTCGCCGGCCATGATCTCGGCGGCCCTGTCCACCGAACCCCCTGTCTCGATCAGGTAGTCGGCTTCGAACCTCATGCCTCCCTCCAGTCCGCCATGCGGACGGTCCGGTGCGCCTCCGCGGCCTCGTAGGCGGCGAGGGCGAGCGCCAGCGTCGCCAGGTTGTGCGCGCCGGAGGGCTGCGCCTCCTCCATGCCGCGCATCACCCGCACGGCATGTTCCTGAAAGCGGATCACGCTGTCCTGCACCCCGTGCCAGGGCCGCTCGCCCCAGGGCGGAACGGCGGGATCGAGGTCGATGGTCTCGCAGGCAGTCCGTGAATGGATCGCGAGCCTGAAGTCAGCGCCGAGGCAGAGGGTCCCCTTCGGCCCTTCGATCCGGGCGACAGCACGGGGAAAGGGATCGGGGAAGGTCCGCGCCTCGAACGAGCAGTCGCAGATCGTGGTCGCGCCGCTCTCATGCGCCAAGAGCGCGGTGAACGCGTCCTCGCCCACGACATTCGGGTTCAGGCGCTGCGTCGTGCAGGACAGATCGCGGACCTCGCCCATGAAATGCCGCGCGAGGTCGAAGAGGTGCAGGCCGACATCCATCAGCGTGAATCGCTCGATCTCGGCCAAGTAGGGCTGATTGACGTAATTGTCGGTCCCATGCCGAAAGCTGAACTGGGCGAAATGCGGAGCGCCGACGACGCCGGCGTCCACGAGGCGCTTCATCTCGAGGAAAGGGCGCTGCCAGCGGAAGTTCTCATGGACGATCAGCGCGGCACCCGCCGCCTCGGCCGCCGCGACCATCGCCGCGGCATCCGCCATCGTCTCGGCGAAGGGCTTCTGGCAGATGACGGTCCGCACATGGCCGACCGCAGCCTCGACGAGCACCCTGTGGGACGCGGCGGTCGTGGCGATGTCGACGAAGTCGAGGGGGACTGCGTCCATCATCTCGACCGCGTCGGCGAACACGTCCCCGATGCCGAACTGTTCCGCCATCGCCTGCGCGCGGCCGAGGTCCCGGTCGCACAGGGCGACGATTCCTGCCCCGTCCATCCCGGCCCAAGCCTGCATGTGGTTGGCGGCGAAGAAACCGCAGCCGATCAGGGCGCCGCGCAGCTCCGTCATGTCGTGACTCCTTCGCGTATCGGTGAAGCGTCAGGGGCGGTCAGGGTGATCGTCATCGAGCCGGCGGCGATGCCGAGCGGACCGGGGGGCGTGCCCTCGATCACGGCCTCCCGCCCGGCAAGCGCGGCGAGGGCCGCGATCGCCGCACCGATCGGCCGGCCCCCGGCGCCCAGCGGGCCGGCGGCGGCCGCGAGGGCCACGCCTCCGCTCCCGCCGCGCGGCGAGGGCGCAGGCGGCGACGGCATAGGCGGCGGCGAAGGGAGTTCCCGGGCGCGGATCGGCATCCGTCATCGTGATGCGGTCACCAGTGGGGTTCGGGGCGAGCGCCGCTCCATCCGGATTCGACCGCATCCCGATCGCGACGAGGCCGAGCCGGTAGGCTCGGTCCCCGGCAAGTGCGCGGGCAGGGGCGAAGACCGCAGGAAGTACCTCGAATGTATCGATGACCGGCAAATCGTCGGCCGCATGGGCTATGGCGGTGCTGCCATGGGTGACGTCGTCCCCGCCCGCGACCGGGCGGCGGTTCAGCTCGGTGACGTACGTCAGCATCCCCGCGCCGATCCGCGCGTGGGGGAAGGCCGCGCAGGCGGCCACCGCCGCGTCCTCCGGCATGGGCTCACCTGGCCACGGCGCGTCTGGCTTATGACTCTTCAGGTAGGGTGCAGGCAGCGCCGCGATACGGCGCGGCACAAGGCCCGCCTCGTCCAGTGCCAGTGCGACAACGGCCGCCTCCTCCACGACGTCCGCCAAGACCAGCCCCAGATCCAACGCTCGATCCTCCATCAGATCGCGCACCCGGCCCAGAGCGCGGGCTGACCATTCTCCGCCGGGACCCCATCGCAGCAAGCCGGAATTTCCGGGCATCGCGCCAACCGGCAGCCAGCTAGGGTCCAACGCGACGAGGATCGCGGGCATGCGGACGGTGGTGTCGGCTGCTGCCCCGGGCTGGCTCGTGATACCCTCGCCGCTCAGCCGGACCTCGATCCGCTGGCGCAGCGTCTCTGCGGCCGCGATCCTGTGCGGCAACGGATGCGACACAGGGCGGCGATAAGTCTCGAACGAGGCATCGGACCAGTTCCGCTGACCCTCCATCTCGAAGATCTCGCCCTGCATCGAGATCCGCACGTGAACGCCGTGCACTACATACGGCAGCGCGGCCAAGTCCGTCGCCGGCTGCGCGGGCGCGATGGCGCCGGGAAATCGGCCGGTCCGGTCCGGTCCGGAAACGCCCCGGACGGTGAACGGCGTTCCCGTCAGGCCGTTCAGCGGATTTCGCAGGCAGAGCCCGGCGCGGTTCGTCTGGTCGTCGCGCAGGGCCGTCATCGTCATCTCGGCCGTCAGAAGCCCGGTCGACGAAGTCTCAATGTGCAAATGGCACGACAAGGCGCCGTCGCCCACGGCGAACCTGCGATCAAGGGAGGCTGCGTCCCGCCGGACGTCGCGCCGCCATGCCGCTCCTTCCTCGGGGAGCCTGCCCCAGGACCCATCCCGGACCGGGGCGGACGGGCCGCTCAGCGCGCCGTCCTGAAAGCGGTACGTCAGCGGACCCAGATCGATCGTCTCTTCGTCCATGCTGTCCGGCCTTCGTCTGTCCCAGGGCAAAACGCCGCGCTTGCACTGCCGCCATACTGGTATGATAAGTTCACGAGTGGGCCAAGCCGGCATTCGATCGGCGTGCCGTAACCGGGAGGACAAGCACATGACGCTTCGCAGAGACATGTTGGCCGGCGCCGCGATCGCGGCCGCCACGCTCGCCGTGGGCGCGCCGGTCCAGGCGCAGGACGACCTCACGATCTGCTTCGCCTATCAGACGCTGGAGACGGAGTTCTGGGTAGCGGGCCACGCCGCCATGACGACATCGCTGCGTGAGCAGGGGATCGAGGTCGTCGAGGTCAACGCCAACGAGGACGCCAACCGCCAGCTCGAGCAGATCCGCGACTGCATCACCCAGGAGGTCGACGGCATCATCATCATCCCGCAGGACGGCGAGAGCGTGATCACCATGATCGAGGAGGCCAACCAGGCCGAGATCCCGGTCGCGGTGTTCAACCGACCGCCCAACGACGACAACCCGCACGACGCCATCGTCGTCGTCGCCGACAACGTCGCCATCGCCGAGGCCGCGGTCGAGCACCTCGCGCAGCAGGCGATGGCCCTCGACCTCGGCCGCCCGGTCCAGCCCCTCATCATGGTCGGCGCCCTCGCGGACACCAATGCCATCGGCCGTCGCGAGGGCTTCTTCAACGTCATCGAATCCCATGGCGACCTCTTCGCCGAGCCCATCGAGGTGCCGACCGAATGGGACGCCTCCGTCGCGCTCGCCAACCTCGAGTCGGCGTTGCAGGCCAACCCCGATGTGGACCTGATCTTCACCTCGTCGGACTTCCTCTTCCCACAGATTCGCGCGGCGCTCGCGCAGCGGGGCATGTGGGCGCCCAAGGGCGAGGAGGGGCACGTGATCCTCGGCGGGCTCGACGGCGACGTGACCGCCTGCGAGCTGATCAAGGAGGGCTATGTCGACTCGACCGGCGTGCAGGACCTCTTCTTCGAGGCGGACGCGACGGTCGAGGCGCTGCTGAAGGCCATCGCCGACGGAGACACGACGCCGGACGAGATCATCCGCGACGAGGGCTTCGCGCTCACCCAGGACAACATCGGGGAGCGGGAGATGGACATGTGGGGCTGCGCCCTGCTGGCCGAACGCTGATCGCGGGGGGCGGGGGCCCGTGAACCGGACCGAGGACCGGGCAGGCGCCCCCTCCCTTGGCGCGGGGGCCGCCCGCGGAGACGCGGGCGGCCCCCTGCCCCGGCTCGCGCGCCGGGTGCTGATGTCCGAGCAGTTCGTCCTCATCCTCTCGGCGCTCTTGTTCCTCGCGGTCCTGCCCTTCGTGCCGCGCATCGCCAGCGGCGGGAACGTCTCGAACCTGCTGTCGAACTACTGGCCGCTCCTCGCGATCGCGGTGGGCCAGACCTACGTGATGATCCTGGGCGGCATCGACCTGAGCCAGATCGCCGTCGTCGCCGTCGCAAGCGTCCTCGGCGCCGCGGTGATGACCTCGGGCGTCGATCCCGTGCTGTTCGAAAAGTCGATCCTCTGGGGATGGGCCGTGAGCGAGGGGGGCGGCCTCGCCTCCGGCGGCTGGTGGACGGTGCCGGCGGGCACGGCGCTGATGATCGCCTCGGGCGCGCTCATCGGGGCCCTGACCGGGGCGGTGATCGCCGTCTTCCGCGTGCCGGCGTTCATGATGACGCTGGTCTCGCTCCTCTTCTTCTCGGCCTTCGCAGTCTGGCTCACCCGATCCGAGAATGTCACCGGCTTGCCGGAGGGCTTCGGCGACATTGCCGGGCGCGGCGCGTTCGGCTTCCTCTCCTGGCCGGCGCTGATCTGCGGCGGCCTCGCGCTGGCGGCGCACCTCCTCCTGACGCGCACGGTCTTCGGCCGCTGGGTCTACGCCACCGGCATGAACCCCAGGGCGGCCGCCATCTCGGGCGTGCCGGTCCGCCGGGTGGTCTTCTGGTGCTACGTGATCTCCGGCGTCTGCGCGGCGGTGGGCGCGATCATCTACTCGGCCCGCCTCGACATGGGCCGCCCGGCCTTCGGCGACAACCTCAACCTTCTCCTCGACGTGATCGGCGCCACCGTGATCGGCGGCACCTCACTCTTCGGCGGACGGGGCAAGATCCTCTGGACGGCCTATGGCGTGATCCTCTTTGTCCTCCTGTCCAACGCGCTCAACCTCCTGAATCTGAGCTACTTCACCGTGCTTATGGTGAAGGGCGGCGTGATCCTCGCGGCCGCCTGGCTCGACGTGCGGCGCCGGGCGCTCCTGGGGGTCTCGTGACGCGCGCGCCGGCCCTCGCCTATCGCGGTATGTCCAAGTCCTATTTCGGCGTGCCGGCGGTGCGCGGCGTCGACCTCGACCTCGCGCCGGGCACCATCCTGGCCCTGATCGGGGAGAACGGCGCCGGCAAGTCCACCATGATGAACATGCTGGGCGGCGTCGTTGCGCCCGACGCCGGCACCATGACGCTGGACGGCGCGCCCTACGCCCCCGAGCGGCCCGCCGACGCGGCCGCCGCCGGGATCGCCTTCATCCACCAGGAGCTGAACCTCTTCGGGAACCTGTCGATCGCCGAGAACATGTTCGTCCACCGCATGCCCCGGATCGGGCCCTTCGTGAACCGGGCTGCCATGCGCCGCAGGGCGGCCGCGATGCTGGCCCGCGTCGGCCTCGACGTCTCGCCGGACACGCGCGTCGAGCGCCTCGCCCCCGGCGAGCGGCAGCTGGTGGAGATCGCCAAGGCCCTGGCATCGGGCTCGCGGATCATCATCCTCGACGAGCCCACCACCTCCCTCACCAGCCGCGAGACCGAGCGCCTCTTCGCCGTGCTGCGCGAGCTGCGCGCCGAGGGGCGCTCGATGATCTACATCAGCCACGTGCTGCAGGACGTGCTGGACCTCGCGGGCGAGGTCGTCGTCCTGCGGGACGGCGCCCGCGTCGGCGGCGGCCCCGTCGGCGGGTTCGACGTGCCGCGCATGATCTCGATGATGGTCGGCCGCGAGATCGACCAGCTCTTCCCCGCCCGCGCTGCGCCGCCCGGGGAGGCGGTCGCCCTGTCGCTGGACGGCGTCACGCAGCCGGGCATCTGCCGGGCCGTCTCGCTCGAGGTCCGCGAGGGCGAGGTGCTGGGCGTCTTCGGCCTGATGGGCGCAGGCCGCTCGGAGCTGGCGCGCATCGTCTTCGGGCTGGACCCCCACGCGGGCGGCACGATCTCGCTCCGCGGCGCGCCCCTGACTGGCGGCCCGCGCGAGCGCATCGCCCGCGGCATGGCCTTCGTCACCGAGGACCGCCGCGCCGACGGCCTGCTGATGGACAGCTCCATCCCCGAGAACATGGGCCTCGTCGCCCTGTCGCGCTTCCGCGGGCCCGGCGGCCTCCTGAGCGCTGCGCGCATGGCGCAGAGCGCGCGCGCCATCGGCGGCAAGTTGCGCCTGAAGGCCGACGAGGGGCTCTCGCAGCCGGCGCGCAACCTCTCCGGCGGCAACCAGCAGAAGGTCGTGATCGGCAAGTGGCTCGTCGAGCGGCCTGCCCTCCTGATCATGGACGAGCCGACGCGCGGAATCGACGTCGGCGCAAAGTACGAGGTGTTCTCAATCATGAACGAGCTGGCCGCCGAGGGCACCGGGATCCTCTACATCTCCTCGGAGCTCGAGGAGCTGATCGGCGTGGCCGACCGCATCCTGGTGATGCGCGAGGGCGAGGTCGCGGGTCGCTTCGAGAAGGCCGGCTTCTCGACCGAGGCGATCCTGGCCGCCGCGTTCGGGCGCCGGGAGGCGGCGGCATGACCGGTCAGCGCGGCGTCGTCCTCGGCCTGAAGTTGACGCCCTTCGTCCTCTTCGTGGTGATCTTCGTCGGCTTCGGCCTCGCCTCCGAGCGGTTCCTGTCGCTCCAGAGCTTCGAGAACATCGTCAAGCAGGCCAGCTTCATCGGCATCGTCGCAATCGGCCTGACGTTCGTGATGCTCACCGGCGGGATCGACCTGTCGGTGGGCACGAACATGTACGTCTCCACCGTGGTGGCGGGCCTCCTGATGGCCGAGCACGACCTGTCCCCCTGGCTCGCCTTCGCCGCATGCGTCGCCACCGGCGTCGCCTTCGGGGCGGTAAACGCCTTCCTGATCGTGCGGCTCGGGATGGTGCCCTTCATCGTCACGCTGGGCACGCTGGTGGCCGGGCGGGGCCTGGGCCTTCAGCTCACGCAATCGCGCGGCGTGATGCTTCCGAACGAGATGCTGCGCTTCGGCTCGGGGGACACGCTGGGCGTGCCCAACCCGATCCTCGTCTTCCTCCTCGTGGCGGTGCTCGCGCAGGTCGTCCTGTCGCACACCCCGGTCGGGCGGCACGTCTACGCGGTGGGCGCCGACGCCAGGGCCGCGGCCAAGGCCGGGATCGGCAAGGGCCGCACCCTGGCGGCGGCCTACCTGATCTGCGGCGGCTGCGCCGGGCTAGGCGGCTTCGTCGCGGTCTCGCAGCTCGGCATCGTCAACGCCGGCTTCGGCGAGTTCGCCGAGCTCCTGGCCATCGCGGCGGCCGTGCTGGGGGGCACGTCGCTCTTCGGAGGCGTCGGCAGCGTGCTGCCCGGCACCGTCCTGGGCGCGGTCCTGATCCAGATGGTGCAGTCCGGCCTCGTCTTCCTGCGGGTGGACATCTACCTGCAGCCGCTGGTGCAGGCGTTCATCATCTTCGTCGCGGTGATCCTCGACGCCGTGCGCAACGCGATCCTCGGCCGGCTGGACCGGCGCGCTGTTCGTGTGGAGAACCAGTAGGGGGGTCTCGTTCTACGCGGGTGTTCGGAATGCACCTGGGCACCTATCGACAGCATCACCCTCCTGCTGCGAACGGTGTTGAGTTTCGCCATCATCCGTATGCAAGTTCGAGGACTTGCCATCTCTTCAGAACAGCCGTTGGACTATTAGGATTCACTTCCGCGCGGCGTATGCGTGAAACATCCTCTTCCGCGTTGCCCGAATGAACTGCGTCGCGGTCAGGTCGGCCGTGCCATCGTGGAACGCTCCTCGAGGCGGGTCTGGAATCCTAACGCGACACCAATCGCCCGATGACCGATCGCCCCTACCGGACGTGCTCGAGCTGCAGCCCCTCGACCTCGACGTTCCTCCATTCGCGGTCCGTCGTCAGCACCGGCACGCCCATCGCGATCCCGAGCGCCATGCAGGCGCGATCCCCGAGCCCTCGGCCGTACGGCTTGGTGTGCGGATAGAGCGTCGCCGCGGCATAGGCGGCCTCCCTGTCGTGGGCACGGACGTCGAGCCCCAGTTCGTCGATCACCGCGCGCGCCGCCTCGGGCGACGCGCCCTCGCGCGGCAACTCCTTCGCCACCTCCTGCAGGTTCACCGCCGAGATCGTCGCCGGGCCCACATATCCGGCAACGGAATCGCCGCCGGGCTCCCCGCGCGGCATGGCGAGCACGGCGGAGGCGTCGAGGACGACGTCGCTCACGCCGTCCCCTCGTCTCCGGCATGGCCGCCGCGCGCCCTGCCCTCCTCGACATCGGCTTCGGCATGTCGGTCGCGCAGGAAGTCCTCCGTGGTCCGCGGGTTCTCGACCGCCGCCCGGTACAGTTCCTGCGCCCGGCGCACGCGATGGCCGAGCGGCTCGAGGCGGACCACGTCGCCCTCCATCGTCAGGTGCACCTTGGCGTCTCTGGTCAGCCCCATCGCCTCGCGCATGGGGCGCGGCAGGATCAGGCGGCCGTTCGACGCCACGCGAACGTCCGGCTCTGTTCGCCTACGGCCGTGGCGATGTGGGGCCTTCCTCCCGAGGGCTCGGAGGGGGCGTTGCCGCACGAGGCCTGCCCGGGACTCACATGGCGGGTCCGGCGGCATGGCGGGGCGGGATGTCCGAGCCTGGACGCGCCCGCTACCGCGCCTTGAACGGGTCGTCCGACGACGCCGCGCGGCGGGAGCGCGGGTCGCCGGCGGTCTGGTCCGACCCGAAGATGCCCTGGCATGCGGCGCCTCCGGGCACCCGCGGCGGCCGCGACGCCATCGCGACCCGTGGCGCGGACGCGGTCGTCCCACCCAGGCGCGACGCCGAGCCATGGATGAAGGAACGCGCCTCGGGCGGCAGGCCGGAACGAGGCCTCACGGGCCATCAGGCGTCTCGGCCGAACCATTTGGCGCAGGTGGAGCGGCTATCGCCGCCGTAGCCGCGCCGAGACCGAGGTGAACTCCGTGAAGCTGCCCGGCCAGAAGCCCATGGCACGGGACTCCCACCGACAGACCGCCCCGCTCCGAGTCCGCATCGCCAATCTGAACCGCTCCCCCGCCCTCGGCATCCCCGTCACGCAGCCCTTCGCCTGAGCCGGTCGAGGAAAGGGGGAGCTCGGCCTCCAGACGCTCGGGGCAACAGAGCCCTCAGTAGAGCGAACGCTCCAGTCCCTAGCGAAACTCCCGCTAGAGATGCGGATGGCGACCGAGTTCCGTACCGCACCGAGTTAGACCGTTTTTGTCGCTATCGAGGATCGCAATATCCGCGAACTTGGGACGTGGACTCGGCCCTGGTCTGCCCCCTTCTGAGTGGTCCCGCGACCATGTTCGCATTGGACCCAGGAGAAGCGGATCATGTGCAGGAAGCGGCACGGGCCCGAGGAGGTCATCGGGAGGCTGCGCGAGGCGGAGGTTCTGATCGCGAACGGGGCGGCGATCCCCGAGGCGTCGACGGCGATCGGCGGGGACGAGCGGACGTACGACCGGTGTCGGCGCGAGTACGGGGGCCGGAAGGTGGATCAGGCGCGTCGTCTCAAGGAGCTCGAGCGTGAGAACCAGCGGCCGCGACGGGCGGTCCCGGACCTGACGCTGGACAAGGTGATCGGGGCGGCGGCGGCCTGGGGAAACGACTGAGCCCCGCGCGCCGGCGGCTGGCGATCGAGCATGCGCGCCAAGCGACAGGCGTATCGGAGCGGCGTGCCTGCCGCGTGCTGCGCCAGCACCGCTCGACGCACAGAAGGGCGCCGCGGGGCCGGGACGACGAGGAGGCGCTGACGGCGGACATCGGCGCGCTGGCGCGTGCGTAGCGGCGCCATGGCTGCCGGCGGGTGGCGGCCCTCCTGCGGGCGGCGGGCTGGCAGGTGAACCGCAAGCGCGTCGACCGGATCTGGCGCGCCGAGGGTGTGAGCGAGCGAGCCGTCCGCGTGACCGGGGCGACGGGACGCGTGGGCCGCGCGATCGCCCGGGCCCTTGCCGGGCACGCACGGGTGATGGTCGCGACCCGACGCCCCGCTGGCGGCGATGGAACTGGCGGCAACGGGCCGGGCGGCGCGACATGGCGGCGCCTCGACATCGCGGATCCGTCCACCGACACGGACGCGCTCGTCGGCGTGGACGCGATCTTCCTCGTGCGTCCGCCGGCGATGGCGCGGCCGTCCGACTTCGTGCCTTTCCTCGACGCGGCCCGCTCCGCCGGGGTGGCCCGCGTGACGCGACTGTCGGCGCGCGGAGCGGACCGCATCCGGATCCTGCCGCACCATGGCATCGAGCGCCTCAAGCGCCAGCGATTCCAGCGCGCCGTGATCCTGCGCCAAACCGACTTCATGCAGAGCCCCGAGACGGTGCACCGCGAAGCGATTGCCCGGGCAGACGAGATCGTCGCCCCGGCAGGCGACGGCGCCTCGGCGTTCGTCGACGTTCGGGACGGCGGGGGCCGCGGCCCTCCCGGACGAACCCCATTGGCCGGGCCTACGATCTCCCGGGGCCCGAGGCGCTCGACTTCCATCAGGTCGCGGCGATCCTGTCCGACGTGCAGGAGCGGCGGATCTCCATATCGCCCGCCGGCGCTGCTCCGCTTCATCGCCGGACGGATGCGTACGGGCGCGCCGCTGCCGATGGCACTGGCAATGAGAGCGCTCCACACGGCGCAGCGCCTCGGAGCGGCGCGGGCCGTGACCGGCGATCTGCCCCGACTGCTCGTCCGGCCCGCGACGTCCTTCGCCGACCATGCGGCGCGCCGCAGGGACGTCTGGAACCCTTGACGTCGGTCAATGCTCCGTCACGCGGCCACCGCGAGTATCCCGTAGCGAGCGAAGGAGGACGGCCCATGGATGCCCGGGCGGACAGCGATGTGGGGTAAGGCCCTGCCCCTCGGGCGCGTCGCGGCCATCGACCTGCGGCTCGATCTGAGTTGGTTCTTGATCGCGGCCCTGCTGACCTGGTCGCTCTCCGCCGGCTATCTGCCCGAGCTCGTGCCGGGCGCGGGACCCGGGGCGCTGGCGGCGACGGCGCTCGTGGCGGTGGCCGGCCTCTTCGCCTCGATCGTGCTGCATGAGATGGGCCATGCCCTCGTGGCGCAGGCGCATGGGATGGAGGTACGGGCGATCACGCTCTTCGTCTTCGGCGGGGTGGCCGAGCTGTCGGCCGAGCCGCCCGACGCGCGGACCGAGCTGCGCGTCGCGGTGGCGGGTCCCCTCGTCAGCCTCGCCCTCGGTGCCCTCGCCCTCGGGGCCTGGCGCGCGGCGGACTCGGCCGGGGCGGGCGGCCTGCCGGTCGCGGTGCTGAGGTACCTCGCGCTGGCCAACGTCGTGCTCGCCGCCTTCAACATGCTCCCGGCCTTCCCGCTCGACGGGGGGCGGGTGCTGCGCGCCTGGCTGTGGCGGACGTCCGGCGACGTCGCGTCCGCGACCCGGAGGGCGGCGCGCGTCTCGATGTGGATCGCGGCGGGGTTGATCGCACTCGGCCTCGCGGGCCTTCTCGCGGGAGGAAGCCTCGGCGGCCTTTGGCCAGCGCTCCTGGGGCTCTTCATCCTCGCCGCGTCTCGCAGCGCGCGAACGCAGGTGGACGTCGTCTCGGCCCTCGGCGGTCGCCGCGTCGTGGAGGTGATGCGCCCAGATCCGGAGGCGGTGGGCCCCGACCTGACGCTGGAGCAGGTCGTGGAGGAGGTGATGCTGCGGCGGGGCGTGTCCTTCGTGCCGGTGACCGAGGACGGCCGGCTGCTGGGCACGCTGGACCTCCGGGCCGTGCGCGGGATCGACCGGGACCTCTGGGCGACGACGCGGGTCGACGACGTGTTCGCGCCGCTGGCCGAAGGAGATGCCGTCGCGCCCGAGGATCCCGCGCACCGCCTCTTCGAACGGATGGCGCGCGAGGGCCGGCGCAAGTTCGCGGTCCAGGATCGGGGACGCCTCGTCGGGGTCGTCACGCTCGTGGACCTTCTGGAACGGGTCCGCGTCGAGGGGGAGGTGCGAGGGCTGGCACGCAAGTGACGGCGGCGGCACTATGGGGCCATGCAGGATATCGCACCCTCTCTTCCTGCCGACGACGCCGTGCTTCTCGACGCGTTGCTCGACGCGACGGTCGACGCGATCGTGGTGGCGGACGCGCGCGGGCGCATCCTTCGGGTGAACCGCGCGGCGGCGATGCTCTTCCGGCATCCGGTTGAGGCTATGGTCGGCGCGGAGCTGGAGCTTCTGATGGAGGAGGACATGGCCGCGCGCCATGGCGGCTTCATGGACCATCACCTCGCTACCGGCGAGCGGCGGATCATCGGGATCGGCCGCGACCTGACGGGGCGTCGCGGCGACGGATCGACCTTTCCGCTGCACCTGTCGGTCGGCCGTGCCGAGGCGCACGGCGAGCCGATCTTCGTCGGCATCCTGCACGACCAGACCAAGCGCCGCGCGGCCGAGGCGGCGCTGACGCGGGCGCAGCGGATGGACGCCGTCGGTCAGATGACCGGCGGGATCGCGCACGACTTCAACAACCTCCTGACGATCATCACCGGCAACCTCGAGCTCCTCGAGATGGCCGGACCCGGATCCGCGCGCGGCCGAACTCATCGCGGACGCCCTTTCGGCCGCCGAGATGGGGGCGGACCTCACCTCGCGGCTGCTCCTCTTCTCACGGAAGGGCGAGCTGAAGCCCGAGCGGCTCGACCTCGCCGCCGCCATCGAGGACGCGCTCAGGCTCCTGCGGCGCACCCTGAGCGCGCGGGTGCGCGTCGAGCGGACGCCGAGCGACGCCCCCTGGCCCGTCACGCTCGACCCGACGCAGCTTCAGACCGCGATCATCAACCTCGCTCTCAACGCGCAGGACGCGATGCCGGAGGGCGGGCGACTCAAGGTCCGGACCGAGAATCTCGTCATCGGACGACGACTACGTGGCCCAGGACGTGGGCATCGATCCGGGGCGATACGTGCGCCTGTCGGTGATGGACGACGGCGTCGGCATGACGCCCGAGCAGCGCGCCCGCGCGCTCGAGCCGTTCTTCACGACGAAGCCCGTCGGCAAGGGAACGGGGCTGGGGCTGTCCATGGTCTACGGCTACGTTCGCCAGTCGGGCGGGCAAGTCGCGATCTACTCCGAGCCCGGGCGGGGCACGTCTGTGGCGCTCTACTTCCCGGCCGCGGGCGGCGCCGTCGCACCGCGGGCCGAGACCACGCCCGAGCCGGGCAAGGTCGGCCGGGGCGAGGTCGTCCTCGTGGTGGAGGACGACCCGGCCGTGCGCCGTCTCTCGGAGGGGCGCGTCGCCGCGCTCGGCTTCGACGTGATCGGCGCGGGCGACGCGGACGAGGCCTGGGCGATCCTCGGGGCCCGCCCCGACGTATCGTTGGTGTTCAGCGATCTGATCATGCCGGGTTCGATGACGGGGGAGGAGCTCGCCGCCCGCATCGCCGTCGAGCGGCCCGCGGTGCGGGTCCTCCTGACCTCGGGGTTCTCGGGCGGCATGATGAACCTCGAAGGCCTCGCGGACGCGCCGCGCCTCCTGCGAAAGCCCTACCGCCAGTCCGACCTCGCCCGCGCCTTCGACGAACTCCTGGGGGATCGCTGAGGCGTCAGGCGGTCGCGGGGCGCTCGGTCAGCATGTATCCCACGCCGCGAACGGTTCGGATCAAGCGCGGATGTCCGGGATCGCGCTCGATCTTCTTGCGCAGGCGTGCAACCTGATTGTCGATGGCCCGATCGAGCGGCGACCATTCGGTCCCCTGCGTCAGGTCCATCAGTCGGTCCCGCGAAAGCGGTCGCATCGGATGATCGACCAAGACCTGCAGGAGACGGATGTCGGCGGTGGTCACATCGCAGAGGGACCCGTCGCGATCCATGATCTCCATGCGGTCGAGATCAAGCGTAAGCCCATCCAGCCGAAGCGCCCCGTTCGAGGCGGCCTGCGGCTCGCCGCCGGCCGGTCGCCGCAGGACGGTCCTCACTCGGGCGAGGACCTCGCGGACGTGGAACGGCTTCGAGATGTAGTCGTCCGCCCCGAGCTCCAATCCGACGACCCGGTCGATCACGTCGCCCTTTCCGGTGATCATGATGATCGGCACCGCGCTGGCACGCCTGACCTCGCGCGCGACGTCCAGGCCGTCGCTGCCGCCGAGGTCGAGGTCGAGGGTGACGAGGTCGGGGGTGAAGTCCGATATCGCCGAGAGCGCATCGGCCCCGCCACCCGCTTCGACGACCGCGGCGCCATCCGCCTCGAGCGTCCTGCGAAGAAGTACCCTGATCTTCGGGTCGTCATCGACGACGAGGATGGTACGCCCCCTCAACGACATCTCGGGCCTCCACTCGTTCGATCCTAGAAACATGTCTTGGCACAGAACTTACGTGCCGCCGGTGAGCCGGTCGAGGGTCGCAGCCGATCGTCGGCGACACTTCGCGACGAATTGGTACGATCCGCCCGCATCCTCTGCGACACGGCCCGTCGAGACTTCCCGGGCAGCCACCAGGGGAAACCGTCTCATGAACGCCATCCGGTCCATCGACGTCGCCGCGCCTGTCCTGCACAATGCCTCGCCTGTTCGCATCCGTCCCGTCCGCGCTTTCGGCGCCCGGGAGACCGTCTTCCGGGAAGCGGATCCGGCCGAGCATGTCTACGAGGTCGTCTCGGGAACCCTGCGCCTGACGCGCATGCTCGAGACCGGTCGGCGGCAGGTCGTCGCCTTCGCGCATCCGGGCGACGTCGTCGGCTTCCCGGCGGCCGGCTCGTATCACGCCGATTGCGAGGCCCTGACGGACGTGGCCGTGATCGCCCATCGCCGCACGGCGCTGGATGTGCCCGCGATGGACCCGGCATTGCACGCGCGCCTGCAGGACGCCGCGATGCGCGAGATCGCGAAGCTGCAGGATCACCTGCTCGTGCTCGCGCGCAAGGGGGCGGCGGGAAAGCTCGCGTCCTTCCTCGGCCAGCTCGCCGACGGGCAGGGCGCGCCAGGCCCGGATGGGATCGCCCTCGATCTGGAGATGCCCCGCTCCGACGTTGCGGACTACCTCTGCCTGACCATCGAGACCGTGAGCCGCATGCTCACCCGCATGTGCGAGGAGGGCCTCGTCGCGCGCGACGGTCCCTCCCGGCTGGTCGTGCTCGACCGCGATGGCTTGCACGCCATGGCCTGCGCTGATTGAGACGTCGAAGACGATTGGGCCGCGCAACTCCATCGGCGTCGATCGAGGAGCATTCCGATGATGGGTGCCGAGCTTCCGACCGCCGCCCAGATGCGGGCCTTCGAGCGAGCCGCGATCGGTGCCGGGGTGGTGACGGGCGCCGAGCTGATGGAGCGCGCGGGCGCGGGCGCAGTCGGGGTTATCTTGGCCAAGTGGCCCGAGCTGGACGAACCATTGACGCGCGCCTGCGTGCTCTGCGGCCCCGGGAACAACGGCGGCGACGGGTACGTCGTCGCCCGCCTGCTGGCGGAGCGTGGGCTGTCCGTCGAGGTCGTCGCCTTCGGATCGGCGGATGGCGCGCCTTCCGACGCGGCCATTGCGCGATCCCGCTGGATCTCACGGGGCGGCCGTATCCATGACGGGCTCCGTTCGCCACTTCGGCACCTCGAACGCCCTCGTCTCATCGTAGACGCGCTGTTCGGGACGGGTTTGACCCGCCCGCTGGGACGGATCGGCACCGCCGTCGCCGAGACGTTCGACCCGATGTCCCACGCAGGGCTTCGGCGCGTGGCGCTCGACGTCCCGTCCGGCCTGTGCGCGGACAGCGGCCGGATCCTCGGCGCCTCGGGCCGGGACGGCGCCGTGCTGGCGGCCGACCTGACGATCGCCTTCCATGCGGCGAAGCCAGGCCATCACCTTGCCGACGGACCGGGGATGTGTGGGAGCCTAGCGGTCGTCGGGATCGGGCTGGACCACGATCCGCTCGGCTGGATGCGGCTCGTCGACGATCCCGGTCCGGGGCTTGGGAAGGTCACCGGCCACAAGTACGGATACGGCCACGTGTTCGTCCTTGCCGGAGGACCGGGGCGCGGCGGCGCTGCCCGTCTCGCCGCATGTTCGGCGCTCCGCGTTGGGGCCGGGCTCGTCACGCTGGCGCCGCCGGCGTCCGCCCTGACGGAGAATTCGGCCCGTCTCGATGCTATCATGATCCGCCCGGTCGACGATGCAGGCGATCTTCGGCGCGCTCTCGAGGACGACCGGATCAACGCGCTTTGCCTGGGGCCGAGCCTCGGGTTCTCGGACAGGGAGCACGGTCTTCTCGTCGCCGCGCTCGAATCCGGCCGCCCGACGGTGCTCGATGCCGACGCCTTGAATCTCGTTGCCCGCAGCGATGCGTTGCGCGACCTCCTGCACGCCAAATGCCTGCTGACCCCGCACGGAGGTGAATTCGCGCGCCTCGCTCCCGATCTGGCCGAACGTCTGGACGCGCCCGCCCTCCGCGGCCCCGCAACATCGAAGGCCGACGTCGCGCGCGAGGCCGCGGCCCGGCTTCGCTGCACGCTTCTCCTCAAAGGGCCGGATACGGTGATCGCGGGGCCGGACGGACGGACGCTGATCCATTCCGCCGCCTATGGCCGTGCGGCACCGTGGCTCGCGACGGCCGGGTCGGGGGACGTGCTGGCGGGCCTCGCCGCGGGGCTGATGGCACGGGGCGAGACCCCCGTCGTGGCGGCGGCCAGTGCGGCCTGGCTCCATGTCGAGGCGGGACGATCGTTCGGGCCTGGCCTCGTCTCGGCCGATCTACCCGATCTGATCCCGCATGCGCTGCGCGCCGCGGGCGCCTGAGGGTGCCTGTCCAGAACGCCGGTCAGTCCCTGTCCCACACGGTATCCGCAGGCCAGAGATCGCGTACCGTCCGAGGCAGCGCCCGCCGGACCTGGCGCAGTTCTCCCTCCGACATGCGGTTGGCGAGCGTCGCGAAGACCGCCGCGATGTCGGCGCGTCCACGATAGCCGTCGACTCGCGCCAGGCGAGACGCCACGGCCGCCTCGAAGGCGTCCGCCGTGCGATCCTGAACCGACACGCGCGAAGGCTGCCAGCCCTCGTAGTACATGCCGCGGACGAGGAGCGGCATCTGCGCCGCGAGGTCCGCCACCTCCGCCAGGGGGAGTCGGTCGCGCAGTTCGGCCAGGACCACGCGCATGAGGCGCATGGCGTCGCGGCTGCTGGTCCAGCCCAGGCGGTCACGGAGCTCGCCCACCCATTCGTGGGTCAGTTGGACGGTGTGGTCGATCACTTCGAGATCTTGGGCTGACATGCAGGTCTCCCAGCTGGCGAGCCCATGAACCACGCCGCCGGCCATCTTGCCTTGACGCCCGTCAAAGGCAGGCGACGAACTGGCCGTCATCTACGGTGGAAGCGGCTCGCGTTCAGTCGGACGAACTGTGCGATGAGCCGCGCCGCCGGCCCCATTCGACGCGAGACGAGGTAGAGCGCGCCCGAGGCGCCGCCGATCACCGCGCCGGCGACGTTCACAGCGAGGTCGCCCATCGTGTCGGGCAGGCCGGACTTCTGCATCGAGAGGCCAAGGGCTTGATCCATCGCGTACTCGAAAAGCTCCCAGAGCGTTCCGGCAGTGACGGCGAGGCAGACCGCAATGGCCGTGAGCGCCCAGGGAGGCGCGGCGTAGCGGTCACCTTCGAAGAGCATGAGCACGTACAGGACGCCCGCCATGCCCATTCCGACCGCCGAGGCGCCATGCAGGGCCAGGTCCCACCACCAAACCCGTTCGTAGGCGCCGAACGCCTCGCCTGCTATCAGCGAGGCCGCGAGGAACACGGCCAGGGACAGCACGAACGGCAGCGGCAGCACGATGCGCAGCCGCGCCGCGAAGAGAACGGGGGCGGCCGACAGGAACGCCGCGAGGCCGGCGACCACGGCGAGCTGCCCGCGCCCCAGGACCAGGGCCGCCAGGGCCAACAGGCCGAAGCACGCCCAGATCCCTCCGATCACCCGGCGCCGCAGGACAAGACGCAGGCGGACGGGCTGGTGCGGGTCGCGAGTTACAACATCCGCAAGGCCCTCGGGCTCGACTGGCGGCGAGACCCGGCCCGCATCCTGCGTGTGCTGGACGACGTGCGGGCCGACATCGTCGCCGTGCAGGAGGCCGACCTGCGCCTCGGCGGGCGACCGGCCGCCCTGCCATTCGGCCTGCTGGAGCGGCACGGATGGCGCGTCGTCCCGGCGGGCGCGCAGGGCAGCCTCGGGCGCCACGGCAACGCGATCCTGCTGGCGCCCGGCGTCGACCTGCTCGATTGGGAGGGGATCGACCTGCCGGGGCTGGAGCCGCGCGGCGCCGTCCTGGCCCGCCTGCGGGCGCGGGGATCCGACGTGACCCTCGCCGCGGCCCATCTGGGCCTGCGCCGCGGCGACCGGCGGCGGCAGGCCGCCGCGCTCGTGCGGCATCTCGAGGCCGTGGGGGGGCCGGCCATCGTCGCCGGGGACCTCAATGAATGGTCCGCGCGGCGCGGGCTGGAGCCCCTCGCGGACGCGTTCGACCTGCGGTCCCCCGGACGCAGCTTCCATGCCGCCCGGCCGCTCGCGGCCCTGGACCGCATAGCCCTCGGGGCCGGTCTGGACATCGTGCGGTGGCGGCGTCCTGCAGACGCCCGAGGCACGGCGCGCGTCGGATCACCTGCCCGTCTGGCTCGACCTGCGGTGGCCGCCCGGGGGTCACGTGGAGAACAGCACCGGCACCTGAGCCTCCCGCACCAGCTCCCCCGTCGTCGCGCCGAGGAAGAAGTCGTAGGTTCGCGAATGGCCAAATGCACCCGCCACGAGGAGATCAGCGCCGATCTCCGCCGCCTCGTCCGTCAGCACCTTCGCCACCGAGCGTCCGTGATGGGCGCGGTGCGTCAGGGTGACGGAGTGGCCATGCCGGGACAGGGCGCCGGCGAGGTCGGTCATCGCGGCGTCGCGGAGCTCGTCGCGCTCGTCGCCCGCGTGGACGACGTGGACATCGGCGCGCTCGTGCAGCAAGGGCAGCGCGTCGAACGCCGCCCGCGCGGCTTCGCGCGTCGGCGCGTGGGCGATGACAACCTTCCTGCCGATCCCACCCATGGGCAGCCCCCCGGGCGGAACGAGCAGGACAGGGCGCCCGCCCTCGCGCACCACCCGGTCGAAGGCGTGGCGTTGGTCGGGCCGTTCCCCCGACGCGTCGGGACGGGCCATGAGCACGAGATCGGAGGCGTGCGCGCATTCGATCATGCGGTCGGCGGCGGCGACCGCGCCCGCGTGGACCATGCGCCATTCGAACTTGACGCCGGCGCGTCGGGCCGTCTCCTCGAAGATCGCGCCGATCGCCTCGCCGTCGGCCTGCGCAGCCTCATTGAAGACATCGAAGGTCGGGCCGGGGACGTACATCGCGACGCCGGGATAGACGATGATCGCCTCGAGGGTGTGCAGCCCCGTCAGATGGGCGTCGAAACGAAGGGCTAGGTCCGCCGCGGCTTCCGACAGGAGGTCGGCCGAGGGCTGGTTCAGGAGGCATGCGAGTAGGGTCTTGGGGGTCATGGCGGTCTCCCGGATGGACGATGGACCCAGCCTGCCCGATCCCGCGCCCGCCCCGGTTGACGGCCATCAATACCGCGCGTCCCGCACGAGGTGGTCGTGGCCGAGTTCCTCCAGACCCGCGGCGATGTGATCCGCCGCCTCGGGATGCCCGAGGAGGTAGTCCGAGGTCGGCCCGACATCGCGTTCGGCGGCCAGGGCCACGGCCTCGGAC
This sequence comes from uncultured Alphaproteobacteria bacterium, assembly GCA_963832275.1. Taxonomy (GTDB): domain Bacteria; phylum Pseudomonadota; class Alphaproteobacteria; order Rhodobacterales; family Rhodobacteraceae; genus Hasllibacter. The sequence continues at coordinate 300,567 of CAWHTQ010000019.1, forward strand.
CACTCGGCCTCGGAGAAGTCGCCCCGCCCGACCCAGAGGAGCGCGACCAGCTCGTGCCGATGCTCCTCGTCCAGGGCGTCGATCTCCGAGCGCAGCTCGTCCTCGCGCAGGTCTCCGGGCGCGGTCTCGAACAGCGCCATGTCTTCGTCCTCGCCCCCCCGGGTGGTCGTCCGCCCGGCGCGTGCCCCGCGCGCGCGCATTTGGTCGATCAGCATGCGCAGGAACGGCGCGGGAATGCTCAGTTCGGTCATGCCCCGGCCTCCGGCTCGGGGCCTCGCATGTCGACATCGAGGTCGGGACCGGTGCGGGGTATCATCGCCGCCAGGGCCGCGTCGGTGAATGCACCCACCCCGAGCAGCACCAGGGCGAGGTTCGCCATCCACCCGATCAGGGGGATGAAGTTCAGCAGCGCCGCGCCGACGATGGCGACCGCGAGCACCCCGATCCGTGCCCAGATCGACGGCGCGTCGCCCATGCCAAGGCCCCGCGCCACGGCCATCGCCAGGACGTAGGCTCCCAGCAGGTATCCAAGGAGCCAGGCGAGGATCAGCGTGAGGATCACGATCGGCACAAGGGGAATGCCGACGATGCTTATGGCCGACACGAAGATCAGGCCGAAGAGGGTGGATAGGCCGACGAGGCCAAGCAGCATCGTCATGCCCGGGCGCTCATGCGCCATCCGCCGCATCGTCGCCACCTTGCGGGGCGCCAGCGCGAGCAGCACGGCCCCCAGCACGAGCAGGAAGGCGACCGTCACGAGCGCGCCGCCGGCAACCGCCCAGGGTTCCAGCGTGGGAGGCGAGGCCTCCCATTCGAACCCCTCGGCCGGCCAGGCCGGGGCTCCCGCAGGGACATGGCGGACCCTCGAAGCGTCGACGACGCTCGCTGGAATCGCGATCGGCTCCGGCGTGGTATAGACGAGATCACCGCCGATCGAGGCGCCCTCCTCAAAGGCGAGTGCCGCGGCGGTGACCCGCAGGTCTCCGGCCACGGTGCCGCCTACGGTGATCTCGCCTCCGGCTAGGGCCGCTGCCCCGCTCACGATTCCCCCGAACAGGATGGAGCCGCCAGAAATCCGGGCGTTGCCGCCAATCTCGACCCCGTCCGCGACCGCGACCGACCCTCCCACGAGGTTCGCGTCCCCGCCGACGGAGGCGCGCAGGTCCACGTTCGAGCCGGCCGCGTAGAGGTTCTCCCCGGTCTCGCCGTCGATTCCGACCGAAAAACCGACGGCGTGCACGTCACCTCCCGTGGGCGCATCGAGCCGGACGCGCGCGCCGGCGGCGAACAGGTCGCCGGGCGCACCGACCCTCAGCGTCAGCACGGGCGCCGAAGCGTAGCCGTCCCCTCCGAACAGGACGGGGGCCTCGTCGGCCGCGGCCGCGAGGGGCACCGCTAAGGCGGCGAAGAGGAGAAGTGTGCGCATGGTCGGGCCTCGTATCGTCGGGATCGGGGCCATGCATCGCGATCCGCCCACTCGCCGCTTTGACGGCGGTCAAGGAGGCCACGCGCCGCGCGATCTAGGCCGTGGCGATCTCGGAGGAGCCATCATGCCGCCCAAGACCGTCCTCGCCTGCCTGACCGACCTCGATGGCGCCCCCTCGCTCTGCGCCGCGGGCGTCGCCCTGGCGCAGCCCTGGGAGGCGCATTTCGTCGGGTTGCATGTCATGGAGGGGCTGGTCGTCTACCCGTCCTTCCGGGTGGAGCTGCCGACGTCCGTGTATCGAAGCATCGCGGACCAGCAGCAGCGGCACGGCACGGATCTCGAGGCCGCGTTCGACCGGGCGACTGCGGATCTCGGGGCGCGGGCCGAATGGCGCCTGCTGTCGGCGCAGGGAGGGTCGTCCGCCGCGCTGGTGGTCGACAGCGCGCGCGCCGCCGACGTCGTGCTGATGAGCGCCGCCGAGGAGGGCGCCGATACCCAGGAGCGGCGGTTCGTGCAGGAGGCCGTGATCCGCGGGTGCGGCCGCCCGGTCCTCGTCGTCCCGCGCGGCTTCGCGTTCCGCGGTCTGGAACGCGCGGTGGTCGGTTGGCGCGACACGCCGGAGGCGACGCGGGCGCTGCACGACCTCGTGCCGCTGCTCGCGCCGGGCGCGGCGCTGCGTCTGGTCGCGTTCGGCGACGGGTCCGACCCCGACGAGCCCGGCCACGTGATGCGCGACCTCGCGGCCTCGCTCGCCCGCCACGACCTCCGGGTCGAGATCGAGCGCCGCCCGAGGGACGGCCGCCCGGTCGCCACGAGGCTGGAGGAAGAGGCGCGGGCGTTCGAGGCCGACGTGCTGGCGGTGGGCGCCTACGGGCACTCCCGCGCCTATGACCTGATCATCGGCGCCGTGTCGCGCGAGCTGCTGCGCCGGTCCGGACTGCCCGTCCTGTTCTCGCGTTGAGGACGGCGGGTGCGCACCGACGGCCCTGCCAAGCCGCTCCACCTGTCCCGCGATGCCCTGACGCTGGGCGAGATCGACGGCCTGCGAGACGCGCTGGAGGGGAGCGACGACCCGCTGGACCTGTCGGGGCTGGCGCGGGTGGACATGGCGGGCGCGTGGTTCCTGACGAGCCTCTCGCGGCCGTTGGCCGGCGCGCGGCCCGGGGTCGCGGCGCTGATCGACCTCGCCGCCGAGGCGCTGCCGAAGACGCCGCCCGAGCCGCGACCTGCGCGCCGGTGGAAGCCACCCTCGATGGACGGCCTGATCGCGGGCCTCGGCTTCTTCGGCCGCGTCCTCGTGCTGGCGGCGGCGCTGCCGGCGCATCCGGGGCGGCTGCGCCTGACCTCGACGTTCCATCACCTCCGGGAGACCGGGTTGAGCGCGATCCCCATCGTCACGCTGATGGCCTTCCTGATCGGCGTGGTGCTGGCCTTCCAGGGCGCGGCGCAGCTGCGCCAGTTCGGAGCGCAGGTCTTCGTCGTGGACCTCATCGCGATTTCGGTGCTGCGCGAGCTCGGCGTGCTGCTGACCGCGATCATCGTCGCCGGGCGCTCGGGGGCAGCCTTCACGGCCGCCATCGGCTCGATGAAGATGCGCGAGGAGGTGGACGCGCTGCGCACGCTCGGGCTCGATCCCGTGGCCGTGCTCGCCCTGCCCCGCATCCTCGCGCTCGTGGTGGCCCTGCCGCTGCTGACGGTGGCGGCGGACGTCGCGGGGCTGCTCGGCGGAGCGACGATGTCGTGGATCGAGCTCGGGGTGAGCCCCGGCATGTTCGTCACCCGGATGGAGGCGGCCATCGGCGCGTCGCACTACCTCGTGGGCCTCGCCAAGGCGCCGGCCTTCGCCCTGATCGTGGGGCTGACGGGCTGCTGGTTCGGCCTGCAGGTCGGCTCGGACGCCGAGAGCCTGGGGCGGATGACCTCGCGCGCGGTGGTGGTCGCGATCTTCCTCGTGATCGTCGCCGACGCGGCCTTCTCGATCTTCTTCGCGGTGCTCGGGGTATGAGTGCGGCGCTCACGGTCGAGGGTCTCGTGACCGGCTTCGGGGATCGGACGATCCATGACGGGCTGTCGCTGGAGCTCCGTCGCGGCGAGGTGCTCGGCGTCGTCGGCGGCTCGGGGACCGGCAAGTCGGTCCTGCTGCGCGCGATCATCGGCCTGATCGAGCCGCGCGCAGGGACCGTCGACCTGTTGGGCACGCGCATGGACCTCGCCGGGGAGGAAGGGCGCCGCGCCGCGCTCCGCCGCACGGGCGTCATGTTCCAGGACGGGGCGCTCTTTTCCTCCCTGACGCTGCGCCAGAACGTCGAGGCGCCGATGCTGGAGCGGTTTCCACGCCTCGATCCGCGAACCTCGGCCGGCGCCGCCGAGCTGAAGCTCGCGCTCGCCGGCCTGCCGCCCGAGGCGGCGGACCTGCGCCCGTCGGAGATCTCGGGCGGCATGCGCAAGCGGGCGGGCCTCGCGCGCGCCCTCGCGCTGGACCCGGAGGTCGTGTTCCTCGACGAGCCGACGGCCGGGCTCGACCCGATCGGGGCGTCGGCGTTCGACGCGCTGATCCTGGACCTCAAGCGCGCCCTCGGGCTCACGGTGTTCTTCGTCACCCACGATCTCGACAGCCTCGGGGCCATCTGCGACCGCGTCGCGGTGCTCGCCGAGAAGCGCGTCGTGGCCGTCGGCACCATCCCGGAGCTGCGCGCCGTGGGCCATCCCTGGATCGAGAGCTATTTCGGCGGCCCCCGCGGCCGCGCCGTCTTCGGAGGCTGAGATGGAGCGCAGCGCCCCCTATGCCCTCATCGCCGCATTCGTGCTGGTGGGCCTTGCCGTGGCGGCCGGCCTGCTCGTCTGGCTCGCCGACTACGATCCGGGACGCCGGACCGTGACCTACGCGGTCGTGTTCGAGGACGTGTCGGGCCTCAGCCTCGCCTCGGAGGTGCGCTACAACGGGCTGCCGGTGGGCGAGGTCGCGACCATGGCCCTCGATCCGGCCGGAACCGGGCTGATCCGCGTCGAGATCGAGGTGCTCGAGGACGTCCCCCTGCGCGCGGGCGCGGTCGCGCGGCTCTCGACGCAGGGTGTGACGGGCGTGGCCGTCGTGGCGCTCGAGGGCGGCGATCCGCGCGCGCCGCCCCTGCCGGCGGGCGACGCGGGCGTGCCGGTCCTCGACACCGGGCGCGGCGCGGTGGAGACCCTCGCCGACGAGGCGCCGGCCCTCCTGGAGGAGGCCCGCGCCCTCATCGCCGACCTGCGCCTCTTCGCCACCCCCGAGAATGCCGGGCGGATCGCCGGCACCCTCGCGGACGTGGAGCGTGCGGCGGCCGGGCTGGGCGAGATCGGCGCGCTGGTCGAGGATCTGGCCGGCATCGGCCGCGATCTCGCGCCGGCATTGCGCGGACTGCCGCAGGCCCTCGCACGGGTCGAGGGCGCGGCTGCCGAGGCCGAGATTCTGGCCGCCACGCTGCGCGGAACCGTCGAGACGCGAGGGCCCGTCCTGGCCGGCGCAGCCGAGGCGATGCTGACGGAACTCGCCGCCGCCGCCGCCACGGGGCGGGCCCGCCTGGAAGAAACCGAGCCTATGGTCGCCGCCGCGACGGAAGCCGCCCGGGACGGCCGCGCGGCGATCGCGTCGGCGAACGCCGCCCTGGACGATCTGGGGCCTGCCATCGGCGACGTCCGCGCCGCGGCGGCGGCCCTGGCGATGGACCTCCCACCGGTCCTCGGGGATGTCCGGGAGACCGCGAAGGCCGTTCGCGTCATCAGCGGGGCGCGTCTTCCGGGGCTCGCCGACCGGGCGGACGCGGTGCTCGACGAGACCGCCGCGCTGGCGCTGGCGACGGGCGAGCAGATCGAAGTCGTCGGAGCCACCGCCCGCGCGCGCCTGGAGCAGAGCGAATCTGTCCTCGAGACGCTCGGCGATGCCGCACGCGCCGTCGGAGCCGCGTCGGGCGAGGTCGAGGCGGTGGTCGCGGACATCGCTCCGGCGGCGGCGGGCATCGCCGACGCGGGCACGCGGCTCGCGACCTCGGCGGACGCGGTGGCCGCGCGGGCGGTTCCGGCGATGGACGAGGCGGAACGCTGATCCGCGATGCGCGGGGCGTCGCGACGGCGGCCGCGGCGGCCTTGGACCGGGCGGACGGCGCCATCGCCGCCATCGACCGAACGGCGCCCGGATTCGACCGGGCGCTCCGCAGGGCGACCGACGCGGCCGAGGCGGTCCGGCGCCTTGCGCAGCAGCTCTCGCGCGACCCCTCCAGTCTGCTTCTTGGCCGCTAGGGGATGCGCCGTCGGAGCCGCCGCCCGCACGTGGCCGGCGGATCATGTCACCGGACCCATCCGAGGAACGCAGCCGAGCCCGCCACCAGGGTCGAGACGAGCGCCGCCGCATACCCGAGGCCGAGGAGGACGATCACGCCGTCGCGCTGGACGAGGCCCCAGGCCAAGATCACGAGGCCGAATGCCACCGGCACGTTGATGAGGGGGATCGGCAGGAACAGCAGGATCGACAGGACGAGGCAGGCCAGCCCTGCCGGGCGCTCCCTGGAGGCCCATCCGGGAAGCCTCCGACGCGACCATCGCTCCGCCTTCGCGAGCACCGGGGCGATCCTGACGGCGATGAGCTCGACCGCCGGGCGCGGGATGCGCCAGTCGAGCGCTCGGCGCGGAAGTGCGCCCCGCTCGCCGAAGATCGCCAGATGCGCCGAGACCACGATCAGGGGGATGCCCAGGACGGCCCCGGCGGACGGCACCGGGAGGGGCAGCGACTTCGGCAGCGCCAGCAGCAGGATCGCCGTTCCGTGGGCCCGCGATCCGAGCCTTTCGAGGACGTCGCCCATCCGTGGACCTGTCCCGTCCGCGGTCGCGGAGCCCCGGCAGCGCACGCGAGCACCTGCGAGAAGGGGTCGTGCATCGGGCGAGGCCCGACCCTCACGGCTCACATGCGAAGGACCACGCGCCCGTCGATCTTACCCTCGCGCATCCGGTCGAACACCGCATTGACGTTCTCCAGCTCGTCCCAGGCGAAATGTGTCGTGACCGCCCCCTCGGCGGCAAGGGCCAGCGCCTCCTGCAGGTCGAGCCGCGTGCCCACGATCGAGCCACGGATGGTCAGCCGCTTGAGCACCGTCTCGAAGATCGGCAGCGGGAAATCGCCCGGCGGCAGGCCGACCAGCGCCATCGTCCCGTGCCGTCGCAGCATCCCGACGGCCTGGGCGAACGCCTTCGGGCTAGACGGCCGTGACCAGCGCACCGTGCACGCCGCCCATGTTGGCAGCGACCTCGGCCGGATCCGCCTCGGCGGCGTTGATCGTCTCGTCGGCGCCGAGTTCGCGGGCGAGCGCGCAGCTTGTCCTCCGCGACGTCGACGGCGACCACGTGCATCCCCATCGCCTTGGCGTACTGCACCGCCATGTGACCCAGGCCGCCGATCCCACTGATGGCGACCCATTGGCCTGGCCGCACCTCGGTCTCCTTGAGACCCTTGTAGACCGTGACGCCGGCGCAGAGCACCGGCGAGGCCGGGCCGAACGCCAGACCGTCCGGGATCAGGCCGACGTAGTCCGCGTCGGCGACAACGTATTCCGCAAAGCCGCCGTCGACCGAGTAGCCGGTGTTCTGCTGGGTCTCGCACAGCGTCTCCCAGCCGCCCGTGCAGTGCGCGCACCGTCCGCAGGCGGTGTGCAGCCACGGCACGCCGATGCGGTCGCCTTCCTTGAGATGCGTCACGCCGGCACCGAGGGCCGCGACCTCGCCCGTCGCCCTCGTGCCCCGGGATGAACGGCACGGACGGCCTGACCGGCCAGTCACCTTCGGCGGCGTGCAGGTCGGTATGGCACACGCCCGAAGCGCGCACCCGCATCAGCACCTGGCCCGGCCCCGCGGTTCGGGACCGGAACCTCGCGGATGTCGAGCGGCGCGCCGAACTCGTGGACCACGGCGGCCTTCATCGTCTTGTCCATGTGGACATCTCCCGTTCAGAGGGGCGTGGCGTGGCGCGCGTTGCGGGGCTCCGGAAGGGGCGACAGGCGTTCGCCCGCGCCGATCCGCATCCCCCAGGCGAGGAAGCGCGACCACTCGGTCGCGTCGTCTTCGGCCAGGCTGCGAACGTATGACTGCTGCGTCGCGCCGAGCTCGGCCAACGAACGGCAAGCCAGCGACCTCGCGTACGCGTCGAGGGCGCGATGCATCCTCTGCGCGCCGAAGCGCGCCAACGCTGCTTGAACCTGCGCCATGAAACGCAGAGCCGGCGCGGTCGAGGGTCTGGCTCGGAACGTTGCAGCGTACGGCCCGAGCGCGCCGCCGCCATTGGCGGCGAACGGTCGCCGTATTGACGTCCCACCCTCGGCCGGCACGGCTTGCGCCCGCGATCCACCATCGCCGGCCGTCGTTGCATCGTCGGGCGGTCCGGTCTTCGATGGGACCTTGATCGTCGAGGCCATAATGGACCCTCCATTCTCAGCGTCAGCATCGGTTCGCTATCGCGTATCCGCATTGACGCTCGTCAATCGGGCGGTTCGGAAGAGCCACGCCCAATCGGGCGGATACGCATCGGTGCTTTCCGCTCTTCCCAGACACATAGAAGGGGGTCCGGACAACCTGCCGTCCCGTCTCGACCACCCAATTCGCGCTTTGCGACTGCCGCCGCGCATGGAACAGCCATGCAAGTGCGGCACACATCGCATGTCGGGCCGCCGACCCAGGCGCACTCGACTTAAGTCGCGAGCCGGTTCCGACACTTGGAACTGACGGCGATCGAAACACGTCGATGCGGCGCAACGCATCAAGGAGCGCCAATCTTCGCGATGGAGGTTCCCTTGGTACGGGCAACCCTGCCGTCCCTGTCCGCCAACCTCGACCGGATCGCCGCGTTCCGCGCATGCGCCGGGAGTTCGACGGGCTTCTGAGCCGCCTCGGCGTCACGGGCGCCCTGATGCCGATGCCCGCCATCGACACCTTGCGCGGCGAGGGCGCGATTATCTTGACCGCCGACCTGCCCGGCGTGCCCAACGAGGCGATCGACGTCTGGGTCACCGGCGACGTGCTGCGCATCGCCGGCGAGGTCGACGAGAGGAGCGGGCGGACCGAGGGCGACGTCATGCATGCCGAGTGCCGCTACGGCGCCCTCGCGCGGACCATCCCGCTCGGCTTCGAGCCCGCGGAGGACGCGATCGACACCAGCCTCACCGACGGGGTCCTGACGATCACCGTCGCCGCGCCGAGGACGTCGACGCCACAGAGCCGCAAGGCGTAGGTGAAGGCCGCATGAGGGACCCGGACGGGGCCCGCCCCGCCCTGCCATCCCCATGACCCGGGCACCGCACCGTATCCTCCACGGGTCCCTGACCGGGCACAGCGCCCGCCTCGCCGACGCGATCGCCCACGCGCCTGGCGCCGAGGCCGAGGCCGTCTCCTGCCCCGCCTATCGCGGCGTGCTGGCCAAGCCTCGGATGGCCCTCGATTTCGCGACCCCCCGCGTGCCTGCGCCGGCGCCTCCCGCGCCGGGGCTGGGCGCGGCGGCGTCCGTCACGCTGTGCGGTCCGGTCTGGGCCGGCCGCCCGGCCCCTGCGCTGCGCGCCCTGCTGCGCCTACACGGCCTGCCCGGGGCCGTCGGCCTGGCGCTGACCTGCGAGGGCCGGGCCAAGTCCGGGGGCGCGGCCGACCATGCCGAGGCGATCCTCGGGCGGCCGCCGGGGGCCGCGATCCTGCATTAGAACCGGCAGGAGGGCCCCGAGGCCGAGCGGGTCGCGGCCTTCGCGGCGGAGCTTACGCGATGAGCGCCCGCACGGCCGCGTTCCGCACCCAGGACCCCGCTGAGGTCTACGAGACCGGCGCGGTCCGGGTCGTCGCGCTCGACGGCGTGTCGCTGACGCGGCACGCCGTCGAGCTGACCGTGCTGCTCGGCCCGTCGGGCTCGCGAAAGTCCACGCTGCTGAACATGCGCGGCGGCCTCGACCATCCGACCTCCGGACGGGTCTGGTTCCGGGCGGAGGAGCTGACGGCCATGAGCCCCCCGCCCTGACCCGCTACCGGCGCGATCACGTGGGCTTCGCCTTCCAGTTCTACGACTGCGTCCCCTCCCTCACGGCGCGCGAGAACGTCCGCCTCGTGACCGACATCGCCCCCGATCCGATGCCTGACGAGGAGGCGCGGGATCGCGCGGGCCCCGGACCCCGGCTCGACCATTTCCCCGCGCAGCTCTCGGGCGGCGAGCAGCAGCGTGTCGCCATCGCCCGCGCCGTCGCCAAGCGGCCGGGCGTGTTCCCATGCGACGAGCCGACCGGCGCGCTCGACAGCCGCACGGGCGTGCAGGTCCTCGTGGTTCTGGGCCGCGTGAACCGGGAGATGGCACGACCACCGTCGTGATCACCCACAACGCGATGATGCCGCGGATGGCGAACCGCGTGCTGCACTTCGCCGACGGCCGGCTCGCGTCCGAGGAGGTGAACGAGCATCGCCTTGCGCCCGCGGAGATCGACTGGTGATGCGCGTGTGGGCCATCGCGATGAAGCTCCTGCGCGACCTGCTGCGCCTCTGGGCGCAGGCGCTGGCGATCTCGGTCGTGCTCGCATGCGGCGTGGCCGTGCTTCTCGTCTCCCTCGCGGTCTCGGACGCGCCCGACCGCTCGCGCGCGGCCGATTGCGAGCGCGGCGCCTTCGCCGACCTCTTCGCGGCCGCGCGCCGGTCGCGGCTGACGCTCGTCCAGGAAATCGGCCCGTTGCCCGGTGTCTGGGTCGCCGAGGCTCGCATCTCGCGCTTCGTCGTACTCGACATGCCCGGCCGGCAGCGCCCCGCGACGACGCAGGTGGTCACGTTGCCAGAGGGCCGGACGCCGGCGCTCAACCGTCCGACCATGACGTTCGGGCGACTGCCGGATCCCGACGCGCCCGAAGAGGCGGTCGTCGGCACCGCCTTCGCCGACGCGCACGGGCTGCGGAGGAGCGACGCGGTTCGCGGCCAATCTCGGCGGCAGGCGGAGAGCCCTGACGGTGGTCGGCGCCGCGCTCAGCCTGGAGTTCGTCGACACGACCGGGCCCGGCGCGATGATGCCGGACCCCGCGTCCCACGGCGTCGTCGGGATGGGCCGCCGCGCGGCCGAGGCCGCCTTCGGCATGACCGGCGCGTTCGACGACATCCTCCTCGGGCTGGACCGGTTCGCCGAAGAGCAGCTCGTCCTGGACGCGCTCGACCGGCTTCTGGAGCCCTATGGCGGACGCGGCGCGCACGGCCGGGACGAGCAGATATCGCACGCCTTCCTGGATGCGGAGATCGACCAGTCGCGGGTCATGCCTACGTCCGGCCGCCGGTCTTCCTGCTGATCACCGCGTTCTCGGTGAACATGGTGATCGGACGGATCGTGGCATTGGAGCGCCCGGAGATCGGGCGGCTCAAGGCCTCGGGCTACGGGGATGGGGCGATCCTGACGCATTATCTTCTCCTCGCGGGCCTGGTGGCGGCCGGCGGCGTGATGCTCGGCTCGGCGGGCGGGGCGGGGCTGTCGCGCTGGATGGCGAGCCGCTTCGCGGAGTTCTACGAATTCCCATAGGTGATCCACGCCGTCCCCTTGACGACCCATGCGCTCGCGGCGGCGGCGGGCTTCGCGTCCGCCGGCATCGGCGCGGCCCGCTCCGCCCGGTCGGCCGCCCGCATGCCGCCGGCCGTCGCCATGGCCCCCGCGCCGCCGCCACGCATCGCGCACGGACCGCTGGACCGGGCGCTGGACGCCGTGCCGCTCCGCGCGCCGGAGCGGATGATCGCGCGATCGCTGATCCGCTGGCCGGTCCGCGCCGGCGTCAGCCTTCTGGGCTACGCGCTCGCGACCTCGGTCCTGATCGCGTCGAGCTTCTTCGGCGATGCCGTCGACGAGATGGTCGATCTGGGCTTCGACCCGGCGAACGGCCAGGACGCGAACCTGACATTCCCCTTCGATGGGCCCGCCATCGCGGTCGAGGACGCGCGGCGCCTGCCAGGTGTGGTGCTGGCCGAAGGGCACCGATGGTTTGCCGCCACGGGCCGCCTCGGTCATCGGGAGAAGGCGACCACGCCCCACGGCCTGTGCGGAAGCGCGGATTTCGCGCGCGCGATCGGGACGGACGGTCCGCTCTCCCCGCCGCCGGATGGCGTCCTCATGTCCGACAGCGCCTCGCCGCGGCGCTCGGCGCGGCGCGCGGCGACATGGTGGAGGTCGTTCTGCCGGACGTCCTCTCCGAACCTGCACGGGTCCGGGTCACCGGCATCGCCACGCAGGCCTGCGGGCTCGGCGCCTACCTGAGCGCTGCCTCGGTCGACGCGCTGCTGGACCGGGCGCCGTGGGTGTCCTCGATCAACGTCACGCTTCGAGCCGAGTAGGCCCTGGCCTTCCAGGACGCGGTCAAGCGCATGCCCGGCCTCGGCGGCGCGATCCTGCTGTCGGACAAACTCCGGGCCTTCGAGGAGACGTTGGCCGAGAACATCGGCGCGATGACCGTGATCCATGTCGGGCTCGGCGCGGCCATCGCCATCGGCGTGGCCTATAACGGCGCGCGGATCCAGCTGTCCGAGCGCGCGCGGTAACTCGCGAGCCTGCGTATTCTTGGCTTCGGGCGTGGCGAGGTCTCCTGGATTCTGATCGGCGAGGCGATGGTCCTGGCCGTGGCCGCGCAGCCCATGGGCTTGTGGATCGGTCACGCGGTCGCGGCGCCGATGACCGATGCCTTCTCGTCGGAACTCTACGCCCTGCCGCTCGCCATCCGCCCCGCCACCAACGCCAGGGCGAGCCTCGTAGACCTGCTCGTCGCCTTCGGCTCGGTCATGCTCATGCGCCGCCGGCTCGACCGGCTGGACCTCGTCGCCGCAAGGAAATCGCGGGAGTGAGCAGACACGGATATCGGCCCTCGTACTGGCAGGCACGCTCCTCGTTGCCGCCGCTCCGGAGTTGGCCGCGTGCCGCGCCGCGCCCGACCCGCTGCAGACCTCCGCCGCGTCGGGACGGAGCATGGCGCCGCTGCCTGGGCGGAGGCGGGCGAGGGCCCGCCGGTGATGGTGATTCACGGGGCCGGGGGCGGCGCCGATCAGGGACTCCGCCTCGGGCACGCCTTCGTGGGAGGCGGCGTCCGCCTCGTCGCTACCGCGCGCTTCGGCTATACCGGCTCGCCATTGCCGCCAGACGCATCCACCACGGCGCAGGTCGATGCGCTCGCCGCCCTGATGGACGCCCTCTCCATAGAGACGGCGGGCGTGCTCGGCGTCTCGGGCGGAGCGCCCAGTGCCCTTCAGCGCGCCATCCGCCACCCTGCCCGCGTGTCCGGCCTGATCCTCGCGTCCTCGGCGCCCTTCGGATCGATGGCCGATCCGGCCGCCGATCGCGGCGCGCCGCAATGGACCTTCGATGCCGCGTTCGCACTCGAGGCGCCGTTCGCGATCCTCGCCCGCGTCTGGCCCGAGAGCCTTTGGAGCAGGTTCGATTCCCGCCCCGACCTGATGGCGGATCTGGGCGACGCGAACCGGCGCTTTGTCGCGGCGCTCCTCGATGCCTTCCACCCCGTCCGACCCCGCCGTGACGGCATGCGCAACGAGGGGGCGGTCCTGGCGGGAGGCGACCCGCTGGAGCGGATCGCGATGCCGACGCTCGTCGTCCACGCGCGCGAAGACGGCATGAACCCGTTCGCCATCGGCTCCGAGCTCGCCCGCCGCAGTCCCGGCGCGGCACTCCTCGTGTTCGACCGCGGCGGCCACCGTCTCCTCGGGCACGCCGCAACGCTTCGCGAGGCGACCGCGCCCGTCCTTGCGCCCCGGAAGGAGGACTGGCCGTGCCGTCCCTTCGCCTGATCCTGTTCGTCGCCCTCGGCGCGCTGGCCGTCGTGGCCTTCCGCGCCGAGCCGGAACAGGTCGACCTGCACGTGCTGGCGCGTGGATGGCTCTCTGGCACGGTGCGCGCCGACGGCATCGCCCGGGTGCGCTACGTCTACGATATCGCGGCGCCCGCGGCCGGCATCGCGAAGCGGATCACCCTGCGCGTGGGGGACCAGGTCGCTCAGGGCGAGACGGTGCTCGCCTCCATCGAGCCTGCAGATGCGCCCATCCTCGACCCCCGGGCCCGCGCGCAGGCCGACAAGCGTTGGCAGAGGCGCGCGCGGCCCTGGCGGCGGTCGAGGCCAGCTCCTCGCCACGCGCGAGGAGCCGGCCTACGCGCAGGGGCAGCACGAGCGCGCGATACAGCTCATGGATCGCGGCCTCACGACCCTTGTCTTGCTGGAAAGGTCGGCCCGCGCCCTGCACACTGCGGCAGCGGGCGCCGAGGCCGCGCGGTCCCGGCGAGGGATGGCCAAAGGGGCCGTGGAGCGCGCGGAGGCAACGCTCGCCGACCCGGAGCAAGGCCGAACCTGCTGCCGCCGGATCGTCGCGCCTGTGGATGGCGTGGTGCTGCGTATCGACGGTGCCTCGCGGCGCCCTGTCGCAGCTGGAACGCCCCTAATCGCGGTAGGCGATCCGACCGATCTAGAGATCGCCGCAGACTTGCTGCCCTCCGACGCCGTGCGACTGCCGCCGGATGCCTCTGCCGAGACGCTGCGATGGGCGGCGGACCCCTGCCAGCAAGGCTTCGTCGCATCGATCCGGTGGCGCGGACCGATGTCTCGGCGCTCGGCATCGAGGAGCAGCGGGTCGATGCGGTCTTCGACCTGCTCGCCCAGCGCGAGGCGCGCCCCGGGCTGGGCCACGGCTACGGGGTCTTGCTGAAGCTCGAGCTCTGGCAAGCGGCGGACGTTGTCGTACTACCGCCCTCGGCTGCGTTCCGCCACCAGGGCAGCTGGGCGGTCTTCGTGGAGGAGGACAGCGCCGCGCGCCTGCGTCCCGTCGAGCTCGGCCGCATGGCCGAGATGGCTGCCGAGGCACTCGGGGGGGTCGGGGTAGGCGAGCGCGTCGTCTTGCACCCAAGCGACGCCATCGCCGATGGCATTGCCGTCGTCCCGCGTAACGAGGGGTGACGTACGGGCCACCGGATCGGCGCGGCGACCCGTGAGGGGCTCAGGACGTCGTCGGCGGCCCGTCCGACTTCGCATCGTCCGTGCGCTCGATCTCGATCGTGACCTTCGTGACGAGCGCCGCGATCGCGCCCAAGATCGCGAGCCATGGCGCCGCGAGCACCACGACCCCGCCGACGGCAAGCCCGATGTTGAGCGGCGTCTCGAGGAACACGTCGCCGTCGTCGGCCACGATCTTCACGCGCCGCACCGTGCTCTCCTGGGCAAGCTCCTTCACCCGCTCGACGAGCTGATGTCCCGCCACGTCGACCTTCTCGATTGGGCCGTTCTTACCTTCGTGCTCCGTGCTCATCTTCGTCTCCTTCGTTCGATGGGCCAATGGACGCGATCCTAGACGGACCGGCCGCGCCCGGACTGATGCTCGTCAATCCTGGAGGGATCGCCTCCGGGCGGGAGGGTGGCTGTCGCGGCACCACCTTGCCAGCCAGCCTGGCCGCGAATACCCAGAGGCCGAGTGCCTCTCCGCCCCGCGACGTGGCGGAGAGGGCGAAAGGTGTCGTTAGACGGCTCGCGGGAACGATCCCGGCCGCCACCCGACGAATGGCTTCGACACGTCGCGCCGCCCGTTCCCCGCCGTCGCCGCGGCGAGGGCGCGCCGGGCCCGGCGGCGTCCTTGTACAGGCACAAGAGGCCCGCGATCGCTGCCGCCTGGGCCATGAAGCTACGGAGTTTGCGGGTCGGCAGCCCGGCCTATGGCGCGGGGGCGAACCACCGCGCGTCCGACGCGGGCAGGCCGGTCAGTACGTCATCCGCCGACGTGAACCGCGCACCGCGCGGCGAAGGAATACAATTGCCAGGACCGAGACCACGCCGAAGCCGAGGAAGGGCGCCACGGCTCCGGAGTCGAAGACCGCGCCCGCGCGCAACTGCATCGCGGTCTGCGCCGCCATCATCGGCAGCAGCAGCGCGGCAAGCCCGAGCAGCGGCACCGCCATGCGCATGGCCCAGGCCCGGCCATCGTGCACCGCCCAAGCGGCGGCGAGGCAGACGGGCGCGACGACACCCAGATCGAGCGCGTAGGTCGTACGCCCGCTAGAGCGCGCGGCCATCGACAAACCGCCGACCATCTCGCCTACCAACAGGAACACCCAGACCGCCGCCGTGACGACCCCGCTCGCGGCGAGGAAGGCGGCGAGGCCGCGCGGCGGCCGGAGCCCGTCCACCCGTTGGGCCGCGAGGATCAGCCCCCAGCCGGAAAGCGGCATCGCCGCGACGTAGAGGGGAAACGCCTCGTTGAACGCCACCGCCCCGAGCGCGTTGCCCGCATGGAGATAGAGCAGCCATGCATGGACCGCCGCGAGCACCGCGTCCGCCGCCGGGCCGCGGTGGACCATCGCCCAGGCGCCTCCGGCCACCACGGCGAGGGTCAGGAGATCCGACCCCCGGGCCGCGCCCGCCACGAACGCCGTGTCGCGTGCGTAGAGGCCGCCTCCTGGGTCGACCCAGAACAGCCCGAGCCCCGCGGCCGCAAATCCGCACGGAAAGGTCGCCCATGTCACGCGGTGGAGGGCATCCGGAGCGTTCATCGACCCGCAGCCACCAACTTGGCGCGCAGCGCGTCGAGCGCGGCCGTGTCGAGCAAGCGGCCGCGCAGGATCACCGCCTCGACCTCGCGGACGGCGCTGATATCTATGAGGGGGTTCGCGCCGAGCAACACGAGGTCGGCTCGGCGACCCGGGGCGATGCGCCCATCCTGATCGGACAGGCCGAGGAAGCGCGGCGGCGCGGCGGCGGCCGAGAACAGCGCCTCGCGCGGGGTCATGCCGGCCGCGACGTAGATCGCCAGCTCGTCGGACAGCGAGTCGCCGTGGAAGATCCATGGGTTCGCGAAGCTCGCGTCGGTCGAGGCCAGGATCGGCACCCCCGCCTTGACGGCCATCGCAAAAGTGCGCCGGTCAAGGGCGATGGACGCGTCCGCGAGGGCGCGGATCTCGTCGGTCATGGCCCGAAGCCGGAAGTCCGGCGCGTCCCAGGCCGCGCGCACCTCCGCCGGCAGGGTCCGCATCCGCGGCGCGTCCGGCTCGGGGCGTAGCCCGAGGTAGAAGTCCGCTACGACGAAGGTCGGCGAGACGTGCGTGCCGGCTCCGGCCATGTCGGCGAGGACCGCCCGGCACCTCTCTTTGTCCCAGGTATCGAGGACGACGGCATTGTGACCCGCCATGACCGCCATCAGCGCCGGCAGCGGATCATCCGACAGCAGCGCCTCGCGGGCCCCCTCGACGGTTCCGTCCTCCCCTTCGGCGCAGGCGCGCGTCACGCGCCCCCAGTGCTCGACGCCGTCATGGCCGGCCTCGAGCGCGGCGCGCTTCGTCACCGTCTCGGGGACGTGGCCGACGAGTGGCAGGCCATGATCCTCGGCCGCGGCCGCGAGCGCGCGGTAGGTCGGTTCGGAGAGCATCGAATAGGACTTCACGGCGGCCCAGCCCTCGGCGTCGATGCGTTCCGCAACCTCCTCCGCCTCCTCCGGCGTGGCGGCGAGGAACATGCCCGGCCACGAGCCCGGCGGCGCGTCCACCCAGGCGCCCGAGAGGATCACGCGGGGTCCGATCCGAGCGCCCATCTCGATCTCGGCGGCCAGAGCCTTCTGATCCTCGAGCGGCCAGAGAGCACCCATATCGCGGATGCCGGTCACGCCGTTCAGGATATAGAGCGGCAGCGCCGTGTCCGGCTCGTCCTCGGCGCTGAAGACGTGGACATGTGCATCCCAGAGGCCTGGAATCAGCCAGCGGCCGGCCGCGTCCAGCACATCGGCGCCGCCCGCGGGCAGGTCGGGTCCGATCTCGGCGATGGTCCCATCCACGATCAGGACGTCGGCGACGGCGGCCGTGCCGGCATCGACGTCGACCACCCGAGCGCCGCGGATCAGCGTGTCGGCCTGCGCCGGCGCACAGGCGAAGGACAGGACGGCAAGGCAAGGGACGAGGCGCATCGGAGGACTCCGTTGGCGGCGACGCCCGCATCCTCGACCCCGGCGCAGGATCGTCCTTGATGGTGGTCAACCGGCGTCATCGGGGACGCACAGCCGTGCCGCGGAGTCCGCTTGCGGGAGGCGCCTCGCGCAGCGGCCCGCCGGCGACCTGCGCGAGCCCCGGCGACGGCCCATGTCCGGCCCGGTTGGGGCTCACCCGGATCGTGCGCCATGCGAGCCGGGCGGACGTGGAACGTCGTGCGCGCAGATCGCACGCCACCCGGACCATCGCCGGATCGGCCGGGTCCGGCTCCGTCGTGAAGCCCAGCTCGGCCACGAGCGCCAGGATCGGACGATTGACGGCCGACACGTCTCCCACCATCCGGTCCGCGCCATGGCCCTGCGCCGCCGCCATGAGTTCGCCCATCAGCAGCGTTCCGATCCCATGCCCCCGGATGGCGTCGTCGACGACCACGGCGAACTCGGCCGTCCGATCGTCGGCACCGATTGCGTAGCGCGCGACGCCGACCTGACGCCCATCCCCGTCCGGCAGCACGGCGACCAGGGCTATCTCGCGGGCGTAGTCGATCTGCGTCATCCGGGCGATATCGGCGTGCCGAAAGCTGCCGACGCCGGCCATGAACCGCGGGCGCCTCGTTTCCGTCGACGGCGCCCGCACATGGGCCCGCTCGCCCGAGGCGTCCTCCGGGCGGATCGGGCGGATCAGGAGGGTCCGGCCGTCCGGCATCCATGCGTTCCGTTCGATCTGTCGCGGATAGGGCGTGACGGCGAGATGGGCGCCGGGAGCCATGCCGTCCGGAGGGCGCGCCACCTCCATCCGCGCGTCGAGCGCCAGCGTCTCGTCCGGCGCGGCCAGCAGCGGATTGACGTCCAGCGCGACGATCTCGGCAGGCGCTCCGCCATGTCCGAGATCCGCAGCAGAACGGCGATCACGGCCGCGCGGTCACGGGATCGCGGCCCCGGAAGGGGCCCATCAGATCGGCCACCCGCGTGCGCGCGATCAGGCGCTCGGCCAGCAACTCGGTCAGCGGCGGCAGTGCGACGGCGCTGTCGCGCAGCAGCTCGACCATCGTGCCGCCCGCACCGAAAGCCACGACCGGCCCGAAGACCGCATCGCGCGAGACGCCGATCAGAAGCTCGCGCGCGTCGCGCACGGCGGCCATCGGCTCGACCGTGACGCCGCGGATCCGGGCATCGGGACGGGCGGCCCGGACCGCCGCGGTCATGGCTTCGAAGGCCGAGCCCAGCTCGGCGTTCGTTCGCGATCCCGAGGCGCACGCCGCCCACGTCGGACTTGTGGCTGATGTCCGGCGAGTCGGTCTTCACCGCGACGGGCCAGCCCGCCGTCTCGGCGACCGAGACCGCCGCCTCGTCGGGCTCGGCCTGCGCCCGCGGCCCTGCCACCTCCTGTGCCGGAAGACGGCGCCGGTGGTGGCGGGCGAGGAAGACGAAGGCCTCGGCGGCGCGCTCGGACGTGGTGAAGTCGGGCAGGCAGGCCGCCGAGATGAGGCGCCGGGCCCCGACGACCGAAGCCTCCCCCATCCAGCAGAAGCGGACGGGCTTGCCGGACGCAGCGCGGGCAAGCGCGACGGCGCGCCGGGCGACGTCCTCGGCGTCCGTTACCGCCTGGGGGGTCAGCATCACGAGGAGGGCGTCAAAGGTCGGATCGGCGAGGCCCGCGCGGATCGCGGCCTCATGCGCTTCGGGCGCAGCGTCCCCGAGGACGTCGATGGGATTGCCGTGCGACCAGTGCGGCGAGAGTCCCGAATCGAGCGCCTCCAACGTGGCCAGCGAGGGCGCGGGAAGGCGCACGCCCATCGCCTCGGCCTGGTCCAGGGCCAGCACCCCTGCCCCGCCGCCCTTGGTGATGATGGCCAGCCGGTCGCCGCCTGCGCGCCGCCCCGCCGCCAGCATCTCGGCCGCCGCGGAGAGCTGACCGAACGTCTCGACCCGTACGGCGCCGGCGTACTCCAGTGCCGCGTCGAAGGCTGCATCCGTCCCCATCAAGGCGCCGGTATGGGTCGTCGCGGCTGCTGCGGCCGCCCCGCCGCGTTCGGACTTCGGCACGACCGCCGGCTTGACCCGCGTCGACGCGCGCAGTGCGCTCACGAAGCGGCGCGCGTCGCGCACGCCCTCGACATGAAGGAGTATCGCCTCGGTCGCCGGGTCCGAGTTCAGCCCGGAGATCGCGTCCCCGAACCCAACGTCGGCCACGTTCCCAAGGGCGACGATCGAGGAGAACCCGAGGTCGTTCGGCCCCGCCCAGTCCACGATCGCCGAGCAGATCGCCCCCGATTGCGACACGAGGCCCAGCCGTCCCGCCGGCGGCATGCCGCGCAGGAACGACGCGTCGAGGCCCATCCGCGGCCGTTGGAGGCCGACGCAGTTCGGCCCGACGAACCGAATCCCGCGCGCGGGCTCGCACCGACGACCGCAACCGATGCGGGGTCGAAGCGTGGCCGGAGGGGGTGATCGTTCTTGATCTGGGAGTTCGTCGTATCGTTCATGCGGGGTTCTTGGCTGGACCTCGACCCATGCCCTCAAGGGCGCGAAATGGTCGGCGGCCCTTTCGGGAACCGCAGGTCAGTCACGTCTGCGACGAAGAACGGGAAGTAGTCCTCGGTACCGAACATGTTGCCCGCCTCGACATGAGTGGGCAGCCGGAAGCCGTCGAAGGTCGCGAACTTCGACAGGTATCCACCGAAGGGCTGGACGCGGTGGACCTTCTCGGGGTTCGCGTCGCTCCAGCGCGGGAAGGTGACATGAAGTGGACGACCTTCGGCGTCCACGGTGACGTCGATCGTCTGGTCGAGGTCCCCATGGGTGATCGTGGCGCGCGCGGTGTCCGGTCCAACCGCCTCCCAGGCCAAGCCCGGGCCGGGCAGCAGTGCGGCGGGGGTCCAGAACGCGGCTTCGGCGATGTATCGGCCGAAGGCGGAGCGCGCATGGTCTGCGTCACCGCCCATCCGCGCGACCGGAAGGACGCCGCCCATCCAGAAGCGTGTCCATCGGGCCGAATCCGAACCCGAAAGTCGCAGATGTCCGTTTCCGCCCCGCATCGCCCAGACGAAGCCGTAGGGGGCCGCGAGGACTTGGCGCGCCTGCATCGCCATGTCGTTCGGCGCGTCCTTCGTGCCCAGGGAGAAGCGGCCCTCCATCTCGATCTCGGCCACCGTACGCAGGGGCGTGCCCGGCGCGATGGCGGACGCGAAGAAGCGGCGCGCGGGATCGGGCAAGCCTGCGATCATCGCGGGGTCAAAGCGGGGAGGGTCCGCGGGCTGCAGCGCGATCAGGCGGTTCATCTCGGCCCGGTCCGCCCAGTGATCGGCCGCACGCCAAAGCACCATGCTGCCGAGGCCAGCGGCGGCGAGAGTTGCGAGGCCGGCGAGGATTCGTCGCATTAGGTACCTTCAGACTGCTCGCGCCCGATACTCGATAGATCGCGCATGCCGGCCTTGACGACCGTCAACGGCGGCGCCCGCCCCTGAACCAGGTGACCGAGGCCGTTGGCGATGGCCTCGGCCGTCCCGCCGATCAGCAGGGCGTCGCTTGCGGAAGCTCACAATCGCCAAAGCGATCAACGGCTCCATCGGGCACGGATCCCGGCGATCGTCACCGGCGTGGCCGCGCCCAAGGTGGCGAAGGGACGCGGTCCGCCGAGCACGAACGGCGCGAGCGGGAGAAACCCGCGGGTGAGGAAGAACACGAAGGGAGCGCCGGCGGCGCGGCCGGACGCCGGCGCGGCATCAGTGCCGTCGACCAGGAGCCTGATCCTGGCCTGCCGGCCCGATGCGATCGCGTCCGCCGCCGCCGCAAGCGCGTTCTCGGCGAGCCGCGCGATGCCATAGGCTGAGAGAGGCGTTCGCGACATTCCTCCGGATCTCGTGCCATGAGCGCGGCAAAGCGCACCCGCCCGCGCGCCGCGTCTTCTGTATCCATGCGCCATCCCGTATCCACGCTCGCGGCCATGGAGAATCCGTCCGCCACGACATCTGCGGTCCCAAGGGCCAGCACCGCGCCGACGGGCGACCTCGCGCTGGTCAACTCCGACGACGATGGCGAGGGTCATGACGGTTCCGTCGATGGCACTCGGGACGGTTTCGCGCAGGTCGGGTGCGGCACCGTGGTCTTGCGGGCCAATCGACGGACCTGTCATGCGTCGAGGGCCTGGCAGATCGTCGATGCCGTGCGTTTGATTGCGCTCAACTCGTCCGGCAATGGCGACCGGTAAAACGGCGCGAGATTATTCCAAGGAGGTCCGGATGGGGCATCTACGAACGATTGCCGTGGTCCTGCCATTGGGCTTGTGGCTCGGCGCCTGCGGACCGGTACCGGAGCGATCCGCCCCGGAAAGCGGAGCGTTGCTTTTCCAGCAGACCTGCGCTGCCTGCCACGGCTCGAACGGCCGCGGACTGGGCGATGCGCCGGACCTGACGCGCCTGCAGGCCGATGCGGGAGGCGCCTTCCCCACCATCGACGTGCTGAACCAGATCCACGGCGGAGGCGGCGCCATGCCAGCCTTCGGAGATCTCGACCTCGGTCCGACCGTGGTGGTGGAGATTGAGGAGGGCATCGGAACCCCCGTACCGGCCGACATGCTGGCCCTGTGGGGCTATCTCGAGACGCTCCAACGTGCCGGCTCGGGAGACACCTGAATCCCGCATGGATCGCCCTGCCCTCGCCGGAATCTCCCGATCTCGCGCGCGATGTCCGATACGTTCGTTCTGATGCGCCGCGCCGTCGCGTAGGGATCGACGAGTTCCTCGCTCGTCCCACAAGCGAGCGCAGGATCACCTTGCGGCAGTGCGGCACGTTGGTCGACGAGACACATGAAATGCCCCGTCGGTCCTATCCGTCGCCTTGGGTGTCGTGGGCCGTCCGGCCCAGCTGCTCCGACAAGGACCAAGCCGCGCGGCTATCCTAGCTGTCCGCATGGCGTTGTACCGCGCCGGAACGGGAGAGGGGGCTCCTTTGACCACCATCAAGAATGGCGAGTCGACTTCCCATAGGGTGAAGCCAACGAGGAGAGGGACGCGACAATGCCTTCCGACATCGTGTCATCACGCACCCTCGAACGGCCGGACCATGGCGTGACGCTCGACTGGACGGGACATTTCGAGGGTCTCGGACAATTGGAGCCGGCCGTGCGCGACCGGCTCATCGGCGCGTCCTCGGTGCGGCGCTTCCCGGCGGGCCGGGTGCTGTTCGGCCCCGGCCTTCCGCCGACGGACCTCATTCTACTGCTGGAGGGCCGGCTCCGGGTTCAGCAGACCGCCGAGGGCGGACGCGAGATCGTCCTCTACCGCGTCCATGCGGGAGAGAGCCGCGTGATGACCACGGCCTGCCTGCCCGCGCGTGAGAACCATGCCGCCGAAGGGGTGGCGGAGACGGAGGTCGAGGCGGTCGTAATCCCGCGAGGCGCGTTCGACGATGCGATGGCGACCTCGCCCGCGTTCCGTCGCTTCCTGTTCGAGGCCTATTCCAAGCGGATCACGGACCTCTTCCTGACGGTCGAGGAGATCGCCTTCAGGCGCATCGACGCGCGTCTCGCCGCCATGCTGGTCGAGCTCTCCGAAGACGCCGGGACGACTCATCTGCACGCGACCCACGCGACGCTCGCCACCGACTTGGGCACCGCGCGCGAGGTCGTCTCCCGCCAGATGGCCGCGTTCGCCCGCCGCGGCTGGGTCGCGCAGGGCCGGGGCGCGATCGACCTGATCGACCCGGCCGCGCAGCGCGCCTTCGTCGAGGCGAACCCGGCGTGAGCGCGGGTGACAAAGTCACGGAACCGGCCGCCGCCGGGGGCTAGCAGGGCGCCAGGAACGCTCGAAACGGATGGAGGGATCGATGCGCAACGAGGGGACACTGGACCGCGCGCTGCGCGGCATCGCGGGGCTGGTGCTGCTGGGGCTCGCGCTCCTGTCCGGCGCCGCCGTTCTCGAGGCCGTCTGGGCCTTCTGGGGCGCGGTCGTCGTCGGCGCGGTTCTGCTCGCGACGGCGGTGACGGGGTTCTGTCCCGCCTACCGGCTGCTCGGCCTCGACTCCTGCGGGGGTCGATGATGGAGATCGCGTTCACCCCCCTCGCCTCGCTCGGCGGCGGTGTCCTGATCGGCGCCGCGGCGGTGCTGCCGATGGCCGTCCTGGGACGGATCATGTGCGCCACCGGCGTTCTGGCCGGGCTGATGCTGCCGGGCGCGCGCTCCGAGTTCGGATGGCGCGCGGCGCTGGTGGCCGGCATGGTCACGGCCCCGCCGCTGCTCGCGCTCCTCGCGCGCCCGGTCGAGATCGCCGTGCCGGTCTCGACCCCGATGCTGATCGGCGGCGGGCTCCTGGTCGGGTTCGGGGCGGCCACGGGTTCGGGCTGCACGTCCGGGCACGGGGTCTGCGGGATGGCGCGGCTCTCGCCCCGCTCGATCGCCGCCACGGCGACCTTCATGGCCGCCACCGCCGTCACCGTCTTCGCCGTCCGCCACGTCATCGGAGCCTGATCCATGCGCCTGCTCGCCGCCTACGCCATCGGCCTCGTCTTCGGGCTCAGCATCGGGGTCTCCGGGATGACGAACCCGGCCAAGGTCCTGAACTTCTTCGACGTCGCGGGAACCTGGGACCCGAGCCTTGCCCTCGTGATGGGCGGCGCGCTCGCGGTCGCCGCCCTGGGGTACCGGCTCGTCCTGCGCACGCCCGGACCGCTTCTGGAGACCCGGTTCCTGATCCCCACCAGAACCGCCCTCGACGCCCGCCTCGGCCCGACGCTCATCGCGCGGCGGCCCGCCGCCGGCTGACCATAAGGAGACCGACAATGACCCTGCCCATCGACATGACCGTCCGTCCCGAGGTCGAAGGCCACTTCGACGAGACGACGAACACCATAAGCTATATCGTCCGCGACCCGAACTCGGATGCCTGCGCGATCGTCGATTCCGTCATGGACATCGACTACGCCGCCGGCCGCATCACTTACGACCACGCCGACGCCCTGATCGCCCGCATCCGCGAATTGGGCTGCACGCTCGAATGGATCATCGAGACCCACGTCCACGCCGACCACCTCTCGGCCGCGCCCTACATCCAGCAGAAGCTGGGCGGCCGCATCGGCATCGGCGCGGGCATCACCACGGTGCAGGAGACCTTCGGCAAGGTCTTCCACGAGGGCACCGCGTTCCAGCGCGACGGCTCGCAGTTCGACCACCTCTTCGAGGACGGCGATACCTACGAGATCGGAACCATGACCGCCTTCGCCATCCGCACGCCGGGCCATACGCCCGCCTGCATGACGCACGTCGTCGGCAACGCGGCCTTCGTGGGCGACACGCTCTTCATGCCAGACGGCGGCTCGGCGCGCGCCGACTTTCCGGGCGGCGACGCGGGCGAGCTCTACGACTCGATCCAGCGCATCCTCGCGCTGCCCGGCGAGATGCGCCTCTTCATGTGCCACGACTACGGCCCGAACGGCCGCGACATCCGCTGGGAGACGACGGTGGCCGAAGAGAAGGCCCACAACATCCATGTCGGCGGCGGCAAGACCCGCGAGGCGTTCGTGCGCTTCCGCACCGAGCGCGACGCGACGCTCAAGGTCCCGACGCTCATCATCCCCTCGCTGCAGGTCAACATGCGCGCCGGCGAGGTGCCGACCGACGAGGACGGGCACCCGCAGCTCAAGGTCCCGGTGAACGGGCTGTGAGGGGGCGCGAGTTGGACGTCCGGCCCCTCGAAGCCGATCTCTCGGTCGGCCCTCAGATCGCCGCCGATGACCTGCCCGAGCTGCACCGGCTCGGCTTCCGCAGCCTGATCTGCAACCGCCCCGACGGCGAGGAGGCGGGCCAGCCCTCCTTCGGCGAGATCGAGGCCGCCGCGCGAGAGGCCGGGATCGAGGCGCGCCATGTCCCCGTGGTCGCGCCGATCCCCGACGCGGCGGTCGCCGAGTTCGACGGCGCGCTCGGCGCCCTGGCGGGCCCGGCCTTCGCCTACTGCCGCACGGGCACCCGCTCGGCGGCGCTGTGGGCGCTCGCGCGAGCCGGCACGTTGGGCGCCGACACGGCGCTGCACCGGGCGGCGGCGGCCGGCTACGACCTGTCGGACCTTGCCCCCCGCGTCGCCGAGGCGGAGGACTCGGGCCGCGCCCCCGGCGGCGCGGAGGCCTGAGACTTGGCCCGCCCGCGGCGATACCTGCCCGTGCTCGACTGGGGGCGGCGCTACGACCGGGGCGCGCTCGGCGCGGACCTCTTCGCCGCGGTGATCGTGACGATCATGCTCATCCCGCAGAGCCTCGCCTACGCGATGCTCGCGGGGTTGCCGCCCGAGGCCGGTCTCTACGCCTCGATCGCGCCGCTCCTGCTGTACGCGCTCTTCGGCACGTCGCGGGCGCTCTCGGTGGGGCCGGTCGCCGTCGTCTCG
Organism: uncultured Alphaproteobacteria bacterium; assembly: GCA_963832275.1. Classification (GTDB taxonomy): domain Bacteria; phylum Pseudomonadota; class Alphaproteobacteria; order Rhodobacterales; family Rhodobacteraceae; genus Hasllibacter. The sequence continues at coordinate 326,326 of CAWHTQ010000019.1, forward strand.
CTGATGACCGCGGCTGCCCTGGCGGAGGTCGCCGAGGCGGGCACGGCCGGATACGCTGCCGCCGCGCTGACCCTCGCGGCCCTCTCGGGCGCGTTCCTCCTCCTCATGGGGATCCTGCGGCTGGGCTTCCTCGCCAACGCGCTCAGCCATCCGGTCATCGCGGGCTTCGTCACCGCGAGCGGCCTGCTCATCGCCGCGAGCCAGCTCCGGCACGTCCTGGGCATCGAGGGCGGCGGGCACACCCTGGCCGAGATCGCGCACGGGCTGTGGACCAACCTGCCCGACGCGAACCCCGTCACCATCGCCCTCGGGGCGTCGGCGCTCGGCTTCCTATACTGGGTCCGCCGCGGGCTGCGCCCGCTCCTGCTGCGGATCGGCCTGCCCCCCGCCGCCGCGGACGCGGGCGCCCGCGCGGGGCCGATGGTCGCCGTCGCCGCCAGCACGCTCGCCGTCTGGGGGCTCGCGCTCGAGGGGCGCGGCGTCGCGGTGGTGGGCGCGGTGCCGCAGGGGCTGCCGCCGCTCGCCTTGCCGCCCTTTGCACCGGAACTCCTGGGCGCGCTCGTCCTCCCGGCGGCGATGATCTCGCTCATCGGCTTCGTGGAATCGGTCTCGGTCGCCAAGACCCTCGCCGCCAAGCGGCGGCAGCGCATCGACCCCGACCAGGAGCTGATCGGGCTGGGCGCCGCGAACCTCGGAGCGGCCTTAACCGGGGGCTATCCGGTGACGGGCGGCTTCGCGCGCTCGGTCGTCAACTTCGACGCCGGCGCCCGGACCCCGGCGGCGGGCGCCTTCGCGGCGCTCGGCCTCCTACTCGCGGCCGTGGCGCTGACGCCGTTGGTGTTCCACCTGCCCATCGCGACGCTCGCGGCGACGATCATCGTCGCGGTGCTCAGCCTCGTGGACCTCTCGATCCTCCGCCGCACCTGGACCTACGCGCGCGCCGACTTCGCAGCCGTGTCGATCACCATCGTCGCGACGCTGCTCGCCGGGGTCGAGGCGGGCGTGGGCGCGGGCGTGGCGCTGTCGATCCTGCTCCACCTCTGGCGGACGACACGCCCCCACATCGCCGAGGTCGGCCGCGTCCCGGGCACCGAGCACTTCCGCAACGTCCTCCGCCACGCGGTCGAGATCGACCCCCGCGTCCTGACCCTGCGGGTGGACGAGAGCCTCTACTTCGCCAATGCCGGCGTGCTCGAGGACCTCGTGCAGGCCCGCGTGGCCGAGGGCTCCGGGATCGCGGACGTGGTGCTGATGCTCACGGCCGTGAACGCCGTCGACTTCTCCGCGCTCGAGAGCCTGGAGACGATCAACGCCCGGCTGCGCGACATGGGCGTGCGGCTGCACCTGTCGGAGGTGAAGGGCCCAGTCATGGACCGGCTAGAGGGCACGCATCTCCTGCGCGACCTGACGGGCCGGGTGTTCCTCAGCCAGCACCGGGCCGCCCTCGCCCTTTCCGGCACGCCGAGCACCGCCGCCTGACCGCCCGCGCGCCGTCCCTCCTCCTTGACCGCCGTCAACGCGGGGCGCCCTCCGCGCGGCAAGGCTGCCGCCAAAGCCCACCGGAGGAGAGCGACATGACGGCACTGCCTGACACGCAGCGCGCGGTGGTGCCCTCCCGCGCGCTGGTGCCGTTCGCGGCGGCGACCTTCGCCATCACCTGGGCGATCATCGGCGGCTACGTCGTGTTCCCCGAGGGCATGGCCCGTGCCTTCGGCGAGATCGGCGGCAGCCACCCGCTCTACTTCGTTGCGACCTGGGCGCCCGCGATCTCGGCCGTCGTACTGGTCATGGCTTATTCCGGCCGAGGAGGCCTGCAGGCCTTCCTCTCCCGCGTCCTGATCTGGCGCGCGCCTCCGAAGTGGTGGCTGTTCATCCTCGTCGTCATCCCCCTCGTCTTCATGGCCGGCTCGCTTATCAAAGACGGCCCGCTCCTGACGCCCCTGCCGCCCGAGGGCGCCGGGCCGCTCCTTTCGCTGATGGCGATGATGCTGTTCCTCGGCCCGGTGGAGGAGCTCGGCTGGCGCGGCGTCGCCCAGCCCATTCTACAGCGACACGTCGCGCCAATCTGGGCGGGGGCGATCATCGGCGCGACCTGGGGCCTGTGGCACCTGCCGGCCTTCTTCCTGGCGGGCGTCGTCTACGAGGACTGGAACTTCCTGCCCTTCTTCGTCGGCAACGTGACCCTCGCCGTCCTGGTGACGCCGATGCTCAACGCGTCCCGCGGCAGCTTGCTGCTGCCGATGGCGTTCCACTGGCAGCTCATCGACCCGTTCTGGCCCGACGCGCAGCCCTGGGACACGTGGATCCTCGTCGCCGTCGCCGCCGCAGTCGTCTGGTGGACGCGGGACGAGATGTTCTCGCGCGAAGGCGCCATCACGGAAGTTATTCCGCAGTTCACCCATAGCTAGGCGGCCCTCCGCAAGGCCCCTCTGTCGGCGACGTCCGGCACGCGGTCATCCGAAACTGTCGGCGACGATACTCGCGTACCGGTCCCTCGCGTCCTCCGCCTCCTGGCGCCGAAAGGCCCGGCTCGCCCCCATAGGGCTGGTGCCGCTCGCCTCGGAGATCGGCAGGATGCCGTCTTCGCCCGCGCGATAGACTGCCCCGACCGCGATGGCATAGATCGGCGATGGCAGGCTGTAGCAGGCGTTGATCTAGGCGGGCGGGCCGAAGTCCTGGCCCGTCAGACGTGCGGCGATGCCAAGGGCGCAGACCCTTGCCGCCGTCGTCCCGGCGGAGGCCGACTTCGGCAGCGGCGAGCGCGCGGCATCCCCCAACACGTAGACGTCCGGGTAGCTTGCCGACCGGACGTCCGGGGCCTGCACCGGGCATGAGCCGCCGTCGTCGGTCAAGGCCGCACAGGCCCCGATCTGTCCCGCCCAGTGAGGCGAAATCAGATTGACGACGTCGCCGGGGAAATCGTCGAACTCGGTGTGGAGCGTCATCGCCCGTGGATCGGCGCGGATGACGGGCGCGGCAGCGATGTCGACATGCTCGATCATGCCTGGATAGAGCCCCTCCCACCCCTCGCGGAACGGGGCTTCCTTCGGGAACGCTCCACTGGCGTTCAGGATCACGACTTTCGATCGAGGCTTTGCGCGCCGCAGGTAGTCGGCGATGAGGCCAGCCCGTTCGAAGGGCCCGGGCGGACGGCGATAGGACGCGGCCGGGATCGAGATCGGCATCGGACCGCCATCGGACATGGCGACAAGCCGCTGGCGCAGGAGCGCCGTTTGCCTGCCGGCCTTCCAAGCATGGGGCATAGCCTCGTCCCGGCTTGGGATGTAGCCCTCGACCCCGCCGGTGACGAAATCGATTCCGGGTAAGATCACCAGAATGTCCGCATCGAACGTCTGGCCGGCCTCGGTCATGACCGGCTTCGCAACCGGATCGATCCGGGTGACGCGCTGTACGACGGAAGTTGCGCCGTCGCCGCTGCCCCGGTCGATCGAGGTGGCATCCATACCTACGATTCCGCCGATGCCCGCGTCGCTCAATGGGCAGCTGACGTAGGGCCGGGCTGGGTCGATCAACGTGATCGACGCCTCAGGCGCGGCCCGCGCCAGGTATCGCGCACAGTTCGCGCCGGCAAACCCGCCGCCGACGAGGACGACGCGGGCGATAGGGGAGGACTGCGCGAGCGACGGGGTCGCCGGCAACGCGGCGATCCGCATGATGCGCCGACGTGTCAGATCAGTCATCGCGCTCGTCATCCTCGACCTCGCGATTGGGTTCCTTGCCGTCCTTGACGCCGCTTGCCGCTTCGAAACGTCGACCGAGCGCTCGAATCTCCGCCGCGTCGTAGCCGCGAGCCAGGACGCTCATCAGGCGGCACCTCCCCGGCTCGACGGGAAGCTCGTGCATCTCCTCGATGAACTCGGCTGCGGCGTAGCCGGTCAGATCATCGATGCCGGGTGAGCCGTTGTTCCCCGGCCCGTGACAGCGTGCGCAGTTGGGGGCGATCGTCTCCCCGCTCGAGAACGGGGCGTCCTATGCCCATGCGGCCGACATCACGCCCGGTGAGGCGGCAGCAAGGCAGACGAGGAGGGGCGGTGTGGGCATCATAATCCCCGCCTTAGGGATCATGGTCATGGGAAAGCCGACCGGGGCGGAAGCGTCCCATCGGGGCGGACGATCCGAGGGAGCATGACCAACCGATGCCGCGCGGCGTTTGACGTTCGTCAATCCGGGCGGCTCCCATGGTCGGTTCGGGCTGTGCGTCCGCGGATGGTCCGCGACCGGGCCCATCCAGCCACCGCGATCTCGGACGGCCAGGCACTTCCACGAAGCTTCGCCCTGCAGGGCTTCACCGATCGCCATCCTGCTTGACGGGCGTCAATCGAGCCGCCGCGTCCCCGCCGAGACTGCGACCACGACATCCCGCGCATGGCTCTCGCCTCGCGGGGGCGGTGACGAGCCGGGAAGGAACGCCTCAGATGTCCACCAAACCCCAGGACCCCTCCGCCGCGCCCGAGGACTCGCTCGCATCCCGGTTTCCGACCGCCTACACGATCCTCTTCGCGCTGATCGTGGCGATCGCGGCGCTGACCTGGATCATCCCCGCCGGGCAGTACGAGCGCGTCCTCGACGAGGCCGTCGGCCGCGAGATCGCCGTCGCCGGAACCTATGCGCCGACCGAGCCGAACCCGCAGGGCTTCTTCGACGTCCTGCTCGCGCCGGGTGCGGGCTTCTACGATCCCGACAGCTATGCCGCCAACGCCATCGACGTGGCGCTCTTCGTGCTGTTCCTCGGCGGCTTCCTCGGCGTGGTGAACGGGACGGGCGCGATCGACACAGGGATCCGCACCGCGATGGCACGTCTGAAGGGGCGCGAGATCTGGATGATCCCGATCCTGATGTCGCTCTTCGCGCTCGGCGGCACGACCTACGGCATGGCCGAGGAGACGCTGGCCTTCTACGCCATCCTGATCCCGGCGATGATCTCGGCGGGCTACGACGCGGTGACGGGCGTCGCGGTGATCCTGATCGGCGCGGGCATCGGCGTGCTCGGCTCCACCATCAACCCCTTCGCGACCGTGATCGCCTCGGACGCGGCAGGCGTTCCGTTCACGGACGGCATCGTCCTGCGGGCGATCATGCTGGTCACGGGGCTCGTGATCTGCGCGGCCTTCGTGATGCGCTACGCGGGCCGCGTGCAGCGGGACCCGTCCCACTCCGTCGTTGCACGGCAGGCCGAGGCGCATCGCCGGCTGTTCCTGAAGGATCGCCCCGAGGGCGCGGCCGGCGAGTCGCTGACCACGACGCAAAAGCTGATCCTCGTCATCTTTGCGGCGACGTTCGCGGTGATGATCTGGGGCGTGTCCACGCAGGACTGGTGGATGGCGCAGATGGGGGCGCTCTTCCTCGGCGCCGCGATCCTCGCGGGGCTGGTCGCCCGGATGGGCGAGAAGCGCCTGACGGGCAGCTTCGTGGACGGCGCGCGCGACCTCCTCGGCGTGGCGCTCGTGATCGGGCTGGCGCGCGGGATCGTCGTCGTCATGGAGCAGGGCCGGATCGCCGACACGATCCTGCACGCCGCCGAGCAGTCGCTCGGGGGCTTGGGCGAGTTGGCCTTCATCAACGTGATGTTCTGGATCGAGACCGGCATGAGCTTCCTCGTGCCGTCCTCCTCGGGCCTCGCGGTGCTCTCGATGCCGATCCTGGCGCCGCTCGCGGACTTCGCGGGCACGAGCCGCGCCTTGGTCGTCACGGCGTATCAATCGGCGAACGGCTTGGTGAACTTGATCAACCCGACCTTCGCGGTGGTGATCGGCGGCCTCGCCATCGGGCGGGTGCCGTATGACCGGTGGCTCGTCTTCGTCTGGCCGCTGCTGCTAATCCTCACGGTACTCATATCGGTGGCGCTCAGCGTCGCGGCCCTGCTGTGAGGGGCGATCCCATGACCGAACCGGCATTCGGCGTCCATTCCGAGACCGGACGGCTGCGGCAGGTGATGGTCTGCCGCCCCGGCCTCGCCCATCGCCGCCTGACGCCGGAGAACCGCGAGGCGCTGCTCTTCGACGACGTGTTCTGGGTCAAGCGGGCGCAGGCCGACCATGACGCCTTCGCGGAGGCGATGCGCGGCGAGGGGGTCGAGGTGCTCGACATGGGCCGGCTGCTGGCCGAAGCGCTCGAGCTCCCGGAGGCCCGCGCCTGGGTGCTGGACCACCGGATCACGGCCGCCCATGTGGGCGTGGGCATGCGCCGGGAGCTGCGGGCATGGATGGACGGCCTGCCCGGGGCGGACCTGTCGGACTGGCTGACCGGCGGGCTGACGCCGGCCGACCTGCCGTTCGGGACGGAAGGCATGTTCGGCAGCTATCTCGGCCATCGCGGCTTCATCCTGCCGCCGCTGCCCAACGTCCTGTTCACGCGTGACAGCAGCGCCTGGATCTACGGCGGCGTGACGCTCAATCCGATGCACTGGCCGGCCCGGCGGCCCGAGACGCTGCTGGTTGCGGCGATCTACCGCTTCCATCCGAGCTTCGCGGGCCGGGCCTCCGTGATCTGGGGCGATCCGGCCGCCGACCACGGCCTCGCCACGATCGAGGGCGGCGACGTGATGCCGGTGGGGGGCGGCCTGGTCCTCGTCGGCATGGGCGAGCGCAGCTCGCCCCAGGGCGTGGGCCTCCTGGCCGAGGCGCTGTTCGCCCAAGGCCGGTGCCGAGCGCGTCATCGCCTGCAAGATGCCCCGCTCGCGCGCGGCGATGCATCTCGACACCGTCTTCACCTTCTGCGGCGGCGACGTGGTCACCAGCTTCAAGGAGGTCGCGGACGCGGTGACCTGCTACGACCTTCGCCCCGGCGAGGGTGGTCGCCCGCTGTCCATGCGCCACGATCCCCGCCCGATGTTCGACGTGGTGGCCGAGGCGATGGGATTTGCCCGCCTCAAGGTGGTGCCCACGGGCGGCGTCGATCCGTTCGAGCAATCGCGCGAGCAATGGAACGACGGCAACAACGTGCTCGCGCTGCGGCCGGGCGTCGTCATGGGCTACGACCGCAACGACGACACCAACGCCGCCCTGCGCGCCGAGGGGATCGAGGTGATCGAGTTGCCCGGCGCGGAGCTCGGCCGCGGGCGCGGCGGCAGCCGCTGCATGTCCTGCCCCACGATCCGCGACGCCGTCTGAGGAGGACGCCTATGGCTATGAACCTGCGCAATCGCCATTTCCTGACCTTGCGGGATTTCGCACCCGCCGAGATCGCGTTCCTCCTCGAACTCGCGGCCGAACTGAAGGCCGCAAAGTACGCCGGCACCGAGGTTCCGCGCCTGTCCGGCAAGGAGATCGCGCTGATCTTCGAGAAGGACAGCACCCGAACCCGCGTGGGCTTCGAGGTGGCCGCTCACGACCAGGGCGCGCACGTGACCTACCTTGGCCCGCAGGGCAGCCACATGGGCCGCAAGGAGACGGTGAAGGACACCGCCCGCGTGCTGGGGCGCGTCTACGACGCGATCGAGTATCGCGGCTTCGGCCAGGCGGTCGTGCAGGAGCTCGCCGATCATGCCGGCGTGCCGGTCTACAACGGCCTCACGGACGAGTTTCACCCCACCCAGATCCTCGCTGACCTGCTGACCATGCGCGAGCATTGCGAGAAGCCTCTGCGCGAGGTCGCGTTCTGCTTTATGGGCGACGCGGGCAACAACATGGGCGACAGCCTTCTGATCGGCGGCGCCAAGATGGGGATGGACGTGCGGCTGTGCGCGCCGGCCGGGCTCTGGCCCGCGCAGGAGGTCCGCGACGAGGCGGATGCCGTCGCGGCTGAGACGGGCGCGCGGCTGACGCTGACCGAGGACGCGGGCGAGGGCGTGCAGGGCGCCGACTTCGTCTATACCGACGTCTGGCTGTCGATGGGCGAGGCGAAGGACAAATGGGGCGAGCGGATCGAGCTCCTGGGCCCCTACCGCGTCGACGCGGACGTGATGGCGCGCACGGGCAACCCCCGCGCGAAGTTCATGCATTGCCTCCCGGCCTTCCATAATGCCCAAACCGACGTCGGCGCCGACATCGCGGCGCGGTTCGGCATCGATTGCATGGAGGTCACCGAGGAGGTGTTCGAGGGCCCGGCCTCGATCGTGTTCGACCAGGCCGAGAACCGGATGCATACGATCAAGGCGGTCCTCGTGGCCACGCTGGGCGGCTGAGGATGCTGGTCGTCGCGGCTCTGGGCGGAAACGCCCTCCTGCGCCGGGGCGAGCCGCTGACGGCCGCGAACCAGCGCGCCAACGCGCACGCGGCGGCGGAAGCGCTGGCCGGTATCGTTCGGGCCGGCCACCGTCTGGTCGTGACGCATGGCAACGGCCCGCAGGTCGGACTGCTGGCGTTGCAGGGCGCGGCCTACGCGCCGGGCACGGCCTTCCCCCTCGACGTGCTGGGGGCGGAGACCGGCGGCATGATCGGCTACGTGCTGGAGCAGGAACTCGAGAACGCGCTGGATCACGAGCGGCCCGTCGCGACCCTACTCACGCAGGTCGTCGTGGACGCCGACGATCCCGCGTTCCACGCTCCCACCAAGTTCGTCGGTCCCGTCTACGGCCGCGAGGAGGCCGAAGAGCGGGCCCGCGCCGCCGGATGGACCATCGCGCAGGACGGAGAAGCGTGGCGCCGCGTCGTCCCGTCGCCCGTCCCGCGCGAGATTCCCGACCTGCGCGTGGTGCGCCTGCTCCTTGAGCGAGACGTGATCGTGATCTGCACCGGCGGCGGCGGCATACCCGTGGTCCGGCTGCCCTCCGGCGATCTCGTGGGCGTCGAGGCGGTGATCGACAAGGACGCGGCCAGCGTCCTGCTCGCACGCAAGCTTGGAGCGGATGCCCTCCTGCTGCTGACGGACGTGAAGGCGGTGATGGAGGGCCATGGCACACCGGAGGCGCGGCCCGTCGGCGCGATCACACCCGCGGCGGCGCGGGCGATGGACCTCCCGGCCGGGTCGATGGGCCCGAAGGTCGCGGCCGCGGCCGCGTTCGCGACGCATGGCGGGATCGCCGCGATCGGCCGGTTGGAGGACGCGCAGGCGCTCCTCGACGGCCGCGCCGGAACCCGCATCGAGGCGCATCCCGAATGGGAGACCCCATGACACGTCTGGCCAGCAAGGTCGCCCTCATCACCGGCGGCGCGGCGGGGATCGGTCTAGAGACCGCCCGCACGTTCCTGGCCAACGGCGCGCGCGTCGCGTCGGTGGACCTTCGGGAGGACGACCTCGCAGCGGCCGCCGCCGATCCCGGGCGCGGCGACGACGTTCTCCGCATCGCGGCGGACGTCTCCGACGCGACGAACAACGCGCGATAAGTCGACGAGACGCCGGAACGCTTCGGCCGCATCGACGCGTTCTTCGACAACGCCGGCATCGAGGGCCACGTCGCGCCCCTGATCGAGCAGCGGATCGAGGATTCCGACGGCGTGATGGACGTGAACGTGGGCGATGCCTTCCTCGGGCTTCAGCACGTGCTGCCCGTGATGAGCCACCAGGGTGCGGGCAGCGTGATCAACATGTCCTCCATCGCCGGACTGAAGGGCAGCCCGAACGTCGCCCCCTACGTCACCTCGAAGCACGCGGTCGTCGGGCTCACCCGCGCCGCTGCGATCGAGGCCGCGCCGCACGGGGTGCGGATCAATCCCGTCCATCCCTCGCCGGTCGAAACCCGCATGATGCGCTCGCTTGAAGAGGGCGTCGCGCCTGGTCATGGCGCCGAGGTGAAGGAGCAGTTGTGCGCGACGATCCCGTTGGGCCGCTATGGCGACTCCTCGGACGTCGCGGCGCTGGTGCTGTTTCTGGCCTCCGACGAGGCGTCCTGCGTCACCGGCGGGCGGTTTCCCGTCGACGGCGGCATGGCGGCCGGCTGAGCGGAATGGAAGCCGGACACACCACGACGGAGGGCGCGATAGCGGCGATCCGTGGAGGCATCGTCGACGTGGTGTTCGCCGGGACCCCGCCTCGGATCGACGAATTGCTCATGGCGGGCGACGTCCCCCTTCTCGTGATGACCTTCGTCGAGGGGGGCCGAGCGCGCTGCATCGCGCTCGGCGCGGTGCACGGCCTAGGCCTTGGCGCGGCCGTGCGCACCACCGGCGGGCCCATGCGCGTACCGGTGGGGAAGGCCGTGCTGGGCCGCATGCTCGACGTCTTCGGCGCCCCGCTCGACGGGTTGCCCCCGCCCGAGGCCGCCGACCGCCGCCCCGTCCACCGCGCGCCCCCGCCCTCTCCGATCGCACCCCCCGCGCCGAGGTGCTGGAGACCGGAATCAAGGCCATCGACCTGCTCGCCCCCATCGAGCGCGGCGGCAAGACCGGCCTCTTCGGCGGCGCGGGCGTGGGCATGACGGTGCTGCTGGGCGAACTCGTTCACGACACCGTCGAGCATCGTCACGGCGTCAGCCTCTTCTGCGGCATCGGCGAGCGGTCGCGCGAGGCCGAGGAACTCTGTCGCGAGATGGCCGAGGCGGGCGTGCGGGGCAAGATGGCGATGGTCTTCGGGCAGATGAACGAGGCACCGCGCGTGCGCTTCCTCGTCGGCCACGCGGCGCTCACCATGGCCGAGTGGTTCCGCGACGACCGGGGACAGGGCGTTGTACTGCTGATCGACAAGCGTCTCTCGCTACGTCCAAGCGGGGGCGGAGGTGTCGGGCCTGTCGGGACGGATGCTCAGCTGCGTGGGCTACCAGCCGACGCTGGCGAACGGGCTCGCCGCCCTGCAGGAGCGCATTGCCTCCACCCGCTCCGGCGCGAACACCTCGATCCAGGCGGTCTATGTGCCTGCCGACGACTTCACTGGGCCGGCCGCGGCGCATACCTTCGCACACCTCCCGGCGTCCGTCGTGCTATCACGAAAGAGGACGCCCGAGGGGCTCTAGCCAGCGGTCGATCCGCTCGCCTCGAACTCGATCATAGTGACGCCGGTCGTCGTGGGGCAGCGGCATTACGACGTCGCTCGCGCCGTGCGCCGGGCGCTCGCCGAATACGAGTACCGCGCGACACCATCGCCATGCTGGGCCTTGAGGAGCTGTCGGTAGAGGACCGCACCACCGTCGCCCGCGCACGGCGACTGGAACGGTTCCTGACCCAGCCATCCGCCACCGTCAGCACCTCCACCGGCGCCGCGGGCCGCGCCGTCCCGCTCGGGGCGACGCTCGCGGGCTGTAGGGCGATCCTGGCCGACACCCGGTTCGAGCGGCCCGAGAGCGACTACTACATGATCGGCGCGCTGGCCGAGCTGGAGGCCGCATGAGCTCGGCCCGCGAGATGCGCGTGGCGATCCATCTGCCGGGTGGGACGCTCTACGAGGGCGACGCTTTGCGGCTCACGGCCGAGGCCTCGGACGGCGCCTTTGGCCTCCTGCCGAACCATGTCGACCTCGTCGCGGCGCTGGTCCCCTCGGTCCTGCTGGTGGCCGAGGCGGGCGGCGACGAGCGGGTGTTCGGCATCCACGAGGGGCTGCTGGTGAAGAAGGGCGCGGACGTCTCGGTCGCCGTGCGCCGCGGCGTCGAGAGCGCGGACCTTGGCAGGTTGCGCGCCTCGGTGGGGGACTGCTTCGCAACACAGGTCGACGAGGAGCGGGTCGCGCGCACGGCCCTTTCGCGAATGAAGGCGGACATGGTGCGCCGCTTCATCGGCCTGCGCGGGGAGGTCGGGGCGTGAGCCGCCGCGACGACGTCGACCGCAAGGCCGACGCCATCGGCCGCGGCGCCGGGCGCAAGAAGGCCGCCCGCGACGATCCGGGACCCAGCCCCCTGCGCGGGATCGGCACCTTCGGGATATTCGGCCGGTCGGCCGCGGTGCCGACCTTTGGCGGCGCCTTCCTGGGCCTCTGGCTCGACCGCGCCTGGCCGCGCGATCCCTCTTGGACGATCGCGCTGATCCTCGGTGGGCTCGTTGTCGGCCTGCTCACTGCCTGGACCCGGATTGAGAGGGTGGGCCGGAAATGACCGGCATCGACGGAGGACTACTCGTGCTCGGCACGAGCACGGGGGCGGTCGCGGGAGGGCCCTACCTCGCAGGCCTGGCCTGGGGCATCCGCCTGGCGCTCGGGGCCGGACGGACGGTGTCCGTGCTGCTGGCGGGCGCCGCGCTACGGATCGCCGCGCTCCTCGCCGGCGGCTGGTGGAACGCGGGGCTCGGAGCCGAGGCGTTGACCGGTCACGGACTGTCCTTCATGCCCCTGCGCGCCTGCTGGTGGCCGCCCTTCGCCCTGTGTCCGAGGGGGCGCCGCGATGGAGATGACTCCCGACGCGACGATCGTGCTGACCGTCGGGGGCGTCGACCTGAACGCGACGCTCGTCTTCACATGGATCGTGATGGCGCTGCTGACGGGGCCTCGATCCTGGTGACGCGCGACCTGCGCCCCGACGTGCCGCCGGGCCGCTGGCGCAACACGCCCGAGGCGACCGTCCTGACCATCCAGGGTCAGATCGACGAGATAAGCACCCGCCACGAACGGCGCTTGCTCCACTTCTCCGGCACGCTGTTCCCGTTCATCCTGGTCTCGACCATGCTGATGGTCGTGCCGGGCTGACATCCGCCCACCGCGTCGCTGTCTACGACCGTGGCGCTGGCGCTCGCCGTCCTCATCGCGGAGCCGATCTTCGGGATCGGGACGCGGGGCCTGGGCGGCTACCTGCAAGGCCACATGGAGCCCAACATCATCATGCTGCCGTTCGACATCATCGGCGAGGCCTCGCGCGGCGTGTCGCTGTCGATCGGCCTCAACGGGAACTTCATGAGCGGAGCGGTGATCGCGACCATCCTGCCCAGCGTCGCGCCCTTCTTCCCGCCGGTGGTGATGGACATGCTCGGCCTGCTGACCGGCGCGATCCAGGCCTACATCTTCGCCATCCTCGCCACCGTCTACATCTCGTCGGCCTCCGCGCCTCCCGAGAGCGCCAGTCCCGAGTAGCACGCATGACCGATCTCGCCGTCATCGCCGCCATCTCGTTCTTCACGGCGGGTCTCGCCGTGGGCCTCGGCGCCATCCGCCCCGCCCTCGGCGAAGGTCGCGCGACATCGAGCGCGCGGGGAGCCATCGCCCGTCAGCCCGACGCCGCCTCCACCCTGTCGCGCACCCTCTTCGTCAGCTTGGCGATGGTTGAATCCACCGCGATCTACTGCTTCGTCGTCGCAATGATCCTGATCTGTGCCAACCCATTCTGGAACGCGACGCTCAAGGCCATGGCGGCGGGATCGGACGGCTGAGCGATGTCGGTCGACGGAATCACCGATGCGACGCAAATCGCCGACTCCCTGGTGACCATCCGCCTGCTCAGGCGGTTCCTCTACCGCCCCATCCTCGCGAGATCGACGCGCACGAGGCCGGCATCGCGGCGGGCATGTCCGAGGCCGCGCGCATCCGCGATACTGCCGAGGCCGCAGCCGTCGCCCACGAGGCCGAGATTGCGCGCCTGAAGGCAGGACGAGAGGGCGTGATGGCCGAAGCGCGCAGCACCGCAGAGGCCGAGCGATCCGCGATGCTGGCCGGGGCGCGCGCCGGGGTGGCGCGCGAGCGGGATGCCTGGAAGTCCGAGCGGGCCGAGGCGTCTCGCCGCCATGCCGCGTCCATCGCCCTCACCGGGGCCGAGGCGCTGCTATCGCTGGCGCGTCGTTGGAAGAGCGTATCGTGGCGCGGGCCGTCCCGCGGCTGCGCGATATGACGTTAGGGATTTGCAAGGCGGGTAGGCCCAGCAAGGCCGTCATCACCACCCACGATCCCCTCGATCCCGGGATGCAGGACCATCTGCGCCTGCAGGTCGCGGACGCGCTGCCCGAGGGGACGTCCCTCAGCTTCGCCACCGACCCCGCCCGGGCGCCGGGCCTCGTGCTGCGCGTGGGCGGCGCGCAGCTCGGCTGAACGGTGAAGAGCGACATGGATGGTCTGGCTGCCCTTCTTGGCGACGCGGCCCCCGGTCGGAGGGCCGCCTCCGAAGCCACCGGATCCCGCCGCAGGGGCTACCGATGCCCTGCTGCGGCAGATTCTCAACGCGCTCTGCCCCGCCCCGCAGCTGCGCGAGATCGGCCGTTCCGGCGAGATCGTCGATGGCATCTCCGCGGTCACAGACCTCCAGCGCGCCCTCGCCGACGAGCTGCTGGCCTTCGACGGCGGCCTTGAAGGCGTTGTATTCGACCTGGAGCGCGGCCGCCGCGGCCTCGTGCTGCTCGGCCGCTCGGCCGACGTCGTCCCCGGCGCATTGGCAGGGTGATCCAGATGCCGGTGGGCGCCGCCATGCTGGGCCGCGTGGTCGATGCGCTCGGCCGCCCGCGCGACGGCCGCGCGGCACCCGATGCCGACCGGTCCCGCCCCATCGAGACCGAGGCGCCCGGCATCCTCGACCGCGCGCCGGTCACCCGCCCGCTGGCGACAGGTCTCAAGGCGGTGGACGCCGCCGTCCCCGTGGGACTTGGCCAGCGCGAGCTGATTGGCAGAGACCGTTAGACCGGCAAGACCTCGCTCGCCATCGACGCCATCCTCAACCAGCGCGAGACCGGGGTGGCGTGCATCTACCGCGCCATCGGCCAGCGCGGCGACGCGGTGGCCAAGGCCGTCTCGGCAATCCGCGAAGGCCGGATGACCGAAGAAGCAATCGTCCTTGTCGCGGGCAACGGGGAGTCGCCCGGCTTGGCCTACGTCGCCCCCTATTTCGCGATGGCCATGGCCGAGGACATGGCGGAGAGCGGGCGCGACACGCTGCTCGTGCCCGACGACCCGACGCACCATGCGCAATCCTACCGCGAGCTGTCGCTGCTGCTGCGCCGCCCGCCGGGGCGCGAGACCTTACCCCGCGATATCTTTTACCTCCATGCGCGCCTCCTGGAGCGCGCGGGCCAGTTCGGGCCGGGCCATCGGCGTATGGGCGCGGGTATCCGCTCGATCACTACGCTGCCGGTAACCGAGACGCAGACCGGCAATTTCTCGGCCTACATCCCCACCAACCTCATCTCGATCTCCGACGGGCAGTTCCACCGCGCGCCCCGCCTCGTCCGCCGCAATCAGTTCCCGGCCGTGGATCTCGAAGTCTCGGTCATCGGCGTGGGCGGCGAGGCGCAGAGCCGGGCGCTGCGAGGCGTGGCGGGCAACCTGCGCTTGACGCTTCCGTAGTTCGAGAAGCTGGAGGAATTTGCCCGCGTCGGCACTCGCCTGGATAAGAGGACGCGCGGCCGGCTGGCGCGGGGCGCGGCGGTGCGTGCGGCCCTGTGCCAGCCCGAACGCGCGCCGATGCCCGCGCCCGAGCAGCTCGCCGTGCTGCTGGCCGCGACCGAGGGCCTGCTCGAGGGGTTGGACGAGGCCGCTGTGCCTCCCGCGATGGACAGGGTCCGCGACGCCATCCGCGAGGACGATCGCGGCATCGCGGCACTCATTGCGGAGGGCCGCCGCTTGGAGCCCCAAGACCGCGCCACCTCCTGGTGGCGGCGCGCACCCCGCTGACGGGGGGAGTCCATTGTGGAAACGCTTGAACGCCTGACCCGCCGCACCGACACGATGCGCGCCATCCGCAGCATCGTGCGCACGATGAAGACGATGTCGGCCGTCAACGCCGCTCCCTATGAGCCGGCCGCCCGCACCATCGAGGATTGGCGCGCGGTGGTGCTGAACGGGCTGCAAGCGCTGCTGGCCTGCACCGGGCCGCTCCCGCAGGTGTCATCCACCGACGCACGGCCCGTCGTCGTGGCGCTCGGCTCCGATCCCGGTTTCTGCGGCGCCTAAAACGAGCTCGTCGCCCGTGAAGCCGCGCGCGATGCGGATGCAGGGGCGGCTCAGATCATCTGCGTAGGCGCACGGATGGAAGACGCGCTGCGCGGCGAGGGGCTGTCGCCCGGCGAGGCCCTCCTGCCCCCCGCCAGCGCCGAAGGGCTGTCGCGCCTGGCGGGGCTTCTGGTCACGAGGATCGAGGACCTTCGCGCCGAGGCTCCAGGCGACCTCACCGTCACGCTCTACTATACCCAGCGCGGGGTCCACGGGCGCCACGCCCCTGTGGGCCAGCCGCTGCTGCCGATCGACGCCGCCCTGATCCAAGACCTCGCGCAAAGACCCTGGGTCTCGCGCAGCCTGCCGCAGCTGGGCCAGCTCGCGCCCGACCTGCTCGCCGCGCTGATCCGGGACCTCCTGTTCGCCACGCTCCACCGCGCCGCCGCCGAGGCGCTGCTGACCGGAAACGCCGCCCGCCTCGCCCGGATGCAGCAGGCCGAGCGCTCCGCCGGCGAGCGCCTGGACGACCTCGGGGCCCAGACGCGTCAGCTCCGGCAGGCCGAGATCACTGCCGAGCTCCCCGACGTGATCACGGGCTTCGAGGCCCTCCGCCGACGCCGCGCCGGTCCCGGAGTCCGGTCCGCCTGATCGCCGGGCCGCGCCCGCGCATCGTCAGCTTCCGCCGCGCGGACCCGCGACCGCATCGAGGATGCCGCGCCGCACGTCCTCGTCCTGCGCCACGACGGCGGCCGTCAGCGCGGCAAGCCGCCCCCGCGTCTCATAGAGCTGGTCGAGGAGCGACAGGATCAGCGGCAGGGCGTCCGTCTCGACCTCCAGGTCGTAGCGCAGGGTGCACAGCAGCCGCACGCGGGCGCATTCGGGCTCCGAGAAGACCGGGCCGTCGGGCTCGGTCTCGGGGCGCACGAGCTCCTCCCGGATCCACAGATCGAGCTCGGCAGCCTTCAGCACCGTGATCTCCGACACCAGCTCGTGCGCGCGCCTCATGACAGCATCTCCCGGCGCGGATCGGCCTCGGGGGCCTGGGCACGGTCCTCTGAGGAACGCCGCCAGCTCTGGGTCACCGCCCTTCGGCAACACGACGGACAGGGTGATGAACTGATGCCCTCGCTCCCCCGACTTCGCGGCGCGCACGCCCTTGCCGCGCAGGCGCAGGGTCGTGCCGGTGTTGGAACCGGGCGGCACCGTCACGCGGGCGGGCCCGTCGATCGTCGGCACCTCGATGCGCCCGCCCAGCACCGCCTCGCGCAGCGTTACCGGCACGTCGAGATGGATGTTGTCGTCCTTGCGCCGGAAGACGGCATGCGGCTCGACATGCAGCTCGACATAGGCGTCCCCGGGCGGCCCGCCGCCGAAGCCGGCCATGCCCTGACCCTTCAGGCGCAGCATCTGCCGGTCATGGGCGCCGGCGGGGATCGTGACCTTCAGGGCCTTGCCGTCCGGCAGCCTGATCTCGCGAGTCCCGCCCGCCGCGGCGGCCAAGAAATCTACCGGCATCGTGTAGCTCACATCCTGCCCCCGGGCGCGGAACGACGTGCCGCCCGCCCGCCCGCCCGGCGCCCCGCCCGATGCTCCGAAGGCGCGGGCCAGGAAATCCTCCAGGTCCTCGTTGCTCGCGAACCCGTCCGCGGCCGCATGTCCTTCGGCCCGGCCGGCATCGGCATAATCGCGGTAGTATCTCGGCTGCGGACGCTCTGCACCCGCGGCGTCGATCTCGCCCGCATCGAACCGCCGCCGCGTCTCGGGGTCCTTCAGGAGGTCGTAGGCGGCGGAGATGTCCGTGAACCGCTCCGCCGCCGCGGCGTCGCCCGGATGCAGGTCGGGGTGGTGCTTGCGCGTCAACGCCTTGAACGCGAGGCGGATGTCCGCTTCGGTGGCGGTCCTTTCGAGGACGAGCGTCTGGTAAGGGTCCGTCATGGGCCGTTCGCCCTGCCTGAAAAGGAGGCCGATGCCGTCTTCGCTTCGGTGCGCTCCGGCCTCGGGGCACGTTCGGGATCGTCTATCACGAGGGTGTCGATCCGGGCAATGGCCTGGCGCCCCACCCCCTGCTCCTACGGGACTCCGACCGTCCGGCTCGAAGCCGAGGCGAGACCGACTTCAGCTCCGAGATCGGCCGCCAGCGGTCGGCCGGTGCGAGGCACATTGATTTCCGAAGGCGAGCCGCGGCTCACCGCCTCGCTCCTGCGGGGATTTCCGCCTGCCGCGAAGGCACGGTCCCTGGCTTGGGTGTCGCGGGCTCATGCGGCGCTATCCGCAGCGCTCGCAGTGCGTTCAGGATCACGGCGACGTCGATGGCCTCTTGCAGCAGGGCGCCCTGGACCGGTGTGAGGTAGCCGAAAGCGGCCGCGATCATGCCAAGGACCGAAAGACCGATCCCGGCGACGACGCTTTGCACCGCGATCCGCCGCGAGGCCCGCGCGATCTCGATCCCCGGCCCGAGACGGTCGATCCGGTCGACGAGGAGCACGACATCGGCCGCCTCGGCCGATGCCGCGGCCCCCCGCGCGCCCATGGCGACGCCGACGTCGGCCGCCGCGAGCGCGGGCGCATCGTTCACCCCGTCGCCCACCATCATTACGGGACCGCGCGCGCGTTCGGCCAGGACCAGTTGAACTTTCTGGTCCGGGGTCAGGCCCGTCCACAGGCCGTCGAGACCGAGCCCCTCGGTCACGTGCTCGGCCACGTCGGCCCGGTCCCCGGTGGCAAGCAGGATGCGTCCGATCCCCTGGCGGCGCAGGCCGTCCAGCATGGCGCGCGCGCCTTCGCGGAGCGGATCCGACATCACAAGATGTCCCGCCATGCGGCCGTCGACCGCCACCGCAACCAGCACCGACCCGGCAGCTTCGGCCGGATGATCGCCCGGCGACTGCCCGACGCGGGACGCGACGAAACCGTCACCGCCGACGATCACGCGGCGACCCTCGACATCGCCGAGAACACCTTCGCCGGGGATCTCCACCACCTGAGACGGGACGGGCAGCATGAGGCCTCGCGCCTTGGCGGCGGCGACGACGGCCTGCGCCACCGGGTGCTTCGAGGCCTGGTCCAGGGCGGCGGCGAGGCGCAGGACGTCGTCCTCCGCCATGCCGTCGCGACTGTCGATCGACACGATCCGCGGCCGGCCGTCGGTCAGGGTGCCGGTCTTGTCGAGGATCAGGGTCCGGATGCGCGCCATGGTCTCGAGCGGCCCCGCGCCCTTGATCAGCACACCGAAATGGGCCGCGCGCGACAGGCCCGCGACCAGCGCGACGGGAACGGCCAGGATCAGCGGACAGGGCGTGGCCACCACCAGCACGGCGACGGCGCGGATGGGATCGGCCGTGAACCACCAGGCGGCGAAGGCGATCGTGACCGTGATCGCCAGGAAGCCGAGCGACCACCGATCCGCCAGGCGAGACATCGGCGCCTTCGACCGTTGCGCCTCCTCCACCAGACGGACGATCCCGGCATAGGTGCTGTCCTTCGCCTCGTGCGTCGCCATCAGGTCGAAGGGCTCGCCCGCGTTGGTCGAGCCGCTCATGGCATTGGCCCCACCCGCCAATCGCACCGGGAGGGACTCGCCGGTGAGCGCCGAGGTGTCCACGAAGGCCGCGTCCGAGGTCACCGTGCCGTCGACCGGCACCACGTCGCCCTGCCGGATCAGCAGCAGGTCGCCGGGCGCGATCGCGTCGAGGGGCACGTCCTCGAGCGCCCCGTTCCGATGCCGGGTTGCCGTCCGAGGGACGCGGGACAGGAGGTCGCGCATATCCCGCCGGGCACGGCCTTCGGCATAGCCTTCGAGGAAGGTGCCGCCGGAGTACATCACGGCGACGACGGCGGCCGCGAGCGTCTCGCCAAAGACGAGCGCCGCGGTCATCGAGAGCGCCGCGACGATGTCCAGACCGACTTCGCCACGACCGATGCTGCGAAGGATCTCGATGACGAGTGCGGCGAGTGCGGGAACGACCCCGGCGGTCCAGAGGAGAGTTGCAGTATCGGTCCGGCCCACGAACCAGGACGCTAGGCCCGCGACCAGACCCGTCGCGGCCAGTGCCAGGATGGCCGTGCGGAAGCGGTCGGTGTTCGTAGGTTCCATGCGTATGGGCATCCCTTGATTAAGGCGATCTCCATCGAGCCGGGCGGGGACGTCCTTCGACCCCACAGGGCGCGGATGCTATGATCGCGCAGGATCGGCAGGGCATCGAGGTGTTATCTGGTCCCGGGCGCGAGCCCCCCCGCCCTGGCCCCTTGCCGCCAAAGCGTCCGGCAGCAGCCCCGCGCACGGTGCTTTAGCGTCGAGGCATGGTCGGGCGGTCCCGCGAAAGGGCCCTTTGCAAAGCGTCGAACCGGCCGTGCGTCACCGCTCTGACGAGAAGTGCGTCTTGAGGTAGTCCAGGATCGTCTCTCGGGTTTCGGGCTCGGCTTCTGGCATGCCCTGCTCCTCGACCATCCAGCCCCAGAGGTAGTCCCAGCGCGCGTCGGTCAGGCGCTGCTGCTTGATGATCGCGGTCGAGTGGCAGGCGACGCACTGATAGTACGTGTCCTCGACGCCGGCCGCGTCGGGCAGGTTCTCGTAGTCCGGGTGGCCCGCGACGGCCGGGGCGGCCGGGGCGGCCGCCGACGGCGCTCCGGGCAGGAGCGCGGGCGCCCCCCGGGCGGCGGCCATCGGGTCGTATCCCTGCTGCGCCCCGGCGGCCCCGGAGGCGAGGCAGAGCGCGGCCGCCGCGGCGATGCGCAGGATTATGGTCGGCATGGCGATCCTTCCGTGGCGGACGTCGGGCGGCGCCGGGGGGCGCCGCCCGGGAGGCGTCAGGTGCCGATCAGGGCGATGCGGTGCTGCATGTTATTGCCGTAGCCGCGCGGGTTCCAGCCCGGCACCACCGGCGGCTGCATCGCCCCGTCCATGTCGGTGGCACGCGCCCAGACCTCGTAGTAGCCCGCCTCGGGCAGGGTCACCTCCGCGCGCCAGCGCTGCCAGGCGTACTTGTTCGGCGCGGGCTCCAGCGTCGCCGGGGTCCAGGTCGCGCCGAAATCGGTGGACACGTCCACCGCCGCCACGTCGCCGCCCCCGGCCCAGGCATGGCCGCGCACCTCGGTCGCCGCCCCGGCCGCGACCTCCGTGCCGGACTGGGGGTGCGTGACCAGCGACTTCACCGGCATCGTCTCCATCACCACCATGTCCTCCTCGGGCACCTCGGTGCCCGGCGCCACCGGATAGGCCGGCAGGCGGTAGGAGTAGCCCTCCATCTTCTCGCCGTCGTGCTGCACGTCGCGCACCCAGATGCGGGTCAGGTACTTCTGCGAGGCCGAGCCCGGATAGCCCGGCACGATCAGGCGCAGGGGGAAGCCGTGCAGCGCCGGCACCGGCTCGCCGTTCATCGCCCAGGCGATGATGGCGCCCTCCGGCTCCATCGCCTTGTCGATCGGCACCCCGCGGGAGATCGTCTCCTTCTCCGGGTCGCCGGACAGATGCACGTCGTTGCCGTAATGGCCGGTGTAGACCGCGCTGTCCTTCACGCCGGCCGCGGCCAGCACGTCGGCGAGGCGCACGCCGGTCCATTCGGGGCAGCCGACGGCGCCCGTGGTCCACTGGTTGCCCGACGCGCCCGGCTGGAAGAAGGCGCGCCCGTTGCCGCCGCACTCCACCACCAGGCGCACGGTCACGGCCTCGAACCGGTCCTGCAGGTCGGCGATGGAGAGCTCCAGCGGCGTGTCCACCTCGCCGTCGATCGTCAGCGTCCAGCCCTCGGCGTCCATGTCGAGCGCGGTGTCCGGCACCAGGCCGTTGTTGCGCACGAAGAAGCGCCCGTAGGGGGTGACGTCGTCGTCCAGCAGGTGGGCCGGCGTCTCGGCGTTGAGGGGCCGGTCGCCCAGCAGGGTCAGGCCGTCCTTGGCGGCCATCAGGTCCTCCTCCATCCCCTGCGCGGCGGCGACGGGGATCAGGCCCGCGGGCATCCGCGCCTCGAACGGAATCGTCATCCCAACCATCGCACCCAAAGTAGACAGACCCGTGGCGCGCAGGAAGGCGCGCCTGCCTTCGTCAGGAGGCCTCTCGCCAACGCCGTGCTGCTTATCGATGTCCGAAATGTCATCGCTCTGCCGTGCGGCGCCATCTGCCATTTTTCGATCCTCCCTGGACGCGCGCCATTCTGGCACTTCCTAGAAACTACCTTCTCAGCGCTTCAACCTGTGGTCGCCTTCTACGTTGAAAGGACGGGCAGGTGATCCGTTTGATATCAGTCAAGCGGCTCCATTATGGCCGTGGCAAAGGGTTGCTGGCCATTCCCAACTCGAGGTGGACGCATTCACTAAATGCGGGTTCGTCCCACGCTGCGCCCCCCAAGCTCACCCATCTCGAACGTCCGCCTGAGTGCGCCTGGATACGACTGTCAGCTGAAACATCGAACCGCGCGGCACCTGCGGAAGCGGCGTTTTGCTATGGTGAGCCACGGGGTTCCGGAACACCGCCAAGGGCGGCTTCAGAACCATACGGAACGTCCGTTATCGCCGAGCATACCATGCCCCTCGGTCGGCGCCGTGGAGGCGCAGATGTCCGTCCTCCACCAGCCGGCGCAGATGTTGCTTCAGCGTGTTCCGGCTGACCCCCGTGACCCTGGCCGCGTCGCCGATGGTCAGGCGGCCCTGCTCGCGGACGAGATCGAGGATCCGGGCCGACAGGTCCGGCAGCGACCCGATCATCAGCCGCTCTCGCTCGACGCGGGTCCTGAGCCGCTGCATCTGTCGCTGCAGCGTCGCGAGGAAGAATTCGAGCCACGGGGTCCAGTCCGGGCTATCCGTGCGGATCGTCCCCTGCGTCCGGCGGAGCGCCAGGTAGCAGGTTTCCTCGTTCTGCTCGCCGATGCTCTCCATCGAGCTGTATGGCACGGAGACAGAGTCGGCTCGCAGCAGCAGGAGGGTGGTCAGAATGCGCAAGAGCCGCCCGTTGCCGTCCTCGAACGGACGGACCTCCAGGAACACGATGGCGAAGATGCCGACCTGATTGCCCTCCGCATCGAAGGCGGCGATGCTGGGCGACAGGGTCTTCCAGGACCCGCGGTGGCGCTCGTCCTTGGCGCTGTGGCGCAGCAGGTCCCGGTGGAGCTAGCGGCTGTAATTCCCGGTGATCGGGATCTCGCGCCAGGTGTCGAACGCGCGCTCCATCACACCCGCATAGCCTGCGACCGCCTGCTCGTCGCGGGTCTAGAAGGACCTGATGTCGAGGTTGGAGAGGAGGCGCTGGACCTCATTGTCAGAGAGCCTGCTGCCCTCGATCCGCGTCGACGCGCCCACGCTGTCGATCGTGGCGGCGCGGCGCAACGCCGGAGAGGCGTTCCGGCGCGAGCGAGCCCAGCGCCCACCGTGCGCCCTTGAATTCGTCGATCCCGGCGATGGCCGAGAGCATGGCCGGCGTGATGCGAAGGGTGTCGTTCCGGATAACGGACCCATTTCCGAAGCCATTTGCGCTGCAATAGAAGCCGCCGGGCGAGGCGCTTCATTTCGGCGAATGACGCTCTCTCGCATGTTGAGATGCGGGCATCTCGGGACCAGACATCACTCGGGCCGAACGTGGTCCGCTGCCGAACTCTTCACCACAAATTCAAGCTTGGCGGCACGGCCGCGCCGCCGGAACGAGCCTTCCCTCCGACGGCGCCCTGATTCAGTCTCCGCCAATGCCGATCACGCCCGAGACCCGCCGGCGCTAGGCTCCGTGACGACGCCTTCGATCCTCTGACCCTGCTCCCCGAATGGGTGAAGCGGGAAAAGCCGCTGATGCAACTGTTGCCCTATGTGAGCCTGGCGACGACGAGACGGTTCGGACGCGCGGCAACGAGCTCTTCCGGTGCATCCGCCTGGAGGGGGTGAACAGCTCGACCACGGATGACGACTACCTCGACCGGACGGATCGTCTCCTCGCGTCGATGATCACGCAGATCGGACTGGAATTCGCCTTCTACGTCCACAAGGTCTCAAATGCCATCGACCCGGACCTCGCCCCTATCGCGGGCGACGACTTCGCCGCTGCCGTCGATCGGCGCTGGACCGATGGTCTGCTTCGCATCGATCTGCGCGACAAGACACTGCTCCTGATGGTGATGCACCGCCCCCCCTCTCGAGTCGAAGGTGCCGTTCTCGGGTAGGACGTCGATGAAGGCGCTCCGGGACCAGACCGCGAAGCGGATGCGCCGCCTGAGCGAGGTCGTGGGCTTCCTACGATCGACCTTCGCCGCGCTGTCGCCGCGTCTGCTGTCCGCCGAGAAGGGCGAGCTGCTCGGCTTCCTCGGGGGCCTGAACACCGGCCAGGAACTCCCGCTCTACCGGCAGTCCAAGTCGGCATAGACCAGCCGTTCGTTCCGATCGTAGCAGTGGCCTGCTCCCAGCCCTCCGCGACCGATGCTGCGCCGTGCATGGACGTCCGCCGTCGCGCTGCGCACGGGTATCGCGAACACGGCCCGTACCGGCCCCGACGACGGTCGCGACCGCCGACCTGCCGAGCCATTCAGACGAACGTCGCCTGGACTTCCCCGAGCAGCCATCGGATCGCGGGATCGGCGTCGGCGCGGACGTGCCACGTCGCCGCAACGGTGAACGGGCGCAGGGCGAGCGGCGGCGCGTGGCGGACGAGGCCGAAGTTGTCGGCCTGGAGCGCCGCGAGGCGGGACGGGACGGTGGCGATCAGGTCGGTGGCGCCGACCACGGCGAGCGCGGGAAGGAAGCCCCCGGTGCGCACGGCGATCCTCGCGGACCGCCCGAGGCCGCCGAGCGTCCGGGCCACCAGACTGACGGCCGTCCCGCCCGGCGCGGCGACGACGTGACCCTCGGCGCAGAAGGCGTCGAGGTCGAGGGTCGCGCCGATCCGCGGGTGCCCGGCCCGCACGATCGTGGTGTAGGTCTCCTCGAAGAGCGGCTGGCTCCTATAGGCCGCCGCCACGGGGGACCGGAAGCCGATCGCGAGGTCGACCCTCCCCTCATCGAGCGCGCGCATCGCCTCGGCACGGGCATGGGGCCGGAAGAAGACGTCGAGGCCCGGGCCTTCGGTCGTCAACCGTCCCACCAGCGACGCCAACAGCGCGGACTCGTAATCGAGCGTGGCGATCGTGAAGCGCCGCCGCGCCGTGCGGGGCTCGAAGGGCGCGGGATCGGCCAGCAGCCGGCCCGCATCGCGCAGGATGCCGTCGGCGATGCCCGCCAGCTCGACCGCGCGCGCCGTCGGCTCCACGCCGTGCGGACGGCGCAGGAACAGCTCGTCGCCCAGGATGTCGCGCAGCCGGGAGACGGCATGGCTGATCGCGGCCTGCGTGACGCCGAGCGTCTTGGCCACGTCGGTCAGCTTGCGCTGCCGCACCCCTTCTCGCAGGACGAGGAGGAGCATGAAGTCGAGGCGGCGGATATCGACATTGGTGATATCAGACATGATGCGATTTCATTATCCCTCATCTCCTTGCATGTCGATATGGATCGGACGCGGGAACGATCGGATCGCGATATCGCACCATCGGATCCGGCGCGCCGCACCCTGCTGCTGCCTGCAAGATCGACGACACCGTTGCCTTCGAGGAGGACGATTGCCATGACCGACGCGACCCGCGTCCCCCGCGTGCTGATGCTCTGCTCGAACACCGCGACCTCGTCCGTCACCGGATGGCCGATCGGCTTCTGGTGGGCCGAGTTGACGCATGCCTACGAGGTGTTCGAGCAAGCCGGCTACGCCATCACCATTGCCTCGCCCGATGGTGGCGACCTGATGGGCGATGGCTACTCCGACCCCGAGGACGCCAGCGGCTACTCGGCCGACGACCGCATCTCACTCGCCTTCAAGCACGACCCGGCCAAAGCGGCGCTGCTGGAAGGCACGCCAGCGCTTGGCGATCTCGAGCTGGGCTCCTTCGACGCGCTCTTCGTCGTCGGCGGGCAGGGGCCGATGGTGACGATGATCGAAGACGACCGCGTGCACCGCGCCTTCGCCGCCCATTACGCGGCGGGCAAGCCCGCGGCGGCGGTCTGCCACGGCACCTGCATCCTGCTGAAGGCGCGGACGTCCGAGGGCGACCTTGTCGTGAAGGGCCGGACCTGGACCGGGTTCGCGAACTCCGAGGAGGAATACTCCGAGCACGCGGCGGGCCAGAAGATCCAGCCGTTCTGGATCGAGACCGAGGCGCGCAAGATCGAGGGAACGACCTTCGTCGTGAAGGACGCGCTCACCGAGCACGCCATCACCGACGGCAACCTCGTCACCGGCCAGCAGCAGGTGTCGAGCGCGGCCGCCGCGCGGCAGGTGGTGGCGCTCCTCGATGGTTGACCGGCCAATCGCCCCATTCGAATGCCCGTTCATTTCGGGAGCGAAAGCCATGATCCGCCGCAGCCTCGCCTCCTTCGCCATCGCTGTGGGCGTCTTCGCGTCGCCCGCCGGCGCCGAACCCATCGTGCTCGTCCACGGTGCCTTTCAGAACGCTGCCGCCTGGAGTGAGGTCGAAACCCGGCTTGAGGGGATGGGCCACGATGTGGTGCTCGTCGATCTGCCCGGCCGGAATGCCGAGGGCGGCGCTGCTCATGCCATAACGTTGGACACCTACGTCGCGGCCGTGAGCGAGGCGGTGGCGGGCTTCGACGCGCCGGTAACGCTGGTCGGGCACAGCTTCGGCGGCATGACGATCTCGGCCGTGGCGGAGCGCATGCCCGACGCGGTCGAGCGGCTCGTCTATGTGGCGGCCTACCTGCCCGCGGATGGCGAGAGCATGGAGGCGCTCTCGGGCACGGACACCGACAACGCCTTCCGGGAGGGCAGCTTCGTGCTGGCGCCGGACTACTCCTATGCCGAGATCCGCATGGAGGACCGCGCGGCGATCTTCATCGGCGACGGCACGGAAGCCGAACAGGCGGCGGTCGCGGACGCGATGGTACGCGAGCCGCTCGGGCCCATCGGCACGCCCGTCGCGCTGACGGCGGCCTTCGACGGCGTGCCCAAGACCTACCTTCGCACCACCCTGGACGGTGCCGTCTCCGCGCCGATGCAGACGCGGATGCTGGAGCGCGCGGGCGTGACCGACGTGACCGATATCGCGTCCGGCCACAGCCCGCAGGTGACGCAGCTCGAGGCCCTCGTGGCCGCGATGGACAACGCGGCGCGTGCACCATGACGGAGCCCGCGTCGCCTCCACGCCGGACGTCCTCGACCAAGGGGTCTGGGCAATCGGACCTCGAGCGCCAAGCCTGGCCGGTGCTTGCCCCTGATCTCGTGGCGCGGCTGCGCGATGAGGGTTCGCTGCGCACGCTCGCGGAAGACGAGGTGCTCTTCGAGGTCGGCCAGTCTTCCTACGACCTCGCGCTGATCCTGCGCGGCGGCATCGACATCGTCGACCGTGCCGGCGACCGGGTGGTGGTGACGATCGAGGCACCGAATTTTGTGGGCGAGCTGGGCATGCTGATGGGTCAGGGCACGTTCCTCGCCGGCGTGGCGCGGGGCGAGACCGAGGTGGCCGTCGTGGCGCAGGACCAGCTGCGCGAGTTGGTCGCGACCGTGCCCGAGATCGCCGACGTGGTGGTGACGGCCTTCGCCGCGCGCCGCCGCCTGCTGATGGAGTGGGCCGAGGGCGGGCTGACCATCGTCGGGCGCGAGAGCGACCGCGACACGGTCGCGCTCCTCACCTTCGCGTCGCGCAACCGCATCCCGCACCGCTTCGTCGACCGCGACGACGGCGCCGAGATGGCGCGTGTGGGCGCGACGTGCATCCTGCCCGAGAGCGGCACCGCCGTCGTCACCGGGCGCGCGGAGGTGCTGGTCCGACCGAGCCCTCGCGCGCTGGCGGCGGCCCTCGGCATGGACCTTCCCGTCGCTCCTGCCTCGGGGGCGGAGGGCGACGCGACCACGGGCGGCCGCGTCCACGACCTCGCCATCGTCGGCGGTGGCCCGGCCGGGCTCGCGGCGGCGGTCTACGGCGCGTCCGAGGGACTCTCGACCATCGTCATCGAGGACGCGGCCATCGGCGGGCAGGCCGGCACGTCGAGCCGGATCGAGAACTACCTCGGCTTCTCCACCGGCATCTCGGGCAGCGAGTTGGCCTATCAGGGCGAGATCCAGGCGGTGAAGTTCGGCGCGCGCTTCGCCGTGCCGCGCCGCGCGACCGGGCTCGGCGACAAGTCCACGGGCACCTCCCCGCACATGGCGGTCGAGCTGGACGACGGATCCTGCGTGCGCGCCCGCGCGGTCGTCCTCGCCATGGGGGTGCAGTACCGCCGCCTGCCGCTCGAGCGGCTGGAGCACTTCGAGGGCGCGGGCATCTATTATGCGGCGACCGAGCTGGAGGCGCGGTTCTGCCGGAACACCGACGCGGTGATCGTGGGCGGCGGCAACTCCGCGGGGCAGGCGGCGATGTTCCTGTCGCGCCATGCCCGGCGCACCCACATCCTGGTGCGCGGCGACCGGCTGGCCGAGACGATGTCGTCCTATCTGGCCGAACGCATCGAGAGCGATCCCTCGATCGAGCTGCACCCGCGCTCGGAGGTCTCGGCGCTGCACGGCGACGACCGGCTCGATGCCATCACGGTCCGCGAAAACGCCACAGGCGGGGGCGCGCGGATCGACACGCATGCGCTCTTCGTCATGATCGGGGCCGCGCCCAACACGGCCTGGCTCGGCGATGCCATAGCCCTCGACCGCAACGGCTTCGTTCTCACGGGCCATGACGGGGATCCGTTCGCGACGTCGCGCCCCGGCGTCTGGGCCGTGGGCGACCTGCGTGCCGGATCGGTCAAGCGCGTGGCCTCCGCCGTGGGCGAGGGCTCGGTCGTGGTCTCGGCCGTGCACCGCTACCTTGGGGACATGACGTCACCGGTCGTCACCATCACCCCGGAGACCGCCCGTGCCTGACGTGTCATCGGCCGCCCCGGACGTGAACGCGCCGGTCACTGTCGTCGTGCGCCGGCGCGTTCGGAAGGGCTCGGAGGCCGCCTACGAGGCTTGGCTCGCCCGGCTCCAGACCGATGCCCATGCACTGCCCGGGTATCTCGGCGCACAGGTGCACCGGCCCCGGCCGGGCGAGGCCGCGTACGTCAGCGTGTTCCGCTTCGACAGCCTGGCGAATCTGGAGGCGTTCGAGACCTCGGACCTGCGCCGCCGGGCGCTCGAGGAGGTGGCGCCGCTGAGCGAGGTCGATGCCGTCTGGGACCGGACCACGGGGCTCGAGGTATGGTTCGACCCGCCGAAGGGCACGGTCGTGGCGCAGCCGGTGCGCTGGCGGATGGCCAGCGTGCTCGTCGTGGTGATCTTCGCGCTGGTGCTGTCGATCGGCGCGGTGGTGGGCTGGCTGGTGCCCGGCTGGCCCTATCCGCTGCGGCTCTTGGCGACGATCGCCATCGAGGTCGCGCTCCTGACCTATGTCATCATGCCGCCGCTCACGCGGGCGATGGCGTGGTGGATCTATCCGAGGAGCCGCGTCGCATGACCGTCGGAAGGGCGGTGCCGGTTGGATGCCTCGCTTTCGCGGAGAAGGCGTTCTGACCTTAGGTAAGGACCAGCAGCCGCTGGAGCGAATGGAGGACCATGCCCGCCGAGATCACGACATACGCCGAGCATTACGCCAGCTCGCCCTATGCCGCGTTCGACCAGGAATGGCGGCGGGGCGGGTCGTTCGGCGTCGAGATGATGCGCGTCGAGCAGGAAGGCCACGAGTTCGTCGACCCCCCGTTACCGCAACTCTGCTTCGTCGGTGCTGTCAGGGCGGGGCCGACGGCTGAATTCGACTTCGGGGAGGGATGGAAGCGTCATTCCGGCCTAAGGCCTGGACAGGTCGATCTTCAACCCGCCAATCAGGAATGCCTGTTCCGTATAGGGGACCCTCATACGATCTTGGTCGCCTACCTGGGCATCGACCGCGTCGCCCGCCACCTCGACGAGGCTGGCATCCACGCCGATCCCTTCGTTCCGCTCTACGCCGCGATGGCCGGCGGGCCCGACGCCCTGCACCTCCTGCGCATGATGTGGACCGCCTTGGACGAAGGCGGGCCCGCGAACGACCTGTTCGTCGACGGCTGCGTGCTCGCGCTCATCGGGCGCTTCGCAGTGCTGGCCGGGCGGGGCGACGCCTGGCAGGCACCCTCGCTCGACGACCGCCGCCTCGCGCCGCGCCGTCGACTACGTCGAGGCGCATCTCGCCGAGCCGATCCGGATGGAGGACCTGGCCGGCGTCGCCTGCCTGTCGCTCGTCCACTTCTCGCGCGCCTTCAAGACAGCCACCGGCCAGCCGCCGCACGTCTACCTGACCGGCCGCCGCGTCGCCCGCGCCAAGCGGCTGCTGGCGGAGACGCAGCTCACGGTCATGCAGGTCGGGCACGCCTGTGGCTTCAACTCACCGGCGCACTTCGCGGCGACGTTCCGCGCCCGTATCGGCGCGAGCCCGACGGACTACCGAGCGCAGATGCAGGCCTGACGCATACCCAGTCCTCTCTCGGACCAATCGGCTCGAGAGCGCGAGGCCATATGGCCGCCGACGATCGACGCAAACCCATCCCGCCATTGCCGAACGGCCAATTGAAAGGACGACACCATGACGATGCCGACGCCCGCCCGCGCCGCACGTTCGGGCCTCCTCGCGCTGCTCCTCCTGGCGGCGACGCCCGCCATCGCCCAAGACGCGGTCGTCCGGGAGGGCGAGATGCGCCAGGTCTCCGTTCATCAGGGCGCGATGATGTCGCCGCGCCAGTCCGCCCAGGATACCCGCGAGCAGCGCGACGTCATCCGCTTCGAGCCGATCGAGATGATCCAGGACCTCGTCAGCCGGCACGACCTCGTCTTCCTCATGCGCCACGGGCCCACGGACTGGAGTCATCCCGACATCTACGACGTCGCCCCCACCGACTGCGCCAACCAGCGCGTGCAGAGCGCGCAAGGCCGCATCGACATGCAGAACCTCGGCGTGCTGCTCGCCGACAACGCGCTGGAGCCAGGCATGATCGCGGTCAGCGAATGGTGCCGCAACCAGGAGACCGTCGAGAACCTGCTCGTGGGCATGCGCGTGGTCGATCCGGGCTATGCCACGGAGGTCGAGACCGACCCTGAGTTGAACCTGCTGCTCTCGCTCCAAGGAGCCACGGACGTGACGGCCCTGCGCGACCGCATCTCGTCCTGGACCGGCGAGGGTGCCTCGGGTCCGCTGCTGATCGTGACGCACTACACCAACATCGACGAGCTGACGAACTACAGCGTCTACGAGGGCGAGATGCTCATCATCGACCCGAAGCGCGACAACCGGGTCCTGGGCTACCTGCGCCTGCGCAGCGCCGGGCCGGACGCGGGCCACTTCGCGATGGCCGGCAACGCGGTGACGCCGGCGGACGTCGTTTCCGCGAACGACGAGATGGACTGCCCGATCCTGCCGGTGGGCGACATTGGAGAATAGCGGCATCTGTGAAGATGTTCGTCATGCGTCCGCGAGCGGGCGGATGGCGGGGGGCATCATCGCCTGCCATCCGCGGCCCGGTATCCGATCCTCCTGTATCGGGATCCAATCCAGGTTGGGCCGGAGGCATTGGCAAACGCTGGCGAGCGTTTCAGGTTCGGGAGATCACTCCTTTTGACGAAGATGGCAGGAGGTAGATCCATGACTTTCTCGCTCTCCAGACGGGACGTGCTGGCGGGGGGTGTCGCGCTTCTCGCCGGGCCGACCAGCGCTCAATTCAACGATGCCGGGACGGAGACCCAAACGATGACAGCCAGGCCGTTCACGATCGACATCCCCGACGACGTCATCGCCGATCTCAGGGACAGGATCGCGGCCACCCGCCTGCCCGACCAACTGGCCGGCACCGGCTGGAGCTACGGCACCGACACGGCCTACCTCGCCGATCTGCTGGACTACTGGAGGACGGAGTACGACTGGTCGGCCGAGCAGGCGCGGCTGAACGCGTTCGATAACTTCAAGGCCGAGATCGACGGGCTCGACATCCACTTCGTCCATGCTGCGTCCGACCGCGCGGACGCGATCCCTCTCCTGATGCTGCACGGCTGGCCGTCCTCCTTCGTGCAGATGCTCGACATCATCCCGATGCTGACCGCGCCCGAGGGTGACGGGCTGGCGTTCCACGTCGTCGCGGCCTCGCTGCCCGGCTACGGCTTCTCCGGGATACCGACCGAGCCGGGGATGAGCCCCGGGGCCATCGCCCCCTACATGCACAAGCTGATGACCGACGTGCTCGGCTACGACCGCTACGGCCTGCGCTCCTCCGACCTCGGAGCGGGCGTCGCCGCGACGATGGCGGGCACGTCTGGCGAGGCGGTCATCGGGTCGCACACGGGCGGCACGAACCCCTATCTGCAAGGCCCCATCCCGAACGACCTGTCGCCGGAGGAGCAGGTCTTCGTGCAGAACGCGCGGACCTGGATGCAGCAGGAGATGGCCTATGCCATGCAGCATTCGAGCAAGCCGCAGACGTTGGCCGTGGGGCTGAACGACTCGCCCGCCGGGCTCGCCTCCTGGATCGTCGAGAAGTTCTGGCGCTGGACCGACAACGACGGCACCATCGAGAGCGCCATCGACCGGGACGCCCTGCTGACGAACCTCACGATCTACTGGGCGACCCAGACGATCAACCCGTCCATGCGCCTCTATGCCGAGGCGGCGCGCGCGCAGGACGGCTGGGCGATGCCGCAGGTGCCCGTGGGCTACCTCATGCCGAAGCACGACATGTTCGAGACGCCGCGATCCTGGATCGAGCGGCAGGGGCCCGTCGGGCATTGGACGGTCAGCGAGGCGGGCGGGCACTTCATGGAATGGGAGCAGCCCCGGATCGTGGCCGACGACCTGCGCGCGTTCTTCGGTGGCTTGCAGGAGGAGTGAGCGCCGGGGACGGGATCGCTCGGCCCGAGGTCGCGTCCGAGACGGACCTCCGCGACTGGCTGGCAGAGCACGGCTCGTCGACCGGCAGTCGATGGCTCGTCACCTTCAGGAAGGGAGACGAGCGCTAGCTGCCCTACGACCGGATCGTCCGGGCCGTGATCGCGCACCGATGGGTCGACTGATCTTCCCCCGGTCTGGCGGACGGGGTTAGGCCGCCATTCGCTCCATGTCGGCCGGTGATCTGTAGTCGAGGGCCGAATGGAGGCGCGTCGAATTGGAGAAGCCCTCGATGTATCCGAACAGGTCCCTGCGCGCCTCGTCGCGGCTCGTGTAGACGCGGTGGTGGACACGCCCGACCTTGAGGATATGGAAGAAGCTCTCCATCGGCGCGTTGTCGAGGCAATTGCCGCGGCGGCTCATCGAGGGCGTGATGCCGGCGTCCGCAAGGAACTTGGCGATACGCGTCGGCTGCATATTGGACGCGGCGATCCGAGTGCTGGATGAGCCCAGGAGCAGGGCGCTGCCTTTCGATGGCTATCCGCGGTGCCTCGGAGGCGATCCCCGCGTGCAGGGTCTCGCGCATCGCCAGCCGACGGTTCGCCACGATGCCGCCATCGGTCCGAGGCCCGTGGCGGACGCGGGTGAGCATGTCGATCACAGCGGCAAGATGGAGCCAGCCCTCGCCGGTCGGGATGTCGGTCAGATCGGCGAGCCAGACCTGGCCCTGCTCGGAGGCCGTGACGTTCCGGCCGATTCTGTTCGGGAGCCGCGAGGATCAGGAAACGGTCCGATGGACCGTTTCCCCGAGGGGCGGACAGGAGTGGCGGCTGTCCGTCGTCCGCACGCGGCGGGGCAATGCTGCCAGACCACGCAGGCCCGCCGCGCGCACGAGCCGGGAGGCGCGGTGTCGCCCGATCTTCCGGCCAAGGCTGGACGACCAGCTTCTCCATCGGGCGGCTCAGCTGACGGGCGTTCGCGAGCGGGGCGCGCTCCTGCAGGAGGCCCTGACCGCCCTCATCGAACGCGAGAGCGCGAGGCGGCTCGCCCGATTGGGCGGGACGGAGCCGCAGATCGAGGCGGCGCCACGCCGCAGGCCGCCTGCGTGATCCTGGCAGATACGTCGATCTACATCGATCGCCTGCGGGACGGCGATGCGGAATTGGATGACCGCCTCACCGCTGGGGGATCGTCTGCCGTCCCTTCGTAATCGCTGAACTCGCGCTCGGCTCGCTGAAGGACCGGGATGGGGTGCTGGGCCTCCTCGATCGGCTGACCGGCTTGCCGATGGCGGAGGCGCAGGAGGTCCGGACCCTGATCGAGGTCCGTCGGCTCTACAGCCGCGGCATCGGGTTCGTCGACGCGTCCCTGATCGCGGCGTGTCTCCTGGCGCCCGGAACGACGCTCTGGACGCGGGATCGTCGCCTGGCGGCCGTCGCCGAAGATGTCGGCCTCGCGGCTCCAGGTCTGCGGGCCTGAGCTTCTGGGGCCCCTGCCGGCAGCGTCGCTGTCACCATAGTCCATCGAACCGCGTCGCCGCCGTGCGGGTGTAGTGCGCGGTGTGGCGGGGATCGCGGTGTCCGAGCCAGTCCCGGATCAGTCGCAAGTCGTGCATCCTGTTCGCGCGCGCGAAGCCGCAGGAATGGCGCAGGATGTGCGGGCCGACGTGGCCCAGGCCCGCGCGGTCTCCGGCGGCGGCGATCAGGTAGATCACCGCCTGCCGGGTCATCGGCTGGCGGCGCTCGGAGACGAAGAGCCACGGCAGGTCGTCGCCTCGTCGCGACGGCCGGCGCCGGATGGCGCGCAGCTCGTCGCCTGCCACCGGATGCTCGACGCCGAGCCCGTTCTTCGGCCGCGCCACCCAGAGCCGAGACGACGCGAGATCGACGTGCGCCCGGCGCAGGGAGACCTCCTCGGAGACCCGCAGCCCGTGGCGGTACATCATGAGCATCAGGAGATGATCCCGGACGCCGTGCCGGCCCTTCTTGGCGGCGGCGAGCAGCCGGTCGACCTGCGGCGGACCGAGATAGTCGCGGCCGCGCTCGTGGGCGTCCGCAGCGTGGTCGAGATCGCCGTCGATGCCGCTCCTTACACTTTGCCGGTCGGTCATGTTCGCAGCGTCCCTTGCGAGCCCCTGCCCCACCTGGATCGGCACAGCACGACTTTCGACACTCGGCACCCAGCGTCGAAAGTAGGGGGCCAGAAATCCGCTGCGCCTTGTCCCCTCCGCGGCGCATCTTGAGCTACAGAAATCGCCCACGCCCAGCACGCGTCGCCAAATGCGCTGCCGACCTCGCGACGTGGATCCCTGCAGGCTCGGCTCAACAAGGCCTTCTTCCGATGTGGAATCCCCAATGGAGACATCTCGAAGAAGTCGCATGGAGATCGGAACGACACGTCCTCAGGGTTCAGTGCCACGCGGTGTCGCGCCCGAGGACCTGATCAGGCGTCGTCACATATCTGCTTCCGGGAGGTTCGGTGATGACTGGCAGGATCGCGCCCGATCAGCTTGCACGATCCGATCTGACGTTCATCGATTGGCACTTTCGGAACGGATCGTTTGGACAGCGCCGGCAGAGAGCAATCAATCTCAATGCCCGCGTCTCGTCCGACGACCTGTTTCCGGACCTTCTCCGGCATCCGAATACGCACCTGGATGTTCTTCTGTCCCAGCCACTCCTAGAAGCAAGTGGAGCGGGTTGCCGTCAACGGCGGCGTTGGCCCCGAACCCAAGGCGCAGGCCCTTGGGGCTGCGCTGCGACCAATCGGGGAGCCCCGCCTCGATCGAGATCCGCTTGATCACCTGCCAGGCTCGGGTGCGCCCAATCGGCCAGACGGAGGTGGCGCCTCGCCTGCGGGACCGCTGCGCCACGCGGAAGCCGTGAGCGGTGTCGAGCGTGTCATGATAGTGCGGCGGCACGGGCACGACCTGTAGACCATCTCGGAGCGCCCCGAGGTGTCTGTCCGCTTCTCGTCGCTTCGAATGGCAATCGTCCCGTCCGAGAGGTCCACCTTGGCCTGGATGAACTCCTATAGCTCCGAGGGCCGGCATCCCGTGTAGTGTAGCGTCCCCGGAGGAAACGATCGCGGGCGGGCTGGCAACGGGCGGCTGCCGGGCAGGCGGCGCGCTCCGCGGCGGTGAGATAGAGCCCGTTCCCGGAGGGGCCGTGGACGCGCGTCTCGGACATGTGAATAGAATGGCCTGAAGGTATAAAGTGGAGGAGCCGAAACCGGCCCCCTGCCCCACCAGTCCGCGGTGTACGGTGCCCAATCGTAGGACACTATTGCCAATAATGTTTACCAGTATTTCACGACCGGACCGGACCTTGGTGCGTATGCGGCTACTGGCAGCTGCGAGCCATCTCCGACGGTTCCTGCGCAGCGATCGAATATCGCCTCTTGCGGCTAGCTAGGGGGTCCGTGCGTTCCTGCTCGATCGACATGTGATCAAGACGGGAATCAGTTCTATCAAACCGTAATCGGGTGCCGTTTCGTCGCAACTCAAGATACCCGATTCCATCGATCCGTAGGCGGCCGGATAAGCCTCATGCGCCTAAGTCGCCCCCGCAACGTTGTGGGAGGCTTCGACCCCATCTTCCAAGCAGGCCAGGGGACGTGGCTGCCGCCGAGCGGGAGAGGGCTTCCCAGCCCGGCGGCGCTCGGCCTACTTCGCCGCCATCACCTCGATCTCCACGAGCCAGCCGGGCACTACGAGGCCAGCGACCTGCATGGCGCTGCGGGCGGGCAGGTTCCCGCGCTCGACGCCGAAGAACTGCGTGTATCCGGCCATGAAGCCGGAGAAGTCCATGGCGCCGTCCATTTCCGGATCGCCGACGAGGAAGACCTGCATCTTGACCACGTCGTCCATCGTGTAGCCCGCATTCTGGAGCGCGGCGTCGATCCGCTCGAGCACGCCGACGGTCTGCGTCTCGGTGTCACCATAGGCCGCGCGGCTGCCCTGCTCGGCCTCCTGGTCGACCACGGGGGGAACTTGGCCGCTGACGTAGAGCACGCTCGCCGAGCCCGCGAGCTCGACCGACTGCGCGATGGGGAAGTCGCTGTCCGGGATCGGGTTGCGGGTGATGGTCGCGTCCTGCGCCAGGGCGGGCGTCCCGAGGAGGAGGGCGGCGACGAGGGGGATGGTCTTCATGGGGATGTCCTTTCGGGAGGGGATCATAGGTCGGCCGACGTGCGCTCGGCGATGGCGGCGACGCAGTCGTGCGCGGAGAGGACCGAGCCCTCCTGCCAGCCGGTGAGGTAGCTCATGTGCTCGCCGGCGAAGTGGAACGGCCCGTCGCCCGCGACGACGGCCGGGTAGGCGGCGGCGCGGCTCTCGCCCTCCCACTCCGCCCAGCCGCCCATCTGGAACGGCACCTTGTGCCAGGCGATGGTCGCGCCGGCGGTGGTCTCGTCGCGGTAGGTCGGGTGGACCTTGGCGCCCTGGGCCAGGACCAACTCCAGCCGCTCGGCGAAGGACATGTCCCCGAAGGCGGCGCCGATGGCGTCGGACCAGATGTAGCTGCCGACGATGACGCCCTTCTCGCGCCCCAGGCCGGCGGTGGGGTACCAGATCTGGGTGATGTCGTCGTTGACCCAGCTGATCCCGCCGTAGACTTGGTCGTCGCGCTCCCAGAACCGTCGCTCGGCCTGGAACGCGGCCTTGCAGGCGTTGACGTAGTGGCATTCGGCGATCGCGGTCTTCACCTCGGGCGCGAAGTCGCTGTCGATGTCCTTCAGGACCGAGAAGGGGATCGTGACGATCACGTGGTCCGAGGCGATCGAGCGCTCGGCCCCGTCCGGACCCGCGTAGACGATGCGCGCGCCCTCGCCGTCGCGGCGTATCTCGGTGACGACGGCGTTCCGCTCGATCATCGGCCCGACCCGCTCGACGAAGGCGCGCACGATCATGTCCATGCCGCCGCGCGGCTCCATCATCGTCGCGGCCTGGGTGAATCCCTCGCCGAAGTGCAGCTTGAAGCCCCAGAAGTCGGACTTCAGCAGCTCGCCCATGTCGAGCCGGGGC
Organism: uncultured Alphaproteobacteria bacterium; assembly: GCA_963832275.1. GTDB lineage: Bacteria > Pseudomonadota > Alphaproteobacteria > Rhodobacterales > Rhodobacteraceae > Hasllibacter. The sequence goes on from CAWHTQ010000019.1 coordinate 363,838, forward strand.
AGGTAGTCGCCCGGCGCGTTCAGGCCCGATCCCGGCGCGGTCGCGTACCCTCCGCGGCTGGTACCCTGGAACGTGCCGTCGCCCAGGCCCCCGAAGGAGGAGACGAAGTCGAGGAACGTCTCCTTGTCGAGCGCGGACAACTCCTCGTCCAGCGCGCCCTTGTTCACCGCCTTGGTCAGCATCTCGGCGATCACGCCGCGGCCGTCGTTCACGACCTGCCGGTTGCGGATGCGCTCGCCGCCGAACGCCGCGTCGTCCTGGAAGAAGGCGCCACGGTTGTCGTTGACGATCGGCTCGAGCTCGACGCCGAACTCCCGGCAGTAGGAGAGGATGCCCTCGTGATGGTAGGGCAGGCGGGCGGGGCCCGCGTTGAAGTAGAGGTCCGGGTCGGGATCGAAGTCGACGAGCTGCGTGCCGTCCGTCTCCACGATCCGATCGCCGGCGCGGTAGGTCCGGTTGCGCCCGCCGGCACGGCCCGTCGCCTCGAGCACGGTGACGTCGTAGCCGGCCTTCGCCAGCTCGTAGGCTGCGACCAGCCCGGCGATGCCGGCGCCAAGGACCGTCACGCTGCGCCCCTGGCCGCTACCCGGCGCGAGATCCGGGGTTCCGGCATAGGCTGCCGGGGCCGCCATCAGCCCCATCGCCTGCATGGTGGCGTAGGCCGCCGCCGCACCGGCGCCGCCGCCCACCGTCCTGATCAGTCCGCGCCGCGTGAGTGTGGATCGCATCATGGGCCCCTCCATCTTGGATGGACCCATGACGTGGCCAGCGGCGCGGCGCGGCAACGGTCGATCGTCCTCCAGCGCCGGACCGCCTCAAGATCGACCGATGCCGCCATGATCCGCGCCGCAAGCCGTCAGACCTTGGGCAGGCGGACAACTCGGTACACCGCTCGGCTGGCCCGCCGCGCGACGACAAGACACAGATTCAGTTATCGGATCGCGAGCTGGCGTCACCAGTTCTCCGGGGTGCGACGCCCCTGTCGCGTCGGGCGGATCGTCGGGCATGGCGATGATCTTACGTGACAAGCGCACGTTCAGACGGCCGCGGCAGACGGCAGGAAAGTTCCCCAGACCCCACATGCGAAATGCCGGCGGGCGCCCGTCGGGGGCAGGGCCGGGCCGGGATGCCGGCCCGGCTTGCGGCTGGCCCTTCGGCAGGCGCGGCATCCCTTACCCGTCCGCCCGCACCCGCGCGTTGGCCGCGTCGTGCGGGCTGTCGGCGACGATCTCGGCGTTCCAGAGCTGTCGCATCATTCGAACCTGCACCTTCGTGCCCGGCTCGGCGAGCGCGGGGGGGACGTAGCCCATGCCGATGCTGCGGCCCGCGGCGACGGAGTAGCCGCCCGAGGTGAGGCGGCCGACCATCGCTCCGTCCGAGAGGATCGCCTCGCGGCCCCAGGGGTCGGCGTCCTCCGGGCCGTCGATCAGGAGGGTGACGCAGCGCGAGCGGATGCCGAGCGCCTGCATCGCCGTCTTGCCGCGGAACTCCTTCGACATGTCGACGAAGCGGTCCAGTCCGGCCTCGAGCGGGGAGGCGTCGCGCCCCAGCTCGGTGCCGAAGGCGCGGTAGGACTTCTCCTGTCGCAGCCAGTTCTGGGCGCGGGCGCCGACGGGGCGCAGGCCGTGGGGGGCGCCGGCCGCCATGAGCGCGTCGAACAGGTGGTTCTGCATCTCCATCGGGTGATGCAGCTCCCAGCCGAGCTCGCCGGTATAGGCGACGCGGACGGCGTGGACGGGGACCATGCCGAGCTCGATCCGGCGCATCGACAGCCAGGGAAAGCGGGCGTTGGACAGGGCCGTGTCCGGGTCCGCGTCCGAGATCAGCGCGCGCAGGACGTCCCGCGAGCGCGGACCGGCGAGGGCGAACACCCCCGTCGCGCCGGTGCGGTCGTCCAGGTGCATGGGACCGAACCGGGCCACGCCGTCGTCCACCGCGCGGGCGAGGTGGTCGGAATCGTAGGCCTGCCACGCGCCGGCGGAGATCAGGTCGAACGTATCCTCGGCCAGCCGGACGATGGTGTACTCGCTGCGGACGGTGCCCGCGTCCGTCAGGGCGTAGGTCAGGTTGATGCGGCCGACCTTGGGCAGCCTGTTCGTGGTGTACCGGTCGAGGAACGCCGCCGCGCCCGGCCCGCGCAGGCGGTGCTTGGCGAAGGCGGTGGCGTCGATCAGGCCGGCGGCCTCGCGCACGGCGGTGGCCTCGTCCCTGGCGTGGCGCCACCATGTCGCCACGCCGAAAGCTGCGCGAGGCGTGGTCGAACGCGTCGTCCGAGCCGGGGGCGAAGTAGTTGGGCCGCTCCCAGCCGTTCACCACGCCGAACTGCGCTCCGAGAGCGCGCATGCGCTCGTAGCAGGGCGCGGTCTTGAGGGGGCGGGCGGCCGGGCGCTCCTCGTCGGGGTGGTGGAGGATGAAGACGTGGCTATACGCCTCCTCGTTCTTGCGGCGGGCGTACTCCGTCGTGACCCACGGCCCGAAGCGTCGCGGGTCGAGGCTGGCCATGTCGATCTCGGCCTCGCCCTCCACCATCATCTGCGTCAGGTAGTGGCCCGCCCCGCCAGCGGCCGTGATGCCGAAGGAGAACCCCTCGGCGAGCCACATGTTGCGCAAGCCCGACGCGGGGCCGATCAGGGGATTGCCGTCGGGGGTGTAGCAGATGGGGCCGTTGAAGTCGGCCTTCAGCCCGACCTCCTCGCTGCTGGGGATGCGGTGGATGAAGCTCTCGTACTCCACCTCGATCCGCTCGAGGTCGAGCGGGAAGAGGTCGGCGCGAAAGCTCTCGGGGACGCCGTGGGCGAAGCGGGCGGGGGCGCCGCGCTCGTAAGGGCCGAGGATCCAGCCGCCGCGCTCCTCGCGGACGTACCATTTGGCGTCGGCGTCGCGCAGGACGGGGTGCTCGGGGTTGTCCTTCCGCCAGGCCTGCAACCGGGGGTCCGCTTCCGTGACGATGTACTGGTGCTCGACCGGGATGGCGGGGATCTTGATGCCGAGGAGCGCGCCGGTGCGCTGGGCGTGGTTGCCGGTGGCTGTGACGACGTGCTCGGCGGTGATCTCGATGGTCTCGTCGGTGGGGATCAGGTTGCCGCCGCGCTCCGCCATCTTGCGCGCCGTGACGCGCCAGGCGGCGCCGTCCCAGCGGTATCCATCGACCTGCCAGCGGCGCTCGATGGTGGCGCCCGCCTGCCGCGCGCCCTTGGCCATGGCCATCGTGACGTCGGCCGGGTTGATGTAGCCGTCGGTCGGGTGGAGGATCGCGCCCTCCAGGTCGTCGGTCCGCACCAGGGGGTAGCGCTCGCCGACCTCGCGCGGGGTGAGCCATTCGAACGGCACGCCCGCGGTCTCAGCCGTGGCCGCGTAGAGCATGTACTCGTCCATGCGGGCCTTCGACTGCGCCATGCGCAGGTTGCCGACGACGGCGAAGCCGGGGTTCAGGCCGGTCTCGGCCTCCAGCGTCTTGTAGAGCTTGATCGATCGGTCGTGGATGAAGGTCGTCGCGTAGGACATGTTGAAGTAGGGCAGCAGGCCGGCGGCGTGCCAGGTGCTGCCGGCGGTCAGCTCGTCGCGCTCCAGGAGGAGCGGTTCCCAGCCGGCATGGGCGAGGTGGTATGCGATGGAGGTGCCCACCGCGCCGCCACCGACGACGAGGGCCTTCACATGCGTCTTCATCCCGGCGCCCCCTGCCCTGCTCCGCGCACGATAGGGGCCGCCGCCGCGCGCCGCGATCCGCGCGCGACCTGAAGGTCATCGAAGGCGACGCGGGCTTCCGGCGCGCGGCGCGGAGCGGTATCGCGCGGGCATGGACGTCCACCGCGACATTCCCGCCATGCGCGCCGCCTGCGCGGGCCTGCGCGCCCGGGGCCGGCTGGGTCTGGTGACGACGATGGGCGCGCTGCATGCGGGGCACGCGGCCTGCGTCGCGGCGGCGCGGGCGGGGTCGGACGCGGTGGCGGCGACGATCTTCGTCAACCCGGCGCAGTTCGGGGAGGCGGCGGACCTCGACGCGTATCCGCGCACGGAGGCACGCGATCTGGCGATGCTGCGGGAGGCGGGCGTGGCGGCGGTCTTCGCGCCGCCGCCGGAGGTCATGTACCCGGCCGGCGCGATGGGCACCTTCGTGGAGGTGCCGGGCCTGCCGGGCATCCTCATGGGTGCGGCCCGGCCTGGCCACTTCCGGGGCGTGGCGACGGTGGTGGCCAAGCTCTTCAACATCGTGCAGCCGGACGCCGCCTGGTTCGGGGAGAAGGACTTCCAGCAGCTCGCCCTGATCCGGCGCATGGCGGCGGATCTCGACATCGCCGTCGACGTGCGCGGCGTGCCCACGGTGCGCGAGGCGGACGGGCTGGCGATGTCCTCGCGCAACGCGCGGCTGGGGGCGGAGGACCGGGCGGCGGCGACGGTGCTGCATGCCGCCCTGCTGGCGGGGCGCGCGGCGGTGGAGGGCGGCGCGGCGGCGGCGGACGTGGAGGCGCTCCTGGCCCAGATCGTCTCCGCCGAGCCCCGCGCCTCCCTCGTCTCGGCGGACGTGCGCGATGCGGTCACTCTGGCTCCGGCGGGCCGGCAGGCCCCGTCGCAGACGGTGCTGCTCCTCGCCGCCCGGTTCGGGGACGTGCTATTGATCGACCAGATGACGGCCATGCCCGGAGGCGCCACGTGAGCACCGAGAAGAGCACCCCGAAGCGGCGCATCACCGCTCCGCAGATCGCGGCGCGCAAGGGCGGGGAGCCGATCGTCTCGCTCACCTCCTATCATGCGCACACCGCGGCCATCGTGGAGAAGCATTGCGACTTCATCCTGGTGGGCGACAGCGTCGGCATGGTGATGCACGGGATGGAGAACACGACCGGCGTGACGCTGGAGCTGATGATCCTGCACGGGCAGGCAGTGGTGCGCGGCACGTCGCGCGCCCTGATCGTGGTGGACATGCCGTTCGGCAGCTACGAGGAGAGCCCGCAGATCGCGTTCCGAAACGCCACCCGCATCCTGAAGGAGACCCAGTGCGGGGCGGTGAAGCTGGAGGGCGGGGCGCCGATGGCCGAGACGATCCGCTTCCTCGTGGAGCGCGGCGTGCCCGTGATGGCCCATGTCGGCCTGACCCCGCAATCGACGCACGTGATGGGCGGGTTCAAGACGCAGGGCCGGGACGAGGAGACCTGGGACGCGCACGTCGCGGACGCCGTGGCGGTGGCCGAGGCGGGCGCCTTCGCGATGGTGGTGGAGGGGGTCGTCGAGCCGCTCGCGCGCCTCATCACGCGAGCCGTGCCGGTCCCGACCATCGGCATCGGCGCCAGCGCGGACTGCGACGGGCAGATCCTCGTGCTGGAGGACATGCTGGGGCTCAACCCCTGGGTGCCGAAATTCGTGAAGGTCTACGGGACCCTCGGCCCGATGATCGAGGCCGCGGTCGAGGCCTATGCCGCCGAGGTGCGCGGCCGCGACTTCCCCGGCGAGGCGCAGACCTATCGCTGAGCGGCGCTAGGGCAGCGCGGCCCGCCAGAGAGCGGCGTCCTTGCGGACATCCGCTCCCTCGGCCGGGACGGGCGGCCGTGCGGGGGCGGCGGCATCGGCGGGGCGGGGGGCCGCCGCGCCGAGGGAGGCACGGACCGCAGGATGGGCGACGCCGCTCTTGCGCGGGGCGTGGCGCGGATCGGGGGAAGTGGTCTGCGTCATCGGTCGGTCCTCGGCGGTGGCGGCATGGGGGACGAACGCGGCCGGCCGCGCCGCGTTCCGATCCCCCTCCAGCGTCAGAACCGCAGGTCCTGGGTACTGCCGACGTTCGCGACGTGGTCCTTGTTGAGATTGGCGCGCAGCACCTCCGCGCCGAAGACCAGCGTCGATCCGGTGGAGGCCCAGGCCTGTCCGTCCGTCAGGTCCATGCGGCACAGGCACAGGTGCGGATCGTCCCGCCCGCCATCGAAGAAGGCGGCGGCGACGCGGTTCCAGAGCTCGTCGATCTTCGCTTCGTCCCGCGACAGGGTGAGGCGTCCCGACGCGCAGGCCCAGTAGTCGTGGTCCTTGCCGGTGACGGTGAAATGCCCGTCCGCGCCGGCGCCGACGGCGGCCATAAGCTCGTTGTCGTCGTTCGTGAGGAACCAGACGATGCCGGCCTCGGAGTCGGGATAGGGCGACATGGGCTGCGAATGGAGGGCGGCGCCGGAGACCTTGAGCATGCCGGCATGGACGCGGCCCATCTGCTCGAAGAACTGGGCGCGGGCGTCGTCGGGGGTGGTGTCGGCCATGGGGTCCTCCGGGCTGTGGCGGGGGCGGAACGGACGCCGCGCGGCGAAGGTTCCGCTAGTGCATGGTCGGCAGGACGAGGTCGGGCGGACGGTGCCCGTCCTCGAAGGTCTTGACGTTCAGGAGGACCTTTTCGCCCATCTCGATGCGGCCCTCGCGCGTGGCACTGCCCATGTGCGGCAGAAGGACGACGTTGGGCAACGCGCGAAGGCGCGGGTTCACGCCGCGCCCGCGCTCGAACACGTCGAGCCCGGCGCCCGCGAGCGCGCCCGTGCGGAGCGCGCGGGTGAGGGCGTTCTCGTCCACGACCTCGCCGCGCGACGTGTTCACCAGGACGGCGCTCGGCTTCATCAGGGCCAGGCGCCGCGCGTTGACCAGGTGGAAGGTGGCGGGCGTGTGGGGCGCGTTGACCGAGACGATGTCGACGCGGGCGAGCATCTGGTCGAGGCTCTCCCACCAGGTCGCCTCTAGCGCGGCCTCGACCTCGGGGCGCAGGCGGCGGCGGTTGTGATAGTGGATGGACATGCCGAACGCCCTGGCGCGGCGGGCGACGGCCTGTCCGATGCGGCCCATGCCGAGGATGCCCAGGCCGCGCCCGCCAACGCGCCCGCCCAGGAGCGCGGTGGGCGCCCAGCCCTCCCAGGTGCCGCGCTGCATCATCGTCAGCCCTTCGGGGATGCGCCGGATGACGGCCAGGATCAGGGCGATCGTCATGTCGGCGGTGTCCTCGGTCGCGGCGCCGGGCGTGTTGGTTACGAGGATGCCCCGGCGCCGGGCGGCCCCCACGTCGATATGGTCGATCCCCGCCCCGTAGTTCGCGATCAGCCCGAGACGGTCGCCGGCGGCGGCGAGGAGCGGGGCGTCGATCTCGTCGGTGACGGTGGGCACGAGCACGTCCGAGGCCGCCATCGCGGCGGCCAGCTCGGCGCGGGTCATGGGCCGGTCGTCGGGGCGCAGGACGACGTCGAAGAGTTCGGCGAGGCGGGCCTCGACCTCCCGGGGCAGGAGTCGCGTGACGGCAACGGTGAGGCGCCTGTCCGCCATGGGGGACCCTTCGCGATCTGGCGCGCGGGGGGCGCGTGCGGGCAGGGTGACGCCGGGCCCGTCGCCGCGCAAGGGCGCGGCGGGGCCGATCGGGGGGAGCGGCGCGATGACGGTGGGGCGGCGGATGCGCATGGCAACGGTCCTGGCAGCGGTCCTGGCAGCGGGCGCGGGGGCCGCGGGGGCGCAGGATGCCGCGCCGGCCGCGGCCGCGCGGGCGCCGGCCGCGATCCCGGATCCCCGGGGCGACACCGGCCGCGAGACCGGGCGCGCCCTGCCCCGCTTCGTCACGCTGAAGAGGGACCGCGCCCGCGTGCGGCGCGGGCCGGGGACGGAGTACCGGGTGGACTGGGTGTTCGTGCGCCCTGGCATGCCCCTGGAGGTGGTGGCCGAGCACGGCAACTGGCGCCGGGTGCGCGACGTCGAGGGCGCGGGCGGCTGGGTCCACTACGCGCTGTTGAGCGGGCGGCGGACGGGGATCGTGCTGGAGGACATGCTGCCGCTGCGGGCGCGGCCCACGGAGGCGGCGGTGGAGACGGCGCGGGCCGAGGCGGGCGCGATGCTGCGCGTCGAGCGATGCGAGGCGGGCTGGTGCCGGATGCGGGGCGAGGGCGCCCGCGGCTGGGCGCGCGACACCGCAGTCTGGGGCGTCCGGCCGGGCGAGACGTTCGACTGACCCGGGACTAAAAAGGTTCTTGTCTCCTCAGGGGTTGGCGTTCCCCTCAGGGGTTGGCGTTGCCATCCAGTGCAGCGGACGCGTTCATCTCGACGCTGAGGTTGCTCGCGCCGGTTCTCGACATGTCCAACCACGGCGGAGCCGATGGCGGCGGAGAGCCCGACGATGGCGCCGCAGAGGACGACGAAGTCCACGGACACCGCGCCGTCGTCGCATTCCGAGAAGGCGCGAGCGCGAGAGTAAAGGTTCTGCATCACCGATCTACCCCGGAAGAAGCATGGCCCGCGACGAGCGCCGCGAGCCATGATACAATGACTTGCCGATCGGAACGGTCGCCCGACCGGGCCAAAGGCCTCTGTCCTTACGAGCCGTTCATGGCGTCGGAGGCGGTGATCTCGCCGCCGAGGTTCGCGGCCGCCAGCTCGATCTGAGTGAGGATCACGCCGCCGACGACGACGCCGAGGGCCACGACCGCGCCGCAGAGGACGACGAAGTCGACGGTCACGGCGCCGTCCTCGTCCTTCGCGAAGCGGCGGGCGGTGGCGTTGATGAGTCTGATCATGGGTTCGGCTCCTCTTCGGTGGGACCCGCGCCGACATGGCGGGGCCAACCCGGCGGTGCCTCATGGCGGGGCCGTCCGGGATCGAGAGGAGGGATGCCCCCGAATCCCTTTCCCAGCCCCTAACCCCCGATGGCCGCTTCGTGGCAGGTCCTTAAAATTACTTCCGTCCGGCGCGCCCTCAGGCGGCCAGGCCCCGGCCCCGCAGCATCGCCTCCGGCCCCGGCATCCGCCCTCGGAACCGCTCGTAGAGCGTGGCGGCGTCCGCGCTGCCCCCGGCCGAGAGGACGTGCTCCTCCAGGGCGGTGGCCCGCTCGTGGTCGAACGGGCCACCGGCTTCCTCGAACGATTCGAAGGCATCGGCGTCCATGACCTCGGACCACATGTAGCTGTAATAGCCGGCCGAGTAGCCGTCCCCCGAGAAGACGTGGGCGAAATGCGGGATCGCATGGCGCATCGGGATCGCGCGCGGCAGGCCGAGCCCGTCCAGGATCTCCGCCTGCCTGGCGAGGGGATCCGCCGGCGCGGCGCCGGTGTGCAGGTCGAGGTCGACGAGCGCGCTCGCCACGTACTCGGCGGTCGCGAATCCCTGGTCGTAGGTCGAGGCGCCCAGCAGGCGCTCGCGCAGGTCCGCGGGCATCGGCGCGCCGGTCTCGTGGTGGCGGGCGTGACGCTCCAGGACGTCGGGCACCTCGAGCCAGTGCTCGAAGAGCTGGGAGGGCAGCTCGACGAAATCGCGCGCCACCGAGGTGCCGGAGATCGAGGGGTAGGTCACGTCCGACAGCATCTGGTGCAGGGCGTGGCCGAACTCGTGGAAGAGCGTGCGCGCGTCGTCCCAGGAGAGCAGCGTGGGCGCGCCGGGGGCGAAGTTGCACACGTTGACGACGATGGGCCGGTGCGGCGCGCGCAGCCCGTTCTGCGAGCGGATGGCGGAGCACCAGGCGCCCGAGCGCTTGGAGCCGCGCGCGAGGTAGTCGCCCATGAACACGGCGAGGTGGTCGCCACCGCGCGTGACCTCCCACACCCGCACGCCCGGGTGGTAGCGCGGCGCGTCCGGCAGCGCGCGGAACGCGAGGCCGAAGAGGCGGGTCGCGCAGTCCATCGCGGCGGCGATCATGCCCTCCAGCGGCAGGTAGGGCTTGATCGCGGCGTCATCCAGGTCGTGCTCCTCGGCGCGGCGGGCCTCGGAATAGTAGCGCCAGTCCCAGGGCTCGAGCGGGCCGTCCACGCCGTCCGCGGCCATGCGGGCGGCCAGGATCTCGGCGTCGGCCTCGGCGGCAGCGCGGGCGGGCGCCCAGACGCGCATCAGGAGGGCGCGAACCGCGTCGGGGGTGCCCGCCATCTCGGTCTCGAGCTTGTAGGAGGCGAAGTCGGGATAGCCCAGGAGCGCCGCGCGCTCGGCGCGCAGGGCCAGGATCTCGGCGGCGATCGCGCGATTGTCGGTCTCGCCGCCGTTCGCGCCGCGGGCGGCCCAGGCGCGCCATGCCTCCTCGCGCAGGGCGCGGAGCGGCGAGGCCTGCAGGAACGGCACGATGAGGGAGCGCGAGAGGGTGAGGACGGGGCCACCCTGCCCCGCTTCCCGTCCGGCCGCCCGGGCCGCGGCGATCACGTGGTCCGGCAGGCCGGCCAGTTCGTGCTCGCTCAGCGGGCGGGACCAGGACCGCTCGTCGGCCAGCAGGTTCTGCGAGAACCGGGTGCCGAGCACGGAGAGCCGCTCCATCACGGCGGCGAGGCGCGCCTTGTCGGTGGCCCCGAGCAGGGCGCCGCCGCGGACGAAGGACCGGCGGTGGAGCATCAGGACACGGACCTGCTCGTCCGTGAGGTCCAGCGCGTCGCGGCGCGACCAGGAGATCCTCGATCCGGGCGAAGAGCTCGGGGTCGCTGCGCAGCTCGGAGGAGAAGGCGGCGAGGCGGGGCGAGACGTCGCGCATGAGGCCCTCGCGCGCATCGTTCGAATCGGCCCCGGCGAGGGCGAAGAACGGCGCGAGCACGCGGTCCAGATCGCCGTCCGGCGGCGGGGCCTCGGCGCCCTCCAGCGCGTCGATCGTGTTGGCGAAGGTCGGCGGTTCCGGGTTCGCGGCGATGGCGCGGACGCGGGCGCGCTCGGCCGAAAGCGCGGCGTCGAAGGCGGGGGCGAAATGCGCGTCCTCGATCGCGCCGAAGGGCGGGATTCCGAACGGGGTGTCCCAGTCAGCGAGGAGCGGGTTGGTCATGGGCGGCCTCCGGGATGCGCGCCACAGGCCTAGAGCCGCGCGGGCCCGGGGACTAGTGCCCCGCTAGGGCCGGCGCCGCATCCGCGCCTCCAGGCGGCGCAGGAGCAGCGAGAGCGTGATGGTGAGCGTGAGGTAGATCATCGCGACGACGTTGTAGGTCTCGAAATAGCGGAAGTTGCCCGCCGCCGTGACCTTGCCGAGCTGCGTGACGTCGAGGACGCCCAGCACGGACACGAGGGAGCTGTCCTTGACCATCGCAACGAAGTCGTTGCCCAGCGGCGGCAGGATCGTGCGGATCGCCTGCGGCAGGACGATGTGGCGGAAACGGTGCCGGGGGCGCAGACCGAGCGCCTTGGCGGCCTCGATCTGGCCCGCGTCGACCGAGAGCAGGCCGGCGCGGAACACCTCCGCGATGAAGGCCGAGTAGCCGATGGTGAGCGCGATGACGGCGCGCCAGAGGAGCGGCACGTCGCGGGTGCGGATCGGCTCGATCCCGGTCCAGCCCAGTGCCCAGTTCGCCCCCGCCACCAGCGCCGGCGCGCCAACGAAGGCGACGTAGAGCAGCAGCACGATGATCGGCACGCCGCGCACCACCTCGACGTAGAAGCGCGCCGCCTGCCGGACGGCGATCCATCGCGAGAGGCTCATCGTCGCGACGCCGAGGCCGATCGCGCAGGCCATCGCGAAGGACACGGTCGTGACCAGCACCGTGACCCGCACGCCCTGCATCAGGGTCGCCGCGACCTGGCCATAGAAGGGCGAGGTCCAGACGGAGACGACGAACCACAGCCCCAGCCCCGCCGCCGCGACGAGCCACCAGGGGAAGTCCCGGTCGGGCGGCGGCGTCATGCGGCGCGGTCGGCGCGGCAGCCTTCCGTGGGGGAAAACGGAACGCGCCCCCCGGGGTGCCCGTTTTCCCGGCAGACCCGACGCGAACGACCGCGCGGGACGCACACAGACGATAGGAGATCATCATGACGATCACCAAAACCCTCGCCATGACCACCGCCGCCGCGCTCCTGGGGGCCACGGCCGCCAGCGCGCAGATGTTCGGCGACACGGTCGGCACGGATTACGACTACGACACGTTCAACACCGGCATGACCGGCACGGGCTACTTCAACTCGCTCGACCGCGACCGCGACACGATGCTGAGCGAGCCGGAATACGCGACCAGCGTCTACCGTGACCTCGACCGCAACCGCGACATGCAGATCACCGAGGATGAGTTCACCGCCGGCAACACGCGCTACTTCGGCGAGACCTACGGCGGCGGCGCGTTCACCGACTACGACATGGACACGTCCGGCTATGTCGACCAGTCCGAGTTCCGGACCTACTACGACTCCGGCTACAACGACGACTTCATCAGCCTGGACGGCGACGGCGACGGGATGCTCACCGGCGACGAGTACAACACCGGGCTCTACAACCGCGCCGACATGAACCAGGACAAGGTCCTGACCATCGAGGAGGAAGGTCTCTTCGAGGGCTGGTTCGACGGCGACGACATCGACGCGGAGATCGAGACGATCGGCGACGTTTACTGATCGGCGTCCCCGCCGGGGCCCCGGCCTCGCGATCCGCGGATCCCCCTCCGCGGCATCGAGCCCCGCGCCGCATGGCGCGGGGCTCCTTCCATCGGGCACCGCTACTGGCCGAGCTCGGTTTCCAGGAACCACTTGGTGTTCAGCGCCTCCATCGTGCCGTCGGCGCGCATGTCGGCGATGGCGGCGTTCATCGGCGCCACCAGGACCGAGCCCTGCGGGAAGATGAAGCCGAAATCCTCCGTTCCGAGCGGCTCGCCCACGATCTTCAGCCCCCCGTCCGACGCGGCGACATAGCCGGCGCCCGCGGTGCCGTCCGTCAGGGCGAGGTCGACGTCCCCGGTGCGCAGGGCCTGCACGGCGGCGCCGAAGGTCTCGAACAGGCGCATCCGCGGGTTCTGCTCGTCGCCGTCCAGCACCTCGTAGATTCCGACGTAGAAGGGCGTCGTGCCCGGCTGCGCGCCGATCAGGAGGTCCGGGTCGGCGGCGAAGGTGCCCGCGTCCGCGAACCGGTCCTCGTCGCCGCGCACGAGCATGACCATCTGCGATGTCATGTAAGGGTCGGAGAAGTCGACCACCTCGGCGCGGTCCTCGCGGATGGTGATGCCGGTCATGCCCATGTCGAACTGCGCCTCGGCGACGGCCGGGATCATCGCGTCCCAGGAGATCGTCTCGAAGGTCACGGTGGCGTTCAGGCGGGCCGCGATCTCGGCCATGGCGTCGTATTCCCAGCCGACGGCCTCCCCGCCGCGCATGTATTGCAGCGGGGGGTAGGCGTTCTCCACCGCGACGACGATCTCGCGGCCGCCGAGATCGGGCAGGTGCGCGTCGGCCAGGGCGGGGCCGGCCGCGAGCAGCGCGGCGGCGAGGATGGGGGCTTTCATCGGGGTCTCTCCTGTCACCAGAGGGGTCGCCGGACGCTATGGCGCGCGGACCCTCGGGTCCAGCGCCGGCGGCCCGGAACGGCGGCCGGGCGGGGGGGATGACCGGCCCGCGGGCGGATCGCCTGGACGGGCGGAGATGCGGGAATCGGGTCGGGGGATGACGAGCGGGCCCTCGCGGGGGGCTAATGTCCGGCGGCGCGGGGCCCGCAGACGGGGCATTCGGGGTCGCGGGCGATCTCGATCACGCGGGCATCGGCGTGGAGCGCGTCCCAGAGCATCAGCCGGCCGCGCAGGGGCTCTCCCGCGCCGGCGACCAGCTTGACCGCCTCCATCGCCATCGCCGCGCCGATGATGCCGGGCAGCGGGCCGGCCACCCCCCCCTCGGCGCAGGAGGGCGCGGTGCCCGGTGCCGGCTCCTGCGGGAAGAGACAGGCATGGCAGGGGGCGCCGCGGGCGGGGTCGAGGACCGTGAGTTGCCCGTCCCATTGGGCGATCGCGCCCCAGACGAGGGGCACGCCGGCCCGCGCGCAGGCCGCGTTGACGAGGCGGCGCGTGGCCCAGTCGTCGGTCCCGTCGAGGACGAGATCGTATTCGGCCACGAGCGCGTCCGCGATCGCGGCGTCCAGACGGCGGTCGTAGGGGCGGACCTTCACGTAGGGGTTGAGGGCGGCGATGGCGCGCTGGGCGCTCATCACCTTGGGGGTGCCGATGTCGGCGTCGCGGTGGATGACCTGCCGGTGGAGGTTGCCGGCCTCGACGCGGTCGGGGTCTATCACGCCCAGAGTGCCGACGCCGGCCCCCGCGAGGTAGAGGAGCGCGGGCGCCCCCAGACCTCCGGCGCCGACCACGAGGACCTTCGCCTCGCCCAGCGCGCGCTGCCCCGGCCCGCCGATCTCGCGCAGGACGATATGGCGGGCGTAGCGCTCGACCGCGACGTCGCCCAGTCCGCCGGCCGGGCCCGCGGCGGGGTCGGGCTCGACCTCCATGGGGCGCGCGCGGGCGCGCAGGCGGCGCAGCCCGCCGCGATAGGCGAAGGCGACCGCGCCCAGAGCGCCGATCAGCACCCAGAGCGCGGCCGAGCCGCCGGTCGCCTCCTTGAGGGGCGCGCCGGGCGGCAGCGCGACCTGGATCGCGAGCACGGCGACGTAGAGGAGCGCGAGCATGATCCAGCGCGCGCTGCGCGGCGTGCCCATCCAGGCGCCGATGCCCCAGATCGCGCCGGCGAGCGCCGCGACGAGGATCATGCGGCGATCACCCGGCGCCCGTGGAGCCGAAGCCCGCGGCGCCGCGGGCGGTGCCGTCCAGCGCGGCGACCTCGACCATCTCGACCGCGGGCGCCGGGGCGAGCACGAGCTGGGCGATGCGCGCGCCGTGCGCCACCGTGAAGGCCGCGGCGCCCAGGTTCGCCAGCAGCACGCCGACCTCGCCGCGATAATCCGCGTCGATCGTGCCGGGCGCGTTGAGGACCGTGACCCCGTGGCGCAGCGCGAGGCCGGAGCGCGGGCGGACCTGCGCCTCCCACCCCTCCGGCAGGGCGAAGGCGAGGCCGGTGGGCACCAGGGCGCGGGCGCCGGGCGCGATGGTCAGGCCGCCGTCCCGTTGCCCCGGCTCGAGATTGGCGCGCAGGTCGAGGCCGGCGGCGCCACCGCTGGCGCGCTCCGGCAGGGCGACGGCCGCGTCGGCGCCCGGCAGGCGGGCCACCCGCAGGACCGGCGCGCTCACGTGAGGGCCTCCGCGATGCGGGCGACGAGACGGCGCGCGACCTCGGCCTTGGGTGCGCGGGGCCAGTCCTCGACGCCCTGCGCCGTCACGAGGCGGACCGCGTTCTCCGCCCCGCCCATGATGCCGGTGCCGGCGGAGACGTCGTTGGCGACGATCCAGTCGCAGCCCTTCCGCGCGCGCTTGGCGCTCGCGTTTGCGGCGAGGTCGTGCGTCTCGGCGGCGAAGCCGATGACCAGTGCGGGCCGGTCGGCGCGCGCCGCGACGGCGGCGAGGATGTCGGGATTCTCGGCGAAGGTGAGGACCGGGGGCCCGTCCGCGCCCTTCTTCAGCTTGCGCTCCGAGGCGCCCTCGACGCGCCAGTCCGCGACCGCGGCGGCGCCGACGAACACGTCCGCCGGGAGCGCCGCCTCGACGGCGGCCATCATCTCGCGTGCGGTCTCGACGCGGCGCAGCTCGACCCCGGGCGGCGGGGGCACGGCGGCCGGGCCGGTGACGAAGACGACCTGCGCGCCGGCATCGCGCAGCGCGGCGGCGATGGCGACGCCCTGCGCGCCGGAGGAGCGGTTGGCGATGTGGCGCACCGGGTCGATCGGCTCGTGCGTCGGCCCAGACGTCACGACGGCGCGCCGGCCGCGCAGGGGACCGCCGCCGAGCGCGGACCCCACCGCCGAGACGATGCCGTCCACGTCCATCATCCGGCCGTATCCATGCTCCCCGCAGGCCATCGCCCCCTCCACGGGGCCGGCGAAGAGGGTGCCGTCCGCCGCCAGGATCGCCGCGTTGCGACGGGTCGCGGGATGCTCCCACATGCGCACGTTCATCGCGGGCGCCATCAGCACGCGCTTGTCGGTCGCCATCAGGAGCGTCGAGGCGAGGTCGTCCGCCAGGCCCTGCGCGGCCTTGGCCATCAGGTTCGCGGTCGCCGGCGCCACGACGATCAGATCGGCGGCCCGGCTGAGCTCGATATGGCCCATCTCGGCCTCCTCGGTCAGGTCGAACAGGTCGCGGTGGACCTTCGCCGCGGCCAGGGCCGACACGCTGAGCGGGGTGACGAACTGCTCGGCCGCGCGGGTGAGCACGGGGGTCACGGAGGCGCCGCCCGCGCGCAAGGCGCGGATCAGGTCGAGCGCGCGGAACGCCGCGATCCCGCCGCCGACGATCAGGAGGATACGCTTGCCGTCCAGCATGGGAGCCCCGCTCGTGTGCGCGCCCGCTATGGACGCGGGCGCGGCCGGCCTCAACTACTCGGTCGCCGGCGCGGCGAAGGCGGCGCAGGGATCGGCGCGGTCGGGCGCGGGCGCGCTCAGCCACAGGTCGAACCCGGCGGGATCGGCCCCTGGCTCGACCTGTCCGATCGCGAGGGCGCGCGCGCCGGCGGCGCGGAGCATGGCGGGGACGTAGGGCGCGGCGACGTGGCCGGACCCGGCGATCACCGCGACCGGCGGGCCGTGCGCGGCGAGCGCGTCCAGCGCGGCGAGCGCGAGGGCGGCGTCACGCAGGCGCTGGGCCTCGACGAAGCCGGGCAGGATCTCCGCAGGCAGCATGCCGCAATGGGAGGCCGCCTGGCGCACCTCCTCCGCGGCCTGCGCCTGCGGCGGCAGGGGCGCGTCCAGGCCGATGCGCGCGGCCTGCGGCACGAGGGCCGCGGCGCCATCCGCCATGGCGGAGCGCAGATCGGCCGCAGGCACCGCCGCGCCGACATGGGCGGCGCCGGACGCGGCGGCGAAGAGGGGCGCGTACATGGCGAAATCGGGCCAGCCGAGAGCGGCCCAGCCCAGCGCCTCGCCCAGCGCCTCCGGGCCGAGGGACGGGTCCACGCGGACGCCCGCACCCGCCGGCAGCATCTCCCAGACGATGGCGGCGGGGTTCAGTGCGGCGAGCGCGCGGGCCTGCGCGGCGTGATGGGCGGGGTTGTCGTGGACCTCGCCGAGAAGGACGACCTGCGCGCCCGCGTAGAGCGCGGGGTCGTCCAGGGCCTCGGGCGCGACCTCCCGCGCCGCGACCGGGGCCGCGAGCAGGGCCGCCATGCCGCCGGCGATGGCCGCCTTCCGCAGGACCCCGGGCAGGCGATGGCGGCTCAGGCCAGGAACCCCATCACCTCCTTGGACTGGGCCTCGAGCGAGCGGCGCATCTTCTGGAACGCCGCGGCCTCCAGCTGCCGGACGCGCTCCTTGGAGAGGCCGAGTTCGTTGCCGAGCGATTCGAGGGTGCGCGGCTCGTCGCGGAGCTTGCGCTCGCGCACGATGAACTGCTCGCGCGGGTTGAGGTCGGAGAGCGCGGCCAGGAGCCAGTCGCGCAGGGTGTCCATGTCGTGGTCGCGCTCTACGATGGCGTCCGCGCCTTCGGAATCGTCCTCCAGCGCGTCGATCCACTCGCGGCCCTCGTCCTCCGCCGACTGCGTGGCGTTGAGCGAGTAGTCCGAGCCCGCGAGCCGGCCCTCCATCATCTCGACATCGTGAAGGGGCACGCCCACCTCGGTGGAGATCATCTGCCGGATCTGGTGGCGGTCGAGCCGCTCGCCGCGCTGCGCGGCCTCGCGCTCGAGCCGCGCCTGCACGCGGCGCATGTTGAAGAAGAGCGATTTCTGGGACGAGGTGGAGCCGGTGCGCACCATCGACCAGTTGCGCATCACGTGGTCCTGGATCGACGCCTTGATCCACCAGACCGCGTAGGTCGAGAAGCGCACGCCCCGGTCGGGATCGAACTTGTCGGCCGCCTTCATCAGGCCGAGCCCCGCCTCCTGGATGAGGTCGTTCATCGGCGCGCCGTAGCGCTTGAACTTCGCCGCCATGGAGATGGCGAGGCGCATGTAGGCGGTCACCAGCCGGTGGAGCGCGGCCTCGTCCCGATGGTCGCGCCAGGCGTAGGCGAGGCGCAGCTCGGTCTCGGCGTCCAGGAGCTCGGCCCGCATGGCGCGGCGGCTGAGCGACTGGTCGGCGGCGGAGTAGCCATCATAGGCCATCGGCATCCCTTTCGTGCCGGACCTGCGCGCGCGCCGGCCCCGCCCGCGCCGGTCCCTTGATTGTCCGGTCGTTCCGTCTACGGCTGACGGCCGCATGCGGATTAACGAAAGTCTCGCCCCGATGGGTCAATGCGTCCCACATCGCGTCACGCTCGTCACGGGGGGGGCGTCGTCGGGCAAGAGCGCTTTCGCCGAGACGTTGGCACTTCTGGCGAATCCGGCGCCTCACTATCTCGCGAGCGCCCGCGCCGGGGACGGCGAGATGGCCGCGCGGATCGTCCGGCACGCCGCCCGGCGCGGACCGACCTGGACGCTGGTGGAGGAGCCGGGCGACCTGGCCGCCCGCCTGCCGGGGCTGGGCGCCCGCGCGATCCTGCTCGACTGCGCGACGATCTGGCTGGCGAACCGCCTGTCGGACGGGCTGGACGCGGCGGGGGAGACCGCGCGCCTCGTCGCGGCTCTGGGCCGCGCGGGGTGCCCGGTGGTCGTGGTGACCAACGAGCTCGGCCAGGGGATCGTGCCGGCGGACGCGGCCACGCGTGCGTTCCGCGAGGCCCACGGCGCGATGAACCAGGCGCTCGCGGCGGCGGCGGACCGCGTGGTGATGGTGGTGTCGGGCCTGCCGATGGAGCTGAAGTGACGGTGTTCCACTGGGTCCGGCACGGGCCGACCCATGCCAGCGCGATGGTCGGCCACACCGACCTGCCCGCCGACCTGAGCGACGCGCCCGCCCTGGCGCGGCTCTCGGCGGCGCTGCCGGCGCGCGCGCCGGTGATCTCCTCGGACCTGTCGCGCGCGACCCTGACGGCGGATGCGATCTCGGAGGGGCGCCGCCGCCTGCCCCACGATCCCCGCCTTCGGGAGATTCACTTCGGCGAGTGGGAAATGCTGCGCGCGTCCGAGGTGGAGGACCAGGCCGCCCTGCGCGCCTTCTGGGACGATCCCGGCGCGCGCGCGGCGCCGGGGGGCGAGAGCTGGAATGGCCTGCGCGCGCGCGTCGACGCCGGGGCGGACGCGCTGCGCCATCTGCCGGTGGTGATCGTCGTCGCCCATTTCGGCGCCATCCTCACCCAGGTGCAGCGTGCGCGCGGGATCGGCGCGTTCGAGGCCTTCGGGCAGCGGATCGACAACCTCTCCACCACAGTGATCCGCGACGACCCCTGGTCGACCGGCGACGTGAACCGCGCCCCCTGACCCATCGCAGCGCACGATGGGGGGCCGCACGATTGCGCGTTTCACCTGGGCCGGCGGGGACGCTAGCGTCGACCGCATGACCTATGATCTCGCCATCGGCGACCGCGCCTACTCGTCCTGGAGCCTGCGCGGCTGGCTCCTCCTCGACGCCTTCGCCCTCCCGGTCCGCGTGCACCGCGCGCAGATGCGCACGCCGGCCTTCGCCGCGTTGCTGCGCGGCTTCGCGCCCGCCCGGACGGTGCCCGCCCTGCGCGCGCCGGACGGGTCGGTCGCGACCGACAGCCTCGCCATCGCCGAGGAGCTCGCGAGCCGCCACCCCGAGGCCGGACACTGGCCGGAGGATCCCGCAAGGCGGGCCGCGGCCAGGTCGATGGCGGCCGAGATGCACGCGAGCTATGCCGCCCTGCGCGCGGCCTGCCCGATGAACTTCCGGACCGCCTGGCAGGGCTACGCGCCCTCCCCCGACGTGCTGGCCGACCTGGCGCGCATCGGCGCGCTCTGGACCGCCGCGCTCGCCCGCTCCGGCGGGCCGTGGCTCTTCGGCGCCTACACGGCGGCGGACGCGTTCCATGCCCCGGTGGCCGCGCGCATCGCGGGATATGCCCTCCCGGTGTCCGAAATCGCGGCCGCCTATGCCGAGCGGGCGCTGACGCATCCCTCGGTCCTGAGCTGGCGGGCGGCGGCGCGCGACGACGGGCCGGACCAGGCGCAGTACGACCTGCCCTACGAGCGGACGCCGTTCCCGCATCAACCCTGACGGGCATGGAGCCCGCCGCGCGATCCGGTTAACCCTGCCGCGGGGCGGCGAGGGAGCGGGACATGACGGCGCGGACCTACACGGTCGCCTTCGAGGGGGTGGAGGCGCGCCTCGTCGAGGTGCAATGCGCCGTCTCGGCCGGGCTGCCGGCGTTCAACGTGGTCGGCCTGCCGGACAAGGCGGTGTCGGAGGCGCGCGACCGGGTGCGCGCGGCGATGACGGCGCTGGCCATCGCGATGCCGGCAAAGCGGATCACGATCAACCTCTCGCCCGCGGATCTGCCCAAGGAGGGCTCGCATTTCGACCTGCCGATCGCGGTCGCGATCCTGGCCGCGCTGGGCGTGGTGCCGCCCGAGGAGGCCGAAGGCATGGTGGCCCTCGGCGAGCTGTCGCTCGACGGCGGGCTCGTGGCGGTGATCGGCGCGCTGCCCGCGGCGATGGCGGCGGCGGCCGAGGGGCGGGCGCTGCTGTGCCCGGCGGCGTGCGCGCCGGAGGCGGCCTGGGTCGCCGCGGCCACGGTGATCGGCGCGCGCGGGCTGGCGGAGGTCGTGGCGCACATGACCGAGGCGGCGCCGATCGCGCCGGCGCGGCCGGGCGAGGTGGAGGCGGACGTCGGCGCTCCGGACATGATCGACGTGAAGGGTCAGGAGAAGGCGAAGCGCGCCTTGGAGATCGCGGCGGCCGGGCGGCACCACGTCCTGATGACCGGACCGCCGGGGTCGGGCAAGTCGATGCTGGCCGCCCGCCTGCCCGGGATCCTGCCGCCCATGAGCGCCCGCGAGACGCTCGACACGTCGATGATCCACTCGGTCTCGGGCCTGATCGCCGAGGGGCGCATCAGCCGGCGCCGCCCCTTCATGGAGCCGCATCACACCGCCTCGATGCCCGCCATCGTCGGCGGCGGGAAGGGCGCCCGTCCGGGGCAGATCAGCCTGGCGCATAACGGCGTCCTGTTCATGGACGAGTTCCCGGAGTTCGCGCGCGCGGTGCTGGAGACCCTGCGCCAGCCGATCGAGACCGGCGAGGTCGTCGTCGCCCGCGCGGCGGCGCATGTGCGCTATCCTTGCCGGTTCCTCCTGGTCGCCGCCGCCAATCCCTGCCGATGCGGCTACCTGGCCGATCCGTCGATGGCGTGCCCCAAGGCGCCGGCCTGCGGGGCGGACTACATGAGCCGGATATCAGGCCCGCTGATGGACCGGTTCGACCTCCGCGTTGAGGTCCCCGCGGTCGGGTGGGACGACATGAACCTGCCGCCGGCCGGCGAGCGGTCCGAGGTGGTGGCGGCCCGCGTCGCGGCGGCCCGGGACCGCCAGGCCGAGCGCCTGGGCGAGGGACGCGTCAACGCCGACATGACGCAGCCGGAGATGGACGCGCACGCGGCGCCCGACGAGGCCGCCCTGGCGCTCCTGCGCCGCTTCGCCGAGCGGCGCGGCCTGACCGCGCGGGGCTACACGCGCATCCGGCGGGTGGCGCGCACGATCGCGGACCTGGAGGGCGCGGGGGCGGTCGGCAGCGGCCACGTCGCCGAGGCACTCGGCTACCGGATAACCGGGACGGCGGACTGAGGGCGTCGCTCCCGCAGGTCTCGGCCGTTGGCCTGCGACCCTTGGGCCGAGACTCGTCCGCCTGCGGCGCACATCGGCGGGGCCCTGTCCCAGGGCCAGTCCGGCCGGCACAGGCGGGGCCACGTGCCAGCGCAGCGGTCGCCGATGCCGAAGGCGAGGCCCGGCCCAACCGCTGGCAGGCGCGCAGCGCCGAGGCGGGCGGGAGCGGACCCCTCCCTAGCCGCGCATCGCCAGGTGCCGGGCCTCGACCGCGTCCCAGATCGCGCCGGCCACGTCGGTCCCGTCGAAGCGCTCCAGCTCCTGGATGCCGGTCGGGGAGGTCAGGTTGATCTCGGTCAGCATGCCCCCGATCACGTCGATGCCGACGAAGACCTGCCCCCGCTCGCGCAGGAGCGGCCCGATCGCGGCGCAGATCTCGCGGTCCCGCGCCGTCACCTCCGCCTTCTCCGCACGTCCGCCCACGTGCATGTTCGAGCGCGTCTCGCCCTTCGCCGGCACGCGGTTGATCGCGCCGGCCGGCTTCCCGTCCACCAGGATCACCCGCTTGTCGCCCGCCGCCACGTCGGGCAGGAACTTCTGAGCGATCAGGGGCTCGCGGTTGATGGTGCCGAAGAGCTCGTGCAGCGAGGCAAGGTTGCCGTCCTCCGGCCGAAGCCGGAACACCCCGGCACCGCCATTGCCGTAGAGCGGCTTCACGATGACGTCGCCATGATCCGCGCGGAAGGCCCTCAGGGCCTCCAGCGAGCGCGCGATCACCGTGGGCGGGGTCAGGTCCGGATAGTCGAGCACCAGCAGCTTCTCGGGGCAGTTGCGCACCCAGAACGGGTCGTTCGCCACCAGCGTCCGCCCGGACAGCCGGTCCAGCACATGGGTCGTGGTGATGTAGCCCATGTCGAAGGGCGGGTCCTGGCGCAGCCAGACGACGTCCATATCCGCGGCGAGGTCGACCTCCCGCAGCGGTCCGAGCGTCGCGTGGCTCCCGGCCTGCCGCCGCACCGTCAGGTCCTGTCCCCGCGCCAGCACGCGTCCCTCGCGGTAGATCAGGTCGCCCGGCCCGTAGTGGAACAGCGCGTGCCCCCGCGCCTGCGCCGCCTCGGCGAGGCGGAACGTGCTGTCGGCGTCGATGTTCACGGCGCCGATCGGGTCCATCTGGAAGGCGACGCGTAGGGTCTTGGGCATGCGGGCTCCGGGCGATGACCCTGCCGGTCGGGGTCTCCCGCAGGGATGCCCAAGCCGGCCGGCGGACGCAACGGCCCTAGGGCCCGAGCGCGTTCTCCACGACCTCCACCCGGCCGGCGCCGTCCACCAGGGCCAGGTCGATGCGCATCTCGGTCAGGAGGCCGGCGGGCTGCGTTCCGGCGAAGGCCTCGGCGCTCGCCATCAGGCGGGCGGCCTGCGCGGGACGAAGGGCATGGGCGGCTCGGGCATGGGTGGCGCTTCGCTTGACCTCGACGAAGACGAGGGCCGCGCCGTCGCGCAGGACGAGGTCGATCTCGCCGCCCCCGGAGCCCCTCGGAGCGCGCCAGCGGCGCGCCGCGACGGTCAGGCCGCGCGCCAGATAGTGCCGCTCCACCGCCGCTTCGGCCGCCAGTCCGGCATGGTATCCGGCGCGTCCCGCATCGGCGCCGCGCCGCCAGCCGTCAGCCATCGCCCGCCTTCAGCGCCAGGGCGGCGGCGTAGACCTCGCGCCGGGGGCGACCCGTCACGGCCGAGACCTCGGCGACCGCTTCCTTCAGACGCGCGCGGCCCATCGCGTCGGCCAGCATCGATTCGAGGTCGCCGACGGGCGCTGTCTGGCCCGGCCTCTCGACCAGCAGGACGACCTCACCTTTCGGATCGGCGGCCAGGGCCCCGGACACTTCGCGGATCGTGCCGCGCAGGACTTCCTCGAAGCGCTTGGTCAGCTCGCGGCAGAGCGCGACGCGGCGGCCCTCCCCGTGCGTCTGCGCCATCTCCCCCAGGAGCCGCCGCACCCGACGGGGCGATTCGTAGATCGCGACGGTCGCCTGCGCCGCGTCGAGCCCGGCGAGCCAGGTCCGCCGCGCCCCCGCGCCGGGCGGGGGGAAGCCGGCGAAGAGCAGCCTGTCCGACGCGAGCCCGCCGACCGTCAGCGCCGCGGTCAGGGCCGAGGGACCGGGCGCCGCCGTCACCGGATGGCCCGCCTCGATCGCCTCGCGCGCCAGGACGAAGCCCGGATCGGCGAGGAGCGGCGTGCCGGCCTCGGAGGCGTAGGCGACCGAGCGCCCCTCGGCCAGCGCGGCCAGCAGCGCGGGCCGCGCGCGCGCGCCGTTCGCGTCGTGATAGGGGCGGATGCGCCGGCCGGCCAAGGGGATGGCGTGGATCTCCATCAGGCGGCGAAGGGAGCGCGTGTCCTCGGCCGCGAGCACCTCGGCGCCCGCCAGCACGTCCAGCGCGCGCAGAGTCACGTCGCGGGCGTTGCCGATGGGCACCGAGACGAAGGTGAGGCCGGCGGGCACGGGATGGGCGCGGCTCTCGCTCAACGGGGTCCTCCGGAGATAGGGCGAATTGCGCGCATCGCGGGGCGCCCGCCCGCCGGGCCGCCGTTTACTCGTGCCCGGCCCGCGAATACGGTTACCGCGACCGGGCGCCGCCGAGGCGGGCCCATGCAACGCACCCGGAGACCCGCCGATGATCCGTCCTTTGGAGCCGCTCCGCAAGACGCGCCGCGCCGCGCTCGCCCTCATCGCCGCCGGTGCGCTCGCCGCCTGCGAGCCGACGATCCTCGGCGGCGCCGGCGGGGCCGCGGGCCCGCGGATTGACCCCTCGCAGCCGGTGCGCGTCGCCCTCCTGGTGCCCGGCGGCGGCGGGACGGACGCGTTCCTCTCCTCCAACCTCGAGAACGCGGCCCGCCTGGGCGTCGCGCGCGCCGGCGGGGGCGTGGACCTCGCCGTCTATTCCACGGGGGGCACGGCCGCGGGCGGCCAGGCGGCGGCGGCGCGGGCCATCGCCGACGGCGCGGCCGCGATCATCGGGCCGCTCTACGCCGAGGCGGCGAACGCGGCCGGGGTCGCGGCGCGCCCGGCCGGCGTCAACGTGCTGGCCTTCTCCAACAACACGGCGATCGCGGGCGGGAACGTGTTCGTCCTCGGCCCGACCTTCGAGAACACGGCGCGGCGGCTCCTGTCCTACGGCGCGGCTCAGGGGCGCGGCACGGTGGTGGCGGCGATCGCCGACACGCCCGCCGGCGCCGCCGCGGGCACGGCAATCGCCGCCGCGGCCAGGGCCACGGGTGCCCGCCTGGCGGAGACCGTGAGCTACCAGTTCAGCGAGACCGGCATCGCCGCCGCCGCGCCGCAGGTCGCCGCCGCCGTGCAGGCGCGGGGCGCCGACATGGTGATCCTCGACGCCGACAGCGCCGGCGCCCTGCCGGGCCTGGCGCGCGCGCTGCCGCAGGCGGGCCTGACACCCGGGGCGGTGCAGTACGCCGGGACCGCGCGCTGGGACGTCCCTCCCGCCACCATGGCCCTGCCGGGGCTCGACGGCGGCTGGTTCGCCGTGCCCGACCGCTCCAGCAGCGCGGCGTTCGAGGGGGCCTATTCCGCGAGCTACGGCGCCGCGCCGCACCCGCTCGCCTTCGTCGCCTACGATGCCGCGACGGCCGTCACCACCATGGTCCGCACGGGCCGCGCCGACGCGCTGTCCGGCCGGTCGCTGACGCGGGCGCAGGGCTTCGCCGGCGGGGCCGGCGCGTTCCGCCTGCTGGGCGACGGGACCAATGCCCGCGCGCTCGCGATCGCCCAAGTCCGCGGCGGCAGGGCCTCCGTGATCTCGCCCGCGCCGGGCGGTTTCGGCGCCGGCTCCTAGGGATGCCCGCCGGCGAGGACGGGCTCGCGGTTCCGCCGGCCCCCGCCCGCCCGAAGGCGGCGCCCCGGCGGTCCGCGCCGCCGCCGCGTTTCCCGGCCGCCGCCGCCGACGCGGGGCCCGAGATCGACGCCGCCTTGGCCGCCCTTGCCGGAGGGGAGTCCTCCCGCGCCGCTGTCACCGCGCTCCTGCGCGCGCGGCTCGAGGCCGGGCGCGCCGAGATCGCCGCCCGTCTGGAGGCCGCGCCCCGCCGCGCGCCGGAGGTCACGGCCGCCTACGCCGCCCTGGCCGACATGGCTGTGCGCGGCGCGCTCCATGCCGCGCGCGCCGCGCACCCGCCGCCGCCCGGCGCCGCGCTCGTGGTCCTCGCGGTGGGCGGCTACGGACGGGGGGAGATGGCGCCCTGCTCGGACGTCGACCTGCTGTTCCTGACGCCGAAGGCGATCACCCCCTGGGCGGCGGCGACGATCGAGGAGGCTCTCTACGTCCTCTGGGACCTCAAGCTGAAGGTGGGGCACGCGAGCCGGTCGGTCGCCGAGTGCCTGGCTCTCGCCCGGAGCGACCAGACCATCCGCACCGCCCTCCTCGAGCAACGCGCGGTGGACGGGGACGCCGCCCTCGCCGCCACCCTGGAGCGGCGGCTGCGACGCGAGCTGTTCCGCGGAACGGCGCGCGAGTTCGTCGAGGTCAAGCTCGCCGAGCGGGCGGAACGCCTCAAGAAGAATGGCGGGCAACGCTACGTCACCGAGCCCAACGTGAAGGAGGGCAAGGGCGGGCTGCGCGACCTGCAGTCGCTCTACTGGATCGCCAAGTACGTCTACGACGTGCGCGAGGCGCGCGGCCTGATCGAGCGCGGGCTGTTCACCCGCGAGGAGTTCGCCACCTTCGAGCGCGCGAGCGGCTATCTCTGGGCCGTGCGCTGCCACATGCATCTGGCGGCGGGGCGCGCGGTCGAGCAGCTGACCTTCGACCTCCAGGCGGAGGTCGCCGCGCGCATGGGCTACGCCGACCGGGGCGGACGCCGTGCGGTCGAGCACTTCATGCAGGACTACTTCCGCCAGGCCAACGCGGTCGGCGAGCTCACGCGCATCCTCCTGGTCAAGCTGGAGGCGGACCATATCAAGTCCGAGCCGATGCTGCAGGGCCTCTTCAAGCGGCGCCGAAAGGTACGCGAGGGCTTCACGGTGCGGCAGAACCGGCTCGACGTGGCCTCCCCTCACCTCTTCGCGCAGGACCCTCTGGCGATCCTGCGCCTTTTCGAGGAGGGCCTGCGCACGGGGCTCCTGATCCATCCCGACGCGATGCGCGCCGTGCAGGCGAGCCTGCCCCTGATCGACGCGGCCTACCGCGAGCGGCCCGAGGCGCGCGGCATCTTCCTCGGCACGATCCTCAAGCACGGCAATCCCGAGCGCGCCCTGCGCCGGATGTCCGAGCTGGGCGTCCTGTCGGCCTTCGTGCCGGAGTTCGAGCCGATCACGGCGATGATGCAGTTCAACATGTACCATAAGTACACGGTCGACGAGCACACCATCCAGACCATCGCCGAGCTCGCGCGGATCGAGCGCGGCGAGCTGGAGGGCGAGCTGCCGGTGGCGAGCGCGATCATGCGGGGAGGCGTGAACCGACGCGTCCTCTACGTGGCGCTCCTGCTGCACGACATCGGCAAGGGCCGCGAGGAGGACCATTCCATCCTGGGCGCCCGGATCGCCCGGCGGGTCGCGCCGCGGCTCGGCCTCTCGAAGGGCGAGGCCGAGACCGTCGAATGGCTCGTCCGGCGCCACCTCCTGATGAGCGACATCGCCCAGAAACGTGACCTGACCGAGCCGTTCACCATCCAGGGCTTCGCCAAGGCGGTCGGCACGCGCGAGCGGCTCGACCTGCTGACGGTGCTGACGGTCTGCGACATCCGCGGCGTCGGGCCGGGCACGTGGAACAACTGGAAGGCGACGCTGCTGCGCCAGCTCCACGCCGCGACCGCGGACGCCCTCGAGAACGGGATGGAGGACCGGAGCCGCCGGGCGCAGGGCGCCGAGGCGCGCGCCTCCCTGCGCGCCGCGCTGCCGGACTGGTCCGAGGCGCAGTTGCGCGCCGAGTTCCGCCGCCATGCGCCCCCCTACTGGCAGAACCTGCCGACCCTGGCGCAGGCGATCTTCGCACGCCTGCTGCGCGGCATCCCGGACGACGAGATCCGCATGGACCTCGCGCCCGCCGGGGACCGGGACGCGACGCTCGCCCTCTTCGCGATGGCCGACCACCCGGGCATCTTCAGCCGCCTGGCCGGCGCGCTGGCCCTCGCCGGCGCAGGCGTTGTGGACGCGCGCAGCCACACGACGCGCGACGGCTACGCGACCTCCGCCTACTGGATCCAGGACGCGGACGGCCGGCCTTACGACGAGGAGCGCCTGCCCCGCCTGCGCCGCACCATCGAGCGCACGCTCATGGGCGAGATCGTGGCGACCGAGGCGCTCGCGCCCAAGGACCGGATCAAGAAGCGCGAGAGCGCATTCCGCGTGCCCACGCGGGTGCATTTCGACAACGAGGCCTCCTCGATCTACACGCTCGTCGAGGTCGACACCCGCGACCGGCCGGGCCTGCTCCACGACCTGACGCGGGCGCTGGCGGGCTCGAACGTCTACATCGCCTCGGCCGTGGTCGCGACCTATGGCGAACAGGCGGTCGACACCTTCTACGTCAAAGACATGTTCGGGTTGAAGTTCCACGCGCGCAGCCGGCAGGAGGCGCTCGAGAGGCGATTGCGGCAGGCGATCGCCCAGGGCGCCGAGCGGGCGCGAGACTAGACGGCCCCGCCCGTTGCCCCCGCCGGACGGCGCGCGCATGAGGGCGCCATGACGACGACGCCGAACCCGCTGCCCCCGACCGATCCGCCGACCGGGCCGGACGCGCCCACCCAGGCGCCGCAGCCGCCCGCGAGCCGGATCGGGCGGGCCTTCGCGACCGTGGGCCTGTGGACGCTGGCCTCGCGCGTCATGGGCTTCGCGCGCGACATCGCCATCGCCGGCGTGCTGGGCGCGGGGCCCGTGGCCGAGGCGTTCCTCGTCGCGCTTTCGTTGCCCAACATGTTCCGCCGCTTCTTCGCCGAGGGCGCGTTCAACATGGCCTTCGTGCCGATGTTCGCCAAGAAGCTCGAGGCCGACGCGGCCCGCGGGACCGGTGCGGGCCCGGCCTGGGACGCCGCCGCCGAGGGCGCCAGCGCCCGCGTCTTCGCGCGCGACGCGCTGTCTGGGCTCGCGGTCATCGTCTCGCTCCTCACGGCGCTCGGCGTGATCTTCATGCCGGTCCTGGTCCTCGCGATGGCGTCGGGCTTCGCCGGGGACGAGCGTTACGACATCGCCGTGCGCTACGGGCGCATCGCCTTCCCCTACATCCTCTTCATCTCGCTCGCGGCGCTGCTCTCGGGCGTGCTCAACGCCACCGGACGCTTCGCCGTCGCCGCCGGCGCGCCGGTCCTTCTAAACGCGTTCTTCCTGGGCGCGCTGGCGATCGAGCCGAACATCGTGCTGTCGGCCGGCGACGCGCTGGCCTGGGCGATCCCGCTCGCCGGACTGGCGCAGCTCGTGGTGGTCTGGCGGGCGGCGGCGCGCGCGGGCTACCGGCTGATCCCCGCGCGGCCGCGGATGACGCCCGAGCTTCGCCGGCTGCTGATCATCGCCGCCCCCGCGGCTCTCGCGGGCGGCGTGGTGCAGGTGAACCTCTTGGTCGGGCGGCAGGTCGCGAGCTTCCACGAGGGGGCCATCGCCTGGCTGTCCTATGCCGACCGCCTCTACCAGCTTCCGCTCGGCGTGGTGGGCATCGCCATCGGCGTGGTCCTCCTGCCGGACCTGTCGCGGCGGCTGCGCGGCGGAGACGCGGCCGGCTCGACGAACGCGCTCTCGCGCGCGGGGGAGTTCGCCCTGACCCTGGCGCTGCCGAGCGCGGTGGCGCTCCTCGTGATCCCGCTGCCCATCGTCTCGGGCCTGTTCGAGCGGGGCGCCTTCGGGCCGGACGACGCGGCCGCGACGGCGGCGGCCGTCGCGATCTACGGGCTCGGCCTGCCGGCCTTCGTCCTCCAGAAGGTGTGGCAGCCGCTCTACTTCGCGCGCGAGGACACGCGCACGCCGCTGCGCTTCGCCCTCGTCGGGATGGCGGTGAACGCGGTCCTCGCGGTCGGGCTCTCACGGGTGCCGGGGATCGGCTTCCTGGGCGCGGCGATCGCGACCACCGTGGCGGCCTGGGTGATGTACTGGCTGCTGCGCCGGGGCGCGCGGGGGCTGGGCGCCGCGGCGCAGCCGGACGCGCGCTACCGGTCGCGCGCGCCCCGTGTCCTGTTGGCCGCAGGACTCATGGGCGTCGTGCTCTGGGTGCTGAACCTGGCGCTGTTTCCGCTCCACGCGACCGGCCTCCGACCCGTGGCCCTGGCGGTCCTCGTGCTGGGGGGGGCCGCGTCCTACGCGGCGATAGGCCAGCTCGTCGGCGCGTTCCGCCTCTCGGAGATCCGGGCCGCTCTGCGCCGCTAGCGGCGGCGCATGCGGTCGCGCAGGCGGGCCCAGCCGCCTGGCGCGAGCACGAAGCTGAGCGCGAAGCCGGCCGCGAAGCCGCCCAGGTCGGCGACGAACCCGTACCCGCCGCCGAAGAGGCCGAAGAACAGCACCTGGATCGCCACCAGGAAGCCGATGAGCTGGAACGCGCGCGCACGAGGCTGCCCCCGCCCCGCCAACCCGGCCCACAGGAGGAACGTGTACGCCCCGATGAGGCCGTAGGCGCCGGGATAGGCTCCGACCAAGGGCGCGGGATCGTCCACCGCCAGCCACCAGATCAGCGCGCCCGAGACGGCAGAGGCGAAGAACACCGCCGCCACCGCCCAGCCGGCGAAGACCTCGCCGACGAACTTGCCCATCGCCAGGACGAAGACGAGCGCCATCGCCGCGTGGCCGAACCCGTAGTGGACGAACGGATAGGTCACGAGCCGCGCCACGTGCTCGGGCGGGAGCACGCCGCGCGCCGCCATCGCGTCCAGCACCGCCTGGAAGACGGCGTGGTCCTCGATCGCCGCGACGCGCCAGCCGACGCCGCGCACGCCGCCCAGGAGGCCCCGCTCCGCGAGGGTCAGGACCACCTCCACGCCCCCGACGAGCAGGGCGAGCGCCGCCACCACCGGGGGCAACGCGTTGATCGGCGAGGCGTCGCGCCCGCTCCGGTCGTCCATGCCGTGCTCCCGTTGCGGCCTCGCCGCCGCCGGGCTACGCCCCCGCCCGTCCGACCGCCAGCCCGGGATTCCCCGATGACCGCCTTCGCCCCTCGCGTCTTCTCCGGAATGCAGCCCTCCGGGGACCTGCACCTGGGCAATTACCTGGGCGCGATGAAGCGCTGGGTCAGCATGCAGGACGCCGGCACCCACGAGACGATCTACTGCATGGTCGACCTGCACGCGCTGACCGTCTGGCAGGATCCGGCCGCCCTTGCCCACGGCACGCGCGAGCTGGCCGCCGGCTACCTCGCGGCCGGGATCGACCCCGAGCGCTCGATCCTGATCGCGCAGAGCCACGTGCCCGAGCACGCGCAACTCGCCTGGATCTTCAACTGCGTGGCGCGCATGGGGTGGATGGGACGGATGACGCAGTGGAAGGACAAGGCCGGCAAGAACGCCGAGGCCGCGAGCCTGGGGCTCTTCGCCTACCCCGCCCTGATGGCCGCCGACATCATGGTCTACCACGCGACGCACGTGCCCGTCGGCGACGACCAGAAGCAGCATCTGGAGCTGACGCGGGACGTGGCGGCGAAGTTCAACCACGACTACGGCGTCGAGTTCTTCCCCATCGTGGAGCCGGTGATCGAGGGGCCGGCGACGCGGGTGATGTCGCTCCGGGACGGCGCGCGGAAGATGTCGAAGTCGGACCCCTCCGGCGCCAGCCGCATCGACATGACCGACGATGCCGACGCGATCGCCTCGAAGTTCCGCCGCGCCCGGACCGATGCCGAGCCCCTGCCCTCGGAGATCGCGGGCCTGCGCGACCGGCCCGCGGCCGCCAACCTCGTGGGCATCTACGCGGCGCTGGCGGACGTGACGCCCGAGGACGTCCTGCGCGATCACGGCGGCGCGCAGTGGAGCGCGTTCAAGCCCGCTCTGGCCGAGCTCGCCGTCTCCAAGCTGGCCCCGATCGGCGCGGAGATGGCCCGCCTGATGGACGATCCCGCCGAGATCGACCGCATCCTGGCGCGCGGGGCCGGGCGCGCCCGCGCGATCGCGGCCCCGATCCTGGCGCGCACCTACGAGATCGTCGGCTTGATCCCCAGGGGCTGATCGCGCGCATCTACCGGCGGTGCAGGCCCGTCAGCAGGGGTTCGCCATGCCGCTGCAATACCGGCGGCCGTCCGCGTTGTACTTCCACTCGCCGCCCGCCGTGCCGCAGCGGCTGTCCGAGAGCCAGATGTCGTCGCGGGTGATCTGGCCGGGACCGTAGCAGTTGGCGGAGGTGCCGCTGCTGTTGGGATAGCAGGTCGTGCCGCCGGGCAGGGTGCAGGCCGCCCCGATCCCGGTCTCCCCGGCGGTCAGGCCGCCGACGCCGCCGATGGGCGGCCGGACGCCCTCCTGCCGAAGCTGGTTCTGCGCCGCCGCCGGCACCGCGAGGACGCAGGCGAGCAGGGCGGCGCGCACGCCATAGAGATAGGCCATGGGAAGCCCTTTCCGGATCGGATGCGGGATCATACTTGTCCCTGCGTCAACCTATAGCCGCGTCGGCGGAGTCCCTAGCGTCGTCTGCCGGGGGCGCGAGACCGGCGGAAGGTCGCCCGATGACGCGCCCGGCCCTGGCCCTATCTCCCGCCGGATGCTGGACGACGCCGACATCGCCACCCTCTTCGCCCGCCTGCGCGGGGCCATGCCGGGCGTGGCGCCGCCCGAGATCAAGACCGGGCGGGATCCGTTCCGCGCCGTGGTCTCGTGCATGCTCAGCGCGCAGAGCCTCGACCGCAACACGGCGGCCGCCTCCGAGGCGCTCTTCGCCCTGGCGGACACGCCCGCGGGCATCCTCGCCCTGAGCGACGAGGCGATCACGGCCGCGATCCGGCCCTGCGGCCTCTACAACGTGAAGTGCCGCAACCTGCGCCGGATGTGCGCCTTCCTGCTGGACGAGCTCGGCGGCGCCGTGCCGACGGATCGCGCCGGACTGATGTCCCTGCCCGGGGTGGGGCGCAAATGCGCGGACATCGTCCTGCACTTCACCTACGGGCACGACGTCGTCGCCGTCGACACGCACGTGCACCGGGTGTGCAACCGGACGGGCCTTGCCGCCGGGACGACGGAGGCGAAGACGGCCGAATCCCTCGAGCCGCGGCTGCCGGCGGACGCGGCCCGCGATGGGCACGTCCTCCTGCTCGCGCATGGCAAGCGGGTCTGCCGGGCGCGCTCTCCCCGCTGCGCGGACTGCCAGATCGCGGACCTGTGCGAGGCGCGGCTCGAAGGGCGCGTGACCCCGGCCGGATGATGCCCGGCGCGGCGGGCGCCTGTCGCGCGCGCGTCACGTCGGCCGCATAGGCCGGTCCCGCCGGCATCCTTCCCCGAGTCGGCGCTCGCGACCGCGGCCTCCCGCCTCCCCGCCGGGGGGCCGCAACCGCCTTCCGTCCCCCGCGAAAAAGGTCTGGACCCCTGACCTATCCGCCGCCATCGTCGGCTGTGGGAGGACACGGACGATGGCGACCGGAACCGACATCCGCACATGGTACGACGGCACGTGGCACGATGGCGACGTGGCCATCATGCGCGCGGCCGATCACGGCGCCTGGCTCGGCAGCACCGTGTTCGACGGCGCCCGGCGGTTCGAGGGCGTGACCCCCGACCTCGCCGCCCATTGCGCGCGCGTGAACCGCAGCGCCGAGGCGTTGATGATCACGCCGACGGTGACGCCCGAGCGCATGGTCGAGATCGCCGAGGAGGGCCTCGCCCGCCTGCCGAAGGACGCGGCCGTCTACGTCCGCCCCATGTACTGGGCGCTCGACGGGGGCGACCTGGGAGTGAACCCCGCGCCGGACGCGACCGGCTTCGCCATGTGCCTGGAGACGATCCCGATGGCCGCGGCCGCGGCGTCCACCACATTGACGCGCACGCGCTTCCGCCGCCCGGTCCTCGAATCGGCCGTCACGAACGCCAAGGCCGGCTGCCTCTACCCGAACAACGCGCGCATGCTGGTCGAGGCGCGGTCCAAGGGCTTCGGCAACGCCCTCGCGGCGGACGCGATGGGCAACGTGGCCGAGAGCGCGACCGCCAACGTCTTCGTCGTGCGGGACGGCGAGGTCCTGACCCCCGTGCCCAACGGCACGTTCCTGGCCGGCATCACCCGGGCACGGATCATGGCCCTCCTGCGGGCGGACGGGATCGCGGTGCACGAGGCGGTCCTGACCTTCGAGGAGGTGGAGGCGGCGGACGAGGTGTTCCTGACGGGCAACTATTCCAAGGTGACGCCGGTGACCGCCTTCGACGACCGGTCGTATCAGCACGGCCCCGTCGCCCGCCGCGCGCGCGAGCTCTACTGGGACTGGGCGCTCTCGGTCCGCTGAGGCGCCGCGGGGCACATTGCCCCCGGGGCCCCGCCGAGCGACACTCCCCGGCGGAGGGCCCCCGGATGCGCAAGTTCCTCGTCGTCCTGGACGACAGCCGCGAATGCCTGAACGCGATGCGGTTCGCGGCCATGCGCGCCGCGCGCACCGGAGGCGCGGTGGAGATCCTGTCGATCGTCCCACCGGACGAGTTCAACCACTGGATCGGCGTCGGCGAGGTCATGCGGGAGGAGGCCCGCGATCGGATCCACGCCCATTTCGAGGTGTTCGCGAAATGGATGCGCGACCGGCTCGGGGTCGACCCGCACCTGATCATCCGTGAGGGCGAGCCCGTCGACGAGATCCTGGCGCAGGTCCGCGAGGACCCGGAGATCGGCGTCCTCGTCCTGGGCGCCGCCTCGGGCCGAGGCGGGCCGGGACCGCTGGTGACGGCGTTGACGCGGCAGGCGGCGTCCCTGCCGATGCCCATCACGATCGTGCCGGGCGAGATGTCGAAGGAGCAACTCGAGGCCGTCACCTAGGCGCGCCTTGACCGCGCCCACCGCGGCTCCCCATATCGCCCCTGACAGGAGGGCGCGCCCATGTTCATCCAGACCGAATCGACCCCGAACCCCGCGACGTTGAAGTTCCTGCCGGGACAGGCCGTGCTCGAGACCGGCACGGCCGACTTCCCGACGCGCGAGGCCGCGGACGGCGCGCCCCTGCCGGAGCGGCTGTTCGCCGTGGACGGGGTGACGGGTGTGTTCCTCGGCACCGACTTCGTGACCGTGACCAAGGCCGATGGGGCCGACTGGGATCACCTCAAGCCCGCGCTCCTGGGCGCGATCATGGAGCACGCGCAGTCCGGCGCGCCGGCCCTGGGCGGCGGCGCGGCGGCGGGCGGCCACGCCGAACACACCGGCGAGGACGCCGAGATCGTGGGTCAGATCGTGGAGCTGCTCGATACCCGCGTGCGACCCGCCGTCGCGCAGGACGGGGGCGACATCACCTTCCACGGCTTCGACCGCGGCATCGTCTACCTGCACATGCAGGGCGCCTGCGCCGGCTGCCCCTCCTCGACCCTGACCCTCAAGATGGGGATCGAGAACCTGCTGCGCCACTACATCCCCGAGGTGATCGAGGTCCGCCCGGTCGCCGCCTGAGGCGGGACCGGGCGATAGCCCCGAGCCGGAGGTGCGCGTGGCAGAGGAGAAGGTCGGGATCCCGAACCTCGCGCGCCCGGGCAGGCCCGTCCGGCTCGACTCCGCACGTGCGCGTGCGGCGCACGCCGCCCTCCTGGGCGCCCTGACCGCCGGGCGGCCGGGCGCCATCTTCGCCGAGCGGAAGGCCGCTATGATCGCCACCGGGCCGGCGATCTTTCCAGGCGGCGAGAAAGCCGGATGGTGACACGAACGGTGCGGCTCGACCTCGAGGCGCGGAGCGAGATGGCGCGAGGGACGTCGCGGCCCGTCCGCGTCCACCCGGCATGATCCTCGGTTTCGACACCTCCGGCCCGCATTGCGCCGCCGCCGTGCTGGACAGGGATCGCCTCGTCGCCGAGCGGCTCGAGCCGATGGCGCGGGGGCAGGCCGAGCGGCTGATGCCGATGCTCGAGGAGGTGCTGGCCGCGGCCGGCCTTGATTGGAAGGACCTCGCGGCGATCGGCGTCGGCACCGGGCCCGGCAACTTCACCGGCATCCGCATCGGCGTGTCCGCGGCGCGCGGACTGGCCTTGGCGCTCGGCATCCCGGCCATCGGCGTCACCTCGACCGACGCGCTCCTCCTGGGCGCTCCGGATGGGGCGGTCGCGGCGATCCCGGCGCCCCGTGGCGCGGCGTACCTGGCCCGCTCGGGCGAGGCGCCGATCCTATCCCCGGACGGAGCCCCGCACGGGGCCGTCCGGCCGCGGCCGGGTGCCAATCCGGCCGTCGCCATCGCCCGGATCGCCGCGGGGCGACCGCCCGGCCCGCCGCCCGCGCCGACCTACGCCCGCGCGCCGGACGCCGCGCCGGCGCGGCCCGTGCCGCCGGCGACATGAGGATGGACGAGTTGGCCGCGCTCCATGCCGCGGCCTTCGACGGCGCCGCGCCGCCACCGTGGAGCGCGGGCGAGATCGCGGGAGCCCTCTTGGGAACCGGGGCCTTCGCCGTCACCCGCCCCGGCGCGGGGTTCGCGATCTGGCGCGCCGTCGCCGGGGAGGGTGAGCTGCTGACCCTCGCGGTTGCGCCCGCGGCGCGGCGACTGGGCCATGGCGCGGCGCTCCTCGCCGAGGGGGAGGCGCGGCTGCGCGCGGCCGGAGCGACGCGCGCGGTCCTCGAGGTCGCGGACGGCAACGCCCCCGCCCGCGCGCTCTACGCGGCCGCCGGATGGCGCGCGGCCGGGCGGCGCCCGGGCTACTACCGCCTGCCGGACGGGGCGCGCTCCGACGCGCTCGTCCTCGCCAAAACCTTGGGCTGACGCGCTCCGGGGCCGCCCTCCGGCCGGGGGAATCCGCTTGACCCCCCCGGCCGCCCGCGCCCTTATCGGCCGATGATCCGAGAGAGATCCCACGCAGATCCGGGGCCAGCGCCCACCGCGCGCCCCGTACCAACGGAGAGCACCATGACCTATGCCAAGGCCCTGATGGGCACCGCCGCCGCGCTGGCCCTGACCGCCGGCGCCGCGCTGGCCGAGCCCGGCCTGATCATCGACCTGGGCGGCAAGTTCGACAAGTCGTTCAACGAGAGCGCCTTCAACGGCGCCACCCGCTGGGTCGAGGAATCGGGCGGCGACTACCGCGAGACCGAGCTCCAGTCCGAGGCGCAGCGCGAGCAGTCCCTGCGCCGCATGGCCGAGAGCGGCGCCAACCCCGTCGTCGTCCTGGGCTTCGCCAACGGCTCCACCCTGGACAAGGTCGCGCCCGACTATCCCGACACCAAGTTCGCGATCATCGACATGGTGGTCGATCAGCCGAACGTGCAGTCGATCGTCTTCACCGAGCACACCGGCTCCTATCTCGTCGGCATGATGGCCGCGATGGCCTCCGAGACCGGCACGGTCAGCTTCGTGGGCGGCATGGACATCGGCCTGATCCAGAAGTTCGCCTGCGGCTACGCCCAGGGCGCCAAGGCGGCGAACCCGGACGTCAACGTCATCGTCAACATGACCGGCACCACGCCGGCCGCCTGGAACGACCCGGTGAAGGGCGCCGAGCTCGCCCGCGCGCAGTTCTCCCAGGGCTCGGACGTGGTCTACGCCGCCGCTGGCGGCACCGGGGTCGGCGTCCTCCAGGCCGCGGCCGACGAGGGCAAGTACTCCATCGGAGTCGATTCCAACCAGAACTACCTGCACCCGGGCAGCGTCCTCACCTCGATGCTCAAGCGCGTGGACAACGCGGTCTACGACGTCTTCACCGCCGGCACGGAGATGGAGACGGGGATCGTCGTGAAGGATCTCGCCTCCGACGGCGTGGGCTTCGCGGTGGACGAGAACAACCAGGATCTCGTCTCCGAGGAGATGGCCGCCGCGGTCGAGCAGGCCAGGGCCGACATCATGTCCGGCGCGATCGAGGTGCACGACTACACCTCGGACAACTCCTGCCCGGTCGCCTACTGATCCGCCTCGGAGGGGCCCCGCCGCGGGCCCCTCCCCCAAGAAGGACGCGCCATGACCGACGCCCCCGCCATCGAGCTCAAGGGAATCTCGAAGGCGTTCGGCGCGGTGCAGGCCAACCGGGACATCTCGATCCGGGTGATGCCGGGCACGATCCACGGCATCATCGGCGAGAACGGCGCGGGCAAGTCCACGCTGATGTCCATCCTCTACGGCTTCTACAAGGCCGACGCGGGCGAGATTCTGGGTCGCCGGCAGGCGCACGGAGATCCCCGACAGCCAGGCCGCCATCGCCGCCGGGATCGGCATGGTGTTCCAGCACTTCAAGCTGGTGCAGAACTTCACCGTGCTGGAGAACGTCGTGCTGGGCGCCGAGGACGGCGCGCTGCTGCGGCCCAGCCTCGCCAAGGCGCGCAGGCTCCTGAAGGAGCTCTCGGACGAGTACGAGCTCGACGTCGACCCCGACGCCAAGATCGAGGACCTCTCCGTCGGCCACCAGCAGCGGGTGGAGATCCTCAAGGCGCTCTACCGCCAGGCCGACATCCTGATCCTGGACGAGCCCACCGGGGTCCTGACCCCGGCCGAGGCGGATCACCTGTTCCGCATCCTCGAGGGGCTCAAGGCGGAGGGGAAGACCATCGTCCTCATCACCCACAAGCTGCGCGAGATCATGGAGGTGACCGACACCGTGTCGGTCATGCGCCGCGGCGAGATGACGGCGACGGTCAGGACCGCCGAGACCTCGCCGGAGGGGCTGGCCGAGCTGATGGTGGGGCGCAAGGTGCTGCTGCAGGTGGACAAGCGGGCGGCCACGCCCGGCGCTCTGGTGCTGGAGGTCGAGGGCCTGCGCGTGGTCGACCGCGACGGGATCGAGCGTCTGCGCGGCATCGACCTCGAGGTGCGCGCGGGCGAGATCCTGGGCATCGCCGGGGTCGCGGGCAACGGGCAGTCCGCGCTGCTGGAGGTGCTGGGCGGGATCAGCCGGGCGACCGGCACGGTGCGCGTGAACGGCCAGGCGCTCGACCTGTCCGGCGCGCACTCGGACGGGCGCACCCGGCGCGCGCGCGGCATCGCCCACGTGCCGGAGGACCGGCACCGGCTGGGCCTGATCCTCGACTTCGCCGCCTGGGAGAACACGGCCTTCGGCTACCATGACGGCGCGCCCTACTGCTCGGGCGCGATGATGGACCACCGCGCCATGCGCGACGACACGGTCGGCAAGATGGAGCGCTTCGACGTTCGCCCGCCGGATCCCATGCTCCACGCCAAGAGCTTCTCGGGTGGCAACCAGCAGAAGATCGTGCTGGCGCGCGAGATCGAGCGGAACCCGGACCTCCTGCTGATCGGCCAGCCCACGCGCGGCGTGGACATCGGCGCGATCGAGTTCATCCACCAGCGCATCGTCGAGCTGCGCGACGCGGGCAAGGCGATCCTGCTGGTCAGCGTCGAGCTCGACGAGATCATGAGCCTCTCCGACCGGATCGCGGTCATGTTCGACGGGCGCATCATGGGCATGCGCATCCCGGCCGAGACGACCGAGACCGAGCTCGGCCTCCTGATGGCCGGCATGGACGGCAGGCCCGCCCCGGCGCCCCGCGCCGGTGGCAGCCCGCCGGGCACCGGGACCAATCCGCTCGTCGAAGGAGCAGCGTGATGGACGCGATGCCGCGCTGGGCGGACGTGCTCTTGATCCCGCTGATGAACCTCGGGCTGGCGCTGATCGTGTCGGGCCTGGTCGTCGCCTATATCGGCGAGAACCCCGTCGAGGCGATGTCGATCATGGTGCGCGGCGCCGTGGGGTCGGCCTATGGCTGGGGCTACACGCTCTACTACGCCACGAACTTCATCTTCACCGGGCTCGCCGTGGCGGTCGCGTTCCACGCGCGGCTCTTCAACATCGGCGGCGAGGGGCAGGCGGCGATCGGCGGGCTCGGGGTCGCGCTCGTGTGCCTCTCGGTGGACTGGCCGCACTGGGCGCTGGCGCTGCCGGCCGCCATCGTGGGCGGCGCGGTGTTCGGCGCGGCCTGGGCGTTCCTGCCGGCGATCCTGCAGGCCAGGCGCGGCAGCCACATCGTCATCACCACGATCATGTTCAACTTCATCGCCGCCGCGCTGCTGAACTACCTGCTGGTCGGCGCGCTGCAGGGCGAC
Source organism: uncultured Alphaproteobacteria bacterium (assembly GCA_963832275.1). Taxonomy (GTDB): domain Bacteria; phylum Pseudomonadota; class Alphaproteobacteria; order Rhodobacterales; family Rhodobacteraceae; genus Hasllibacter. The sequence goes on from CAWHTQ010000019.1 coordinate 403,285, forward strand.
ACGATGAGCCCCGAGACGAACGGCTTTCCCGCCGGCGCGGCCCTGCCCTCGGCCTTCGACATGGCGCCCTGGCTCGGGTTCTCGCGCTCGGCCCCGCTGAACCTCGCGTTCCTCGTGGCGCTGATCTGCTGCGCGGCGGTCTACGTCCTGATCTGGCGCACGCGGCTCGGCTACGAGATCCGGGCCTACGGGCATTCGGAGCCCGCGGCCGTCTATGCCGGGATCAACCCGACGCGCATCACCGTGATCGCGATGCTGATCTCCGGCGCGCTGGCGGGGCTGATGGCGACCAACGCCGTCATGGGCGAGGGCGAGCGGCTGGTGCTCGACCCCGTGCAGGGCGCGGGCTTCGTCGGGATCGCGGTGGCGCTGATGGGGCGCTCGCATCCGGTCGGCGTGCTGCTGGCGGCGATCCTCTTCGGCGCGCTCTACCAAGGGGGCGCGGAGCTCGAGTTCGAGACCTCCGTGCCGCGCGAGATGGTGGTGGTGATCCAGGCGCTCGTGATCCTCTTCACCGGCGCGCTCGACAACATGGTCCGCGACCCGATGGGCCGCGCGTTCCTCCGCTTCCGCCGCCCGACGGACGCGGCGGGCCCGAAGGCCGGGACGCCCGCGGAATGAGGCGGAACCGTCGCCCGCGGGGCGTTCCAGCAGGAACCGGATCGGACGGCGCCCGTCCGGGTGCCATCCTCGCCCCCCCATCCCAATCGAAGCGCCCGACATGACCGACCTGCTGCCCTTCCTGCCCGGCTTCGCCGCGGCGTACGCCATCCTCCTCGTCGCGGCGTCCTCGCCCGGTCCCGCGGTCGCGATGCTCCTGGGTATCGGGGTCGCGCAGGGGCGGCGGCCGGCTCTGATCGCCGCGACCGGCATCGCGACCGGCAGCGTGCTCCTGAACGTCGTCACGCTGATCGGCCTCGGCGTCCTGCTGACGCAGGCGGCCTGGGCGATGCAGGGGGTGCGGCTGATCGGGGCGGCCTACCTCGCCTGGCTCGCCTACGGGGCATTCAAGCGGGCGGCCTCCGCGCCCCCGGTACGCGCCGCCGCCGTCCCGCCCGCGCCGGCCTGGCGGCACTTCGCGGCCGGCTTCGCCCTCCAGGCGACGAACGTGAAGGCCATCGTCTTTTGGCTCGCGATCAACGCCGTCGGCGCGACGCAGGGGGGCGGGGCACTCGTGCTGGGCCTTTACGTCGCGGGCGCCTGGATGATCAGCTTCGGCTGCCACGGCGCCTGGGCGGTGCTGCTCTCCTCGGCGCCGGTGCGGGCCACCTATGGCCGCGCCCGCCGATGGATCGAGGGGGCGCTCGGCACCCTGTTCGCGGTCTTCGCCTACCGGCTCGCGACGGAGCGCTGAATGGACCTCTACACCCTCGTCCAGGTGCTCGACGCCACGGTCCGGCTCGCCACGCCGCTGCTGCTGGCCTGCCTCGCCGGGCTGTTCTCCGAGCGGGCCGGCGTGTTCGACATCGGGCTCGAGGGCAAGATGCTGATCTCGGCCTTCTTCTCGGCCGCGGTGGCCTACGCCACCGGGTCGGTCTGGCTGGGGCTGCTGGGCGGGGTCGCGGCATCGATCGTGTTCGCCGCCATCCACGGGCTCGCGTCGATCACCTTCCGGGGCGACCAGCTCATCTCCGGGGTCGCGATCAACTTCCTCGCGGCCGGCATGACCGTCCTCATCTCGCAGGACTGGTTCGGGCAGGGCGGGCGCACGCCGGCGCTGGCCGGCCCCGCGCGCTTCGCCGAGCTGCACCTGCCCGGCGCGGACGCGATGGAGGCGCGCTTCGACGCGGCGCGGGCGCTCGACCCCGACCATTTCTCCCTCACGACGGTCTACTTCGAGCTGATCTCGGGCCACTCGATCCTCGTCTACGCGGCGCTCGCCATCGTGCCGCTGACGTGGTGGGTGCTGTTCCGCACGCGCTTCGGCCTGCGCCTGCGCGCGGTCGGCGAGAACCCGGGCGCGGTGGACACGGCCGGCGTCTCGGTCGTGCGGCTGCGGTACTCGGCGGTGATCATCTGCGGGGTGCTCTGCGGGCTGGCAGGGGCCTACCTGGCGACGGCGCTGGGCGCGGGCTTCACCAAGGACATGACCGCGGGACGCGGGTTCATCGCGCTCGCCGCGCTCATCTTCGCGAAGTGGCGGCCGTTCTACGCGCTGATGGCATGCCTGCTGTTCGGGTTCCTGCAGGCGCTGGAATCACGGTTCCAGTCCATCGGCATCGGCACGATCGAGATCCCGACCCAGTTCATGCAGGCCCTGCCCTACATCCTGACCGTGGTGATCCTGGCGGGCTTCGTCGGCCGGGCGATCCCACCGCGCGCGGGCGGCGAGCCCTATGTCAAGGAACGCTGAACGCGGCGGATGACGCGGGCAGGCGGCTGCGCTAACGCCGGGCCGAGGGAGTGCGTTCGCTGAGCATCTACCTGCCCATCGCCGAGATCGCCGTGAACGCCTGGCTCATCCTCGCGATCGGCGGCGGCGTGGGCATCCTGTCCGGCATGTTCGGCGTGGGCGGCGGCTTCCTGATGACGCCCCTCCTGTTCTTCATCGGCATCCCGCCCGCCGTCGCCGTCGCCACGCAGGGCAACCAGATCGTCGCCAGCAGCATATCGGGCGTGCTGGCGCACCTCCGGCGGCGCACCGTCGATCTGCGCATGGGGGCGGTGCTCCTCGCCGGCGGCCTCCTGGGCGCGGTCGTCGGCGTGCAAATCTTCGCGGCCCTGCGCGCTCAAGGTCAGATCGACCTGATCGTGCAGCTCTGCTACGTCCTCTTCCTCGGCGTGATCGGCCTTCTGATGTTCGTGGAGAGCGTGCGCGCCCTCCGCCGGAGCCGCGGCGCCCCCCCGCCCCGCCGGCGCCGCCGCGGGATGGCGGACGCCCTACCCTTCAAGATGCGGTTCCGCACGTCGGGGCTCTACGTCTCGGTCATCCCGCCGATCCTTATCGGCTTCGCGGTCGGGGTGCTGGCCGCGATCATGGGCGTGGGCGGCGGGTTCATCATGGTCCCGGCGATGATCTACCTCCTGGGCATGCCGACAAAGGTGGTGATCGGCACCTCCCTCCTGCAGATCATCTTCGTCAGCGCGGCGACCACCATGCTCCACGCCGTGACGAATCAGACCGTCGACCTCCTGCTGGCCATGCTCCTCATCGCCGGGGGCGTCATCGGCGCGCAGGTCGGCACCCGCCTGGGCACGCGGCTGCGCGCCGAGCAGCTCCGCGTGGGCCTCGCGCTCCTGGTGCTGCTGGTGTGCGGCAAGATCGCCTGGGACCTCCTGGCGACCCCGGCCGAGCTCTACGCGATCTCGGACGCGGGCGCTTGATCCGCGCGGCGCTCCTGGCGCTCGCCCTGCCCTGGGGCGCCGCCGCGCAGGAGGTCGTGGCCGATCTCGGCCGCTCGGACGTCTCGATCCATTCCACCTTCGCCGGATCGGAGATCCTGATCTTCGGCGCCATCCGGGGCGGCGAGGCGGGCACCGCCGTCGTGGTGACCGTCGAGGGCCCGTCCGTTCCCGTCACCGTGCGGCGCAAGGGCCGCGTCGGCCCGATCTGGGCGAACGTCCAGGCGGCGGAGATCGACTCCGCGCCCTCCTTCTACGCGGTCGCCACGTCCGGGCCGCTGCGCAACGTCCTCTCCCACACGGCGGATCTGCGCCACGGCATCACCATCCCCCAGGCGATCCGCGCCGTCGGCACCGAGGACCCGGCCCGCTTCACCGCCGCCCTGATCCGCCTGCGCGAGGCCACTCGCGCCTACGCCCTGCGCGAGGGCGCCATCGTGCTCAAGGAGGGCACGCTCTTCCGAACCACGGTCGCCCTGCCCCCCGACCTGACCGAGGGCGATTACCGCGTGCGCATCTTCCTCACCTGGGACCGGGCCGTGACGGCGCGCTACGAGACGGTGCTGACGGTGCGCAAGGTCGGACTCGAGCGTCTCCTCTACGGCATGGCGAAGGAGCAGCCGGTCCTCTACGGGCTTCTCAGCCTTGCGATCGCGGTCTTCGCCGGGTGGGGCGCGTCGGCCGCCTTCGGCCTGCTGCGCCGCTAGGCCCCCCGCGAAAGGTCCGTCCCGACGGCGCTGGAGACCCCGGCCGCGGCGGGTGGTGGGATGACGCCGACGCCGGCGGTCCGACAGATCGACGACGATCGTCCGCGCCCGAAAGGGAGGGCGACATTCAGGCCTCGCCCGGCTCCAGCGCCAGAGGGCCGTCCGCGGCCAGGTCCTCGATCCCCAGCGGCGCCTCCGGGCGGGCGAGCGCGGCGCGCGTGACCCAGTGCAGGCGAACCGCGGCCCGGGTGATCGCCACATAGGCCAGCCGCTTCCAGAGGGGCTGCCCCGCCTCCACGCGCCCCACCTTGGCGGCGACGAAGAGGTCGGGGGCGAAGACCTGCACCGCGTCCCACTGGCTGCCCTGCGCCTTGTGGATCGTACAGGCCGCGCCGTGCAGGAACACGGCCCCCATGCGAGCGGCGAAGGGGATGAACGGCTCCTCCTCGCCCGGCAGCTCGATCTTGACGATGCTTGCGGCCGAGACTTGCGGCTGCTCGGCGCCGACCACGTGCAGGCGGCTGAACCCCGGCTTGCGCCCCGGCCCGACATAGACGCATTGCGCCCCCTTCACGAGGCCGCGGGCCTCGAGGTCGAGGCGCTTCTTGCGGTGCTTGAGGGGCAGCTCGAGCCCGTCGCAGATCAGCGGCTCGCCAGGCAGGAGCGCGTCCGCCGGGGCGCCGTAGGCCGCGCGGAACGCCGCGATCAGGCGCACCCGCGTGGCATTGCGCCAGACGAGCGCAGGCGAGCGGGCCATCATCGCGGCCTCCATCCGCCCGGCCCACACGACACGCTCGTCGCGTTCGGCCGCCGCGCGGACCATCCCCTCGAAGGCGGGGAAATCGACCTCGGGATCGGCGAGCGCGTGCGCGAGGTCGAGGATGGGGTTGCCGGCGTCCTGCCGGTGCACGCGGCTGAGGTCGCGGCGCTGCGCTGCGGGGAGGGCGTCGAACACCATCCCCCCCGAGGACTGCACCGGCGGCAGCTGCGCCGGATCGCCGAAGAGGAGGAGCGTGGGGAAGATCTCGCGTAGATCCTCGAACTGCTTGGCGTCGAGCATCGAGCTCTCGTCCACCAGGCCGATGTCGAGCGGATCCTCCCGCCGCTTCCACCCGGTGATGAAGTCGCTCCCGCGAAGGCCGGCGGAGGCGAGGGCGCCCGGCACCGACGGCATCGAGGCGTAGAACGCGTGCGCCCGGTCGAGGGCCTCGTCGCTGAACGTCTCGGTCGCGGCGGGGCGCTCCCCATCGCCGGCGAGCCACTCGGCGATGCGCTCGAACTCGGGGTCGTAGACGGGGGTGTAGAGGATACGGTGAATAGTCGTCGCGGGCACGCCCCGGTTGCGCAGGACCGAGGCCGCCTTGTTCGTCGGCGCCAGGATCGCGACCGTCCGGCGCTCGCGGCGCCGCCCTTCCCAGTCGCCGGAGACGATGCGCACGCCCGCCGCCTGAAGCGCCTTGGCGAGCTCGGCCAGGAGGAGCGTCTTGCCCGATCCGGCCTTGCCGGTGATCGCGAGGACCGTCCCCGCGCGGTCCTCTCCGGCCGGCCCGGCGCTACGGGCCGCGAGGTCCACGCCGGCGCCCGACAGCGCGGCCGCGGCGGCCTCCCACGCGGCGGCCTGATCGGCGGAGAAGGCGGGGGCGGGCGCGGCCATGATGCTTGACTAGCGGCCCGGGCGGGGCCCCGCCATGGGGCCCGCGCCGCTCAGGCGGCGAGTGCGGGGCGCACCTGCCCCGAAATCGCGGCGGCGGACATCGCCGGGATCGCCGTCGCCGGGCGGCCCATGTCGCGCTCGAACCAGTCCTGCGCGTCGGCCGCGGCAACGCCCGAGCGGGCGGCGAGCCGGTCCATGATCTCGGGAGAGAAGTCCCATAGGCCCGCGCCGATCCCGGTGCGGGCGTCGCCCCGGCGGCCCAGCACTTCCGGCGGCCAGCCGAGCCGCGCGTAGATCCGCGTCATCGGCGCGTCGAAGACGCCCACCGCACGGGCAAGGCCCAGCGCCAGGCCGAAGACCTGCCCCCCCAGCATCAGGGCCGGCGCCACGTGCCGCGGCGCGCCGGGCGCGAGCGCGAGACGCGTGCATTCCCAGATGCCGGGGTCGCGGATCGCGCCGCCGCAGATATCGGCGAAATGCTCGGCCGCCATCGTGCGCCCGGCGGTCGGCATCGCACGCATCGATCCGCCATGCGTTCCGTCCGGCATCTGCCAGACGATGTAGACCGCCGGGAGGGGATCGTACTGGTCGCGCTCGCGTCCCGCGTCGTCCACCTGGACCGGCCAGCCGAGCCGGCCGCGGAACTGCACCGCGCGGTCGCGGAACATGCCATCCGCGAGCTTGGGGTGGCGCTCGAGCGCCTCCGTGGTCAGGAACCGGATCATTAACCATCCTCCGTTGCCGGGGATGGGGTATGGTCCGCGTAGTTTACGGAATGTTCTCCGCGGCGCCCGCACGGACGCTTCGGGGCGCAACGGCCCCGTCTAAATCACGGCGATTCTAGCTAAATGACGAGGATGCCGATCGCCATCGCGCGCGCGACGGCGTGCACGGTGTTCTGCGCGCCGAGCTTGTGGCGCGCGCCCTCGATGTAGACGCGGATCGTATGCTCGGAGATCGATAGGCTTTCTGCGGCCTGGGCCCGGCTGTATCCCATCGCGATGAGCGTGAGAGCATCGATCTCCCGCGGGCTCAGGGCCTGCGAAGCCGGGTTCGCACGGTCACCCTCCACCTCCAGCGCCTTGCGGTTCACGAAATGGGCGATGACGATCAGGTCGCCGACATGGGCCTCGCACCACTTGCTCCAGGCCTGATCCGTCATGGTGGAGGAGACGGTGAACAGGGCGAACTGCCCAGACGGCCCTCGGATCGGGACGGTGAAGCCCTGGTTTCCGACGCCGTTGGCAAGTGCTTCCGCGCGAAAGGCCCGCGCGGAGGGCGTCGACCAGTCCAGCCGCTTCCAGTCTACGGGATGGAAGCGCTGATAGGCGCCCAGAACCACGGGATCGATCCTGGCATAGTCGTTCTCGATGTAACGGTGCTGCCATTCCGAGGAATAGGTGTGGATGGCGTATTGCCGCCCGGTGGAGTTCACCGAGTGGTAGACGACATGGTCGACGCCGAGACGGTCACGGAGGCCGACGACGGCCCCTTGCAGCGCGTCACGCGTTGCGGCGCACTCCAGCGAGTCCAGCGCTTCGGTCAACTCCTTCGCCATGCCCTTGGGCGTTGGCCGTCACGACCGCCTGCCCATCTCCCCCCGCGTCGTCCCTCGAAACACCGGCCGCGGAAATCTCCGCGGCGGCCGCCAGCGTGGCATCGTCGAGGTGCTCGGCCAGCCTGGGCATGCCGTTCAAGGAAGCGAACGCCCGAAGGTCGGCCAGCACGTCGATTATCCAGTCGTTCGCCATTTCTACATGTCCCCCGGTTGGTTAACAATCCGTTAACTACAACCGTAGCATGTGGTCTCGGACCCGCACATTCGCCGCTTCTGCCTCCCCAGATAGAGGGAGGTCGTCTCCGGTAACCCTTTGACGAAAAACAGTCTAGGGTATTCGAAGCATTCAATAGCATGCCCGCCTGCCGTTACGACCCTTCCCAGGACGACGGTCCGATCCGGAGCCAGTTTCTCCCGAACCCGTCTCCGACCGCACGATATCCCACAAATGTGCGGGACCCAATGACCTGGCGGCTCCTCCGTCGGGAGAACCTAGATGATTCGCTGGCTTCAGCGCCTTCGCCGAGACGCCGGCGCGCACGCGCCTGGGCGGGCAAGGGAGACCGACGTCGGCGGAGGAAGCGAGTCCGGAGACTCCTCGTCGCGAAGGGCTCCTACACCTCCGAGGCCTCCACAGTCATAAGGTGAGCGATCGAGGCGGCGTAGAACGCGATCAACTCCGGTTCGAGCGCCTCTCCGCTCGGCCCGGCGATCCCCCGCCGGCGCAGCGCCGCCAGGCCGGCCGCGAGCCGGGCAGGATCGTCCGCCCCGCCGATCACGTTCGCCCCCCGCGCCCGGAGCCGTGCTCCGAGGACCGCGGCGCGCGCCGCCGGGTCGGGCGCCCCCTCCGCGATCGCCGTCGCGAGGAGCGGCACGCTCAGGACCGGCACGGCCGCCGCGATCCGCGTCATCAATGCCTCGCCGAGCTGGACGGGGTCGTCCCCATGCGCGCTCCGATGCGCGGCCAGCGAGAGCGGCGCGCCGAATCGCACGGCCGCCACGCCGAAACGCCCCGTCCGCCGCACCGCCCGGCCCCATAGATGGCGCAGCACGAACCCCAGGATCGTCGGCACGTCCGCCCGGAAGCGCCGCACCCCGTTGCGCCCGGCCTCGGTCAGGATGCGGTCCTCGAGGACCCGATCGTAGTTCAGGGCGACTGGCACGAACAGAACGTCGTGATGCCCCTCGGCGCGGGCGATGTAGTCGAGGATGCCAAGTTTCGGCGCCCCCAGCCCGCCGTTGACCGACAGGCCGCCCTCGGGGAAGACCGCCTGCGTGACCCCGCCTTTGGTCGCGAGCTGCACGTAGCGCGCCAGCACCCGGCGGTAGAGGTCCCCCGCAGAGCGCCGCCGGATGAAGTAGCCGCCCATCGCCCGGATCAGCTGTCGCAGGGGCACGATCCGCGCCCATTCGCCGACCGCGTAGCTGAGCGCCGAATGCCCGCCCACGAGATAGGTCACGAGGACGTAGTCCATGTTCGAGCGGTGGTTCATGACGAAGACCACCGTCGCGGCAGGATCGAGCTTCTGGAGCCGCGGCGCATCGCCCTGGCCCGGACGCACCTCGAAGAGGAAGGTCGACACCATGCGCGCCAGCCGGATCGCGACCGCGAAATAGGCCGTCGCGCTGAATCCCGGAACGATCTCCCGCGCGTAGCGCCGCGCGCGCTCGAACACGACGTCCTCGCGCGTGCCAGTGCGCTCCGACTCCTCGGCGACCGCCTCCATCACCCGCGGATCGTAGCTCAGCCGCTCGATCATGTCCGTCCGACGGGCGAGCTTGAACGGCTGGATGGGCCGCGCGAGCCGGGCGTTGAGCCGATCGACCACCCGCTGCGCCCGGCGGCGGAAGAACCAGCGCACCGAGGGAAAGAGGAAATGCGAGGCGAAGGTCACCGCCGCGAAGAGCCCGATCAGGACGAGGAGCCAGAGCGGTACGGCGACGTCTCGGAACATGCCCGCATCCTGACGCCAAAGGCCGGGGGCGGCAACGCACCGCCGGGGTCCGCGGCGCGCGATCCGTTCCGGCGGGGCCGCCGATCTGGCGGCGCGGGGGCGATGGATCGTCCCGCCCCTCCATCCCGCCGCGGCGTCCGCACCCCCCATATCGTCCGGGGGTTCGCCGCAATAATCGCGCGCGCGGAAAACGCCTCGCAATAGATGAACTCAATTGCGGCGGGCGCGGTTTAGGCTATATCGCGTGCGAATCACCTGATGATCGAAGGAGGACGACATGGCCAAATCACTCGACGGCATGGACAAGGACGAATTGCGCGCCGCGTTGAAGGACGCGAAAGGCCGCGTGCGCGACATCGAGAAGGCGATCGCCGAATTTGACGACCGCCGAAAGGCCGAGATCCGCTCGGCCCTCGAGGCCCAGGCGAAGGAAGCCGGCTTCTCTCTCGACGATTTCGTCGGCGGCAAGCCCCGCGGCACGCGCACGGCCAAGAAGGGCGAGCCCAAGTACCGCCACCCGGCCAACGCCGCGATCACCTGGACCGGCAAGGGCCGTCAGCCGATTTGGTTCAAGGAGCATGTCGAGGCCGGCGGCGACCCGGAGGCCCTCGCCGTATGAGCGTCCATATCGGCGCGGCGGCAGGAGACATCGCGGAGACGGTGCTGATGCCCGGCGATCCCTATCGGGCGCGCTGGGCCGCCGAGACCTTCCTCGACGGCGCGGTCCTCGTGAACGAGGTGCGCGGGATGCTCGGGTACACCGGGCAATGGCGCGGCAATCGGGTGACGATCCAGGGATCGGGGATGGGAATGCCGTCCCTCTCGATCTACGCGAATGAACTCATCGCCGAGTTCGGCGCTCGGACGCTGATCCGCATCGGATCGGCCGGCGCGATGCAGCCGGACGTCGCGATCCGCGACATCGTCCTGGCGATGACCGCGACGACGCTATCGACCCCGTCGCGCGGCATCTTCCGCGAATTGAGCTACGCGCCCTGCGCCGATTGGGGCCTGCTCTCGGCCGCTCATTCGGTCGCGACCGCGAAGGGCGCGCGCGTCCATTGCGGCGGCATCTATTCGTCGGACGTCTTTTATGACGAGCGCCCCGACCTTACCGAGCAGATGACCCGCCACGGCGTGCTCGCCGTGGAGATGGAGGCCGCCGAGCTCTACACGCTCGCCGCGCGTCACGGCTGCCGCGCGCTGGCGATCCTGACGATCTCCGACCATCTCCTGACGAAGGAGGCCCTGCCCTCGCAGGACCGCGAGCGCAGCTTCGGCGAGATGGTCGAGATCGCGCTCGAAGCCGCGTTCGCCTGACCGTCCGAGGCGCGCCGGGGTCGGGGCGGCGGGGGTCTAGACCCGCCGCTCGACCATCATCCCCTTGATCTCCGCAATTGCCTTCGCCGGATTGAGGCCCTTGGGACAGGTCTTGGCGCAGTTCATGATCGTGTGGCAGCGGTAGAGCTTGAACGGGTCCTCGAGGTCGTCGAGGCGCTCGCCCGTCGCCTCGTCCCGGCTGTCGATGATCCATCGGTAGGCATGCAGGAGCGCCGCCGGGCCGAGATACTTGTCCCCGTTCCACCAGTAGGACGGACAGGCCGTCGAGCAGCAAGCGCACATCACGCACTCGTAGAGCCCGTCGAGCTTGCGACGGTCGTCGATCGACTGGCGCCATTCCTCCTTGGGCAGGTTCGTCTTGGTCTCCAGCCACGGCATGACGCTCGCGTGCTGCGCGTAGAAATGCGTCAGGTCAGGGATCAGGTCGCGGACCACCGGCATGTGCGGCAGGGGATAGATCGCGATGTCGCCCTTCACCTCGTCCATGCCGTAGATGCAGGCCAGCGTGTTGATCCCGCCGATGTTCATCGCGCAGGATCCGCAGATCCCCTCGCGGCAGGAGCGCCGGAACGCGAGCGTGGGATCAATCTCGTTCTTGATCTTGATCAGGGCGTCCAGGACCATCGGGCCGCAGGTGTCCATGTCGACATGGTAGGTGTCGACGCTCGGGTTCTTCCCGTCCTCCGAGGACCAGCGGTAGATCTTGAACGTACGGACGTTGGTCGCGCCCTCGGGCTTCGGCCATGTCCTGCCGACCCGGATGCGGCTGTTCTTCGGCAGTGTCAGCTGGACCATCGGATCACCTCTCGTCGTGCAGGACGCCGCCGGCGGCGAGCCGGCGCAGACGTGCTGCGTCATCGGGATATAGGGGTTCGAGCGTACCCAGGAATGCGTCGTCTCGCCCCGCCGCGCGCGCCAGGCCCGCGAAGGCCGGATCGCCCGCCAGGGGCCGCCAACGGCAGGACGGGTGCCCGCCCGCAAAGGACGAGCCGCCGCCATACGCCGACACCGCGCCCAGCGCGTTGTCCCGCGCCGGCAGGCCGAGCGCCGCCAGCCGCTCGCGGCGGTACGCGGCCTCCTCCAGCCAGCGGTCGAAGCAGATCACGGCGGCGGCGGGCGCGCGCAGCAGGGCCGCGTAGACCCGGCGATAGGCCCCGATCTCCCGCGGATGGTCCACGCCCCACACCGTTCCGGCGGTGCGGCCCGTGACGAGCGCGTAGAAGCTCGCCAGCCAGTTGAGGAAGCTGCGACGCACGACGACCGTCTCGAACGGGACCGTCCAGCCCTCGGGGGTGCCGGCGTCGTCGGGAGTCATGTCCTCGTAGCTCACGATGTGCGAGCGCTCGGCGCGTCCGGCGTCGAACTGCGCGAACCAGCGGGAGTCGCGGAACGCCGGGCCGTGCCGGTCGCGGCGCGGCGTCTCCAGCATCGCATACGTTCGGAACGGGTCGCCTGCGTCGCAATCGTTGAGGAAGACGACCTCTCCGGGGATGTTTCGCCGTAGCCAGCCGATCACCGCGTGGTTGCCCGACCGGCGCATGCCGAAGACCCGGAACTGGCGCGGCGCGCAGGTCACAGGAAGAGGGGCAGCGCTGCCGCGCCGAGGCACGAGACCGTCTGCGGCCGCAGCAGGACGTCGGTCACCACGGCGGCGGTGCGCGGCCCCGGCCCGCCGGTGGCGGCCTCCACCGCGACGGTGCCGATCTCCGTCACGGAGGCGTTGTCGATCACGCAGTCGGTCACAAGCGCCACCGGCACGCCGGGGAAGCGCGCCTCGACGGTGCGGGCGACCGCCACGCGCGCCGCCTCGCGCGCGACCTGATCGGCGAGGGGCGCGGCGCACCCGGCGAGCAGGACCGTCGCGGCGAGCGCGATCCTCAATAGACGCGCGCCTTCGGCGCGATCTTCGCGAGGTCGATGCCGCCCTCGTTGTGTCCCAACAGCGGGTTCAGGTGCACCGGCCGATAGCTCAGGTCCACCTTCCCGTTGACCCTCGCGATCGTGTGCACGCGCCACTCGTCGTCGTTGCGGTCGGGGAAGTCCTCGTGCGCATGGGCGCCGCGGCTCTCCTTGCGGGCCTCCGCCGAGACGACCGTGGCGAGCGCGTTCGGCATCAGATTCGTCAGCTCCAGCGATTCCATCAAGTCCGAGTTCCAGACCAGCGAGCGGTCCGTGACCTTGAGGTCCGCCATGCGCCCGGCGGTCGCGCTCATCTTCTCCACCCCTTCCGACAACGTCTTCTCGGTGCGGAACACGGCGGCGTCGGCCTGCATGTTCTTCTGCATCTCCAGCCGCAGCTCGGCGGTCGGCGTGGCGCCGTCGGCATGCCGCACCTCGTCGAAGCGCGCGACCGCCTTCTCGAGCGACGCCTCGTTCAGCCGCGGGTTGGCGCCGTCCGGGTCGACCACCTTGCCCGCCTGGATCGCGGCGGCGCGGCCGAAGACCACGAGGTCGATCAGCGAGTTCGACCCCAGCCGGTTGGCGCCGTGCACCGAGGCGCAGCCCGCCTCGCCCACCGCCATCAGGCCGGGGACGACGCGGTCGGGGTCGGCTTCGGTCGGGTCGAGCACCTCGCCCCAGTAGTTCGTCGGAATGCCGCCCATGTTGTAGTGCACCGTCGGTAGCACCGGGATCGGCTCGCGGGTCACGTCCACGCCGGCGAAGATGCGCGCGCTCTCGGAGATGCCCGGCAGGCGCTCGTGCAGCACCTCGGGCGGGAGGTGGTTGAGGTTGAGGTGGATGTGGTCGCCCTCGTCGCCCACGCCCCGGCCCTCGCGGATCTCGAGCGTCATGCAGCGCGAGACCACGTCGCGGCTCGCCGAGATCCTTGTAGGTGGGCGCGTAGCGCTCCATGAACCGCTCGCCCTCGGAATTGGTGAGGTAGCCGCCCTCGCCCCGCGCGCCTTCGGTGATGAGGCAGCCGGCGCCGTAGATGCCGGTCGGGTGGAACTGCACGAACTCCATGTCCTGCAGCGGCAGGCCCTGCCGCGCGACCATGCCGCCGCCGTCCCCGGTGCAGGTGTGCGCCGAGGTGGCCGAGAAGTAGGCGCGCCCGTAGCCGCCCGTCGCCAGCACCGTCATCTTGGCGTTGAAGGCGTGCATGGTGCCGTCTTCGAGCTTCCAGGCCAGGACGCCCTGGCACTGCCCGTCCTCGGACATGATGAGGTCGGTCGCGAAGTACTCGATGTAGAACTCGGCCTGCTGCTTGAGCGACTGACCGTAGAGCGTGTGCAGGATCGCGTGGCCGGTGCGGTCGGCCGCGGCGCAGGTGCGCTGGACCGGCGGGCCCTCGCCGTACTGCGTGGTGTGCCCGCCGAAGGGGCGCTGGTAGATCTTGCCGTCCTCGGTCCGGCTGAACGGCACGCCGTAGTGCTCGAGCTCGTAGACCGCCTTCGGGGCCTCGCGCGCGAGGTATTCCATCGCGTCGGTGTCGCCGAGCCAGTCCGACCCCTTGACGGTGTCGTACATGTGCCACTGCCAGTAGTCGGGCCCCATGTTCCCCAAGGCACGCGGCGATCCCGCCCTGCGCCGCGACCGTGTGGCTGCGCGTCGGGAACACCTTGGAGATGCACGCCGTGCGCAGCCCCTGCTCGGCCATGCCGAGCGTGGCGCGCAGGCCCGAGCCGCCGGCCCCGACGACGATGCAGTCGTATTCGTGATGGGTGATGTCATAGGCCATGGGCGGATCCTCAGGTGAGCGCGAGGCGAACGATCGCCCAGAGGGCGGCGCCGATCAGCGCGTAGGAAAGACAGATGCCGGCGATGATCGCGAGCCGTCCGGCATGGCCGTGGACATAGTCCTCGATCAGCGTCTGGAACCCCTGGCGGAAGTGGATCAACCCGACCGTGAGCGTGAGCGCCGCGACGATGCCGGGCAGCGGCCGCGCGAAATAGGCCCGCGCCTCCAGGTACTCGCGTCCGAGCCCGAGCCCCATCACGAACACGAAGACCGGCACGAGGATCAGGAGCGCGTAGCTGCTGATGGTCATGCGCCAGTGATGCTCCGTCCCGCCGCCCGAGGCGCCGAGCCCGGCGGCCCGCTTGCGGTCTGTCATGTAGGCCATGGCGCGTCCCTCAGATGATCGCGAACAAGATGATCGTCGCCGCCGTCAGGACCACGGACCCGATGACGCAGGCCCAGCCGAGCGCCTCCGCGGTCTTGATCTCCAGGCCCCGCCCGGTGTCCCACAGCAGATGCCGCGCTCCGCCGAGCGTATGGTACCAAAGCCCCAGCAGGCTCAGGACCAGCACCAGATCACCGAACCAGGACGTCAGCAGCCCGTTCGCGTATCCGAACGCCTCCGGCCCGGCGGCCAGCGCCACGAACCACCATACGAGCAGCAGCGTCGTGATGATCAGCGCGTTGCCCGTGATGCGGATCAGGATCGAGCTGATGGACGTGATCTGCGGCTTGTAGACGCTCAGGTGCGGGCTGAGCGGGCGGTCGCCCCGATTGACGTCGGCCATGTGCTGCGATCCTCCCGCGGGTCCTCTGCCGCCCTCCTGCCCGAAGGCCGCCCCATTGTCACGGGGCCGGCGTCACGGGGCGGGCGTCACGGGCCCGACGCGCCGCGCCCGCCCCCCGCGCATCACGCCGGCATCAGCGCCCAGTGATCCAGGTCGAGGACCACCCCCGGCAGGTACCGCCCGTCCGCGCCGAGGCGGTCGCCCGCCGACGCGCCCTCGCCGACGACCCCCACGGTCCGCAGCCGGATCGCCCCCACCCCCGGAGCGCGCGTCTCGGCCATGTCGAGCACCTCCGACCAGGCGCGCAGCACGTCCCCGGCATGGCAGGGGTTCGGCTGGACCGCGGCGTTGATCGCCACGATCACCTGCGCGTTGGCCAGCCCCGCAAAGCTCATCGCGCGCGCCAGGCTGATCACGTGCCCCCCCTCGACCGGCCGCCGCCCGTCCGGCCGCGTGGCGGGCCCCGGCCGGGGAACCGCCGTGTCCTGCCAGAGGCGGGCCGCGAGCATGGCATCGGCCTCCTCGACCGCCGCGCCGCCCCCGTGGTCGATGACCTCGCCGACGGCGTAGTCGCCCATCCGATGCGGCTCCCCGGACATCGCGAACTCGTAGCGCGAGAAATCCAGCCCCTCGGGGACCCTCAGGTCCTGCGACCGCACCGCCCCCGCCAGGTCCGGCACCGACGCCGCCTGCTCCTGCGCGCCCGCACCGCGCCCGGCCACCGGCGCCCGGCGCACGAAGCGCAGGACCGGCTCGCCGCGCGAGGTCCCCGTGGTGCGCAGCCAGACCGTGCCCGCCTGTCCCTCGTCGCCAGGGCGCAGCCCGATCACCTCCGAGACCGCGCGCAGCGTCTCGCCCGCCGTCACCGGCCGCAGGAACACCGCCTCCGCGATCGCGCAGGCCGCCGCCCCGCCCGGCGCCACCTGCGGCGCCGAGCGCCCGGCCACCGCATGCAGCACGATCAGATCGTCGAGCGGCGCCGAGGCCAGCCCGCTCGCGCGCGCGAACTCGTCCGAGGAATGGAGCGCGTGCCGCGCCGCGTAGAGCGCATGATAGAGCGCCCGCTCCCCGCCCGAGAGGGTGCGCGGCACGGCGTGCTGGATCGTCTCGCCCAGGCGGTAGTCCTCGAAGGCGCGGGCGGCGGCGACCTTGCCCGACCGCCGCGCCTCGGCCCGCCCCGTCCCCGTCCGCCTCATCCCGCCCCGCCCCGTCACGTCGCGCCGCCGCCGCCGCCGCCGAAGGGCCAGAGGCCGAACCATACGTGCGCATAGGCGATCGCCAGCCACAGGATCATCGCAACCACGAAGGCCGCCACGTCCCGCAGGATCGAGCCGGGCTCCGAAGGCGCCCATTCCGTCCGCCGGTTCAGGACGACGAGCTGCACCACCGACCAGGCCAGCAGCCCGCCGAAGAGGAGGATCGCGGCCAGGTTCCCGTTCACCAGCAGGTGCGCCGCCGCCCAGAGCTTGAACCCGATCAGCTGCGGATGGCGCATCCGCGTGCCGATCCGCCCGCCCGCGTTCGAGCCCGCGAACAGCGTCAGCGCGATCAGCGTCAGCAGGTTGTTGACATGGACCGTCCATCCCGGCGGATACCAGACGTCCACCGGCGCCGCGACGCGGTAGCCCCAGGTCATCAGCACGATCGCCGCCACCAGCGACAGCGCGACGACCCCCTTGAACCAGTCGCCCAGTCCCGCCCGCGCCTCCGGCGCCAGCCGCTTGAAGAGGTGCGGCCCGCTCCAGAGGAGCACCCCGGCCAGCATCACCGCATATCCCATCGCGCGCCCTCCCGTCCGTCCCGGGCGGAACCTAACCGCCCGCGCCCGGCCCCGCCATCGCCTCTCCGGGCGGCGCCGCGCCTCCCGCCGCCCCGGCCAGCGCCAGGACGCGCCTTGCCTCCGCCGCGTGCAGCTCCTCCACGATGGCCCCGTCCAGCACAGCGACCCCGGCGCCCCGCGCCCGCGCCTCCGCGACGGCGGCGATCCGCCGCCGGGCCAGCGCGACCTCCGCCGCCGAGGGCCCGAAGGCGTCGTTCACGACCGCGATCTGCGCCGGATGGATCAACGTCTTGCCGTCGAAGCCGAGGGCCCGGCCATGCGCGCATTCCTCCCGCAGCGCCGCCACGTCCCGCAGCGCGTTGCACACCCCGTCGAGCGCCGGCACGCCCGCCGCCCGCGCCGCCAGGACCGTCCGCTCGAGCGCGTAGCCCATCGCCCCGCGCCCCGTCGCGCGCAGCTCGGCCGCGAGGTCGTTGGTGCCCATCACCAGCCCGCCCGTTCCGGGTGCGGCCGCGATCTCCGGCGCCGCCAGCACCCCCGCCGGCGTCTCGATCATCGCCCAGACGGGCACCCCGGGCAGCGCGGCCACGGCTGCCGCGACCTCCCCCGCTCCCCCGACCTTGGGCAGCACGACCCCGTCCGGGCGCAGGCGGCCCGCCGCCGCCATGTCCTGCGCGTGCCAGGGCGTGCCCGCCGCGTTCACCCGCAGGAGGAGGATCCGCGCGGCCGGCGCGTGCGCCAGGGCCTCGCGCGCCGCGGTCTTCGCCGCCGGCGCCACCGCGTCCTCCAGATCGAGGATCAGCGCATCCGCCGGCAGGCCGCCCGCCTTGGCCATCGCCCGCGCGTTCGAGGCCGGCACGTAGAGCGCCGATCGCAGGGGGATCGGCGCGGCATCGGTCATGTCGTCGTCCCCCGGATGCCGCTCCCGCGACCTTCGCGCACGCGAATGAGGCGCGCAACGTCGCTCGGCAACGCCCGCGAACGCATCGTTAACCATTCCTGCGCAGACTGGACGCAGAGTCGACGTCGTACCGGCGGGCCGCCCGCCCCATGCGAAAGGACACGGCATGACACCCACCCGGACCCTCCTCGCCGCCGCCCTGGCGCTCGCCGCGCCCGCGGCCGCCGCCCAGGCCGCGCAATGCATGCCGCGCGCGGTCGCCCTCGCGGCCCTGACGGAGCGCCATGGCGAGACCCGCCGCGGCATCGGCCTCGATGCGCGGGGCACCGTGATGGAGGTGTTCGCCGCCGAGGGCGGCGGCTGGACCGTCCTCGTCACCCGGCCCGACGGCACGTCCTGCCTGGTCGCCTCCGGCACGGGCTACGAGGACCTCGCCGAGTCCCTGCCGCCGCAGGCCTGACCGCGCGGGGGGCGTTCCTCCGCTTGCCTTGCGGCATCGCGGCGACTAGTCCGCCGCGCATCGCCCGCAAGCAAGGACGCTCCCATGGCCAGACCCAAGATCGCCCTCATCGGCGCCGGACAGATCGGCGGAACCCTCGCGCATCTGGCCGCCATCAAGGAGCTCGGCGACGTCGTCCTCTTCGACATCGCCGAGGGCGTGCCGCAGGGCAAGGCGCTCGACATCGCCGAGAGCGGTCCCGTCGCGGGCTTCGACGTCTCGCTCAAGGGCGCGAACGACTATGCCGGCATCGCGGGCGCGGACGTGTGCATCGTCACCGCCGGCGTGCCGCGCAAGCCCGGCATGTCCCGCGACGACCTGCTGGGCATCAACCTCAAGGTGATGAAGGCCGTCGGCGAGGGCATCGCCGCCAACGCGCCGGACGCCTTCGTCATCTGCATCACCAACCCGCTCGACGCGATGGTCTGGGCGCTGCAGAAGTACGCCGGCCTGCCGACCGAGCGCGTGTGCGGCATGGCCGGGGTCCTCGATTCCGCCCGCTTCCGCCACTTCCTCGCCGACGAGCTCGGCGTCTCCATGCGCGACGTGACCGCCTTCGTCCTGGGCGGGCACGGCGACACGATGGTCCCCTCGGTGCGCTACTCGGCGGTCGGCGGCATCCCCCTCCCGGACCTCGTGGAAATGGGCTGGATGAGCCAGGACCGCCTCGACGCCATCGTCCAGCGCACCCGCGACGGCGGCGCCGAGATCGTCGGCCTCCTGAAGACCGGCAGCGCCTTCTACGCCCCCGCCACCGCGGCGATCGAGATGGCGGAGGCCTACCTCAAGGATCAGAAGCGCGTCCTGCCCTGCGCCGCCTGGGTCGACGGAAAGCTCGGCCTCAAGGGCATGTATGTCGGCGTGCCCACGATCATCGGCGCCGGCGGCGTCGAGCGCGTCATCGACATCCGCCTCTCCCGCGACGAGCAGGCGATGTTCGACCGCTCCGTCGAGGCGGTGCATGGCCTGGTGGAGGCCTGCATCGGCATCGACGACAGCCTGGCGTGACGCCCGGCCCCGGTCCCGCGCCGTCGCGCGGGATCGTCTACGCCGCGACCAGTCGGCCCTACGTGACGCTGGCGCGCCGGGCCGCCCGCCTCGTGCGCTCCGTCATGCCGGACGTCACGATCGACCTCTATGCCGACGAGCCGCCCGGCGATCCGGTCTTCGACGCGGAGCACCGCCTCGAGCATGTCGACCACCGCCCGAAGATGGAGGCGCTCGCCCGCACCCGCTTCGACCTGACCCTGTATCTCGACGCCGACACCGTCCTCCTCGCCCCGGTGGACGACCTCTTCGACACCGCCGCCGGCTGCGACCTCGCCATGGCCGTCGAGGCGCGCCGCGGCGACGCGCGCAACCTGCCCGGGCCGGTCCACGTCCCGCCCAGCTATCCGCCCTTCAACAGCGGCGTGATCGCGATGCGCGCCTCGGAGCGCACCCGCCGATTCGCGCGGGACTGGGCCGATGCGTTCCGCGCCCGCGCCGCCGATCATCGCTTCGACCAGCGCAGCCTGCGCGAGCTCGCCTATGCCTCGGACCTCAACGTCCGCACCCTGCCGCGCGAGTACAACCTGATGTGGGTCGCCGACGTGCTCGACTGGAACGAGCGGTCCCTGGCCCCCCGGATCCTGCACCTGCCGCGGCTCAACAAGGCGCGCGTCGGCGATCCGGAGACGCCCTTCGACCTGGCCGAGATCCTGCCCCCGCGGCAGCGCGCCGCCCTGCGCGCCCTCCTCGACGCCGACCCCACCCTGCGGGCCCCGCCCGGCGGCTGGCCGCTCGAAGGCCCGCCCCTCGCCCCCGCCCAGGCCGGGCCGGGCGCGCCGACGCGCCCGTTCCGGGTCCGCTTCGGCAAGGACGCGGGCGCCGACGCTCCCTCTTGACCGCGCCCCGCCCGCGCGCGGCCCGCCCCCAGCCCGGCCTTTGTGCCCCCCGCGCCCGATCGAGGTTTGGCATCGGGCGCGCGGCGTGGTTTAGCGATGGCGCGAGGATCGACCGAGTCCGGAGGCACGAATGAACATCCACGAGTACCAGGCCAAGGCGCTGCTGCGGTCCTATGGCGCCCCGGTGAGCGACGGCCGCGTCGTCCTGCGCGCCGAGGAGGCGAAGACCGCCGCCAGCGCCCTCGACGGCCCGCTCTGGGTGGTCAAGGCGCAGATCCACGCCGGCGGCCGCGGCAAGGGCCATTTCGCGTCCGATCCCGGCGGCAAGGGCGGCGTGCGTCTTGCCAAGTCCGTCGAGGAGGCCGCCGAGGAGGCGCGCGCCATGCTCGGGCGCACCCTGATCACGCATCAGACCGGCCCCGCCGGCAAGACCGTGAACCGCATCTACATAGAGGACGGCGCCGGCATCGAGACCGAGCTCTACCTCGCCCTCCTGGTGAACCGGGAGACGTCCCGCATCGGCTTCGTCGTCTCGACCGAGGGCGGCATGGACATCGAGCAGGTCGCCGCCGACACGCCCGAGAAGATCCTGAACTTCGACGTCGACCCGGCCACCGGCTACCAGCCGTTCCACGGGCGCAAGGTCGCCTTCGCGCTGGGCCTCAAGGGCGCGCAGGTCAAGCAGTGCGTCGCGCTGATGGGTCTCCTCTACAGAGCCTTCGTCGAGAAGGACATGGAGATGCTGGAGATCAACCCGCTCATCGTGACCGATGCGGGCGACCTCAAGGTGCTCGACGCCAAGGTCAGCTTCGACGGCAACGCGATGTACCGCCATTCCGACATCGCCGAGCTGCGCGACGAGACCGAGGAGGATTCCAAGGAGCTCGCCGCCTCCAAGTACGACCTCAACTACATCGCGCTGGACGGTGAGATCGGCTGCATGGTCAACGGCGCCGGCCTCGCGATGGCGACGATGGACATCATCAAGCTCTACGGCGCCGAGCCCGCCAACTTCCTCGACGTGGGCGGCGGCGCCACCAAGGAGAAGGTGACCGAGGCGTTCAAGATCATCACCTCCGACCCGAACGTGAAGGGCATCCTCGTCAACATCTTCGGCGGCATCATGCGCTGCGACGTGATCGCCGAGGGCGTGGTGAGCGCGGTCAAGGAGGTCGGCCTGAAGGTCCCGCTCGTGGTCCGGCTGGAGGGCACCAACGTCGAGAAGGGCAAGGAGATCATCAACTCGTCAGGTCTCGACGTCATCGCCGCCGACGACCTGAAGGACGGCGCGCAGAAGATCGTGAAGGCGGTGAAGGGGCTGAAGTTCGGATGACGCAGCATCCTTGCGCACTCGTCGCGAGATCGAAGCTTCACGGTGCAGGCGGCGTATGCACAGGTCGGCCGACGACCTCGTTCAGCAGTCTGCATCACACGCATCCGGCCGCCGAGCGCGTTCGATGCGCAGGCTGCCGATGCAGAGCTCGAGGCATCGGACGAGACGTTCGCAGGCGAACGGGATCGGCGGAATCCCGGATCGCGGGATGTAGTCGACGACGGATTGGTGCGCTACTGGCCGTCTCATTCTCGGCCACGCCAGTCGGAGAGACGACGCGGCGCTCTACGATTGCTGATCGCTGACAAGGCGCCGGGACACCGCCCTCGAAGCCTTCGAACGGGACGTTTGCAGCTGGAGCGGACGACGTACCGCCGGGCTTCTCCATCCGGAAGCGCGGTGCTACTTCCGTCTTGGCGGACTGCGACGCCTGATTGCGAGTTACCGACTAACGCGACAGGAAGTGTCATCGCGACGAGTTCGCGATGACGATCGGCTAGATCTAAGGGAATACCTGATGGCCATCCTCATCGATGAGACCACCAAGGTCATCTGCCAGGGCTTCACCGGCTCGCAGGGGACGTTCCATTCCGAGCAGGCGATCGCCTACGGCACGAAGATGGTCGGCGGCGTGACCCCCGGCAAAGGCGGGCAGGAGCACCTGGACCTGCCCGTCTTCGACAGCGTGCACGAGGCGATGGAGCGCACCGGCGCGGACGCCTCCGTCATCTACGTGCCCCCCCCGTTCGCGGCCGATTCCATCCTGGAGGCGATCGATGCCGGCATGCCGCTCGTCGTGTGCATCACCGAAGGCATCCCCGTGCTCGACATGATGCGCGTCAAGCGCGCGCTGGACGGGTCCAAGACGCGGCTCATCGGCCCCAACTGCCCCGGCGTCATCACGCCCGACGCCTGCAAGATCGGCATCATGCCCGGCCACATCCACAGCGCGGCTCCGTCGGCGTCGTCTCGCGCTCGGGCACGCTCACCTACGAGGCGGTCAAGCAGACCTCCGACAGCGGCCTCGGCCAGTCCACCGCCGTCGGCATCGGCGGCGATCCGATCAAGGGCACCGAGCATATCGACGTGCTGGAGATGTTCCTGGCCGACGACGAGACCCAGTCGATCATCATGATCGGCGAGATCGGCGGCGCCGCGGAGGAGGAGGCCGCCCAGTTCCTCGCCGACGAGCGCAAGCGCGGCCGCTGGAAGCCCACCGCCGGGTTCATCGCCGGGCGCACCGCGCCGCCGGGCCGCCGCATGGGCCATGCCGGCGCCATCGTCGCCGGCGGCAAGGGCGACGCCGAGAGCAAGATCGAGGCGATGCGCTCCGCCGGCATCACCGTCGCCGACAGCCCCGCCACCCTGGGCGAGGCCGTCCTGACGGCCATCGGCTGACCCCACGCCCCCGGGAGGGCCGCGCCATCCTCGTCTCGCACGATCACCGCTTCGTCTACCTCAAGACGTTCAAGACGGCCGGCACCTCGCTGGAGATGGCGCTCGAGCCGCTGTGCGCCCCGCCGGGCCACGCGCCCGAGCACGGGGCCGCGCCGCTCGACACCGCCCACGGCATCGTCTCCGGGCGGCTCGACAATGCCGCCCCCGAATGGGGCAACGCCCATGTCGGCGCCGCGCGCGTCCGCGACGCCCTCGGCCCCGCCACCTTCGACGCCTATCTCAAGGCCTGCTCGATCCGGAACCCGTTCGACAAGATGGTCTCCGCCTTCTTCTTCGACGCCGGGAACAACCGCCGCAAGAACGGCCGCCCGCCCCTCGATTCGCTCGACCCGGACCGGCAGATCGCCCTCTTCCGCGCCTATGTCGCGCGCAAGTCCGAGCGCGGGCATTTCGGCTCCCCCCGCGACATCGACTGGCGCGTGACCCACATAGACGGGCGCCCGATCATCGACCGCTGGCTGCGGATGGAGCGGATGGAGGACGACCTCGCCGCCTTCTGCGCCGATATCGGCGCCCGACGCGCGGACGTGACCCTGCATTCCGTCAAGCGGCAGCCCCGCGCCGGCGACGCGCGCGCCATCGGCGACTGGTACGACGCGCCGACCGCGCGCCTCGTGCGCGACGCCTTCGCCTGGATGTTCGCGGCCGGCGGCTACCCGGACGACCCCGTCCGCGCCGAGCGCGCCAGCGCCCGCGACATCCGATGATCCGCCCGCACCGGGCCCCCACGGAAGGCTAGGCCGATGCCCCTCTTCCTGCACGACGGCGCGATGCACTATTTCGCGCACATTCCCAAGGCCGGCGGATCGAGCGTCGAGAGGTTCATCGCCGAGGCGCTCGGCACGCCCTTCCTCATCAACCGGCAGTTCCTGTCCCGCCCCGCCGTCGAACGCTGGAGCCGCACCTCGCCGCAGCACATCCTGTGGAGCGACCTCGTCACCCTGGTGCCGGAGGAGCTCATCGCCTCCGCCTTCGCGATCACCCGCCATCCGGTCGCGCGGGCGGCAAGCGCGTACAA
Source organism: uncultured Alphaproteobacteria bacterium (assembly GCA_963832275.1). Classification (GTDB taxonomy): domain Bacteria; phylum Pseudomonadota; class Alphaproteobacteria; order Rhodobacterales; family Rhodobacteraceae; genus Hasllibacter. The sequence continues at coordinate 427,184 of CAWHTQ010000019.1, forward strand.
CTATCGCGTCGCCCGCGCCGACATCCCCGTCGGACAGAGCTTCGAGGCCTGGTTCGAGCGCGCCGCCGCGACCTATGCGCGCCGCGGCTTCATCTACGATAGCCACCTCGTGCCGCAGCACCGCTTCGTACCCGAGGACGCCGCGACCTGGCGCCTGGAGGACGGGCTCGGCCAGGCGCTCGCCGCCATCGCCGTTCGCTTCGGCGTCGCCGCTCCCGCCGCTCCCATCCGGGAGAACAGGACGCCGAAGCAGCGCTCGCCGCTGGTCGCCGGCGCCGAGCCGATGACGCAGCGGACGAAGGACAGGATCGCGGAGTTCTACCGCGACGACTTCCACCGGTTCGACTACGATCCGCGCATGGACGTCGAAATCCCCCTCCTCGTCCCCGCCCGGGCGACCGCCAGGGCGGCCCTTCGATCCCGACTGCGCGGTCAGAAGGATCGCGTCGAGGCGGCGGCGATCCGCGGCGGCGCGAGGTGGCTCCATGACTTTCGCTGACATGGCCCGCGCCGCCGCGCTCGTCGGCGCGCTCCCCGTCGCGGCCCCCGCGGCGGCCGAGGGCCTGCGCGGCGCGCTGCCCCTGCCCGGCCTGCCCTTCGTGGAGGCGCGCGTCCTGGCGATCCCCGGCCCGGGGCAGTACATCGTGCGGGCCCGTCCCCGCGTTTCCGCCCGCCGTCTCGAGGGGGCCGCCGCGTCGCTCTGCGGCACGCCGGCGCGCGCGACCTATCTCTACCGTGACAACGACCGCCGCCCCGGCGACGTCACCTACCTCGTCCGCTGCCGCCCCTGAGGAGCCGCACATGACCGACCAGTCGCCCAACGATGTCTTCCACGCCTCCTCCTTCCTGGACGGCGGCAGCGCCGCCTATCTCGACCGGCTCCAGGCCCGCTACGCGCAGGATCCCGGCGCCGTCGCGGAGGATTGGCGCGCCTTCTTCGATCAGATGGAGGGCGCCGACGCGCAGGCCGCCGGGCCCTCCTGGGCGCGCCCCGACTGGCCGCCGCAGCCCGCCGGCGACCTGACCGCCGCCCTGACCGGCGAATGGGCGCCGGATCCGGCGACCAAGGCCGAGGGCCGCGCCGCCGGCACCAAGATCGAGGCCAAGGCCGCCGAGACGGGCGCCACGATCACCCCGGCCGACCTGCGCCGCGCCGTCACCGATTCCATCCGCGCGCTCATGCTCATCCGCGCCTACCGCATCCGCGGCCACCTCGCCGCCGACCTCGACCCGCTGGGCTTCCGCAAGGAGGCCGACCATCCCGAGCTCGATCCCGCGACCTACGGGTTCACCGAGGCGGACATGGACCGCCGCATCTTCATCGACAACGTGCTGGGCCTGGAGACCGCCACCCTGCGCGACATCCTCGCCCTGGTGAAGCGCACCTATTGCGGCACTTTCGCGCTCCAGTTCATGCACATCTCCGACCCCGAGGAGAGCGCCTGGCTCAAGGAGCGGATCGAGGGGATGGGCAAGGAGGTCCAGTTCACCGATCAGGGCCGCCGCGCGATCCTGCAGAAGATGGTGGAGGCCGAGGGCTTCGAGAAGTTCCTCCATGTCAAGTACATGGGCACCAAGCGCTTCGGCCTCGACGGGGGCGAGAGCCTGATCCCCGCGATGGAGCAGATCATCAAGCGCGGCGGCGCGCTCGGCGTGCGCGACATCGTCATCGGCATGCCCCATCGCGGGCGGCTTCGGTGCTCGCGAACGTCATGTCCAAGCCCTACCGCGCCATCTTCAACGAGTTCCAGGGCGGCAGCTTCAAGCCCGAGGACGTCGACGGCTCGGGCGACGTGAAGTACCATCTGGGCGCTTCCTCGGACCGCGAGTTCGACGACAACAACGTCCACCTGTCGCTCACCGCGAACCCCTCGCATCTCGAGGCGGTGAACCCGGTCGTGATCGGCAAGGCGCGCGCCAAGCAGGACCAGCGCGGCGACAAGGACCGCACCTCGGTCCTGCCCGTGCTGCTGCACGGGGACGCCGCCTTCGCCGGACAGGGCGTGGTCGCCGAATGCTTCCAGCTCTCGGGCATTCGCGGTCACCGCACCGGCGGCACCATGCACATCGTGGTGAACAACCAGATCGGCTTCACCACCGCGCCGCACTTCTCGCGCACCTCGCCCTACCCCACCGACATCGCCCTGATGGTCGAGGCGCCGATCTTCCACGTGAACGGCGACGACCCCGAGGCGGTCGTCCACGCCGCCAAGGTCGCGACCGAGTTCCGGCAGAAGTTCCGCAAGGACGTGGTCATCGACATCTTCTGCTACCGCCGCTTCGGCCATAACGAGGGGGACGAGCCGATGTTCACCAACCCCCTGATGTACAAGACCATCAAGAAGCAGAAGACCACGCTCACCCTCTACACCGAGCGCCTCGTGCGCGACGGCCTCATCCCAGAGGGCGAGATCGAGGACATGAAGGCCGCCTTCCAGGCCAAGCTCTCCGAGGAGTTCGAGGCGGGCCGCGACTACCGCCCCAACAAGGCCGACTGGCTCGACGGCAAGTGGTCGCATCTCGACAAGCGCGGCGCGGAATACCAGCGCGGCGAGACCGCCATCCCCGAGGAGACGTTCCAGGAGATCGGCCGCGCCCTGACCACCGCGCCCGAAGGCTTCGCCCTGCACAAGACCGTGGGCCGGCTCCTGGCCGCCAAGGCCGAGATGTTCGACACCGGCGCCGGCTTCGACTGGTCCACCGCCGAGGCCCTGGCCTTCGGCAGCCTCCTGACCGAGGGCTACGGCGTCCGCCTCGCCGGCCAGGACAGCGCCCGCGGCACGTTCTCGCAGCGCCACTCCGCCCTGGTCAGCCAGGAGGACGAGCGCCGCCACTATCCCCTCAACGCCATCCGCGAGGGGCAGGCGCACTACGAGGTCATCGACTCGATGCTCTCGGAATACGCCGTCCTGGGCTTCGAGTACGGCTACTCGCTGGCCGAGCCCAACGCGCTGACGCTCTGGGAGGCGCAGTTCGGCGATTTCGCCAACGGCGCCCAGATCATGTTCGACCAGTTCATCTCGTCGGGCGAGAGCAAGTGGCTGCGCATGTCCGGCCTGGTGATGCTCCTGCCCCACGGCTACGAGGGCCAGGGCCCGGAGCATTCCTCCGCCCGGCTCGAGCGGTTCCTGCAGATGTGCGGCCAGGACAACTGGATCGTCGCCAACTGCACCACGCCCGCCAACTACTTCCACATCCTGCGCCGGCAGCTCCATCGCAGCTTCAGGAAGCCCCTGGTCCTGATGACCCCGAAGTCGCTCCTGCGCCACAAGCTCGCCGTCTCCGACATGGCCGACTTCACCACCGGCTCGAGCTTCCACCGCGTCCTGTGGGACGACGCGCAGAAGGGCCATTCGGACACCGTCCTCAAGCCCGACGCCCAGATCCGCCGCGTCGTCCTGTGCTCCGGCAAGGTCTACTACGACCTCCTCGAGGAGCGGGACGCCCGCGGCATCGACGACGTCTACCTCCTGCGCGTCGAGCAGTTCTATCCCTTCCCCGCGCAGTCCATGGTCCACGAGCTCGGCCGCTTCCCCGACGCGGAGGTGGTCTGGTGCCAGGAGGAACCCAAGAACCAGGGCGCCTGGACCTTCATGGAGCCCAACCTCGAATGGGTGCTGGGCCGCCTGCGCACCGCCGCCAACCGCCCGCGCTACGTGGGCCGCGCCACCTCCGCCTCTCCCGCCACGGGGCTTGCCTCCGCGCACAAGGCGCAGCAGTCCGCGCTCGTGAACGACGCCCTGACCCTCGGAGACGAGAAATGACCGAAATCCGCGTGCCCACCTTGGGCGAATCCGTCACCGAGGCGACCGTCGCCACCTGGTTCAAGGCCGTGGGCGACACCGTCGAGGCCGATGAGATGCTCTGCGAGCTGGAGACGGACAAGGTCACGGTCGAGGTGCCTGCCCCCGTCGCCGGCAAGCTGTCGGAGATCGTCGCCGCCGAGGGCGAGACCGTCGGGGTGGATGCGCTCCTGGCGCAGATCGAGGCCGCGGACGGCGCCCAGGCCGGCGAGACCCGCGCCGTCACCCGCACCGAGGCCGAGACCGAGGAGGCCGCCGGCTACGCCGAGGACGTCGCCCTCGGCGACGGCGCGAAGCCCGCCGAGGGCGAGGGCGGCGGCGCGGGCTCCGCGGGGTCCGAGACCCCCGGGTCCGAGACCCCCGTCATGGTCCCCGCCCTGGGCGAGTCCGTCACCGAGGCCACCGTCGCCACCTGGTTCAAGGCGGAGGGCGATTCCGTCGAGGCCGACGAGATGCTCTGCGAGCTCGAGACCGACAAGGTCTCCGTCGAGGTGCCCTCGCCCGCCGCCGGGACCCTCGCCTCCATCGCCGTGAAGGCCGGCGAGACCGTCGCCGCGGGCGCGCAGCTCGCCACGATATCCGGCGGCGCCGGCGCGGCCGCCGGACCCTCCGCCGGCGCGGCCCGTGACGAGGGCGCCGCCGCGTCGAAATCCGAGGAGATGGACTACGGCTCCACCCACGAGGACCGGCCCGGCGGCGGGGACGGCGCCCGCGCCGACGTGGAGGACGCGCCCAGCGCCAAGGTCATGATGGCCTCCGAGGGCCTCTCCCGCGGCGAGGTCCAGGGTACCGGCCGCGACGGCCGCGTCATGAAGTCCGACGTGCTGGACGCGCTGTCCAAGCCGAAGGAGAAGCCCGCCCCCAAGGCCCCCGCCCGCGCCCCCGTGCCCGCCGAGCAGGCCGGGCGCGAGGAGCGGGTGCGCATGTCCCGCCTGCGGCAGACCATCGCCCGCCGCCTCAAGGAGGCGCAGGACACCGCCGCCATGCTGACCACCTATAACGAGGTGGACATGACGGCGATCATGGAGTTGCGGAACGAATACAAGGACCTGTTCCAGAAGAAGCACGGCGTGAAGCTCGGCTTCATGTCCTTCTTCACCCGCGCCTGCTGCCACGCGCTGATGGAGGTCCCCGAGGTCAACGCCGAGATCGACGGCACCGACGTCGTCTACAAGCGCTACGTCAACATGGGCGTCGCCGTGGGCACCCCGAACGGCCTCGTCGTCCCGGTCATCCGCGACGCGGACGCCATGTCCTTCGCCGCCATCGAGAAGGCCATCGCGGAGAAGGGGATCGCCGCCCGCGACGGCAAGCTCTCCATGGCCGACATGCAGGGCGGCACGTTCACCATCTCCAACGGCGGCGTCTACGGCTCGCTCATGTCGAGCCCCATCCTCAACCCGCCGCAGTCCGGCATCCTCGGCATGCACAAGATCCAGGACCGCCCCATGGTCGTCACCGGCGAAATCGCCATCCGCCCGATGATGTACCTCGCCCTCAGCTACGACCACCGCATCGTCGACGGCAAAGGCGCAGTGACGTTCCTGGTGCGGGTGAAGGAGGCCCTGGAGGATCCGAGAAGGTTGTTGATGGACCTCTGTTCTAACACTTGCTATTGGTCACACGATTGCCAGTTCAATTCAGTACGTGGAATCCGATGCAGAAGAGATTTATTCTATATAACGATGCGCATAGCGGCAATACACGCAGGAATTCAGACGCGATAAGATCCTGATCGCTTCTAGATGACTGCTTGACCAATCCGTTCACCGTACTGGCGATGAGCTATTATCAATGTGCGTGCCAGTTTTACGGCATTATGAAGGCCTCGAGCTGGACAATTCTCCATCTTGCAGCGGAGACACGCAAGTGTTGATCGTTAGTCATTTAGATGCGGAGTCTGCTAGGGCTTCTGGCTTAGGTGGACGGCCTCGATAGGTACGCAATTCGGCGGGACTAGTTCGTCCTGCCGCGTAAATTGTCGGGGCTACTCGAAGACGACGCTTCTAGATCAGTCTTGGTGACATTGAAGCGAGCAGATTAAGCTGAGCAAGTTGCTCTCTCAGCGAATGCAATTACATCGCTTCGGAGGCTTGATAAAGCCCACGATGAGGTACTTGCGATTCGCCGCCAACGATCCATTCGTTCTGGTGACTTGTCCGCCGGGATAACTATCATGGTGGATTGAGCGACCTATCCGCCATCGGGCTATCAGCCTATGAAGGTATTCTTGAGTGCATTCGATTTTGCCGACCTTGGATGCAGAAAAACGGCTTCATTCTTCCGAAGCCGAACAACAGAATCGTCTTTCGCGACCAGCGAATGTGCGATGAGTTAGTCGAACACTGACGGCCGGGACTGCGCGGTACGCCAGAGAACGACAGTATGCGTTCCTATTCGGTTGCTAAATAGCCAAAGCTCGCCTCGTCTCTTGTGCCAATCAGCAGACTATCTCGTTTTAGGAGCCCCCATGCAACTCATCTGCCGCTACGACACCATCGACTGGCCCGACTGGCAGGCCAGCTTCGATGCGTCCGCCGATGACAGGGCGCAGGCGGGGCTGACCCTGCTGCAGCTCTGGCGCGACGCGGACACGCCGTCGGCGGCCGTCGCCCTGTTCGAGGTGAACGACCGTGCCAGGGCAGAGGCCTGGATCGCCAAGGAGAGCGGCTTCGGCGCCGCCCTGCGCGCCGACTTCCTGGAGACCGCCTGACGCGGCGGGGGGCGGAACAAACCCCGCCCTCGCCCGCTTCGCCCGGTGCACCCCCACCACGAGGCTCCGATGACCGACGCCGCCATCCACGTCCGCACCGCAGACACCGAGCTCGCCGCCTGGCACGATCCCGAACGCGGCGACGTGAAGTTCCGCCGCCTGATCGACGCCGCCGAGGGGCCGTCCGGCGCCGTCGTGCAGGGCATCGCCGAGTTCGAGGCCGGCGGCCGCGAGAACGCCCATACCCACGACATCCCCGAGACCGGCTACGTCCTGGAAGGCGAGGGCCTCCTGACCATGGATGGCCGCGACCTGCCCGTGCGCGCCGGAGACATGCTCTACGTGCCCGCCGGCCTCGCTCACGGCTGGTCCGCCCCGGACGGCGCCCTCCGCATCCTCTTCACCTTCCCGGCCGACCGGCTCGACGAGGTGGCCTATCGCTGGACGGACGGCTAGGCGGGGCGGCGACCGCACCTCGAGGACCCGCCATGACCCCCGAGCTCACCGCCCTCGCCCTCGCCGCCCTGCTGCAGGGCGCGCAGTTCGTCCTCTACGCGGTCGGCGCCAACCGCGACGTGGGGCCGGGCTACGCCATGTCCGCCCGCGACCGCCCGCCCTCGAGCCCCATGTCGGAGCGCACCGGCCGCTTCCAACGCGCCATGACCAATCATTTCGAGGGGCTGATCCTGTTCGCCATCGCGGTCGTGGTCGTGACCCTGGCCGGCCAGTCCACCGGCTTCACCGCCGCCTGCGCCTGGACCTATCTGGTCGCGCGCGTCCTCTACGTGCCGGCCTACGCGCTCGGCCTGCGGCCCTGGCGGTCCGTGGTCTGGGTCGTGGGGTTCGCCGCCACCTTCGCGATGATCGGCGCCGCGCTGATCTGACCTTCCATGCGCATGGGATGTGCATAGGTTGCGCATCACCATGCACGGCACTTCGGACGAGGAAACCTGACCCATGGCCCAGTACGACGTCATCGTGATCGGCTCCGGCCCCGGCGGCTACGTCTGCGCCATCCGCTGCGCGCAGCTCGGGCTGCGCACCGCCTGCGTCGAGGGCCGCGAGACCCTCGGCGGCACCTGCCTGAACATCGGGTGCATCCCGTCCAAGGCGCTGCTCCACGCGACCCATTCGCTCCACGAGGCGCAGCACAACTTCGCCAGGATGGGCCTGACCGGCGATGCCCCCGGCGTCGACTGGCCCGCGATGCAGGCCTACAAGGACGACGTGATCGCGCAGAACACCACCGGCATCGAATTCCTCTTCAAGAAGAACAAGATCGACTGGATCAAGGGCTGGGCGAGCATCCCCGCGGCGGGCAAGGTGAAGGTCGGAGAGGACGTTCACGAGGCGAGGGAGATCGTCGTCGCCTCGGGCTCGGAGGCCGCCTCCCTGCCCTTCGCCAAGATCGACGAGGAGGTGATCGTCACCTCCGAGGGCGCGCTGAAGCTGGACGCGATCCCGAAGTCCATGGCCGTCATCGGCGGCGGCGTCATCGGGCTCGAGATGTCGTCCGTCTACGCCCGCCTCGGCACCCAGGTGACGGTCGTGGAGTACGCCGACGGCATCGTCCCCGGCAGCGACGCCGAGATCGCCCGCCAGTTCCGCAAGATCATGACGAAGCAGGGCATCTCCATCATAACCGGCGCCGCGGTCGAGGCCGTCGAGCGCGACGGGGACGGCGCCACCCTCACCTGGAAGGCCCGCAAGGACGGCGCCGAGGAGAGCCTCACCGTGGACCGGGTCCTCGTCGCCACCGGGCGGCGCCCCTACACGGACGGGCTCGGGCTGGAGGCGCTCGGCATCGCCCTCACGAAGCGGGGTCAGATCGAGGTGGACGGGCAATGGCGCACCGGCGCCAAGGGCATCCGCGCCATCGGCGACGCAATCGCCGGCCCGATGCTCGCGCACAAGGCCGAGGACGAGGGCATGGCCGTCGCCGAGGCGATCGCGGGCAAGCATGGGCACGTCAACTACGGCGTCATCCCGAACGTCATCTACACCCACCCCGAGGTCGGCAGCGTCGGCCTTACGGAGGAAGCGGCCAAGGAGCGCGGGGCGATCAAGGTGGGACGCTTCTCCTTCATGGGCAACGCCCGGGCGAAGGCCAACTTCGCCGCCGACGGCATGGTCAAGATCATCGTCGACGCCGCCACCGACCGCATCCTGGGCGCGCACATCATCGGCCCCATGGCGGGGGACCTCATCCACGAGGTCTGCGTCGCCATGGAGTTCGGCGCCGCCGCCGAGGACCTGGCGCGGACGTGCCACGCGCACCCGACCTATTCGGAGGCCGTGCGCGAGGCCGCTCTGGCCTGCGGGGACGGCGCGATCCACGCCTGATCCCGCATCAGGCGGCGTCGAACCTGTAGCGATGCAGCCCCGCGCCGTGCCTGCGCAGCCAGCCGCGCGGCGCCTCGAAGGCCGGGGACAGCCGCGCGACCTCGGCCCAGAACGCCGGCCCGTGATGCATGTGGGCGAGATGCGCGACCTCGTGGGCGGCGACGTAGTCCAGGACCTCCGCCGGCGCCATCACCAGCCGCCAGGAGAACATCAGCCGCCCCGCCGCGGTGCAGCTCCCCCAGCGCCCGCGCGGATCGCGCAGCGTGATCCGCGCGGGCCGCCGCCCGAGGGCGCCGCCGTGCCGAGCGCAGGCGGCGCGGAGGCGTTCGGCGGCCAGGTCGCGCAGCAGCCGCTCCGCCGCCGGCCCGGCCCGCCCGGCGGGCACGCGAAGCTCCCCTCGAACGAGGGCCGCATGGACCGCGCCACCCACCACCGGCACGGACGAACCCTCCACCGGCACCGCCGCCCCGGGCGCCACCACGACCGCGTCAGGCCGCGCCGCGAGCTGCGCCGCGATCCAGTCGGCGCGGCTCGCGGCGAAGGCCAGCGCCTCGCGTTCCGGCACCCCTGGCGGCCGCGTGAGCGTGATCCGGCCGTCCGCCGCGCCGATCCGCAGGGTGATGCGCCGCGCGCGCGCGTGGGTCCGGCTGTCGACGGACATGCGCGCGCCGCGGACCGTGATCTCGGCCATTCCGGTGCTCCCTCTTGCCAGCCCAGGGGGCGTATGGCATCCGCCCCCGATCCGCCCAGCCAGGCAGCCTCGCCGCCGCGCCGGACGCACCGCCATCGCCCACAGGAGAGCTCTCAATGCCGAAGGAAGAATGGGGCGTCAAACGCCTCTGCCCGGCCTGCTCGACCCGTTTCTACGACTTGCAGAACGACCCGATGACCTGCCCGAACTGCGGCATGGAGCATACCGTCGAGCAGCTCACGTCCGGCAAGGCGCGCACGATGAGCGCCGACAAGGCCGACCCGAAATCCGTGAAGGCCGCCCCCGCGGGCGACGATGTCGAGACCGCCGACGAGGATGACGACGCCGCGACCGTCGAGCTCGACGACGACGATGTGCTCGACGACGACGACGATGACGACGTGCTCGCCGACGAGGACGAGGACGACGACGTGTCGCTGGACGAGATCGCCGAGGTCGCCTCGGACGAGGACAAGGACGAGAGCTGACGCGCGCCCGCGCGGGGGGATTGCGCCTTGCGCGCCCCCCGTGCGCGGCGTAGGGACGCGCGGCGCCGCGCGTGTCCCGCGCGGCCGGATGGGGCCTTAGCTCAGTTGGGAGAGCGCCTGCATGGCATGCAGGAGGTCAGGGGTTCGACCCCCCTAGGCTCCACCACCCCCATTCCCCCGCGGCCCCGCACCCTCCGCTACGACGCGGACGGCCAGGCCGGCGCCGGCCGGATCGTGCCGGCGCAGGCGCCGAAGCCGACGCGCCATCCCGGGCCGGTCGCCACGCCGCGCAGGGTCACGGTGTCGCCATCCTCCAGGAAGGTCCGCCGCACCCCGCCGGGCAGCGCGACCGCGTCCCGCCCGCCCCAGGTGATCTCCAGGAGCGAGCCCCGCGCGTCCGCCTCCGGACCCGAGATCGTGCCGGAGCCGAGGAGGTCGCCCGCCCGCATCGCGCAACCCGACGAGGCGTGATGCGCAAGCTGCTGCGCGGCCGAATAGTAGAGCTCGCGCGCGTTGGTCCGGGCGATCGTCGTGGACGGACCGCCCGCGGGCGCGAGGTCCACCTCGAGCGCGACGTCGAGGCCGGTGGCCTCCCCCGCTGCGCCCAGATAGGGCAGGAGCGGCCGCGCCCGCTCGGGCAGGGGCGCGCGGCAGGGGGCGAGCGCGGCCGCCGTCACGATCCAGGGCGAGACGCTGGTCGCGAAGGCCTTGGACTGGAACGGCCCCAGCGGGCGGTACTCCCAGGATTGCAGGTCGCGCGCCGACCAGTCGTTCAGGAGCACGTAGCCGAAGATCAACGCCTCCGCCTCGGCCAGGCTCACGGGCCGGCCCATGGCGCTCGACCCCCCTACGACCGTGCCGAGCTCCAGCTCGAAGTCGAGCCGCCGGGAGGGGCCGAACGCGGGCAGGTCGGAATCCGGCGCCAGGGTCTGCCCGAGGGGGCGCACCACGTCGGTGCCCGAGACGACGACCGTGGACGCGCGGCCGTTATAGCCGATGGGCATCGACAGCCAGTTCGGTGGAAGCGCGTCAGCCGGCCCGCGGAACATCGTGCCCACGTTCTCGGCATGGTGGCGACAGGCGTAGAAGTCGGTGAACTCGGCCACGGCGAAGGGCAGGTGCATCGCCGCCTCCGCCTGGGGCACCAGATACGGCCCGAGCCGGCCGCTCTCCGGCGCGCCCTCGGCCAGGAGCCCGGTCAGGCGGGCGCGCAGGGCCGCCCAGGTCGCCGGCCCCATCGTCATCACCGCGTTCCAGCCGCCCGTGAACGGCGTGCCGAGATCGAGGATCCCTGCCGCGGCCAGCGCCGCGAGGTCGAGGATGCCGTCCCCGATGGCGACCCCGCAGGCGGGGCGGTCCACGCCCGGCGCGGTGAACACGCCGTAGGGCAGGTTCTGGAGCGGAAAGGGATGCTCCGGCGCGTTCGCCTCCGCGACCCAGGACCGGGCCGGGGCGGCCGCGCTCATCCGGGATTCCGCGTGCCGTCGAACCGCTTCTCGAGCCCGGTCCAGCAATCGACGTAGTCGTCCTGCAGCGGCGCCTCCCGCGCGGCGAAGGCGGTCAGGTGCTGGGGGAAGCGGGTCTCGAACATGAAGGACATCGTGTCCTCCAGCTTCACGGGCTCCAGATCGGCGTTCGTCGCCCCCTCGAACGCGCCCCGGTCCGGCCCGTGCGGCAGCATCATGTTGTGCAGCGAGAGCCCGCCGGGCGCGAATCCCTGCGGCTTGGCATCGTAGGTGCCGTGGATGTTGCCCATCAGCTCGGACATGACGTTCTTGTGGTACCAGGGCGGGCGGAACGTGTCCTCCGCCACGCTCCAGCGGTCGCGGAACAGCACGAAGTCGATGTTCGCCGTCCCTTCGATTCCGGACGGCGCGGTCAGCACGGTGAAGATCGACGGGTCGGGATGGTCGAAGAGGACCGCGCCGATCGGGCAGTAGGTCCGCAGGTCGTACTTCACCGGGGCGTAGTTCCCGTGCCAGGCGACGACGTCGAGCGGGGAGTGGTCGATCCGCGCCCGGTGGAAGCGCCCGCACCACTTGATCGTCACGGTGGAGGGCGCGTCCCGGTCCTCGAATGCCGCGACCGGGGCCAGGAAATCGCGCCTGTTCGCCATGCAGTTCGCGCCGATCGGCCCGCGCTGGGGCAGCTCGAAGGCCTGACCGTAGTTCTCGCACACGAAGCCGCGGGCGGGGCCGTCCAGGACCTCGACCCGGTAGACGAGGCCGCGCGGGATCACCGCGATCTCCTGCGGGCCGATGTCGATCACGCCGAGCTCCGTCGCGAAGCGCAGGCGCCCCTCCTGCGGCACGACCAGAAGCTCCGAATCGGCGGAATAGAAGTAGTCGTCCACCATCGAGTTCGTCGCGATATAGACATGCGCAGCCATGCCCTGCTGCAGGTTCACATCCCCCGCCGTGGTCATCGTCCGCATGCCGGTGAGCCACGTCAGGCCCTCCGCGTGCGGTAACGGGTCCCAGCGGAACTGTCCCATCGAGGTGACGTCCGCCTCGACCGCCGGCGCGGTGCGCCAATAGGGCAGGTCAATGCCCTCGAAGCGGCCGACATGACGCACCGAGGGCCGGATGCGGTAGCACCAGGTCCGCTCGTTGCGGTGCCCGGGCGCGGTGAAGGGCGTGCCGGAGAGCTGCTCGCCGTAGAGCCCGTAGGCGACGCGCTGCGGCGAATTGCGCCCCCGCGGCAGGGCGCCAGGGAGGGCCTCCGTCTCGAAGTCGTTTCCGAGGCCAGGCATGTACCCATGCGCCGTGGCTGTGGCCGCCGGCGCGCTGCGCAGGCCGGGGTCGGCGGGTGGGGATGTCGTCATGGCGCCTCCGGGCGGACTGCCCCTGGATAGGCGCCGTCGCCCCGTCCGGCAACGGGCCGTCGCGTGGCGGCCGTATGCGTTTGGCGGTCCAGCGGCGCAGCGGTCGGGGAAGGGATGATCGCCGCGCCCCGCGCCGGTCGGAGCGGGCCTGTCGGGACGCATCGATGACATCCGGATCGCCTGGACCACCAAGGGTGCCGGACCCGGTCTCCCGGGCGTCGAATGTCTGCGTCGTCAGGTTCGGCATGCGCTTCGTCGTGACGCTGATCGCGCCGCAGGCCGGGTTGGGCGCCGTCCGCCTGACACCGTTTCGCCGGTCCGACGGTCGCCACCGTTCCACGCAAATGATGCCGCTCGGGGTCGCGCCGCCGGTCCCCTGCCGCCTGGTCAACCCTGAGGGCTGTCGCGTGACCTTCGGTGGTGCCCCGGATGGTCGGGGCGATCGGCTTCTGGGAAGGTCCTCCGGGAGAAGCCCAGGACGGAGGCTCGAACCCGGCGATGCTGGACGGCGCGCTCTCGCGTGGGCCTTGGCGGCGATGATCCGGCGAAGGCTCCCCGGCTCCCCTGCGTCAAGGGGAACGAGGTGGGTGCGGGCCGGGTCCCGGACGCCGGGTGCCGGTGCGCGTCTACGGCTTTCCGCGGCCGGTCGACGCCGAACTCATATTCGTCAGAGGGACAATCCCGTTCCTCTTTCGGGCGAGCCCCTCGCCCTACCGGCCGGTTCTCGCCCTCCGGCCCACAGGGCCGTCCCCATCGACGGTGCGGCGATCCAGTCCACCCCTCGCCGCGCGGACGGCGGCGGACAGGGCAACTAGGGGACCGCGATGGGCCAGGATGCCCGCCCCGGCTTGATCAGGAACGCCTGGAGGCCGCGCAGCGCCTACGAGACGCTCGAAAGGATCGTCCGGACCGGCAGCGTCCGCCCCTCCCCACCGATCATGACCAGGCGCTCGGGACCGCAAAGGCTCAAGGCACGGCCAGCGTCGCGGGGCCACCCCCTGGTGGACGGCGTCGGTCCGGCAGAGGCAGGCGCTCCTGCAAACGATCTGCCAGATCGCGTGCCGGATCCCGTGCCACTCCGCGCACCGTCGCAGGGAGGCGACGGTCCGGCGGGCCAGGCCGTCGCCCCCGTGCCGGCGCCCGTGCCCGGGCCGGCCCGGCACGGGGGCCCTGGGACCGTACGCCGACAGGACCGCGGACAGCGCGCCGGGATCGCTCCAGTCGATGCGGGGATTCGTGCCGCCGCCGCCCACCACTATGCCGCGTTGGCCGGTGGCGGTCCGGTCGGCCATGTCGTGATGGGCCGGACCGCGGCTGCCCGGATGCACCTCGCGGGCGCAGCGCGCGACGAACTCGGCCCGGTTCGCCAGCGCGCGCGCCGGGGCCTTCAGCGGCTAGGAGGCGCCGCCGTGCGATGCGCGAGGGCCCGGTCCGGTCGCCGACGCGTCCGCCCGGCACCGCCGGTCGGAGTCCCGCGCCGGAGCGGCGTCGAACCGACCGGGCCCTCGCGAAACCCCTGAAGCCATGGTCCGCGACGATCTCCGGGCGGGAATACCGGCTCGGGACAAAGTCGTGCCTGTCGTCGCCCTGCACGCCCCGTGGCCCTCACCGAAACGTCGCTCGGGAGGCGATCGATCCACGGACCGATCGCTCACGCGAGACCCTGAGGGGCCGGCGCGGCCGAAGGCCGCCGGGGGACGGGCGTGGCCGGATGCGCGAGCGTTCAGGCGATCATGCCGGCGATCGCCTCACAGTTCGTCACGCTGGTCGCGAGGACGTCGATCGCGCCGGTCTGCAGCGCGCCGAGGATCGCGGCGGCCTTGCTGTCCTCGGACGCCATCGCGACCGTGGTGCCGATGCGCGAGAGGTCCTCGCGGGTCAGGCCGACGACACGCCCGCCGAGCACGTCGTTGCAGGGCCGTCCGGCGCGGTCGAAGAAGTCGTAGCCCATCAGGTCGCCTGCCGCGCCCGCCACCTGGGCGGCCCGCAGTTCGCCGGCGCCGAACCAGCCCATTCGCGCCATGTGGCTGTCCGATCCCAGATCGCCGATCCCGACCAGGGCGACGTCCGCGCCCCGCGCGAGGGTGAGGGTGCGGCGCACCGTCTGGTGGCCCATGAGCGCCTCGCGCATCGCGGCGTCCGGCACGTAGGCCGGTGCGTAGAGGGTCGCCGCCCGCCCGCCGAACCGGTCGGCGAGCGCGCGGCAGATGTGGTCGGCATTGCCCGCCTCCCCGGCCTCCGAGGCCCCACCGCTGCCGGCGACGAAGGTGATGTCGTCGAACCGCGCCTGCGTGCGCACCGCGGCGATCGCCGAGACGTTGCGCCCCATCCCGACCGCGACCACCGCCCCCTCGCGCAGATGCGTCTCGAGATAGGCGCTCACGACGATGGCGACGTTCCGCCGCTGCCGCTCCGGCAGGCGCGCGGGCGGCGCGATCAGGAGGTGCCGCAGCCCGAAGCGGCGGGCGAACACGGCCTCCAGCTCGCGCGTGCGAGAAGACTGGAAGCGGACGCGCACCTCGACGATCCCGCGCACCTGCGCCTCGCGCAGCAGCCGGTTCACCTTCATGCGGGGCAGTCCGAGCGCCCGGGCGATCGCGTCCTGCGTCTCGCCCTCGATATGGTAGCGGCGCGCGATCTCCGAGAGGACCCCCTCGTCGGCCGCGCCCATCCCGTCGATCGCATCGGCCATCCGCGCCACCCTCCACGCGGGCCGGGCTACAGGGTCGGCGCCGATCCGTCATCCATTCGCATGCCCACGGCACCTCGGGCCTGCGAACAGGACCCTCGGCCCGGGGGCGAGAGGGCGGTTGACGGCCGGCGATCAAAAGATCAACGTGGTGTACAAATGTTGGGAGGCATGAATGGCGGAGGCGTTGCTGGAGGTCGAGGGGCTTCGGAAGTCCTTCGGCGGCGTCCCCGCGCTTAGGGACGGACGCTTCCGGCTCGAGGGCGGCTCCGTCCATGCCCTGTGCGGCGGCAATGGCGCGGGCAAGTCGACCTTCCTCTCGATCGTCATGGGCATACAGCCGCGCGATTCCGGCACGATCCGGCTCGCGGGCCGCGAGGTCCGCTTCGCCTCCCCGGCCGAGGCTCTCGCCGCCGGCATCTCCATCATCGAGCAGGAGCTGAGCCCCGTGCCGGCGATGACGGTGGCGGAGAACATGTATCTAGGCCGCGAGCCGGTCGGGCGCCTCGGGCGGGTGGACTTCCGCCGGATGAACGCGGCGGCGCAGGCGCTCCTGGACGAGCTCGGCTTCGGCATCGCGCCGACGGACGTGCTGATGGACCTGACCGTCGCACAGGTGCAGCTCGTGGAGATCGCCAAGGCCGTCAGCTACGACGCCCGCGTGATCATCATGGACGAGCCGACCTCGGCCCTCGGCGAGGCCGAGGCCGATCAGCTCTTCGCCGCGATCAATTCGATGAAGGCGGCCGGCAAGGGCATCGTCTACGTCTCCCACCGCCTGACCGAGATCTTCGAGATCGCCGACAGCTACACCGTCCTGCGCGACGGCGCCTTCGTCGAGGACGGGCGCCTCGAGGACATCGACAAGACGCGCCTGGTGGAGCTGATCGTCGGGCGGCCGCTCTCGGAGGAGTTCGTGAAGGCGAACGCGCCGGGCGCGGAGGTGCTCCTGCGGGTGCGCGACCTCGACGCTTCGCACGGGGTGCGCGGCGTCTCCTTCGACCTCCACCGCGGCGAGATCCTGGGCCTGTACGGCCTGATGGGGTCCGGGCGCACCGAGATCCTCGAGCGGCTCTTCGGCCTGAGCGCGCTGCGGGGCGGCAGCGTCGAGCTGGACGGGGCGCCGCTGGACGTTCGCGCGCCGCGCCAGGCCATCGCGGCCGGCCTCGCCTTCGTGACGGAGGACCGGAAGGAATCGGGTCTGGTGCTGACGCAGGACGTCCGGGCGAACCTGTGCCTGGCGCGCCTGCGCGAGCTGGGCCTGGGCGCGAGCGTGATGAGCCCCGCCAAGGAGGGCGCGGCGGCGCAGCGGATGATCGACATGTTCGGCATCAAGGCCGCCAGCGACCGGCTCGGCGTCACCCACCTCTCGGGCGGCAACCAGCAGAAGGTGGTGCTGGGCAAATGGTTCCTGACCGAGCCGCGGGTCCTGCTGCTCGACGAGCCGACGCGCGGCGTCGACGTGGGCGCCAAGCGCGAGATCTACCGCATCATGTCGGACTTCGCCGCGGCCGGCGGCGGCGTGATCCTCGTGTCGTCCGAGATCGACGAGGTCCTCGGCATGGCCGACCGCACCTTGGTGATGCGTGACGGCCGGGTGGCTGGCATCGCGGCCGGCGAGGGCATGACCGCGCCCGCCCTCCTCCACCTCGCCGCCTGAGGGAGCCGCGCATGTCCTCCGATCCCGCCGCCGCCGATCCGCAGCCGAGCCCGGGCGCCGCCCATGGCGCCACGGCGCCTCGCCGCGGCGGCGCGGCGGCCTTCCTCCAGACCTACGGTATCCTGATCGCGCTGGCGGTCGTCTGCGTCGCCCTGACCTTCCTCAACGAGTTCTTCCTGACGCCGCGCAACATCGTCAACGTCCTGCGCCAGACGTCGATCAACGGCATCCTCGCGATCGGCCTGACCTTCGTGATCCTGGCGCGCGGCATCGACCTCTCGGTCGGCTCCGTCGTGGCCCTCGCCGGGGTGGTCGCGGCCTCGCTGGCGACCACCTCGACCGGTTCGGCGGCCCTTGGCGGACCCTACCCGGTCGCGGTGGCCTTCGCCGCGGGCATCGGGGTCGGCGCGCTGGCGGGGGCGGTCTCCGGCGCCGTGGTCGCCCGGTTCAACGTGCCGGCCTTCGTGGCCACGCTGGGGATGCTCTCGGCCGCGCGGGGCCTCACCCTCCTCTACTCGGACGGGCGGCCCATCCCCTCGCTCACGCCCGAGTTCCGCTCGATCGGCACGGCGGACGTCTACGGCGTGCCGATGCCGGTCATCGTCTTCGCGGCCGTCTTCCTGGGCGCGTGGTACGTCCTGTCGCAGACGCGGTTCGGGCGGCACATCTACGCCGCGGGAGGCAACCCGCACGCGGCCACGGTCTCGGGCGTGAACGTGACCCGAATCCGCTTCGCCGTGTTCGTGATCTCGGGGGCCCTGGCGGGCCTGGCCGGCATGATCCTGGCGGCGCGCACCGGATCGGCGCTGCCGCAGGCCGGGGTGGCCTACGAGCTCGACGCGATCGCCGCCGTGGTGATCGGGGGCACCAGCCTGGCCGGCGGCGTCGGCCGGGTGACGGGCACCGTCATCGGCGCGCTCCTGATCGGCGTGGTCAACAACGGCCTCGATCTGATGGGGGTCGAATCCTACTACCAGCTGGTCATCAAGGGGACGCTCATCGTGGCGGCCGTGACGCTCGACCAGACGCGAAACCGCAGGGACTGAACCCGGCGGAGACCACCAAGGGAGGAACGACATGAGACATCTGTTCACGACGGCCGCTCTGGCCGGGCTGATGGCCGCGCCCGCGGTCGCCCAGGACGAGCCGCTGAAGATCGGCGCCGCGCTCTACGGGCTCCAGGCCGAGTTCATGCAGATCTGGGCCGAGGCGGCCGAGCAGCATCCGGCCGTGCTTTCGGGAATGGTGGAGCTGACCATCTTCGACGGCCGCTACGATGCGCTGGTCCAGCAGGAGCAGTTCGAGACCATGGCCACGCAGGGCTTCGACGCGGCGATCTTCGCGCCCATCGACGTGGAGGCCGGCGCCGCCGCCGTGCAGGTCGCGGCCGATGCGGGCATCCCGGTCGTCGGGTCCAACACCAAGGTGAACAGCGACCTGCTCACCTCCTATGTCGGCTCGGACGACACGCAGTCGGGCTACATGGAGGCCAAGATCGTCATGGACGCGATCGGCTGCGCCGGGAACGTCGTCATCATCGAGGGGCCGATCGGCCAGTCGGCGCAGATCCAGCGCCTGGAGGGCAACCAACGCGCGCTGGCCGAGTGCCCGGACGTGACCGTGCTGGAGCAGCAGACCGCCAACTGGTCCCGCGCCGAGGCGCAGACCCTGATGGAGAACTGGCTGACCGCGCATCCCGGCGAGATCGACGGCATCATCGGCCAGAACGACGAGATGGCGCTCGGCGCGATCGAGGCGGTCAAGGCCGCGGGGCTGGAGGTGACTGATTTCGCGATCGCCGGGATCGACGGCGTGACCGACGCGCTCACCGCGGTGAAGGCCGGCGACATGCAGTCGATCCTGCAGGACGCGCGCGCCCAGGCGCAGGGCGCCATCGACGTGGCGATCGCGGCCGCCATGGACGGCGCGTACGAGCCCCAGTCCGACATCTGGACCCTCTATCCCAGCATGGCTTGGGAGGGCGGCGGCGCGGCCAACTACGACGTGCCGTGGACGCCGGTGACGGCCGACAACGTCGACGACCTGCTCGCGCAGCGGCAGTGACGCCCCGGCCCGGCCCGCACCCCGCGGGCCGGGCCATCCCGGAGGGAGACAGCCCCATGGACGTGCTCGACCTCGACGGCAGCCTGCGCGGCCTGCGCGTCCTCGTGACCGGCGGGGCGTCCGGCATCGGCGCCGCCGTCTGCGACGCCTTCGCGGCCAAGGGCGCGGTCCTCGCGGTCCTCGACCTGGACGGCGATGCCGCGGCGGAGAAGGCGCGGGAGCTCGGCGGCGCGCATGCCTACGCCTGCGACGTGTCGGACGCGGACGCGGCGGGGCGGGCGGTCGAGGCCGCCGCCCGGGACATGGGCGGGCTCGACGTGCTGGTGAACTGCGCCGGCATCGTGGACCTCGCCCCCGCGGCGGAGATCGGCGCGGACGCCTGGCGGCGCACCATCGACGTGAACCTCACCGGCAGCTTCAACACCGCGCAGGCCGCCGGCCGCCTCATGATCGAGGGCGGCGGCGGGCGCATCGTCAACATGGCGAGCCAGGCCGGGACGGTGGCCATCGACGCGCACGTCGCCTACTGCGCCTCGAAGTTCGCCGTCATCGGCATGAGCCGCGTGATGGCCCTGGAATGGGGCCCGCACGGGATCACGGTGAACACCATCTCACCGACCGTCGTCCTGACCGAGCTGGGCCGCAAGGCCTGGGCCGGCGCCAAGGGCGAGGCGATGATGGCGCAGATCCCCGTCGGGCGCTTCGCCGAGCCGGAGGAGATCGCGGCGGCCGCGCTGTTCCTCGCCTCCGGCATGGCGCGGATGATCAACGGAGCCGACCTCGTCGTCGATGGCGGCTTCACCATCAAGTAAGGGCCGGACCATGCAGCGCTTCCTCAACGACCCCGACGACATCGTGGACGAGACCGTGCGCGGCTTCGTCCGCGCGCATGCGGGCCGCGTCGCGCTCCACGAGGGCAACGCGCGCGTCGTCGTCGCGGCGGGCGCTCCGGTGGCGGGCAAGGTCGGGATCGTCACGGGGGGCGGCTCGGGGCACGAGCCGGCCTTCCTCGGCTACGCCGGCTCCGGGATGGTGGACGCCGTCGCCGTCGGCGAGCTCTTCTCCTCCCCGACCGCCAAGAGCTTCGCCGACGCGATCGCCGCCGCCGACGGGGGCGCGGGGGTCGTGGTCCTCTACGGCAATTACGCGGGCGACAACATGAACGTGAAGATGGCGGCGCGGACCGCCGCCAAGGCCGGGACCGAGGTGCTGACCGTCGTCGCGAACGACGACGTCTCCTCCGCGCCGCCCGCCGAGCGCGAGAAGCGCCGCGGCGTCGCGGGCGAGATCTTCATGTGGAAGGTCGGCGGCGCCCTCGCCGCGGCCGGCGCCACCGCCGAGGAGGTGCGCGCCGGCGCGCAGGCCGCGATCGACGCGTGCCGCTCGGTCGGCGTCGGCCTCACCCCCTGCACGTTGCCGGCCGTGGGCCATCCCAACTTCGAGATCGCGCCGGGGACGATGGAGATGGGGATCGGCCATCACGGCGAGCCCGGCATCGCCGTGACCGACCTGCGCCCCGCCGACGAGATCGCCGCCGAGATGGCCCGCATCGTCCTCGACGACCACGACCTGCCGAGGGGCACCGAGGTGGCGGTCCTGGTCTCGGGTCTCGGCGCGACGCCGCGGGGCGAGCTCTACGTTCTCTACGATCGCATCGCGCAGGCGATCGAGGACCGGGGGCTGGTCATCCGGAAATCCTATGTCGGCGACTACTTCACCTCGCTCGACATGGTCGGCGCGACGCTGACGGTGATGGCGCTCGACGGGTCGCGCGCCGCGCTCCTGGACGCGCCGACCGACTGCCCCGCCTTCGGAGCGGCCTGACATGGCCGGCTTCCCCAACGCCGGATCGGGCGGGATCGTGCGGGACATCGCACACGTCATCGTGGAGAACCGTGCCCGCCTCTCGGAGATCGACGGCAAGATCGGGGACGGCGATCACGGGGTGAACATGGCCAAGGGCTTCGGACGGGCCGCCGAGCGCATTCCCGACGGCGCCGCGCTCTCGGACGCGATGTCCACGCTCTCGGATGTCCTGATGGCGGAGATCGGTGGCTCGATGGGGCCGCTCTACGGCACCTTCTTCCTCGAGATGGCCGAGGCGGCAAGGGCGCGCCCCGCCATCGACGCCCCCTGCTTCGCCGCCATGCTGCGCGCGGGGCTGGACGGCGTGACCGCGATCGGCTCCGCGAGCCCGGGCGACAAGACCATGATCGACGCGCTCCATCCCGCCACCCTGGCGGCCGAGCGCGGCGTCGCCGCCGACGAGCCGTTCGAGGCGATCCTCGAGGCGACCGCAGCCGCAGCCGAGACCGGCCGCGACGCCACCCTGGACATGACCGCCAAGGTCGGGCGCGCCAGCCGCCTGGGCGAGCGCTCGCGTGGTGTGCTCGACGCGGGCGCCACTTCCTGCGCCCTGATCCTGCGGAGCCTCTGTGATGGCGCGGCCGCCCGGATCGCGCCGTGACCGGGGGAGGGGCCGGCCTGCGGATCGCGGTCGCCGGCGACAGTGCGGGCGAGGGCCTGGCCAAGGTGATCGCGGCGCATCTCGCCCAGCGCGGGCTGACGGTCGAGGAGGCGAGCCGCACCGCGCAGGGCCCGGACGATACCTATGCCGGCCTCGCCGATCGGATCGGCGCCGGCATCCTGGGCGGCCGGTGGGACCGCGCGATCCTCGTGTGCGGCACCGGCATCGGGGTGGCGATGTCGGCCAACAAGGTGCCGGGCATCCGCGCCGCGCAGTGCCACGACACCTATTCGGCCGAACGGGCCGCGCTCTCCAACGACGCGCAGATCGTCACGATGGGCGCGCGCGTCATCGGCCCGGAGCTCGCGAAATCCATCGTGGACACCTTCCTGGCCCTGCGCTTCGACCCCGAGGGCCGCTCGAAGGACAACGTCGCCGCGGTGAACGCGCTCGACGCGAAATACGCCCGGTAGCGGCTGCCCGGCTGGCCGGGTCGGCGATCCCTGCGTGGTGATGCAGGGCAGAAGCTAGGCGTCCCCCACTCGCCCTCCGACGCGCATCAGCGCGTCGGTCCCAGGCACGAAGTCGTCCCGCGACCGTCCCAGGCGCCATTCGGCGGCGATGTCCGTGCTCTGCCCGAACATCGACCCGGTCATCGCGATGCGCGGGAGCGGGCCGAACACCGCGTCGTGAACCGCCACCGCCGGCAGGTCGCGATGCGTGCCGGCCTCCACGCACGGGGCGTAGGCGGCCGACAGGGTGGATTGGAACCGGGAGATGAAGTCGTCTTGGAACGATGTCGCGACCGCCGGCACGGTTCGCGGGGTCTCCGAGATGACCGTGGCCAGAACTCCGACGGACGAGCCGACCTTTGCGTCGTAGAACAGCCCCAGCGCCGCCGCGAAGCGCTCCTCGGCCCCGGAGCCCGCTTGGGCGTTCAGGATCTCGACCCTTCGAGGGGGGGCCATGTCGGCCTGAAGGGCCGCGATGAACCGATCCTCCTTGGAGGCGAAATGGTGGTGGAGTGGCGCCCTCCGGAGCGCGACGGCCTGCGAGACGGCGCTCCTCGCCGTGCCGGCGAACCCCTTCCCGAGGACGAGCGCGAGTGCGGTCAGGGCGATCGCCTCGCGGCGGTCCTCGCCCGACATTCCTTCGCCGGCGGTCATCGACCCGCTGAACCCCGATCTGGCTGTCCAGTGACGACCGAGCGGTAGGTCGTCAGACCGGCACCTGGCGGACACCCGTATGGGCGCCGGGCGCCTCGACCGGACGCACCTCTGCCCCGTGCTGCTGTTGGCCGCGAGCGGCGCCGCCGCCGCGCAGGACGCGGCCGACCTCACGCCATCGGGCGATCAGCGTACCCCACCGGACTTGCAAGTGGTCGAGCCGCGCGCGGACGCCGCGCAGAACGCGCGCCGGCTCCTCGGCCGGATCGCGGCTCGCGAGACGGTGCCGCTGTCGTTCGCGGTCGGCGGCCGCCTGATGGAGTTCCCTGTCCTGGAGGACCCGCGCGTGGGCGCGGACGCGTTGGTCGCCCGCCTCGATCAAGGCCCGTCCGCCCGCGCCGTCGAGCGGGCCGAGCGCGCCCCCGGGCAGGCCGAGCGGGCCAGCGATCGCGTCCGCCGCCTCGCCGCGTCCAACGTCGCCTCCGAGGTCCGGGCCGAGGACGCGCGCACCGCCCGCGACCTGGCCGACATGGGGCTTCGCGACGCCCGCGAGGCCTTGACCGACAGCGTCCCCACCGCCCCGTTCGACGGAATCGTCGCCCACGGATCGCCGAGACCTTCTCCAACGCCGAGCCCGGCAGCCCGATCCTGCGCCTGCGCGACATGAGTCAGGTTCGAGTCGAGATCGAGGGCCCCGAGCGGGTCCTGCTGTAGGCGGGTGATCCGCACGCCATCGCGTTCACCGGCGAGCGGCCGGACGGCGCCCGCGCATGGCTCCGACTGGCGGAGTTCGAGGCCCAGACCGGCCGCGTCGGGCAGAGCTTCGGCGTGGCCCTGGCCCTGCCGGACGCGGCGGCCGGCGGGCTGATCGCCGGTGCCACGATGGCGGTGGTCGCGGAGATGCCGGCCTGCGCCGCGACCGTGGTCGTCTCGATGGGCGCGATCCTCGCAGGCTCGGGCGAGGCGTTCGACGTGATGGTCTTCCGCCCCGGGAGCGAGGGCCTCGGCTGGGTCGAGCGACGCAGGGTGCGCGTGACCGCCGCACGGGGCACCTTCTTCGAGGTCGAGGGCCCGACCTCCGGCGAGCGGATCGTCGCGGCGGGCGGGCATCTTCTCTCGGACGTCGGGAGGTGCGCGTCTACGAGGGCCGCGCCGTGGATCAGCCGTGATGATGAGGGCCATCGCCCGCATCTCCGTTCAGCGGCCCATCTGCGCCCGGATCGGGATCCTCTTCGCCCTGCTCGGCCGCGCGTTCGGCCATGCGAAGGTCGGCAAGCTCAAGGACCTGATCTTCACCCTGAAATCCGCCCCGGTCATCACGCCCTGTCCGGGCGCGACGGCCGCCGAGGGTGCGATCGCGGCCTCCGGGCCGCTGAAGACGAAGATTCAGCAGATGGGCGAGGTCGATCACATCGTCTCGCGGCACGCGCCTGGACTCCCTGTGATTCAGGTCGAGATCGCCGACAAATTCGACGGCGGGGACATGCCGCAACTCTGGGACGACCTGCGCGACCACTTCGGGAACGCCCGGCCGCTCATGCCCGCCGGCGCCCTGCGGCCCTCGGTGAATGACGCTTTCTCCGACGTGTACGGCATCTACTGCGCCGTCTTCGCGCCGGGCTACGCGGGGTCCGAGAGCTCGGAGATCGCGAGCTTCCGAGGCCAGGAGGTCCAGGCGGTGGACGGCGTGTCGAACGCGCAGGTCATCGGCCTGCCCGAGGGGGCGATCTTCGTCGACCTGGACGACCAGATCGTCGGCAGCTTGGGCGTGCCGCCCCGCGCGATCCTGGACGCCGTCGCGGGACCCACCGCGATCGTCCCCACGGGCACCGCCGACCAGCCCGGGCGCTCGCGCGTCATCGACGCGCCGCGAGGCGACGACACCGCCGCTGACCTCGCCGGCATCAGCCTCGGAGTGGACGGCGAGATCGTCGATCCGGCCGATCTTGCCGAGTTCTCCCGCAGCCGCGTCGAGGACCCCTCCCTATCGTGCGCGATGACGGCGTCCCGGGGTTCACCCTGGGCGTCGCGGGCCCGACGAGCCGCGACATCGTCGACGAGGGGCCCGCAGTGGAGGCGCGGCTGGGCGCGGTCGCCTCGCGACTTCCCGTGGGCGCGGAGATCGCGCCGATCTAGGAGCATCACCGCGTGGTGGACGAGGCCTCGGGCG
Source organism: uncultured Alphaproteobacteria bacterium (assembly GCA_963832275.1). Lineage (GTDB taxonomy): Bacteria > Pseudomonadota > Alphaproteobacteria > Rhodobacterales > Rhodobacteraceae > Hasllibacter. Next base: position 452,262 of record CAWHTQ010000019.1, read on the forward strand.
AGTTCGTGCGCTCGCTGACGCTCTCGGTGGGGATCGTGATCGGCGTGCTCATGCTCTTCATGGGCTGGCGGGCGTTAGTCTTGGTCAGCACGTCGCCGCTGCTGACGGTGACGGTGACAGTGACAGTGACAGTGACAGTGACAGTGACAGTGACAGTGACCTTCCTCGCGATGCACCTCTTCGACATCAAGGTCGAGCGCATCAGCCAGGGCGCGCTCATGATCGCGATGGGGATGCTGGTCGACAACGCCATCGTCGTCGCCGAGGGACTGCAGCAGAAGGTGCGCGCCGGAACATCCGCGGTGGAGGCGGCCGAGGACGCCGCGGGGCGCACGGGCCCTTCTCTCCTGGGCGCGACGGCGATCGGGATCATGGCCTTCGCCGGCATCGGCCTGCGCCCCGACGCCTCGGACGAGTTCCTGTTCTCCCTCTTCGCGGTGATCGGACTGTCGCTCATGGGGTCGTGGATCTCCGCCGTCACGGCCACGACGCTCCAGGAGCGCCACGTCTTCCGCCAGGGCGGTCTCGAGGAGGGCGAGGACCCTTGCGGCAGCCACGTCTTACGCGCCTCCAGAAACGTGGTGCGGATAGCGCTGCGCCTGCGCTGGCTGGTGCTCGCCGCGCTCATCGGGGTCACGGCCGCCCTCTTCGGCCAGGTCAAGCAGCAGTTCTGCCCCCCGCATCGACGCCGATCCTCGATCTAGAGTGCAAGGCCGCGCAGGGCGGCTCGATCCGGCGCACCTCCGAAGACCTGCGCACGGCCGAGGACTGGCTCCCAGCGCGCGAGACGCCGCCTCCGTCACCGCGAGCGCGGGCCGCGGCCTGGGCCAGTTCCTGCGGACCTCCGAGCCCGCGAGGTTCGAGCCGTCCCATGGCGAGTTGGCCACCCGCACGCCCGAGGTCGGGATGATCCTCGACCTGCGCCGCGATCTGGACCGCTTCGTCGCCGAGGCCCTGCCCTGGGCCACGGTGACCACCAAGCGCATAATCTACGTCCCAACCGTCCCGGCGGACGTGAAGGCGCGATTGGCCGGCCCCGACCCGGACGTGCTGCGCGCCTTGGCCGAGAAGGCCCGCGCGATCCTTCGCACCGCGACGCCGAACCTTCACACCGAGGTCGCCGACTGGCACGAGCGCGAGCCGGTCGTGCGCCCGGTCTTCGCCACCGACCGCGCGCAGGCCATCGGCATCTCCCGCGCGGACATCGCCATCGGAATCGACCTGGTCACCGCCGGGAGCGCGACCGAAATCCTGCGGGAGCGCGACCGGCGGATCGACACGGCCCTGGCCGCGATACGCCCCGCCATCGAGGCGATCGCCCTGCCCGAGGGCAATGCCCTCGAATGGGGGGGCCAGCACGAGAGCGCGACCCAGGCGCAGGCCGCCCTCGGCCGGCAGATGCCCATCAGCTTCGGCACCATGCTGCTCATCACGGTCCTCCTGTCCGGCACGCTGCGGCAGACGGCGGTGATCTGGACGATCGTGCCGATGGCGGTGAACGGGGCCGCCTCGGGCCCTAGGTCACCGGCCTGCCGTTCAGCGTCACGTCCCTCCTCGGCCTCCTGAGCCTGTCCGGGATGCCGATCGAGAACGCCATCGTCCTCGTCCAGGAGATCGACCTGCAGACGGCCGAGGGCCTGCCGCAGTCCGTGGCATCCGCGGAGGCGTCGGCGGCGCGCCTGCGCCCAGTGGGGTCGGCGGCCGCGACGACGATCCTGGGCATGGTGCCGCTCCAGGCGGGTTCGTTCTTCGCCGCCATGGCCGTCACCATCACGGCCGGCCTCGGCATCGCCTCGATCCTGACCCTCGTCGGCGTGCCGATCCTCTATCACGCCGACCTGGGCGCGGAGCGGATGGCAGAGGCGGCCTGCGCGGCCGCCCCCGAGGTCGGCGCGCCGGCGCCGGGCCACCGCACGCGCGCGGCCGAGTGATCGCGGGACCCTATGTGAAGGGCACGTCGCACAGGCGCGCCGGCAGGGCGCGCCCGTCCGGCAGGTGAAGCTGGACCTCGTCCGCCGCGGCGGCGTCGCGCCGCACCAGCGCCAGGCCGATTGTCGCCTCGAATCGCGGCGATCGCACCGCCGAGCCGAGCCGCCCGACCTCCTCGCCGGCCAGTGTCACGGGCCAGGGCTCGACCAGCGCCGGGCACGGATCGAGGTCCACGCGGACGCCGCGCAGCACGCGTGCCGGCCCGTCCGCCGCGATCCGGCGCAATGCCGCAAGCCCGATGCACTCGATCTCCCCGTCCAGGCGGCAGAGCCGGCCGAGCCCCATCTCGAGCGGGTTGTTCTCCGCCGTCATGTCGATTCCGTAGCCGAGCATCCCCGCTTCGATCCAATCGATCGGCAGGGGCGCGCCCGGCGCGATGGAATGCGGGCGCCCGACCTCCATCACCGCGTCCCAGAGCGCGGGGCCGAGATGCGCCCCCTCCAGGTAGATCTCGTACCCATCCTGGCTCGAGTAACCCGACCGGGCGACGAGCTGCCGCGTGCCCTCGAACTCGACATGGGTGAAGCGGTAGAATTTCAGATCGCGCATCGCCTCGCCGAAGAGCGCCACCATCACCGCCTCGGCCTTCGGCCCCTGCACCGCGAGGGGGCCGACATCGGGCTCGAAGGCCCGCGCGTCGAGGCCGCGGCCGACGATGAGGCCCTTGGCCCAGAGCAGGAGGTCGCTGTCGGCGGTCGAGAGCCAGTAGCGGTCCTCGGCGAGCTTGAGCAGCACCGGATCGTTCAGCATCCCGCCATCCGAGTCGACGACCGGCACGTAATAGCACCGTCCGACCTGTGCGCCGCGCAGATCGCGCGGGGTCATCCACTGCACCAGGCGAGCGGCGTCCGGTCCGACGACCTCGACCTGCCGCTCGACCGCGACGTCCCAGATCTGCACGTGCTCGTGCAGGTGCCGGTAGGCCTCCTGCGCCGTCATGCCGAAGGATTTGGGCAGAAGCATGTGGTTGTAGACGGTGTAGCCGTCCACGCCCGCCGCCTCGACGCGGTCCGTGTAGGGCGTCCGGCGCAATCGGCGGGACGGGACGAGCGCGGCGCTCACGGCCGGCCTCCGCACCGGGCGCCGCGCGCCTCCACCCGCTTCACCATCTCGATCGCCATGTCCGCGTCCTCCCCTGGGCCGATGAGTCTAGGGCGGTGCCCGCCGTGAGCGAAGCGACTTCTGGCGCGGGATCGACAGGCCCGCCCGATCCTCGCTAAGCCCGGCGCGGACGGGACCGGGGAGGGCTTGCGGATGGACTGGAACGACGAGGCGGCGCCATGAGCGCCGACCGCGCCCGCTTCGTCCACGAGGCGTTCCGCCGCCGGGTCCTGGCCGGGGACCTGCCGCCCGGTGCCGCGCCCGGCGGGTCCCTGACCCATGCCGACGCCGCGGCCCTCTTCGGCGCCCAGTGCCTGAGCCGCGCGCTCGACCTGACCGCCCGCGCCATGCAAGCCGCCGGCACGGGGTTCTACACGATCGGCTCCTCGGGCCATGAAGGGATGGCCGCCGTCGCGCACGCCCTGCGGCCCGACGACATCGCCTTCCTCCACTACCGGGACGCCGCGTTCCAGATCGCCCGCGCCGGGCAGGTGCCGGGCCAGGATCCGGCGCGCGACCTCCTTCTCTCCTTCGCCTGCGCGGCGGACGATCCGATCTCCGGCGGGCGGCACAAGGTCCTGGGGTCCAAGGCCCTCCACATCCCGCCGCAGACCTCGACGATCGCCAGCCACCTGCCCAAGGCGGTCGGCGCCGCCTTCTCCATCGGCCTCGCCCGCCGCCATCCGCCCGAGCACCGCGCCCTGCCCGCGGACGGCATCGCGATGGCGTCGTTCGGCGACGCCTCGGCGAACCATTCGACCGCCCAGGGCGCCTTCAACGCCGCCGCCTGGGCGGCCTATCAGTCCACGCCCATGCCCCTCCTCTTCGTGTGCGAGGATAACGGGATCGGCATCTCCGTCCCCACGCCGAAGGGCTGGATCGCCGCCAGCTTCGCCGCACGGCCCGGCCTGCGCTACTTCGCCTGCGACGGGCTCGACCTCTACGACACCGCGCGCGTCGCGGCGCAGGCGGCCGCGCATGTCCGCGCCCGCCGCGCGCCGGCCTTCCTGCACGTGCGCACGGTGCGGCTCTACGGCCATGCCGGCGCCGACGTCGCGAGCGCCTACCTGCCCCGCGAGCGGATCGAGGCGGAGGAGGCGGACGATCCGCTCCTGCACACCGTGCGCCTGATGGCCGCCGCGGGGGCGATGCCGCCCGAAGAGGCCTTGCGTCGCTACGACGAGACGATCGCGCGCACCGAGAGCCTCGCGACCGAGATCGGCGCCCGCCCCCGGCTGGAGACCGGGGCGCAGGTCATGGCCTCCATCGTGCCCCCGCCCCGCCGCTGCGCGCCCGCGGCGCCCCCGGACCCGGCCCACCGCGCCCGCCTCCTTGGCGCCGACGCCCGCGCCCAGGCCGAGCCGCAGATCATGTCCCGCCTGATCGGCTGGGCCCTCACCGACCTCATGCTGGCGCATCCCGACACGGTCCTGATGGGCGAGGACGTGGGGCGCAAGGGCGGCGTCTATGGGGTCACGCGCGGGCTCCAGGCGCGCATCGGCGCCGACCGGGTGTTCGACACGCTCCTCGACGAGCAGTCGATCCTCGGCCTTTCCATCGGCCTCGCCCATAACGGCTTCGTCCCGATCCCGGAGATCCAGTTCCTCGCCTATCTCCACAACGCCGAGGACCAGCTCCGCGGCGAGGCGGCGACCCTGCCCTTCTTCTCGGACGGGCAGTACGCGAACCCGATGGTGCTGCGGATCGCGGGCCTCGGCTATCAGAAGGGATTCGGCGGCCATTTCCACAACGACAACTCCCTCGCCGTGCTGCGCGACATCCCCGGCCTGATCCTGGGCGTGCCCTCCTGCGGCGCGGACGCCGCACGCATGCTGCGCGAGGCCGTCCGCCTCGCGCGGGAGGAGCAGCGCGTCGTCGTCATCGTCGAGCCCATCGCCCTCTACGGGATGCGCGACCTGCACGCCCCCGGCGACGGCGGGTGGACCGCACCCTATCCCCCCCCGGGCGAACGCCTGGCCCTGGGCGAGGTCGGCCTGCATGGAGATGGCGCCGACATCGCGCTCGTGAGCTTCGGCAACGGGCACTACCTCACCCGCCAGGCGCAGCGCCGCCTCGCGGACGCCGGCATCGCCGCGCGGGCCGTCGACCTGCGCTGGCTCGCGCCGCTGCCCGAAGCCGCCCTCCTGTCGGCCGTCGCCGAATGCGGCCATATCCTGGTCGTCGACGAGACCCGGCGTTCGGGCGGCGTGGCCGAGGGGCTGCTGGCATTCCTGCACGAGAACGGCATGGCCGCCCGCCGCCTGACGGCGCAGGACAGCTTCATCGCCACCGGCCCGGCCCATGCCGCGACGATGCCGTCGGCGGACGACATCGTCGCCGCGGCCGCCGCGCTCGTCGCCGGAACCGCCCTGCCCTGCTGAGCGCGCGTCTACGTGAGGGCAAGCCCGTGATTGTCGAACTCGTGCCCGGCCGCCGCGGACACGGCCGCCCCCCCGATCCCCAGCGACGCGTAGCCCGAGACGACCGCCCCCGCCCCGCCGATCGCCGCGGCGGAGGCGCCGTCGATCCGGCGCTCCGAGACCACCGCCCCACCCGCGAGCACGAGCGCCCGTCCCGCCGCCTTGGACGTCACGACCGCCCGGCCGCCGCCGCCCGCGACCGACGAGACGTAGCCCCCCAGCCGGTCCCCGGCCTCGAGCGCCCGCGCTCGCCCGTCCTCGACCACCCAGAGCACGCCCTCGGGGCCCGGCCGCGCCGGGTCCGCGCGCTGCCCACCGACATGGAGCCGCCCCCGCCCGTCATCGGCCAGATGCCGCAGGGAGACGCCCTCCGTCCCCGGCCAGAGGCCCATCGCCTCGGGTCGCGCCGGATCCCCCGCACCGAGGTCCAGCGTCACGACCTCGGAGGCGAACGCGCCGAGATTGAGGGGCGTGCGCCCGTAGTCGGGATGCGTCTCCAGCCCGCCGAGCGCCACATGGAAACGGTCCGTTCCCGGCACGTGGCGGATATCGTGCGGCCCCGGCCGTGGGAGGGGCAGCGTGCCGATCCGCCGGGCGCTCGGCAGCTCGTAGATGCCGACCGCCCCGCCGAGGGTCGCCAGGTCGTTCTCCGTGACCAGGAGCGTCCGCCCGGACGCGCCGAACGCGCCGTGCCCGTGGAATCGCCGCCCCTCCGGCGCGCGAACCACCGCGCGCACCTCAAGCGTGCCGAGGTCGACGAGGGCGAAGCACGTGCCGGGCCGCCGGGGGAAAACCGCCATCACGCGTCCGTGCCGCGCCATCCCATGCGCCCGGAAGTCGAGCGGGACCACCCCTGCCGGCGCGCCGTCCGCGGCGAGGAAGCGCGCCCGGCTTCGTCCCGTCGCCGCCGACGTCTCGATCGCGACATAGGCGGCGCGCTCCGCCGGCTGCCCCAGCGCGCGCGAGCAGGCGAGCACGCCCAGCCCGAGCGCGGCGCGCGCCAGCACCTCGCGCCTAGTCGCCATCGGCCGCCGTGAACCCGGACGTGAGGCCGATGGAGGCCGGGAACCCGCTCTTGAGGAAGCGCTCGTGGGAAAGGACAAGGTCGGCGTATCCGCGCAGCTCGGCGGCCTCCGCGCCGTCCTCCTCCGCGATCTCCGCCAGGGTCCGAGGCCGGAAGGCCAGCGCGTCGGCCACCGACGCGGCCGACTGCGCGAGGATCAGGTAGTCCATCGTCCCGCCGAGACCCGGCGCCGCGTCGAAGAGCCCGCCCGGCACCTCGTAGAGATCCGCGAGCGCGCGGAACGATTCCTCGATGCTGGGCAGGCCGAGCCCGGCGGCGGCCGCCTCGGTCCGCTCGGCGCGCGCCGCGCCCGGCCCCTCGCCCAGCCCGCGCAGCAGCTTGAACTTCCGCAGCCGGTCGACATGCACCACCATGCCGGCCAGCAGCTCGCGGATCGGGGCCTCGACGCCCGGATAGCGCGCGTTGCCCTCCGCCGCGCCGTCGAACGCGGCGCGGAACGCGCTGCCCGGCGTCCAGTCGGCGGCGAGCCCGGCTGCCAGCGCCGCCTGATGCCCGGCGATCGCGGCGGCCAGGGCGCAGTCGTAGGCCGCCCTCCATCTCCCCGTCGACGAGGTCCTCCAGAGCCGTCAGCCCGGTCAGCGCGACCGAGCGGCCGGCCAGCCCCCCTTCCGCCAGGAGCGCGGCGTCGCGCGCCGCCACCGCCGCGCGCACGGCCCGGCGGGCGAAATCCTTGGGGTCCGGCCAGAGCTGGACCCGCGCCGGGCCTTCGGCCGCCCTCACCGGCCCCGCCTGCACGAGGCTCGCGCGCTGCCAGGCGAGGAACGTCTCGCCATAGGCGGCCCGGACCGCCTGCATGTCCCCCGTCCCGGCGCAGCGCGCGCGGGTCGCCTCCGCGAGCGAGGCCGCGGCATCCGCCTGCGCCTCGAAGGCCGGAAGGGCGAAGCCGTCCGCCGTCCGCACGAGACCGGCCTGGAGGCGCGCGGCGGCCTCGGGCGTCAGCGGGACCTGCGCGGCGGCCGGCAACGCGAGGAGACATAGGGCGAGGATGCGGATCACAGGCTCTCCAGGAAGCGGATCAGCGCGGCGCGCGCCGGGGCCGGCGCGGATGCGAAGGCGTCCCGCGACGCGGTCCCCTCCCCGCCATGCCACAGGACGGCCTCCTCGAGCGAGCGGGCGCGGCCGTCATGCAGGAAATAGGTGTGCCCGTTCACCGCCTCGGTCAGGCCGATTCCCCAGAGCGGCGGCGTGCGCCATTCGGCGGCGGCGCGCCCGCCCACGGGCACCGGATCGGCCAGCCCCGCCCCCATGTCGTGCAGCAGAAGGTCCGAATAGGGCCAGATCAACTGCCCCGCCTGCCCCTCGGAGGCGTCCGCGGCGGTCGCCTGTTTCGGCACGTGGCAGGACGTGCACCCCGCCCCGTAGAACAGCGCCTTGCCGGCCAGGACCTGCGCGTCGCCCACGTCCCGCCGCGCAGGCACCGCGAGATGCGAGGCGTAGAACACCAGGAGGTCGAACAGCGCGTCCGCGATCTCGGGCTCGGCCTCCGTCCCGCCGTGGATCGCCGCGCGGCACCGCGCCTGCGCCGGGGTGCAGTCGCCCCAGGGCGCCGGGCGCGCGCGGGTCGAGAGCCCCATGTCAACGGAGAACGCCGTCGCCGATTGCTCCGCCACGGTCGGCTCGGAGGCCTTCCACCCGAACCGGCCCGCCGCCTCTCCGGCGCGCGCCAGGCGTCCGGAGATTCCGTCCCCGTCAAGATCCTCGGGGTCGGCATGGGCGCCGAGGTCCGCCTCGGGGATCGCCTCGAGCAACCCCAGCCCGATCATCGGCGGCGCGATCCGGGGCGCCAGCGCCACGCCGGATGCGAGGTCCGCATCGGTCGCGTAGGACGGCCGGCGCAGCACCGTGCGCGTCCCGTCCGGGTAGTCGAACGGTACCGCCTCCCACGCCATCCGCACGCGCCCCTCGGCCGCGCGGCCGGGCACGGCCTGATCCTGGAGCTGCCGGCCCAGCACGGGGTCCGGCGCGCCGGACGCGTCCGCGAGGGCGAAGACCATCGAGACGAGGCCGGCCTCCCCCGGCTCCGGCGGATGTCCGCGTCCATCCTTGATATGGCAGCCCTGGCAGGAGCGGGCGTTGAAGAGCGGGCCGAGCCCGTCCGAGCCGGTCGTCGAGGACGGTGCCGCGACCCAGGGCCGGTCGAACACCCCGTTGCCGACGAAGAAATCCGCCCGCGCCTCGAAGCTCAGTGCCGCGGACGGCAGCGAGAAGGCGTTCCCGTCCAGCCGCGTCCGGTTCGTGCCCGATCCGCCCTGCAGGGCCTCGAACGGCTCGGGCGCGGAGAAGTCGGTCGTCGGCGCCAGCAGCCGCGCCCGGCGCTCCTCGGCCGTCTCGGCCAGGGCCGGCGCGGCGGCGAGGGCGAGGGCGAGGGCGAATGCGACGAAGGTTCGCCCGATCACGCGCCCGCGTCCCGCCGCTCGCCGGAACAGCGTCCTATTGGAACACCGCCGCGGGAGCGTCGAGGCTGTCCGACCCCTCCACCGCGATCCCGCCTACGCCGAGCGTCGCGACCAGCGATTCCAGCATCCGCGTCTGCGCCACGAGCGCGTCGATCGCATTCTGCACGACCGCATTGCCCGCGTCGTTGCCGAAACCGATCATCTGGTCGTAGGCCTCCACACCGTCATCCGCCCGCGCCTTGAGCACCGTCATCGCCGCCATGGTCCCATCCAGCCGCGCGGTCATCGCAGCGTCGAGCGCGGGGTCCGCCGCCGCGACCAGATCCGAGAGGGACGGCACCTCGACAACCGTTCCGTCCGCGGCCTCGAAGCGCCCGAGGTAGACGTTCCGGATGCCCAGCGCATCGTGGTAATGGTCGGCATGCGTGTTGTCGGCGAAGCACGAATGCTCCTCCTCCGGATCGTGCAGGATCAGGCCGAGCTGCATCCGCTCGCCGGCGAGCTCGCCATAGGAGAGCGAGCCGAGCCCCGTCAGGATCGACCCCAGGCCCTGCGCGTCCGTTTGCGCCGCCAGATCCGCGCGCGCCGCGCCCCCCGGGCCCCAGGCCGTCACGATCTCCTCCAGGTCGGCGACCAGGAGCTCCGAGGCCGCGATCAGGTACGCCGCCCGCCGGTCGCAGGCCCCGCCGGTGCAGGCCGCGAGGTCGTAGTCGGTATGCGGCCGCGCGCCCGCGCCGGGTCCCGTGCCGTTCAGGTCCTGCCCCCAGAGCAGGAACTCGATCGCGTGGTAGCCCGTGGCGACGTTGGCCTCGATCCCGTCGATCTCGTGCAGCGCCCGCAGGAGCGTCGGTGTGATCTCGGCGGCATCGACCTCCCGCCCGCCGACCGTCAGGACCGGGTTCGCCACGACGTTGGCCCGGAACGCCCCGTTCTCCTCGGAGGTCTCGCCGTAGAGCGCGGTGTCCACGTAGTCGATCAGCCCCTCGTCGAGCGGCCAGGCGTTCACACGCCCCTCCCAGGCATCCACGACCGGGTTACCGAAGCGGTAGGCCTCCGTCTGTTGATAGGGCACGCGCGCGGCACGCCAGGCGTCCTTGGCGGCCCGGTGGGACTCGGCGGATGGCGCGGCGACGAGCGCGTCGAGCGCCGCGTCCAGCGCCTGCGCAGCCTGCAGGCTGTCGCCGTAGGTCGCCAGCGCGAGGTCGGCGTAGCCCTCCAGGACCTCGCGCGCGCTGTGCGCCTGAAGCGACGATCCGGCGCAGCAGGTGCCGATGACAAGGGCGGTAAGGATCGGGCGCGACATCGGCAGACCTCGGCAGCAGGGCAGCGCATCCATAGGGGCCGGACTTGTCAGTCGTGTGACCCTTCATGCCCCCGTCACGTCGATCGTGCATCCGGGCCCCCGAACCGACGAGGACCCGTCCATGCGAACCGCCCTCCTGCTTCTCGCCGCCCTGCCCCTCGCCGCGCCCGCTTCGGCGCAGGACGGGGCGATCGCCGCGCCGAAGGCCGCTTTCGCCAGCTACGACCCCGCGCTCAGCGCCCGGGACGCCGTGCTGGCGAACTGGGACCTCGCCGCCGCCGGTATCCGGGCCGGGGAGGTGGTCGGCGGCCGGGTCGTCGACGCGGCCGATCGCGGCGTGCCATTCGAGCGCCTCGCACGGCAGGGCGAGGCCGCGCAAAGCACGATGATCCAGCGGTGGAATGCCGCGCAATGGGTCTATGCCGGCGCGCCAGGGCTCTCGCGCCTCGAGGCGGACGCGATGCGCGCCGTCGCGGCCGCCGTCGCCGAGCCCTGCCCCGAAGGTCCCTGCGAAGCCGAGGCCGAGGCACTGCGCGCCGCCTTCGCCCGCACCACGGCGCAGCTCACCGTGGCCGCCGCCGACGCCCGGGACGCCGTGGAGCAGCGCCGCACCTCGGATGATTCCGCCCTCATGGCCGAGCAGCTCACCCTCGTGGCGGACTATCTCGGCGGCGGCGCCTGGTCGGAGGACCTCGCCCTCGCCGAGTTCGGCCTGGAAGGCGAGGAGGTCGCGGCCCGCATCGTCGGCGCGATGGCGATCTGGCGCAATGTCGAGCCCTATGTCGGGCTGACCGACCCGGAAGTCGACGCCGCGATCAACGTCGCCGCCGAACAGGTCCTGCGCACCCTGCGGCTGGAGATGCGCCCGGACGCCCCCCTGGCCGCCCAGGAGGCCGAGCTCGCGACCCTGCGCGCCCGTACCGAGACCCTGGCCGCCGAGTTCCGGCGGGCGGCGGACCTCTTCGGCGCGGGATGAGGCGCATGGGGGGGCGGGCGGCGGCCTTGCGACCCCTCGCGTTGGTCCTGACGATCCTGGCACCGCCCGCCGCGGCCGAAGCGCCAGCGGTCGCGCAATGCCTCGCCTGCCATCTGCGCCCGGACGGCCGCCTCGACATCACCGGCATCGCCGCCCTTGAGGGCCTGCCCCCCGAATGGGCGATCGTGCACGAGGATTCCTACGACCTCGATGGGGACGGAATCGCCGGGCGCCTGCGCTACGTCACCGGACAGGGCGGGCCGGTGATGGCCCTCTACGGCCGTCGCCTCGCGGCCGGCCGGCTGGAGGACTTCGCCCGCATCGCCGGCGCGGCTCACGGGATAGACCTGTCGGACCCGGCCGTGCTGGAAGAGGTCGCCGCCGCCTTCCGCGCCCGCTCGCCCGATCCTGCGCCGCCTTCGCCCGAGGCCCTGCGTGCCTTCGAGGCGCGTGGCTGTGCCGCTTGCCACGTGACGGACACGTACCAGCATGCCGGCCGGACCTACGCACCGCTCAGCGACTTCCTGCTCCACGACTTGGGGGACGGCCCGGTGCGCACGGCCCCGCTCTGGGGCTGCCTCGAGTGCCTGCGCGCGCCGGGCCACGGCGACCGCTGAGCGCGCACGAGAAAGGGCCGCGGCGCGCCGCGGCCCCTCCGTCGATGGTCGGTCGATCAGCGCATCGACAGGTCGAACGCGCCCTCCGGCAGGTTCAGGTCGAACATGAACACCTGGCCGCCGCGATCGGCCTCGACCTCGGCCACCTGGCCGCCCGAGTCCGTCCGGTGCTGCACCACGCCCATCAACACCTGGCTGGCGATCGGCAGGCTCATGTTGACCTCCTGCTCGCCGGAGCCGGCCAGCTCCTCCATGGTGTGGAAGCTGCCGTCGTCCTTGCGGGCCAGGAGCGCGGTGATGTTCCACGAGCCCGAGAACTCGGAGGTGCGCGCCTTGTCGATCGCGCCGGGCAGCGCCGCCGCCCCGGCCAGCGCGCGGGGCGATTCGTCCCCGCCCGCCATCGCCAGGAAGTAGCCCCGGCCCGGCTCCGCCAGCTCCATCGTCTCGGGGTCCAGGACGAGCGCGTAGGCCCGCTCGCCGAAGGAGTTGCCCGAGTCCTCGTTCACGATCAGGACGTCCGCGTCCGAGCCCTTGATCCACATCAGGCCGTCGGGCGCCGTCGCCTTGGAGGCGCCGTCCTGGTCGGTGGCCTGCGTGCCCATCCCGCCGTGCTTGACCCCCTTCTCCCCGACCTCGATGGTCAGCGCGCCGTCGAACGCCGCCAGGGTCCGCGTGGCGGTCCCGGTCAGCATCTCGGGCAGGGCGCCGCCCGCGGCGTCGAGCTCCGCCACGATGTTCTCCAGGGCGAACGCCATGAAGCCGCCCTCCTCGGTCATCGACTGCACCCAGCGGGTGTTCGACACGTCGGGATCGACGGCCGGGTGCTCGGTCTTGGAATCGCCCAGGAGGAACGTGTGCCCCTCGGGCTGCTCGCTCTCCAGGCCCCAGAGGTTGACCTCGGTGTCCTTGACGGCCACCGGCGCGTCCCAGCCGCCCCATTGGTAGGAGGTCGGCACGAAGGCGACCGCGAACCGGTCCACCGCGTCCGGGTTCGCGACGTAGGCGTCCATCATCTTCTCGGTCACGTCGATCTCGTCGATGCCGAGGTCGGCGTAGGTCTCGTCGGCGACCGCGAGCCCGTAGATCTTGCCGTGAAGCAGGCCGTTGCGCGCCAGGAACGCGTCGCGCTCGTTGGCGTCCCCGGCGATCGGCTGCCCGTCCGCGCCCGCGCCCTTCAGGCCGACGTAGATCTTGAGCGGCGCGGGCTCGACGTCGTGGTTGTAGCCCGCCAGGACCAGCACGACGTAATCCGGGTGCTGCGAGTTGATCGGCATGATCTTCTCGTAGCCCGACTGCCCGAGGGCGGGCACCGTGTAGGCCGTCTCGTTGGCCAGATCGACCGCGATGGACGCCAGGCCCATTCCGTCGTCCGTGTCCCATTTGGATACGGTCGTCGCGCCGTCGCCGGTCCCGGTGGTCAGGTCGAACATCTCCTGGATGTTCCACTCCTCGGCCATGAACCAGACGTCGTCCGCCAGGCCGATCCCGTCGCCGTACTTGTTCGCCGGCTCGTAATAGGCGCCGCAGAACGACTGGAAGAAGAAGTCCGCCTTCTGCAGGAGGAACGCCTCCTCGAAGTCGACCACCTCGCCTTCGGGGGTGGCCTGGTTGCCCCAGACGCCGCCATCGGCGCGCGCCAGGACCTCGTCCCCGAAGACGTTGTGGATGGTCGAGAAGAGGTGCCCCGAGCCCTGCACCATCGTGGCCGCCGCGTCCTCGTTGCCGAGGAAGTCGGCCATGGCGGCACGGTCGTAGTCGATGTAGTGCAGATGGCTGCCCGTGAACGTCACGCCGGAGGCCATCTCCCAGGGATAGGTCTCGGTCGACATCGTGCCGTAGGATTCCGACTGGTAGGCCAGGCGCACGGTGTCCTCGTCCCGCAGCCAGGCGGCGTTGCCGTCCGGCCAGCCGGTCAGGGCCTGGCCGGTCTGCGCGTCGACCTCGCCGACTGTGGCCAGGGCCTTCATCGTGCCGATGAACGGGAAGTCGATGTCGGCGGACTGGCCGTCGACGATCTCGAAGCCGTTGCCGGCGGTGCTCGCCTCGGGGATGAGGGCGATCGTCTCGCCGATCTTGACCTTGCCGGCGTGGGCGTCCGCCATCGCCGTCAGGGCGGTCGTCGAGAGGAGCGCGGCGGCCAGGGCCGTGCGCTTCAGGGGTCCGGTGGGCATCGAGGATCTCCTTGGTTGGTCGCGGGCTGCCTAGCCGCGCCATGCATCAGTTTCTTGACGGCCCCCGGTCCGCCCCCCCGCGCGCGGCCCTCGCGCCGGCCCCGATCCTCTGCCATGGACCGCGGATCGAGGGCCGCCCAAACGCCGCGAGGCCGCCCGCTGGGAAGGAACGGACATGAGGATCTTCGGATGCCCCGCCTGCGGGGAGACGGTCTACTTCGACAACGTCACGTGCCGCTGCGGCACGGCGCTCTTCCTCGACCCGGGTCGTGAGGTCATGCTGGCCGGCGGCGCGCCCTGCGCCAACCGCGAGGCGATCGGGTGCAACTGGATCGCCGAGGCCGATGGCTTGTGCCGGTCCTGCGCGATGACGCGCACCGTCCCCGACATCGGCAATCCCGAGAACGTCCTCCTGTGGGCCCGGACCGAGGGCGCTAAGCGCCGGATGCTCGCCAACCTCGCGCTCTGGGGCTGGTTCACTCCCTCCGATTCGGGCGCGCGCCCGGTCTTCGAGCTCCTGTCCGAGAGCACGGCCACCGGGGCGGCGCGCGTCACCATGGGCCATGCGGACGGGCTCATCACGATCAACGTGACCGAGGCGAGCGAGGCCGTGCGCGCCCGCCGGCAGGAGGAGCTGGGCGAGCTCTACCGCACCATGATCGGCCACATGCGCCACGAGATGGCGCACTTCCTCCATCTGCGCCTCTTGGAGCGGCCCGGCTTCGCGGAGGCCTTCCGCGCCCTGTTCGGCGACGAGCGGGCCGATTACGGCGCCGCCCTCGCGCGGCACTACGAGGACCCGCGCCCCGCCGGCGAGGACCACGTGACCGGCTATGCCACCGCCCACCCCCACGAGGACTGGGCCGAGACGACCGCGCACCTGCTGCACCTCGTCGACCTCGTCGACAGCGTCGCCTCCGCCGGGCTCGCCCTGCCGGACGGCCCGCCCCGTAGCTACGACGCCTATGCCGAGGAGGACGCGGCGCGCCTGATCGCCCTCGCGGTGGAGGCGGCGATCGCGGTCAACCACGTCAACCGCGCGCTCGAGCTGGGCGACCTCTACCCGTTCGTCCTGACCGGGCCGGTGCGCGCCAAGATCGGATTCGTCCATTCCTGGCTTCGCCGCGCTCCAGGGTGACACGGAGGGCCGCGGCCTTGCGCGGCGGGCGGCGGGCGGTCATCACGACGCCCATGACCGATCCCGTCGCCCTCACCGCCGCGCTGGTGCGCTGCCCGTCAGTCACCCCGGCCGAGGGCGGCGCACTGGTCCTCCTCGAGGATGTCCTCTCCGGCGCCGGCTTCGAGTGCACCCGCGTCGACCGCGGCGGCGTGCCAAACCTCTTCGCCCGCTGGGGCCGGCGCGGCGCGAACCGCTCCTTCGGCTTCAACGGCCATACCGACGTCGTGCCCGTGGGCGACAAGGCGGCCTGGACGCACCCTCCCTTCGGGGCGGAAATCGAGGACGGCTGGCTCTACGGCCGCGGCGCCACGGACATGAAATCGGGCGTCGCCGCATTCGCCGCCGCTGCCGTCGACTTCGTGCGGGACGCCCCCCCGGACGGCGCCGTGATCCTCACGATCACCGGCGACGAGGAGGGCGACAGCCGGGACGGCACGCCCGCCCTCCTCGACTGGATGCGGGACAATGGCGAGGCGATGACCGATTGCCTCGTCGGCGAGCCGACCTGCCCCGAGACCTTCGGCGAGGCGATCAAGATCGGCCGCCGCGGCACCATGAACGCCTGGATCGACGCGCGCGGCACCCAGGGGCATTCGGCCTATCCCGAGCGCACCGCGAACCCCGTCGCCGCAATCGCCACGCTGATCCACCGGCTCCAGTCGGACCCGCTCGACCGGGGCACCGACCATTTCGACGCGTCCAACTTCGAGGTCACCACCATCGACACGGGCAACCCCGCGACCAACGTGGTGCCCGCCCGCTGCCGCGCCACCCTCAACGTGCGCTTCAACGACCGCCACGACGGCGCCGCCGTCTCCGCCTGGATCGACGCCGCCGCCGCCCGCGTCGCCGAGGAGACCGGCGTCGCCATCGACGTGGCGCACAAGGTCGGCGGGGAGCCGTTCCTCACGCCCCCCGGGCCCCTCAGCGACCTCATCGCCGCCGCCGTGGAGGCCGAGACCGGCGCCCGCCCCGCCCTCACCACCACCGGCGGCACGTCGGACGCGCGCTTCGTCAAGGACCACTGCCCCGTGGCCGAGTTCGGACTGGTCGGCCACCGGATGCACGCCGTGGACGAGCGCGTCCGCGTGGAGCAGATCCACGCCCTCAAGGCCGTGTACGCCCGCATCCTCCGGGACTACTTCGCCTGACCCGCCCGCGGCCGACGCTCTACGTCATGGTCAAGGAGCCGCGCCCCGGCCGGGTCAAGACCCGGCTCGGACGCGAGGTCGGCATGATCCCCGCCGCATGGTGGTTCCGCCATCAGGTCCGCGCCCTCCTGCGCCGCGTGGACGACCCCCGATGGGAGACGGTCCTCGCCGTCACGCCGGACGCCGAGGGCCTGCGCGGTCGCATCTGGCCGCCCCACCTGCGCCGCGTCCCGCAGGGGCCGGGCGACCTCGGGGGCCGCATGGCGCGCCTCCTGCGCAGCGGGCGCGGCCCGGTCTGCATCATCGGGGCCGACATCCCCGGCGTGAGCCGCGCCCGCATCGCCGAGGCGTTCGCCGCCCTCGGCTCCGCGCCCTCGGTCATCGGCCCGGCGCCGGACGGCGGTTACTGGCTGGTCGGCCTGCGCCGCACCGCCGCGCCTCCGTCCGCCCTCCTGACGGGCGTGCGTTGGTCCACGAGCCACGCCCGCGCCGACACCGAACGCACGCTTCCCGCGCCCGTCGCCCGCGTCGCCACCCTCGCCGACGTGGACACCGCCGCCGATCTGCGCGCCGCGGGTTCCCCCGGCGCCCGGGCGTGATACCTCCACACCCATGTCCGACCTACCCAGCAAGACCGCGATCCTCGACTTCATCGCCGCGAACCCCGCCGCCTCCGGCAAGCGCGAGATCGCGCGGGCCTTCGGGCTGAAGGGCGCGGCGAAGGTGGACCTCAAGCGCCTTCTGCGCGAGCTGGAGGACGAGGGACACCTGACGCGCGCCAAGCGGACCTACCGCGAGCCCGGCACCCTGCCCCCCGTCACCGTCCTCACGGTGCGCGACGGGCCGGACGGCGACCAGACCGGCGAGCCGATGGAGTGGAGCGGCGAGGCCGACGCGCCGGCGATCCTCCTGATCCCGCGGCCGGGGGACCCGGCCCTCGGTGCCGGCGACCGCATCCTCGCGCGTATCGTCCCGACGCCGGAAGCCGACCACCCCTACGAGGGGCGCCTCATCCGCCGCATCGGCACCAACCCCCGCCGTACCATCGGGATCTTCCGTCGCGGCGCCGAGGGCGGGCGCATCGTGCCCATCGAAAAGGGCTCGGACCGCGAATGGCGCGTGCCCCCCGGCGCCACCGCCGGCGCGCGGGACGGCGAGCTCGTCGAGGTGGAGGCGCAGGGCCCCCGCCGCGCCGGCCTGCCCGCCGCCCGCGTGCTCGCCCGCCTGGGCGATCCCTCCGCCCCCCGCGCCGTCAGCCTCATCGCCATCCACCAGCACGGAATCCCCGACGACTTCCCCGACGAGGCGATCGCCGAGGCCGACGCCGCCCGGCCCGCCCCACGCGAGGACCGCGAGGACCTGCGCGAGCTGCCCCTCATCACCATCGACCCCTCGGATGCACGCGACCATGACGACGCGGTGTTCGCCGCCCTTGACGACGACCCCGCCAACCCCGGCGGCCACGTTCTCTGGGTCGCCATCGCCGACGTCGCGCATTACGTGCGCCCCGGCTCCGAGCTCGACCGCGAGGCGCGGAGGCGGGGCAACTCCACCTACTTCCCCGACCGCGTCGTTCCCATGCTGCCCGACGTGCTCTCGGGCGACCTCTGCTCGCTGCACGAGGGGGTCGACCGCCCCGTGATCGCCGTGCGCATGGTGCTCTCCGAGGACGGGACCAAGCTCTCCCACCGCTTCGTGCGCGCCACGATGCGCAGCCACGCATCGCTCGCCTACGAGGAGGTGCAGGCCGCGATCGACGGCGGGCCCACCGATCGCACCGCGCCCCATCTCGATGGCGTGATCCGTCCCCTCTACGCCGCATACGCCGCGCTGGCCGCCGCCCGCGCCCGCCGCGCGCCGCTGGAGCTCGACCTGCCAGAGCGCACGATCCGCCTCTCCGAGGAGGGCGAGGTGAGCGAGGTGGCGGTCAAGGACCGCCTCGACGCGCACCGCCTGATCGAGGAGTGCATGGTCCTCGCCAACGTCGCGGCCGCCGAGACGCTGATCGCGCGCCGAACCCCCCTCCTCTTCCGCGTCCACGAGGAGCCCGACCCCGTGCGGCTGGACGCGCTGCGCGAAGTCGCCGAGGCCTCGGGCCTCGCGCTGGGGAAGGGTCAGGTCCTGCGCACCCGCGACCTCAACCGCCTCCTTGCGCAGGCCGAGGAGGGCGGCGCGGCCGAGATCGTCTCCATGGCCACCCTGCGCGCAATGCAGCAGGCCGTCTACGCGCCGGGGAACCTCGGGCATTTCGGCCTCGCCCTCGCGAGCTACGCGCATTTCACCTCGCCGATCCGCCGCTATGCCGACCTCGTCGTCCACCGGGCCCTTATCGCCGCGCACAAATGGGGGGAAGACGGGCTCACCCCGCCCGAGATCGAGCGCCTGGAGGACACCGCCGAGCACATCTCGGGCACCGAGCGCCGCTCCATGGCCGCCGAGCGCGACACCACGGACCGCTACCTCGCGGCCTACCTGTCGGACCGCGTCGGCGCCGAGTTCGAAGGCGTCGTCTCCGGCGTTCAGCGCTTCGGCCTCTTCGTGAAGCTGGACGGAACCGGCGCCGACGGGCTGATCCCCGTCCGCTCCCTGGGAGCCGAATACTGGCAGCACGACGCCGAGACGCAGACCCTGACCGGGGCCGAGAGCGGCCGGACCCTCGGCCTCGGACAGCGCGTGACCGTCAAGCTGACCGAGGCCGTGCCCGTGACCGGCGGCCTGATGCTCGAGCTGATCGCCGCCGAGGGGGCGCCCCTACGCCGGGCCGCCGGCGGCGCCCCCCGGCGCCCGGCCAAGGGCCGCCGCGCGCCCCCTCGCGGCCGCAAGGTCACGCGCACCCGACGCTGATCGCCCGACCGGGGGCGTGGCACCGCCGCCGCAGGGCGGCCTTCCGCAGGCGCCCCGCGGCGCGTCGCCTTCCGGGGCCCGCGACAATGCACTAAGCCCCAGGCGTCCCTTGCTTCCGAGGAGGACGACCATGCGCCTCGCCCCCGCCCTGCTGGCCACCATGCTGGCCCTCCCCGCCTGGGCCATCGACGGATCGCCCCGGCCCGGTATCCGCCCCACCGCCCCGGCATCCACCGCCGCCCCGCGCCCCGAGGCCCGCCCCGCGGCAGATATCCCCGCGCAAGCCACCCAGAGCCTTCGGGCGACGCAGGCCACCCCGGACGACGCCGGCCTGCGCGCTTGGATTGCCGGGTTCCGCGAACGTGCTCTCGCGCAGGGCATCCGCGCCGACATCCTCGACGCCGCCTTCGCAGCCGTGCGCTACGATCCCGAGGTCATCGGCCGTGACCGCAACCAGTCCGAGTTCACCAAGACGATCTGGGCCTATCTCGAGACCGCCGTCTCCGAAAGCCGCATCCGAAACGGCCGCGCCGCCCTGGCCGATCACGCTGCCGCTTTCGACATGGTGGAGCGCGCCCATGGCGTCGAGAAGGAGATCGTCGCGGCCATCTGGGGGCTGGAGAGCGCCTATGGCGCGGTGCGCGGCGACGATCCCGTGATCGGCTCGCTCGCGACGCTCGCCTATGACGGCCGGCGCGGCCCCTTCTTCGAAGCGCAGCTGATCGCCGCCCTGCGCATCCTCCAGGCGGGCGATACCACACCGCAGAACATGACCGGCTCCTGGGCCGGCGCGATGGGCCACACGCAGTTCATGCCGACCTCCTTCCTGGAACACGCCGTCGACGGCACCGGCGATGGCCGCCGAGACATCTGGAGCGACGATCCGACCGACGCGCTCGCATCGACCGCAGCCTATCTCGCCGGATTCGGCTGGACGCGGGGCCAGCCCTGGGGGGTCGAGGTCGCCCTGCCCGCAGGCTTCGACTACGCGCGGGCCGACCGCGCCGTGACGCGTGCACCGTCCGAATGGGCTGCGCTCGGCGTGCGCGACATGGACGGCGCGTCGGTGCCCGACCACGGCCCGGCCGCCATTCTCCTGCCCGCGGGGGCGGGAGGCGCCGCGTTCATGATCTTCGACAACTTCGCCGTGATCGAGCGCTACAACAGCGCCGACGCCTACGTGATCGGCGTCGGTCATCTTGCCGACCGTCTCGCCGGCGGCGGTCCGATCGGCGGCGGCTGGCCCGAAGGCGACCGCGCCCTGACCTTCGACGAGCGGCAGGAGATGCAGCGACTCCTGACCCTGGCGGGCTTCGATACCCAGGGCGTGGATGGCCGCGTCGGCCCCCTGACGATCGATGCGATCCGAGGCTTCCAGGATCGCGCCGGCCTCATTCCCGATGGCTACGCCTCCCTGGCCCTCCTGCAGCGCCTACGCTGAGGACGCGCTCCCGCCCGCCCTCGGCGCCTTGCGGCGCCTCGGGCGGTTGGGCCGTGCGCCACGTCGCCGCGCGACCTCGGCGCGCCCGCTGTGCTGGCGGGGCGTTTCTCCAGGGGGATCGCTTCGAGCGGAGGCGCGCCTCCGGCGGGGATGCCTGGACTAAGATGAGGAGCGAGTGTGAGAGCTCTGCTTATGCTGCTCCCTGATCTCGACGGACGTATCCCGGGGAGCGGGAGGGGCGGCGCCCCTCGCGGGGCCGGGCAAGGGGGCGGCGCACCCCGAGCCCGGCCTTCCCCCTTCAGGCCAGGGCGTGCCGATGCCCTGCGCTGTAACGCCCCGTCACATGGTGCTCCAGCTGACGCTCGATATCCCCGAGCAGAGACGACGCCCCGAAGCGGAACAGCTCCGGGCGCGTCCACGGCGCGCCGAGTTCGTCCTTCATCATCGCCAGATAGGTGATCGCGTCCTTCGCCTTGGAGATTCCGCCCGCGGGCTTGTAGCCCACACGGAACCCCGATCGCGCCTCGTACTCGCGGATCGCGCGCAGCATCACCAGGCTCACGGACAGCGTCGCGTTCACGCCCTCCTTGCCGGTGGACGTCTTGATGAAGTCCGCTCCCCCCATCATGCACACCGCACTCGCCCGGGCGACGTTGCGCAGGGACCCCAACTCCCCCGTCGCCAGGATCGCCTTCACGTGCGCCTCGCCGCAGGTCTCGCGAAAGGCGCGCATCTCTTCGAATAGCGCCTGCCAATCGCCGGTGAGCACATGACGCCGCGAGATCACGATGTCGATCTCCGCCGCGCCCGCGGCGACGCTTCGCTCGATCTCGGCGACCCGCAGGTCGAGTGGCGACAGGCCCGCCGGAAACCCGGTGGACACCGCCGCGACCGGGATGCCCGAGCCCGCAAGGGCCTCAACCGCGGGCGCGATCATGTCGTGATAGACGCATACCGCCCCGACCGCCAGGTCCGGCAGGCCGATCGCCTCTAGAAGGTCCGCCCGCACCGGCGCGCGCGCCTTGGCGCACAGGCGCCGGACGCGACCCGCCGTGTCGTCGCCCGCCAGCGTGGTCAGGTCGATGCAGCTGATCGCGCGCGCGAGCCACGCCGCCTGCCAGTCCTTCTTGACGCTGCGCCGACCGGGGATCGTCGCCGCGCGCCGCTCGATCGCCGACTGGTTCGCCCGCATCCCGAGCGCCCAGTCGAGGTCGAGCGTCGTGCCCGGGTTGCGCGCATGGCCCTCGGACGCCCGCACCTGCGGCAGGCCGGGTCCGGCCACGATCTCGGCGTCGATCTTCGTCTGCGCTGGGCGGTCCATGTCGGATATCTGCACCGCCCGGGCGCCCGAGTCCACGCGCCCGCCACTGGCGCGCCGCCCCGCGCGGTGCCATCCTCGCCCGATGTCCTTAGACCGCACCCTCAAGATCGCCCCGAGTCTCCTGGCCGCCGACCCTGCCGACCTCGCCGCCGAGGCGCGCGCGGCCGAGGCACAAGGCGCCGACTGGATCCATGTCGACGTGATGGACGGGCATTTCGTGCCCAACCTCTCCTTCGGCCCCGCCATCGTCCGCGCCCTGCGGCCTCACGTGACCACGGTGATGGACGTGCACCTGATGTGCGCCCCGGTCAACTCCTGGATCGGGCCCTTCGCGGAGGCCGGCGCCGACGTGATCACCATCCACCTCGAGGCCGGCCCCCACGTCCATCGCTCGCTTCAGGCCGTGCGTGCGGCGGGCTGCCGGGCGGGGCTCGCGCTCAACCCCGGCACGCCCGCGGCGGCGGCGGCGGAGCTGATGGACGCGGTCGACCTGATCTGCGTGATGGGGGTGAACCCCGGCTTCGGCGGACAGTCCTTCGTCTCTGGCACGATCGCCAAGATCGCGGCCCTGCGCGCGATGATCGGCGACCGCCCGGTGCACATCGAGGTCGATGGCGGCATCGCGCCGGACACCGCGCCGGACGCGCGCGCCGCCGGGGCGGATGTGCTCGTGGCGGGGTCCGCCGTGTTCGCCCACGGCTCGGCGGCGGCGCCCGGCGGCTACGGCGAGGCCATCCGCGCGCTGCGCGAAGCCTGCGCCTGACCCCTGCCCGCCACAGGCGCGCCGATGCCGCAGGCGAGGCCTGGCCCGACGGCCGGAGGCGCCGCCAGGCGCCGGGGGCCGGCGGGAGCGCCCCCGCCTAGCCCGCGCCCTCTCCGGCCGAAGCGACGAGCGCTTCGTAATAGGGGCCCAGATGCTCCACGATCAACGCCACGCCTTCCGCATTGGGATGGATGCCGTCCGCCTGCATGTAGGCGCGCACCTGCGACGGCGCGCCGCCCCCGGCCGCGCGGGTCATCCCGGCGAAGAAGCTGGGTGCGTAGGCCGCCCCGCGGTCCTCCGCGACCTCCGGGAACATCGCGTCGAACGCCGCCTTCCAGTCCGCCCCGTAGTTCGGCGAGGCGACCAGCCCGATCAGGAGGGTCGGGAGCCCAGCCTCCTGCGTTGCGGACAGGATGCGGTCGAGGTTGGCCCGGCTCGTGCCGGGGTCGATCCCGCGCAGGAAGTCGTTCCCGCCCAGCGCCACCGACACCGCGTCGACCTCCGGCGTGAGGGTCCAGCCGATGCGCGCGGCGCCTCCGGCCGTGGTGTCGCCTGAGACCCCGGCGTTCACCAGCGCGACGTCATGACCCCGCGCGCGCAGCCACGCCTCCATGCGCGGGACGAACCCGTCCGCCTGCGGCAGGCCGTAGCCCGCCGTGAGGCTGTCGCCCAGCGCGGCCACCGTCACCCGCTCCGCCATCGCCCCGCCGGGCGCGGCCATCGCGAGCATCGAGAGCGCCCCCGCCTTGAGGGCGCGGCGCGCGGCCCCATCTGTGCGGTCCAGGAGGACGGCCATGAGCGATCCAAGAACTCGGGACAGTGCCCCGGAGGCCACGGGAACGGACGAGTCCGTGATCGAGGTGAGGGGGGCGGAGCTTGCGCTCGACGGCAATGCCGGGCGGGTGGAGATCCTGCACGGCATCGACATGGACGTGACGCGCGGCGAGACGCTGGGGCTCACGGGGCCATCTGGGTCGGGCAAGTCGTCTCTCCTGATGCTGCTGGGCGGGCTGGAGCGCGCCACGAGGGGGAGTGTCCGCGCCCTGGGGCACGACCTGGGGCGGATGGGCGAGGACGCGCTGGCCCGGTTCCGCCGAGACAATATGGGCGTGGTGTTCCAGTCCTTCCACCTGATCCCGACCATGACCGCGCTGGAGAACGTCGCGACCCCGCTCGAACTCGCGGGCGAGCACGATGCGTTCGACCGCGCCGCGGCCGAGCTGCAGGCCGTCGGCCTCGGGCACCGCGAGGGGCACTATCCCAGCCAGATGTCCGGCGGCGAGCAGCAGCGCGTCGCCCTCGCCCGCGCGAGCGCGACCCGGCCCGCGATCCTCCTGGCAGACGAGCCGACGGGCAACCTGGACGGCGCGTCGGGCGGGGCGATCATGGACCTCCTCTTCGGACTGCGCGACCGCTTCGGCGCCACGCTGGTGCTCGTGACCCATTCGCGGGATCTGGCCGCGCGCTGCGACCGCGAGCTGCGCCTGGTCGACGGCCAACTCGACGGCCCGGCGCGCATCCGGGCGGCGGCCGAATGAACCGGGAAGCTCCCGTCCCCTTCGGCGCCTGCCGGCGCCTGCCAGGCGTTGGGCCGGGCGCCGCGCTGCGCGCGGCGTGCCTCCGGCGGGGATATTGGCGCCGCAAAGAGGGGCGGGCGGCGCGCCGGTGCCCTCGGACCCGCGCGTGCTGAGCATCGCCTGGCGCATCGCGCGGCGCGAGCTGCGCGGCGGCACGAGGGGCTTCCGCGTCTTCCTTGCCTGCCTCGCCCTGGGCGTCGCCGCAATCGCCGCGGTCGGCAGCGTCGGCGCCTCGATCGAGGCCGGGCTGGAGCGCGAGGGCGCGATGCTCCTCGGCGGCGACGCGGAGATGACCTTCACCTACCGCTTCGCCGGCCCCGAGGAGCGCGCCTGGATGGAGGAGGTCGCGGGCCGCGTCTCCGAGATCGCCGAATTCCGGTCCATGGCCGTCACCGTGCCGCCCGCCGGCACCGAGGCCGACCGCGCGCTGACGCAGATCAAGGCGGTGGACGGCGCCTACCCCCTGGCCGGCGCGGTCGTCCTGGACCCGCCCATGCCGCTGGCCGACGCTCTCGCGGACGGCGGCGCGGTGATCGAGCGCGCCCTGGCCGAGCGCCTCTCCCTCGCCCCGGGCGACACGATGCGCCTGGGCGAGCGCACGGTGCGGGTCTCCGCCATCCTCTCCCGCGAGCCCGACGGCGCCGGCGGCGGCTTCGGGCTCGGCCCCAAGACGATCCTGCTGCGCGCCACGCTCGAGGGGTCGGGCCTCCTCGCGGAAGGCACCCTGTTCGACAGCTCCTACCGCCTCGACCTGCCGGATGGCGCCGACCTCGGCGCATTGGAGCTTGAGGCCGCCAGCCGCTTCGAGGCGTCGGGCGCCCGCTGGCGCGACGCGCGCAACGGCGCGCCCGGCGTCGCGCAGTTCGTCGCCCAGCTCGAGAGCTTCCTCGTGCTCGTCGGCCTCGCGGGCCTCGCGGTGGGGGGCGTCGGGGTCGCATCGGCGGTGCGCGCCTACCTCGCGCGCAAGGTCGGGACGATCGCCACCCTGCGCACGCTGGGCGCCGACCGGCGCACCGTCTTCGCGATCTACCTGATGCAGATCGGCGTCCTGACCGTCATCGGCGTCGCGCTGGGCCTGGTCCTGGGGGCCGGCGCGCCTCTGCTGGCCGCCCCCATGATCGAGGCCGCCCTGCCCATCCCGGCGGACATCTCGGTCTATCCCGGCCCGCTGGCGCGCGCGGCGCTCTTCGGCCTCCTGGCGGCCGGCGCCTTCGCGCTCTGGCCCCTCGCCCGGCTGGAGGACGTCCGCCCCGCCGCCCTCTTCCGCGACGCGGGCGGCGCGGCCCCCCTCCTGCCGCGCCCTCCCTACCTCGCGGCCGTCGGCGCGCTCACGGCCGCCCTCGTCGGCGCCGCGGCCCTCACGACCGAGGAGCCCATGCTCGCGGTCTGGGTCGCCGGCGGCGTCGCGGGGGCGCTGGCCATCCTGGCGGTGGCGGCGCTGGGCGTGCGGTGGCTCGCGCGCCGCTCCGGCCGGGCCGCGCGCGGCCGCCCGGCGCTGCGCGCCGCGCTCGCCTCCATCGGCGGGCCGCGCGGCGAGGCGGGCGCCGTCGTCCTGTCGCTCGGCCTCGGCCTCACGGTCCTGGCCGCCATCGGACAGGTCGACACCAACCTGCGCGGCGCGATCGCCCGCGACCTGCCGGCGGTCGCACCCTCCTTCTTCTTCCTCGACATCCAGCCCGACCAGCTGGACGGCTTCCGAGCCCGGCTCGCCGACGAGCCAGGGGTGGGCGAGGTGGAGACCGCGCCCATGCTGCGCGGCATCCTTGCGGGCATAAACGGCCGGCCGGCCACGGAAGTGGCCGGAGAGCACTGGGTCCTGCAGGGCGACCGCGGGCTGACTTACGCGGAGGGTCCGGGCGATTCGGTGATCACCGATGGCGAATGGTGGCCTGCAGACTACGCCGGTCCCCCGCTCGTCAGCTTCGCCACCGAGGAGGCCGCCGAGATGGGGCTGAAGCTCGGCGACGTCCTGACCATCAACGTCCTGGGCCGCGACCTCGACGCGACCATCGCCAGCTTCCGCGAGGTCCCCTTCGAGACCGCCGGCATCGGCTTCATCATGACCCTGAATCCGGCCGCCCTCGCCGGTGCGCCGCACACCCACATCGCGACCGTACGCGCCGACCCGGACGCGGACGGCCGCATCCTGCGGTCGGTCGCGGCGGCCTATCCCAACATTACCGCCATCGCGGTGAAGGACGCCATCGAGCAGGTCTCGAGCGTGCTCGACAGCCTCGCCGCCGCGATCCGCGTGGGCGCGGGCGCCACGCTCCTGACCGGGTTCGTCGTCCTGATCGGTGCGGCCGCCGCGGGCACCGCCGCCCGCACCGTGGAGGCCGCGATCCTCAAGACGCTCGGCGCCTCGCGCGGCACCATCCTGCGCAGCTTCGCGCTGCGCGCCGCGCTCCTGGGGCTCGCCGCCGGGGTCGTCGCGCTGGCGGCGGGGTGCCTGGCCGCCTGGGCCGTGGTCACCTTCGTCATGGAGGGCGACTACGCGCTCGCCTGGGGCAACGCGTTCGTCGTTGTCGCGGGCGGCGCGCTCCTGACCCTCGCCGCCGGGCTGGCCTTCGCCTGGGGGCCGCTCGCGGCCCGTCCCGCGCAGGTCCTGCGCGCCCGCGAATGACCTAGCCGCGCACCGTCTCGACAGACGCGACGATCACCGCGTTCTCCGCCAGGGCCCGGTCCATGAGGGACGCCTCCTCGGGCGCGATCTCCTCGCCATCGGCGGCTCGCTCGGCCCGTCCCCCATGGCCCGTCACGTCGAGCGGCGCCATGCCAGCGGCCTTGAGGACCGCGACCGTCTCGCGCACCGCCTCGGCTTCGTCGACGCCGGACGCGTAGCACAGCAGCCCGGCGCCGGTCGCGCCGTCCGGCAGCCCGTCGCCGGGCTTGCGGCCGACCTCGACCACGAGGGTGTAGACGTCCTTGGACCTGGACATGGGGGGCGGGCTCCGGCGGCGAGGGCGCCGCCGCTCTGGCGCGCCCGCGCCGCGGGATCAAGGCCGAGGGCGGGGGAGCAGGGTGCGGGCGCCGCGGGCGGGGGCCCCCGCCCGCGGCATCAGGCGGCGGCCCGGCGCCGCCGCCCGGCCAGCCCGCCCAGGCCCAGCGCGCCCAGGAGCAGCAGGCCCGTCGCCGGCAGCGGGATCACCGACATCGGCGGCGGAGGCGGCGGAGGCGACACACCCGGCGAGAACGCCGTCGCGATCGGCGTGAAGTAGCTGTCGAAGCTCGAGAAACCCGAAATCGTCGCGAGGAACGCGTTGGCCGCCTCGATCGTCCCGAAGCCCGGCAGGATCGGGACGTTTCCGAACAGCGTCCCGGCCTTCAGCGTGAAGCCGGACGTGTCCACCAGCAGCCCGTCGAGCAGGAGCGTGCCGGCATCCGCCTCCGCGATCGCGATGTTGAGGTAGTTCTCGCCGAACACGTCCGCTCCGATCGGCGTCGCGAAGGCGTAGCTGTCGAGTTGCTGGTCCACCGACGGCAGGATCGCGAAGGCCGGGTCGCCGGTGGTGCGCGTGCCGCCCTGGCCGCGGACGAACTGCCCCACCGTGACCGGCTCGGAGGACGTCACGCGCCCTTCGGTCACGTTGTCGATCACCAGCACCTCGCCGGCGTCGATCGTGCCCTGGGAGACCCCGTCGAGGAAGACTTCCGTCCCGTCCGTCGCGGTCGTGATCCGCAACAGGTCGCCATCGGCCCCGCCCCCGAAATTATCCGAGATGAGGAAGTTGGTGTCGAAGTTGGACGTGTCGAACTGCTGCGAGATCAGATGGTCGCACGCGGTCACGCCGACGGGCACCTGGGTGCACTCGGCCCCCGCGAACACCGCGACGTCCTTGTCGGCCGTGACGCGGGTCCCCGACAGATCGAGGCTCCCGCCCGACTCGTAGAACACCGTCTCACCGGCGTTCAGCGTCAGGGCGAAGGGCACGCCGGCCGGGTTGCCGGCCAGCGACAGGTCCGAGGTCACCGTGACCTGGGTGCCGTCCTCGACCGCCGTCACCGACATCTGCGAGCCCGATCCGAACACGCCCGGCGCCGCCAGGACGACATAGTCCCGCCCCAGCGCGTCCACGTCGAGGAGCACCGTCATGTCGGTGGTCTGCGGCGCGCGGTTCAGGGCCAGCGCGCTGACCGCCTCGTCCGAGGTCACGCGGAAGGAAAGGGTGCTCACCGCGCCGTTGGCCTCGATCTCCCGGCCCCTGCTTCCGAAGTTCCGCACGAAGACGCCGTCCGCGCCGATGGTGAACATCTCGTCGAGCCCGTCGAGCCCCGAGATCGTGCCGGCGGTGCCCTCTGCGCCGAAGACGAAGAGCGTGTTGTCCCCGGCCGAGAAGTTCTCGTGGAACACGCCCACCACGTCCGCCTGCGCCACGCCGCCGGCGCACAGGGCGAGCGCCGCGGCGCCCATCGTTCTTATGCTCATCCGCATCATAATATTCCCACCTTCCGACGCCGGGCGGACTGCCACGGCCTCGGGTTTTCCAACGTATCCGAGCCCGAAGCGCGCTCGTGGCGGATTGGTAAACGATGGGTTTACGTTTGGGAACCTATCTTAATGACGTAGCGGAATCGCGTTAGCGCGATCTCAGGTCCGCAGCAGCTCGTTGATGGACGTCTTCGACCGCGTGCGCGCGTCCACCCGCTTCACGATCACCGCGCAGTAGAGATGCACGCCCCCGGTGGACGGCATCGAGCCCGCGACCACGACCGAGCCGCTGGGCACCTCGCCATAGCTCACGCCGCCCGTCTCCCGGTCCACGATCTTCGTGGACTGGCCCAGGAACACCCCCATGCCCAGGACCGAGCCCTGCCGAACGATCACCCCCTCGACCACCTCCGAGCGCGCGCCGATGAAGCAATCGTCCTCGATGATCGTCGGCCCCGCCTGCATCGGCTCCAGCACGCCGCCGATGCCCACGCCGCCCGAGAGGTGCACGTTGCGCCCGATCTGCGCGCAGGACCCGACCGTGGCCCAGGTGTCCACCATCGTCCCCTCGCCCACATGGGCGCCCAGGTTCACGAAGCTGGGCATCAGCACGACGCCCGGCGCGATGTAGGCCGACCGCCGTACCACCGCCGACGGCACCGCGCGAAAGCCCGCGTCGCGCCAACGGTTCTCACCCCATCCTGCGAACTTCGAATCCACCTTGTCCCACCAGCCGCCGCCCTGCGGCCCGCCGGGTTGCACCGTCATGTCGTTCAGGCGGAACGACAGTAGCACCGCCTTCTTCGCCCATTGGTTCACATGCCAGGTGCCGCCCTCGCGCGGCTCCGCGACGCGCAGCGTCCCCCCGTCGAGCGCGTCCAGCGTCGCCTCCACGGCCTCGCGCGCCGCGCCCCCCGTGGCGGGAGTCAGGGACGCGCGATCCTCCCACGCGGCCTCGATGGCGGTCTCTAGGGCGTCTGCGTCCATCGGGGGGCTCCTCTCGCGTTCGCAGTGCCCTAGCCCCGCACCGAACGGGGGGCCAGCCCCAGGCCCCCTGGGGGCCGGCATTTGCACCGCGCAGGGCGCGCCCCTACGACGCGGGGACGACACCGCCCCTTCGGAGGACCGCTCGATGCACCCGCGTCACGCCGCCGCCGCCATGCTCGCCCTCGGCGCCGCCGGCGCCGCCCCCGCCGCCACCCTCCACGACGAGGCGGTCACCGGCGATGCCGGCGGCAGCTTCGTCGCGCCGCTCGCCCTGCCGCCGGGACCGTTCGCCGTCCTCGGCACGCTGGACGGCGGCGCCGGCGCGGCGCCGGGCGACGGGCCGGACGAGCAGGACACGTTCACCTTCGCCGTCGCACCCCGGACGCTCGGGACCCTACAGGTCTTGGCGTCCGGCCGCGGCACCGTCCGCGCGTTCCTCTTCGACGCAGCCGCCGCCGCGCCGTCCCTGCTCGTCGTCATGACGGCCGGCACCGCCGAGGCCCGCCAGCTCCACCCACTGGGTCCGGGCGACTACGGGCTCGCCGTCCTCCCCAGCGGCAGCGCAGGGACCGCGCGCTACGCCCTGTCCCTCGCCGTCCGCGACATCGCGCCCGTGCCCGTTCCCGCGGCCCTGCCATTGCTGGCCGCCGGCCTGTGCGCGCTCGGGGCGGGGGCGCGCCGCCGGGGGCCGGCTGGGCGGGGCCGTCCCTCCGACCGCGCGGCGCCCGAGGCCCCATCGCCTTCCGGTGCCGGGCGGGTTAGGGAGCCGGCTTCGACCGCCGCCAGCCGAGACCCGCCGCAGGAACCCCGCCGATGAAGGACGACCCCCGCCATCCCCTCCGCCACGCGCGTGAGGACCGGCAGAAGGCGCGCGAGGTCCCGCGCACGCCCCAGACGACGAGCCCGACCTACCGCCTCGCCTTCGCCGACGACGACTTCCTGTGCTCCACCGAGCTGCGCGGCGTGCGCATGCAGCTCGAGATGACCAAGCCAGAGATGGCCCTCGACGCGGCCGGGATCGAGAGCACCGTCGTCCTCTTCGGCGGCGCCCGCGTGCCCCGCCCGGAGGACGCCGCCGGCGCGCGCACGCCCACGCTCCAGGGCCTCGCGAAATACTACGACGAGGCCCGCCGCTTCGCCGCGCAGCTCACGGCGCTGGGCACGCCCGGCGAGTTCGTCCCCGTCACCGGCGGCGGCCCCGGCGTGATGGAGGCCGGCAACCGCGGCGCGATGGAGGCCGGCGGCCGATCCATCGGCCTGGGCATCGTCCTTCCACACGAGCAGGCCCCCAACGCGTACGTCACCCCCGAGCTCTGCTTCAACTTTCACTACTTCGCGACCCGCAAGATGCAGTTCCTGATCCGCGCCCGCGCGGTCGCCGTCTTCCCCGGCGGCTTCGGCACGCTCGACGAGCTGTTCGAGACCCTCACCCTGATCCAGACCGGGCGCATGGACCGGGTGCCCGTCCTCCTCTTCGGCCGCGCCTTCTGGGAGAGCGTCGTCAACTTCGAGGCCCTGGCCGAGGCCGGCACCATCGCGCAGGACGACCTCACCCTCTTCACCTTTGTCGAGACCGCCGAGGAGGCGATGGCCGCCATCGCCGACTGGGCGCCCATGCCCCCCCGCGAGGACATCCCCGGCCGCTAGCGCGACTGGCGGACGGGCGCGCCGCGCGATATCGGGCCCTCATCACCCCATCTGACGGAGACATCCCATGGGCATCGGCTGGTTCGCGTTCCTCGTCGTCGGCCTCCTCGCCGGCTGGATCGCCGAGAAGATCATGAAGCGGGACCAGGGCCTGCTCACCAACCTGATCGTCGGCGTGATCGGCGCCTATCTGGGCGCGTTCCTCCTTCGCACCTTCGCCGGGATCGAGGCGTTCGGCTTCTGGCAGGCGCTCGGCACCGCCGTCCTGGGCGCGGTCGTCCTCCTCGCGATCACGGGCCTCGTCTTCAAGCGCCGCTGAGCGCGCGCACTGGACCGGCGTGGCCCGCGTCGGATATGCGTCGCCTTGCCGGAGCGTCACCGAATCGCCGGTCCCGCGAATTGTGCGGGCGCGACACGCCCTCGGCACAATCGCGCCATGATCGCGTCGATGCCGGCGGGCACGCGTCGGGGCGGCGCCCGGCCCGCGCCGGCCCGATGGGAGCGACGACGCCATGATGACCTGCTGCCCGAGTTGCGGACGCACCCATGCCCGCGGCGAGGATCATGGCTCAGGCACCGCCGGCGCGCGCTTCGAGGGGCGCGACGTCGCCGACTACACTGCGCTCCTGACGGGTGATCCGGACGGGCGCTGGAACGCGCTGGCCCGCGAGGGCGTGCCCGCGGTGGTCACCTACCGCTTCCACGACGCCGCCTCGATGCCCCCCTCGAATTCGGCCGGCCCGGGCTACGAGAACGACGGCTACTCCGCCTTCACCGCCCGTCAGAAGGACAACTTCCGCCGTGCCCTGATGGAGTTCGAGGACACCGCCGGCTTCGTCTTCGTGGAGCTGGACCCGGACGACGACCGCGCGATGATGTCAGCGAACCGCACCAGCGGCTCCCCTTGGGGCGGCTGGGCCAACTACCCGATCGTCTTCGGAAGCTATGTCGGCGGCTCCGAAATCGTCATCGATGGGGCGGGCAGCTTCGCGCCTGGCACCTTCGAGTTCGAGGTCCTGCTCCATGAGCTCGGCCATGCCGTCGGCCTCAAGCACCCGTTCGAGGCCACCCCCTACAACCCGGTCGTGCTCGTGGACCGGCTCGACGACACGTCGCATACCGTCATGTCCTATGACGGCCGCGGCTTCCGCACCGAGCTGAGCCATCTCGACGAGGACGCCCTGCGCCATCTCTATGGCGGGGCCGGCGGCACCCGCGGCTGGTCCGTGCGCGTGGGCGAGGACTCGATCGCCGTGCGCGGCGGCGGCGCGAACGACACCATGACCAATCCCGGCGGCAACTTCGTGCTCTACGGCCGGAACGGCGACGACCGCCTCATCGGCACCGGCGACGGGGACCGTCAATATGGCGGCCGCGGCGCCGACCGCCTGTCCGGCGACGCGGGGAACGACCGGCTCGCGGGTGGACCCGGCGCCGACCGCATCGCCGGCGGCTGGGGCGACGACGACATCCGTGGCGGGGCGGGGAACGACCGGATCGACGGCGACGGGCGCGAGGTCCCCGCTTCCTCCCTGGCGGCGAACGACACGATCCGCGGCGGCGCGGGCCGTGATCGGATCGACGCCGGCGAGGGCGACGACCGCGTCTGGGGCGGCTCGGGCGGCGACCGCATCCTCGGGCGCACCGGCGATGACAGCGCGTGGGGCGGGGCCGGGCGCGACCGGATCGACGGCAATGCCGGCGACGACCGCCTCTGGGGCGGGACCGGCGCCGATCGCCTCTCGGGCGGCGCGGGCAACGACTCGCTCGATGGCCAAGCCGGGGCCGACACGCTGCGCGGCGGCGCGGGCGACGACCGCCTCACCGGGGCGCGCGGCGACGACGACCTCATTGGCCAGCGCGGCGCGGACACTCTCGATGGCAAGTCCGGCGCCGACACGCTGCGCGGCGGCGCGGGCGACGACGTGCTCACCGGCGGCGGCGGCTCGGACCAGCTCTTCGGCGGCGCCGGCGACGACCGTATCGAAGGCGGCGCCGGGCCAGACGTGCTCACCGGCGGCGCCGGGGCCGACATGTTCGTCTTCGCCGACGACGCCGCGAGCGGCGGCGCCGACCGCATCACCGACTGGAGCGGCGCCGACCGCATCGACCTGCGCGGCGCGAATGCCGCCGAAGCGCCCCTACTTGAGGCCCGCGGCGACGACGTCCTGCTGTCCTACGGCGCCCTCGAGGTCCTGATCTTGGATGTCGGCATCGCCGAGCTGGAGGACGCGCTCCTCATCTGACACCTCATGCGCCGGGAGACTCCGCCGCCGTCCGCGCGCGCACCCGCCGCGCTCGCTCGGTCGCCGACTTGAGCTGACCGCACGCGGCCATGATGTCCTCCCCCCGCGGCGTGCGGATGGGCGAGGCGTAGCCCGCCTCCATCAAGATCGTGGCGAACGCCCGGATACGGTTGTTCGAGGATCGCCGATACCCGGCCCCCGGCCATTCGTTGAACGGGATCAGGTTCACCTTCGCCGGGATCCCCTCCAGCAGCGTCACCAGCCGCCGGGCGTCCACGTCGCTGTCATTCACCCCGTCGAGCATCACGTATTCGAACGTGATGCGCTCGGAATTGCTCGCCTTCGGATACGCGCGCAGCGCCTCCAGCAGCGCCTCGATGTTCCAGCGCCGGTTGATCGGCACCAGGCGGTCGCGCACCTCGTCCGTCGTCGCGTGGAAGCTCACCGCCAGCAGGCAGCCGATCTCCGAGGCCGTCCGCGCGATCTGCGGCACCACGCCGGACGTTGAGAGCGTGATCCGCCGCCGCCCCAGCGCGATCCCCTCGCCGTCCATGACGATCTTCATCGCATCGCGCACGTTCTCGAAATTGTAGAGCGGCTCGCCCATCCCCATCAGCACGATGTTCGACAGGAGCCGCGGCGCCACGTCCGAGCCCACCCCCGGCGCCGTCCACTCGCCCAGATCGTCGCGCGCCAGCATGACCTGCCCGACGATCTCGCCCGCCGTCAGGTTGCGCACCAGGGTCTGCGTGCCCGTATGGCAGAACGAGCAGGTCAGCGTGCATCCCACCTGGCTCGAGATGCACAGGGTTCCGCGCCCCTCCTCGGGGATGTAGACCGTCTCGACCTCATGCCCGCCATCGAGCCGCACGAGGTACTTGCGCGTCCCGTCCGACGACACCTGCCGGGACACGACCTCCGGCAGCGCGATATCGAACGTCTCCGTCAGCATCGCCCGGAAGGGCTTGGCGAGGTTTGTCATCGCCCCGAACTCGCGCACGCCCTTCTGGTAGAGCCATTGCCAAATCTGCCCCACGCGCATCCGCGCCTGCCGCTCCGGCGTCCCGGCATCGATTAGGGCGGCGCGCATCTCGTCCCGCGTCATGCCCACAAGGTTCGGGCGCGACGGCGGCGGCTCGCGGCGCGGCACCGTCAGGGCGTCCGGCACCACTGGGGCCGGGCGCGCCGCGGCGGTCTGGGGATGGGTCATCGGGCGGCTCCGGGCGGCATGGCCCGCATCTAGCCCTCCCCGGCCCGTATCGGAAGGGGCGGACCCCCGGCCCGCCCCCCAGCGTCATCCGGGCGGCCTCACCCCCGGCGGCGCAGGCGCCCGGCGCCGACCAGCCCGCCCAGCGCCAGCGCCAGCAGCGGCAGCGCCCCCGGCACCGGGATCGCCGCGATCCGGAAGGCGGAGATCGCCGCGTTCACCGTGTCGGGGTTGTCGGTGATGAACCCGTCGAGTCCCCAGTCGAGGAAGGCGGCCGTGGCCGCGACCGCGTCGTCCGCGTCGGTGGGCCGGAACGTCCAGCCGTAGACGCTCAGCCCCACGTCATGGGCCGCGTCGATCAGGCCCTCGGTGATCGAGCCGATCTGCAGCGCCACAGTGTCGACATATCCGGACAGGTCACCGAAGTTCACGAAGGTCGTGCCGTAGTCGTTGGCGTAGTACGTCCCGTCGATCAGCAGGCCGCGCCCGAGCTGCGCCACGCCCATCTCCACGCCCGCCTCCTCGATCAGGGCGGCATAGTCCGAGACGTTGGCGAAGTTGAACGCCTGCACCGCCGATTCCTCAGGCGTGTCGTAGCCGCGGTCGATCAGGGTCTCGATCACGGCGCGGTTGGTGGCCGCGTCGTAGCCGTACTTGCCCTCGGTCAGCATCCCGACCGATGTGCCCATCGCCGCGTTGTAGGCGGTGAGCGCGTCGAGCATGTCGGCGAAGGTGGGGACGCGGAAGGCGTTCTCCGCCAATGGGTCGAACCCCGGATAGGTCGCGCTCCCCGTCCCCGTCGGCTGAACCGTCAGGACCTGCAACTCGGCATAGGTGAAGTCGGAGACGCGGTAGCCGCCGTCCCGGGGGGCGTAGAAATCCTCGACGTCCGTCGTCCGCGTCAGGGTGGTGTCGTGCATCGCGATGAGCACGCCGTCGGCGGTCATCATCACGTCCGTCTCGATGTAGTCCGAGCCCATCTGCGCCGCGAGCTCGTTCCCCCCGATCGTGTTCTCGGGCAGGTAGGCGGGTGCGCCGCGATGCCCGATGACCAGGGGCGCGGCGCCGGTCAGTGTGCTGAAGGGGCTGTCCACGCTGGTGGCATGAGCCAGACCGGCGGGCAGGAGGGCGGCGCAGAGCGCGCTCGCCAGGTGGATCGCGGTGATGTTCATGGGGGCCTCGGCTGCTATGGAAGGTGCCCCTGCCGCTACCCGGCCCCCATGACGGCATGCCCACCGTTCCACGGCAGCTTCATGAACGATCCACGTCCGGAACCCGGATCGTCCCAGCTCCGCGAACGAGCGCTCAGGGGCGCGCCGCCCCAGGACCCACCCCCGCCCCGCGAGCCCGCAGCGCGGCGTTCGTCTCGCGCAGCAGACCCACGACGTTCGCCGCCCCGATCGCGAGGCTCGCCAGGATCGCGTCCCAGAGCGGTGCCTCCGCCACGACGGCGTAATAGGCGATGTAGAAACCCGTCCCGCACAGGACGAAGGCGCGCAGCGCGACCCTCCCGCCCAGCGCGAAACCCGCGACGTAGAGCACCATCGCCGCGTTCACCAGCAGGCCTGCGGGCAGCTCGCCGGACCGCGTCATCATCTCCAGCATCGCCCGGCACCTCCGCGTCCGCCCCCGTCCGGGGCCGTCATGGACGGTTCTATGCGGGCAGGTGCCGGCGTGCGCGTGAAACGGGCGTGAAAGCCGCGGCGCGGCGGCCGGCCCTTACGCCCCGCAGCGGCTCGACGCCTCCTCCAGCGCCGCCGTGAAGCCCAGCAGGCTGAAGGTGTCCTCGGTGCGCGTGCCCCGTGCCGAGCGCCCGACCAGGACCGCGTCCGCCCCCGAGCGCATCGCCGTGATGATCGCCCCGTCGTCCTCCGGGCTCGCTGGCCAGGCGTATTCGCCCTGGGTGAAGAGCTCGAACTGCCGGCCCGAGATCGTCATCACCACGGTGGAATTCGGCGCGAAGGCGTAGCCCCCGGTGAAGCTGACCTCGCCGGAGACGCTCTGCGCCGGACGGTAGGCCACGAACAGCAGGGCGTCTCCCCGCCGCACGGCCTTGACCTGCCCGGTCGCGATATCCGTGTTGCGCTGCTCGGTCGGCGCGCTCACGCCCCAGCACTCGGTCGGCTCGCTCTCCACGAAGACCGACCAGTCGGTGACCGCCGCGACCCGGTTCGTGGATTCCTCCTGCGCCGCCGCCGGGAGCGCCAGCGCCGCCGCAAGGGCCGCGCCCGCCCAGGAACCCGTCAGGATGGCTCGAATGCTCATGTCGCCTCGCCTCGATCTCTGGTCGCGGGACGGGCCCGTCCCGCCTGCATGTCCGCCGTCGGCGTCCTTCGCGCTGGAGGTGCGCGCCGTGGGCCGCTAGCCTCACGGCCTACAACGATCCGCGCCGCCGGGAAAACCCCGCCGCCGCGGCAGGGGCGCGCGAAGGGCGGAGGGTTGCCGCATGGCTGCAACGACGGCGGCGACGCCAGGAACCGATGGCGGCATGGGCGCCGCCGTCCCCCTGGTCGAGATCTGGCGCGGTGCGTTCCTCGAATGCGTCCATCGCGGCCACGCGGTCGTGATCGGTCCGGATGGCGACATCGCCCATTCGTGGGGCGACGCGTCACTGACCGTGCTGCCGCGCTCCTCGTCCAAGATGCTCCAGGCCCTCGCCCTGGCCGAGGCCGGAGTGGAGGCCGCGCCCCGCCGCCTCGCCCTCGCCTGCGCCTCGCACCAGGGCGCGGCCATCCATACCGAGGCCGCTTCGGACTGGCTCGCCGCCATCGGCGCCAGCGAGGACGACTACCGCTGCGGCCCGCAGATGCCGGACGACCGCGCCGCCCGCGACGCCCTGATCCGCGAGGGACGGGCCCCGGGCCAGATCCACAACAACTGTTCGGGCAAGCACGCGGGCTTCCTCGCACTGACCCGCCATCTCGGCGCCGGCCCCGACTATGTCGACCCGACCCACCCCGTGCAGCGCGCCGTGCGCGCCGCCTTCGAGGAGGTCACCGCGGAGACCTCGCCCGGCTACGCCATCGACGGCTGCTCGGCGCCCAATTTCGCCTGCACCCTCACCGGCCTCGCCCGCGCCATGCAGCGCTTCGCCGGGGCCACCGGCACGGAGGCCCGCTCCGCCGCCATGATACGGCTGCGCGAGGCGATGGTCGCCCACCCCGAGCTCGTCGCCGGCGAGGGCCGCGCCTGCACCGAGCTGATGCGCGAGATGTCCGCCGCCGGCCACCCGGTCGCCATCAAGACCGGTGCCGAGGGCGTGTTCGTCGCCATCTTGCCCGGCCCCCGCCCCATGGGCGTCGCCCTCAAGATCGAGGACGGCGCCACCCGCGCCTCCGAATGCGCGATCGCCGCGATCCTGTCGCGCCTGGGCGTGCTGGACCGCGCCTCCCCGGCCGCCCGCCGCCGCATGGACGCGCCCATCCTCAACCGACGCGGTATCGTCACCGGCGCCATCCGCCCCGCCGCCACCCTCCTCTAGCCGCGCAGCAGGAGCGTCGCCGCCAGTCCCAGCGACACCGCCACCACCATGGGCCGCACCAGGCGCGCGCCCGCCCGCATCGCCAGCCGGGCGCCGATCGTCGCGCCCGCGACCTGTCCGGCCGCCATCGCCAGCCCGACACCCCACCACACCGTGCCCGACGCCGCGAACACCGCCAAACCCCCGGCATTCGAAGCGAAATTGAGCAGCTTTGTATGCGCCGTCGCCCGCAGCACGCCGAAGCCACGCAGCGCAATGAGGCCGATCATGTAGAAGGCGCCCGCCCCCGGCCCCAGCAGCCCGTCATAGGCCGCCACCATCGGCACCGCCGTCGCGGCGAACGCACCTGCACCCATCCGCTGCGCCCGGTCCAGATCCGTCAGCCCCGGCCGCAACGCGAAGAACGCCGCCACCCCGATCAGCAGATAGGGCAGCGCCCCGCGCAGCGCGTCCACCGGCACCACGATCACCAGAGACGCGCCCGCCACCGCAGCCAGGAACGCGATCCCCGCAACCGGGGCCTGCGCCCTCAGGTCCACATGCCCGCCGCGCCCATAGGCGATCGCCGCCGCCCCCGCGCCCCAGATGCCCTGTACCTTGTTGGTCCCGATCGCCGCCGGCGGCGGCAGCCCCGCGAGCAGCAGCGCCGGCACCGTGATCAGACCCCCGCCCCCTGCGACCGCGTCCACCATCCCCGCCACGAACGCCGCCAGGACCAGGAGCGCCAGCACCTCCGGCGCCAGCTCCATCAGGGTCACGATCCCCTACCCGCGCCCGTCATCGCACCGTCATCGCCCCGTCACCTCCTCCGCGCGATACCCCTGCAGCCAGAGCAGCGCCGTCAGGTCCCCGTGGTCCACCCGCGCGTCCGCCACAGCGCAGAGCGCAGCGCGCGCGTGCAACGCCACGCCCAGCCCCGCCGCCGCGACCATCCCCGCATCGTTCGCCCCGTCCCCGACCGCCAGGGCGGCCTGGGCCGGTATCCCCAACGCCGCGCATTCCGCCTCGAGCGCCGCAACCTTCGCCGCCCGCCCCAGATACGGTCTGCGGGCCCGGCCGGTCAGCGCCCCGCCTTCCACCTCCAGCACGTTCGCCCGATGCGCGTCGAAGCCCAGCCGCTCCGCGACCCACCCCGTGAACGCCGTGAACCCGCCGGAGACCAGCACGCAGCGCGCCCCCGCCCCCCGCATCGTCGCCAGCAGCGCCCCGCCCCCCGGCGTCAACGTCAGGCGCTCCTCGATAACGCGGGCGATCGCCCCCTCCGGCAGCCCCGCCAGGAGCGCCACCCGCGCCTCCAGCGCCCCGTCGAAGTCGACCTCTCCGGCCATCGCACGGTCGGTGATCGCCGCGACCTGTGCGCCCACCCCGGCGATGTCGGCAAGCTCGTCGATGCATTCCTGCCCGATCATCGTCGAATCCATGTCCGCCAGGAGCAGCCGCTTGCGCCGGTCGCTCGCGGGCAGGCAGTTCACATCCACCCCCAATGCCCGCATCTCGCCTGCCACGTGATCGAGCATTCGCCGGACGTGCGGCCACGGGAAACTCCGCCGCCTCCCCGCCCGAGAGCCAGTCGGCGTCCCCGCCCCCGAACGCGTCCCGCACGGCGCGCACATGGGCGGGCTCCAGCGCGCCCTGCGCCGCGACGAGGGAGATCATGTCCATGCTCCCCCCTAACGCGCCCCGCGCGCCGCCGCACGCCCGCGCTGCACCCCTGCCCAGCCCTCGTGAGAACACCTTGCGGCGGCGACGCCCCGGCCCCGACCCGGCGGCGGGCCGCTTGGCCCGAGGCAGGGCATTGCTGGAGTCTACTGTCTGCAAAATCAGGGCGTTGAGGCCTTGCCGTCCGGCCGCGGTCCATGCGGGTGTCAAACAGCCGATCAATGGTCGTCTGGTCCTGGAGGGCGGGCGCACGGCCGCATCCCGCTCGAAGCCATCGCTCGTCCATGGATCGGCCGCCCCGAGTTCGGCGACAGAAGGCGTAGGGTCCATTCATCTAGGGGCACCTCATACCGCCGTCGAAGCCCCTGTAGGAGCTACGTCGGATCGACAGGGCTGACGGCGAGGACCAATTGGCTTCGCGACGCAATGCAAGCAGGGGGGATGACGGATGATCCGCAATATCGACCACAACCGCGAGGCCGTCGCACGGAGCATCGAGGGCAACACTCCCGTGGCCGAGAACGTGGCAGAGGTCCTCGAACGTCGCATGACCTTCGGCCAGCGCGCGGCCGATGCCGTCGCGCGATTCGGCGGATCCTGGCGCTTTCTCGGCATCTTCGCGGCCGTTCTGGCTGGATGGACCGTGCTGAACTCGGCCGCGCTCATGGCGCGTCCGTTCGATCCCTATCCGTTCATCCTTCTGAACCTCGTCCTGTCCTGCCTTGCCGCGATCCAGGCGCCGATCATCATGATGAGCCAAGGGCGGCGAGCCGAGCTGGACCGGGTCGCCTCGGAGAACGACTACCGCGTGAACCTGAAGGCCGAGCTCGAGATCCTCGAGGTCCGCGAGACGCTCCTGCGGCTGGAGCGCGATCACAATGCGCTGCTCGGCGCGATCCGCGATGAGGTCTCGTCGTTGCGCCGGCCGGATTTGGGCGGAACTGATCGATGACGGTCCGAGCCACGCTCGGCGTCACGCGAGATCCTCGTCCTCGCGGCATTCAGAATGTATTCGCCTCGAGCCAGGACGCGCTGGGCCGCGACTTGACCGTCGAGAAGCGCGCAGGAACGCTGCCGCTCACCAGCGATCCCCGGCCCTGGGGTGATGCAGTCGATTGGCAATCCCGCAGACCCCGAGGCCGACTGCTGCAAAGGTGCCGGCGATCAAGAACCGAACGGTGCAAACAGAGAATCCCGTACTGACGGCACCCTTGATCTACTTGGCGCGCGTCATCGAGGCGGCAGAGGCAACCGAAGGGGTGCGGCGTTCGTCATCGACGGAAGGCGGCTGCCGAGATGCCGATCCATCGTGTCCAACGGCGCGAACTGCGGTCGATGGCTGACATGAGCCCACCAGCCGCAGGACGGGATGGCGGCGAGGAGCGGGCGCGCGACCAGCCACGGCTAGGGCAGCGGACCGGCCTGCACATGCCGAGGAATGGACCGGGGGCCGCCTTGCACGCGTGATAAGCATGGCGTTCCCTATGCGCAGATTGACGAACGCCCCAGCATCTCCACCGCCGCGGCGCCGGAGATGAGTGATCGCGCGGGCGGCCACCACCCGACAGGTGGACGCCTGTGAACAGCCCTTCGGTCTGGGCAGCGGCGGG
Organism: uncultured Alphaproteobacteria bacterium; assembly: GCA_963832275.1. Classification (GTDB taxonomy): domain Bacteria; phylum Pseudomonadota; class Alphaproteobacteria; order Rhodobacterales; family Rhodobacteraceae; genus Hasllibacter. The sequence continues at coordinate 493,862 of CAWHTQ010000019.1, forward strand.
ATAGGAGTTCGGGAGCGGCTCTGATCTCCTCAGTTCGATCCGGGCGATGTAATCCATGAGGTCAGCGCCTTGGCCGACGAGGGTGATCGCCGCGAGCAATGAATGCTGAGAGGGCCCGTGCGATCGTCTCGGGCGTTCCGATGATTAGGAGCGCGCATTAGATGACTATAGTCATCGCGCCGGCCGCAAACGTCGATCGGCCCGGCGCCTGCCGCGTCGCGAAGGTGATCTGAAGACCGATGGCCGACGAGATGATCCCGGATTGGATCGGGCCGATCGTCGCGGCGCCCTGCAACGGGTCATTCGCCGCCGGAAGAAGGGGAAAGCGGAACACCGCTCATCAAGGCGCCGAATTCTGTCAGTGAGTCGAAGCCCTCGGCGAAGGATGCTGGCGTATGACGGATCCATTCACAAGTTCGGCGCTCGAATGTATCGAGCGGTTCGCGTCTCTGCCCGGGAGAGCGCGGCTCGTCGAACCCCTATCTCGGTCCAATCGACGTGGCGTCAGGCGGTGACATGGCGGAACTGCTGGACGTCTCGATTGCGTGGGGACCGATCCCGTCCGATCGGCCTGCGCAAGCGGCACATCGCGTGAGTGGCCGGCCCCCGTCGCTAGGACGTCTTCTTGGTCGAACCCTTCCCGATCAGCGGCTTACCCTTTGTGAAATCGGCCGTCGCCAAGATTTTCTCCTTCACCTTCTTCGGTTTCTTCGCTTCCCGGTTGCCGTGCTGCTTGTCACCTTTTGACATCTCGTTTCCTTTCCGTCGCTGAATTCCGCTCTTATGCCATAATCGTCGAAGTAGACGTCGTCCACGACTAGTCCGCGGCGCGGCAGCCATCCAAGACGGCGCTCTGAATCATCACCGACTTGTCCCCGTTCCGGCCATCTCGTCATTGGCCTTGGTGGGCTTGCGTTCGACCATCGCCTCGACCGTGATCAGGCGTCCCCCGACCTAGTCGTCGTCTTGGCCCTTGTGACCGGCCCGAGCCCGAGATCCAGCCCACGGTCCGGTCGCTCGCCGGTCAGCACGAGCGGGACGCTGGGGATGCGGGCTCCCGACTCGCCGCTCTCGGCGGGCCGTCGGACGGCGCCTCGCCGCGCGGCGCCGCAACAAGGCCACCGTGACCTTACGCCACTGGGTGTCGGGCCCGGGGCGGGACGCCTGCCCGTCCATCCGCGATGGCGAGGAGAAGCTGATGGGCATCTACGACAATGCGACTGACTAACGGTCCGGACCAGAGGACGCCGAGACCGCCAGTCTCCTGACCGGGCAGCGCGCCGAAATCGGCACGCAGAGCGCGACTTTGCCGAAGGACTGACGAGCCCTTGGGTTGTCCCCGAATCGAGAGGGGAGTTCCGGTCTTGGGACCGGTGGTCCGTAGCGACGGGCCTCCGGGGCCCGGCGTATCCCGGTACTCCATCTCACCCGGGCGCTCCGGCGATCGGAATCGACAGGTCCGCATCCAGGCGGCGCCCCCGTCGGGCATGTCGTCACCGCCGACGAACGTCCCCCCGCGTCCGTGGACCGCCATTCTCCCAAGCGATCCAGTCCGGAGATGACGAGCACGCCGAAGGCAGGTTCGAATCACTCGATGTGGTCACCTGCGACAGCAATGGGAGCTTCGGCATCGTCCGTGGACACGGTGCCGGTAAGGGCGACCGTGACGATCGGGGAACGGTGCGGCGATCCACAAGGTACCGAGACATGCGGTTTCAAGAATGCATCGCTGCCGCCGCGTGCTCCGGACCGCTGCCCGTGGCGGAGCCACGGGTCGATCGCGAGTGGAACCAGGTCGACCATTCCGAGGCGAGCCAAGTCCCGGAGCAGCAAGTCGGCGCCTTCCCTTCGGATGCGCCGGGGCCCGAGCGGCCGATCGATGCGGTCGGGCCGCAGCGACGACATCCCACGTCCTGAAGCGGCTACGGCCCCCGGCCGAGATCATCCGTTCGGCGAGAGGATTGGAGAAGGCCCTGCGCGTTCGCCGAAGGCGCCAGGGCCCGACGTCTGCGATACCGTGGAACCCAAAGAGCAACCGGCCACCTCACAAGAGGTAAAACCGAGGATCGCCGTGGAACGGGACGCATCACGACCGCGATACCGAAGGCACCGGGCTCATAACGGACGTGCCCCCGGCTCGACGCCAAGGAAGCGCCAAGCCTCGTCGGCTGTCTCGAAGGCTCTCGCGCGGGGTGGGATGACCCTGCCCATCGCCTCGACCATCGCCGATGCACCGTCCGGAGCACCGGCGGTCACGTATCGATCGACCTCCCAGAGCGACTCCGTTCGAGACCGGATGGCGGGCCATGACAGGCCAGCGAGCGTCTCGGTCCCCTCGAACCGATCGAAAATCAGTAGCATGTCGACCTTCTCCGAGCGCTCGTCGAAGGCATCGACCATGCGTTGTCCCATGGCCGCCATGTCGTCGCGGGTAACGGTACCACTGATGGTGAAGGCGAACAGGTTCGGCCGTGGCGTCGCGATCTCACGGATGGTGGGGGTGTCGAGCATCGGATGTCTCCGTCGTACGGCCTTCGTCGATCGGCGGGTCCAGATTGACGATGGACAGAACGACCGGTCGGGCGCGTCCTGTCCATCGTCGGCATCATCGCCTAATTCACGTCCGATCGCGGTCCACGTCGATCTGGGTCTTCCGCAAGGTGTCGGTCACGACCTCCTCGCGCTCGTCGACCTCCTTGCCGATGACGACCTCCTCGGTGATCACGGCCTCCTTGCCGACGACCGCCTCCTCGGAACGGGTCGTCACCTCGACGTCGCGCTCCTGGAAGAGGGCATCGGCCTCGGCACCGGTGACGACATGGTCGACCGGCCGGCGATCTATGGTGAGACGCTCCTCGCGCAGGCGGATGCGCTCCTCGACCGGGACCTCCTGCACATAGGTGCGGACATGGGCCGAGCCCCGCTCGACGGTGCGCTTGCCGAGGGTGAGGCGCTCCTCGCCCACCGCGATCGTCTCCTCGCCCGCGGTGTCGTGGGTGTCGTGGGTGTCGGCGGTGGCGGCGTAGTCGGGGGTCGCGCGATACTCGGTCTCGTAGGCGTCGATGTCCACGCCCTGCTCGGGATGGCGCATCGCCTCGGTCGCCGCGTCGATATGGGCGTCCTCCACCTCGGCGGAGACGACGGCATGCCCCTGCCGGACGGCCTGCCGGTAGGTCGTGGCCTCGTCGACGGGCAGGTGCAGGGCCTCGATCTCGTCCTCTCGGCCGGCGCCGTCGATGACATGGACGTGCCGGGCCGATACGCCCAGCTCGGCCAGGCGGTCCCGGACCAAGTCGGCGGTCTCGACGGTGCGATAGATGGCGGTGACGGTGTTGGACATGATATGCGCTCTCTTCCGTGTGTGTGTGGTGTCTCGTCGCGCGCGTCCGGTCGCGGAACGCGGTCTTGTCTCAGCTCGCCTCTCGAGACGTCGCGGTCTTGTCCGCGGGCCCCTCGATGACGGCCTCCTGACGGCGCAGCGTCACCGTCTCGGCATGTTCGATCGTCTCGGCATGTGAGATGATGCGGACCTCCTCGACGATACGGAACTGCCGCACGAGGACCTCCTCCACGACCGGGATGATGGTCACCCCGTCCTCGACGCGGGCGACCGGCGGTTCGGCGACGATACGGCCCACCGGGACGCGCTCGACTTCGACCCGCTCGCTGCGAAGGGTCTCGGAGACGGGCACGTCCATGGACGTCGTCCGCAGGCTCACGCGGGCGGCGACCTGCTCGACCTCGGTCTTTCGGACGACCAGTCGCTCGCGGCCGATGGGGATTCGAATGGTCGGCTGACCCGCATCGGAATGCTTCAGCGTCTCCTGCGGATCGTCCTGACGTGCCGTGGTCATCATCGTCTCCGTCGCGCGAGGATGCTCGCGGCGTGCTTACGCAGGTGGCGCCGGCATCGGCGATCCGCCCGCGACGCTCTTCGACCGGGGCAGTGGTGAAACGACCGCCAAGGTAAATCGTTCCCTGGCTCGGCGGCGAGCCGCCGTGGAACTACGCTCCTGCAGGGACGTTTCAGGTATCTAGGCGCTCCGACGCTTGGGCGGGTAAATCGGGTCGAGAGATCGGCCCCAAGCAGCGAGACATAGCCATGGCAGACGGTCCCAACGACTTCAGAGATCCCAAGGTGACCCCGGGAGCGAAGGATACCGGCGGCGGAATCGGCAAATGGATCGGCATAGCGGTCGCCGCGATCCTGGTCCTGTTGCTGCTCGGTTGGCTTCTCGGGCTGTTCGCTGGCGATGACGTCGATGCCGTCGTCGTGCCTGCCGAGGATGGCGCCGTCGTCGTCACCGAGTGAGGAAAGGCACGAGAGCTGGTCCCGCGTCGGGTGGTGGTGGCCTCCGGCCGGGATACGCCGCAAGCGGCCGGCTCCCATCCAGCGCCCTCTGAGGACGAGAGGTTCAGACTCCAGCGTATGTCGCATGTCATTATTTGGGCGTCGGAGCCCATCTGGATGTGATGAATCACTCCCATGCCTAGCGCAGCGGAGGACCGCTTCGAGACCGTCGTGCAAGATGCCAAGCGATCATCCAACGTCCGCTTCGGTGGACCGCCGCGCCATCGGAGCGTGATGTTCCGTTTGGTTCTCGGGCTTCTCCCGGCGACGTTCCGACACCGGCAACAGACCCTCGCGTGACGCTGGGCCCTCGGCATGGCGCCATCTCTCAGGGGCGTTCCCCCATCTCCTCGACCCGCTCCGGCGCAGGCGTCGTGATCCGTCATTGCATTCAGGACGCGGCAGGGCGTCCCGTCGGAGCGACCATCGCAGGTCGCGACGACGCGGGCCAACTCGCCTTCCAGCAGGTGCGATCGAGCGATCCAGACCCGTACTTCGTCCATGCGTTCGCTCGCGATGCGATGGGCATCCCCGTGCGCGGCATGGGGCGCATCCTGAAGCGCGATCAGCTCGGCGATCGCGTCGAGAGCGAAGCCGAGCTGGCGGGCATGGGTGATGAAGGCAAGCCAGGCGAGGCCGTCATCGCCCTAGCGGCGCTGCCCGCCCTCGGTCCAGCCGGGGTCCGGGACCAACCCACGGGTCTCGTAGAAGCGGATCATCGGCGCCGTCACGCCCGCGCGCCGAGACATCGTGTCGATGGCACGGCCGCCAAGGACGGATGTGGCGCGGGACGCCATATGAGGGTCCCCGAAGAAGGTCCTTGGACCTACAGTCGCTGGAGGGCCTACGGATAGACGACCCGATCCCATCGACGGCAACGCCATGCCCGACCTACTCCGCCAGGCCAACCTTCTCGATCCCAACGCCGCCCCGATCCACGACCTGGTCGCCGTCCGTAGGATGAACCGGCGGGCCATGGGCGTTCGGAATGGACGGGCGTGGCGCATGCCCGGAGGGCTGGCGGCGGCCTCGCTCGACGCGATCGCCACGAACTCAGCGGACCACGACGGGGTCGCTGCCGAACGGGGAAGGACCTGACGATGGGCGCCGGACACGATCACGACCACGAGCACCACGGCCATTCGCACGGGCCGACGCTCTCGCACGACGCCCCGCCTGCGGAGCGGCGCTCGAAGGAGCGGGCTATCGCCATTGCCGCCGTCCTGACCGGCGGGTTCATGGGAGCGGAGGTCGTGGGCGGGCTCGTGTCTGGCTCGCTCGCGCTGCTGGCGGACGCGGGCCACATGCTGACGGACTTCGCCTCGCTGGTGCTGGCATGGCTGGCCTTCCGCCTTGCCCGCCGCCCGGCGGACTGGAAGCGGACCTACGGGTTCGACCGGTTCTCGGTGCTGGCCGCCTTCGTGAACGGGCTCAGCCTGTTCGCCATCGCCGCATGGATCCTCGTGGAGGCCGTGCAGCGCCTGCGCGACCCGTCCGAGGTGCTGGGCGGCCTGATGCTCTGGGTCGCGGTCGGCGGGCTGGCGGTCAACATCCTCGCCTTCTGGGTGCTCAGCCGCGCCGAGGGCGACAATCTCAACGTTCGCGCCGCAGCACTTCACGTCATGGGCGACCTGCTCGGCTCGGTCGCGGCCATCGTCGCCTCGCTGGTCATCATCTGGACCGGCTGGACGCCCATCGATCCGATCCTGTCGGTCCTAGTCGTGCTCCTGATCCTGCGCTCGGCCTTGGCCGTGATCCGGGAGAGCGGGCACATCCTCCTCGAGGGCGCGCCGCCGGGCTTCGATGCCCGCGCGGTGGCCGCCGACCTGGAGGCGGCGCTGCCCGGCGTGACCCGGGTCCACCACGTACACGCCTGGTCGATCACGCAGGAGCGGCCAATGGCCACGTTGGAAGTCGACCTCTCCCCCGGCGCGGACGCCGACGACGTGCGCCGCGCGGTGAAGGACCGCGTGCGCCAGACGACCGGGATGGCGCATGTGACGGTGGAGGTGGCCTCCGCCATCGGCGGGTAGCGTTGAGATAGATTTGCCAGTCATCTCGCTGACGATCATGGCGCTCGTGATCGTCGGAGGAACGGTCGCGGCCGTCCTATGGGACACTGCGAGGTCCGATCGCCGCATCTGGCCGCCGCAGACTCTCGGGCCGTCGAGGTCGGCCGTGACCTGGAGCGGCACGCGCGTCTGCTTCGCGGCGGTCGTGTCACCCTGGATGGTGTGTCGGGGCGAGGTCCGATTGGCGGGTCGGCTGCTCTATGGCGTTGGCCCGGCCCCGATCGCGGACGGCAACGTGGCCGTCTGGACCGAAGTGCTCGGCTTCGGCGCGAACCGGACGATCGACGCCGAGGGCCGGATGAAGGTGGACGGCCCCTACCGCTTCTCCCGGAACCCTCAGGAAGTCGCCGACATCACGGTTCTGATCGGATGGGCCTTGCCCGCGCGTCCGCCATGGCGATGCATTCGATCGGCGCCAGGAATATCGTCTTGATGGCCTTCCCCGTCGCTGAGGATCGCCGGCGCGAGGAATGGCATGGCACTGGGTTTCTTTCCTACATGGCTACGGGGCGACGGTTCCTATGACTTTTCACGGACACAGCTACAGGAGGGCGCGGTGAACGGTTCGCGTGGAAGCGTTCGTTCGGGAGGTTCGTTGCTCGAAGCGGACATTCGACCCAACCTCGCCATTGGCCCTTCCGTCCACATGGCGTCAGTCCGCGAATCCTGAAGCGAACGGCTGTTCGGCATGGCTGCGGAGACGGTGAGGCTCACGTGCAGCCAATGTCCACACGGCGGCTGGTGCGGTCGTGCCTTATCGTCGTCGGCAAGGGAGAACGCGAATATGCGCGTCACGGCTCGCAGATGAGCCAGCGGCGCGACCGTCCGGCCGCCGCCGGCGGTGATGCAGACGGCGCGACTGGAGCTCGACTCTGTCGTGGAGGTACGTGTGGAGGACGGCCGCGTCGTGATCGAGCCCATGCGGAAGGCCCAGGAGGCGTTGGCGGACCTGCTCGCCGGGATCACCGAGGCGGGCCGCCATGACGGTGTCGAGACGGGTGCCGCCATCGGCGACGAGGCGCTCTGACGTCGGCCTACGTTCCCGTGGCGGGCGACATCATGCGGATTTCGTCCGACTTGCGGGCGGCGCACGAGCGGACCGGTCATCGGCGGGCACTGGTGAGTTGTAGTGTGGGATGCATGCGAGGGTGTCGGCAAGCGAGGCGTGGGGGTCGACGCGGTTCAGCTTGGCGGTGCCGATGAGGGTAGCGGGGATGGCGAGGGCCTTGCTGCCTGCCGCCGAGCCCGCGAAGATCCAGTTCTTCCTTCCCAGGGCTGCACCGCGCATGGCCCGCTCGGCCGCGTTGTTGTCCGGTGCGAGGCGGCCGTCGGAGGGCGACGGACGGAGCCGCCGCAGGCGGTCCAGCGCCGAGCGGAAGGTGGCCGCGAGCGGGGTCAATCCCGATAGGCTGGGCAGCCGCTCGGCGGGCCAGACCTCCAGGGCGTCGAAGATAGGGGCCGCATGTTCCTGGCTGGCGCTTAGGCGTTCCTCCGGAGCCGCGCCGCGGCTGACCCTCTCGACGGTGTAGAGCTCAGCGATGCCACCGTCTGGAATTCCTCCGGTTCCGTGGACGCATATCGACGATCGCAAGGAGGTGTCCGCGTGCCGAGACCGAGGAGCCCGTGCCCTGCGGGCTTCGGGGATCAGATCATCGCACGGGCCCGCGCCGGGCGCAGCGTCGAGAGCCCGGCGCGGGCGTTCGAGCCTCGCGCCGGGACGATCGCGGGCTGGGCGAGGCAGGCGGGCATCGACGGCGGTGTCCGGGATGACGCCCGTCCGGTCTCGAGCGCGAGGAGCTGACGCGCCTTCGCGAGGAGAGCCCTCGACCTCGGATGGAGCGCGACATCCTCCCGAAGGGTCTTCCATTGCAGGCGTCATTGGTTCGAGCCCGATAGACAACGCCTGGGTTTGCACGGGACGAGCTCGGCGCGTTGGGGTCTTCGGGGTCATGACCGCGGGCCGGGCCGCGTTCCCGGTGCGGATGATGGCGAGGGTCATGGGCGTGTCGCGCAGAGCCTTCCATGCCTGGCAGCGCCACGTGCCGTCCGGCCGTGCCGTCGCCGATGTGGCGCTGAGCGAGCGGATTGCCAGGATCCACGGCGCCTCGAAGCAGGGCCATGGCGCGCCCCGAGCTCACGCCGAGCTGGCCGACGAAGGCATCAGCGTCGGTCGTGAGCGCGTCGGAAGACCGATGAAGGCCGCGGCCCTGGTCGGCGTCGGCCGCCGAAAGGGCACGCGCATCACGATCCGCGACGATCGGCGCCGGCCGGCAGGCGATCTCGTCGACCGGACCTTCCGGGCGGACGCGCCGGACCAGCTCTGGGGCGAGCCTCGTCCGCCATTGGTCCGAGGACAATGGCGAGCGACATCACCGACGTCTCGACCCGGGCGGGCTCCATCGCCCTGTCCGCCATCCTCGATGCCTGGTCGCGCCGCATCGTCGGTTGGTCGACGGGCCACGATCTCGAGGCGCGGCTCGTCATCGACGCGATGCGCATGGCGATCGGCCAGCGACGGCCACGGGCCGCCATTCGCCATAGCGGGCAGGGGTCCCGGTGCATGTCCGTGGCGTTCGGCCTGCGCTGCACGGAGGCCGGGGTCCGCCCGTCGACGGGCTCGGTCGGAGGCGCCTGTGCGGCCGCCATGTGCGAGAGCCTCGATGCCACGCTCGAATGCGAGCTGTTCGACCGGCGCACGTTCCGCACCGAGGCGGAGGCCCGCATGGCGATCCTCGAGTCCGTCGAGGGCCGGTACGACCCGTCGCGCCGCCACGCGGCGCTCGGCTGCAAATCTCCCATCACGTTCGAAAGGAGCGCCCAGAACCCACGACGATCCGCTCCTGGCGAACTCTCCACGGAACCGGGGGACTTGAAGCCTCGACTGGTGGGCGCGCCGCGCGCGCCCGAAGGGCCAGGCAGCGGATGCCGATCTCGCCGCCGTGCGGGCTCGCGCCATGGCCCTGATCCGCGGCCGATGAGGATCGTTCCGCGAACAGGCGATAGCTCGTTCGACTGGGATGGTGGTCGAGCAATCGGGCATAGACGATCTTCCTAGCATTCCGGGAGAAGCCGTCCCCTGGGCAGGGGGTCCGATCCGCCGTCACGTCGCACTCGGCCGCTTACCTTCCGTGAGCGATGCTTCTTCGGATCGCGTCGATCGCCAACTCCGCTGCCCTCGCAGCTCGCCGCTCGCCGGATGCTTCTCCCTGCCCAGCGAAACTGCTTCGTCCTGCGCCATCGTGCTCTTGCCTCTCGAGGACCAGCCTGAGGTCGGCGAAGTCGAGGCCGATGACCTGCTGCTTCACCATCAACGTCGAGATCGACCGGACGACTTGCGCGATCTGTTCCGCGGAGTCGTGATCCGGCATGAGCCATCCTCCCAGAATTTGCGTGATTTCCAGCATCGAAGGATCACATCGACGACCGACCTTCCACGGCCACGATCTGCTCGATGAGAACGCCGCCCGACAGATCGTGGCCTAAGCGAGTATGAACGGCCTTCACCCTATCAAATGACGTCCGGAGCGACGCTTTCAGGAGACCGTCAGCCAGCCGCTCATCCAAACGGCCACCCACGCGGTTCGATCCACTTGCCAAGCCGGACATCGCCTTCGCCGACCAGCCGACCGCCGCGCCGGACGAAGACGGGGGCGCAAGGTCGTCCACATTCTCACGGCGCTCGGCCGCGACCGCGTCACCACGACCGTCATCGTGACGCGCGACAATCGCATCCTGCGGCTGGGCGACAGGATCGTCACGCTCAAAGTTGGCCGGATCGTCTCCGACGAGCAGGGCCAGCAGAGGATGGACCGTCGAAAGCGGCATGGAGGGCGCCGTGGCAAGCCCGGCCGGAACGGCATCGGAACGGGACCGAACGATCCTGGAGACCCCTCCTGCCACACATGCTCACGGCGCTCACGCCTGCAGCCTGCGATCGCCAAGCCGGACGTTCGTCGACCTGATGGAATGGCGGCTCCGTCCCGCGTATCGGGCCTGCACTGTGCCGCCTCCGAGCATCCGCTCCCGGCATGTCCGCGGGAGGCGGGCTTGGAAGCGTGGAGAACTCCGCCATGGCTCCTCCAGGGCGGCCTAGCGCGCCCGCGAGGCCAGCCAGTCGCGCACGATGGTCCGGTGTCGCTGCCCGTCGTAGCTGGGGAAGTGTCCGCCATGGACCAGGCGGACCGGCAGGTCGTAGAGCTTGATCATCGACGCGAGATAGTCGACGGGATCGGCATGGTAGGTGTCCTCGATGAGCGGGCCATCGTAGACGATGTCGCCGGAAAACAGGATGCCGCTCGCCGCCTCCCAAAGGGCGATGCCGCCCGGGGAATGGCCCGGCGTGTGGATGACCTCGAAATGCCGGTCCCCCAGGTCGACGACGTCCCCGTCCTCGAGGAGACGCGTGGCGCCGGCGCCCCGCACGCGATAGTCGGCGGACGCATAGGGCGACGGGGGAAGCGCGTCGAATATCTCGTCGGTCACGTATGGCTCGGCGAGGGTCGCGGCCCGCGTCGGGTCGGCGAGGATACCGGCCTCGGCGCGGTGCACCGCGCGGTCCTCGAACTCGTGATGGCAGCCGATATGGTCGAAATGCGTGTGGCTCGCCACCGCCGTCAGGCCACGCTCCGTGACCAGCGGCACCCATTCGCGCAGCGACACGACGCCCATGCCGCTATCGACGAGCATGTCCCGGTCGCGGCCCCGCACGTGCCAGACGTTGCAGCGGTAGAAGGGCCGGACATGCGGCTCGTCGATGAGGGTGACGTCGTCCTCCATGCGCCGCACGCGGTACCAGTCCTGCGCGGCTGCGCGCTTCATGAAGGACCCCGGGCGAAGATGCGGACTTGCTCCGGCAGGACGGAAAGCTGGAGGACGGCGCCGATTTCGGGCGGATCCGAGGGCGGAAGATGCGCCACCAGCACCATGTCCGGAGCGGCGGCCGGGATGACGTGCGCACGGACATGGGTTCCGAAGAAGGTCGCATCGCGCACCGTCGCAGCGCCGAGGGGCACCCCGCTTCCATCGCGGCGGAGCGCCTCCGGGCGCATGCAGACGATTGCGGCGCCCTTCGGCACGCCATCCGCGGGAAGGGCGCCGAGCGCCGTCCGCGCGATGCCCGCGTCGACCTTGGCCGGGACGTGGTTCATCTCTCCCATGAAGTCCGCGGCGAAGAGCGAAGCCGGCTCGCGGTAGACGCGCGCGGGCGGGCCGGCATCCTCGATGCGGCCCGCGTTCATCACCACGATCCGGTCGGCGATGGCCATCGCCTCCTCCTGATCATGGGTCACGTGCACGAAGGTCGTGCCGACCTGCCGTTGGATGGCCTTGAGCTCGTCCTGCATGGCCCTGCGCAGCTTGAGGTCGAGCGCCCCGAGCGGCTCGTCGAGCAGCAGGACCTCGGGCTCCACCGCGAGCGCCCGGGCCAGCGCGACGCGCTGCCGCTGCCCGCCCGACAGCTCGTGCGGCCGCTTCGACCCCTCGCCCTCGAGGCCCACCAGAGCGAGTTTCTCGTCGGCAAGCCGATGGCGTTTCGCCCGCCCCGCCCCTGCCATGCGCGGGCCGAAGGCGACGTTGTCCCGAAGGGTCATATGCGGGAACAGCGCGTAGTCCTGGAACATGGTGGTCGTCGGCCGCCTGGCCGGCGGCACGCGGGTCACGTCGACCCCGCCGATCGAGACGGTGCCCCGCGCCGGCTGCACGAAACCGCCGAGCACCGACAGGAGCGTGGTCTTGCCGCAGCCCGAGGGTCCAAGGAGGGCCACGTACTCCCCGGCCTCGATTTCTAGCCCGATGTCACGGAGGGCGTGGAACGTGCCGAACCAGTGATCGACGCCCTCGACACGGACCGGGGCCGTCACGCGCGGCGCCTGCGCAGGACCGTGAACTCGAGCACGAGTCACCGCGGCCACCGAGACGAGGAACACCAGGCTGCCGATCGCATTCAGCCGCGGAGAGAGGCCAGAGCGCAGCATCGACCAGATCTCGACCGGGAGGGTGACGTCGAAACGGGTCAGCAGGAAGGCGATGATGAACTCGTCCCAGGACAGCGTGACGCAGAGGAAGAACGCCGCGGCGATGGCGGGCGCCAGCATCGGCGCGGTGACCAGCAGCACGACCCTTGCCTCGGAGGCGCCCAGATCGCGCGCGGCGCGCTCGGCGTTCTCGTGCTGCGCGCCCATCGAGGCGTAGACGATCGCGAACGCCAGGGGCAGGGTCATCACGACGTGCCCGATCCCGGCCGTCGCGAGCGACAGGCCGACGCCGGCACGGGTCAGCACGATCAGCAGGCCGAGTCCGACGACCAGGTAGCTGACGGTCAAGGGCGCGATCAGGAGCATCCGGACGAAGGCCGCGCCGGGCAGGACGTGCCGGGCCAGCCCGTAGGCGGCGAGGAAGCCCAGGACGACCGCCACCGCCGACGATCCGACCGCGACCAGGAGCGAGCGCAGCAAGGCCGTGGTCACGCCGTCATCCGAGAGCACGTCGCGGTACCACCTGAGCGACGGCCCGTCGAACGGCGGCACAGGCAGCCCCCCCTCCTGGAACGAGAACAGCACCAACGTGCCCACTGGCAGGTAGATGAACCCGAAGGCGGCCGCGAGGTAGGCCCAGGGCAGGACGCGCACCCCTAGACCCGGTCCAGCTTCAGCCAGCGCGCGCTGGCGAGATAGGCCAGCGTCACGATCCCCATCATCACGAGGGCCAGGGCGGAGGCGAGCGGGAAGTCCGCGCGGCGCCCGAGCTGGACCATGATGACCTGCGGGATCGTCAGCTCGTTGTTCCCGCCAAGCACCTGCGGCGTGACGTAGTCCCCGATGCACAGCACGAAGGTCAGGAAGGCGCCGGTGGCGATCCCCGGCAGGGTCAGCGGCAGGATCACGTGGCGAAAGGTCTGGAACGCGTTCGCGCCCAGGTCCATCGCCGCCCGCCGGTAGTTCGGCGAGAGCTGCACGAGGTTGGCGTAGATCGTGAGCGTCAGCAGCATGACGAAGAAATGCACGAACCCCGTCACCGTGGCGAAGCGCGTGCTGGCTAAGGTGATCGGCTCCGCGATCAGGCCGAGGTCCAGCAACGCCCGGTTCACCGGACCCTCGCGCGCCAGCACGAGGAGCCACGCGTAGGAGCGCACGACGTAGGACGTCCAGAACGGCAGGATCGCCAGCAGCAGCGCCAGCCGCTGCCACCGCGCAGGGACGCGGAAGGCGATTATCGCGGCCAGCGGATAGGCCAGCGCCACCGAGACCACCGTGACCGTCGCCGTGATCTCGAGCGACGTTATGACCGCCCGCCATAGATAGGCCCGCGTCGCCAATTCGACGTAGTTGTCGAGGTGGAGGCCCCAGACGATGCTTCGCCCGTCCATCGTCGCGAAGCTCATCGCGCCCATCACGAGGAAGGGCACGACGAAGAACGCCGCCGTCCAGAGCAGGGCGGGAGCGACGAAGGCCCAGCCAAGCCCGCCCTGCGCGGGGGCGCTCACCGCGAGAGGGTGTCGAGCCAGAGGTCCTGCATCTCGATGTCGAGGTCCGTGTCCGGCGCCGGATAGAGCTGCGTGCGGGAGAGATAGTCCTCCTGCTCGTCCCAACGCAGGACCGCACGCTGATCATCGGTCAGGACCTCTCCCGCGGCCGCGTTGGCCGGCATCCCCCAGAAGCAGGACGACGTCGCCAGGCGCGCCTGTCCCTCGGGGCTGACGATGTACTTCACGAATTCCAGCGCGAGGTCGGGCTGCCCGCTGCCGGCCAGCACGCCGATGGACTGCGTCCAGCGGACCGCCCCCTGATCCGGGATGGTCCAGGTGAGTTCCGGCTGCTCCTCGGCCAGAACGGCGGTCAGCCACTCGCCGCCGCCCACGACGATGTCCACCTCTCCGGTCGCCAGGGCCGTCTGCGCAGCGACGACGCCCGCGACCGATGCCGCGCTGGCGCGCATCTGCGCCAGGACCGGCGTGATGCCCTCGAGCGAGGCGGCGTCGATATCCGCCGTCGCAATGCCCTCGGCGATGGCCGCGAGCCCCATAACCGGCAGGTAGTAATCGTAGATGGAGATGCGCCCGGCGTACTTGTCGGACCAGACCGTCGACAAGTCCTGCATGTCCGCCGCGTCGACCGCCTCGGAATTGTACGAGATGGTGTTGTAGCCGAACTTCTCGGTCACGGCGTAGGTCACGCCGTCCAGCGTGTTGTTCTGCGCCATCACGACCTCGGGGAAGAAGTCCCCGGTCGGCAGCTCCGCCTCCGGCAGGGGCGCCAGCAGGCCGGCCTCGGCCGCGCGGAACACGTCGATCCCGTCGATCACCAGCACGTCCCAGTCGCCAGGACGGGATTGCTCCAGCAGGGCCAGCGCCGCGCCGGTGCCTTCGTACTCCCGAAGGTTCACCGTGACGCCGAACTCCTCCTCGAAGGGCTGGATCAGCGCATCGTCGGTGTGGTCGCACCAGACCAGCGCGTTCAGCTCCTGCGCGTGCGCCCCGCCAGCGATCCAGATCGCGGTTCCGCCCAGAAGGGCGCATGTCCGTCTCGTCATCGTCTAGACTCCCATGTTCAGGTTCCGCGTCGCGGGAACGGCTCCGGGCAACGGAAAAAACTTGAATGGCCTCATTTTTATAGTCAACTCTAATTTCATCTCAGTCGAGGTCGGGAAATGGCGAGGATGCCCAAACTTCGCGAACGACAGAAGGCCGACCGCGAAAGGCGCATCCTCTCCGTAGCGGTGCACAAGTTTCGGGCGGACGGATACAAGCGCGTCCGGATCGAGGACCTTGCGGAGGCGGCGGAGGTGTCGGTCGGGACGGTCTACAATTACTACGGAACGAAGGGCGACATCCTGATCGCGGTGGTCGCCATGGAGGTGGAGGAAGTCCTGGCCGAGGGACAGTCGGTGGTCGACGCGCCGCCACCGGATCCCTGCGAGGCCCTGCTCGCACTGACTTTCCGCTACTACGATCACTCGCTGCACTATCTCACCAAGGAAATGTGGCGCCGTGCGATGGCGCTGGCCATCGAGGCGCCGGACACGCCGAACGGACGGCGCTACGCCGCGCTGGATCGGAGGCTCGCCGAACAGGTCGGCGATCTCCTTCGGCGGCTCCAGGACGACGACGCGATCTCGCGAGGTCTGGATGCCGGCGCCATCGGCCGCATCCTGTTCGCCAACCTCAACCAGCTCTTCATCGCCTTCGTGACGGACGAGACCATGACCCTGGACGACCTGCACGCCGAAGCCACGGCGCTCACCGTCCCATTCGCGACCCTCCTTTCAGACCCGGAGCGCCCATGACGCAATTCAACCAGCCCCTCGGCGGCAACGACATGCCGCGGTTCGGCGGCCCCGCCACGATGATGCGCCTGCCCGCGCAGGACACGGCCGAGGGCCTCGACGCCTGCTTCGTCGGCATTCCGATGGACATCGGCACCTCGAACCGTTCCGGCACGCGCCTCGGGCCACGCCAGATCCGCGACGAGAGCCGCATGCTGCGGCCCTACAACATGGCCACCCGCGCGGCCCCCTTCGAGAGCCTCCAGGTGGCGGACATAGGCGACGTGCCGATCAACACCTTCGACCTGAAGAAGTCCGTCGACATCATCACCGCGCACTTCCGCGGCATCCTCGCCCATGGCGCGACGCCGCTCACCCTTGGCGGGGACCACACGTTGACCTGGCCGATCCTGCGCGCCGTCAAGGAGGTCTTCGGTCCCGTGGCCTTGATACACGTCGATGCCCATGCCGACGTCAATGAGCACATGTTCGGCGAGACGCGTCGCGCATGGCTGCCCTTTCCGGCGCGCCTGGGAGGACGAATGCCTGAGGAACGACAAGGTGTTCCAGATCGGGCTCCGCGGCACGGGCTACGCTCCGGAGGATTTCGACTGGGCTCGGGATCGCGGCTGGACCGTCGTCCAGGCGGAGGACTGCTGGTACAGATCGCTCGCGCCGGTCATGGAGAAGGTCCGCGAGACAGTGGGCGACGCGCCGGTCTACCTGAGCTTCGACATCGACAGCCTCGACCCGGCCTTCGCGCCGGGGACGGGCACCGTCGAACCGGGTGGGCTGTCTACATGGCAAGCCCTCGAGATCGTCCGTGGCTGCGCGGGGCTGAATCTCGTGGGCTGCGATCTCGTCGAGGTGTCGCCGCCCTACGATCCGAGCGGGAACACGGCACTCATCGCGGCAAACCTGCTCTACGAAATGCTCTGCGCCCTCCCCGGAGTGAGGCGAGACCGACCAGAATGACCGGTCACGCCAGGTCGGCTCCAACGTAGACGTGGCCGGGGGCATTCCGCCAAGCGGATATCCAGTCGCAGCGCTGACGATGAGCCCCACCATATCCTGGTATCTGGTTGATGAGGGTCAATTGCGATTCGTGAAGTGCGTGGCGTGATGGGTCCAGTTTCATACGCCACGCGATCTCGTCATCACGGCTCTACCCTCCAGCCTGACCATCTGCCGTTCCCATGCAAATGCCCCTGGCAGATGCTGAGGACTGTCATGCCCGCATCCCCCGCCCTCGAAGCCCGCCATTTCCGCAACAAGCGGTCGCAGGCCGTCCGGACCTCGGCCGACCGGGTAATGCCGGGTGACCGCGTTGTGATGCGGCGCGACGGGGAGCGCCTGATCTTCCAGACCCAGCACGCCCGCGGTCCGCTTGGTCTCTCGTCGTCCTGGGAGCCACTTGACGAGGTGCTAAACGCCCCGCCAGATCCGGCCTTCGCGTCAGACGACGTGCTGTGGCGGGCTACCTGCTCGACACGGACATGCCGTCCGACCTCGTCCGCAACCCCGACGGGGCGGCCGCGCGTCCGCTGGCGGCCGTGGGTGAGGATGAGGTCGCGACCTCTGTCATCGCGGCGGCCGAGCTGCGCCAGGGCGCGGAGCGGCGGGGGTCGCCGCGCCTGCAGGAACGGCTGACGGCCCTGCTCGCCGAGCTGCCGACTCCCCTCTCCCCATCCGCGGGCGCGGTCTGCGGCAGGTTCCGGACGGCGCTCGAAGCAACCGGAACTTCAGTCGGCGGCGATGATCTCTTGTTCGCCGCGCATGCGCTGGCCTCGGAGCGGACGATGGTGACGACCGACCGCCGGGAGTTCGGGCGGGTCGACGGCCGCGCGGTCGAGGACTGGCTGCAGGGGCCCGAGCTGGGCCCGCCCGTGGCTCCACCCCCGATCAGCACCTGACGCCGGAGCGTGAGGTGCTGGCCCGCGACGGCGGTATCGGGATCCGTGCGGAGAAGGCGCCCGGCTCCTCTCTTCAGGGTCGGACCGAGCTGCGGACGATCCTCGACTTCATTGATGGGGGCGACACGCCTGTGACGACCCGGGTGGCCCGGCTGACGCGCTCCAGCGGAGACCTGCAGGACGTGGTTCGAAAGCTGGCGTTGGGACAGGCTGGGAGTGCAGCGTTCGAGCGCTCGGTGAACGCGGCTTCGGCCTGCAAGGGGCGTTGTCGCGGGGCTCTGTCCGCGAGGGTGTCACGTCGGGGGTCCATGCGGCTGGCCGGGGCGGATGGGCGGGCCGGCGCCGGCCCGCCATCGCTCGGCGACCTGGTCCGGCCGCGCGTACGGCCTCGAGGCGGCGCTTCGCGGGCGCGGGTCTCCGCCGATCTGGCTGGACGCGGAGACGACCCGGCCCGCGCCGCGTGACGGTGGCCGGCCGGCCCGCGGTGGTCTCCGGCGCGGCGATCCGGTCGTGTCCGGCGATCGAGGTCCCGTTCGAGCCGCCGTCGCGACGGACGGCCGGGACGGCGGCCGGCCCGTCGATGGCGCGTGCCTCCGGCGACGATACGGCCATGTCGGACATCCGAGCGGCGGAGCGCACGCCCAGCCCCGACGCCCCCGACATCGCTCGAATTGCTCGCGTCGCTCGATCACGACAGGGAAGGCGGACGGCACGCCCGATGCGTCAGCCGCGCGTCAGTGCCCTCTGGTTGAAGTGTGACGCGGCTCGCGGGTTTCGTGGTCAGTTCGCGGAGGTAGCGGAAATGGCCTCACGGACCGAAACCTATACCACGGGCGGCGATGCGCCCGGCAGCCGCGACCGCGGGCCACCGGGCAGCGGCTCCTCGAAGCGACTGAAGCTGCCCCCGAACTGACCGGACAGGGTCTCCCATTCCCATAGGGGGTAGGAGTATTGTTCCCATCATGACTGGTCACATCCCCAGGCACGAGATCCTGATTGAGCCGCAGCGCCGCCGCCGGTGGTCGGCTTCCGAAAAGCTGGCGATCATCGAGGAGACCTACGAGCCCGGCGTCACGGTCTCGCTGGTGGCACGCCGGCACGGCATGCAGCCCAACCAGCTCTTCGCGTGGCGCAAGCTGGCGTCGCAGGGCGCACTGACGGCCACGGGCGCCGGCGAGGAGGTCGTGGCGGCATCGGAGTACAAAGCCCTTCAAAGTCAGCTGCGCGAGATGCAGCGTCTTCTCGGCAAGATGACCATGGAGGCGGAGATCCTGCGCGAGGCGCTCGAAGTGGCCGCCCCCAAAAAGCGGCCCTTGCGCATGCTCTCGTGGCCAGAGGGGGGCACGCGGTGAGCGCCGTGTGCGAGACGCTCGGCGTCGCCCGTTCGAACGTGGTGTCACAGGCAAGCCGTGCGCCTGTTCCTTCGTCTCCGGCGCGTCGCGGCAGGCCGCCCGCGCCCGAGGGTGATCTACTCGCCAGGATCAAGGCCGTGATCGGCGACCTGCCGACCTACGGCTACCGCCGCGTCCATGCGATCCTCCGGCGGCAAGCGAGGATCGAGGGCATTCCGGCCCCGAACCACAAGCGTGTCTACCGCGTCATGCGCGAGCACGGCCTGCTCCTCGCACGTCACTCGGGACGTCCCGAAGGCCGAAGCCATGACGGTCGCATCTCCGTCGATCGGTCCAACCTGCGATGGTGTTCGGATGCCTTCGCGCTCGGCTGCGACGACGGGGGAAAGGTCCGCATCGCCTTCGCCCTCGACTGCTGCGACCGCGAGGCAATCGGCTACGTCGCCACGACCGAAGGCATCAAGGGCACCGACATCCAGGACCTCATGATCGCCTCCGTCGAAGCGCGCTTCGGATCGGCGATCCGCCTGCCGCATACGATCGAATGGCTCTCGGACAACGGTTCGGGATACATCGCCGCCGATACGCGCGCCCTGGCCCAGGAAATCGGCCTCGAGCCGCGCACCACGCCCGTCAGAAGCCCGCAGTCCAACGGCATGGCGGAAGCCTTCGTCCGCACCATCAAGCGCGACTACGCCCGCGTGGCGCTCAGCCCCAGCCCCGGAGCCATCATCGAACAGCTCCCGGCCTGGTTCGATCACTACAATACCGTTCACCCGCGTCGCGCACTCGCCTGCAGATCACCCCGCGCGTTCATCGCCCGCCAAACCGAAACATGATCCCGTCCGGTCATTCGGGAGCAACAATACTTGGGTGTGCCGCCGATCCCGGCGGAGCTTGAGACCAAATCGATGGCGCCACTCCGCTCGTCGAAGCCGGCATCCGCCCGCACGGTGGGGCGACCACCACACTCAGCGTGCCGTGATCGACATCATCCCTCAACCGGACCTAACGCGTGCCCCGATCGTGAGCGGCAACGCTGCCAGGGCATGGGCGATCTTCGTCCAGCGCGTCGGACACCATGTGCGTGATCGGCTGGGCGTTCGTCCCCGATGCCATGCACGCGGCCGTCGGACGGGCCGGTGGCGCAGAAGTGGGAACTCTTGCCGCCTCCTCCCTTGCTTCCTGCCGGCCGAACCCGTCCCACGCCGGACACGCGGCCATCAGGCGGCTGGCGCCTCCGTCGTCGGAGAGGACGTCGGTGGAAGGACGGCGGTCTTCGTCAGCTAGGCGCCCGAGGGCCTTCGGGCGCCAACCTAGGCTATCCAGGTCGAAACGGATTCGCGGCCCGATCATTCGCCATGCGGCTCCATGTGCGTTCGCCGTATGGCCCGGGGAGAATGTTCGCTGCGGGACGTACCGTCATAACAAGCCATGAAGATCTGGCTACTAGGCCTGAACGCCTCCTTCGACGTGGACGCGGTTGGAGGTACCGTCCGTGCTATACGTGGCACCAACCATCCGGATTTCCGCCGTCAACACGAGTATCGGCGATCGACCGCCTTCGACACGACAGGACATCCAGAGGCGACGCGATGCGGGGGGTGGTCCGCTGCTGCCGACCTCGCGAACTGCCGTACGCAACCTATCGACGGGCCGTAGCCATCTCGCGACGGACGGAACGCAACCTCCAAGGTCTTCGATCAGGCCGCACATCGGCGGGATTATGTCGGTCCCGGCAAGGGAACCCGCGCTCGCGCGACCCGGGGCTACGTGAAGGACGATGGCCGCCCCCTCCGCAGGCCTGCACGCGGTTGGGCCAAACGGCGGAAGCCGGCGGTGGACGATACCGGGCAAGGTCCCGCTCCGGCCCGCCAGCCGCCCAGCGTCTACAGGGGGTTGGGACGGCTGGTAAAGCCGACCGGCGCACTGGGTCCGCCACTCCCAAACGCGCGTTCGGTCGTGTCGGTGGCCGGCACAGGGTACTCCCATGACCCGAACACGGCGCTGGAATGAATGGCATCGGATCGAAGCCCCTCGCGCGCCTTCGTCGTATGAGGCGGTCTCGCCAAATCCTATGTGCAGCAGCGGCCGGTTGCGGGGCACTGAGACGTGGCGCGGGCCCGCTCAACCGAGGCACTTCCCAGGGTCGATGACGCAAAGCAGTATGGTCCCAGCTAGCTTCGCCTCCAATTGATCCGCGGTTCTGGCCGTGGTTCCGCCGCCTGAAAGAAGGTGGTGCGCTCGCCGGTCCTCGCTGGCCCGGCAAGCAACGGATGGTGCGACTTCGACCAAGCCGTCCGACGGCATCCGGCCCGGCTGCCGACGATGTGGTGAGGCTCTCATCGCAACCGGACGAATTCTACGTCTCCGTATCCTGCCGCGTCAGCCGAGCGGGCCCGCGACGAGCATCGCTACCGTCGCAGCGGCTGCATCTAGACGATCCTCGGTAGCCTTGAAGATCGCCGAGCCATGGCCTCCAGATGCGATCCATGTCCGTACACACACTTTTCACTCAACGCCCTCGTCGAAACCGTCATGGACCGGAAGGTTGTCGAAACGTCCGCCCTACTAAAGCGGGGGGTCTGGAGGAACGGCTAACCCGCCAGAGCCCCAGCTGCTCAGGAAGATAGAACTCCACATGGAGTATCCGGAATAATGGGCAAAAAGGAAAATCGCTGACATCTCCACCAGATCGACTACATGGGAACGCGCTAGCGCAGAAGCCTTCACCGCCGGTATGGTGGCGCGCCACAGTTCTGCTAGGTCGCAATCTCAAACACTGGAGATTGAGCACCACGAGTAATTCAGCCGGTTGACGCGTGGAGGGTCACTGCGCGCATGCCTAGTTGATTATGCTCGAGCACTTAGCTCGGACCTATTCACCGCCAGATTCCCCAAAGACACTCGACGACGCGAGGGAGCATCAACGGAGCTCGCCTGGCTCGCTGGCGTCACCGAGAGCATTCCGAACCAGCGAACATCCTGCTCGCGATCCGCCGTGAAGGCAGTCTATCTAGCGCCCTCATACCAGCCGCCGTGCGACAGTCCCCAGCAAGATAATGCTTCAATCCAAACCGGTTGATCGAGGTCAAAGTGGATTTGGTTGCGGGAGTAGGATTTGAACCTACGACCTTCAGGTTATGAGCCTGACGAGCTACCGGACTGCTCCATCCCGCCCGAGTCACCTATGGTAGAGGAGGAGCGGCCGCAAGATCGATGAGCAAATTTCTTTGATAAGCCGCGCCACATTGCCAATGACGAAGACACGCCCAAAGACAGCGTAAGGCAGATTATGATGAATATCGTAAGAGAGATACAATCGTTCCTTTCTAGATCTGGCAATGACCTACTCTCCCACGTCTTAAGACGCAGTACCATCGGCGCAACGGTGCTTAACGACCGAGTTCGGGATGGGATCGGGTGTTTCACTCGTGCTATTATCACCAGATCGAGAAAGAAACGTTCCAAGCCAATCACACTGCACTAGTGTATGCTTCAGTCCAGGAGAAGCCGGGCTTCCACTGGATCAGATCAAGCCTATCGGACAATTAGTACCGGTCAACTGAACGCATCGCTGCGCTTACATCTCCGGCCTATCGACGAGATGGTCTATCTCGGTCCTCAGGGATACCTTGTTTTGAGGGGGGCTTCCCGCTTAGATGCCTTCAGCGGTTATCCTGTCCGTTCATAGCTACCCAGCACTGCCGTTGGCACGACAACTGGTCCACCAGTGGAACGTTCACCCCGGTCCTCTCGTACTAGGGGCAACTCCTCTCAAGTATCCTACACCCACGGCAGATAGGGACCGAACTGTCTCACGACGTTCTAAACCCAGCTCACGTACCTCTTTAAATGGCGAACAGCCATACCCTTGGGACCTGCTCCAGCCCCAGGATGAGATGAGCCGACATCGAGGTGCCAAACGGTGCCGTCGATATGAACTCTTGGGCACCATCAGCCTGTTATCCCCGGCGTACCTTTTATCCGTTGAGCGATGGCCCTTCCACTCGGGACCACCGGATCACTATGACCGACTTTCGTCTCTGCTCGACTTGTCAGTCTCGCAGTCAGGCTGGCTTCTGCCATTGCACTCAACGAGCGATTTCCGACC
The DNA here is from genome assembly GCA_963832275.1 of uncultured Alphaproteobacteria bacterium. Lineage (GTDB taxonomy): Bacteria > Pseudomonadota > Alphaproteobacteria > Rhodobacterales > Rhodobacteraceae > Hasllibacter. The sequence goes on from CAWHTQ010000019.1 coordinate 516,922, forward strand.
GCTCTGAGCCAACCTTCGCACGCCTCCGTTACTCTTTGGGAGGCGACCGCCCCAGTCAAACTACCCGCCACACAGGGTCCCGGATCCGGATAACGGACCGCGGTTAGACATCAAGCGAAGCAAGGGTGGTATCTCAAGGGTGGCTCCACAGAAACTGGCGTTCCTGCTTCAAAGCCTACCACCTATCCTGCACATGCTTGGCCTGATGCCAGTGTGAAGCTGTAGTAAAGGTGCACGGGGTCTTTCCGTCTAACCGCGGGAAGCCTGCATCTTGACAGGCAATTCAATTTCGCTGAGTCGATGTTGGAGACAGCGGGGAAGTCGTTACGCCATTCGTGCAGGTCGGAACTTACCCGACAAGGAATTTCGCTACCTTAGGACCGTTATAGTTACGGCCGCCGTTTACCTGGGCTTCAATTCAAGGCTCTCACCTCTCCTTTTAACCTTCAGGCACCGGGCAGGCGTCAGACCCTATACGTCGTCTTGCGACTTCGCAGAGCCCTGTGTTTTTAGTAAACAGTCGCCACCCCCTGGTTTGTGCCCCCAGCTCCAAGTTGCCTTGGAACTGGGCCTCCTTCT
>CAWHTQ010000019.1:522500-2454054 GCA_963832275.1 uncultured Alphaproteobacteria bacterium
CGTATTCGTTCGGCGCGAGCTCCTGCCAGGAGTTGACCGGCTGCCGGTCCGTCGCCGTGATCCGCACCAGGCTCTTGACCGACTTGAACCCGTACTTCCACGGCACGACCAGCCGGATCGGCGCCCCGTTCTGCCCCAGGAGCGGCTTGTCGTAGAGCCCGGTCGCCAGCAGCGTGAGCGGATGGCGCGCCTCGTCCATGCGCAGGCCCTCGACATAGGGGAAGTTCATCACCCCCATCCGCACGCCGGGCATCACGTCGGGGATCACCGCCGTCTCCATCCGGATGTAGGTCGCCTCCGGGCTGACCCCGACCCGGTCCAGCACGTCCGCCAGCTCGACACCGTTCCACGGGATCACCATCGACCACGCCTCGACGCATCGGAACCGGTAGATGCGGCGCTCCTCCTCGAGCCCGCCCACCAGGTCGGCGAGCGAGTAGGTGCCCGGGTTCTCGACCATCCCGTCGACCTCGATCGACCAGGGCTCGGTCTCCATGGCGCCGGCGTTCTCGGCCGGGTCCGACTTCCCAACGCCGAACTCGTAGAAGTTGTTGTAGGTCGTGATCTCCTCGTAGGTGTTCGGCTCCAGCGCGTCCTGATCCTCGCTCGCCTGCGCGCGGACGGGCCCGGCGGCCAACGTGCCGAGGGCCGCGCCGCCAGAGGCGATGATCTGCCGCCGATTCATCCACGCCGCCTCGGGCGTCGCGTCCGCCAGCGTCAAGTCGTTGGTCCACCGATGCGCCATTCGTGCCTCCCCGTTCGACGGAAGAACATCGCCCAAACGGCCCCAGTTCCCCAACCCCCACATAGCGCGCTCACGCAAACGTTTCACGTCCGGGCGCCGGCGTCGGCACGCGGCGCGCGGCCGCCGGTCCCCCTGCGTCCGGGCCGGCGCGCCTCCGCCGGCCGCGGGGACCCGCCGCCGCGCCCCTGCCCGACCGGCGGCGCCGGGCCGAAACGGGCCCGCTCCCGGCCCGGCCCTTCCGCGTCGCACCCGGAGCGCGCTTCATGTCCGGGCTCGGCAGGGGACCGGACGGGCGCACACGCCACCAAGGAGACGACGCGATGACACGCACCACCCTGATCGCCGCGATGACGCTGGCCGCCACACCGGCGCTGGCCGACATGGCCACCTTCGACGCGAACGCCGACGGCGCCGTGACCTATGAGGAGATGATCGCCGTCCTGCCCGACGCGAGCGTCGAGACCTTCGAGGCCGCCGACACGAACGTCGACTCCGTGCTCAGCGAATCCGAGCTGACCGCGGCGACGGATGCCGGGCTCATCGTCCCTCCCGAGGGCTGATCCCGACCAGAGGCGAGCCCCGCACCGACATCCGGTGCGGGGCGAGCGGGGCGGCGCAGGCTCCGGTCCCCCCAGGGCCGGCGCCGTCCTCAGTGCAGCGAGGCGCCCGTCCGCAGATCCCTGGCCGAGGGCGACAACCGGCCGCCGACCATCAGGCCCTCGGGACCCGCGGTGACCTCGACCTCCGCGCCGTCCGAGACGTCGCCCGACAGCAGCATCTCCGCCAGCCGGTCCTGCAGGCTGCGCTGGATCACCCGCTTGAGGGGCCGCGCCCCGAACACCGGATCGTAGCCCTCGTCCGCCAGCCAGGTCTTCGCCGCCGCGTCGAGCGTCAGCGCGATCTCCCGCGGAGCGAGCCGCCGCCGCAGTCGCTCGATCTGGATCTCCACGATGGCGTCCATGTCCCCGCGCGCGAGCCGGTCGAAGATCACCGTCTCGTCGAGCCTGTTCAGGAACTCGGGCCGGAAATGCGCCCGCACCGCGTCCATCACGTCGCGCTTCGCCTCGGCCGCGTCCGCCCCGTCCGGCAACCGCGACAGCGCCTGGCTCCCGAGATTGGACGTCAGCACGATCAGCGTCTGCTTGAAGTCCACCGTACGCCCCTGCCCGTCGGTCAGGACCCCGTCGTCCAGAACCTGCAGCAGCACGTTGAACACGTCCGGATGCGCCTTCTCGACCTCGTCGAACAGCACCACCTGATAGGGCCGGCGCCGCACCGCCTCCGTCAGCACCCCGCCCTCGTCGTAGCCCACATAACCCGGCGGCGCCCCGATCAGGCGGCTGACGGCGTGCTTCTCCATGAACTCGCTCATGTCGATCCGCACCATCGCGCCGTCGTCGTCGAAGAGGAACTCCGCGACCGCCTTGGTCAGCTCGGTCTTGCCCACGCCGGTGGGCCCGAGGAACAGGAACGAGCCCAGCGGCCGGTTCTCGTCGTTGAGCCCGGCGCGCGCCCGGCGCACCGCATTGGCGATGGCGCGCACGGCCGTCTCCTGGCCGATGACGCGCCCGTGCAGCGCCTCCTCCATCCGCAGCAGCTTGTCGCGCTCGCCCTCCAGCATCTTCGACGTCGGGATGCCCGTCCATCGCTCCACGACGGAGGCGATGTTCTCGGGCCGCACCGCGTCCTCCACGAGGTTCGTCTCCGCCGTCTCGGCGTCGCCCGAGCCGTTTCTCCAGCCCCGGGATCACCCCGTAGGACAGCTCCCCCGCGCGCGCGAGGTTGCCCTCCCGCTTCGCGATCTCCAGGTCCGCGCGCGCCCGGTCGAGCTGCTCCTTCAATCCCCGCGCGCCCTCGCGGGACGCGCGCTCGTGCTCCCACTCGGCCGTCATCGACGTCGAGCGTTCCTCCAGCGCGGAGAGCTCCTCCTCCAGCTTGCGGAGCCGCGACTTGGACGCCTCGTCGTCCTCCTTCTCCAGCGCCGCCGCCTCGATCCGCTTCTGCAGGATCTCGCGGTCCAGCGCGTCCAGCTCCTCGGGCTTGGAATCCACCTCCATCCGCAGGCGGCTCGCCGCCTCGTCCATCAGGTCGATCGCCTTGTCCGGCAGGAACCTGTCCGTGATGTAGCGATGCGAGAGCTGGGCGGCGGCGACCAGCGCCGAATCGGCGATCCGCACCCCGTGGTGCAGCTCGTACTTCTCCTTGATGCCGCGCAGGATGCTGACCGTGTCCTCCACGGTCGGCTCCTCCACCATCACCGGCTGGAACCGCCGCGCCAGCGCCGCGTCCTTCTCCACGTGCTTGCGGTACTCGTCGAGCGTCGTCGCGCCCACGCAGTGCAGCTCGCCCCGCGCCAGCGCCGGCTTCAGCAGGTTCGACGCGTCCATCGCGCCGTCCGCCTTCCCGGCGCCGACCAGCGTGTGCATCTCGTCGATGAAGAGGATGACCTCCCCGGCCGCGTCCGTGACTTCCGTCAGGATGGCCTTGAGCCGCTCCTCGAACTCGCCCCGGTACTTCGCGCCCGCGATCACCGCGCCCATGTCGAGCGCCATCAGCCGCTTGTCGCGAAGCGATTCGGGCACGTCCCCGTTCACGATCCGCAGCGCCAGCCCTTCGGCGATCGCCGTCTTGCCCACGCCGGGCTCGCCGATCAGCACCGGGTTGTTCTTCGTCCGTCGGCTCAGGACCTGCATGGTCCGCCGGATCTCCTCGTCCCGCCCGATGATCGGGTCGATCCTGCCCGCCCGCGCCGCCTCCGTGAGGTCGCGCGCGTATTTCTTCAGGGCGTCGTAGCCGTCCTCGGCGCTCGCCGTGTCGGCCGTCCGTCCCTTGCGCAGGTCGTTGATCGCGCCGTTGAGCGCCTGCGCGCTCACGCCTCCCGTGGCCAAGGCGTCCTTCGCCGCGCTCTTCGTCAGCGCCAGCGCCGTCAGCAGCCGCTCCACCGGCACGAAGGAATCGCCCGCCTTCTTCGCCACCGTCTCGGCCTGGTCCAGCAGGCGCACGGTCGCGCCGTCCACGAAGGGCTGCGCGTCGCCCGACACCTTGGGCAGCTTGGCGACCGCCGCGTCGACCGTCCCGCGCACCAGCTTCGCATCGCCCCCCGCCGCGGCGATCAGGTTGGCGGCCAGCCCCTCCTCGTCGTCCATCAGGGCCTTGAGAAGATGCTCGGGAAGGAGCCTCTGATGGCCCTCCCGCATCGCGATCGTCTGGGCGGCCTGGATGAAGCCGCGCGAGCGTTCGGTGAACTGCTCCAGTTTCATGTCGTCACTCCTGTTCGGCACCCGGGAGGCCGGCGCCCCGTCATGGGCACGCCGCGGTCCGGGCCACGCATCTCATGTATGGAGATGGGGAGCGCTTCCTAGTTGCACAACGGCAACGGTCGCACGAAGCGACCGTCGCCGTCACGGATCGCTAGTCCTGCGTCAGCGCCGAATCGTCCGAGCCTTCGGGGCCCGACGGCGTCGGCACCACGGGCGCGGTCGTCCCATCCGGGTCGACCACCACGTCCTCCTGATCGGCGTTCACGCCGCCGCCCGTCCCCTCGACGCCCTCCTCGGTCGCCACGCCGTCCACCGGCGCGCCGGGCGTCACCGGAACCTCGACGTCCTCGACGGACAGGTCGCCCTCCGGCACCGGACCGTCGAGCGTCACGGCATCGTCCAGCACCGTCGGATCGACCTCGTTCGCGTTCGCGCCGCTGTTGCCGACGCCGGTCACGTTGGTCTCGCCCTCGTTGACGGTCACCACGGCCTCGTCGCCGTACTCGACCTCCTCGCCGCCGGCGTTCCCCAGGACCAGCACCACCGCCAAGAGCGCGAACACGCCCGCGCCCATCGCCAGGATCATCCAGAAGACGCTGATGCCCCGGTCGTCCCGGCGCAGGCTGAAATCCATCGCGGCCATCGGTCGTTCTCCCCACGTCTCGGCGGCGGGTCCGGCCCCGCGCCCTTGCCGCCACAACATGGCCCGACCCGCCCGGTTCCGCACCCCGTAATTTCCCCTGCGGCAGGGCGCGGAACCGCCTCGGGCGGGCGGCGTTCGAAAGTCGATCGTACGCGATCCAGACCCGACCTGATCCGACCGGAGACCAGATGCGCCTGATCGATGCCGATGTCGCCGACATCCGTGAGACCGCCGACCGCAGCCGCCTCGAGGCCGAGGTCCGCCTCGTCTACTCCGCCACTCCAGGCGCGCCCGCCACCGAGCGAACCGTCCGCGGCACCGCCGCGCTCGACGACCCCCAGGGTCGCCCCCTCCGCGTGCGTCTCGTCGCGGACGCGCTCCAGGCGGCCCTGCGGTCCGGCGCCGAGAGCCCTCAGGGCGCGGCCGCCTGAATTGACGCTACGCAACGTCGCGAGGGCGCGCCCTTGATGACGCCCCCTGCCGCCGCCCATCTCGCGGCGCAGGGGGATACGCCATGACAGAATCAGGACCCGCCGGGAGGTTCGCCGCCCATCGCCGCGCCGCCGACGACCGCCTCATCGTCGCGCTCGACGTGCCCGACGCGCTCGCGGGGCTCGAGATGGCGGCCCGCATCGGCGACGCCGCCTCGTTCTACAAGATCGGGCTCGGCATGCTGACGGGCGGCGGCCTCGCGCTCGCCCACGAGCTCATCGGCGAGCACGGCAAGCGCGTCTTCCTCGACATGAAGCTCTTCGACATCGGCGCCACCGTGGAGGCCGCCGTTCGCGGCCTCACCCGGTCCGAGATCGACTTCCTCACCGTCCATGGCGACCCCCACGTGGTGCGCGCCGCGATGCAGGGTCGCGACGGCCGCACCCGCATCCTCGCCGTGACGATCCTCACCTCGCTGGACCGCGCCGATCTCGACGACGCGATGATCGCCCCCGGCGACCTCGCCGAGATCGCGGTCGAGCGCGCCGCCCGGGCCCTCGCCGCCGGCGCCGACGGCGTCGTCGCCTCCCCGCTCGAAGCGGCCGCGATCCGCGCCCTGCCGGAGGCCGCCGGCAAGCTCGTCGTGACCCCCGGCGTGCGCCCCCTCGGGTCCGCCCTGGGTGATCAGAAGCGGGTCATGACCCCGGCCGAGGCGCTCGCGGCGGGCGCGGACCACGTCGTCGTCGGCCGCCCCATCACGCGGGCCCCCGACCCGGGCGCCGCCACCGACCGGATCCTGGCCGAGATGGGGCGCCGCAACAACGTTCACTGACGCGCGGCGCTACTCCGCCGCCAGCGGCGCTGCCCGCGCCGGGAAGGCGTCCGCCACCCCGGCCGCCACCGCCGTCGCCGTCGCGGCCGAGAGCGTCCAGCCCAGATGCCCGTGCCCGGTGTTGTAGAACACGCCCGGCGCCCGCCCCGGCCCCACGCGTGGCATCATGTCGGGCATCATCGGCCGCAGCCCCGCCCAGGGCACCACCGTCTCCGTGCGCACGTCCGGGAAATGCCGCTCGACCCACGCCGTGAGCGGCGCGATCCGCTCGTCGCGGATGTCGCGGTCCACGCCGGCGAACTCGGCCGTGCCCGCCACCCGGAGCCGCCGCTCCCCCAGCCGCGAGGTCACGATCTTCGCCGCGTCGTCCAGCAACGAGACCCTCGGCGCCGCCGCGCGCGACGCCGCATCCTCCAGGTCCACCGTGATCGAGTAGCCCTTCACCGGGTAGACGTTCACCCGGTCGCCGAAGCCCCGCGCGATCGCGCGGCTGCCGATCCCGGCGCACACGACCACCCCGTCGAACCGCTCCGTCTCGCCGGCGCGGTCGATCTCGATTCCGCCGGGCACCGCACGCGCCGCGTCCACCTCGCGCCCCATCGCGAAGGCCACGCCGCGCCGCGCGAGCCATTCGCCCAGTCCCACCGTGAACTTGTGGATGTCGCCCGTCGAATCGCTCTGGGTCCAGTAGCCGCCCACGTACGCGCCCCGCAGGGCCGGCTCCTTCGCGCGCACCTCCGCCCCGGTCAGCTCCTCGCGCTCGAGTCCCGCGCGCCGGTAGATCTCGCTGACGCGGCGCGCATGCGCCATGTCCTTCTCGGACCCGTAGAAATGCAGGATCCCGGCCGGCGAGAAGTCGAAGTCGAGCCCCGCGACCTCCGCCATCTCCATCATCAGGGGCCGGGCGGCGAGCGCCAGGCGCACGGTCTCCTCGGTGCGCGCCTCGTGGCGCGGGATCGCCGCCAGGAACTCCGCCATCCAGCTGATCTTGTGCCAGCGCGGCCCCGGATGGACCCGCAGCGGTGCGTCCCGCCGCAGCAGCCATCTCAGCCCCTTCATCACCGTCGACCACTGGTTCCACGTCTCCGCGTTGGACGCGGAGAGCTGCCCCCCGTTGGCGAAGCTCGTCTCCATCGCGGCGTAGCGCCGCCGGTCCACCACGGTCACGTCGAACCCCCGCGCATGCAGCGCGTAGGCGGTGGTGACCCCGGTGATCCCGGCCCCGATGACGGCGATATGGCGCATGCGTCTTCTCCCAAAGGGTTGCGGCCCGGCCGCGCCGGTGCCCGCCCCCTCCGTCGAAGACCTGAGAGTTTCACCGCGGGCCCGTCGGGCCGGCCGGCTTGCTCCTACGGTGGCCGCCATGGGGGCGACGCTCTCCGGAGTGTCGGCGCGCGGCCGGTCCTGGGTGCCTGAGAGTTTCCGGGGCGGTTGCTCCTTCGGCGGCGGTCTCCCGCTCTCTCCCGGTCGCGCGCATCTTCGCGGCGGCGATAGCGCCCGCCCGGGACCCGCGCAAATCAAATCGCCGCGCGCCCGCGCCGCGCCGCCTTGGCAAGCGCGCCGCCGCCCGGCATTCGGGCGCCATGGCAGTCCCCGGCTCGCAGGCGATCCGCTCCTATTACCGCGTCCGGCAGGCCATGGGCGTCCAGGGCCTGCTGCTGCCCGTCCTGCTGGTGGGCGGCTCGCTCTATTCCGGCGATCCCCTGCCGCCCGCGCTCTCGGACTACGTCTACACCCCGCTCGAGCCGATCTTCACCGGCGTGATGTTCTCCATCGGCGTGTTCCTCCTGAGCTATCTCGGCTACCGGCGCGCGGGCGGCCCGCGCTGGATCACCGACAGGCGGGTCAGCACGCTGGCCGGGCTCGGCGCGCTGGGCATCGCGCTCTTCCCCAACGACACGTTCGACCCCTGCGGCGAGCTGACGATCCGGATGTTCTCGGCCGCCGGCGTCGCGCACGTCGTCTCGGCGGGCCTCTTCCTCTCGATGACCTGCGTCTTCTGCCTGCATCTCTTCCGCCGCCGGATCGCCGGCGACAGCCGCCCGCAGAAGGGCCGCCGCGACGCGGTCTACCTCGCCTGCGGGCTCGTCATCCTCGGCGCGCTGCTGGGGCTGGCCTACTATTTCCTCGGCATGGACCTCGCGGACCGCTGCGCCATCGCGCATCTCAAGCCCGTCCTCTGGCTGGAGGTCGCGACCGTCTGGGCCTTCGGCCTGGCCTGGCTCGTCAAGGGCGGCGGCGTCCGCCAGCTGAACGACGGCTACCGCGGCACCGGCTTCGCCAGCCCCTAGAACGGGCCGCGAACGCCGCTTATCCTGGCCCCATGCCAGCCCTGTGCCGCGCCTGCCTGCACCCTGACGACGGCGCCCCCGCCCGCTGCCGCGCCTGCGGCTCGCCGCGCATGCTCGCGCATCCCGAACTCTGGTCCCTCGGCGTCGCCCACATGGACTGCGACGCGTTCTACGCCAGCGTCGAGAAGCGCGACGATCCCACCCTCGCGGGCAAGCCCGTCATCATCGGCGGCGGCGCGCGCGGCGTCGTCTCGACCGCCTGCTACGTCGCGCGCGTGCGCGGCGTGCGCTCGGCCATGCCCATGTACCGCGCGCTGCAGCTCTGCCCCGAGGCCGTCGTCATCAAGCCCCGCGGCGCCGCCTATGTGGAGGCCTCCCGCGCCATCCGCGCGATGATGGACGCGATGACCCCGGCGGTGGAGCCGCTCTCGCTGGACGAGGCGTTCCTCGACCTGCGCGGCACGGCCGCCCTCCACGGCGCCCCGCCCGCGATCATGCTCGCGCGGCTCCTCAAGCGCATGGAGGACGAGCTCGGCCTCACCGGCTCCGTCGGCCTCAGCCACAACAAGTTCCTCGCCAAGCTCGCCTCCGACCTCGACAAGCCGCGCGGCTTCACCGTCATCGGCGCCGGCGAGACCGAGGCCCGCCTCGCCCCCCTGCCGATCGCCCGGATCTGGGGCGCCGGCCCCGTGATGCAGGACCGGCTCGAGCGCGCCGGCATCCGCACCTTCGGGGACCTGCGCCGCTGGGACCGCCGGGATCTCGCCGCCCGCTTCGGCTCGGGGGGCGAGCGCCTGTTCGATCTCTGCCGCGGCATCGATTCGCGCACCGTGAAGCCGGACCGCGCCGTGAAGTCGCTCTCCAACGAGACCACCTTCCACGCCGACACCCGCGATCCCGACGTCCTCGACGGCCACATCTGGCGCCTCGCCGACAAGGTCTCCGGCCGGGCCAAGGCCAAGGGCCTCTCCGGCCGCGTCGTCACCCTCAAGCTCAAGCGCGCGAGCCATTCGCTCCTCACCCGCCGCACCTCCCTGCGCGAGCCGACCCAGCTCGCCGACACGATCTACCGCGCCGCCCGCGCCCTCTTCGACGAGACGCCCCACGTCACCGACTACCGCCTCCTGGGAGTGGGCATCTCCGAGCTGGCGCCCGCCGACCGCGCCGACCTCTCGGCCGACCTCCTCGATCCGCAGGCCCCCCGCCGCGCCCTGGCCGAGCGCGCCACCGACGCGATCCGCGCCCGCTTCGGCGCGGACGCCATCCGCAAGGGCCGCGCCCTGCGCTAGGCGGCGCTCGCCGCGCGGGTCACTCCGCCGCCATCGCCGCCGCCCCGCCCGCTTCCAGCGCGCAGATCCGCGCGGCCACGGCGCCCAGCCGCCCGCGCATCTCCTCGAATCCCGAATGCGGCTCCACGGCCGCCTCGTCCATGTAGAGCGCGCGGTCGATCTCCACCTGCACCGCGTGCTGCCCGCGCGACGGCCGGCCATAGGCCCGCGCGATGTAGGCGCCCGCGAAGGGCGCGTTGCGCGCCACGCGGAACCCCGCCTCGACGAAGATCGCCTCGACCGCCTCGATGCGGTCCGCCCCGGCCGCCGCCCCGAACCTGTCGCCCAGCACGATCTCCGGCCGCGGCCCGCGCCCGCCGCCCTCGATCGCCTCGTGCGGCATCGAGTGGCAGTCGATCAGCAGCGCCGCCCCGAAGGCCGCGCGCGCCTCGTCCAGCAGGTCCTGCAACGCCCCGTGATAGGGGCGCCAGACGTCCCGGATCCTCCGCTGCGCCTCGTGCAGCGTCATCTTGCCCGAATAGATCGGCCGCCCCCCGGCCACGACCCGCGGGATCACGCCCAGGCCGCTCGCGATGCGCGGGTTGTGCGACACCCGCCGCGCCCCCTCCACCAGGGCGGGGTCGAGCTCGTCCGCCGCCCGGTTCAGGTCCAGGAACGCGCGCGGCATCCGCGCCGACAGGAGCGGCGCCCCGTGGATCGGCGCCGCCGACCACAGCCGGTCGACATAGGCGTCCTCCGAGGACCGGATCGCGCGCCCGCCCAGGAGCGCGCCGCGCAGGAAGGCGGGCGTGTACTCGCGGCCCGAATGGGGCGAGGCGAAGACCGCGCCGGTCAGGCGCCGCGCCGGCAGGATCAGCTCGAAGGCCCCGTCAGTCATCACGCCTCCCCAGCCTCCCCACCATCTAGCGGCGCGGATGCTGCCGGCGAACCCCCTTGTGCGCCCGATCGTTCCCTTCTATCAGCCGCGGACCGACGCGGGCCCTCCCGCGTCTCGTGCGTTCCGGCCTTCGGGCCGCGCGCGGGGCGGGGTCCGGACGGCGGGGGCGATTAGCTCAGCGGTAGAGCACTTCGTTGACATCGAAGGGGTCACTGGTTCGATCCCAGTATCGCCCACCAGGCCCCTCGCGGGCCGCGGCCCTCGGGGCCGAGCCATCACCGCCCGCAAGGGCAACGCAACCGACAGGCGCGCGAGCGCCGCGACCCGAGGAGAGACCCATGAAGGTCCGCAACTCGCTCCGCTCGCTCAAGAGCCGCCACCGCGACTGCCGCGTCGTCCGCCGCAAGGGACGCGTCTACGTGATCAACAAGACCCAGCCCCGCTTCAAGGCCCGCCAGGGCTGACCGCCGCCCCTCGGGGCCGCATCGCCGAAGCGCGCGACCGGGCGCCGTCCGCAGGGACGGCGCCCGTCTTCATGCCTTAGCGCAGGATGCGCTCCGCCAGCATCCGCACCACGATGTCCTGGCTCATGAACCCCGTCACCGGCAGGCCGCGCGCCTCCTGATAGCGCCGCAGGGCGCGGCGCGTGTCGCGGTCGAAGGTCCCGTCGACCGGCCCGGGCTCCAGGCCGAACGCCTCGAGCCCCGCCTCCACGAGCCGCCGCCCGACAGGGTCGAGCCCCAGCCGCGCCTCGACCTCGGCGGCCGCCTGCCGCGCCTCCCCGTCGTCGCCGGCGTCCCCGGCCCCGGTCAGCTCGCGCAGCCGCTGCGCCGCCGCGTCGCGATACGCCCCGTCGGGGTTCTCCTCCAGATAGCGCCGGTAGTCCCGCGGCCGGTCCCGGTCCTGCGCGGCCCGCCATGTCCGCCGGTCGCGCGCCGTCACGCTCGCGCGCGACTCCTCGGCCATCGCGTCCAGCCGGGCCTCCGCGCCGGACGCGTACACCCCGTCCGGGAACCGCTCCAGATAGCGGCGCAGCCCGTCCGCGCTCCCGTCCGCCCCGGTCTGCGCCCAGTAGTCGCGGTCGCCGCGCTCCACCTCGGCCCGCCGCCGCTCGCGTTCCACGTCGAGCTCGGCCTGCCGCCGCGCGCCCTGCGCGTCCAGCACGCGGACCTGCTCGCCCGTCAGGAAGCCTGTCGCCTCGTAGCCGTTGCGCCCCTGCCAGGCCCCAATCGCCTGCCGGCTTCCCGCGCCGAAGATCCCGTCCACCCCGCGCGTGTCGAAGCCCAGCAGAACCAGGTCCGACTGCGCCCCCCGCCGGTCCTCCCGGCTGAGGTTCAGGTCCGCCTCCGCCTCGCGCGCCTCGCGCGCGGGGTCCTCGGTGATCGCGGCCAGCCGCTCGCGCGCCACCCGCGCGTAGCGGCCGTCCGGGAACCGGCGCAGGTAGCTCTCGTATCCGGTCCGGTTGTCGAAGCGCTCGACCACCTCCCAGTAGTTGCCCTCGGCCGTGTCGGGCGACACGGACGCCGCCCGCGCCGATCCCAGGATCGTCATCCCCTCGCCTTCCAGCCCCCGCGCCGCCAGCCCCCGCTCGCGCAGCTCCGCCTCGCGCAGGACGCCGCCCGGCCGGGTCAGGACCTCGCGCACCGCGTCCATCACCGCGTCCGCGTCCCCCGCCGCGACCGGCACCCGCAGGCCCACGGGGGTCGATCCCGGCTCAAGCCCGCGCAGCACCGCGCCATCGGCGTCCGCGTCCCCGTCCGGCCCGCCCAGCAGGAGGGCCGCGCGCCCGCGTCCCCCGCCCATCGCCGCCGCGATCAGGTCCACGGGCACGGCCCCGGCCGGCAGCTCCGTCAGGCCAGGATACCCGTCCACGTCGGCGCCCAGCATCCAGAGGCTGCTCCCCACGCGCACGAACTGGCCCAGGAGCACGACGAGCCGCCCGTCATCGGCGTCCGCCCGGTCGGCGAATCGCTTCACCGCCCGCAGCATCTCGCGCAGGTCCGCATCGTAGGCATCGTCGACCTCGAAGCCCGCGCCCTCGATCGCGCGCCGCGTCTCGCGCAGGTCCCCGCCCAGGTCGAGGTCGTCGAGCCGCCGGTACTCGTCGTTCGCGATCAGGAGCGCGCGGTCCTCGGCGGCCGCGGGTGCGGCAGGCAGGGTCGCGGCGGTCCCCAGCAGGAGCATGAGGGCGATGGATCGCGTGGCGTGGGTCATGGGGTCTCCTCGAGGCACGGGCCGGCGCGGCCGGGCGCGCCGGGCATGCACCCGGCCGCCCCCGTCATGCCATGACGCGCGGCCGCCGTCCGGGGTTCCGCCCTCACGCGTCGTAGTCGCGCGCGTCCTCGATCACGACCCCGTCGTTCGGCAGCCCCTCCGGGCCCGCGGCCTCGACCACGCCCCCGCATCTTCAGGTGCGCGGGCAGGAGCGCCGCCACCGCCGCCGGATCGCCCCCCTCGATCACCACGCGCAGCGCGTCGCCCGCGCCGTCCCGCTCGGCGATCACCCGCGCCCGCGTGACCCCGGACGCCGCCGCCACCAGGGCCGCCACCTGCTCGGGCCGCACGAACATGCCCTTTATCTTCGTGGTCTGGTCCGCCCGGCCCATCCATCCCTTGATGCGCATGTTCGTCCGCCCGCAGGCCGACGCCCCCGGCAGCACCGCCGACAGGTCCCCCGTCGCGAAGCGCACCAGCGGATAGTCCGGGTTCAGCGCCGTCACGACGACCTCGCCGACCTCGCCCTCGGGCACCGGGTCCCCGGTGCCGGGGCGCACGATCTCCAGGATCACGCCCTCGTCCACGACCATGCCCTCCGGCGCGCCGCCATCGGGGTTCGGCACCTCGTGGGCGATGTTCCCCAAATCCGCCGTCGCGTAGTTCTGCAGGACCACGACCCCCCGCTCCGCGTAGGCCGCGCGCATCGACGGGAACAGCGCCCCGCCCCCCACCGCCGCCTTCGCGATCCGCAGGCGCACGCCCTGCTCCTCCGCCCGCTCGAGGATCACCTTCAGGTAGTCCGGCGTGCCGGCATAGACCGTCGTCCCGCAATCCGCCGCCGCCCGCACCTGCAGGTCGGTCTGTCCCGTCCCCGCCGGGATCACGACCGCGCCCACCGCCCGCGCCCCGCTCTCGAAGATGTGGCCCGCCGGGGTCAGGTGGTAGCCGAAGCAGTTCTGCACCACGTCGCCCGGGCCGATCCCGCAGGCGTGCAGGAACCGCCCCACCCGCCACCAGTCGGGCCCCGCGCCCCCCGGCTCGTAGATCGGCCCCGGCGACTGGAAGATGCGCGCCACGTTCCGCACCGCCATCCCCCCGAAGGGCGGCGCCTCCCCCTGCCGCGCCGCCAGCTCCGACTTGCGCAGCACCGGCAGCGCCGCGAGCTCCGACAGGTCTCCCAGCGGCGCCTCCCCCGCCCGCAGCGCGTTCAGCGCCGCCAGCTGGCCGGCCGCGCGCGCGTCCGTCGAGCGGGTCTCCAGATCGTCGTAGAACGCCATCACGCCCCTCATCCTGACTCGAATATCCGCGGAGGATCCTCGACGCCGGGCGCCGGGGGCGGCAGTCCCCCCGCCTCCCTCAGGACAGCCAGCGCTTGCGCCGCCGGTAGCTCCGCACGTCGCGGAACGACTTGCGTCCCTCGTCCGACATCCCGAGGTAGAACTCCTTCACGTCGGGGTTCTCGCGCAGCTCCGCCGCCGGCCCCTCCATCACCACCCGCCCGGATTCCAGGATGTAGCCCCGGTGCGCGAAGCGCAGCGCCACGTTGGTGTTCTGCTCGGCCAGGAGGAAGCTCACCCCCTCGCGCTCGTTGAGGTCCTTCACGATCCCGAAGATCTCCTCCACCAGCTGCGGCGCCAGCCCCATGCTCGGCTCGTCCAGCAGGATCGTCTCCGGCCGGCTCATCAGCGCCCGCCCGATCGCGCACATCTGCTGCTCGCCCCCCGAGGTGTATCCCGCCTGCGAACCCCGTCGCTCGCGCAGGCGCGGGAAGTAGCCGTAGACCATCTCCAGGTCGCGCTTCACCGCCGCCGACCCGTCGCGGCGCGTGTAGGCCCCCGTCAGGAGGTTCTCCTCCACCGTAAGGTGCTCGAAGCAGTGCCGCCCCTCCATCACCTGGATCACGCCGCGCTGCACCAGGGCCTCGGGGCTCAGGTCCTGCACCCGCTCCCCGCGATGCAGGATCGAGCCCTTGGTGACCTCCCCCCGCTCGGAATGGAGCAGGTTGCTGATCGCCTTGAGCGTCGTCGTCTTGCCCGCGCCGTTGCCGCCCAGGAGCGCGGT
This sequence comes from uncultured Alphaproteobacteria bacterium, assembly GCA_963832275.1. Classification (GTDB taxonomy): domain Bacteria; phylum Pseudomonadota; class Alphaproteobacteria; order Rhodobacterales; family Rhodobacteraceae; genus Hasllibacter. The sequence goes on from CAWHTQ010000019.1 coordinate 537,148, forward strand.
GATCCCCCCCTTCGGCACCGAGAGGGACACCCCCTTCAGCACGAGGATCACGTGGTTGTAGATCACCTCGATGTTGTTGACCTCGATGAGCGCGCCATCCGCCGTCGCCGGGGCGGCGGGCGCCGTCTGGGTGTCGAGCATGGGGCCTCCTCGGGGATGCGTGCAGGCGGGCGTGCGGGCGGGCCCGCGGCCGGAACGCTCCGGCCGCGGGCGGTGGTCAGCCCTCGGCGCAGCCGGGGGTGATGCCGTTCTCCGCCGCGTAGGCGAGGCTGTCCTCGGCCACGAGCGGATCGATCACCGCCTTGTCGGGGTCGATATAGCCGGTCAGCGCCTCGAAGCGCTGCTCGGAGGCGTTCCACTGCTGCACGAGGCCCTGCCCCGATCCGCCGTGGTTGGCGCAGGTCACCGCGAAGACCGGCCCGATGCCCGGCATCCCCAGCTCCTCCATCATGGACTCCGTGATCTCGAGATTGGCCATCCCGTCGCGCATCTGCTCGGGGCTGATGTCGGCGACCCCGTGCATCTCCTGGGCCACCTTGATCGCCTCGGCCGCCAGCATCGCGGCGTACATGCCCCGCGTGTAGAGAACCGAGCCCACGTTGGAGCCGTCCCCGGCGCCCTCGCCCGCGTCGATCACCATCTCCCGGATCTCGTCGAACACCGGCAGCTCGGCGTCCACCACGTTCATGTTCAGCGACTTGTACCCGTCCGCCGCCATGCCCGCGGGGGTCACGTCATGCTCGGCGCCCGCCCACCAGTTGCCGATGAAGTTCTCCATCGGGTAGCGGATGTTGGCCGCCTCCTGCACGGCGACCTGGTTCATCACGCCCCAGCCCCACATCAGCACGTAGTCCGGCTGCTCGCGCCGGATCTGCAGCCACTGGGACTTCTGCTCCTGGCCGGGATGGTCCACCGCGATCTCGGTCAGCTCGAAGCCGTGCTTCTCGCCCAGCGCCTGCAGCGTGCGGATCGGCTCCTTGCCGTAGGCCGAGTTGTGGTAGACCAGCGCGATCGTCTTGCCGGACAGGTCGCCGCCGTTCTCGTCAAGCAGGTAGTTCACCGCCACCGAGGCGGCGTCCCAGTAGTTCGCCGGGTAGTTGAACACGTTCTGGAACACCTCCCCGTTCACCGCCGAGGTCCGGCCGTAGCCCATCGTGTGGAGGGGAATGCCGTCGGCCTGCGTCTTGGGGATCAGCTGATAGGTGATCCCGGTCGAGAGCGGCTGATACACCAGGGCGCCGTCGCCCTTGGTGTTCTCGTAGCACTCCACGCCCTTCTCGGTGTCGTAGGCGGTCTCGCACTCGACCACGCGCACCATCTCCCCGCCGATGCCGCCGTCCCGCGCGTTCAGCAGCGCGAAGTAGTCCTGATACCCGTCCGAGAACGGGATCCCGCCCGCGGCATAGGGCCCGGTGCGGTAGCTGAGGTCCGGGATCATCAGGTCGGCGGCCGCCGGCCCGGCGATCAGGGCGGCCAGCGCCGCGGATGTCAGATACGTCTTCATGTCGTCTCTCCCTTGAAGGTGCCGGGGGTTCGCCCCCGGTCGTGATGCCGTGTAGTTAGTGAGGAAACGGCCAGAGCCGCAACTTCTCCTTCGTCAGCCGCCAGAGCTGCGCCAGCCCGTGCGGCTCCACGATGAGGAAGAACATGATCAGCGCCCCCACGATCACCAGGTTCAGATGCGCCACCAGCGCCGTGTCCCAGCCCAGCAGGTCGACGCCCAGGAGCTTCAGCACCACCGGCAGCAGCACCATGAACGCCGCTCCCGCGAAGCTGCCGAAGATGGAGCCGAGCCCGCCGATGATGATCATGAACAGCACCAGGAACGACTTCTGGATGCCGAATGCCGCGCCCACCTCCACCGCGCCCAGGTAGACCGCGAAGAACAGCGCCCCCGAGATGCCGATGAAGAAGCTGCTCACCGCGAAGGCGGTCAGCTTCGCCTTGAGCGGGTTCACCCCGATGATCTCGGCCGCGATGTCCATGTCCCGGATCGCCATCCACGATCGCCCCACCGTGCCCCGCGTCAGGTTCCGCACGATCCAGGCCGAGGCGATGACGAAGACGAGGCAGAAGAGGTAGGTCGCCCAGGCGTGCGTCGCGGGCCCGGTGACGGCGATGCCGAAGACCTCGCGCTCCGGCGCCGTGATCTGCCCCGAGGCCGAGTAGTTGTAGAACCACGACACCCGGTTGAAGAGCCACACCAGGAAGAACTGCGCCGCCAGCGTGGCGACGGCGAGATAGAACCCCTTGATCCGCAAGGACGGCAGCCCGAACAGCGTGCCCACCGCCGCGGTGATGACCCCCGCCAGCACGATGTGGACCGCGATGCTCACCTCCGGGAAGGAGGTCATCAGCTTGAAGCAGGAATACGCCCCCACCGCCATGAACCCGCCGGTGCCGAGCGAGACCTGCCCGCAATACCCCGTCAGCACGTTCAGGCCCAGGGCGGCGATCGCGTAGATCAGGAACGGCAGCGCGATCGAGTTGACCCAGTAGTCGTCGATCACGAGGGGCACGATCAGCAGCGCCACCGCCAGGATCGCGTAATACCCCCGCCGGTCGAGCCGCAGCGGGAAGGTCTGCGCGTCCTCGGCATAGGACGTCTTGAAGTCGCCGGCCTCACGATAGATCACGCCTTGCCCCTCCCCGTCACGTATGCCGCCAGATAGCTCGCCAGCCCCGCCCCCGCCGGCACCGCCGCATAGGCGATGGCCGGCGCCCAGGCGGGCACGCCCGCCGGCGGGTTCGCGATCCCGAGCAGCACCACCGCCCCGAACACCGCCACCGCCGCCAGCATCAACCGGTGCCCCCAGCGGCGAAAGCCCTCGCTCGCCTGCGGGCTCATCCCGCGACCCTCCCCTTGACCGCCGCTCCGGAGGGCGCTCGTGGAGCGGTCGCCGACCGTGTGGCGGGAGCGCCGCGAAGCGCCTCGACCGGCGCCGAGGCGGCACCTTGACCGGCCGGCTTCGCCGCGATCCGCCCGAGCCGCTCGACGATCTCGTCGAGGGCGAAGCAGACATAGCCGAAGAACAGGAGCGCCAGGGCCGAGCCGAACGAGGGAATGCCGATCGACACGAAGGCCACCGTCCCGGCGCCCCGCAGCGCGCCCCCGTCGAAGGCGGCCATCAGCCAGATGCCGAGGACGCCCGTCAGGATCGCCAGTCCGTAGAAGATCGCCCCCAGGACGCGTCCCATGCCCTATACCCTCTCGATGATCTTCTCGCCGAACAGCCCCTGCGGCCGGAACACCAGGAACACGAGCGCCAGCATGTAGGCGAACCAGTTCTCCGTCGCGCCGCCGATCATCGGCCCGATGGTGAACTCGAACAGCTTCTCCCCCACCCCGATGATCAGCCCGCCGACGATGGCCCCCGGGATCGAGGTGAACCCCCCCAGCATCAGCACCGGCAGCGCCTTGAGCGCGATGAGCGAGAGCGAGAACTGCACCCCCGACTTGGCCCCCCACATGATCCCCGCGACCAGCGCCACGAACCCCGCCAGCGACCAGACCAGCCACCAGATGAACCCGAGCGAGATGCCCACCGACAGCGCCGCCTGGTGGTCGTCCGCCACCGCGCGCAGGGCCCGCCCCTGCTTGGTGTACTGCGAGAACGCGACCAGCCCGGCCACCAGCACGATGGCCACCCCCGCCGCCACGATGTCGAGCGTGTCGATGAAGAAGCCGAAGAACGCCTCCGAGCCCAGCCCCGCCGTCAGATCCTCGATGAAGAACGACCCCCCCTGCGGCAGCCCCACGTCGAGCGTCTTGATGTCCGAGCCCCACATCAGGTCCCCCACCCCCTCCAGGAAGTAGGCCAGCCCGATCGTCGCCATGAACAGGATGATCGGCTCCTGCCCCACGAGGTGGCGCAGCACGTAGCGGTTCACCAGCCAGGCGAACGCGATCATCACCACCGTGGTCAGGGCGATCGCCGCCAGCGCCGGCACCTCCCAGCCGAAATAGTGCACGTCCGTGCCGAACACCGCGTTGATCAGGTGCGCGAACGGCACCTGCCCGTCCATGATCCCCACGAGGGTGAGGGCGGCGAACAGCGCCATCACCCCCTGCGCGTAGTTGAAGATGCCCGACGCCTTGAAGATCAGGACGAAGCCCAGGGCCACGAGCGCGTAGAGCACCCCGGCCATCAGCCCGTTGATCATCACCTCGCCCGCATAGAGCAGCTGGTCGGGCATCGGTCCCCCCTATCCCTTGTCGGTGTCGGACAGGCGCGCCGGCCCCGGATTGGCCTCGCCCGCGCCCGTCGCGGCCTCGGTCGGCAGACCGCCGAAGCCGTCCTCCCGGTCGAGCGCGGGCTCCACGTCGTCGTAATGCGAGCCGCCGTCCCGTCCCGGGTTCGGCCCCGTGGCGCTCGGGCAGGTGCACGCCGCCAGCAGCTCGATCGCCTTCTCCGACTGCTGCCCCACCGGCTGCGCCTCCAGCGCCGCCTTCGCCGCGCGCAGGCCCCAATCGATGTCGCCGTCCACGTAGTCCGGCCGCCCGGCCCCCTCGCCCAGACCCGCGCCCCGCGCGTCCCGCGACTGCCGCGCGATCCGCCCGAACGCGCCCAGCGCCGCCTCGCGCTCGTTCACGCGCAGCTCGCTCAGATCCTCGGGGCGGAACCCCCGCACCCGGTCGATCATGTAGTCCGGGATCCCCCGGTCCTCGCCCAGCGCGTCCGCCATCGTCTTCTTCAGCCAAGTCTCGTGATCGCTCATGCCGTTCTCCTTCGTTGCGGGGGACGAACGCCCGGCCGGCGCGACTGGTGCCGCGCTTCGGCCGTCATGGCAGCACCACGAGCGTCAGCAGCAGGAAGATCGCCAGCAGGACGATCCCGTACCGCACCGACCGGAACGTGAACATCTGCTCCCGGTGGTCCCGGATGAAGCGCGAGATCACGTCCTCGCGCCGCTCAGTCATGCGCCACCCCCAGATAGGCGTCGATCACGTCCTGGTTGCCGCGCACCTCGTCCGGCGTGCCGTCCCCGATCAGGCGCCCGTAATCCATCACGACGACGCGGTCGGAGATGTCCATCACCACGCCCATGTCGTGCTCGATCAGGGCCACGGTGGTCCCGAACTCGTCGTTCACGTCCAGGATGTAGCGGCTCATGTCCTCCTTCTCCTCGACGTTCATGCCCGCCATCGGCTCGTCCAGCAGCAGGAGCTTGGGCTCCGCCGCCAGCGCGCGCGCCAGCTCCACCCGCTTCTTCAATCCGTAGGGCAGGCGCCCCACCGGCGTCTTGCGGATCGCCTGAATCTCCAGGAAGTCGATGATCTTCTCCACCGCCTCGCGGTTCTCGTTCTCCTCGCGCGCCGCCGGCCCCCACCACAGCGCCTGCGCCGCCAGCCCCCGCTTCATGTGCGTGAGCCGCCCGGTCATCACGTTGTCGAGCACGCTCATCCCGTTGAAGAGCGCGATGTTCTGGAACGTCCGCGCGATCCCGAGCCGCGCCACCTGATAGGGCTTCATCGGCGGCCGCCGCTCGCCCCGGAACCACACCTCCCCCTCCTGCGGGTTGTAGAAGCCCGAGATCACGTTGAGCATCGAGGACTTCCCCGCCCCGTTCGGCCCGATGATCGCCCGTATCTCCCCCTCGCGGATGTCGAACGAGATGTCCTTGATCGCCACCACCCCCCCGAACCGCAGCGTGATGTTCCGCATCTCCATCAGGGTCCCCCCGATGGTGCGGCCGTCGGGGGTTAGATGGGGGTCGGATAGACTAGATTGACCCATGCTATCGCGCCGTCAGTATTAGCGAAGGAGTAAGCGGCGACAGAAAGTCTTCCTTAGATAGATACTCCGTGGCTGGATCAGAAAATGACGCATGAAACTTCCAAAATATAGACTCAGCATCCTTGCCGAATAAGAAGCGAGCACGAGTTGCCATTTCTACCATATCTTCGCCAGGACTCGATATTCCGCTAAAGACAGCTTCGTTGTCATTCTCGTCAAAGTGATCGAACTGAGCCATCCAACCTTCGTAGAAACTTTTGGCCTCCAGATAGAAACTAAATCGCCTATCGAAGAGATCGTCCTTTCTTTTTCGATGCCCCAACCATAAGTTTGCGCCCGCGATTAGAACGCCCGCAAAAGCGATAACTGGCACACTCAGAGCGCGCAGCCATTCTACCCATTGTGGTAGAATCGGCGTCACTCCGCCGCCTCCAGCACCGGCGCCTCGATTGGCACTGTCTCCGCGTCCACCACCACAAGCGTCGCCCGGATCGACCCCTTCCGCCCGTCCTCGTAGGTCACCTCCGTCTCCGTCGAGACGGTCCCCGACCCGTCGTAGAGCGCATCGATGATGTCGGCGTACTTCTCTTCGATGATCCGCCGCCGCACCTTGCGGGTGCGCGTCATCTCCCCGTCATCGGGGTCCAGCTCCTTGTGCAGCACCACGAACCGATGCACCTGGCATCCCGACAGCATGTCGTCCTGCGCCACGCTCCGGTTCACCGCCTCCACGTGGCCGCGCACCGTCTCCAGAACCCGGGCGTTCTGCGACAGCTCCTGATAGCTCGCATAGGCCACGTTGTTGCGCTCGGCCCAGTTGCCCACGGCTGTCAGGTCGATGTTCACGAACGCGCAGCACATCTCCCGCCCGTTCCCGAACACCACCGCCTCCAGGATGTCGGGATAGAACTTCAGCTTGTTCTCCACGTATTTGGGCGCGAACAGCGCCCCCGACGCCATCTTCCCCACGTCCTTCGCCCGGTCGATGATCCGCAGGTGGCCCGTCTCGGGCTCGATGAACCCGGCGTCCCCGGTCGCCACCCACCCCTCGGCGTCCTTGGTCGAGGCGGTCGACTCCTCGTTCTTGTAGTACCGCACGAACGTCCCTGGCCCGCGGTAGAACACCTCGCCCGACTCCCCGATCCGCAGCTCCACCCCCGGACACGCCACCCCCACGGTATCGGAGCGCACCTGCCCGTCCGGCTGCTGGGTGATGAAGACGCTCGCCTCCGTCTGCCCGTAGAGCTGCTTGAGGTTGATCCCGAGCGCCCGGTAGAAGTCGAAGATCTCCGGCCCGATCGCCTCGCCCGCGGTATAGCCCACGCGCACCCGGCTGAACCCCAGCGTGTTCTTCAGCGGCCCGATCACCAGCGCCTTGGCGATCGCGTACTTCGCTCGCTCCACGCCCGAGACGGGCTCGCCGTCCAGCACGCGCGGCCCCACCCGCCGCGCCACGCCCATCCCCCAGTCGAAGAGGCGCTTCTTGACGGCCCCCGAATCCTCCATCCGGATCATCACGTTGGTCAGCTGCGTCTCGAACACGCGGGGCGGCGCGAAGTAGTAGGTCGGCCCGATCTCTCGCAGATCGGCCATCAGCGTGTCCGCGCTCTCCGGGCAGTTGACGCAGAACCCCGTCCAGTAGGCCTGCCCGATGGAGAAGATGAAATCGCCCACCCACGCCATCGGCAGGTAGGCCAGCACCTCGTCCCCCGCCCGCAGCCCGTCGAACTCCGACGAATTGCGCGAGGTCTCGATGATGTTGGCGTTCGACAGGACCACGCCCTTCGGCTTGCCCGTCGTCCCGGAGGTGTAGAGCATCACGCAGGTGTCGTCGTAGCCCAGCCCGCCGCGCCGCCGGCGCAGCTCGTCCTCCAGCCCGGACGCGCGCCCCGCGGCCTGCACGTCCGCATAGGACGTCATCGCCGAATGGTCGTAGCGCCGCAGCCCCCGCGCATCGAGGTAGATTATGTGGTCCAGCGACGCGATCCGCGCCCGCACCTCCTCCACCTTGTCGACCTGCTCCTGGTCCCCGGCCACGATGAACCGCGCCCCGCAATGCTCCAGCACGTAGGCGATCTCCTCGCCCACCGCGTCCTGGTAGAGCGGCACCGGCACGCAGCCCGCCATCTGCGCCGCGACCATCGACCAGTAGAGCGCCGGCCGGTTGCGCCCGATGATCGCCACGTGGTCGCCCGGCGCCGCCCCCAGCGTCAGCAGCCCGAGCGCCAGCGCCTCGATCTCCCCCGCCGCCTCGGCCCAGGTCCAGGCCTGCCAGATCCCGTACTCCTTCTCGCGATAGGCCGCCTTGCCCCCGTGCCGCGCCACGTTGCGCGCCAGCAGCGCCGGGATCGACGCGGCGTCCGCCGCTGGCGATGGGGCCTGCAGGGCCATGTCGCGATCCTCCCGGCATCGGCGCCCCGTCCGGCGGGGCGTCTCCAGCGCCACCCATGATGACGACGCGCGCGGGGGCGTCAATGACCCCGGCCCCGGTTGCCCGGCCCGCCCGCCCGCGCGATACCGAGGCCATGACGCACGACGCCGCGACCGACCTGACCCGATTCCTGGCCGGCCGCCGCTTCGGCACCGTCATGGCCGACCCGCCCTGGCGCTTCGCCAACCGCACGGGGAAGATCGCGCCAGAGCACAGGCGCCTCGCCCGCTACCCCACCATGACGCTGGGCGACATCTGCGCCCTGCCCGTGGCCGCGCATCTGGCCGATCCGGCGCATTGCTATCTCTGGGTGCCCAACGCGCTCCTGCCCGACGGGCTGCGCGCGCTGGCGGCGTGGGGGTTCGACTACAAGTCCAACATCGTCTGGCACAAGACGCGCAAGGATGGCGGCTCGGACGGGCGCGGCGTCGGCTTCTACTTCCGCAACGTGACCGAGCTGCTGCTCTTCGGCGTGCGCGGGCGGAACGCACGGACCGAGGCGCCGGGCCGCACCCAGGTCAACATGATCCAGTCCCGCAAGCGCGAGCACTCGCGCAAGCCCGACGAGCAGTACGGCCTGATCGAGGCCTGCTCGAACGGCCCCTATCTCGAGCTCTTCGGCCGCGGCCGCCGCGACGGCTGGACCACCTGGGGCAATCAGGCCTCGGGCGACTACGCCCCCGACTGGCCCACCTACGCCTACAACTCGGGCGCCGCGCCGGCCGCCGAATAGGGCGCCACCACCCTCGCCGGCAGCCCGATCAGCAGGAGCGGGCACGGCCCGCCGACCCCCCGCGCGATCCGCTCCGCGAGCTTGGCCCAATGCGTCGACGCCGGCCCGAACTTGTCCGCCACGAAGGAGGGCGTGAACGCCGCCGGGAAGTCGCGCCCCGCCGCCACGGCGCGCGCCACCGCCCGCCGCTGCCGGTCGGTGCGCGCCTTCACGCCCAGCGCCGCGAGCCCGTCCTCGGAGCCCACGCCCATCGCGCGGAGCGTCTCCTCGACGATCCCCGCCATCGCCGCCTGGAGCCCCGCGCCGCGCGTGACGATCACGCCGACGCCGATGATCCCGGCCGCGTGCAGCCGCTGGAAGTTCTCCAGATCCCGGTCGAAGAACGGGTCCTTGTTGTTCCACTCGATCTCGAGCGCGATGGTCCCGGCCGCGCCGGCGCGCACGTGGTCGACCTCGTGGCTGGTCCCGTCGCCCAGGGGCCGGCCGTTCACCGTGGTCACGATCTCGAACACGTGCTTGCCCCAGCCCGCGCGCGTCAGCACCCGGCGCAGCCGCTGGGTCGAGGCCGCCTCCCCGCCCCCCGAGGCGATGATCTCCGCCGCCGGGATCGCGACCTCGCCCAGCGCGCGGATCAGCTCGGCCGTCTCGGCCGCGAAGTCGACCGACAGGATCGCCTCGGCATGGTTGCGCGCCGCCACGTCGAACCCCGCCGCCCGCAGCGGCGCCAGCGCGGCGCTGGCCGGCGCGGGCGCGGCCGGCGCGGCGAAGAGGTCTGGGATCGCGTCCATCTGCGGGCAGCCTAGCGCCCGCCGCCGCCCGGTGCACGGGGGGCACCGCGCGTTGCAAGTCGCGCGGCGCCCAAGGCGTTGGCGCGCATGGGTTGTGCATCGGATGCGCATGGGTTGTGCATGCCTCGTGCATCGCCCCGGAGGCCCCGCCATGCCGACCCGTCCCCATCTCTGGCTCCGCGCCGAGAGCCGCCCCCACGAGCGCCGCGCCGGCCTCACGCCAGAGGGCGCGCGCACCCTGATCGCGGACGGCTGGCGCCTCACGGTCGAGGAGAGCGCCGCCCGCGTCTTTCCCGCCGCCGACTATCCCGGCGCCCGCGCGCCAGAGGGCGTCTGGCCCGAAGCCCCTGACGACGCGATCATCTTCGGCCTCAAGGACCTCCCCGACGACACCGGCCCCCTGCGCCACGCGCACCTCATGTTCGGGCACGCCTACAAGGGCCAGCCCGCCGGCCGTCGCCTGCTGGACCGGCTCGCGGCCGGCGGCGGCACGCTCCTCGACCTCGAATACCTCACCGATGCGGAGGGGATGCGCCGCGCCGCCTTCGGCCATTGGGCGGGCTATGCCGGCGCCGCCGTCGCCCTGCGCTGCTGGGCCGCGCAGCGCCGGGGCCGCCTCGCCGGTCCGGTCGCCGCATATGACAGCGCGCCCGCCATGCTCCTGGAACGACAGGCCGATCTCGCCGGCCTCGGCACCCGCCCCACCGCCATCGTCGTCGGCGCCCTGGGCCGCGTCGGCCGCGGCGCGCACGAGCTCCTCACCCATATGGGCGTCCCCTGCACCCTCTGGGACGTCGAGGAGACCCGGGATCGCGACGCCTTCCCCGAGATCCTCGCCCACGACATCCTCGTGAACGCCATCCTCGCCGCGCCCGGCGCGCCGGTCCTCGTCCCGGCCGATGCGGGCGCCCGCCCAAGGACGCTCGGCGTCATCGCCGACATCGCCTGCGACCCGCGCTCGGATTTCTCCCCGATCAAGGTCTACGGCACGGAGACCACGTGGGAGAATCCCGCCATCCGCGTGCATGACGCCCCGCCCCTCGACGTCACCGCCATCGACAACCTCCCCGCGATGCTCCCGCGCGAGAGCTCCGAGGATTTCGCCGCCCAGCTCCTGCCCATCCTCCGCGAGATGCCGCAGGACCCCCACGGCACGTGGTTTCGCGCGCGAAACATCCACGGGCGCCATGCCAGCGCAGCGACCGCCGATGCCGAAGGCGAGGCCACGCCCGAGCCCGGCGGGCGCGGAACCTAGCGGCCGAAGACGCGGTACCAGAGCCAGTCGGGAAAGAGCTGGCCCACTCTGAACAGGGCCGCGAACGCGCCCGGAAAACTGATCTTGAAGCGCTCCGTGCCCATGAACTCGACCATCCGGCGCGCCGCGTCCTCCGGCTCCATGAGGAACGGCATCCTGAAGTCGTTCTTCTCGGTCAGGCGGGTGCGCACGAACCCCGGATTGGCCACCTGCACCTGCACGCCCGTGCCGCGCAGGTCCGCATGCATCGATTCGGCCAGGACCATCACGGCCGCCTTGCTCGCCGCGTAGCCGATGGCCCCCGGCAGGCCGCGGAAGCCCGACAGCGAGCCCGTCAGCACCACATGCCCCGCGCCGCGCGCGACCATGCCCCCGATCACCGCGCCCACCACCCGCGCCGCGCCGGTGGCGTTGACGTCCAGCATCGCCTCCACACGGCCCGCGTCCCACTCCGCCGCGCCCACCGGCCAGTAGACCCCCGCCAGGAACACCACCCCGTCGACGCGGCCGGCCGCCTGCGCCGCCGCCTCCACGCTCCCCCGGTCGGCGATGTCCACCACCACGACCTCGGAGCGCCCCGGCAGCTCGGCGGCGAGCGCGCGCAGCCGGTCCTCCGAGCGCGCAGACAGCACCAGCTCGCAGCCCATCCCGCTCATCCGCCGCGCGACCTCCCGGCCCAGCCCCTCGGAGGCGCCGACGATCCAGTAGCGCTTGCCCGCCCAGTCCCGCATCACGCCGCCTCCCGCAGCGGCTCGCCCTCGGCGACCATCGCCATCGGGCGCATCGTCGCGATCAGCTCGGCGACCGTCACCCCGAACTTGCGGAACTGCGAGCGGTTCATGATCGCGCCGTTCTCCATCAGGTACATCCAGTCGGTCACGTCGAGGACGTGCCCCCCCGCCTCCGCGGCCAGGCGGATGCGGTAGTCGAGGCGCACCGCGCTGCCCTCCTGCCGCCCGGTGCCGGTGCCCACGAGGTCGTCCGCCTCCGCCTCGATCGCGCCGTCCGGGCGGAGCGTCAGGCGCCACTCCCGGTGCTGCGCGCGCCCGCTGTCGTAGCGGAAGTCCTCGCGCATCACGCCCACGCGCCCCTCCGGCCCGTCCCGCCATCGCCCGTCCATCCGCGCGACGAAGCGCGACGTGACCCGCCCCGACGGCCCGTAGATCACGCCCTCGCACAGGAGCGGGCCGCGCAGCCGCTCGGAGATGTCGAAGGGGGGCCCGCCGGCATAGTCCCGCGGCACCTGCGCGCGGAACGTCCAGAGCCGCGTGCGGACCCAGATCGCGCCGAGCGCGAGCGCGGCACCCAGGAGGGCGGGAAGGATCGCGTCCATGGTCAGTCCTCCGGGATCGGCGTGCGCGCGAGGATCGCGAGCGCCATCAGCTTCAGGGCGCAGGGCACCGCCGCATAGAGGATCGTGAGCGTCCTCCGCGCGGCCTCCGGCGCCGGCTCCCCCGATACGAACCCCGCCGCCCCGAGGATCGGTAATAGCGCCGCCGCCGCAATCGCCAGGGTCGCCTTGCTCACCGTCGCCCAGAGGCCGAACCCCTGCCCGCCGATCGGGGAGATCGCCGCCATGCGCCGCGCGAACGCCGCCGGCAGGAGCGTCAGGTCCGCGCCGATGCTCGCCCCCGAGAGCGCGCAGATCACGGCGAAGGCGGCCACGTCGCCCGCGCCCAGCGTCGCCGTCCAGCCGAAGGAGGCGACCGCCAGCGTCATCGCCGCCGTCAGGGCGGGCCGCGTCCCCCACCGCTCCGCCGCCCGGCCCCAGAGCGGCGCCGAGAGCGCGGCCGCGAGGAAGAACAGCACCAGGAGCGGCCCCGCCGCGCCCGGCGCCTCCAGCCGCCCGCCCACGTAGAAGACGAACAGCGTCGAGGAGACCGCCACCGGCGCCGCGTTGACGAAGGCGAGGATCAGGAGCCGCCGCGCCGGCCCGTCGCCCAGGATCGCGCCGATGGGCACCGGCGCGGCGCGCCCCGCGCGCGGGCGCCACTCGCCGTCCATCGCCCAGGCCGCCAGCAGCGCGGCGCCCGCGAACCCGGCCGCATACGCCGCGAAGGGCCGCTCGGTGACTCCCGCCAGGAGCGTCGGCGCCGCCGCCGCCGCGCACACGCCCAGGAGCGAGCCCGTCTCCCGCCAGGCCGCGAGGCGCACGTGCCCGCCCGCCTGGCCCTCCGCCTTCGCGATCCCCTGCGCGTAGAACAGGATCGTCAGGAAGGAGAACGCGCTGAACAGGAGCGCCAGGGACAGCGCGAACCAGGCCAGGGGCGCCACCGGCGGCGGCACCGCGAAGAGCATCGCCATCGCGCCCGCCAGGAGCGCCGCGCCCGCCGCCGCCGCCGCCCGCCGGCCCCGCCCCAGCCGCTCCGACACCCAGCCCAGGGCCGGGTCCTGCACCACGTCGAGGAGGCGAAGCCCGAACAGCGCCGCCCCCAGCGTCCCCAGCGGCACGCCGAACTCCGCGGCGTAATGCGCCGGCGCGTAGATGTAGATCGGCAGCCCCGCCCCCGCGAGCACGGCCGCATAGAGCGACCATGCCCCCAGGCGACCCGTCCGCAGGTCCGCCGTGCGGGCGGCACCCGTCACCGGGCCCTCATCGCGGCGTCACCGGGAGGTCTCCGCCTCGGGCGGCTCGGGCCGCGCCCGGAACGCCGCGCCCCGCCACCAGAGCCGCAGCGCCTGCCAGTGGATGAGCGCCAGCACCCGCCGCGTGCCCAGCGGCCGGCGCAGCGCCGCGCGCGCGATCGCCCCGTTCGTCAGCGGCCGCACCGGCCCCGACAGGGAGGCCGTCAGCCCCGAGGTGTCCGCCGCCTCCGGCGCGCGCAGGTCGATCAGGATCCGCACCGCCTCCGCGCTGACGTCGAAGCGGAACCTGTAGCCCCCCGCCACGTCCTGGAACGGCGAGACGTGGAGCGCCTTGCGCGCCGACAGCACGTCCCGCGGCCCGATCGGGCCGCGGTCGTCCCGCCGGCAGAGGTAGGAATGCCGGTCGCCATAGGTGTTCGTCACCTCCGCGATCGCCACCCGCAGCGCGCCGCCCGGATCGTGGCAGAGCCAGAACGACACCGGGTTGAACGCGTGCCCCAGCACCCGCGGCTGCGCCAGCAGGAGGATCCGCCCCCCCGGATCGTCCGCGCCCAGCACCTCGCGCACCCAGGCCGCGCCGCGCCCCGCGCCGGGCGGCCCGCCATGGTCGCGCGTGCGCACCGACATCGCCCCCGGCGCGTCCAGGCCGAAGAGCGACGGCCCGGATGGCGCGGCCTCCGGCTCCAGCAGGACGTAGTCCACCGAGTAGCGGAACGCCCGGCGCATCGCGCCCCGCCGCCCGTGCCAGGTGATCGCCGGCACGTGGCGGACCGAGGCGGCCACCGCCGGCGCCGTCATTCCGCCGCCATGCCGAGCGCGGTGCGCGCCAGGATGCCGTCCGCCGCCGCCTGCCCGGCCGCCAGGCCGTCCTCGTGGAACCCGCTCCCCAGCCATGCCCCGGCATACCACAGCCCGCCGGTCCCTGAGAGGGCGCGGATCGCCGCCTGGGCACCCGCCGTGCGGGAATCGTAGACCGGGTGCGCGAAGGCGGCGCGCCGGATCACCCGCGCCGGATCGACCCGCCCGGCATCGTTCAGGGTCACGAAGACGTCGCGCGCCGTGTCCAGCGGCTGCAGCGCGTTCATCCAGTAGGTCAGGGGGATGCCCGCGCCGCGCCCGCCGGCCGGCTCGACGTAGTTCCACGAGGCCCAGCACTTGCGCCGCCGCGGCATCGCGCCCGGATCGTCGTGCAGGACCACCTCGTTGCTCTGGTAGCCGATCGCCCCCAGCGCCGCGCGCTCCGCCGGAAAGGGCGCCAGGACGAGGCCCGCCGCCTGATCCGAATGGACCGCCAGGATCACGTCGTCGAACCGCTCCCACGCGCCTGCGGACCGAACCTCCACCCCGCCGGGCACCCGCCGCACGGCCTGCGCGGCGGCCCCGGCGCGCAGTTCCGCCCCCCGCGCCACCAGGTCCGCCGCCAGCCGCGCCACGTATTCCGCCGAGCCGCCCCGCACCGTGCGCCAGGCGTGCCCGTCATCGTGACCCAGCAGCCCGTGATTGCGGAAGAAGCGCAGCAGGGCCTCGGCGGGGAAGTCCATCATCCCCGCCGCCGGCGTCGACCAGATCGCGCCCGAGAACGGGGTCAGGTACTGCGCCGCGAAGCGCGCCCCGAGGCCCAGCTCCGCGACGAGCTCACCCACCGTCAGGTCCGGCCGCCCCGCCGCCGCGGCCTCCGCGCGCGCGTTGAAGCGCAGGATGTCGCGCACCATCCGCAGGAACCCGGGGCTGACCGCATGGCGCCGCTGGGCGAAGATCGCGTCCAGCGAATGCAGGGCGTATTCCGTTCGCCCCCGGCCGAAGCGCGCCTCGAAGCTGGCGCCGAAGCTCATCGAGGACGGCGCCGTCGGCACCCCGAGCGCGGCGAAGAGCGCCGTCAGCCGCGGGTAGTTCACCTCGTTGTAGACGATGAACCCCATGTCGACCGGCGCGCCATGGGCCCGCGCCGTCGTCGCGTGGCCGCCGAGCGCCGGCGCCGCCTCGATCACCGTCACCCGCGCCGGGCCGGCGAGCGCATGCGCCGCGCCCAGCCCGGAGATGCCCGCGCCGACGATCCCGACATGGCGCCGCCCGCCATTCGCCACCGGCGCCCCTCCATCCCGTCCCGCGGCGGACCATGAGGGCCGCCGCCGCCGGGCGCCACCCCCCTGCGGCCGCGTGCCGCCGGGTGATCCGGGAGCCGCCGCCGGGCGTAGCCCTTCCATGCCGTTCGTCCTGCCAACCCCCGCCGCGCCCGCGCCCCCGCCCGTGGCGATCCGCGTCCGATCCGCGGGTGCGCCCGGCGACGCGCCCGGCTATGCACGGCCTCGGACCAGGGCACGGGTAGGGCGCGTGGACGCGGAGCGGAGCGAAGGCGGAGCGGAGGGCGGACCCTGGGCGGGGGAGATGGCGGCCGTGCGCGACCGGCAGGACCGCGCCGCCTTCGCCGCGCTCTTCGGCCATTTCGCTCCGCGGGTGAAGGCGTTCCTGATGAAGGGCGGGGCGAGCGCCGCCGTCGCCGAGGATTGCGCGCAGGAGGTCATGGCGACCGTGTGGACCAAGGCGCACCTCTTCGATCCGGCGCGGGCGGGGGTGGCGACCTGGGTCTTCACCATCGCCCGCAACAAGCGGATCGACGTGGTCCGCCGCGAGCGCCGCCCCGAGCCCGAGGCCCTGCCCTGGGGCCCCGAGCCCGAGCGCCCGCAGGCCGAGGCGCTGGCCCAGGCGCAGGATGCCGAGCGGCTGGCGGCGGCCATCGCGGCCCTCCCCGAGAAGCAGCGCACGCTCATCCTGCGCGCCTATTACGGCGATCTGTCCCATAGCGAGATCGCCGCCGAGACCGGGCTTCCGCTCGGCACCATCAAATCCAGGATAAGGCTGGCGCTCGACCGACTGCGCCACGCCATGAATTGAGCACGAGGCCCATGGATCATCACCTGACCGACGCCATCCTGCTGGCCTATTCCGCCGGCACCCTGCCCGAGGCCTACGCCCTCGTCGCGGCGACGCACCTGTCGCTCTGCGACGAGTGCCGCGCCGCCGCGGCGAGCTGGGACGCGGTCGGCGGCGAGGTGCTGGAAGCCGCGCCCTGCGACGCCCCGATGGAGGACGGCGCCCTCGCCGCCACGCTCGCGCGCATCGACGCCCCGGCCCCGCCCGAGGCCGAGCCCGCCCCGCGCCGCGCCGGCGCCTTCCCGGCCCCGCTCGCCGCCTATGTCGGCGGCGGGCCGGAGGCCGTGCGCTGGCGCCGCGTCGGCGGCGGCGTGGCGCAGGCGATCCTGCCCACCGCCAGGGGCGCGACCGCCCGCCTCCTGCGCATCCCGGCCGGCGGCGCGGTCCCGGGTCACGGGCATCGCGGCACCGAGCTGACCCTCGTGCTCCAGGGCGCCTTCGCGGACGCGGACGGCCGCTACGCCCGCGGCGACGTGGAGATCGCGGACGAGGCGACGAACCATACCCCCGTCGCCGAGCCCGGCGAGGATTGCATCTGCCTGGCCGCCACCGACGCGCCGCTGCGCTTCCGCGCGCTCGCCCCCCGCATCGCGCAGCCCTTCCTGCGCATCTAGGCGTCCCGCCCCCGTCCTGCCTCGCCGGCGCAGCGTCGGCGCCGAAGCCCGCGAGGACGGGGCGCCCGGCCCGAGCGCCCGGCGAGGCGCCGGAGGCGGGCGGAAGCGCTACCGCCCGAAGAGCCGCTCCACGTCCGCGAGCTTCAACTCGACCCAGGTCGGACGCCCGTGATTGCACTGGCCCGACCCCGGCGTCGCCTCCATGCGGCGCAGGAGCGCGTCCATCTCCGGCCCCGTGAGGTGCCGCCCGGACCGCACCGAGCCGTGGCACGCGATCCGGCTCAGGACCGCGTCGATTCGCTCGCGCAGCGCGCCCGAGACGCCCAGGTCCGCGATCTCGTCCGCCACGTCGCGCAGCAGGGCCGCGGCGTCGGGCTGCCCCAGCACCGCAGGCACCGCCCGCACCGCCACCGCGCCCGGCCCGAATCCCTCGACCTCCAGCCCCAGGCGCGACAGCTCGGGCGCCGCGCGAAGCACCGCCTCCGCCTCCGCGCCCAGCTCCACGATCTCCGGCAGGAGCAGCGCCTGGGACGGCACGCCGTCCGCCACGCGCGCCTTGAGCTCCTCGTAGACCAGCCGCTCGTGCGCCGCGTGCTGGTCCACGATCACGATCCCGCCCGCCGTCTGCGCGACGATCCAGTTGGCGTGCAGCTGCGCCCGCGCCGCGCCCAGATACCCCGCCCGCGCCGCGCCGTCCGCCTCCACCCGCGCGCCCGGCGCCTCGGCGAAGCCCGCCGGCAGGGGCGGCGCCGGCAGGCCGCCCCCCCTCCGCTCCGGCGCGCGCGCGTGTCCCGGCGGCGCCCCCCCCGCCCGCGCCGCGCCCAGCATGGCGCCCGCCACCAGGGTCGAGCTCCGATGCCCCGCCCCGGCGAGCGCATGGCGCAGCCCGGCGACGACGAGGCCCCGCGCCGCGCCTGGATCGCGGAACCGCACCTCGGACTTCGCGGGGTGCACGTTCACGTCCACCAGCGCCGGATCGCAGTCCATGTCGAGCACCGCCGCCGCGTGCCGCCCCTTCGGCAGGACGTCCGCATAGGCCGCCCGCAGCGCCCCGGCGAGCAGCCGGTCGCGCACCGGCCGCCCCCGCACCGTGATGTGCTGCCGCGCCGCCGAGCCGCGCGCCGCGCCCGGCAGGCCCGCCAGCCCCGTCAGGCGCAGGCCCTCGCGCTGCGCGTCGACCGCGATGCAGTTCTCCGCGAACTCCCGCCCCAGGATGCGCGCCGCCCGCGCCGCCGCGCCCTCCGGCCCGCAGCGCAGCACGCAGCGGCCCGTGCCCATGTCCGTCAGCGTGAACCCCACCCCCGGCGCCGCCAGAGCCAGGCGCCGCACCGTGTCGGCGATCGCCTGCGCCTCCGCCACGTCGCCGCGCAGGAACTTCAGGCGCGCGGGCGTCGCGCGGAAGAGGCCGTGCACCTCGACCACGGTGCCGGGCGCGGCGGCGCAGGGCTCGGCCGCGCCCGCGCGCCCGCCGTCGCAGGCGATGCGCGCGCCCGCGCCGCCCGCGGGCCGCGAGGTGATCGTCACCCGCGCCACCGAGCCGAGCGAGGCCAGCGCCTCGCCCCGGAACCCGAACGTGCCGATCGCCAGGAGGTCCGAGCCGTCGATCTTCGACGTGGCGTGCCGCGCCAGGGCCATCGGCAGGTCGCCCGCCGCCATGCCGCCGCCGTCGTCCGTCACCCGGATCAGGGTCTTGCCGCCGCCCGCGTAGTCGACCGCGATCCGCCCCGCGCCGGCGTCGAGCGCGTTCTCCACCAGCTCCTTGACCGCCGAGGCGGGGCGCTCGACGACCTCGCCGGCGGCGATGCGGTTCACCGCCGCCTCGTCCAGCGCGCGGATCGTGGGTGGCGGGGCGGGGCGGGGCGGGGCGTTCACCCCCTGGGGGGTAGCAGGCGCCGGCCGCGCGGCCAATCGGCGAGGGCGCCTAGCTCCCCAGCCCCTCCGGCCGCCCCACCACCACGAAGGACAGCGCGTCGGGGCGCAGGATGCGCGCCGCGACGGCCCGCACCTCCTCCAACGTGACCGCCTCCACGAGGTCGTTGCGCCGCGCGATGTAGTCCACGCCCAGCCCCGACATCTGCATCCCCACGAGGATGTCCGCGATGGTGCCGTTCCCGTCGAAGCGCAGCGGGTACGCGCCCGTCAGGTAGGTCTTGGCCTCGGCCAGCTCCTCCGCGGTCACGCCCCCCTCCGCCATGCGGCGCCATTCGCCACGCACCGCCTCGACCACCGCGCCGGCGGTCGCGTTCGCGGTCTGCACGCTGCCCTGATAGGTCGCGCCCAGGTCGCGCGGCGCGAGGTAGGTGCCGATCCCGTAGGTCAGGCCCCGCTTCTCGCGCACCTCCTCCATCAGGCGCGACTGCCGCCCCGAGCCGCCAAGGACCCCGTTGAGGATGAAGGCCGGGATGAAGTCGGGATCGTCCCGCGCGATGCCCTCGTGCCCGAAGAGGATCACCGATTGCGGCGTGTCCCAGGGCACCACCTGCACGCCCGGCTCCAGCGCGACCTCCGCCGAGCCCGGCCGCTCGGGCCCGTCCGCGGGCAGGTCGCCGAGGAGGCCGTCGAGCAGCGCGCCCAGCTCCGCGCCGGTGATGTCGCCGACCGCGCCCACGTAGACGTCCGCGCGCGTGACGGCGCGGCGCCAGGCCTCCACCACGTCGCCCCGGGTCAGGGCGCGGACGCTCTCCTCGGTGCCGGCCTGGTCGCTGCCATAGGGATGGTCCCCGAACGCCGCGGCGGCGAAGGCCCGGCCGGCGATCTCCTGCGGATCGCTCTCGTCCGAGCGCAGCCCCGCGAGCACCTGCCCGCGCACCCTCTCCACCGCCACCGGATCGAAGGTCGGCTCCACCAGGGCCGAACGCAGCAGGTCCACCGCCTCGTCCCGGTTCTCGGTCAGGAACCGCGCCGAGATCGACACCGAGTCGGGCCCGACGTCGAACGCGTAGGACGCCGCCAGCGCTTCCCTCGCCTCGGCGAAGCCCTGCGCGTCCAGGTCGCCCGCGCCCTCCTCCAGGAGCCCGACCATCAGGTTGGTCGCGCCCCTCTTGCCGGCCACGTCCAGCGACGAGCCCCCGCGCAGGCGCAGCTCCAGCGCGACGAAGGGGATCGACGGCTCGCGCACGAGCCAGGCCTCGATCCCGCCCGGGGAGGTGACCTCCTCGATCTCGACCGCGGCCAGGGCGGGTGCGGCCCAGCTCAGGGCGGCGAGGGCCAGCGCCGCCAGGGGCGCGCGGAACGGCAGGGTCATCAGCTCTCCTCCAGGACGGCGTCGTCCGCCACGGGGGCCACGGCCGGGGGCGGCGCCGCCGCGGCGGGCATCGTCCCCTCCGGCCGGGTCAGCCAGCCCGTCACCGACGCGCCGGGGTCCAGCACGGCGCGCGCCGCCGCCACCACCTGCTCGCCGGTCACGGATTGCAGGAGGTCCGGCCAGGCCTGCACGTCCGCCACCGTCAGGCCGCTGGTGAGGGCCGCGCCGTAGCGCCGCGCCTTGGCGGCCACGTCGTCGCTCTCGTAGACCTCGCTCGCCCGGAGCTGGAACTTGATCCGCTCGAGCTGCGCCGCGTCCACCCCCTCCTCGAGGAAGGCCGCCAGCTCCCGGTCGAGCGCGGCCTCCGCCTCGGCCAGGCTCACGCCCTCGGCCGGCACGACCACGAGGCCGAAGGTGGTGTCGTCCAGCGACACGCCCGAGTAGAAGGCCGAGCTCCAGACCGCCTCCCCGGTGCCGAGCTGCAGCCGCTGCCCCAGCACCGAGGTCGTCGGCGAGCCGCCCAGCACGCTGGCCAGCATGGTCAGGGCCGCGGCCTCCTCCTGGGCGCCGGCATCCCGCTCGGGCGCGAGGTAGGTGCGGATGACGTAGGGCTGCCCGACGCGCGCGTCCTCCATCACCAGGCGGCGGGCGACCGTCTGCGGCGGCTCCTGCGGGCGCTCGCGCGGGCCGATCGCCGGGTTCGCCTCCAGCACGCCGTAATGCTCCTCCGCCAGCGCGCGCACCTCGTCCGGCTCGACGTCCCCGGCGACCACGAGGACCGCGTTGTTCGGCGCGTAATGCGCCTCGTAGAAGCCGAGCGCGTCCTCCAGCGACAGGTCCACCATCTCGTGGCGCCAGCCGATGATCGGCACGCCGTAGCGATGGTTGAGGTACTGCGCCGCGCTGCGCTGCTCGCCGAAGAGGGCGCCGGGGTCGCTGTCGGTGCGCTGGGCGCGCTCCTCGATCACCACGTCCCGCTCGACCAGGATGTCCTCCTGCCGGATGTCGAGGTCGACCATCCGGTCGGCCTCCATCTTCATCATCAGGCCGAGCCGGTCGGCCGCGACGCGCTGGAAATAGGCGGTGTAGTCGTAGGAGGTGAACGCGTTGTCCGACCCCCCGTTGGCCGCGACCACGTCCGAGAACTCCCCCGCCTCCAGCTCGTCGGTGCTCTTGAAGAGAAGGTGCTCCAGGTAGTGCGCGATGCCCGAGGTGCCGGCCGCCTCGTCGGCGCTGCCCGCGCGGTACCAGACCATGTGCACCACCACCGGCGCGCGGTGGTCCTCGATCACGACCACCTCCATGCCGTTGTCCAGGCGGAAGTCGGTCACCGCGGGCTGGGCGGCCGCGCCCTGCGCGGTGGCGGCCAGCGCGGCGAGGGCCGCGGCCAGGAACTCTCTCATTCGGGTCATGCGTCGCCTCCGTCGCGGCGGCTCTCCGCCCGCTCCCCGGCGATATGAGCCCCGCCCGCGCGCGCGCAACCCCGCCTCACGCGATCGCCAGCGGCGCCGGGCGCCCGGCGCCCGGCGGGGCCGGATCACCGGATGCGGTTGGACTCCAGCTCGATGTCCTCGGGGTCGCGCAGCGCGTCGGGGTTGATCCGCGGCGTGCGCGCCGCCGCGGCCGGCGGCGCCGCGACCGTCCGCACCCCGGCGCGGCGGAACCGCTCGAGCTCGTCGTACGGCTCCAGCGACTGCCGCCGGTAGGCCCGGTTGTACACGTTCGTGCGGAACAGCCGCTCCAGCAGCCGCCCGCGGTTGCGGTCGCGGAAGGCGTAGTCCTCCTCGGCGAGGGTGCGGCGGATGCCGGGGGTCACGCCGGCGCGCGCGGCGTAGGCGACGATCCCGCCATCGGCCGCCGGCACGCCCGCGGTCGCCCCCGGCCGCCCGCCCAGCGCGACGACCGCGTCCGCCAGCGGCGTCTGGTCGACGCGGTTGGACCCGCCCGGGGTGGGCGGCGGCAGGGCCGCGAAATCCTCGGGCGCCTGCAGGGGCTTGCTCGGCACGATGGCGAAGGCGTCCGGCCCGTCCCCGGAGCGCGAGAGCGTGCGCAGGTCCGGCTCGCCGCGCGCGCAGGCGGCCAGCGCCAGCGCCAGGGCCATCCCGAGGTATCGTCCCGCCCGCATGCCCGCCCTCCGCGCCGCCGCGCCCGAACCCCTAGCAGCGGGCGCCGCCCCCGTCACGTCCCCCGTCACCATGCCCCCCGTCACCATGCCCCCGTCGCCATGCCCCCGTCACGCCCTCCCGGGGCGGCGGGGCGGCGCCCGTCCGCCCGAGAACAGCGCCAGCCCGATCGCGCCGACCACGATCGCGATGTCCGCCACGTTGAAGACGTAAGGGTTCTCGAACCCGCAGCACGACATGTTGAGGAAGTCCGCCACCGCCCCGTAGAGCAGCCGGTCCAGCACGTTGCCCAGCGCCCCGCCCACCAGCGCGCCCGCGCAGATCCAGGCC
The DNA here is from genome assembly GCA_963832275.1 of uncultured Alphaproteobacteria bacterium. Taxonomy (GTDB): domain Bacteria; phylum Pseudomonadota; class Alphaproteobacteria; order Rhodobacterales; family Rhodobacteraceae; genus Hasllibacter. Next base: position 559,921 of record CAWHTQ010000019.1, read on the forward strand.
GCCGGCCGCGGCTCGGTCCGCATCCAGCGCAGCACCAGGGCGCAGATCCCCAGCGCCAGCGCGATCAGCACCCAGCGCGCCGCCCCCGAGCCCGAGGCGAAGAGCCCGAAGTTGACCCCCCTGTTCCACGCCATCCGCAGCACGAGGAAGGGCGGCGCCACGTCGATCACCCCCCGGTCCGGCAGGCGCAGCGCGACGAGCACGATCGCCTTCGTGACCTGGTCCAGCACGAAGATCCCCGCCGCCCATCCGGCGATCCGGCCCCATCGCGGCCCCAGGTCGGCGAGCGCGCGCATCAGTGCCGGAAGTGCCGCAGGCCGGTGAACGCCATCGCGACCCCGGCGGCGTCGGCGGCGGCGATGACCTCGGCGTCGCGCTTCGATCCGCCGGGCTGGATCACGGCGCGCGCGCCGGCCTCGATGACGGCCTCCAGCCCGTCCGCGAACGGGAAGAACGCGTCCGACGCCACGGCGCTCCCCTGCGCCGCGCTGCCCGGCCGGCCGGGCGCCCCGCCCATCTCGGCGGCCTTGCGCGCGGCGATGCGCGCGCTGTCCACGCGGCTCATCTGCCCCGCGCCGATGCCCACGGCGCGCCCGCCCGCGGCGAAGACGATGGCGTTGGACTTCACGTGCTTGGCCACCCGCCAGGCGAAGAGCATGTCCGCGATCTCGTCCGCGTCCGGCGCGCGGCGCGTCACCACCCGCAGGTCGCCCGCCCCGATCCGCCCCGAATCGCGGTCCTGCACCAGCATCCCCCCCGACACCGGCGCGATCCGGCGGCCGCCCGCGGCCGGATCCGGCAGCCCGTCCGTCAGGAGGAGCCGCAGGGCCGGCTTGCCCGCGAAGACCGCCAGGGCGTCGGCGTCCGCCCCCGGCGCGATCACCACCTCGGTGAAGATCGCCGCGATCGCCTCCGCCGCCGGCCCGTCCAGCGGCACGCTCGACGCCACGACCCCGCCGAACGCGCTCGCGCGGTCGCATTCCAGCGCGCGGCCGAACGCCTCCGCGGCGCTGCCGCCCAGGGCCGCGCCGCAGGGGTTGGCGTGCTTGACGATCACCATCGCCGGCCGCTCGCCCGCGATCTCCGCCACCGCCTCGAACGCCGCGTCCGTGTCGTTCAGGTTGTTGTAGCTCAGCGCCTTGCCCTGCACCTGCTCGGCCGTCGCGACCCCGGGCCGCGCCTCGCCCGCGACGTAGAACGCCGCCCGCTGATGCGGGTTCTCGCCATAGCGCAGCGCCTGGCGCCGCACCGCCGGTATCGCCAGCCGCTCGGGGAACGCGTCCCCCGCCCGCGCCGCCATCCACGCGGCGATGGCGGCGTCGTAGGCCGCCGTCCGTGCGAAGGCCGCGGCCGCCAGCCGCCGGCGCAGCGCGCCGTCCGTGCCCCCGGCCTCGACCGCGGCCAGGACCTCGGCGTACTGCGCGGGGTCGGTCATCACCGCCACGCGGTCCGCGGTCTTCGCCCCCGCCCGGATCATCGCCGGCCCACCCACGTCGATCCGCTCCACGCATTCGGCCTCGGACGCGCCGGCGGCCACCGCCGCCTCGAACGGGTAGAGGGTCACGACCAGCAGGTCGATCGCCCCGATCCCCCGCGCCGCCAGATCGCCCTCGTCGACCCCGCGCCGCGCCAGGAGCCCGCCATGCACCGCCGGGTGGAGCGTCTTGACCCGCCCGCCCATCATCTCCGGCGCGCCCGTGAGGTCCGCGACCTCCCGCACCGGGGTCCCGGCCGCGCGCAACGCCGCGGCCGTCCCCCCGGTGCTCACGATCTCGACGCCCCGCGCCGCCAGCGCGCGCGCGAGCGCCACGATCCCCGTCTTGTCCGACACCGAGAGCAGCGCGCGGCGCGGCTCGATCACGTCATCCATTCGCCACCCTCCCGCGCCCGCGACCTACACCCATCCGCCGGCCGGTTCGAGGTCCCGGAGCCAGTCCGGCGTGCCCTCGGCCTTCTCGATCCGCCAGCGCACCCGCGTGACCGGACCCGAGGCGCGGCCCGAGAGCACCACCTGCCGCGCCGCCAGCGGGGCCGACGCGCGCGCGTCCAGGTAGACGCTCGCCTCGATGCGCAGCTCGCAGGCGCCGTCATGCGCCAGGTCCCACATCTCGCCCGAGCGCGCCGCGAGCCGCGCCCCCTCCGGCGCGCGCGCCACGTCGACCTGCGGATGCAGGTGGAAGCGGATGTCGAAGGGCAGGCCCCGCGGCCCCGCGGCCGCCAGCCGGGCGCGGTCCGCGGCGTCCAGCGCGGCGAGCGTGTCCTCCCCCTCCACCCCCCGCCCCTCGGGCAGCATCCGCACCTCGCGCCCGTAGGTCAGGCCGTGGCTGCCCCGCCACGCGTCGTGCGACGCCTGGAGCGCTCCGGCCCGCCCCGCCGGGCCCGGCAGGACGCCGCAGCGCACCTCGCCCGGCCCGGCCACGAGCGCCTCGACCCCGCCGTCCCGGCGCGGCTCCAGCCGGGCGGCCGAGAGCCCGTCGAGCGAGAGCACCGAATGGGAGCCCGTCGACCGCCCCGCCCGGCGCCAGTCGGCCCCGAACGCGGCCCCCGGCCCGCAGGACACGACGAGCGGGCGCCGGCCGGACGTCACCTCCATCGCCAGGGTGGAGGCATGCGCCGTCCCCGCCCGCCCCGCCGGCGGCGCCGCGCCGTCGAGGATCACGGTCGTGCGCCCCGAGGCGAGTCGCGCATAGCCCGCGACCGGGGGCTCGGCGGCGCGGGCCGGCGCCCGCAGGGCGGCCAGCGCCGCGTCCATCCGGGCCGGATCGCCCGGCCCGCCGCCCTGCAGCCGCGGCAGCGTGCCGTCCGCATGGCGCAGGCCGCGCAGCAGGGCGGCGCCGCGGGCGCCGGCGGCGCGCAGGGCGCCGGGCACCGGGCGGCCCGCACCCTCCAGCGCGCCCAGGGCGGCGGCCATGAGGACCACCGCGTCGGCGATCGCGCCGGGATCGCGCGCGGTCTCCGCCGCCTCCAGCGCGCTCCGCGCGTCCCCCGCCAGCGCCTCGGCGAGCGGCCCCCCCGGCGGATCCGCCGCGCCCAGCGCGAGGGCGGCGCGCAGCAGGCCCACGCCCGCCTCGAGCCGGGGCCGCCCCGCCGGCGCCGCGCCCCGCCGCCGGCGCAGGAACGCCGCGTGCCGGGAAAGCGCGATCGCGAGCGCGGCCCCCTGCGGCGCCCCGTCCGGATGGTCGAGCCACGCGCCCGCGCGCCGCCCGGCCAGAGCGGCCGTCCAGCCCGGCCCCCGCCCGGCGCCGAACCGGGCGAGCCAGGCCGCCGTCCAGTCCCGCGCCGCGTCGGGCGCCGCGGCGGCGACGTCCCCGAGCCAGCCGAACCCGTGCGCGGCCCGCGGCGCGCCCGGCGCCTCCCAGGGCGGCGCGCCTGGGGCGCCGCGGGCGGCGACGTCGCCGAAGCTCCACCGCCCCTCCAGCATCGCGGCGCCGCGCAGCGGATCGCCCGGCCCGCCGTCTCCGCCCGCGACCGGGGCCGGCGCGACCGACGCGGGCGCCCGCAGGCGGGCCGCGACCGCGTCGCCGACGCGCGCGCTCAGGCTCCGGTCGTCGTCATCGCCCCGCACCTCTGCCCTCCCGCGACCCGTCCCGCCCGACCCTAGCGGTCACGGCCCGGCGAGGGACAGGCGCGTCACGAAGAACCCGTCCATCCCGCCGCGCTCCGGCCAGCGGTCCGGCGCGGTGCGCAGGCCGAGCGGCCCGTGCCAGTCCCCGGGCACGCCCGCGGGCACCGTCCGCTCCACCCGCAGCGCCGGATGCCGCGCCAGCGCGCCCTCCACCAGCCGCTCGCCCTCCTCGGGCAGGAGCGAGCAGGTGCACAGCACCAGCCGCCCCCCCGGCGCCAGCCAGCCCAGCGCCCGGTCCAGGAGCGCCGCCTGCCGCGCCGCCAGCGCCGCCAGCGCCCCCCCGTCCCGCGCGAACGGCAGGTCCGGATGCCGCCGGATCGTGCCCGTCGCGCTGCACGGCGCGTCCAGCAGGATCGCCTCGAACGGCGCATCCGGCGCCCAGTCCAGGAGGTCCGCGGCGATCACCTCCGCCTCCAGCCCCGTGCGCGCCAGGTTCTCGCGCAGCCGCGCGAGCCGCGCCTCGCTCGCGTCCACCGCCACGGCCCGCGCCCCGGCGGCGGCGATCTGCATCGTCTTGCCCCCCGGCGCCGCGCACAGGTCCAGCACCCGCTCCCCCGGCCGCGGCGCCAGCATCCGCACGGGCAGCGCGGCGGCCGCGTCCTGGACCCACCACGCGCCCTCGCCGTATCCGGGGAGCGCGGAGACCTGGCCGCCAGCGGCCACGCGCACGCTCCCGGTCGGCAGCGCCTCGCCCCCCAGGCGCGCGGCCAGGGCGGCGGCGTCCCCGTCCCGCGGGGTCAGGTCGAGGGTTGCGCCCCGGTCGTGCGCCGCCTCGATCGCGGCGGTGCGCGCCGCGCCCACGGCGCCCTGCACGCGGCCCCGGATCCAGTTCGGCAGCCGGTTGGGCGAGGCCGCCTCCCAGGCCGGCCGGCCCCCTTCGGCCACGCGCCGCAGCACCGCGTTCGCCATCCCCGCCAGCGCCCCGCCGCCGGGCAGGGCCCGCACGGCCGTGACCGCCTCGTCCACCACCCCGTGCGCCGCTTCGCCCAGCATCAACTCGGTCGCGGCCAGGCGCAGGACGATCCGCGCGCCCGGCGGCGGCATCGCGCGCAGGTGCGGCTTCAACGCCGCGTCCGCCCGCGCCAGATGGCGCAGCGCCTGCGCCGCGAGCCGCCGGGCCGCCGCCCGCCCCTCCGGCGGCAGGGCGGCCTCCGCCTCCGGCGCGCTGTCCGAGATCGGCCGGCCCGACAGGAGCGCGCCGCGGATCATCTCCCGCGCCGCCTCCCGCGGGGTCCGCGACCCCCGCGGGGTCCGCGGCGGGCGGCGGCGATCTGGCGGGCGGTCGGACATCTGGTCTCCGGGCGGGGTGGGCGCATGGGCGGTCGGGCCGCCCTCCCGTGCCACGCGGAGCGCCCCCCGGCAATCGGCGCGCCCTTGGCGGCCGGCCCTCCGGCGCCTACATCACCGCCATGACGGACACGCCCGACATCCCCGACGCCGCCCGCCGCGCCCTGGCCGAGGCGGAGGCCCGCCGCGCCAAGGCGGCCCGCGCCGACATGCCGGTCGAGCTCGGCGGCCGCGACGGGCCCGAGCCGGTCCGCTTCGGCGACTGGGAGCGCAAGGGCATCGCCGTCGACTTCTAGGCCCTCAGCGCAGCGCCATCACCGCCACGTCCCCCGCCCCCCGGTCGGCCGCGAAGCGCAGCTCGCCCGGCCGCACCGCCACCGCCTGACAGTTCTCCGTCCAGCGGCGCGGGCCCCAGCGCAGCGTCCGGCAGAAATGCCCGTCCTCCCAGCGCCAGGTCCCCGTCACGGCGAGCCCCAGCGCGCGCCCCGTGATCCGCCCGTCCGGCTGGAGCGCGATGCGCACCCCGTCGAAGGCGAGCGTCCGCCCCGCCGTCAGGGCGGCGAAGCGCGCGCCGTCGGTCACCGCCTCCCAGGCGAGCGCCGGCGCGGGCGCCAGGAGCGCGATGGCGAGGACGAGAGCGTATCGGATCATGGCGGCACCTCCTTCTCACCGACGCGCGCCGCGCCGGCGCGGATCGTTCATAGCCCCAGCACGTCGGTCATGTCGTACTGCCCCGGCGGCCGTCCCAGGCCCCAGAGCACGGCGCGCACCGCCCCGCGGGCGAAGATCGCGCGGTCGCTCGCCAGATGGCGCAGCACCACGCGCTCGCCCGGCCCGGCGAAGATCACGTCGTGCTCGCCCACCACGTCGCCGCCGCGCACGCTGGCGAAGCCGATCGCCCCCTGCGGCCGCGCGCCGCCGCGGTCCGCCCCGGCGACCGCGTCCAGGGCCACCCCGCGCCCCTCGGCCGCCGCGCGCCCGAGCATCAGGGCGGTGCCGGACGGCGCGTCGACCTTGTGCCGGTGATGCGCCTCCACGATCTCCACGTCCCAGCCGTCGCCCAGCACGGCCGCGACCCGGCGCGTCAACCCCTCCAGCAGGGTCACGCCCAGGCTCATGTTCCCCGCCCGCACCTGCGCGCAATGCCGCGCCGCGGGCGCCAGGGCGGCGATCTGGGCCGCGTCCATCCCGGTGGTGCCGATCACGTGCACGGCGCGCGCCTGCGCCGCCAGCTCGGCCAGCGCCAGCGTGCCCTCCGGCGAGGTGAAGTCGATCACCGCCCGCGCGCGGGCCATCGCCTCCAACGGGTCGTCCTCCACCGGCACGCCGATCTCGCCGATCCCCGCGAGCGCGCCCGCGTCCCGCCCGACGGCATCGTCCCCCGGGCGGGCCAGCGCGCCCACGAGGCGCAGCCCCGGCATCGCCGCGACCTGCGCCACCAGCATCCGCCCCATGCGCCCCGCCGCGCCCGCGACCACGACCCCCGCCTCGTCCATCCCGCGATCCTCCTTCCCGCGGCTTAGGCCCCGGGATTGCGGCGGGCAACGCCCCGGCCTATCTCGCCCCCATGTCCAGACGCTTCGATCCGCCCGGCAACGGGCCCTCCCAGCGGCAGCTCCGCGTGGGCGAGCTGATCCGCCGGCGCCTCGCCGAGATCCTCTCGCGCCACGAGGTCCACGATCCCGACCTCGAGCGCATGACCATCACCGTGGGCGAGGTCCGCGCCTCACCGGACCTCAAGGTCGCGACCGCCTTCGTCCTGCCGCTGGGCGGGCACGGCGCGGCCGACGCCATCGCCGCCCTCGCCCGCTGCGCCCCCGAGCTGCGCCGCCTGGTGGCCAAGGGCACGGCGCTGAAGTTCGCGCCCGAGCTGCGCTTCCGGGTGGACGAGACCTTCGACGCGCTCGACCGGAGCCGCGCGATGTTCGCCGACGAGACCGTCGCCCGGGACGTCGCAGGAGACGGCGCGGACGGCGGCGCGCGAGACGGCGCGCGGGACGAGGGGTGAGGGCGCTCCTCGCGGCGCTCGCGCTCCTCGCGGCGCCCGCCTGGGCGCAGGACCCGGCCGGCCCCTGCCGCGACGTCGCCTTCGAGGGCGCCGCCTACACCGTCTGCTCCGCCCCGCCGGGCGCGGACATGCGCCTCTTCCTCGACGGGCCGGAGGGGCGGCTGGGCGGCTTCGGCCGGGTGGACGCCATGCTGCGCGCGCAGGGCGAGCGCCTCGTCTTCGCGACGAACGCCGGCATGTACCATCCCGACCGCGCGCCCGTGGGCCTCTACGTCGAGGACGGCGCCCAGGCGATGCGCCTGATCGAGAGCGCGGGCCCCGGCAATTTCGGCATGCTCCCCAACGGCGTGCTCTGCCTCGGCGCGCGCTTCGCGGTGCTGACCACCCCGGCCTACGCGGCCGACCCGCCCGACTGCGCCCACGCCACCCAGTCCGGCCCGATGCTCGTCATCGGGGGCGCGCTCCACCCCCGCTTCATCGAGGGCTCCGACAGCCTCAACGTGCGCAACGGCGCCGGGGTCTCGCCGGACGGCACGCTGCATCTCGCGATCTCCAGCCGGCCGGTGAACTTCCACGACTTCGCGCGCTTCTTCCGCGACGGGCTCGGCACGCCGGACGCCCTCTATCTCGACGGGCGCGTCAGCCGCCTCTGGGCGCCGGGCCTGGGCCGCCGGGGCGCGGGGCTACCGCTCGGGCCGATGATCGGCCTCGTGGCCCCGGCGGAGTAGTGGCGCGCCGTCGCCGCGGCCGGGACGTCACCGGCTGGGTGATCGTCGACAAGCCCGCCGGGATCGGCTCGACGACCGTCGTGGCCGCCGTCCGCCGCGCCCTGGACGCCCGGAAGGCCGGCCATGCCGGCACCCTGGACCCGGACGCGACCGGCGTGCTCGCCGTCGCCCTGGGCGAGGCGACCAAGACCGTGCCCTGGCTGCAGGACGCGCCGAAGACCTACCGGTTCGCCGTGCGCTTCGGCGCCGCGACCGCCACCGACGACGCCGCCGGCGACGTGGTCGCGACCTCGGACGCGCGCCCCACGGCGCACGCCATCGCCGCCGCCCTGGGCGCGTTCACCGGCGACATCGCGCAGACGCCCCCCGCCTATTCGGCCGTGCGCGTCGCGGGGCAGCGCGCGCACATGATCGCCCGCGGCGGCGGCGCGCCGGGCCTCGCGCCCCGCCCCCTCCACGTCCACGCCCTGACGCTGGAGGGGATGGAGGACGACGCCACCGCGATCCTGACGATGACCTGCGGCAAGGGCGGCTACGTGCGCGCCATCGCCCGCGACCTCGGGGCGGCGCTGGGCGGGCACGCGCACTGCCTCCGGCTGCGCCGGACCCGGTCGGGCCCGTTCGCGGCCGAGGACGGCGCCGGGATGGAGGACCTGGCGGCCGCGCCCCTCCTCCCGCTGGAGGCCGCGATCCCGGACATGCCCCGCGTCCACGCCACGGAGGCCGGCGCCCTCCGCCTCGGGCACGGCAATCCCGGCGAGGCGATCCCCGCGGGCGCCGCGCCGCCCTACGGCGCCGAGGCCCTGGCGATGCGCGGAGGGCGCGCCCTCGCCATCGGCGCCTGGCGCGGCGGGATGCTCCATCCCACCCGGGTCTTCGTGGGGCCGGCGCCGGACCCGCCACCGGGCCCGGCGGACGATCCCGGCCCCGGCCCCGCCTCCGGCCCGCGATGCACGTGATCCGCCGGCGCGCCACCCGCCCCTGCGGCACGGCCGCCGAGGCGACCTACTCCCCCTGCGGCGCCTACCGCTACGCGCTCACCCTGACCTGGGCGCCCGGGACGCCACGGGTGGCCTGGATCCTGCTGAACCCCTCCACCGCCGACGCCGCCCGCAACGACCCCACGATGATGCGCTGCGAGCGGCGGTCGCGCGCGGCCGGCTACGGCGCGATGCGCGTCGTCAACCTGTTCGCCATCCGCGCCACCCGCCCGGCGGAGATGAAGCGCGCCGCCGATCCGGTCGGCCCCGCGGGTGACGCCGCCCTCGCCGCCGCGCTGCGCTGGGCGGACGACGCGATCTGCGGCTGGGGCGTGCACGGGCGGCACCGGGGCCGGGGCGAGGCCGTCCGCGCCCGCGTCCGGGCGCCCCTCGTCCTCGGCCTGACGGCGGGCGGCCACCCGCGGCACCCGCTCTACGTGCCCTATCGCGCCGCCCCCGTGCCGTGGATGGACGCCGCGGCGTCCGCCGCCTAGCGTCCCGCCATGGCGGACCCTTTCTTCGATGGTTTCGACGAGTCCCGGATCGACACCGGCCGGATCACCCTGAGGGTGCGGCGCGCGGGCACCGGCGCGCCCCTCGTCCTCCTGCACGGCTATCCGCAGAACGGCGCCTGCTGGCACCGCGTCGCCCCCGCCCTGGCCGAGCGGCACGACGTCATCGTGCCGGATCTCCGCGGCTACGGCGCCTCGGACGCCCCCGCGGACGACGCCGCCCACGAGGCCTATTCCAAGCGCACCATGGCCGCCGACATCGTCGCCCTGTTGGACGCCCTGGACCTCGACGCCGCGCACGTGATGGGCCACGACCGGGGCGCGCGCGCCGCCTACCGCCTCGCGCTCGACGCGCCCGAGCGCGTCCGCCGCCTCGCCATCCTGGAGATCCTGCCCACCGCCGACTACTGGCGCGCGATGGACGCCGAGTTCGCCATGGCCGTCTACCACTGGACCTTCCTCGCCCAGCCGCACCCCATGCCCGAGCGCCTGATCGCCGGCGATCCCGAGGGCTACGTCCGCCACACCCTCGCCGCCTGGACGCGGGCCCGGGACCTCTCCCCCTTCTCGGACCGGGCGCTCGCCGCCTACCTGGCGCAGGCCCGCGACCCCGCCCGCATCCACGCCATGTGCGGCGACTACCGCGCCGGCGCCACGACCGACCGCGCCCATGACGAGGCCGACCGCGCCGCCGGCAACCGCATCGCCGCCCCCACCGCCTGCCTGTTCGCCGACACGGGCTTCCCCGCCCGCACCGGCGATCCCGCCGCCATCTGGCGCCGCTGGGCCGCGGACGTGACCACCGCGACCTGTCCCTCGGGCCACTTCGTCCCCGAGGAGGCGCCGGACGCGGTGCTGGCCCTCGCGGCCGCCCACTTCGCCTGACGCCCTTCCCATTCGGCCCGATCTCGGCTAGGGGCGCGCGTCCGCCCCGATGGCGGCGCCCAAGGGTCTTGCTGGACGACATCCCGGCTCGCACCGTCCCACCCCCGACATGGAGGATACCCGATGTCGATCACGCCCGCCGAGAAAGAGCGTCTCATCAAGGAATACGCCACCAAGGAGGGCGACACCGGCTCCCCGGAGGTCCAGGTCGCGATCCTGTCCAGCCGCATCGCCACGCTGACCGAGCATTTCAAGACGCACAAGAAGGACAATCACGGCCGCCGCGGCCTGCTCAAGATGGTCGCGCTCCGCCGCAAGCTCCTCGACTACGCCCGCGCCAAGGACGAGGCCCGCTACCAGGACCTCATCAAGCGCCTGGGCCTGCGCCGCTGACCCGAGCGGGGCCGCGGCCCTCCGGGCGGCGCCCTTCGGGGCCGCCCCCCCGATCCGCACGACGACGGCGCCCGACGGGGCGCCCCGCGACCTGAGAACACTCCCGCCGAACGGGCCTCGCCGGCGGGAGGACATCAAGAGGCCGGGGGATACGCCCCCACGCGAGGCGCCGACGCGCGCCGGAGAGGAACCCACCACATGTCCGACACGATCCAGTTCGACCACGTCAAGAAGTCCATCGAATGGGGCGAGGAGACCCTCACCCTCGAGACCGGGCGCATCGCCCGGCAGGCCGACGGCTGCGTCATCGCCACCTATGGCGAGACCTCCGTCATGGCCGCCGTGACCTTCGCCAAGGCCCAGAAGCCCGGCCAGGACTTCTTCCCCCTGACCGTCCACTACAACGAGAAGTACTACGCCGCGGGCAAGATCCCCGGCGGCTTCTTCAAGCGCGAGGCCCGCCCGACCGAGAAGGAGACGCTGACCTCCCGCCTCATCGACCGGCCGCTGCGCCCGCTCTTCGTGCCCGGCTTCAAGAACGAGGTGCTGGTCATCTGCACCGTCCTCAGCCACGACCTCGTCAACGACCCCGACATGGTCGCGATGATCGCCGCGTCGGCCGCGCTCACCCTCTCGGGCGCGCCGTTCATGGGCCCGATCGCCGGCTGCCGCGTCGGCTTCGAGGGGGGCGCGTACGTCCTCAACCCCACCGTCGACGACATGCACAAGCTGCGCGAGAACCCCGACCAGAAGCTCGACCTCGTCGTCGCCGGCACCAAGGACGCCGTGATGATGGTCGAGTCCGAGGCCTACGAGCTCTCCGAGGCCGAGATGCTGGGCGCGGTGAAGTTCGCCCACGAGCAGATCCAGCCCGTGATCGACATGATCGTCGACATGGCCGAGGACGCGGCCAAGGAGCCGTTCGACTTCCAGCCGCCCGAGTACGGCGACGCTCTACGCCGCCGTGAAGGCCGCCGGTGAGGACCGCATCCGCGCCGCCTTCGCCATCACCGACAAGCAGGAGCGCACCACCGCGATCTCGGACGCCCGGTCCGCGATCAAGGACGCCCTCACCGAGGAGCAGCGCGCCGACGAGAACCTCGGCTCCGCGCTCAAGAAGCTGGAATCGGCGGTCCTGCGCGGCGACGTGGTCAAGACCGGCCGCCGCATCGACGGCCGCGCCCTCGACACCGTGCGCGCCATCGACTGCCAGGTCGGGCTCCTGCCCCGCACCCACGGCTCGGCGCTCTTCACCCGCGGCGAGACGCAGGGCCTCGTGGTCACCACGCTCGGCACCGGCGACGACGAGCAGATGATCGACGCGCTCCAGGGCACCTACAAGTCGAACTTCCTGCTGCACTACAACTTCCCCCCCTACTCGGTGGGCGAGGTCGGCCGCTTCGGCCCGCCGGGCCGGCGCGAGATCGGCCACGGCAAGCTCGCCTGGCGCGCGCTCCAGGCCGTGCTGCCGGCCGCGACCGACTTCCCCTACACGATCCGCCTCGTCTCGGAGATCACCGAGTCCAACGGCTCCTCCTCGATGGCCAGCGTCTGCGGCGGCTCGCTCTCGATGATGGACGCGGCCGTGCCGCTCAAGGCGCCGGTCGCCGGCGTCGCCATGGGCCTCATCCTGGAGGATGACGGCTCCTACGCCGTCCTCACGGACATCCTGGGCGACGAGGACCACCTCGGCGACATGGACTTCAAGGTCGCGGGGACCCGGAACGGGATCACCTCCCTGCAGATGGACATCAAGGTCGCGGGCATCACGCCCGAGATCATGGAGAAGGCGCTCGAGCAGGCGAAGGCCGGCCGCCTCCACATCCTCGAGGAGATGGGCAAGGCCCTCACCTCCGGCCGCTCGGAGTTCTCCGAGCACGCCCCCCGGATCGAGACGATGCAGGTGCCGACCGACAAGATCCGCGAGGTCATCGGCTCGGGCGGCAAGGTCATCCGCGAGATCGTCGAGGTCTCCGGCGCCAAGGTCGACATCAACGACGACGGCATCATCAAGATCGCCAGCCCCAACGGCGACGCGATCAAGAAGGCCTACGACATGATCCACGCCATCGTGGCCGAGCCCGAGCAGGGCAAGGTCTACCTGGGCAAGGTCGTGAAGATCGTCGACTTCGGCGCCTTCGTGAACTTCTTCGGCAAGCGCGACGGCCTGGTGCACGTGAGCCAGATCGAGAACAAGCGCCTGAACCACCCCTCCGACGTCCTCAAGGAGGGCCAGGAGGTCTGGGTCAAGCTCCTGGGCTTCGACGACCGCGGCAAGGTGAAGCTGTCCATGAAGGTCGTGGACCAGTCGACCGGCGAGGAAGCCCCCGAGCCCGCCACCGCCGAGGAGGAGTGAGCCCGGGCGCGCCCGCGCCCCTCACCACCTCGTGATCGACCCGAGGCCCCCGGCATCCCCGCCGGGGGCCTTTTCCGTTGCGCGGGCCCGTTCCTCCGGTGTCCCCTCGGCCCACCTCAAACCGGGAGACGACCCATGACACGGCGCAAGGCCTCCGACTTCGACCCCCGCATCCTCGAGATCTTCGACGGCTACGTGCATGGCAAGATCTCCAAGCGCGAGTTCATGACCTCGGCCGGCAAGTACGCCGCCGCCGGCGTGACCGGCGCCATGCTCCTGGAGCAGCTCGCCCCCAACTACGCCTACGCGCAGCAGGTCGCCGCCGACGATCCGGACATCGTCACCGAGACGGTCAGCTACGAGAGCCCGGACGGCAACGGCACCATCAGCGGCCTGATGGCCCGGCCCGCCGCCGCCGAGGGCGCGCTCCCCGCCGTGCTCGTCATCCACGAGAACCGCGGCCTGAACCCCTATATCGAGGACGTCGCCCGCCGCGCCGCCAAGGCCGGCTTCCTCGCCTTCGCGCCCGACGGGCTGTCCTCCATCGGCGGCTATCCCGGCACCGACGAGGAGGGCCGCGAGATGCAGTCCTCCCTCGACGGCGCCAAGCTGATGGAGGATTTCTTCGCCGCCTACGAGTTCCTCCAGGGCCGCGAGGACACCACCCGCGTCGGCTGCGTCGGCTTCTGCTACGGCGGCGGGGTCTGCAACGCGCTGGCGGTCGCCTATCCCGAGCTCGGCGCCTCGGTGCCGTTCTACGGCCGGCAGCCGGACGTCGCCGACGTGCCCGCAATCCAGGCCCCGCTGATGATCCACTACGCCGGCCTCGACGAGCGCATCAACGAGGGCTGGGCCCCCTATGCCGAGGCGCTGGAGGAGAACGGCAAGGAATTCTCCGTCCACTTCTACCCGGACGTGAACCACGGCTTCCACAACGACACCACGCCCCGCTACGACGAGGAGGCGGCCACCCTCGCCTGGGACCGCACCATCGCCTTCTTCGACGAGCACCTCCGCCAGGGCGCCTGAGGCGCGCCGCGCCTAAGGCGCCGCGCGCCCGAGACGTCGTCTCCGCGCCACGGCCTCGCCCCACCCACGCCACCGCGCGGGGCGAGGTCACGTCCCCGCGAGTGGGGACGGAAGGGAGCGAATCATTGCAACCGGTTCCGCCCCGCTGCGTTATTTGCGCAACGACAAATCTAGGAGTGCCCATGCAGACCGATCGCCGATCCTTCCTCGCGGCGGCCGCCGGCCTCGCCGGCGCCAGCCTCGCCGCCCCCGCGCTCGCCCAGACCGCCATCTCCGCCAGCGCGCAGTGGACCCTGCCGGAGCGCTTCATGGCGCAGCGCGTCACCGTGCGCCCGGGCTGGAACCCCGGCGACATCCATGTCGATCCGGGCCTGCACTACCTCTACCTGATCGAGGAGGGCGACACCGCCATCCGCTACGGCTGCGCCATCGGCGAGGACGAGCAGTACGTCTCCGGCACCTTCACCATCGACCGCCGCGTCGAATGGCCGTCCTGGACGCCGACCGCCAACATGATCCGCCGCGAGCCCGAGAAGTACGAGCAGTTCGCGGACGGCGTGCCCGGCGGTCCCGACAACCCGCTCGGCGCCCGCGCGCTCTATCTCTACAGGGACGGCCGCGACACCATGCTGCGCATCCACGGGACGCCGCAGCCCTGGTCGATCGGCATGTCGGTCAGCTCGGGCTGCATCCGCATGGTCAACGACCACGTCATCGACCTCTACGAGCGCGTGCCCAACGGCACCCGCGTCGTCCTCCACTAGGGCCCCTCGGGGCCTGGCCCGGGCGTCCCGAACCTGCGGGGCGCCCGGATCGCGCGGTCAGGCTGCCGGCTGCTTGGCCGTGCGGATATAGGGCAGCTTGCGCTCGAACCCGCCGAACCGCTCCTCCGCCTCCGCGTCGCTGACCGCGGCGGTGACGATCACGTCGCCCCCGTCGGTCCATCCCGCGGGCGTCGCCACCTTGTGCTTCGCCGTCAGCCGGATCGAATCCAGCGCCCGCAGGATCTCGTCGAAATTGCGCCCCGTCGTCATCGGGTAGGTCATCGACAGCTTCACCCGCTTGTCCGGCCCGATCACGAACACCGTCCGCACCGTCTGGTTGTCCGCCGGGGTGCGCGTCGCCGGATCGCCCGACGCCTCCGCCGGCAGCATGTCGTAGAGCTTGGCGACCGTCATGTCCGGGTCCCCGATCATCGGGTAGTCCACCGCGTGCCCGGAATAGGCCCTGATGTCCTCCTTCCAGCGCAGGTGGTCGTCCACCGGATCGACGCTGATCCCGATGACCTTGGCGTCCCGGCGCGCGAACGCCTCCGCCATCCCGGCCATCATGCCCAGCTCGGTCGTGCAGACCGGCGTGAAGTCCTTGGGATGGCTGAAGAGGATCGCGTAGCCGCTCCCGATCCACGCGTGGAAGTCGATCTCGCCCTCGGTGGTGCGGGCGGTGAAGTTCGGGGCGATGTCGCCGAGGCGAAGGGCCATGTCGGCCTCCTGATGCTGGGGTGCGCTGAGGCGCAGATAGGGCGCCCGTTCCCGCTGGGGCAAGGCCGGCCCCGCCGGAGGGGAGGATCGGCCCGAAAACCGGCCGATCCCGGAACGCCCGTCCCGAGGCGGGCTAGCGCGCCGGGACGTGGCGCGCGGCCCAGTCGGCGGCGGCGCGGTCCTCGACCTCGTCGCGCTCGATCGCGGCGACGGTGCGCATCACCCGCCGCCCGTACTCCGGCGAGGCCAGGTTCGACCCCCGGGCGATCTTGGCGCGCAGCTCGGCGTCCGACCGGGTGTAGTAGTGGTTGAGCCGCACCCGCGCCGTCGACAGGAACGCGCCGCTCCGCCGGGCGCGGAAGGTCGCCTCCGTCCCGGCATCGTTCCAGGTCCGCCCCCCGTCCGTGCGCATCTCGTGCACCCCCGCGACCCGCACGGCGCAGGGATCGACCAGCATCTTGAACCCCGCCGCCCCCCGGGCCGGGTCCATCGGATCGCGCGCGCGCCGGACGTAGTTCGCCACCGTCCCGCCAGCCGGCGGCGCCGCGTTCCCGCCCCGCCCGAACATGTGCCAGGGCAGCGAGACGTTCGGCGCCTCCAGCCCCTCCAGGGCCGCGTCCAGGCTGTCCGCGCCGGTCGGCATGAGGAACTCGTCCAGGTCGAGGAAGGCCATCCACCGCACGCCGCCGCCGAAATTGGCCAGCGCATGCGCGTAGGCCGCGACCTGGTTGTGCACCCGGCCCCCGCCCAGCCAGCCGGCCCTGGCGTCCTCGAACCGCTGCGCCCAGGGCACCACCGTGGTCTCCGGCATCGCCGCGCAGGCCGCCGGCGCCGTGCCGTCCGTGCTCCCGTCGTCATAGAGGTAGAGCCGCGCCGCGCCGGCCGCGCGGTGGAACGCGGCCCATTCGCCCATATGCGCGGCCTCGTTCCGCACGATCGCGACGATGGCCACGCCCGTCCGCCCCGCCGCCGCGGCCGGCGGCCGCACGCGCAGCCGCGTGACCACCCGCCCCCGGTCCAGCAGCCTCACCCCCGGCGCGCCCGGATCAGCAGCGCCAGCGCCGGGACCGCCAGCAGCACCGCGAACAGCCCGTAGACATTGGGCAGCCCGATCGCCGCCAGCGGCTGCGAGATCAGGGGCGAGGCGAACTGCCCCAGGAAGACCGAGGCCGTGAGCATCCCCGCCATCCGCCCGCGCCGGCTCTCCGGGACCAGCGCCAGCATGGTCGTCGTCAGCGCCGGGAACACCACCCCCAGCCCCATGCCCAGCAGCACCATCGCGACCATCACGGCGCCGAACCCCCCCGCCGCCCAGAGCACCGCGAACGCCGCCGCCATCAGGGCCCAGGACGCCCCGACGACCGCGCCGAACGGCCGCCCCGCCGCCACCCGCGCGTAGTTCAGCGAGGTCAGCGAGGAGGTCAGCGTCGCGCCGCCGAGCGCCGCGCCCGCCATCCACGGATCGGGCAGCCCCAGGTCGCGCGCCAGCAGGAAGGGGAGCTGCACCGGCACCAGGTAGAAGGCCAGCATCGACACGAAGCCCGCCCCCAGCACGGCCCGGACCTGCGGCGGCACGGGGTCGGGCGCGGCGCCGGCCCGGCGCGGCGCGCCCGCTGCCGGCTCGAACAGGTAGGCCCGCGCCAGGAACGGCACCGCCAGCGCCGCGAGGTAGATCGCGAAGGGCGCGCGCCAGCCGATCTCGGCGGCCAGCCCCCCGCCGGTCACGAAGACCAGCCCGCCCAGCCCCATGAACGCCGACTGCATCCCCAGGAACCGCGCCCGCTCCGGCCCCGCGAAATAGTCGCCCACCAGCGTCGTCGCCGTCGTCATCACCGCGGCGACCGACAGCCCCAGCAGCGCCCGCGAGGCCAGCAGCGCCGGCAGCGTCTCGACCCAGAGCCCCGCCGTGCCCGCCGCCGCGTAGAGCAGCGCCCCCGCCACCAGCACTCGCAGCCGCCCCGCCCGCTCGATCAGGAGCCCCGCGAAGGGCGCGCACAGCGCGATGAACAGGGCCGGCATCGTGAGGACCAGGCGCACCATCAGGTCGGCGCCGGGCGCGCCCTCGAAATGCGCGCGCATCGCGGGCAGGCCGGGCGCGATCGTCGCCCCCGACATCACCGTCAGCGACGCCGCGACCAGCAGCGCGGCCCGCAGCCCCCGCCCCGTCGGTCGTCCGGTCGGCAGACCGGCAGGCCGCGGGGCGGGGGCGTCGGCGATGCTCATGGCGGCCATCTAGCGCGCGTTGCGCGGCCCGAACAGGGACCGCGCAGTCCATGCGCATGGGATGTGCATGGGATGTGCATCGCCGGTGCATCGCCCGTGCGGGCCCCCCGGGCCCTCAGAAATCGGGCGGCGCCGACACCGTCATCCACGCGCCCCCGTCCGGATGGCGCAGCCGCAGGCTCTCGGAATGGAGCATCATCCGCGGGTGGGCGGCGGCCGTCTCCGGCGCGTAGAACGGATCGCCCAGGATCGGATGCCCCAGGGTCAGCATGTGGACCCGAAGCTGATGCGTGCGCCCCGTCCGGGGCATCAGCCGCACCCGCGTCTCGCCCCCGTCCGTCCGCACGACGCGCCAGTCCGTCCGCGCCGGGCGGCCGTTCGCGTGGTCGACATGGTGCAGCGGCCGGTTGGGCCAGTCCACGCCCAGGGGCAGGTCGACGCGCCCCGTCTCGGGCGCCAGAATCCCTTTTAGTCGAGCGATATAGGTCTTCGTCGGCACGCGCCGCTCGAATTGCAGGCCCAGGTGCCGCTGCGCCCCCGGCGTGCGCGCGAAGACCATGACCCCGGACGTGTCCCGGTCCAGTCGATGCACCAGCAGGACGCCCGGCATCGCCGCCTCCAGCCGCGCCATCAGGCAATCCGCCAGATGCGCCCCCTTGCCCGGGACCGACAGCAGGCCTGCCGGCTTGTCCACCACGACGATCTGCGCGTCCTCGTGGAGGATCCGCAGCGGCCCGTCCGGCGGGTCGTAGGCCGAGCCCGGCAGGACCGGCGCGGGGTCGCTCACCGGCGCGCCGGAGCGCCGATCACGGCCGCTCGATCGCGATCGCCGTGCCCTCGCCGCCGCCGATGCAGATCGCGGCCACGCCCCGCCTCAGGCCCCGCGCCTCCAGCGCATGCAGGAGCGTCACCACGATCCGCGCCCCCGACGCGCCGATGGGATGGCCCAATGCGCAGGCGCCCCCGTTCACGTTCATCATCTCGCGCGGCACGCCCATCTCCCGCATGAAGGCCATCGGCACCACCGCGAAGGCCTCGTTCACCTCCCAGAGGTCGACGTCGGAGACCTCCCAGCCGATCCGCTCCAGCAGCTTCCGCGCCGCGGGGATGGGCGCGGTCGCGAAGCGGGCCGGCGCCTGCGCGTGGCCCGCCTGCCCGACGATGCGGGCGCGCACGCCGTCCGCCTCGTCCTCCCGCTCGACCACCAGGGCCGCGGCCCCGTCGCTGATCGAGGAGGCGTTTGCCGCCGTCACCGTGCCGCCCTCGCGGAAGGCGGGGCGCAGGGTGGGGATCTTCTCCGGCCGGGCCAGCCCGGGCTGCTCGTCCCGGCTCACGACCGCCTCGCCCTTCCGGCCGCGGACCGTCACCGGCGCGATCTCGGCGTCGAACGCCCCCTCCTGGGCCGCCAGCGCGTACTCCAGCGAGCGAAGGGCGTAGGCGTCCTGCTCGGCCCGGGTGAACTGGAACGCCTCGGCGCAATCCTCGGCGAAGCTGCCCATCAGGCGGCCCGGCTCGTAGGCGTCCTCCAGACCGTCGAGGAACATCGAATCAACCACCGCGCCGTGCCCCATCCGCGCCCCGCCCCGCATCTTCGGCAGCAGGTACGGCGCGTTCGTCATCGACTCCATGCCGCCGGCGACGATCCGCCCGCCATGCAGGCGCGCGCGGTCCGCCGCCTGCATCACGGCCTGCATCCCGGAGCCGCACATCTTGTTGATCGTGGTCGCCGGCACGTCCTCGGCCAAGCCGGCGGCGAACCCGGCCTGGCGCGCCGGGGCCTGACCCTGCCCGGCCGGCAGGACGCAGCCCATGAGCACCTCGTGCGCGGCGCGCGCCCCGAGGGCGGCCCGGATCGCGGCCCCGCCGAGCTCGGGGGCGGACGCGCCCGCGAGCGTGCCCTGAAAGCCGCCCATCGGCGTGCGCGCCGCCCCGGTGATCGCCGCCGACGGCCCCGAACTGCCTCGCATTGAGTCGATCTCCCCGGCCACGTGCCGATCCCGGTTACCGGATGGTAACGTCTCCCGTCCAGACGGAGGGTCCGATAGGAACGACCGGAGGCTCCCATGGACGTCAGCGTCGAAGAACAACGGGACGGCCGCATCGTGCGCGTCCGCGAGGATCGGATCGACGCCGCCTCCTCGATTCAGTTCAAGGACGCGGTGCGCCAAGCCGCCAACGGGGCGGAGGGGCGCGTGATCCTGGACCTGGACCAGGTCGACTTCATCGATTCCAGCGGCCTCGGCGCCGTGGTCTCCACGATGAAGATGCTGGCCCCGGCCCGGACGCTCGAGCTCGCGAACCTCCGCCCGAACGTCGCCAAGGTGTTCGCGCTCACGCGGATGGACCGCGTGTTCGTGATCCACGAGGCGCTCGCGGCGGAGCCCGGCCATGCGGCCTGACATGGACGGAACCCCCGCACCCTGGGAGACGCAGCGCGCTGCCCGCCGCGAGGGCCGGCTCGAGCTGCGCATGATCTTCCCTTCCGACTCGATCGCCGTGCGCACCGCGCTGGGCAGCGCCCTGAGCGGTCTGCGCTATCTCGAGTTGTCCGAGGAGGAGGGCGGCACCGTCGAGCTCGTCCTCGCCGAGGCGATGAACAACGTGGTCGAGCATGCCTACAAGGATGGCTCCGGCGTGATCGAGCTACGGGTGGCCAACTCTGCGGACGGGCTCTTCTGCGAGGTCCTGGACGACGGCCAAGGCATGTCGGGCCTGCCCGCGGGGGACAATCCGCAGCGTGACCCCCCGACCGCGACCGACGAGATGCCCGAGGGCGGCTTCGGCTGGTTCCTCATCCGCGCCCTGTCGCGCGACCTGCACTACGCCCGCGAGAACGGGCGCAACCGCCTGACCTTCCGGATCGAGCTCTCTGGGCCCGTGCGAGCCCACTGACGCGCGGCCGGACCGCCCCCGGGAGCGGACGGATAGCCGCCCGGACGTCGTCGGGCGGCAGCCGGGGCTCGCCTGCGTCACCGGACCCGCCTCGCACCAGACGCGCGCGGCACGAGCCGTCGCGGCATGCCCCTCGGACCCCCTCCTCGGACCTGGACGATGGCGCCCGCCACGGCCATCGCGGGCGAGGCGCGCTCCTGCCGGCCTCCATCCACCTCCGATCAAACCCGGACCATCCGCGTGGGGGGCGCTCCCACCGGACGGCTCCCCGACGCCCCCCGCGCTCCGCCTTGCCCGCGCCGCCGGCGGGCTTAGGGTGCCGCGACCGAACGGGGGACATGACGATGCGGGACTTTCAGATGCCGGGGCGGTCCACCGTCCACGCCGCGCGGGGCATGTGCGCGACCTCCCATCCCCTCGCCGCCGCGGCCGCGGTCGACATCCTGCGCGCCGGGGGTAACGCGGCCGACGCCGCCATCGCCGGCGCGGTCCTCCTCGGCCTTTGCGAGCCGCAGATGACCGGGATCGGCGGCGACTGCTTCGCCCTCGTGAAGCCGGCGGGCGGCGAGGCGGTGCACGCGCTCAACGGGTCCGGCCGGGCCCCCGCCGGCGCGGATGCCGCCGCCCTGCGCGCCGCCGGCGCCGCGGCCGTCCCCGTCGACCGGGTCGAGGCGATCACGCTGCCCGGCGCCGTCGATGCCTTCGTGCGCCTCAACGACGATCACGGCCGCATGCCCCTGGCCGAGCTCCTGGCCCCGGCCATCGACTACGCCGAGGCCGGCGTGCCCGTCGCCCCGCGCACCGCCTTCGACTGGGCCCGCGACGCCGGCCGCCTGCAGGGCGCGGCGCGCGGCCATTACCTGATCGGCGGCGAGGCCCCCCGCGCGGGCCAGGTCTTCCGCGCCCCCGGCCAGGCCGAAGCCCTGCGCCGGATCGCAGGAGAAGGCCGCGCCGGCTTTTACGAGGGCGAGGTGGCCAGCGACATGCTCGCCGCCCTGCGCGCCGCGGGCGGCGCCCATTCGGCGGAGGACCTCGCCGCCACCCGTGCCGACTGGCACGAGCCGATCTCGGCCGACTATGCGGGACGCACCCTGATCGAGCACCCGCCCAACGGACAGGGCGCGACCGCCCTCCTGCTGGCCCGCATCCTGGCGCGCACCGACTACGCCGCGCAGGACCCGCTCGGCGCCGCGCGCGTCCACCTGGAGGCCGAGGCCGCCAAGCTCGCCTACGACGCGCGCGACCGCCTGATCGCGGACGGCGCGGACACCGCCGCCCTCCTGTCCGACGCGATGGCGGACGGCCTCGCCGCCCTGATCGACCCCGCCCGCGCCATGACGGACCCGCGCCGCGCCGCCGCCGCCGTCCACCGCGAGACGGTCTACATCACGGTCGTCGACGAGGACCGCATGGCCGTCAGCCTGATCTACTCGATCTTCCACGGCTTCGGCTCGGGCATCGCGTCCGAGCGCTTCGGCATCCTGTTCCAGAACCGCGGCGCGGGCTTCACGCTGGAGGAAGGGCACCCCAACGAGCTATGGCCCGGCCGCCGCCCGATGCACACGATCATCCCCGCCATGACCGCGCGGGACGGGCGTGTCGACATGACCTTCGGCGTCATGGGCGGGCAGTACCAGCCCAACGGTCATGTCCGCGTCCTGTCCAACATCGCCGATCACGGCATGGATCCGCAGGAGGCGATCGACGCGCCTCGCGCCTTCGCCTCCGACGGGCGGCTGGCGGTCGAGCGTGGCTACCCGGACGCCGTGCGCGCCGAGCTCGCCGGGATGGGCCACGACGTGCACGTGCCGGACGTGCCGATCGGCGGCGCCCAGGCCATCGTCATCGGCGCGGACGGCGTGCTGACCGGGGCGAGCGATCCCCGCAAGGACGGCTGCGCCCTTGGCTGGTAGGTCAGTTCAGGGGCATCTGCACCCGGTAGGCGCCGTCCTCGATCTCGCCGAACAGGCCGTCCATGTCCGGGTGGTGGACCGGCTCGCCGGTCGCGTCCGGCACCAGGTTCTGCTCGGAGACGTAGGCCACGTAGTAGGATGACTCGTTCTCCGCCAGCAGGTGGTAGAACGGCTGATCCTTGGCGGGCCGGCTGTCCTCCGGGATCGCCTCGTACCATTCGTCGCTGTTGGCGAAGGCCGGATCGACGTCGAAGACCACCCCGCGGAAGGGATGCTTCCGGTGGCGGACGATCTGTCCCAAGGCGTATTTGGCGTGTCCAGGCTCCATCGCGCCCCCGCCATAGAGAATGCGTCGAATCCTGTCCATCGGGCGCGACGCTCCGGCGCGGAAACGGTCCGTGATCCTCGCCCTCGCGGTCGCGCAG
Source organism: uncultured Alphaproteobacteria bacterium (assembly GCA_963832275.1). GTDB lineage: Bacteria > Pseudomonadota > Alphaproteobacteria > Rhodobacterales > Rhodobacteraceae > Hasllibacter. The sequence goes on from CAWHTQ010000019.1 coordinate 582,658, forward strand.
ATCGTGGCGCCCGTCTTCGCGCTCGCGGCCATCGGCTACGCCTGGGTGCGCGCGGGCTGGGCCTACGACACCACGTTCGTCACCCGGCTGTCGATGACGCTCTCCGTGCCCTGCCTGATCTTCGTCGCCCTGATCGAGGCCGATATCGACCCCCGCACGCTGCGCGACCTGACCCTGGCCGCGCTCGCTGCCTATGCGGGCCTGATCGCCGCGTCCTGGGCCCTGGTCGCGGGGGCGGGGATGGACCGGCGCACCTGGGTGGCGCCGCTGGCCTTCGGGAACACCGGCAACCTGGGCCTGCCGCTGGCGCTCTTCGCCTTCGGGGAGGCGGGCCTCACGCTCGCGGTCGTGGTCTTCGCGGTGATGGCGGTCCTGTCCTTCACCGTCGGCATCTGGTTCGTGTCCGGCGGGGGCAGCCCGGCGCGCGCGCTGAGGGAGCCGATGGTGGGCGCGACCCTGCTCGGCGCCGCCTGCCTCTGGTTCGACGTGACGACCCCGGCGGTGGTGACCGAGACGCTGCGCCTCGTCGGACAGATGGCGATCCCGATGATGCTGATCACGCTCGGCGTCGCCATCGCCCGTCTGCGCCCGGCGGGCCTCCTGCGGCCGGCGGTCCTCTCGGCGGTGAAGGTCGCGCTGAGCGTGGCGGTGGCCTGGGCCGCGGCGACCGCCTTCGCCCTGCCCGAGACGGCGCGGGCGGTCCTGGTCCTGCAGGCCGCGACGCCGGCCGCGGTCACCTCCTACCTCCTGGCCGTCAAGTATGGCGCCGACGCGGACGCGGTGGCCGGGCTCGTCGTCGTCTCCACGCTGATGAGCGTGATCGCGCTCCCGATGCTATTGGGCATCCTTCTCTGATCCGTGATCCCGGCCCGGTATCGGCAGGCCGCCCGGGCTGCTAGACGGACGGGGAGGGGCGCGGCAGACGCCCCGGCAGAATCCCGCGAGGCCGGCCATGAGCAGACCCCTTCGCGCCCTCGTCCTGTTGATGCTCGTCGCCTCCTGCGGCAGCTCGAACGTGTCGGCGCCCCGCAATCTCGACGACGCCTGTGCCCTGGTGGCCGAGAGGCCCCAGTACCTGCGCGCGATGACCCGCGCCGAGCGGGAATGGGGCGTGCCCGTCCCAATCCTGATGGCGTTCATCCACCAGGAGTCGAGGTTCGTGGGCAACGCCCGCACGCCGCATCGCTACGCGCTGGGCGTCATCCCCATCGGCCGCCAATCGAGCGCCTACGGCTACAGCCAGGCCCTCGACGGCACCTGGGACGAATACCTCGCCGAGCGCGGCACCCGCCGCGCCAAGCGCGACGACATCCGCCACGCGACCGATTTCATGGGCTGGTACATGGACGGCACGACCCGCGCGCTCGGCATCCCCAAGACCGATCCCAAGCGCCAGTACCTCGCCTATCACGACGGCCGCGCCGGCTACCGGCGGGGCACCCACCTGCGGAAGGGCTGGCTGCTGGACGTCTCGGACCGCGTCGCCCGGCGGGCGCAGCGCTACGAGGCGCAGCTCGTCTCCTGCGGGCGCCGCTGAGGGGAAGTCAGCGCGCCCATCGCTCCGTCGCCAGCGGGATCGAGAAGTTCGACGGCGCGAACCCGGCCCCGAGGGTCAGCTCGCCCAGGATCACGGTCGTCGCGCCCCCGCCCCCGTCCCGGACGACCCACTGGCGAAGCTCGACCGGATCGTCGGTGAACACCAGGTCGATGCTGCCGTATTCGGGGTTCTCGGGATCCTGCGCGGTGATGGTCGTGCTCGGCCCGTCGACGCTCCGTCCCGTCACCATGCGCGTCCGCGTCAGGTCCACCTGCGGCGCCAGGATGATGGAGAGGGGCGTGCGCGAGAGCGGGTACTGCTCGGGCCCCGCGTTCGACTTGCCGTCGAAGATCGCGACCTGCCCGCCCCCGGCCACGACGAGCTGCCGCAGGGGCGGATCGTACTCGAAGCGCATCCGCCCCGGCCGCTGGAGCCGGACGGTGCCGGTGGCGATCGAGCCGTCGTCGGCGATCTGCGTGAAGGCGGACTCGGCGCCGGTGAACCCGTTCAGGTAGGCGCTCGCCTCGGCCAGGGAGACGTCCGCCGCCGCCGGCACGGCCGACGCGAAGAGGGCGGCGGCGGCCAGCGCGGCGGCACGGCGTAGGGCGGCGGGTCGGGTCATCTCGGCTCCGGGTCGCGCCGCACGGCGATGGCGGCCCGCCGGACATAGGAACCGCGCCCCGTCCCCGCCAGCGTCATCGCATGGCGACGCCGCCGTCATCCGGACGCAGGCCTCACTCGTAGCAGCGGCCCTCGGGCTCGCAGGGGCGCGGCCCGGACCCCGCTGCGTCCTCCCGCGCCGCCCGGGCCGCCAGCGCCACCAGGGCGAGCGGTCCCAGGCCCTCGGGCGCGGGCGGGAGCGGGTGGGAAGGGGTCGGGTGGACGGTCATGGATCGGTCCTCGCATCGGTGGGTTGTCAGGCGAACGCGGGACACCTGGGGCGATGTTCCGCGGAGCGCCGTCGAGATGACTTGAACGTGACCCGCATCTGGGGCGCGAATCGGGCGATGGCGTGGCCCGGGCCGGCCGATCGCGTCGACCTCGCGGCGATCCCCGTCGCCCCCCGGGCCGGGCCGCCCGCCGATCATGCCTGCTCGGGGACGAGCACCTCCCGCTTGCCGACATGGTTCGAGCCGCTGACCACGCCCTCGTCCTCCATCTGCTCGACCAGCCGCGCGGCCTTGTTGTAGCCGATCCCGAGCTTGCGCTGGATGTAGGAGGTCGAGCACTTGCGGTCCCGGATCACGATGGCCACCGCCTGGTCGTAGAGCGCGTCCTCCCCGCCGGTGTTCCCGCCCAGGCCCAGCATCTCGTCGACGCTCGGCCCCTCGTCCGGCTCCTCCGGCCCGTCCTGCACCCCGTTGAGGTACTCCGGCGGCCCGTAGGACTTCAGGTGCGCGACGATCTCCTCCACCTCCTCGTCCGAGCAGAACGGCCCGTGCACGCGGATGATCTTCGAGCCGCCCGCCATGTAGAGCATGTCGCCCATCCCCAGGAGCTGCTCGGCGCCCTGCTCGCCCAGGATGGTGCGCGAATCGATCTTGGACGTGACCTGGAAGCTGATCCGCGTCGGGAAGTTGGCCTTGATCGTGCCGGTGATCACGTCGACCGAGGGCCGCTGCGTCGCCATGATGAGGTGGATGCCGCTCGCCCGCGCCATCTGCGCCAGCCGCTGGATGCAGGCCTCGATCTCCTTGCCCGCGACCATCATCAGGTCGGCCATCTCGTCCACGACGACCACGATATAGGGCAGCGCGACCGGCACGATCTCCTCGGTCTCGAACACCGGCTCGCCGGTGTCGTCGTCGAACCCCGTCTGCACCGTGCGCGAGAACAGCTCGCCGCGCGACAGCGCCTCCTTCACCCGGCCGTTGTAGCCGTCGATGTTGCGCACGCCCATCTTGGACATCTTGCGGTAGCGGTCCTCCATCTCGCCCACGACCCATTTGAGCGCCACCACCGCCTTCTTCGGGTCGGTCACCACCGGGGACAGCAGGTGCGGGATGCCGTCGTAGACGCTGAGCTCCAGCATCTTGGGGTCGATCATGATGAGGCGGCATTCCTCGGGCGTGAGCCGGTAGAGGAGCGACAGGATCATCGTGTTGATCGCCACCGACTTGCCCGAGCCCGTCGTCCCCGCGATCAGGAGGTGGGGCATCTTGGCCAGGTTCGCGACCACCGGATCGCCCCCGATGTCCTTGCCGAGCGCCAGCGGCAGGCGCGCCGCGCCGTCCCCGAACGCGCGGGTCGAGAGGATCTCGCGCAGGACGCACATCTCGCGGTTCTCGTTGGGCAGCTCGATGCCGATCACCGAGCGGCCCGGCACCGTGGAGACCCGCGCCGACAGCGCCGACATCGACCGCGCGATGTCGTCCGCCAGCCCGATCACGCGGCTCGCCTTCAGGCCCGGCGCCGGTTCCAGCTCGTACATCGTGACCACGGGGCCGGGCCGCACGCTGACGATCTCGCCCTTCACCCCGTAATCGTCGAGCACGTTCTCCAGGAGCCGCGCGTTCTCCTCCAGCGCGGTGTCGGACAGGTGATGCCGCTCCACCGTGCCCGGATCGCGCAGCAGGCCGAGCGGGGGCAGCTCGTAGGCCGCCGCGTCCTCGTCCAGGGCCAGGGGGGGCTGCGCCTCCGCCCGCGCGCGCGCGGACGGGCGCGGCGGCGGCCCGGCATGGCGCACCAGCGGCGCCTCCGCCTCGGGCGGGCTCGGCGCGCGCAGGACCGGCGGCGGGGGCGCGCCGCGCGTCCCGTCCTCGGGCGCATCCGCCTCGAACAGGGCCGCGTCGTCGTCCTCCCGGTCCATGTCCGGCTCCAGGACGTCCTCCGCGCCCGGATCCGGGATGTCCTCCGCGGCGGCGGCGCGGCGGCGGGCGGCCGCCCTGGCGACGAAATCGGGAGCGGCGCCCGCGCCCGCCTTCACCGGCGGCTCCGCGCGCTGCCCGGAGCCCTGCGCCCCCTGCCGCGCCCGGGCGCGGACCGCGTCCGCGATCCGGGCCTGGAGCCGGTCCTGGGCCCCGTCATCCGCCGCGTCGCCCTCGCCCTCCGCGAACGGCGCATCCTCCTCCGACACGCGCCCGCGCCGCAGCGTGACGTAGTCCGCCAGCCGCCGGCGGGGGGCGTCGCCGCGCGCCTCCCGCCGCGCCGCCCGCCGCGCGCGCAGCGCCCCCAGACCCGAGAGCACGCCCCCGCCCGCCCGCGCCAGCCCCGCGCCGCCGAAGCGCAGCGCCGCCCCCGCCTCGCCCCGGTCCAGCCCGAGCGCGTGCAGCGTCAGGAGCGCCATCGCCACCGCCGAGGCCAGCGCCGCCACGGCGAACGCCGTCGTGAGCGGCAGCGGCAGCACGCCGATCATCGCGCCGAGGAACGTGTCACCCACATGTCCGCCCAGCCCGAACCCGTGCGTCCAGCCCTCTCCCGGCGGCACGCTGGAGAGGTGAACCGCCGCCGCCACCACCGCGACCGGCAAGGTCACCGTTCGCGCCATCGCCCGACCCGATCCCAGATGCGCGACGAAGCGCAGCCCCCAGACCAGGAGCGCGAGCGGCACCAGCAGGCATGCCCGCCCCAGCATCACGTGCGCCGGCGAGGCGATCGCCGCCCCCGGCGCGCCGAGCCAGTTCGCAACCGGCCCCCCGGCCGCGAAAAGACCCGGATCGGTCGGCGCGTAGGACCAGAGCGCCGCGCCCAGCAGCGCCCCCGCGCCCAGGAGGCCCAGGCCGATCGCCTCGCGCCCCCGCCGGGCGAGGGCCGCGGCGGTGGTCTCGTCGACGAGCGGCTCGCGGCGCCGGGTCTGATAGGCCATCGGGCGTCCTTCCTATTCGTAGAGGCAGGCGCGCATCCGGCGCAGCCCGTCCTCGACCTCGTCCACCGGGCCGACCAGCGCGACCCGCAGCCGGTCGCGGCCCGGCGCGTGACCGTCCACCTCCCGGCCCAGGTAGTGTCCCGGCAGGACCTTGACCCCGGCCTCGCGCCAGAGGCGCAGCGCGGCGTCCTCCGCGTCCCCGCGCGCGGGCAGCCAGAGGAAGAACCCCGCATCCGGCATCGCCGCGCCCGGCACGCCGTCCAGCACCTTCGCCGCGACGGCCCGCTTCGCGGCATAGAGCGCGCGCGAGGCGTCCACATGCGCCTCGTCCGCCCAGAGGCGGGCGCTCACGGCCTGGATCGGCCCCGGCACCGGCGCGCCGCCATAGGCGCGCAACTGCCGCATCGCCCCGATCGCCTCGGCCCCGCCCGCGACGAACCCGGAACGCAGCCCCGCCGCGCTCGAGCGCTTGGAGAGCGAGTGGAACGCCAGCGCCCGCTCCGGGTCCGCGCCCACGTCCTGCGCCACCTGCAACAGCCCCGACGGCGGCGCGCCGTACCAGAATCTCCGAATAGCACTCGTCCGCCAGCACCCGGAAATCGTGCCGTTCCGCCAGCGCCAGCAGGTCCGCGAGGTCGTCCTCTGACGCGACCGCCCCCTGCGGGTTGGACGGCGAGCACACATAGGCCAGCGTCACCCGGTCCAGCAGCTCCGGCGCCAGCCCCGCATAGTCCGGCAGCCAGCCCGACGCCTCCGAGGTGGGCACGAAGACCGGCTCCGCCCCCGCGCCCAGCGCGCCCATGCCGTAGGCCTGGTAGAACGGGTTGGGGATCAGGATCGCGGGCCGCCGCCCCCCCTTCTCCTCGGGCGAGAGCGCCATCGCGGCGGAGAACAGCCCCTCGCGCGTGCCGTTGAGGGCCATGATCCGGGAGGTGGGCAGCCGCACGCCGTAGCGCCGCGCGATCCAGTCCGAGATCGCGCCGAGCAGGGCCTCGTCGCCGTCGTTCTCGGGATAGCCGCCGAAGCCGCCGGCATGCGCGGCCAGCATCGGCCCGACCCAGCCCGGGATGCCATGGCGCGGATCGCCGACGGTCATCACGACGGGATCGGCCCCGGGGGCCACGCCGTCCAGCAGCGCCCGCAGCCGCGGGAACGCATAGAGCGGAAGATCCGCGAATCGCGCGGGAAGGGATGGCGGCATGACTGCGTCGACCTCGGGTCCCGGGGTCGTGGCGCCCCGCTTCGCCTTGCAGGCTATCCCGCGCGCCCCGCCCCGGTCCATCGCGCTGCCCCGCCACCGCCCCGGCCGTGGCAATCGTGCCGAATCACGCCAGCATCGCCTCCATCCCCGCGCCCAGCCGCAGGAGGCGCGCCTCCTCCCCCGACGCGGCCAGCACCTGCACCCCGCAGGACGGCGCCGGGGTCGGCAGCGACAGGCCCGCGCAGTCCATCAGGTTGCCGATCCGCGTGTTGCGCAGCGCGGCCAGGTTCGCCGCCACATAGGCCGCATCGTCGGCCAGCAGGTCCGCCACCACCGGCGGCAGGATCGGCGCGCTCGGCGTGATCACCGCGTCGAAGCCCGCGAACGCCTCCCGCCAGTCCCGGCGCAGGCACTCCAGCGTGCGCCACGCCCCGATGAACTCGGCCGCCGACAGCCCCTCGCCGCCGCGGATGCGCGCTTCGATCGGCGCCCAGACCGCGCCCGGCATCGCCTCGATCCGCGCGCCCCAGATCGCCCAGGCCTCCCCGGCATAGAGCGCCGCCGACAGACCCATCGCCTGCGCCGCGGCCGGCAGGTCCAGCGTCTCGATCGTGACCCCCTTGGCGCGCAGCCGCTCGCAAGCCGCCGCGAACGCCGCCGCCGGCTCGGGCGCCAGGTCCTCCATCGCGACCGTGGCCAGCACCGCCAGCCGCGCGCCCGAGGCGTCCGCCCCGCGCAGGTCCGGGGCCCGCGCGCCCCCCATCGCCTCGATCAGGAGGCCCGCGTCCTCCACCCGGCGCACCAGCGGCCCCACCGTGTCGAGCCGCTCGACGAGGGGCACCGCCCCGCGGTTCGGCAGCGCGCCGAACCCCGGCTTGAACCCCACCAGGTCGTTCCACGCCGCCGGCAGGCGCACCGAGCCGCCGGTGTCCGAGCCGATCGCCGCCGCCGCCAGCCCCGCCGCCACCGACGCCGCCGCCCCCGAGGAGGACCCCCCGGGCGCCAGCCCCGCGCCATGCGCGCCGGGCGCCGTCGCCGTGCTCGGATTGATCCCCAGCCCGGAGAACGCCAGCTCGCTCATATGCGTCTTGCCCAGGCAGACCGTGCCCGCCCGCGTCGCCGCGGCCAGCACGTCCGCGTCCCGCTCCGGCACCCGCCCCGCCAGCAGCTTCGAGCCCGCGGCCGTCTCCACCCCCGCGCTGTCGTAGAGGTCCTTCCAGGAGATCGGCACGCCGTCCAATGGCCCCCGCCGGCGTCCGGCCTTCGCCCGGCCCGAGGCCGCCGCCGCCTCGGCCCGCGCGCGCTCGGGCGTGAGCCGCGCGAAGATGCGGCCCCCGTGCGGATGCGCCCCGATTCGCTCGATCGCGGCCTCCGCCAGGTCGAGGGGGTCGACCTCCCCCTCCGCGATCCGCCGGCCGAGCGCCGCGGCGCCGTTCATCAGGTCCGTCATGCGGGTCCTCCCGTTCGCCCGCACGCTAGCCCGGCGCCCGCGGCATGGACAACGGCGCCCGCCGGGGTATCTGCCCCCCATGGCGGCGCACCCCCCCCCACCGGACGCGGACGTCCTGATCGCCGGCGGCGGGCCGACGGGGCAGTGCCTCGCCCTCGCGCTGGCGCAGGCCGGGCTGCGCGCGATCCTCCTGGACCCCGCGGCGGCCGCGGCGGCCGACGCGCGGTCCTATTCCCTCAACGTCGCGAGCGTCCGCATGCTCGGCGCGCTCGGCCTCTGGGACGCGCTGGCGCCGGACGCGCAGCCGATCCTCGACATACGGGTCAGCGACGGGCGCCGCGGCCGGGGCGCGAGCCCCCTGCACCTCCATTTCGACCATGCCGAGATCGAGGAGGGCCCGATGGGCCACATGGTCGAGGACCGGCACCTGCGCCCCGCCCTCGCCGCCGCGCTGGACGAAGCGGGCGTGGAGCGCCGCGCCGCCTCCGTGACCGCGCAGGCCCCCGGCCCCGCCGGCATCGCGGTGACGACCGATGCCGGCGCCCTCCACGCCCCCCTCCTGGTCGGCGCGGACGGGCGCGGCGGCGGCACCGCGGCGCGCGCCGGCATCGTTCGCACGATCAAGCGCTACGGGCAGGTCTCGCTCGTCGCGATGCTCGGCGTCGAGCGCGATCACGCGGGCACCGCGCATCAGGTGTTCCTGCCCCCCGGCCCTCTCGCGCTCCTGCCGATGACCGGGCGCCGCGTCTCGATCGTCTGGACCGAGGCGGAGGCCGAGGCCGCCCGCGTCGCCGCCCTGCCGGACGACGCGTTCCTGGACCATCTCCGCCCGCTGGTCGGCGACCTCTACGGCGCGCTGGAGCTGCTGGGCGGGCGGCACGCCTACCCGCTCTCCCTCGTCCTCGCCGAACGCCTCGTGGCGGACCGGGTCGCGCTCCTGGGGGATTCGGCCCACGGCGTGCATCCGATCGCGGGGCAGGGCCTGAACGCCGGGATGAAGGACGCCGCCGCCCTGGCGGAGGTCCTGTCGGATGCCGCCCGCCGCGGCGAGGACATCGGCGGCGCCGCCCCGCTCGCCGCCTATCAGCGCTGGCGCCGCTTCGACGCCGCGAGCCTCGCCGCCGCGACCGACATGGTGAACCGCATCTTCTCCAACGACGACCCGCTCCTGCGCGGGCTGCGGCGCCTGGGCCTCGGGGCGGCCGGCCGCCTGCCGGGGCTCAGACGAGCGATGATCCGCGAGGCGGCCGGCCTGACCGGCGAGGTCCCGCGCCTCATGCGGGGGCTGCCCCTGGGGGGGCCTTGAACGCCCGGGCTTAATCGCTCCTCAATCCTCCCGCGTCACAAGGGGCGCCGCGCCGGACGGACCGGCGCCGGGAAAGGGGCCGCGCATGACATCTCTCGAGACGGCCCTGCGCACCGCCGCCGCGACGGGCGCCGCGCTCCTGGCGCATTGGGCGATCACCCCCGGCCTCCTGCCGGCGCTCGCCGCGCTCGGCGGCACCCCCGCGGCGATGGCGCTGTGGACCGGGACGGTCCTCGCGGCGGTGTCCGCGCCCTTCGCCCTGGGCGCCCCGCGCGGCCTGGCGGCGACCCTCGGCGGGGCGCTGGCGCTGCGCGGGGCGGGGGCGGCGGCGCCCCTGATGACGGGGCCGCCCGCGCCGATGGGCGATGCCGCGGCCCTCGTCGCCCCGCTCGCGCTCGCGGCGGTCGGCGCGGCCCTGCTGCTCTGGGCCACCGCCCCCCGCCGGGCTCAGCCGTCGAGCCGCCGCGCCTCGCTCTCGAGCATGATCGGAATCCCGTCGCGCACCGGATAGGCGAGGCCCGCCCTTCGCGAGACCAGCTCGGAGCGCGCCGCGTCCCATTCCAGCCGCGCATGCGTGAGCGGACAGATCAGGGCCTCGATCGCCCGCGGATCGAAGGGCTTGGCCTCCGCCGCCCCGTCGCTCACTGCAGCGTCCCCGCCGTCGCCGACCCCTTGGCCAGCGCGAACTCGATCAGCGTCACCAGCGTCTCGCGCCGCGTGGACAGGCTCGGCGCCTCCAGCAGGGCCTGTCGATCCTCGGGCTCGAACGGGATCATCATCGACAGCGAGTTGATCAGCAGCTCGTCGCCCGCATCCTTCAGCTCGCTCCAGTCCGGCGACAGCCCCTCGGCCGCGAAATGCCGGCTCAGCAGCTTCATGAACGCCGCCCGGTCGAACGCCTCGTCCACCTCCGTGCGGCCGCGGTCGCGGGCGAATCCCTCCCATTCGACGTCGCAGCGCCGATAGGAGGGGAATCCCTCGACCTCGCGCAGCACGCGGAACCGGCTGATCCCCGTCAGGCTGATGAGGTAGCGCCCGTCCTCGGTCTCCGAGAAGCCCGTCACCCGCCCGGCGCAGCCGATCGCGTGCAGGCGGCTGCCCCCCGCCGCGGCGGCGCCCCCGGAAGGCACCTCGCGCGGCTGGATCATCCCGACCAGTCGCGCGGGCGACTTCAACGCGTCGTCCAGCATCGCCAGGTAGCGCGGCTCGAAGATATGGAGCGGCAGCCGCGCCCGCGGCAACAGGAGCGCCCCGGGCAGCGGGAAGATCGGGATCGTGCGCGGCAGATCGGTCCGGTTGGTCATCGCTCCGATCTAAGGCGCGCGCGGCCCGCATCAATGGGCCGCGCGACCATCTCAGGCCAGGATCATCGACCCCAGCCGCCGCCGCCCGCGCAGCGCCACGGGATCCTTCGGCCCCGCCGCCTCGAAGATCGTCAGGAGCTGCGCCTTGGCCGACCCTTCGTTCCAGTCCCGGTCTCGGCGGAAGAGCTCCAGCAGATGGTCCACCGCCCCGTCCGCATCCCCCGACGCCAGGAGCGCGCCCGCGAGGTCGAACCGCGCCTGGTGGTCGTCCGGCTCGGCCTCGACCTGCGCCGTCAGGGCGTCCACCGGCCCCGCCGCCGCCGCCTGCCGCGCGAGGGCGAGCTGCGCGCGCGCGGCCTCGATCTCGGCCGCGCTCGCGATCTCGGCCGGCACCGCGTCCAGGAGCTGCTGCGCCATCTCCACCTCGCCGATCGCGAGCTGCGCGCGGATCAGCCCGCCATGCGCGCCCGCGTGCCCCGGATCCTCGCCCAGGATGCCGGCGAAGATCTGCGCCGCGTCCGCCGCCGCTCCCTCGGCCAGCATCGCCTCGGCCGCCTCCATCGCCTCCGCGAGCCCTCCCGCGCCCGCCATCGAGATCAGCCGCGCGATGAAGGCGTCGATCTCCGAGGCCGGCAGCGCGCCCTGGAACATGTCGGCGATCTGCCCCTGGGCGAAGCCGACGACCGTGGGGATCGACTGCATCGGCAGGCCCTGCTGCGCGAGCATCTGCACCAGCCGGGGGTTCTGGTCGACGTCGATCTTGACCATGCGGACCGCGCCGCCCGCCTTCTCCACCGCCGCCTCGAGCGCGGGGCCCAACGTCTTGCACGGCCCGCACCACGGCGCCCAGAAGTCCACGATCACCGGCTGCGCCTGGCTCGCCTCGATCACGTCCCTCATGAAGGTCGCCTCGGACCCGTCGGTCACGAGCCCGCCCGCGGGACCTGCGCCGCCGGCCGCGTTCTTCGTACCGAATTCGAGCATGGCGGCCTCCGATTGCGTCTGGCCCGGACGTAGGAGCCACGGCCGCGAACGGCAAGCGCCCGCGACGATCCCCGTCGCGGGCGCCCGGCGGATCGGACGCGGATCGGAAGATGATGACGTCGCCCGGATCGCGTCCGGCGTCGATCTCGGTCGGGGCCCGGACGAAGGCGGAGCTCGGCCGCGTCGTCGGTCCGCGGGGAGCACGCCCTCCTCGCCGAAGACCGCCGCGCCGCGCACGTCCCCGCCCACGCCCCCGCGCACGTCCCCGCCGAAGATCGTCATGGTGACGCCCGCCCCGCCCGTCGCCCTGAGCGACAAGGCGAACTCACCCGGCGCGGACTGGTCGGGCGTGCCGACCCCGATCCCGGGGTCGCCGGCGAAGCCCCGGCCGGCGTCCTGGCCCCGGGACTCGCCGCCGCAGTCGGCGCCCGCCTCGATGACGTAGGTGTCCGCCCCGGGGCCTTCCATGATGTCGCTGCCCTCGCCGCCGCGGATCACGTCGCCCCCGCCGCCGTTCACCGGGTCACGCGCCGGCCCGCCGTCGATCGAGCCGGTGCTCGACGTGCCGTCGATCGAGCCGCCGGCGCCCTCGGTCTTGCCGGTCTCGATCGTCAGCCCCTCGTCGCCCCGCATGGCGAGGTCGTCGACCGCATCTCGTCGGGACATGTCGATCACGTCCATTCGCCGTGTCCGATGATGATACTGGTCCGGCGCGTCGTCGGCAGGATCCGCCGCCGACGACCCTCCCCCCGCGGGTCTCGGCCCGCCCGCACGCCGACCGGCGGTCGACGATCGCTTGACGGGCCTCCCGAAGGATCACCGATCGTCCTGCGCCGCGCGATCCAGTGGATCGACGGACCGCGCTTCTCGAAGGGTCCGGGAGACGGGTCCCCCGCCGACGCCGCAGAGTTGCGCCAGGCAATCCAGGCCGATCAGAGGTCGAAGTCGACCAGCACCGGCACGTGGTCGCTCGGCTTGTCCCATCCGCGCACGTCCCGCAGGATCCGGCTGCCCCCGGCCGCGCCCGCGATGTCGGCCGTGGCCCAGACGTGGTCCAGGCGGCGCCCCTTGTCCGCCGCGTCCCAGTCCCTCGCCCTGTAGGACCACCACGAGTAGAGCTTGCCTCCGGGATGGTCGGCCCGGACCGCGTCCACCCAGCCCCCGGCCGCCCGCACCGCCTCCAGCGCCTCGACCTCCACCGGCGTGTGGCTCACGACCTTCACGAGCTGCCTGTGGCTCCACACGTCGTCCTCCAGCGGGGCGATGTTCAGGTCGCCCACCAGGATCGACCGCTCGGGCGGCGCCTCCCGGAACCAGCCCGCCATCTCGGCCAGGACGTCGAGCTTGTGGCCGAACTTCTCGTTGACCGCGCGGTCGGGCACGTCGCCCCCCGCGGGCACGTAGAGATTGTGGATCACCACGCCGTTCTCCAGCCGCCCGGCGATATGGCGCGCGTCCTCGCGGCCCGCCAGGGGCCGCGCCCCGGCCTCGGTGATCGGCAGGCGCGACAGGATCGCGACGCCGTTGTAGCCCTTGAACCCCCGCGCCAGGACGTGCCCGTAGCCCAGCGCCGCGAACCGCTCGAGGGGGATCTTCTCGACCGGCGACTTCGTCTCCTGCAGGCACAGGACGTCCGGGCGCTCGCCCTCCAGCAGGTCGCAGACCAGCCCCTCGCGCAGGCGCACGGAGTTGATGTTCCAGGTGGCGACCGTGAACGGCATGGGCGGGCTCCTCTGGCCCCGGGGCCTACCGCGCCCGCGGGCGCCCCGCCAGGAGGCGGCGTGGCCACGAAAAAAGACCCGAGCCGAGGCCCGGGCCGAGTCCAACAGGGAGGTGCCGCGACATGACCCCGTCGCGGCGAGGGGCTCGTTCGCCCATCATCTGCCGGGCGCGAGGACAACTCTAGCGCGAGAGGGTTACCGTGAAGTCAACCATGCCGGCTGTTGCCGTCACGCCACGAGGCGGTAGCCCCCGCTCTCGGTCACCAGCAGCCGGGCGTTGGACGGGTCCGGCTCGATCTTCTGGCGCAGGCGGTAGATATGGGTCTCGAGCGTGTGCGTCGTGACCCCCGCGTTGTAGCCCCAGACCTCGTGAAGCAGCGTGTCGCGCGCGACCACCCCGTCCTGCGCGCGGTAGAGGAACTTGAGGATCCCCGTCTCCTTCTCCGTCAGGCGCACCTTCCGGTCGTCCTCGGTGATCAGCATCTTCGCCGCCGGCTTGAACGTGTACGGCCCGAGCTGGAAGATCGCGTCCTCGGACTGCTCGTGCGTGCGCAGCTGCGCCCGGATGCGCGCCAGCAGGACCGGGAACTTGAACGGCTTGGTGACGTAGTCGTTCGCGCCCGCATCCAGGCCCAGGATCGTGTCCGCGTCCGAATCATTGCCCGTGAGCATCATGATCGGGCACTTCACCCCCTGCCGCCGCATCAGCTTGCACAGCTCGCGCCCGTCCGTGTCCGGCAGGCCGACGTCCAGGATCACCAGGTCGTAGGATTGCTCCTTGGCCTTCTCGATCCCCTCGGCGCCGGTCCCGGCCTCGAACGTGTCGAAATCCTCGGTCATGATCAGCTGCTCGCTGAGCGCCTCGCGCAGGTCCTCGTCGTCGTCGACCAGGAGTATCTTCCTCAATACCGCCATCCGCGTCGTCCTCCAGCCGCCTCTTGTCCCCGCCACGCTCGGCGCCGCGGGCGGCGCCGGCAACGGTCCCGCCGTCGCTCTCACGCGGTTGTGCCCGGGGCGGGGCCTATGTTTCATCCGCGCGCCCGCGCCCCGCGGCCCGGTGACGAGATGTCCGACGACCCGCTTGCCCCGACCCCCGCCGAGCGCGCCGCGCGCGCGCGCGCTGATCTGCGCTGCGGGCTGCCGGTGGCCGTCGGCGTCCATGCCGTCGCCGCGGTCGAGACGCTGCCCTCCGCGCGCTGGGCGGCCCTGGCGCCGGGCGCGGTGCTGGCGCTGACCGCGCGGCGCGCCGCCGTCCTCGCCCTGCGCCCCTATGACGGGGACCTCGCGCGCCTCGCGGTGCCGCCCGGCGCCGGGCCGGACTGGGCCCGCGCCATGGCCGACCCCGCGCGCGACCTCGCGACCCCGCTCAAGGCGCCCATGTCCGCCCTGCGCGGGGGCGATCCCGAACAGGCCCGCGCCGCCCGGCTCGGCATCGCGCTGGCCAAGGCGGCGCACCTCCTGCCCGCGGTCCTGGTGGCGCCGCTGCCACCGGGCGCCGACCTCACGCGCGTCGACGCGGCGCCGGGCCCGGCGGGCCCGGCCCGCGTCGTCTCCGCCCGCGTGCCCCTCGCGGCGGCGCCGGCCGCGGCCGTCCACGTCTTCCGCCCCCCCGACGGGCGCGCCGAGCACGCCGCGATCCGCATCGGCGCGCCCGACCCCGGCGCCCCCGTCCTCGCCCGCCTCCATTCGGCCTGCTTCACCGGCGACGTGCTGGGCAGCCTGAAATGCGACTGCGGCCCGCAGCTCGACGCGGCCCTGCGCGCCATGGCCGGGCCGGGCGGGATCCTGCTCTACCTCAACCAGGAGGGCCGCGGCATCGGGCTGGCCAACAAGATGCGCGCCTACGCCCTCCAGGATCAGGGCTTCGACACCGTCGAGGCCAACCATCGCACGGGGTTCGAGGACGACGAGCGCGACTTCTCCATCGCCGCGGGCCTCCTGCGCGCGATGGGCGCGACCCGCGTGCGCCTGCTGACCAACAACCCCGCCAAGATCGCCGCGCTGGAGCGCCAGGGCATCGAGGTCGCCGAGCGCGTGCCCCTCCATGCCGGGCGCAGCAGCTTCAACGCGGACTACCTCGCCACCAAGCGCGCCAAGTCCGGCCATCTCGAATGACGCCCCTGGTCCTGACCCCCACCGGCCTGCGCCGGGGCCGCCGCCGCTGGCCCTGCGCCATCGGCCGCGGCGGCATCCGGGACCCCAAGCGCGAGGGCGACGGCGCCACCCCCGCCGGCGCGCTGCGCATCACCGGCCTCCTGTGGCGCCCGGACCGCCTGCCCCGCCCCGCCGCCTGGGCGCGGCCGATCCGCCCCGGCGACCTCTGGTGCGACGATCCCCGCCATCCGCTCTACAACCGCCTCGCCCGCGCCCCCCTGCGGGGGTCCGCCGAGGCCCTGCGCCGGGCCGATCCGCTCTACGACCTGATCCTGACCACCGATTGGAACGAGGGCGGCGTCCCCGGCGCCGGCAGCGCCATCTTCCTGCACCGCTGGCGCCGCCCCGGCTTCCCGACCGAGGGCTGCATCGCCCTCGCCCCGCACGACCTCCTCGCGGTCGCGCGGGCAGCGCCGCCCGGCACGCCGCTCCTCATCCGCCGGGCGGCACCCTAGCCCCGAAGATCGCCGAGCCCACGCGCACATGCGTGGCCCCGAGCCGGATCGCCGCCTCGAAGTCGCCGCTCATCCCCATCGACAGGCCCGCCACCCCGCACCGCTCGGCGATCCTCGCCAACAGCGCGAAGTGAAGGGACGGCTCCTCCCCCTCCGGCGGGATGCACATCAGGCCCCGCACCGGCAGGTCCAGCGCCCGGCACTCGGCCACCAGCGCGTCCGCCTCCTCCGGCGCGCACCCGGCCTTCTGCGGCTCCGCGCCGGTGTTGACCTGCACGAAGAGCTCCGGGCACGCGCCCCGCTCCTGCGCCAGGCGCGCCAGCGCCCGCGCCAGCTTGGCCCGATCGACCGTGTGGATCGCGCCGAACAGCTCCACCGCCGCGCGCGCCTTGTTGGTCTGCAGCGGCCCGATCAGGTGCAGCCGCAGGCCCTCAAGCGCCTCCAGCCGCGGCCGCCACCGCTCCTGCGCCTCCTGCACGCGGTTCTCGCCGAAGGACCGGTGGCCCTGCGCCAGCACCGCGTCGATCCGGTCCTCCGGCTGCACCTTGCTCACCGCGATCAGCTCGACCTCCCGGCCGTCGCCGGCCGCCGCCATGCGCGCGCGGATCGCCTCCAGGCTCATCGCTCCAACTCCTCGATCAACGGCGCGAGCTCCGCCTCAAAGCGCCGCCAGCGACCCGACGACCCCGCATGCACCGGCGCGCGCGCCTGCGCCACGCTCAGCGTGCGCACCAGCCCGCCCTCCGCGTCCGGCCCGGAGAGCGCCCCCGCCGGCAGGCCCGCCGCCGCCGCCAGCCGCTCCGCCGCCGCCGCGGGGTCCGCCACCAGCGCGTCGTAGGAGACTTCCGTGAACGCGCCCGGCGCGGCCTCGCGCCAATGCGCCACGCTTTCGTCGAAGAGGCGCAGCATCCGGCCGATCGCCCGCAGGTCGGTCGCGAACCGCTGCGTGCCGGGCGCGAAATGCTGCTGGTAGATCGAGAGCCCGGTATCGCGCGGATCGCGCCGCACCACGATCGTCGCCGCGCCCGGCAGGGCGGCCAGCAGCGGCACGATCTTCCAGAGCTGCATCGACTTGTCCGTCACCCGAGAAGCCCCCGGCCAGCGCCGCGCCAGCGCGGCGTCGTGCGCCTCCGCGATCCGCCGCACCGCCTCCGCCCCCGGCGGCGCGGGCGGGCGTGCATGGCGCAGCACGATCGGCGCCAGCAGCCCGGTCTCGCCCCCCGCCGCCACGCCCGCCCCGCGCGCCAGGATCCGCTCGACCAGGGTCGTGCCCGACCGCGGCATCCCCGCGACGAAGAGGGGCACCGGCCCCCGCGCCTCGGCCGCCACCGGCCGCAGCCCGGCCAGCGCCGCGCGCCATGCCGCCGCGTCGCGCCGCTCGGCCTCCAGGTCCGGGGGGGCGACCCGCCCGGCCAGGCGGTTCGCCTCGTGCAGCACGGCGAACACCTCCCCGTGCCGGCCCGCGTCCTCGAGGGCCTTGGCCAGGGCGAAGCCCAGCTCCGCCCCCGGCCGCGCCGTCCAGAGGCGCTCCATCCGCGCCAGGAGGGGATCGTCCGCCGCCACCCGCTCCCCCGTCGCCCAGAGGCGATAGAGCGCGCCCTCGCCCGGATGGCGCTCGATCAGGTCGCGCAGCACGTCCCCCGCCTCGCCCAGCCGGCCCATCCGCTGCAGGAGGAGCGCCTTCGCCGCGGCCGGCCCCGGCCCGGCCCGGTCCCCGGCGGCGGCGATCCGCGCATCGTGCGCCGCCAGCGCCTCCTCCGCCCGCCCGTCCGCCTCCAGCGCCTCGGCCAGCAGCGCCGGATCGCCAAGATCCCGCGCGATCGCCGCCGCCTCCCCGGCGCGGCCGTCCTCGATCGCGTCGCGCGCGCGCCGCGGCGCCGGCGGCGCCGCCAGCGTGGCCCCGACCCGGGACAGCAGGGGCGCGGGCAGCCCCGCCCGGCGCGCCACCTCCGCGATCTCGCCGCGCGCCGCCGCCGGCAGGTGCGCGGCGCCCAGGCGCGCGAGCGGCGTCCAGATCGCGGCGCTGCCGCGGTGATGGCGCAGCGCCGCGCGCAGGGTCGCGATCGCCTCCATCGGCCGCCCCTCTGAAGCGGCGATCTGCGCTATCAAGAGCTGCGGCTCGAGGGCGGTCGGCGCGGCGGCGAGGATCTCCCGGCACACGCGCGCCGCCTCCGCCATGCGCCCGGCGCGCGCGGCCTCGGCGGCGCCCCGCATCCGCGCGGCGAGCCCGTCCGCCACGCCGCTCACCGCCGGCCCGGCCGCCGGCGACGGGACGTGCCGGGCCACCCGGCCGGACCGTCCGCGCCCCCCGCCCGTCCTGCAGGTCCCGCAGGTCCCGCAAACGCGAAGGGGCGGGCCATTGGCCCGCCCCTCCGGTCGTCCTGTCGATCCGGCTGGATCAGAAGGCCATCGAGATGCCGAACGAGTAGCCGTCGGAGTCGTTGCCGTCCTGGTCCTCGCTGTCGGCGTAGCCGAGCTGCAGCTCCGCGCCGCCGAGGTCGTAGTTGACCGCGATGCCGTAGCCCGAGGCGTCGTCGCCGTCGTCGTATTCCTTGACGCCGTAGTTCATCGCCACGGTGTACTCCTGGAACTCGTAGCCCAGCGCGATGCCGTAGGCGTAGTCGCGGTCGGCCACGTCGTCGAAATCGGAGTAGTTCACGATCGCGCGGAAGCCGCTCGCGTTCATGTCGGCCGAGACGCCGATGACGCTCGAGTCGCCGGCCTGCTGGTAGGCGGCGCCCAGGCCCAGGGTGAACGTGCCGAAGTCGCCGACATAGTTGCCGCCGAGGCCGTAGATCGGGGAGTCGTCGAAGTCGCCGTCGGAGTCGAGGTTGCCGTCGTCGTCGCCGATCTCGAAGGAGGTCGCCACGGTGAAGTCGCCGAAGGTGTAGTTGTAGCGCGCGACCTGGCCGTCGGAGTCCGAGAACCCGTCGAGGCCCGAGTTGCCCTCGAAGCCGTCATGCTCGGTGTGCACGTCGCCGATCGTCCCGCCGATGGCGGCTTCCTGCATCGCGAAGTCGAACGCGCCGTCCGTGTCGCCCATCGTCAGGGTGCCGTAGGTGCCGGTCACGAAGATCGTCTCGCCGCCCTGGGTGGAGCCCGCGAACGCGTTCGAGGGATCGCCGTCCGATTCGTCGAGGTCGATCGACGCGCCGAAGGTCAGGCCGCCCTCGGTCGTGCCGGAGAGGGTGAACGTGACGTCGATATCGGTGAAGAACTGGACCTCGTCGGAGCCGCCGGTGTTGAAGTCACCGCCGATGATGCCCATCTGGGCCGACCCGGAAAGCGCGACCTCAGCCGACGCGATGCCAGCCGTCGCGATCAGCGCGGTCGTGGCGAAGAGAACCTTTTTCATGTCGATCCCTCGATCTGGTGTTTCCATGCATCCGCCCGGAAGCTCCGACCGGCACAAGGGACGTTTCGCCCCGCCCGACGCGCCATGCAAGCGAACGCGCGGCCGCCGCCGCGCTCGGGCGCCGAGTTGATGCACGCGCGCCACAGTGGTGTGCGCCTCGCGGCACGCATCGGCCCGCGCCCCGTCCGAAGCCCAGCATTTGCGGCGCTTGCCGGCCTGGGGCCCGTTCGCTACACCCCGCGCACGGGTCTCGAGGGGTTGCCGGATGTCAGGTTCCAAACGCGCCGTCCGCGCCTGCATCGCCGCGCTCTGCGCCGCCCTGCTGGCGGGCTGCGGCGGCGGCCTCCTCGGCGGCGGACCCGCGCCGGGCGGCGCCCGGGCGGACGGACGCCCAGCGCGCCCAGGCCGAGGCCGCCGGCCTCTTCGCGGAGCGCAACACGATCTGGGACCTCTTCGGCGCCGGCGGGGACGACGACGTCGACGTCGAGGTGAACCGCTATCTCTGGAACGCCTCGCTGGAGGTGCTCGACTTCCTGCCCGTGCAGGCGGTGGACCCGTTCTCCGGCGTCATCTCCTTCGGCTTCGGCACGCCGCCGGGCGGGGGCCGCGCCTATGCCGCGACCGTCTACGTGCAGGACCCCGCGCTCGACGCCCGCTCGCTCAACGTCGCGCTCCGGTCCAGCTCCGGCCCCGTCCCGGCCGCCACGCAGCGCGCCGTGGAGGACGCGATCCTCACCCGCGCGCGCCAGCTCCGCATCGCCGCCGGCCGCCTCTAGTCCCGCGCCGCCCGCCGGGGCGGCCCGCCCCGCACCGCAGGACCGCCACATGCCCTACGATCCCGCCGCCACCGAATCCCGCTGGCAGGCCGCCTGGGACGAGGCCGGCCTGTTCCGCGCCACCCGCGACGACCGCCCAAAGTCCTACGTGCTGGAGATGCTGCCCTACCCGTCGGGCCGCATCCACATCGGCCACGTGCGCAACTACACGATGGGCGACGTCATCGCCCGCCACAAGCGCGCCACCGGCCATTCGGTCCTGCATCCCATGGGGTTCGACGCGTTCGGCATGCCGGCCGAGAACGCGGCCATGGCCTCGGGCGGCCACCCCAAGGACTGGACCTACGCCAATATCGACGAGATGGTCGCCCAGATGAAGCCGCTGGGCTTCTCGCTCGACTGGGACCGCATGTTCGCGACCTGCGACCCCGAGTACTACGGCCAGCAGCAGGCCCTCTTCCTCGACATGCTCGCCGCCGGCTTCGTCGCCCGCAAGTCGGCGCAGGTGAACTGGGACCCGGTCGACATGACCGTCCTCGCCAACGAGCAGGTCGAGGACGGCCGCGGCTGGCGCTCCGGCGCCGAGGTCGAGCGCCGCGAGCTGACGCAATGGTTCTTCAAGATATCGGACATGGCCGGCGAGCTGCTGGACGGGCTCGATGCCCTCGACGACTGGCCCGTGAAGGTGAAGGCCATGCAGGCCAACTGGATCGGCCGCTCGCGCGGGCTGCGCATGTCCTGGCCGCTGAGCGCCCCCGCCCACGGGCACGGCGCGATCGAGGTCTACACCACCCGCCCCGACACCCTGCGCGGCGCCAGCTTCCTGGCCATCGCCCCCGAGCACCCGCTGGCCCGCGCCCTGGCGGCCGAGCGCGCCGAGGTCGCCGCCTTCGCCATCGAGGCCCGCCGCGGCGGCACCACCGCCGAGGCGCTGGAGACCGCGCCCAAGCTCGGCCTCGACACCGGCCTGACGGTCCGGAACCCCCTCGGCGGCACGCTCCCCGTCTGGATCGCCAACTTCGTGCTGATCGACTACGGCACCGGCGCCATCTTCGGCTGCCCCGCCCACGACCAGCGCGACCTCGACTTCGCGCGCAAGTACGGCCTGCCCGTCATCCCCACCTTCGGCCCCGTCGGCGGCGACCCCGCCATCGACGCCGAGGCCTACGTGCCGGCCAAGGACGTCGTCGTCGACTGGATCGACCAGCCCGCCGGCCTGACCCGCGCGACCGGGCAGGAGGCGATCGACGCCACCATCGACTGGGCCGAGGCGCAGGGCGTCGGTACCGGCGAGACCCAGTACCGCCTTCGCGACTGGGGCCTCTCCCGGCAGCGCTACTGGGGCTGCCCCATCCCCGTCGTCCACTGCGGGGCCTGCGGCGTGGTCCCCGAGCTCAAGGAGAACCTGCCGATCCTCCTGCCCGACGACGTGACCTTCGACCAGCCGGGCAACCCCCTGGACCGCCACCCCACCTGGGGCTCGGTGCCCTGCCCCGCCTGCGGCATCCCCGCCCGGCGCGAGACCGACACGATGGACACCTTCGTCGACAGCTCCTGGTACTACGCCCGCTACACCGCGCCCCGCGCGAGCGCCCCCACCGTCATGGCCGAGGCCGGCTACTGGATGCCCGTCGACCAGTATATCGGCGGGGTGGAGCACGCGATCCTGCACCTGCTCTACGCCCGCTTCTTCGCCCGCGCGATGATCGCCACCGGCCACCTGCCGGAGGGCTGCGAGGAGCCGTTCCGCGCCCTCTTCACCCAAGGCATGGTCACGCACGAGATCTACCGCACGACGGGCGCGGACGGCCGCCCCGCCTACCACTTCCCGCAGGACGTGGCCGCGGGGCCGGACGGGACGCGCGCGCTCGCGGACGGCACCGCCGTCGAGGTGGTCCCCTCCGCCAAGATGTCGAAGTCGAAGAAGAACGTCGTCGACCCCGACGACATCCTCGCCCGCTTCGGCGCCGACACCGCGCGCTGGTTCGTCCTCTCCGATTCCCCCCCGGAGCGGGACGTCGAATGGACCGCCTCGGGCGCCGAGGCCGCGCACAAGTTCCTCGCCCGCGTCCACGCCCTCTCGACCCGCATCGCGGACATGGACGCCGCGGCCGCCGCCGACGAGGCCGCCGATGCGGCCCTGCGCCGCGCGACCGCCGAGGCGGTGCGCGACGTCACCCTCGGGATCGAGAGCTTCGGCTTCAACCGCGCCATCGCCCGCCTCTACGAGTTCGCGAACGCCCTCTCCCGATCCGCCGCCGGCCCGGCGGTCCAGCGGGATGCGGTCCGCGCGCTGGCGCAGCTCATGGCCCCCTTCGTGCCCCATCTCGCCGAGGACGTCTGGGAGGCGCAGGGCGCCCCTGGCCTGTGCGCCGCCGCCCCCTGGCCCGAGGCCGACGAGAGCCTCCTCGTCTCGGAGGACGTGACCATGCCGGTGCAGGTCAACGGCAAGCGCCGCGGCGAGATCACCGTGCCCAAGACCCTGCCCGCCCCCGAGGTCGAGGCCCTCGCCCTCGCCGAGGACGGCGTGGTCCGCGCCCTCGCCGGCGCCGCCCCGCGCAAGGTCATCGTGGTGCCCGGCCGCATCGTCAACGTCGTCGCGTGACGCGGGGGCCCGTCCCCACGGGACCCGTTCCCTCGCCCGTCGTCCCCGAGGGGCCCGGCGCGCGCGGCCGCGCGTGCCGCCGGCGCGGCCGCCCCGCTCTTCGTCGCGCGCGGCTCCTCGCGCCGCTCCTCCTCGCCCTCGCCGCCTGCGGCTTCTCCCCCGCCCTCGGCCCCGCCGGCCCCGGGGGCCCGGCGCCGCAGGCCCTGCGCCTGGCCGAGCCGGCGACCCGCCTCGACTTCGAGTACCGCTCCGCGATCCAGGACCGCGTCGGCCCCGCCGCCGCGTCGGCGCCGCTCCTGACCTGGACGCTGACGACCGAGGACCGCGTCGTCGCCACCACCGACGTCGAGGAGACCCGCCGCGTCGAGATCGCCGGCGCCGCCGGCTGGACCCTGACGGACGCGGCCGGCCGCGCCCTCGCCGCCGGCACCGAGCGCGCCTTCACCTCCTGGTCCGCCACCGGCACCACGGTCTCCGTGCGCGCCGCCGAGCGCGACGCCCAGGACCGGCTCGCCGCCATCCTCGCGGACCGCACGATCGCGCGCCTCACCCTCCTGGGCGCCGCGCGGTGAAGCTCTCCGGCGCCGCCGCCGCCCGCGCCCTGACCGCGCCCGACCCGGCCCGCGCCGGCCTCCTGATCTACGGCGGCGATGCCGTGCGCGTCTCCGAGGCCCGGCGCCGCCTCCTGCCCGCCCTCCTCGGGGATGGCGCCGAGGAGGAGATGCGCCTGACCCGCCTGCCCGCCGCGGATCTCCGCCGCGACCCCGCCGCGCTCCAGGACGCGATGACCACCGCCGGCTTCTTCCCCGGCCCCCGCGCCGTCCTGGTCGAGGACGCCGTCGACGGCCTCGCCCCGATCCTCTCGGACGCGCTGGACGCCCACCGCGCGGGCGACGCCCAGATCGTCGTCACCGCCGCCGCGCTGCCCGCCAGGTCCAAGCTGCGCGCCGCGTTCGAGGCTCACCGCACCGCCGCCGCCCTCCCGCTCTACGACGACCCCCCCGGCCGCGCCGAGGTCGAGGCGACGCTCGCCGAGCGCGGCACCGTCGCCACCCCGGACGCGGTGGCCCTGCTGGAGGCGATCGCCCGCGACGGCGGCCCCGCCGCCCTGCGCGACTGCGCCGAGAAGCTCGCCCTCTACATGCACGGCGCGGACGGCCCCGCCGGCCCGGAGGACGTCGCCGCCATCGCCCCCCTCCCCCCCGAGGCCGAGATCGACGCCGTGCTCGACGCCGCCGCCGCCGGGGACGCCGCCGCCCTCGCCCCGCTCCTGCGCCGCCTGCCGGCCCGCTCCGGCGCCGCCACGGGCCTGCTCATCGGCGCCGCGCGCCATTTCCGCACGCTCCACGCCGCCGCCACCCTCGGCACCGCCGCGATTCGCCCGCCCCTCTTCGGCCCGCGCCGCGCCCGCGTCGAGCGGCAGGCCCGCGCCTGGGGCGCCCCCCGGCTGGAGGAGGCGCTCGCCATCCTGATCGAGGCCGACCTCGCGCTGCGCGCCCCCGGCGCCCGCGCCCCCGCCATGCCCGTGGCCGAGCGCGCGCTGGTGCGCCTCGCCATGCTCGCCCGCCGCTAGGAGGCCCCATGCAGATCACGATCGTCGGAACCCGCGCGTCCCGCGCCATGCGCGTCCTCTGGGCGCTGGAGGAGCTCGGCCTCCCCTACGAGCACGTCCCCTCCAAGCCCCGCGACGAGCGCACCCGCTCCCTCGTCCCCTCGGGCCGCATCCCCGCCCTGATCGCGGACGGCGAGACCCTGACCGACAGCGTCGCCATCATGGCCTTCCTCGCCGACGCGCACGGCGCCCTCACCCACCCCGCCGGCACCCCCGCCCGCGCCCGCCAGGACGCCGCCACGAACGCCGTGCTCGAGATGATGGACGCCCCCCTCTGGGCCTACGCCCAGAACGCCTTCGTCCTGCCCGAGGCCGCGCGCGTCCCCGAGGCCAAGCCCGCCGCCCGCGCCGCCTTCGCCCGAGGGGCGGCCGCGGTCGCCGCCATGCTCCCCGGCCCCTGGCTGACCGGCGAGACCTTCACCACCGCCGACATCCTCCTCGCGCACTGCGCCGGCTGGTCCCGCGTCGCCAAGATGGACCCCCTCCCGGACGCCCTCGCCGACCACATGGCCCGCGCGCGGGCGCGCCCGGCCTTCGAACGCGCCGCCGCCCGCGACTAGGGGGCCCCGGCCCCTCGCGCCGGCGCCCAGAGCGCCGGCGCGCGCCCCTCCCACGCCGCCGCCGCGGCGCCCGCCCAGCGCCCCGTCGACAGGCACCCGGTCAGCAGCCACCCCCCCGTCGGCGCCTCCCAGTCCAGCATCTCGCCGCAGGCGAACACCCCCGGCACCGCGCGCAGCATCAGCCCCTCGTCCACCCCGTCCCAGGCCACGCCGCCCGCCGTGCTGATCGCCTCGTCCATCGGCCGCGGCCCCGCATGCCGCACCGGCAGCGCCTTCACCGCCTCCGCCAGCGGCACCTCCCCCCGCCATTCGCGCAGCAGCGCCACCTTCACCGGCGCCATCCGCAGCCCCTTGCGCAGCCTGCTCGCCAGCGAATCCCCCCGCCGCCCGCCCGAGAGCACGGCCGCCACCTCCGCCCCGCTCCGCCCCGGCGCCAGGTCCAGCACCAGCGGCGCGCCCGCCCGCACCGCCGCGCCCACCGCGTAGACCGCCCCGCCCTCGATGCCCCGCGACGACACCGCGAACTCCCCGCGCGAGCGCGTCCCCCCGGCGATCAAGGCCACGTCCTTCACCGGGCTGCCGAAATGCCGCGCCATGTGCGCCGACCACGCCACCCGCAGCCCCACGTTCGCCCCCTCGAACGGCGCGACCGGCACCCCCCGCGCCGCCAGCCACGGCGCCCAGGCCCCGTCCGATCCCAGCCGCCGCCAGGACGCGCCCCCCAGCGCCAGCACCACCGCCCGCGCCCCGGGCCACCCCGCCCCCAGCGCGCCCCCGTCCCAGCGCAGGCCCGTGCGGACCTCCACCCCCGCCGCGACCAGCCGCGCCCGCCACGCCCGCAGCAGGGGCGACGCCTTCATCGCCCGCGGGAACACCCGCCCCGTCGGCCCGGCATAGGTCTCCTGCCCCAGGGCCTCGGCCCAGGCCCGCACGTCCCCCGCCCCGAACGCCGCCAGCATCGGCGCCATCCGCCCCGCGCTCGCCCCGAACCACGCCGGATCGCCGTCCACGTTGGTCAGGTTCAACCCCGACTTCCCCGCCATCAGCAGCTTGCGCCCCGGCGTCGGCATCGCCTCGGCCACCACCACGCGCGCGCCGGCCCCCGCCGCCGCCTCCGCCGCCATCAGGCCGGCGGGCCCGCCCCCGATCACCAGCACGTCGGGGGACCCGTCCCCCACGGACCCGTCCCCCATCCGCGCGGCCTAGCCCGCCAGCCCGATCGCCGCGCGCACGGCCTCGTCGCGCAGCGACACCTCCTCGCCCAGCCAGTCGTCCCCCGCCGGCCCGGCCATCCACACCAGCGCCCGCCCGACCCAGTCCGGCGGGATATGCGCCTCCCAGGGCAGCTGGCTGACGGGGTTCACCCCCGACGCCGCGATCTCGCGCTGCATCCGCGTGGCGACGGTGCCGGGCGACAGGCTCATCGCCCGGATTCCGCTCTCCCCGTTCTCCTTGTGCAGCATCTTCGTCAGCATCAGCGCCGCCGCCTTGGACGCGCAGTAATGCGACCACCCTTCGACCGGCCCGTGCGCCGCCCCCGACCCGATGGTCAGGATCGTGCCGCCCCCCGCCGCCAGCATCACCGGAAGCGCGGCGGCCATGCCGTTGAACACGCCCTTCACGTTCACGTCGATCACCCGGCCCCAGGCGTCGGGATCGGCGGCCTCCATCCGGGCCACGGGCTCGATCATGCCCGCGTTGTTCACCAGCACGTCGAGCGATCCGTAGGTGTCCACCGCCGCCTGCACCGCGATGCCGACCTGGAGGGGCCGCGTCACGTCGCAGGGCACCGCCAGCGCGCGCGCGCCGATCTCCCCGGCGAGCTCGGCCAGCGCCGAGGCGTCGCGCGCGCACAGGACCACGTTGGCGCCCGCCGCCGCGAAGGCGCGCGCCGCCGCCGCCCCGATCCCGCGGCTCGCGCCGGTGATCATCGCGGTCCGCCCCGACAGCGGGCCCGCCCCGTCCCGAACCCCGTCCGGAGTCCCGTCCCGATCCGCGTCCATGCCGTATCCTCCAGCCATCGCGCGCCGATCCGGCGCGCGGGGCGCAGGTTGCCGCACCGCCCCGCGCCCCGCCAGCCCCGCCAGCCCCGCTTGACCCGCGGAGCCGCCCGCGTAGGGTCCGCGCGAGCCGCCCGACGCCCCCGCCGAGACCGGAGTTCCGCCATGCCCGCCACCGCCATCGGCGACCGCCGCGACGGGCCTGCCCACCGCGCCCGCGCCGCCTTGTCCGCGGCCCTGATCGCCGTCGCCGCGCCGGCCGCCGCCGCCCCCGAAGCGGCCGGCATCTGGGCCGACATCCGCGCCGCGCTGGCCGACGCCGGCTACGAGCTCGCCGTCGCCGAGGAGGAGATCGGCGCGGACGCCGTGCGCCTCTCGGGCGTCGTGATGACCTCGCTGTCGGAGGGCCGGGCGATGGACGACGCCGGCGCCATGGTCCCCTCGACCACCCGCGCCACCGTCGAGATCTCCCAGATGACCCTGACCGAGGCCGGCGAGAGCGTGGAGATCGCGCTCCCCGAGGCCCTGCCCGTGCGCGTCGCCACGCAGACCGGCGGCGCGGATCCCGTGGTCGTCTCCGCCCGCATCCTGCTCGACGGGTTCTCCGCGTCGGTCGCCGAGGACGGGGCGGGCCTCCTCTACACCTATGGCGGCGCCGCGCAGCGCTTCGTCCTCGACGAGGTCGCCGGCGGCGAGGGCACGCTCGCGGCCGACCTCCGGATCGAGGGCCTGGCCGGCAGCACCGCCATCCGCCCCGCCGCGGACGGCGCCCCCCGCCGCACCGTCCAGCGCCAGGAGGCCGCCGCCCTCACCGCCCAGCTCTCCTTCGACGACCCGGACCCCGCCGGCGGCGGCAGCCTCGCCCTCGCGTTCGCCGTCTCGGACCTCGCGGGCACGTCGCGCGCGCTCGCGCCGGAGGGCACCGCGATGACCGACCTCGCGGGCGCCGCCCGCGCCGGCGGCGCGCTGGACGGCGAGCTCGCCTACGGCCCCGCCCGGCTCGAGGTCGCGGTCACCGGCGCGGGCGGCGATTTCGACCTCGCCACCGCCTCCTCGGGCGGCACGGTCCAGGCCTCGATCGGGCCGGACGGCCTCGCCTACGCCCTCTCGACCACGGATTCGCAGGTCAGCCTGCGCGGCGGCGGCCTGCCGGTGCCCGAGCTGTCCTACACCCTCGAGCGCAGCGCGATCGACATCCTCGTGCCGGTCCTCGCCGCCGCGGGCGCGCAGCCCTTCGCCCTCTCCGTCGCGCTCGAGGGCCTCGACCTGGACGATGCCGTCTGGGCGCTCTTCGACCCCGGCGCGATCCTGCCGCGCGAGCCCGCGTCCCTGACCCTCGACCTGACCGGCACCGCCACCGTCCCGCAGGACCTCTTCCCCGCCCCCGAGGACGCCGGCGCCGCCGCCGCGCCCGCGCCGGCGGTGGAGGCCCCCACCCTGCGGACCCTGACGGTCGGCGCCCTCTCCCTCTCCGCCGCCGGCGCGCGCCTGGCCGCGTCCGGCGCCTTCGACGCGCCCGAGGGCGGCACCCCCGCCGTCCCCGGCCTCCCCGCGCTCGCCGGCACCCTGTCCATCGACCTCACCGGCGCCGAGGGCCTGCTGGACGCGCTCGTCACCATGGGCGTCCTGCCGCAGGAGCAGGCCGCCTTCGCCCGCGGCATGATCGGCTTCGTCGCCCGCCCCACCGGCGCGGATTCCTACGCCACCGAGCTCGAGCTCGGCGCCGACGGCTCCGTCACCGCCAACGGCATGGCGCTCCGCTAGGGCCCGGCCCCCGCGGCGCCTTGCTCGCCGGCGGCGCCCGGCCTACCTGCGGCGGGCCCAGCCCCGGAGACCCGCCCATGCCGCAGCCCCTCGCCGACCTGGCCGCGCGCGCTCTCGCCGCCGCCCGCGCCGCGGGAGCGGACGCCGCCGACGCCATCGTGGTCCGCGACGCCGCCACCAACGTGGATGTGCGCGCCGGCAAGCTGGAGGAAGCCCAGCGCGCCGAGAGCACCGAGATCGGCCTGCGCGTCCTGTTCGGCCGGCGGCAGGCCTGCGTCGCCCTCTCCGACTTCGCCCCCGCAACCCTGGCCGAGGCGGCCGAGCGCGCCGTCGCCATGGCCCGCCTCGCCCCCGAGGACGCCGCCGTCGGCCTCGCCGATCCCGCCCAGATCGCCCGCGGCGCCGACTACGCCGCCCTCGACCTCGTCGACGACGCGCCCCTCCTCGCCCCCGCCGCGCTGGAGGACCTCGCCCGCCGCGCCGAGGCCGCGGCCGCCGGCCGGCCCGGCATCTCCCAGATCGAGAGCGCCGGCGCCGGCCAGTCCCGGCACGACGTCCACCTCGCCGCCACCAACGGGCTCGACATCGGCTACGCCCGCACCTCCACCTCCCTGGCCTGCGTCGCCATCACCGGCGCCGGCACCGGGATGGAGCGCGACTACGCCTTCGACGCCCGCACCCACGTCGCCGATCTCGACAGCCCCGAGGCGATCGGCGCCCTCGCCGCCACGCGCACCCTGGCCCGCGCCAACCCGAGGAAGCCCCCCACGGGCACCTGGCCCGTCCTCTACGACGAGCGCGTCGCCGCCTCCCTGATCGGGCACCTCCTCGCGGCCGCCAACGGCGCCTCCGTCGCGCGCGGCGCCTCCTGGCTGCGGGATCGCATGGGGCGGCGCGTCCTGCCCGCCGGCCTCGCCATCCTGGAGGAGCCGCACCGCCCCCGCACCTCCGGCGCCCGCCCGATCGACGCAGAGGGCCTGCCCACCGCCACCCGCCCCATCGTCGAGGACGGCACCCTGGCGCGCTGGATCCTCGATCTCGGCTCCGCCCGCCGCCTTGGGCTGGAGAGCACCGCCAACGCCGCGCGCGGCACGGGCGGCCCCCCCGGCCCGTCCGTCACCAACGTCTCCCTCACCCAGGGCGAGCGCTCCCCCGCCGACCTCATGCGCGACATGGGCACCGGCCTCCTCGTCACCTCGATGATCGGCTCCACCATCAGCGGCACCACCGGCGACTATTCCCGCGGCGCCTCCGGCCTGTGGATCGAGAACGGCGAGCCCGCCTACCCGGTCGCCGAGTGCACGATCGCCGGCAACCTGCTGGAGATGCTGGCCAGCCTCGTGCCCGCCGACGACGCCCGCACGCATCTCTCGCGCGTGGTCCCCTCCCTCCTCGTGGACGGGATGACCGTTGCCGGGGACTAGCCCCGCCGCGGCGCCGGACGCGCCGCCGGGCGGGACGCAGGACGGGGGGCAGGTCGGGGGGCCGGACGCGGCCGCCCTCGCCCTCCTCCTCGCCGCCACCGCCGAGGCGGGCCGCATCGCCCTGCGCTACTGGCGGCGGGACCCCGCCGCGCACGAGAAGCCCGGCGGCGGCGGCCCCGTCTCCGAGGCCGACCTCGCCGTCGACGCCTACCTGCGCGAGACCCTCACCGCCGCCCGCCCCGGCGCCGCCTGGCTCTCCGAGGAGACGCCGGACGACCCCGCCGCCCGCCTGCGCGCGGACGAGGCCTGGATCGTCGATCCCATCGACGGCACCCGCCCCTTCCTCGCCGGGGAGGACGCCTGGAACGTCGCCGCCGCCCTCACCCGCGGCGGCCGCCCCGTCGCGGCCGTGGTCCACCTGCCCGCCCGCGGCGAGACCTACGCCGCGACCCTGGGCGGCGGCGCCACCCTGGACGGCGCGCCCCTGCGCGTGGCCGAGCCGGCCGGCCGGCCCCGTCTGATCGCCTCGCGGCAGAGCATGGCCCCCGCGCGCTGGCCCGGCGGCGTGCCGGACGCCTCGCTCCACTGGCGCCACGCCCTCGCCTGGCGCTTCTGCCTCGTCGCGGCCGGGCGCTACGACGCGCTCCTGACCCATCGGCCCGCCTGGTACTGGGACGTCTGCGCGGGCGCGCTGATCGCGTCCGAGGCCGGGTGCCGCGTCACCGACGCGGCCGGCGCGCCCCTGCGCTTCGACGCCGCGCACCCCCAGGCGCCCGGCGCGCTCGCGGCGCCGCCGGCGCTGCACCGGACCCTGACCGCCTAGGCGCTCAGGCGCAGCCGCGCCGCCGCGTAGAGCAGGATCGCGCCCGCGCCGCCGGCGGCGATCCAGAACGGCAGGCGCAGCGCCGCCTCCCGGCCCAGCGCCGGCTCCGCCGCCACCAGGATCCCCGCCGCCGCCAGCGCCCCGAGCGGCAGCGCGCCCCAGGCGATCAGCCGGTAGATGGCGTTCACCCGCCCCAGCAGCGCCGGCGGGATCAGCCGCTGGCGCCAGGACACCGTCACCACGTTCCACAGCATCCCGGAGGCGACTTCCGCGAACAGCGCCGCCGCCGCCACGATGGGCGATCCCGTCGTCGCCAGCAGCGCGAAGGGCACCGGCCAGACCGCGCAGGCCGCCAGCACCGCCCGCCCCGGCCCCAGCCGCGCCGCGATCCAAGGGCACAGCACGCCGCCGATCACGCCCCCCGCCGCCCCGGCCGTCAGCAGGAGGCCGTGCGCCGCCGCGTCGAGGCCCAGCGCCTCCTGCGACAGCAGCACCAGCACCGTCATCGACAGCGCCCCGCAGAAGTTGCCCGCCCCCGTGATCGCCGCCAGCTGCAGCACCTGCCGGTGCGCGCCCATCCAGCGCAGCCCCTCCATCGCCTCGGCCGCCATCGAGCGCGCGGCGCCCCGGGAGGCCGCGAGCGCCGGCAGCGCCCAGACGCAGGCCGCGGCGGCGGCGAAGGCCGCGACCTGCGCCAGGAACGGCGCCGGCACCGCGAGCGCGATCAGCAGCCCCGCCACCGGCGGGCCGACGAAGGCGCCCATCACCCGCTCGACCGACCAGAGCTGCCCGTTGGCCCGCTCCAGCTCGCCGGGCGCGACGATGGCCGGCAGCGCCGTTTGCGCCGCGTTGTCCCGCAGCACCTCCGCCGCGCCGAAGAGGAACCCGATGGCCGCGAGCGCCAGGAGGGGCGCGGCCCCGCCCGGCGCCGCGCCCAGGGCCGGCCCCGAGGACGTCGCCACCAGCACCGTGCAGACCGCGAGCGCTGCGCGCAGCGCGTCCGCCCGCACGATCAGGCGCCGCCGGTCGGCGCGGTCGGTGATCACCCCCGCCGGGATCGACAGCAGGAGCCAGGGCAGCCGCCCCGCGAAGGCGACCAGCGCGATCGCGGCGGGATCGCGGGTCAGCAGCGTCGCCGCCCAGGGGAAGGCCAGCGCCCCGATCCCGTCGCCCAGGTTCGCCGCCCCCGCCGCCCCGAGGAAGAGCCGGTAGCGCGGGTTCCGGATCAGGGCGGCCATGCCCGCAGCAGGCGCCGGCGCCGCGGGGGCGTCAACCGCCGCCGTTGCGCCCGGCGCCCACCCGGCGGGCGGCCCATGCGCATGGGATGTGCATGGGTTGTGCACCCGTTGTGCATCCCCCGCGCGGCCCGGTATCAGGTGCCCCGAAGGAGGCCCGCCCATGACCCAGCGCCTGCACCTCGTCTTCGGCGGCGAGCTCGTCGATCCCGCCAGGAACGTCTTCAAGGACCCGTCCGCCATCCACATGGTCGGCATGTTCCCCGACTACGCCACCGCCTACTCCGCCTGGAAATCCGAGGCACAGCGCACCGTGGACAACGCCCACATGCGCTACTTCATCGCCCATATCCACCGCCTGCGCGACGAGGAGCAGCCCGCGTCCCCGACCGAGGAGCTCGGTCACTGAGCAAGGCGCCGAGCGCGGCCGGGGCACGGCCTTCGGCGTCCATCGCCTTGCGCGCGCTGCGTTTCTGGCAAGGTACCGGCCCCGCCGCGCGCGCCCCCGCCGCCGAGCCCGCGACCGACGAGCTGCGCCTGTGGGTCCATCTGGGTTCCCGCTCGGCGGGCCTGCTGCCGCCCCTGATCTCCCGCATCGAGGCCCTGGCCGAGATGCCCGTGCGCACCGTCCTGACCGGCACGCCCCAGCCCCTCGACCCGGCCCCGCGCCTGCCCCTGCCCGAGGCGGACGACACCCCCGGCTTCCTCGCCGCCCACGGGATCGCCGCCGTCCTGTGGGCCGCACCGCCGCTCGGTCCCGTCCGGCTGGACGCGGCGCTCGCACGTCCCGTGATCGTCCTGCCCATGCCCGATCCGGTCGCCGCGATCCCGGGCGGCCCGCTCCGGCGGCGCGCGGCGGGCGACGCGCTCGGCCGCTGCACCCTGCTCGCCGCCACCGCGGAGGAGGCCCGCGCCCTGCGCCGCGTCTCCCGGGCGGGCCTGCGGGTCACCGCCATCGGCCCGATGCAGGATGGGGTCGCGGTCCCCGGTCATGACGAGGGCCGCCGCGCCGGCCTCGCCGCGGGGCTGGCCGGACGGCCGGTCTGGTTCGCCACCGCCTGCCCGCCCGAGACCCGCGGCGCGGTGCTGGACGCGCACGCCGCGCTCATGGCGCGCGTCCACCGCGCGGTCCTCGCCATGGAGGCGCCGGGCGCGGCCGCGGGGGCGGGGGCGGACCCGCAGGACGGCGTGATCCACGTGCCGGAAGGCGCCGAACGGGGCCTGTGGTACCGCATCGCGCCCCTCACGCTGATGGCCGACACGTTCGGCCCTGGCGGCACGGCCGACCCCCTGGCGCCCGCGGCCCTGGGGTCGGCGGTGCTGCACGGACCGGCGCCCTCGGAGCGGGACGGCGCCTATGCGCGGCTCGCCGCCGCCGGCGCGGCCCGGCGGATTCCCGGGCCGGGCGCCATCGCCGCCGCGGTCGAGGACATGCTCCAGCCGGAGACGGCCGCCCGCCAAGCCGGCGCCGCCTGGGCCGAGGTCACCCGCGGCGCCGAGGGCACCGACCGCGCGGCCGCCGCCGTCATCCAGGCGCTCGAGGACGCCGGCATCCTGTGAAGGCGCCCGCGTTCTGGCAGACGGGCGGACCGCTCGCCGCGGCGCTCGCCCCCCTGGGCGCCGTCTACGCCGCCGCGACGGCCCGGCGGCTCGCCCGGCCCGGCCTGCGCCTGGGCGTGCCCGTGATCTGCGCGGGCAACCTGAACGCGGGCGGCGCCGGCAAGACGCCGACCGTCATCCACCTCCTGGGCCGCCTCGCCGCGCGGGACGTGCGCGCGCATGTCGTCCTGCGCGGCCATGGCGGGACCGAGCGCCGCCCCCTGCGCGTCGATCCGGCGCGGCACTCGGCGGCACGCGTGGGCGACGAGGCGCTCCTCCTCGCCGCCCTCGCCCCGACCTGGGTGGCGCGGGACCGCGCCGCCGGCGGACGGGCCGCCGAGGCAGGGGGCGCGGGCGCTGTCCTCCTGGACGACGGGTTCCAGAACCCGGCCCTCTCCAAGGACCTCTCGATCCTCGTGATCGATGCCGAGGCGGGCTTCGGCAACGGCCGGTGCATCCCCGCCGGACCGCTCCGCGAGCCGCCCGAGGCCGGGCGCGCCCGCGCGGATCTGGCGCTTCTCATCGGCCCGCCCGGCGCGCGCGCGGCCGCACGCGGCCTCGCGGGGCGCCTGCCGTTGGCGGAGGGCGCGATCATGCCGCTGCGCACCGGGATGGACTGGGGCGGCCTGCGCGTCCTGGCCTTCGCGGGGATCGGGCGGCCGGAGAAGGTCTTCGCCACGCTCCGCGCCCTGGGAGCGGAGATCGCCGGAACCGTGGCGCTGGCGGACCACGCCCCATTGACCCCCGCCCTCATGCGCCGCCTGACAGCGCGGGCCGCGGCGGCGAACGCGCGCCTCGTGTGCACGGAGAAGGACGCCGTGCGCCTGCCGGAGGCCTGGCGGGGCGAGGTCCTGACCCTGCCCGTGCGGCTGGAGATGGCCGAGGATGCGGCGCTCGAGGCGGCGCTCGACGGGCTGTTCTAGCCGGCGGTCAGGCGGCCGTCCGCCGCGCCGGAGATCGTCACGCGCTGCAGCGAGCCCACCGGGCGGTCGTCCGGCACCACGGCCTCCGCGAACCCCTCCGTCCGGCCCCGGCGCGGGGTCTCCATCAGGAGGGTCGCGGGCTCACCGCGCATGGCCGCCAGGTGCCGGGCGCGCGCGCGCTCTCCGGCGGCGCGCAGATCGGCGGCGCGGGCCCGGATGGTCGCGCCGTCCACCTGAGGCATGCGCGCGGCGGGCGTGCCGGGGCGGGGCGAGTAGGGGAAGACGTGGAGCCAGGTGAGGCCGCATTCCTCCACCAGCGCGAGGGAGCGGGCGTGCGCCGCGGCGTCCTCCGTGGGGAACCCGGCGATGACGTCGGCGCCCAGCACGAGATCCGGGCGCAGCGCGCGCGCCTCCTGCGCGAAGCGGATCGCGTCGTCCCGCAGGTGCCTGCGCTTCATCCGCTTCAGGATCAGGTCGTCGCCATGCTGCAGCGACAGGTGCAGGTGCGGCATGAGCCGCGGCTCCGATCCCAGCGCCTCCATCAGGTCGGGGTCCGCCTCGATCCCGTCGATCGAGCTGATCCGCAGCCGCGGCAGGTCGGGCACCAGCCGCAGCACCCGGCGCACGAGGTTCCCCAGGCGCGGGCGCCCCGGCAGGTCGGCGCCCCAGCCCGTCATGTCCACGCCGGTCAGCACGACCTCCCGGTAGCCCGCGCCGACCAGTCGCTTCACCTGCTCCACGACCGCGCCCGCCGGGACCGAGCGCGAGTTGCCCCGGCCGTAGGGGATCACGCAGAAGGTGCAGCGGTGGTCGCATCCGTTCTGCACCTGCACGTAGGCGCGCGCCCGGGTGCCGAACCCGTCCAGCAGGTGGGGCGCGGTCTCGGTCACGGCCATGATGTCGTCCACCACCACGCGCGCGCCGCCGGCCGCGAGCCCGGCCCAGGTGCCCGCGCGCATCTTGTCGTCGTTGCCCAGGACGTGGTCGACCTCGTCCATCGCGGCGAAGCTCGCCGGGTCGATCTGCGCGGCGCAGCCGGTGACGATCAGGCGCGCGTTCGGCTTCTCGCGGCGCAGCCGGCGGATGTCCTTGCGGGCCTTGCGCACCGCCTCGGCGGTCACCGCGCAGGTGTTGACGATGACCGCGCCGTCCAGCCCGGCATCGGCGGCGAGCCCGCGCATCGCCTCGGCCTCGTAGGCGTTCAGGCGGCACCCGTGGTTCGACAGGATCGGCGCCTCAGCCATGCCACACCCCGTCGAAGACATGCGCGGTCGGTCCCGTCATCCACAGGCCGTCCTCGCGCCAGTCGACCTCCAGCGCGCCGCCGTCCAGGTGCAGCGTCACCCGCCGCCCCGTCAGGCCGCGCCGCGCCGCCGCGCAGGCGACCGCGCAGGCGGAGGACCCGCTCGCCAGCGTCAGGCCCACGCCCCGCTCCCAGACGCGCATCCGGATGCGCCCCTTGCCGGTCACCTGGGCGACCTGCACGTTGGTCCGCTCCGGAAAGAGCGGGTGGACCTCGTGCGCCGAGCCGAAGGCGGCCAGGTCCACCGCCTCCGCGTCCTCCACGAAGAAGGTGCAGTGCGGGTTGCCCAGGCCCATGGCCACCGGGTCGCCGGGGATCGGCAGATGCAGCGTGTCCGCGGCCTCCGCCAACGGCACGTCCCGCCAGTCGGTCATCGGCGCGCCCATGTTCACGGAGGTCAGGCCCTCGCCCGCGTCCAGGCAGGCAAGGAGGCCGCGCGCCGTCCGCAGCGTCAGGGCGCCCGAGGGCGGCATCAGGTGCCGCGCGATGCACCGGGTGGCGTTGCCGCACGCGCCGGCCGTCGTGCCGTCCGCGTTGCGGAAGGTGAGGGCAGCGTCCGCGTCGGACGCGTCGGCGATGACGGCGAGCTGGTCGAACCCGATACCGCGATGCCGGTCCCCCATCGCGCGGGCCAGGGGCGCGTCGATCCGGGCGGCGAGCGCGGGGTTCCCGCGCGCGTCGACGACGACGAAATCGTTGCCCATGCCGTGCATCTTCAGGAACGGGATGGGGGCTGCGGGCTCGAACATGGCGCGGCGTATAGGCCCGGGCGGCAGAGGGGGAAAGCCGGCGCCGTCCGGGTGCCCGCGCGGCTCCGGGGCGGGCGGCGGGCGGGCCCGCCGACGCGCCGCGCGAGGGGCCCCGAGGGGGTCCCGCGGCGCGGCGCCCCCGCCGCGGTTCGCGCTTGACCCTCCGAGGACGCGCCGCTACCTCGCCCCGCGTGGGCCGTTAGCTCAGTCGGTAGAGCAACTGACTTTTAATCAGTGGGTCGCTGGTTCGATCCCAGCACGGCTCACCACTGATCCCCCCTTCGGGTCGTGGCACCGACGCGCGATCACCGCGCCGGGCGGAGCGTGTCCCCGGGCTGCAGCACCGGCGACAGCTCCACGATCTCGCCCCGCGCATCGGCTTCCCCGGCCTCGTCCGCCGCGGCGCGATCCGCCACGATCCGCGCCGCGCGGCGCCCGATCTCGCGGCGGCACGCGTCCATCGTCGCCAGCCGCCGGGGCAGGCCGTCGAGCAGCTCGACCCCGTTGAACCCGGCGAGCCCCATGCCCTCGCCGACCTTGATGCGGTGCTCCAGGCACCACAGCAGGCCGCCCGCGCCGATCATGTCGTTGGAGTAGTAGATCATGTCGAGATCGGGGGTGCGGTTCAGGAGCGTCTGGGTCATCTCGCGGCCCTTCGCGAGCGCGCTGCCGCCCTCGTAGAACTCGAAATCCGCGACCTCGATCCCGCCCTTCGCCAGCGTCTCGGTGAACCCTTCGAAGCGCTTCCGCGCCCGATGGTCGAGCGGCATCTTCGTGCCCGCGAACGCCACCCGCTGGTAGCCACGCTCGACGATCGCGGCGCCCATGACGCGCCCGGCCCGCCGGTGGCTGATCCCGACGCAGGCGTCGACGGGCGAGCCGTCCGTGTCCATGATCTCCACCACCGGCACGCCCGCGCCCTGCAGCATCGCGCGCGCCGCCGGCGTGTGCTCGAGCCCCGCGACGATCACGCCCGAGGGCCGCCAGGAGATCATCTCGTAGAGCACGCGCTCCTCGCGCTCGGGTGTGTACCCCGTCACCCCGAACACCGGCTGCAGGGGGGTGCCGTCCAGGACTTCGGAAATCCCCGCCAGCACCTCGGGGAACACCATGTTCGACAGCGACGGGATGATCACCGCGACCAGGTTGACCCGGCTGGAGGCCAGCCCGCCCGCGATCCGGTTGGGCACGTAGCCCAGCCGCTCGGCCGCCTCGCGCACCCTCGCGCGCGTGGGCTCCGAGACGTCGCCGCGCCCGCGCAGCACGCGGCTGACCGTCATCTCGCTGACCCCCGCGGCCTCCGAGACGTCGCGGAGCGTCAGGGGGCGGCGCGGCGGGACGTCGTTCATGGCACAGGCTCCAATGCGGCGGCCCGCGGGGCGCGGACCTTGCGCGGGGTCGGCGGGCGCGCGAAGACGGTCTCGCCGGCCCCGTAGCTCAGCAGGATAGAGCGACCGCCTCCTAAGCGGTAGGTCACAGGTTCGAATCCTGTCGGGGTCACCACCGCCCGCCGCCGGATCGCACCGCTGCGGGGCATCGCATGGGGCGCGGCGCGCGCGGTCCGCATGGTGGGGCGAGGCTCCTCAGCGCAGGCTGATCGCACGGGGCTCGACCGAGAGGGAGTAGCCCTTCTTCGCGACGGTCCGAACCAGGAGGGCGGCGACCATCTGCCCGCCGAGCGCGTCGCGCAGGCGCTTGATGCGGGTGACGCCAGACCCCTCGTCGCAATCGGCCGCGTCCCGTCCGGTGATCATCGCCTCGATCTCCGCGCCCGATAGCAGGTCCCCGTCGATGCGGGCCTCCGCCAGCACCGACAGGGTCTCCATCGCGGCGGCCGTCAGCTGGAACTCCATGTCGTTGATCTGCACGGTGCGCGTCTCGCGCTCGAGCGCGAGGGAGGTCACGCGGATGCCCTGGCGCTCCACCTGCCGCAGCCGCCGCGCCTGGGTGAGGAGGATCACCAGGAAGGCCAAGGAGGTCACCAGCAGCGCCGTCGAGGACAGGAGCAGCACGAAGATCACCACCCGGTAGCTCGCCAGCGTGTCGGCGAAGGCGGTGCCGGACTGCGCCAGGATCTCCAGCAGCTTGATCTCCGTCTGCGAGGTGAGGTCGGCGTTCTCCATGAAGAGACGCTCGACCCGCGCGTCGAAGGCGCCCGCGTCCGGAAGCGCGCCGATCAGCACGATGCCCGCGATCAGCAGCACCGCCACCAGCGCGCCCAGCCCGAGGGTCACGATCCGGCGGGAGGGCTCGATCGCGGCCAGCGCGCCAGCCCCCTCCGCCTCGGGGGGCCGCGGCCCCTCAGTAGCGGAGGTGGAACTCACCGGCGTCGCCCTCCCTGGCGCTCAGCTCCTCGGCGCCGAACACCGAGAGCACGTCGACCAGCGTCCAGCCGGCGGCCGTGAGGCGCGGCTCCAGAGCCGCGCTCGCGGCCGGGATCGTGCACTCCCCAGGGACCTCCGCCGTGCCGTAGTGCAGGCGCAGCGGCGCGTCCTGCTTGGCCCGGTAGTCGGCGAAGCACGGATCCTGCGCCGCGGCCGGCCCTGGAGCGGCCGCGCAGAGCGCCAGGGCGAGGGCGGCGAGCGGTGGTATGGCGGAGACGCGCATCCGCGAGGCGTAGCGGAGGAACGCCCCATGATGCAACGTCTGCCGATGACCGGACCCGATCTCTCCCACGAGCGCGCGGTGCTGGCCGAGGCCGGGACCTGGCCGCTCGGGATCGACGAGGTCGGCCGCGGCCCGCTCGCCGGCCCGGTCGTCGCCGCGGCGGTGCGCCTGGACCCGGGGCGCGTGCCTCCGGGGCTGGCCGATTCCAAGCGCCTCGGCCCGGCCCGCCGGCGCGCCCTCGACGCGGCGATCCGGGCGGCGGCCGTCGACCTGGGCGTCGGGTCCGCCTCGGTGGAGGAGGTCGACCGCCTCAACGTCCATCACGCGACCCTCCTGGCGATGACGCGGGCGGCGGGCGCGGCGGGCGGCGGGCCGGTCCTGGTGGACGGCCGATTCGTGCCGCCGGGCCTGACCGGACGAGCGATCGTGCGCGGCGACTCCGCCAGCGCGTCGATCGCGGCGGCCTCCATCGTGGCCAAGGTGGCGCGCGACGCGCTCATGGCGGCGCTCTCGCAACACCACCCGTGCTACGGCTGGGAGCGGAACGCGGGCTATGGGACTGCGGAACACAGGGCGGCCCTCGCGCAACACGGGGTCACACCACATCATCGGCGAACCTTCGCACCGATCCACAAGATCGTGTGTCCATAGGACCCGATCCGCCGGGATGTGAATAATCCTGTGGACGGTCCGCGCCCCGCCCGGCCAGTGTCGGCCTACCACCCGAGACGCCCCGTCAGAGGGCGCCAGGAACGAGGCAGGCATGAGCATGAACCCCCTCGGCGCCCCGGCGCCCGAGATCGAAAGAGACGTGCCCGGCGCGCTGCCGCTGGACAGCGTGCTGGCCGGCGACTGCGTCGAGGCGATGCGCGCCCTCCCGGCGGGCTCGGTCGACCTCGTGTTCGCCGATCCGCCATACAACCTGCAGCTGCGCGGCGACCTGCAGCGGCCCGAGGGCGGCAAGGTCGACGCGGTCGACGACGACTGGGACCGCTTCGACAGCTTCGCCGCCTACGACGCCTTCACCCGCGCCTGGTTGGCCGAGGCGCGGCGCGTGCTGCGGCCCAACGGCGCGCTCTGGGTCATCGGGTCCTACCACAACATCTTCCGCGTCGGCGCGGCGGTCCAGGACCTCGGCTTCTGGCTCCAGAACGACGTGATCTGGCGCAAGACGAACCCGATGCCGAACTTCCGGGGCGCGCGCCTCACCAACGCGCACGAGACGCTGATCTGGGCGTCCCGCTCGCAGGCGGCGCGGCCCAAGTTCAACTACGAGGCGCTCAAGGCGCTCAACGAGGGCACGCAGATGCGCTCGGACTGGCACCTGCCGATCTGCACCGGGCACGAGCGGCTCAAGGACGCGGCGGGCGCCAAGGCGCACCCGACGCAGAAGCCCGAGGCGCTCCTCCACCGGGTGCTGGTCGCGACGACCGATCCGGGCGACGTCGTGCTCGACCCGTTCTTCGGCACCGGCACCACGGGCGCCGTCGCGCGCAAGCTGGGGCGGCGCTTCGTCGGGATCGAGCGCGAGGCGGCCTACCGCGCCGTGGCCGAGGCGCGCATCGCCGACGCCCGGCCCTATGTGGCCGCCGCGCTCGAGGTCTCGCAGTCCAAGCGCGCCCTGCCGCGGGTGCCCTTCGGGACCTTGGTCGAGCGCGGGATGCTCAGCCCCGGCGAGCGCCTGGAGTGCCCCCGCGGGCGCCACCGCGCGATGGTCCGGGCGGACGGCACCTTGAAGGTGCGCGAGCACGCGGGCTCGATCCATCAGGTCGGCGCGGCGCTGGAGGGCGCGCCCTCCTGCAACGGCTGGACCTACTGGCACACCCGCCGGGACGGCGTTCCGGTCCCCATCGACGAGATGCGCCAGGCGATCCGCGCAGAGATGGACCCGCGCCCGAGCTGACGCGCCCGCGCGTCCGCGCGTCCGCGCACCCCATCGGCAGGGCGTGGCAGCGCCCCGGCCGAGGCCCCGCGCCATGCGGGGCCGCCCCTTCCCCCGCGCGCGGGGGAGAGCACCGCCGGCGTCCGGGTCCGACCTCATCGGGCGCCCACCTCGCCCCCGTCGCCGCACCGGCGTCGGGGGCATTTTTCCGCCCCCTCGCGCGTCTCAGGCCCGCTCGTCCTTGGGCGAGCCCATCACGACGAGCGTGGTGATCCGCGCCACCTGCGGCAGCGTGCCCAGGATATCGGTGTGGAAGGACTTGTAGTCGCGAAGATCCGCGGTCTCGACGCGCAGGAGGTACTCCGCCTCGCCGGTGACGTTGTGACATTCGCGGACCTGCCGCGCGCCGGCGACCGCGCGCTCGAACGCTTCCTGGGCGCCCTTGGTATGCAGCGACAGACCGACCGTCACGTAGGCGGTGAACCCGGTGCCACGCGCCTCGGGGGCCAGGACGGCGCGGTAGCCGCGGATCGCGCCGCGCCGCTCGAGCGTGCCCACCCGCCGCGAGCAGGCCGAGGGCGACAGGCCCACCCGGTCCGCAAGCGCGGCGTTGGGTAGGCGTCCCTCCGCCGCGAGGACGCGCAAGATCCGGTCGTCAATGGGGTCGTTCGCGCCGATCATGTGCGCAATCTGTGTGAATCGCGGCGCGATGCGCAAGCCATCGGCGCGCCCGGCGCGCTAGCTTGCCGCCATGAGCCTCGACCTCCTCCTCGCCCTCGTCGGATTCGCCTTCGTGACCTCGATCACGCCTGGTCCCAACAACCTCATGCTGATGGCGTCGGGCGCGAATTTCGGGCTGCGGCGCACCGCGCCGCACGCGCTCGGCGTGGCGCTTGGCTTCGTGGTGATGGCGGGGATCATGGGCCTGGGCCTGGGCGCGATCTTCCAGTCCCTGCCCTGGGCGCGCCCGGCGCTGACGGTCCTGGCGGTGCTCTACATGCTGTGGCTGGCGTGGAAGATCGCGACCGCCGCGCCCCCGCGCGAGGGCGCCGCCGGCGGCCGGCCGCTCACCTTCCTCCAGGCGGCGGGCTTCCAATGGGTGAATCCCAAGGCGTGGATGATGGCGATCGGCGCGATGACGGTCTACGCGCCCGGCGGGGAGGCATGGTGCATCGCCCTTGTCGCGGGGGTGTTCGGCGCGGTGAACCTGCCTTCGGTCGGGTGCTGGGCCCTGGTGGGCACCCAGCTGCGGCACGTGCTGACGAACCCGGCCCGGCTGCGCGCCTTCAACTGGACGATGGCCGCG
The DNA here is from genome assembly GCA_963832275.1 of uncultured Alphaproteobacteria bacterium. GTDB lineage: Bacteria > Pseudomonadota > Alphaproteobacteria > Rhodobacterales > Rhodobacteraceae > Hasllibacter. Next base: position 625,098 of record CAWHTQ010000019.1, read on the forward strand.
CTCCTGATCGCGTCGCTCGGCCCGGTGGTGTCGGGCGCGCTCTAGAGCGCGAGCGCGTGGGCTCTCCGCATCAGGGTCGGCAGGGCCGCGGGATCGAATCGGTTCGCAGGGACCCATCCCCCGCGCTCGGGCGGTCCGGCGCCCGTCGCGGCGCGGACCTGCGCGTCCAGGTGGAAATGGGTGAAGCTGTGTCGCAGCGTCCCGGCCTCGCGCCAGTCGGCGGCGAGCGGCGCCGCGCCCTCCGGCCGCGCGGCCCAGGTCGACGTCGGCCAGCCGAGCGTGCCGCCCAGCAGGCCCTTGGCCGGCCGCCGCTCCAGCAGCCAGGCGCCCGCCCCGTCGGTCGCGACCCAGAGGACGCCGCGGCGCACGGGCTTGGCGGCCTTCGGCGCCTTGGCAGGGAGGTCCGCGGCGATCCCGGCGCGCCGGGCCGCGCAGCGCGCCATCCAGGGACATGTGCCGCAGGCCGGGGAGCGCGGCGTGCACACCGTCGCGCCGAGGTCCATCACGGCCTGGGCGTAGTCGCCCGCCCGCGCGCAGGGCGTCGCCTCGGCCGCCAACGCCGCCAGCCGTGCCCTGGCGCCGGGCAGCGGCTCGGTGACGGCATGGCGCCGGGCCATGACCCGCTCCACGTTGCCGTCGACCACGGCCACGGGCTCGTCATGGCAGATCGCGGCGATGGCGGCGGCGGTGTAGGGACCGATGCCGGGCAGGGCCAGGAGGCCGTCGCGGGTCCCGGGGAACAGCCCGCCATGCGCGCCAGCGACGATCCGGGCGCAGGCCAGGAGGTTTCGCGCGCGGGCGTAGTAGCCGAGCCCGGCCCACGCGGCCATGACCTCGGCGTCCTCGGCCGCCGCCAGGTCGCGAACGGTGGGCCAGCGCGCCGTGAAGCGCTCCCAGTATCCGCGGACCGCCGCCACCGTGGTCTGTTGCAGCATGACCTCGGAGAGCCACACCCCGTAGGGATCGGGCCGCGCGCCGGCGGCCCGCGCCGCGGGCCCGGTGCGCCAGGGCATCGGCCGCGCGTGCCGGTCGTACCAGGCCAGGATCTCGGCCGCGTCCTCACGCATAGTTCAGTCCCGATCGTGCGCCGCCCGACGCGTCCGCCTATCGCCGGGGCGCGCCGCGGTCTATCTCTGGCGGCGATGACCCGGACGCGCCCGCCATATCGCCGCCCCTCGCGCGGCTTCGCCCACGCCGCGGCGCTCCTGGCCCCCGACATGCGCGCGGCGGCCGAGACGCGCGGCTTCGCGCTGGCGCGGATGCTCACCCACTGGACCGAGATCGTGGGCGAGGACACCGCCCGCATGGCCCGGCCGGTGAAGATGACGCATTCGCGCGGGTCGCTTGGCGGCACGCTACTCCTCCTGGTGCCCGGGGCCGCCGCGCCGATGGTCCAGATGCAGGCCGAGCGCATCCGCCGGGCCGTCAACGCCGCCTACGGCTACGCCGCCGTCGCGCGCGTGCGCCTGACCCAGACCGCGCCGGAGGGGCATGCCGGCTTCGCCGAGGCCGCCGCGCCCCCGATCTCGGGCGCCCCGCCCGCCCCCTCCCGCGACGCCGAGGCCGCTCAGGTCGCCGCCGGCATCGCCGATCCGGGGCTCCGCGCCGCACTCGAATCGCTCGGCCGCGCGGTCCTGACCCACACATCCGCCACGGAGAGACGCCCATGATCACCCGCCGCCACCTCGGCGCGCTCCTCGGAGCCGCCACGGTCCTGCCCGCCGCGCTGCGCGCGCAGGACGCCGCCCTGCCGGTCATCGAGGACGTGACCCTGGGCGCCGCCGACGCGCCCGTGACCCTGATCGAGTACGCGAGCTTCACCTGCCCGCACTGCGCGCGCTTCCATGCGGACGTGCTGCCCGCGATCAAGGCCGATTACGTCGACACCGGGCGCGTGCGCTACGTCTACCGCGAGGTCTATTTCGACAGGCCGGGGCTCTGGGCCTCCATGGTCGCGCGCTGCGGCGGCGGGGAGCGCTATTTCGCCATCGCCGACATGCTCTACGCCCGGCAATCGGAGTGGACGCGGGGCGAGCCGGGCGCGGTCGCGGCGAACCTGCAGCGCATCGGCCTCGCCGCCGGCCTGCCGGCCGAGGCGCTCGAGGCCTGCCTCTCGGACGGGGCGACCGCGCAGGCGCTCGTCGCCAACTACGAGGCCAACGCGAAGGCCGACGACGTGCGCTCGACGCCGAGCTTCGTTCTGGCGGGCGAGAAGCTCTCCAACCTGCCGCTGCCCGAGATGCGCGCGCGCCTCGACGCGGCGCTCGACGCGGCGAGCTGATCCGAGCACCCTCCCGGCGGCGCCCCGGGAGGACCCGATGCACTCCAACCCCGTCTTCCGCGGCCCGGACCAGGGCACGGATCTCGCCTTCGCGGCCGCGCGCGGCTTCGGCACCCTCGTCGCCAGCGGGGCGGACGGCCCCCTGATCGCCGCCGCGCCCTTCGTGATGGGCGCGGACGGGACGGCCGAGCTGCACCTCATGCGCTCCAATCCCCTGGCGCGGGCCCTGCCGGCCCGGGTCACGATGGTCGTTCAGGGGCCGGACGGCTACGTCTCCCCGGACTGGTACGGCGTGCCCGACCAGGTGCCGACGTGGAACTACGTCGCCGTGCATCTGTCCGGCCCCGCCGAGATCCTGCCGGACGCCGCGCTGCGCCCGCATCTGGATGCGCTCTCCGCCGCGTTCGAGGGGCGGCTGGACAAGACGCCCTGGACCTCGGCCAAGATGACGCCCGGCGTGATGGAGCGGATGATGCGCGCCCTCCTGCCCGTGCGCCTGCGGATCGAGGAGACGGCCTCGACCTGGAAGCTGAACCAGAACAAGCCGGCGGAGGCGCGCCGCGCGGCGGCGGACCGGATCGGCGCGGGGATCGGCACCGACCTCGCCGGACTCGCGGACCTCATGCGCGGGCTCTGAGGCGCCGCGCTGGACATCGGCGCGGGGCCGGCCAAGATCGCGCCCGCGCCGACCCGGCCGCGAAAGGGACACCGCCATGCAGCTCCTCCATTCCCCCGCCTCGCCGTTCGCGCGAACGATCCGCGTGCTCCTGCGCGAGGGCGGCGGCGAGGGCGCCGTCTCCGAGGTGGCCGTGCGCACCGCGCCGGGCGCGTCCGATCCGGCCGTGGCCGCCGCCAATCCGACCGGGCGCATCCCCGTCCTCCTGCGCGGCGAGGCGCCCGCGCTCCATGACAGCCGCGTGATCGCGCGCTTTCTTGACGACCATCTGAACGCCGGGCTCTACCCCGCCGCCCCGCGTCTGTGGGAGACGCTGACCCTCGAATCCGCCGCTCATGGCGTGATGGACAGCGCGGTGTCGCTCTCCTACGAGAACCGCCGCCCCGAGGAGCGGCGGTCGCCAGACTGGATCGCGGCGCAGAGCGGCAAGATCGCGGCCGCGCTGGACGCGGTGGGGGATCGGTGGATGTCGCACCTCGCCGGCCCGCTCGACATGGCGCAGGTCGCGCTCGCCTGCGCGCTCTCCTATCTCGACCTGCGGCACGGGCACCTTGACTGGCGGAGCGGACGCGATGCGCTCGCCTCTTGGCACGAGGCGATCGACGCGCGCCCGGCCTTCGCCGCCACCCGCCCGGAGTGAGCGCCGCCCTCGTCCGGTGGGCCGCGCCGGAGGAGGCGCCCATATGGCGGTCCATCCGGCACGAGGTGTTCGTGCTGGGCCAGGGCGTGCGCCCCGAGGAGGAGGTGGACGGGCTCGACGGGACGTCCCGGCACGTCCTGGCCACCGCGCGGGGGGCGGCGATCGGCACCGCGCGGGTCCGCCCCGCCGGGCGCACCGCCAAGATCGAGCGCGTCGCCGTCCTGCGGCACGCGCGCGGGACCGGGACGGGCGCCGCGATCATGCGGTGGATCGCCGCGCGCCTCTCGGAGGAGGGCGCCTGGGACGACGCGCTCCTGGGCTCGCAGACCCACGCGCTGGGCTTCTACGAGCGCCTGGGATGGCGCGCGGAAGGCCCCGAGTACTTCGACGCGCGCATTCCTCATCGGGATATGCGCCTGTCGCTCCGCACAGCGATGTGACGCCGCGATCCGGGGCTGCGGGCCGCGCTGCGACGCCGGAACGCTGGACCGCCGTTGGCCCGCGCCCTATGTCTCCCTCGATTGCAGCGGTCAGCGGCGGTCCCGGAGCGCCCTCGCCGCGCCCGCACCCCCGGACCGCAGGATGTCGAGGAGAGAAGCGTGTCTGATACCGACCCCGCCACGGACGGCCATTCCGAGGCCACCCGCCGCGACTTCCTCTACTACGCCACCGCCGGCGCGGGCGTCGTCGTGACCGGCGCCGCCGTATGGCCGCTCGTCAACCAGATGAGCCCGTCGGCGGACGTGCAGGCCCTCGCCTCCATCCGGGTCGACGTGGGCGACCTGGAGCCGGGCACGCAGCTCACGGTCAAGTGGCTCGGCAAGCCCGTGTTCATCCGGCGCCGCACCGAGGAGGAGATCGCCGAGGCCAACGCCGTCGACGTCTCCGCGCTGCCGGACCCGGTCGCGCGCAACGCCAACCTCGACGACGCGGCGCTCGCGACCGACGAGGCCCGCTCGATGCTGGGCCTCGACGGCACCGTCAACGAGGAGTGGCTGGTCATGATCGGCGTGTGCACCCACCTCGGGTGCGTGCCGCTCGGCGACGCGGGCGATTTCGGCGGCTGGTTCTGCCCTTGCCATGGCAGCCACTACGACACCGCCGGCCGCATCCGCCGCGGCCCCGCGCCAAGCAACCTTCCCATTCCCGTCGCGGCGTTCGTCGACGAGTTCACCATCCAGCTCGGCTAGAGGAGAGTTCCCATGGGCGGCATCCCGCACGACCATTACGAGCCGAATTCCAAGGGGGAGAAGTGGGTCGAATCCCGCCTCCCGGTGATCGGCCTGATCTACAACACCCTGATGATCCCGACGCCCAAGAACCTGAACTGGATGTGGATCTGGGGGATCGTCCTCACCTTCACGCTGGTGCTGCAGATCGTCACGGGCATCGTCCTCGTGATGCACTACACGCCGCACGTGGACCTCGCGTTCGCGAGCGTCGAGCACATCATGCGCAACGTGAACGGCGGGCACATGCTCCGCTACATCCACGCGAACGGCGCCTCGCTGTTCTTCGTCGCCGTCTACGCGCACATCTTCCGCAATCTCTACTACGGCTCCTACAAGAGCCCGCGCGAGATCACGTGGATCATCGGGATGCTGCTCTACGTCCTGATGATGGCGACGGCGTTCATGGGCTACGTCCTGCCCTGGGGCCAGATGTCGTTCTGGGGCGCCACGGTGATCACCGGGCTCTTCGGCGCGATCCCCTTCGTCGGCGAGGGCCTGCAGACCTGGCTCCTCGGCGGGCCGGCGGTCGACAACGCGACGCTCAACCGCTTCTTCTCGCTGCACTACCTCCTGCCCATGCTGATGATGGGCCTCGTGATCGTGCACATCTGGGCGTTCCACAACACCGGCAACAACAACCCCACCGGGGTCGAGGTGCGCCGCACGTCCAAGGTCGAGGCCGAGAAGGACACCCTGCCGTTCTGGCCCTATTTCGTCATCAAGGACCTCTTCGCGCTGGCGGTGATCCTGCTGGTGTTCTTCGCGATCGTCGGGTTCATGCCGAACTATCTCGGCCACCCGGACAACTACATCGAGGCGAACCCCCTCGCGACGCCGGCGCATATCGTGCCCGAATGGTACTTCCTGCCGTTCTACGCGATCCTGCGCGCCTTCACCGCGGACGTCTGGGTCGTCATCGCGGCGGACTGGATCACCGGGGGCATCGTCGACGCGAAGTTCTTCGGCGTCCTGGCCATGTTCGCGGCCATCGCGGTCATGGCCCTCGCGCCCTGGCTCGACACGTCGTCGGTCCGCTCGGGCCGCTACCGGCCGATGTTCAAATGGTGGTTCGCCCTCCTCGTCGTCGACTTCTTCGTTCTGATGTGGGCCGGCGCGATGCCGGCGGAGGAGCCCTACGCCTCCATCAGCCTCGTGGCCTCGGCCTACTGGTTCGCCTACTTCCTGATCATCCTGCCGCTCCTCGGCGTGATCGAGAAGCCGATCCCGGTGCCCGCCACGATCGACGCGGACTTCCGCACCCATTACGGAAAGGCCGACGTGCCCCCTGCGGCGAGCGCGCCCCAGGGCACGCCGGCGGAGTGACCAGCATGACGCTTCGCCAGATCGCACTCGCCGCCGGGCTCGCGCTCGGCCTCGCCTCCCCGGCCCTCTCGGCCGGGGCGGACGGGAAGATCGTCGACTACGACTTCTCCTTCGAGGGGCCGTTCGGGACCTACGACCAGATGCAGCTCCAGCGCGGGCTGCAGGTCTACACCGAGATCTGCTCGGCCTGCCACGGCCTCAAATACGTGCCGATCCGCACGCTGGCCGATCCTGGCGGACCGGAGCTGCCCGAGGATCAGGTCCGGGCCTATGCCGAGTTCTACGAGGTCTTCGACCCCGAGCTCGACGACTGGCGCGCGGCCACCCCGGTGGACCACTTCCCGATGAGCCAGCTCGCGAACGCCCCTGACCTCAGCCTCATCGCCAAGGGCCGGGCGGGCTTCCACGGGCCCTACGGCCTCGGGATCAACCAGTTCCTCAAGGGGATGGGCGGCGCGGAATACGTGGCCTCGGTCCTCACCGGCTACACCGGCGAGGAGAAGGAGGAGGCCGGCGCCGTCCTCTACGAGAACACCGCCTATCCGGGCGGCTGGATCGCGATGGCGCAGCCGCTCTGGGGCGACGACGTGTTCTACGAGGACGAGTCCGACACCAGCCAGGAGGCGATCGCGCAGGACGTGGCGGCCTTCCTGATGTGGACCGCCGAGCCGAAGATGATGGCCCGCAAGCGCGCCGGCCTGACCGGCGTGATCTTCCTCGGGGTGCTCTCGGTCCTGCTCTACCTCACCAACAAGCGCCTGTGGGCGCCGGTGAAGGCACGGGCGAAGACCGGCCCGGCCGAGTAGCCGGTCGACATGGCGACGGGCCCGTTCCGACCGGAGCGGGCCCTTCGCGTTCATGGACGGCCCAGATAACCCGCCAGAGCGGGCGGGGGATCGTCCAGCATCGCCGCGGTCGGCACGGGCGGGCGCGCGCGGCCCTCCATGACGAGGATCGTCTCCGGGCAGACGCGCCGCGCGTCCTCGGGCAGATGCGTGACCATAAGCACCGTCGCCCCGCCCTCCTCCGCGATGCGGGCGGTCAGGTCGAGCATCTCCCGGCGCAGGGCGGGGCCGAGGGCGGCGAACGCCTCGTCCAGCAGGATGAGGGGCCGCGACTGCACCGAGACCCGCGCGAGGGCGACGCGGGCGCGCTGCCCGCCCGAGAGCTCCGCGGGCCGACGATCCTCCAACCCGCCCAGGCCCACGTCCCGCAGTGCGCCGACCACCCGGGCACGCTCGTCCGCGCCCAGCGATCCGTTCGGCCGGATGCCCAACGCGACGTTCCGTCCCGCGCTCAGATGCGGGAAGAGGTTTCCCTCCTGGAAGAGCGTCGCGACCCTGCGGCGACCGGGGGGCAGGCCGTCGATCCGCTCGCCATCCCAACGGATCGCGCCCCGCGTGGGGACGAACCCCCCGATCCCGGCGAGGAGCGTCGACTTGCCGCCCCCGGACGGCCCCATCACCGCGACCCGCGCGCCGCGTGCCACGGTCAGGTCCGCGGCGAGCGCGAAGGTGCCGACCTCGATCCGAAGGTCCTCAAGCGCCAGCACGGCCGATCCCCCTGTCGAGCGTCACGAACAGCGCGAGCGTCAGGGCCAGCAGGACCGTCGCCGCGCCCATCGCGTCGTCCATCCGGTAGGCGCCCATCAGGCGGTACATCTGGAGCGGCAAGGTCGGCGCATCGACCCCTGCGAAGAAGGCGACCACGCCCAGATCCCCCATCGAGAGGGCCGCGGCGAGACCGGCGGCGAAGCCGATCTCCCGGCGCATCGGCGGCAGGGAGGCGAGGCGCAGCCGGGCGAGCCCGCGCAGGCCGAGCGAATCAGCAAGGCGTCCGGTCTCCGCCCGCATCCGGTCCGCCGCCGGCGCCAGGGCGCGCAGCGCGAAGGGCAGCGACATCAGCGCGTTGACCGCAGCCGTCACCGGCAGGGCCCAGGCCGCCGGATCGGTCCAGGGCCGCAGGAGGAGGAACAGGCCGGTCCCGATCGCGAGCGGCGAGACGGCGATCCCGGCCATGCCGACCGCCTGCGCCGCCCGCCCGCCCGAGAGCACGATGGAGAGGGCCAGCGCCATGCACAGCGCCGCCGAGCCCATCGCCACCGCGAGGGAGCGCAGCGCCGCGTCCCAGACGCTCGGCGGCAGGGCGAGGGCCGCCGTCGCCCCGCGTGCCACGACCGTTGCAAGAGGCGCGGCGATGAACGCCACCGCCGCCGCCAGTACCGCCGCGTCCTGCAGCACGAGTACGCCGCCAGGGCCGGGTGGCGCACCCGCCGCCAACAGATCCGCGCCCCGCGCCTCGGGCAGCGTCAGGGCCAGCCCGCAAGCGACCGCCGCCGCCCCCACACCGGCCTGGATCAACGCCAGCGTCGCCGCCCGCGGCAGGTCGAACTCCAGCCGGAAGGCCTCGTAGATCGCGAGCTCCAGGGTCGTCGCCCGCGGACCGCCGCCCAGCGTGAGCGCAACGGCAAAGCTCGTCAGGCACACGAGGAAGATCGCCGCCGCGACGCCCGGCAGGGTCGCGCGCAGCATCGGCCATTCGATGAGGCGCGCGACGTCCCTCGGACCTGCGCCGAGGGAGGCCGCGAGGCGATGGCGCGCCGGCGGCACCGCCTGCCAGCCCTGGAGAATGAGGCGCACCGCCAGCGGGAGGTTGAGGAACACATGCGCCAGGACCACGCCGCCCAGCCCGTAGATCGACGGCGGCTCCAGGCCCAGGCCCCGCGCCGCCCAGGCGACCGGTCCGGCCCGCCCGAACACGGCGATGAGGCCGAGCACGGCCACGATCACGGGCAGGACGAAGGGCGCGCCCATCAGGGCGATCACCGCGCCCCGGCCCGGGAAGCGCCGCCGCGCCAGCGCCCGGGCCACCGGGATCGCGAGGAAGGTCGAGGCCGCCGCCGACAGCGCCGCCTGCACGAGCGTGAAGCGCAGCGCGCCCAGGTCGGTGCCGCGCAGGGCGCCCAGCCCGCCCGCCCGCAGGGCCAGCACCCCCAGCGGGACGAACACCAGCGCCAGCACGACCCCGGTCGCCAGCGCGCCGGGCAGCCGCCTCAGCGGGCGAGCCCTTCGAGGAAGGCGTCCACCGCACGGCGCGCGTCCTGCGGCGAAGGTTCGGCGTAGAGGGTGGCCTCCGGCCCGTAGGCCGTCCCGAACCCCTCCGGCAGGCCGCCGTCCAGCGCGATCGCCGGATGCATCCAGTTGGTCGTGGGGATCACGTCCTGGAAGCTCTCGGAGACCATGAACGACAGGAACTGCCCCGCGAGCTCGGGCGCGTCCGATCCCGCCAGCCGCGCCGCGACCTCGACCTGGAGCCAGTTGCCCTCGGCGAAGGCGGCGGCGGCGAAACCGTCATCCTCCTCGGCGATGGCGTGGTAGGCCGGCGAGGTCCGATAGCTCAGGACCATGTCCGCCTCCCCTTCCAGGAAGAGCCCGTAGGCCTCCGACCAGCCCTTGGTCACGGTCACCACGTTGTCCGAAAGCGCCGCCCAGGTCGCGGCCGGGTCGTCCGACGCCGCGTCGATCCAGAGTGCGAGGCCGAGGCCCGGCGTCGAGCTGCGCGGGTCCTGCACGACGATCCGCACGTCCCCCTCCGCGAGAGCGGCGAGGGAGGTCGGCGGCACCAGGTCCGTTCGATGGACGAAGGCGAGATGCCCCCAGTCGTAGGGCAGGAACGTATCGTCCGACCAATCCACCGGCAGGTCCAGTCGCGCGCCCTCCACCCCGTGCGGGGCGAAGAGGCCGGTCTCCCGCGCGCGCTCCATCAGCCCGTTGTCGAGGCCGAGGACCACGTCCGCGTCCGTCCGCGCCCCTTCGAGGCGCAGCCGCGACAGGAGGGCCGCGCCGTCCCCCGCGACGACGAAGGCGAGGTCGCAGGCGCAGGCGGCCTCGAACCGGCGCTCGATCTCGGGGCCGGGGCCCCATTCGGCGACGAAGCTGTCATAGGTGTAGACGGTGAGGTCCTGCGCCGCCGCGGGCGGGGCCACGGCCGCCGGGGCCGCGAGCAGGATCAGGGCGAGGGTCCGCATGGCGCTCTCCTTTCGCGTGACGGCACGGGTGAAGGAGACGCTTCCCTTCCCTCCGCCGGTACGAGCCGGTTCAGGTTCGACGGGTCCGCTTTCGCGTCTCAGCCCGTGAGGGCGCCCCGAGGTCCGATGAGGGTAGGGCCGCCGCGTTGCCGGGGCAAGGCGGCGCGGCTAGGACGTCCGGGCAACCGCCGGAGCCCGCGCATGTCGTTCAACACCTTCGGCCGTCTGTTCCGCGTCACCACCTGGGGCGAGAGCCACGGTCCCGCCCTCGGCGCCACCGTGGATGGCTGCCCCCCCGGGATCGCGATCTCCGAGGAGGGGATCCAAGTCTGGATGGACCGCCGCCGCCCCGGCACCAGCCGCTACACCACCCAGCGGCAGGAGGCCGACGCGGTCCGCATCCTCTCCGGCGTCCACGAGGGGCGCACCACCGGCACGCCGATCCAGCTCCAGATCGAGAACACCGATCAGCGGTCCAAGGATTACGGCGAGATCGCCCGCACCTTCCGTCCCGGCCATGCCGACATCGCCTACCACCTCAAGTACGGCCACCGCGATCCCCGTGGCGGCGGCCGCTCCAGCGCCCGCGAGACCGCCGCGCGCGTGGCCGCCGGCGGCGTCGCGCGCGCCGCGCTGGCCGCCCTGGCCCCGGACCTGCGCGTCACCGGCTACATGGTCCGCATGGGCGCGATGGCGGTGGAGGAACGCGACCTGGCGGAGGTCCCGAACAACCCGTTCTGGGTCCCGTCGGCGACCGCGCCGGAGGCTTGGGGCGCGTATCTCGACGCTGTGCGCAAGGGCGGCAGCAGCGTCGGCGCCGCCATCGAGCTCTGCATCGAGGGCTGCCCACCCGGCCTCGGCGCCCCCGTCTATGGCAAGCTCGACGCGGACCTCGCGGCCGCGATCATGTCGATCAACGCGGTCAAGGCGGTGGAGATCGGAGAAGGCATGGCGTCCGCGTCCCTGACCGGGGAGGACAACGCCGACGAGATCCTGATGGGCGACGGCGGCCCCGAGTATCTCAGCAACCACGCCGGCGGCATCCTCGGCGGCATCTCGACGGGGCAGGACATCACGCTGCGCTTCGCCGTGAAGCCCACCTCCTCCATCCTGACCCCTCGCCGCTCCGTCACCGTGGACGGCGAGCCGACCGAGGTGCGCACGAAGGGCCGCCACGATCCCTGCGTCGGCATCCGCGCCGTCCCGGTGGCCGAGGCGATGGCGGCCTGCGTCCTTCTCGACCACATCCTCCTCGACCGGGGACAGACGGGGGGGGTGCGCGGGCGCATCGGCTAGCGGCGCGAGAGCTGCACCATCAGGATGGCGGCCGCGACGATGGCGACCCCGGCGAGGTCGAGCGGACCGAGCCGCTCGCCGAGCAGGAGCGCCGCGATGCCGACCCCGACCGGCGGCGTCAGGAAGTGGAACACCGCCGCGCGCGTCGCGCCGATCCGGCGCACCAGCGTGAGCCAGACGAAGGTCGCGACCAGCCCCGGCACCACCAGCGTGTAGGCGAAGGCCGCGGCGAGCCGCCAGGACGGCACCACCGCCAGGGGCTCCAGCACCGCGGCGGCGGGCGTGAGGACCACGGCCGCGACCAGCATCTGCAACCCGACGACCATGAGGACGTTGCCCCCGGAGGTCGCGCCCGCGACCATCAGCGTGGCGAAGGTCAGGGCCAGCACCCCCGCCACGCAGAAGGCGAGCCCGCCCAGGTCCACGCCGCCGGAGATGCGGCTGCCCATCACCAGCGCGACCCCCGCGAAGCCGAGGGCCAGCCCTGCGAGTCCCAGGGGCGGCAGCCGCTCGCCCCGCGCGAGCATGACCGTCGCGACCAGGAGCGGCAGCGTGCTCGCCACGATCGTCGCCAGCGAGGCCTCCACCGTCCTCATCGCGACGAAGTTGAAGCCGAGATAGAGCGCGTTCTGACAGATGCCGAAGAGGATCGTGGCGCGCCACTGCGCGGGCGTCAGGCGCGCACTCTGACCCCAGGAGAGGGCGAGGAGGACGGCGATCGTGCCCGCGATCCAGTAGCGCGCCGAAAGCGACCAGAGCGGCGGCGCGTGCGCCACGATGATGCGCGCCGAGGTGAAGGCCGAAGCCCACATCACCGCGAAGCCGACGCCCATCGCGGCGGCGATCCAGTCGACCCGCATCGTGGGGTTGGCGGGCGCATCGCTCATGGCGCCTGCCTAGCGGCGCGCGCGCACCCCGCCCAGACCCAAGCGGGGCCCCGATGAAAGCGGGGCCGCACCCTGCGGCGCGGCCCCGTCATCCCCAGCGGCGGTGCCGCGTCAGTCGTTGACGGTGTCCTTGAGCGCCTTGGCGATGGTGACCTTCACGACCTTGTCGGCGTCCTTCTTGATCTGCTCGCCCGTGGCCGGGTTGCGGACCATGCGCTCGGGGCGCTCGCGGCAGTAGAACTTGCCCACGCCGGGCAGGGTGACGGCGCCGCCATCCGCCACGGTCTCGGAGATGATCTCGACCACGGCGTCCAGCGCGCCCTGCGCGGACTTCTTGTCGCTGTCCATCTTCTCGGCGAGGGCGGCGACGAGTTGGGTCTTGGTCATCGGCTTGGTGGCCATAGTGTCTTTCCTCCGGTCAGGACGCGCCCCGGCGCGTCATCGGAGGCACTAGACGGCATGATTCCCCTTGCGACAACGGGGTGAATCGCGATCCGCCCCTGTTTTCCACGCTTTTTCGGCGGAATCCCGACCTTCGAGCGCCCTGTGTCAGAGAAAGGCCGTCTCCTCGAAGCTGCGGAGCTTCCGGCTGTGGATCCGTTCGAGCGGCATCTCCCGCAGCCGCTCCATCGCGCGCACCCCGATCAGCAGGTGGCGGGACACCTGGGTGCGATAGAACTCCGTCGCCATGCCCGGCAGCTTCAGCTCCCCGTGGAGGGGCTTGTCGCTCACGCACAGGAGCGTCCCGTAGGGCACGCGGAAGCGGAACCCGTTGGCCGCGATGGTCGCGCTCTCCATGTCGAGGGCGATGGCGCGGGACTGCGACAGGCGGTGCACGGGGCCCGACTGGTCGCGCAGCTCCCAGTTCCGATTGTCGATCGTGGCCACCGTGCCCGTGCGCATGATCCGCTTGAGCTCGTAATCCTCGAGGCCGGTGATCTCCTCGACGGCGTCCTCGAGCGCGATCTGGATCTCCGCCAGCGCCGGGATCGGCACCCACACCGGCAGGTCGTCGTCGAGCACGTGATCCTCGCGCAGGTAGGCGTGCGCGAGGACGAAGTCCCCGAGGCTCTGCGAGCTGCGCAGCCCCGCGCAATGGCCGACCATCAGCCAGGCGTGCGGGCGCAGCACCGCGATATGGTCGGTCGCGGTCTTGGCGTTGGACGGGCCCACGCCGATGTTCACCAGCGTCACGCCCCCCTGGCCCTCGCGCTCGAGGTGATAGGTCGGCATCTGCGGCAGCTTGGCCGGCTCGGGCCGCTCCTGATCGCCGGCCGTGATGCTGACGTTCCCCGGCCCGGTGAAGGCGGTGTAGCCGCTCGAAGGGTCGTCCAGCGCGGCGCGCGCGTAGGCCTCGAACTCCTCCACGTAGAACTGGTAGTTCGTGAACAGGACGTGGTTCTGGAAATGCTCCGGCGAAGTCGCGGTGTAGTGCGAGAGCCGCGCCAGCGAGTAGTCCACGCGCTGCGCCGTGAAGGGCGCGAGGGGCCGCGAGCCGTCGGCGAAGACGGTGTCCTCGCCGTTGACGATGGAATCGCTCGTGGTCGCCAGGTCCGGCACGTCGAACACGTCGCGCAGCGGCACCGACAGCGCCCCTTCCTGGGGCACCGTGAGCGCCGCGTTCGAGACCGCGAAATGCACCGGCATCGGCGTGGAGGACGCGCCGATGGTGACGGCCTGGCCGTGGTTCTCGATCAGGAGGGCGATCTGCTGCGTCAGGTAGTTCTCGAACAGGTCCGGCCGCGTGACCGTGGCCGAATAGGTGCCGGGCGCCGCCACGTGCCCGAAGCTCAGCCGGCTGTCGACGCGCGCGAAGCTGGAGGTCGTGATGCGCACCTCGGGGTAGTACGCGCGGCAGGGCGCGGGCGGCACCTGCCCCGCGATCGTCTCCTGGAATCGGTCGATGAGGAAGCCCGCCGCGATGTCGTAGAGCGCGCGCAGGCGCGCCACGGCGCCGGCCGCGTCCTCGAAGAGCTCGGGCGCGGGCACGTCGGGGGTGAGGTGCCCGGACGGGGCGGCGTCGGTCATGTCGGCTCCACGATGAGGCCCACGCGCTCGAAGCGCACCGCGTCGATCAGGCCGAGGTCGCTGATGCGAAGCTCCGGGATCACGACGAGCGCCAGGAGCGAGTGCTGCATGTAGGCGTTGTTGAGGGTGCAGCCCGCGTCCCGCATCGCCGCGCCCAGCGCGTCCGCCGCCGCCGCGACCTCGCCGGCGGGCCGATCCGACATCAGGCCCGCGATCGGCAGGGGGACGAAGGCCCGCTCCTTCCCGTCGCGCCAGAGGGTCACGCCGCCGCCCGCCTCGCCCAGGCGCATCGCCGCTGCGGCCATCATCGCGCGATCGGTGCCGACGACGATCATGTGGTGGCTGTCATGCGCGACGGTCGAGGCCATGGCCATGCCCGGCCCGTAGCCGAAGCCCGAGACGAACGCGTTGACCACCCCGCCCGTGCCCCGGTGCCGCTCGACGAGGGCGATATGCGCCACGTCGCCCTGCGCCTCGATCCGGCCGCCCGCCACCGCAAGCTCGGCGGTCAGGGCGCGGGTCGGCGCCTGGTTCTCGACCACGCCGATGACGCGGGCCGTGACGCGGGCCGCGCCCTCCGGCGCGCGCACGGCGAAATCCTCCGCGGCGAGCGTCCGGCCCAGCTTCACGGTCGCGCGCACGTCCTTCGGCCAATCGAGATGCGGGCACTCGGCGAGGCATGCGCCATCCCGCGCCACGGTCACGCCGGCCGCGATCACCCGCGACGCGCGCATCTCCGTCAGGCTCTCGGTCAGGACGAGATCCGCCCGCCGCCCCGGCGCGATCGACCCGATCTCCCGCTCCAGGCCGAAATGCGCGGCGGCGTTGATCGTGCACATCTGCAGCGCCACGAGCGGATCGCAGCCGCATTCGATGGCGTGGCGCAGGACGCGGTCCATGTGTCCGTCGCGCGTGAGCGTGCCGGCATGGCTGTCGTCCGTGCACAGGATGAAGAGCCGCGGATCGAGCCCCCGCTCGGTGACCGCCGTGATCTGCGCGGCCACGTCGTACCAGGCGCTGCCGAGCCGCATCATGATCGCCATGCCCTGCCGCACGCGGGCGATCGCGTCCTCCTCGCGCGTGCCCTCGTGGTCGTCGGCCGGCCCGCCGGCGGCGTAGGCGTGCAGGCCGGTCAGGTCGGGGCTGGCATAATGGCCGCCGACCGTCTTGCCGGCCGCCATCGTCGCCGCCATCTCGGCCAGCATCTTGGGGTCCGCATCCACCACGCCGGGGAAGTTCATCATCTCCCCCAGCCCCACGATCCCCGGCCAGCCCATCGCCTCGGCCACGTCGCCCGGGCCGATCTCCGTGCCCGTCGTCTCGAGCCCCGGAGCGGAAGGCGCGCAGGACGGCATCTGGACCAGCATGTTCGCGGGCTGCATGATCGCCTCGTCGTGCATCATCCGCACGCCGCGCAGGCCGAGCACGTTGGCGATCTCGTGTGGATCGACGAACATGGTCGTGGTGCCGTGCGGCAGGACGGCGCGCGTGAACTCCGCCGGGGTCAGCATTCCCGATTCGACGTGCATGTGCGCGTCGATCAGGCCGGGGATCACGTAGGCGCCGCCCGCGTCGATCACCTCGGTCGCGTCCCCGACGCAATGCGACGCGTCGGGACCCAGGTAAGCGATCCGCCCGGCCGCGATCGCGACCTCCCAGTCCAGCACCTCGCGCGTCTGCACGAGCGCCACGCGCCCGCCGCGGATCACGGTGTCCGCCGCCTCGCGCCCCGCCGCGACCGCGATCAGCCGCGCCGCGCTCTCCTGCCATGTGGGGATGCTCGCCATGCCGGTATGTGCCGCGCGCGGCCCCGCGCATCAAGTGACAATCCCAGGATGGGGGCCAGGACGGCGGCGCAGGACAGGGGCGCAGGACGCGCGTGCGGGACGGGCCGCGCATGGCGGACCGGCGCGAGCCGGACTAGCCTGCGGCCATGCGCACCCTCCTCTCCATCGGGCACGGCTATTGCGCGCGGGCGCTCTCGCGGCGGCTCCTCCGGGCGGGCGGCTGGCGGATCCTCGGCACCACGCGGGACTCCGCCAAGGCGGGCGCGCTGGCCGCGGAGGGCGTCGAGCCGATCGTCTGGCCCGGCGCGCCGCTGCCCTTGGAAGAGGCGACGCACCTCCTGACCTCCGCCGCCCCCGGCCCGGACGGCGATCCGGTCCTGGCGGCCGTCCGGGACGAGGTGGCCGCGGCGGCGCACGGCCTCGACTGGGCCGGCTACCTTTCCACCGTGGGCGTCTACGGCGACCGCGCCGGCGGTTGGGTGGACGAGCGCTCCGCGCTCCGCCCCGCCACCGCGCGGGGCCGCGCCCGCGTCGCCGCCGAGGCCGAATGGCGGGCCGTGCCGGACCTGCCGCTGCACGTCTTCCGCATCGCGGGCATCTACGGCCCCGGGCGCGGCCCCTTCGCCAAGCTGCGGGCGGGCACCGCGCGGCGGATCGTCAAGCCCGGCCAGGTCTTCGGCCGCATCCACGTGGACGACATCGCCCGTGCCCTCCAGGCCAGCATGGAGGCGCCCGAGCCCGGCGTCACGATCAACCTGACCGACGACGAGCCCGCCCCGCCGCAGGACGTGATCGCCCACGCGGCGGGGCTCCTCGGCCTGCCCGTCCCGCCCGAGACGCCGATCGAGGCGGCCGACATGTCGCCGATGGCCCGCAGCTTCTATGCCGAGAGCAAGCGCGTGCGGAACGATCCTCTGCACGCCCTCGTGGGCGACCTCCTCCACCCGACCTACCGCGAGGGCCTGGCCGCGATCCTGGAAGCGGAGGGCTAGGCCCCCTCGCGCCGCCGCGTGCCCAGCCGCTCGACGCCCAGGACCGACAGCACCTTCGCCTCGATATCCGCGGCCTGCAGGCCGGCGGCGGCGTACATGTCCGCCGGGCTGGCATGGTCGATGAACGTGTCGGGCAGGACCATGGAGCGGAACGCCAGCCCGCCGTCGAACACGCCTTCCTCGGCCAGGAGTTGCGCGACATGGGAGCCGAAGCCGCCGATGGCGCCCTCCTCGATGGTGATGAGCGCGTCGTGGTCGGCGACGAGCCGGAGGATCAGCTCCCGGTCGAGCGGCTTGGCGAAGCGCGCATCGGCGATGGTCGGGTCCACGCCGCGGGCCCGCAGGGCCTCGCAGGCGGCCTCGACCTCGCCCAGTCGGGTGCCGAAGGACAGGATCGCGACGCCCGCGCCCGCGCGCACGATGCGCCCGCGCCCGATCTCGAGCGGCACGCCCGCCTCGGGAAGCTCGACGCCCCGGCCCTCGCCGCGCGGATAGCGGAAGGCGATGGGCCCCTCGTCATGCACGGCCGCGGTCGCGACCATGTGCATCAGCTCGGCCTCGTCGGCGGCGGCCATCACCACCATTCCCGGCAGGTTCGACATGTAGGCGATGTCGAAAGCCCCCGCATGCGTGGCCCCGTCCGCCCCCACCAGGCCCGCGCGGTCGATGGCGAAGCGCACCGGCAGGCGCTGGATCGCGACGTCGTGCACCACCTGGTCGTAGCCGCGCTGCAGGAAGGTCGAGTAGATCGCGCAGAAGGGGCGCATCCCGGCGGCGGCCAGCCCCGCGGCGAAGGTGACGCCGTGCTGCTCGGCGATGCCCACGTCGAAGGTCCGCGACGGGTAGCGCTCGGCCATAAGCCCCAGGCCGGTGCCGTCCGGCATCGCGGCGGTCACGGCGACGATGCGATCGTCCTTTGCCGCCGCCGCCGTCAATGCCTTTCCGAAGACCGATGTGTAGCTCGGCGCGTTGGGCTTGGCCTTGGCCTGCTTGCCGGTCAGCACATCGAACTTGCCGACCCCGTGGCCCTTGTCGGCCGCGTCCTCGGCCGGGGCGTAGCCCTTGCCCTTGCGGGTGATCGCGTGGATCAGGATCGGCCCGTCGGCGCGCACCTTGACCGTCCGCAGCACCGGCAGGAGCTGATGGATGTCGTGCCCGTCGATCGGCCCGAGATAGCTGAACCCCAGCTCCTCGAAGAGCGTGCCGCCGAACGCGAGGCCCTTCACCAGGTCCTTGGCCCGCTTGGCCCCCTCCTGGAACGGCCCCGGCAGCAGGCCCACGGCCCCCTTCGCCGCGGCCTTCAGGTCCTGGAACGGCGCGCCGGCGTAGAGCCGCGAGAGGTAGGACGACATCGCCCCCGTCGGCGGCGCGATCGACATCTCGTTGTCGTTGAGGATCACGATCAGGCGCCGACCGAGGTGGCCTGCGTTGTTCATCGCCTCGTAGGCCATTCCGGCGGACATCGAGCCGTCGCCGATCACGGCGATGGCGTCGCCCACGGGCTCGGGCGCGCCCAGGTTCGCGGCGACCGCGAAGCCGAGCGCCGCGCTGATCGAGGTGCTGGAATGGGCGGCGCCGAACGGGTCGTACGGCGACTCGCTGCGCTTGGTGAAGCCCGACAGGCCGTCCTTCTGGCGCAGGGTGCGGATGCGGTCGCGCCGGCCGGTCAGGATCTTGTGCGGGTAGCACTGGTGCCCGACGTCCCAGATGATCTTGTCGCGCGGCGCGTCGAACACGGCATGCAGCGCGACCGTCAGCTCGACCACCCCGAGCCCGGCGCCCAGATGTCCGCCTGTCTCCGACACCGCCGAGATCGTCTCGGCCCGGACCTCGCCGGCCAGCGTCTCGAGCTCGCGATCGGTGAGGGACTTGAGGTCCCGAGGCGATCCCACCCGGTCCAGGAGCGGCGTCATGGGTCTTTGCGGCATGTCGGCGGGTTCCCTCATCGGTCGCGGGACACGGTATAGCGCGCCAGCGCGCGCAGTGTCTCCCCCCGGTCCCCGTAGGGCGCCAGGGCGGCCTCGGCCTCGCCCGCCAGGCGGATCGCCTCGGCCCGCGCGCCGTCCAGGCCCAGGAGGGTGATGACCGTCGCCTTTCCCGCGGCCGCGTCCTTGCCCACGGCCTTGCCCGCGGCCGCGGAATCGCCGGACGCGTCGATGAGGTCGTCCGCGATCTGGAACGCGGCGCCGAGCGCCCGCCCATAGGCGCGCAGAGGCCCCGGGTCGGCGCTGGCCAGGATCGCTCCCGCAGCGGCCGACCATTCGATCAGGGCACCGGTCTTGGCCGCCTGGAGCTCGAGGACCGCATCCATCCCCTGCGGCGGGCCGCGCTCGGCCGCGATGTCGAGCGCCTGCCCCCGCACCATGCCGGCGGCCCCGGCGGCCTCCGCCAGCGTGCCGACGAGCGCCACCCGCACGGCCGGATCGGGATGCGCGCGCGGATCCGCCAGCAACGCGAAGGCCAGCGTCTGCAGCGCGTCCCCGGCGAGGATCGCGGTCGCCTCGTCCCAGGCGACGTGCACGGTCGGCCGGCCGCGGCGCAGGGCGTCGTCGTCCATCGCCGGCAGGTCGTCGTGCACGAGGGAGTAGGCGTGCATCGCCTCGATCGCGGCCGCCGCCGCTGCGCCATCCGCAGCACCGTGCAGGCGCGCGCCCTCCAGCACCAGGAACCCCCGCATCCGCTTGCCGCCCTCGCAGGCATGGCGCATCGCGTCCACGACCGGGCCGGGGGGCAGGGCGTCCAGCGCCGTGGCGAGGCCCGCCTCGATCCGGGCCGAAGCGGCCGCCATCGCGGCGCGCAGGCCGGCGTCCACGCCGGTCAGGATCCCAGCGGCGCCGTGCCGGTCGGGCGGCCGTCCTCGCCCTGCACGATCTGCGCGACCTTCTCCTCGGCGCGGGCGAGTTCGGCCTCGCAGCGCGCGCGCAGCTTGGCGCCGCGCTCGTAGAGGGCGATCGACTGGTCCAGCGTCGCCTCGCCCCGGTCGAGCGTGTCGACGATGCCCTCCAGCTCGCGCAGCGCGTCCTCGAAGCTGAGCTTCGCGGGATCGACCGGCTTGTCGCTCATGCCCCGTCCTCCAGCGCGCCCACATGCGCCCGCACCGATCGGCCGAGCGAGGGCAGGTCATACCCCCCCTCGAGGCAGGAAACCAGCCGGCCGGACGCGTGCGCGCGGGCCAGTTCCACGAGCCGCGCGGTGATCCAGGCGAAGTCGTCCTCGTGCAGCTCAAGCTGCGCCAGCGGGTCGTCCGCATGGGCGTCGAACCCGGCCGAGACGATCACCAGCTCCGGCGCGAACCCGTCCACGGCCGGCAGCAGGTCGCGCTCCCACAGGGCGCGGAACGCGGCGCCGTCCGCGCCCGGGGGCAGGGTGCGGCTGACGACCTGCCCGGTCGCGCCCGTCTCGTGCGGCCCGCCGGTGCCGGGCCAGAGCGGGGACTGGAACGAGTTGGCGAGCATCGCGCGCGGCTCGGCGCCCAGCAGGTCCTGCGTGCCGTTGCCGTGATGCACGTCGAAATCGACCACCGCCACGCGAGAGAGCCCGTGCGCGTCCATCGCGTGCCGCGCGGCGATCGCGGCGGTCCCGTAGAGGCAGAACCCCATCGGCGTCGCCGTCTCGGCATGATGCCCCGGCGGGCGCGCGGCGACGAAGGCGGCCCCGCCCGCCAGGGTCGCGTCCACCGCCGCGCAGGCCGCCCCCGCGGCCCGGCGCGCCGCCGCCAGGGAGCCGGGCGAGAGCCAGGTGTCCGCGTCGAGCGGAGCGAGCCCCTCCGGCGGGGCGGCCGCGGCGAGCCGGTCCAGATACGCCTGCGAATGGCAGGTCAGGAGCTGCGCGTCCGTCGCCTCGGGGGCGCCGCGCCGGTCGATCACGAGATCGAGGAGCGCCTCGCGCACCGCGTCCATGCGCGCCGGCCGCTCGGGATGCCCCTCGGGAACGACGTGCCCGGAGAAGGCGGTGTCGGCGTAGACGATCACGCCAGCGCGGCGAAGAGCCGGGCGACCGCCTCCGCCCCCGGATCGACATGCCCCTGGAGCGCATGCGCCCCGACATAGGCCGAGCGCCCGGCCTTGGCCCGAGTCATGTGCGCGGTGGCGTCCGCGCCCTCGCGCGCCGCGGCCGCCGCGGCCGCCATCCCGCCCGGCAGCGCCGCCAGGGCCGGGGCGAGCGCGTCGATCATGGTCCGGTCCCCCGGCGTCGCGCCGCCGACCTCCATCACCCGCGCGAGCCCGGCCTCCAGCGCGCGATGCGTCGGCGCGCCGTCCTGCGCCGCTTCCCCTGCGGCGGAGAAGAAGATCGCCAGCAGCACCCCCGAGGAGCCGCCCATCGTCTGGCCCAGCTCCTGTCCGATCGCCCAGAGGAGGGAGGCCTCGTCCGCCATAGGCAGGCGCGGCGCCGCCGCCAGGAGCGCCCGCGCGGCCGCGAGCAGAGTGGCCCCGGTGTCGCCGTCGCCAGTGCGCCCGTCGAGCGCGTCGAGATCGGGCGCCGCCGCGATCATCGCCTCGCACCCCGCCGCGAGGATCGCCTCGCGCGCGGGATGGGACGAGGCCGTGAACCGCAGCGGCGCGAGGCCCTCGGGCATCTCCCGAGGGGCGGGATCGCGCACCGACACGCAGCCCGGCCAGGCGGGCATGGGCACCGGGGCCGACAGCGCCTCCACCCATCCCGGCCGCACCGGCAGGAGCGAGATCGAGAGCCCCCGCATGTCGAGCGCGGTCATCATCGGCGCCGGCCCCACCACGTGAGCCACGCGCCCGGAAATCTGGCCGCGCAGGAGCTCGCCCGCGCAGATCGCCATCTCAAGCCCCGTCGCGCCGCCCAGGTTGTTCACCAGCGCGACATGCGCGCCCTCGCCGATCTCCGGCAGGAGCGCCTCGGCCATCAGGTCGAGCGCGCTCGCGGCGTCCTCGTGGTCGATGCGCATCGCCCCCGGCTCGCCGTGGATGCCCAGGCCCAGCTCGGCCTCGCCATTGGGGATGCGGTCTTCGAGCGACACGCCCGGCACGTGGCAGCTCGTGAGCGAGAACCCTATCGTGCGCGCGGCGGCCGCGACCTCGCGCGCGGCGGCCGCGACCTCGGCCAGGGGCGCGCCCGCCTCGGCCATGGCGCCCGCGATCTTGTGCACGAAGAGGGTGCCGGCCACGCCGCGCGGCTGCGCGATGTCCGGCAGGGCCACGTCGTCGGCCACGATCACCATCTCCACCGCGCGGCCCATGGCGCGGGCGCGCTCGGCCGCGAGCCCGAAGTTGAGCCGGTCGCCGGTGTAGTTCTTCACGATCAGCAGGCAGCCCCCCTCCCCGGTCACGGCGAGGATGCCGGCCAGCACCGCCTCGACCGAAGGACTGGCGAAGATGTCGCCGCAGACCGCGGCCGTCAGCATCCCCGGCCCGACGAACCCCGCATGCGCCGGCTCGTGCCCCGCCCCCCCGCCCGAGACGAGGGCCACGCGCGCGCCGTCGAAATCGGTGCGGATCGCCACGCGGACATGCGGGAACCCGTCCAGCAGGGTCAGCCCAGGCGTCAGGCGCGCGAGCCCGGTGAGGGCGTCGGTGACGATGGCGTCCCGGGCGTTGGTCAGCTGCGCTTGCGCGGTCATGCGGTCCCTCTCATGCGGCGGCCGCCCGCGTCGAACCAGAGCGCGCCCTCGGGGCGCACGGGCAGGACGGCGCCGGGGGCGAGGTCGGTATGCGGGTCGGCGAGGGTGACGAGCTCGTGCCCGCCCAGGGTCAGGTGGACGCGCGTCTGGTCGCCCAGCCGCTCGACGCGGGTGACGCGCCCCTCGGGGCCGTGGTCGTGACGGATCATCTCGGGGCGCAGCGCGATGGTCGCGGCGCCCGCCGGCGCGCCGGGGAAGGTCGCCGCCGGCAGCGCGTTGATCCGCGGCAGGCCGAGACGCCCGGCGACGTAGAGGCTGGCCGGATCGGCGTAGATCTCGCGCGGGGTGCCGAACTGCGCCAGCCGGCCGTGATCCAGCACGCCGACATGCGTGGCCATCGTCATCGCCTCGATCTGGTCGTGCGTCACGTAGAGGAGCGTCGCCCCCAGTCCCTGCTGGATGCGCTTGAGCTCGACCCGCAGGTCCGAGCGCAGCTTGGCGTCGAGCGACGAGAGCGGCTCGTCCATCAGGTGCACCGCCGGCGCGCGCACCAGCGCCCGCCCGATCGAGACGCGCTGCATCTCCCCGCCGGACAGCTCGGTCGCCTTGTTGCCGAGCTTGTGGGGAATGCGCAGCACCTCGGCCACCTCGCCCACGCGGCGGCGGATCGTGTCCTCGTCCGCCCCGATCACCGGGGAGCGCAGCGGGAAGGCCAGGTTCTCCGCGACCGTCAGATGCGGGTAGAGGCTGTACTGCTGGAACACCATCGTGACGTCCCGCTGCGCCGGGCTCTCGCCGGCGACGTCGCGCCCGCCGATGCGGATGGTGCCCGCATCGGGCGCGTCGAGCCCAGCGATCAGGCGCAGCGTGGTCGTCTTGCCCGCCCCCGTCGGCCCCAGCAGCACGACGAAGGCCCCGTCCGGCACGGTCAGGTCCAGCCCTTCGATCCCGACGTCGCGCCCGTAGCGCTTCGTCAGCCCCTCGAGCGCGACCTCCGCCATCAGCCCAGCACCCCCTCGTTGGCGGCCGAGCGCAGCGCCCGCCCGTCCGCCCGGTCGAAGAGCGTGATCGTGCGCGGGTCCAGCGCGAGGCCCGTGCGCGTGCCCGTGCGGATCGCGTCCGCGGCCGGCGCCCGCGCCTTCACCGTGCCATACGCGGTGTCGAGCGTCACGATCTGCGTCGTGCCGAGGTACTCGGTCGCCGTGACCTCCGCGCGCAGCGGAGCGGCGTCGTCCAGCGCCACGTGCTCGGGCCGCACGCCCAGGACCAGGTCCCCCGACCGCCCCTCGCGTTGCGCCGGGATGGCGATGCGCGCATCCCCGAGATGCGCGGCCGTCGCCCCCGCCTCCACCGCGCCGCGCAGCGTGAGCGCGTTCATGGGCGGGTCGCCGATGAAGTCCGCGACGAAGAGCGTGGCCGGCCAGTCGTAGATATCCTGCGGCGTGCCGAACTGCTCCACGACGCCGTGGTTCATCACCACGATCTTGTCGCCCATCTGCATCGCCTCAAGCTGGTCGTGCGTCACGTAGACTGTGGTGGCGCCCATGCGGTCGTGCAGGGCGCGCAGCTCCTCGGCCATGCGCTCGCGGAACTCGGCATCGAGGGCGCCCAGCGGCTCGTCCATCATGAACGCCTTCGGCTCGCGCACGATCGCCCGGCCCAGCGCGACGCGCTGCCGGTCCCCGCCGGAGAGCCCGCCCACGGGCCGCTCGAGGATGTCCTCGATCCCCAGGATGCCCGCGACCTCCGCCACCTTGGCGCGCACCTGGGCCCGCGCCATCCCCTGCGACTTGAGGGGGTAGGACAGGTTCCCGCGCACGGTCATGTGCGGGTAGAGCGCGAACATCTGGAACACGAAGGCGATGTCGCGCTGCGACGCCGGGCGCTGGGCCACGTCCTCCCCGTCGATCCGGATCGCCCCGGCGGTCGGCAGCTCCAGCCCCGCGATCATCCGCAGCGTCGTCGTCTTGCCGCAGCCCGAGGGGCCCAGCAGCATGAAGAACTCGCCGTCCTCGATCGTGAAGCTGCTCGACTGCACCGCGGTGAAGTCGCCGAACTCCTTGCGGATATCCTCGATCTCGATCCGCGCCATCTACTCGCCCTCGGGAAAGTGCGAGACGACGATGAACCCCACCGTGCCCACCAGGAGGACGACGAAGCTGTAGCTGTAGAGGACCAGGGCGAAGGGCTGCATCAGCATCACCACGCCAAGCCCGATCAGTGCGCTCATCACCGCCTCCCACGGGCCGCGGCGCAGACGCGCGAGGCCGGTGGCGAACCCCCTCACTTGCGCACCGCGCCGAAGGTGATGCCGCGCAGCAGGTGCTTGCGCAGCAGGATCGTGAACACCATCACCGGCAGCAGGAACAGCGTCGCGCCGGCCGCCACCGCCGGCCAGTCCTGCCCGCCGACGCCGATGATCGTCGGGATGAAGGGCGGCGCCGTCTGCGCCGTGCCCGAGGTGAGCAGCACCGCGAACGCGTACTCGTTCCACGAGAAGATCAGGCAGAAGATCGCGGTCGACGCGATGCCCGTCGCCGCCTGCGGCAGCACGACCTTCACGAACGCCTGGAACCGCGTGTACCCGTCGATCAGGGCCGCCTCCTCGTACTCGCGCGGGATCTCGTCGATGAACCCCTTCAGGAGCCACACCGCCAGCGAGATGTTCACCGCCGTGTAGAGCAGGATCATCCCCAGATGCGTGTCCGACAGCCCCAGCTCGCGGAACATCAGGAAGATCGGGATCGCCACCGCGATGGGCGGCATCATCCGCGTGGAGAGGATGAAGAACAGCAGGTCGTCCTTCAACGGCACGCGGAACCGGCTGAACGCGTAGGCCGCCATGGTGCCCAGCACGATCGACAGGAAGGTCGAGCCGAAGCCGATGATGACCGAGTTCATGAACCGCTCGCCGTAGCGGGACGGCCCGGCGATCACCATGTCGCGGCTGCGCACGATGGTCTCCGCGATCCCCTCGGGCGGGGGCAGCGCCTCGAGCTGGTCCGGCGTCACCCGCGTGCGGGTCGTGAAGAGGTTGACGTAACCCTCCACCGTCGGCTCGAACAGCACCTTGGGCGGGTAGGCGATGGCGTCCGAGGGCGACTTGAACCCGGTCGTCACGATCCACACCAGCGGCAGGATCGTGATCAGGGCGTAGCCGACGACCAGGATCCCCGCGATCCATTTCTGGCCCCCGGAGGGCTCCGTGACCGAATAGCTCATGCAGCCCCCCCCGGCCGAACCGCCTGCCGGACGCCCGTGCCGTCCCGCCTCGCGGCCCCGCCGATGTCGCGCGGCGACGAGGCCCGGCCCGGCCCTCGCAGGCCGAAGGCCGGGAGGGGCGGGAGGCACATGCGGCGCGGCCGGATGTGCGCGACCGGGGCCGCCGCCGGCCGCCGGCCGGTCATCGCTCCTTCACCTTGTTGAGGGCCTTCACGTAGATCGAGGCGAGGCCGAACACCGTCACGAACAGGATGATGGCGTAGGCCGAGGCGTAGCCGGTGCGCCACTTCTCGAACGCCTCGCGCTTGAGGTTGATCGAGGTCAGCTCCGTCACCGAGCCCGGCCCCCCGCCGGTCAGCTGCACCACCAGGTCGAACATCTTGAAGTTCTCGATCCCGCGGAACAGCACGGCGAGCATCAGGAACGGCAGGACCATCGGCAGCGTCAGGGTGAAGAACTGCCGCAGCTTGGACGCGCGGTCGATCTCGGCCGCCTCGTAGATGTAGTCGGGGATCGAGCGCAGCCCCGCCAGGCAGATCAGCATCACGAAGGGCGTCCACATCCACGTGTCCACGATGATGATGGACCAGGGCGCCAGGTCCACGCTCCCGATCATCGAGAAGCTCGACGGGTCGATCCCGGTGAAGAAGGACACCACGTAGTTGAAGAGCCCGATCTGCGGCTGGTACAGGAACGTCCAGAAGTTCCCCACCACCGCGGGCGAGAGCATCATCGGCAGCACGATGATCGTCGTCCACAGGTCGTTGCCCCGGAACTTGCGGTTGATCAGCCAGGCCAGGGTGAAGCCGATCAGGACCTGCAGGACGATCGTCCACACCAGGAAATGCGCCGTCGCCTGCATCGTCAGCCAGATGTCGCCATCGGTCAGGATGCGCTCGTAATTGCGCAGGCCGACCCATTCGACCTCCCGGTTCGGCCGGTTGGCGCGGAAGTCGGTGAAGCTCAGCCGAAGTGTCCAGATCAGCGGGAAGATGTTGACCGCCAGCAGCAGCAGGATCGTCGGCCCGACGAAGAGCCAGGCGATGGCGCGGTCCGACAACCCCCGCACCCGGCGCGCGACGGAGGCCGGCGTCGCGCGGGCGGCGCGGGCGATGGGCGTGTCGGTCATGCGGGTGCGCCGGCCTTTCGAAAGCTGCGCCGCCCGGGACCCCGATCCGAGGCCCCGCGAGCGGCGAGCCCGGCCTCGAATCGGAGGCCGGGCGTGATGGCGAGGGACCCCGGACCCGGTCCGGGGTCGCGATCGCCTAGGCGATCACAGCTTTCCCTCGTCCTCGAACGTCTCCGTCCAGTCCTCGATCAGCAGGTCGAGCGCCTCCTGCGCCGTGCCCTGGTCGGCCACGATGTAGTCGTGCATGCGCTTTTGCATCGCGAGCAGCAATTCGGCATAGGCCGGCTCCTGCCAGAAGTCCTGCACGTCGTTCATCGCCACGAGGAAGTCGGCCGCGAAGGGCGCGCTGTCCTCGAAACCGTCCGCCTCGAGCACCGACTTGCGCGCCGAGTAGCCGCCCAGCTCCCACCATTTCTGCTGGACCTCCGGGGAGGCGAACCACGCGATGTACTCGAGCGCGGCGTCCTGCTTGTCGGAGTAGGACACGACCGAGATGCCCTGTCCGCCCAGCGTCGAGCCGGCCTGGTTCTGTGGCGGGTTCACGAAGAAGTCGACCTTGCCCTCCAGGTCCGGATCGGCCGCGAGGCCGGGGAAGAAGGCGAACCAGTTCATCGCCATCGCGACCTGGCCG
The DNA here is from genome assembly GCA_963832275.1 of uncultured Alphaproteobacteria bacterium. Lineage (GTDB taxonomy): Bacteria > Pseudomonadota > Alphaproteobacteria > Rhodobacterales > Rhodobacteraceae > Hasllibacter. The sequence continues at coordinate 652,839 of CAWHTQ010000019.1, forward strand.
GATTTGAACGCGTCGAGCCCCTGCTCCATGTAGCTGTCGGTGTAGCCCGGCGGCGTCGCGGTCTGGTAGAGCTCCTTGTAGAACTCCAGCGCCTCCACGGCCTCGGGCGAGTTGACCGCGCCCTCCATGTCGTAGCTGCCCGGCGTGTTCTCGTACTTGAACCCCCAGGGGTAGAGCGCGCCGGTCACGCCCATGGTGATCCCCTCGGACCCCCGCTCGGTGAAGATCGCGGCGCCGTAGCGGGTCTGCCCGTCGATCTCGCGCCCCTGGAAGAACTGCGCGATCTCCAGGAGCTCCTTCTGCGTCGCGGGCTCGGCCAGGGGCCGGCCGTACTCCTCCTCGAACGCCGCCTGGATCTCCGGCATCTCGAACCAGTCGCGGCGGTAGAACCACCCGTTCGCGTCGCCCATCGCCGGCAGGGCGTAGTAGTTCTCCGACCCCTTGGGCCAGGTCGAGTAGGCGTAGACGGTCGCGTCCGCGAAATCGGACATGGAGATGCCCGCCTCGTCGAAGAAGTCGTTCAGCCGGACGTAGTGGCCCGCCTCGGCGCCGCCGCCGATCCACTGGCTGTCCCCGATCAGGAGGTCGCAGAGCTGCCCGCCGGAGTTGAGCTCGTTGAGCATCCGGTCGGCGAAGTTGGGCCAGGGCACGAACTCGAAGCTCATGGTGTGCCCGGACTGCGCCTCGAACTCCTTGGAGAGCTCGACGAGCGCGTTGGCCGGGTCCCAGGCGGCCCAGCAGAGTGTCAGGTCCTCGGCCTGCGCGGCGGTGCCGAGCGCGGTGAAGGCGGTGGCGGCGAGCAATGCGGATCGCTTCATGTCATGTCCTCCCATGTCGCGCGGATGGAGTTCGGCTCTTGATCGGCCCCCGCGCCCCGGAGCGGAGGCTAGGGGCGGCGCGACGCCCGGTAAAGGGCCTTAGAGGTCGAGCGTCGTCCACGCCGCGTCGGCCCGCGAGGACCGCACGCAGGCGTCCACGAAGGCGACCCCCTCCAGTCCGTCGCGCAGGGTGGGGAACACCACGCCCTCCGGGACGGGCCGGCCCTCGCGCCGCGCCAGGATCGCCTCGGCGGCCTCGGCGTAGATGTTCGCGAACCCCTCCAGGTAGCCTTCCGGGTGCCCGGCCGGGATGCGCGTGACCCGTGCCGCCGCCTCCCCCGTGCCCGGGCCGCCGCGCGTGATCCGCCGCACCGGCTCGCCCAGGGGCGCATGGTGCAGGACGTTCGGCACCTCCTGCGCCCATTCCAGCCCGCCGCGGGTCCCGTAGACCCGCAGGCGCAGCGCGTTCTCGGATCCCGGCGCGACCTGGCTGCACCAGAGGGCGCCCCGCGCGCCCCCGCGGAAGCGAAGCATCACATGCGCGTTGTCGTCCAGCCGCCGGCCCGGGACGAAGGTGCTGAGCTCCGCCGCCAGGGCGTCCAGCTCCAGCCCGGTGACGAAGCGCGCGAGGTTGTAGGCGTGCGTGCCGATGTCGCCAGTCGAGCCGCCCGCCCCGGCGATCGCGGGATCGGTGCGCCAGCCGGCCTGCTTCTGGCCGGTCTCCTCGACCGCCTCGGCCAGCCAGTCCTGCGGGTACTCCACCTGCACCACGCGCACCTCGCCGACCTCGCCGGCGGCGACCATCTCGCGCGCCTGACGGACCATCGGATAGCCGGTGTAGTTGTGGGTCAGCACGAAGAGCGGCCCGTCCCCGCGCTCCAGCGCCGCCAGGGCCTTGGCGTCCTCCAGCGTGGAGGTGAGGGGCTTGTCGCAGATGACGTGGATGCCGGCCTTGAGGAACGCGGTGGCCGCCGGGGCGTGCACCGCGTTGGGCGCGGTGATGGACACGGCCTCGATCCCGTCCGGGCGGGCGGCCTCGGCCGCCGCCATCGCCTCGAACCCGTCATAGCTGCGTGCCAGCCCCAGCGCCTCGGCCGAAGCCCGCGCGCGCTCCGGGTCGGAGGACAGCGCCCCCGCGACCAGCTCGAACCGGTCGTCGATCCGGGCCGCGATGCGGTGCACCCCCCCGATGAACGCCCCCTGCCCACCGCCGACCATGCCCAGGCGGATGCGCCGCGTGCCCGACCGCTCCACGCTCAGAGCCCCAGCATCGCGCGGTTGGCCGCGTCGTCCGCGCCCCCGCCGGCGAAATCGTCGAACGCCGTCTCCGTCACCCGGATGATGTGGTCCTTCACGAACCGCGCCCCCTCGCGCGCCCCGTCCTCGGGGTGCTTGATCGCGCATTCCCATTCGACCACGGCCCAGCCGTCGAAGCCGATCGTGGCCATCTTGGAGAACACCGCCCCGAAATCGACCTGCCCGTCGCCCAGCGACCGGAACCGCCCCGCCCGGTCCACCCAGGGCTGATAGCCGCCGTAGACGCCCTGCCGCCCCGTCGGGCGGAACTCGGCGTCCTTCACGTGGAACATGCGGATGCGGTCGCGGTAGATGTCGATGTTCTCCAGATAATCCAGGCATTGCAGCACGTAATGCGATGGATCGTAGAGCATGCAGGCCCGCGGGTGGTCGTCCGTCCGCGCCAGGAACATCTCGTAGGTGATCCCGTCGTGCAGGTCCTCGCCGGGGTGGATCTCGTAGCAGACGTCCACGCCCATCTCCTCGGCATGGTCGAGGATCGGCCGCCACCGCGCGGCCAGCTCGTCGAACGCCGCCTCGACCAGCCCCGCCGGCCGCTGCGGCCAGGGGTAGACGTAGGGCCAGGCCAGCGCACCCGAGAAGGTCGCGTGCGCCCCGATCCCGAGGTTCCGGCTCGCCGTGAGCGCCAGGCGCACCTGCTCCACGGCCCAGGCCTGCCGCGCCTTCGGATCGCCCCGCACGGACGGGTCCGCGAACCCGTCGAAGGCATGGTCGTAGGCCGGGTGGACCGCGACGAGCTGTCCCTGGAGATGGGTCGACAGCTCGGTCACCTCGACCCCGTTCGCACGCGCGATCCCGGCCCATTCGTCGCAATAGTCCTTGGACTCCGCGGCCCGCGACAGGTCGATCAGCCGCGCGTCCCAGGACGGCACCTGCACGCCGGCGTAGCCGCAGCCGGCGGCCCAGCGGGTGATCCCGTCCCAGTCGTCGAACGGCGCGGCAGTCGCCGGCGAACTGCGCCAGGAACAGGGCGGGGCCCTTGATCGTCTTCATGGTCGATGCCCTCCCGTCGGGGCGATCTGGCGCCGCCCGCCGGGGCAAAGGCTGCCCGCGCCGCCCGCGGGCGTCAATCGCGGCCGGACGGCCCCCGCATGGGGCGCGCGGTCGTAGCCGCCGGCCAGGTAGTCGCGGATCGCCCGGCCGGTCAGCGCGCAGGTAGGCGGCCCGCTCGCCGCGGTAGCGCCGCGCCTTGACCAGCCATTTCACCATCGCGGCCGGCACGAAGGCCCGGCCCACGGCCCCGCGGTGTCGGCGTAGACCTCCAGCAGGTTGCGATGGTTGTAGTAGACCTTCCACAGCGGGCGCAGGCGGCCGTCGCCCGCCGCGATGGCCTCGCAATCGTGCTCGAACCGGACGGACGGCATCGCGATCAGGCGCATCCCCGCCTTGGTCGCGCGCAGGGTGTAGAGCGTGTCGTCGCCGTAGAGGAACATGCGCGGGTCCGGGTAGCCGTGCCGCGCCAGCGCGCCGCGGGACAGGAACAGCCCGACGAAGGACGCCACGTCGACCGCCCGCGCCGGCGCCTCGGGCGCCAGGTCGGCGCCGCCCATGTGGAAGGCCTCGCGGCCGCGGCGAAAGGTGTCGCGCATCATGCCCGGGGTGGCGGAACGGGTCCCAGGCGGGGCGATTCATGTCGCACACCGCGCCCGAGGGCAGCATGACGGCGCCCGCGACCGCGTCGACGCCGCTCAGGTCGGCGGCGCGGAACCGGTCGAACGCGTCCCGCTCCGGGCCGGCGTCGTCGTCCATCACCACGATCCAGTCGGCGGTCCCGGCCTCGAACAGGTGCCGCATCCCGGCCTCGAACCCGCCCGCGCCGCCCGTGTTGCGCGGCAGGGCCAGCAGCGCGACGTCCGCCTGCGCCGCGAGCCAGCCGAGCGTGTCCGGCGGCGAGGCGTTGGCCACGACCAGGATCGAATCCGGGCGCGCCGCCCGCAGCCGCTCGACCGCGCGGCGCAGCTTGGGAAGCCGGTCCTGCGTCACGACGAGGGCGGCCAGGTGGCCCGGCCCCGGCGGCGCGCCCGTCACGGCAGGGGCGGGAAGACGAAGGCCGGCATCGGCGCGCCCGCGCCGCGCCCGAGGAAGGCGGCGGCGGTGTCCATCGCCTGCCGGATGGTCACGTCCATGTCGAGATAGCGGTAGGTCCCCAGCCGCCCGACGAAGGTGACCCCCTGCAGCGCCTGCGCCCGCGCGGCGTACTCGGCCAGCAGCGCCTTCTCCTCCACCAGCCGGATCGGGTAGTAGGGCGTGTCCTCCGGCCCGCATTCGCGGCTGAACTCGCGGTAGAGGACGCTGCGTTCATGGCTCTCCCAGGGCGCGAAGTGCTTGTGCTCGGTGATGCGGGTGAAGGGCACGTCCGCGTCGGGATGGTTCATCACCGCGCAGCCCTGCCAGTCGCCCTCCGCCTCGAAGCGCTCGAAGTCGAGCGTGCGGTAGCCCAGGCGCCCCGCGTCGTGACCGAACCACGCGTCGAGCGGACCGGACCAGAACACGTGGTCCCAATCCCCCGCCTCGGCCGGATCGAACCGCGTCTCCAGCTCCACGGTTATGCCCGGATGGTCGAGGATGCTCTCCACCATCGGGGTGTAGCCGTCCTCCGGCATGCCCTGATGGCGGTGGGCGAAGTAGTTGTCGTCGTAGTTGAAGCGCAGCGGCAGGCGCTTGAGGATGCTCGCCGGCAGGTTGGCGGGCTCGGTCCCCCATTGCTTGCGCGTGTAGCCGGCCAGGAACGTCTCGTAGAGCTCGCGCCCGACGAAGCGCAGCCCCTGCTCCTCGAAGGTCTGCGGATCCTCGATCGTGGTGTCCGCGAGCCCCTCGACATAGGCCCGGGCCTCCTCGGGCCGCATGGCGGTCCCGAAGAACTGGTTGATCGTGTGCAGGTTGATCGGCAGCGTGTAGACCGCGCCCTTCGACGTGGTCTTCACCTGGTTCTTGTAGGGCCTGAACCGCGCGTGGGCGTTCACGTAGTCCCAGACCTCGTCGTCGTCGGTGTGGAAGATGTGCGGCCCGAACACGTGCACGAGCACGCCGGTCGCCCCGTCCCGCTCGGTGTGGCAGTTGCCGGCGACGTGGCCGCGCGCCTCGCGGATGGTGACGGCGTGCCCGACCTCGGCCAGCGCCCGGCCGATCACGGCGCCCGACAGGCCGGCGCCCACGATCATCACTTCGGCCATGTCCCGCTCCCCCGCGTCCGCCCGCGGGCGCCCATAGCGGCTCCGCCGGCGGGATCCAACGGCGTCGCACCACGGGGTGACCGGCGGCGCGCCTAGCGGAAGGTGCGCACCCGCGTCGCGAGGCCCAGCGTGTTGCCGATGATCGCGGTGATCGTGCTGATCTCGGTCACCCGGCTCTCGGTCGCCAGGACGACGTCCCCCGACTGGATCAGGAACCGGTTCGCGCTGAACGTCCCGTCGGCGGATGTGAGGTCGATCGCGAAGACCACGCGGCGGCGGTCCGGCCCGCGCGTCGGCTCGGGCGTCACCGCGCCCGCCGGATAGTCGCGCAGGACCAGGATGCCGTTGAGGTCGGCGCGCTGGTCGTCCACCCCGCCGGCCAGCGCGATCGCCTCGAGCGCGGTGACCTCCTCCTCCGGGAAGCGGATGATCCGCTCCGAGCCGGTCGCGCCGATGGCGACGAAGGTGCGCGGATCGTCCTCGACCACGAGCTTGTCGCCGCCGCGCAGGACCGTGTCGAGCGAGGGGGTGGCGTAGAGGCGCGCCAGGGAGATCGTGTAGGTCTGCGAGCCGCGCAGCAGCCGCAGGCGCGGGTTGTCGATGGACCGCTCCGCGCCGCCCGCCTCGGAGAGGACCGCGAGCGCGGTGGTCGTGCCGTCCTGCAGGGGGTAGCGGCCGGGACGCGTCGCGCCGTCCACCACGTCGACCGAGGACATGCGCCCCGCCTCGCGCAGGAGCTGGACCTGCGCGGAGGGGAGGATCTCCTCGAACTGCGTCTGGATGCTGGAGCGGGCCGCCTCGACGCTCCGCCCGCCGACCGAGACCCGGCCGATATAGGGCACGAAGATCGTCCCGGCTGGCGAGACGGTCGCACCGTCGATGTCGACCGCCCGCTGGCCGGGCGCGGCCAGGAGCGCGTTCTCGTCGGAGGTCCAGACCGTCAGGCTCACGGCGTCGCCGGCGGCGATCATGCTTGACGGCGTGCCGTCCGTGCGCGCGATCCAGCCCTGGCCGTCGCGGTCGCGGCGGTCGGCCTCTGGCGCCGGCCAGGCCGCGAGATAGTGCAGGAACCGGTCCGTCACCGGATAGACGGCGAAGTCGCGGGTCTCGCTGTCGGCCGCGCCGATCACCTCGCGCTGCAATGGGGCGCCGCGCGGCAGGTCCGCGCAGGCGGCCAGGATGGCGCAGAGGGAGGCGAGGAGGAGCATGGGTCGTATCGCGGCGCGCGCCCGGGCGGTCGTCATGTCGAACTGGGCTCCCCGGATCCTCCGCGCGGCCGCGGAGCGGCGGGACCGGACGGGCCCGCCTCGTGCAAGTGCGCCGCACTCTAGCAGCCGCGCGGCGGAACGCACCCCGAATCGTCGCGCGTCGGCGGGGCCGTCGGTCCCGCCCCCGGACCTCGCAAGCGAAAGGGCCGCCCGATCGGACGGCCCTTCGCGATATCGTCAATGGCCCGTGGGCCGACCGATCAGGTGTCGGGGGTCGAGTCGGTCGCGTCGTCCTCGTCATCGACGACGATCGCGATGATCGTCACGCCGACGACGGCGGCGGCGACGGCCGCGCCGGGGCCCAGGTCGCCGAGGCCGGGAACCTGCGTGGAGACGCGCGACTCCAGGAGGGCGGCGTCCGAAGCGGACTGCGCCAGGCCCGCGGAGGCGGTGGCGACGAGCAGCGCGGCGGCCGCTGCGATGGTCTTGGTGGCGGTCATGGACGTACCCTCAGTTAGGTTGGATGAAGCACTGGTCCCGTCGCTAGCACGGGCACCCGGCCCGGACAAACGCAATTCGCGAGGTTCGGGTCCCTGGCGGCGCCGATGCGCCCCCGCGCGCCATAGCACGCCCGATCTGTTGCAGCGCTGCATCGGTCGGGGGCGCGCACGCGTCAGATCTCGCCGATCTCGAGGGTCAGATACCCGAGATGGGGCGCCGCCCATTGCCGGCTCCTGCGGATCGTGCCGCCCGAATCGATCTCGTAGTCGTTCTCGATCCGCCCGCCCGGCGCCTCCGGATAGGCCGGCCCGACCGGACCCGAGCACGCCTCGCTCCAGCGCGTCACCGCATAGCTCCGCCCGGCCACCTGCGCCGTGCCCGCCCCGTCCCGCGTCAGGGTGCAGGCCAGGTCGATCCGCCGCAGCACGCCCTCCGCCGTCAGGTCGCGGATCACGCGCACGTAGCGCCCGCCGCCCGCGGCCAGGGTCTCGCGGAACAGCGCCTCGTCCGACGACATCAGGTCGAAGCGCAGCCCGCGCGTCGCGACCAGGAGGCCGCCGCGCGTGCTCAGGGTCACGGCGTCGCCGGCGCGCCAGGTGACCGCCCCGCCATTCGCCGCCTCCGGCACCAGGGCGGCGCGCGCGCCCGTCCGCTCCACCCGCGCCAGCAGGACCGGCCCCGAGAGCCCGGCCCCCGCGAGCTCGGCGCGCGTGTAGGGCCCGCGCTCCGGTGGCGCCTGGCGCCGGAGCCCCTGCGCGAGCGAGGCGGCGCCGGCCAGCACGCCGTCGCGGTCGCCCCCCCCGGTGCCCCCCGAGCACGCCGCGAGCGCGAGCGCGCCGATCAACGCGAGGGCGGGCGCGCGCATCCGGCGCGGGATCATCGCAGCACCCTCCCCCAGCTTCGCGTCAGGTCGCCCTCGTGGAAGCCGCGCACGCGCTCGTACAGCCGGTCCTCCACCCGCAGGCGCGCGCCGCCGTCCCGCGTCACCGGCCGCAGCGTCAGGCCGAAGTCGCGCCCCGTCCGCGTGCCCAGGAGCGCCCGGATGGGGATGGTGATCTCGATGCCCTTGTCGAAGCTGCCCTCGCCGAACTCCTCGGCCGACGCGCTCGTGAGCGTCGCGAACGCCCCGATGCGCCAGCCGTTCGCGAACTCCCGCGCGAGCGTGAACGTCGCCCCCGAATCGCCCGCGAGGTACCGTCCCACGTCGACCTGCCCGTGGAAGCCCCGGCCGAGCTCGGCATAGCCCGACACGTGGCCCGTCACGACGTCGTAGTCCCGGAACCCGAAGCGCTGGTCGAAGTCGCGCTGGCGGGCGTAGTTCACCTCCACGCCCAGCGCGTAGCGGCTCGCGACGGGCTTCCACAGGAGCTCGCCCGAGACGCCGCCGAACATCCGCTCCAGGTAGCCGGCCGTGGCCCGGGCGTAGAGGTCGCGTCCCGGCCGCGCGAAATACGCCGCCGTCAGCGTCTCGATCGCGACGTCGGACTCCGCGGCGTAGCGCGCGGCGTCGGTGCGCACCGGCTCGAGCTCGGAGCTGGCGGGGTCCGCGTCCTCGATGTTGCCGAGCAGGTCCGTGGTCACCCGGCCCGACAGCACGACGCCCGGCGCCGGCTGCCATTGCGCCCTCGCCGACACGCCGATCTCGTAGCGCACCGGCGCGTCGGGGTCGAAGAAGGAGGGCCGCGCATAGGGCCCGATCGACCAGTCGAAGCGCGGGTAGATCTCCGCCGCCACGATGTCGCCGGGCGCCGGGCGGGCCAGCGCCGCCGCGTCGGCGAAGACCGCGGCGTCCAGCAGCGCCTCGGTCCCTCCGGGGGCGAGCTCGGCGCGCTCCAGGTCCGAGCGGCGGATCGCCACCTGGCTGACCGCGATCCCGTCGACCACGGGCACGATCCGCAGCACCTCGACCGAGGCCGGCAGATCGCGCGACAGGATGCGCGCCGTGCGCCCCACCGTCTGCGCGCTCACCCCGACGCCCGGGTCGCGCACCCGCACCACGACCTCGCGCGCCGAGGGCAGCGTGAAGCCCTCCAGCACCAGGCCCTGCGCCGCCAGCGACTCGCGCACCCGCTCCGAGAGCGTCGGCAGCGCGGCATCCAGCAGGACCCAGCCCTCGCCATAGGCGTCCGGATCGGCCCGCCGGTCCGGCCGCGGCAGGACGACCGGCGGCGCGTCGTCCGCGATGCCCGCGCCCGTCGTGCGCCGGGGGTTGAGCACCAGCGAGAACCCCGCGCCGACCTCGCTGCCGTGCAGGGTGTAGGCCCCGACCGAGATCTCGGGCGTGAGCTGATACTCCAGGGCCGCGTTGATCGGGCTGTCGCGGTCGACGATGCCCTGCCTCTGCTCCAGGCGGTAGTCGTCCGAGGAGTACTCGAGCTTCACCCGGAGCCGGTCCGTCGCGCGCCAGTCGATCGAGGCGAAGGGCGCGGCCTGCCCGCGGAACCACTGGTCCACGTTGGGCTCGCCGCCCTCTCCCACGTCGATCCCGGAGCGGTCCCCGAAGGGCGCGCCGAGGCCGCCGAAGCTGCCCAGCCGGCCCCAGCCGAGCCCGGCGCTGACCGCGAAGCGCGGCCCGAGCTGCTTGGACGCGACGACGTACTCCCCCGCCAGCACCCCGGTGCCCACGAAGTCCTGCAGCCCGAGCGTGACCGCGGGCAGGTAGCGCCCCTCCTCCAGCAGGCGGAAGCGCAGGTCGAAGCTGCGGTCGTAGTAATCGTCGAAGCCGAAGAGGTTCAGGTCGCCGATCCCGACATAGCGGAAGCTGCCCGAGAGCCAGGGCAGGGCCTGGAACGTGATGGTCGAGCGGAAGAAGCCCCCGACCGAGCTCGCCGCGACCGAGAAATCCCCCTCCGGCCGGTGGAAGGCCGAGGGCGTGTCGATCCCGCCGGGCACGCCGTAGAGGTTGATCGCCGGTCGCCCGGCCCCGTCCTCGGCGGTGGCGCCGCCGACGGGCGGGCGCGGCGCCTGCGCGCCCGCCGGCGCCGCGAGGACCGCCGCCGCGAGGGCCAGCGCGGCGGCCCGGGCGGCGGGACGGCGGGCGTTCACGTCGTCGCCCCCCGCGCGGCCGGCCCGTCGGCCGCCTCCGCCGCGTCCGGGCCTCTGGGCACGAGCGCGAGCGCGGGCGCCGCGCCAACCGCGATCGGCACGCCCAGCAGCCCCCCCGCGATCCGGCAGGCCGCGGCCGCGTCGCCCTCGGCGATGGCGCGGTCGAGCGCGGCCATCCCGCGGGCCAGCGCGATCTGCGAGGGATGGCTCTCGGCGGCGAGCATGACCTTCTGATGCGGCGTCGGGACCATCTCGTCCAGGTCGTAGAAGAGCTCCTCCTCCATCTTCTCGCCCGGCCGCATCCCGGTCCAGTCGATCTCGATGTCGCCCTCGGGATTGGCCTTGTCGCGCACCGCGAGCCCGGCGCGCCGGATCATCCCGCGGGCCAGGTCCTCGATCCGCTGCGGCGCGCCCATCTCCAGCACGTAGACCTCGCCCCCGGAGGCCAGCGCGCCCGAGACCAGCACCAGCTTGGCCGCCTCGGGGATCGACATGAAGTAGCGCTTCATCTCCCGGTGGGTGATCGTCACCGGCCCGCCGGCCGCGATCTGCTCGCGGAAGAGCGGCACCACCGAGCCCGAGGAGCCCAGCACGTTGCCGAAGCGCACCATGGAGAACACGGGCACGCCGGGGAACGCGCCGCGGCCGGCCCGCGCCGCCAGGTCCTGCACCACCATCTCGGCCAGGCGCTTGGTCGCGCCCATCACGCCGGTGGGGCGCACCGCCTTGTCCGAGGACACCAGCACGAAGCGCTCCACCCCCGCCGCCGCCGCCGCCTCGGCCACCACGCGCGTGCCCACCACGTTGTTCGACAGCCCCGCGATCGGGTTCGATTCCACCAGGGGCACGTGCTTGTAGGCCGCCGCGTGCAGGACCACGCGCACGCCCTCCCGGGCGATCACGTCGCGCATCTTGCGCGGATCGCAGACCGAGCCCAGCACCGGCACGATCCGCGGGTGGTACCCGCCCTCGCGCTCGATCGCCTCGGCCAGGGTGCGCAGCTCCCGGTCGATCCGGTAGAGCGCGTATTCCGACACCTCCAGCAGGACCACGCAGGACGGCCCGCAGGTCAGGACCTGCCGGCACAGCTCCGAGCCGATCGAGCCGCCCGCGCCGGTGATCATCACCACCCGCCCGGCATAGGCGTCCGACGCGCCCGGCAGGTCCGCCTCCAGGCTCTGCCGGCCCAGCAGCTCGGTGACCGAGACGGTCGCGAGGTGGCTCGTCAGGTCCTCGCGGCGCAGGAGGTGCGCGAGCGGCGCCAGCTCCAGGGCCTCGACCCCCAGGTCGCGCAGGCGGCTCACGATCTGCGCCCGGCGCACCGCGCCCAGCCCGGGCATCGCCAGGTGGGCCTCGGTCACGCCCTTCTGCCGCACGATGGCGCCCAGGCGGCTCGGCGCCCGCACCACGAGGTTGTCGACCGTGGTGCCGTGCAGGACCGGGTCGTCGTCGACGAAGCCCACCACGTCGAAGATGCGTTGGTCGCGCAGGGCGGCGCAGAGCTCGCGCCCCGCCCCGCCCGCGCCCCAGATGAGGGTGCGCCGCCGCTTGTCGCCCAGCTTGTAGAGACGGCTCAACGCCCGCGCCGTCGCCAGTCGGCCCGCCACGCCCGCGCCCGCGCCCAGCGCGGCGGCCGCCGTCCCGGCCAGCGCCGCGCTCGGCCACGGCACGCCGACCGCCATCATCGCCAGCGCCATCAGCACCGCCATCGCCGCGCCGATCAGGGCCTGCCGCCGCCGCATCGCGCGGCCGTAGCCGTGGATCCGCGTGACCGACAGCCCGCCCGTCTCGCTGAGCAGGCCGCCCATCGCCGCGACCAGAAGCGTCAGGGCCGCCTGCGCCGGGGGCGCCACCGGCAGGGCGGCGCAGACCAGGAGGAACGCAGCGCCCGCCGCCGCGCTGTCGGCGAGGATCCAGAACGCGCGCTTCTGATGGCCGGTGATCGCCATCACCGCCCGGTACAGTCCGATCCCAGACACCATGCCCCGCCCCGCGCTCGCGTCGTCCTCGCCGGCCCCGTGCCGAAGATCGTGGGGGGCCGCCGCGCGGTGGACCCTAGGCCGTGCCGCCGCAGGATGCGAGGCCCCGCGCCGCGCCGCCGCGCGGGTGTTCCGCGCAAGCCCCGCCTCAGGGCCCGCCCCGGCCCGCGCCCCGACCCGCGCCGCGCCTTGCCGGCCGCCCGTGCCGGCTGCTCCGGCGCAGGGTCCGCCCGATGATCCACAGATCGAGCGCGAGGCTCTTCCTCTCGCGATAGATCGCGTCCAGCCGGGCCTTCCGCGGCACGCACACGCGGGCGTAGATCGCGTCGGTCTCCTCGGGCGTGCGGCCCCGCGCCAGGAGCCGTCCCTCGTGCGCCGCGGTGACCACGGTCGCGAGCCCGGTGATGCCGGGCCGGTCGCGCAGCACCTCGGCGTAGATCTCGGGGAACCGCTCCACGTAGGCGCGCAGCGGCGGGCGCGGCCCGACGAAGGTCATCCGCCCCCGCGCCACGTCCCAGAGCTGCGGGATCTCGTCGCCCCGGTTTCGGCGCAGCCAGGCGCCGAAGGGCGTGATCCGCGCGGCCTTGTCGGCGCCGGTCACGCCCGCGTCGGCCGCGTCCACCGTCATCGTGCGCATCTTGTGGAGGCGGAAGGGACGCCCCCCCTCCCCCATCCGCTCCGCCACGTGCAGGAGCGGCCGCCCGCCCCGCCACAGCGCGAGCGGCACGATCACCAGCATCGGCAGCGCCAGCACCAGGATCGACAGCGCGATCAGGCCCGCGTCCTCGGCCCGCTTCCAGGGCGGCATCACCCCTCCCCCGTCGCGGTCAGGCGCGCGCGCTGCGCCCGCCACCCGGCGATCAGCGTCCCGGCCTCCGCCGGGGGGGTCGCGGCCGGCGTCGCCATCAGGCGCGACAGGTCCATCGCGGCGACCGGCGGCGCCTCGGCCGGCCCGTCCCGCCAGGTGACCGCGCATCCCGCGGCGGCCAGCAGCGCGCCCATCGCCAGGGGCGGCCCCTGCGCCAGGTTCAGGATCGCGGGCGCCTCGTCCCACCCCGCCAGCGCCAGCGCCGCCGCCAGCAGGGCCGCCGCCCCGATCCAGGAGCGCACCGGCCCCGCGCCGCCCATCCGGTCGAGGGTCGCGGCCCCGCCCGCGAGCGCCGCCGCCAGCGAGTCGGCCCCGACCACGTTGCCCAGCCGCAGGACGGTGACCGGCGGCGCGTCCAGCCCCGCCAGCGCGCGCTCCATCGCCAGCTTGTCGGCGCCGTAGCCGCCCACGGGCGCCGGCGGGTCGTCCTCGCCCCGGCCTTCCCCGGCGCCGTAGACCCCGAGGGTCGAGGCCGCGAGCAGGCGCGCGGCCCCCGCCTCGCGCGCCGCGGCATGGGCGACCAGCGCGGCCTCCACGTTCCCGCCGCCCGGCCCCGTCACCCCGGCCAGCGCCAGGACCGCCGCCCCCCGCGCGGCGGGCGGAAGGTCCCGCCCGGTCCAGCGCATCGCCTCGCCGCCATGCGCCAGCCCCGCCGCCCCCGGCGCCCCGCGCGACAGCCAGAGCGGCGCCGGCCCGCTCCCGTCCGAGAGGTCCCAGGCCGCCCGCATCAGGGAGCCGACGCGCCCGGTCGCGCCCGTGACGACCAGCCGCCTCATCCGCGGGCCAGCAGCGCGTCCACCTCGGCGCGCGCGGGCATCGAGGGCGCGGCCCCCGCCCGCGTGACCGAGAGCGCGGCCACCGCCGTCGCCCGGCGCAGCGCGTCCCGCAGCCCCAGGCCGCCCGCCAGCGCGGCCGCCAGCCCGCCGTTGAACGCGTCCCCCGCGCCCGTCGTCTCGACCACCGGACCCGCGCGCATCGGCGCCACCTCGATCGTCTCCTCCGCCGAGACCCAGAGCGCCCCCGCCTCGCCCAGCGTCACCAGGGCCGCGCCCGCGCCCTGCGCCAGGATCTCGCGCCCCGCCGCCTCGGCGCTCGCCCGCCCCGTGACCGCGATCCCGGTCAGGCCCTCGGCCTCGCTCTCGTTGGGGGTGACGATGTCGCACAGCGCCAGCATCCCCTCCGGCAGCGCCGCCGCCGGCGCGGGGTTCAGGATCGTGCGCACCCCCGCCCCCCGCGCGATCCGCAGCGCCGCCATCGCGGCGTCCACCGGCTGCTCGAGCTGCGTGAGGAAGACGTCCGCCCCCTCGATCTGCGCGCGCCAGCCCTCCACGTCGGCGGGCGTGATCCCCCCCGCCGCGCCCGCCGAGACGATGATCGCGTTGTCCCCGCTCGCCTCGTCCACGAAGATGAAGGCCGCGCCCGTCGCCTCGCCCGCCAAACGCTGGCCGGCATACCGCACCCCCGCCTCCGCCCAGACCGCCGCGGCCATGTCCGCGAACGCGTCGTCGCCCAGCCGCGACAGGAACGCGACCTCCGCCCCCGCCCGCCCCGCCGCCACGGCCTGGTTCGACCCCTTGCCGCCCGCGTTGAGCGCGAAGCCGCTGCCCAGGATGGTCTCGCCCACGCGCGGCAGGCGCGCGGCGCGGTAGGCCGTGTCGGCGACGAAGATGCCCAGGATGCAGACGCGGCCCATGATGTCCTCCGGCGGTGGGAGCACCCCTTAGGCCCGACCCCCGGCCAGACGTCCAGACGGCCCCGCGGGGGGCCTCAGCCCTCGCGCGCCGCCTCGACCAGGCGCTGCATCTCCTCGACCGGCACCAGCCCCGGCACCGGCGCGTCCCCGATGACGAAGCTCGGCGTGCCGGTGAACCCGATCTCCTCGGCCAGGGCCATCGACGCCTCGATATGCGCGTCCACCGCCGGCAGGGCCATGTCCGCGCGCAGCCGATCCATGTCGAGCCCGGCGCCCTCCGCGATCTCCATCACCTGCGGCTCGTCCAGCCGGCCCTGCGCGCCCATCAGGGCCCAGTGCATCGCCTCGTACTTGCCCTGCGCGCGCGCCGCGAGGGCGGCCCGCGCCGCGACGACCGAGCCCTCCCCCAGGATCGGCCATTCGCGGTAGACCACGCGCACCTCCCCGTCCGCCTCGATCAGGGCCTTCACGGCCGCGCCGGCTTGGCGGCAATAGGGGCAGTTGTAGTCGAAGAACTCCACCACGGTGACGTCGCCGTCCGGGTTGCCCAGCACCGGCGCGTTGTCGCCGTCCGTCAGCCGCGCGAGGTTCCCCGACAGCGCCTCGGCCTGCTGGGCGGCGGCGGCCTCGGCCTCGCGGGCGCGCAGGATGTCGACCGCCTCCATCACGATCTCCGGGTTCTCCAGGATCGCCTCCAGCGCCAGGCGCTTGACCTCGTCCGGCGTCATCTCCTGCGCCGCGGCGGGCGCCAGCGGCGGCAGGGCCAGCGGCGCGGCGAGGGTCACGGCCGCGGCGGCGGCGAGGGAGCGGATGGCGGACATGGGGTCTCTCCGGGGCGGGGGGCGTGGGACGGCCCCATCATGCCCCGTGCGCGACCCGCGCGGAACCCGGCCCCGATCACGTCTCGGTCGGCCGGCCCCCGCGGCTCAGTCCGGCGCCAGCATGTAGCCCTCGCCGCGCACCGTCTGCAGGTAGCGCGGCTGGCGCGGATCGGCCTCCAGCTTGCGGCGCAGGCGGGTGATCTGCACGTCGATCGCGCGCTCCTGCGCCACGTCCCCGCCCCGGCCCAGCGCCCGCGTCAGCTCGGCGCGCGCCCAGGGCGCCCCCGGACGCCGCGCGAAGAGCCGCATCAGCTCCCCCTCCGTGGACGTCAGGTGCACCAGCCGCTCGCCCTCCCACAGCTCGCCCCGGTCCGCGGCGTAGCGCATCGCGCCCAGCGAGAGCGTCACCGGCCCCGCCTGCGCCGCCTCGGGCACCCGGCGCAGGATCGCGTTGATGCGCAGCAGCAGCTCCTTGGGCTCGAACGGCTTGGCCAGGTAGTCGTCCGCCCCCGCCTCGAGCCCGGCGATCCGGTCGGCCGCCTCCGACTTGGCCGTCAGCAGCATGATCGGCGTCGCCCGGCGCAGGCGCAGGTCACGGCACAAAGACACCCCGTCCTCGCCCGGCATCATCACGTCGATCACGATCAGGTCGAAGTCGAGCCCGCCCAGGATGCGCCGCGCATGGGCGGCGTCCCGCGCGGCCGTCACCAGGTATCCGTTGTTCATCAGGAACTTGCGCAGGAGCGTGCGGATGCGCTCGTCGTCGTCCACGATCATCAGATGCGCCGCGTTCGCGCTCATGTCCCGCTCCCGTCGCCCGGATCCCCGCGGCTCCCGGCGGGCCGCTCCGGCGCGGGCCCGTGATAATGGCGGCGCAGATCGGGGTCCATCATGGCCTCCAGCACCGCGCGGAAGCCCTGGACCGCCGCCGGCCCGGCCCGGCGGAAGGCCGCGCGCATCCGCCCCCGCTGCGCCTCCGACAGCGCGCCCTCCAGCTCGGCGCCCGCCGCGGTCAGGCGCAGCCTGCGCTCGCGGCGGTCCTGCGCGCCCGGCCGGCTCTCGACCAGGCCGTCCTCCACCAGCGTGCGCAGCACCCGGTTGAGCGACTGCTTCGTCACCCCCAGGATCGCCAGCAGGTCCGCGACCCGGATGCCGGGGCCGCGCCCGACGAAGTGCAGCGCCCGGTGATGCGCGCGGCCGTAGCCGCGCTCGTCCAGGATGCGGTCGGGATCGGCGGTGAACCCGCGATAGGCGAAGAACATCGCCTCGCTGCCCCGGCGAAGCTGCTCGTCGGTCAGGAACAGGAGCGGCTCGCCGCCCCGGTCCCCGGCCGCCATGCCCTCCGCCCCGCCCTGCGCCGCGCCGTCGTCCATGCCCCCGAGATATGTCAGCCTTGTTGACAGACCAAGCCCTCACTGCTAGCCCCGATCGGATTTTGCGCAACATCGTGTCCGCTGCGGACCTGTCGGCGCAACGAACGCAAAGGAGGCCCGGGCATGGCCGGCTATGACGATCGCGACGGCAGCATCTGGATGGACGGCGCCCTCGTCCCCTGGCGCGACGCGTCCGTCCACGTCCTGAGCCACGCGATGCACTACGCCAGCGCCGTGTTCGAAGGGGAGCGCGCCTATGGCGGCCGCATCTTCCTGGGGACCGAGCATTCCGAGCGCCTGCGCGCCTCCGCCGCCATGCTCGACTTCGAGATCCCCTACACCGCCGAGGAGATCGACGCCGCCAAGGCCCTCGTCATGCGGGACAACGACCTGACCGACTGCTACGTCCGCGCGATCGCCTGGCGCGGCGCCGGCGAGGACATGGGCATCGCGGCCAAGCGCAACCCGGTGCGCCTCGCCATCGCCGCCTGGGCCTGGGGCGACTATTACGGCGAGGCCAAGTCCAAGGGCGCGCGCCTCGACATGGCCCGCTGGCGCCGCCCCCCGCCCGACAGCGCGCCCTTCGCCGCCAAGGCCGCCGGGCTCTACATGATCTGCACCATGTCCAAGCACGCCGCCGAGGCGAAGGGCTGCTCGGACGCGATGATGCTCGACCATCGCGGCTACGTCGCCGAGGCGACCGGCGCCAACGTCTTCTTCGTCAAGGACGGCGCCGTCCACACCCCCCTGCCCGACTGCTTCCTCAACGGCCTCACGCGCCAGACCGTGATCGTCATGCTCGAGGAGCGCGGCATCGCCGTGCACGAGCGCCATATCGAGCCCGCCGAGCTCGAGGGGTTCGAGCAGTGCTGGCTCACCGGCACCGCCGCCGAGATCACGCCCGTCGGCCGCATCGGCGACACGGGCTTCGAGGTCGGCGCCCTGACCCGCGACGTCGCGCGCGACTACGAACGGCTGGTGCGCGCCGCCTCGTGACGGGCCGCCTCGTGACGGGCCGCCGCCGCGCCGCCGAGAGGCCGCCGGCGGCCCCACGCTCGGTCCCGTCCCGGCCGCGGCGCCCGATCACGCCCTTGGGATGCCCCCGTGTTTGGCGATCCGCGCCCCGCGTGCCACGCTGCCCGGACCCGATCCGGAGCCCATCATGAGACAAATCCTCCTCGCGGCCCTGCTCGCGCCCGGCGCCGCCCTCGCGCAGGGCGGCGAGCGCGTCACCGTCACCGGCGAGATCGTCGACACCTGGTGCTACTTCTCCGGCGTCATGGGCGGCCCCGACGCGGTCGTGGGCTCCGCGCACCACACCTGCGCCCTGTGGTGCAGCGCGGGCGGCATCCCCGTCGGCCTCCTGACCCCCGAGGGGGAGATGTACATGATCCTCAAGATACCCGGCGATCCGGGCGCCGCGGGCGGCGACACGCAGCTCACCCTCGCCTCGCAGACCGTCACCGCCGACGGCATGCTCTTCGAGCGCGACGGGCTGAACTACATCACCGTCGAGACCGTGGTGGAGGATTTCGGCATCACCGCCCTCAACCATCTCGACAACGGCGTCGTCCCCGGCTTCGCCATCCCCGAGGAGGCCCGCCCGTGAGGCCGCTCGCGGCGATGGCCCCCGCCCTGGTCGCGGCGTCGCTCGCCTTGCCCGCCGCCGCGCAGGAGGCCGATCCCTACGCCTTCGAGGAGGGCTCGGAGGCGAAGACCTGGAATCTCTACGCCGAGATTCCCGCCCGGTTCGAGGCCCGCGTCGTCGACATGCTCTGCGAGGTCGCCGGCGCCTGCGAGGCCTCCTGCGAGGACGGCCGGCAGCTCGGCCTGCTGCGCGCCGCCGACGGCGCGCTCGTGTTCCCCAACAAGAACGCGCAGCCCGCCTTCACCGGCGCCGCCGCCGAGCTGCGCCCCTATTGCGGGCGGGACGTGGAGGTGGACGGCCTCCTCCTCGACGATCCCGACCTCGGCGCCACCAACGTCTACCTCGTCCAGCGCATCCGCGCCCTGGACGAGCCCGAATGGACCGCCGCGAACCGCTGGACGACGGACTGGGCCGCGGCCCACCCCGAGGCCGCCGGCCCCGGCCCCTGGTTCCGCCGCGACCCCCGCGTCGCCGCGCAGATCGCCGCCGACGGCTGGTTCGGCCTGGGGCTCGACGCGGACCGGGCCATCCTCCAGGAGCTCTACGCCGAATGAGCCGGCGCGCCGGTCGGGGGCACGCCCTCGCGGCACCCGCGCACGGGGCGGCGCTGGCGCTGGCCCTCGCGGCGGCCCCCGCCCTCGCCCACCGGGGCGAGGTCCACGCCACGCCCGAGAGCGCCGCCCGCCACGCGGCCCAGGTCCCGGACGGCCCCGTGGCCCCCCTGCCCTTCGACATCGGCGGCCCCTTCGCCCTGGTCGACCAGACCGGCGCGGCGCGCACCGAAGCCGACCCCGAGGGGCGCATGCAGCTCCTGTTCTTCGGTTACGCCAACTGCCCCGCGATCTGCACCGTCGCGATGCCGATGATGGCCGAGGCCGCCGCCGCCCTCACCGCCGCCGGGGCGCCCACCGTGCCGGTGATGATCACCGTCGATCCCGAGCGCGACACGGTGGACACCATGGCCGCCCCCCTGGCCGAGATCGACCCCGCCTTCGTCGGCCTCACCGGCCCGCAGGACGCCCTGGACGCCGCCTACGCCGCCTTCGGCGTCGAGCGCGCCCTGGCGATGGAGCATCCCGAGCTCGGCCCGATCTACGCCCATGGCAGCCACGTGTTCCTGCTCTCCCCCGTCGGCGAGGTGCTGACCCTCCTGCCCCCCATCCTCGACCCCGCCCGCGCCGCCGAGATCGCCGTGCGCTACGCCGGGAGCTGACCCCCGGGGGGGCCTCGAAGGGGGGCTAGCCCCCCGCCGCGTCCGCCGCCACCGCCTCGAACACCCCGTCCAGCTCGGCGGCCAGCTCGCGCAGGGCGTCGCCGCCCTCCGCCATGTAGGGCGCCCAGACCAGGCTCGGCGGCCGCCAGGACAGCGTCACGGCGCCGTCCGCGTCCTCCGTCACGTAGAGGCGGATCGGCGCCTCGATCCCCGACGCGACGGACGCCTCCAGCATCCGCCGCGCGTAGTCGTTGCGGAACAGGCCGAACACCCGGTTGCCCGGTATCTCCACCCCCTGCGCCGCCGCCCCGTCCGAGGCGCTGGCCGTCGTCACCACCGCGATCGGCGCGCGCTCCACGGCGGCGCGCACCGCCTCGACCGTCGCGTCGTAGCCGGCGGCGGAGGGGAGGGTGCGCCATCCCGGCGGCGCGTCGAGCGCGGCGGCCGGCAGGGCGGCGGCGAGCGTGAGGGCGATAGGCGATGGCGCGCATGGCGGGTCTCCTGTTGCGGAGGCCCCACCCTAGGCCGGCGGGGCCTTCCGGGGCCATCACGCCTGCGTGGCCGCGGCGGCGCCCCGAGCGGCCGCTTGGCACCGGCCCGCAGACCGCTACCATCGACCGCGGGCCTTGATGGAGGATGCGGCATGGCGAGCACGGAACGCACGGGCGGGCGCCTGATGGACAGGCACGAATACCGCAACAAGCCCAAGCCCCTCACCCGCGGGCCGGACGTGATGGTGCTCGGACGCGGTCGCCGCGATGTCGGACCTCAACTACGGCGCCGTCATCGTCACCGACCCGGACGAGAAGGTCATCGGCGTCGTCACCGAGCGCGACATCATGAACAAGATCGTCGGCCGCGGCCTGGACGCCAAGACCACCCCCCTGCGCGACATCATGACCGCCAACCCCCGCCTCGCGCGGGAGACCGACGACATGCTCGAATGGCTGCGCCTGATGTCGAACGAGCGCTTCCGCCGCCTGCCGGTGGTGGACGACCAGGGCCGCATCAAGGCCGTGTTCACCCAAGGCGACTTCGTCAGCTACACCTGGCCCGACCTGATGGGCCAGATGGGCTCGATCCTGAAGGCGCAGGCGGCGGGCAACTTCCACTACCTCCTGATCGGCGGCGCGATCCTGGTCTACACGATCGCGATGATCGTCGTCCTGGGCGTCGTCCTCTAGGGGCGGCGTTAGGGCCGCGTTAAGGATGGGGCGATATGCCCGTCCCGCAATCGCGGGGAAGGCCAAGACCATGACCGAGTCCGAGATCCGCATCGTCCAGGCGCATTTCGCCGGGATCTATTCGGCCAAGAGCGCCCTGGCGGTCCTCTTCTACGACCGGCTGTTCGAGATCGCGCCCGCCATCCGGCCCTTCTTCCCGGAGGACATGACCGCCCAGCGGGCCAAGCTGATCGACACGCTGGCCTACGCCGTGCGCCATATCGGCGGCGGGCGGGCCCTCGATGGCGCGATCGTCGACCTCGCCCGCCGGCACGTCGCCTACGGCGCCCGCCCCGAGCATCTGGCCCCGGTCGGCCGGGCCCTGATGCACGCCCTGCGCGCGGCGACCCCCGGCGGCATGACCGCCGCCGAGGAGGATGCCTGGTCCATGACCTACGCCACGATAGAAGCCGCGATGGTCCCGGCCATGCGGGAGGCCGCCCGCTCGGACGCCGCCTAGGGCCCGCCGCGGGCCGCGCCCGAGAAGTCGGCCCCCGCGATCACCTCCACGCCCATGCCGCGCATCTCGTCCATCGCCGCCCGGCTCGCCGGATCGGCCGAGTCCGCCTCCGGCCCCGGCCGGCGCAGGATCACCCGCGCGATCCGCCGGCCGTGGCGGCGCGCGGCGTCGCGGTAGACCTCGGCGTCGTGCTGCCCGGTATCGCCCAAGAGGACGAAGCGCAGCTCCGGGTTCGCCGCCAGGATCGTGTCGATCGCGCCGCCCTTGTGGCTGCCATGGCTCGCCGCGACCATGCCGTGCTCCGAGATGCCGTAGTCGCGCAGGAACTTCGGCCCGCGCGGCAGGTCCGCGCCGGCGAACACCGTCTCCAGGAAATGGTGCAGGTTCCAGGGGCTCGACGAGACGTAGAACACCGGGTTGCGCCCGCCCTCGTGCAGCGCCGCCATCAGCGCCACCGCATCGGGGAAGACCTGCCGCGTCAACGCGTTGCCCGTGAACGTGGTCCAGAGGTTGCGCGCCAGGGAATAGGCGCCCGTCTCCATCATCGTATCGTCGATGTCCGAGATCACGCCAAAGGCCGCGTCCGCCCGCGGCACCAGGACCGGCACCGCCTCGCCCGCCTCGAACCCCTCGCAGCGCACCATCACCTCGTGCCATCCGGCCTCGGCCGGCCGGTCCAGATGCAGCGCGAAATAGCCCTCCGCGTCCGAGACCGCCTCCTGGCCGCCGCCCAGCACGCGCACCCCCGCGACCTCCCCCGTGGCGAAGAGGCGGGCCATCTGCCGCAGGTTGGTCCAGCGCGACTGCGTCGGCAGGGGCTCGCCCCGCCGCACCGCCGACAGGACCCGCCCGCGCGCCACGATCCCGTCCGGCGTCGCGTATCCCAGGTAGGGCTCGATCACCGGGCGCGCGCGCCCGCCGCGCGCCGCCCGCCGGTCGAGCAGGCGCTCCGCCCGGAACGCCGCGCGGTGGAGCGTCCGGCCGATCACGGCATCGTCCGCTCGATCACCCACCAGATCCCGATGATCGCGATGGCGTAGCTCGCCGGCTGCGCGACGGCGGCATGGACCTCGCCTAGGGGCCGCCGCCGCGGCGGCAGCGCTAGAAGGGCGAAGGCCGCGCCGATCACGACGAGCTGCCCGACCTCCACGCCCAGGTTGAACCCCACCAGCGACAGCGCGAAGGACCGCCCCGCCATCGCCTCCGCGAACACCAGGGAGAAGCCCAGCCCGTGCAGCAGCCCGAAGGCGAAGACGATCCCGATCCGCCCCCAGCCGATGACCTCCCGGCGGAAGAACACGTTCTCCAGCGCGATCCACACGATCGACAGCGCGATCAGCGGCTCGACGATGGCGGCGTCGACCGCGACCGTCCCCGTCGCCGCCAGCGCCAGCGTGACCGTGTGCGCCAGGGTGAAGGCGCTCACCTGCCACAGGACCGCCCGCCAGCGCAGCGCGTAGAGGAACACGCCCAGCACGAAGAGGATGTGGTCCAGCCCCTTGGGAACGATGTGCTCGAAGCCCGAGATCACCGCCCCCAGCAGGGTCGCCCCGACGCCGGCGCCGCCCGCCGCCGTCAGGGGGGGCGACATCCCGCCCAGCGGCAGGATGCCGGCGAAGGGCGCCTGGGCGTCCGACACCTCCCGCAGGATCAGCTCGCCATAGGCCGCCGCCCAGCCCACGCGCACCGCCTCGTCCTCCATCGGCGCCTCGAAGGTCAGGACCGATCCCCGCGGCAGCTCCGGGTCCGCCTCCTCGGCGACCTCCAGGGACACGAACGCCGCCGGCCCCGCGCCCTCCAGCACCAGGCCCTCCGCGATGCGCGGCCACTCCGCCTCGAACGCGTCCGCCAGGGCGCCGGGCGCCAGCGCGCGCAGCCGGTCGTACTCCGCCGCCTGGGGCGCCGCGTCCGTGTCCGGGTAGCGCGACAGGTCGATCCCCGCCACGATCGCCTCGGCGTTCAGGTCGACCGCACCGCGCACCGCCGCCCCGACGGTCACGTCCATGACCGCCGGGCGGATCTCGTGCGCCGACGTGACCGCCGGCGCCATTGACACCAGCAGCAGCGCAGCCACCCTCGCCATGAACGGAAAGGTCATCCCCATGCGCGCCACCGCCGCCCTCCTCGCCTGCCTCGCCGCGCCCGCCGGCGCGCACGAGTTCTGGATATCGCCGACCGACTACACCCCCGCGCCCGGCACCGCCATATCGGCCGACCTGCGCGTCGGCGAGGGGTTCTCCGGCGCCGCCCAGGCCTATTTCCCCCGCTCGATCACCCGGTTCGACGTGGTCGCCGGTGGCGCCGCGACCCCGGTCGAGGGCACCATCGGCGACCGCCCCGCCCTGGCCTCCGCCGCGCTCCCCGACGGCCTCGCGGTCATCGTCCACGAGACCGGCGACAGCCGGCTGACCTATTCCGAGGCCGAGAGGTTCGCCCGCTTCGCCGGCCACAAGGGCTTCCCGGAGGTCGCGGAGGGCGCGCAGATGCCGGTGGTCGAGATCTACCGCCGCTACGCCAAGTCCCTGATCGGCGTCGGCGCCGCCGAGGGGTCCGACGCGCCCGCCGGCCTCTACGCCGAGCTCACCGCCCTCGCGAACCCCTATACCGACGACCTCGCGGGCGGCATGACGGTCCGCCTGACCGAGGCGGGCGCCCCCGTCGCGGACTACCAGATCGAGGTGTTCGCCCTGCCGCCCGGCGCCGAGGAGGCCGTGATCGAGACCTACAGGACGGATGCGGACGGCATCGCCACCTTCCCCGTGACCCCGGCCACCGAGTACATGGTCGACAGCGTCCTGATGCGCCCCCTGCCGGAGCGCGAGGACGCCGACTGGATGAGCCACTGGGCCAACCTGACCTTCGAGACGCCCGGCTAGCGCGTCGGAAGCCGCCCCAGCGCCCAGCGGCCGGCCTCCGCCACCACCGGATCGGCGTCCGCCGCCAGGCCCGCGGCGGCGGGGCGCAGCGCCCCCAGCCCCGAGTTGCCGATCGCGTAGGCCACGTTGCGCGCGAAGCGCCCGCGCCCGATCCGCTTGACCGCGGTCCCGGCGAAGCGCGCGCGGAACCCGGCATCGTCCAGCGTCGCCAGATCCGCCAGCATCGGCGGCTCGGGCTCCCTCGCCACCAGCCGCGCGTCGTGGGCGGCCACCGCGAACTTGTTCCACGGGCAAACCGCCAGGCAGTCGTCGCAGCCGTAGACCCGGTTGCCCAGCCCCGGCCGCAGCGCCTCGTCCACCTCGCCCTCATGCTCGATCGTCAGGTAGCTGACGCAGCGCCGCGCATCCAACCGGAACGGCGCCGGGAACGCGTCCGTCGGGCACACGTCCAGGCACCGGGTGCAGCTCCCGCAATGCTCGCCCTCCGGCGCGTCGCGCTCCAGCTCCAGCGTCGTGAACAGCGCCCCCAGGAACACCCAGTTGCCGAACCCCCGGCCCAGCAGGTTGGTGTGCTTGCCCTGCCAGCCCAGCCCGGCGGCCTGCGCCAGCGGCTTCTCCATCACCGGGGCCGTGTCCACGAACACCTTGATCTCCCCGCCCGCCTCCTCCAGCAGCCAGCGCCCCAGCCGCTTCAATCGCTTCTTGACCACGTCGTGATAGTCGCGCCCGGCGGCGTAGACGCTCACCGCCCCCGCCTCGGGCCGGCCCAGCACCGCCAGCGGGTCCACCTCCGGCGCGTAGCTCTCCGCCAGCATCACGATGGACCGCACCTCCGGCCACATCGCCGCCGGGTCGGCGCGCCACCCCGCGCGCCCCGCGCGGTCCTCCATCCAGCCCATGGTGCCGTGATGCCCCGCCTCCAGCGCGGCGCGCAGGCGCCCCGCCGCCTCGGGCACCGCGTCCGGCGCGCAGATTCCCGCGCCCGCGAATCCCTCCTCCAGCGCCCGCGCCTTGACCCGCCCGGCGAGGCCGGCCCGCGGCCCCCCGCGGCGGTCAGAAGTCGAGGTCGGCATAATGGCGGGGCGGCAGCTGCCAGGGGATCGTGTCGGCCAGCAGGCCGCGGAACGCCGGGCGCGACTTGATCTTGGCGTACCAGTCGCGCACCCCCTCGAACCGGTCCCACGGCACGTCCGAGATGTAGTCCAGACAGCTCAGATGCGCGGCCGCCGCGAAGTCGGCGAGGCTGAGCGTGTCGCCCGCCAGCCAGCGGCGCTGGTCCAGCAGCTCCGTCATCGCCGTCATGTGCACCCGGATCGCGGTCGAGCCCGCCTTGACCGCCGCGCTGTCCGGGTAGCCGTCGCCGCGCACCTTGCGCATCAGCCGCTCGCCCAGCAGCCGCGCCGTGACCTCGCGGGCGAACGCGTCGTCGAAGGCGGCCACGATGCGCCGCATCTCGTATCGGGCGGCCGGGTCCGCCGGGATCAGGGCCGGACCCTCCCGCGTCTCCTCCAGGTACTCGCAGATCGCCGCGCTCTCGGTCATCAGGCGTCCGTCCAGCCGCAGGATCGGCACCCGGCCCAGCGGGTTGCGGCGCAGGAACTCGGGATCGCGCTCCCAGTAGCGCTCCTCGACGAGCTCCACCTCGATGCGCTTCTCCGCCAGGCTCAGGCGCACCTTCCGGCAGGCCGGCGAGAGCTGCCAGTGCCAGAGCCGGGGGCCTTTCGCGCCGCCCGGGGCGCTGGTGGTTGCGGGTGGTCGCATGGCCCCTGTTACGCCGGCGCGCGCCCCGCCTTCAACCGGGCGCGAAGCACGCCGCCCGCCCGTCCCTGCGGATCGTGGCCGCGCCGTCCGCGATCCGCGCCGCCCGGCGCGCCATCGCCGGCGTCGGCGCCGCCGGGTCCCGCGTCTTGGGCGAGGGCAGGACCGCCGCCAGCGCCGCCGCCTGCCCGGCGTTCAGGTCCGCGGCCGCCACGCCGAAGGCCGCCCGCGCCGCCGCCTCCACGCCGAACACGCCCTCCCCGAACTCCGCGAGGTTCAGGTACACCTCCAGGATGCGCCGCTTGGGCCAGGCCAGCTCCACCGCCGGGGTCAGGACCGCCTCCAGCGCCTTGCGGGGCCAGGACCGGCCCTGCCAGAGGAACGCGTTCTTGACCGTCTGCTGGCTGATGGTCGATCCGCCGCGCCGGGCGCCGCCGCGCATCGCCGCGCGCAGCGCCGAGATGTCGAATCCCGAATGGCGGCAGAAATCGGCGTCCTCCGCCGCCACCGCCGCCCGCGCCATGACCGGCGCGATCGCCTCCATCGGCACCCAGTCCCGCTGCACCCCGCCCGAGCCGCGCCGCCTCCGCCCAGATATAGGGCGAGCCCGGCGGCGGCAGCACCCGGTAGAGCGCGATCACCGCCAGGGGCGCCAGCACCGCCGTGAGCGCCGCCAGCCGGAGGGCGCGCATCGCCCGGCCCCGCCGGGGGGCGGGGTCCGCGTCGCGGTCGGCGGAGGGGGCGCGGCTGGCCATGCGCCGATCCTGACCCGCGGGGCGCGCCATGGCCATCCGCGGGCCGGATCGCGGCCCCGTGCTGTGGCGCCGCGCCCCCAACGGGGACGCCCGGAGGCGCGCCTATGGATGCGGCGCGATCAGCCCCGGCGACGGCGCATGAAGCCCAGCCCGCCCAGCGCGCCGATCAGCAGGACGCCCGCCGCCGGCACCGGGATCGCCGCGACCTGCAGGGCCGCGAGCGCCGCGTCCGGCTGGCCCACGCTGTCATTGCCCGACCGAACGGTGAACGCGAACGCGCGCCCGATCGCCCCCAGGCCGGTGCGCTCGGCATAGCCCGCGCCGGCCCCGAACTGGTCGACCGCGAAGATGTCGAGCACCGTGCCGCCGTCCACCGTCACGACGCCGACCTCGTCGCTGTCGTCCCCGATCGCGTCCCGGAACAGGTCGAGGAAGGCGAACCCGGTCAGCCGCACGGCTTGGTCGAAGGTCACGATGATCGACTGCGAGCCGTTCATCAGCATGGTGATCTCGTCGTCGTTCACGCCCGCGCCGTCGAGCGCGAAGGCCAGGTCGAACGCGTTGACCGGGGTCGGGTTGCCGCCGTCGTAGGGCGTGGTGCTGAGCATGCCGCCGGTGGTGGTGATCGTGTAGCCGAAGCCGTCCACGCTGCCGGTGGTGGCGACGGGATCGGCGGTGAAGTCGATGGTGCCGGCGGTCGCGGCGGCGCCGGCGAGTCCGAAGGCGGCGGCGAGGGCGGTGCGGGCAATGAAGCGGGTCATATGGAGCTCCCTGACAATTTGATGCGTCTTTGACGCGATCCGTCAGGACTACCGCACCGGACGCAACGCGAATACGCTACGTCCGAAAACAGTCCGTTTCACGCTGTCCCCGGAAACGATCGCGCGGCGCACCGCAAGGCCGTCGCCAGCGCGGCGACGGCCTTGCCCGGAGCGCGCCTATTCCGCCGGGACCGCCTCCGCCTCGGTGCCCAGAGGCGCGGCCAGCAATCCCAGCATCTCCTTGGGCACGACCTGCACGAATCGCGGCAGCTCCTCGTCCCAGTGCTGGAGGATCTCCGCCGCCCTGCGCGAGCCGGTCTCGGCCGCGTGCCGCTCCACCATGCCGCGCAGCTCGGCCTCCCAGTGCGCGTCGCCCACCGGGCAGGTCACCAGCGTCTCGCGGTTCATCAGGGCCTCCGCCGTGCCCTCGGGGTCCCAGACATAGGCCATGCCCCCGGTCATCCCGGCGCCGAAGTTCGCGCCGATCCGGCCCAGGATCACGGCCGCGCCGCCGGTCATGTACTCGCACCCGTTCGACCCGCATCCCTCGATCACCACGCGCGCGCCGGAATTGCGCACCGCGAAGCGCTCCCCGGCGCGCCCGGCCGCGAACAGCCAGCCGTCGGTCGCGCCGTAGAGCACCGTGTTGCCGATGATCGTGTTCTCGGCGGCCACCAGCGGCGAGGCCATGGGCGGGCGCACCACGATCGTGCCGCCCGAGAGCCCCTTGCCCACGTAGTCGTTCGCGTCCCCCGACACCTCGATCTTCAGCCCCGGCGCGGCGAACGCCCCCAGCGACTGCCCGGCCGAGCCCGCGAGCTTCACCGTCAGGTGGTCGGGCTGCAGCGCGTTGCGCATCCCGAACCGCCGCACGATGTGGCTCGACGTCCTCGTGCCCACGCTCCGCTGCGTGTTCTGCACCGCGTAGCTGAGCTGCATCTTCTCCCCGTCGGCCAGGAACCGCTCCGCGTCGCGCACGATCTGCGCGTCGAGCGTGTCGGGCACCGGATTGCGCTCGCGCGCCCGGTCGAAGGTGGCCGCCGCGTTGCCGTCCACCGTGATCAGCAGCGGGTTGAGGTCGAGGTCGTCCAGATGCGCCGACCCGCGGCTCACCTGGCTCAGCAGGTCCGCGCGCCCGATCACCTCGTCCAGCGACCGCGCGCCGATCGAGGCCAGGATCTCGCGCACCTCCTGCGCGTAGAAGGTGATCAGGTTCACCACCTTGTCCGCCGTGCCGGTGAACTTGCCCCGCAGCGCCTCGTCCTGCGTGCAGACCCCGACCGGACAGGTGTTCGACTGGCACTGCCGCACCATGATGCAGCCCATCGCGATCAGCGCCGCGGTGCCGATCCCGTACTCCTCGGCCCCGAGCATCGCCGCCATCACCACGTCGCGACCCGTCCGCAGGCCCCCGTCCGTGCGCAGCGTCACGCGGGACGCGCAGCTTGTTCATCGACAGGACCTGATGCGCCTCCGTCAGGCCCATCTCCCACGGCAGCCCGGCATACTTGATGCTCGTCGCGGGGCTCGCCCCCGTCCCCCCGTTGTGCCCCGAGATCAGGATCACGTCCGCCTTCGCCTTCGCCACCCCCGCCGCGATGGTCCCCACGCCGGAGGACGCCACCAGCTTCACGCAGACCTTCGCCCGCGGGTTGATCTGCTTGAGGTCGTAGATCAGCTGCGCCAGATCCTCGATCGAGTAGATGTCGTGATGCGGCGGCGGGGAGATCAGCGTGACCCCCGGCGTCGAGTGCCGCAGGCGCGCGATCAGCTCGGTCACCTTCATTCCGGGCAGCTGCCCGCCCTCGCCGGGCTTGGCGCCCTGCGCGACCTTGATCTCCAGCTCCTCGCACTGGTTGAGGTACTCCGCCGTCACGCCGAAGCGGCCAGAGGCCACCTGCTTGATCTTCGCGCTCGGGTTGTCGCCGTTCGCCTCGGGATGGAAATGCGCCGGGTCCTCGCCGCCCTCGCCGCTGTCCGAGCGCGCCCCGATCCGGTTCATCGCCACGTTCAGCGTCTTGTGCGCCTCGGGCGACAGCGCGCCCAGGCTCATGCCCGGCGTCACGAACCGCTTGCGGATCGCGGTCACGCTCTCGACCTGCTCCACGGGGACCGGCGCGCCCAGCGGCTTGATGTCCAGGAGGTCGCGCAGGTGGATCGGCGGGTTCGCCCGCATCTTCGCCGAGTAGCGCATCCACATCTCGAAGCTCGCCCGGTCGCAGGCCGTCTGCAGCAGGTGCATCGACGTCGCCTCCCAGGCGTGCGTCTCGCCGGTGCGCCGCGCCTTGTAGAACCCGCCGATGGGCAGGACGTTGGACGTGCCGCGCCAGGCCAGGGCGTGCACCCCCTCCACCTTGCGCTGGATGCCGCCCACGCCGATCCCGCTGATCCGGCTCGGCATCCCGGGGAAGAACTCGGCGACCATCGCGCGCGACAGGCCCACCGCCTCGAAGTTGAGGCCGCCGCGATAGCTGGAGATCACGCTGATCCCCATCTTCGCCATGATCTTCAGGAGCCCCGCGTCGATGGCGGCGCGGTAGCGCGCGACCGCCTCGGTCAGCGTCCCGTCGATCAGCCCCCGCCCGATCCGGTCGGCGATGGAATCCTCCGCCAGATAGGCGTTCACGACCGTCGCCCCCGCGCCGATCAGCACCGCGAAGTAATGCGGGTCGATGCACTCGGCCGAGCGCACGCAGATCGAGGTGAACGTCCGCAGCCCCTTGCGCGTCAGCCACGAATGCACCGCGCTCGTGGCCAGGATCATCGGCATCGCCGCCCGCCCCTCGCCCGAATGCTGGTCCGTCAGCACCAGGTGCCCCGCGCCGGAGGCCACCGCCTCCTCCGCCTCCGCGCGGATGCGCGCCAGCGCCGCCTGCAGCGCCGCCGGCTCCCCGGCCGCGAAGGTGCAGTCGATCTCCGCCTCGGGCGCGTTGAACGCGCCGCGCAGCCGCTCGAACTGGGCGTTGCCCACGAACGGGCTGTCGAGCACCAGGATCTCGGTCTGCGCCGAGGACGCGTCGAGCACGTTCTTGAGGTTGCCGAACCGCGTCTTGAGGCACATCACCCGGTATTCCCGCAGGCTGTCGATCGGCGGGTTCGTCACCTGGCTGAAGTTCTGGCGGAAGAAATGGCTCAGCGGCCGGTACTTCTCCGACAGGACCGCGCTGGGCGTGTCGTCCCCCATGCACGCCAGCGTCTCCTTGCCGTCCTCCGCCATCGGCGCCAGGATCTGCTCGAGCTCCTCCATCGTGTAGCCCGCCGCCACCTGCCGCCGGCGCAGCTCGGCCCCCTCGAAGAGCGGCGCCTCGGCCACCTCGGCCAGCACGCCGTCCAGCTCGTTGATGCGCCCGACCCACTCGCCATAGGGGTTCGCGGCCGCCAGCCGGTCCTTCATCTCCGCGTCGTGGAACAGGCGGCCCTCGGCCATGTCCACGGCGATCATCTGCCCCGGCCCGAGCGCGCCCTTCTCCTCGACCGACGCCTCGTCCACCGGCACCATCCCGGCCTCCGACCCCGCGATCAGCAGGCCTCCCGGCCACGACGTAGCGCATGGGGCGCAGCCCGTTCCGGTCCAGACCCGCGCACACCCAGCGCCCGTCCGTCATCGCCAGCGCGGCCGGCCCGTCCCAGGGCTCCATCACCGAGTTGCAGTAGGAGTACATGTCCCGCCACGCCTCGGGCAGCTCGGTCGCCTGCTTGGACCAGCTCTCGGGCACCAGCATCGTCTTGGCCATCGGCGCCGAGCGCCCGGCCCGCACGATCACCTCGAACACGGCGTCCAGCGCCGCGCGAATCGCTCGCCCCCTGCGCCACGATCGGCTTGATGTCCTCGGCCATGTCCCCGAACGCGCCCGACGCCATGCGGATCTCGTGGCTCCTCATCCAGTTGAGGTTGCCCTTCAGGGTGTTGATCTCGCCGTTATGCGCCAGCATCCGGAACGGCTGCGCCAGCCACCATTGCGGGAACGTGTTGGTCGAGTACCGCTGGTGGTAGATCGCGAACGCGCTCTCGAAGCGCTCGTCCAGCAGGTCGGGATAGAAGTTCGCCACGTCCTGCGCGAGCATCATCCCCTTGTAGATGATCGACCGGCACGACATCGACGCGAGGTAGAGCTCGCGCACGCCGGCCGCCGCCGCGCGCTTCTCGATCCGCCGCCGGATCACGTAGAGCTCGCGCTCGAAGGTCTCCTCGTCCACGCCCTTCGCGTTGGAGATCATGATCTGCTCGATCTCGGGCCGCGTCGCGTTCGCCTTCTCGCCCAGCACGCTCACGTCCACCGGCACGTGCCGCCAGCCGTAGATCACGTGGCCCATCCGCAGGATCTCGGATCTCCACGATGGTCCGGCAGGTCTCCTGCGCGCCGAAGTCCGTGCGCGGCAGGAACACCTGGCCCACCGCGAACAGCTCGCCGCGCATCGCATGGCCCGTCCGCTCCACCTGCTCGCGGAAGAACCGGAACGGGATCTGCACGTGGATGCCCGCGCCGTCGCCGGTGCGCCCGTCCGCGTCCACCGCGCCGCGGTGCCAGACCGCCTTGAGCGCGCCGATCGCGTTCTCCACCACCCGGCGCGAGCGCTGCCCGTCCAGCGCCACCACCAGGCCGACGCCGCAATTCGCCGTCTCCGTCTCCGGCAGGTACATGCCCTCGGCGGCCAGCCGCGCGGCCGTCTCCTCGTACGCGGCGATGCCGCTCGTGATTCGGGCGTCGGTCATGTCGCGTCTCCCTCCACATGGCGGTGCCCCGCCTCGTATTCCGCCGCGCTCACGCGCTCATGCGTCCCCGCCAGCGCGAACGCCCGCGCCCTGTCGGCGTAGACCTCCCGCGCCAGCGGCCAGTCCGCGGCCGCCTCGAACAGCCCGGGCGAGAGCTCGAAGGGTCCCGCATCGCCCCCGAGGGGCGCCTCGCCGTCGTCCCGGAACCACAGATGCGTGCCGCAATCCCCGCACCAGGCCCGCGTGGCGAAGGACGACGACCGCCACGTCCGCACCGGCCCCTCGATCTCCACGTCCCGCGCCTCGAACCCGGCGAAGACGCTGCCCGACCACCCCCGGCACGGCCGGCAATGGCACGCCGAGACCTCCCCGGCCGGCACCGCGCGCACCCGCACCGCCCCGCACAGGCACGCGCCGTCGATGGCGGCCGCGCCGCTCACCGGAAGGAGATGTCCTGCGTCTCGCAGCCGAAGGCGGGCCGCGACTCGAAGAACCCCGGCTCGCCGGGCTCGATGAACCGCACCGGCGTGTTGTCGATCTCCACCGTGCGCCCGCCCAGGTCGATGGTCTCGGTCCCGGCGAAGAACAGCCGCCGGCTCTCGGAGACGAACTGCCCGCCGGTCACGCTGATCTCCTCCTCGCCGTCCTCGCCGATCTTGCGCATCGCGAAGATGGTCCGGAGCAGGACCTCGCCGTCGATCGTCACCTCCGTGCCCTCGAGCCGGTCCACCCCCACGATCCGGGAGGAGACCGGCTCGCCGGTGGCCATGTCGATCACGGTGAAGTCGTACTGGTCCTCGCCCGTCTCGAAGAGCTCGGTGAGGCTCGCGGGCTCCTCGATCGGCAGGCCCAGCTTCTCGGACCGCTCGGTGCCGTAGCTCTCGAGCCACTGGTACTCGTCGTCCACGATGGACGCGCCCGTCGCGCCGCCCTCCCGGAACGTGACGTGGCGCTTCCAGCCCTCGGGATCGCCCTCGCAGGTGAAGTGGTTCGAGACCATGCACCCCTTCATCTGCACCGTCAGGAACCCGGTGCAGCCGGGCGGCGGCGCGAAGCCCTGCGCCGCCGCCGGGCCGGCCGCGCCGAGGGCCGCCGCACCGATGCCCGCGCAGATCGCCGCCCCGAGGGCGGCCCGAATCGTCCTGTCCGTCATCGTCCACTCCAATCCCGTTCGGTCAGCATCGCTGACCCGTTTTTCCAGGCCGTTGCGTGGCGCCCGCGCGCGGCGCGCGGCCCATGCGCATGGCATGTGCATGGGATGTGCATCGCCCGTGCATGCCCCGCGCACCGCCCCGAACCTATTGCGCCGCGATCCCCGCGCCAGCGGAATCCGCCCGCGCCTCCGCCGCCACGAACCGCTCGAGCATCGCCGCCGCCGCCTCGCGCCCGTCCCGGATCGCCCAGACCACCAGGGACGCGCCCCGCACGATGTCGCCCACCGCGTAGACGCCCTCCATCGCCGTCTCGTGCGTCCGGAAGTCCGCCTTCACCGTGCCCCAGCGCGTCACCTGCAGGTCCGGCTGGTCCCAGAGCGCCGGCAGGTCCTCGGGCTCGAAGCCCAGCGCCTTGACCACCATGTCCGCCGGCTCGTCGTAATCGGCGCCCTCGATCACCTCGGGCGCCTGCCGGCCCGTGGCGTCCGGCGCGCCCAGGCGCATCCGCTCCACGCGCACGCCGGTCACGCTGTCCCCGCCCAGGAAGGCCTTGGGCGCCGTGAGCCAGACGAACTCCACGCCCTCCTCCTCGGCGTTGGCGACCTCGCGCTGCGAGCCCGGCATGTTTCCCCGGTCCCGCCGGTAGAGGCACTTCACCGATCGCGCCCCCTGCCGCACCGAGGTCCGCACGCAGTCCATCGCCGTGTCGCCGCCGCCGATCACCACGACCCGCTTGCCCGCCGCGCTCATCGTCCCGTCGTCGAAGGCGGGCACGTCGTCGCCGAAGCTCTTGCGGTTGGAGATCGTCAGGAAGTCGATCGCGTCCACCACGCCCGCGGCGCCCGATCCCGGCGCGGCCAGGTCCCGCGTCTTGTAGACGCCCGTCGCGATCAGCACCGCGTCGTGCCGCTCCCGCAGCGCGTCGAACGACAGGTCCCGCCCGATCTCGCAGTCCAGCTCGAAGGCCACGCCCCCCTCCCGGAGCTGCCGCACGCGGCGCATCACCACGTCCTTCTCCAGCTTGAAGCCGGGTATCCCGTAGGTCATCAGCCCGCCGGCCCGGTCGTGGCGGTCGTAGACCGTCACCTGCACCCCCGCCCGGCGCAGCATGTCCGCCGCCGCCAGGCCCCCGGGGCCCCCGCCGACGATGCCCACGCTCTCCGGGCGCTCGGCATGGGGGCGGATCGCCTCGACCCAGCCCTCCTCCCAGGCGGTGTCGGTCACGTATTTCTCGATGCTGCCGATGGTCACGGTCCCGTGCCCCGACTGCTCGATCACGCAATTGCCCTCGCAGAGCCGGTCCTGCGGGCAGATCCGCCCGCAGATCTCCGGGAAGGTGTTGGTCAGCTGCGCGGTCTCGAAGGCCTCGCGCAGGCGCCCCTCGGCGGTCAGGCGCAGCCAGTCGGGGATGTTGTTGTGCAAGGGACAGTGCGACTGGCAGTAGGGCACGCCGCATTGGGAGCACCGCCCCGCCTGCTCGGCCGCCTTGCGCTCCGCGTACGCGCCGTAAATCTCGCGGAAATCCGCCCGGCGTAGATCGGGGGGCCGCTTGGCGGGCATGTCGCGCGCGACGTCCACGAACTTGAGCATCGGTTGCTTGGCCATCGCACCCTCCCCGGCAGGCGAGACGCCGCGTTACCCGATCGCCGGACCCATGAAAAGTCAGCCATGCTGACCTATTTCGGCCGAACCGTCCCTCGGCTTCGATCCGGGCCCGAGGCGCCGCCAAAACCAGGTCCGATCCGGCCCTATCTGGCGCGGATCGCCCTCGATCCGTCACTGGCGCTCGCCCGCCCATGCCGTATGGGAGCGGACATGCCGCTCCTGCATCTCATCCTCGTCGCCCTGGTCCAGGGGATCACCGAGTTCCTCCCGGTCTCCTCCTCGGCCCATCTCGTGCTCGTGCCCCTCGTCACCGGCTATGACGACCAGGGCCTCGCGGTCGACGTCGCGGTCCATGTCGGCACGCTGGCGGCGGTGGTCCTCTACTTCCGCGCGGAGGTCGGCGCCGCCCTCGCCGGCACGTTGGACCTGCTGCGCGGGCGCCCCGGCACCCCCGGCGCCCGCCTCGCCGCCGGGCTCGCGCTCGCCACCGTCCCGGTCGTCCTCGCCGGGCTCGCGCTCGAGGTCACGGGCGCCGCGCAGGCCCTGCGCTCGGTGGCGGTCATCGGCTGGGCCATGCTGATCTTCGGCCTCGTCCTGTGGTGGGCCGACCGCACCCGGGCCACCCGCTCGGACGCCGCCTGGACCCTGCGCCACGCCCTGATCCTCGGCCTCTGGCAGGCGGTCGCCCTGATCCCCGGCACCTCGCGCTCGGGCATCGTCATCACCGGCGCGCGCCGCCTGGGCTACGATCGCGAGAGCGCGGCCCGCCTCGCGATGCTGATGAGCATCCCCACCATCCTCGCCGCCGGCACGCTGCTGGGGCTGGAGGCCGCGCGCCTGCCGCAGCCGCCCGGCTTCTGGCGCGAGCTCTGGATCGCCGCCGCCCTCGCGGCCGTCTCGGCCTTCGCGGCGCTCGCGGTGATGATGCGCCTGCTGCGCTCGGTCAGCTTCACGCCCTACGTGATCTACCGGATCGTCCTCGGCGCCGTGCTGCTGCTCTGGGCCTATTCCTGACGGGGCCTAATCCCGCAGGTTGCGCGCGCTCTCCTTGATCTCGGCGTACTGCCCCGAGTCCCGGAACCGCCAGAGATAGCCCGGCAGGATCGAATCCAGCCCGGTGGGCGCGATCCCCAGGTCGTCGAAGCCCCGCGCCCCGGGGCGCACGACGTTGTCCACCCGCAGGTTCCTCACCTGGTCGCCCGTGATCGGCTGCGGCAGGAGGCCGAAGCTCGCCCGCCGCGCCAGCCCCGTCCCCCAGGCCATCGCCCGCGCGCCGAAGAAGGGCACGTTCACCACCAGGCGGCGCTTGCGGATGACCGACAGCATCCGCGCCATCATCTCCCGGAACGTCAGGACCTCGGGCCCGCCCAGCTCGTAGACGCCCCCGGGCGCCGCGCCGGTGACGCCCAGCTCGGCGGCATGGGCCACGTCGTCCACGTAGACCGGCTGGAACCGCGTGCCCGCGCCCACGACCGGCAGCACCGGGCCGAGCCGGGTCATCCCCGCGAACCGGTTGAAGAACTCGTCCTCGGGTCCGAACACGATCGACGGGCGCAGGATCACCGCGCCGGGGAAATGGCGCAGCACCGCGGCCTCGCCCTCGCCCTTGGTGCGGGCGTAGTCGCTCCCCGCCTCCGGGTCCGCGCCGATCGCGCTCACCTGAACGAAGCGCGCGCATCCGGCCTCTGCCGCCAGGCGCGCCGCCCGCTCGGCGCCGTCCCTCTGGAGCGCGTCGAAGGTGCTGGCCCCGCTCTCGGCCAGGATGCCGACGCAGTTCACCGCCGCCTCCGCCCCGGCCAGGACGGCCGCCACGCTCGCGTCGTCCCGGATCTGGCAGAACACCGGCTCGACCTGTCCGGGGCTGCCATAGGTCCGCACGAACACCGCCTCGTTGGGATTGCGCACCGCGACGCGCACGCGCCATCCCGCCCGCGCCATTCGCCGCGCCACGTAGCGTCCGACGAAGCCCGAGCCGCCGAAGATGGTGACGAGCGGCATGGCGGCCTCCTGGCATGGGTGCGCCCGCGCGGTCCGCCGGGCGCCCCGCTCTAGCCCGCGGCGCCGAAGCCGGCAAGAACGCCCCCGCCCCCGAGGACGCCCCCGCCCCGGAAGCGCGTTGACACCCCCCGCCCCCCCGCGTAACGCCCCCATCGCGACACCTGCCCAGGTGGCGGAATTGGTAGACGCGCCAGCTTCAGGTGCTGGTATTCGTAAGGATGTGGAGGTTCGAGTCCTCTCCTGGGCACCATTTGCACCTCCGCCGACACCCGCTGGCAGTCGACAACCTCCCTGAGATACCCAAGTTTTGGAGCCGCATCGTTCGCGAACGTCCGGCTCTGAAGCTGCTCGGCCAGGGGCTCATGGCACGAGACTCCCACCGATAGACTGCCGCGCTCCAAGTCCGCATCGCCATTCTGAACCGCTCCACCGCCCTCGGCATCCCCGTCACGCAGCCCGTCGCCTGAGCCGGTCGAGGAAAGGGGGAGCTCGGCATCCAGGCGCTCGGGGCAACAGAGCCTTCAGCAGAGCAGACGGATGGATGCGGCCCGGAGCAACCGAAGGCCGGAACGTCCCACTGGACGATCGGCGTCCCGGCAGGGATGCTCGCATGCCTCCAGGACGAACCGGCAGCGGGGTCCAGACCCATGCGGAACGTCCATTGGGACCATTGTGG
Source organism: uncultured Alphaproteobacteria bacterium (assembly GCA_963832275.1). Taxonomy (GTDB): domain Bacteria; phylum Pseudomonadota; class Alphaproteobacteria; order Rhodobacterales; family Rhodobacteraceae; genus Hasllibacter. The sequence continues at coordinate 690,476 of CAWHTQ010000019.1, forward strand.
ATCACCCGGGAGGCGTTCACCTCGCTCCATCGACGCCCCCTGCCCCTGCGGCCTTCGTCCTAGCCAGCACGCCGTGGACGATCGGCCGCGACACGTCGAAGACCGCCGCGAGATCGGAGATCGAACACGCGCCGGTATCAAGCACCCGGCGCAGCTCCCCCTGGCGGCGGTCCGACAGCTTGGGTTTCTTCCCCTCGAGCTTCCCCTCGGCGCGGGCCAGGGCCATGCCTCCCCTGCTGCGCAGGTGGATAGGGTCGACCTCGAACTCGTGAAGGTGACGATGATGTTGAAGGACATCCGCACCGCCGGGTCGGTCGGATCGTGAACGTATGCCCCGAGGACAAGCTTCCCGCCACGTTTCTCTCGATCGCCCGCAATGGCGCCGGCGCCTGGCACCGAGCGCGCGAGCCGGTCGAGCTTCGGGACCGACGACAAGTCGCCCTCCCGCACGGCAGCGAGCGCTTGGCGCAGCCCCGGTCGTGCGCGGTTCATGCCCGTGCGCCCGTGGTCGGTGTCGATGCGATCCTCGACTACCCCGAGGGCGATCAGGGCCTCGCGCCGCGCGGCGAGGTCTTGGCTTCGGATAAGGCAGCGGGACTGGCCGATGCGGGTGGCGGTCATGAGAGGTCTCCGGGTGGCGGGCTGTGACGACAGACCCGCCATCGACCAGATCGTCAAAGGACCAACTTCGCGAGACTCCAGCCGCCCTGTCCTGCCTGGCCGCGCGCAATCGTCCGGACCCCCAGTCGAGGCGTCCGCGGACCGATCGGCTGACGGACGGTCCTGACCGACCCCCCCGGCCCGGAGGCAGGCGGTGGACCACCTGCCCGCGCGGCGCGGGGCCTGGCCGGAGGAGGAGTTCATCGCCGGCAACCCGCCCTTCATCGTGGGCGAGGACATGCGCGAAGCGTTCGGCGACGGCCGTGCCGACGCGCTGGCCGCCGTCCGGATCGAGGTCGCGCGAAGCGACGATCCTGTCATGCAATGGCGGGATAAGGCCGCCCGTGGCCTCAACACGAGCGGGGGCGGCGCCGCGCCGCTCCGACGTCATCACCGACCAACGCGATCACCCAGACCTTCGGCCGCCGGGTGGTGGAGCGGCACCTGCGGGCGAGGAAGCCCGTCTCGCGGATGCTCGCCGACCCCGACCACCCCTGGGTCAAGGGCACGGGCCGGGCGGCGGTGCGGATGGCCATGACGGTGGCCGAGGCGGGAACGAAACCCGGCGTCCTGGGCCGCACAGCCTTGGAGGCCGGTCGCGACGCCGACGCGGCGGTGGTGCTGCGGCTGCGCCGGACGCGCGGGACGATCACGGCCAAGCTGACGGTGAGGGCGCACATGGCGGCGACGGTCCCTCTCCTGTCGAGACGACGGCATCTCCAGCCACTGGGCCAAGCTGCACGGCGCGGGCTTCATGCGCTCGCGCGGGCACGCGCCCTCGTGCTCGGGCTGGAGGAGGGTCTGGAGGCGCACATCCGCCCCTAGGTGAACGGCGCCGCGACCTGATGCAGCGCTCGCGCGGCGTGATGGTGACCGACCTGTTGGGGCTCGTCGAGGAGGAGGTCCTCGTGCGGTTCCCGGCGGTTTACGGCCAGGTGCGCGACGAGGTGAAGCCGCACAGCGACGAGAACGCCCGGGCGTCCTGCCGTCGCGACTGCTTCACGTTCGGGGTGCCATGCGCCGACCTTCGCGCCTTCACCGCTCCCCTCGACCGCTTCGCCGTCTTCGTCGAGACCACGCGCCACCGGCTGTTCCGCTTCCGCGACGCCGGCACGCTGCCGGAAGACAAGCTCGTCGCCATCGGCCTCGGCGACACCGCCGTGCTTGCTCTCCTCGCTTCGCGTGCCCACACCCATTGGTCGATCGGAAAGGGTTCGCGGATGGGTGCGGGCAACGATCTCGTTTGCGCCAAGACCGAGACCTTCGACCCCTATCCTTTCCTCCCCTCCTCCCCGACCTCTCCAACCCCGACGACGCCGCCCGCCCGGGCCGGCTCCGCGATCTGGGCCGACGGCTGGAGGAGCTGCGCGCCCGCATCCTCGGCCTGGACGGCGCCCCCGTCCGGACGAGCCTCTAAAACCATTTCGGGCGCCGCCGCGAGGGGATCCTCGCCGCCCCCGCCCTGGCCCCCGAGGAGCGCGCGACCCACGCCCGTCTCCTCGTGCCCGCTCCGAAGGCACCGCACGGCGGCATCGACCGCACCGCGCTCGGCGCCTGCGGCTGGTCCGAACTCATCCCCGCCCTCGTGCCCGAGGCCGGCGGGCCCCCGGCGCCCCGCTGCCCTCCGCGTACAAGGACGATGCCCAGGAAGCCGCGAGCGCGGGACCGAGGAGGCCGCCGACCGCGTCCGCAGGCTGCGCCCGGACTGTCAGGCCCCCGTGTCGGGTCGCGGGTGCGGGACGGGCATGGCAAGATGGTGGTCGATCCCGTCGCCGTCCCCGAGGCGCCGACGTCCTGGCCTGCCGGTCCGCGCACCCGGTTCAGGGCCGTGGTCGGCGTGCTCGAGGCCGCGGACGGCCCGCTCGGACCCGGCGCCGTGGCCCGGGCCTTCCCCGGCCGCGCGACCGCCAGCCGGCGCGCGCGGGTGAAGGAGGTGCTGGACATCCTCGCCGATCCGGGCCGCACGCGGGCGGCGCCGGGCCGCGCCGCGTTCGCCGCATCGCGTCGGTGACCCGATGCGCGAGCGGCAGGGGCGGGCAGGCGCCCCGTCGGCCGAGCGGAACTGCCGCGCGAGGCCCGTCCGAGATCTGGGGCGCGCCACCGGCCGCACGGCCGGACGCCGCGAGCACGCGGTGGGCCAGGGGCCGCCGGACCCTATGTGACGGAGCATGGACCGCCGGATAGGAACACGTCTGCACGTCCTGGCATCGTCCGCGGGGCGTGGGACTTGCGCCGCGCCGCCGGCGGCGACGGCCGCCCGGGCGGTGTCCGGCCATCCGCCCGATCCGGCGGTCGTCGCGGCGCCCGCGCGCCGGCTCGGCGCGGCCGGGCTGGCGATCGGCCTGGCGCTGGCGGCCTGCGTTCTGGTCGCCGCGCCGCGCGGCCTCGCGCCGGGGCTCGGCCTCTACCTCGTCGGCCTTCCGCTCGCGGTGCGCGGCATGGCCGCCGGCTACCCGCACGCGCGGATCGGGGCCTGCAACGTCGTCACGACCGCGCGCCTCGCCCTTGTCGGCGGCATCGCTGCGCTGGGGGTCGCCGAAGGCGCGGGCTGGCCTCTGGCCACGCTCGCCGCGGCCGCGCTCCTCCTGGACGGGGTGGACGGCTGGCTCGCCCGCCGGCAGGGGCTCGCCTCGCACTTCGGCGCCGCCTACGACATGGAGGTCGACGCCGCGCTGGCGGCGTGCCTGTCCCTGATCCTGCTGTCCGAAGGGCGCGCGGGGCCCGAGCTCCTGGTGCTCGGCCTCGCCCGTTACGCCTTCGTGGCGGCGGCCCTGGCCTGGCCCTGGCTCGGGGCGCCGCTGGCGCAGAGCTTCCGCCGCAAGACCGTCTGCGTCGTGCAGATCGCGGCGCTGGTGGCGCTGGCCTCGCCGATCCTGCCGGACCAAGCCGCGCGCGCCCTCGCCCTGACCGCGGCGGGCCTCCTCGCCTGGTCGTTCGCGCGTGACGTCCGCCGCCTGGCCGCGGCGCGATGAGGTGGGCCCGCCCGCTCGCCGGCCTGGCGCTGCTCGCCGCGTGCCTGTGGCTGCTGGACGCGCGCGCCGTCGCGGCGCGGCTGGCGGGGGCGGAGCCGCTCTGGCTGGCGGCCGGGGTCGCCGCGCTCTGGGCGCAGACCGCCCTGATGGCGCTGCGCTGGCGGCTGGTCGCGCGCTGCCTCGGCACCGAGATGACGGCGGCCTGGGCGATCCGCGAGTACCTGGCCTCGCAGCTCGCGAACGCCGCGCTGCCAGGCGGCGTCCTGGGCGACGCGGCGCGAGCCGTCCGCGCGCGCACCGAGGCCGGCGGGATCCGCGGCGCGGCGCAGGCCGTCATGGTCGAGCGCGCGGCCGGTCAGGCCGGGCTCGCCGCGGTGGCGGGGATCGGCCTCGCCGCGTCGATCCTCGTACCCGGCGGGTACGCGCCGCCGCCGGGGCTCGCCGTCTGGATGGCGGCGGGGCTCGCGGCGCTGACGATCCTCCTGGCGGCGCTCGCGCGGCGCGGCGCCGTCGCGCGGCTTCTGCGCAGGTGCCTGCCGTCGCGCGGCGTGGCCGCGGCGCAGGCCGCCCTGTCGTTGGGCGCCGCCCTCCTGAACGTCGCCGCCTTCGCCGCCTGCGCGCGGGCCACGGGCACCGTCCTCGGGCCCGGGGCCGCGCTCGTGCTGGTGCCGCTGGTCCTGGCGGCGATGCTGATCCCGTTCACGGTCGGCGGATGGGGCTGGCGGGAGGGGGCGGCGGCGGCCCTTTTCCCCCTGGCCGGGGCGGCGCCCGCCGCCGGCGTCGCGGCCGGCGTCGCCTTCGGCGCGGCCATCCTCGCCTCGGCCCTGCCCGGCGCCGCGTTCGCGCTCCGCGGCGCCGCACCCGGCCGCGCCCGGCCGATCGCCCCGCGATCCGCGGCGAAGGGCGCCGAATGACGCGGAGGACCGCATGGGACGTCATGGCAGCTCTCCTCGCCGTGCTCCTGCTCCACGCGATCCTCGTGATGCCGTCCGTGCCCGCGGGGCTGTCGCTCGCGCGGCTGGTCCGGCCGACATGGGAGCTGCCGGTCGTGCTGGCCCTGCTGGCGGCCTTCCCCGGACGGCGGATGCGGGCGCTGGCGGTCGGGGCCGCCCTGGCCCTCGTCGTCCTGCGGGCGGCCGACCTGGGATCGCACCTCGCCTTCGAGCGGGCGTTCAACCCGCTCCTCGACCTGCACCTCCTCGTCTCCGGCTGGGCGCTGCTGGCGGGCAGCGTCGGGCGTGCGGAGGCTCTCATGGCGGTGGCCGCCGTGCTGGGCGCCGCGGCGCTGCTGGGCTGGGCGCTCTGGGCCTGCCTGGGGCGCCTCGCCGGCCGCCCGCGCCCCGCACGGGCGGCCGCGGCCATCCCGCCGCTCGCGGCTGTCCTCGCCGCCGCGGCCATCCCCGGCTGGGCCCCGCTCGCGGTGGCCCCGGCGGTCGCGGCCCAGGCCGCGCGCATGGGCGACGGCGTCTCCGACCTCGCGGCCTTCACGGGCGCGCTGCGCGCCGCTCCGGAGGTCGCCCCCCGCTTCGCCGCGCTGGAGGGGCGGGACGTCATCGTGGCCTTCGTCGAATCCTACGGCCGCAGCTTCGTCGAGGACCCGCGCTACGCCGACGTGGCGGGGCCGAGGCTGGCCTCGGTCGAGGCGCGCCTCGAGGAGGCGGGTTGGGGCGTGCGCAGCGGCTGGCTCGCCGCGCCAACCCGCGGCGGGCAGAGCTGGCTGAGCCACGCGACCCTGCTGTCCGGCCTCCTGGTCGACCGGCAGATCCGCTACGACCGGCTGATGACCTCGCGCCACCCCTCCCTCAACGCCCTGTTCCGCGCCGCGGGCTGGCGGACGGGGGCGGTCATGCCGGCCATCGCCTCCGACTGGCCCGAAGCGGCCTGGTACGGCTACGACCGGATGCTCGACGCCGGCGGCCTCGGCTATGCGGGGGAGCCGTTCGAATGGGTGACGATGCCGGACCAGTACACCTGGACGGCGCTCGACCGGGAGCTCCGCGGCGGCCCTCCCGCGATGATCGAGGTGGCGCTGATCACCTCCCACGCGCCCTGGACGCCCCTGCCGCACGTCCTGCCCTGGGAGGCCGTCGGCAACGGATCCGCGTTCGACGGCACGCGGCGCACCGGCGACACCCCCCGGCAGGTCTGGTCCGACCGCGAGCGCGTCCGCGACCAGTACGCGCTCTCGCTCGACTATGCGCTCGAGGTGATGGGGCAGTACGTGGCGCGCCAAGGCGATGGGGCGCTCCTCATCGTCCTGGGCGATCATCAGCCCGCGCCGCTGCTCACCGGGGAGGGGGCCTCGCCGGACGTGCCGGTGCACGTCGTCTCGGACGATCCCCGCCTGCTGGCGCGCCTGCCGCCCGACCTGTTCGACGCCGGCCTGATCCCGGGCGCGGACCGCGGGACGTTGCCCATGCAGGACCTTCGCGCGATCATCACCACGATCTTCGAGACCCCCCTCCGAGAGGACCCCTCATGAGACCCACGATCCCCACCCTGGCGCTGGCCGCCGCGGCCGTCTCGCTGCCGATGGCCGCGCCCGCCCAGGACCTGGTGACGCGCGACCGCGTCGGCCTGCCGGACGCGCCCAACGCGATGACGTTCCGCCTCACGCCCTACGACCTCTACTCGGCGGACGCGGCCACGGCCGAGGCCTTCGAGGCGCTCTTCGCCGACTTCATCCGCGCGCGCCCCGACTGGCGGATCGAGACGCAGCTCCAGACCGGCTCGATCGGGCAGGAGCAGGCGCGACTCCTGCAGCAGACCCAGGCGGGGCGCGGCCCCGACTGCGCCATGGTCGATTCCAGCCAACTCGCCCTCTTCGAGGCGACGGGCGTCCTGCAGCCGATGAACGAGACCTTCTCGGAGGCGGAGGTGGCGGACCTCTTCCCCTACGTCCGCGAGGCGGTCACCAACGAGGCGGGCGACGTCCTGGCCTGGTGGTGGTTCACCGACCTGCGGGTCCTCTACCGCGACACGAGCGTCGTCCCGGACGCCCCGGCCACCTGGGACGAGCTCCGCGCCGCCGCCCTGTCGGCCGCGGAGGCCGGGCGCGAGGGCGTCCTCTTCAACGCCGGCCGCTGGGAGGGCACCGCCTTCGACTGGCTGGCGAACTTCTGGGCGCAGGGCGGCCGGCTGGTGGACGAGGCCGGCGCGCCCGTCTTCGGCGCGGGCGAGAACCGGGCGGCGTTCCTCGAGGCGGTGGCCTACTACCAGGGCCTGGTCGAGAGCGGCGCCGCCCCGGCGCGCGTCACCTCGATCACTGACTACGACGCGTTCAACGCCGCCGCCGCCGCCGGGTCCGCCGCGATGTTCGTCGGCGGCAACTGGCAGTACGGGCAGCTGCGCGCGACCCTGGAGCCCGAGCGGTTCGCCGACTGGGCCGTCTCCGAGCTGCCCGGTCCGACGGCGGGCGAGCGCGCGACGGGGACCGGCGGCTGGGCCATCGCCGCCCTGAGCGAGGATCCGGCGAAGCGGGCCCTGTGCGGCGAGATGGCCAGGGAGATCTACGCCGGCCCCGGCAACGCCTATCAGGGCCTGCTCCCGACCTCGGCCGCGCTCTACGGGGCGTACGACGCCTATGACGGACCGGAGTTCGACCTCTTCGCGCAGGCGCTGGAGAACGGCGTCGCACGGCCGGGGGCGGCGATCTACCCCGAGATCTCCAACCAAATCCAGGTCCTGCTGGGCGACGTGCTGTCGGGCGCGGCCGAGCCCGAGGCCGCCCTCGACGCCGCCTACGCTGCCGCGCTGGCCGCCTACGAACGGCAGTGACGGCCAGGGTGCGATGGCGGGCACGCAGGCCGGGAGGGTGAGCACGCGGGGTCCTGCTCCCGCCGACGGGCGCCCCTGGCCCTGGCTGGTCCCCGCAGCCGCGATGCTCGCGGTCTTCTACGCGGTGCCGGTGCTCGACGTCCTGCGCCTGGCGTTCAGCGACGCGACCCTGATCCGCCCGCCGGAGCGCTGGACGACGGGCGCGGTGCGCGCCCTCCTCGCCGATCCGGCCCTGCCGGAGGTCCTGGGCACCACGCTCGCCTTCACTGCGGCCAACGTGATCGCCCTGCAGGCGCTCGGCCTCGCCATCGCGCTCACGCTCGTGCGCGGCGAGGCGCGGGGCCTGCGGGGCATGACCGCCTTCCGCACGCTGGTCCTGGCCGCCTGGGTCGTGCCCGGCATCGCCAACGGCCTGATCTGGCAGATGCTCTTCGACGAGGCCCCCTACGGAACGCTCAACTCGCTTCTGGGACTCGCGGGCCTGGGGCCGGTGGCCTGGCTCTCCGATCCGGGCATGGCGCTCGTCTCGGCCGTGATCGCGAACCTCTGGCAGGGGACGGCCTTCTCGATGATCGTGTTCTACGCCGCGCGGCGGGGCATCGACCCGGTGATCTACGAGGTGGCCGCGCTCGACGGCGCGTCGCCCTGGCGGACGTTCCGATCGATCACGCTGCCGCTCCTGCGCACCGCGATCGCCGTGAACACCGTGCTCGTCGCGGTCCAGACGCTCAACACCTTCGACTCGATCCTCGCCCTCACCGGCGGCGGGCCCGGGCGCGCGACGGAGGTGCTGGCGCTCTTCACCTTCAACACGGTGTTCTACAACCTCGACCTCGCGGGCGGCAGCGTCCTGGCGCTCGTCCTCTTCGCGATGGCGCTGGCGCTGGCGCTGGTCGTCCACGGCCGGCTGGGGCGCACCGCTTGAGGGCGCGGCTCGGCGACGCGGCGACCTATGGGGGGCTCGCGCTGCTGGCGCTCTTCTTCGGGGCGCCCTTCGCCTGGATGCTCAGCCTCGCGCTGCGCTCGCCGGCGGAGATCTACCTCGGCGCCGCGCGCCTGATCCCCGCGGCGCCGACATGGGGCAACTTCGCGCGCATCCTGTCCGACCCGGCCTTCCTCCTGCACCTGTGGAACGGGCTGAAGCTGTCGGGGGCGGGGGCGGCCCTGGCCGTCGCGCTGGCGATCCCGGCCGCCTACGCGTTCAGCCGGCTGGAGTTCCGGCGCAAGCAGGCCGCGTTCGTCGCGATCCTCGCGGTGCAGATGATCTCGCCACTGGTGATCCTCGTGCCGCTCTACCGCTGGATGGGCGCGCTGGACCTCCTGAACCTACACGCCTCGGTCATCGCGCTCTACGGCGCGCTCGGCATGCCGCTGGCGGTGTGGCTGCTGAAGATCGCCTTCGACGCGATCCCGATCGAGATCGAGGAGGCGGCCATCGTCGACGGCGCCTCGCGGCTCCGGGTCCTGACGCGGATCACGCTGCCGCTGGCGCGGCCCGGCCTCGCCTCGGCCTTCGTGCTCGCGATGGTGACGAACTGGTCGCAGTTCCTCGTGCCCTTCATCCTCCTGGAGCGGGACGGGGACTGGCCGATCTCGGTCGCGATCTTCGCCTTCGCCGGCGCCACGGGCGCGTCGACGACCCAGCTCCTGGCGGCGGCCTGCCTGGTGGCCGTGGTGCCGGCGGTCGCCGTCTTCGCCCTGCTGCAGAGGATGATCGTCTCGGCCCTGGTCGCCGGCGCGGTGAAGGGATGAGGGCCGTCTACTCCGGGGCGCGCATCGCCTCCGTCTCGATGATCAGCGTCACCTCGTCGCCCACCAGCCCGTTCGCCACGCCGTAGTCCATGCCCCAGTCGCTGCGCAGCAAGCTGCCGCGCGCCGACAGGCCCAGCGTGAAGCGCCCGTGGCCGAACGGATAGGCCTCCGCCTTGTTGAGCGTGACGTCGAGCGTCAGGGGAAGGGTCTGGCCGAGCAGCGTCAGCGCGCCCTCGACGGTTCCGGCGGTGTCCCCCGCGGGCGTGCCGCCGGTGGCGGTGAAGACCATCTCGGGATGGTCCTCCACGCCGAGGAAGTCGCCCGAGCGGACATGCTCGTCGCGCGCGTCGTTCAGGGTCTCGACGCTGGGCGTGGCGACCGTGACGACGACCTCCGAGAGGTCCTGCGTCTCGGTATCGTAGACGAAGCTCCCCGATATCTCGGCGAAGAGGCCGAGCGTCCTGGCGTAGCCGACATGGTCGACGAGGAAGGCGATGGTGGTGTGTGCCGGGTCGAGGTCGTACCGGGCCGGCTCGGCGCCGGCGACCGTGGCGGCGCAGACGAGCGGGAGGAGGGCGAAGCGCATGGGAGGTTCTCCGGTTTGCCAAATGCGCACATAGCATGTCCCGGCGCGCTTTCGAAGCGCCGCGGGAAGAGGATGGCAGCGGTCGGCCCGGCCGAGGGCGATCGGCGTCGCCGGGATCGGGCGGGCGAGCGGCGGGAGGGCGGAGATTCCCCGCGCCCCGGCCCGCGGCCAGGTGGCGCCACCGGACTCGCTGCGAGCGGCCGGCCCCTCCCGGGCCGTGCGCCCCGACGGTCAGCTGCGACGGCCATGCGGCGTCAGCGCGCCGTCGCCGTCGCGGTCCATCCGCTCGACGATGCGGGCGATGACGGTGTCGGTGGCGCCGGCGTCGATGGCGCCGTCGCCGTCCGCGTCTCGGGGGCCTGGAACGCGTCGACCATTCGGCCCCGGGCGGCCTCGGCGGGGAGCGTCTCGACCTCGTGGATGGAGAGCGCGCCGTCGCCCGAGGCGTCGGCCTCGTGACCTTGGCCACGAGGTAAGCGTCAACCTCGGCTCGCGTGGGCATGCCGTCGCCGTCCGCGTCCGCCTCCGCCTCCGCGAGGTGGGCGCCGAGCATCGCGGGCCCGCCGCGCCCGCCGCCAACCCGGTCTCCGCGCGGTCCGCCCCGGTGGCCGTCACGGTCGCCGCGCATGTCGGCCCGCTGGTCGTCGGCAGCGGCGGAGGCGCTCGCGATCGCGGACCTCGGGCTGCGGGCGGCGTTCTCGATATCCGTCGGCGGCGCGGCAATCTTCCCGGTCGTGCCCGGGCGCTGGAGCGCCACCGACGGGCGCGCCGCGCCGAGCAGGGCGCACGGGATGCGGGAGATCGGGGATGCGGCGGCGTGAGTGCGGCGGGACCCGCGCGTCACCCCGGTCTTCGCGCTGCATGTGGCGGCGTCCCTCTGCCTGCAGCCGCCGCTCGACCTGCCGCCCGCGCATGTCGCGCGGCTGGGGTCCGGCGGGCCCGCCGTCCTGGGCCTCGCCACCTGAGCCTTCGGGGCCGGGGCGGTCGCCGGGGCGGCGTGGATGGCGGCCGCCGCGGCGGACGGGGCGCTGGCGCGGCGGCGCCTCCGGGGCACGCTGGCCGCGATCCGCCGCCTCCTCCTCATCGCGTGGTGCCGGGCACTGCTCGCGTTCCCGGTCGCGGTGCTCGCCTTCGGCGAAGCGATGATGACGCGCGCCACCGCGACGCTCACGCCCATGCAGCTCGCGGCGCCCGAAGGCGTCCGCGGCTGGGTTTCGAGCCTCTTCTCGACCGTGATCCGCGTCGGAGCGGGCATCGGCGCGGTGGCGGTCGGGCTCGCCGCGGTCGGGGCCGGCCTGCCGGCGGCGACGGCGGTGGCGGCGATCCTCTGCGCTGTGATCCTCGGCCTCCTGCGGCGACGCGCCAGCTCCAACGACCATTCGGCAGGAGCATGACATGACGCAGAGGAACCGGGGCACGCCGTCCGGCGACGGGCGCGTCGCGCTCGGGATCGTGGAAGACGCCAACATCCAGGGACGGGCCGATCCGGCCTCGGACTTCGCGCAGGTGATGGGCACGCCGCGGGGTTCGGCGCGATGGTCGGGCGGTGAAATTGCCCGATGGTCGACGCGGCCGCGCCGGGGGGCGACATCGGGTTCAAGCCGCGCTGGCGCCACTCGACGCTGGACATGGCCGGCCCCCTCGTGGAGGCGGACTTCAGGGCGGCGAGCTGCGCCTCGAACGTCGCCTATCCGCCCGCGGCGGCGCTCCCGACCGCGCGCCGTCCCGAACGCGCTCGGGATTGCCAACGCCAGCACCGGTGCGGACCGGACGGCCGCCCTCGCGCCCGCCATTTCTCTCGTCGGGGGGCAGCGCGTCGCGCTGCTGTCCTAGGTCTCCGTGCTCTGGACCATCGAGCACCCCGCGAGGGAGGCCGCCGCCCGGCGTCGCGACGATCAGGGCCCCTAGCGCCCACTGCCACAGGCGCCGCGCGCTCGAGATGCCGGGCGCCGCGCCGGGGATCCGCGGCCGGGCCGACCCGGCCGAGCTGTAGGAGGGCGTCGCGCCGGGGCGGCGGGACGCGGACCTCGTCATCCTGGCCTGCCATTGGGGCGTCAGCAGCCAGAAGCACATTACCGACCACCAGCGCGTGATCGCGCGAGCGGGCATCGCGGCGGACGCGGGTCTGATCGACAGCGCGCACCCGCACGAGATCCGGGGGATCGAGCGGCATGTACGGGGTGCCGACCTTCGACCCGCTGGGCAACTTCGCCCTCCACTGGGAGAAGATGCGCGGCCGCCACCGCGATGGGCTGCTCGTCCGCTGTCTCGTGGAGGAGGGCCGCGTGATCGAGGCGGCCGTCGTCCGCGTTCGCCGCAACGCGCATCACGACATCGGCATCCTGGACCCACGCGATCCCGACGGGACGACGGTGTTCCAGCCGAGATCAAAACTGTCGAAAGCGCTCGGAACGGAACTGAAGCTGCATGGCCGGCATGATGGTGGCGCTGCATGCGGGCCGCCTCAGCGGTGGGTCGAACTAATGCATGAGATGGGAATTTATTGGCTTTGCCGCCAACGACGTCTCATCTTCCCCTCCGTGCTGCGGCGCGGCCTTGGCCCGGTACGTGCGATCCCGCGGCTCGCATGATAGCGACGAGTTCTCCGGCATCTCCGCCGCCGGTTCGGCGTGGGTCGAGTGCCACGATCAACTGGCCAAGCGACGGATGCGGGGCCGCCGCATCCCCCAGGGCATGCGCTTTCGCCGAGAGCCGCCCGCCCGTGGCGACGGCGGCGAGGATCTCCACGAGCAATGAGGCCCCCTTTCGGCCCCCCGCCGGCAGGAGCGCCCCCCCCAGGGCGGCGGCCGCGTCGGTCGTCGGATCGCCCGCCGCGTCCTGCGCCCAGCCGGGCTCGAGGGGACGGCCGGCCTCGGCGCGCATCATCACCTCGGTCTTGGCGACCGCGCTGGTGGACTGGTCGAGCACGATGGGCGTGCCGCCCGTCACCGGCGCCGCGACGGCGAACGGATTGGTGCCGTAGACGGCGCGCCGCGCGCCCGGCGGCGCGACCGAGGCAGGCGCGTTCGCGAAGGCCAGCCCGATCAGCCCGTCGTCGGCGAGACGCCGGACCCACGGCCCGAGCGCCAGCGCGTTATAGGACCGGCGCACCGCAAGGCAGGCGATCCCGTGTTTCAGCGCCGCCGCCACGAGCGCGGGCAGGCCCGCGGCCAGGGCGGGCTGCGCGAAGCCCAGTCCGGCATCGGCCGTGACGACGGCGCCGTCGGTCGCGATCACCGGCCGCACGGTCCCGTCGACCCGGCCGGCCCGGAGCTGCTCCTCGAACACGGGCAGGTAGTACCAGCCGCAGATCGCGTTCCCGTCGGCCTCGTTCTCGGCCATCGCGGCGGCGACGGGCCCTGCGGCCTTCGGGCGCCGCGCCCGCCGCGATCAACCGGACGCGGCGCCTCGTCCTCGGTCACGCGCTGCGGCGAGCTCCCGCGCGGCCGCGACGGCGTCCGTGTCGAGCTCGATGCCCCAGTCCCGGCGCGTCCGGCAGCGCGAGCCGTCCGCTCGCCGGGTCCAGCGACGGCGAGGCGACGATGTCGTGGGCGAGGAGCTGCCACATGATCTGGTTCGCGTCGTCGAGATTGGGGATCGTGCGGCGCCACGTGGTGCTCGGCCGCCGTGGTGATGCCCGGTCGTCATCGAGGAATGGATGCACAGGGTCATCCCCGCCCCCTCGGCCAGGGCCGCGACATGGCGCGTGGCGCGCAGGCCGCCGGCCTCGCGCGGGCCGACCGCGATCATGTCCGCCCCGCCCGACGCGGCGACCCGGTGCGCATCGCTCAGGGTGAAGACGGCCTGGTCCGCGCCGATGGGCACCGGCGAGCGGGCGGTCATCCGGGCGAGCGCCTCGGTCGAGGCAGCGGGGGTGGGCTGCTCGACGTACTCGACGTCGTGCGCGATCGACCTGGCGCAGCATCCGCAGCGCCACCTCGACGGGCCAGGCCTCGTTGGCGTCGAGCCTCAGGCGGGCCTCCGGCGCGGCGGCTCGCACGGCGGCCACGGCGGCGAGGTCCCGCGCCTCGCCCATCGCCGACCTTGAGGTAGAGGACGGGCATCCCGCGCGCGACCGCGTCGGCCGCGTCGGCGGCGAGGGCCTCGGCCGTCTCGCCCTGCAGGAAGTGGAAGTACCCGACATCCGGCGCGCACGGCGCCGCCCAGTAGGTCCCAGACCGGGCGGCCCGAGAGCTTGCCGCAGAGGTCGAGGCAGGCCATCTCCAGCCCGCTCGCGACCTGCGCGAACTGCCGTGGCACGACGCAGCCCCACACGGTCCAGTGCGCCTTCCACGCTCGCGCCAACACGCGCGGCGTGATGCCAAGGGTCGCGGCCGCGCAGCCCGCCGGCCACGCGACGCACGATGGCGGCGGTGGCCTGCGGGTCGGGGGCGGCGGTGCATTCGCCGATGCCGGTCGATCCCCCCGGCGTCCATCTCGACAAGGAGGGTGTGGAAACTGTCCTCCACGCCCTGCGACCAGCTGTAGGGCGTCCGCAGCGGATGGCGCAGGGGCGTCACCCGGACGGCGATCGACGACCGGCGCCCCCGCGGCGCCGCGCGCGGGGGCGCCGTCCATCACAGCAGGCCCTGCTCGGATCAGGTAGGCCTCGGCCACCTGCTCGACCGATATGCCCTCCACGTCGACCATGCCGTTGAGCCGCTGCATCGTCGCGTCGTCGAGCCGGCCTGACAGGTCCTCGAGCAGCGTCCCGATCTCGGGGTTCGCCTCCAGCACCTCGGCGCGCACCACCGGCACGAGCGCGTAGTTCGGGAAGAAGCTCTCGGTCGTCCTCCAGCGAGCGTCAGGTCCATCGCGGCGATGCGCCCGTCGGTGGCCGCGACGACCGCGACGTTCGCGTCGCCGTTGTCCAGCGCGTTGAAGACGAGGCCGCCGTCCATCGGCCGGATGTTGGGGCGCCCGGCCTCGAAGCCGTAGGCCTCCTGCAGGCCCAGGAGCCCGTCCTCGCGCCGGGGGAACTCGGCCGTGGCGGCCATCAGCACCTCGCGCCCCTCGTTGTAGGCGGCCGCGAGGTCGCGAGAGCGTCGTCATCCCTGCGGTCGCCTCGTCGTCCTTGCGGATCGCCAGGGCGTAGGTGTTGTTCGCCGCCGAGGGCGCGAGCCAGACCAGCCCCTTCTCGCCGTCCATCTCCTTCACGCGGGCATAGGTGTCCTCGGGCGAGAGGCGCTCCTCGACCTTGTTGAAGGTCACGAGCGAGGTGCCGGTGTACTCCCAGTAGAGGTCGACCGCCCCGGATCTCGAGCGCCTGAGCGCACCACCGTCGTGCCCATGCCGTCGGACTTCTCGGCGTCGAAGCCGTTCGCATTCAGCAGTCGGGTGGTCATCTCCGCCAGGAGGAGCTGCTCGGTGAAGCCCTTGCCCCCCACGGTGATCTCCTGCGCCGTCGGCCGGCGCGACGCCGAGGGCGAGCGCCCCGGCCAGTATAGGTCCGCATGAACATGGATCGTCCTCCCTATCGAAGTGGGTTCACCCCCCGCGGGACGAGCAGCCATTGCAGCCGCCCCACGAGGAAGTCTGTCGCCACGGCGAGCACCGCGACGGCGAGCGCGCCGGCCAGCATCATCGTCTGGTCGTAGAGCGCGATGCCCGTGAAGATCAGCTCGCCCAGCCCCCCGGCGCCGATCAGGAACGCCAGCGGCGCCGTGCCGACGCAGATCGCGAGCGCGGTGCGAAGCCCGGCGAAGATCACGAAGAGGGCGTTCGGAAGCTCGACCCGCAGGAACGGCTGCGCCGCGGTCATCCCCATCCCGCGCGCGGCGTCGATAAGGGTCGCGGTCGACGGCCGAGAGCCCGGCATGCGTGTTGCGCACCAGCGGCAGCAGCGTCGCGACGAAGAGGCCGAACACCGCCGGCGGCGTGCCGATCCCGAGGACCGACATCGACAGCGCCAGCACCGCCAGCGTCGGGATCGTCGTGCCGAGGTTGAAGACCTGCAGCAGCAGGTCCGCGACCCCCCGGAACCGCCGGACGCGAGAGCACCGCGCCCCGCCGGCAGCCCGACGAGGATCGCCAGCCCCCCGGCCCAGAGCACCAGCGCCACGTGCTGCGCCCCGAGATAGGCGATGTCCGCCTGGTAGGACATGCAGCGCCGGGCCGGTCCCCGACCCCCAGGCCCAGGCCCCTGCGGCGAAGCGCCGCGAGGATCACGGCCGCCCCCCGCAGGGGGTGGAGGGCGGCGAGGAGCGGCCTCATCGGCGCGGGCGCCCGCTCGGCGAGGCGGCGGTCACGGCGGCGAAGGTGAGGGTGCCGCGCATCACCCCCTCGTCGTCCACGCAGGGGAGGAGGGGCATCCCCTCGGCCAGCATCGCCGCCACCGCGAGGCGCAGGTCGTCGCCCGAGCCGCGCCGTGGCGGCGACTCGGACCGGCGCGCGTCGGCCACCGTGCCGTCGCCCTCCGCGCGCGCCGCGGGTCAGCATCCCGCGCGGCCGCCCCCGCGGCCCGGTGACGACGAGGACCGGCGCGTCCGCCGCCGCTCCATGCGCTCGCGCGCCGGCGCCAACGTGTCCTCGGGCGCCGAGGCGCGGCGGGTCGCGCTCCATCGCGTCCTCGACCGTGACCAGCCGCAGGCGCTTCAGCGCCCGGTCGCGCCCCAGGAAACTCGTCGACGAACGGGTCTCCGGGATCGGCCAGAAGCTCGGCGGGCGGCGCGTAGCGCATCAGCCGCCCGTCGCGCAGGATCGCCACGCGGTCGGCCAGCTTCACCGCCTCGTCGAGGTCGTGGCTGACCAGCACCACCGTCGTGCCGAGCCGCCTCTGCAGGCGGACGAACTCGTCCTGGATGACCTCGCGGTTGATCGGGTCGATGGCGCCGAAGGGCTCGTCCATCAGCATCACCGGCGGGTCGGCCGCGAGCGCCCGCACCACGCCGATCCGCTGCGCCTGCCCGCCGGAGAGCTCGCGCGGGATAGCGGTTGCAGGAACACCGCCGGGTCCAGCGCCACCATCTCCAGGAGCTCGACGGCCCGCGCCCGGCTCTCGCGGCGCGGCTTGCCCATGAGGTCGGGCACCGTGCAGATGTTGTCCACGATCGTCTTGTTCGGGAACAGGCCGATCTGCTGGATCACGTAGCCGATCCGCCGGCGCAGCAGGACCGGATCGCCGTGCGTCACGTCCTCGCCGCCGATCAGGATGCGGCCCGAGCTGGGCTCGATCAGGCGGTTGATCATCCGCATCGTCGTCGTCTTGCCGCAGCCCGAGGGGCCGAGCAGCACGCAGATCTCGCCCTCGGGCACCTCCAGCGTGATCCGGTCCACCGCCGTCACGGCGCCGAAGGTCTTGGTGACCTCCTCCAAGCGGATCACCGGATCCCCTCCGAGGTCAGCGCCCGCTGCAACGGCCGCGAGGCCGAGGTCCGCGGCGATCGCCAGGACCGAGACGGCGACCGCCCCGGTGACGAGCTGGCGCGGGTCGGACTGCGCGATGCCGCGGCTGATGAACGTCCCCAGACCGCCGGCGCCGATATAGGCGGCGATGGCCGTCACGCCGATGGACATCACCACCGCCGTGCGAACGCCCGGCCATGATGACCGGCAGGGCGAGCGGTATCTCCACCTCTCTCAGACGCTGCCACGGGCGCATGCCCATGCCCGCCGCCGCCTCGCGCAGCGCCGGGTCGACGTCGGCGATGGCGGTGTAGGTGTTCCGCACGATGGGAAGCTGGCTGTAGAGGACGATCGCAACGACGGCGGGCACCGCGCCGATGCCGTGGCCGATGGGCGACAGCAGGGGGATCATGATCCCGAAGAGCGCGACCGAGGGGATCGTGATCAGAATGGACGCGGCGTAGAGCACGGCGTCGGCCACGCGGCGGTTCTTGGGTGATGGCGATCCCGAGCGGCACCGCCGTCAGGATCGAGATGCCGATGGCGGCCGCGACGATCACCAGGTGCTCGCCGGCCCGCTCCAGGATCACGTCCCAGTTCTGCGCCGCGAAGGCGATCGTCTCCATCCCGTGCGTCCCCCTGCGGCATGACGTACCCATCCGGGGGTCGGTGCCATGCCGGACGCCGCAGCTACTGTGCCGGCCACCGCGCATGCCCCGGCGCGGTCCCCGTCTCCCGCCGGAACGCGCGCGCGAAGGCCGCCGGGTCCGCATAGCCGCACTCCAGCGCGACCCCGGACACCGGCATGTCGGTCGACCGAAGCAGCTCCGCTGCGCGGTCCATCCGCAGCCGGCGCAGGTAACCCGCGGGGCCGATCCCCAGCGCCCTGCGGAACCGCCGCTCGAGCGCATCGCGTTTGATCCCGGCGGCGGCCACGAGTGCGGCGGGATCGTAGGCGCCGTCGACCTGTCGCTCGAGCGCGACGACCGCGGCGCGCAGGGCGCCCTCGGGGATTGCGCCGCGCCCCTGCGGCGGGCCGAGCGCGCCCGTGCCGGGCCGCCGTGCGTGGCAGAACCACTCCGCGACCGCGTCCGCCAGCGGGGCGCCGTGGTCGCGCGAGACGAGCTCCAGCGTCATGTCCAGTGCGGCGGTCCCGCCGGCGCAGGTGAGGCGTCGCCGCTCGATCACCCATAGGTTCGGCTCGAGCGGGATATCGGGGAACCGTGCCTCGAAGGCCGCCCGCGTCGTCCAGTGCGCCGCGCAGCGTCGCCCGTCGAGCATTCCCGCCCGCGCCAGCGCGAGGGCCCCGTCAGCCGCGGCCCCAATCTCCGCCCCTCGCGCGTCGAGCCTCCGAAGCCAGGGCAGGAGCGGCGCCACGTCCGCGGTGGCCGCATCGCCGCCCGACAAGAGCATCACCCGGTCGACCGCCGGCAGGTCCGGCGGCCTGGCGTCCGGGATCACGCCCACGGTGCCCGACGACCAGACGGAGGCCGTGCCCCCGACCACCTTGAGGTCGTAGAGCGTGCGGCCTGCGATTCCGTTCGCCGCCCTGAGCGGCTCGGTCAGCGCGGCGAACGCCATCGCCGGAAAGCCGGGGAGCACCGCGATGGCCACGCGCAGCGCGGGGCCGGACGGAATGGTGGCGTTCAGAGACGGAAAGCGGTTCGGATCGAGTTCCCATCCCTGGATGGGGCCGCGACGGCGCGGCGGGGTCAAGGACTGGCAAGCCGGGGCGGTCTGCGCCACACTGGCGCCATGCCTGATTGGGCCGGCGATCCCCCCACCCTGCTCCGCCGCGCCCACCGGGACGAGGGACGCGGGCGCGGTGCGCTGCCGCCCGGCAGCCAGGTTCGGCGCGTTCGAGGCGCGATCGTCGTGGAGCCCGCCGCCAATCCGCGCGGCACCTTGCTGTGGTGGCATGGCGGGGGATTCGTCGCCGGGCATCCGCTTCGGGCGATGGTGCCGGCCGCCTGGATCGCGGCCGCTGCGGGCTTGCGCGCCGTGCTGCCCACCTGGCCGCTGGCGCCCGAGGCGCGGTGGCCGGCCCAGGCGATCCATGCCCGCGCCTGGTGTGGGCGGATCGACGGACCGCTCGTCCTGGGCGGGGACAGCGCCGGCGGCGCCTTGGCCCTCGCCTGCGCCGCACGGGCCCGCGCCCTGGTCCTCCTCTACCCGGCGCTCGGCGCGCCGCCCAGTGCGGACGCCGAGCGCTGGGATCTGCCCGCGACGGGACTCGATCCGCCCGCGATCCGGGCGATGTACATGCGCCTCGGCGCGTCCGACCTCGCCCGCCGGTGGACGCGGGGCCTTCCGCCCACCAGGCTTGTCATCGGCGACCGGGAGCCACTAGAGGCCGATGCCGCGCTGCTTCGAACCTTGGGCCAGGTCGATACGGATACGGTTCCCGGGCGGGGCCATGGCTTTGCCCGCGATGCCGGGCGCGACGTGGCGGCGACCTGCGCGATGGAGCGAGCTGGAGAGTGGGTCGCCCCACTCTTGTAGGCTAAGGCGGAGCCCGCATGGGCTCTTCAATAGTCTTGTCCGCAACTGGGGCGGTCGGTGTCGACCCTGAAACGCATAACCCTCTCTCGTGCGGACCGAGGATGCCGTCCATCAGTGACGCCATTCGTCGGGATGGGTCGGGTATTGGGTTCCACGTCCGCCCCCTGTGGACACAGGCCTGACGCATCCGCGACATGTCTTGCGATTGCAGTTGCAGCGCGTGGTCTGCTGACGGACGCTCCCTGGCACGCCAACTGACTCCGATGGGCCTCTCGAGAATTTGCCGCCCCCTCGCCCATCGGCACGCGTATCTCTCCCGAGCACACCAGTTCCTCGACCGTTCCGCCATTGGGGGTGATCGTGGCCAGGACGCCGCTCGATCTGCAGGGATGGGTCCCGGCTGTGGGCGAGATCGGCGCGCTCCTGGCCGTCCATGCCGCCGTGACGATGAGGGCCGAGTCGCCCTCCTGCGAACGGGCGGTGGGACAGGCTGGGAGTGCGGCGTTCGAGCGCTCGGTGAACGCGGCTTCGGCCTGCAAGGGGCGTTGTCGCGGGGCTCTGTCTGCGAGGGTGTCACATCGGGGGTCCATGCGGTTGGCCGGGGTGGATGGGCGGGCCGGCGCCGGCCCGCCATCGCTCGGCGACCTGGTCCGGCCGCGCGTCCGGCCTCGAGGCGGCGCTTCGCGGGCGCGGGTCTCCGCCGATCTGGCTGGACGCGGAGACGACCCGGCCCGCGCCGCGTGACGGTGGCCCCGGCCGGCCCGCGGTGGTCTCCGGCGCGGCGATCCGGTCGTGTCCGGCGATCGAGGTCCTGTTCGAGCCGCCGTCGCGACGGACGGCCGGGACGGCGGCCGGCCCGTCGATGGCGCGTGCCTCCGGCGACGATACGGCCATGTCGGACATCCGGGCGGCGGAGCGCACGCCCAGCGGCGACGGCCCCGGCGACGGCCCCGTGCCGCCGGACCGGCTCGGCCGGTTCCCGGAAGGTGGGAGGATCGGCACCATCACCGCCCACGGCGCCTGCGACACGCGCCGCCGCCACGCCGCCATCATCGAACCGCGGGCCGCCCCGGCCCCGCCCGTCCGCAGGGACGGCCGGTCCCGGAGGGGGGATCGCCCGGCCGCGACCGCCCGGAACGAGACCCCGCGTGCCGCCCGGCACCATGGCAGGGCCGTCCGGAGACGCTTGAGCGGAGCCCATGTCCGACGCCGGACCGCGGCGGAGGCGCGCCGCCACGAAGCCTTCGGGAACCGCACCGCCGCAAGGGACCCGGACCGCCTGACCGCCGAAATCCAGGTCCGCGTCGCCCCCAAGGACCGCCCCGACGCCCCCGGCACCGCCGACATCGCTCGCATTGCTCGCGTCGCTCGATCACGACAGGGAAGGCGGACGGCACGCCTCAGGCGTCAGCCGAGCGACAGTGCCTCACGGTCTGAAAGTACCAAAATCCTATTCAAAGACATACCTAGTATCTCAGATAGGTCATGAAGATTTACCTACCTTCTCATAACTATCCTCTATTAGAACTAGAGGGTTGACACTTATTGTCTGGTAATTTTATCGCAGCGGCGAAAGCCGTCCAATGCAGCGAAACTACCTATCAATAAAACGCCGAGGCTGCAATTGGTCTAGGTAAAATGCTGCCGCCGCTATCACGCGGGCGTGCTACAGCAACATGTCGAACCCTAATTCTGACATGACAGCGAGAATCGAAGTCATGTCATTATCGCTACAGTCGAAAACGACAACCTTACTATCCTAAACGATCAGTTAAGATCAGAGCTAGTAAGATGAGCTACAACTCGTTTAGGAACATTGGTTGTCCTTGCTTCCGAGATTGGGAAAGGGACAATGATGCACTGCCGCCAAACAGTTCAATCCTCGCGTTGGTAGCTATACTATTGGGCGCTCCATCAGATGCGCTGTCATATGGAAAGACCGAAGCAGCGTTTGTTGGAGCTACGGCAAACCCTCTGGACGAACCAACAGCACCTTGATCGACAGAGGTGAGTTGATGGAACTGAATTCTTATCGAACCAGGAACGATATACCGGTGCGCAACCAAGTAGCTGTTATCGCGCCTCTAGTAAAACAATCATCTCAGCTACAGCCAAAGTGCCAACCGCTGCCGTCGTTGCCACGTGAACTGCGCGCGAACCCAGAGGCGCTTATCCTACCCGCTCCCGCAGCAGGAAGAGACGCGGCGCGTAACGGCCCCATAATGAATGAACCACATTCCGCGAACAGAGAATACGAGTCCGAGATATTGTCATCACACTCCGAAGCGCCAAAGGGAACACGAGCAACAACAGCTACGCATTACTCGTGTTCCTAACCGCAAGGCGACTGCAACTTAGGATACTGAAGAACGCATTATCCCACCCTTATAGTTTAGAAGGAGGCTCATAAATAGGAGTATAGATCAAGCAGGCTGCTTCAGCGGCGGCGAATTATCGCCACCGCCAAACGGCCTGCTTGAAAGGTAACTCCCTCACTATACCTTCTGGCGTTCTTGTCCTGGCCATGATCGGTGGCTCCTGACGGTCGTTCGTCGGCCGGGGGTCGCGTCCTCGGCCGACGAACGAAGTCAATCGACGAGGCCCGCTTCCCTCGCCGACAGGAGGTAGTCGTCCTCCATAGCGACCAGCGTTTCCTCGGCGGTGCGACTGCCGGTGAGGAAGGAGGAGACATTCTTTTCCGCCGCGGAGATCACGAGGCCCTTCCAGCTGGCCGAGGGCGACGAGACGACCCCGTTCGCGATTGTGTCGATGGCGGCCGGCGCGAGCCGGGCGGGCTCGTAGCCCTTTGCGATCCAGATGGCGGTATCGCTGTTCTCTGCCACCATCTCCTCGTCGAGCGTCTCCACGATGATGCGGAAGGCGCGCTCCGCCTCGGCGTCCGAGATGTTCGACGCGATGGCCAGCCCGTCCCAGTAGAGCATTGCGGCGGGAAGGCCGCCCTCCTCGACCAGCGGGGCGGCGGAGCCCGCGATCTTCCCGACGACCTCGCTCTCCTGGGGATCGTCCATCGCGGCGGCGCGCGAAGCCCAGAGGATCGCCATCGCGGTCTTGCCTTGCTGCAGCTGCTGCTGGACGACCGTGGAATCGGAGATCAGGTATTCGGGGTCGAGGTACTCGGTCGTCCGCTTCAGGGTCTCGAGGGTCTTGAGCCCGGCCTCGGAATTGAGCATCGGCCGCTGCTCACCGTCCACGAACTCCCCACCATAGGCTGCGAACAGGTCGTTGAATGCGGCGGCGAGGTTCCAGTCCCCCTTGTAGGTCATCGCCATGGGAAACTCGACGACGCCCGCCTCGCGGACCATCTCGGCGGCCGCCAGCATGTCGTCGTAGGTGCGGGGTGGGTCGATCCCGAGATCGGCGAATATGTCCTCGCGGTACATGAAGTTCTTCACGTTCACGATGAGCGCGATTGCCATGACCTGCCCGTTGATGCGGATGAGCTGGTTGTCGTTCAGCGACTGGCCGAACTGCTCCACCAGGTCGTCCAGCGGACGGATCGTGCCGGCGTTCAGGAACTGCACGATCGTGTCGTTGTGCACGCTGACGACATCGTAGAGCGCCGGCGTCGCGGCCAGCGCCGCCGCCGCCTTGGTCCGGACCTCGAGGTCCAGCTCGATCGCGACGTTCGGACATGCCTCCATAGCGTCGCGGATGGCGACATAGGCCGGGAAGGTGGACGTCATCCCGGTGATCTCCTCGTTGCCGGGCACGGTGCACTGGGCCGCCGCCGCACCGGCGCCTCCGACCAGGAGGGCGGTCGTGAACAGAAGTCGTCTCGTCATGCTGTCACCTCTCGTTGGGCGCTGCCGCATCGGCGCCGGGATCGTGGGTCAGGCGGTGTCGAAGTCATAGAGCGCGGCGGGATTGCGGACGAGGATGGCGCGCCGCGTCTCCGCGTCCGGCACTTGGCGGGCGAGGGCGTTCAACTGCACGGCGTCGTCCGGCATCGCCCCGTTCCAGCGCACGTGCGGCCAGTCGCTGGCCCAAAGGAGACGGTCCGGCCGGACCTGCACCAAGTCCCGCACGATGCCGTCGAGGGACCTGTAGGGCGGCGAGCACTGCCGATATGCGGCGGACAGCTTTACCCAAAGGCGGCCGGCTTCCATTCGGCGGAGGATAGCAGGGTCCACCCCGCATGCCAAATCGGGGTAGCCGTAATGATCGAGCACGATCGGGATGGGGAGCGTCGTCAGCTGCTCGATCATGTCCGCTAGGTCGAGGCCCACGTAGCGCGGCAGGTTCACCAGCGCGTGCCAACCGCGATCCGCAAGGCGCGGGGCGATCTCCCGCAGGCCCGGTAGATCGAGCGCGCCGGGGAAGGACAGGTTCAGGCGCACGCCGCGGAAGCCGGCATCGTGGAGCGCCGCGAGGTCCCTCGCGCCAATTCCCGGACGGACGAGCGCGACTCCGCGCGCGCGGGTCTGGCCGAGCATCGCAAGTGCCCGAGCGGTCACCTCGTTGTCCTCGCCATAGAGGACCGAGTGGACGAGGACCGCCCGCGCGATGCCGAGCGCGGCCAGATGCCCGTCCAGCCGGCGGACCCAATCGGCGAGGGTTCCGGGCGCGGGGTACTCGGTGCATCCGGGGGACGGCGGAAACTCCGCCCTGCCCCCGAACACGTGGAGATGCGTGTCGCACGCACCGGGCGGCGCCGGCACGGTCACGGACGCCGCCGCCGGCGCAGGCGGACGGGCGGTGGCCGCGCTCATCCGGCGGCGTCCAGCATGGCGTAGGCCGCCGCCTCGTAGGCGAGGCAGGCATCGCGCACCCGCGGATCGAGGAAGGGCAGCGTCTGCGACATCCAGAGACCCGCGATGCCACGTATCGGATCGACCCAGAACCATGTGTTCGCGATCCCGGCCCAGGACATCGACCCCGCCGACCGCCCGGTCGGCGCCGCCTCCGTGAGGATCAGGCCGCCCGGTCCGAAGGTCGCGCCGGTGCCGGGGAGGAGGTCGAGATCGGCCGCGAGGTCGGGGGCGGTGCTGGCCATGCGCCGGATGGGGACATCCCCGACCGCGGGGCGGGCGATCATGGCCACGGTCTCCTCGTGCAGAAGCCGCACGCCGAAGGCGTAGCCCCCGTTCAGGAGGAGCGTCAGGACCTTCGCGTAGTCCGCCGCCGTGGAGTAGAGACCGCCGCCGCCCTCCTCGACCGGGGGCTCCTGCAGCCGGTGGAAGTCGCGCGGCGCGAGCCCGCCATCGGGTGCGCGGGCGTGGACGGCGGCCAGGCGCCGCCGCATCGAGGGGGTGACGCGGTACCCCGTGTCCGACATCCCGAGCGGTTCCAGGATCTCGCCCCGGACGTACGCCCCGATGGACCGTCCATCGACGGCGCGGACGACCTGCGCCAGCCAGTCGGTGGCGATCCCGTAGTCCCACCGCGTTCCCGGATCGGCCGTCAAGGCGCCCATGAGGGACTTCGGATCACCGGTCGTGACGCTGGGGATGGCGGCATGGGCGTTGTAGCGGGCCTGCGCGGCGCTCCAGAGGGCATAGGGCATGCCGGCGGTGTGGGTGGCGAGATGGCGGATCGTGACCGGACGGTCCGGCGGGCGCAGCACGGGCGCCTCGTCCCGCCAGCCCGCCAGCACCCGCAGGTCGCCGATCGCCGGCACGTAGCTCGCGGCCGGCGCGTCCATGTCGATGCGGCCGGCCTCCAGGAGCCTCATCGCGGCGATCGTCGTCAGCAGCTTGGTCATCGACGCGATGAGCATGACGGTATCGGGCCTCATCGGCTCGCCCCCGCCGAGGGACCGCTCGCCCGCGGAGCCGACATGCAGGGGCCCGTCCCGCCCGATCACCATGCCCGTGACGCCGGCGACCGCGCCGCTCTCGACGGCCTCCGTCAGGGCGGCGTCACGCGGGTCCGAAGCGGGAGACCGACGACGGATCAAGCGAGGGCCGGAGCATCGGCGAGGGGTGCGAACCCGTAGAGCGCTTCGGGGTTCGCGCGAAAGACGCGGTCGATGTCACCGGGCTCCAGCGCATCCTGCACCATATCGATCAGGGCCGTCTCGTCCGGGAGCGGCCCGTTCAGCCGCACATGGGGCCAATTGCTGCCCCAGAGAATGCGCTCGGGGTTGGCGCGGGTCGCGGCGGCGAGAAGCGGCGCCAACGCCTCCGCAGGCCCCTGCCGGTAGAGGGAGGACAGCTTGACCCAGAGCCGTCCGCCTTCCAGCAGCCGCAGAAGGCGGCGGAAGCTCGGCGCGTCCGCTCCGGCCGGGACGTCCGGATAGCCGAAGTGGTCGAGGACGACGGGACAGGGGAGAGCGGCCTCCAGGTGGGCGATCTCGCCGGAATGCTCCGCCCACCGGCCGAAGACCTGCACGTGCCAGCCCCGATCGGCGAGGCGGGGGGCGAGGGTCGGCATGTCGTCGCTACGCAGCGCGCCGGGATGCACCAGATCGAGCCGCACGCCCCGGAAACCGGCGTCGTGCAGCGCGTCCAGAGCCGTGTCCGAGACGTCCGGCCGGAGGAGCGCCACGCCGCGGGCCGCCGGCCCCATCGCGGCGAGGGCCGCCGCCGTCATCGTGTTGTCCTCGCGGTAGATCACCGACTGCACGAGCACGGCCCGGCCGAGGCCAAGGACGCCCATTCGGCGCCGGAGACGTGCGTGCCACGCCCCCAGATCGCCCGGCGCAGGATCCTCTGACCGCGCCGGGTCGCGCGCGAACTCGCCTGGGCCGCCGAAGAGGTGGACATGGGCGTCGCAGGCCCCGGACGGCAGGGGGGAGGCGGGGGGTCCGAGAGCCTCCAGTGGCGGCCGCGCCGCCGGCATCATCCCGGTCCGCTTCCCGCCGCCGCGATCGCCGTCATCTCCACCTCGTATCCCGGACGGGCCATGCGCGCCTCGACGCAGGCGCGCGCCGGGGGGTTCTCGAGGTCGAGCCACGTGTCCCAGACGGCGTTCAGCTCGTCGAAACGGCGCATGTCCGCGAGGTAGATCGTCACCGACAGCAGCCGCGCCTTGTCGCTGCCGACGCTCTCCAGCCGCCGCTCCATCTGCTCCAGGATTTGCCGTGCCTGCTCGCCCACTTCGAGGAACGCCTCCTCCGCGACCATCCCGGCCAGGTACACGGTGCCGGCGTAGACGACGGCGCGCGCGGCGCGGGGGTTCTTCTCGTGGCGTTCGATGTCCAAGCGCCGGTCCTCCGGTCAGAAGGCGTGGAGGGGATCGCCGTCGAGGCGGACGGCGACGTGGGACAGGTCCGGGCCGGCGGCCGGATAGCGCGCCATCACCAGCGGATCGTGACCGGGGACGACCAGGGAGCGCTCGGTGGCGAGCCGCGTCACGGTGCGGAACCCCTCGTACATGTCGCCGAGGTCGCAGATGATCGGGAAGGGGTTCCGGGCCTCGATGTTCTCGTAGAAGTGGCTCACGTCCGAGGCGAGGACGAGCCAGCCGCGCCGCGTGCGCACGCGCACCACCTGCAGCCCGGCCGAGTGCCCGCCGATCAGGTGGAGCGACACGCCCGGCGCGATCTCCGCGTCGCCCTCGTGGAACCGCACCCGCCCGGCGAAGACCGCGCGCACCATGTCGCAGACGATGTCGGCGGTGAAGGCGTGGGTCATCTCCGGATGGCACATGTGCCGCCCCGTCGCGAAGGCCATCTCGGCGTCCTGCAGGTGGAAGGTCGCGTTCGGAAAGTCGGCGATGGTGCCCGCGTGGTCGAAGTGCAGGTGCGTGACGACCACGTCGCGGACCTGCGCCGCGTCGATGCCGACGCGGGCGAGGCAGTCCTTCGGCAGGTGGGTGATGCGCCGGCCGCGCCGCTCGCCCTCGGCGGGGCCGAAGCCGGTGTCGACCACGATGGTCCGATGCGCGTTCCGGATCGCCCAGACGAAGAAGTCGATGGGCATCGGCGCGTCCTGACGCGGGGTCCGCGCGCAGCAGGTTCTCGTGCCGGCGGCGCCCCTCGTAGGTGGCGTAGCGCAGGGCGAAGACCTCGTAGACGTCGTCGGTCA
Source organism: uncultured Alphaproteobacteria bacterium (assembly GCA_963832275.1). Classification (GTDB taxonomy): domain Bacteria; phylum Pseudomonadota; class Alphaproteobacteria; order Rhodobacterales; family Rhodobacteraceae; genus Hasllibacter. The sequence goes on from CAWHTQ010000019.1 coordinate 718,057, forward strand.
CGCCCGGGCCTCCTCGCCGCCGGGGGCACGGGAGCGACCCCATGCAGGTCGCGTACGGTCGCGTGGTAGGCCGTGATTTCCCGCTCCACGTCGTCCGGGCTCCAGCCCATGGGCTGCGCCACGGCCTCGGCCGCCCGGCGCACGACCGACCGGCCCATGTCGGCGCGATAGCCGACGGGCAGGCGGCGAAACAGGATGTCGGCCAGGGTCTGCGGCATCTCCTGCGTCGTCGCCAGGAGATCGGCCATCCGTATGTCGGCTGTCGTTGGCCAGCGGCGGGCTGCCCTCGTCGGACGGAAAGCGTGCGCCCGGCATAGGACAGCGCCTGCTCGGGACCCGAGGGCGCCACCCGCCTTCGCACCGCGTCCAGGATTTCGGCGGCGGCCGAGCGATGGGTCATGATGACGCCCGCCGGTCAGGGCGACCGCATTGCGCATGCCGTCCCTTTCCAGGTCGTGCAGAACCCGCAAGCGATTGCCCTTCGGGAATGCGGCACCGCCATAGGTCAGGGGACGCACCCCGGCCCAGGCGAACAGGACGTCGGCCCGCCGCAGGCCCATGCCGGGCAGGACGCGATCCGCCTCCCAGACCATGCGCTCGATCTCGGCCTCGGTCGGCGCGATGTCGTCGGGATCGCCGGACCAGTTCACCTCGGACGGGCCGATGTAGTGGAAGTCCTCGAACGGGGCGCAGAACAGGGGCTCGTCATCGGTGGAGTAGTTGACGCAGGCCCATTCTCTGCACCGCTCGGGCAGGCGGATCGCGATGTGGATGCCCTTGGTGCCGTGGACCCTTGCGCTTCACGTCCGCCGCACCGAGCGCGTTGACCTCGTCGATCCAGATGCCGGCGGTGTTCACCATCATCCGTGCCGAGACGCGCACCGTACGCACCTTCGCGGGACAGCATCGGCAGTCCAGCGCCGCCATCCTCCTCCTGCCGCAGCCCGGCCACGCGGTGTAGGTCAGCACCTCGGCGCCCATCCGACGTGCGTCGAGAGCGGCATCGACGGCGATCCGCTCTGGCCAGGTGTACTGGAACTCCTGCATCACGGCCGCTCCGGTCAGGCGGTCCGGATCGTGCTGCCATTCGAGGAGGGGTGAGGCCAATGTCTCCTCCCGCGACATGCGGCGATAGCCGAGCGGCACGTCGGACGGGCCCCAGCGCGGCGAGGAGGCGGAACGCCAGGTCGAACTGCCACGCCGAGTACCGCCCGCCCCGGTAGACCGGATACGCCCAGTTGAAGCTGCGCAGCCGCTCGGCCTGGTGCGGGCTTCATCTGCGCGCGCATCTGCATGGCGGCACGCGCCATCTTCAGCGCGATCGACGCCCTTGCGGGGCTGGAGGAAGAACTCGGACATCGATCGGCCCGGCACGAAGTAGCGCGCGCCGCAATGCAGCAGGCGGCTGGACCGGCTGGTGGTGCCCGCGCCGATGTCTCCCTTGTCGACGAGAAGGACGCGATACCCGGCGGCGGCCAGATGTTGCGCGGCGCTGGCGCCGTTTATGCCGGCGCCCACGACGAGCGCGTCGAACGCCGCGCCGCCCAGCCGCCCGACCCCGCTGGTCATCGTGCCGCGAGCTTTGCCGGTTGCCGGACCATGCACGCGAGGCTAGCCATCTTCCACCCGACAGGCAACGCCGGCGATCCGCCCGTGGGCACCGGCCCGGCCGGATCGATCCGAGGGAGACCGGGCCGTGCCGCTGCAGGAACTCTTCGCCCCGCGATCGATCGCGATCTTCGGTGCCTCTGAGAACCCCGCCTCCGTCGGCTGGCGCATCCTGACCAGCCTCGAGCGGCTCGGATTCGGCGGCGTGGTCCATCCCATCAACCCCAAGCGCCGGACCGTCCTCGGCCACGCCTGCCACGACACGATCGAGGACCTGCCCCGCGGGGTCGACGCCATCGCGTTCTGCGCCCGGCGCGACGTGGTCGACGCGCATTTCGACCGAGCGGCCGCGCACGGGATCGGCGCGGCCGCGCTCTTCGCCACCGGCTTCGCGGAGGCCGGCGCCGAAGGGCGGGCCGCGCAGGCCCGGATCGAGGCGAGCGCCGCACGGGCCGGCATGGCGGTCGTCGGACCCAACGGCATGGGCATCCTCTCGCCCGCCACGAACTCATCGCTCTATTCGGGGATCGTCGAGGATCCCGGGCGCCTGCGGGGCAACGTGGGCGTCGTCACCCAGTCGGGCGCCATCGCCGTGGGCCTGCTGGCCGATTGCCGGCGCTACGGGTTCAGCCATGTCGTGTCCTCGGGCAACGAAGCGGTGACCGGCCTCGCGGAATTCGTGCGTCACCTCGTGCGGGACGAGGCCACGCGGGTCATCGCCCTCTTCGTCGAAGCGGTCCGCGACGTGCCGGACTTCGTCGCCGCGCTCGATGCGGCGGCGGACGCGGGCAAGCCCGTGGTCGTGCTGAAGGTGGGAAAGTCCGAGCGCGCGAAGGCGGCGGTCCTGGGACATACCGGCGCGATCGCGGGGCGGGGCGCAGCATTCTCCGCGCTGCTGCGGCGGCACCGCGCGATCGAGGTCTCCGCCCCGGACGAGATGAACGAGGTGCTGGCCGCCTGCCAGTCGTCCCGCCTGCCGCCGGGGCCCGCGCATCGGTCATGTCACCGCGTCCGGGGGGCAGGTGAACCTGATCCTCGACACGGCGGAGGCTCGGGGGTTCGACCTGCCGGCGCTCTCGCCCGACGGCGCTGCGCGCATCGCGGACGGCACTGGCATCGCGGCGGCCGTCACCAATCCGATCGACGCCTGGGGGAACGGGGACTGGCGAAAGAACCTGCCCCTCGCGCTGCAGGTGATGGCCGACGACCCGAACGTCGACAACGTCGTCTTCACCAGCGACACGGCGGACGGGCAGCCGATGCGGCCGACCAACTACGCCGCCATGGTCAAGGACGCCGCTCGCGCGAGCGACAAGCCGCATTTCTTCTTCAACACCCGGCCGGGCCTCTTCCGGCAGTCCAACGTCGAGGCGCTGCGGGGGACCGGCGTCGCGGTGATCGGGGGCGTGACGCAGGGCCTCGGCGCCATCCACGAGCTGGGCTCGGCGGCCGGGCGGGGCGCGCCGTCCCCCTTGCCCGCGCTGACGGACGCGCCCCCCCTGCCGAAGGGTCCCCGCGCGTCGATCGCCGAGACCGAGGCGAAGGCGCTCCTCGCCGCCGCGGGCATCGCCTGCAGCCGGGACCATCCCGTGTCGGACGAGGGACAGATCGACGCCGCAATCGCCGCGACCGGGTTCCCCCTGGTGCTCAAGGCGGTGTCCGACGCGATCGCCCATCGCTCCGAGCACGGACTGGTTCGGGTGGGGATCGAGGATGCCGTCACGTTGCGCGCCGAGCGCGCCCGGATGCTGGAGATCCTGTCGAGGATGGGGCTCGATGCGGACCTCACCGTCTGCGAGCAGGTCGGTCCCGGCGTCGAGGTGCTGGTCGGCCTGACCACCGACCCCGAACTCGGCCCATGCCTCGTCCTCGGGCCCGGCGGCGTGCTCGTGGAGTTGATCGGCGACGCCGCCATCCGTCCCCTGCCGCTTTGCGAGGGGGACGTCGCGGCCATGATCCGCGAGACGCGCCTGGCGGACCTGCTGGACGGCGTGCGCGGCGCGCCCGCCGCCGATGCCGCCGCGCTGATCAGGCAGGTCGAGTTGATCGGCCGCCTCGCCGATGCCTGGGGTGCCGGCATCGAGGAGCTGGACATCAACCCGTTGATCGTCCTGCCTGCGGGCCAAGGAACCTGCGTCGTCGACGCCGTCATCTTCCCGTCCCGCCAGCAGCAAGGAGACACCCCATGACCCTCACCCGGCAGGAATACGGCGTGCGCGCCCACAAGACCGTCATCCACAACGACACGGTCTATCTCGCGGGGATGATCGCCGCGACGCCGTTCCTGCCGATGAAGGACCAGATGGCCGAGGTGCTGGGCCAGATGGTGGATCGCCTGGAGCGGGCGGGAAGCTCCAAGGAGAAGCTGATCATGGTCAACATCTTCTGCGCCGACATGCGGCGGGTCGGCGAGATCAACGAGGCATGGGACGCGTGGCTCGACGAGGCCAACGCCCCCGCCCGCGCCTGCGTCGAGGGCGGCATGAGCCGCCCCGGCTGGGAGGTCGAGCTGACCGCGATCGCCGCGCTGGACTGACCTGGAGGGATCCGAATGGCCTACGAGACGCTCCTGAGCCCCTTCGAGATCGGCGGCCGGACGCTGAAGAACCGCGCCGTGTCCACCGCGCATGGCGAGCAATGGGCCGCCGGCGGGCTGCTGACCGACCACCACCTGGATTACTACGCCCGCCGCGCCCAGGGCGGCGTAGGACTGATGATTACCTTCGGGTCGGCCCCGGTGAGCCCGGCGGCTTCCACGGCGAACACGGTCAGCCTTTGGGACCCGAGGAACGAGGGTCGCCTGCGCGAGCTGGCGACCCGCGTCCATGCGCACGGCACGATCCTCCTCGCGCAGGCCAGTCATCGCGGCCCCCGCGAGCGCCCGGCCGAGATCGACGCGGTCCTGCAGGCCCCCTCCGCCCCAATGGGCGCCGACAAGCTGACCTATCAGGGGGTCCCCCAGGTGCTGACCGAGGCCGACATCGCCGGCATCGTGGATGACTTCGCCGCCGCCGCGGCCCGGCTGGAGCGCTGCGGATACGACGGAATCGAGGTCACGGCGCTCGGCACGCACCTGATCGAGCAGTTCTGGTCGCCGGCGATGAACCGCCGCGAGGACGGCTACGGAGGCAGCCTCGCGAACCGGATGCGCTTCGCGTTCGAGGTCCTCGCTGCGGTGGACGCGGCGACGTCGCCCGACTTCCTGATCGCGTTCCGCATGAGCGTCGATCCGCAGACCGACCTTCTGGGCCTCACCACGCAGGACCTGCTGGAGATCGCGCTCGCGATCGAGGCGACCGGCACGGTCGACCTTTTCGACCTCTCCGGCGGCAGCGGCGCCAACACCGCCACGCATGCCGGCGTCGTGCCGACGGACACGTTCCCCGTCATGCCCTACGCCGATCTGACGCGTCGCTGGAAGCAGCGGATCGCGACGCCGATCCTGATGGCCGGACGCGTCCTGCACCCCGATCACGGCGAGGCGGCGCTGACCTCGGGCGCTTGCGACCTCGTGGCGATGACGCGCGCGATGATCGCCGACCCGGACGTGGTCGCGAAGACGATGGCGGGGCACGTGGACCGGATCCGGCCCTGCATCGCCATCAACGAAGGCTGCCGGCGCGTGACCCTGGGCCGATCGCTGGCCTGCTCCGTCAACCCCGAGGTGGCGCAAGGCGATCTGGGGCTCTATCCGCCCACAGGCGCGGCGGATCGCCGTATCACCGTGATCGGCGCCGGGCCGGGCGGGATGGAGGCGGCGCGGGTCGCCGCCGAGCGCGGGTTCGACGTGACGGTCATGGAGCGGGCGGATCGCGTCGGCGGCCAGATGATCGACTACGCCGCGATGATGGGCGCGCCGCATCTCCTGGACCATGTCCGCTGGCTCGAACGCGAGCTGGCCCGCCTCGGCGTGCGGGTGGTGCTGAACGCGCCGGCCGACGGTCGGTCCGCCCCGGAGGACGGCGGAAGGGTCATCGTCGCGGTGGGTGCGCGGACGGTCCTACCGCCCGAGGCGCGCGGCCTCTCGATCCCCGCCGTCACCGATGTCGATGTCCTGCACGGACGGGACGGTCCGGCCACACGGGTGGTCGTCTACGACGCCGAGGGGCGCCAGCGCGGCGCGATGATCGCGGCGCGTCTTGCCGAGGCCGGGGCGTCCGTCATCCTCGCATTCCCGAACGACGCGCCATGCGAGCATCTCGAGCCGCCGAACCGGCCCGCGATCTTCCGCAGGCTGGCGCGCGGCGGCGTGACGATCCGGGCGCACTCGACCTTCGCTGGGGCGGAGGGAGGCGCTCCTGCATTCCGCGACGGATGGACAGACGAGCTCTTCGCCATGCGGGACTGCGAGCTCGCGGTGTTCGCCGGCTACAGGGAGGCCGTCTCCTGGCCTGGGGCCGGCACGCCGATCGGCGACCACCGGGCCCCGAGGCTGATGCGAAACGCGGTGTCCGAAGCCACGAAGGCGGCGCTGCTGCTTTGACACCGCGCTGGGATGAAGCGATCCCAACGGGCTCTCGAAGATAGCTGCTCTGCCACGAAACCATCATTCCGCGCTTCAACTATTCTCCCTGCGCCTGATGATCTTGCGCGACGTCTCTACCACACTCCGTGAAGCACCGCGCCCGGCACGTCGTCCGGCGTTCCGTCCTTCGACACGACCGGCAGCGCGCGCGCCAGCGCCGCGGCGACGATGATCCGGTCGAACGGATCCCGGTGGGCCCAGGCGAAGCGTCCGGCCCGCTCCATGGTCGCCCCCGAAGCCGGGATCCCCTCGAACCCGCCCGACCGCAGCCGCACCTCGAGATCGACGGAGAGCAGCGCCTCGACCTCGGGCCACTTGCCCAGCATCGCCTTGCAGTTGATCTCATGGAGGCCGGCCGCGCGCACGCAGCGCTCCGTCGCTCCCGCCAGGGTCTCGCGCGCCCGGTCCGACAGAAGGTCCGGCGCCGGCATCGCCCAGACGAGCACATGGGTGTCGAGGCGCATCAGAGCCCCATGTCGCCCAGCGCCTCCCCGTCGGTCGGGCCGACCATGTGATCGAGCGACGCCGCCGCGTCCGGCAGCGACCCCCAGGCTCCGGACGGGGACGGGCCGACCGGCCCGGCCGGCACGCAGGCGATGACCGGCCGCCCGTTCCGGCAGATCGTCACGGTCTCGCCACGCTCGACGGCGGCGACCGACTTCGAGAACCGCGTCCTGGCCTCGTGGATGTCGAACCGCATGACGGCCGCCGCGGGAGACGGGACCTCGTCTCATCTGATGCCCGACGCCAGGAGTTACGACTGGGACGACTATGCCAAAGCGTCGAGAACCAAGCTACCAAGGTGCGTGAGGAACGTCTTTCGAGCCGTCCGTGTCTGGAACCACGTCACTCTACCTACACCTATTGGCTAGAAGATCATGGTGCTGATCCGGCCGGCGATCAGCGAGCCGCGATACATGCCCGCGCTGTTGAACGGCATCGTGACGTTGCCTGCGGCGTCCACCGCGATCAGCCCGCCAGAGCCGTCGTTATTCGCCAGATCCTCCATCACCACGTGGCGGGCCGCCTCGTCCAGGGACTGCCCCGCATGGCGCATCCGGGCGGCGATCTCGGCGGCGGCGCACCAGCGGATGAAGATCTCGCCGTGGCCCGTGCCGCTGACGGCGCAGGTGGCATCGTCCGCGAAGGTGCCCGCCCCGATCACCGGCGTATCGCCGACGCGGCCCGGTGCCTTCGCGGTCATGCCCGCCGGTGGAGGTCGCCGCCGCCAGATGGCCGTGGTCGTCGCGGGCGACCGCGCCGACGGTGCCGTGGCGGCGCGCGGGATCGTCGTCCTCGGTGCCCGCCGCCCGCATCCGCAGCGTCTCCTGCAGCGCGTCCCACCGCGCCTGGGTGAAGAAGTCCGCCGGCGTCGCCGAAGGGCAAGCCCCGCCTCGCGCGCGACGGCGAGCGCGTTCGGGCCGATCAGCAGGACGTGGTCCGTCCGCTCCATCACCGCGCGGGCGGCGCGGATCGGGGTTGAGCGGGCCGAAGATGCCGGCCACGGCCCCGGCGCGCCGCGTCGCCCCTTCCATGACGGCGGCGTCCATCTCCTGCGCGCCGTCGGCGGTAAAGACGGCCCCGCGCCCCGCGTTGAAGAGCGGATCGTCCTCGAGCGCGCAGACGGCCTCCGTGACCGCGTCGAGCGCGGGCCCCCCGGCGACGAGAACGCGCCGTCCCGCCTCCAGCGCGCGGCGCAGGCCCGCGTGATACGCCGCTTCCAGGTCGGGGGTCAGCCGGTCGCGCAGGATGGTGCCGGCACCGCCGTGCACGGCGAGGGAGTGGGTCATGTCGTGTCCTTTCAGTCCGGCCGACGTCGGCGCAGTGGCGCGCGATCTCGGCATGGGTCGCGATCCAGGCGTCGCCGTCGGCGACGATCTCCGCCAGCAGCTCCTCGAGGATGAAGATCCGCGAGCGGTAGCCGATGACATGCGGGTGCATCGTCAGCAGGAACATCCCGCCTTCGTCGCGCGCGCCGCGGTACTCGCGCCGGAAGATGTCGAGCACCGCCTCGGGCGGCGTGTAGGGACGCTGCGCGCCGAAACGGTTCATCATGAAGTAGACCGCGTCGTCGCGGATCCACTCGACCGGCAGCTCCACGATCCCGGTCGGCTCCCCCTGCCGCCAGGATCTCGAACGGGTCGTCGTCCGAGAAGAGCGAGCTGTCGTAGAGCAGCCCCATCTCGCGCGCGATGGACAGCGTGTCGCGGCGCTGTAGTCCCAGGACGGCGTGCGCATGCCGACGGGGCGGCGTGCCGGTGATCCGCTCCAGCGCGTCGGCGGCGCGCAGCATCAGATCGCGCTCCACCGGCGCGGTCGAGCGCGGTGTTGAGTTCGTGGATCCAGCCGTGCAGCCCGATCTCGTGGCCCTCGGCCACCAGCGCGCGCTGCTCGTCGGGATGCAGCAGGGCGGAGACGGCGGGGACGAAGAAGCTGGCCCGCGCCCCGTGCCGGTCCAGCGCGCGGCGGATGCGCGGGATGCCCCGGCGCGACCCGTATTCGCCCCAGGACAGGCGGGCGACGGAATCGCCGCCGTCGCGCAGCTCGTTCGTCTCGTGGTCGCTGTCGAAGCTGAGCGCCACGGCGCAGCGCGCGCCGCCGGGCCAGCCCTCGGGCAGCAGGGTGCGACCCGCGCGCACCCGGCTCCACCCGGCCGCGCCATGTCCGCCTCGTCCCATTCGTGCGGCTCGCTCATGCGTGTCCTCCGTCGACCTGCAGGATCTGTCCGGTGATCCAGCCCGCCCGGTCGGAGGCGAGGAACGTGACGGCGTCGGCGATGTCCTCGGCCCGGCCCAGACGGCGCATGTGGATGCCGTCGACGATCGGCGTCCTGCCGGTCCGGGCCGAACGCCTCCCACTGCCGCCGCGTCGCGGGGTTCGACAGGACGAAACCGGGGGCCACGGAATTGACCGTGATGCCGTGCGGGCCCGAGTTCCAGCGCCAGCTGCCGCGTCAGCCCGACCAGCGCGTGCTTGGCCGCGGCATAGGCCTGGATGCCGGTCAGGCTGGGGCGCAGCCCGGCCCCCGAGGAGATGGTCACGATCCGCCCGGCCCCGCGCGCCTTCATCCCCGGGGCCAGCGCCTGCGCGCACCACATCGCGGCGTCCACGTTGGCCGCGAAGATCGCGCGCCAGTCGTCCTCGCGCGATCTCCTCGACCGGGCGGCCGACCTGCCCGCGCACGCCGCCTGCCGCGGCGACCAGCCCGTCGACCGCGCCCAGGGCCGCGGCCGCCGCCGCGCAGACCGCCGCGGCGCCGGCCCGGTCGCCCAGGTCGCCCTCGTGGCGGGTGACACGCGCGGCAGTCGAGCCGCCCTGCAGCCCGTCGCCGTCGATGTCGACCGCCGCCACCCGCGCCCCCGCGTCCGACAGGGCGCGCACGATGGCCGCGCCGATCCCCTGCGCCGCACCGGTGACGACGAAGCCCCGTCCCGTCCAGGTTCAGGTGCATGACGGACACCAGCAGATCCGGCAGGTCCGGAGGACTGCGCCCGCCGCCCGTCTTCGATGTCGTGGATCAGATCGCAGAGCCGCGACAGCAGCGGCGTCGCGATCCCGTGCCGCGCGGCCGACGGCGACGAGCGCGCCGACCTGCGCGTCGACCTCGGTCTTGCGCTTGCGCACGGCGAGGTCGCGCCAGATGCCGGAATGGGTCTTCGCCGTCTTGCGGTTGTGCGCCACCATCGCGTCCAGCGACCGGTCCATCGCCGGCCCGGTCCCGGCGCGCGAAGGCGTCCGGGTCGAAGCCGTTGAACCCGATCGGGGTCACGCCCTCGGCCCGCGGCCAGGCCGCATCGCCTCGGCCCCCAGCTCCGCGATAGGCGCCGCGGTGGGCGGGGCGCGCCATCGCGTCCGACATTGAATCGGGCGTCAGCGCCGTCGCGAACAGCAGCGCGCCGTAGCCCATCTTGCCCCAGAGGTAGCCCCAGATGTTGTCCGTCGCGACCGCGTCGGGCTCCAGCGAGCGGAACAGGGCGTGCATCGCGTCGCAGCCGCTCGGTCATGCGCCCGTCCAGTTCGCCCAGAGCGACCGCGGCGCGGTTGCCGTAGAGGATGCGCCCCGGTCCGAGCCAGTCGCCGCCGAAGTTCACGAAGCATCCCATCGTCCGCTCCGCCCCGATCCGCTTCGGCGATCAGCGTCTCGTTCAGCCCGTTCTGCGCCGAGACGACGAAACCGTCGTCGGCCAGATGCGGCTCCAGCATGTCGAGCGCCGCCTCGGTGTGATGCGCCTTCACCGCCAGCACGATGCGGCCGAACCGCCCGTCGCAGCGTCGGCCGGCGTGGAGGCGGACAGCGGCTGCACGAACTCCGCGACCGGCCCCTCGATCCGCAGGCCGGTCCGCATGGCGGCGACGTGGTCCTCGACGATGTCGACCATGTGCACGGGGTGCCCGGCGCGCGCGAGATGCGCGCCGAGGATGCCGCCCACGGCCCCGGCCCCCCAGATCAGGATCGCGTCGTCCGCGCTCTCATGCCCAGTCGCCGTCCAGAAGCGCGCGCGTCTCCTCCACCGCGACCTGCCAGAGCCGGTCGGTGTCCGCGTCGGGCTTCTGATAGACGCCGCCGTAGTTGCCGTCCCCGATCAGGTCGCGCACGCCCGGCCGCATCGCGGTCGCGCAGCCGGTCGAAGTCGACGAAGGGCTTCTGCTCCTGCGGCAGGTCGCGGCCGGGCAGGCGCGTCCAGGGGAAGTTCTCCATCCAGGACGCGTGGCTCGCCACCGGGTCGATCCGCTGCACCTCCGCCCAGGTCGCGGGCGCGCGCCACCAGTCGTGGAACCGGCACCGCGCGCCCTCGTGCGCCTGCATCCATTCGGCGCAGACCGGCTGCACCGGGCTATTGCCGCCGTGCCCGTTGACGATCAGCACGCGGCGGAAGCCCGTGGCGTGGAGCGAGTCGAGGATGTCGCGCACCAGCGCGGCATAGGTCGTCAGACGCAGCGAGACCGTGCCGGGAAACGCCATGAAATAGGGCGTGAGCCCGTAGGCGACGGCCGGAAAGACCGGCACGCCCAGCGGCTCCGCCGCATCCGCCGCGATCTTCTCCGACAGGATCGAGTCGACCGACAGGCTCAGATGGGCGTGCTGCTCCGTGCTGCCCAGCGGCAGGACGCAGCGGTCATCCGTCCGCAGGTAGCGCTCGACCTCGAACCAGTTGCTGTCGCTTATCTTCATGGCCTGACTCCTCTGCGGATGCCGGGCGCGCACCGCTTCGATGGCCGGCAGGATCTCCGATCCGGACGTGATGCGCGTCGGGGGTGTGGCGGTATTCGATGGCGACTCCGGCCGGACGGCGAGCTCGGCGCGGAGATACTCGGCACCGGTCGAATGGATCAGCACGTCGCACCAGCCCAGCAGGTCCGGCAGGCCCGGATCGCCGCGCAGGCCGGTGCGCACCTGGATGACGTGCGGGGCGAACCGGCCGATGCCGGCGGCCATCACGGTCAGGAAGTCATCGAAGTAGGACACCGCGGCGACCCGCGCTTCGGGCGGCGACCGCGGCCAGCGCCACCCGGGTCGCCTCGTTGGGGATCAGCGTCATGGCGACGGCGGGCGTGTCCGGGAACAGCCGCGCGGCCTCGTGACAGGATCGTGCGGGGGGCCAGGATCAGGTCGAAGGACACCGCGCCGGCCCCGGCGTCGTCCACGCCCACCGCGGTCACGACGTCGCCGGCCCGCACGAGGGGGCGCAGCGCGTCGGCATAGGCGGCGGTGGCGTCCGGAAACGTGCCCAGCACAGCGATCCGCACCGCATGGCGCGCGGTCATGGCGTTGGCCAGCGCGCCAGGACAGGTTCTCCGCCGACAGCCCCATGCTCGCGCGCCAGTGACGGCGACCGCGTCGATCCGCGCCCGCAACTCGACCTGCCGGACGGCGTCGCGGCCGCGGGGGCGGCCCGCCCCGCGTGACGAAGGTGCCCGAGCCCGATCCGCCCCTCGACATGGCCGCGCTCCTGCAGGGCGGCGAAGACGCCGCTGACCGTGACCGGCGACAGGCCCGAGGCGGGCAGCGAGGCGCCGGACGGACGGCAGCCGCGCGCCGCCGTCGATCTCGCCCGTGGCGATCCCGTATTCCAGCACGCCGCGCAGCTGGACGGGGACGGGCACGGGCATCGCCGGGTCGATGGCGCGGACGATCCGCTCCAGCATGTCGCCCGCACGCTCGCGATCCATCGTCCATGACCGTATCAGTGTCCTATTACGGCCGTTCACTCAAGCGCAATAAACTGAGCAGTCGCCGAGCGCGGCAGACCTCCCAGATCGCATGCGCAGCGTACCGCTTGACAGAATGGTTAACGGATCGCGCTAGTGTCATAGCAAACGATAACACATGGAAAGGGACCCGCCGTGAGCAAGACCACCCTGAAGAGCAGCATCGCGGCCCTTGCGTCGCTGGCGGCCGCCCCGGCCGCGATGGCGCAGGACCTGACGATCGGCCTGCGCGCCGGGCCCGATTCCATCGATCCGCACTGGTCCACGCTCGGCAGCCAGGCCGAGGCCCTGCGCCATGTGTTCGATACGCTGGTCGACGTCGACGAGACGCTGCAGCTCAAGCCCGGCCTCGCCGTCAGCTGGGAGGCGATCGACGACACGACCTGGGAGTTCAAGCTGCGCGAGGGCGTGACCTTCCACGACGGCACGCCCTTCACCGCCGAGGACGTCAAGTTCTCCATCGAGCGCATCCCGGTCGTGACCGGCCCGATGCCGATGACGCTCTACACCAAGTACGTCGACAGCGCCGAGGTGGTCGACGACCTGACCCTGCGCGTCACCACCAAGGGCAAGGCCCCGTCGCTGCCCAACGACTTCACCCGCCTCTTCGTCGTCCCCTCCGAGACCGGGCTGGAGGCGGGCAACGAGGAGTTCAACTCCGGCGAGAAGGCCATCGGCACCGGCCCCTACACCTTCGTCAGCTGGGAGCCGAAGGGCGACCTGGTGCTGGAGCGGTACGACGACTACTGGGGCGAGGCGCTCCGCCTGGGAGACCGTGATCCGCCAGCGAGATCCCGGACGACGCGGCCCGGGTCGCCGCGCTGAAGTCCGGTCAGGTCGACCTGATCAACTACGTTCCCGCCACCGATTACATCGCGATGCAGGGCGACCCCGAGCTCGAGACCTTCGTGTCGGATTCGGTCTACATCCTGAACGTCATGCCCTCGGTGAAGGACGAGGAGCCGCAGCCGATCACGGTCAACGGCGAGGAGGTCGACGGCAACCCGCTGCAGGACCTGCGCGTGCGCAAGGCGCATGGACATGGCGATCAACCGCGACGTGCTGGTGAACGTCGTGCTCGAAGGTCTGGGCACGCCGGCCAACCAGCTGATGCCCGAGGGGTTCTTCGGCTACTCGTCCGACGATCCCGGCGCGCGAATACGACCTCGAGGGGGCCAAGGCGCTGCTGGCGGAGGCCGGCTATCCCGACGGGTTCGAGGTCGATTTCACCTGCACCAACAACCGCGTGCCCGGCGATGCCGTGGTCTGCGAGGCGCTGGCGCAGATGTGGTCGCGGCTGGGCCTGACGGTGAACGCGCAGGCGCTGAACGGGACGGTGTTCTTCCCCGCCGCCGCCAACCAGGAGTACACGATGACCATGTCCGCCTGGGGCACGCTGACCGGCGAGGCCGCCTATACCTACGGCGCGCTGATCCACACCGCGGACGACGGATCTGGGCTTCGGCAACTTCAACCGCGGCGGCTACTCCAATCCGGAGTTCGACCGGGTCTTCCAGGAGGGCACCCAGACGCTGGACGCGGACGCCCGGCGCGCGCTCTACGAGCAGGCGTCCGAGATCGCGATGGAGGACCGCGCCCTGATCCCGACCGTGATCCTGCAGACGGTCTGGGCGGCGCAGGCCGACACGCTGGACCTGACCCCGCGCACCGATCAGGAGACCCGGGCCTACGAGATCACCCCGGCGAACTGAGCCCCGCGCACCCGGGCCGGGTGCGCACGATGCACGACGGGCCCGCCGCGACCTGACGGCGGGCCGCACCCTGTCCCGGAGGCGACCGATGTTCGGATATCGTGATCGGGCGGCTGATCCAGGCGGCGGGCGTCGTCTTCGCGATGTCCGTCATCGTGTTCGTCGGCGTCTACGCCATCGGCAACCCGATCGACGTGATGATCGACCCCGCGCGCCACGGCCGAGCTGCGCGCAGGCCCTGATCGAGCGCTACGGGTTCGACCAGCCGCTCTGGCAGCAGTACCTGACCTTCCTCGGCAACGTGTTCCAGGGCGATCTGGGCACCTCGATGGTCTACGACACCTCCGTCACGGGGCTGGTGTTCTCCCGCCTGCCCGCCACGCTGGAACTGGTCGGCGTCTCCGTCACCATTGCCGCGCTCATCGGGATCCCGGCGGGCATCTGGGCCGGCTACCGCCCCGACAGCCTCGGCGCCAAGGCGATCATGGCGCTGTCGATCCTCGGCTTCTCGGTCCCGACCTTCTGGATCGGGATGCTGCTGATCATGGCCTTCGCGGTCGAACTCGGCTGGCTGCCCTCGGGCGGGCGCGGCGACGTGGCCGAGTTCCTGTGGTTCCGCACCTCGCTCGCCACCGCCGACGGCTGGTCCCACGTCATCCTGCCCGCGATCAACCTGTCGCTCTTCAAGATGGGCCTGCTGATCCGCCTGACCCGCGCCGGCATGGTCGAGGCGATGGGCGCCGAATACGTCAAGTTCGCCCGCGCTCAGGGACTGCCCGACCGGCAGATCGTCTTCGGCCACGTCCTGCGCAACATCTCGATCCCGATCGTGACGGTCTTCGGGCTCGAGCTCGGCTCGACGCTGGCCTTCGCGGTGGTGACCGAAAGCGTCTTCAACTGGCCCGGCGTCGGCAAGCTGATCATCGACTCGATCCTCGTGCTCGATCGGCCGGTGATGGTCAGCTACCTCGTGCTGGTCGTGATCCTCTTCGTCCTCATCAACCTCGTGGTCGACCTCGCCCGGGCCCGGCTGGACCCGCGCGTGCGCCTCGAAGGGCGGCGCCTGATGACCGATGCCGCGACCACCGAGGCGATCGCCGCTCGCCGTGCCCTCCGCCCCGCCCGCCCGAGACGCGGATCACGCGCCTGCGCAACGTCTGGTCGGACTTCGCCCGCGTCCTGGGTGGCGGTCGCGTGCGCTGGCGGTGATCACCCTGCTGCTCGTCGCCGCCTTCGCGGCGCCCGCTGCTGATGCCGCAGGACCCCTACGACCTGGCCGACGCTCGACTTCATGGACGCCTTCCTGCGCCCCGGCACGCGAGGGATCGGGCGGCTACGCCCACCTGATGGGCACCGACAACGCCGGGCGCGACATGGTCTCGGCGATCTTCTACGGGCTGCGCACGTCCTTCGTGATCGGATCTGTCGGCCGGTGTCGTCGCGCTGGTCGATCGGGGTCATCGCTCGGCCTGGCCGCCGCCTATTTCGGCGGCCGGATCGAGGCGCTGTCGATGCGGATCGTCGACCTGCAGCTCTCGATGCCCGCGATCCTGCTGGCGCTGGTGATGGTCGCGGTGCTGGGTCAGGGCGTGGCGCAGATCATCCTGGCGCTGGTCGTCGCGCAGTACGCCTATTTCGCGCGCACGACCCACGGGGCCGCTTCGGTGGAGCGGCGCAAGGACTACATCGAGGCCGCGCGCTCCACGCCGCTGCCGACGCAGCCGCGTCCTGTTCCGCCACATGCTGCCCAACGTGCTGCCGCCGCTGATCGTCGTCGCCACCGTGCAGGTCGCCAGCGCCATCTCGCTCGAGGCGACGCTGTCGTTCCTGGGCGTCGGCCTGCCGCTGACGGAGCCGTCGCTGGGCACGCTGATCTCGAACGGCTTCAAGTACATCCACGCCGGGCGCTACTGGCTGTCGATCTATCCCGGCCTCGTGCTGATGGTGACGGTCGTGGCGATCAACCTGGTCGGCGATCAGGTGCGCACCGTCCTCGATCCGCGGAACAGCCGATGACGGGGCCGCCTCGCCGCGCGCCGGTCATTCCGCGCTCGACGTCCGCGGGCCTGACCACCCGGTTCGACACGCGCGCGGGCCCCGTGACGGCCGTGAACGACGTCAGCTTCGCCGTCGCCCCGGGCCGCATCCTCGGGCTGGTCGGCGAGAGCGGATCGGGCAAGAGCGTGACCGGGTTCTCGATCCTCGGGCCTGATCGACCCGCCCGGCCATGTCGATGCCGGCCATGTCGGGATCGAGGGCGTGGACCTGCGCGGCCTGCACGCGCCGCAGATGCGCGCGATGCGCGGGCGCAAGGTCTCGATGGTGTTCCAGGATCCGATGATGACCCTGAACCCGGTCCTGCGGATCGGCGACCAGATGGCGATGGCCGTGCGCGTCCACGAGAGCATGTCGAAGGCCGCGGCGCTGGAGCGCGCCCGCGCCACGCTGGAGATCGTCGGCATCCCCGCCGCCGGCCGAACGGCTGCGCGCCTACCCGCATCAGCTCTCGGGCGGGATGCGGCAGCGGGTGGCCATCGCCATCGCCCTGCTGCACCGCCCCGCCGTCATCATCGCGGACGAGCCGACGACCGCGCTCGACGTCTCGATCCAGGGCCAGATCCTGGCCGAGGTGCGCCGCCTGGCCGACGAGACCGGGACGGCCATCGTCTGGATCACCCATGACCTCGCCGTCGTCTCCAGCCTCGCCGACGACATCTGCGTGATGTACGCGGGCCGGGTCGTCGAGCGGGGCACGGCGGCGGAGGTGATCGGCGCGCCCCGCCACCCCTACACCCGCGGCCTGCTCGACAGCGTGCCGGGCCGGCACCCCGCCCGGCCGCGACCTCGCCGCAGATCCCCGGCTCGACGCCGCAGCTGTCGCGCCTGCCGCCCGGCTGCGCCTTCCACCCCCGCTGCCCGCGCGCGACGGCGATCTGCCGCACCGCCTCCGCCCGAGGACCGCGCGGGAGGGCACGCCGTCCTGTGCCATCACCCGCTGGAGCAGCCATGACCGACCGCCCCTGATGCGCATCGACCGGCGTCTCCAAGCGCTTCGTGCGGGTGCCGAGCCTTGGCGAGCGGCTGGTCGCGCGGGTCGCGGGCCGGACCGCCGGCGACGACGGTGCACGCGCTGACGGACGTGTCGCTCGACGTCGCGCCGGGCGAGGTGCTGGGCATCGTCGGCGAGATCCGGCTGCGGCAAGTCCACGCTGGGCCGCGATCGTCGTCGGGCATCTACACGCCCAGCGACGGCAGCGTCACGCTGCACGGGCAGCCCGTCGCCCGCGAGACGCGCACCGGGGAGACGCGACAAGCTGACGACGCGGGTGCAGATGATCCATCAGGATCCCGTTCGCCAGCCTCAACCCGCGCATGAAGGTCGGGGAGATCATCGCCGAGGGCCCCCGCGTCCACCGCCTGCATCCCTGCCGCGCAGGTCCCCGGCCGGGTGCGCGACCTGCTGGATCAGGTCGGACTGGAGGGCGCCTACGCCGACCGCCTGCCGCACCAGTTCTCGGGCGGCCAGCGCCAGCGCGTCGCCATCGCGCGCGCGCTCGCGATGGAGCCGGACCTCCTGGTGCTGGACGAGGCCGTCGCCTCGCTGGACGTCTCGATCCAGGCGCAGGTGCTCAACCTCTTCTCGCGCCTGCGCCGCGAGCTGAACCTCACCGCGCTCTTCATCAGCCACGACCTCTCGGTCGTGCGCCACGTCTGCGACCGGGTCGCGATCATGTATCTCGGGCGCGTGGTCGAGCTGGCCGGCGCCGCCGCGCTCTACGACGATCCGCGGCATCCCTACACGCGCGCGCTCTTCGCCTCCGTCCCGCGGATCGGGACCGGGCGCGCGGCGCGTTCGAGCCGATCGCGGGCGAGATCCCCTCCCCCATCGACCCGCCCTCGGGCTGCGCCTTCCACCCGCGCTGCCCCTCCGCCGGTCCGCGCTGCCGCGTCGAGGTCCCGCGCCTGAACGGGCACGGACCGCACCGTCGCCTGCCACCTGCACGACGGCGGCGTCGGGACGCGGAGCGCGGCGTGAACCTTTCGGAGCGGCCGCGCGCCCGGGCGACGCGTGGCCGACTTGGACCCGCGAGGGCGAACGGGCGGTGGCATCGGGAGCGGATGCCGGGCCCCGCCCGCGTCGGGGCCAGGGCGCCGGGCCACCCTGCCATGCGCGGACCCGCGATTCTCATGCCGCCCTCGGCCATGGCGTCTCCTGCAGCCGGCCCGGCGCGGCGCTGCCGTCATCGAGTTCGCAACGTCCCGCGACGACGGGCGCATGGCCTCGTCGTCTGGGATCGCCTCGATCGGACCGGACCGGCGCGTTCCCGGCGATGGCCGATCCCCGTGCAGGGCGAACGCTTCGGGCCAGACCCGACGCGACCGAGGCGGACGGCCTCGCGGCCCCGGTGCCACCTCGCGGTCACCCGGCACCTCGCCGACATGGCGCCCGGTCAGGCCAGGCTGGCCGACCTGCGGCAGGTGCCGCCCTTCTCGGATCGGGCCGTGATCGTGATCCGCCCCCCGTCGCCCCGGACCAGCCATTCGGCGGCCTTGGCCACGGCCGACCATTGCGGCCCCCAGGGGGACCAGTCGTGGCGCCGCTCGTTGCGGCCCGCGAGATGACCCAGGTCGACCGACGCGGGGTTCATCACGATCTCGGCGCCCTCCAGCTCCACCGTCACCGGCCGCGCCACGCCGTTCTGGATCGCCACGTCCGACAGGTTCGTCGGCAGGTAGCCGTGGTTCGACACCACCGCCCGCACGCGGTACAGCCCGGCGCCCAGCGCCCTCGACCGTCACCTCGTCCACCTCGACGCGCGGCGCGGCGGCGGCGTGGCGCAGGTTGAAGGCGACGTTGGCGCGGCAGATCTCCTCCAGCAGGTGCCCCGGCGGGTTCCGGTAGCTCCAGATGTAGACCATGCCCCCGATCTCCACCGGGCCGAGCTGCGGATGGTCGAAGGCCGTCCAGTCGCGGAACCCGTGGTCGCCGACGTTCTCGACCACCCAGTCGAAGACCTGCCGCCGGGTCGCGGAATCGCGGGGGCCGAGGTTGTAGTACCCCTCCTTCGGCACGCCGGCGGTCCGCTCCAGGTCCCACAGCTCGGTCGAGAAGCAGATGATGCCGCGCTCCTCGTAGACCCAGTCCTTCAGGCTGCCATGCCGGGCCTTGGACTTGTCGGGGGTGAACTCCTCGTAGGTCGAGATGGTGGGATAGCCCGTCAGCCGCTCGCCCACAGCGCCCAGATCCTTGTAGAGCGCGAGGTCCGGCGGGCTCATGTCCGCGTCCATCTTCATCATCGAGGGGCGCAGGATGATGCCGCCATGGGTGTGGTAGGCGCACATGCCGGCGATGTTGGGATGGTCGAGGATCAGGCGCCCCAGCCCCGCCGCCTCGGGCTCGGAGAACGGGATGCTCCCCGGCCCCGTACTCGCGCGGCGACCAGTTCACCGGGAAGTTCCGGTTCATGTTCCCGTCCTCGCCGGGACGGATGGCGACGTGCACGCCGTCATAGTCGCGGATCAGGCCCTCGGGGTAGACGCGGTAGTACTCGCCCCCCTCCTCGCCCGGCTCGCGCTGCACCATCAGGCGGGGCTCGTCCGGGTCGCGCTTCCACTCCCCCTTAGGGTCCGGCACGCGCATCGAGACGATGTACCCGTCGCCGTCGATGTCCTGCGGGATCAGGCCGTCGATCCGGTCCTCGCCGGGCAGGAAGCGGCCGTTGCCGCACCAGGGATGGTAGGGCGCCTTCAGCGCGAACTCCGCGCCGTCGGGGTTGATGCGGGGGATGACGTAGAACGCCTGCGCGTCGACCAGCCGCGTCACCTCCTCGTCGGTGCCGTAGCCGGTCAGCAGGCGGTGGATCGCGTAGAGCGCGGTCGCGCTGGTGGCGTGCTCCTCGGCGTGGATCTGCGCGTCGATGTAGAAGCCGGGCTTCTCCTCGGCCGGGCCGGTGTCGGGGTTGGTGATCGCCATGAACCAGACGTCGCGACCCCGGTGGGACTTGGCGATGGAGGTCAGGGTGGCGAGCTTCGGATACGCCTCGGCCAACGCCTGCAGGTGCGCGGTCAGGGCGTCGTAGTCGTGATAGGTGTCGAAGGCGATGTGGGTCACGTGGCGGCTCCCTGGCGGCCGAACCGCTCCATGATGGCGGCGGCGTAGTGGATGCCCTGGATGTAGCGGGCGACGACGACGTTCTCGTCCGGGGCGTGCAGGTTGCAGCCCGGATTGGCGAAGCCGGTGAGGACGCAGGGGATCCAGACATGGCGCAAGATCGCGCCCTCGGCCGAGACGCCGTTGACGATGGGTGCCTCGCCGTAGACCTCGTGCGCGGCGGCGATGATCGCCTGGCTGATGTCCTCGCGGGCCGAGATCTTGTAGGGCTCCTCCACCCGCGGCTCGCCGATCACCTCGATATGCCCGAAGCCGTGGGCGACGAGATGCGCGCGCAGCTTCTCCATCGCGCGGACCGGTGAGATGTTGGGGATCAGGCGGAAGTCCATCCGCACCCGCGCCTCGGCCGGCACGATCGTCTTGGTGCCGCGGCCCGTGTAGCCGCCGGTGATGCCCTGGATGTTGGCGGTCGGCTCGTAGGTGCGGGCGTATAGTGCGTCCACCCCGTCGCGGCCCAGCGCGAAGGCGTCCACGCCCACGTCCGCGCGCAGCAGGTCGAAGTCGATCCGCGCGGCCTTGTCCTCAAGGTATCCCATGTCCTCGCGCGTCGGCTCGTAGAGCCCCTCGGCCCAGTCCTCGATCAGGATGCGCTTGTCCCGGTCCATGATCGTGGCCAGCGCGTGCACGAGATCCCAGACCGGGTTCGGCACCAGCGGCGCATTCAGCGAATGCACGTCCTTGGACGGCCCCCTGCGCGACCAGCTCGACGAACAGCACGGATTTCAGGCCGAGCGACACGTCCGGCACCTCCACCCCGACCTCCAGCGCGCCGTCGAGGCAGTGCATCCCGTCCGCTGCCAGCATGTCGGCGTTGGCCTTCGCCCAGGGACCGAGGTTCGGCGAGCCGATCTCCTCCTCCCCCTCGATCAGGAGCTTGAGCCCCACGGGCACCTCGCCGCGCACCGCGAGGAACGCCTTGGCCGCCTTGTTGAACGCCAGCACGCCCGACTTGTTGTCGGTCGCGCCGCGCCCGTAGAGCACGCCGTCCACGATCGCGCCGGACCAGGGGCCGCCATGGCGCCACGCCTCGATGGGCTCCGGGGGTTGGACGTCGTAATGCGAGTAGCAGAGCAGCGTCTTCGGTGAGCGTGAGGCGATCTCGCCGTAGACGACCGGTGGGCCGTCCTCCAGCTCGTGGAGCTGGGCGGGCAGGCCGTCGGCGTGCATCATATCCCGCAGCAGCTCGGCGCAGTCGCGCAGGCCGATGTCCTGCGCGGAGACGGAAGGCTGCCGCACCAGTCGCTGCAGGTCGGCGACGCACTCGTCCGCGTGCGCGTCGATCCAGTCGTGGACGTCCTTCATGCGGCCTCCTCCTGCACCATCTCCCAGGCGTTCAGCCTTCGTCCGCTCAACGCCGGGTCGCGCCGCTCCGCGATGGCGGCGAAGGCAGGCGCGAGGCGGGCGGGGTCGATCCAGGTCGCCTTCAGTTCGGGGGGATAGTTCCGCTCCGACATCGGCGTGCGCATCGCGTGGCCCGGCGTCACGGTGCAGGAGATGATCCCGTGCGCCGCCCCCTCCAGCGCGAGGCACTTCGACAGGCCTTCGAGCGCGTGCTTTGCGGCGCAGTAGGCGGTCTCGTCCGCGAAGCCCTTGATCCCCGACTGGGACGACACGAAGACCAGCGCCCCGCCCCCCGCCGCGACCATCCCGGGCCAGACCGCCCGCGACAGGAGGAACCCCGCCTCCACCCCGACCGCCATCGTCTCCCGGAACGTCGGCGAGAGACACCTCGGTCAGGGGCTCCGGCCGCAGGATCGCCGCGTTGTGGATCATCGCATCGACCGGCCCGACGCCGCGCAGGGCCGCCTCCAGCGCCTCGGCGTCGGCGAGGTCCACCGCGATCGCCTCCGCGCGCGGGATCGTCGCCAAGCCCGCCGCATCCCGGTCCATCAGCACCAGATCGGCGCCCCGCTCCGCGAGGTGCCGCGCAATCGCGGCGCCCAGGCCCTGCGCCGCGCCGGTGACCAGCGCCCTCACGACGCCGCGCCCATGTCCAGGTCGACCCATCGCCGGCTGCGCGTGGACGCCTGCACCGCGTCGAGCACCAGCTGGTTGCGCAGCCCGTCCACGAAGGTCGCGCCCCGCGCCAGCTCGCGCCCCTCCGCGATGGCGGAGGTCAGCTCGCGCAGCGCGGGATAGACCGAGCGGTTCCAGATACCTGCCTCCAGGCCCTCCACCCCCGCGAGCGGGTCGTCGACGGCGACCTCCTCGAACCCCTGCCCCGCGCGGGCGAAGCGCAGCACCTCGTCCGCGTTCGACAGCGTGATCGTGCCCTTCGAGCCGTAGATCGCGGTGTCGTTGCCGATGTTGTTGGCCGCCACCCCGCTCATGAACACCTGCGCGACCGCGCCAGATGCCATCTCCAGCGTCAGGTGCGACAGGTCATCGGCCGTCGCCGTCCAGGCCTCGCCGGTCTCGCGGTCCACCCGGTCCGGCACGATCGTCAGCGCCTGACCCATCACCGCCGCCGGCTCGCCCAGCCACCAGCGCAGCAGGTCCACCTGATGCGAGCCGTTGGCGCCCAGCCGCCCGCCGCCGCGCGCCGCGTCCGACCACCAGTCGCCCTTCGGCCGGGAGGCGGGATCGGCCCAGGACGCGCCGATGTTGGTGACGTTGGCGTGCCGTATCTCGCCCAGCTCGCCGCCGTGGACCATCTCGGCGACGCGCTGGCGCACGGCGTCGAAGCGCAGCTCATGGTCCAGCATGTGCAGCCGCCCCGCTCCGCGCGCGGCCTCCAGCATCGCCCGCGCCTCGCCCGCGTCCATCGCGGTCGGCTTCTCGCACAGGACGTGCGCCCCGGCGTCGATTGCGGCGAGGACCATCGGCGCATGCATGTCCGTGGGCGTGGCGATGCACACGAGGTCTGGCCGGTGCTCCCTCAGCATCTCGCGCCAATCGTCATGGGCGGCCGGGATGCCGAACGCGGCCGCTGCCTCCCGCGCGCTCTCGATCCGCCCGGAAGCGAGGGCCACGGCCTCGGCTCCCTCGATCAGGGCGATCGCGGGCAGGTAGGCGTCGCGCGCGAAGCTCGCGCCGATGATGCCGATGCGGATCATGCGATCCCCTTCGTGGTGAGGGCGCCCGCCATCTCGTCGATCCCGACGGCCTCGCGGCGGCGGGCGGATTCGATGCAGGCGGCAAGCATGGCGAGCGAGCGGAGGTGGTCGGCACCCGTGCATTCGGGCGCGGCACCGCGGCAGGTCGCAACGAAGGCCGCGAGCAGGGCCGCCGCGTCGGAGGTCCAGGGCGCCTCGGGCGGCAGCGCGACGGGCGCCATCGCCGCGTCCTCCCGCCGCCCGGCCTCCAGATCGCCGAACATCGACCGCTGCGCGACCGCGCCGCCCTCGCAGTCCGTCCGCCAGTCGAAGTCGAGGCGGTCGAGCCCGCCCTGCCATGTGCCGTGATAGGTCACGTGCAGCCCCCGTTCGAACTCGATCAGGGCGGCGACGTTCGCGTCCCCGGCGTAGAGCGACCAGGGCGGGTTCGACGTCACCGCCGAGACGCGCACCGGCTCGGCCCGGTAGACGAATCGCATTAGGTCGAAATGGTGGATCGACTGCTCCCACAGCATCGGCTGCGCCATCCGCAGCGGGTAGTCGTTCAGCTGCGGCAGCCGCCCGTCGCGCCAGCGCTCGTAGGTGAAGCGGCCCACGGCGGGCGCGCCGAGCGCGCCGCCCGCGATCAGGTCCCGCTTGGCGCGCGTGACGGCGAGGTAGCGGAAGTTGAGGCCCACGATCAGCGGCACGCCCGCACCCTCGGCCATGGCCACGCAGCGGGCGGCGGAGGCCACGTCGTCCGCGAGCGGCTTCTCGGCCAGGATCGCGAGCCCGGCGGCGCAGCACGCCTCGACCAGCGCCTCGCGCCCCGCCGGCGGGGTGCACAGGAGCGCGGCGCCTGCCCCGTCGCCGATCACGTCGGCGAGCGCCGAGGCGATCGTCGCGCCAGGCACCTGCTCGGCGGCGCGCGCCCGGGCGGCCGGATCGGGGTCGCAGCACGCGACCACCTCGACATCGGGATCGGCCGCGGCGACGCGCAGCCATGTCCGCGCCCGCGCGCCGAGGCCCACCACGATCAGGCGCAGGGGCCTCACGGCGCCGCCGCCGCCGGCGTCATCCGGTCCAGCGCAGCGCCGATCGGGGTCCAGGCGATCTCGGCCAGCGGGCCGGGATGATCTGCTGCCCATGGGCGGGCGGACCGGCGCGTGCGGGGGCGCGGCCGGGGCGACGCGGGCGCCGGCGCGCTCCGCGATCATCGCGGCGAGCGCGGCATCGGTGCAGGCGGGCGGCGCGCCGGCATGCAGGACCGGGGCCGCCCAGGGCGCGCCCAGGAACGCCGCGATCCCGCCTGCGAGGTCGGGCAGCCACGCCCATTCGCGCAGCGCGCCGGGCGTCCGCGCGGTGATGCGCCCGCCCGCCGCCTCCTCGCGCATCCGGCCGGCGAGGCTCAGATGCGCGCGCGACGGGCGCCGCGCCTCATGGGGGCCCAGCACGTTGCCCAGGCGCAGGCCGCAGGTCGCGAACCCCGGCTCGGCGGCGGCGGCCACCACCGCCTCGCCGGCACGCTTGGCGGCGGCGTAGGGGCAGCGCGCGGTGGGACGGGCGGCCTCGGTCATCCGGCCTCCGGGCGCCGGGCCGTCGTCCGGCTCGAACACGCCCATGGACGAGACGAAGACGAACCGCGCCGCCCCCGCGGCGCGCGCCGCCTCCAGCGCGGCGAGGGTCATGCCCAGGTTGGCGGAGAGGTGCGCCGCGCGCGTCATGCCGAGCGCGCCGGGGTCCGAGGTGAGCGCCGCGCCGTGGATCACCGCCGCCGGCCGGATCCGCCTCCAGGGCGGCGAGCGCGCCCGGCAGCGGCGCCTCGATCCGGCGCAGGGCGCCGAGGCGGGCCGCCGCGCCCGCGTCGAAGGTCCGGTCGGTCGCGATCACCTCGTGCCCCGCCCGGGCGAGCGCGAGCGCGACCTCCGAGCAGACGAGCCCGCCCGCGCCCGTGACGAGGACGGCGCCCCGGCTCACGCGCCCTGGGGCCCGGCGGCGCGGACGGCGCGGGCCACGGCGGGATCGGCCGGGTCCATCGCGCGCAGCGGCGGGCGCACGCGGGCGAGCCCGTCCTCGCCTGCCTGCGCCGCGACGGCCGCCTTCACCGCCGGCACCAGGGGCAGGCCGCCCAAGACGTCGCGCACGGCGGACGCCCGCTCCAGCAGCGCCGCCTCCTCCGGTCCCCCGAGCCCGTCGATCAGCCGCCGGATCCCGGCCGGGTTCACGTTGGCGCTCGCGCTGATGCAGCCCGCGCCGCCCGCGGCGACGTTCCGGGGAATGAGGGCCTCGGACGCCGAGTAGGTGGCGATCCCCGGATAGGACGCGATCACGGCGGCCGTGTTGTCCCAGTCGCCCGAGCTGTCCTTCAGCCCGGCGATCGCGTCGCCGAAGGACGCGACCAGGCGGCCGATCAGGGAGAGCGTGATCGGGACGCCCGACATCTGCGGGATGTGGTAGAGGAAGATGCGGGCGCCGGCGCCGACCGCGTCGATCGCATGGGCGAACGCGTCGTAGACGCCGTCCTCCGGCACGCCCTTGTAGAAGAACGGCGGCAGCATCAGCGCGCCGCGGCAGCCGAGGGACGCGGCGTGGCGCGACAGCTCGGCCGTGTCCCCCGGCGCGCAGCATCCCGTGCCGGGCAGGAGCCGGCCCGGCTCGATTCCCCCCGGACCAGCGCCTCCAGCGCCGCGCGCCGCTCGGCCACGGTGAGGGAGTTGGCCTCGCTCGTCGTGCCGAATGGCGCCAGCCCGTGCGCGCCGGCGGCCAGGAGGCGCCGGGCATGGGCCAGGAACGCGCCCGTGTCGACCGACAGGTCGGCCGCGAAGGGCGTGATCGCGGGGACGAGGAGCTCAGGGGCGCGCTGGGTCATGGTGGCCTTTCGGATGGGGCGTCAGCCGCCGGCGTCGAGGGTGACGGGCGCGATGGCGCGGAACTCGTCGTCCGGGCCGGCGCCGCCGCGCCACATGAGGACGGCGAAGTGCCCCGTCCGGCCCAGGACGGTCGCCCCGAGATGCCAGGTGCCGGGATGGTAGATGACGCCGCGGGTCCCCGGCAGGACGAAGGCCAGGGCGCGGGCGGGATCGGGCGCGCCGTCCGCCGCCTCCGGCATCACCGCGACGAGGTAGCGCTCGACGTCGAGCGGCACGAAGCACTGTGCGGCATGGGGGTGCCGCTCCATCCGCGCCACCGTGAGCGGGAGCGTCGAGGGCGGGACGGCGTTGACGTGGAAGGCCGGGGCGGCGTCCCGCGGACGGGCGGCGAGCGCGTCCCCGTATCCACGCCGCATGCCGACCGCGTCCGGCGGGCCGACGATCCGGCCGAAGGGCGCGAAGGCCGCCTCGTCCGGCGCGGCGAGGCGGATGGCGGACGCGCTCACGCCGGCGCCGGGACTGCGGCGCGCCAGTGGTCGGCGATGTCGGCGCGCCGGCACAGCCAGGCGCCGCGCCCCTCGACGTGGTCGAGGAATCGCACCAGCCCGGACATGCGCCCCGGATGCCCGGCGATCCGCGCATGCAGGCCGACCGACATCATGCGTGGCGCCTCCTCCGCCTCGGCGAGGAGGGCGTCGAACGTGTCGATCAGGAACGCGGCGAAGGCGGCCGGGGCGAACACGTCGCCAGACAGGAACTTGGCGTCGTTCGTCACCAGCGAGTAGGGGATCACCAGGTGCGGCGCGCCGTGCGCCCGCGTCCAGTAGGGCAGATCGTCGTTGTAGGCGTCGCTGTCGTAATCGTAGCCGCCATGCGCCGCGACCGTCCCGCGCGTCGCCTCCGAGGCCGAGTATCGCGAGTACCAGCCGCGCGGCGCCCGCCCGATGGTGCGCGCGATGCTCTCGTGGGCGCGGGCGACGTGGCGTGCCTCCTCCTCCGGGGTGAGGCGGTACTGCTCGACCCAGCGCCAGCCATGGGCACAGACGTCCCAGCCGGCCTCGCCGATCGCGCGCGCGATGGCGGGAGAGCGCTCCAGGGCCAGGGCGGCGGCGAAGACGGTGACGGGCACGCCCCGCGAGACGAGGAGCCGGCGCAGGCGCCAGAACCCGGCGCGGGTGCCGTACTCATACATGCTCTCGGCCGCGAGGTCCCGCTGCCCCTCCGGCACGCGGGCGGCGCGGACCTCCGTCAGGGCGCCCTCGGAGCGTCCGTCGCCGTCCCCGATCGAGTACTCCGAGCCCTCCTCGACGTTGAGCACGATGTTGACCGCTAGTCCCGCGCCTCCCGGCCAGCGCACGCGCGGCGGCGCGTCCGCGTAGCCGGCCAGGTCGCGGGGGCGGCTCACGCGGCGGCCCGCCGCTCAGTCACGCGTGCCCTCGACGATGCAGTAGAAGCAGCACCAGTCGCCCGCGTTCACGTTGGGCAGGGCTCGAGGCCGAAGAACATGCCGTCCGCAGGGGCCCGGATCGCGCCGACCTCGTCGCCGAACGCGTCCACGATCCGGGCGATCGGATCGCCCTCCTTCATCATGGTGAGGAACGCGACCCCCTCCGCCGGCAGGAAGATGCCCGAGGCGGGGGCCAGCAGCGCCTGCTGTTGCCCCTTGTAGCAAGGGTCGGGATAGGCGGCCGTGCCGTCCAGCATGTCGTAGTGGTGCAGGATGTTGAGGATCGAGTCCGCGAGGTCGCCGGCGACCTCGCGGAAGCGCTCGGGCGTCGTCGCGGAGCGCCCACCGAGCTCGACGGTGATGCCGACCTTGCCGATCCCCTTCAGCGCCGCCATCGGACTGCCGGAGGGGTTGAAGTTCGACATGATGCAGCCCCAGCCGGACCCCATCGCCTTGGCCAGCTCCACGCTCTCTGGGCGCTCGTCGACGAAGATCGCCTTGTCGAGGAAGGAGTGCGCGCCGCCCGAATGGATGGAGATCTCCAGGTCCGCGACGTCCCGCATCGCCTCCCAATGCGCGTGCGCGACCCGCTCTGAGAAGTAGCCCTCCGCCCTCCCTGGATAGATGCGGTTCATGTCGTAGGAGAACGTGTCGAGCGGGTTGCCCCGCTCGGCGGCGGCGAAGGCGAGCGGGTTCATCACCGGCACCATCACCACCGCGCCGCGCAGGGCGCCCGCGTCGATCCGCCGGGCGGCCAGCGCGCAGGCCATCGGCCCCTCCGGCTCGTCCCCGTGGATGGCGCCGTTCACCCAGAAGACGGGGCCGGGCGCCGCGCCGTTGATCACCAGGACGGGGATGTCGACCGCGACGCCGCCCGCCATGCTCCCGGCATGGATCACCCCCCGGACCGCCTCGCCCGGCGCGGCCTCGGCCGTGCCGACCCGCAGGTGGCCGCCGTCGGTGCTCATACCGCCGCCGCCCCGGACGCCTCGTAGGCCGCGAGCTGCGCGGGCGTGTAGACCTGCATGAACTCGATCTCGATGCCGCCGGCCTCCTCGTCGAGGAAGGCGACCCACCCTTCGGGATGGGCGTGGCTGCCCTCCACGCCGCAGGCCTTGCACATGCGCAGCGTGCCGCCCTGCGCCTGCGCGTGCGCCAGCGCCGCATCGATGTCGTCCACCGCGTAGCAGATATGGTGCAGACCCTCGGCGCCGCGCTCCGCGATCCAGGCGTCGAAGCGGCCGCCCTCCTGCGTCGACTGGCAGAGCTGGTACTCGATCCCGCCCAGGTCGAAGAGCGCGACCTTGTTGCCGGACTTCGCGAAATGGGTGATCTCGGTGTCCTCGGGCACGTGCAGGTAGCGCGCGTAGGAGGCCAGCGCGGCCTGCGCGTCCCGCACGGCGAACGCCATGTGCTTGATCCCGGTCACGTTGGGGTTGGCGGTCATCGTGTCCTCCTCATGCCGCATCGGTCCGCTCGGCGCGAATGGCGTCCACCACGCCGGCCATGCGGGACATCGCCTCGCGGATGCGGGGGGCCGGCTGGGTCATCGACATCCGCATGAAGTCGTCGGTGTGGTCGCCGTAGATCGTGCCGGGATACATCATCACCCGCCCCTCGCTCAGCAGGCGCTCGCAGAAGGCGCCGGCCCCCATCCCGAGGCCCAGGCTGGCGACGTCGGCGTAGACGTAGAACCCCCCCTGCGGCTCGGCGTAGCGCATCCCGATGGCGTCCAGCCCGCGCAGGATCACCCGCCGCCGCTCGTCATAGGTGCGGCGCATCTCCTCGACGCAGTCCTGCGGGCCGGTCGCGGCGGCAAGCGCAGCGTGCTGGCTGACGGCGGCGGTCGAGATGGCGAAGGCGTGGTTCACCTCCGACATCGGCGCGATCAGGTCGCGCGGCCCGGCGAGGTAGCCCACGCGCCAGCCCGTCATCGCATAGGCCTTGGAGAAGCCCGAGAGCGTGATCGTGCGCTCGCGCATCCCCGGCAGGGCGGCGACCGGCAGGACCGAATGGTTGCCGAAGGTCAGGCGCGCGTAGATCTCGTCGGAGATGACGATCAGGTCGTGCTCGATGGCGAGCTCGGCGATGCGGCGCACCTCCTCGGGCGGGGTGATCGTGCCGGTCGGGTTGTTGGGGTTGATGAGGACGAGGATCTTCGAGCGCTCGGTGATGTGCGGCGCGATCATCTCGGCGGTGAGGGTGAAGTTCGTCTCCATCCCCATGCGGACCTGCACCACGGCGGCGTCCGCCATCTCGGCCGCCTGGCCGTAGGGATTGTAGCCCGGGCACGGCACGATGATCTCGTCGCCGGGGTTCAGGAGCGAGAGCGCGATGATGAACATGCCCTGCTGTCCGCCGGGCGTGACCATCACTTCGTCGTCGGCGTAGTCCGCGCCGCCCCGCGCGCGGATGTCGTCCGCGATGGCCGCGCGCAGCGGCGCGATGCCGAGAGGGTGCGTGTAGTGGGTGGCGCCCTCCGCCAGCGCCGCCTGCCCCGCCGCGACGATGTGCGCGGGCGTGTCGAGGTCGGGATCCCCGCGGCCGAGCTTGATCACGTCCTCCAGCCCCTCGGCGATGTCGAGCATCCGGGTGATCAGCCCGCCGTCCGAGAGCTTGACCCGGTCCGCGATGCGCGCGGCGTTGGGGGTGGTCATGGCGTCTCCTCCGCGCGGTTCAGGTCAGGGCGTAGATGTCGGAATACTTGGCCTTGAGGTGCGCCAGGTAGGGCTCGGGATCGAGCGCCCGTCCGGTCGCGCGCTCCAGCAGCTCGTCGCGCGTGAAGCGGCGCCCGTGGGTCGCCACGTTGTCGGTGAGCCAGCCCCTGAGCGGCGCGTAGTCCGCCCCATCCAGCGCCGTGGCGATGCCCGGATCGGCGCCGATGGCGCTGTCGAAGAGCTGCGCCGCCATGACGTTGCCGATGGTGTAGTTGCAGAACGTCCCGATCTGCCCCGAGGACCAGTGCACGTCCTGCAGCACGCCGTGCGCGTCGTCCGGCACGTCCACGCCGAGATAGTCCTTCATCCCCGCGTTCCACGCCTCCGGCAGGTCCGCGACCTCCAGCGAGCCGTCGACCAGCCTCGCCTCGATCTCGCAGCGCAGCATGATGTGGAAGTCGTAGGTCAGCTCGTCCGCCTCGACCCGGATGAAGCTCGGCTGCGAGCGGTTGATCGCGCGGTAGAACGCCTCGGGGTCCACGTCGTCCAGCGTGCCGGGATAGGCCGCGCGGATGTCGTCCATGTGGTTGCGCCAGAACGCGCGCGAGCGGCCGACATGGTTCTCCCAAAGCCGGGACTGGCTCTCGTGGGCGCCGAAGCTGACGCCGCCGACGGCATAGAGGCTGATGAGGTCGGTCGCGAGCGGCGTGCGGGTGTAGGCGGGATCGACCCCCTGCTCGTACATCGCGTGCCCGGCCTCGTGCAGCGCGCCGAAGAGGGACATGGGCATCCAGGTGCGGTTGACCCGCGTCGTGATGCGCACGTCCTGACGGGTGAAGGACACCTCGAACGGATGGACGGTCGTGTCGAGGCGCCCGCGCGAGGTGTCGTAGCCGATGCGCTCCGCCATCTTCAGGGCGAAGCGCATCTGCGCGCCCGGATCGAAGTCCCGGTGCAGGAAGCCCGCCTCGCGGCTGCTCGGCCTCGGCGATGGCGCGCACGAGGGGCAGCATCCCCTCCTTGAGCGTCCCGAAGAGCTCCGCGAGAGAGGCCCGCGTCGTACCGGGCTCGAAGCGGTACATCAGGGCGTCGTAGGGATGATCCTCGTAGCCGATGGCGCCGGCCATCTCGCGCGCGATGCCGACCATCTCGGTCAGGGCGGGGGCGAAGCGGGCGAAGTCGGAGGCCTCGCGCGCCTCGGCCCAGTCCTCGTGCGCGGCCGAGCCGAGCTCGGTCTTGCGGCGCAGGAGCGCGGTAGGGATGCGCTCGTGCCACGCCACGGCCTCGCGCACCTGGGTGCAGATGCGGACCTGCGGGCTCGCCTCGTCCATACCGGCGGTCTCGGCCTCGGCGCCCTCGAGCGCGCGCTTCGCCTCGTCGGAGCACAAAAGGTCGCGCGCGGCCACGGCGAGGGTGGCGAGCTGCTTGGAGCGCGTGCCCGCCCCGGCCTTCGGCATCATCGTGCGCGCGTCCCAGGACAGGACCGATCCGGCGTTCAGGAGGTCGTTCACCCGCCCGGTGATCTCGATCAGTCCGGCATAGCTCATCGCGGGTCTCCTGCTCGCGGGTGCGCTTGACTGCCGGCCTCGCTGGTGTATCCCGACAAGGCAAGTCAAATGTCGACAATCTACTGATGGCGACGGGTCGGCGTGAAGTCAAACCCGAAAGCGCGCCGTCCCCGCGCCGAGGATCCGCCCGCGATGACCGCCCCCCGCACCAACGAGGACACGCTGGTCGAGATGGCCGTCGCCGGCACGATCACCACGCCCTCGGTCCGTCCGGGGCAGTACATCCCCCACCCGGACGGGCGCGCGACCGTCCTGCCGGGCATGTTCGGCATCGCCTACGACGTGCGCTGCGGGATGCGCGCCTTCGGCTGGGCCGGCGACCACGTGGAGCCTGGCGTCTCCATCGACGACGACGGCGACCTCGGGCGGCACCACGCGCTTCACTACCTGACCTGCATCGGCAACGAGGCGGTCGCGACCTCGGGCATGGCCGCCGGCGCGCGCGGCATCGTGGTCGGCGAGCACGCGCGCCTGCTGGTCCAGTTCGACCCGGAGGCCCAGGCCCTGATGGCCCCCGGCGACCGCATCCAGATCTACGCGCGCGGGCGCGGCCTCGCGATGACGGACCATCCCGGCGTCGAGCTGAAGAAGACGAGCCCCCGCCTCTACCACGCGCTCGGCATCACCGAGCCCGCGCCGGGCCGCATCGCGGTGCGCGTCGCCATGGAGCTGCCGATCCGGATCATGGGCTCGGGCGCCGAGCTGAACGCGGAGTACGTCGACCAGGACCTGATGTCCGGCGACCGGGCGCTCATGGCGGAGCTCGGCATCGACGCCATGCGCCTCGGCGACCTGATCGCCATCCGCCACGCGGACCATCATTTCGGCCGCTCCTACCGCGCGGGCGCCGTCTCCATCGCCCTGTGCATCCACGGGGATTCGGTGATGACGGGCCACGGGCCCGGCATCCTCACCCTGATGACCGCGCGCGAGGGGGGCATCGACTTCGAGGTGGATCCCGGCGCCAACATCGCCGCCCTCCTCGGCCTGGAGGCCGCCGCATGACGATCCGCACCAACGCCGCCGACGTGGTCGCCGTCTCCGTCCTGGGGCACGTCGCGAACCCCTCGCTGCCGGGACTGCCGGCCGAGCCCTACCGGCTGATGGCGGATGGCACGCCCTTCCTCTGGCCGGCCTTCGGCGGGATCGTCACCAACGTCTCGGTCGGGGACAGCCGCGTTCGGCTGGTCGGCCGACTGCGTGCACCCCTCGGTCAGCATCGCGCACCCGAACGCGGACAAGAACCGCGGCCTCAACGTCTTCGCCTGCGTCGGCAACCGCGCCACCGTCGCGCGCGGCGCGGCGCAGGGGGCGACCGGCACCGTCACCGGCAAGTCCGGGCGCTTCTCGGACCAGGTGATCGTCCACTTCGACGCGGAGACGCGGGGGAAGATCGCGGTCGACGATCCCGTCGTGATCCGTGCCGAGGGCGTCGGACTCGCGCTCCCGGACGCGCCCGAGGTGCACCTGAAGTCCCTCGCGCCGGGCCTCTTCGACGCCCTGCCCAAGCGGATGGAGGACGGAGTCCTGCGCGTCGGCGTCTGCGCCACCGTGCCGCCCCACCTCGTCGGCGCGGGCGCGGGGCTCACGTCAGAGGGAGGCTCGCTCCATATGCAGTCCACCGACCGCGGGGAGCTGAAGGCTCACGGTCTAGACCGTCTGCGCCTCGGCGACGTGGTGGCGATCGCAGAGACGGACAGCCGCTACAACCACGGCTATCTGCGCGGCGCCATGAGCATCGGCATCATCGCGCAGACGGACGGCCCGCGCGCCGGCTACGGCCCCGGCATGACGGTCGTGATGACCGCGCCGGCGGGCCAGCTCGGCGCGTTCGAGGCGCCGGGCACGAACATCGCGGACATCCTCGGCCTCTCCGCATGAGCGCGATCCCGATGACGCGCGTCGGGATCGCGCCGCTGCGCACCTTCGTGGCCGTGGCGTTCGAGGCGCTCGGCCTCACCCCCGAGGATGCCGGCATCTTCGCGGACGCGCTCGTCTTCTCCGAGCTGCGCTTCCACCCCGGCCAGGGCCAGGGCGTCGCCCGCCTGCCCCGCTACCGGCAGCGCATCGACCGCGGCGAGGTCGATCCTCTGGCGGGCTGGTCCATCGTGAAGGAGGGCCCCGCCCTGGCCCTGGTCGATGCCCATAACGGCATCGGCACCGTCGCCGCGGCCAAGGCGATGCAGCTCGCGGTGGACAAGGCCAAGGCCGGCGGCATCGGCACCGTCATCGTGCGCAACTCCACGCACTACGGCTCCAGCGCCGTGCATGCCTGCCGCGCCCTGGACCAAGGCTGCATCGGCATCGCCTACACCAACGCGGGGCCGGAGATGGCGCCCTGGGGCGGGCGCGAGGGGGTCACGGGCACGAACCCCTGGTCCATCGCGGCGCCGACCGACCGCGGCTTCCCGGCCGTGCTCGACATCGCGCTGACCACCGCCGGGAAGGGCATGATGAACTGGTACCTGCGCGAGGGACGCCGCATGCCGCGCGACTGGGCGCTGACGCCCGGGGGCGAGGAGACGGACGATCCGGGCGCCGCGATGACCGGCGCGCTGCTCGGGATCGGGGGCCACAAGGGCTACGGTCTGGCCTTCATGACCGAGGCGCTGACCGGCGTCCTCTCCGGCGGGGGGTTCGGGCTGACACCGTATTCGGACCCGAAGCGCCTCGACGTCTCCCACAGCTTCACCGCCATCGACATCGCCTGGTTCATGGAGCCCGGCGAATACGCCGCGCGCATGGGCGAATTCGCGCGGATGGCCAAGTCCCGCGCCCTGCGCCCCGGCGTGGACGAGATCCTGATCCCCGGCGAGCAGGAGGCCCGCCGCGTCGCCGAGAAGGAGGCGCGCGGCGTGCCGCTGGACGACGCCGTGCTCGCCGATCTGCGGGCGCTGGGGCGCGACCTCGGCCTCTCGGCCGAGCTGCCGGACCTCGCGTGACCGGCAAGCCGCGCCCGCTCGGTCCGGCCTTCCACGCGGCCGCGCGGGACCGCCTTCGCGCGCGGGCGGAGGCCGCCGGCCTGGACGGGCTCCTCCTCCTGCGCGGCCCGAACCTCGCCTACGCGACCGGCCTGCACCTCTCGGCGAACGAGCGGCCCATGGGCCTCTGGCTCCCCGTCGACGGCGACCCCGTCCTGATGCTTCCCGCGCTGGAGGCGGAGAACGCCGGGGGCGTCGTCGCCGACCTGCGCCTCTACGACGAGTTCCCCGGCGAGGTGCCGCCCGTCCTGTGGATGCTGTCCCAGATCGGGCGCCGCGCCGTCGGGATCGACGCGCTCGAGGCCCGCCTCCTCGACGCCGTGCGCGAGGCGACCGACGGGCTCGACCTGACGGATCACGCCATGCTCGCGCGGACCCTCAAGGAGCCCGAGGAGGCCGCCCTGATCGCCGAGGCCGCCCGCTTCGCCGACATGGTCCTGGAGCGCCTGCACGAGCGGGCGGCCGACATGATCCGCGCCGGCGCGGGCGAGCGCGACCTGATGGCCGACGCCACCGGCCATGCCCGCGTCGCACTCGCCGCCGAACACCGCGAGGCGTTCGGCGAGGCCCCAATGGGCATCACCGCCTCGGTCCATTCGGGGCCGCGGGCCGCCCTGCCCCACGGCCGGACGACCGACCGCGTCCCGCAGGCGGGAGAGACCCTGATCGCCGGGATCGGCGCCAGCCTCGGCGGCTACCACGCCGAGAGCGGCGCGACCTTCGTCCTCGGAGCGCCGAGCGACGACCAGCGCGCGGTGATGGCCGCCATGACCCGCTGCCGCTGCGCCGCGGTGGAGGCCTGCGCCGCCGGGGCCACCTGCGCCTCGGTGAACGACGCCGCCCTGGGCGAGCTCCGCGCCGCGGGCCTTGGGACCGCCATCCGCCATCGCATCGGCCACGGCATGGGGCTGGAGGGGCACGAAGCGCCGTGGCTCGCCCCCGGCGACGGGACCCGCGCGGCGCCGGGCATGGTCTTTTCGAACGAGCCGGGCGTCTACCGGCCCGGCCGCGACGGCTGGCGCACCATCGACACCATGATCCTGACGCCCTCGGGCGTGGACGTTCCCTCCACCTTCGGCGACCGCGTCCCGCCCGAGGCCCGCGTCATCGCCATCTGATCCCGAGGAGCCACCATGCCCGAACCCGCCGCGTGGAAGTATCAGAAGATCACCAAGCCGATGTTCGACATCCCCGCGCCGGAGCGGCTGTTCCTCGGGCGGGTCCTGCCCTGCTCGGCGGACGGGCCCATCGAGGACGGGTTCGTCCACGTGAGGGACGGTCGCATCGCCGCGGTCGGCCCCCGCGCCGAGGCCCCGGACGCGCCCGGCGCGGAGCGCATCGACGCGGGCGGCAAGACGATCATGCCCGGCCTCATCAACAGCCACGCGCACCTGAGCTGGGACGGCATCCACGAGCTCAGCCAGCAATCCATTTTCGACCCGCCCGAGATCCGCGCCTACAAGGCGGCGGGCAACATGCTGAAGTCGCTGCGCGCCGGCATCACCATGGTCCGCGACCTCGGCGTGCACGACGCCAACCTCTTCGCCAAGCGGGCCGTCGCGCAGGGCCTGTTCCCCGGCCCGCGCCTGCTCGTCTCCGGCGAGGCGATCGTGCAGACGGGCGGGCACACCTACTGGGTCTGCCGCGAGGCGTCGGGCCCCGACGAGATGCGCCGCGCCGTCCGCGACCAGGTGCGCGGCGGCGCGGACCTCATCAAGATCATGGCCTGCCACGACACGCTGGAGTTCACCGACGCGGAGCTGCACGCCGTCATCGACGAGGCGCACCGGAACGGCCTGCCCGTCACCGCGCACGCCACCTTCGACGCCTGCATCGCCCGGGTCGCGGAGGCGGGCGTGGACTGCATCGAGCACGGCGGCTCGATGTCGGACGCGACGATCCGGACGCTGCTGGACCGCAAGCTTCCCATCGTCACCACCTTCTCCGCCCTCGTGATCCAGGCCGACCCCGAGATCGCCCGCGCCTTCGGCATCCCGGGCTGGAAGGTCGCGGAGCGCCAGCGCGCGGTGGCGGACAAGTCCCGCTTCGACGGGCTGGTGCGCGCGGCCAAGGCCGGGGTGCCCATCGTCTTCGGCACCGACGCGGGCAGCCCGGCGGTGGAGCACGACAGCATCGTACCCGAGCTCGGCTTCATGGTGGAGGTCGGCGTGTGCCCGGACGCGATGGACGCGCTGCGCTCGATCACCGCCCGCGCCGCGGCCCTTTCCGGCATGGAGGGCAAGATCGGCACGCTGGAACCTGGAAAGGCCGCCGACATGATCGTCGTGGACGGCCGTCCGGACGAGGATCTGACCGCGTTGGAACGGGTCCAGATGACGTTCATCGACGGCAAGAGGATGCACTGACCCATGGACGCATCGCCCCTTCGCGCCCGTCTCGCCCCGCGCATCGTGGAAGAGGACGGCGCCATCCGGACCCGCATGCTGGAGATCGCGGCGAGCATGGAGGACGTCATCGCCATGGGGCGCGGCGATCCCGACTTCCACACGCCCGATCACGTCGCCGCCGCCGCCAAGGCCGCCATCGACGCCAAGGAGCACCACTACACCGGTCCCACCGGCCTGCCGGCACTGCGGGAGGCGATCGCCGCCAACCTCGGCGCGGAATACGGGCTGGATTACGCACCAGGTGAGATCGTCGTCACTGCCGGCGTGCAGGAGAGCATCATGCTCGCGATGCTCGGCCTCGTCTCGCCGGGGGACGAGGTGCTGATCACCTCGCCGCGCTTCACCACCTACGACACGGCCGTGCGCCTCTGCGGCGGCGTGCCGGTGCCGGTGCCCACGCACCTCAAGGACGACTTCGCCCTCGACCCGGCGGAGGTCGAGGCGCGCATCACGCCGCGCACGCGCGCCTTCGTCATGGTGTCCCCCAACAACCCCACCGGCGCCGTCACGCCGCCGGGCGCCATCCGCGCAATCGCCGAGATCGCCAAGCGCCGCGACATCCTGATCGTCGCGGACGAGATCTACGCCAGGCTGATCTATCCGCCCCACGAGCACCTGTCGCTCGCGACCCTGCCGGGCATGCGCGGACGCACGATCACGCTCAACGGCTTCTCGAAGACCTACGCGATGACGGGCTGGCGCGTCGGCTACCTCGCCGCGCCGGCCGACTTCGTGGAGGCGCTCACCGAGCCGCGGCACACGCTCTCGATCAACACCTGCACGATCTCGCAGCACGCCGCCCTCGCCGCCCTGACCGGACCGCAGGACGAGGTGGAGGGGCACTTCCGCGCCTATGCCGAGCGGCGGGCCTACCTGATGGAGGCCTGCGATGCGCTCGGCCTGCGCTACGGCGCGCCGGGGGGCGCGTTCTACCTCTACACCGACGTCTCGAGCACCGGCCTGTCCGGCGCCGCCTTCTGCGAGGCGCTGCTGCGCGAGACCGGCGTGCTGATCTTCCCCGGCGACCTCTTCGGCGACCCCGGGAGCGACTTCGTCCGCATCTCCTACCTCCAGCCCCTGCCCCGCCTGCGAGAGGCGATGGAGCGCATCGGCGCCTTCCTGAGTGCGCGGGAGGCCGCGTGATGGATATGCCGAACCCGGACGAGAAGTTCGTCGGCATCCAGGTCAGCCCGATCAGCTTCATCGACGAGGGCGTGGACGCCGTGCTCGACACCCTCAAGGACCGCGTGGGCGTGAACGTCCTGATGCTCGGCACGGTGTCGTGGCTGGGGCTCAAGACCGGGCGCAGCATCTCCCACGCGCTCGACGGCTGGCCCGATCACGGCGTGCCCGAGCCCTTCACGATGAAGGGCGGCGCCTATTTCGATCCCGACCCGCGCTACTATTCCAAGACCATCATCAAGGACTTCCGCGCGACGGACGCCGAGATGGCGGGAATCGACATCCTCGACCTCGTGATCCCCGCCGCCCACGCGCGCGGAATGAAGGTCTACGTCGAGCTGATGGAGCCGTTCTTCAAATACGCCGGCCACGGCTCGGCGAACACGATCGAGGTGCCCAATCTCGCCGCCTGCATGGAGGTGGACGCCTACGGCCGGCGCAAGGGCGACCCCTCCACCTCCAACCCGGACTACCGGAACTGGATCCACGCCATCGTGGAGGACCAGGTCCGCAACCATGACATCGACGGGATCATGTGGTGCAACGAGCGCAACTCGCCCCTCGACCAGATGATGCAGGGCGAGGCGCCGGGCGATTTCTCGGAGGCGGCCCGCGCGGAGGCCATCGCGAGGGGCATCGACGTCGAGGCGTGCCGCCGCGGGTGCATCGCGATGTACCGCTTCATGCAGGACGCCCTCGCGGGGAAGGCGTTCGATGACGGCGCGCTCCTGACCTTCCTCCGCACGTTGCTGGAGCATCCAGAGGTGCTGATCTGGGAGCGGTTCTGGCTGGAGCGGAACAAGGATCTGGACCGCGAGCTCTACGGGCTGGTGAAGTGGTGCAAGACCACCCTGCCCTTCGGGCTGAACGTCTGGAACCGAAACCATTTCAACCCGTTCCGCCGGGCGCAGTGGCCCTGGCACGAGCAGACCATGTACGCCGACTGGGTCAAGCCGATCACATACCAGCATCAGTCGGGCGAGATCTGGAACAAGGAGTTCGGGTTCTTCCAACGCACGATCCTGCGCGACTTCGACCCCGCGGCGGCGATGGCGGTGATGGACGCGATCCTCGGCATCGGCGGCGCGCCGATGGACCGCGTCGTGCAGGAGGGGCTGGACCCGGACACCTACGTCCGGCGCCAATGCGAGGACGCGCTGCGCGGGGTGCACGGGGCGGCGAAGGTGTTCATGGGCCTGGGCATCGATGCGCCGCGCGTGCGGGAGGACCAGGCGCGCTGCACCCCCGACATCGCCTACCGCTCGGTCATGGCGACCTACCGGGCCGGCGGGCACGGCGTCGTCCTATCGCCGAACTACGCGTCGATGAAGCTGACGAATCTCGACGGGGTGGCGCGGGCCCTGGCCGAGCTGGGGCTGAGGTGACGAGGCTCGACGTCCTCGTCGCCGGCGGGGACGTGCTGCTGCCGGACGGCCTCCGCCGGCTCGACCTCGGCATCGCGGACGGCCTCGTCGTCGGGCTCTACGCGCCCGGCGCGTCGCCCGGGGCCGCCGAGACCGTGGACGCCGCCGGCCGCACCGTCCTGCCCGGCATCGTCGACATCCACTTCCACGTCCGCGCGCCGGCCTATCCCGAGCGCGGCACCGTCCGGTCGGAGACGCGCGCGGCGGCGGCAGGCGGCGTCACGACGATCTTCGAGATGCCGATCTCCAAGCCCTGCTGCTCCACCCCGGCCGAGTTCGCCCGCCGCCGCGACCACTTCGCCGAGACGGCCGTGATCGACTTTGCCCTCTACGCCGCCCCCGGCGACCTGACGGAGGCCACGCGGGACGAGATGCTCCGCCTCGGCGCCATCGGATTCAAGGTCTTCACCACCCCCGCGCCCGCCGGCCGCGCCGACGAGTTCGACGGCCTCGCCTTCCCGGACGAGGCCGACCAGCTCCGCGCGCTGCACCTTCTCGCGGATACCGGCATCCCGCTCGTCGTCCACGCCGAGAGCGCACCCCTGCTGTCGCATTTCGAGGCGGTTGCGGCAGGGCTCGACCCGGCGGACGCCGCCACCCACCGCGCGATGCGCCCGGCGGTCTGCGAGTCCGTCGCGGTCGCCAAGCTGCTGGCGATGAACCTCGAGGCGCGCGCGCCGCTGCACATCGCCCACGTCACCAGCGCCGCGACGGTGGAGGTGCTGCGCGGCTTTCGCGGCACCTCCCCCTTCACCGCCGAGACCTGCCCCCAGTACCTCTTCGCGACCGAGGCCGACGTCGCTCGCGCCGGCGTCTACGCCAAGGTGAACCCTCCCATCCGGACGCAGGCCGACCAGGACGCGCTCTGGGCCGCAATCGCGGACGGCACGATCGACTACGTGACGACGGACCACGCGCCCTTCTCGCTGGCCGAGAAGCTGGCCGCGGAGGGCGACTTCCCCGCCGCGCCGCCCGGCGTGCCCGGGATCGAGTTCATCCTGCCCGCCATGCTGGACGCGGTGGCCGGGGGCCGCCTCACCCTGCGTCGGATGCACGACCTGATCTGCGCGAACGGCGCGCGGCGCTACGGGCTCTACCCGCGCAAGGGCGCGCTCCTGCCGGGCAGCGCGGCGGACGTCGCGATCGTGGACCTCTCCGGGGAGACGGTCCTCACACCCGAGACCATGCACTCCCACGCCCGCGAGGTCGGCCGCCTCTTCCACGCCCGCCGCCTGCGCGGCCGGGTGGTGCGGACCCTGCTGGCGGGCGCCACGGTCTTCGCGGACGGCGAGGTGACCGGCGCGCCGGGCAGCGGCCGCTTCGTCGCCGGACCGGGGGCCTAGAGGCCGTCCTTGAGCCGCGGGTCGAGGAAGTCGCGCAGCCAGTCGCCGATGACGTTGAACGCCAGCACCGTCAGCACGATGGCGAGGCCCGGGAACACCGCCAGCCACCACTTGTTCGACAGGAGGTGGTCCCGGCTCTCCGACAGCATCGAGCCCCAGGTCGGCACGTCCGGCGGCACGCCGAGCCCCAGGAACGACAGCGCCGCCTCCGAGAGGATCACGCCCGCCACGTTGAACGAGGCGATCACCGTCAGCGGCGCGATGATGTTGGGCAGGATCGTGCGGAACAGGATCGAGAGCGTCCCGTCCCCCATCGCGCGCGCGGCCTCGACGAACTCCTTCTCCCGGAGCGAGAGCGTCTGCGCGCGCACGATGCGTGCGTAGGTGATCCACTGGCCGATCCCGAGGACGAGGATGATGTTCACGAGGCCGGGGCCGAGCACCACGAGGAACATGATCGCCAGCAGGATGAACGGGAACGCGAGCTGGATGTCCCCGATCCGCATGATCACGTCGTCGATCCAGCCGCCGAAATAGCCCGAGACCAGGCCCGCCACCGTGCCGATGGTCCCCCCCACCGCGATCGCGGCCACTCCCACCAGCAGCGACACCCGCGCGCCGTAGAGAAGGCGCGAGAGCACGTCGCGGCCGAGCTGGTCCGAGCCGAGCCAGTAGGTCAGGTCCCCCCGCCCGTCCGACAGGGGCTCCATGAGGCGCATCATGATGTTCTGGCGGTTGGGATCGAACGGCGCGAGCCAGGGTCCGAAGATCGCCACGAACGTCACGGCCGCGAGGATCAGCATCCCGACCAACGCCCACCGGCTCGCCGCCAGGCTCCCGAGCGCGCGCCGCGCCTCCCGCCGCCGGCCGGACGCCCGTGCGGGCCCAGGCGCGGGATGCGCCGCGTCGCTCACAGCTTCACCCGCGGGTCGAGCCGGGCGTAGATCAGGTCCACCGCCAGGTTCAGGAGGATGAAGACGCCCGCCAGCAGGATGACCGAGGCCTGCACGACCGGGATGTCGCGCTGGTTGATCGCGTTGAACACCAGCCGCCCGATCCCGGGATAGGAGAACACCGTCTCCACCACCACGACCCCGCCGAGCAGGAACCCGAACTCCAGCCCGATCATCGTCACCACCGGCAGCCAGGCGTTGCGCATCGCGTGGTGCAGGATCACCCGCCGCTCCGAGATGCCCTTGGACCGCGCGGTGCGCACGTAGTCCTGACCCAGCACCTCGAGCATCGACGAGCGCACCAGCCGCGCGTTGCGCGCCAGCGTGTAGGACCCGACCGCGATGGCCGGCAGGACCATGTAGTAGAGCGAGCGCGGCAGGTTGGCGAAGGCGGTCGCCACCTCGCCGTCGAAGAGCGGCTCGAGGAACGGCACGTGCCCCGAGATCGGGAACCAGCGCAGGTAGAGCCCGAAGAAGAGGATCATCATGATCCCCATCCAGAAGTTGGGGATCGACTGGCCCAGCATCGCCGCCGTCATGATGCCCCCGTCCACCGGCTTGCCGCGGTTGAGCGCAGCGTAGATCCCGAGCGGGATCGACAGGCCGATGGCGAGCACGAGGGAGAACACCGTCAGCTCGATCGTCGCCGGCATCGCCTCGAGCACGACGCCCATCGCGGGCTGACGGTAGCTGAGCGAGTTGCCGAAATCGCCCTGCAGCGCGTTCCAGACATAGGTCAGGTACTGGATGTGCAGCGGCGCGTCGAAGCCGAGCGCCTCGCGGGCGCGCTCGATCTCCTCCGCGCTCGCGTTCTCGGAGACGAAGAGATAGGTCGGGTCCCCCCCCATCTGCAGCGCGACGAAGCTGACGAGCGTGACGCCGACGAGCACCACGAGGCTCTGAAGCAGACGCCTTATGAGGAAGGTCCACATGGCGCGTCCCCCGCGCGGATGCCCGATCGGGCGGCGCCCCCGGAGCGGTCGCCGCGGGCGAGCTTGACAACCATTCGCGGCTCCTCCCACTGTCGGGGTATGATTGTCGACAGTTGGACAATCTGATCATGCGGGGTGCGGAGAGGTCAAGCGCGTCATTCGCGCAGGGCGCCCGCGTCCGGCCCGGTGCCCGATGGCGCAGCACGGAGGCAGCCATGCCGACCCCGGGAGACCAGGCGCCCATGCCGACCGCCGGCGATCCGGGGGACGCCCCGCCCCTCCTCGAGGTGCGGGACCTCCAGACGACGTTCGACCTCACCCGCACCCTGAGCGTCCGCGCCGTCGACGGCGTGAGCTTCGCCGCCCGCGCCGGGGAGACCGTGGCCATCGTCGGCGAGAGCGGATCGGGCAAGTCGGTCACCAGCCTGTCGATCATGGGCCTCCTGCCCAAGGGGATCGGCCGGATCACCGGCGGCAGCGTGAAGCTCTCCGGGCGCGAGCTCACGACATTGAGCGACGCCGAGATGCGCGCCGTGCGCGGCAAGGAGATCGGCATGATCTTCCAGGAGCCGATGACCTCGCTGAACCCGGTCCACACCGTCGGCCAGCAGATCGCCGAGGTCGTCATCCGCCACGAGGGCGCCGGCAGGGCGAGGGCCCGTGCCCGCGCGGTGGAGATGCTGGACCTCGTCGGCATCCCGGAGCCGCGCCGACGGGTCGACGCCTACCCGCACGAGATGTCGGGCGGGATGCGCCAGCGCGCGATGATCGCGATGGCGCTCGCCTGCGAGCCGCGCATCCTCATCGCCGACGAGCCGACCACTGCCCTCGACGTCACGATCCAGGCCCAGATGCTCGAGCTGATGCAGGACCTGCAGCGCCGCATGGGCATGGCCATCGTGTTCATCACCCACGACCTCGGCGTGGTGGCCGAGGTCGCCGACCGCGTCGTCGTGATGTACGCGGCCCAGGTGGTCGAGACCGGCGAGGTGGAGGAAATCTTCGCCCGGCCGCGCATGCCCTACACGCGGGGGCTGATGGACTCGATCCCGCGACTGGGCGGCGCGAGGGGGCGCCTCAAGGCGATCCCCGGCACCGTCCCCGCCCTCACCAGCCTGCCCGCGGGCTGCCGGTTCCACCCGCGCTGCGCCCACGCGGCCGCGGCATGCATCGCCGCCGTGCCCCCGCTGGAGCCGACCGGCGCCGGCCACGACGTCCGCTGCGTCCGCTGGCGCGAGCTCGCCACTGCCCCGGAGCCCGCCGAATGACCGCGCTCCTCGAGGTCGACGGGCTCAAGAAGTACTTTCCCGTCCGGGGCGGCGTGCTGCGCCGCGTGGTCAACCATGTCAGGGCGGTCGACGACGTCAGC
Source organism: uncultured Alphaproteobacteria bacterium (assembly GCA_963832275.1). Taxonomy (GTDB): domain Bacteria; phylum Pseudomonadota; class Alphaproteobacteria; order Rhodobacterales; family Rhodobacteraceae; genus Hasllibacter. The sequence continues at coordinate 762,453 of CAWHTQ010000019.1, forward strand.
TTCGACATCGCCGCCGGAGAGGTCGTCGGCCTCGTCGGCGAGAGCGGCTCGGGCAAGACCACCGTGGGCCGCACCATCCTGCGCCTCGAGGAGGCGACCGCCGGCGCGGTGCGCTTCGACGGGACCGACGTCACGGCCCTGCCCCCGGCCGAGATGCGCCGCCTGCGCCGGCGGATGCAGATCGTGTTCCAGGACCCCTACGCGAGCCTCAATCCGCGGGAATCGGTGCGCGAGGTGCTCACCCACCCGCTCCGCCTGCACGCGATCGGCGCGCCGGGCGACCGCGAGGACCGCGCCGCCGCCCTCCTCGAGCAGGTCGGCCTGTCGCGCGATCACCTGGACCGTTTCCCGCATGAGTTCTCCGGCGGGCAGCGTCAGCGTATCGGCATCGCGCGCGCGCTGGCGGTGGAGCCGGACCTGATCGTGGCGGACGAGCCGGTCTCGGCGCTGGACGTGTCGATCCAGGCGCAGGTCATCAACCTGCTGGAGGATCTGACGGCCGACCTGAACCTCACCCTGCTCTTCATCGCCCACGACCTCGGCGTGGTGGAGCACATCTGCGACCGCGTCATCGTCATGTATCTCGGCCGGGTGATGGAGATCGCGTCCGCCGCCGAGCTCTACGCCCGGCCCAACCACCCCTACACGCAGGCCCTCCTCTCCGCCGTGCCGATCCCGGAGCCGGGCCGGCGACGGCAGCGCACGATCCTGAAGGGCGACATACCGAGCCCCATCGACCCGCCCTCCGGCTGCGTGTTCCGCACCCGCTGCCCGATGGCGATCCCGGACTGCGCCCGGATCGTGCCGTCGCTGACGCGGGTCGGTCCCGGACACCGAAGCGCCTGCATCCGGACGACGTGACCTCCGCCCTCGCGGCGGGCGCGATGGAACCGGCGAGCGGCGCCGGGCGGATCGGAACTTGACAGGCCCCGACGGCTCTCCGCATTGTCCACCGATGGATTGTCGACATTCCACAGATGACCGAGAGCGGCGGCACCGCCGATGCCGGTCGAGAATCTGCGGACGATTGTCGACATCTGGCGGCGCGGGCTTTGCGCGATGGGCACGCCCGGCCACATGTGGCGGGCCCCGCGGCCTCGCGGGCCCCATGCCCGCCACAGGAGCCGCCCCGTGACATTCGACGCCCAGACCCTCGACCAGCCGCACGCCATCGCCCCGATCGAGAACGTGCCGCTGCGCGTGAAGGTCGCCGACCAGCTCCGCGCCGCGATCCTCAGCGGCCGCCTGGCGCCGGGCACCGGCCTGGTGGAGACGACGCTCGCCGCGCAGATGAACGTCTCCCGCGCGCCCATACGCGAGGCGATCCAGATCCTCGAGAACGACGGCCTTGTCGAGACGATCGCCTACAAGGGCAAGCGGGTGAAGCCCCTCACCGCCCGGGAGGTCGCCGAGACCTACTCCCTGCGCGAGGTGTTCGAGGTCATGGCCGCGCGCCGCATCCTGCGGAGCGGTGTCTCCGTCGAGCCGCTGCGCGCCCATTGCGCCACCATGACCGCGGCCGCCGGGGCGGGTGACTTCGAGGCGCTGACCGCCGCGGACGAGGCGTTCCACCACACGCTCATCGCGCTGGCCGACCACAACCTCCTGCTTGCCTCGTGGAAGAGCCTCTACCTGCGCATCCACCAGATCATGGCCCTGCGGAACCGCGACGGGGACAACCTCGCGGAGGTCGCGGGCAACCATCCCCCCATCGTCGACGCCCTCGAGGCGGGCGACGCGGAGCGCGCCATCGTCCTCATCGCCGAGCACACGCGCATCCTCGCCGCGTTCGATCCGGCGACCATCGTCCAGTCGAAATGATCCCGGCGCCCCGCCCCGCGGCCGCCGGCCAGAGAGAAGCCAAGCAACGGGTGAAGGGAAAACCGATGAGAACACGACAGCATCTGCTCGCGGCCACCGCGATGGGCCTCGTCGTCGCGGCCGGCGGCGCCGCGGCGCAATCCGCCGAGGACACGATCACCGTCGGCCTGAGCGCGGACATCAACACGTTCGACCCCGCGGCCATCTCCTCGCGCGACAACGCCAACATCGCGCGCCACATCTTCGGCACGCTCCAGACCATCGACGGCGACGGCGAGGTCCAGAACGACCTGGCCACCGACCTCGAGATCTCCGAGGACGGCACCGCTTACGTCTACACGCTGAAGGAGGGCCTGACCTGCGAGGACGGCGAGGCCCTCACCGCCGAGGACGCGGCATACTCCTTCAACCGCGCGGCCGATCCCGAGAACGGGTTCACCGGCAACACGCCCGGCTTCGTCTTCACCTCGATCGGCTTCGAAAGCGCCGAGGCGCTCGACGAGCAGCGCGTGCAGATCAACCTCGCGAGCAAGAACCCGATCGCGTTCGGCCTGATCGCCGAGGTCTACATCCACTGCATGGACAGCTACGAGGCGATGAGCCTCGACGAGGCGTCCTCCAGCCCGGTCGCTTCCGGCCAGTACCGTCTCGCCGACTGGACCCGCGGCTCGGAGATCGTCCTCGAGAAGATCGGCGAGGAGGCCAACTTCGAGACCATCGTCTGGCGCATTATCCCCGAGGCCTCGACCCGCGCGGCCGAGCTGATGGCCGGCAATGTCGACATCATCACCAACGTCGCCCCGGACCAGATGGACGTGATCAACGCCTCGGGCGGCGCCACGGTCGATCCGATCCAGGGCACGCGGCGCATGTACGTGGGCTTCAACCTCAGCGACACGATGGCCCAGGAACCCGGCGGCGACGCGATCCAGGACCCGAACGTGCGCCGCGCGCTGCAGTACGCCGTGGACGTGCCGACCATCTGCGCCCAGCTCCTGAACTTCGAATGCGAGCGGATGACGGGCATCGTGAACCCACCCAACGCGAACCAGTCGATAGAGCCCTACCCCTACGACCCCGAGGAAGCCGAGCGCCTGCTCGACGAGGCCGGCTGGCCCCGCGGCGACGACGGCACGCGCTTCCCGATCCGCTTCCAGGCGGGCCAGGGGCGCTACCTGAACGACGCGAGCGTCGTCCAAGCCATCGCGCAGTACCTGTCCGACGTGGGCCTCGACGTCGAGCTCGACGTGATGGAATGGGCGAGCGTCTACATTCCGCTCATCCGCGAGCGCAACGCCGGCCCGCTCTTCTTCCTCGGCTCCGGTGGGGCCCTGTGGAGCCCACTCTACGACATGACGGACCTCGCCACGGTCGAGAGCGGAACCAACTACACCCACTGGTCCGACCCGGCCTGGTTCGACCGCTGGGCGGACCTCAACACCGCCTCCTCCGATGAGGAGACGCGGGAGATCGTGGATGAGATGCTGCAGGTCTTCTATGACGACGGGCCGTGGCTTCACATGTACTTCCAGCCCGACTTCTACGGCGTGAGTGAGCGGATCGACTGGACCCCCCGCCCCGACGAGAAGGTCTACCTCTTCGACGCCGAGTTGGCGGGCTAGCGTCCGCCTGATTGCCGGGGCGCCCGATCGACGGGTCGGGCGCCTCCTCGGGCAGGGATGACTCGGGCCGAACAGGCGCTGGGTCATCTACCGACGAACCGCCGCGCCGACCCTCGATATCCGATCCTGGCGACGCCCGGCCGTCCCATCGCACCGACACCGTCGCTAATGGACGAGAGACCCTGGACCCGAATGATGAGCTTGGATTCAGGGTCCAGGCCCTGTCGAGGGAATTCGCCGATCTGGCTGGCTCCCGGTTCGGCGGCATGCGCGGTGCACGGCTTCCGGCGCGCTGGCGGGTCGACGGACGATCCGGTTGGAAGCCTCGCCCGCGTCGGGCGGCGGCGGCCGCTGGTGGAACGCGGCGGCGGGGTCCGCGGTCGAGACGGCCCTGGGCCTCCGGCGGGTCACCCCGACGGGGTCCGGCGCAGCCATCTCCAGATCGGCCGGGCCGTCGCGCACGGCGCGGGTCGCGCCCTCGCCGGCCCGCCGCCGCTCCTCGTCCGCCTTCACGCGGCGCTGCTCGTTCGCACCCGCCGCGATGTGGCTGCCGGCCACGACGACCTTGTCGGTGCGCGCCGGCCCTGCGGCCAAGCCCTGCTCGATCACGCGCTCGAAGACCTCGCGCATCGGCCCGCTGCCGCGGAGGCGACCACGCCGGTCCTTCGTGAACGTCGAATGGTCCGGCACCCGGCCGTCGAGACCCGGGCGGCGGAACCGGCGGTCGGCAAGGTCCGGATCGACCGCCTCGCACGGCCGCCGCTCGGAGCGCGCGCCGTGGAGGTACCCCGCCGGCAGCATCCGCAGCGGACGCTCCAGATCGACCGGGGGACGCCCGCCGCGCGCGTCGTTCGGCGCCATCGACCCGCGACCGACGTCGAGGCCGAGGATCGCGTCGATCCGCCGGAGCAGGCGCCCCGCCGGCACGCGCTCCTCCAGCCGGACCCTCCCGGACCAGCGCCCCCTGATCCAACGGCCGTCCCATCAGGATCCGCCCCCCCCTCAACCCGAGAAGGGTGAACCACGAAGGCCACGACCGACCACGGAAGAACACAGAGACCCTCGAGAGACCCTGCAGGCTTTCATCACTTGGATCTCTGGCTACTCTCCTCGGGCGCCGTGCCTACCTCGGTCAGGAAGGCTCCATTGGGACGAGGTTGTCGTGGTCCTCGACCGACCTGCGGGCTTTCCAGGCTCCGACTTGCGCGGACGGTGGGACGCCCGTCGGCCTCATGGGGAAATTAGCGCTTACGCATCCTTAACCCGTCGTCTGGCAGTGAGGTGGCGATCCCTGTGCAAGTCCGGCGGCCCCATGACCACGATCTGGCGACATACCGTGTTCGGCGGTCTCTTCGGCCTGATGTTCCCCGCCGTGAGCCTGGCGTTCGACGCCTGGGCGCTTCGGCCCGTCCCCGCCCCGCTGCCGCAGGTCTTGGCGGACAATCCCATCCACGTCATCGTGGCGCTCGCCCCGTTCGTGCTCGGCGTCGTCTTCCACCTTGTGGGGCGGGCCCGGTGGGAGCTCCAGGAGCGCATGCGCGCCTTGGAGCACGCCATGGTCGCGGCGCAGTCGGCTGACCGGGCGAAGTCCGAGTTCCTGGCCACGATGAGCCACGAGATCCGCACGCCCATGAACGGCGTGCTCGGCGTCGCCGAGCTGCTTGCGGGCACCGAGTTGGACGCCCGGCAGCGCGAGTTCGTCGGCACGATCGGAGCCTCCGGCCGGGCCTTGCTCGCCGTCATAAACGACATCCTCGACATCTCGAAGATCAACGCGGGGGTCATGACGCTGCGCGAGGAGCCGTTCCGGCTTGGCGCGCTGGCTCGGGAACCTGGCAAGCTGCTATCCTTGATGGCCCGGGAGAAGGGGATCGAGCTCCTCACCCGCGTCGATCCCGCGCTGCTGCCCATGGCCGTGGGCGATCCGCTCCGGTTGCGACAGGTCGTGACCAACCTCGCGACCAACGCGCTGAAGTTCACCGAGGCGGGACAGGTCGAGATCGACGTCTCGCCTGCGCCGTCCCCCGGCGGCGGTCTGCACATCCTGGTCGAGGTCCGCGACACCGGTTGCGGTATTCCTGCCGATCGGATGGACGACGTCTTCGGCAACTTCACCCAGGTCGATGGCTCGCATACCCGGCGCCAGGAGGGCACAGGCCTGGGGCTCGCGATCAGCAAGGGGCTGGTCGAGATGATGGGCGGCGAGATCGGCGCCCGCTCCGAGCCGGGGCGCGGCTCGATCTTCTGGTTCTGGGTGCCGCTCTCCACCGCCCCTGGGAGGGACGAGGCCCCCGCGAGGGCTTTGGATGAGATGGCCGGGCGGCGGGTGCTGGTGGTCGAAGACAACGCCGCCAACCGCATGATCCTGGCCGAGCTGATGGACGCATGGCGCATGGAGGTGGAGGCCGCCTGCGGCGGCGCCGAGGCGTTGGGACGGCTGCGCGCCGCCGCCCGCCGGGGCCGGCCGTTCGACCTCATGGTGCTCGACCACCACATGCCCGGGATGGGCGGGACGGACGTCCTCGCCGAGCTGCGCGCGGACCCGGCGATCGCCGCGACGCCGGTGGTGCTGCTCTCGTCGATGGACGCCGACCTCGGCCCCGGACGCGGCGTGGCAGAACCTGAAGTCACCCTGACCAAGCCCGAAGGTGCCTCGGAGCTCTTCGACGCCCTGGTCGCGGCGGCGGCCCGACCGGGAGGCCATGATGGATCACTGGCGACGGCGCCCTCGGACCCCGTGACGGACGCGGGCGCCGACATCGTGGCACCGCTCGACAAGCCCGAACGCGCGAACGGCGGGTCATCCATGGCACGGGTCCTCGTCGTCGACGACAACCGGACGAACCTGCTGATCGTGACCACGATATTGAAGAACATGGATATCGAGCCCGCTGTGGCGCGCGACGGGGCCGAGGCCGTGCAGCGCTTCGAGGACCTCCGGCCGGACATCGTGCTGATGGATGTCAGCATGCCGGTAATGAACGGTCATGATGCAACGCGCGCTATCCGCGCGTTCGAGGCGCGGGCCGCCGGACCCCGATGCTGGATCATCGGCCTGACCGCGCACGCGCTCGAAGGGGACCGTCAGGTCTGCCTCGCCGCCGGCATGGACGACTACCTGTCCAAGCCGATCCCCACCGATGAACTCAAGAGACGCGTTCTGGAGAGACTTGCGGCGACGGACGGCGCCCGGCCGAGGACCCGGACCGACGTCCAGAGCATGTCCCTGGCATCCTAGCTTTGTCCGGATCCATCGGGACGTCGCCTGCATCGACCTCGCGACGCAGGCCTGGCGGGACGTCCTCGCCGTGCCGGGGCGGGGATTCCCCTCACGGGCGGGGCGGCAATCGCGCGGCGCGCCTCTATATCGGTTCGAAATGCCTTCCGAACCGATCCCTGACCTGCCCGCCATGATCGGGCCCGTTCTCGTGCTCGACGAGGTTGTCGGCGATGAGATGCGTTTGGCCGTGCTCTTCGTCGGAGCGCAGGACGAGGCGCCTCCTCCGGTCGAGCTGAACGGACGGAGGGTGGCGGCGTCCATCCTGATCACTTGCGGCGGGCGCGCCCTCTGGCGGGCGCGTTTCGCGGTGCCGGCGCATGAGGCGTCCTCCTATTCGTGGAACGGGGATCGCTACGACCTCGCGGGACTGGGAGACGAGGTCCGCATCGCCTTCGTGTCCTGCAACGGCGAGGAGACGGGTGACCTGAGCCGCGTGGACAGCGAGCGCAACATCATGTGGGCGCGCCTGGCGCGGCGGCACGAGGCGGCACCCTTCGGGCTCCTGCTGCACGGCGGCGATCAGATCTACGCCGACGAGGCGACGCAGGGCCACTCGCTGAGCGCTGGCTGGCCGGACGAGATCCCGCAGGACCCGTCCCGCGCCGATCTGGCGGACCTGTACCGGCACCTGCGCACGGCGTTCTTCGACCGCTACGAGGCGGTCTATTCGGCGCCCGAGACGGCGTGGCTCTGTGCACGCGTCCCCTCGCTCATGCAGTGGGACGACCACGACATCTGCGACGGATGGGGGTCGCTGCCGCGCTCGCGGACCTACAGCCCCGTGGGCCAGGCGATCTTCGAGGTCGCGCGCGAGATGGCGCTCGGGTTCCAGCACGCCGCGCGAGATGGCGACCTCCCGGGGCGGTTCGCCGACCCGAAGGGGCTGCATCTGGGCTGGCGCGTCGAGACGTCCGGGCTGCGCCTCCTGGCGCCAGACCTCCGCTCGGAGCGCACGCGGCGGCAGGTCATGGGCGCCGGCGGCTGGTCGATGATGGAGGCCGCGGGCGCCTTCGACGGCCGCACGCTGCTGATGTCGAGCGTGCCGCTGCTCGGGCCGCGCCTATCCTTGCTGGAAGGGGTGATGCGCCTGCATCCCAAGATGCTGGAATACGAGGACGACCTGCGCGATCAGTGGCAGAGCCGCGCCCATCGGGAGGAATGGCGGCGGATGCTGGCCCTGCTGCGTGACATGGACGCGTCCGACGGGACCGGCGTGTCCGGGATCACGGCTCTGTCGGGGGAGATCCACCTCGCGGCGCGCGCCACGATGGCGCTCGGCGGCGGCAGGCTCCTGCACCAGCTGACGGCGTCTGGGATCTCCCACCGCGCGCCGCCCCGCGGCTGGGCGCGGTTCCTCGGCCTGCTGTCACGACTCGGAGATGCCCCGCTCGCCGGTCATCCCGTCCGGATGCGCCGCCTACCGGGGCAGCGGGGTATGTTTGCGGCCGAACGCAACTTCCTCGTGCTGTCGCGGCGCAAGGACGCCTGGACGGCTGAGTGGGACCTGGAGACGTCCGGCAGGACGGCACCGCTCGCCATCTGACGCCGGGGCGCGGGGCCTGCGGAACCGGTCGATCGATCCGCAGCCGCCGATGCCATGCCGGGCGCGTACCATCCGCGCCGTCGCCCATTGAAGGACGGCGGCGATCCCCACCATATGCCCCTCGCAGGTCGCCGATCCGCGTATCCCACGCGCTCGCCGGCCTCGCGTCATTCGGGCCCCGTCCATGATCTACCTCCAGCTTGCCCTAGGGTTCGTCCTGCTCGTCGGAGGGGGCGAGGCATTGGTGCGCGGCGCGGTCTCGGTCGCCAGCCGGCTGGGCGTCTCGCCTTTGCTGATCGGCCTGACCCTCGTCGGCTTCGGCACATCCACGCCGGAGTTGGTCACGAGCCTGCAGGCGGCGTTCGACGGCCTTCCCGGTATCGCCGTGGGCAACGTCGTGGGCTCCAATATCGCCAACGTCCTCCTCATCCTCGGGGTGGCGGCGGTCATCACGCCTGTGGCCGTCGCCCGCGCCGGCTTCGGCCGGGACGGAGCGGCGCTTGCCGTGGCGACGCTGCTGTGCGTCGGGGTGATCCTCTACGGCGCGCTCGACCGCTGGCTCGGCGGTGTGCTGATCGCCGCTCTCGCGACCTACCTCGTCTTGGCCTACCTGACCGACCGCGCCGATACGCCGGATGCCGCCGCCGACACCGCCGCGCTGCCCGGACCGCTTTGGCTGGCCCTTGCCCTGGCCGTCGGAGGCATCGCGGTGACGATCCTCGGCGCGCGCCTCGCCGTCGACGCCGCCGTCGCCCTGGCCCTGGTCTGGGGCATGAGCGAGACCGTCGTGGGCCTGACCATCGTCGCGGTCGGCACCTCGCTCCCCGAGCTCGTGACCTCGGTGATGGCGGCGCTGCGCCGCGAGCCCGCCATCGCCTTCGGCAACGTCGTCGGCTCGAACATCTACAACATTCTGGGCATCCTCGGAGTCACCGCGCTGGTCCGACCGATCGCCGTGCCGGCGCAGATCGCTGGGCTCGACGTCTGGGTGATGTCCGGCGCGACTGTCGCGCTGGTCGCAGCGGTGGTCGTCTGGCAACGCATCGGCCGAGGGACCGGGGCGGCCTTCCTCGCGGCCTATGCGGGCTACACCGCGTGGCTGGTCACGTCGGCTTGAGGGCAGTGCCGTCCCGATCTTCCTCGACGCGATATCCGCCGCATCCATCAGGAGCAGGACATATGGACACTTTCTCCGGGCCGCGGGCCTGGTCCGCCGCGGCCACGATCGCGGCCGTCCTCTGGGGCGGCGGCGCATGGGCCCAGGAGCCCGACCGGTCGGCCGACATGCGCGGGCTCGGCGACTGCAGGGGCTGCACGTTCGACGGGCAGGACTTCTCGGATCGCAGGATGATGGGAATCGACCTGGGCGAGGCCCGGCTCACCGCCACCACCTTCGAGCGCGCGGGCCTGGGCATCGCGGTGTTCGACCGCGCCGGCCTGACCGGCGTCAGCTTCGACGGAGCCGACCTGCGCGGCGCGAGCTTCGTGGACGCGCGCCTGACGGACGTGACGTTCGCGGACGCGGACCTGCGCGGCGCGGTGCTCGAAGGGGCGGTCCTGGAGCGAACCGATCTCCAGGCCGCCCGCCTTTGCAACACGCAGATGCCCGACGACGAGATGGACAACTCGGACTGCGACTGAGACGGCCGGGACCTTGGCCCGGCCGCTCCGGCGCCCCGTCCGGTCGCGACCCACTCCCGCGACGCTGGAGTTCGGGACGGCGCCGGGCATGCCGGGAGGCGCGCCGTCCGGGGCCCGGACCGGGCCGGACGTGCTGGCCGGGCCGATCGGAAGGATCACGGGTCACGCGGCCGAAGCCGCCGCTTCGCATATTCTGGCCCGCTGCGTGCGGCGGCGCCGGCGGGCGTCTTGAAAGGCGGTGCGCGCGGGCCATGTCGGTCGAAGCGGGCCGGGCCCCTCTGACGACGCCCTGTCGTGATGGCGGACCGCACCGCGCGCGATGGCCCGCCTCGCGACATCCAGCGGGCGCAGCGCGAGGCATGTGAGCGTCGGCATGCGATGGACTTCTTCGGATCACCACATGTGAAGCGGCGCGCGCGCGCGCGAGGGCCGGCACCGTGGGTGTCCGACCGCCACCTGCGCCGCCTAGACCGGCAGTTGGCGGCCCTCTCGCGCGCGGTGCCGCGCCTTGGACCCCCCTTGCGGATTGTCCGAGGGCGATGGGGCGCGCTGCTACGCTTCCCGCTCGCGCTCGGGCTGATCGCGGGGAGCGTCCTCGCGATCCTGCCCGTCTTCGGGCTCTGGATGCTGCCAGCGGGCCTCATCCTGCTCGCGATCGACCTGCCGGTGCTCCGGCCGGCGGTGGCAGCTGCGATCGTCCGGCTCCGGCGTCGCGGAGCGGTCATGGGACGTCGCCTGGCCGGCCTGCGCCGGGCCGCGTCCTAGCGGGCCACGGATGGAACATCTCGTCGCGGCGCCGGGGCTCGTCGGCCTCGTCCCGTGCGGCGAGGTCCCGGCGCGGCGGGCGGCGGGCGGCGGGCGCCGCGTGGGGGCGCCGCGCGGATGAGTTCCGAGTTCGCTCCGTGGGCGGCGCTCGCCCTGGTCGGCGCGGTGTTCGCGGCCTTCGTGACCGAACGCTTCCCCCCCTTCCTCGTGGCCTTCGTGGGCGCGATGACGGCGCTCGCGCTCGGCCTCGTCGCAACGGACGACGTACTGGGCGCCGTGGCGAACCCCGCGCCGGCAACCATCGCCGCGATGTTCGTGCTGAGCGCGGCGCTGGTGCGCACCGGCGCGCTGGAGATGCTGATCGCGTTCCTGTCGAGGGTATCGGCGCGCAGCGGGACCCTGGCGCTGGCCGTCTTCTTGGGCGCCGCCGCGGCCGCCTCGGCGTTCCTGAACAACACGCCCGTGGTCATGGTGCTGATCCCGGTGGCGATCGGACTCGCGCGGCAGGTGGGCACCGTGCCGTCGCGCTTGCTGATCCCCCTGTCCTACATGGTGATCCTGGGCGGGACGGTGACACTGATCGGCACCTCGACCAACCTTCTGGTGGACGGAGTGGCGCGTGAGGCGGGGCTCGCTCCCTTCGGCTTGTTCGAGATCGCGCCCCTGGGACTGGCGGTGGCGTTGGTGGGGGGCGCGTTCCTCTTCGTCCTGGGGCCGCGCCTCCTGCCCGAGCGCGGCACGGTCGGCACCGCCCTGGACCGGGCGCCGCGCGCCTGGATGGCCGACGCGTTCATCCCCGCCGGCTCGCCGCTGATCGGCCAGGCGCCGCTGTCGGTGCCGGCCTTCCTGCATGGCGGCGGGCGCGTGGTGGACGTGATCCGCGGCGATGCCTCGCTGCGACGCTCGCTGACCGAGGTCCGGTTGCAGGCAGGCGACGTCGTGGTGGTCAAGGTCCGCGATACCGAGCTGGCCGCCCTGCGCGAGGGCGCGGTGCGCGGCGCGGCCTTGCCCGAGACCGAACCGGGACGGGTCCGGCCTTCGGGCCTGCTGGAAGTTCTGGTGGGGCCGGGCAGCAAGGCAATCGGGCGCACGCTGGGCGCGATGCGCTGGCGGCGGCGGTTCGGAGTCTATCCGGTTGCGTTGCACCGGCGCGGCGAGGCGCTGGAGGGGCGGCTGGAGACGACCCGCCTCGCCGCCGGCGACACGCTGCTCGTCGAGGGCGCGCCCGACGACCTGTCGCGCTTGGTCGAAGACCAGTACCTGACATCGCTCGCCCCGCATTCCACGCGCGCCTTCCGCCGCCGCAAGGCGCCGCTGGCCGGCGCCATCCTCCTGGGCGTGATCGTTCTGGCCGCGCTGGACGTGGCGCCGATCCTGGCGCTGGCACTGATCGGCGCTGCGCTGGTGTTGGCGACGGGCTGCATCGACGCCGACGAAGGGCTTGCCGCCCTGGACGGCCCGCTCCTGCTGCTGATCGTGTCGATGCTGGTGATCGGCACAGCGCTCGACCGCACCGGGGCGGTAGAGATGATCGTGGCGACGCTCTCGCCCCTTCTGACGACGTTCGGGCCATGGGTCGCGCTGGCGCTGATCTACGCGGTGACGTCGATCCTGACAGAGCTCGTCACCAACAACGCCGTCGCCGTCCTGATGACGCCGATCGCCATCGGCATCGCGCAGGGCCTGGGCCTCGACCCACGGCCCTTCGTGGTCGCCGTGATGTTCGCCGCATCGGCCAGCTTCGCGACGCCCATCGGCTACCAGACCAACACGCTGGTCTACACGGCAGGCGGCTACCACTTCGCCGACTTCCTGCGCGTCGGCGTGCCTATGAACCTTGTGGTCGGAACTGCGACCGTGGCCCTGATCCCGCTGATCTGGCCGTTGTGACGATCGCGAGGCGTCCCGGGGGCGGGCCGTCGTCGCGCCCCGGAGGGGCCCGAGGCATGGGGTTCGGGATCGCGGTCGTCATCGCCCTCACGCTGGTCAACGGGCTCCTGGCGATGTCCGGGCTCGCGGTCGTATCGGCCCGTGCGGCGCGAACTCATGGTGATGGCGGGCCGCTGCGATCGTGGCGCAGCGGCCGCCCTGCGCCTGGCGGCCGATCAGGGGCGCTTCGTGCCGAGCGTCCCGATCGACATCACGCTGTGGGCATCTTCGCAGGCGCGGAGTCGGGTGCCACGTTCGGCGCCGGCTGGGTGGCGACCTGACCGAAGACGGAATTCCGCGGTCCGTCGCGCAGCCCCTCGGCGTCGGGACCGTCGTGGCGGCGATCGCCCACCTGTGGCTCATCGTGGGCGAGCTGGTTCCCAAGCGGGACACCCTGCGCGCGCCAAGTTAGGTCGCCGCCCGCATCGCTCCCGCGATGCCGGCGGTTGCGCAGGCCGCTGCGCCTGCCGTCGGGTGCTGGATCGGTCCGACCGATCGGGCCTGGAGTTGCTGGGCCGGAGCGGAACTCCGCCGGGCGTGCCCGGCGACGAGAAGGTGTGCGCCTCGTCGTGGCCGAGGCCGAGGGCTCCAGTGTGCTGGCGCGCGGAGAGGGGCGCATGATCGCCGGCGTCACGCGCGTGACCAACCGCACGGCGCGGCCTGATGACGCCGCGCGGCGAAGTCTAATCGCCGGACGCGGCGGCCGGTCGGGACGAGATCGTGGACGAGATGCGCGCGAGGACCCGATCGCGCCAACCGGTTTGGGAGGCCGATCCGGACGTCGTGACCGGGGGGCTGATCGTGGGCGATGCGCTCGCGCTGCCGCTGTTGGAGACGCCGTTCGACCTGCGCGCCCCGCTAAGCGCGGCGACGGCGGTCCGCGACTGGCAGGATACGCTGGAGGTGGTGGCGCGGCTGCGCAGGCGCCCGCGCACATGGTGCTAGTCTACGACGAGGATGGTCATTTCGAGGGCGTCATCACACCATTGGGCGTGATGCAGGCCATCGCGGGCGAGGTCCCGAGAACGTGGCTGACAAGCCAAGGATCGCGGGCCGCGCCGGCGGGTCCTACCTCCTCGCGGTCTGGATACCCACGAAGGAAGTGGCCGCGCTGCTGGAGATCGAGCCGGCGCCGGACCGCGACTTCGAGACGGCGACCGGCCCGGTGCTGGACCGCCAGGGCCGGCTGCCGCATGTCGGCGAACCTCTGGATCTGCCGGTTGGATTATCGAAGTCGTCGATCTTGGCTTGCGACAGGTCGACAACTTACTGATTGCGGAGGAGAATTTGGGGAAAGCCCGGGCGGACGAGGGCGGTTTGGGTACCGCCTGCCTGATCTGCCTGTCGGCAAGCGCATCGGCCCCAGCACGGCGCGATCCACGGCGAAGCGGTGGCCCACACTAAACTCGTTCATCACCAACCGTGGGCGGCTCCGCTCGTCCTCGATCTTCCCGCGCAGCACGCGCAGGGCGACGCGGAGGTGCTCGCCATCATTCACACGGGTCGAACCCCAGAATCTCGCGCAGGAGAGGGCCATGGGTCGGCACCCTGCCCCGATGCCCGGCGAGCTCGGCCAGGTACGCGAACGCGTTGGGCATAAGTCACATGGGCGCGCCGTTCCTGTGCGCCGCATGGCGTTCAGCTCGGTCGCGACCGGCCCGGCCCCGATCCGGCGCGCACGCACCGCTCCCCCATCGGCGCGGAGTGGGCTGGCGTGGTTCCCTGCCGGCAAGCCCCTGCTGTCGAAGAGCTTGGTCACATAGTCGTCCAGGCCGAGGTCGAGCACGTCGACCTTCTCGGCTGCGGCCTCGCCCGCCGTCGGCACGATGATGGGCACCGCGCGCACGGATGGGGCCTATCAGCGCCAACCCGTCGCGGCCGCACAGGCCCAGGATGAACAGCACGAGCCGAGGTCCAACCGAGATGTCGGGCACGGCACCGCAAGGGCCCGTTCTGTCCCGCACTTCGGACCGCGATAACGACGATCTCGGATGTCCGCCTTGACTCGGCCGATCTGGCCTATGCCGAACACCACCGCTCGCGTTGTGAATGTGCCCAATACAGATAGTGATCGCCTATTCGCGTGAGGACAAAATCTCAGGAGAGATTTGCGCAAGCCCCCTCGTGCGGGGAGTAGGGTCAATAGCGCACCCGTCCAGGTCCAGATGGGCGCCGGACTTATGGCCGGTCCCAGGCGGACCCTTGCCCCGACGTCCGCATTACCCTGATCACGACAACTGACGGAGGAACCGGCGCGACAATCGTTCCTCCACCTAAGCGGCCTTGGCAATTTCGCCGAGATAATCCGACAGAACCCTTTGCAACGTCGCCATGGTCACCGGCTTGGCGATCAGCGTGTCGAAGCCGGCCATCCTGTAGTCCTCCTGATGCTGGCTGTCGGCGTAGGCGGTGACCGCGATGATGGGGATATCGGTATTCGGATGCCGCTTGCGGATCGCCGCGGCGGCCTCGATCCCGTTCATCCGCGGCATGTTGATATCCAGCAGGACCAACGTCGGAGGTTCGCCGTCAGCCAAGGCGACCGCCTCCAATCCGTCCGCGGCGGTGCGCGGCGTGACGCCCAGCTTGTTCAGCATCTTCCTCAGGACCAGGAGATTGACCTTGTTGTCGTCCGCGATGATGACGCCGGCTGTGCTCTCCTGCCGCGTCGCGATGGTCTCCGCGGTCGTCATGCCGCCAGGCGCTCTTCGAGATTGGACGCGACCGGAAACGGCAGCGTCGCGGTGAAGGTGGACCCCTTCGCGGCCGTGCTCTCCACGTGTATCTCGCCGCCCATCAACTCGACGAACGAGCGCGTGATCGACAGGCCGAGGCCCGTCCCGGACGCGCCGATGTTGAGCCCCTCCCGCGTGCGCGCGAAGCGCTCGAAGATGCGCGAGCGGTCCTCCTCGAGGATGCCGATGCCGGTATCGTCCACATCGAGGACGAGCGAGCCGGCATCGCCATGATCGTCGAACCTGCGCGACGCCCGCACGTGTCCGTCCTCGGTGAACTTCACGGCGTTGCCGACTAGGTTGAGGCATATCTGACGGAAGACATGTTCGTCGCCGACGACCTCCGGCACCTCGCCGTCCGGAAGATCGAGGTCCAGTTTCAGGCCCTTGCGCCGGGCATCGGGCCCGATCAGCGTCACGACGTCGGCGAGGATGCCGACCGGATCGAACGGCGCGGAGCTCAGCCGGACGTCTCCGGCTTCGATCCGCGTCATGTCCAGCAACGAGTCGATCATGATCGCCGTCTCGGCCCCGGCCGATCGAAGGACGTTCAGGGATTCGCGACCGTCTTCGTCGAGAGGCTGGTCCTCGAGCAGTTCCGAAAGTCCGACGATCCCGTTGAGTGGCGTGCGGAGCTCGTGGCTGACGTTGGCGAGGAAGTCGGTCTTGCTGCGGTCCGCCGCCACCGCCCGCGCGCGTTCGGCGTCCAGGAGGCGGTTGTTGAGGCGCAGGCGGCGCAGAACCATGACCAACGCGGTCACCGGACCCGCGAACCCGGCGAGGATCAGCGCGACGATGCCGAGGCCGAACGCCGCATAGTCGGCGCGGATCGCGGAGCGGGTCTCGGTCTGGTCGAGGTAGGTCTCGACGATGCCGACGGTCCGCCCGTCCTTGACGATGGGCAGGTAGGTCTCGCTGTAGAGGTCGGGGCGATCCGGCTTCTCGGTGCCGTCCGCGACGACGGTGTACGGTCGAAGCGTCTCCGTGACCTCGCGGGCAGTCGGATTGTGATCACCCAGGTCGGGGCCGTCGGCGAGCGGATCCTCGGACACGAAGCGCAGCGCGCCGTCGGGGCCGAACAGCTTGAACCGGAATACGTGGCCGAAGGTCTCCATCTCCGAGATCGCGCGAAGGTCGTCCGTCGTCGGCGGGGCGCCCCGGGCCAGCTCCTCGATCCTGGTCAGTCGCTCCACCGCGTACTCGGCCCACGCGACGGATTGCCGCTCGGCGTCGCGGATGACGCTGCGCTCGACGAGGAGCGCGAACAGCCAGAGCGCGGCGATCGACAAGATGCCGGCGGAGACAAGGAAGAAGACGATCTTAGGGCGGCTCATCGCGCATCACTCCACCTTGTTCGCCCTCGGGCCATGCTCGGGAAACTGTGCGGCCGAAATCTGAATGAACGATTAACCGAGATCCGCGCCGCAGCGTCCGGGCCCGGCCTAAGTCGGCTTCGCCACGACACGGGAGGTCGAACACGCGGTCTGCGCCCGAAGGGCCGGACAATCGGCCGCCATACGAGCTGCATGGGACGTCGGCATGTCGGCGATGTACGGGCCCTGTCGAGGGAATTCGCCGATCTGGCTGGCTCCCGGTTCGGCGGCATGCGCGGTGCACGGCTTCCGGCGCGCTGGCGGGTCGACGGACGATCCGGTTGGAAGCCTCGCCCGCGTCGGGCGGCGGCGGCCGCTGGTGGAGCGCGGCGGCGGGGTCCGCGGTCGAGACGGCCCTGGGCCTCCGGCGGGTCACCCCGACCGGGTCCGGCGCAGCCATCTCCAGATCGGCCGGGCCGTCGCGCACGGCGCGGGTCGCGCCCTCGCCGGCCCGCCGCCGCTCCTCGTCCGCCTTCACGCGGCGCTGCTCGTTCGCACCCGCCGCGATGTGGCTGCCGGCCACGACGACCTCGTCGGTGCGCGCCGGCCCTGCGGCCAAGCCCTGCTCGATCACGCGCTCGAAGACCTCGCGCATCGGCCCGCTGCCGCGGAGGCGACCACGCCGGTCCTTCGTGAACGTCGAATGGTCCGGCACCCGGCCGTCGAGACCCGGGCGGCGGAACCGGCGGTCGGCCAGGTTCGGATCGACCGCCTCGCACGGCCGCCGCTCGGAGCGCGCGCCGTGGAGGTACCCCGCCGGCAGCATCCGCAGCGGACGCTCCAGATCGACCGGGGGACGCCCGCCGCGCGCGTCGTGCGGCGCCATCGACCCGCGACCGACGTCGAGGCCGAGGATCGCGTCGATCCGCCGGAGCAGGCGCCCCGCCGGCACGCGCTCCTCCAGCCGGACCCTCCCGGACCAGCGCCCCCTGATCCAACGGCCGTCCCATCAGGATCCGTCCCCACCCCCTCGACCCGAGAAGGGTGAACCACGAAGGCCACGACCGACCACGGACAAACACAGAGACCCTCGAGTGACCCTGCACTTCGACCCGACGTTGGGACGTAACGCTCGTTCTCGTCGGCGTTCGAGGACGCGGCGTCACGCTGAGGTCGGCCGTCCCGTCGTGGGACGCCGCATGGGGCGGGTCTGGATCCTACAGCGACGCCCCCTGCCCCGCCTCGCGCACCAGGACGGGGGTCAGCCCCAGATCCGCGGCCAGCCCCTGCCAGCGCTGCTCGGCGTGGACGACCGGCAGGCCGAGGCGCCGGCCGAGAGCGAGACAGCAGCGGTCCCCCGCGCTCAGGCCGAGCGGCTTGGTCAGCGCGATCATGGCGGCCGCCTCCTCGGCGTCTTCGAGCGTGAGGTCCGCGACATCGAGGGCCAGGAGCTCGACGTCGGCCCCGGCATCCTCGCGGGCGGTGCCGCGGTCGATGAGCTTCGCCATCACCTCCTGGACATTGGCCGTGGAGATCGCGGCGCCCGGTCCATCCAGCCACGCACCTCGTCCCCGCCCCGCTCCCCGAAGAGGAAGGCGAGCACGGCGGAGGCATCGATCACGCAGGCGCTCACGTGGCGGCATCGTCCGGGGTCGCGTCGCCCTCGCGGGCCGCTTCGGCGCGCCGCTCTGCGAGGAACGCGTCCACCACGCCCGAAGCGTCCGGAAAGCGACGGCGCACGCGCTCGCGCGCGAGGTCCCGCGCGCGGCTTGCGGTGGTCAGCTCGATCCGCTGACCTTCGGCCTGGATCACGACGCGATCGCCTTTGCCCACGCCGAGGAGCTGGCGCAGCTCGACGGGCAGGATCATGCGGCCGTTCTCCTGCAGCGGCACCTCGTAGCGCTTCATGGCGGTACACCTTCTGCGGGACCGACGTTTTTGAATGTGGGTCATCTCGAATATACGTGACCTACTCCACTGAACACGGGTCATGCTGCGCTTCGCATCAGCGGCAAGACAGCCAGCCGTTGCACCCCTACCCCCACATCCTCTTCGCGAAGTCCTGCTCCGCCTTGCCCACGGCGTCGGCGTAGATCGCGGTGGTGCTCAGCTAGGCGTGGCCAAGCCATTTCGGGAGCATGTTGAGCGGCACGCCGGAGACGGCAGCGTGGACGCCGAAACCGTGGCGCAGGCCCTTGGGGCTGCGCTGCGGGGCATCCGGCAGGTCGGCCTCGATCATGACGCGCCTGACGGTCTGCCAGACCCGCGAGCGCGTAAACGGTCAGATCGGAGCCGCAGCGCGCTTGCGAGAGCGCTGTGCCTGGCGCAGATCGTGCGCAGTAGCGAGCGTGCCGAGGTCGTCGGGCGGCACGGAGACGGAGCGGTAGAAGATCATTAGGCAGCCCGAGGCATCGCAATGGTCCTTGAGCGACCGGATCGTAACCGTCCGGCCAGACAGGTCCATGTGCGACGGCGCGATCTCGACGATCTCGGAAGGTCGGCATCCGGTGTGGTGCAGGGTCTCGCACAGCGTGCGGTCGCGCGCAGCCGGGCGGCGGGCCGCGGCGAGGAAGGCGGACTGCTCCTCGGCGTCGAGTTGGAGCCGGTTGCCGGCGGGGTCGTGGAGGCGCATTTCGGGCATGAGGGACACCGTACCCGGAAAGCGTTGAGCGCGGGACGTCGTGAACATCCCCTGCCCCGTGATCGGCATCGTCATCGGCACGGGACCGGCATCGTTCCGACATGCCGGCGGCATCCGGATGCCGAACACTATTTACCAAGATCGTTCACGCGGCGATGAGCTTCGCTGGTCCAACGTGCAGGTGACGAGTGTGGTTCTGGCGAGCGGTCCCGCTAGTTCGGGACCTGCGGGTTCCGGACACCCGAACGACGCAGGAGAACCGCCATGGCGCAGCACGACATCGGGACGCTCGAGGGCTTCGAGATCGACCGGCTCACCCGCATAGACGCCGGCGATGCCGAGATCCTGGTGATCCGCCGCGAGGGCGGCGTGCTGGCGATGGCGCATGCCTGCCCGCATTACGGCCTGCCCCTCTCGAAGGGTCATCTCGACGGCGACACTCTGATCTGCGCCTTCCACCACGCCTGCTTCGACGTATCGACGGGCCGACAGACGGAGCCGCCCGGACGGGGCGACCTGCGCCGCTACGAGGTGAAGGAAGCGGATGGACGGCTGCTGGTCGAGGTGCCCGAGGGGATCGATCCACATCCCGAACCCGCCCATGTCCGCCGCGGCGGGGACACGCGCCGCGTGGTGATCGCCGGGTCCGGGACGGCCGCCAGCGCCTGCGCCTTCGCGCTCAGGGACCACGGCTTCGAGGGCGAGGTGGAGATGATCTCCCCAGAGACGGCGCTGCCCTACGACCGCACGCTCTTGTCGAAGGCGGTGCTCGCTGGCGGCGAGGGGCCGCGGCCGCTCACGACCGTCTCGCAAGATGCGCTCGACGCGCGCGACATCGTCCTCTCGCAGGGGCGCCTGTCGGGCGTCGATGCGGGCCGGATCACGCTGTCGGACGGGGCCACGCGGGAATTCGACATGCTGCTCGTCGCCACGGGCGGCGAGGCACGCGGCCTGGACGTGCCCGGCGCGAACCTGGCCGGCGTGCACACCCTGCGCGACCGCGCGCAGGCCGAAGGCATCGCACGGGCCGCCGCCGGCGCGCGCCGCGCCGTCCTCGTCGGCGGGGGCTTCATCGGCCTCGAGGCTGCGCTGAGCCTCGCGAAACGCGGCATCGAGGTTCATGTCGTCATGCGGGAGTCGGTCCCGCTCGCCAAGGTCGTAGGGACGCGCATCGGCCGCGTGATCATGGCCGAGCACGAGGGCGAGGGCGTGGTCTTCCACGCGGAGGCCGAGGTCGCGGACTTCGAGGGCGCCGGCACGCTGTCCGGTGTCCGCCTCGGCGACGGGACCGTGATCGAGGCGGACCTGGCCATCGTGGCCGTCGGCGTGCGACCCGCCACGTCCTTCGAGGGCCTCCCGGTGGGCGAGGACGGCGGCGTACGCGTCGCCGGCGACCTCTCGGTGCCGGGTCTCGATGGCGTCTGGGCCGCCGGCGACATCGCACGTGCGCCGACGCCCTGGGGCGACGTGCGCATCGAGCATTGGCGCGTCGCCCAGCAGCACGGCCAGCGCGTCGCCGGTGCCATGCTCGGTGAACCGATGCCCGCCCTGGGCGTCCCCTTCTTCTGGACCGCGCTGGCGCGGCAGTACCGCTATCTGGGCCATGCCGAGAGCTGGGACGAGATCCGCTTCGACGGCGCGCCGGAGGACGGCGGGGACTTCGTCGCATCCTACGTCAAGGACGGCCGCGTCCTGGCGATGATGGGTGCGGGCCGCGATGCCGAGATCGCGGCTGCGCACGCGGCGATGATCCGCGCGAACGGCCCGGCTCCGGCCTGATCCGCGATCGATGCCCCGGCACCCCCCGGGGTCAGCAGGCTATCCGGCTCCCCCCGCCCGCGAGATGCGCGTCGAGACGAGCCGACGGTTCGGCAGGGAACCATAGGACGTCGGTGCGGCCGCCCACCCTGCCCTGCTTGCGCGCCCTCGCAAGCCCCGCGTGCCCCCGCTCGGAATCAGCGCGCGCTCGAACTGCGCCGGCAAGGTCACCAGGTTTCACAGGCGCTTCCAGGAGGGTGTTGTCATCGCCATGCGCCCGTGGTCGGCGCGCGGAACCGCAGCTCCTCCAACAGCGCCAAGAGGTGTGGCCGGGAATCGCCCAGGCGGTCGGGCTTCCACATATCGCGCACGTCGCCAGCGGTCAGGGTCTCGCGGGAGCGCATCAGGCCGGTTCGGTCAACCTTCGCCCAGGAGGCGACGTCATCATGCACGTTGCGCGCTTCGACCCCCGCGGCGGTCAGGGCGTCGTGCTGCAGGTCCGTCGACTGCCGGATTCTCGGAAATGAAGACGCGCATGTAGCCGATGAGCATGGCTGAAAGCCTCGAAAGGGCGTCCTACGGCGGTCCCCCTTCCGGGCGGGGGTTATACGACGATCAGGGGATGTGCACGGACTGGGCGCGAGAGGCCAATAGCGGGGTGTCGCTCGAACAGGCGGTCCTCGCCAGTGTCGGTCTGCCGACGCGATGATCGACCTTCGATATGGCGCGTGGGTCGGCAAACTGAGGTCCAGATCGGTGCGCCGGAGCCAAACCGTCCGCCTGCGGAGGGCATCGGGCTGGTGGGAGACGAAAGAGCACGTCGCGACCCGGGTGGACGCCCATCCGAACTCCAAGGGTGCCCCGCTGGACGCCCACCATCATTCCATGAAGCGTGTTCATCCGCCTGCTCCGTGGTCATCGAGACCGGGCGGCCAGAGTGTGGATGGTTCGACCAGGGTCGGCAATCTGCGGTGCATTTCGAAGCGGTGCGTGGGTTGGCCGACTATCCTGGCCTGCGGCCCAGCTGTCACCCGGCCGTCCCCTTGGCGATATCCGCATGGGCCGCCGTCGTCTGCGTGCGTCCGGGGGGGTGGAGCGTCTCTTCGCGGGCCGCGCGCACCGTCTTGCCCTCGACGTGCGCCAGCCGCCGCTCGATCCGGTCGCGGCTCCGGCGGTCCCCCTTCGGGAGGGTCGGGACCGGGGTGCGGAACCCGTGGTGGACGGGCCCGTCCCGCCGCAGGCCGCGTCGCCCGGGAGACGAAGGCGCGCGGGCCGTGCGCCGCCGGCATTCGGCCGCGCCCGTAGGACGCGCGGGGCGGCGATGCCCCGATCCTGCGTCCAGCCGGCCGCAGGACGCCTCGGGATCGCGGTCGGCCCGCGGCTCGGCCCTCGCCGCCGCCCGCGCGTGGCGCGCCTCCACCGGCCGCATCCGGGGACACGCGCCGCGCGGCATCGCCGCCTGCCCGCCGTCGGACCAACGGGTCCGTCGCCGGCGCCTCGCGCCCGTCGGCGCCGCGCCCGCGCCGGACGCGGTCCGAGGGCCGGGGCGGGCTGACCCGAAGGCCGGCGCGCACGGGCGCCCCCTCCTCGGATGGCGCTCCCTACCCATCGCCCACCACTCCGTCCGCCAGACGGCGTGCGCGAGGCTGCACGCCGATGAACATCGCGAGGTCAGAAGCACCAGGAATCCTGGTACTTCCGACGCTCCAGATGCCCGGCCAGCAGCTCAGTGCCCATCGCTGCAAGCTGGTTCGATGCCACCCCTGGGCACCATTTCGCTCCCCGCGATCCCAATCGTCCGCCACGCGCCTGTGGGCCGGGCCCGTCATGCGGCGCCCTCGGACCCCGGACCGGCCGCATGGCGGCCCAGCGCGCGAAGCCAGTCGCTCACCGTGGCGACCTCCGGCGCCTGCGCGCGGATCGGGTCCGCGCGCAGGACGTAGGCCCAGTCCGCGTCGATCCCGACCTCCGAGCAGCGCACGACCGCGCCGCTCTCGAGCTCGGGCCGCGCCAGGGCCAGGCGCACGAACCCGGCACCCATCCCGCCCGCGACCGCCTGCTGGATCATCGCCGAGCCCTCCAGGACGGCCCGGGTCTCGGCCGCGTCCTCGTCGCGCGCCACGCCCGAGGCCGCGAGCCAGGCCGGCCACATCCGCAGATCCTCGTCATGGATGAGCGGCCCTCGGCGCAGGAGCGCCTCCGGATCGCCCCCATGCGCCGCGATCAGGGCCGGCGTGGCGCAGGGCGCGGCGTCGCCGGGCAGGAGCACGTCGTCCCCCGCCAGGATCGCCTGGCGCCGGACGAAGATCACCTGCAGGTCCGGCGGCGGCGTCACCGGTCGGTCCGCCAGCCCGGTCATCAGGTGCACGCGCAGGCCAGGGTGCGCCCCGAGGAACGCCGCCAGCTCGGGCAGGATCAGCCGCTGCACCACCAGGGGCAGGGCCGCGACCGTCACCGCCTGCAGGCCACGCAGAGGCAGCCGGTCGATTTCGTGGCGGACCGTGTCGAACGCCTCCTGCGTGACGGCCGCGAGGCTGCGCCCGGCGGGGGTCAGGTCGAGCGTCCGGCCCCGGCGCAGGAAGAGCGGCGTCGTCGTCCAGGCCTCGAGGATGCGGACCTGATGGCTCACGGCGGAATGCGAGACGTTGAGGCGCGCCGCGGCGGCGGTCACCGACCCGGTCTGATGGATCGCCTCCAGGGCGCGTAGGGCGGTGAGCGGCGGCAGGCGCCGTGGGGAGGGGGACATGTGAGAATATTAGACGACAGCCGCGATCTTTCTACTTTTATCCATCCGCGCCGCTTCGCATCCTGCGACCGGGATCCGACGCGGAGGCGGGAATGCCGGAGACGCTCCGATTGTGCATGGCGCAGATGAGCTCGACCGACCGGCACGCCGGCAATGTCGAGGCTCTGCGCGCCCTCGCCCGCCAGGCGGCGGAGGACGGCGCCGGCATGCTCGCGCTTCCGGAGGCGTCGGGCTTCCTCAACAAGGACCGCGCCGACGCTCTGGCGCACGTGACCACCCATGCGGACGATCCGTTCGTGGCGGCGGCCCGCGCCGCGGCGGCCGAGTTCGGCCTGTGGATCCACACCGGATCGACACCGGTCACGGGTCCGGACGGGCCGGACGGGCCGCGCTTCCTCAACCGCTCGGACCTGATCGACGACCGGGGCGAGATCGTCGCGACCTACGACAAGATCCACCTCTTCGACATCTTCCTGGACGGGAAGCCCCCGACCGGCGAATCGCGCCGCTACGCCCCCGGCGCGCGCGGCGTCGTCGCGCCGACTCCCTGGGGCCCGGTCGGGCTCTCGGTCTGCTACGACCTGCGCTTCCCCGGCCTCTACCGCGACTACGCGCGGGCCGGGGCGCGCGTCCTCTTCGTCCCGTCGGCCTTCACCGTGCCCACTGGCCGCGCCCATTGGGAGGTCCTGCTGCGCGCCCGCGCCATCGAGAACGGCGCCTTCGTCGTCGCTCCCGCCCAGGTCGGCCGCCATGACGACGGGCGCACGACCTACGGCCATTCCCTGGTCGTGAGCCCCTGGGGCGAGGTCCGCGCCGACCTGGGCGGGGAGGCGCCGGGCGCGGTCACCCTGGACCTCGACCTGGAGGAGGCCCTGGCCGCGCGGCGGCAGATCCCCAGCCTGGAGAACGGGCGCCCCTACGAGATGATCCGGCCGGCGCCAGCGGCGGCCGCGCAATGACCCATACGAAGGAGCTGACGATGCTGCACCGCCCGACCCTCGCCCTCGTCCTGGCCATGGGCCTCGCCGCCCCGGCCCTCGCGCAGGACCGGCCCGACATCACCCTGGCCGTCGACAACCTCTGGGAGACGATGGACCCCGTCATCGGCATCTCCACCTCCGGCGCGCGGGTGCACGACAACCTGTTCGACACGCTGGTCATGCGCAACCGCTGGGAGGACCCGGACGGCGCCACCCTGGTCCCCTGGCTCGCGACCGGATGGACGCGGCTCACCGACATGATCTGGGAGATCACCCTGCGCGAGGGCGTCCTCTTCCACGACGGCACCACCATGACCGCCGAGGACGTCGCCTTCTCGATGTCCGCCGAACGCCTCTGGGGGCCGGAGCCCTCCGCGCCGCGCGGCACGCGCTACGCCGCCAACATCGTGCGGGTCGAGGCGACCGGCCCCCTCACGGTCGAGGTGGAGCTCGACATCGCCGATCCGACCTTCCCCAACCGCCTCGCCACGCCGCTGGGGTTCGTCCTGCCGAAGGCCTATTACGAGGAGGTCGGCACCGACGCGTTCGGGCAGGCTCCGATCGGCACCGGCCCCTACAAGCTGGTGAGCTTCGATCCCTCCACCGAGCTCGTGGCCGAGGCGTTCGACGACTACTGGAACGGCCCGGTGCCGGCCGCCTCCCTGACCTTCCGCATCGTGCCGGAATTCTCGACCCAGTTCGCGGGGCTGGTCTCGGGCGAGTTCGACGTCATCACCTCCATCCCCGCCGACCAGATCGCGCAGGTCGAGGCGGCCGAAGGCGTCAAGGTGCTGACCAAGAGCATCGAGAACTACCCGATGTTCGCCTTCAACATGCTGGACGACGACGAGACCATCCCGGACAACCCCCTGACCGACGCCAACCTTCGCAAGGCGATGGTGGCCGCCGTCGACAGGGAAGGCATCGTGACCGCCCTCTGGGGAGACGCGACCTACGTGCCCGCGCCGTTCAACTTCCCCGAGTACGGCGACTACTACGACGCGGACCGGCAGGCCGCGATCACCTACGACCCCGCCCGCGCCGCGGAGCTGCTGGCCGCCAGCGACTACGACGGCGAGGTGCTCGAATGGCATATCACGCGCGGGTTCTACCCCAACTACGAGGTCGCGGCCGAGTTCATGGTCGAGCAGTGGCGCGACGCCGGGATCGAGGTCGAGCTGACCATCGTGGACAACTTCTCGCTCGCCTACGAGCGGCCGTTCCACATGCTCAACATGTCGATGTCCTCGGACTTCTCCGGCGATCCCTGGCGCCCGCTCTGGCTCGACTGGGGGCCCGATTCCAGCCGGGTGAACGCCGCCCACAAGACCTGGGTGCCGTCCGAGCGGTTCCTGGAGCTCGGCGAGCGGTTCGTGCAGGCGCAGGAGTTCGAGGCGCGCAAGCAGGCCTATCTCGACCTGGTGGCCGAATGGGAGGACATCACCCCGGGCATGTACCTCTGGCGCAACGTGGTCAGCTACGGGGTGCGCGAGGATCTGGACTGGGACCCGGGCAACTCGGCCGTCACGATCTTCGACAAGAACTTCCTGCGGACCGAGTGACCGGCCCGGTCGTCGCCGTGGACGGGCTGAGCGTCGCCCTGCCCCGCGGCGGCGACCGGCCGCTCGCGGTCTCGGAGGTGCGCTTCGAGGTCGCGCCGGGCGAGACGCTCTGCCTCGTGGGCGAGAGCGGCTCGGGCAAGTCGGTCGTGGCGCAGGCGATCATGGGCATGCTGCCGCCGCAGCTTCCCGTCCTCGCCGGCGAGGTCTCCTTCCGCGGCGCGGCCCTGCCGCCGCAGCGGGACGCGGCCTTCCTCCGCCTGCGCTCCGCGCGCATGGCGATGATCTTCCAGGACGCGGCCGCCAGCCTCGATCCGCTGCGCCGCGTCGGCCACCAGCTCGAGGAGATCGCCGAGGTCCACGGCGTGCCCCGCGCCGAACGCCGGACGCGCGTGGGCGCGATGCTGCGCGCCGTGCGCCTGCCGGACCCGGAGCGCATCGCGCGCAGCTATCCGCATCAGCTCTCGGGCGGGCAGGCGCAGCGCATCGTGATCGCCGGCGCCCTCCTGATGGAGCCGGACCTCCTCATCGCGGACGAGCCGACCACCGCGCTCGACGTCACCACCCAGGCCGAGATCCTGGCCCTGATCGACGATCTGCGCGCTGAGCGCGGCACGGCCGTCCTCTTCATCACCCACGATTTCGGCGTGGTCAGCGACGTCGCGGACCGGATCGTCGTGATGCGCGCCGGCGAGGTCGTGGAGCAGGGTCCGGCGGCCGCGCTGCTCGCCGCCCCTGCGCATCCCTACACCCGCCTCCTCCTCGACGCCGCCCGCCAGCGGGGCGCGCCCCGCCACGCCGAGGCGTCCGAGCCGATCCTCGTCGCCGAGGGCCTGTCCCTGACCTACCGGACGGGCGGCCTCCTGCGCGGGCGGGAGGTGCCGGCGGTGCGGGACGTGTCCCTCACCCTGGGGCGCGGCCGGACCATCGCGGTCGTGGGCGAGAGCGGGTCGGGCAAGTCCTCGCTCGCGCGCTGCCTCCTGCGGCTGGAGGACGTGGACGCCGGGCGCATCGCCTTCGACGGGCGCGACGTCACCCATCTGGCCGGCGCCGAGCTACGCGCCCTGCGCCGCCGCATGCAGGTCGTCCTGCAGGACCCCCTGAGCGCGCTCGACCCGCGCCAGAGCGTGGGCGACGCCATCGCGGAAGGCCCCGTGATCCATGGCGCGCCCCGCGCGCAGGCCCACGCCCGCGCGGCCGAGCTGCTGGCCCTCGTCGGCCTGCCCCCGCAATCGGCCGCCCGCCATCCGCACGAGTTCTCGGGCGGGCAGCGACAGCGCATCTGCATCGCCCGCGCGCTGGCCCTGGACCCGGGGGTGCTCATCGCGGACGAGGCCGTCTCCGCCCTCGACGTGTCGGTCCAGCGCCAGGTGCTGGACCTCTTCCGCGACCTCCAGGCGCGGCTCGGCTTCGCGATGGTGTTCATCACCCACGACCTGCGCGTGGCGGCGGCCATCGCCGACGAGGTGATCGTGATGAAGGACGGCCGCGTGGTCGAGGAGGGGCCGATCGCCCGCGTCTTCGCCGCGCCGCGCGATCCCTACACGGCCGCCCTCCTGAACGCCGCGCCCGGCCGCGCGATGCTGGGCGCGGCGTGACCGGCTACGTCCTCTCCCGCCTGCTGCGCGCGGCGATCACCCTCCTCGTGACGGTGACGCTCGTCTTCCTCTTCATCCGCTTCTCCGGCGATCCCGCCGCCGCCCTCGCGCCGCCCGACGCGCCGCAGGAGGTGATCGAGCAGTACCGCCGCGCCATGGGCCTCGATCGGCCGCTCTGGGCCCAGTACACCGCCTATCTCGGCGAGCTCGCGCGGGGCCGGTTCGGCTATTCCGTCCACACCGGCCTGCCGGTGACGGAGCTCTTCGCCCGGCGCCTGCCGGCGACGCTCCTGCTGGGCGGCACGGCGCTGACGATCGCGCTGGCCTTCGGGCTGCCGATGGGCGCGGTGGCGGCGCTCAATCGCGGACGGCCCATCGACCGCGCGGTGATGGCGTTCTCCGTCTTCGCCTTCGCGATGCCCAACTTCCTCTTCGGCCTGGGCGTGATCCTGATCGGCGCCCTGGTGTTCCAGACCTATGTCGGCGCCAGCGCGGATGGGCTATCGGACGTGATCTTCCCCGCCCTGACCCTCGGCCTCGCCTCCATGGGCGCCTTCGCCCGCTTCGCCCGCTCCTCCCTCCTGGAGATCCTGAACGCGCCGTTCATGACCGCCGCGGAGGCGCGCGGCATCCCCGCGCGCCGCCGCCTCCTGCGCCATGCCGCGCCCAACGCCGCGATCCCCCTCGTCACGCTGGTCGGGCTCAGCCTCGGGGGCCTGATCGCCGGCTCCATCGTCACCGAGCAGGTCTTCGCCTGGCCCGGCGTGGGCCAGCTCCTCGTGCGCTCGGTCGCGACCCGCGACATCGCCATGGTGCAGTTCGTCGTCCTCGCCATCGCCGCCACGATGATCCTCGCCAACCTCGCGGTGGACCTCCTCTACCTCGCGATCGACCCGCGGATCCGCGCGCGATGACCGGCACCCCCGTCGCCGTGCGCCTCGCGATGGCCTTCGTCGCGCTCTTCGTCCTCTTCGCCCTCTTCGGCCAATGGCTCAGCCCGCACGAGTTCCGCGCGACCTCCCTCACGGCGCGGCTGCTGCCGCCGGGCTCGCCGGACCACTGGCTCGGCACCGACGCGCGCGGCCGCGACCTTCTCGTGCGCCTGGCCGTGGGCGCGCAGATCACCCTGATCGTCGCCATCGTCGGCACGGTGATCGGCGCGGTGCTGGGCTCGCTCCTGGGCGTTCTGGCCGCCGCCCGGCGCGGCTGGACCGAGAGCGCCATCGTCGCCGCCATCGACGTGCAGGCCAGCCTGCCGATCATCGTGGTCGCCCTCTTCGTCCTGGCGATGTTCGACAATTCCTTCACGCTGTTCCTCCTCCTGATCGGCCTGACCGGATGGGAGGTCTACGCCCGCCTCCTGCGCGGCGCGGTCCTGTCGGCCAAGGAGCACGGCTACGTCACCGCCATCCGGGCGCTGGGCGCCTCGCCGGCGCGCCTCTACCTGCGCCACATCCTGCCCAACGTCGCCTCGGTCGCGCTGGTGCAGTTCACCGTGAACCTGCCGCTGACGATCCTTCTGGAGACGGCGCTGTCCTTCCTCGGCCTCGGCGTGCAGTCGCCGCTCACCTCCCTCGGGCAGATCATGTCCGAGGGGCGCGACCGCCTGCTCACCGCCTGGTGGCTGACGGCCTTCCCCGGCGCGGTCATCTTCTGCCTCGCCCTCTCGGTCAGCATCATCGGCGACTGGCTCCGCGACCGCCTCGACCCGACGCTGCGCGCGCGGGGCGCCTGACGCGCGCCCGACCCTCAAGGAGGCCCCATGGCGAACGCCCTGCCCGACATCCCCCGCTACGTGATCGGGGAGGACCCGCCGCCCCTCCCGGAGGACCTGCTCGCGATCCTGCGGGAGTGCGACACCCCGATGCTCGGGCACATCTGCTACTGGGGCCACATGGACCCCGGCATCCGCGCCAGCGCGGGCTACGCGCCACGCACCGCGGGCCGCGCGCTCACGGTGCAATGCCCGGGCGCCGACAGCACCATGCTGCACCACGCGGTCGGCCTGGCGGCGCCCGGCGACGTCCTGGTGATCGACCGGCTGGGGGACCGGACCTATGCCTGCCTCGGTGACGGGGTGGCCGCGGCGGCGATGCGCGCCGGGATCGTCGGCGCGGTGATCGACGGGCCGTGCACCGACGCCGCCGAGATGGTCGATCTGGGCTTCCCCGTCTGGTGCCGTGGCGCCTCCCCGGTGACCACGCGGATGCTCGACACCGCCGGAACAGCCCGCCGCACGGTCAGCGTGGGCGGCGTCGCGGTCCTGCCGGGCGCCGCGATCCTGGCCGATGGCAGCGGCGTCTTCGCCCTGGCGCCGGACGAGGCGCGCCGCGCTGCCGCGACCGCGCTGGAGCGCGCGCGCCTCGTCGCCGAGCGCCGCCGCGGGCGGGACCCGTCCACCCCGCTCGGCGAGGCGAGCGGGGCGTCGGCCAGGATTCGGGCGCGCATGGGCGAGGGGTGAGCGAACCGTCAGGTCGTCGGCACGACGACGTCCGGCACGATACCAGAGGCGCGGATGGCGTCCGCCGCCGCCCCCGGATCGGCGCCCGCGAACATGCCGTGCCCCGTCACCAGGATCGTGCCCATCCCCGCCGCGCGCCCGCCCAGCACGTCCGTGTGCAGCGTGTCGCCCACCATCGCCGCCCGGTCCGCCGGCAGGTCCAGCCGCGACAGCACCTCCGCGAACCCGTCCCCGAAGGGCTTGCCGTACCAGCGCACCTCGGCGCCGATCCGGTCGATCAGCTCGTGCGCGAACCAGCCAGGCTCGCGAACCAGCCCGCCCTCCCGCGGGGAGGCGAGGTCGGGGTTCGCCACCGCCAGCGGACGGGGCCGCCGCTCCAGCGCCGCCTCCAGGCGCGCGTGCAGGGCCGCATCGTAGCGCGCGACCGCGAGGAACAGCACGCCGTCCGCCACGTCCAGCGCGTCCGGATCGGCGACCGCGTCCAGCGTCTCGAACGGCAGGTCCGCGCGGTCGTCCTGCGCCTCCGCGATCGCCGCCCAGACGGCGCCGGGCGCCTCCGCCGCGATGCGGGAGGCCGCCACCTGGCGCGAGGTGACGATCTCATGCGGCGCGAAATCGAAGCCCAGGCTCCGATACTTCGCGAGCGCCCCGGCCGGCGTGTAGGACGCGGCATTGCTCAGCACGCAGAGCCGCATCCCCCGCGCGCGCAGGCCCGCCATCCGCTCCGGCGCGCCGGGGATCGCACGGCCGCCGACGTTCAGCACGCCGTAGGCGTCGAGCGCGAGGCCGTCATAATCCTCCGCCGCCGCGCCCAGGTCCGACATTGCGCGCGGCGCCCCGGCGAAGGTCGCGCTCGGTAGGCGCCAGCGCACCGCCTCGTAGCGCGCGAACACCGCCGCCGACGAGACGTAGGGGCCCGCCTCGGACACTGGCGCCTCAGACACTGACGAAGCCGCCCTCGACCATCATCAACGAGCCGTTCACCATGTCCGACGCCCCCGAGGCGAGGAACAGCGCCATGTCCGCGACCTCCACCGGCTCGGCGAAGCGGCGCGCCGGCGTCGCGGCCAGGAACGGATCGCGCCGCGCAGGATCGGACCAGTTCGCGGCGCCCATGTCGGTCATGACCACGGTCGGGCAGATCGCGTTCACCTGCACGTTGTGGCGCCCCCATTCGGCGCACAGCGCCTTGGTCAGGGCGTTGAGCCCGCCCTTGGACGCGATGTAGGACGCGTGGTCGTCGAGCGCGATCACCCCCGCCTGGCTCGAGACGTTGACGATCTTGCCCATCCGCCGCGCGATCATCCCCGGCGCGACGGCCTGCGCCAGCGCGAAGGGCGCGCGCAGGTTGACGGCCATCGTCTCGTCCCAGCCCTCAAGCGTCAGCTCCGCCGCCGGCCCCGTGCGCGCGATCCCGGCCGCGTTCACCAGGATGTCGACGCCGCCCCAGGCCGCGAGCACCGCGGCGGCGGCCGCGCCCGGCCCGTCCCGCGCGCCCAGCTCGGCCGGGACCACGAGGGCCCGCCGGCCCAGGGCCTCCACCTCTCCCGCCACCGCCTCCAGCGCGCCCTCGTCCCGCGCGACCAGGGCCACGTCCGCGCCGGCATCGGCGTAGACGCGCGCGATCTCGGCGCCGATCCCGCGCGAGGCGCCCGTGACCAAGGCGCGGCGCCCGGTCAGGGCGAAGCGGCGCGTCCACTCCGCCATCGCTATTCGAGGTTCGTGTGACGCGCGCGCATGGCGGCCGGATCGACCGCCAGGCGCGCCCGCAGGTCCAGGACCAGAAGCTCGAACGCCAGGAACTGCGCGCCCTCGTAGAGCGAACCCATCGGCAGGATGGAGGGCTCGCCCTCTCCCTCGCCATCCGCCATCGTCCGCGCCGGGATGGTCATCACGAGGTCGCAGGCGCGCGGCACCCCGCCGCCGGGCTGCGCGGTCACGCAGGCCGTGCCCGCCCCCGCCTCCCGCGCCACGCCCACGAGCGCCGCGACGGTGGAGAACGCCCCAGGTCCCGCGCTCACCAGCAGGAGGTCCCCCGCCCCCACCGGCGGCGCCGACATGTCCCCCGCGACATGCGCGTCCAGGCCCAGATGATGCAGCCGCATCGCCAGCGCGCGCATCATCAGCCCCTCGCGCCCGACCCCGTGCAGAACGATCCGCCCGGCCCCGGAGAGCGCGGCGGCGAGCGCGTCCATCTCGGCCGGGTCGATCCCCGCGGCGGCGCGGGCGAGCTCGCCGGCGGCGCCCTCGGCGCGGTCCGCCAACGAGGCGCTCACGCCCGGACCTCCGCCGGAAGGGCGGCGTCGATCGCCGCGTCCAGCATCCCCGCCTCGTCGAGCAGATCAAGCACCGTGTAGCGCCGGCGCAGGAAGCGCGCGTGCCGGACCGTGCGGCGCATCGCGTCCCGGCTCACCCCGATCTCCTCGGCCGTCGCGGGAGCCCCCGCAGCGGCCAGCATCGCGGCCATCTCCGACGGAGGCACGACCTGCGCGCGCAGCCGCTCGCGCAGGTCCGGCCAGATCGCTCGCAGGTGCTCCAGGCGTCCGCGATGCTCGGCCTGCGAGGCGTGCTTGGCCCCGACCTCCTCCAGGGCGCGGCGGGCGACCTCCCCCGGTCCGAACGCGCCCTCGACCGCCGCGGCCTTGGCGTCCATCCCGGGGGCCGCCGCGGCGATCCCCGCCGGGTCGATCCGCGTGAGGTCCTGCCCCAGCAACCAGTCGTAGAGGGCGAGCGCCGCCACGCAGCCCACCGCGACGCAGGCCCCGTGGCTGACGACCTCGCCACCCCGCGACAGGCCCTCCATCTCCCACAGATGCGCGATCTGATGGTCCGCGCCCGAGGCGGGCCGCGACGAGCCGTGCGCCTCCATCGCCAGCCCCACCAGGGTCAGGCCGGAGAACAGCGCCTCGCAGGCCGCCCGGTCGCCGCCGCGCAGGCGCGCGGGCTCGGCCAGCCGGGCGCGCAGCCCGTCCTGCACCATCGGCCAGGCCACGTCGTCCAGGGGCTCGATCCCGAGCGCGTCCGCGACGATCCAGTCGGCACCGGCCGGCACCTTCCCGGCGAGGTCGCCATAGCCCCAGCCGATCATCCGCGGCGGCGCGGCGGCGATCACGTCCAGGTCCGCGATGACCGCGCGCGCCGGACGGCAGGGGATCGTCATCTTGAACCCGCCCTCCGAGAGCGGCGCCCCCGCCGAGGTGTAGCCGTCCATCGAGGCCGCCGTCGCGACGCAGAGATACGGTCGGCCGAGGGCGAAGGCCGCGTGCTTGACCACGTCGTTCATCACGCCCGACCCGATCGCGACGGGCACCGCGTCGTCGCCCGACGCGACCTCGGCCAGCGCGCGGGACAGCTCGACCGTCGGCTTGGGGCGCGGCGCGGCGGGCAGGACATGCGCGCGCGTCTCGATGCCCGCCCCGCGCAGCGCCGCCTCCACCGCCGGGCCCGCCGCGGCCCAGGCCGCCTCGTCGGCGAAGAGGCACGCGCGCCGGCCTTCGAGGTGGCGGGAGAACACCTCGCCCGCCCGGGTCAGGGCGCCGGCCTCCACCAGGACCTCGGCCACCGCGGAGGACCGCGCGACGGCCTCCGCCACGTTCATGCGGGCACCGCCTCGGGACGCGCCGCCAGGGTCCGGCCGCCCGCCGCGAAGAAATGCAGCCGCCCTGCCGGCAGGACCAGCCCGACCCGGTCCCCGGCGCGCAGCGGCGTGTCCCCTTCGGCGCGCACGACGGCCTGCTGGCCGTCCGCCAGCCGGACGTAGAGGTAGGAATCGCCCCCGAGCGTCTCGCGCAGCGCCACCTCGGCATCCAAGGTGCCACCGCCCGGAGGAGCGGCGGAGACGTGCTCCGGCCGCACGCCCAGGCGCGCGGTCCCCTCGGGCGCAGGCAGCCGCGCGCCGGCGAGATGCGCCTCGCCGCCCCGGCCCTCGACGTCGAGGATGTTCATCGCCGGCGCGCCGATGAACCCGGCGACGAACTCGCTGACCGGGTGGTGATAGAGGTCCATCGGCGTGCCGACCTGCTCGACCCGCCCGGCCTGCAGCACGACGATCTTGTCGGCCATCGTCATCGCCTCGACCTGGTCGTGGGTCACGTAGATCATCGTGGCGCCCAGGGTCCGGTGCAGGGCCTCCAGCTCGACCCGCATCTGAACGCGCAGCTTGGCGTCGAGGTTCGAGAGCGGCTCGTCGAAGAGGAACGCCGCCGGCTGCTTGACGATGGCGCGCCCGATGGCGACGCGCTGGCGCTGCCCGCCCGAGAGCTGCCCCGGCTTGCGATCCAGGTAGTCGCCAAGCTGCAGGACGCGGGCGGCCTCGGCAATGCGCGCCTCCCGGTCCGCCGCGGAGAAGCCGTTGATCTTCATCCCGAAGTCGATGTTCTCGCGGACCGTCATGTGCGGGTAGAGCGCGTAGGACTGGAACACCATCGAGACGTCCCGCTCCGAGGGCGCCAGCGCCGAGACATCGCGCCCGCCGATCCGCACCGTGCCGCCCGAGATCTCCTCGAGGCCCGCGATGGCGCGCAGGAGCGTGGACTTCCCGCACCCCGACGGGCCGACGAAGACGGCGAACTCGCCGTCCCCGATCGCCAGCCGGATGTCATGGAGGGCCTGATGCCGCCCGTAATGCACGGACACCCCGTCCAGCGTCACCTCGGCCATCGCCACCTCCAGCCCAGGGGCCCGACTTTAGGTGTTGACCCGGCCCGCGTCATTTACATTAATATGCCGTGCGTTACAAATGGTCAATCGTTTCGGACGCACTCAGGGAGGAACCCGTCATGAAAGCATTTCCGACACTCGGTGCCACGTCGCTCTCCGCGCTCGCGGCGCTCGGCCTCGGCACGGCCGCGAACGCCTGGACGCTGGAGGAGGCCGCCGCGCCCTATGCAGGAACGGAGGTCAACGTCCTCTTCCTCGACCGGCCGGGCTACAATGCCGCCCTAGAGATGATCCCGGAGTTCGAGGCCGCGACCGGCATCACGATGAACGTCACCACCGTCCCCTACGAGAACGCGCTGGGCGAGCAGGTGCGCGACTTCGTCACCGGCGGCGAGATCGACATCGCCCTCGTCGACCTCGTGTGGATCGGCAACTTCGCGCAGAACGGCTGGATGGTCCCGGTCTCCAAGTTCGCGGACGACCCGGCGCTGGCCGATCCCGAGCTCGATCTGGACGACTTCTTCCCCCTGACGCTCGACGCGTTTGGCACCTGGGACGGCGAGGTCTACGGCCTGCCCTTCGACAACTATTCGGGCCTGATGTTCTACAACGCGTGCATGCTGGAGGAGGCCGGATTCGACGGCCCGCCGACCACCTGGGCCGAACTGAAGGACACCTACGGCCCCGCTCTGACCAAGGACGGCAAGTACGCCTTCGCCCTGCAGTCCAAGCGCAACGAGACGCAGTCGGCCGACAGCTTCGCCCGCGTCCTGTGGCCCTTCGGCGGCTCCTTCCTGGACGCCGAGTTCCGGTCGAACCTGAGCTCGCCGGAAAGCCAGGCCGGCCTCCAGTTCCGGCAGGACCTGATGCAATACATGCCCGAGGGCATCGTCGCCTACGACCATGCCGAGGCGGTGAACGGCCTCGCCCAGGGGGACGTGGCGATCATCACCGAATGGTCCGCGTTCTACTCCTCGCTCGCCGATCCCGAGACGTCGACGCTGGGCGACTGCCTCGCCATCGCGCCCGAGCCCGAGGGGCCCGCGGGGCGCAAGCCGGCGCTGGGCGGCTTCTCCCTGGCGGTGGCGAGCCAGGCGGACGAGGACGAGCAGGCCGCGGCCTGGCTCTTCATCCAGTGGGTGACGTCCAAGGCCAATTCCGAGGCCTACCTGCGGATGGGCGGCGTTCCGGCGCGGCAATCGGTCTACCAGATGGATGGCATCGCCGAGGAGTTCCCCTTCGTGCCCGCCCTGGTCGAGAGCTGGCAGGACGGCGTGCCGGAGTTCCGCCCGCGCTTCGCCGAATGGCCGGAGATCACCGAGATCGTGCAGGAGCTCGGCACCCGGATGATGCTCGGCGAGGTCTCCGTCGAGGAGGGCGCCGCCGAGATCGGCACCCGGATGGAGGCCGTGCTCGAGGACGCCGGCTACTATTCCGGCGACAAGCCGCTCGCGCAGTAGCGCCCCCCCCCGCGCCGGCCTCCCCCGGGGGGCCGGCGCCCCTCCGCCCCCATCCACGAGCCCGCCATGAGCACCCGCGTCCCCGGACGGACCCTGGCCGCGTTCCTCGCCCCGGCGGTGATCGCCCTGCTGATGGTCGGCATCGTGCCCCTGGGCTACGCGCTCTGGCGCAGCCTCTACGACTTCAACCTCACCCGCATCGGGCGCACCGAGTTCGTCGGCCTCGCCAACTATTCAGAGACCCTGACAAGCGGCGCGTTCTGGGGCGCGATGGGCCGCACCGCCCTCCTGTTCGTCAGCGCCGTGCCCATCCAGGTCGCGCTCGGCCTCCTGATCGCGCTGGTGCTGCACCGGCCGGGCCTGACGCTCCTCAAGACGCTGACCCGGCTCGCGCTGGTCCTGCCGATGGCCACGACCTACGCGGTGGTCGGCCTGCTGGCCCAGGTGATGATGAACCAGAAATACGGCGTCCTGAACCAGATGCTGGGCTGGATCGGGATCGAGCCGATCAACTTCATCGGCGATCCGACCAACGCCTTCGTCGCGGTCGTCTTCTGGGACGTCTGGCAGTGGACGCCCTTCGTCGCCCTCGTCCTCCTGGCGGGTCTCGCGACCGTGCCGCCCGAGATCGAGGAGGCCGCCACCCTGGAGACGCGCAGCCAATGGGTCCTGCTGCGCCACGTGCAGCTCCCCTATCTGGTGCCGAGCCTGGTCGCGGTCCTGATCCTGCGCACGGCCGACACGCTCAAGCTCTTCGACATGCCCTTCACCATGACCCGCGGCGGCCCCGGCAACGCGACCGAGTTCATCGCCGTCCTGATCGAGCGGATCGGCAACCGGCAGTTCGACATCGGGCTGGCGGCGGCCCATTCCATCGTCATGCTCGCGGTCACGGTCGTGCTGGCGCGCGTCTACATCAACCTCTTCTACCGGGAGATGCGCTGATGGCCGGCGCCCTCTCGACCCGCGGGCGCGGCCGCTGGGGCGAGGCGCTGCTCCTCCTCGCCATCGGCCTCTTCTGCGTGTTCCCCTTCTACTGGATGGTCACCACCAGCCTGAAGACCCAGGTCGTGGCGCTGCAATCCCCGCCTGCATGGGCGTTCGCGCCGACGCTGCAGAACTACGTCGAGGTCCTGTTCGAGGACCGCGTCGCGATCGCCCTCCTCAATTCCCTGATCGTCGCGGTGTGCACCACGGCGCTCGCCGTGGGCCTGGGGTGCCCCGCCGCCTACGCGCTCGCCCGGTTCGAGTTCCGCGGCAAGACCGACCTCTGGTTCTGGTTCATCACCAACCGTTTCGTGAGCCCGGTGATCCTGGTGTTCCCGGTGTTCATGATCTCCAACGGCCTCGGCCTGCGCGACACGCACCTGGCGCTGATCCTGATGTACCTGACCTTCACGCTGCCCATCGTGATCTGGCTGTGCACCGACCAGTTCCGCGCGATCCCCAGGGATCTCGACGAGGCGGCGCTGCTGGAGGGCGCCTCCCAATGGCGCATCTTCCGGTCGATCTGCCTGCCGCTGGCGATGCCGGGGGTGGCGGTCTCGGCGATCCTGTCGTTCATCTTCTCGTGGAACGAGCTTCTCTTCGCCTACATCCTGGCCCCCAAGGACGCCAAGACCGCGCCCGCGATGGCGATCACCTTCATGGAGGGCTACGACGTGCCCTACGGCAAGATCATGGCCACCTCGACGCTGATCGTGATCCCGGTGCTGATCTTCGCGCTGCTGGCCTCCAAGCACCTGGTGCGCGGCCTGACCATGGGCGCGGTGAAGTAGCCGTGAGCCGGGCGCCCAAGCTCGCCCGCGTCGACACCGAGGAGCGCTTCCTGGCGCGCGTCGCCTGGGCCTACCATGTCGAGGGGCTCACGCAGGAGCGCGTCGCCGACAAGCTCGGCGTCACCCGCCTTCGCGTGAACAAGGCGCTGGCCGAGGCGCGCCGCCGGGGCCTCGTGCGCGTGACCCTCAACACCCCCTTCGCCGCCTGCGCCGAGGCGGAGGTCGCGCTCTGCGCCCGCTACGGGCTGCGCACCGCCTATGTCGCGCCCGCCCCGCAGGACCCCGCGGCGGTGCAGACGGTGGTGGGCGCCGCGCTCGGGCACCTCCTGTCGGACGTCCTGGCGCGGCCGGAGGTGCGCCTCTTCGGCATGTCCTGGGGCGGCACGCTCGACCTCGCGACCCGCTTCGTCGCGGCCATGTCCCGACCCGACCTGGAGGTCGTCTCGGTGATGGGCGGGCTCACGCGCGGCTCGGACCTCAACAGCTTCGAGATCACGACCCGGCTCGCGGACCTGATCGGCGCGCGGCACTCCTATTTCACCGCGCCGCTCTACGCCGGCTCGGCGCAGAGCCGCGACATCATCATGGAGCTCGACGTGTTCCGCGACATCCTGGCCACGCTGCGCTCGGTGGACGCGATGGCGATGGCGGTGGGCGACCTCTCGGACCGCTCGCTCCTGATGCGCGACGGCCTGCCCTCGGACGTGACGGTGGCGCAGCTGCGCGAGGCCGGCGGCGTCGGCGACGTGCTGGGCACCGTGATCGACGCGGCCGGCCAGCCCATCGACCACCCGATCAACGAACGTATCATCGGCATGGGAATGGACGACCTGGCCCGCGTGCCCGACGTGATCGCCGCCGCCGGCGGCCCGCACAAGGTCCCGGTGCTCCGCGCGCTCCTGGCCCGCGGCGTGGTCGACACCCTGGTGACGGACGAGGCGACGGCCGGCGCCCTCCTCGAGGCGCCGTGACCCTCGCCATCGGCATCGACCTGGGCACCTCCGGCATCAAGTGCGCCCTGATCGCGGAGGACGACACGATCCTGGGCGAGGCGTCGGCGCCCATCGCGGTCTCCATCCCCCGTCTCGGCTGGAGCGAGCAGGACGCGGACGACTGGGTGCGCGTCACCTGGGACTGCCTGGACCGCCTGGCGGCCGCGCATCCGGGCAGGGTGGGGGCCGTGCGCGGCATCGGCCTCTCGGGACAGATGCTCGCCTGCCTGCCGCTGGACGCGGGCCTGCGCCCCCTGCGCCCGGCGATGCTCTGGAACGACCGGCGCGCCGTCGCCGAATGCGCAGACCTGCTGGCCGCGGTCCCCGATATCGGCCGCCGCACGAACGGCACGCCCGATCCCGGCCTCACGGCGCCCAAGCTGATCTGGCTCGCCCGTCACGAGCCGCGGGTGATGGACCTGTCCCGGATGCTCCTGCTGACCAAGGACTACGTCCGCCTGCACCTCACCGGCGAGGTCGCGACCGACGCCTCCGACGCGGGCGGCACGCAGCTCCTGGACTGCGCCGCGGGCACCTGGGCGCCGGACCTCTGCGCCGCCGCCGGCTGGGACCCCGCGCACCTGCCGCCCGTCCAGCCCTCCTGGGAGGCGGCGGGGGGCCTGCGTCCGGCGCTCGCCGCGCGCTGGGGGATGCGGGCCGGCACCCCCGTCGCCGCCGGCGCGGGCGACAACATGGGCTCCACCCTGGGCGCCGGCGCCGCCCGCCCCGGCGACGCCGTCCTCTCGGTCGGGACCTCCGGCGTGAGCAATGTCGTGGACGGCGCGTTCCACCCCGGCCCGGAGCGGGCGGTCCTGACCTCGGCGCACTGCGTGCCGGGCGCGTTCCTGTCGATGGGCGTGGTGATGACCGCGACCGCCGCGCTCGACTGGACCGCACGACTGGGCGGGGTCACGGCCGCCGATCTGGCCGGCGCGGCCGAGGCGGCGGCCGAGGCCGGGCGCATCCCCGACGCGCCCGTCTTCCTGCCCGCGCTGGGGGGCATCCGCACGCCCGGCAACGCGCCCCGCGCCACCGGCCGGATGGAGGGGCTGCACCCCGGCGTGGACCTGCCGCTCCTGGGCTACGCGACGATGGAGGGCGTCGCCTTCCAGATGGCCGCCTGCCTGGACGCGCAGCGCGCGGCCGGCGTGCGCGCCGAGCGCATCGCGGTCGCCGGCGGCGGCGCGCGCTCGGCGCTCTGGCTGACCCTGCTGGCGACCGCCCTGGACACCCCGCTGCGCGTGCCCGAGGCCGCGAGCGGCGCGGGCGTGATCGGCGCCGCGCGCCTCGCCCGCGCCGCCGCCGGGGCGGGACCCGCCGCCCTCGCCGCGCCGATGGCGGGCGGCCGCACGGTGCCGCCCGACCCGGCGCTGGCCGCCGTCCTCGCCCCACGGCGCGCCCGCTTCGACGCGCTCATGGACCGCGCCGTGCGCGAGGCTACCGGCGCCTGACCGACCGCCGCAGCAGCGGCGCCCAGGATCGCAGGTCCGCCACCGCCTTCGCCGTCGCCGCGAGCGCCAGGAGGCAGAGCACCGCCTTCGAAACCGGCCCCATCGTCCCGACGATCAGGACCGCGTGCACCGCCGTTCCCAGGACCGCCACTGCGGCCAGCACCGTATGCGCCGGCCGCCAGAGCCGCGGCGGCACCCGCAGCGGGCGGCGCAGCAGCGCCAGCGTCGCGGCGCCGACCACCGCCCACATCGCCGCCACCCCCCAAGCCGAGAACGGCGTCGGCGAGGCCAGGAGCAGCGCGTCCACCACGTCGGGCGGGCTCGTGACCCAGAGTCCCCCGACATGGAGCGCCACGCAGGCGGCCAGCGCCGCGCCGACGCCCGCATGCACCCGGCGCCCCCGCCGTCCGGCCAAGCCCGGAAGGTAGCCGCCCGCCAGCAGCGGCTGCACCAGGAGCAGGCCCAGGGCGGCGACCCCCGCCAGCCCCGCCGCCACGTAGACCGGCCCGCGCCATTCCAGGAGCGGGCTCGTCGCCGCCACCCAGAGCGGCACCGCGAGCGCCAGGCCCAGCGCGGCCCAGATCGCCGCCGCCCGCATCCGGGCTCAGGCGGGCTCGAGCACGAAATGCACCGCGAGGGACTCGTCCCGCGCGCTCGGCATCACCGGGCGGAGGAACACGGTGCGGAACGCGCCCTGCCCCGCCGCGGGGTCGTCATCCGCGTCATAGGCGAGGTGGCCATGCGGCTGGCCGAAGGCGGGCACGATCTGCGGCATCTCGATGCGGAAGGTCCCATCCGCCCCGGTCAGCGTGGCGCCGTGGCTGCGCGCGTCGCGCTCGTGCCCCTCGGTGGTATGCGCCCAGACCTGGATGCGCCGGCCCGGCAGAGGCGCGCCATCGCCCGCGCGGCGCACGGTGCCCGTGGTCCAGAACCCGCCGCCGCCGATGCGCGCCATGATCGGAGCGCCGGGGCGGTAGTTGTTGGCGCCGCCCCGCATGGTCGGCGTCGGCGCCAGGCCCTGCGCCCGCGCCGGCGCGAGCCCGCCCGTGGCGCCCAGCCCGATGGCGGCGCCCAGGCCGGAGAGGACGATGCGACGGTTCGGCGTTCGAGCGGACATGGCGTTCCCTCCAGGGTCTGATGCCGTGACCCTAGCCACCGCGGCGCCCCGCGTTGAGCCGGGATACGAAACCGTGATCGCGTCAGGGCCGGCAGTACCCGGGCAGCGCGTAGATCCGGCTCAGGTCGCGCCCCGCAGCGCGCGCGGCACGCTCGGCCTCGGCATAGAGGCCGCCGGAGTAGCGCGGGCAGTCCCGCGCCAGCCCCGCGCGCACCATCGCCTCGCCGAGATCCGTCCCGCCAACCGCGCACGCGGCGACGGGACGGTTGCCCGTGCCCCGCCCCGTGGTCGTCCCGTCGAGGCGGCAGGTCACCTGGCGTCCCTCCGCCATCGCGCCCAGCGCGGCGGTCGCCGCCGGCCCGCCGGGCGCCATCGCGACCGCATTGTCCTCGGGCGCCGCGATCCCGCGCAGGCGCACCTCGACCCGGCCGAAGCGCACGCCGTCCCCGTCCACGACACGCGCCGTGCCGGTGAGCGTCGCCGCCGCCTCGAACCCGGAGGCCTGGCCGGGCGCGACCGCGAGCGCGGCGAGGAGGAGGGGCAGGACGCGTCGTGACATGCACCCTCCGTGGCGCCGAAGACCGCGGGGGACAACCCCACAAGTCTCTGACATTGTTCTACTATACGCTGCAGTTTTTCGCTCGGCGTCACATCGATGCCGCACCCCGCCCGCAGGACGGTCGTGCGGGGGCCGGCATCGGCTCGTGACGCGGCCCGCGCTTCGTGGTCCAGTGACCGCGACAAGCCATCGGGAGACACGCATGGAACTGACCGGCACCCGCACCATCGCCGCCGACCCCCAGACGGTCTGGACCGCTCTCCTCGACCCGGACGTGCTCAAGGCCTGCATTCCGGGCTGCACCGAGCTGACCGGCAGCGCCGAGGCGGGCTTCGAGGCGACCGTCACGCAGAAGGTCGGCCCGGTGAAGGCCACGTTCCGCGGCGCCGTCGCGATGGACGACATGGTCCGCCCCGAGCGCCTGCGCATGTCCGGCGAGGGCAAGGGCGGGCCGGCCGGATTCGCCAAGGGCGGCGCGGACGTGACCCTGGCCCCCACCTCCGACGGGACCGGCACCGAGCTCGGCTACGCGGTGGACGCGCGCGTCGGCGGCAAGCTGGCGCAGCTCGGCGGCCGGGTGGTCGACGCCTTCGCCCGCAAGATGGCCGATCAATTCTTCGAGCGGTTCCAGGAGCAGGTGGAAGGGCCGGCCGCGCCCTCGGACACGAAGCCTTCCGAGGCGATGTCGGACCAGCGTCCCACCGGCGGCTCCGATCCCGCGCCGACGGACGAGGCGGTGGTGCGGGCCGAGGGCCCCCAGGACCCCACCCCGCCGCACGCCCCGGGGCAGGAGAAGAAGGGCTTCTTCAAGAAGCTCCTCGGCTAGGACCCGGCCGGACCGCCCCGCGGCGTGCGCCGCGGGGCGACGGCCGGCGTCGCTAGGCCGCGCGGTCGGGGAAGAGATCCGCGATCGCGCGCGTCTCGGCCGCGACCACGCCCCGCTCGGTGATGAGGCCCGTCACCAGCCGCGCCGGCGTCACGTCGAAGGCGTGGTTGGCCGCCGGCGTGCCCTCCGGCGCGATCAGGACCTTGGTCACGCGTCCGTCCGGGTCCTTGCCATGCACCCATTTCACCTCGTCGCCCGAGCGCTCCTCGATCGGGATGTCCATCCCGTCCGAGAGCCGGAAGTCGATCGTCGGCGAGGGCAGCGCCACGTAGAACGGAACCCCGTTGT
This sequence comes from uncultured Alphaproteobacteria bacterium, assembly GCA_963832275.1. GTDB lineage: Bacteria > Pseudomonadota > Alphaproteobacteria > Rhodobacterales > Rhodobacteraceae > Hasllibacter. The sequence goes on from CAWHTQ010000019.1 coordinate 806,035, forward strand.
CCTTCGCCGCCAAGGCCTTGAGGTAGGTGCCGATCTTGTTGCACACGTCGCCCGCCGCCGTGGTCCGGTCGGTCCCGACGATCACCAGGTCCACCATCCCCCGCATCATCAGGAGCCCGCCGGAATTGTCGGTGATCAGGTGGTGCGGCACGCCGTGGTTCAGCAATTCCCAAGAGGTCAGCGCCGCGCCCTGCGAGCGGGGCCGCGTCTCGTCCACCCAGACGTGCACGGGCACGCCCGCGTCGTGCGCCTGGTAGACCGGAGAGGTCGCCGTGCCCCAGTCCACGGTGGCGAGCCAACCGGCGTTGCAATGGGTCAGCACGTTGACCGTCGGGTCCTTTCCCGCCGCGCGCTTCCGCTCCGCGATCTCCTCGATCAGGGGCCGGCCGTGCACCCCGATCATGCGGCAGATCTCGACGTCCTCGTCGCAGATCGCGGCCGCGCGCCGCCACGCCGCCGCCGGCCGCTCGCCCTCCGGCAGCGGCCGCAGCGCGCCCATCACCTCGTCCAGCGCCCAGCGCAGGTTCACCGCCGTCGGCCGCGTCGCCAGCAGGGTCTCGTAGGCCGCGCCCAGCCGCGAATCCGACGCGTCCTCGCGGATCGCCAGCGCCATCCCGTAGGCCGCCGTCGCCCCGATCAGCGGCGCGCCGCGCACGAGCATGTCCGCGATGGCGCGCGCCGCGTCCTCCAGCGTGGTCAGGTCCACGGTGACGAACGCGTGCGGCAGGCGCGTCTGGTCGATGATGCGCGCGGCCTCCGGCGCGTCCGCCGATGGGACGGGCCAGATCGTGCGCATGGGCGTGCCGTCGACTCTCATGGGGCGTCTCCTTCGTGCGGGTCCGGGGCCAGCCTACCCCGCCATGCACCGGGGATCACGCGCCGAGCGTGCCCCGCGCGGCGTCCACGGCCGCCGCGACCGATCCGATGGCATGCGCCTCCTTCACCAGGTGCCCTGCCAGCCGCAGCGCCGGGCGCTCGCGTGCCAGCCGCGACTCCGCCGGCATCGAGAGCAGGTCCGCGACCCCGGCCAGCCCCACGATCCGCCGCGCCATCTTCGCCCCCGCGAAGCCGATCGCGTCGCGCTGGATGCGCGCCAGCGTCGCCGCGAGGGCATCCCCCGACGCCTCCCCCAGCACGCGCTCCACCTGCGCCTCGCCGCGCCGCTCGGCGCTCCAGAGTTCCGCGAACCGCGCCGCGAACGCGTCCCAGGCGCGCCCCGCCTGGGCCAGCGACCACGCCCGGTCCTCGCCCGCCTTCGAGGCGGCGCTCAGCAGCAGGTTCGCCAGCAGCGCGCCGACGTCGAACCCCATCGGCCCGTAGAACGCGAATTCCGGATCGATGACGCGCACGTCCTCGCCCGGCCCGGCCGGGGAGACCATCACCGACCCGGTGTGCAGGTCCCCGTGCAGCAGCGCCTCGGCCCGCGTCATGAACGCCCATTTGAGCTCCTGGACCGCCAGCCGCCACGCCGCGTCGCCCCGCATCTCGGCCACCGAGTCCTCCAGGCCCGGGGTGAAGTCGTTGAGCGGATGATCGACATACGGGTCGGTGAAGATCGAGATCCTCGGAGATCCGGCACAGCGCCGCGTTCCCCGCGAACAGCGCGGCCTCGCGCTTTCGGACCTCCGGCGCCAGCGCCAGGTCCGAGGACCGGAACAGCGTCTCCGCCATGAACCGGCCCAGCCTGGGCGCCGCGCTCTCGTGTCGCTCGCCGCCGATCAGGGCGCCGCGCCAGACGCGGTGCGCCGCCAGGTCCTCCATCACGATCAGGGCCTGCGCCGGTTCCACGTGGAACACGTCCGGCACGGCGCCCGCGTCCTGCGCCTGCCGCGCCAGGGCCGCCGCCTCGTAGAACGCGCGGCTCAGCGGCAGGGGCCAGCCCTCGCCCACCACCCGCAGATAGGGCAGCGCCTGCTTGGCGCAGAGCGAGCCTTCCGGCCCGCGCAGGATGAAGACGTGGTTGAGGTTCCCGTCCCCGACCTCCCGCACCGACCAGTCGGCCGGCCCGCCGCCCAGCCGTTCCGCCACGCCGGGCAGCGCGGCCAACCGCTCGGGCGCCGAGCCTTCGTCCAGCGGCGCGTAGCCGTCATGGGATGGCTGGGCCCACTCCTCCTCGCGCACGTCCGTCATCGTGTCCTCCCGGCGCCAGGGTGCGACGCGCGCGCCGCGGGGCGCAACTCCCGGCGGCTCACCCCTCCGCGGGGTCCAGGATCACGGGCGCGAGGTGCGGCTCGTCCGGCACGTCGCCCACGGTGCGGCGGTGGCGGGCGACCACCGTGTCGCCGTGGACGAGCACCTCCACGCCCGCGCCGTCGACCTGCGCGCGCAATGCGGCGCAGATCGCGTGCCCATCCGGGGCGAGCGCGTCGAACTCGTAGCGCTCCACCAGGCCGATCCGGGGATGGCGCGCGCGCAGGGCGGGCAGCTCGGCGATCAGGGCCCCGATCTCCGGCGTGGGCACGCGGAAATCGCCCGCGATCACGAGGTCCAACTCCCGCGGGCCGGGCCCGGGCCGGTCCGGATGCATCATCCGCGGCGCGGCGAAGGGCCGGCGCGCGGGGTCGGCCGCGTAGCGCAGGCTGGCCGCATTGCGGTGATGATGCGCCTGGGCGTCGCGGTACTCCTTGCGCACCCCGAAGAACCGGTCGCTGAGCCCGGTGACGGCGTTTCCCGTGACCGAGAGCGGCGCCTCGCGCTGGAACGAGAGCGGGCCGGTCGGGACCTTGGCGTAGGACGCGGCGCCGAAGACCGCCTCCATCCGCCGGATCAGCTCGGTGTCGGCGGCGAAGCGGACGCTGTCCCAGTAACCGAGCGCCTCGCGCACCGGCGCGCGGCGGAACATGAAGGACGAGGTGTTGAAGATCGTGAACAGCCCGTTGCTCCGCGGCCGGGTGAATCGCAGCGCATCGTTCGCCCGCGCCTGGTCGGAGGTGCAGCCCATCACCTCGGGGTGGGCCAGGAGGTGGCGCGCCTGGGTCTCGATCTTGAGGGGGTGGGACCAGTCGTCGGCGTCGTGGATGGTCACGAACGTGCCGCTCGCGAGGTCGAGCCCGCGGTTGCGCGCGACATAGGCCCCGCCGTTGCGCTCCATCCGCAGGGTGCGCACGCGCGGATCGCCCTGCGCCGCCGCCTCGGCCGCGCGCAGGGTGGCGCCGCCGTCGGGGCTGCAATCGTCGATCACGACGATCTCCAGCGCGCGCCAGGTCTGCGCGCGCAGGGAGCGCAGGGCGGTGCCGATCATCGCGGCCGAATCGTAGGCCGCCAGCAGCACCGTCACCAATGGGCCCTCCGTCACCGCCGGCAGGGGCGCGGCGCCGATCAGGCGGTCGTAGGGCGCGCGTCCGTCGTCCGGCCCCAACGCCACCGGCGGCACGCCGTGCCCCGCCAGCGCGCGGTTGATCCAGGCGCAGCGACCCTCGGCCGCGTCCTCCAGATTGGCACGGGCGAGGTAGGTGTCGGGCAGGGTCTCGCCGGCGCGGACCGCCCGCCCGAAGCGCGCGAGGCCGCCGCTCGTATCGCCGAGCGCGTGGTCGCAGACGAGTTGGATGCCGACCAGCTTGGCGCGCTCCCCGGGTGCCTCGGTGTCCCGGATGGCGCGGTCCAGCCAACGGATCGCGCGGGCCGGATCGGCCGGACGCGCCCGCAGCAGATGCCAGCGTGCCAGCTCGCGCGCCGCGACCGCCCGCGCCCCCGGGGAGGCGCCCCCCTCCGCGACCTCCCGCAGCGCGTCCAGGGACCAGTCGACATAGCCGAGCGCGTGGAGCGTCTCGATCGCCTCGTCGACGCGCGCCTCCTCGGTGAAACTGCGGGACCCCGCCGACGCGCCCTGCCGGAGCAGACGCCGCAAGAGCGGCTCCTCGGCGTCCGCTCGGCCCGGCATGCCGACACGCCGGTTCGGAGCGCGCCCCATGCGCGCGCCGTAGCGAAGGTAGTGCTCGGCCGGATCCATCCGCAGGCGCGCGACGTCGGGATAGCGTTCGAGATACCAGCGCCGATGGACCTCCCCGGAGCGGCGCAGGAGGTCCAGCGCGACGTCGAACGCGCCGTCCTCGGCCGTCCCGTCCAAGGCCGTCCCGCCCGATTCAGCGTCCAACCGCCCCTCCACCGAGCTGCCCGGCCCCGGCGCGGGGCGTAGCCACACCGCCGGCGCCGCGCAACCGCTCGGCGGGTTGGTCCCTCCGGCAGCCGGTGCTACGCCGCCGGTGGCGCGCCGGCATCGGCCCGGTCACACCGGCTCGCACCGCGTCACACCGGGTCGGACCCGGTCGCACCGCGCGGATTGGGAGACGGGATCGATGACCACCGCCGACGCAGCGCCGCGGGACAGCGCGGTCGAGGACGGCCCGGCGATCCTCGCGGAGGTCCTGGCGGCCGCGCCGGCCCCGCCGGCTGCCGCGGCGCGCGGCGTGGCGGCGCACCTGCCGCTCCTGCGCTGGCTCGTCGGGGAGCTCCGGCCGCGCCGGGCGGCGCTCGCGGTCGGCGCCGGGGAGCGGGCCCTGCGGGACGCGGCGCCCGAGGTCGCGTGGCTCCGGCTGGAGGCCGGCGCGCTGGACCTGCTCGTCGGCGATCCCGCCGCGATGGACCCGGCGGGGTGGCCGGCCCTCCTGGCCCCGGGTGGGGTCCTCGTCCGGCTCGGCGCGCCCGCCGACGCGGGCACGGCCGCGGCCGCGGCCGCGGTCCTGGAGCATGGCGGCGGACTGGCGCTCGCGTGCCCGGCGGGGCCGTCCCCGCCGCCGCTGGAGCGGCTCGCCGCGGCGCTGGCGGACCCGGCGGCCGGAGCGGCGCTGCGCGCGGGGCTCGCGCGCCTGGCCGACTGGACGGCGGCCGAGGCCGGGCGCGTCGACGAGCTCGTGGTGCTGACCACCGTGGCGGAGGCGGCGCGCCTCGCCGCCGAGGCGGCCGATGCGCGCGCCGACGCCGCCGAGGCGGCGCTGCGCGAGGTCGCCGCCGAGCGCGACGCCCTCCTGGGCAGCACGTCCTGGCGCCTGACCGCACCGCTCAGGCGGGCGGTGCTGACCCTGCGCCGCTAGGGGCCAGGTAGGGCGCCGCCGCCTGCGCCCACGCGGACCCGCGCGCGGAGCCGCGCGCCAAGGAGGAACGTGCCCGCCAGCTTGCGCTGCACGTAGAGCGCCTCGATCGGGGGCGGGGGCGGCACGAACCCGGCCTCGGCCAGCAGGATGCCCTCGTCCCGCATCCGCTCGGGAAGGTCGCTGGCGGCGAAGTCGAACGGGTCCTCGCGCAGGGCCGCGAACGCGGCCTCCATGATCCGCGCCACCCGCGCGGCGTGCGCGGGCGCCATGTCCGGCGGCAGGAGGCCGAGCGCGCGCGCCGCGTCCCAGGTCGCGCCGCCCTCGCCCGACAGCCCGGCGGCCAGCAGGCGGCGGAACCCGTCCGAGGCGGCGGCGTCGATCCGGCGCACCGCCCCGAAGTCCAGCAGCGCGATGCGCCCGGTCCCGGGTTGCCAGCGGTAGTTGGCGAAGTTCGGATCGGTCTGCATCCAGCCCATGTCGAAGAGCTCGGCCAGCACGAGGTCCACGAGATCCCGCGCGATCCGGTCGCGCGCCGCCTGCGGCGCGGCGGCCGCCTCCTCGATCGGACGCCCCTCCACCCAGGTCATCGCGAGGACCTGCCCCGTGCTCCAGTCCGGCTGCGGCGCGGGCAGGACGAACCGGTCGTCCCCGGCCAGGAGCGCCGCGAAGCGCGCCATGTGCGCGGCCTCGGCGCGGTAGTCGGTCTCCTCGTGGAGCTGCGCGCGGGCGGCCTCCAGATAGGGCGCGAGCTCGAACCCGGCGGGCAGCAGGCCGGACATCCGCATCAGTGCGCCCACATTGGCGACGTCCGCGTCGATGCTGCGCGCCACGCCCGGATACTGCACCTTGATCGCCAGCTCGCGCCCGTCCCTCAGGCGCGCGCGGTGCACCTGCCCGATGGAGGCCGAGGCGACGGGCCGCACGTCGAACCGCTCGAAGCGCCCGCGCCAGCCGGCGGGCCATTCCGCGTTCAGCACCTGGCCGAGCTGCGCGGGCGGCATGACGTGCGCGCCCTCGCGGAGCTGCGCCATGATCTCGGCCAGCTCGGGCGGCAGCATGTCGCCCGCGTCCATCGAGACGAGCTGCCCCAGCTTCATCGCGGCGCCGCGCATCCGCGCGAGCTCGGCGGCGACGCGCCGCGCGTTCGCGGGCGTGATCAGCAGGTCGCGCACCCCGGGCCGGCGGCCCCGGCCGAGCTCGGCCAGGCCCCGCGCCGCCGCGCCCCCGGCCACGCCGGCGCCGAGCGCGCCCAGCCGCGCGAGCCGCGCCAGCCGCCCCGAGGGCACCGGCATCGCCCGCGGTCCCGTCTCGTCCACCATGCCACCTCCCCCGCCGTCAGGGCGATGGAGGTAGCCCGCCGCCCGGCCGGGTCAGGCCGCGGCGGGCGCGCCCGCGTGGATCACCGGGAACCAGTCCTCGCGCAGCCGCTCGCCCGGCGTCATCCCGTGGCCCGCGAAGGGCGGCGAGGTCGGCCCCGGCCGCTCCACGTAGCGCGCGTCGTCCCCGACCAGCCGCAGGGAGAAGGCCCGCCGCCGCGTGCCGGCCTGATTGCCCCGCGCGCCGTGCAGGGTGCGGTAGTGGAACGCCACCGCGTCGCCGGGCGCCATCTGCCATTCGAGGATCTCCATGCCCTCGGCGTCGGGGTCGGGCACGGGGCGGTAGTCCTCGGTGGAGGGGTAGAAGTCGTCCTCGGCCAGCCAGCGCGTCGGCAGGACCGGCTTCTCCCAGAGATGCGAGCCCGCGACGCAGCGCAGCGAGGCCTCGCGCACCGGGTCCATCGGGGACCAGAAGCTGACCGTCTGATCGCCGCTCACGAAGTAGTAGGGCGAATCCTGGTGCCAGGGCGTGGGCTTGGAGGTGCCGGGCTCCTTGACCAGCACATGGTCGTGGAAGAGCTGCACCCGCTCGGAGCCCATCAGCGCGGCGGCCACCGCGGCGGCCGGCGAGGCCTTGGCGGCCGCCTCGAACTCCGGGATGCGCTGCCAGTTGCAGTAGTCGTCGAAGAAGCGCCCGCCGTCCTCGCCACGCGTGTTCTCGGCCGCGTGCGGCCCGGGCTCGGCCATGTTGCGGTCGATGCCGGCGCGGATCGCCTCCACGTGATCGGCGAAGAGGCCGGGGATCAGGACCGCGCCGTCGCGGCGGAAGTCGTCGATCATGCCTTGGGTCAGCATGGGATGCGTCATGTGTCGGTCCTCCGCGCGGGGCGGCGTCCGGCCGGTCCGGGCGCTCGGCGCGGCATCTGACGCCGCCGCCCGCGCCGCTTCAAGCACCGCGCGCGACGCGCCGGCGCCCGCCTGCGTCATGTCCGCGTCAGGCCAGCGGCATGCGCCGCATCCTGCCGGGCCGGTCCGGGTCGCGGTACTTGTCCGGCACGCCCCGCTCGCGCAGCAGCGCCGCGAGGTGGGCCAGGCGATCCGCGTCCAGCGTGACGCCGAGGCCCGGCCCGGCGGGCAGGCCCAGATGGTCGTCCTTCGGCGCGAACGGCCCGCCCTCGATCACGTCGTGCGGCTGCTGGCGCAGGAGCGACTGGTTCGGCTCGCGGATGTGCGGGTGCGCGGCGCACAAGTGCAGGTAGGCCGCCGTGCCGAGCCCGCTGTCGCCGGAATAGCACCAGAAATCCAAGCCGGCGCCCGCGCAGGCGGAGACGAAGCGCATCGCCGCCGAGAAGCCGCCCAGCCCCGCCACGTCGCTGACGATGGCGTCGGGCACGCCGTAGGCCGCGGCCTTCCCGACATCGGCATTGTGCCCCGAGAAGGGGATCGCGCAGTGCTGCCGCAGGCGCCGCATGTCGCGCCAGCGGGGGGTGGGATCCTCCCAGTTGCGCACGCCAGCGGCCGCGAGGGCCGGCGCCAGCGCCAGCGCCGAGGGCAGGGAGAACGCCTGGTTGGAATCGATCCGGATCATCGCGTCCGGGCCGAGCGCGTCGCGCAGCGCCTCCACCAGGCGGACGTTCGCGCCCAGGTCGGGCTCGCTCACCTTGCCCTCGAAGTAGCTGGTGCCGTGCGCGGCGCGCAGGCCCAGGCAGTACTCGACCACCGCCTCCACCGTGCGCTCGCCGCCGCGGTCCCCTTCGGGCAGGCGGTAGCTGAAATAGTCGGTGAACGGGATGCGCGTGCGGTGGATGCCGCCCAGCAGGTTGGCGACCGGCTGCCCCCAGGCGCGCCCCCGGAAGTCCCAGAGCGCGACCTCGATCCCGCCCCAGGCGCCGAGCGTGGCGGTGTCCGTCACCGAGTGGGCGAGCGGCATGGAGGGCAGGACGCTGCGCTCGGCGCCCGCGATGTCGAACGGATCGCGCCCGACCAGCCGCTCGGCCATCGCCTCCACGATCGCGGCGGAGGCATGGGAGGGCGCCTCCCCGATGCCGGTCGGCCCGCTGTCGGTCACGACCTCGACCACGGTCTTGGTGAACCCGTCCAGCGCGCCGTAGGACCACAGATACGGCGCCTCGAGCGGCACGAGGATCGGGGTCGCGCGGATGGCCGTGATCCTCATCGCTGCTCCCTTCGCGCGGCCGGCGAAGCGTGCCACCCTGGCGGCGGCCGGACAAGCGGACGCAGGGGGGGAGGCGGGGATGGAGATGACCCTGGACGAGGTGGAGGCGGCGGCGCGCGCCGCCCTGGTCGCGGCCGGGGCGAGCGCGGCACAGGCCGGGCCGGTGGCGCTCTCGATCCGGGACGCGGAGGCCGAGGGCGCGCGCGGCATCGGGCTGGGCTACCTGCCCTATTATTGCGGCCACCTGCGGGTGGGGAAGATCGCCCGCGACGCCGTGCCCGTGGTGGACCGCCCCCTGCCCGGCCGCCTCGCCGTGGACGCGCGCGGCGGCTTCGCGCACCCGGCCTACATGGCAGGGGAGGGCGCCCTGATCGAGGCGGCGCTGTCGCAGGGCGTCGCCCTGCTGACGGTGCGGGGCGCCTATGCCTGCGGCGTGCTGGGCTGGTTCGCCGACCGGCTGGCGCGCGCGGGGCTGGTGGCGCTCGCGGCCACGAACGCCTCCGCGACGATGGCGGCTTGGGGCGGGGCGCGGCCGTTCTTCGGCACGAACCCCTGGGCCTTCGGCGCCCCGGCGCAGGGCGATCCGCTGGTGATCGACAGCTCGTCCTCCGCCACCGCCTTCGTCAGCCTCGCGAGCGCCGCGGCCGAGGGGCGTCCCTTGCCCGAGGGCTGGGCGCTGGACGCCCAGGGCCGCCCGACGACGGACCCGGAGGCCGGGATGGCCGGTACCATCGCGCCCGCGGGCGGGCACAAGGGCGCGGCCCTGGCGCTCATGGTGGAGGTGCTGTCGGCCGGGCTCGCCGGGGCGAACTGGTCGCACGAGGCGTCCTCCCTGGGCGACGATGCGGGCGGCCCGCCGGGGCTGGGTCAGACGTTCCTCGCGATCCGGCCCGACGCGGGGCTGGGGCCGCGGATCGCGGGCCTGCTGCGCGAGATGACGGCCGAGCCCGGCGTGCGGGCGCCCGGCGCGCGGCGCCACGCGGCGCGCCGGCGGGCCGAGGAGAAGGGCGTGGAGGTCGACGGGGCCCTCGCCGCCACCCTCCGCGGCCTGGGCGCGCTCTGACGCGTCAGAGGCCGTGGGCGGACGAGACCGCGCGCGCCGCCGCGTCCCGCGCGGCGATCAGGTCGTAATCCCCCGGGTCGGTGCGCACGAAGCCCGCCAGGCCCAGCGCCTCGCGCGCCGGTGCGGGCGCGTCGGCGACGCCGGCCGCGACCGCGTCCGCATGGGCCGCGCCCGCCGCCGCGACGAAGGGCAGGCCGAGCGTCGGGGCGGTCGTCTCCATCACGCGCAGGCCCGACGCGAAGGGGCGGTAGGCCGCGATCAGGCGCCATGTGGTGTGGTCGATGGCGGCGATGTCGGCCCGCCCCTCGGCCACGGCACGGGCGCTGGCCTCGTGGGCGCCGGTCGTCACCACCCGGCCGAAATGCGGCGCCGGCAGGTCGCGGACATGGTGCATCATCGCCTGCGCGCCCGACTGGCTGTCCGCGCCGTTCACCGCGAGCGTGGCGCCGGCGAAGGCCCGCGCGCCCTCCCTCGGGTCGTCCGCCCGCACGACGACGGCGCTGTCGTACCAGCCCGGCGGGCAGCCGGGCACCGCGAAGTCCGGCGTGCCCAGGAGCGTCACCCGCCCGCGCAGGTGGCGGACATAGGGCAGCCCGCAGGTCTGCCCCAGGACGAGGGCCGGCGAGAGCCAGCCCTCCATCAGGCCCAGGTCGCGGGTGAGCGCCTCGGGCGCGGGCACCCCGGCCTCGCGCAGGCGCGCGGCGATCGCCGACCAGAGCGCGTCCCAATGGGGGCGCACCTCGGGCCAGTCGTTCATCGGCAGCGCCGCGAGGGGCGCCGCCGCCTCGGGCGCGCTCATGCCCCGGCCGCGCCGCCCGAGAAGGCCGGGACGGGAGCGGGCGCCGCCGGGACCGCCGCCACGGCCGGGGCCGGCCATAGCGGATGGGCCACCGGGTCCTTGGCCCGCAGGAAATGCGCGCCGATCACCTGCGCGTAGGAGCGGTAGACATAGCCCCCGTTGCGCCGCAGCACGGCCGCCTTGGTCGCGAAGTACGCCCCCGGCAGGCGGTACCAGGCGAGGCCCGGCCGGGAATGGTGCAGCGCGTGGAAGTTGTTGTTGAGGAACAGGAGCGCCAACGGCCCGCGATCCTCGATCACCACCGTGCGGGCGCGCGCGGCATCATGCGCCCGGTGTTCGGCGAAGGTGCGGATCTTCAGGACCATCATGCACCCGTAGCAGGCGAGCGCGTAGGCCCACCACGGCAGCGCCGAGGCCCAGACCGCCATCGCCACGACCCCGGCGCCCGCGAGGTGCAGCGCGTGGGCGCGCAGGATTTCCGGCTCGCCCCGCGCGAGGCCCCGGGCCTCCCCGCGCCAGAACGCCCAGAGCGAGATCGCCGGCCCCAGCGCCATCCGCCCCGCCAGCGTGTTGTTCGCCCGGTAGAGCGCCCGCGCCGCAGGCCCCATCCGCGCCCAGAGCGCGGGATCGAGGTAGTTCGTCTCCGGGTCGTCGTAGGGATCGGTCAGGCTGGGGTCGAAATGGTGCGCCAGGTGCTGCGCCCGGAAGCGCCGGTAGGGCACCAGGAGGCCGATGGGGAGCGAGACGCAGGCCTCGCTCGCCGCGCGCGAGCGGAACGGGTGGCCGTGCATGACCTCGTGCTGGAGGGAGGAGTGCAGCACCATCACCGGCACGAGCAGCGCCGCCGCGACCAGGGGCGTGAGCGTGCCGGCGGTCATCAGGATGGCCGCCCAGCTCCCGTGGACGCTGATCAGAAGGCCGATCGTCGGCCATTCGATCTCGTGACGTGCCTCATGCGCGCGCGCACGGCGGTGCCGGCCCAGCTCCATGGTCCCTCCATTCAGGATGACGCTATGTGAGGTGTCCGGGTTCGTCCCGATGCGGACGCAGTCCCGGACCCCGCGTCACCCTGCGCCCGATGCCTCGGAGGTTCAAGGCGATCCGCGCGCGGCCGGGCGCCCCCGGGAGGGGGGCGCCCGCATCGTGGGCGCCTAGGCGTCCAGCCAGACGCGCTCGAGGTGCATCTCGCGGGTCTGGTGCTTGACGTAGCCGATCACCTCCGCGGTGTGGTGGGCGTAGTAGTTCAGCCAGTAGGGCTGGATGATCACGCCGCTGTCGCGGAGCATCGCCTCGAGTTCGGCCATGACCTCGCTCCGGGCATCCGGGTCGAAGATCCCCAGCGCCCGCTCGACGCCGGCGTCGAACTCGGGGTTCGAATGCGCGCTCTCGTTCCAGGCCGCGCCGCTGACATAGGCGAGGGCGTAGTTCTGCACGCCCAGCGGGCGCATCCCCCAGGAGGTCGAGCTGAACGGATACTTGGTCCAGTCGTTCCAGAAGGTCGCCCCCGGCATCAGCTGGCGGGAGATGTCGACGCCCGCGTCGCGCAACTGCGCGCCGACGGCGTCCGAGGTGATCTTGAGATAGTCGTCGTCGATCGAGATCAGCTCGATGGGCGTCTCGCCGTGGCCGGCGTCGCGCAGCATCTGCATGCCCGCCTCGGGGTCGTAGGCGGCCGGCCCGATATCGGCGTAGTCGGGGTGCATCGGCCCGACGTGGTGGTTCTCGGCGACCTGCCCCAGGCCCGAGATCCCGAGCTCCAGCAAGACCGCGTTGTCGACCATCATCTGCAGGGCGCGCCGCACCTCGGGGACGTCGAAGGGCGGCTCGTTCACGTTCATCCGGGCGACCATGGTGGCGCCCGTCACGGCCTCCACCCGCGTGAGGCCGAGCCCGTCCAGCAGCTCCACGAACTCGCCGGTGCTCTCGTCGTTCACGTCGATCTCGCCGGCGTCGAACAGGGCCACCTGCGTGGACTGGTCGGTGCCGATGTCGATGAACTCGACCGCGTCCAGATGGGCGCGCCCGCCCCACCAGCCCTCCTCGCGGCGCACGACGCGCGCGCTCTCGCCGATGGAGATCGACTCCAGCTCGAACGCCCCGGTGCCGATCGGGTTCTCGGCCAGGTCGCTGCCGGTCTCCTCGAAGCTGGGATGGACGATCAGGGCGGGATAGTCCGACATCCCGGCGATCAGGGTGATGTCCGCCGTCGGCAGCGTCAGGCGCACGGTCATGTCGTCCACGACCTCCATCGCGCCGTCGACCAACGCGCCGGTGTCCGCATCGACCAGGGAGCCCATGCGCGCGGCCATGGAGTTGCCCTCGACCGAGCGGTCGCACCAGCGGCGGATGTTGTAGGCCACGTCCTCGGCGGTGAACGCGTCGCCGTTGTTCCACAGGACGCCGGGGCGCAGCCGAAGGGTGTAGACGGTCGCGTCGTCGCTGACCTCCCATCCCTCCAGCAGCAGGCCCGAGAAGGAGAAATCCGTCTCCCAGCGCACCAGGCTCTCGCAGAACTGCCGCGCGATGTTGGCCTTCTCCGGCCAGTCGAAGAGGATCGGGTCGTTGATCGCCAGGATCTTCTGCCCCACCCGGAGCGTGCCGCCGTCGACGGCGCCCTCGGCCGGGGCCATGCCGGCGCCCTGCGCGCGGGCGGGCGCGGCGAGGCCCAGCATCCCGTAGGCGGCCGCGGCGGTGGCGCCCAGCACGGAGGCCGAGGCGATGAACTCGCGCCGGTCCATCCGTCCGGCGCGCGCGGCGGCGGCCATCCGGTCGATCATCGTCCTGCGGGTCTTGGTCATCTCGGTCATGTCGTCCCTCCGTCGGGGCAGGTTCGCGTCGCGCGGCAGATTGGCGGCATTCGCGCCGAGGGCCAAGGGGCCGCCATGCCGCGGGGCGGCGCAGGCGCCCGGCCTGCACGATCCGCGGGCGCGCCTCGCGCCGCCGCATCGCCCAGAGCCGCGGCAGCGCGATCACCCCGATGAGCAGGAGGCCGACCACCACCGACAGCACGATCCCCGGCACGTTCAGGAGGCCCAGCCCGAAGGTCACGAGCCCCAGCAGCACCGCCGCGATGGCCACCCCCGGCACCGTGCCCGACCCGCCGGGGATGTCGACCCCGCCCAGGACCACCATCGTCACCACCTCCAGGTCCCATCCCGTGGCGATGGAGGGCCGCGTGCTCCCCAGCCGCGAGGTCAGCCAGGTCGCCGCAAGCCCGGAGGCGAGGCCCGCCAGGAGGAACAGCACGAACGTGAACCGCCCCGTCCGGATGCCCGAGAACGCCGCGCCCACGCGGTCGTCGCCGATGGCGTAGACGGCGCGCCCGAAGCTGGTGAGGTGCAGGAGCACGCCGAGGAGGAGGCCGGCCGCGGCGAAGATCACCACCTCCACCGTGAGCGCGCCCCACACGCAGCCCTGCCCGAACCAGGCGAAGCCGGGCGGGTCGTCGTCGTGGGCCCCGTCCCCGAGCACGATGTAGCTGAGCCCGCGGAACGGGCGGAGCGTGCCGATCGTCACCACGATGGAGGGCAGGCCCAGCCCCGTCACGAGCCCGCCGTTCACCGCCCCGCACAGCGCCCCCGTGCCGAGTCCGACCAGCACCAGCACCGGCACGCCCGCCGCCGCCTGCGCCGCCGCGCCCATCGCGGTCGAGGCCAGCGCGAGCGTGGAGGCGACCGAGAGGTCGATCGCCCCGGCGATGATCAGGAAGGCCATGGCGAAGGCGATCGTCGCCTTCTCGTTGAAGTTGAACGTCGCGTCCGAGTGGTTCCACAGCGACAGGACGTCGGGCGAGGCCATCGCGTCGAAGACGAAGACCGCCGCCGCCACCGCCAGCAGGAGGACCTCCCATCGCCCGACGCGCGCGGCGCGGCTCGCGGCCGTTGGCGATCGCCGCGACCAGGATCGCCGCGCCCGAGATCGCGAGCTGCCAGAACGGCGAGACGCCCACCACCGGGAGCGCGTTCTTCACGACCCCCAGGAACAGCGCGGCCAGCACCGCGCCCGCCACCGTGCCGATCCCCCCCGCGATGGAGATCCCACCGATCACGCAGGCGGCCACGAATTCGAGCTCGAACCCGCCGGCGATGCCGACATAGGCGACCGCGTCGCGCGCCACCCAGAGATAGCCCGTGATCCCCGCCAGCGCGCCCGAAATCACGAAGGCCGCGCATCGCGTGCGGCCCACGTCGATCCCGGCATGGACCGCCGCCGAGGGATTGCGCCCGCCGCCTAGAATGCCTGGCCCAGCGGCGTGCGCGCGGCCAGGAGCGCGGTCCCGGCCGCGACCGCGAGCGCCGTTCACGCCAAGAGCGGCAGGCCCAGCACCTCCGGCGGTGGCAGCCCGGTGAAGGCGGGCGACATCTCGTGCGCGTTGACCCAGGTCCCGCCCGAGATGACGAACACCGTCCCGCGATAGATGGTCAGGGTTCCGCGCGTCACCACGATCGGCGGGATCGCCAGGCGCCGGACCAGCAGCCCGTCGATCGCGCCCAGCGCCGCGCCGATCCCGGCGCACATCGCCACGATCGCGGGCACCGGCAGGCCGGGGAAGGCCGCGTTCGTCATCGCCGCGATCATCCCCGTCAGCGCCACGTTCGCGGCGACCGACAGGTCGATGCGCCGCGTGAGGATCACCACAGTCTGACCCGCCGCCAGGATGATCAGGGGCGCGGTGTCGTTCAGGACCCGCGCCAGGTTGCCGGGCGCGGCGAAGCCCGGGAGCCGCCAGGCCGCGGCCGCCAGCAGGGCCAGGATCGCCGCGACCAGGATCGCCTCGCGCGCGCGCAGCGCCCTGACGCCGCCGCCCCGGCGCCGGCGGCATGGCGCACCAGGTTCTCGGGCGTCATCGCCTCCCCCGCGAGCTCGGCCGCGATGCGCCCCTCGCGCATGACGATCACCCGGTCGGACATGCCCAGCACCTCGGGTATCTCGGAGGACACCAGGATCACCGCCAGGCCCTGCGCGGCCAGCTCGGCGGTGAACGCGTGGACGGCGGCCTTGGAGCCGCTGTCGATCCCCTTGGTCGGCTCGTCCGGGACGATCACCCGCGGCGCGGTCGCCAGCCACTTGGCGATCACCACCTTCTGCCGGTTGCCGCCCGACGGCTCGCCGATGTCCTGGTCGAGCGCGGCGGCGCGCAGGTCCAGCCGCGCGGTGTGCGCCCGCGCCAGCGCGAACCCCTCCGCCAGCCGGGTGAAGCCGCGCGCCGAGAGCCGCCCCGGCGAGGTCAGCGACACGTTCTGGTAGATCGGCCGCCCGATCACCGCGCCCCGCCGGCCCCGGTCCCCGGGCACGGAGACGATCCCGGCGGCGATGGCGCCGGTTGGCGCGCGCACGCGCCGCGCCGCCCCGTCCAGCGCAGCGTCCCGCGCGAGGGGCGCGTCGCCCCGAACAGCGCCTGCATCACCTCGGACCGCCCGGCCCCGACGAGGCCGTGGAAGCCCAGGATCTCCCCCGCGTGGAGGGCGAAGGAGACGTCCTCGAACGCGGTCGGATGGCGGTAGCCCTCCACCCGCAGGACCTCCGCCCCGACGGACGGCGCGCGGGGCGGGAAGCGCCGATCCACCGGCCGCCCGACCATCATCCGCACGAGGGCGTCCTGGTCGACCTCCGCCATCATGCCGGCGCCGACCATCGCCCCGTCGCGGAACGACGGCGTAGCGGTCGGCGATCCGGAACACCTCGTCGAACTCGTGGCTGATGAACAGGATCGCGCGCCCCTCGGCCTTCGGCCGCTCGACCAGGGCGTAGATCTCCTCGACCTCGGCGGCCGACAGGGCGACGGTCGGCTCGTCCATCACCACGATGCGCGCCTCGATGGACGGCGCCCGCGCCACCGCCACCAGATGCCGCGAGGCGATGCCCGGGTCCGCGAGCCGCGCGGCCGGGTCGATCCGCGCGCCGATCCGCTCCAGGAGGGCGCCCGCGTCCCGCCGCATCGCCGCCCCTCGATCGGGCCGCGGCGCGTGCGCGGCGCGTGGCCGAGATGGACGTTCTCCGCCACCATGAGCGCGTCGAAGCGCACCGTCTCCTGGTGGATCGCGGCGATCCCGGCGCGCGCGGCGTCCTGCGGCCCGGCGAAGGAGACGGGCGCGCCGCCCAGGCGGATCTCCCCGGCATCGGGCCGGTATATGCCCGTCAGCACCTTGACGATGGTGGACTTGCCCGCGCCGTTCTCCCCGATCAGGGCGGTCACCTGGCCGGTGAACAGCTCGAGCGACACCCCGTCCAGCGCGGTGACGCCGCCGAAGCGCTTCGGGAGGCCGGTCAGGGCGAGGATGGGTGCGGTCATGGCGCGGCCTCGCGGCGCGGGACGAGGGCCCCGCGCCGCGCCCCGATCAGAAGATCGACTTGAACGGCTCGATATTGGACGCGTCTTAGACGAACGGGTCCGCCATCGCGCCCTCGGAGGCGTCGTCGGGCGTGAGCGTGACCATCCGGCCCATCGGGACCTCCGCGCCCGGCCCGGCCTGCGCCGCCCCCGTCGCCAGCTGGTCGGCCCGCATCGTCGCCGAGTAGTCCAGGTCGATCGGGTTCCGGATCGCGAAGGACTTGGACGCCCCGCTCTCGATCGCGCCCGCCATCTCCGAGGGCAGGCCCGGGCCGGTGACGTCCACCTGCCCCACCTTGCCCGCGTCCTCGACCGCCCGGGCCGCCGCGACGATGCCCACGCTCGTCGGCGCGATGATCGCGTCGAGACTTGGGTCGGTCTGCATCGGGCCGGTCGCCTCGCGGTAGGACTTGTCGGCCAGGTCGTCGCCGCAGACCGTGGCGACCACCTCGATCCCCGGATCGTCGCCCAGCGCGGCGTTCATCTCCTCGATCCGGACGTTCTGCCTGGTGGAGGCGGTCGTCGCCGACAGGACCGCGACCTGCCCGCCATCGGGCAGCTCGTCGGCCGCCAGCTTGACGATCATGTTCCGATCGGGGCGCTCGAGGACGGGTCGAGGTGCATCTGCCGCCCCTCGGGCGCGACCCCGGAATGCCAGGAGATCACCGTGATCCCCCGCTGCATCGCGCGCTCGAGCGTGGGCACCAGGGCGTCGGTGTGGTTGGCGCTGACCGCGATCGCGTCGACCTGCCGGGCGATCAGGGCGTTGATGACCTCGATCTGGCCCTCGGCGGTGGCGTCGGTCGGCCCGGTGTGGATGACCTCCACGTCGCCGAACTCCGCGGCCGCCTCCTGGGCGGCCTCGTTGGCGGCCTCGAAGAAGCCGATGCCCAGCGCCTTGACCACGAGCGCGATGCGCACCGGGTCCTGCGCCTGCGCGACGGTGCCGGCCAGCAGCGCGAGCGCGGCGAGTCCGGCGCCAAAGGTCCATCTTCCGAGCGTCCGTCCCGTGATCGTCATGTCGTCTCTCCCTCTTGTGGTCACTTCCCCGGAGGCCGCGGCCCTTCCGGCCGGGCGCTTCGGGGTCACGGCGATGAGGCGGATTCCGGCCGCCTCGATCATCCTCGCGGCGGCGTCCGGGACGCCGTCGTCGGTGATGACGGTGTGGATCCGCTCCAGAGGGCACAGGATCAGGCTGGAGCGCCCCGCGAACCTGGAGCTGTCGGCCTGCCCGATCAGCTTCTCCTCCGCCTGGATCAGGAGGGGATCGGCCTCCATCGACCCCAACGGCCCAAGCCCCTGGCAGCCCATGTACATGCGCCGGGCCCAGAAGCTGCCGGCCACGTCGCTCGCGAACGGGCTCGGGACGATGTTCTGCGCGCGGTAGATCGTGCCGCCGGGCAGCAGGATCGTGTTGCGCGAGGCGCCCAGCAGGTGCTGCGCGATGGGAAAGCTGTCGGTCAGGATCTGCAGCCGCCGCGTGGCGAGGGGGTGCGCCATCTCGAACGTGGTCGTGCCTCCGTTGATGATGATCGGCTCGCCGTCCACCCACAGATCCGCCGCGGCGCGGGCGATCGCGACCTCCTGCGCGTGGGCTGCCCCCTCGTTCATGCGGAACGGCCGCCCCGCGAGGCCCGGGAGCGTCGGCGTGGCCCGGGCCTCGGCCCCCCCGCGCGCCCGGCGCAGGCGCCCGGCGGCATCCAGCGCGGCCACGTCGCGCCGGATCGTCGCCTCGGACGCGCCGGTCAGCTCGCACAGGACCTGCACCCTCGCGATCGCCCGGTCCTGCACGCAGGGGAGGATGATCCGGTGCCTGTCGTTCCCGTGCATCCGCCGCCTCCCGCCTGGGATCAGGCTGCGGCGGATCACCAATTGCGGCGGCGGCAACACCTCCGCCAAGGTGGAGGCGCCAGGCCCCCTCACCGGCGCGCCGGCGCGCGTCCTCCGGGTCGAGGGCTCGGGCGGCGACGTCGGGACCATCCGCATGGACGGGTTCGCCACTTTGTACCTGGACAAGCTGGAGGCGCTGCGCGGCCTCTGCCGCGGCCCCGAGCACGAGGACGGGATGGTCGGCTACCTGCCGCACTGCACCTTCGCCCTGAACCCCCGCGCGGCCGGCATCGACACCCCGCTGCACGCCTGCGTGCCGCACGCGCATGTCGACCACACGCACCCCGACGCGATCGTCGCCATCGCCGCCGCCGCCGATGGCGAGGGCCTCGCGCGGCAGGTCTTCGGGAGCGAGATCGGCTGGCTCCCCTGGCGCCGGCGGGGCTTCGAGCTGGGCCTGATGCTCGCCCGCTTCTGCGAGGAGTACCCGGAGGCGCGCGGCGTCATCCTGGGCTCGCACGGCCCCTTCACCTGGGCCGAGGGCGCGCGCGGGTGCTAAGAGCTGACGCTGAGCGTCGTCGACCGGGCGGCGGCCTGGCTCGCGGACCGCGCGCCGGATGCCCCCTTCGGCGGCCGGCGCGCGAGGCCCTGCCCCCCGAGGACCGGCGCGCGGCCGCCTCCCGGCTGATGCCGGCGATCCGGGGGCGCGTCTCCGGCGGGCGGCGCATGGTCGGCCATTTCGAGGAGTCGGGCCCGGTGCTCGCGTTCGTCTGCGCGGCGGACATGCCCCGCCTCGCGGCGCTGGGCACCTCCTGCCCGGACCACTTCCCGCGCCCCAAGATCAGGCCCCTGGTGGTCGACACCGGGGCCGGCGCGCCGGATCTGGACGCGGTGCTGACGGCCCTGCCGGCGCAGGTCGAGGCCTACCGGGGCGACGACGCCGCCTATCACGAGCGCTGCCGCCGACCGGGCTCGCCGCCCATGCGCGACGCCGACCCGGCCGTGTTCCTCCTGCCCGGCATCGGCATGGCCACCTTCGCCGCCGGCAGGGCGACCGCCCGCATCGCGGCCGCCTTCTACGTCAACGCGATCGACGTCATGCGCGGCGCGGCGGCGGTGTCCGCGTATCGCGGCCTGCCCGAGCGGGAGGCGTTCGACATCGCGCACTGGGCGCTGGAGGAGGCGAAGCTCCTGCGCATGCCGAGGCCCAGGTCGATGGCCGGGCGCATCGCCCTCGTCACCGGCGGCGCCGGCGGCATCGGCTCGGCCACCGCCGCGCGCTACCTCGCCGAGGGCGCCTGCGTCCTGCGCGCCGACGTCGACGCGGGCGCGCTGGACGCGGCCGCGGCCCGCCTGGCGGACCCCCACGGCGCCGATCCGGTGCGCGCCGTGCGCATGGACGTCACGGACGAGGGCGCCGTCGCGCGGGCCTTCGCCGCCTGCGCCGCGGCCTTCGGCGGGCTCGACATCCTGGTCAGCAATGCCGGCATCGCCTCCTCCGCCCCGGTCCAGGACACGACGCTCGCGCTCTGGGACCGCAACATGGCCATCCTCTCCACCGGCCACTTCCTGGCGGCGCGCGAGGCGTTCCGACTGATGCTGGCGCAGGGGATCGGCGGCGCGGTCGTCTTCGTCGCCTCCAAGAACGGGCTCGCGGCCAGCCCGGGCGCCTCCGCCTACTGCGCCGCCGAGGCGTCCGAGATCCACCTCGCGCGGTGCCTCGCGCTCGAGGGCGCGCCGCACGGCATCCGCGTGAACACCGTCAACCCCGACGCGGTCCTCGAGGGCAGCCGCATCTGGCGGGGCGACTGGCTCCGCGAGCGCGCCGACGCCTACGGCAGGGACGCGGACGGACTGGCCGAGCACGACCGCGCGCGCAGCCTGCTGGGCCGGGAGGTCCTGCCCGAGGACGTGGCGGAGGCGGCGTCTTTCCTCGCCTCGGACCTGTCCTCGAAGTCGACGGGCAGCATCCTGAACGTCGACGTCGGCAAGGAGGCGTTCACCCGATGAGAGCGCTGCACGGCGCCATCGAGGCCACCAGCGCCGAGCGCGCCCCGGACCTCGCCCGCGACCTGGACCGGCTGGGCGAGGCGCTGGACCGGCGCGGCATCGCCATCGCGGACGTCCTGCGCGGCACCGCCGCCTTCGGCGTCGCCATCGCCTCCTGGGGCACCGGCACGGGGGGCACGCGCTTCGCCCGCTTCCCCGGCCCGGGCGAGCCGGCGGGCATCATGGACGCGCTCGACGATTGCGGCGCGGTGCAGGCGCTGGGCCGCGCCACGCCCTCCGTCTCGCTCCACTTCCCCTGGGACCGCGCCGATCCCGCCGACCTCGTCGCCAAGGCCGAGGAGCACGGCCTCACCTTCGACGCGGTCAACGCCAAACGTTCCAGGATGCGCCGGGCCAGCTCAGCGACAGGTTCGGCTCCCCGAGCCAGGCCGACGCCCGCGTCCGCGCGCAGGCGGTCGCGCACGACATCGGGTGCATCGAGCTCGGCGGCGCCATCGGCTCGGTCGCGCCGACCGTCAGGGTCGGGGACGGCACCGACTTCCCCGGCCAGCAGGACATGACCGTCCAGCTCGACCGCTCCCTCGCGAGCGCGCGCGAGATCTACGCCGCCCTGCCCGAGGATTGGCGCCTGTTCGTGGCGCACGAGATCTCCGAGCCGGCGTTCTACTCCACCGTCGTGCGGGACTGGGGCACCAGCTGCGCGATCGCGTCCGAGCTGGGCCCCAGGGCGTCCTGCCTCGTCGACCTCGGCCGACACGCGCCGAGCGTGAACGTGGGGATGATCGTCGCCCGCCTCGCCCGCTTCGGCGAGCCGGGGGGCTTCCACGACGACGATTCCAAGTACGGGGACGACGACCTCGACGCCGGCACGGTCGACCCCTACCGCCTGTTCCTCGTCATGCACGAGGTCCGCTCGGCGGCGCGGGGCGGCGCGCGCCTGGCCCACATGCTCGACCAGTCCCACAACGTCACCGACCCCATCGAGAGCCCGATCGTCTCGGCCTCGGCCGTCCGGGCGGCCCATGCGCAGGCCCTCCTGGTGGACCGCGCCGCCCTGGCCGACGCGCAGACGGCGAACGACGCCATCGCCGCGGGCGCGATCCTGCGCGCCGCCTGCCGCACGGACGTGGAGCCGATCCTGGCCGCCATCCGCCGGGACGCGGGCGGCGCGATCGATCCGGTCGCCGTCTGACGCGCCTCGGGCGACCGCGCCGCCGCGGCCGAGCGCCGCCCGGTCGGCAGCGGATTGGGCGGCGGCATCGTCTGACCGCCGCCCGACCGCAAGGCGAGGGTCAGTCCAGCAGCGGCTCGATCTCGGCCGTCAGGCTCCGCGCCGTCTCGTCCACGCTCGCCGCCCCGTTGGCCAGCGCCGTCATCTCGTCGAGCACGACCTGGCTGATCCGCACGCCGTTCTGCCCCGGCCAGGCGAACCACGGGAAGGACCGGTCCGCCTGCGTCGCGCTGGTGCGGAAGCTGGGGTTCTCCGCGTAGAACCCCTCCAGCACGTCCATCGAGCCCGCGTTGACCGGCATGTAGCCGGTGTTCTGCACCACCATCGCCTGGGATTGCGCGCCCGTGCCGAAGAGGAGGTAGGCGAACGCCGCCTCCCGCTCGGCCGGATCGTCGGTCAGGATCACGGCCGCCATCCCGCCCGAGGCGACGCCGCCGCCCTCCTCCATCGTGGGCATGACCGCGGTGCCCCAGTCGAAGCGCCCGCCGATCTCGCGGGTGAAGGAGCGCACCGCGGCCGTCGAGTTGAAGTAGAGGCCGAGCTGGCCGGCATACATCTGCTGGCGCGCGGCGGTGTCCTCGATCGGCTGCTGGCCGCCCTCGTCGAAGAAGCGCCGGTAGGTCGCCAGCACCTCGCGGCCCGCGTCCGTGTCGAAGGCGATGGTCGCGCCGTCCGCGCCCATGGGCGACAGGCCCGCGTTCGCCAGGAGGTTCTGCGTCATCCAGTCGTCGTCGCCCAGCGTGTAGTACATCCCCGAGACCTCCGGCCCCAGCGCGTCGATGGCGGCGGCGAGCTCGATCACGCCGTCCCATGTGGTGGGCATGTCGTCCGGGTCGCCCCCCGCCTGCGCCACCAGCTCGCGGTTGTAGAACATGACAGGGGTCGAGCTGGTCCAGGGCAGGGCGTATTGCACACCGTCCACCTGCGTCGAGCGCCAGGATCTCGGGCGTGTAGCCCAGCGCGGCCATGTCCCGCCCCGCCATCAGCGTCGTCCAGCGGCTCGACCATCCCGCGCGCCACGAGGTTGCGCAGGAGGTGCGAGCCCACCATGAACACGTCCGGCGCCTCGCCGGCCAGGTCCTGCCGGATGACCGAGACGAGCCCTTCGTCATAGTCCGGCGCCGGCGCCTGGAAGGTTATCTCCACCCCCGGGTTCTCGGCCATGAACGCCTCTGCGATGGCGGTCTGCCATTCGGCATGGTGCGCCCAGGCGTGGTAGACGGTCAGCTCCTGCGCCGCGGCCGGCAGGGCCAGGGCCGTGAGGGCGGCGGCGATGGTGATGGGCTTCATGTGGATGGTCCTTCTTCGGTGGATCAGGTGCGCGCGCCGACCGACAGGCCGGCGACGAGGTGGCGCTGGAGGAACAGGAACCCGATCACGAGGGGCGCGGTCACGATCACGCCCCCCGCCATCAGGGCGCCCACGTTGCCCGCCGTCTCGCCCGAGGACTGGAACGCCAGCAGGCCGAGGGGCGGGGTCATCATCTGCGTCCGCGTGACGACGACGAGCGGCCAGTAGAGGTCGTTCCAGTGCGCGATGACCGAGATGACCGCGAAGGCCGCGACCGCGGGCCGCGCCGCCGGCAGCATCAGCCGCCGCACGATGGCGAGCTCGGAGAACCCGTCGAGGCGGGCGGCGTCCAGCACCTCGTCGGGGTACGAGAGGAAGAACTGCCGGAACAGGAAGATCGCGAAGGCCGAGATCACGAAGGGCAGGACCAGCGCGGTGTAGGTGTTCAGCAGCCCGGCCCAGGCCAGCGCCACGTAGAGCGGGATCGCCGGCACCTGCATCGGGATCATCAACGCCACGACGATGGCGCCGAACATCAGCCGGCGCCCGCGGAACGGCAGCTTGGCCAGCGCGTAGCCCGCCGGCGCCGCCACCAGCACCTGAAGGACCAGGATCGCGCCGCACACGATGACGCCGTTCGCCATGTAGCGCAGGAGGGGGACCTCGGTGAGGGCGTAGGCGTAGTTGTCGCGCGCCGCGCTCAGGCTCGGCGCCGGCAGGATCGCGCCGGCGTAGACCGTGCCCTGCGCCGCGAAGCTGACCGCCAGCATGTAGACGAAGGGCGCCAGCGTCGCGAGCGCGACGAGCGTCAGCACCAGCGTTCCCAGCGTCCGCCTCACCGCCCGCCCCGGTCGAAGGCGCGCACCTGCGCGATGGAGAGGACCGCGACGAAGCCCAGGAACAGGACCGCCAGCGCCGAGGCGATGCCGATGTCGAAATAGCGGAACGCCTCCTGGTAGAGCGTGTAGAGCATCATCTCCGTCGCCCCGCTCGGACCCCCGCGCGTGAGCACCGCGACCAGCTCGAACTCCGAGAAGCAGCGGATCAGGGTGATGACGGTCACGAACAGCGTCACCGGCGCCAGCATGGGCCAGGTCACCAGGGTGAAGCGGCGCCAGCCCGCCATCCGCCCCGTCGATCGCCGCGGCCTCGTAGAGGTCGCGCGGGATCGTCGCCAGCCCCGCCAGGAACAGCAGCACGTTGTAGCCCAGCAGCTTCCAGACCCCGATGGCCGCCAGCGTCGGCAGCGCCGTGTCCGGGTCCGACAGGAAGCGCACCTTCTCCGAATCCCATCGCCGAGAGCGCCGCGTTCGCCATGCCGAAGGTCGGGTGCAGAAGCACCTCCCAGGCGGTCGCCATCGCGACCAGCGTGGCGGTCACCGGCAGGAAGAACACCGTCTGGAACGCCCCCCGCAGCCGCCCCTGCCCGGTCAGCAGGATCGCGACCCAGAGCGCGCCGCCGATGGACACCGGCGCCACGAAGGCGACATAGGCGAAGGTGTTGCCCAGGCTGCCCCGGATGCCGTCGTCCCGGATCAGCCGCCCGTAATTGCGCAGGCCGACCCAGTCGAAGCCCTCCATCCCGAACTGGTAGTCCGTGAGGGACAGGACCAGCACGCCCGCCGAGGGAAGGATCAACAGCGCCAGCAGCAGGATCGCCGCCGGGGCCGCCAGCGCCGCGCCCGCGATCCGCCCGGTCACGCGACCTCCCGTTCGGCGCGGGCGGCCGGCGCCGGGCCGGGGAACAGGTGCGCGGACCCCAGGGAGAAGTGCATCACCCCCTCCGCGCCCGCGGGCCAGTCCGGGATCGCGCCCGAGGCGATCCGCACGAGGCAGGGCGTGCCGTCCGAGACGAGCCGCGCGAACAGGTTCGCCTCCGCCCCGCCGTGCTCGACATGGTCCACCACCACCCGCAGCCCCGGCAGGCCCGGGGCCGCCGCCGCGGCGGATCGTCGCGTGCTCCGGGCGGAACGCGACGACGCCCTCGATCTCGGCCAGGGGCCGCCCGCCCACCACGATGTCGCCCGTCCGCGTGCGGTCGCCGATCGCCGCGCGCACCGCGTCCGCCCCGATCACGTTCAGATGCGGCTGCGACAGGAAGCGCGCGACCTCGAGGTCGGCGGGCGCGCGGTAGAGCTCGTCCGGCGTGCCGATCTGCCGGATGCGCCCGTCGAACATCACGATCACCCGGTCGGAGATCGCCATCGCCTCGCACTGGTCGTGCGTGACGAACAGGGTCGTCGCCCCGTCCGCCGCTGCAGGGCGCGCAGCTCGGTGCGCGTGCGGTGGCGCAGCGCCGCGTCCAGGTTGGCGAGCGGCTCGTCCAGGAGGAACAGGTCCGGCTCGCGGATCAGGGCCCGGCCCAGCGCCACGCGCTGCCGCTGCCCGCCGGAGAGCGCGGCCGGGCGCCGGTCCAGATAGGGCGTGATCTCGAGCTGCTCGGCCGTGGCCGCCACCCGCGCGTCGATGCCCGCGGCGATGCGCCTCTGCCGCGGCAGGGCGCGGCGCAGGACCGGCATCCGCCCCGCCGCCGACAGCTCGGCCATGGCCAGCGGCGCGGCCAGGTTCTGCCGGCACGTCATGTGCGGATAGAGCGCGTAGGACTGGAACACGAACGCCACGTTCCGGTCCCTCGGGCGCAGGGCGGCGACGTCTCGGCCGCCCACCTCGATCCGCCCCTCCGCCGCCGGCTCCAGCCCCGCGATGGCCCGCAGGAGGGTGGACTTCCCGCATCCCGACGGCCCCAGCACCGAGACGAACTCCCCCGGCGACACGTCGAAGGAGGCGCCGTGCAGCGCCGTCGTCCCGCCATAGCGGCAGGTCAGGTCCCGGACGGCGAGCGGCTTGGCGGCGAGCGGGCGGGTCATGGCGCGGCCCTCCTGGGTCCCGGCGGCGAACGCCTGATCTAGGGCGCGCCCGCGGCCGGGCCACGCGTCACGGCCCGATCGGCGCGAAGATCGCCGCGCTGGCCAGGACCGCGAGCGCCCCGCGCTTGAGGAGCGCCCCGCGCCCGATCA
Source organism: uncultured Alphaproteobacteria bacterium (assembly GCA_963832275.1). GTDB lineage: Bacteria > Pseudomonadota > Alphaproteobacteria > Rhodobacterales > Rhodobacteraceae > Hasllibacter. The sequence continues at coordinate 832,128 of CAWHTQ010000019.1, forward strand.
CCGCATGGGACAGCGCCGCCAGGCCGACCCCCATCCGCAGCGCCGCCACCGCCGCCGCGACGAGCCCGTCCGCGGGCGCGGTCAGGGCCGGCAGGGCGACCATGCCGAGCGGGATCACGTAGAGCCCGATCCCCAGCGCCATCGCCGAGCCGGCGACCCGCAGCCAGTTCTCCCCGACCATCCCCGCGGCGATGAACACCGCCCCGCAGACCGGCGGGGTGATCGTCGACAGGAGCGCGAACCAGAACACGAAGAGATGCGCGCGCAGCGGCTCCAGCCCCAGCTCGATCAGGGCCGGGCCCGCCACGCTGACGCAGATGACGTAGGCGGCCGTGGTCGGCACCTCCATCCCCAGCAGGAGGCACGCCAGCGCCGTCAGCAGCAGCGCCGGCCAGAGCGCGCCCCCCGCGCCCGACACGATCAGGGAGGTCAGCTTGATCCCCAGCCCGGTCGCCCCCAGCACCCCCACGACGATCCCCGCGCACACGATGATCGACCCGATCAGGGCGATCTGGCCGCCCGCGGCCACGGCGGCCCGGCCGACCCGCTCCATCCCCTGCCGCGGCCGCCACCCCCGCCGCCCGTCGAACGGCAGGAGGCACGCCGCCACCAGGATCGCGAGGCACGCCGCGTATTGCGGCGTCAGCCCCGCGCCGAACATCGCCCCCAGCAGCGCCGCGAACGGCACCGCGAAGAAGGCGCTGGTCACCGCCACGTCCCGCGTCCCCGGCCGGTCCTCGGGCGGCACGCCGGGCAGGTCCAGGCGCCGGGCGTAGGCGTCGATCCCGACCCAGACCGCCACGAAGTAGAGGATCGCCGGCAGCAGCGCCGCCGCCATGATCGACGGGTAGGGCACCCCCGTCAGCTCGACCATCACGAACGCCCCCGCCCCCATCAGGGGCGGCATGATCTGCCCGCCCGAGGACGCCACCGCCTCCACCGCGCCCGCCAGGCTGCGCGGATAGCCCAGCCGCACCATCGCCGGCAGGGTGATCGCGCCGGTGGAGGCGACGTTGGCGCTGGCCGAGCCCGAGATCGATCCGAAGAGCGCCGAGGACAGGACCGAGACCTTCGCCGCCCCGCCCCGCAGCCGCCCCGCCGCGGCCGCCGCCACGTTCATGAACCCCTGCCCCGCCTCCCCGGCGTTCAGGACCGCGCCGAAGATCACGAAGATCGCGACCACCCCCACCGACACGCCCGTCAGGCTGCCCCAGACGCCGCCCTCGGCGATGGTGAGCGTCCCCAGGAAGCTCGCCACCGGGATGCCCGCATGCCCGAACGCCCCCGGCACGTGCTGGCCCAGCAGGCCGTAGGCCAGCGCGGCCGCCGCCACCGCGGGCAGGGGCCAGCCGATCATCCGCCGCGCGCCGTCCAGCACGACGAGCAGCAGCACGGCCGCCATCCCGACCTGCCAGGGCCCCTCCAGGAACCCGTACTGGTCCCGCAGCGCCCGGTGCGACCAGGCGATCCAGAGGCACACGCCGATCCCCGCCGCCCCGACTGGCCAGAGCATCGCCCGGCCGCGCGCGAAGTAGATCCACGGCAGGATCAGGGCGAGGTGCAGCGGCCGCGCCACCAGCGCCGGCACCAGCCCCTGGAACACCAGCCCCAGGTGGAACGCGATGGACGCCAGCCCGAGGAGGACCCACGCGCCCCCCGGCGCCGCGGCCTCCGCCGGGGCCGCCGGGGGGCCGGCCCCGGCGCCGAGCGCCCCCGCGTGGCCCGCCCCCGTGGGGTTCAGCCGCCGGACCCCAGGCCCGCGCCGATCTCCTCGTAATAGCGCATCGCGCCCGGGTGGATGCCGCCGGCCACGCCCTCCAGCATCTCCGGCGAGACCCCCGCCCACCAGCGCGCGGTCTCCGAGAGGCGCTCCTGCTCCTCCCAGAACGTCTTCGTCATCGCGTAGGCCGTGTCGTCCGACATCTGCGTCGTCGCGAACGCCACCACGTCGAGCGCGGTGGTCACGATCGGCGCGTCCTGCCCGGCATAGGTCCCGGCGGGGATCTCGATCCGGGTGCGCCCGGTCTCGGCGATCTCGGCGTCGGTCATCGACAGGACCGTCACCGGCATGGTCGCCGCCGCCTCGATCACGTTGGGCGCGGGCCAGGACCCGGCGGTGACGAACCCGTCGATCTGCCCGTTCTTCAACGCCGCGACCGCGTTGGAGAGCTCGGCGTCCGCGACCTCCGCCTCGATCCCGAACAGCTCCAGATACGCCTCCCCCTCCGTCGCGCCGAAGCTGCCCGAGCCCAGGAGGATCCGCTTGCCCGCCATGTCGCCCAGCGCGCCCGCGCCCGCGGCGCCGTCCATCACGAAGTGCATCGTCAGGGACGGGATCGGGAACAGCGCCCGGATCTCCGCGAAGGCCGGATCGCCCCGCCCCTCGAACGGTCCGCTCGCGGCCTGCGCGGCCGAGACCAGGCCCGGCGGCGTGGTGAACACGTAGTCGCCCCCCCGCGCCCGCGCCTCCATCACGTTCTGGACCGAGCCCTGGCTCTCCTCCACCGTGACGGAGATCGCGCCGTCCGTGCCCGCGCGCATCGCCTCGGCCAGCTCCACGCCCATCTGGTAGTAGGACGAGCCCGCCTTGGCCGACTTGTAGGTCACGCGCTCCTGCGCCGCGGCCGGCACCGTCAGCGCCAGCCCGGCGCAGAGCGCCCCGATCCAAACCTTCATCTCGCATCCTCCCTGGGCGGGCTCGTCGCGGCCCGGTCCGGCGGAGCCTACCGCCCGCGCCCGCGGAGGCAAGCGCGCCCTAGGGCGGCGGCCCACCGGACGGCGCCCCGCCGGGCGGCGCGCCCCGCGGCAACAGGAGCGGCAGCGCCACGATCAGCGCCAGGATGCGCGCGACGTGGTGCACCCCGACGAAGACCGGGTCGTGCCCGAGGAAGAGCGCCATCGCCGCCATCGCCTCCACCCCTCCGGGGCGAAGGCGATCATCACCTGCCCGAACGGCACGCCCAGCGCCCGCGCCACCGGCCAGGCGGCGGCGGCCGCGATCCCCGTCGCCATGGCCGTCAGGGCCAGCGCCACGCCGCCGGAGCGCGCCAGCTCCGGCATGGTGACGCCCCGCAGGCGCCCGCCGATCACGGCCCCGGTCACCGCGAACCCCGCGAAGGAGACCGGCGCCGGCAGCCGCCCCTCCACCAGCCCCGCGGCATGGACCGCCGCGCTGAGCGCGAACCCCGACAGGAGGTAGGCCGCCGGCATCCCCAGGCGCGCCCCGGTCCAGCCCCCCGCCATCGCCAGCGCCAGCAGGACGGCGCCCAGCGCGTATCCCGTGTCCGCCCCCGGCGGCAGGGCGGGCCCGCCCGCGCCGGCGCCGCCCGTCGCCCCGGCCAGGAGAGGCGGCAGCGCCACCGTCAGGGCCAGGAGGCGCACCGCCTGCAGGATCGCGACCGTGCGCGTGTCGCGCCCCGTCTCCTCGCTGAGCGCCAGCGCGACCGACAAGGCCCCGGGCGAGACCGCCAGGAGCGCCGTGCCCCCCTCCATCCCGGTGCGTCGCAGCAGCAGGCTCGAGAGCGCCAGCGTCAGCGCGATGGTCCCCGCCAGCACCGCCAGCGACAGCGGCCAGCGCGCCAGGTCCGACAGGACGCCCGGCCCGATGCCCGCGCCCAGCGCCACGCCGATGGTGGCGAAGGCCGCGTTCCGCAGCCGCACCGGGATCGCCGCCCGGCCCCCGGCCAGCGCCAGCGCGGTGACCGACAGCGCCGCCCCGACGAGCGGTCCCGCCGGCAGGCCCGCCGCGCTCGCCCCGAGCGCGCCCAGCGCGGCCGCCCCGATCGTGACCGCGACATCCCGCGCGCGCCCCGTCCTGGTCTCCTGCGGCATCGCGGGCCTCCCCTGCGCTCGATACCGTCCGCCGCGGCGGCGCGCCAGCGATCAGCGCCGCCGCCAGGCCCGCCACAGGACCCAGCCCGCGACCCCCGCCCCCACGAGCGCCGCCGCGCTCGCGAGATAGCGCGGCCGCAGCCCCCGGCCGGCCGCCGTCCCCTCCCCCCGCCGGAAGCGGGGGTCGAGGAACCGCGTGTCCGCGAGCCAGCGGCCCACGAGGCCCTCGGGCATCCGCTCGATCCGGCGCAGCCCCCGCCCCGGCCCGTTCAGCCGCTCGATCGCCGCCACCAGGGAGCCGCCCGCCTGCGCCGCCGCGAAGGCCTCGGCGCCCACGCCCAGATGCTCGCCCAGCAGCCGGGCGCGCACGCCCGCGATGATCGACGCGCGCGCGCCCTCGCACTCGACCGCGACGTCGCATTCGGTGTCGAAGCCCATCGAGCGGTCGTTGAGGTTGCTCGACCCGATCCGCAGCACCCGGTCGTCGGTCAAGAACACCTTGGCGTGCACGTAGATCGGCTCGCCCGCCGCGTTCACCGGGGTGTAGATGCGGAACCGCCCGCCCGGGTCCGCGGCCTCCAGCCGCTCGATCATCCGCCCCCGCAGGACGTGCATCGCCTCGTCCTCCAGGCCGGAGAACGCCTTCTCGGGGTTGATGACCACCACCTCCGGGCCGTCCGGCTCGGCCAGCCGGCCCTCCAGCGCGGCGACGATGGCCTCGGCCGCGAAGTATTGCGACTCGACGTAGATCGACTTCCGCGCCGCCGCGATCTGGTCGAGGAACAGCCGCTCGATCTCGTCCACCAGGGGATCGCCGTCGAATGGCGGCTCCGTCCGCGCGATCGCCACGTCCACCCCCCGCGCCAGCGGCTCCAGCCCCTCCGGCCACAGGTCCGCGCCCGGCGCGTCCGGCGGGTCCAGCGCGTCGCCCGTCGCCCGCCCCCACCGCCCGCGCGACAGCTCCCCCAGCGCCGCCGCGGCCGGGCCGGTCACCGCGGTCATCGCGTCGTGCCAGGGCGGCGCCGGGCTGCCGTCCTTGCGCACCCGGTGCGGGTCGCCCGGCGCGTGCTCGGACGTGTCCCAGCGGTCCTCGGTCACGTCGATCCCGCCGCAGAAGGCCAGCGCGTCGTCCGCCACCACGATCTTCTGGTGATGGCACGCGCCGAACGGGTGGTGCCCGTCCAGGGCGAAGTGGATGCGCTCGTCCTCCATGAACTTGAGCTTCAGGGCCGGCATGATCCGCCCCGGCGCGATCGCCAGCGCCCCGTTCCACTTGAGCATGTGGACCTGCAGCTCGGGCGCGCGGGCCACGATCTCGGCCACGAACGGCCCGATCGCGTTGGGGTAGCCGTCGGGCGCCAGCCCCGCCTCGTCGCTCTGCCCCGGCAGCATCTCGATCTCGAAGTCGAGGTCCCAGCCCACCAGCAGCACCTGCCGCCGCGCCGCGATCATCACCCGTCGCAGGGCCGCGAAATAGTCCGCCCCGTCAACGATCAGGGCGAAGGCGTCCGCGCGCGCCACGCGCCAGCAGTTGCGGCCCGGCTCGAACACTGTGGCGTCGTCGCTCTGTCGCGGATGCATGGGCCTGCCCTGTCCAGGTCGCGGGACGGCCACGGGGGGCCGCCCCTTCCATAGCGCGTCGCCCCGTCGCGGGACAGCCGCCTCCGGGACTCCGGCCGCAGGGCGGCGCGGCCGGTCCGCGTCCGTTCAGCGTCCGGTCAGGGCCCCGACGATGCGCGTCATCGCCAGCATCCCCGGATCGTCCATCCCGACCGACTTCTCGGCGTAGACGCGCGCGCGCCCCACCGTCGCCGGACGATCCCGCAGCGCCGCCTGCGCCTCCCGCGCGGCCGCCAGGGCCGCGCCGGCCGGGTCCTCCGCCCCCTCCAGGGCGGCGGCGATCGCGTCCAGGCTGTCGAGCACCGTCTTGCCGCCCAGTTCCGCCTTGCCCCGCGCCATCATCGCGTCCCGCGCGGCCGCGACGAGGCCGGCGAGCTCGCCCGCCTCCACCCCCTCGCGCCCCTTCAGGGCCTTGGCCGCCGCCATCAGCCCGGTCGCCAGGAGGGTGCCGTAGGACGAGGCCGAGACCTTCGTGAACGCCTGCGCCGCCACCATCAGCGCCCGCCCCATGTCGCCGTCCGGCATCTCGGCCGCCCGCTCGGCCACCGCGCGCGCGCCGCGCCGCATCGTCACCCCCAGGTCGCCGTCGCCCAGCGCCCCGTCCGCCGCGTTGAGGGCGTCCGCATCCCCCTCCATCGCGTCCCGCAGGCGCTCCGCCGCCCCGCGCAGGTCCGCGACCGTGATCATGCGACCGTCCAGAACGCGCAGTCGCAGGGCGCCGCCAGGTGCCGCTCCAGCTCCGCGTCCAGCCTGCACAGCGTGAACGACACGCCCGCCATCTCCATCGACGTCGCGTAGCGCCCGACCAGCGGCATCACCACCTCCGCCCCCGCGCCCTCGATCCGCGCCTTGACGGTCCGGTAGAGGATGTAGAGCTCCTCGTGCGGCGTCGCGCCCAGCGAGTTCACCAGCACCGAGACCCGGTCGCCCTCCGCCAGGGGCATGTCCGCCAGCAGCCGGTCCATCATCTCGCCGGCCATCTCGTCGGCGGTCTGCAGGGCCCCGCGCCAGACGCCGGGCTCGCCGTGGATGCCCATGCCCATCTCCATCTCGCCCTCCCCGATCTGGAACGTCGGCCGCCCCGCCTGCGGCACCGTGCAGGGGCTGAGCGCCGCGCCGATCGACCGGCAGGCGTCCGCCGCCGCCTGCGCCACCCGCGTCACCTCGGCCAGGTCCGCGCCCGCCTCCGCCGCCGCGCCCGCGATCTTGAACGCGTAGACCAGGCCCGCCACGCCGCGCCTCTTCTCGCGCTCCTCCGGCCCCGCGCTCGCCACGTCGTCGGCCAGGAGCACGGTCGTCGTCTCGATGTCGTCCATCTCCACGAGGTCGCCGGCCATGTCGAAGTTCATCACGTCGCCGCCGTAGTTCCCGTAGAGGCGCAGCACCCCCGCCCCCCGGTCCGCCGCCCGGATCGCGTCCGCCATCTGCTCCGCCGTGGGCGACGCGAACACGTCCCCGATCGCGCAGGCGTCGAGCAGGCCCGTGCCGACATAGCCCGTGAACACCGGCAGGTGCCCCGAGCCGCCGCCCGACACGATCCCCACCTTCCCCTCCGCCCCCGGCGCCGCCCGCGCCACCGCGCGCATGTCCTCCCCGACCAGCCGGTAGTGCCCGGGATGCGCGGCGACCAATCCGGCCAGCATCTCGTCCACATAGGCCTCGGGATCGTTCAGGATCTTCTTCATGTCTTCCTCCACTGTCTGGGGATGCGCGCGGCGTTCAGGAGCATCACCCCGATCAGCAGCAGCCCCCAGATCAGCTCGCGCGCGAAGTTGGAGACCTGGAGCATGTTCAGCCCCGAGGACAGGAACTGCATCGACAGGACCGCCAGCACCACGCCGATCACCCGCCCGTAGCCGCCATAGGGGTTCACCCCCCCCAGCACCGCGATCAGGACGGCGAGCAGCAGGTAGGAGGACCCGTAATCCGCCTTGGCGGAATTGGCCCGGCTCATCACCACCATGCCCGCCACGGCCGCCAGCATCCCCGACGCCGCGTAGACCCGGATCAGCGTGCCATCCACGTCGACGGCGGCGAACCGCGCCGCCAGCGGGTTCGCCCCGTACATCCGCAGCGCCACCCCGAACGCCGTGCGGTGCAGGACGAAGGCCAGCCCCGCCGCCAGCCCCCCGAACAGGATCAGGGGCACGGGCACGCCCAGGACCGTCCCGTTGCCCAGCCACGCCGCCGCCGGCGGGAAGCCCATCACCGCGCTCCCCCCGGTGAGCGCGATGGCCAGCCCGGTGAAGATCAGCCCCGATCCCAGCGTCGCCAGGATCGGCGGCAGCCCCAGCTTCGCCACCAGCACCCCGTTGAACAGCCCCGCCAGCAGCCCCACCCCCAGCGCCAGCGCCATCGAGAGCAGCACCACCCCCGTGCCCGCCCCCTCCCCGGCGACCTGCACCAGCACGCTCGCCGCGATCACCGCCGAGAGGTTGGAGACCCCCACCACCGACAGGTCGATCCCCCCGGTCAGCATCGCGATGGTCATCGCCAGCGCGAGGATCGCGAACTCGGGGAACTGGAACGCCATCGAGGTCAGGTTCTGCGCCGACAGGAACCGCTCCGGCGAGAGCGCCGCCATCAGGGCGAAGATCGCCAGCGCGATGAGCGCCAGCCGTCCCTCGGGCGTGCCCAGCGCCCTCACGCCGCCCGCGCCTCCGCCCGGCGCGCCTGCCAGGCCGGCAGCCCGGTGCCCACGAGGATCAGCGTGCCGATCACGACCGACTGCCATGTCGACGGGATGCCCAGCACGATGAGGGAGTTGCTCACCAGCACGATCAGCGCCACCCCCAGCAGCGTCCCCGTCAGCGTCCCGTACCCCCCGGCCAGCCGCGCGCCGCCCAGCACCACGGCCGCGATCACCGACAGCTCCAGCCCCACCAGGTCGAACGGGTTCGCGATCCGCGCCATCGAGGCGTGGATGATGCCGGCCAGCCCCGCCAGCGCGCCGACATAGATGTAGACGAACATCTGCGTGGACCGCACGTCGATCCCGATGCGCCGGGCCGATTCCTCCGAGCCGCCGATGGCGTAGATCGCCCGGCCCAGCATCGTCCGCTGCAGGATGAACCAGGTCAGCACGACGATCCCCACCAGGAACGCGAACGCCCAGGGCAGCGAGTAGAACGAGCCGTCCGCGTTCGTCCCCCGCACCATCATCAGACGGGAGAAGCCCCGCATCTCCGAGGGCAGCGCGCTGATCTGCACCGTGCCCACGAAGGTCAGGAGGAACCCCCGGAACACCGACAGCGTGCCCAGCGTCACGATCAGCGTCGGCAGCCCGAACACCGCGATCAGCACCCCGTTGATCGCCCCCATGACCGCGCCGAGGGCCATGGCGATCGCGAAGACGAGCGGCCAGGCGAGGTCCGGCGCCACCGCCAGCAGCAGCACGGTCGTCGCGTACATCGCCACCGCCGCCACGGCCGTGAAGCTCACGTCGATCCCGCCCGAGACCAGCACCAGCATCGCGCCCACCGCGAAGATGCCCAGCACGATCGCGTTGCGCATCAGGTCCGTCGCCGTCGGGATCGACAGGAAGTTCGGATCCGCCACCGCGCCCCAGATCACGAAGGCCAGGAGCACCCCCGCCACCAGCACCTCGTTCCGCGCCCAGTCCAGCCGCGGCCGCCGCAGCTTCGCCTCCGGCGCCCCGGCGATCCCCTGCTCGGCGCTCATGCGCCGGCGCGCCCGCAGGGGGTCACGACGCCAACCGATGGCTGAGCTCGTCCTCGCTCACCCCCGCGCCCCCCGCCAGCTCGTCCGTCACGCGCCCCGCCTTCATCACCAGGATCCGGTGGCAGGTCGCCAGGATCTCCGGCAGGTCGTCCGAGATCACGATCACCCCCAGCCCCTGCGCCGCCAGGTCCGCGACGATCCCGTGGATCTCCGCCTTGGACCCCACGTCCACCCCCACCGACGGCCCGTTCAGCACCAGGACCTTGGGCGCCCGCGCCATCCAGCGCGCCAGCACCACGCGCTGCTGGTTCCCGCCCGAGAGCGAGCGCACGGGCGCCTCCGCGTCCGGCGCCTTGACCGAGAGCCGGCGCAGCCACGCGCGCGCCTCCGCGCCCATCGCGCGCAGGTCCAGCAGCCCCCCCGAGGCGTGCGCCCCGAGCCGCCCCACCGCCACGTTGCGCGCGATGCTCTGCGTCAGGAACAGCCCCTCCGTCAGCCGGTCCTCCGGCACGTATCCGATCCCCGCCGCCGCCGCCGCCACCGGATCGCCGGTCGGCAGCGCCCGCCCCTCCAGCGCGATCCGCCCCCCGTCCGGCGCCGCCAGCCCGAACAGCGCCTTGGCCAGCGAGGTCCGCCCCGATCCCAGCAGCCCCGCGATGCCCAGAACCTCCCCGGCGCGCAGCGCGAAGGACACGTCCGCGAACGCCCCCGCCTTCGACAGGCCCGCCACCTCCAGCACCACCGGCGCGCCGGCGCGCAACGGCGAAGGCGGCGCGCTGCCCACGTCCCGCCCCGTCATCGCCCGCGTCAGCGACGCCGCGTCGAACCGGGCCGCGGGCCCGTCCGCGACCTTCGCCCCATTCCGCAGCACCACGACGTGCTCGCAGACCTCCAGCACCTCGGCCAGCTTGTGCGACACGAACAGGATCGCCACCCCGTCCGCCTTCAGCCGCCGGATCAGGTCCAGAAGCCGCGCCACCTCCCGCTCCGTCAGGGCCGTCGTCGGCTCGTCCATGATGATGAGCTTGGCGCCACCCGCCAGCGCCCGCCCGATCGCCACGATCTGCTTGTGCGCCACGGGCAGGGTCTCGACCCGCGCCCCGAGGTCCAGGTCCACCCCGATCCGCTCCAGCACCTCCGCCGCCCGCGCCCGCACGCGCCCGCGCGCGAACAAGCGCGCGCCCTCCGCCCGCTCCGCCGGCAGCGCGATGTTCTCGGCCACCGTCAGGTTCGGGAACAGGCTGAAGTCCTGGAAGATCACCTTGATCCCCGCCGCGGCCGAGGAGACCGGCGTGATCCGCGACTGCGCCGCGCCCTCGATCCGGATGGTGCCCTCGTCGTGCCGCTCCACCCCGACCAGCACCTTGATCAGCGTGGACTTGCCCGACCCGTTCTCGCCCGCGAGGCACACCGCCTCCCCCGGCGCGATGGACAGGCTCACCCCGTCCAGCGCCGTGATCGCGGCATAGCGCTTGGTCACGCCGTCGAGCTCGATGAGGGGGGTGCCGGTCATGGGATCGCGGAGGGCCGGGGCCCCCCGCATTCCGTCGAATTAGAACGGATAGTCGGCCATGTTGTCCGCGTCCACGTCCACGAAGGCCTGGCCGTAGATCACCTTCCCGTCCAGCGTGATGGCGTCGTAGCCCTCGAAGCCCAGATCCATGCCGTCCGTCACCTCCTCGCCGTTCATCAGCATCACGGCGACGTGGTTCATCACCTGCCCGGCGATCTTCGGGTCCCAGAAGCCGATGCCGTCCACGGCGCCCGTCTCCATGTACTGCCCTGCGATCGACGGCAGCGACGTGCCCAGCACGCAGGTCGCGTCCTCCAGCCCCCGCTCCTCGATCGCGAGCCCGATGCCGGCCACGTCCGTGGAGGCCGAGCCCTGCATCCCCTTGATGTCGGGATAGGCGCGCAGGACCTCCTGCGCCTTGGCGTAGGCCTGCTGCTGGTCGTCGAAGGTCTCGTTCTTGTCGCCCACCAGGGTCATGTCCGGATAGGCCTCCTGCTGGCGCGCGATGGCGCCGTCGACCCACTGGTTGTGCGTCTGGGAGGTCAGCGAGCCCACGAACACCGCGTATTCCCCGGTCTCGCCCATGCAGGACGCCAGCCGGTCCATCAGGTTCGCGCCGAAATCCTCGTTGCGGAACGCCTCGATGTCGTACTGCGTGTTCTCCTGGCTGGCCGCCTCGTGCGTGACCACCACGATCCCCGCGTCCATCGCGCGCTTCAGCACCGGCTCCAGGGCCTCGGGGCTCATCGGCACCACCGCCAGCGCGTCCACGCCCTGCGCGATCATGTCCTCGATCAGGGCCGCCTGCTGCTGCGGGTCGGCCTGCGCCGGGCCGACCTGGAAGGCGTTCATCCCGGTGTCGGCGGCGAAGGCCTCCACGCCCTCCTCCATCCGGTCGAACCACTGGATGCCGGCGATCTTCACCACCGTCGCGATGTCCTTGGAATGGGCGTCGGCGAAGGCCGGCGCGGCGAGGGCGGTGCTCGCCAGGGCGGCGGCGGTCAGGGCGCGGATGGTCATGGTCGGTCTCCTCCCGAGGATGCGCGGCCCTCATGTCGGGGCCGTCGTCGCGGGCGAGCCTACAGGCTCGCCCGCGCCGGTCCAGCGCTTTCCGCCGCGTCCGGCTCACCCCGCGTGGTGCACCTCCTGGAGCCCGTGCACCGGCGTCTCGATCCCCTCGAAGCGCGCCTTGAGCTGCAGCGCGAGGTAGAGCGAGTAGTGCCGCGACTGGTGCAGGTTGCCGCCGTGCATCCACAGATGCGGCACCGCCGTCGGCTTCCACATGTTCCGCTGCTCGCCCTCCCACGGCCCCGGGTCCTTCGGCGTGTCCGAGCCCAGGCCCCAGACCTTGCCCACCCTGTCCGCCGTCTCCCGGTCGATCAGGTCCGCGATCCAGCCGTTCATCGAGCCGTAGCCCGTGGCGTAGACGATCAGGTCCGCCGGCAGGGCGGTGCCGTCCTCCAGCACCACCGCGTCCGGCGCGATCCGCTCCACCTGCCCGTGGGCCAGCTTGATCTTCCCGTCGATGATGAGCTGCGAGGCCCCCACGTCGATGTAGTAGCCCGACCCCCGCCGCAGGTACTTCATGAACAGGCCCGAGCCGTCCGCGCCCCAGTCGAGCCGGAACCCCGCCGCCTCCAGCGCCTCGTAGAAGTCCGCATCGCGCTTGGCGATCTCCTCGTACACGGGGATCTGGAACGCGTGCAGGATCGCGTAGGGGATCGAGGCGAAGGTCATGTCCGCCTTGAGGGTCGTCATCCCGCCCTCGACCGCCGCCTCCGAGTAGAGCCCGCCCAGCGCCACCTCCATCAGGCTCTCGGACCGCACGATGTGCGTCGTGGACCGCTGCACCATCGTGACGTCGGCGCCGGCCTCCCAGAGCGCGGCGCAGATGTCGTGGGCGGAGTTGTTCGACCCGATCACCACGGCGCGCTTGCCGGCATAGGCGTCCGGCCCCGGATGCGCGCTCGAATGGTGCTGGTCGCCCCGGAACGTCGTCCATCCCCGGATAGTCCGGCACGTTCGCCTTGCCCGACATGCCCGTCGCGAACACCAGCTCCTTCGGCCGCAGGACGATCTCCTCGCCCTCCCGCTCCACGACCACCTCCCACTCGCCCGCGTCCTCGTCCCACCGGGCCGACTTGGCGGCGGTGTCGGTCCAGTACGGGATCTCCATGACCCGGACGTACATCTCCAGCCAGTCGCCGATCTTGTCCTTCGGCGCGAAGACCGGCCAGTTCGCCGGGAACGGCAGGTAGGGCAGGTGGTCGTACCAGACCGGATCGTGCAGGCAGAGCGACTTGTAGCGGTTGCGCCAGCTGTCCCCCGCCCGCCCGTTCCGCTCGATCACGATCGCCGGCACGCCCAGGCTGCGCAGCCGCGCGCCCAGCGCGATGCCCCCCTGCCCGCCGCCGATCACCAGGGTGTGGGGCTGCACGCTCCGCCCGAGCTCGCGCGCCTCCGCCGCGCGCCGCTCCGCCCAGGACGGCTCGCCCGTCCCCGCCCCGTGAAGCGCGCCCTGCGGCCGGCCGCGGCCCAGCGGCTCCTCGAGCCCCTTCAGCTCCGTCATCGCCGTCAGCAGGGTCCAGATCGCGCCGCCGCGCACCCGGATCAGGCCGAACCCCCGCGCCACCCCGGTCTCGAACTCGATCCACGCGGTCGCGACCCCGCCCTCCTCGCCGGCCACCTCCCCCTCGGCGATGCGGAACCCCGACGGGTCCACGTGATCGAGCTGCGCCGACAGCATCCCCTCGATCGCGCCGCGCCCCTCCATCGTCCGGATGTTCCAGGTGAAGCTCACGAGGTCGCGCCAGAACCCGTCCGCCTCGAACAGGGCGGCGGCCCGCGCCGCGTCGCGGCCGGCCATCGCCGCCTCCAGATCCTCCAGCGCCTGGGTCACGGCGTCCTGCGCGGTGGTGTCGAGCATGCCTCATCCCTCCCAAGATGCGTCCGCGCCAGCGTGGCGGGGGGCGCACCCCTGCGTCAAGCGCCCCGGCGCGCCGCCGCCGGGCGGCACGTTGCCCCGCCGCCCCCGCCGCGCTAGGCCCGCGCATTCCCCCGCGCGAGGACGCTCATGGCCAACCACCTCCACCGCGGCGACCTGCCGGCCGATCTCGCCCTCGGACCCATCGTCGCCATCGACTGCGAGACGATGGGCCTGAACCCCCATCGCGACCGCCTCTGCCTGGTGCAGCTCGCGGACGGCACCGGCGACGCGCACATGGTGCAGATCGCCCGCGGGCAGTCCGAGGCGCCGGTCCTCGCCGCCATGCTGACGGACCCCGCCACGCTCAAGCTCTTCCATTTCGGCCGCTTCGACATCGCGGCCATGCACCACGCGTTTCGCGCCCTCGCCCGCCCCGTCTGGTGCACCAAGATCGCCTCCAAGCTGATCCGCACCTATACCGACCGGCACGGCCTCGCGAAGCTGACCCACGAGCTCCTCGACGTGGACATCTCCAAGCAGCAGCAATCCTCCGACTGGGGCGCCCCCGACCTGACGGACGCGCAGCTCAGCTACGCCGCCTCCGACGTCCTCCACCTGCACGCGATCCGCGAGGTCCTCCTCGCGCGGCTGGAGCGCGAGGGGCGTCTCGATCTCGCGAACGCGTGCTTCGACTTCCTGCCGACCCGCGCCGCGCTCGACCTTGCCGGCTGGGCCGATGCCGACATCTTCACGCACTAGGGCCGCCTCCCCCGGCCTGGTCCCCGGCCCCGACGGCTGGTCGCGCTTCGTCTCGGCCGCCAAGCTGGCGCTGCCGCTCGCGGCGGTGGCGCTCCTCTCCTCGCTCTTCCTCGTGGCCTCCCGGCCCGGCGCCGGTCCCGCCCCGCCCCCCCTCGCGACCGGCACCGCGGACGCCGAGCGCGTCGGCGCCCCCCGGTTCGCCGGCGTGACCGACGATGGCGACGCCGTCGCGCTCAGCGCAAGCGCCGCGCGCCCCGACCCGGACGCGCCCGGCATCCTGATCGCCGAGACCGTCGAGGCGCTCGTGGACGGCGGCGCGCGCAAGCTGGCGCTGCGCGCGCCGCTGGGCCGGATCGGCCGGGAGGAGGTCACCGTGAGCGGCGGGGTCCGCATCGGCACCTCCGACGGCTGGGACCTCGCCGCCCCGCGGGTGACCGCCGCCCTCGGCCGGACCCAGGTCGCGGCGGACGGCCCGCTCTCGGGCGTCGGCCCGCTCGGCACGGTCACCGCCGGCGCCCTGGCGATGACCGCGGATCGCCTTGTTCTCTCCGGCGGCGTCCGGGTGCTATACGACCCCGCGGCGCCCCGACGCCCCCCGCACGGAGCCGCCCCATGACCCCGCCCCCGATCGCCGCCCTGCTCCTCGCGCTGGCCCTCGCCACCCCCGCCGGGGCGCAGACGGCGGTGCCGTTCGGCGACCTCGCGCAGGACACCGGCGCCCCGGTCGAGCTCGCCGCCGACCGCCTGACGATCGAGGAGGGCGGCGCCCGCGCGATCATGGAAGGCTCCGTCGTCATCGGGCAGGGCGCGATGCGCCTCGCCGCCGACCGGGTCGAGGTCGACTACCTGGAGGGCCGCATCGCCAGGCTCCTGGCCACCGGCGCCGTCGTGCTCACGCAGGGCGAGGACGCCGCCGAGGCCGCCCGCGCCGATTACGACATCGACCGCGGCACCGTGATCCTGACCGGCGACGTGCTGGTGACGCAGGGGCCGACCGCGGTCGCCGCCGAGCGCGCGGTCGTGGACCTCACCACCGGCCAGGCCGTGATGGAGGGGCGGGTGCGCACCGTGCTGGGCGGCCCGTGAGCCGGCCCGTGAGCGGTCCCGCGCTCGGTCCCGCGCTCGCGCCGGTCGACGGCGCCGGCGGCCTCGTCGTCACCGGCCTGCGCAAGAGCTACCGCAAGCGCCCCGTCATCCGGGACGTGTCCCTGCGCCTGGGCCGCGGCGAGGCGGTGGCCCTGCTCGGCCCCAACGGCTCGGGCAAGACGACCTCCTTCTACTGCATCGCCGGGCTGGTCGCCCCCGAGGGCGGCACCATCGCCATCGATGGGCGCGACGCGACCGGCCTGCCGATGTACCGCCGCGCGGCGCTCGGCATCGGCTACCTGCCGCAGGAGATGAGCATCTTCCGCGGCCTCTCGGTCGAGGACAACATCAAGGCCATCCTCGAGATCGCGGTCCCCTCGGCGGCCGAGCGCTCCCGCCGGCTCGAGCGGCTGCTCACCGATTTCGGCATCGAGCACCTGCGCCGCGCCCCCGCCCTCGCCCTCTCGGGCGGCGAGCGGCGCCGGGTGGAGATCGCGCGCTGCCTCGCCTCGGACCCGCGCTACCTGCTGCTCGACGAGCCGTTCGCGGGCGTCGACCCGATCGCCGTGGGCGAGATCCGCGCCCTGGTCGCGGACCTGAAGACGCGCGGCATCGGCGTGCTGATCACCGATCACAACGTCCGCGAGACCCTGGAGATCGTCGACCGCGCCTACATCCTCCACGACGGGCGCGTGATCATGTCCGGCACCGCCGAGGAGGTCGTCGCCGACCCGGACGTGCGCCGCGTCTATCTCGGCGAGGGTTTCCGCATCGTGTAGGCGCCGCACCGATCATGCGCATGGGATGTGCATGCGATGTGCATGGCCCGTGCATCGCCGGTGCGGGGGCCTGCGACGGTCGTGCCGATTGACACGAGCCCGTCCCGCGGTCTGTCATGGAGGCCCGCTCGGCGGGACCGCGCGGCCGCGATTAACCCTTCGTTAACGCGGCGGACGGCACCTTCGGGCGGTTCAGGCCGAACGAAGGAGGTTCCATGCGCACCCAGATCAGCGGACGACAGATCGATGTCGGACAGGCCCTGCAATCGCACGTCTCGGGCGAGCTCGGCACGATGCTCGGCAAGTATTCCCAACGCCCCACCGACGCGCAGATCGTGTTCTCCCGCGCCGGCCACGAGTACGTCTGCGAATCCGAGGTGCACCTGAGCACCGGCCTGAGCGTGCAGGCGAGGGCCAGCGCGGGCGGCATCTACGCCGCCTTCGACGCCTGCGGCGAGAAGATGGACAAGCAGCTCCGCCGCTACAAGCGCCGCCTCAAGGACCATCACCGCATCCGTCCCGGCCGGGTTGACGGCCCCGAGGGGGCCGCATACCTGGACGCGGCCGACGGCGAGGACGCCCTTCAGGCCGAGGACGGGCCGGACGGAGCAGGGCCGGTGATCGTCGCCGAGGCCGCGAGCGCGGCGCCCCGCATGAGCGTGGGCGAGGCCGCCGGCCGGCTGGAGTCCGAAGGGCTGCCGGCGCTCGCCTTCCGCAGGGAAGGACAGGACGGGCTTCACGTCGTGTATCGCCGCGTCGACGGCAACATCGGCTGGATCGACCCCGGCGTTCCAGGGTAGTCCGGCCAGGACAGGGACGGCGCCGCGGGGGACATCCGGGCGCCGATCGGTTGGGCAGGGCAGGACACGTATGGAACTCGGAACCATCCTATCCCCGCAAGCGATCCGCCCGTCGGTGAACGTCACGTCCAAGAAGCGCCTGTTCCAGGCGCTCTCGGACGTGGCCGAGGGGGTCTACGGCCTGGACCGGGCCGCCACCATCGAGGCGCTGTGCGAACGCGAATCGCTCGGGCCGACCGGCGTGGGCCGGGGCGTCGCCCTGCCCCATGCCCGGATGGACGGCATGTCGGGGGTGTCGGGCTGCTTCCTGCGCCTCGAGGAGCCGATCGAGTTCGGCGCCGTCGACCGCCGGCCGGTGGACCTCGTGTTCGGCCTCTTCGCGCCGGCGGGCTCGGGGGTCGAGCACCTCAAGGCGCTCGCCGCCGTCAGCCGGGTGATGCGGGACCGCGAGGTCTGCGCCAAGCTGCGCGCCAATTCCGACGCCCGCGTCCTGCACGCAATCCTGGTCGATTCGCGCCTCGACAAGGCCGCCTGAGCTCCTGCGGAGCGGCGGCCGGCCCGTCGCTCCCGCTCCCCAGGGCCCCCTAGCGGCCGTAGCCGCCCGAGCGGTGCCAGCGCCAGGCGTCCTCGATCATCCGCGGCATCGTCGAGCGCCGGGGCTCCCAGCCGAGCTCAGCCCGCGCGCGCACCGAGCCCGAGACCAGGCGTTCCGCGTCGCCGGCCCGGCGCGGCCCCTCGATCACGGGCACCTCGCGGTTCGTGACCGCCCGACTCGCCTCGATCACCTCGCGGACCGAGAACCCCGTCCCGGTGCCCAGGTTGAACGCCCGGCTGCCCCGCCCCTCCCGCAGCCAGCCGAGGCCCAGGAGATGCGCCTCGACCAGGTCGGTCACGTGGACGAAGTCGCGCACGGCGGTTCCGTCGGAGGTGTCGTAATCCGATCCGTGCACCGTCAGGGCCGGACGCGTCCCGTCGATCGCCTGCAGCATGACCGGGACGAGATGGGTTTCGGGGTCGTGCGCCTCGCCGATCTCGCCGTCCGGATCGGCCCCCGCGACGTTGAAGTAGCGGAAGATCACCGCCCGCAGCCCGTGCGCGGCGCCGAAGTCGCGGATCATGTCCTCGATCGCGCGCTTGGACGCGCCGTAGGCGTTGAGCGGGGCCTGCGCGGAGCCCTCGTCGAGCGTGACGCCGTCCTGGTCGCCGTAGATCGCGCAGGTGGAGGAGAAGACGAGGTCGCGGCACCCCGCATCCCGCATCGCCTCCAGAAGGTTCAAGGTGCCGCCGACGTTGTTGCGCCAGTAGAGGCCCGGATCGGCCATCGCCTCGCCGACCTGGCTGGAAGCCGCGAAGTGCAGGACCGCGGCGGGCGCGTGCGCGGCGAACGCGGCGTCCAGCGCGGCACGGTCGTGCAGCGAGGCGCGCACGAGGGGGCCGAACCGGACGGCGGCCTCGTGCCCGGTCGACAGGTCGTCGAACGCGACCGGAAGATGTCCGGCCGCGCGCAGGGCCTTGCACGCGTGGCTGCCGATATAGCCCGCGCCCCCGGTCACGAGGACCGTGACCGCCTCCCCGGCCCCTTCGCTCACTGGGCCGCGTCCCTCGCCGCGAGGGTGTGGCGCAGGGAGGCGGCGAACTCGTCCTTCAGGTCGGGATGCGCCAGGCCGAAGGCGACGGTCGCCTGGAGGTAGCCGATCTTGGAGCCGCAATCGTAGCGCTCGCCCCGGAAGCGCAGGCCGAACACATCGCGCCCCTCCTGCATCTCCTTGGCGATCGCGTCGGTGAGCTGGATCTCCCCGCCGGCGCCGGCCTCCAGCCCGTCGAGGTTGGCCATCACCTGCGGCGTCAGGATGTAGCGCCCGATCACCGCGAGGTTGGAGGGCGCGGTTCCCGGTGCGGGCTTCTCGACCATGCCCTTGGCGCGCACGATCGACTGCATGTCCTCGGCCACGTCGAGGACGCCGTAGGCCTTGGTCTTCTCGGGCGAGACCTCCATCGTGGCGACCATGCAGCCGCCGGTCTCGGCATGGGCCTCCACCATCTGCTGGAGGCAGGGCTTCTCGTCGCCGGCGATGACGTCGTCGGGCAGCATGACCGCGAAGGGCTCGTCGCCCACGAAGCGCCGCGCGCACCAGACCGCGTGGCCCAGGCCACGGGCCTGCGCCTGACGGGTATAGGCGATGCGCCCCGATTCCATGTTCGACTGTCGCAGGGTCGCCAGCAGCTCGAGCTTGCCGGCGTCCTCGAGCTTGCGTTCCAGTTCGGGGGATTCGTCGAAATAGTCCTCCAGCGCGCCCTTGCCCTTGGCGGTCACGAAGATGAACTCCGAGATGCCGGCCGCCCGCGCCTCGTCGATCGCGTATTGCACCAGGGGGCGGTCGACGAGGGTCATGATCTCCTTGGGGACCGACTTGGTGGCGGGCAGGAACCGGGTGCCGAGCCCGGCGACGGGGAAGATCGCCTTGGTGACCTTGGTCTTCATGGGTGCGTGTCCTCGCGGTCGGCCCCGCCGATGGTGGGGGACCTCTCTTCGGCGGCATGATGCCCGTCCCGGCGCCGATTATCGAGTGCATCGTCCACGCTCACCGACATTCCGCAGGGTCCGGCGCGGTCTTCCCCGCCGCGGCGGGGCGGCGCGCCGTCAGTCCATGCCCATCGCGGCCATCATCGCCTCGATGCGTGGCACGTCCTCGGGATTGTTGAGCTCCCAGAATGGCCGCCCGCGCGCCTCCACGGTCACGCAGGCGACCGGATGCCCGTTCTCGAGGAAGCGCAGCTGCTCCAGTCCTTCGGCGATCTCCAGCGGACCCGGCTCCCAGCCGGCGTAGGCGGCGAGCGCGGCCGGGGTGTAGGCGTAGACCCCGACATGGTGGAGGATGCGCGGCGCTCCGGGCCCGTCGAAGGGCAGCACCTCCTTCGAGAAGTAGAGCGCGGCGCCCTGCGCGCTCGTCACCGCCGTGGTGCCGCCGACGCGGCCCGCGGCCCGGTCGGCGCGCAGGGCGGCGGCGTGCTCGGCATCCGCGACCAGCACCGGCGTCGCGACCGGCCCGCGGCCGGCGGCCATCGCGCCGACGAGGTCGGCGACGTACCAGGGCGGGGTCAGCGGCGCGTCGCCCTGCAGGTTGACGACGCAGTCCCAGTCGCGGCCGAGCGCCTCCAGCACGGCGGCGCAGCGTTCCGTCCCGTTGCGGCAGGTCCCGGGCGTCATCGCCACCTCGGCGCCGAACGTCGCCGCGTGGTCCGCGATGCGGGCGTCGTCCGTCGCGACGACGACGCGGGCGTCCGGGATCGCCTCGGCGGCGGCCATGGCCGCGTCCCAGGATCGGCGGATCAGGCTGCGCGCCGCGCCGGACGCGCCGCGCAACTCGGCGAGGGGCTTGCCGGGATAGCGCGAGGAGGCGAAGCGGGCCGGGATCGCGATGAGGACCCTCACGGGGCGGCGAGGGGCACGCCCGGCGCATGGGCGACGAAGAACCCGTTCTCGTAGCCCGGCTTGCCGTAGGCGAAGGGGCCGTGGTCCTCGAAGCGCACCATCCGACCGCCCGCGCCGCGCAGCACGGCGTCCCCGGCGGCGGTGTCCCATTCCATCGTCCGGCCCAGGCGCGGGTAGAGGTCCGCCTCCCCGGCGGCCACGAGGCAGAACTTGAGGGACGAGCCCGCGGCGACGATCTCCGCGCCCGGGTAGAGGGCGAGATAGGCGTCGGTCGCGGCGTCGCGGTGCGACTTGGACGCGACGATGCGCAGCGCCGCGGCGTCCGGCGCGGCGACGGCCAGGGGCGCGGCGGCGCCCGGCGCGTCCGGGTCGTGCGGGCCGGTCTCCTCGACCGAGCGGCCGGCCGCGTCGGTGTAGAACAGGCGGCCCTTGGCCGGCGCGTAGACCACCCCGCGCGTGGGCACGCCGTCCTCGACCAGGGCGATGTTAACGGTGAACTCGCCGCGCCGGCGCACGAACTCCTTGGTCCCGTCGAGAGGGTCGACGATGAGGAAGGTCGCGGCGCGCTCGGCATGCGTCGCGGCCTGCTCCTCGGTCACGAGCGCGACGCCCGGAAAGACCGCCCGCAGCCCGGCGGAGATGATCGCGTCGGCGGCCTCGTCGGCGCGGGTGACCGGGCTGTCGTCGTCCTTGGCGCGCGTGCCGAGGTCGCCGCTTCCGTACACGTCCATGATCGCGGCGCCCGCCTCGATCGCGAGGCGGCGGGCCGTACGGGCGAAGAGCCGATGATCCATGTCTTCCCTCCAATGCGCGTTGAGGCCCCCGGCCCGTCCGCTTATCGTGACCACCGGGCGGATGGGCAAGCGGGAGGCCGGCGATGCTGCGGATGGCGACCCTCCTGGCCTGCCTCGCGGGCCCGCTGGCCGCCGAGGGATGGCTGCCGCCGCTCACGTGCTCCGGCACCGAGCCCGCCTGGTCGCTCGGCTTGGACGAAGGGGAGATCGGGGGCGTCGCGATGCCCGGCTTCGATCCCGCGCCGATCTTCGTGACCCGACGGACCCGCAGCGCGAACGACACCCGCGCCTACGGCTTCACGGCGCGCTGGGACGGGCCGGAAGGGAACCCCGCGACCTTCGGCATCACCGGCGCGCCGGTGACGGGCATCGTGCGGCGCCGTGCCTGCTCAGACGGCATGTCGGACGCGGCCCACCCGTTCGGCATCGACCTGATGCTCGGCATCCTGGACGCGGACGGACGCGCGGACACCGCGCATCTGAGCGGATGCTGCCGGATTTCCGGCACGGACTGAGCCGCGCGCGGAGATTTTCGCGCCTTCCGTTGTTGCCCCCGGCCCTCCTGACTATATGCGATGCCGACGCGGAGGACGGGCCCCGGCCCGCCACCGCGATGAGTTGGGAAGGGCGCGCCGCGCCGCGAGCGGGCGGGCGCCCATATCGCCGTATGAGGAGCAAGACATGGCCAAAGTGATCGGCATCGACCTGGGGACCACGAACTCGTGCGTCGCCATCATGGACGGGTCCGCCCCCCGCGTGATCGAGAACGCGGAAGGCGCGCGGACGACCCCCTCGATCGTCGCCTTCACCGACGACGAGCGCCTCGTCGGCCAGAGCGCCAAGCGCCAGGCCGTCACCAACCCCGAGAACACGGTGTTCGGCGTCAAGCGCCTGATCGGGCGCCGCGCGGATGACGCGCACCTCGCCAAGGACAAGAAGAACCTGCCGTTCAACGTCATCGACGGCGGCAACGGCGACGCCTGGGTCGAGGCCCACGGCGAGAAGTACTCCCCCGCCCAGATCAGCGCGTTCATCCTGCAGAAGATGAAGGAGACCGCCGAGAGCTATCTCGGCGAGGAGGTCACGCAGGCCGTCATCACCGTGCCCGCCTACTTCAACGACGCCCAGCGGCAGGCCACCAAGGACGCCGGCAAGATCGCCGGCCTCGAGGTGCTGCGCATCATCAACGAGCCGACGGCGGCCGCGCTCGCCTACGGGCTCGACAAGAAGGAGACGCGCACGATCGCGGTCTACGACCTCGGCGGCGGCACCTTCGACATCACCATCCTCGAGATCGACGACGGCCTGTTCGAGGTGAAGTCCACCAACGGGGACACGTTCCTCGGCGGCGAGGACTTCGACATGCGGATCGTCGACCACCTCGCCGGCGAGTTCAAGAAGGAGACCGGCGTCGACCTGACCAAGGACAAGATGGCGCTGCAGCGGCTGAAGGAGGCCGCCGAGAAGGCCAAGATCGAGCTCTCCTCCTCGACGCAGACGGACATCAACCAGCCCTTCATCTCGATGGACCCCAAGGGCGGCCAGCCCCTGCACCTCGTGATGAAGCTGACCCGCGCCAAGCTGGAATCGCTCGTCGGCGACCTGATCAAGAACTCGATCAAGCCGTGCAAGGCCGCGCTCAAGGATGCCGGCCTCTCCACCTCGGACATCGACGAGGTCGTGCTCGTCGGCGGGATGACCCGGATGCCCAAGGTCGTGGAGGAGGTCTCCAAGTTCTTCGGCAAGGAGCCCCACAAGGGCGTGAACCCCGACGAGGTCGTGGCGCTGGGCGCCGCGATCCAGGCCGGCGTGCTGCAGGGCGACGTCAAGGACGTGGTGCTGCTCGACGTGACGCCGCTGTCGCTCGGGATCGAGACGCTGGGCGGGGTGTTCACCCGGCTCATCGACCGCAACACCACCATCCCGACCAAGAAGTCCCAGGTCTTCTCCACCGCCGAGGACCATCAGAACGCGGTCACGATCCGCGTCTTCCAGGGCGAGCGCGAGATGGCGGCCGACAACAAGATGCTCGGTCAGTTCAACCTCGAGGACATCCCGCCCGCACCGCGCGGCATGCCGCAGATCGAGGTGACCTTCGACATCGACGCCAACGGCATCGTGTCGGTCAGCGCCAAGGACAAGGGCACCAACAAGGAGCAGAAGATCACCATCCAGGCCTCTGGCGGGCTGTCGGACGACGAGATCGAGAAGATGGTGCAGGACGCCGAGGCCAACGCCGAGGCCGACGCGCAGCGGCGCGAGCTGGTGGAGGCGCGAAACCAGGCCGAGAGCCTGATCGACGCCACGCGCAAGTCGCTCAAGGAGCATGGCGACAAGGTCGATCCCTCCACCGTGGAGGCGATCGAGCTGGCGGTGAAGAACCTCGAGGAGCAGACCGAGGGCCAGGACGCTGGCAAGATCAAGTCGGGCATCCAGAACGTCACCGAAGCGTCGATGCGCCTCGGTGAGGCGATCTACAAGGCGAGCGCCGAGGCGGCGGACGAGGACGCGCCCGAAGGCTCGGACGAGCCGGCCGGCGTGGACGACGACATCGTCGACGCCGACTTCGAAGACATGGACGACGACAAGCGCGCGTCCTGATCGCCCGACCTTCTGCATCGCGGCCGGTCGTCCTGCGCGGGCGGCCGGCCGCGTCCGTTCCCGGGAGGGAGTGAGACATGGCCAAGAAAGACTACTACGAGGTCCTGGGTCTGGCGCGCGGCGCCGGGGCGGACGACATAAAGAAGGCCTACCGCCGCAAGGCCAAGGAGCTGCACCCCGATCGCAATTCGGACAACCCGAATGCCGAGGCGCAGTTCAAGGAGGCCCTCGAGGCGCACGACGTCCTCAAGGACCCCGAGAAGAAGGCCGCCTACGACCGCTTCGGCCATGCTGCCTTCGAGGGCGGCGGCGGCGGTGGCAGTCCGTTCGGTCGGCGCGGCGGCGCCCAGCAGGCCGACTTCGCCAGCGCCTTCTCGGACGTGTTCGACGACCTGTTCGGCGGCATGTCGGGGCGCCAGCAAAGCGGCGGCCGGAGGGCCACGCGCGGCTCGGACCTTCGCTACAACCTGCGGGTCACTTTGGAGGAGGCGTTCGCCGGCAAGTCCGAATCGATCCAGGTTCCGACCGCCGTCGCCTGCGACAAGTGCTCGGGCACCGGGGCCGAGGGCGGCGCCGAGCCGACCACCTGCCCGACATGCTCGGGCATGGGCAAGGTCCGGGCGCAGCAAGGGTTCTTCACCGTGGAGCGAAGCTGTCCGACCTGCTCCGGCGCGGGGCAGATCGTCAAGAACCCCTGCACCAAGTGCGGCGGCGCGGGACGTGTGGAGCGCGAGCGGCAGCTTTCCGTGAACATCCCCGCGGGGGTGGAGACCGGCACGCGCATCCGCCTGGGCGGTGAGGGAGAGGCGGGCCTTCGTGGCGGGCCGTCCGGGGACCTCTACATCTTCATCGAGGTCGCCGAGCACCCGATCTTCCAGCGCGACGGCACGCATCTCTTCTGCGAGGTGCCGGCCCCGATGACCAAGGCGGCCCTCGGAGGCGAGATCGAGGTGCCGACGATCGACGGCGGGCGGAGCCGCGTGAAGGTCCCGGCCGGCAGCCAGTCGGGCAAGCGCATGCGCCTGCGCGGCAAGGGGATGCCGGCGCTGCGCGGGGGTGCCGCGGGCGACATGTTCATCGAGATCGCCGTCGAGACGCCGGTGAGCCTTTCGGGCCGGCAGAAGGAGCTGCTGCGCGAGTTCGAGACCCTGAGCGAGGCGTCCAACAATCCCGCATCGGACGGCTTCTTCGCCCGGGTCAAGAGCTTCTGGGACGGGCTCGCCTGACCTGTTAACGATCTCTCAACTGTAATGCCGGAGGGTCGGGCCATGTCCGACCCCGACGCCTTCCGCGAGGCTCCCGCCTCCCTTCTGGACGAGGCGCCGGCCGTGCCGAACGGCGGGCGCCTGCCTTCCTATATCAAGGACCATCGCGCCCGCCTGCGCAGTCGCTTCGTGCGCGGAGGCGACGGCGCGGTGCCCGACTACGAGCTCCTGGAGCTGGTCCTGTTCCGCGCCATCCCGCGGCAGGACGTCAAGCCGCTCGCCAACCGCCTGATGGAGCGATTCGGCGGGTTCACCGGCGTGCTCGCCGCGAGCCCCGCCCGGCTCGCCGAGGTGCACGGCGTCGGCGCAGCGGTGGTGACGGAGATCAAGATCGTGGAGGCGGCGGCGCGGCGCCTGGCGCGGGGTCGGGTGATGCAGCGGCCGGTCCTCTCCTCCTGGGACGCGATCATGGACTACCTGCGCGCGGAGATGTCCCATTCGGACACCGAGTCATTCCGCGTCCTCTACCTCGATCGCAAGAACGCCCTCGTCGCGGACGAGCAGGCGGGCAAGGGCACGGTCGATCACGTGCCCGTCTACCCGCGCGAGGTCATCAAGCGGGCGCTGGAGCTCGACGCCTCCGCCCTCATCCTGGTGCACAACCATCCTTCGGGCGATCCGACCCCGTCGCAGGCCGACATCGCGATGACGGAGCGCATCGCCCTGGGGGTCGAGGCGCTCGGCCTGGTGCTCCACGACCACATCGTCATCGGCGACCGCAGGGAGGTCAGCTTCCGCGCCGAGGGCTACCTCTAGTCCACCCAGACCTCGACCCGGCGGTTGATGCGCCGGCCCCAGGGGGTGTCGTCGCAGGCGAGCGGCGCGGCCTCGCCGAAGCCAGCCGCCTCGATCGTCGCGCCCCCGAGCCCTCCGGCGGCCGCCGTCAACGCCGTTCGCACGGCCTCGGCCCGCAGGGCCGAAAGCCGGCGGTTGCGCGGGCCGGACCCCTGCGCATCGGAGAAGCCGGCGAGGACGACCGTTCGCCCGTCGAACTCGCCCGCTGCGATCCGGGCGCCCAGGCGGTGGACGTGATCGGTGCTCGGCGCATCGAGCGTGGCCGCCCCGTCCGCGAAGCGGAACGTGGTGGTCAGCCGGTCGGCCCCGCGGACACGGGCGAGAAAGAGCTGCAGCGCCTCGAGGGGGACGTCCTCCCCGGCCTCCCGGATGGCCCCCGCCAGGCGGACGCCCTGTCCCGCCAGGGGGAGACGCCGCGGCGCCCTGTCGACCAGCCCGGCGGCTGCGACCGCGTCCTGCGCCTCCGGCCCCGCGAGATAGGCCGCCAGGTCGCGCGCCAGGGGCGGCAGCCGCCGCGCCGGCAGGTACATCAGGACCGGGAGGCCGAGCGGATGATCCCCAGAGCGGATCGCGTCCGGGCCGTCCGGGACCGGGTCGCCGCAAGCGCCGCGAAGTCCGAGCGCCCGCGCCGGTCCCGCCTGCCCGCGGCGCACGATCCCGACCGCCCAGGGGTCGGACGCCACGGCGCGGGCCAGGGAGGCCGCGTCGGCATGGCGCGTCACCTCCGCCGCCAGGGTCAGGCCGGCGGGCGCCATCACCGCGTCCTCGAACGCCTGCGCCGTGCCGTCGCCTTCGACCGGGAGGTGCAGCCGGACCGGCCCGGGGCGCAGTCCCAGATCGGCCCAGTCGTCCAGCGCACCGGCGAAGACGGCGGCCAACTGCGTCAGGGTCGGCGGCGCGGCGGCGTTGTCCGGCGAGACGACCGGCACCAGGGCGTCCGCCCCGAGGACCCGAGCCCTTGCGGGCCCGCCGACCGCGCCCAGTCCGATCTCCTCGATCATCGCCGCCTCCAGGGCGCGCGCGGGGCGCAGCGCAAGGGCGAGATCGGCCTCCTCGGCGATGACGTCGGCCAGCCCTTCGGCCGTCGTCGTGTGGCGGACGGAGACGCGCAGGAGCGCGCCGTCCTCCGCCGTCAGGGTCCAGTCGTCATGCTCGGCATCCGGCCTGTCTCGCGCAATCTGAACCCCCCGCGCCCGGGCGAAGCCCTCGATCAGGGGCGGTAGCACGGTGCGACCCACCACGCCCTCCCCGGAGATCGTGAGTCGTTCCTCCCAAGGCGGAGGGCACGCGGCGCCGCGGCAGGTGGCGACCGCCGCGTCCACGGTCAGGGGGCCGTAGGCGGTGTCGATCCGGAAGCGTGCCCCATCATGTCCGAGGAGGGTGCCCGCGAGGGAGGGACCGTCCGCGATCTCCAGGGTGATCTGCCCCTCCTGCGCCGCGGCGCCGGCCGCCCCGAGGATCGTCGCGAGCAGGGCCGCCCGCATGGCCCTCGCGGCGCCAACGAGGGGAGTCAGGCGAGGCGGCCGTGGCAATGCTTGAACTTGTTGCCCGACCCGCAGGGGCAGGGATCGTTTCGCGCCGGATCGCCCCAGGTCGCGCGATCGGCCTCGTCGAAGCCGGTGGCCGGGTCCTCGGGGCGGGGCGCCGGCTCCGCGGCCTTGGCCAGTGCGCCCTGCTGCGCGCGAAGCTGCGCGATGAGGCGGCGCTGCTCCTCCTCGTTCATCGGCCGGACCTGGCCGAGCTTCTGCGTCACGTCCTCGCGCAGCCCGTCGAGCATGGACTCGAAGAGCTGGAAGCCCTCGGTCTTGTACTCGTTGAGCGGATCGCGCTGCGCGTAGCCGCGGAAGCCGACGACCGAGCGCAGGTGCTCGAGGGTGAGCAGATGCTCGCGCCACTTGGCGTCGATGGTCTGCAGCAGGACCTGCTTCTCGATATCCCGCATCTGATCGGCGCCGAACCGCTCGGCCCGCCCGGAAGCGGCCTCGTCGGAGGCGGCGTAGAGGCGCTCGCGGATGGTCTCGTCGTCGACGCCGTCCTCCTCGGCCCACTCGATCACGGGCGCCTCGAGGTTCAGCTTCTCGATGAGCGCGGCGTAGAGGCCCGTCCCGTCCCATTGGTCGGCATAGGACTTGGGCGGGATGTACGCCTCCACCAGATCGTCGATCACCTGATGGCGCATGTCCTGGACGATCTCGGAGAGGTCCTTGGCCTCCATGATCTCGCGGCGCTGGCCGAAGACGACCTTGCGCTGCTCGTTCATCACGTCGTCGAATTTCAGGAGCTGCTTGCGGATGTCGAAGTTGCGCCCCTCGACCTTGGCCTGCGCCTTCTCGAGCGACTTGTTCACCCACGGGTGGATGATCGCCTCTCCCTCCTTCATCCCGAGGGTCGAGAGCACCTTGTCGAGCCGGTCGGACCCGAAGATGCGCATCAGGTCGTCCTCCAGCGACAAGAAGAAGGAGGAGCGGCCGGGGTCGCCCTGACGGCCGGAGCGGCCGCGAAGCTGGTTGTCGATGCGCCGGCTCTCGTGCCGCTCGGTCGCGAGGACGAAGAGGCCGCCGGCCTCGATCACCTCGGCCTTGTCGCCGGCGACCTCGCCCTCGATCCGGGCGCGCACGGCGTCGGGGTCCGCGTCCGGGTCCTCGGCCAGAGCCTGCAGGACGCGCATCTCGACGTTGCCGCCGAGCTGGATGTCCGTGCCGCGGCCGGCCATGTTGGTCGCGATGGTCACGGCGCCCGGCTTGCCGGCATCGGCGATGATCTGCGCCTCCTGCTCGTGCTGGCGCGCGTTCAGGACGCTGTGCGCGATGCCGGCCGCCTTCAGGAGGCCGGACAGCATCTCGGACTTCTCGATCGAGGTGGTGCCGACGAGGACGGGCTGTCCCTTGGCATGCGCCTTCTCGATCTCGGTCACGATGGCCCCGTACTTCTCGGTGCCGGTTCGGTAGACGGCGTCGTCCTCGTCGGCGCGCGCGATGGGCCGGTTGGTCGGCACCTCGACCACGCCCAGGCCGTAGATCTGCATGAACTCCTCGGCCTCGGTGACAGCGGTGCCGGTCATGCCCGAAAGCCGGTCGTAGAGCCGGAAGTAGTTCTGGAACGTCACGCTCGCGAGGGTCACGTTCTCGGCCTGGATCGGCATGCCTTCCTTGGCCTCGATCGCCTGGTGCAGCCCGTCCGAGAGGCGCCGGCCCTTCATCATGCGGCCCGTGAACTCGTCCACCAGGACGACCTCGCCGCCTGCCACGAGGTAGTGCTGGTCGCGCTGGAAGAGCTTGTGCGCGCGCAGGCCCTGGTTGACGTGATGGACGATCGTGGTGGACTCGGGATCGTAGAGGGACTGCCCCTCGGAGAGGATGCCGAGCTCCTGCAGCCGGCCCTCGAGGAACTCGTTGCCCTCGTCGGTGAAGGTCACGTTGCGGGTCTTCTCATCGAGATCGTAATGCTCGGGGGCGATCTCCGGGATGACCTTGTCGATCGTGGTGTAGAGCTCGGACCGGTCCTGCGCCGGGCCCGAGATGATGAGCGGCGTGCGCGCCTCGTCGATCAGGATGCTGTCCACCTCGTCGACGATCGCGAAGTTGTGGCCGCGCTGGTTCATCTCCGGCAGCGAGCCCTTCATGTTGTCGCGCAGGTAGTCGAAGCCGAGCTCGTTGTTCGTGGCGTAGGTCACGTCGGCGGCGTAGGCGGCCTTCTTCTCGGCCTCCGGCTGCTGGGGGTAGACCACGCCCGTGGTCATCCCGAGGGCGGCGTAGACCTTGCCCATCCACTCGGCGTCTCGCTTGGCGAGGTAGTCGTTGACGGTGACGATGTGCACGCCGCGGCCCGTGAGCGCGTTGAGGTAGGCCGGGAAGGTGGCGACCAGTGTCTTGCCCTCGCCGGTCTTCATCTCGGCGATGTTGCCCTGATGGAGGAAGATGCCGCCCATGAGCTGCGTGTCGAAGGCGCGCAGGCCGAGCGCGCGGCGCGCCGCCTCGCGGCAGTTGGCGAAGGCCTCGGGGATGAGGTCGTCGAGAGGCTCGGTCTTGGCGCGCTCGCGCAAGGCGGCGGTGCGCGCGACGAGGCCGGCATCGTCAGACGCCTCGAACTCCGGCTCCAGCGCGTTGATCCGCTCCACGAGCGGGCGCACCGCCTTGACCTTGCGGTCGTTCGGCGTGCCGAAGACCTTGCGCCGGATGGTGCCCAAACCAAGCATGTAGCGATCACTCCCGCTGGCCGCGACGTGAGGATGGGAGCCTTGTCGCCCGGGCGGGAGGGCCGTAACAGTCGGCGCCACATCCGCTGGCCAAGTCGCCCCGGGATCCGCGACTTGCGCGAGATAGGGGTGGCCCCGGCAAAGGTCAACGTCGCCGCGCCCCCATCCCGGAGAGCCTATCGTGAAGATGCTACGCACCACCATCCTCGCCGCCTTGCTGCTCGGCGCGCCCGCCCTCGCGCAGGACGGCGGCGAGACCGTCGTCGCGACCGTCGCGGGGGAGGACGTGACCGTCGCCGATCTGCGCGTCGCCCTCGGCGGCTTGCCCGAGGAGTACCGGAACCTGCCGGGCGAGGCGCTTCTGCCGGGCCTGATCGACCAGGTCGTGCAGCAGCGCGCCCTCGCCCTGACCGTCGAGGAGGTGCCCGAGGAGGTGGAGCGCGAGCTCGCGGGGATCCGCCGCGGGCGGCTCGCCAACCTCGCGATCATGCGGCATCTCGAGGGTGCGGTGACCGAAGAGGACGTGCGCGCGGCCTACGAGGCGCAGGTCGAGGGGTTCGAGGGCGCCACCGAGTACGACGCCTCGCACATTCTGCTGGAGTCCGAGGAGGCCGCGCTCGCGGCCATCGCCGAGATCGAGGGCGGGGCCGCGTTCGCGGACGTCGCGACGGAGCGCTCGACCGGGCCGTCCGGCCCGCGCGGCGGGGCGCTGGGCTTCTTCGGCGCGGGGCAGATGGTGCCGGAGTTCGAGACGGCCGTGCAGGCCCTGGAGGTCGGCGCGGTCTCCGCTCCGGTCCAGACGCAGTTCGGCTGGCACGTGATCCGCCTGAACGGGACCCGCGAAGCCGAGCCGCCCGCCTTCGACGTCGCCGCCCCGGAAATCCTGGGCCGGCTGCAAGCCGAGGCGGTGCGCGCCTATCTCGCCGAGGTCGAGGCAGCGACGCAGATCGAGCGCGTGCCATTGGAGACGCTCGACCCCGCGCTGCTGCGCCCGTGACCGCGCGCTCGCCGCTCGCGCCGGCCGCGTTCCCCGATCTGCCTCCGATCGCCGGCCTTCGCATCGCGTCCGCTGCCGCCGGCCTGCGGTACAAGGGCCGGTCGGACGTGATGCTCGCGATCCTGCCGCCGGGGACCGCGATGGCCGGCGCCTTCACCCGCTCGGCCACGCGCTCGGCAAGCGTTCTCGACTGCGAGGCCAAGCGCGGGGGCGACCCGTCGGACGGCGCAGCGATCTTCGTCAATGCGGGCAACGCGAACGCCTTCACCGGCAAGCGGGGCGACGGTTCGGTGGCCGCGATCTGCGCCGCAGTGTCCGCCGCGGCGGACGTCCCGGAGGGCCGCGTGTTCACCGCCTCGACCGGCGTGATCGGCCAGCCGCTCGACGACGCCGCCGTGGCGCGGGCGATCGCCGGGCTCGCCCGCGCGACGGGCGACCTGCGAGGCGCTGCGGACGCGATCCTGACGACGGACACCTTCCCTAAGGGCGCCTCCGCCGCGGTCGAGGGATGCGCCATCGCCGGCATCGCCAAGGGGTCGGGAATGATCGCGCCGGACATGGCGACGATGCTCGCCTTCGTGTTCACCGATGCCGACATCGCGCAGGACGCGCTGCAGGCAATGGTCTCCAGGCAGGTCGGGCGCAGCTTCAATCGCGCGACCGTGGATGGTGACACATCGACCTCCGACATGGTCCTCGTCGCCGCGACCCGCGCCGGGCCGGCGCCCGATCCGCAGGCCTTCGAGGCCGCGCTCGGCGACGTCATGGAGGACCTCGCGCGCCAGATCGTGCGCGATGGCGAGGGCGCGACCCAATTCGTGACCGTGCGGGTCACCGGCGCTGCCGATGAGGCGGACGCGGCGCGCGCCGCCCGCGCCATCGCCGAATCGCCCCTGGTGAAGACCGCCATCGCCGGGGGGGACCCCAACTGGGGCCGCATTGTCATGGCCGTCGGAAAGTCCGGCGCGCGGGCGGACCGCGACCGCCTTGCCATCCGATTCGGCGACGTGGACGTGGCCCGCGAGGGCTGGGTATCACCCGAGTATTCCGAGGAGCGCGCCGCCGCGCACATGGCCGGGACCGAGATCGAGATCGCCGTCGACCTCGGCCTCGGGGACGGCACGGCCGAGATGTGGACCTGCGACCTCACGCACCGCTACATCGAGATCAATGCCGACTACCGCTCCTGACGGCGCACCCCTCGTCCTCGTCGCGGCGGTCGCGCTGATCGACGTCGACGGCCGTGTCCTTCTGGCCCGGCGACCGGCGGGCAAGTCGATGGCGGGACTTTGGGAATTTCCTGGCGGCAAGGTCGAGCCGGGGGAGACGCCGGAGGCGGCCCTGATCCGCGAGCTGAAAGAGGAACTGGGGATCGGCACCTGGGCGTCGTGCCTCGCGCCGCTGACCTTCGCCAGCCACGCCTACGAGGGCTTCCACCTCCTCATGCCGCTCTACGCCTGCCGAAGATGGGAGGGCCGACCGACGGCGAAGGAAGGTCAGACGCTCGAATGGGTGCGGCCCGTCCAGATGCGGAATTACCAGATGCCACCGGCCGACATTCCCCTGGTCGCCGCCCTCAGGGATATTCTTTAGGCACGTCTGCACAACATTTGTTCACGATCGGGTGGGAAAGGCGCAGTTAACGGATGACGCCTTACAACTGTCATACTAGCGTATGTCGTGGAACAAATCGGATCGTGGGGGACAGAAGCATGATCAGGACAGTGACAGTGGGCGATTATGTCTCGGTGCAGGGCAACTACGTGCGCTCCCTGCCCGACGGGCGCGTCGTGGTGCAGGTCGGCGGGAAGACCGTCGCCGGCAATCCGATCCAGGCGGTCGTCGGCGCCTGACCGAAGGGGCCGCCTCGCGGCGGAAGGTCGAGAGTTCGGGAACGGGAGGGGCGCAGGCCTCTCCCGTTTTTCATGCCGGGGAGCGCGAAGGGTCCTCGGGAATGCGAAGGGCCGGCCCATCAGGACCGGCCCCCGCATCGCTCCCGCCGCCGATCACTCGACAGGCAGCGAGCGCTCGACCTCCTTGCGGGTGAAGATCTCGATCACGTCGCCCTGACGGATGTCCTCGTAGCGCTCGAACGCCATGCCGCATTCTTGGCCCGACTGGACCTCGGCAACCTCGTCCTTGAAGCGCTTGAGCGTCTTGAGCGTCCCTTCGTGGATCACGACGCCGTCGCGCAGCAGGCGCACGCCGGCAGAGCGGCGCGCGACGCCCTCCGTGACGAGGCAGCCCGCGACCTTGCCGATCTTGGAGACGTGGAACACCTCCTTGATCTCGGCATAGCCGATGAACGTCTCGCGCACCTCGGCTTTCAGGAGGCCACTCGCGGCGTCGCGGACGTCGTCGACCATGTCGTAGATCACGCTGTAGTACCGGATCTCGACGCCCTTCTGGTTCGCGATCGCCCGCGCGGCCGAGTTCGCCCGCACGTTGAAGCCGAAGATCGGTGACTTGGACGCCTCGGCCAGGGTCACGTCGCTCTCGGTGATCGCGCCGACGCCCGACAGGAGGAGGCGGACGCGCACCTCCTCGTTGCCGATCTTCTCCAGCGCCTGCTGGATCGCCTCGGCGGAGCCCTGCACGTCGGACTTCACCAGGATCGGCAGCTCGGCGACGTCCTCGTCCGCCTTGGCCTTGGCCATCAGCTGGTCGAGGGTGACGGCCGCGCCGGCGGCGGCGCGCTTCTCCTTGGCCGCGCTCTGGCGGTAGGCCGCGATCTCCCGCGCCTGCGCCTCGGTCTCGACGACGTTGAGCACGTCGCCCGCGCCGGGCGTGCCGTTGAGGCCGAGGACCTCGACCGGCTCCGATGGGCCGGCCTCCTTGACGCGCTCACCCTGGTCGTTCTCCAGGGCGCGGACCTTGCCCCACTGCTCGCCCACGACGAAGATGTCGCCCTGCCGCAGGGTGCCGTTCTGGATCAGCACGGTCGCGACCGGGCCGCGGCCCACGTCGAGCTTGGCCTCGATCACGGCGCCCACCGCGGCGCGGTCGGGGTTGGCGCGCAGCTCGAGCACCTCGGCCTGGAGCGAGATCGCCTCGAGCAGCGCGTCGAGCCCGGCGCCCGTAGTGGCCGAGACCTCCACGTCCTGCACGTCGCCGGACATCTTCTCGACGACGACCTCATGCTGGAGCAGGTCGGTGCGGACCTTGTCCGGATTGGCCCCGTGCTTGTCCATCTTGTTGATGGCGATGATCATCGGGACCTTCGCCGCCTTGGCGTGGGCGATCGCCTCGATGGTCTGCGGCATGACCTGATCGTCCGCCGCGACGACGAGCACCACGATGTCCGTCACCTGCGCGCCGCGGGCGCGCATCGAGGTGAAGGCCGCGTGGCCCGGCGTGTCGAGGAAGGTCAGCGGCTGGCCGTCCTGCACGACCTGATAGGCGCCGATGTGCTGGGTGATGCCGCCGGCCTCGCCCTGCTGCACGCGCGCCTTGCGGATCGCGTCCAGGAGCGACGTCTTGCCGTGGTCGACATGGCCCATGATCGTGATGACCGGCGCGCGCGGCACGAGGTCGGCGTCGCCGTCGGGGGTCTGTTCGATCACGTCCTCGACGTCCGCGTCGGAGACACGCACGACCTTGTGGCCGAACTCCTCGATGATGAGCTCTGCGGTGTCGGCGTCGATGGTCTGGGTCTGCGTGACCATCATGCCGCTCGTCATCAGCGACTTGACCACGTCGGCCACGCGCTCGGACATGCGGTTGGCCAGCTCGGCGACGGTGATCGCCTCGGGCAGGCGGACCTGCCGCACGACCTTCTCGCGCGGCTCGGCCTGGCCCATCGCCTGGCGGCGGGCGCGCTCCTGCTTGCGCTTCATGGAGGCGAGCGAGCGTTGGCGCCCGCCGCCACCGGTGGCCTCGGAGAGGGTCAGCTTGCCGGTGCGGCGGCCGCCGCCGGCATCGGCGCGGCCCTTGCCCGCCTCGCGGCGCTTCTCGTCCTCGCGGCCCTTGCGGGGCGCGGTTCCGGGCACGGCGCGCGAGGGCCCACGCGCCACGTCGCCGGGCTCCGGGGGCGGCGCGGCGGCGGCCTGGGCGCGGGCCTCGGCGGCACGTTTCTCGGCGGCCTCGGCCTCGGCCTTGGCGCGGAGGGCGTCGGCGCGTTCCTGCTCCTCGCGCTCCTTGGCCTCGATCTCGGCGCGGCGCTTCTCGCGGTCCTCGGCACGCGCGCGCTCCTCGGCCTCGCGGCGCTCGGCGTCCTCGGCCTCGCGGGCCTTGGCGAGCTGAAGCGCCTTCATCCGCCGCTCGAGCTCGGCCTCGGAGATACCGCCCGGCCGGCGCGAGGGATCGCCGCCGATGGGGCGCGTGGTGCCCGCGCCGGTCGCGGCCGAGGGCTTCGCCCCCGGCTTGGGCGCGACCACGCGCTTGCGCTTGGTCTCGACGACCACGCTGTTGGTTCGGCCATGGCTGAAGCGCTGCTTGACCTGCCCCGAACGGGGGCCGCCGCCACGCAGGCCGAGGGGCTTCTTGTCGTCGTCGCTCATGCGATGGGTTCCTTCCCGGCGGCCGGATCGCCGCCGCCTGCTGTCCTGAGACCGGCGAGCTTCGCCGCGTCCTCTACAATACGGGTCGTCAACCTACCAGACGCGAGAGCGGCATGGATCGCCGACGCGCGGCCGAAGGCCAGTCCCAGTTCCTCCGCCGTCAGGGCGCCGATGAATCGGCCGTCCCGGGGCGTGTTCAGCTTCGTCTTCTGACGGCCGGAGCCGTCGCTGGCCTGGACGAGGACACGTCCCTCGCCCGTCATCAGCCAGCCCTTTACCTTCTCGTATCCCGTCACGGCGCGGCCCGCCTTGCGGGCCAGCGCGATGCCGTCCTGGACGCGGCGCAGGAGTTGCGCCTCGATCATGTCGATGAGCCCCTCGGGCACCTCGACGGGCGCCTTGGCTCCGCGGGCGAAGAGCCGCTTGTCGACGGCGCGCTCCAACGCGGCGCGCTCGGCGGTGACGTAGAATCCGCGACCCGGCAGCTTGCCGGCCACGTCGGGCACGACCTGCCCGTGCGGGCCGGCGACAAAGCGGATCAGCCCGGCCTTGCCCCCGCTCTCGCCGGTGACGAGGCAGCGACGCTCGGGGGCGTCACGCTCCTTGGTGGCTCCACCACGGGTCATTCCGGGACATCCCGGCCATCAGGCCGGGGCCTCCGCGGCTTCGGCCTCGGCGGCCTCCTTGGCGAGGCGCTCGCGCTCGAGCTCCTCCGGATCGACCCATCCCAGCAAGACGCGCGCGGTCATGATCATCTTCTGCGCCTCCTCCAGCCCGATGTCGAAGGGCTCGAGAACCCCGTCGTCCTTCTTGCGCTCGCCGTTCTCGACCGTCCAGCCGCCGGCGATCTCCCAGTCGGCCAGGGTGGCGAAGTCCTCGAGGGACTTCACGTCGTCCTTGGCCAGGGCCTCCACCATCTGGGGCGTCAGTCCGTCGAATGCAATGAGGCTGTCCTCCGCACCGAGCTCGCGGGCCTTCTCGAGCGCCTTGGCGGCGATCGCCTCCAGGTGCTCGGCGGCACGGGTCTGCAGTTCCTCGGCGGTGTCCTCGTCGACCCCGTCGATCACCGTCAGCTCCGACCGCTCGACATAGGCGACCTCCTCGAGGGAGGTGAACCCCTCGGCGACCAGAAGCTGCGCGAAGAACTCGTCGAGGTCGAGCGCGCCGACGAAGAGCTGCGTGCGCTCCTCGAACTCCTTCTGGCGGCGCTGGCTCTCCTCCTCCTCGGTGAGGATGTCGATGTCGAGCCCGGTGAGCTGCGAGGCCAGACGCACGTTCTGCCCGCGCCGGCCGATCGCGAGGCTGAGCTGCTCGTCGGGGACCACGACCTCGATGCGCTCGGCGTCCTCGTCGAACACGACCTTGGAGACCTCGGCCGGCTGCAGCGCGTTGACGAGGAAGGTCGGCATGTCCTCGTTCCAGGGGATGATGTCGATCTTCTCGCCCTGGAGCTCGTTCACCACCGCCTGGACGCGCGATCCCCTCATGCCGACGCAGGCGCCGACCGGGTCGATGGAGCTGTCGTAGGAGATGACGCCGATCTTGGCACGGCTGCCCGGGTCGCGGGCCACGGCCTTGATCTCGATGATGTTGTCGTAGATCTCCGGCACCTCCATGCGGAACAGCTCGACCATGAACTCGTTCGCCGTGCGCGAGAGGAAGATCTGCGGCCCGCGGATCTCGCGGCGCACGTCCTTGATGTAGACCCGGATGCGGTCGCCGGGGCGGTAGCTCTCGCGGCCGATCTTGTCCGAGCGGCGCAGCACGCCCTCGCCCGGCGAGAGGTCCACGATGAGGTTGCCGTACTCCTCGCGCTTGACGGCGACGTTGATGATCGTGCCGATCCGGTCCTTGTAGTCCTCGAACTGCTTGTCGCGCTCGGCCTCGCGCACCTTCTGCAGGATGACCTGCTTGGCGGATTGCGCGGCGATGCGGTTCATCTCGACGGGCGGGACCTCGTCCACGATGGTGTCGCCGATCTTCGGGTCCTCGAGGTGGTCCTTGGCCTGCTCGACGGTCAGCTCGGCCTGGTAGTTCTCGAGCTCCTCCTCGGCCACCACGGTGCGCACGCGGGTGAAGGTCGCGCGGCCGGTCTTGCGGTCGATCCTGACCCGGATGTCCATGCCGTCGCCGTAGCGGGACTTGGCGGCGCGGGCGAGCAACTCCTCCATCGCCTCCACGACCAGGGCGGGGTCGATCATCTTCTCGCGCGCGACCGCCTCGGCGGTCTGCAGGAGCTCGAGCTGGTTGGCGGAGGTGATGGCCATGTCAGTGATCCTTTCGGGGGGCGGCGGCCTCGGCCTCGCCTTCGTCGTCCATGAATGTCTCGACGCTGTCGAACTGCGCCTCGTCGATCGCGCCCTTGTCCTTGCGGGCCCGCAGCACGTCGCGGATCAGCTCGTCGGTCAGCACCAGCTTGGCGTCGCTGAGCCAGTCGAAGCGCAGCCCGATCGTGCCTTCCTCGATCTCGATCAGCACGTCCTCGCCCTCGGTCCCGGCCAGCACGCCCTTGAACCGGCGCCGCCCGTCGATCAGCTCGGCGGTCTCCAGCTTCGCCTCGTAGCCGGCCCAGGCGTCGAAGTCCTTCAACCGGGTCAGCGGCCGGTCGATGCCGGGGGAGGACACCTCGAGCGTGTACTCGTCCTCGATCGGGTCGATCACGTCGAGGTTGGCGCTCACGTCGGTCGAGATGAGCGCGCAGTCGTCCACCTCGATCCCGCCATCGGGCTTGTCCGCCATGATCTGCAGGATCGGCGTCTTGCCAGACATCAGGCGCAGGCGGATGAGCTCGTAGCCCAAATCCTCGATCCCGGGTCGGACGATCTCGGCGAGGCGCTTGTCCATCGCGGTCTTCGCGACGAGGTCGCTCATCTGGGCCTCCATCGGCTGGGCATAAAAAAAGCGGGTCCAGACGGCCCGCTCCTCGGTTCGGTGGGCGCCGGGGGTGGAGGCCGGCGCGCCGCTGTCGAGAGGTAGCTACGCCGCCGCGGCGCACAGTTCAAGGGCACCCGGGAGGCGAGATGTTCGGGCCTCGATAGTTTAGGCTTGAAATACCTACGGAGCCGGATAGCGTGACGTCATGTCCCGGACGCGCACCTCATGAAGATCGCCTGCCTCGGCGGGGGCCCGGCGGGCCTCTACTTCGCGATCTCGCACCGCCTGCGCGATCCCGGATCGGACGTGACCGTCTACGAGCGCAACCGCCCGGACGACACGTTCGGCTGGGGCGTCGTCCTGTCGGACGAGACGCTCGGCAACCTCTCTGCCAATGATCCGCCCTCGGCGGACGCGATCCGCGATCACTTCGCCTACTGGGACGACATGGCCCTGGTGATCGGCGAGACGCGCACGGTCTCGGGCGGGCACGGCTTCTGCGGGATCGGGAGGAAGCGCCTTCTGCAGATCCTGACGGATCGGGCGCGCGAGCTGGGGGTGGAGCTGCGGTTCGAGACCGAGGCGGAGGTCGCGGACCTGATGGCGTCGCACGACCTCGTGGTCGCCTGCGACGGGCTGAACTCGCGCACGCGTGCCCGGTTCGAGGCGGCGTTCCGCCCGATGACGGATTTGCGGGCCTGCAAGTTCTGCTGGCTCGGCACCACCCAGAGCTTCGAAGGCGCGTTCACCTTCATCTTCGAGGAGACCGAGCACGGCTGGATGTGGGTCCACGCCTACCAGTTCGAGCCCGGCACGGCGACGTTCATCGTCGAGTGCGGCCAGGCGACATGGGACGCATGGGGCTTCGGCGACATGACGCAGGACGAGAGCGTCGCCACCTGCGAGCGCATCTTCGCGCGGCACCTCGGCGGCCACCCCCTGATGAGCAACGCGCGCCATGTGCGCGGCTCGGCCTGGATCAACTTCCCCCGCGTCCTGTGCGAGACATGGCATCACGAGAACGTCGTACTGATGGGGGACGCCGCGGCCACGGCGCACTTCTCCATCGGGTCGGGCACCAAGCTCGCGCTTGAGAGCGCGATCGGGCTGGCCGAGGCGCTGGCGGAGGAGGCGGACGTGCCTGC
Organism: uncultured Alphaproteobacteria bacterium; assembly: GCA_963832275.1. Taxonomy (GTDB): domain Bacteria; phylum Pseudomonadota; class Alphaproteobacteria; order Rhodobacterales; family Rhodobacteraceae; genus Hasllibacter. The sequence continues at coordinate 871,721 of CAWHTQ010000019.1, forward strand.
CGCGCTGGCGCGCTACGAGGAGAGCCGGCGGATCGAGGTCCTGCGCCTGCAGACGGCGGCGCTCAACTCGCTCGAATGGTTCGAGAACGTGGACCGTTACCTGCATCTCGACCCGGTGCAGCTCAATTACGCCATGCTGACGCGCTCCCAGCGGATCGGGCACGAGAACCTGCGCCGCCGCGACCCGGCCTGGCTGGCGGCGGCCGAGGCGTGGTTCGCCGGCACGCCGGTGCCGCCGGTGGAGGCGCCGTTGACGCTGGGCGGCGCGGTGCTGCCCGGCCGTGTCGTCGGGCCGGAGTCCCTGCACGTGGACGGGGAAGGTCTGCGCCTGTCGCTGGGAGGCGCGCAGAATCTCGGTGCCGCCGCCCGCGATCCTGTCGGCGGACGGCGCCCCGGACGCGCTCGTGCGCGCCGCGGCCGCGTCCGGGGCGCCCCTCGTCTATCTGCGCGACCCGGCGGGCGATCCTGACCGCAAGGCGGGGCTGCGCCGCGCCGCCCTCGCGGACCGCATTCGCGCCGAGGTGGGCGTAGCCGTGATGATCGACGGCGGTGGAATCACCCGTGACGACGCGAACGGGATCCTCCTCGCAGGCCGCGCCGACCTGGTGGCGATGACCGCGCAGGCCCTCGCCGGTCCGGGCTGGACAACCCCGGCCGAGGACGCGGCGTGAGCCGGCCGGCGCTCGCCCCCGGCGCCGGTCCCTCGTCCGCCGAGCGCTTGTCGAAGGACCGGCTGCGCCTGTGGCTCAAGCTGCTGCGGGCGTCATCGCGGGTGGAATCGGCCCTGCGCGAGCGGATGCGCGCCGAGCTGGGCACCACCTTGCCCCGGTTCGACGTGCTGGCCACCCTGGCGCGCCATCCGGCGGGCCTGCGGATGACGGATCTCTCGGGCCATCTGCGCGTGTCGGCTGGGAACGTGACCGGCATCGTCGACCGGCTGGTGGCCGAGGGTCTCGTCGACCGCGCCACCGTCGCCGGAGACCGCCGCGCCCTGCGCGTCCGCCTGACGGCCGATGGCCGCGCGAGCTTCGCCGCCCAGGCCGAGGCGCACGAGGGATGGGTGGACGAGCTCCTGGGCATGCTGCGCCCGGACGACATGCGCGCCCTCGCGCCTCATCTCGACGCCATCGCCGGGGGCGCGCGATGACCCTCGGCCCCACCGCCCATGTCGATACGTTCGCGCGCGACAACCTGCCGCCGGCCGCGCTCTGGCCGGACCTGCCGCTGGGCGAGCTGTCCTACCCCGAGCGCCTGAACGCCGCGGTGGAGCTGACCGACGCGATGGTGGCGCGCGGCTTCGGCGACCGAACCGCGCTCATCGGGAACGGGCGGCGGCGCACCTACAAGGAGCTGGCCGACTGGACGGGCCGGCTGGCGCACGCGCTGGTGGACGATCTGGGCGTGGTGCCGGGAGCGCGGGTGCTGATCCGCTCGGCGAACAACCCGGCCATGGTCGCGGCCTGGCTGGCGGCGACAAAGGCGGGCGCGGTGGTGGTCAACACCATGCCCATGCTCCGCGCCGGCGAGCTGACCAAGATCGTGCGCAAGGCGGAGGTCGCGCTGGCGCTGTGCGACGGACGACTGATGGAGGAGATGGAGGCCTGCGCCGCCGAGACCGGGGTGCGCGTGGTCGCCTTCGACGGCACCGCCAGCCATGACGGCGCGCTCGACGCGCTCGCGCTGGAGAAGCCCGTGACATTCCAGTCCGTGGCCACCGGCGCCTGCGACGTCGCGTTGCTCGGTTTCACCTCGGGCACGACGGGCGAGCCGAAGGCCACGATGCACTTCCACCGCGACCTGCTGATCGTGGCCGACGCCTATGCGGCCCACGTCCTGAAGGTCACGCCGGAGGACGTGTTCGTGGGCTCCCCGCCGCTCGCCTTCACCTTCGGGCTGGGAGGGCTCGCGATCTTCCCGCTGCGCTTCGGCGCGACCGCGACGCTGCTCGAATCGGCCTCACCCCCCAACATGATCGCGATCATCGAGAAGTACCGCGCCACCATCTGCTTCACCGCCCCGACCGCCTACCGCGCGATGATGGCGGCGATGGACGAAGGCGCGGACCTGTCGTCCCTGCGCGTCGCCGTCTCCGCCGGGGAGACGCTGCCCGCGCCCGTCCACGACGAGTGGGTGCGCCGCACCGGCGTGCCCATCCTCGACGGGATCGGCGCGACGGAGATGCTGCACATCTTCCTCTCCAACCGGCTGGACGATCACGGCCCGGGCCGGACGGGCCGCCCGGTGCCCGGCTACGAGGCGAAGGTGATCGGCCCGGACGGGGCGGAGGTGCCGGACGGCACCGTGGGCCGCCTCGCGGTGCGCGGGCCGACCGGGTGCCGATACCTCGCGGACGGCCGCCAGGCGGGCTATGTGGAGGGCGGCTGGAACGTGACCGGCGACAGCTTCGCGCGGGATGCGGACGGCACGTTCCGCTTCGCCGCGCGCAACGACGACATGATCGTGAGCGCGGGCTACAACATCGCCGGCCCGGAGGTGGAGTCGGCGCTCCTGTCCCACGCCGCCGTCGCCGAATGCGCGGTGATCGGGGCGCCGGACGCCGAGCGCGGGCAGATCGTCGAGGCGCACGTGGTGCTGGCTCCGGGGGCTCCGCCCGACGCCAAGGCGCTGCAGGACCACGTCAAGGCGACCATCGCGCCCTACAAGTACCCGCGCCGCGTCGTTTTCGTCGACGCGCTTCCCAAGACGCAGACGGGCAAGATCCAGCGCTTCGCCCTGAGGGCGCCGGCGTGAGCTGCCCCTACGATCCCGCGGCCGAGGGCGCGACGCAGGACTTCGCGGAGCGCATGTCCTATGGCGATTACCTGGGGCTCGACGCGATCCTGGGCGCGCAGCATCCGCGCACCGACGCGCATGACGAGATGCTGTTCATCGTGCAGCATCAGACGACCGAGCTCTGGATGCGGCTTGCGATCCACGAGCTCCACGCCGCGCGCGCCGCGATTGAGGACGGCGAGCTGCGCTTCGCCTTCAAGATGCTGACCCGCGTGACCCGCATCTTCGAGCAGATGATGGGCGCCTGGGACGTGCTGCGCACGATGACGCCGTCGGAGTACACCGAGTTCCGGGGCAAGCTGGGCGCGTCCTCGGGCTTCCAGTCGCACCAGTACCGGACCTGCGAGTTCGTGCTGGGCAACCGCAACCCCGCCATGCTCCGCCAGCATGCGCACCGGCCCGGCGAGGCCGCCGCGCTCGAGGCGGAGCTCCAGCGCCCCAGTCTCTACGATGCGGCCATCGGCCGGCTCGCCGCCGCGGGTTTCGACGTGGGCGACGCCGCCCAGCGCGACCGCTCCGCGCCCCACGCCCAGCATCCGGCCGTGCGCGCCGCCTGGCTCGCGGTCTACCGCGAGCCGCAGGCGCACTGGCTCCTCTACGAGCTGGCCGAGAAGCTCGTGGACCTGGAGGACTACTTCCGCCGCTGGCGCTTCAACCACGTCACCACCGTGGAGCGGATCATCGGCTTCAAGCGCGGCACGGGCGGCACCTCTGGAGTCGCCTATCTGCGCCGGATGCTCGAGGTCGAGCTGTTCCCGGACCTCTGGCACCTGCGCACGGATCTCTAGACACTTCCCCCGCGACGCCCCGCCACGAGGGCGCGCCCGACGAGGAGACACGGACATGATGCGACTGATCACCGCGACCGCGCTCGCCGCACTGATCGCCGCCCCGGCGCTGGCCGACACGAAGGTCGGCCTCGTCACCACGCTCTCGGGCGGCGGCGCGGGCCTCGGGCTCGACATCCGCGACGGCTTCATGCTCGGCATCGAGATGTCCGGCCGCGACGACATCGAGGTCATCGTGAAGGACGACCAGCAGAAGCCCGAGATCGCGGTGCAGATGTCCGACGAGCTGCTGCTGAGCGAGAACGTCGACGTGATGACCGGGCCGGTCTTCTCCAACATCGCCATGGCGATCGTGCCGTCCGTCACCGGACAGGGAAAGTTCTACCTCTCGCCCAATGCCGGTCCCTCGGCCTTCGCCGGCGAGCGCTGCCACGAGAACTACTTCAACGTCTCCTGGCAGAACGACGCCCTGCACGAGGCCGCGGGTGCCTACGCCAACTCCGCCGGCTACGTGAACAGCTTCATCCTCGCGCCCAACTACCCGGCCGGGATCGACGGGCTGAACGGCTACAAGCGCCTCTACGAGGGCGAGCTCGCCGGCGAGGTGATGACCACGTTCGGTCAGACCGACTACGCCGCCGAGATCGCGCAGATCCGCGCCTCGGGCGCCGACTCGGTCTACTTCTTCCTGCCCGGCGGCATGGGGATCGCCTTCCTCAAGCAGTACGCCGATAGCGGCGTGGACCTGCCCCTGATCGGCCCGGCGTTCAGCTTCGACCAGACGATCCTGGCCGCCGCCGGCGAGGCCGCGATGGGGGTCAAGAACACGTCGCAGTGGAACAAGGACCTCGACAACGCGGCCAACGCCGAGTTCGTCCCGGCCTTCGAGGAGGCCTACGGCCGCCTGCCCTCGGTCTACGCGAGCCAAGCCTACGACACCGCGCGCCTGCTGGTGAGCGCGCTGGAGGTGGCGGACGTCTCGGACGCGGACGCCTTCCGCGAGGCGCTCCGGGCCGCCGACTTCGAAAGCACGCGTGGCGACTTCGAGTTCGGATCGAACCACCATCCGATCCAGGATTACTTCATCCGTACCGTGATCGAGGAGGACGGCGTCATCACCAACGAGAGCGGCGAGATGGTCCTGGAAGACCATGCCGACGCCTACGCGGCCGACTGCAGCATGTAACGGCACGGCCGGGGGCCCTCGCCCCCGGCCATATCAAGGCGCGCGCATGTCGGTCCTCCTGCTCGAACAGCTCCTGAACGGCGTCCAGCTGGGCGTGATGCTCTTCCTGATGGCGGCTGGGCTGACGCTGGTGTTCGGGGTGATGGGCCTCATCAACCTCGCGCACGGCTCGCTGTTCATGGTCGGCGCCTTCGCGGCGGCGGCGGTGGCCGGCCTGACGGGCAGCTTCCTGCTGGCCGTGGCCGCCTCCATCGCCGCCGCGGCGGCGGCGGGCGCGGTGATCGAGATCGGCGTGATCCGCCGACTCTACGGGCGCGACCATCTCGACCAGGTCCTCGCGACCTTCGCGTTGATCCTGATCTTCTCCGAAGGCACGCGGATGATCTTCGGCTCCTTCCCGCTCTACCTCAACGTGCCGGGCTGGCTCTCCGGCCCGGTGATGCTGCCCGGCGGCGTGCTCTATCCGGCCTACCGGCTGGCGCTCATCGGCGTCGGCATCGCCGTGGCCATCGGCCTCTGGGCGCTGGTGACGCGCACGCGGCTCGGCATCCGCATCCGCGCGGGCGAGTCCGACCGCGAGATGATCGCCGCCCTCGGCGTCGACATAAGGCGCCTCTACACCATCGTCTTCGCGCTGGGCGCGGGGCTCGCGGGCCTCGCCGGCGCGCTCGTCGGCACGCTGCAATCGGTGCAGGTCGGCATGGGCGAGCCGGTGCTGATCCTCGCCTTCGTCACCATCGTCATCGGCGGCATCGGCTCGATCCGGGGCGCCTTCGTCGGCGCGCTTCTGGTCGGACTGACGGACACGTTGGGCGGCTTCCTCCTGCCCGGCGCGGTCGAGGCGCTGGGCGGCTCGCGCGACGCCGGCGCGATCCTGGCCTCGATGATGATCTACGTGCTGATGGCCTCGGTGCTGCTGGTCCGGCCGACGGGCCTGTTCGGGGCGGCGGCATGATCCCGATCCGCATCCTCAACCTCGCCATCATGGCCGGGCTCGCGCTCGTGGCAGTGCAGGCGCACCTGGCGGGCGAGCTCTTCACCGTGACGCTCGCGACCAAGGCCGCGATCTTCGCGCTCGCGGGCGTGGGGCTGAACCTCGCGCTGGGCTATGGCGGGCTGGTGAGCTTCGGGCACTCGGCCTTCTTCGGCATCGGCGGGTACGCGATGGGCATCCTCGCCAGCCACGCGCAGGACTACACCCCCGTGATCCTCGGCCTGCCGGGCACCGACGCCATGCCCGTCATCTGGCTCGTCGCGACGCTCGTCTCGGGCCTCGCCGCGCTGGTGATCGGCGCGCTGAGCCTGCGGACCTCGGGCGTCTACTTCATCATGATCACGCTGGCGTTCAGTCAGATGCTCTACCAGTTCGCCATCTCCTGGCAGCGCTACGGCGGCGAGGACGGCATCCTCATCTACACCCGCAACGCGTTCCCGGGCCTGAACACGCTCGATCCGATCCAGTTCTTCGGCCTCGCCTACGCGATCCTCCTTGCCGTGATCGGCCTCGTCGCGCTCCTGCGCGCCTCGCCCTTCGGGCTGGCGCTGGGCGCGTTGCGCCAGTCCCCGGAACGGGCCGAGACCGTGGGACTGGACGTGTTCCGCCTTCGCCTGACCGCGTTCGTCCTGTCGGGCATGATCACGGGGCTCGCGGGCGCGCTCTTCGCAGACCTCAACCGCTTCGTCGCGCCCACCATGTTCTCCTGGCAGATCTCGGGCGAGATCATGATCTTCGTCATCCTGGGCGGGGTCGCGCGCCTGACCGGGCCGGTGGCCGGCGCCTGCGTCTTCGTCCTGCTGGAGCACCTCCTGGGCGGGGTCAGCGACTACTGGCTGATGTACCTTGGCGCGGTGCTTCTGGGCGTGGTGCTCTTCGCGCGGGGCGGCATCGTCGGCACGCTGGGCCGGGGGCGGGCGGCATGACCGTCCTGTCGGTGCGCGGCATCACCAAGTCCTTCGGGGCCGTCACGGCCTCCCGCGACGTGTCCCTCGACCTCGAGGCGGGCACGATCCACGCGCTGATCGGGCCGAACGGAGCGGGCAAGTCCACGCTGATCAAGCAGATCTCCGGCGGCCTCAGGCCCGATGCGGGCACCGTCCACTTGGGCGGGCGGGACGTCACGCGCCTCTCCACCGCACGGCGGGCGCGGGCGGGCCTGGGCCGTAGCTTCCAGGTCTCGGCGGTGATCCCCGAGTTCACCGTGCGCCAGAACGTGATGCTCGCGCTCATCGGGCGCGAGCGGCTCGGCTTCCGCGCCCTGCGCGGCTGGCGCTCCGAGGGCGCGCTCGTGGACGAGGCGGAGGGGCACGCGGCGCGCACCCATCTGAGCAGCCGCATGGAGGTCGAGGCCGCCGCCCTCGCGCATGGCGAACGGCGGCGGCTTGAGCTGGCGATGGCCCTCGCGCTGCGCCCGCGCGTGTTCCTGCTGGACGAGCCGATGGCCGGCCTTGGCGCCGAGGGTGCGGCGGAGATCACGGCGCTGCTGGCCGAGCTGAAGCACGAGGCGCCGATCCTGCTGGTGGAGCACGACATGGACGCCGTCTTCGCCCTCGCCGACCGGATCAGCGTGCTGGTCTACGGGGAGATCATCGCGTCGGGCACGGTGGACGAGGTCCGCGCCGATCCCGCCGTGCGCGCCGCCTACCTGGGCGAGGAGGACGCGGCATGACCCTCCTGCGCGCGCGCGGCCTGACCGCCAGCTACGGCGCCTCGCAGGCGCTGTTCGGCGTGGACCTCGAGGTCGCGGAGGGCGAGGTCGTCGCCCTGATGGGCCGCAACGGGATGGGCAAGTCCACCACGATCAAGTGCATCTGCCGGATGCTCGCGCCGACCGGGGGCCGCGTGGACTGGGACGGCGCCGACATGGCCGGGATGCCCTCGCACAGGGCGGCGCGCGGGGGCATCGGCCTCGTGCCCGAGGGGCGGCGCTGTTTCGCGAACCTCACGGTGATGGAGAACCTGACGGCCGCCGCCCGCCCCGGTCCCTGGGACGCCGCCGCGGCCTTCGACCTCTTCCCCCGGTTGGCCGAGCGAAGGTCGCAGTCCGCCGCGACCCTCTCGGGGGGCGAGCAGCAGATGGTGGCGATCGCCCGGGCGTTGATGACCAACCCCCGCCTCCTCATACTCGACGAGGCGACCGAGGGGCTGGCCCCCCTGGTGCGCGCCGAGATCTGGGCGGCCATCTCCGCCGTCAAGTCGCAGAGCGGCATGGCGATCCTCCTCGTCGACAAGTCCCTGCGCGAGCTCCGCCGGATCGCCGACCGCGCCGTCATCCTAGCCCGAGGCGCCACCGCGTGGTCGGGCGCGATGAGCGACCTCACCCCCGAGCTGGCGGATACCCATGTCGGCGTCTGACCCCTTCGTCCCTGCCTTCGCCATCGAGCAGAAGGTCCTGTTCAAGCATTGCGACCCCGCGGGCATCGTCTTCTACCCGCGCTACTTCGAGATGATGAACGATCTGGTGGAAGCCTTCTTCGACGACATCGGCGCCCCCTTCGAGGTGCTGCACCGCACCCACGCGGTGCCCACGGCCACGATCCGGTCCACCTTCCACGCGCCGAGCCGCCACGGCGACGTCCTGACCCTCACCGCCGCCCCGACCCGCATCGGCGGCGCCAGCATGGACATGGCGCTCGCCGCCGCCTGCGCCGGCGAGCCGCGCTTCGACACAGCGCTCACCCTCGTTCACATCGACCGCGCCGGGCGCCCCGAACGGTGGCCCGATGCGATCCGCGCCGCCGCGGCCGCCCGCCTGCCCGAGCCCGCCTGAGGAGCCGCCATGCACGTCCCCCCGCCCTTCCCCTCCGAGCTGCCGGTCTTCGTCGCCGCCGCGGTGCAGGCCGCGCCGGTCTTCCTCGACGCGGCCGCCTCCGCCGCCCGGGCCGCGGACCTCATCGCCGAGGCCGCGGGGCGCGGCGCCACGCTCGTCGTCTTCCCGGAGGTGTTCATTCCCGGCTACCCCTACTGGAACTGGATCACCGACCCGGTCACCGGCGGCGCCTGGTTCGAGCGGCTGGTCAAGTCGTCCGTCTACCTGCCCGGTCCCGAGGTCGACGTGGTGCGCCGCGCCGCCGCCCGGCACCAGGTTCACGTGGTCATCGGCATCGACGAGCGCAGCACCGTCTCGCTGGGGACGTTGTGGAACACGCTGGTCTTCATCGGCCCGGACGGCGCCATCCTGGGGCGCCATCGCAAGCTCGTGCCCACCTGGGCCGAGAAGCTGACCTGGACGCCGGGCGACGGGACCGGCCTGCGGGTCTACCCCACCGCCATCGGGCCGCTCGGCGGCCTCGCCTGCGGGGAGAACACCAATGCGCTGGCCCGCTTCGCGCTGCTGGCGCAGGGCGAGCTGGTGCACGCGGCGAGCTACATCTCCCTGCCCGTCGCGCCCAAGGACTACGACATGGCCGAGGCGATCCGCCTGCGCGGGCAGGCCCACAGCTTCGAGGGCAAGGTGTTCACCGTCGTCGCCACCTCCACCATCAGCGAGGAGATCATCGCGGCGATGGAGGACGATCGCCCGGACGCGAGCGACCTGCTGGAGCGCAAGCAGCTCCGCCTGGTCCGGCATCATCGGCCCCGACGGGCGCGCGATCGACGGCATCACCGACGACGACGGCATCGTGACGGCCGAGATCGACCTGAACCGCTGCATCCAGCCGCGGCAGATGCACGACGTGACCGGGCACTACAACCGGTTCGACGTGCTGCGCCTTTCCCTCGACCGCGGCAGCCCGCGCGCCGCTCCACGCGCACCGACCCGCCTTCGAACCCCTCGCCCCGCTCGATAGGAGACGACCATGACCAAGCATGACGACACGATGCTCGGCCGCGCCCGCGTCAAGGACACGCCCGAGCTGGAAGCCTATTACGACGACCTCGCGCGCATCGACACGGGCGCGCTCTGGACCGTCGCCAACGACATCGAGCCCTGGGAGCCGACGCCCAAGTCCGCGCCGGTCCTGTGGCGCTGGAAGGATCTGCGCCACGAGGTCCTGCGGGCCATCGACTTGGTGCGCCCCGAGGACGCGGGCCGCCGCGTCGTCTACCTGCGCAACCCGCAGCGCACCGATGTCAGCGCCGCCTGCGGCTGGCTGTTCTCCGGCATCCAGGTGATGAAGGCCGGCGAGCGGGCCGGGGCGCACAAGCACGCGGCCAGCGCGCTGCGCTTCATCATGGAGGGCTCGGGCGCCTACACCATCGTCGACGGTCACAAGATCACGCTGGGCGCGCGGGACTTCGTGCTGACCCCCAACGGGTCCTGGCACGAGCACGGGATCGAGGCGGACGGGACCGACTGCATCTGGCAGGACGGGCTCGACATCCCCCTCACCAACGCGCTCGAGGCGAACTTCTACGCCGTCCATCCCAACGACTACCAGTCCACCAACCTGCCGGTGAACGACAGCCCGCTCAGCTACGGCGCGCCGGGGCTCAAGCCCGAGCTCGATCGCTGGGACAAGCCCTACTCCCCGCTGATGGCCTATCGCTGGGAGCCGACCTACGAGGCGCTTCTCAACTACGCCAAGGTGACGGACGGCTCTCCTTATGACGGCGTGATGATGCGCTACGTCAACCCGCAGACCGGGGGCGATCCGATGCTTACCATGGGCGCCGCGATGCAGATGCTCCGCGCCGGGGAGGCGACGAAGGCGCACAGGCACACGGGCAACGTTGTGTATCAGGTCGCCAAGGGCTCGGGGCACTCCGTCATCGGCGGCCGGCGCTTCGACTGGACCGAGAAGGACATCTTCTGCGTTCCCGCCTGGACCTGGCACGAGCACGCCAACGCCAGCGGATCGGACGACGCGGTCCTGTTCCAGTTCAACGACATGCCCGTGATGCGCAAGCTCGGCTTCTACGCCGAGGAGGCGCTGGACGAGAACGACGGGCACCAGGAACTCGCGGCCTAGGAGCCAGATATGAAACTCGTGACCTACAGGCTCGGCGCGGACGGCGCCGGGCGCCTCGGCGTGCAGCACCCCACCGATGCGGGCGACGTCATCGTGGACGCCGAGGCCCTTGGCCAGATCGTCGGGGAGGCGTTCCCCGCCACCATGCTCGAGCTGATCGAGATGGGGCCGGACGCCTGGGCCGCCCTCGCCCGCGCGGTGGAGGAGACGGACGGCGAGCGCCCCGCGGGCGTCTCCGTCTGGGCCGACAACGCGCGCCTGCTCGCGCCCATCCCGCGGCCGCGGAAGAACGTGTTCGGCATCGGCCTCAACTACACCGAGCACGTCGCCGAGAGCGCCCGCACGCCTCGACACCGAGAACGCCCTTCCGCAGCAGCCGGTCGTCTTCTCCAAGCCGCCCACCGCCGTGATCGGGCCGGGGGATGCGATCCGGCACGACGGGAACGTGACCCAGCAGCTCGACTGGGAGGTCGAGCTGGGCGTCGTCATCGGCCGCCGCGCCTGGCGCGTGGCCGAGGCGGACGCGCTGTCATACGTCTTCGGCTACACGGTCATCAACGACGTCTCGGCGCGCGACAACCGGCGGGCTGGGCAGTGGATCTTCTCCAAGGGGATGGACGGGTTCGCGCCGATGGGGCCGTGCATCGTCACCGCCGACGCGATCCCGGACCCCCACGTCCTCGACCTCTGGCTGACCAAGAACGGCGAGGAGAAGCAGCGCGCGAACACCAAGCTCCTCCTCTTCAACGTGCCGCAGCTCATCGCGGACCTCTCGCAGGGCATGACGCTGGAGCCGGGCGACATCATCGCCACCGGCACTCCGGCAGGCGTGGGCGCGGGGCGCGATCCGCAGGAGTGGATGTGGCCCGGCGACGTGATCGAGTGCGGGGTCGAGGGGATCGGCGTGCTGCGCAATCCGGTCGTCGACGCGAGGGGCGACTAGCCCGCGAGGCGGCGGACCTCGCCGAAGTCGCGCAGGCGGTTCATCTCGTCGACCAGCGCGGCGGTGACGCCGGCCTCGCTCAACGCGTGGCCGGCGCGGGGGACGATCTTCAATTCGCAGTCCCAGACCTTCGACAGCGCCCAGGCGGAGGCCGGCGGGCAGATCATGTCGTAGCGGCCCTGCACGACGATGCCGGGGATGCCCGCGAGCCGGTGAGCGTCGGCCAGGAGCTGCCCGTCCTCGCGCATGAAGGCGGCGTGGCGGAAGTAGTGGTTCTCCAACCGGGCGAAGGCGCGGGCGTACTCGCCGGGGCTCTCGCCGGGCGGGCCGTCGTTGGCGATGGAGGCCAGCGCGTTCTCCCACGCGGCCCAGGCGCGGGCGTGGCGCGTCTCCTCCATCAGGTTGCCCGAGAACAGGCGCCGCGCGTAGGCGGCGATGGGCTCGGCGCGCTCGGCCTCTGGCAGGGGATCGAGGAAGCGCGCCCAGAGGTCGGGCCAGAACTGCCCCGCCCCGCCGCCGTAGAACCAGTCGAGCTCTCGCCGCGTTGCCAGGAAAACGCCCCGCAGGATCAGGCGCGCCACCGGACCGGGATGCGCCTGCGCATAGGCGAGCGCGAGCGTGGCGCCCCAGGAGCCGCCGAACACCATCCACCGCTCGATCCCGAGGGCGGCGCGGATGCGCTCGATGTCGGCGACGAGGTGCCAGGTCGTGTTCGCCTCCACGCTCGCATGGGGGCGCGAGCGCCCGCACCCGCGTTGGTCGAACAGGATCACGCGGTAGATGGCCGGGTCGAAATAGCGCCGCATCACCGGGCTGCATCCGCCCCCCGGCCCGCCATGCAGGACGACCACGGGCACGCCGCTGGGCGCTCCGCACTGCTCAACGTAGACATGGTGCCCGTCGCCCACGTCGAGCATCCGCTGATCGAACGGGTCGACCGGCGGGTAGAGCTGGTGCGGCGCGCGGCGGGAGGTCAACGGGTCCATCGCGGCCTATATAGCCGCTCGAGGCGCCGGGGGCAGGGGCGCGACGAGGCAAAGAGGTGAGATATGACCGATACCGCCGCGGCCGCGACGGCCGGCACCACGATCGACCCCGGCGAGATCGCCAAGTTCGAGAAGATGGCCGAGGCGTGGTGGGACCCGCAGGGCATGTTCAAGCCACTCCACATGATGAACCCCGTCCGGCTGGAATACGTGACCGCGCAGATCGCGGCCGAGCACGGGCGCGACCGCTCGGCGCCGAAGCCGTTCGAGGGGCTGCGCGTCCTCGACATAGGCTGCGGCGGGGGGCTCCTCTGCGAGCCCATGGCGCGGCTGGGGGCGGACGTGGTGGGCGCCGACGCGGCGGAGCGCAACATCCCCGTCGCGCGACTGCACGCCGAGGCGTCCGGGCTCGATATCGACTACCGCGCGACCACCGCCGAGGCGCTGGCGGCCGAGGGCGAGCGCTTCGACGCGATCCTCAACATGGAGGTGGTCGAGCACGTCTCGGACCCGGCCGCCTACCTGTCGGCCTGCCGCGACCTCCTGCGCCCCGGCGGGGTGATGACCTGCTCCACCATCAACCGGAACGCCAAGTCCTACATGTTCGCCATCGTCGGCGCCGAGCAGGTGATGCGGTGGCTGCCGAAGGGCACGCACGAGTGGTCCAAGTTCATCACCCCGGACGAGCTCTACGAGCTGCTGCGCGGCGCCGGGCTGGAGCCGGTGGACCGGCAGGGCTTCGTCTTCGACTTCCCGCGCTGGGATTGGAAGATGTCGGACCGGGACCTGTCGGTGAACTACGTGACCACGTCGCGGCGCCCGGCCTAGGCGGTCAGGAGCGCGTCCAGCTTCGAGGCGCGATCGAGCGCGGCGAGGTCGTCGTAGCCACCCACATGCGTGCCGCCCACGAAGATCTGCGGCACCGTGCGGCGCCCGGCGCGGTCCATCATCTCCTGCTTGCGCGCGGGATCGCGCGAGACGTCGTGTTCGGCATAGGCCGCGCCCTTGCTGTCGAGCAGGGCCTTGGCGGCGTGGCAGTAGCCGCAGAGCGGCGATGTGTAGATCTCGATGGGCCTCATGGCGTCCTCGTGTCGGGTCGTGCTTCCGCCCATCTAGGCGTTCCGGTCCGCGCGCGCGAGGACGCAGACGTCCACCCGCGCCGCGCCAGCGGCGCGCGCGGCGAGGGCGCAGGCCTCGAGCGTCGCGCCGGTGGTCAGAACGTCGTCGACCAGCAGCACGTCCCGCCCCGACATCGCCGCACCTCGCGCGGGATGCGGCGCGATCGCCCCCTCCAGCGCCCGCGAGCGCGCCAGGGCATCGAGGCCGGCGAGGCTGGGCGTGCGCCGCGCGCGGACGAGGGCGTCCGGCCCGTGCGCCGCACCGGCCGCCGCGGCCAGGCGGGCCGAGAGCAGCGCCGACTGGTTGTATCGGCGCTTCCAGAACCGCCAGGGATGCAGCGGGACCGGCACCACCAACGTGCGCTCCCCGATGAGGTCCGCGCAGCGCGTCGCCATCCACGTCCCCGCGGCGCGGGCAAGCTCCGGCCGGTCGCCATGCTTGAGGCGCAGCACGATCTGCCGCGCCCGGCCGTCATAGGCGAAGAGCGCGCGCGCCCGGTCCCACGCCCTGGGCTCGCCCAAGCACGCATCGCACAGCACCTCGCCAGTATCCTCGCCGGGCAGGGCCGCGCCGCAGCAATCGCAGGCGAGGCCCCGCAGGAACGGGGCTTCCGCCCAGCAGGCGGCGCAGAACGCGCCGTCCGCGGCGGTGCGCGCGTCGCAGGTCAGGCAGGCGGGTGGATACACCACCTCGATCGCCGCGCGGGCCACGGCGGCGGTGCCCGACGCGATCCGCCCCATTTGCATCGCCGGTCCCATCGCCTACCTCCCGCGCCATGCAGCGACCGCCTCTCACGGACCGCGCCGCCCTGGCCCGCCACCGCGACCGCGCCGAGCCCGGCGCCCTCTTCGTCCATGCGCTCGCCCGCACCTCCGTCGAGGAAAGGCTGAACGAGGTTAACAGGACGTTTACGCACCCCGCCGTCGTCACCGGCCATCCCGGCGCTTGGGGAGGGCTCGGCCCCGGCCAACGCCTCGTGGCGGACGAGGAGATCCTGGACCTGGAGCCCGGCGCCCATGACCTCGTGGTGCACGCGATGGCGCTCCACTGGGCGGACGATCCTGTCGGGCAGCTCGTGCAGTGCCGCCGCGCCCTCCGCCCCGACGGGTTGCTCCTCGCCGTCCTGCCGGGCGGGCGGACGCTCCACGAACTGCGCGCCGCCCTCGCGCAGGCCGAGTCGCGGCTCATGGGCGGACTCTCCCCCCGCGTCGCGCCGATGGGCGAGGTGCGCGACTACGGCGCCCTGCTGCAGCGCGCGGGCCTTGCCCTCCCGGTCGCCGACGTGGAGGCGCACCGCGTCACCTATTCGGACGCCCGCGCCCTGATGCGCGACCTGCGCGCCATGGGGGAGGGCAACGCCCTGGCCGCGCGGGACCGCCGGCCGCCGCCGCGCCGCCTGTTCGAGGATGCGTCCGCGATCTACGCCGCCGCCCATCCGGCGGAGGGCGGACGCATCGCCGCCACCTTGGAGCTGGTGCATCTGGCCGGGTGGGCGCCCTCGCCCGAACAGCCCCGCCCCCTGCGCCCCGGCAGCGCGCGCACCCGCCTGGCCGACGCGCTCGCGGTGCCCGAACGGCCCCTGCCCCGCGATTGATCTTCGACCGCCCGCCGCTATGTCCCGTGTGCCCCCGTAGGAACCGCAAAGGACCGCCGCGATGCTGGACGCCAAGGGCATGACCGCCGACCCCTTGATCGCGGAGCGTTCCGATGCGGGCGGCCGCCATCTCCCGGGCGATCACCCGCCCGTGCGGATGGGCAAGGTCGGTGTGCTCCTGGCGAATCTCGGCACCCCGGACGCGACCGACTACTGGTCCATGCGGCGCTATCTCGGCGAGTTCCTCTCGGACCGGCGCGTGATCGACTACTCGCCCTGGCTCTGGCAGCCGCTCCTGCAGCTCGTGATCCTGTCCAAGCGGCCGTTCAGTTCCGGCGCCGCCTACAAGTCGATCTGGAACGAGGAGGCGGACGAATCGCCCCTCGCCACGATCACCAAGGCGCAGACCGCCGCGATCGCGGAGCGCATGGGCGCGCGCCACGGCGAGGACGTCGTGGTCGACTACTGCATGCGTTATGGAAACCCCAGCACGCGCTCGAAGGTCGAGGCGATGCGCGCGGCCGGTTGCACGAAGATCCTCTTCTTCCCGCTCTACCCACACTATGCCGGCGCGACCTCGGCCACCGCCTGCGACCAGTTCTTCCGCGTTCTGATGAAGGACAAGTGGCAGCCGCCGGTGCGCACCGTGGCGCCCTATTACGACCGGCCAGACTATATCGACGCGCTCGCCCGGTCGGTCGAGCGGGCCTACGCGGCGGCCGAGCGGCGGCCCGAGGTGCTGGTCTGCTCCTATCACGGCGTCCCGCGCCGCTACCTGCTGGAGGGCGACCCCTACCACTGCCAGTGCCAGAAGACGACGCGCCTGCTCAAGGAACGGCTCGGCTGGGCGGACACCGAGATCCGGACGACCTTCCAGTCGAAGTTCGGCCCCGAGGAATGGCTCAAGCCCTACACGGTCGAGGAGGTCGCGCGCCTGGCCGAGATCGAGGGCAAGCGGTCCATCGCGGTGATCGCGCCGGCCTTCTCGGCCGATTGCATCGAGACGCTCGAGGAGATCAACGAGGAGATCGCCGAGAGCTACCACCACGCGGGCGGAGAGAGCTTCCTCTACATTCCCTGCCTGAACGACGACGAGAACCATATCGACGCCCTCCATGCGATCATCGAGGAGAACCTGCGCGGCTGGCTCGACTGACCGCGCGCGGGGCCGCGGGCCCCCTGCTGCCAGGAATGGCTGATCGACGCCGGAGCCTGCCCTTCGGAGGCGACGCGAAAAGGGGGCCCCGGTCTCCCGGCGCCCCCTTCCCATGGTCCGATCCGGCGCCCGGAGGCGCCGGAAGGCTCCGATCAGTCCGACGCGGCGACCGCGGCGATGACCGCGATCAGCAGGAGCGGCACGACGATGCCGGCCGAGGAGGACGACGTCGCGGCCTCTTCGACGATGATCGGGGCTTCGATGATCGGCTCGGCCAGACCACCGGCAAAGGCGGTCGAGGCGGCGGCGGTCATCGCGGCGGCGAGAACGAGTTTCTTCATGTTATCCTCCAAGGAGTGTGCCGGCGGCCATGTAACGAGGAGGCCAGGGGGCAGCAGGCGCGTGACTGGACCTCACCCTTCGGTCAAAGCATCGGGGTCGGGCGATTGCAAACCTTAGTTGCGGCGCCCTTTTTCGTGCCCCCGTGCGTGTCGTCAAATCAGCAACACCTGTGTGCCCACTTTGCTCATGGAGAAGAGCTCGGCGATCTGCTCGTTGAAGAGACCGATGCACCCGTTGGAAGACCGGCGCCCGATCTTGCGCGTGTCGTGCGTTCCGTGGATGCGATAGTACTGCCAGGTCAGCCACATGGCATGCGTGCCGAGCGGGTTGTCCGGTCCGGGACCGATGAACTCGGGCCATTCGGGATTGCGCTCGCGCATCGCCGGGGTCGGCGCCCAGGACGGGCCGACGACCTTCTTGATGATCTCGGTCCGGCCCAGCCGGGTCAGGTCCTCCGAGAGCGGCACGCTGGTCGGGTAGAGCTTGTAGACGCTCAGGTCCTCGCTCCAGTAATGGAGCGCGCGGCTCTGCGTGTCCACGAGGATGGCGCCGTTCGCCGTCGTGTCGAAATAGGGGCGCCAGTCGAGCGCGCGGAACCCGCTGAGATTGCGACCGGGGCTCGCGCCTTGCGCGATCGCGGGTGCGGCCAGGAGGGCGCCGGCGGCCGCGGCCGTTCCAGCCAGCCCGGCCAGGACCGCCCGGCGGGTGCGTGTGTCGTCGCTCATCGTCTCGTCTCCTCATGGGCGGGGCGCGGGGGTGGATGCGCGCGCCCGAAGGGCGGCTCTGACGGCCGCCGCGCGTCCCACATAGGGACGCAGGCCGGAAATGGGTATCACGTCCGCGTCAGGACGTCGCGCGGGCGGGATGCGGCATTTGCCCGCCGCCCCCCCTGGCTCTAAGGACGCGCGATGGACAGCATCGCCGCAATCGCGCGTCCCGCGCCCCGCCTCCTCGCCCGCCGCCGGGCCATCCTCCTGCTGGGCGGCACGCTCCTGGCCGGATGCGCGGGCCGCGGCGTCACCGAGGCACGCGGCCCGGGCATCTACCGGATCGGGCCGGGGGACGAGGCTCGCATCCAGTTCGCGACCCTCGACGCGGTGAACGCCCTGCGCGCGGCGGCGCGCGCGGCGCCCCTGCGGCTCGACGCCTCCCTGAACGCGGCGGCGGCGACCCATAGCCGCGACATGGCGAACCAGAACCGCCCCTGGCATTTCGGCTCGGACGGGTCGTCCCCGATCGACCGGCTGGCCCGTGCGGGATATTTCGGCAGCCTGGGCGGTGAGGCGATCTCCGAGAGCTTCGACACGGAGACCGAGACCCTGGCCGCCTGGATGGACGAGCCGGCGACGCGCGGCGTCATCCTCGACCCCGAGGCGCGCGACCTGGGATTCTCCTGGTACCAGGAGCCGGGCGGCAAGATCTGGTGGACCATGGTGACGGGGCGCGCCGGCTTCGCCGGGACCCGGGCGATCCCCTCGGCCCCCTCGGCGGGGTTCTAGCGCCTCAGGCGTCCGGGGCCGCCACGAGCGCCTCCGGCGCCGCGGGCGCCCTGCCGGCCGCCTCGCTGGCGTAGATGTCGATCACGGTGCCGTCGCGGACCATCGCGTAGATGTCCTCCATCTCGCGGTCGGTCACGGCGATGCAGCCCCAGGTCCAGTCGTCGCGCCCGCCGATGCGGCTCGGCGTGCCGTGGATGAAGATGTCCCCGCCCGGCGACCTGCCCAGGGCGCGCGCCCGCGCCATGTCGTCCGCGTTGGGATAGTTGATCCCGATGCTGAGGTGGAAGCTGCTGTTGGGGTTCCGACGGTCGATGCGATAGCGCCCCTCGGGGGTGCGCCCGTCCCCCTCCACGACCTTGTGACCGGTCGGCGCGAAGCCGAGCTCGAAGTCGAAGCCCCGCAGCGCCGTGTCCCCGTGCATCAGGTACATGCGCCGCTCCTCCTTGAAGACCACGACGCGCGTGACCTCGGGCCCGTCATAGGTGCGGAACTTCGACCCGCAGGCGCCGAGCGCCCCGAGGAGCACGAAGGCGAGGAGCACCCGCATGACGGGAGCGAGAGAGGGCATGGACACGCGGCGATTCCCCGGATCGTTCGCGCCCCGCCTAGCGTGGCCCGCGCGCGCCCGCTAGCCGGCGCCGGCGCTGCGCGGAGCGCTGTCGCGCTCGGGCACCTCCCCGGACGCGGCCATGCGCGCCTCAATCGAGCGCAGCCGTTCGAGGACCTCGTCGCGATAGGCGTCCGTGGCCGCGACCTCTTCCTCGGAATGGGCCTCCTGCATGGAGTTCACGATGAGGCCAACGAGCAGGTTCACCACCGCGAAGGTCGTGACCATGATGAACGGCACGAAGAACGCCCAGGCATAGGGATAGAGGTCCATCACCGGGCGCACGATGCCCATCGACCAGCTCTCCAGCGTCATCACCTGGAACAGCGAGTAGAGCGAGCGGCCCAGCGTGCCGAACCATTGCGGGAACGCCTCGCCGAAGAGCTTCGTCGCCATCACCGCGCCGATGTAGAAGATGATCCCCATCAGCAGGAACACCGAGCCCATGCCCGGCAGCGCGGTGATGAACCCCTCCACCACTCGGCGCAGGCGCGGCGCCACGGTGATGACGCGCAGGACCCGCAGGACCCGCAACGCGCGCAGGACGCTGACACCGTCGGCGGTGGGCGCGAGCGCGATGCCCACGATCACGAAGTCGAAGAGGTTCCAGGGGCTGCGGAAGAAGCGCGGCCCGTGCGCGACCAGCTTGAGCAGGATCTCCACCGTGAAGATGGCGAGGCAGACCGCGTCGACCGCGAGGATGAGGCCGCCCGCCGCCGTCATGGCCGCGTCCGACGTCTCGAGGCCCAGCGTCACCGCGTTGACCAGGATCACCGCGATCACAGCGTTGCGCACCGCCGGGCGGTCGAGGAAGGCGGCGAGGCGGGCGCGCGGTGTCATGGCCCGCTAGATGCTATCGCCGGAAGATCGCCACAAGCTCCACATGGGCGGACCAGCGGAACTGATCGACGACGTGCACGGGGCCGAGGCGATAGCCGGCGGCGATCAGGGTTGCGGCGTCCCGGGCGAAGGTGACCGGATTGCAGGACACGTGCGCGACGACAGGCGGGCCATGCGCCGCCAGAGCCGCCACCTGCGCCTGCGCGCCCGCCCGGGGCGGGTCGAGGATCGCGGCGGCGAAGGTCGCGAGCTCCGCGCCCGCGAGGGGCCGGCGGAACAGGTCGCGTGCCTCGGCCGTCACGGCCCGGAGGCCGGCCGCCCCGCGCGCGCCCGCGAGGAGCGCGTCCGTCATCGCCCGATCGCCCTCGACCGCGTGGACCGGCCGGGACTTCGCCGCCGGGAGCGCGAACGTGCCGCATCCGGCGAAGAGGTCCACGGCCGGGCCCTCGGGCAGCGCGGCCAGCACCACCGAGCGCAGCGCCGCCTCCCCCTCCCGCGTGGCCTGCAGAAAGGCGCCCGGCGGCGGCACCGCGCGCACCCCGCCGAAGGACTGCGCGGGCGCCGCGTACAGGGCGGCGACCTCCCCGTCCCAGCTCAGGCGGGCGATCCCGGCATCGCCCGCGATCCGCGCCATCGCCTGGGTCACGGCCGCATCCGCCGGCCCGCCGCCCGACACGGCGACGTCCGCGCCCGCCGCGGCCTCCGTGACGGTCAAGGACAGCGCGGCGCGGCGCGATCCGCCCAGCGCGACCATCGCCTCGCAGGCCGGCAGCACGGCCATGAGCGCGGGCGTCAGGACGCGGCAGTCCGGAATCGGCACGACCTCCCCGGAGGCGCGCGCGTGAAAGCCGACCACGGCGCCGCCCTTCGTCCGTCGACCCGAGAGGACAGCCCGGCGCCGCGAGGCGGGCGGCGAGGTCGCGACGCCCGCCACCTCGGCCGGGATGCCCCGCGCGGCGAGCGCCCGGCGCACCACGTCCGCCTTCCATGACGCGACGAACCGATCCGAGGCGTGCATCAGCGCGCAGCCCCCGCAGGCGCCGAAATGGACGCAGGACGGCACGGCGCGGTGCGGCGAGGCGCGCAGCACCTCGGGCGCCGCCATCCGGCCCTCGCGGACGGGGCCGGTCACGACCTCCCCCGGCAGGGTGCCGGGCACCGCCACCGCGCCGGCCACCCCCTCGCCGCGCAGCGACAGCCGCGTGACCGCGACCTCAGGCGCCATGAGGGACCGCCGGGCTGAACGCATAGCCCTCGGGCGAGAGGATCGTGCATTCGCGCAGCCCGTGCGGCTTGTCTGCGGGCGGCTCGATCACGGGGGCGCCGGCCGCGTCCGCCCTGGACGCCGCCACGTCCGGGTCGATCCCGAGGAGGTAGAGCTGCACGCCGCCGCCGCGGATACCCTCGGGCACCAGCCCCAGGATGGGATGCGCGCCGAAGGTCGCATCCCGGTGCACCTGGATCAGGATCCCTCCATGAGACAGCAGCGCGAAGTCGTCCGAGAGCCGGTGCGCCCCCAGCCCCAGGACCTCGCGGGCGAACCCGGCCAGGGCCCGCACCTCGCGGGTCAGCAGGTTCACGCCAATTCCGGTCAGCGACCGGCCGAAGCGCGCGGGGTCCACGGTCTCGAGGTCCATGTCGGAGCTTATGCCGGCGCGGCCCGCCGGGTCACTCCGCGGCTTCGCGCGTCTCGAGGAAGCCGCCCGACTGCCGGCGCCAGTAGCGCGCGTAGAGCCCCCCGCGCGCCAGGAGATCCGCATGCGTCCCGCTCTCGGCGATCCGACCCGCGTCGATCACCACGATCCGGTCCATCGCCGTCAGGGTCGAGAGCCGGTGCGCGATGGCGAGGACGGTCTTGCCCTCCATCACGCGCTCCAGCGCGGCCTGGATCGACGCCTCGACCTCGGAATCCAGGGCGCTCGTGGCCTCGTCGAGGATCAGGATCGGCGCGTCCTTCAGGATCGCGCGGGCCAGGGCGATGCGCTGGCGCTGCCCGCCCGAGAGCTTGACCCCCCGCTCCCCCAGATGCGCATCGTAGCCCTCGCGCCCGGCATGGTCGCGGATCCCGAGGATGAACGCGTGCGCCTCGGCCTTCGTCGCGGCGGCGACGATCGCGGCCTCGTCCGCCTCGGGGTCGCCGTAGAGGATGTTGTCGCGGGCGGAGCGGTTGAACATCGCCGTCTCCTGCGTGACGAGGCCGATCGCCCGGCGCAGGCTGTCCTGGGTGACGGCGCGCACGTCCTGCCCGTCGACGCGGATCGCCCCGTCCTCCAGGTCGTGCATCCGCAGCACCAGGTTCACCAGGGTCGACTTGCCCGCCCCGGAGGCGCCGACGATGCCGACACGCTCGCCCGGCGCAACGTCGAGCGTGACCCCTTCGAGCCCGCCCGAGCCCCGGCCATAGGTGAAGCGCGCGTCCGCTATCTCTACCCGGCCCTCCGCCACGACCAGGTCCGCCGCGCCGTCCGCATCCACCAGGCTGGGGCGCGGCGAGAGCGTGCGCATTCCGTCCTCGATCTCGCCCACGGCGGAGTAGACGCCCATGAACGTGAACGAGACCCAGCCCGACATCTGCGCGAGGCGGATCGAGATGGTGCCGGCCGCCACGATGGCGCCCGCGCTCGCCGCCCCTTGCGACCAGTAGAGGAGCATCAGCCCCACCAGGATCACAGGAAGGAGACCCGCCAGCGCGAAGAGGCACACCCGGAAGGCGGCCGACAGCGTGCCGAAGCGCAGCGCCTTCTCGCGGAAGGTGCGCATCGCGTCGAGCGCGGCGCGGTCCTCGTGCTCGGCATGGGAGAAGAGCTTGACCGTCTTGATGTTGGTCACCGTGTCGACGACCTGTCCGGTGACGGCGGCCCGCGCGTTCGCCCGCGCCTTTGCCCGCACCCGGATGCGGGGCAGGAACCAGACCATCAGGCCGAAATACGCCACCGTCCAGACCGCCATCGCGGCGCCGGCGCGCGCGTCGATGCCCGCGACCATGATCGCCGCCCCGACGATGGAGGCGACGGCGAAGAGCCCGGTGTTGATCACGTCCACCGTCACGGTGGTCACCGCGTTCGCGGTCTGCATCTGCTTCTGCGCGATGCGGCCGGCGAAATCGTTGTCGAAGAACGTCACCGCCTGCCCCATGGTCCAGCGATGCAGACGCGTCAGGACCTGGTTCTGCAGGTTGGGCTGCAGGACGATGGACTGCATCGCCGCGTTGAACCCCGTCACGAGCGGGCGCACGATGATGAGGAACAGCGTCGCGCCGACCAGGAGCGGCAGGGTCGAGGACCAGAGCGCGTCCGGCCCCGCGTCGATGGCGCCGTCGATGATCCACCCCAGCAACAGCGCGGTCAGGACCTCGAACACGCCGGCCAGGATGGAGAGCGCCGCCGTGATCGACAACGCCGGCCAGGCCCCCTCGACGCACCAGCGCAGGAATGCCGCCAGCGTTCGCGGCGGCGGCCCCGTGGCCGGGGTCTCGGGGTCGATGAGGTCGCCGAGTCGGTCGGCGAGGCCGGCGGCGCGGAGGGGGGCGGCGGACATAGGCGTCTCCAAGACCCCATCACATAGGGGGCGAGCGCCGCCGCGCTAGGGCGAAAGCGCCAGAGCGCGCAACTCGCCCGCCGTCAGGGCGAAGCCCGAGGCGATCCAAGCCGCCTCCGCCCGGCGCAAGGCATCGCCCAGGGCCCGGCCTTCCAGGGGCAGGTCCGTGGCCCGGAGGGGCAGGCGCGCGTGCGCCGCCGCGTCGATGCCCCGGAGGTCCGCCGCCGCGCCGCACGCCCGGATCAGCGCCACGTCTCGGGCGACCTCCGCGCCGTGGCGATAGGCGACCTCGTGCACCGGGGTGCCCTCCGCCAGCGCCGCCCGGCGGAGGTCCAGCGCGCGCGCGTCGGCGCGGGACAGGCGCCAGCCGGCCGCCGATCCGCCCAGCGCCGCCGCGCGGCGCCGCCAGTCGGGGGACAGCGCGCCCTCGGCCCGCACCAGGGGCGCGAGGGCGCCCGCATCGGCGCCGGGCATGACGCGGGCCAGCACGCCGGACGCCGCCATCGCCGCGACGGCCCGAGCGGGGTCCGTCGCGCTCAGGAGACGCGCCATCTCGCCACCGATCCGCTCGGCCGAGAGGCGCCCGAGCCCGTCCGCCCCCCGCGCGCAGGCGTCCAGCGCCTCCGCGTCGATCCCGCCTCCAGGGTCGGCGTACCAGGCGTGGAACCGGAAGAAGCGCAGCACGCGCAGGTAGTCCTCGCGCACCCGTGCGTCCGCGTCGCCGACGAAGCGGACCCGGCGGGCCAGGAGGTCCGGCAGCCCGCCCAACGGGTCCACCACCGTGCCGTCCGGCTCGGCGTAGAGCGCGTTCATCGTGAAGTCGCGGCGCGCGGCGTCCTCCTCCACCTCCCCGGAGAAGGCGACGACCGCGTGCCGCCCGTCGGTCGCCACGTCCCGGCGGAACGTCGTGACCTCGTAGGCCGCGCCGCCCGACACGACGGTCACGGTCCCGTGGGCGATGCCGGTCGGCACAGGCTTGAGGCCGGCGGCCTCCGCCAGCAGGACCACCCGGCCGGGGGGCGCGTCGGTCGCGACGTCCACGTCGTTCACGGGCACGCCCAGGAGGGCGTTGCGCACGCACCCCCCGACGGCCAGCGCGCGGTGGCCGCCGGCCTCCAGCATCGCAAGCACCGCCTGCGCGGCCGGCGCCGTCAGCCAGTCACCGCACGCCTTCATCGCCGCCTCCATCCCACGCCTCCGCCAGCGCCCGCAGCATCCGCGCCGTCGCGCCCCAGACGTAATAGGGACCCCAGGGCACGGCATAGTATCGCCGCCAATCGCCGCGCCAGAGCCGCCGCTCGACGGTGTAGCTCGCGAGGTCGAGGAGATGATCGAGCGGCACCTCGAAGACCTCGGCGACCTCGCCGGCCTCGGGCACGGGGACGAAGCCCGGGGCGATCGCGGCGAGGACCGGGGTGACGCGGAAACCGGTGACCGTCTCGTGCGGCCGCAGCCGGCCCAGGACGCGCGCCTGCCCTGACCCCAGCCCCACCTCCTCGGCGGCCTCGCGCAGGGCGGTCGCCTCGGGGTCCGCGTCGCCCGGATCGCGCTTGCCGCCCGGAAACGCGACCTGACCCGGGTGGTGGCGCAACCGCGGCGAGCGACGGGTCAGCAGGACGGTCGCGGACGCCGCGTCTTCGCCCCGCACCCCCACCAGCACCGCCGCCTCCCGCAGGATACGGCCCCCGGGCGCCCCGATACCGGGGTTCAGGTCGTAGTCGGACGTGTCCCCCGCCGCGCGCCCGGCCGCCGCGGTCAGGCGCGCGGCGAGGCTCACGCCCCGGTCGTCGCCTCGAAGCCGAGCGTCTCGGGCGCGAACTCGTAATGCGCGCCGCAGAACTGGCAGTCCGCCGTGACGATGCCCTCCTCGGTCGTCATGTGGCCGATGTCCCTGGCCGAGTAGATCGACATCGAGGTACGCACCCGGTCCGCCGAGCACGAGCAGCCGAAATCGACCGACTGCGCGTCGAAGACCCGAGGCGCCTCCTCGTGGAAGAGCCGCGCGAGCACGTCCGTGGGGGCCGGGTCCGGGCCGGTCAGCTCGGGCGCCGTCACGGTGGACAGCAACAGGTTCGCCCGCGTCCAGTTCTCGCCCTCGTCCTCGTCCAGCAGGTCCGCGGCGGCGGTCGTTCCGTCGGCGGTGGAGGGCGCGTCGCGGTGGAGGGGCGAGGCCTTGGGCATGTGCTGGAGCATGATGCCGCCCGCGCGCCATCCCTCCGCGCCGTGGCCATGCGCAATCACGAACCGGGTGGGAAGCTGCTCGGACTGAGCGAAATAGGTCTCCGCGCAGGAGGCGAGGCTGCCCCCCGCGATGGGGGTGATGCCCTGATAGGGCGCCATGCCCTCGCCCTGGTCGATCAGGATCGCGAAATAGCCGCGCCCGATCAGGTCGAAGGGCGCGGCGCCTTCGTCCATCCGGTCCGCGTCGAAGCTGGCATAGCCGCGCAGGCGGGCGGGCGCGCCCGGCTCGGCCGGCGCGTGATAGTCGGTCGCGATCAGTCGGGCGGGCCCGTCCCCGCGCACCTGGATCGAGAGCTTCCAACGCAGCTCCATCGTCTGCCCGATGAGCGCGGTCAGAAGCGCGGTCTCGGCCACCAGGGCCTCCACGGGCTGGGGGTAGGCATGTTGCGACAGGATGCGGTCCAGCGCGCCGCCCATGCGGGCCGACCGCCCGCGAATATCGCTGCGGTCGAGCTGGAACGGCAGCACGGTGTCGTCCCAGGTGAGTTCCTGGATGCCGGTCATGGCGCCCTCCGGGGTCTGGATGCGGGGTCAGCGTGGGCATATAGGATCGCCGCCCGCCGGACCCAAGGGCGCGGCCGGCGCGGGGGGCCCGTATGATCAGGCGACACGGCACGCCGCCACCGCCCGGCCGTCGCCACCGCGTCCGCCCCGGCGCCTACGCGCTCCTGCGGCTGCCGGGGACGGACGACCTCCTTCTGACGGCGGGGCCGTCCGGGGGACGCGAGACCGTGCAGCTGCCCGGCGGGGGGATCGAGCCGGGAGAGCATCCCATCGCCGCGCTCCACCGCGAGGTGCGCGAGGAGACGGGATGGATCATCGCCGCGCCGCGCCTCTGGCGGACCTATCGGCTGTTCGCCTGGATGCCGGAGCTGGGCCGGCACGTCGAGAAAGTCTGCGGCGTCTGGATCGCCCGCCCGGTGCGCCGTGCGGGCGCGGCCACCGAGCCCGGGCACCGCGCCATCGTCCTGCCCCTGCGCGAGGCCGCACGCATGCTCGATAGTCCCGGCGACATGGCGGCCGCGCGCGATATGCGAGCACGCGACGGTCGACTGGTGCGGCGACCCGCGCCAAGAGGCGTTCGCGTCCTGCCGTGACCGGCTCGTCACCGCGTCCGGGGCGGCCAGGGCGTTCGGCGGGTCAGGTGCGAGCGTAGTCCACCAGGAGCGCCGAAAGGTCGTCCGCGAACGGCGCGCCGCCCGCATGCCGGCCAAGCGCTGCGTGCAACCCGTCGAGAAGCTCGCTGCCCGGGAGATGGGCCAGCGGCGCCACGATCCGCGCGAGTCCCTCTTCTTCGAGCATGCCGTCCGGACCGTCGCATTCGGTTATGCCGTCGGAGTAGATGAGCATCCGGTCGCCGGGCATCAGGCGTGTGCGCTCGTCCTCGTAGGTCGCGTCCGCCAGGAGGCCGACGGGCAGGCCGCCCTGCCCCACGAAGTCGATGCCCCCCGCGGCGCGCAGGATCATCGGCGGTGGATGTCCGCCCTGGACGAAGCGGCACTCGCCGGTCCGCATGTCGAGCTCGGCATAGAGGAGGGTGAAGTAGTGCTCGGTTTCCATCTCCTCGAGGGTGACCTCGTTGAGACGCGCCGCGACCACGGCCGGAGGGTAGCCGTAGCGCACGTCGTCCGCGACCTGCATTACGGCGAGGTTCTGCGATTGCTTGCTGTCCGAGAGGAAGCCCTTGAGGCGCGCGGTCATCAGGGCGCTGGTGATCCCGTGGCCGGACACGTCGATGCCGTAGAGGCCGATCCGGTCCGCCCCGGTCGGGAAGTAGCCGACGAGGTCGCCTCCGACCTTGCCGGAGCTGTGCAGCATGACCGACAGGTCCGCGCGCCCGATCCGCGCGGTGGGCGGCGGCACGAGCGAGCGCTGCAGGCGCCGTCCCTCCTCAAGGTCGCGCTGCACGAGTGCGTCGAGCCGGCGCAGCTCGCTCAGCGTGTCCTCGAGCCGGGAGTTCGTCGTGCTGAGGGCGCGGTGCATGGCCAGGATGCGCGCGCCCGAGGTGATGCGCGCGCCGAGCTCGGCGTTTGAGACCGGCTTGGACAAGAAGTCGTCCGCCCCCTCCCGAAGCCCCTCGGCGATCTCGGCGCTCTCGGACTTGGCGGTCAGGATGATGAAGTAGACGAATCCGCCCCTCGCGCGCAGCGCGCGGCACAGGTCGATCCCGTCTCGCTCCGGCATGACCCAGTCGGAGATCACCAGGTCGGCGGGCGCCTCGTCGTGCAGGGCGAGCGCCTCGTCCACCGATCCGGCCTCGACGACCTCGTAGTTCCACTTGCTCAACTGCGCGGTGAGGATACGCCGCTGCAGGCGGCTGTCGTCGACGATCATCACGCGGCGGACGACGCCCTCGGATTCGATGACCGACGCGCCGCCACTGGCGGCGGAGCGACCGGCGGCCGCGTCTCGCTCCACCACGGGTAGCCGCATGGGCAGGTCGGCGGGCGCTGCGCCGTCGGTGGAGATTGAGAGTGCATGCTGCGCGGTCATGGCGGTCCCTTGTCGGTCCTTGTCCGGGGTATCGCCCGCGCCGGTGAACGGGCCGTTAACGGCGGCCGCAATCGGCCGCTCCCCGGTCAATGCGATGTTAACCGCGCGCGCGCACCGTGGCGCCGACATCCGAGGAGACCGCCATGATCGACTGGAAGCGAATCGACGCGCTGCGCGATGAGGTCGGCTCCGAGGCGCTGCCCGACATCGTGGCGCTCTTCCTCGAGGAGACCGGCGCCGCGGTCGACGCCCTTCGCGCCATGGCGGCCGGAACCGCGCCGCTTTGCCCGCCCGCCGGCATGGCCGCGCGCATGCACTTCCTCGCCGGATCGGCCGGACAGCTCGGCCTTTCGGACATGACCCGGATCGCCGCCCAGGGCGAGCGCGACGCGCTGGCAGGGCGCGACGTCGACCCCGCTCCGGTCGTCGCCGCCTATGACGAGGAACGCACGGCCCTGGCGGCCGGTCTCACCGAGCGCGCCGCCTGACGATCAGATCACCAGATCGACGAGGGCCGGATCGCCGGTGATGTCGCGCAGCGCGAATCCGGCCCCCGCGGCCCGTGCCTCCATCCCGTCCAGGGCGCCCGGCGAGGCGCCCTCGATCCCGATCAGGACCGTGCCGAAGTTGCGCGCCGACTTCTTGAGGTACTCGAACCGGGCGATGTCGTCCCTGGGGCCGAGCACGCCGAGGAAGTCGCGCAGCGCCCCCGGCCGCTGGGGCAGGCGCAGGAGGTAGTACCGCTTCAGCCCTGCGAATCGCTGTGCGCGCTCGCGCACCTCGGGCAGGCGCTCGAAGTCGAAGTTCCCCCCCGAGGCCACGCAGACGACCCGCCGACCGGCCACGTCCAGGTCGCGCAGCGCGTCGATCGCCAGAGCCCCGGCGGGCTCGAGCACGATGCCCTCGACGTTGAGCATCTCCACGATGGTGCCGCAGAGCCGGTCCTCCGGCACGCCCAGGACGTGAGCGGGGTCGGTGCCGGCCAGGATCGCGTGGGTCCTCTCGCCGATCCGGGCGACTGCGGCGCCGTCCACGAACCCGCTCATCGAGGGCAGGGTCGCGGGCGCGCCGGCCGCCAGCGCGGCCGCCAGGGACGCCGCGCGCTCCGGCTCGACGAAGCGCATCGCCACGCCGGGGGCGCGATCCCGCAGCACGAGGGAAGTGCCGGCCGAGAGCCCGCCGCCGCCCACCGGCAGCACGATCATGTCGGGCGCACCCATCTGCTCGAGGATCTCCAGCGCGACGGTCGCCTGACCCTCGATCACGTCTTCGTCGTCGAAGGGGGAGAGGAAATACGCGCCGGTCCGCGCCTCGCGGGCACGCGCGGCGGCCAGGCACTCGTCGAACGTGTCGCCGGTGAGCACGATCTCCACCATGCCGCCGCCGAACTGAAGCGTCTTCATACGCTTCTGCTCGGGCGTGGTGACCGGCATGAACACCTCCCCGCGCACGCCCATCTGCCGGCAGGCGAACGCGACGCCCTGCGCATGGTTGCCCGCACTGGCGCAGATGACGGCCCGGAGGCCCGGACGCTTGCGCATCGCGTTCCAGGCACCGCGGATCTTGTACGACCGCACAGGCGAGAGATCCTCGCGCTTGAGCCAGATGTCCGCGCCATGGCGCTCGGAGAGGAACGCGTTGCGCTGGCACGGGGTGGGCGCGAAGAGCGCGCGCAGGTGGCCGAGCGCGTCGACGACCCCCGCCAACGGGTCGGCCGCCGCCCCGGCCCCCGATCGCCCAGGGCCTGATCGAGGACTGTCCATCCCGTCGTCAGCCATTCGAGAACACAGTGTTGATCGATGGCGCAGGGCTTCCCGAAGGCCGTGCATTAATCCAGACTGGGATACCCGCCGATCGACGAGCAGCCGGCTCCACTGGATATTCCGTCATGAACTACCGTTCCATATTCGACATGCAGGTTGCCCTCGAACGCGCCCTACACCTCCTTCCGGCGGATATCGACCTCATCGTCGGGCTGCCCCGTAGCGGGATCATGGCCGCGTCGATGATGGCGCTGATCCGCAATCGGCGGATGACCGACCTGGATCGCTACATCGAGGGAAGGGTCTACGGCGCGGGCCACACCAAGGCGCAGGAGGAGCTGCACGCGTTCTCTGACGTCCGCCGCGTGCTCGTGCTCGACGACTCGGTGAACAGCGAGCGCGCGCTGCGCGAGGCCAAGGAGAGGATCGAGGCGGCCGGCCACGGGCACGAAGTCATCTACGCGGCCGTGTTCGGCAATCGGAGCGCCGCAGAGTACCGCGTGTGCGACTATGTCTGCGAGATCGTGAGCGAGCCCCGGGTCTTCCAGTGGAACGTGATGCATCACAACGTCCTCGCGCGGTCCTGCGTCGATATCGACGGCGTGCTCTGCCGCGACCCCGAGCGCGCGCAGAACGACGACGGCCCCGCCTATCGGCGCTTCCTGCGCGACGCCGCGCCGCTCCACAGGCCGAGCTGGCGGATCGGCACCCTCGTGACCAGCCGGCTGGAACGCTACCGGCCCGAGACGGAGGACTGGCTCGACCGCCAGGGCATCGTCTACGACCGGCTCGAGATGCTCGACCTGCCGAGCGCGGCGGAACGGCGCCGGCAAGGCGCGCATGCCGCCTTCAAGGCGGACCGCTACGCCGCGTCCACCGCGCAGCTCTTCATCGAGAGCGAGACCGGCCAGGCCCGCGAGATCGCCCAGCGCACCGGCCGCCCGGTCCTGTGCATGGAGAGCCACACGCTGTTCGACGCCTCGAACGCCTTCGATCCCAGCGCCGGGCATCTGCCGCGCAACGTCCGCTCGGTGTCGGCCCGGACGCTGCGCGTGGCGAGCCGCGTCGCCACCCTCGCCTTCGGGCCGGGCGGCGCGGAGGCCGTGCACGGGATGCGCGCCGGAATGCGCAAGCTGCGCCAACGCACCATCCGCCCGCGCGCCTGATGCGGGGGCGGCCGGGCGCCGCGCCCTCCGGCCGGTCCGCCTTGCCCGCGCCGCGCCTCCGCGCTACCGCCGGGCCGTCCGCCGGAGGGAGCCCGATGTTCAAGCCGAAGAAAGTCGTCCTCGCCTATTCCGGCGGGCTCGACACCTCGATCATCCTGCGCTGGCTGATGGAGGAGTACGGCTGCGAGGTCGTGACCTTCACCGCCGATCTCGGCCAGGGCGAGGAGCTGGGCCCCGCGCGCCGCAAGGCCGAGGACATGGGCGCCTCCGCGATCTACGTCGAGGATCTGCGGGAGGAGTTCGTGCGCGACTTCGTCTTCCCGATGTTCCGGGCCAACGCCCTCTACGAGGGGCTGTACCTGCTGGGCACCTCCATCGCGCGGCCCCTGATCTCCAAGCGCCTGGTGGAGATCGCCCATGCCGAGGGCGCGGACGCGGTCGCGCACGGCGCCACCGGCAAGGGCAACGACCAGGTCCGCTTCGAGCTCAGCGCCTACGCGCTGGACCCCGATATCAAGGTCATCGCCCCCTGGCGCGAATGGGACCTGACCTCCCGGACCAAGCTCCTCGAATTCGCCGAGGCGCATCAGATCCCCGTCGCGAAGGACAAGCGCGGCGAGGCGCCCTTCAGCGTCGATGCCAACCTCCTGCACACCTCCTCGGAGGGGAAGGTCCTGGAGGACCCGGCGGAGGAGGCGCCGGCCTATGTCTATCAGCGCACGGTCGCGCCCGAGGACGCGCCCGATAGCGCGCAGTACGTC
The DNA here is from genome assembly GCA_963832275.1 of uncultured Alphaproteobacteria bacterium. Taxonomy (GTDB): domain Bacteria; phylum Pseudomonadota; class Alphaproteobacteria; order Rhodobacterales; family Rhodobacteraceae; genus Hasllibacter. Next base: position 903,445 of record CAWHTQ010000019.1, read on the forward strand.
GAGATCGGCTTCGAGCGCGGCGACGCCACCGCCATCGACGGCGAGTCGCTGTCCCCGGCCGCGCTGCTCGCGCGCCTGAACGAGATCGGCGGCGCGCACGGCATCGGCCGGCTCGACCTGGTCGAGGGGCGGTTCGTCGGCATGAAGTCCCGCGGCATCTACGAGACCCCCGGCGGCACGCTCCTGCTGGAGGCGCACCGCGCGATCGAGAGCATCACCCTCGACCGGGGCGCGGCGCACCTCAAGGACGAGCTGATGCCGCGCTATGCCGAGCTCATCTACAACGGATTCTGGTTCTCCCCCGAGCGCGAGATGCTGCAGGCCGCCATCGACCATTCGCAGCATCACGTCACCGGCACCGCCCGGCTCAAGCTCTACAAGGGCGCGGCGCGCACAGTCGGGCGGTGGTCCGAGCACTCGCTCTATTCCGAGGCGCACGTCACCTTCGAGGACGACGCCGGCGCCTACGACCAGGCCGACGCCGCCGGCTTCATCCAGCTCAACGCCCTGCGCCTCAAGCTCCTGGCCGCGCGGGCGCGCAGGATGGGCTAGGGCGAGCCGAGGGAATCCTTCTGAGCGAGGGTCGCGACGATATCGCTCCCGAGCGCCCAGCGCTCGGCGAAGGGATCCGCGACGCGGGACTCGGCCGCGGCCCTGTCGGCACCTTCTAGGCCACGGGCGGCCTTTCTGGCGCCGTCGATCTCGCGTTCGATCCGGGACATGTGGTGCGTCGTGCGCGTCCCCGACAGGATCGGCACCCCGGCCTCCCCGCGGACCAGCATGCGAGCCCCGCCCAGTCGACGGGAATTCACGTCCCGGATTTCCTCGGCGCTCGGATCGACCTGCGTGGGGCGCGGCAGGCAGGCTCGTCCCCACGGGTGGGCCGCGATGGGTCTCCGGGATGGCGAAGGCGTGCTCCGGCGCGAAGCGGTATCCCGGCTCCATCGCGATTTCGGCGATGCGCCCGCCACGAGCGGCGATGCGGCCGGCCTCCGCTGCCAGAGCCTCCAGCGCGCCGACGCTCATGCTGTCGGCGTCGTCGACGCGCGTCGATCGGATCGGACCCGCGCCCGTCTCGGCCCCGATCCGGTCCAGGATCGCCCGGGGTTGGATGGCGGTCGATCTGGACCGCCAGATGGAACGCGCCCGTCTGGCGGCCCAGCGTCGGCAGCATCGTCGCCTCGAGCAGTTCCGGGCGCCGACGGAGCCAGGGCGGGTCGAAGACGCCGATCCCGAACCGCATGAGGACGACATGGGGAACCGCCATCACCCTCCCGTCGCTCCCGGTCTGCCGATCCGCCCGTATGGCCGCACGCCGTCATGGGGGCGCAGGCTCGGCGCCATCCCCTCGGTCGGTCCGCCCAGGCGATAGGCGCGCACGCCGCCGCCGAAGCGGCGGGCATGCTCGAGGATCGGAGGGTCGAGCCGGCGTGGATCGAACGGCTCGATTTGCTCGTACGGCAATGGCTTGCCGATTCATCCAAGAAACCATTCGAACCCGCGGCGCCGGCTCCGCCCATCCCGGCTTTCGAACGATCATAGGTCGATGCCCGCCGCGCGGCCGATCGTCGTGAGGTTGAACCAGCTCTCCAGGTTGAAGACGCAGTAGGGCCGCGTCAGCGAACTCGAAGGGCAGCGCGCCATCGGGGGCGAACTGGTGCGCGATGCGCTGCGTGGCGCGCCGGAACGCCTCGCGCAGGAGCGGCACATCGTCGAGCCAGGCCGCGATGGCGGCGATCTGCAGCTCGTGTCAGGTGCCGTGATCGTTCGGCCTCGCAAGCTCATTCGCCGCCGGCGCGCTGTCCATAATCCAGTCGCGACAGGTCGAAAGCCCGCCGCGCCGTGCGCCGCTTGCTCGTCTTAGCCGCCGAACCGCCAGCCCTGCGCGAGGGCAGCCGTGTCGTCCCTCATTCTATGTCGGCGCGTCCGATCGTAGCGGCCGCTCTCGGGCTCGTACGTGATTGTCCCCGGCACCCGTTGGCCGTGCCGCTTGACTGAGGGCAGGCCGCCCGGCCTTGACGTGTCCGCCCACCGACAGGGCGCCGGGTGCCAGTCGTCGTGGGGATCGCCGCTCGGCGCGCGCTCGGTCTTCTGAGTGACCGAATAGGGGCCGCGCGGGAGCCCGTCCTCGGCCGCCGCCACGACCGCCTCGCCCGGCGGCCGGGTCCAGCCGCGCCCTTGCGCCAGCCCGCCACCTGCGCCTCCAGCGCGTCCTCGACGAGGGCGTGGAGACGCCCGGCGCCGGAGGTCCGGCGCAGCAGGAGCTCGTCGACGGCGTCGATGGCGGCCCGGATCGGATCGATCGGCGCCGGCCCGCGGCCCTCGAAGTCGCGCTCCAGCCCGCCCGCGCCCAAGAGGAGGCGCGCGGTCCAGCCGGCGGTGCCCCCCATAGGCCGATCTCGGGGCTGGGGGTCCAGGCTTCTCCTCCCAGGCGTCGAGCTTCCAGCCATCCCACGGCCCGGGGATGCCCAGCCGGTCGAACAGCTCGACCTCGGGCCGGCGGCCATAGCGCATGTCCGCCGAGAAGCTCTCGGCGGCGTCCCGGCGGAACAGGATTCTGCGGCTCCTCGGCGCCCTCGGGCACGGCGCCGGGGCGCAACAGCTCGGCATCATCGAGGACGCGGGCCATCGGCACCTGGAAATACGCGAGCCAGGGCCGCTCGGTCACCGCGCCGCGCACCGCCTCCCAGGCCTCGGCGGTCATGAAGCAGTTCCCATCCCAGGGCAGGACCCACTTGGCCCGCCCGCGCCCGCCTCGCCAGGGCCGCGTTGCGCGCGTCGTTGCTGTTCATCACGTCCAGATTCTCGTGATGGAAGCTCGCGTCGGCGACGCGCGCGCTGCTCGGGGCCGAGCGCGGCCAGCACGGGGGCGTGGAACATGCCCGGCTCGGGGAAGACCTCCACCATCCAGGGCCCGCGGGCGTACTCGTCCCCGTCGAACGCGATGCGCAGCACGGGGCGCCCCGCTTCCTCCCGCATCGCCGCTATCTCGGCCCCCGCGCCGGGATCGCGGAGGCGCTTGGGCACCCAGCGCTTGCCGCATCCCGGCGGCTCGGGCTCGTTCCTCGGGATGAAGCGCAGGTCGGCGATCGACGGCCCGGCAACGTGACGTGACGGCAGGTCGGCGCCAACGATGCGATAGAGGACGAACGTGTCGGGCTCCTCGTGCCGCCCGCGCGCGCGGCACTTGGTCGTCAGGTCCGCCTCGTCGGGGGGCGGCATGCGAACCTGATCGGCATGCACCGACCGGGGGGGATAGATCACGCCGGCCTTGCCCCTCCTCCTCGACCCCTTCGTCTTGCGCCCCCGAGGCCGCCCTCCATCCTCGCTCGCGGCCTCGGCTTCGGCCGCGAGGCTGGCGACATGGTCGGGGCGATCCCCGTCGTCGCGACGACGGCACGCGAGCCGGCCAGCATCGCCGCGAACCCGATCTCATTGGCTCCGCCCCCAAGGGACGGCACCTCCAGTTCGTATTACCCGGAGGTATGCGGCGCGATCTTCAGCACGTGCTCGCCCTCGCGCTTGAACACGGCGCCGGAGCCCGCGCCCTCGGGCGGGGCGATCTCTGCCCCGTCTGCACCGCGCCAGCGCAGCGGGACCGTCAGCTTGGACCGGGGGTCCGGCCCCTCCACCTGCAGGCTGCCGCTCAGGCCGACCGGCCGCGCACCGCATGGCTTGATGGTGAAGCACCGCGGCACCTGCTCGACCACGAAGGCGCCGATCGACCTCCTGCGCCGGGACCGGCGCTCCGCGGGCCGCGTCCGACGCCGCCGAGGCAAGTGCTGCGCCGAGATCGCCCCGCGTGCGGTGGGTCTTCGCCTGAGCCCCCGTGCGCGCCGTCCTTCACGGCCCGTCCCTCGGCGCGCAACGGGACCCGCAGGCCTTCGGCCTTCTCGCGGGCGGCGGGCTCGGCCCGCTGCCCGGCGAGCCGTGCCTTGAGCTCGCGCATCAGGCGCTTGGCCAGGCCCTCGGTCGGCGCGATGGAGAGAATCCACTTGAGCGCGTTCTCGGAATTCTCGCCGTCGTGGCGTTCGATCTCCCGCAGGTCGAGGTCGAGGCGCCCCGCGACATGCCCGAGGTCCATCATCGGCACGAGGTTCGACACGAGGTAGTCGTGTGGACGCTCGCGCGGTCACCTCGGGCAGGCTGCCGTCCTCCTCGATCTACCTCGCCACGATCTCGCGCGTCTCCAGCACCACGGCCCGGCCCAGGGTCTCGTTGCCCGAGAACGGCGCGTAGACGGTCGAGCGGACGCTCCACCGCGTCTCGCTGTTGTCGACGTCCGCCCTCTTGGGACACCTGGCGCCACGCGCGCAGGTGAGGAACGCTCCGAACCATCGGCGAAGGCCCGACTGATCCGCGCGGGGCCATGCATCGGACGAGGCGATGATCTGCGCGGCGTCGATCACGTAGAGGACGTCGCGCGCCTCGATCAGGCCCGTCCGCCGCAGCGCCGCCAGACCGGGGCGGATCTGCGCGTGGGCGAAGCTCGGGTCCTGCCGGGTCTCGGGGTCGAGGAACCAGCCCCGCAGCAGCGCCGCCGCGCGGGCCGCGTCGCGCTCCTCGCCGGTGGTCTGTAGGCCAGCGCCAGCGTGGCCATGACGTCGCCGAGCTCGGCCAGGGACCGCGTCGTAGTCCGGCCCGTCGGCGGCCGGGTTCACCTCGCCGTCCCGCGCGATCCAGTGGACGCCCCCTCCGCGAGCCAGTTGTAATTGGCCAGGCTGACATCGTCGTGCGGATCGCCGGCCGGCGCGGAGGTCGCCTTGGCGGTGACGAAGCGGATCTCGCGGACGAGGTCTGCCTCGGCCTTGGTCAGGAGGCGCGCCGCCTGCCGCCGCACGCCAGGCGCGTCCGCGGCGCAGGGATCACGAAGCTGCGTGAGGTCACGGCCGGGCATGGGGAACGTCGCGGACTCCGGCGACGCCGGATCGCCCGCGTCGCTTGCCCCCAGGCGGCGGCCCAGGAGGCGGGACGCGATCTGGGCGGTCTCCGAGAACCTCATGCCGTGCCAGCTCGCTCGCCGCCTCCGCCTTCTCCCCCTCCGCCCCGGCGAGGGCCACATCGGAGGCGGACGCGGCGGTCGCGTGGCGCGGCGGAACGGCGTCAGGAGCGCCATGTCGCGGACGAGTGCCACGGTCCCTCGGGCCGAGCGCGTCGCCTGAGATCGGGCCCCGCGCGGTGAGCCCGGCACGCCCGTCCGGCGGCGTCCCCGCCGCTGCCCTCGCGCGGCGGGCCGCCCTACTTTGACCCTGTACCCCGCGGGGCCGAGCCGCCCGAGGCGGACGAGCCACGCGGCGGCGCACCCGGCGGCGCGGAACCCCTTTGGGATGGCCGTCCCCGTCCCGCGCTTCCGGGGCGGCCGAGGCTAAGCCGCTCCCCGCGGGCGTCCTCCCCGCGGCAAGGCCTCGCCCTTGTGGGCGCGGGAACGACCACTCGCCCCATGACGACATGGGCCGCGCCGCGTCGCCGCCCGCGCTGGCCCGCACGAGATGCGCATGACCGGCGCCGCCAGGATGCGCGCATGTCGGCGACCCTCTTGGGCGTTGGCATACCGCCCAGTTCCCTGGGGACGCGCTATCGGGTGGACTGAAGCGGCTCGAGCGCATCACCGCCGCGGGCGGCCGGTCGCCTTACCCTAGGTTCGGCGCCGAGACGACCGGCCCCCGATACGTCCCGGTACGGGCCCGGGTGACCTGGACCCTCCGCGCCGGCGAAGGAATGGATCGTCGAGGTCGGCCCGCCGGCGGGGGTCATGTGAGCGCCGCCGCGCGCCTCCACGCGCGTCCTGTCGACGATTCTGGCCGGATGTGAGGCGGGCTTCGGCCCCGGTTCGGATCGCCGGTCCGGCCCCTGATCCGCCGAAGACGGGCGGTGCAGGCGGACGCTGCGCTCCCGCCGGCCACCCGCGAGGGGTCCCCGGACGATGATGGAGCCGCGCCGGACGCGCATCTCGTCCTGCGCGGGGGGCCGGGTGCTTGACGGGATGACTCCCCCGGCGCCGCGCCTGCCGCAGGTGGCCGAGCGACGCCTTCGACCGGCCCAAGGCGACCAATCTCCGAGCGGCGCGATCCCCGGACTTCGGACCCTCGACCGATCGCTGACGCGCCGGCCGATCGGATGCCCTCCTCCACGACCGAGCGGGCGGCACGACGACAGTCCCGGGGACGCGCCGGGATGGGCGACGCCCGCTTCTCCCGGTCTCGCGCGAGCCCGACCGCGCCGCATGGGCCGCAACGGCCGCCCAGGACGGAGCCACCGCCGCTGCGACTGCTTGGCCCGCCCAACGGGCGCTGCGCCGAAACCCGGGGCGGCGCCCTCGCTCCGACGGCTCCCTCGCCAGAACGACGTTCGTGTCCTACCCGCGGCGCCCTGAGGCGCGGGACGCGGGACATGGAAAGTCGGGCAGGGCTGCGACCCGCCCGGCCCAGCGGATCGCCGCGGACGGGACCGGGTCCGCGTCGGGCCGAGCGCACACGGCCGAGCCGCCCTGAGCGAAGCAGCTCCGGCACAGCGCCCGTGAACGGCGGAACGGACACGCGCGGGACACGGGGACGGACCCGCGGCCTCGCGCTCGTGAGGGCGCCGCAGGCCCGCCAGGCGCGGCTAGGTCCAGTAGAGCATCCGCGCGCTCGGCAGGCGGTCGGCGAGGCGTGCCTCCAGCGCCGTACGCATCGCCCGCATGGTCTCGGCCGGGTAGACGTATTTCCGCCCACCGAACTTGTTGCGCTTCACCGTACGAACCGCCTCGTCCATCTCCAGCCCGGTCGCGGGGTACCAGCCGAGCAATACCTCGCGCGAGCCGGGCGTGAAGCGGTGCGTGATCAGCTCCGCCGTCACGTCCGCACCGGGTGGCAAGACGGCGGCGGCGTCGGCGAAGAGGCGGTCGTACGCCGCGTCCCACCCCTCGATCGGCATGATCGGCGCCACGGTCAGGCCGACCTTGTATCCCGCCCGCGCCAGCCGGCCCATCGCGGCGAGCCGCGCGCGGAGCGGCGCGGTGCCGCCCTCGAAGCGCCGGGCGACCTCCTCGGCATTCACGGAGAAGCGTGCCCGGACGCGCCCCCCGTGCGCCGCCCGCTCCAGCGCGGCGGTGTCCGCGAACTTGGTGGTGAAGCGCAGGGCGAGGTCCCCATCCCGCGCGCCGAACCAGGCCACCGTCTCGGACAGGCAGTCCGAGAGCGGCTCCAGGGCCAGCGGGTCGGTATAGCAGGACGCCTCGAAGGTCGTGCCCTCCGCGGCGCGGTCTGCGCTACGGGACGTGATCCTGCCCTGACCCTCGAGGGGCGGCAGACGGTCCAGGATCTCCGGCAGGTTGGCGAAGAGGCGGGTGACCGGAGGGCCCTTCAGAGAGCCTGCGAGGTAGCAGTACTGACAATGCGCCGGGCACCCGGTCGCGAGGTCGAAGCGGAAGTCGGCCGAAGGCGGGATCGGCTGCGGACGCATCGCGCCATCGGCCGCGACGGTGATCGCGAGCGTCGACTTGGCGCGGCGGTAGGCCTCGCGCGGGTCGGGGTCGCCCAGGCCGGTGATCCGATCGCCGGGCAGCTCGACGATCTCCGCGCCCATCGCCGCCGCCCGCTCGGCCACCCGCGCGGCCATGGGCCAGGCGCGCGCGGCCCGGGTGACCAGCACCCGGCGCGGACGGAACGGGCGATGCGCGAACTGATCGCCGGGCAGAGGGCGGGACCCTTCGGCGGGAACGTGGGACGGGGCGATATGCGGCGCGTCGATCATGCGGGGCGAACGCGGCGCAGTCCCGTCCGGGTCCTATCGTGCCGCTTGAGGGCGCCATCGGTCGATGCGGTTTGGTGAAACGGCGTCCTAGGGGCACACTTGGGATCGTTCAGATGGTTTGATTCCGCCGGAACGGCATCCGGCGTTCACCGGCCTGGATCGCTTCGCACGCCGTCTGGCGGACGGAGTGGTGGGCGATGGGTAGGGAGCGCCATCCGAGGAGGGGGCGCCCGTGCGCGCCGGCCTTCGGGTCAGCCCGCCCCGGCCCTCGGACCGCGTCCGGCGCGGGCGCGGCGCCGACGGGCGCGAGGCGCCGGCGACGGACCCGTCGGTCCGACGGCGGGCAGGCGGCGATGCCGCGCGGCGCGTGTCCCCGGATGCGGCCGGTGGAGGCGCGCCACGCGCGGGCGGCGGCGAGGGCCGAGCCGCGGGCCGACCGCGATCCCGAGGCGTCCTGCGGCCGGCTGGACGCAGGATCGGGGCATCGCCGCCCCGCGCGTCCTACGGGCGCGGCCGAATGCCGGCGGCGCACGGCCCGCGCGCCTTCGTCTCCCGGGCGACGCGGCCTGCGGCGGGACGGGCCCGTCCACCACGGGTTCCGCACCCCGGTCCCGACCCTCCCGAAGGGGGACCGCCGGAGCCGCGACCGGATCGAGCGGCGGCTGGCGCACGTCGAGGGCAAGACGGTGCGCGCGGCCCGCGAAGAGACGCTCCACCCCCCCGGACGCACGCAGACGATGGCGGCCCATCGCGGATATGGTCGAGGGGACGGCGGGTGACGGACGAGTATGGATATCAAGCAGCATGCGCCGCATAATCGCTTCTCGCGCATCTCGCCGACGGGCGGGTCCTCGGCCTGCCCGGCGATGAGGCCGGTCTTGTGGGTGGCGAAGGCGCGGCGTCCAAGAGGTCGACTTGTCCCCCGTCATAGCCGCAGATCGACACGACACCCCGAGGATGGGTCCAGCGCGTGAGCAGGCCCCGCGCATCGCGCTCGTGGACTATCGTTCCGCGATCGGCGCAGGCCTGTTCGTCTGGATCACCGAAACCGTCTTGCGGGGACGTCGTCTCGATGTTCCGAGGCGCCACGCAACGCGTTCGGCGATCCGGAGCGTCGCGCTTCCCGAAGGTGGCGTGTCCCCATCGATCCCTCCTCGCCGACACCCTACCGGGGAATTCGAATCAGATTCGAGGACGGGTCCTCGACCGGATTGGAGATCGTTTGGGCGGTCTCCACGGCGTCATGGCCGATGCTCGTCGCACCCCCGTGGGAATGGGCGATCCACAACAGGCACCCCATCTCGTCGGCCTTCGCATGATCGAGTAGGGAACCTGCCCTCCGCGGGGCGTGAGAGGGCGCGTCTCGGTCACGTTGCCGTCCGCATCGTGTTCGAACCCGGCACGTTCGCTCGGTGGATGGACGATTGCGATGAGGCAGCCGGCATCGTCGTAATCGTGGTCGCTCGCGTCCGGGCGCGCGCCGGTCGTCCAGGTGGGCGTTCCGACGGTATCGTCTTGGAAGGTGTCCGTCCGGCGGGCCCGTTCCGGGGTGGCCCGCTCGCGGATCGGGGCGGGACAGCGGCGCGGTCGGCGCGAGTATCGGGCCCCGGTGGAGGGGCGGGATGCGCCGCGCTCGCACATGCAGCGGACCCGCCGCGTTGACACGCGGCCACCCGATGCGCTTAGACTGGTCTTCAGGCCGGACCAGAATATCAGTGAGTACCGGCAAGGGAGGTTATCATGAAGATCCGGCTCAACATCGCGCTCGCGGTGCCGCTCGCCGTCGCGGCCTTCGCCGCCGAAGCGCAGGAGTTCCCCGAGCCGCAACGCGGCACCTACGTCATCGAGGATTTCGCCTTCGAGAGCGGCGAGGTGCTCCCCGAGATGAACGTCTCCTACCTGACGATCGGCGATCCGGCGAACCCGGCCGTGCTGATCACGCACGGCACCACCGGCCAGGCCACCTCGATGCTCGGCGACGCCTTCGCCGGCAACCTCTACGGGCCAGGCCAGCCGCTCGATGCCGAGAAGTACTACCTCATCCTGGTGGACGCGATCGGCTCGGGACAGTCGTCCAAGCCGTCTGACGGGATGCGCGCCTCCTTCCCCGAGCAGACGCTCGTGGACATGGTCAACGCACAGAAGATGCTGATCGAGGACGGGCTCGGCCTCGAGCGCCTGCACGTCAAGATCGGCTTCTCGATGGGCGGCATGCTCACCTGGACTTGGCTGACCGAGTATCCGGACATGATGGATGGCGGGGTGCCGATCGCTTCGCTGCCGGGTCCGATGGCGGGGCGCAACTGGATGATGCGGCGCATGGTGATCGACGCGGTGCGCGACGATCCCGCGTGGATGGGCGGCGACTACGAGGAGCAGCCCCCGATGCTGCGCGTCGCCTCCGCCTGGTTCGGCATGGCGACCTCCGGCGGCAACCTGCGCCTGCAGGAACTGGGCGCGACCAACGAGATGGCCTCGGACTATGTCGACGCCCGCAAGGCGGAGCAGACCGTCGGCGACGCCAACGACGTGATGTACATGTGGAACGCGTCGCGCAACTTCGATCCGACGCCCAAGCTCGGCGAGATCGAGGCCAAGGTGCTGGTGATCCTGAGTCAGGACGACGAGCGCAACCCGGTCGAGCTTCCGATGGTCGAGACCAACATGGCGATGATCCCGGACGCCGAGCTGGTGATCGTGCCAGAGAGCGCCGAGACGACCGGCCATGGCACGACCTTCGACGCCTCCTACTACGCGGACGAGCTCGCGGCGTTCATGGCGAGCCTGCCGAACGCGCCCGAATAGGCGGGTGCTTCAGCCGCCCGCGTCCAGATACGCGCGGGTGGTGAGGTAGATGCGCATGGCGTGATCGACCGCCGCGGCCTCGGCCGCGGCGGCATCGCCGGCCTCCAGGGCGGCGAGGATCGCGCGATGGTCCGAAAGGCTCTCCGCCACGGAGCCTGGTTGAGCGACGATGCGCCGACGATGATCCAGAAGATGATTGTAGAGCGACATCGCGACGTCGAAGAGCACCTGGTTGCCACCCGCGCGGTAGAGCGCCGCGTGGAACTCGCGGTCGCAGAGCAAGAAACGCACGGCATCCTCGCCGGCCTTCTCCTGTGCCGCGATGGAGGACCGCAGGACCTCGATCTCCGCCGCTTCGATGCGCCCGGCGGCCGACGCCGCGATTCGCCTCTCGACGAGGATGCGCGCCTCGTGAACGCTCTCCAGATCGTAGCTCTCGCCCAGGATCGGGCCGGCCGCCCCGCCCGCCAGCCCGCGTACGTCCGCCGCCGCCACCACGGTGCGGGCGCCATGGACGACGCGTAGGACGCCATGGGCGGCGAGGATGCCGATTGCCCCGCGCACCGTCTCGCGGCTCACCGAGAGGGAGCTCGCCAGCTCGCGCTCCCCGGGAAGCGCATCGCCAACCGAGAGGACGCCCGAAGAGACCAGCGCGGCGAGCTTGCCCGCGATCATCTCTCGGACCGAGTGCCGGGGTAGCTCTCCGACGAGGGCCTTCGTATCCGCCACCTGGAGACGCCTCACCTCGCCCATGCCGCCCCTCCGTGCCCCGCCGTTCGTCGCATAGCAGATCGGCGAGCTGGCCGGTAGCGCCCGAGCCTCCGTTGACAGGCCGCCGTTATTGGTCCACTGTCCGGACCAGTTGTCCATTCGAGGGAGGCGAAGATGACGACCGACGCCGCCCTCGCCGCTGCCATGCCGCTCGCGCGTCGCTCGATGACCGACGCCGTCGCCGAGCGCATCGCCACGCTCATCGCATCGGGCGCCCTCACGGTGGGCGATGCCCTTCCCGCAGAGCGTCACCTCGCCGCCGGGATGGACGTGAGCCGCGAGACCGTCAGGGGCGCGATCATCGCGCTCAAGGCGCGCGGCGTCCTTTCCGTCACGCAGGGCGCGCGCACCAAGGTCGCCTCGGACGATCTGGGGGATCTGGGCTTGTCCGCCCTCTCCTACGGGCGGGTCACCCATTACGAGCTCGACGATGTCCACGTCGCGCGCCTGACGGTCGAGGGGCGCGTCGCGGTCCTCGCCGCCGCGCGCATCTCGCCGGCCGACCTCGCCCGGCTGGAGGGGCTGATCGCCGCGCAGGAGACCGCCATGGGCGATCCGCTGCGGTACCTCATCGCCGATCGCGAGTTCCACGCGCTGATCTACCGCGCGAGCGGGAACGCCGTCCTCTCTGACATGGCGGCGATGCTCTATTCCTACATGCTGGGCGCGCGTCGGCGGGTGGTCGCCCGCCCCGGCGCGATACCCCGCTCCATCGACGACCATCGCGCGATCCTCGCCGCCCTCAGGGCGGGCGACGGAGGCGCGCTGGCCTCGGCATTCGGCGTCCACGAGCGCCGGATTTATGAGACGACGCGCCAGATTATGGCCAAATCTCGCGCCGCGAACGAAGGTACAACGGGAGGAGTTACGACATGATGAACCGCAGGACACTCGGGGGCGCGCTCTCGGCCGCCCTTCTCGCCGCCTCGCTGGCCGCGCCGTCCCAGGCGCAGGAGAACGGCGAGATCGTCTACATGACGCCGGGGCTCGACCTCGCCTTCTGGCGCTACGTGTCCGAAGGGGTGCGATCGGTGGCCGAGGAGAGCGGCTATGGCTTCGCGGCGCTCGACAGCACCAACGATCCGCAGACCCAGCTTCAGAACGCGCAGGACGCCATCGCCCGCGGCGTGGCCGGGATCGTGCTCTCGCCGACCGACAGCTCGACCGCGCCGGCCGTCCTCGACCTGGCGGCCCAGGCCGGCATCCCGGTCGTGATCGCGGATATCGGCACCGATTCGGGCGAGTACGTCTCGGTGATCGGCTCGAACAACTACGAAGGCGCCTTCGGCGTCGGCGAAGCGCTCGCGGCCGCCATGAGCGGGGCGGGCAAGACGGACGCCACCGTCGGCATCGTCGGCATCAGCCAGGCGCGCCTCAACGGGCAGGCCCGCACCAAGGGCTTCAAGGACGCCATGGCCGAGGGCGGTGTCGCCGGCGAGGCGGGCCTTCAGCAGATGCAGGCCTACACCGCCGACGAGACCTTCCGCTTCACCCAGGACATGATCACCGCGAACCCCGACATGGGCGGCATGTTCGTGCAGACGGACGGGCCGACGCTCGGCGCGCTACGGGCGATCAAGGCCGCGCGGATGGACGGCGACGTGATGGTCGCGGCCTTCGACGGCATCCCCGAATTCGTGCCCCTGCTGCAGTCGGGCGAGCTGGTCGTGTCGGGCATGCAGCAGCCCTACCTCATGGGCGTGCGCTCGGCCGAGGCGATGATCGAGCACCTCGGCGGAGGCACCCCGGAGACGGAGATCACCGTCCCGATCCTCATCGTCACCAGCGACAACATCGAGGAGATGCTTCCGGTCATCACCGAGACCGTCTTCGCGAACGAGATCGACTGAGCGAGCGATGCGGGCCGCGCGCGAAGACGGGCCCGCGGCCCGCGATCCAGCCATGACAGATGCATCCCAGCCCCCAGCCCGCGCCGCCCCCCTCGTGTCGGCGCGCGGCATCTCCAAAAGTTTCGGCAGCACCAAGGCGCTGATCGATGCCGGCCTCACGCTGCGCCCCGGCGAGGTCGTCGGCCTCCTGGGCGCGAACGGCGCGGGAAAGTCGACCCTGTCGCGCATCGTCTCGGGGCATATCCGCCCCGGCGGCGGCACGCTCGAGATGGACGGCGCGCCGCTTTCGCTGACCTCCACGCGCGGCGCCCTGGGCCGCGGCATCGCGCTCGTCGCGCAGGAGACCTCCCTGGCGCCGGATCTCACCGTGCTGGAGAACATCTTCCTGCCCGATCTCGCGACGCCCGGGCGCCTCTCCTACGGGGCCATGCGCGTCCGCGCCGCCCAGCTCCTGGCCACGCTCGGCCACGAGCATGCCCTGCCCCTCTCAGCCGAGGTCCGAACGCTCTCGGCCGCGCAGCGCCAGCTCGTGGAGATCGCAAAGGCGCTCGCGCTCGACGCCCGCCTCGTGATCTTCGACGAGCCCACGGCCTCGCTCTCGGCGACGGAGGTCGACCGTCTCTTCGACATCATGGCGCGACTGCGCGAGGGGGGCCGCGCGCTCGCCTTCGTCTCGCACCGCCTCGAGGAGGTCTTCGCGATCACCGACCGGGTGACGATCCTGCGCGAGGGCCGGACCGTCGCCGAGGACGTGGCGACCTCGGAACTGACCCAAGGCGACATCATCCAGCACATGGTCGGCCGTGACATCGGCGAGGTCCATTCGGCGCGAAAGCCCCACGAGACCGGCGATACGGTCTTCGAGATACGGGGCCTGAGGGCGGAGCCTTGGGTGCGCGACATGAGCCTGTCGGTGCGGGCGGGCGAGATCCTCGGGCTCGGCGGCCTCGTCGGCGCGGGGCGGTCCGAGGCGATGGAGGCGGTCTGGGGCCTGCGGGCCCGGCAGGCGGGCGAGATCCTCGTGCGGGGCAAGCCCGCCCGCCTGCGCAAGCCCGCCGATGCCATTGCCGCGGGCCTCGGCTTCGTGGCCGAAGACCGGCGGGCGCAGAACATCGTCCCCGATCTCTCGGTGCGCGAGAACCTGATGCTCGCCGCCATGGGCCGCCATCGCGGCTGGGGCCGGGGCTACGCGGCCAACGCCGACCGTGCGGCCTCCCTCGTCCGCGATCTCGGCCTGCCGCCCGAGCGGCTCGACACGAGCCTGATGAACTATTCCGGCGGGATGCAGCAGAAGATCATCATCGCCCGCTGGCTGCTGACCGAGCCCGATATCCTGATCCTCGACGAGCCGACCAAGGGCGTGGACATCGGCACCCGCGCCTCCATCTACCGCCTGCTCCAGGACGCGGCCGACATGGGCCTCGCCGTCATCGTAATCTCCTCGGACTTCGAGGAGCTGCTGGGCCTCGCCGACCGCATCGTCGTCGTCTCGGACGGCTACACCATCGCCGATCTCCCCGCCGCGCGCCTGACCGAGGAGAAGCTGACGCTGCTCGCCGCGCCGCGCACCTCCACCGCGCGCAACCAGGCCCTCCTGCGCGAGCTGGCGGCGGCTCATGGGGGCGAGGCCTTCTGGAGCCTGCTGGACGGCGAGGAGGTGATCTGCCTGGCGCGCGCCGGCGCGCCGCTCTCGGGCCAGGCGCCCGGAGAGGCCGCCATGGCCGCCGAGACCGCCATCCCGGCCGCACTGCGCGCCCGCGCCGTAGGCTTCGCCTCCGACGAGGGCCTGCGGAGCCTCCTGATGCAGATGACCGACACGCGGGGGCACGATCTCGGCTGGATCGGCCTCACGCTGCCGGCCGCCGCCGCCACGCCCGATCCGGCCGCGATCCGCGCCCGCGTCGCCCGTCTGGCGGCCCCCGCCCGAGAGGAGGCCGCATGAGCGATGCCGCGCCCACCGCCGCCGACGAGCGCAGCGCGCCCGCGCCGGGGATGCTCTCGCGCGTGCTCGGCAGCCTGGAGCTGCGGATGCTGGGCCTCGCGCTCCTCCTGGCCATCGTCCTGTCGCTGTCCTCGCCGTTCTTCCTGACCGAACGGAACATCTTCAACATCCTCGACCAGTCGGTGGTGATCGGCATCGTCGCGGTGGGCATGACCTTCGTGATCCTGACAGGCGGAATCGACCTCTCCGTGGGCGCTGTCTTCGGGCTGACGGGCATCGTGCTGGCCCAATCGCTCCAGATCATGCCGATCCCGCTCGCGATCCCGCTCACCGTGCTGGCGGGCGCGGGGATCGGCTTCTTCTCGGGAGTGCTGATCGCCGTCTTCGGCCTCGCGCCCTTCGTGGTGACGCTCGGCGTCATGGCCATCGGGCGCAGTCTGTCGTTCATCGCCTCGGGGCAGCGTTCCATCTCGGGCCTGCCGCCCGAGCTCGACGCCATCGTCTACACGACCTTCGCGGGCGTCCCCGCCAACGTCATCTTCCTCGTGCTGCTCTATCTCGCCGCATGGGGCTACCTCACCTACACCAAGGGCGGGCGGACGATCTACGCGATCGGCTCGAACTTCGAGGCCGCGCGCGCCGCCGGTCTGTCCACGATGTTCTACGCGATCCTGCCCTACGTCGTCTCGGGCGCGCTGGCGGCGGTCGCGGTGACCTTCTCGCTCGCGCAGGTCATGTCGGCCGACCCGCTCGCCGGCAACGGGCTGGAGCTCGACGCCATCGCCGCCGTCGTGATCGGCGGGGCGAGCCTCTATGGCGGCCGCGGCTCCATCGTCGGAACGCTCATGGGCGTGCTCATCATGGTGATGATCCGAAACGGGCTGAACCTGATGGGCGTGTCGCCCTTCTGGCAGGGCACGGCGATCGGCTCGATCATCATCCTCGCGCTGCTCGCGGAGCGGCTCATCAACTGGCGCGCCTCGCGCGGATAGGAGGCACGCATGCCCGCACCATCCCGCGCCATAGCGCTCTACGGCACCGAGGAGGAGGTCGCAGCGCCCCGCGTCCTGACCGCCGGCCGGCTGACGGCCGAACTGGAGGCCGGCAACCTGCGCTACGTCCGCTGGGACGGCGAGGAGGTGCTACGCGCCGTCTCCTTCATCGTGCGCGACCGCGACTGGGGGACCTACGCGCCCCGGATCGAGGCGCTGGAGGTGGACGAGCGCGAGGACGGCTTCGACGTGACCTACCGCGCCGAGGCCGGGAAGGGCGAGACCTTCTCCTTCGAGGCCCGGATCCAGGGACGCTCGGACGGCACGCTGCGGTTCCACGGGACCGGCGCGAGCGAGACCGGCTTCGAGACCAACCGCACCGGCTTCGTGATCCTCCACCCCATCGAGGGCGTGGCGGGCGCGCCAGCCGGCCTGGAGCACGTGGACGGCCGGACGCGTGAGGGCGCCTTCCCCAGGCTGATCGATCCGGTGCAGCCGATGATGGACCTGCGCGCCCTGTCGCACCGCACGCCCGGCGGGATCGCGGTGCGGGTCCTCATGGAGGGCGACACCTACGAGATGGAGGACCAGCGGAACTGGACGGACGCCTCCTACAAGACCTACGTGCGGCCGCTGGCGAAGCCATGGCCCTACAGGATCGAGCCCGGCGAGACGGTCGACCAGACCATCACGGTGACCGTGTCGGGCCGGAGCGCGGCCGGCGGCGCGGCCGGCGCGGTGGCGCTGGTCCCGGGCGAGGCCATGGGGGAGGTGCCGCCGCTCGGCATCGGCCTGCGCCCGGAGACGGCGGGCGCCGATCTCGCCGCGGCCGGGGCCCTGCGCGCGATGGCGCCCGCCCACGCGATCCTCCACCACGATCCCCGCGCCGGGCACGACGCGACCACGCTGCGCGCCGCCCTGGAGGCCGCGCGCGCCATGGGCGCCGACCCCTGGCTGGAGGCGGTCATCGAGAGCACGGACGATGCCGGCGCCGCGCAGGAGGTCGCCGCGCTCGGCCGGCTGGCCGCCGATCTGGGGAGCCCTTTCGCCGTCGTCCTCGTCTCGCCGGCGCCCGACCTCAAGTGCACCTTGCCCGGCTCGGTCTGGCCCGAGGCGCCGGAGGCCGCGCGGCTCTACGCGGCCGCCCGCGCCGCCTTCCCGCAGGCGCGAATCGGCGGCGGGATGTTCAGCTACTTCACCGAGCTCAACCGCAAGCGCCCGCCCGCCGGCGCGCTCGATCTGGTGAGCTTCACCACCTGCCCGATGGTCCACGCCGGCGACGACCGCTCGTTGCTGGAGACGCGCGAGGCGCACGGCGCTGTCGCCGCCTCCGTCTCGGCGATCGCAGACGGCACACCCTGGGCAGTCGGCCCTTCCTCCATCGGGATGCGCGACAACCCCTATGGCGAGGCCACCAAGGAGAACCCCGGCAACCTTCGGCAGGCGATGAACCGCGCCGACCCGCGCCAGAGGGGTCTTCTCGGCGCCGCCTGGACGCTGGCCTACGCCTCGGACTTCGCAGCGGGCGGGGCGAGCGCCGTCGCCATCGGCGGCGCGACCGGCCCGTTCGGCGTCCTGCGCTCTCCGTCGGACGGCGACGTCGCGTGGTTCGACGACGGCGGGCTCTATCCCGCCTTCCATGTCATGCGCGGCCTGGCGCGGCTCAGGGGCGCGCCGATGTTGCGGATGCCGGCCTCGGGGCCGGTCGCCGCGCTGGCCGCGCGCACGCGGGCGGGCACGGAGATCTGGGCGGCCAACATGGGCGCCGCGCCCGTCGAGATCTCGGCCGGCCCCGCATCCGCCTCCATCCTCGACGCGGCCTCCTTCGCAGACGCCGCCCGCGATCCAGCCCATATGGACGCGCTCTCGGACCGCTCGGACGCCATCGCGATGGACGCCTACGCCATCGCCCGCATCCTCTTGAAAGGATGACCATGCACGTCACCATCATCGGCGCCGCCGGAATGATCGGCCGCAAGCTCGCCGAGCGCATCTCGGATACCGGCGCGCTCGGCGGACGCGAGGTCGCGGCGCTCACGCTCCTCGACGTCGTCTCACCGGACGGCGTCGCCGAGGGCTTCGCCGGCACGCGGGTCGCGCGCGCGGCCGACCTTTCCGCGCCAGGCACCGCCCAGGCGCTGGTGCGCGAGCGCCCGGACGTCATCGTCCATCTCGCCGCCATCGTCTCCGGCGAGGCCGAGGCCGATTTCGAGAAGGGCTACGCGGTCAACCTCGACGGCACCCGCGTCCTGCTCGAGGCGATCCGCCACGCCGAGGGCTACGTGCCGCGCGTCGTCTACGCCTCCTCGCTCGCCGTCTTCGGCGCACCGTTCCCCGACAAGATCGAGGACACCTTCCACCTCACGCCGCTCACCTCCTACGGCACCCAGAAGGCCATGGGGGAGCTGCTGCTCGACGACTATTCGCGGCGCGGCGTCCTCGACGGGGTGGGGATCCGCCTGCCGACGATCTGCGTCCGGCCGGGCAAGCCCAACAAGGCGGCCTCCTCGTTCTTCTCGGGCATCCTGCGCGAGCCCCTCAACGGCCGTGAGGCCGTGCTGCCGGTGCCGGACGACACACGCCACTGGTTCGCCAGCCCCCGCGCCGCGATCGGCTTCCTGGAGCATGCGGCGACGATGGACACCGCGCCTCTCGGGGCGCGGCGCAACATGACCATGCCGGGCCTCTCGGCCACCGTGGCCGATCAGATCGAGGCGCTGCGCCGCGCGGCCGGAGACGGGGCAGTCGCCCTCATCCGCCGCGAGCCCGACGAGGCCGTGGCCCGCATCGTGGCCGGCTGGCCGCGCGACTTCGACACGGCCCGGGCCCGCGAGATGGGGTTCAGGGCCGAGACGGATTTCGGGGAGATCATCAAGGTCTACCTCGAGGACGAGATGGACGGGCCACGCCCCTCCGGCGCCGCTTGAGGCGCAGACCGGACCGCCGAGAACAAGCGGCCGGATCACACCAAGGGAGAGACAGCATGAAACAGACCATCACCGCCCTCGCAGGCAGCCTCGTCCTCGCCGCCGGCGCAGCGCACGCGCAGCAGCGCGTCGTCGTCGGGCACACGCTCTCGCCGGACTCGCACTACGCCGTCGGCGCGCAGGCCTTCATCTCCACCCTCGAGGAGCTCTCCGGTGGCGCCTTCACCGGGGAGGAGGCCCCTGCCGGGCAACTCGGCGGCGAGCGCGACATGATCGAGGGCCTCCAGATCGGCTCGATGGATGTCGTCATCACCTCGACCGGGCCCCTGGGCAACTTCGTCCCGCAGGTCTACGCGCTCGACCTGCCGTTCCTCTTCCGCGACTACGATCACGCGCGCGCCGTGCTCGACGGCGAGATCGGCCAGGAGCTCCTCGACCAGATCGGGGAGAACCAGCTCGTCGGCCTCGCCTGGTCCGAGAACGGGTTCCGGCATGTGACCAACTCGCAGCGCCCGGTCAACACGCCCGCCGATCTCGACGGACTCAAGCTGCGCACCATGGAGAACCGCGTCCACATGGAGGCCTTCTCCGGAATGGGCGCGGCGCCCACGCCCATGGCCTTTCCCGAGCTCTTCACCGCGCTCCAGCAGGGCGTCGTCGACGGGCAGGAGAACCCGGTGACGGTCATCGTCGCCTCCAAGTTCTGGGAGGTCCAGAACCACGTCTCGCTGACCGGCCACGTCTACTCGCCGGCGGTCGTCCTCGCCTCTCCGGTCCTCTGGGACGGGTTGAGCGATGAGGAGAAGGGCTGGTTTCAGGAGGCCGCCGACGCCTCCGCCGCCGCCACCCGCGCCGAGGTCAACCGGCTCGAGGAGGAAGGTGTCGCCCTGCTGATCGAGAACGGCATGTCGGTCGTCACGGAGATCGACAAGGCGCCCTTCTCGGCGCTCGCCCAACCCGCCTACGCCGTCTACACCGACCAGTACGGCACGGAGCTCGTCGAGCGCATCCAAGCGGTCGAGTAGCGGCCCTTGGCCGGCGCGCCCCCGCGCCGGCCACCCCCCCGACAATGCCCCGGAGGCCCATGCGACATTTCCTGCGCTTCGAGGACGCGACGACCGGCATCGCGTTGCGCCTGTCCATCGCCCTCCTGGTGATCGCCGCCTCGCTCGCCCTCTACCAGGTGATCACGCGCTTCGTCTTCGGCGCCCCGTCCACCTGGTCGGAGGTCATCACCCGCTCGGCCATGATCTGGTCGGTCTTCCTCGGGGTCGCCGTCGCCTTTCGGCATGGCGCCATGATCTCGGTCGACGCCGTGCAGAGCGCCCTTCCACGGCGCCTCGGCCTCGCGCTCATGGTGGCGGGCAACGCGGCCTCGCTCCTCTTCTTCTCGATCCTCCTCTGGCAGGGGTACCTGATGACGCTGCGGGTCACGGGCCAGAAGCTGGCCGCGCTCGAGGTGTCCATCGCCTGGGTCTACGCCGCCCTCCCGGTCGGATCGGCCTTCGTGCTGCTTGCGATCCTCGGCGCGACGGTGCGGGCCTGGCGCGGCGAGAGCGTGTCGTCCGCGCGAGAGACGGACACATGAACGCCGCGCTCGGGCTCTCCCTGATAATCCTCTTCGTCCTCGGCGTGCCCATCGCCGTCTCCATCGGCCTGGCCTCCATCATCGGGATCGAGGCGCAGGGCAGCCTGCCGCTCCTGCTGGTCGCGCAGCGCATGTTCACCGGGATCGACAGCTTCCCGCTGATGGCGATCCCGCTCTTCATCCTCGCGGGCAACCTGATGTCGGCGGGCGGCATCTCGCACCGACTCGTCGAGCTCGCGAAATCCATCGTGGGCGGCGTGCAAGGCGGGCTCGCCTGCACCTGCGTGCTCACATGCATGCTCTTCGCCTCCGTCTCCGGCTCCTCGGTGGCGACGACGTTCGCCATCGGCGCGATCCTCATCCCGGCAATGGCGCGCCACGGCTATCCGAAGCCGCTCGCCGCCTCGATCCAGGCCTCCTCGGCCGAGCTGGGAGTGCTGATCCCGCCCTCCATCCCCCTCATCCTCTACGGCGTGGCGACCGACACCTCCGTCGGCCAGCTCTTCATCGGCGGCCTCGGCCCCGGCCTCGTCGTCGCCGGAACGCTCATGGCGCTGGTGCTGGTGATCTGCCGGATACGGGGCATCGGGCTGCAGGACGGCGCGGACCGCGCCCGTCCCGGCGCCGCCTTCGTCGCGGCGGTGCCCGCGCTGATGGTGCCCGTCGTGATCCTGGGCGGCATCTACACGGGCGTCTTCACGCCCACGGAGGCCAGCGCCGCGGCCGTCGCGTCCGCCCTGATCGTCGGCATGGGCCTCTACCGCGAGCTGCGCCTCGCCGACCTTCCCGAGATCCTCAAGCGCACCGTGATCTCGACCTCGGCCATCATGATCATCATCTCGGCCGCCGCGCTCTTCTCGTTCCTGATCGCCCGCTCGGGGCTGCCCAACGAGATCGCCACCTGGTTCCGCGAGATGTTCGAAAGCCGCATCGCGTTCCTCCTGGCGGTCAACCTGCTCCTGCTCGTCGTGGGGATGTTCATCGAGACCTCGGCCGCGATCCTCGTGCTGGCGCCGATCCTCACGCCCATCGCCATCGCCTACGGGGTCGATCCGGTCCATTTCGGGCTCATCGTCGTCGTCAACCTCGCGCTCGGGATGATCACCCCGCCGCTCGGCGTGAACCTCTTCGCGGCCTGCGCGGTGGCGGAGATTCCGGTCCAGAAGATCATCCCCCAGCTAGCTTGGTTCGTCGGCGCCGTGTTCTGCGCGCTCATGCTCATCACCTACGTGCCCGCGATCACCCTCGCGCCGGTGCGGCTCATCCTCGGGGGCTGACGTGATCGTTCACTTCGCGGGCCTCGGCTCGATGGGCCTGGGAATGGCCTCCTCGCTCGCCGCCGCGGGCCACCGGGTCCACGGACGCGATCCCGACCCCGCGCGGATCGACCGGCTGCGCGAGGCGGGCGGGCACGGGCCGAGCGAGGCGCGCGCGCATGCCGCCATCTGCGCCGTGCTGAACGAGGCGCAGACGCGTGCGGCGCTCTTCGCCCCCGGCGGGCTCGCCGACGGCCTCGGACAAGGCGGCGTCATCGTCTCCTGCGCGACCGTCTCGCCGGCCTTCGCGTCCGAGATGGAGGGCGGCGCGCGCGCGCGCGGACTGCTCTATCTCGACGCGCCCATATCGGGCGGCGCGGCCAAGGCGGCGTCGGGGCGCCTGTCGATCATGGCCTCGGGCGCGCCGCCCGCCTTCGAGGCCGCCGCCCCGGTCCTCGATGCCATGGCCGAGACCGTGCACCGCCTGGGCGATGCGGCGGGGGCGGGCTCGGCGATGAAGGCCGTCAACCAGCTCCTGGCCGGCACGCATATCGCGGCGATGGGGGAGGCGATGGCCTTCGCCGCCTCCCAGGGGCTCGACACCGCCCGCGTCGTCGAGGTGATCTCCGTCTCGGCGGGCACGTCCTGGATGTTCGAGAACCGCGCTCCGCACGTCGTCGATGGCGACTACGCGCCGCGCTCAACGATCGACATCTGGCCCAAGGATCTCGGCATCGTCGCGGCGATCGCCGAGGGGGCGGGCCTGCCGCTGCCCGTCGCGCAGGCGGCGCTGGCGCAGTTCCGGGCGGCCTCGGCCGCGGGGTTCGGCCGCGAGGACGACGCGGCCATCGCCAAGCATACGGCCCGCGCCGCCGGCCTGCGCTTGAAGGGAGACGACTGATGCTACTGGGCTGCATAGGGGACGACTTCACCGGCTCGTCGGATCTGGGCAACACCCTCGCCAAGGGGGGCATGGCCGCGACGCAATACGTGGGCGTGCCGGACGGGCCGGCGGCGCCGGGCGTCGAGGCTGGCATCGTCGCCCTAAAGAGCCGCTCCGTCCCGCCCGCGCGGGCGGTGGAGATGTCGCTCGCCGCGCTCGACTGGCTGCGCGCGCAGGGCTGCCGGCAGTTCCTCTTCAAGTACTGCTCGACCTTCGACTCGACCCCGGAGGGCAATATCGGCCCCGTGGCCGAGGCACTGGCGGACGCGCTCGGCGCGCGCCGCGTCCTCGTGTGCCCGGCCTTCCCGGCCACCGGCCGCTCGGTCCACATGGGCCATCTCTTCGTCGGCGACCGCCTCCTGAGCGAGAGCGGGATGGAGGCCCATCCGCTCACCCCCATGACCGACCCCGACATCCGCCGATGGCTGGCACGCCAGAGCGGCGGGACGGTAGGGCACGTCCCCTCCACGGTCGTGGCGCAGGGCCCCGAGGCCGTGCGCGCGGCGATGGACGCGGCCGACGCGGAGGGGCACCGGCTTATCGTCGCGGACGCCATCCGCGACGCGGACCTCGTCACGCTCGGGCGCGCCGCCGAGGGCCTGCCCCTGCTGACGGGCGGGTCCGGCATCGCCATCGGCCTGCCGGGGGTCTTCTCGGAGGCGGGGCTCCTGTCGGGGGCGGCCGGCGGATGGACGGGCGCGGCCGGCCCGGCTGCGATCCTGTCGGGCTCGTGCTCGAACGCCACGCGCGAGCAGGTCCGCACCCACAGCGCGGGCGCGCCCTCGCGCGAGGTGCGCGCGGACGACGTGATCTCCGGCGCGGTGACGGCCGGGGCGCTCGCGGACTGGGCCCTCTCGCAGGAAGGCCTGCCGCTGATCTACACCTCCGCCGACCCCGCCGAGGTGCGCGCCGCGCAGGAGCGGCACGGTCGCGAGAAGATCGCGGCGGCGATCGAGGAGCTCTTCGCCGAGACCGCGCGCCGCCTGGTCGCGGGCGGGATCGCGCGCCTGATCACCGCCGGCGGAGAGACGTCCGGCGCCGTCGTCGAGGGCCTGGGCCTCGGTGAGCTCGCCATCGGCCCCGAGATCGATCCGGGCGTGCCGGCCATGCGCGCCGGAGGCGGCCTGGCATTGGCGCTCAAGTCGGGCAATTTCGGCGGGCCGGACTTCTTCGCGAAGGCAGCCGCCGTGCTGGAGGCGGCATGAGGGAGACGCATCTGAGGGAGGAGATCTGCCGCCAGGCCGCCTCGATCTTCGAGCGCGGCCTGACCGGCGGCGCGTCGGGCAACATCTCGGCGCGCACGGAGGATGGCGGCCTCCTCGTGACCCCGACCGGCGCGAGCTTCGGCCGGCTCGATCCCGCCCGGCTCTCGCGCTTCGATCCGGCCGGCCGTCACGTGGCGGGTGACGCGCCCACCAAGGAGATGCCCCTCCATTCCGCCTTCTATGAGACGCGCGCCGGATCGGGCGCAGTGGTGCATCTCCATTCGACCCATTCGGTCGCGCTCTCGATGATGCCGGACACCGACCCCGACTGCGCCATCCCCCCGCTCACGGCCTACGCGGTCATGCGGGTGGGCAAGGTGGCGCTCCTGCCGTTCTTCGTGCCGGGCGATCCGGCGATGGCGGGCGCGGTGAGGGGCCTTGCGGGGCGGCGTGCGGCGGTCCTGCTGGCCAATCACGGCCCCGTGCTCGCCGCGCGCGACCTCGAAGCGGCCGTCTTCGCGATGGAGGAGCTGGAAGAGACCGCCAAGCTCGCGCTTCTCCTGCGGGGCACCGGCGCCGTATCGCTGGCCCCGGCTCAGATCGCCGCCGTGACGGCCAAGTTCGAACTGGAGTGGGATTGATGCGTTATTCCGCAAATCTGGGTTTTCTATGGACCGAGCTCGGCCTGCCGGACGCGGTCGATGCCGCCCATGCGGCCGGCTTCGACGCGCTCGAATGCCATTTCCCCTACGAGACGCCGCCCGCCGATCTGGGGGCCGCGCTCGATCGCACGGGGCTGCGGATGCTCGCGCTCAACACCTGGCCCGGAGACCGTGACGCGGGCGAGTTCGGCCTCGCCGCCCTGCCGGGCCGCGAGGAGGCGGCCCGCGCCGAGATCGCGCGCGCCGTGGACTACGCGGCCGCGACCGGCATGGGCGCCGTCCACGTCATGGCCGGCCGCACCGACGGGGGCGCCCGCGCCGAGGAGACCTTCCGCGCCAATCTCGGCCATGCGTGCGATCTGGCCCGGGCGCACGGTCTCGCGGTCTATATCGAGCCCATCAACACCCGCGACGTGCCGGGCTATCATCTGTCGGGCACGGATCATGCCGAGCGGATCATGGACGCACTCGGCCGGGACGAGTTGCGCTTGATGTTCGACTGCTACCACATGGGGATCATGCAAGGCGATCTGGCCCGCTCCCTCGAGCGCCTCCTGCCCCGCATCGGCCATGTCCAGATCGCCGCCGTCCCGGACCGCGGGGAGCCCGGCGCCGGAGAGATCGACTATGCCTGGTTGATGCGGCATCTCGAGGATCTCGGCTACGAGGGCCATGTGGGTGCCGAGTACAGGCCCAGGGCGCCCGGCGGGAGCACGGAGGCGGGCCTGTCCTGGCTGGCCTCCCTTCGCGGCCGTCGCTGAGCGCACCGCCGCGAAAATCGCCTCCTAGACGCCCCGGGAATTCGCCTTCGCGATCCGCTCCATGTGCCGCGCGGGGCGCAGGTTCATCTCGAACCCGGCGAGGACCCCAAGCATGTCGAGGAACGCCTTTACCGCCAGGATGGACGTGCCGATCGGCTACTCGGTCGCGCGGCGCGGCCTTCGCCTCGACGTCATGGATGATGCCCAGAAGCCGGCCCATCGACCTTGTCAAACGGGTGGCGCGGGTGAAGTCGAGCAGCGCGCGAGGCTCGTCCCTGCCCCGCACCGAGGTGCAGGATACGTTCTCCGTCTGGATCACGTCACAACCGGCTGTGAACTCGATCGCCATCCGGCACCGATGACGAGGGAGGACCGGGCGACGTCGACGACGTCCTCGGTAACGGCGGTGAGGCCGTCGATCGGCATGATGCGCTCGATATGGACGGAGAGGCGGTGGAGCAGCCGGGAGTTGCCGCCGGTGATGCGTCCGGTGGCGGCGATGGCCCGATGATCGGTGAAGTCGGCCTCGTCGGGGCCGAGCCTGCGCCAGTGACAGGTAAGCACGAAGGTCAGCTCGTCGCCCTTGAGACTGCGGTAGTGGTGGGCGAAGCCGATCTCGCTGTAGGATTGATGGTAGCGCTCGAGCTGCGTCTCGATGCCCGGCATGCCGATCAGGATGACGCCGATGCCGGTCCGGTCGAACACGTCACGGATGTGGTCGAGGGATTGGGCCGTCAAGCGTTCGGCTCCATCGATGGCGAGCAGCTCGATGTTCGGAGGCCACCGCGTCCGGGGCATGAGCCGGCCCGGGTGCAGCTTCAGGTCGATGCGTCCGTCCACGCGGCGGACCAGCTCGCTCAGATCGGCGCGGACCTTGCGCGGCGTCCCGGCCACGGTGGGGGTGTAGAAGACGGCGCGGGCCTGGGCGAGCGCCTCCTGGACCGGAGCGCGAGACGCGTTCCTCGTCTTCCAGGTCGACAGCAGCGGCTCGGCTGCGTCCCAGGGGGTGAGGCGGCGGGCGGACAGGGTCTCGCCCGCTCCCGCAGACCGCGAGCACAGGCCGATGTAGCGGTGGAGGCAGACGGCGGTCGCGAACTCCGAGAACCTCCGGTGCTCTTTGGTGACGACGAACGGGTCAATGCTGCGAATGGGTGAACGCTCCGTGCCCATCGTCCGTCGTCTTCTACCTTGAGGCGGAGGCGCGGCTTCGGACGGGGCGGCATGGCCTGAATTGGCGGACCAGCCTGCGCACGCCTCCCGCAGCAGATCCGCGAGCCTCTTCGAGCGGACCTCGATCCCCCTTCGCAGGTCCCGGCGGCGCGCCACCGGCGCGGCCTGGATGTCCGCGAGGGTGACGGTCTCGGTCGCGAGGTCCGGAAAGTCGACGCGACGGAGGAAGTGGTCCTTTCGGACACGCGCAGCTCGGCGAGGTCCCGTGGACCTTAGCGGACCCTGACCCACTCGCCGACGAACGCGGCGAGCGTCGTGTCGACTTATCTCGGGCCCTGGAAGCAGATGCCGGCCCGCCGGATCACGCGCGGCCGAGCGACCATGACGCGAAGCAGGTCGAGGTCCTCGAGGCTGTCGGGCATCCGTGGAAGGACGCCTGCGTGCCTGCCCGGCAGGGTGGAGAGCAGCTCGGTGTTCGGGGTGCCGAAGAGGCGCTCGACCTTGCCCCGCCCCTGGGGCCGACCGAGGGCCGAGTGGACGATGCGCGTGCGGAGGGCCGCGGCTGCAAGCCCCAGATGGGTGGAGGTGAAGTCGGTCCCGTGATCGACATGAAGGACGTCCGGCACGCCGCAGACGGACCATGCGGGATCACTCTTGCGCCAGATGGCCTGACGCAGCGCGCATGGGAGGTTCAGCGCCGCGGGCGCGCCCGCGAAGATCGTGTAGCCCGCGACCGCGCGGGTGTGGTCGTCCAACACCACCGTGAGCCACGGGGCGGACCGTCTTGCCGGTCGCATCCAGCACGACGACGTCCAGCATCGTGTGGTCCACCTGCCAGATCTCGTTTGGCCGCGCGGCGCGGTATCGGAGGATCATCTCGTAGCGATCCCGCCAGGCCGCATGGTCCTCATGGGCCATCACCATGAGGGCCGGGTCGAGCCCGCGGACGACCGCGTGGACCGTCCCATAGGACGGCACGATCGATTTCCGATCCGTCGCAGTCGTCGTCGTCCGACGACGAATATCTGCAGCCGACAGGCGGGGCCGCTGGAGAACCACGCCTTCGATCAGGTCCACGATCCACGGATGCACGCGGCGGTCCCCGGCGTCCGATCGCGGCCTAGGCGCAAGAGGTGCCAGCCCGTCCTGCCGGTACCGGGCCAGCCAGCGCCGCGCCGTTCGCAGCGGCACGTCGGCGGCAGGAATGCAGGTTGCGAGCGGGCCCCCGCCCTCGACTACGGGGCGGATCGCCTCGAAGCGTGCCATCGCCGCGGCGCGCTGCGCCTCGGTCATTTCGGTCAGGGAAACGAGGGTTTGCCGGCCCTTGTCCCATGACCCTCCCGATGACCGCGAAACCGCGGCCCCGCCGGCAAGATAACCCGGTCACGAATCGTAGATCTGGAAACGAGATGCGCCTGGGGGCTCCCTGCCCATCCGCCAGTTCCCGCCTGCCGGTCCGGTCCGGCCCTGCCCATTCGGATCGCCCATGCGCGGGTCTCCACCCATGACCAGGACCTCGACCTGCAGCGCGATGCGCTCGAGGTTGCGGGCTGCGAGCGCGTCATCGTCGACAAGATGTCGGGTGCCGCTTCCACGAGGCCGGGCCTCGCACGGATCCGCGAGATCCTGCGGGCCGGCGACACGCTCGTCGTCTGGCGCCTTGAACGGCTCGACCGCTCGCTCAGGGACCTGATCGACTGGGCCGGCTATCCCAACGGCAAGCGGATCGGCCTGCGCTCGCTTCACGAGGCCATCGACACGACCCTGCCCACGGGCAAGCTGACCTTTCACATCTTCGGTGCTCTGGCAGAGTTCGAGCGCACCCTGATCCGCGACCGCACCCAGGCCGGCCATTCGGCCGCACGCGCCCGCGGACGCCTCGGCGGCCGGCCCCCGCGACTGAACGAGGACCAGCGCGACCTCGCGATCCGTCTCTAGGACGAGCGCCAGATGCCAATAGCCAAGGTCTGCGCCATGATGGGGATCTCGAAGCCGACCCTCTACGCCGACGTCCGCGCCTCAGGTCCGGGACAGATCGAACCCGGAGCCACCTGAGCATCCCGCCAGTTACCGCTAGGGAATGACCGCCATTTTCCGCTGAAGGTCTGAGAACAGCACGAGGATATCCCCAACGCGCCGGGCAACGAGACGCCCTGCGTAGCCGACGAGATAGTCGGTGGCCGGGCCCCGCGAGGTCTTCCCTATATCTGCCCACTGGGCGTGAAGCGCATCGACGGTGTTGAGGTCGTATGCCTGCGATGTCCCCGGTCCACGGCGGCGACCGACGAGCACGCTGTGTGAGAGCCCTCGGGCGTTGGCCACAGCTTCGTATCGGGGTGCTGCGTCGAACAGCCGTATCGCATCGGTCGCCACCTGTGGCGCGAGCGCGGCGTCGAGCGTCGCCTGCCGGGTGTCGCCATTGTGCTCGAAGGTCGCACGGCCTTCGCGATCGACGATGCCCAGAATGTCCTCCGACCAACGCGAGGCAATGGACTAGATCGGCTCTCTCTTGAGATACTCCTGCCACCGCCTTTAGGGCGGCCTGGGCTGCGACGGGTCTCGCTTATGCCGCACCCACTCCCGTGAACCTTCGCAGCTTTCTCGGTGGGCGGCGTCATCGGTCTCGACCATGCTGGCAAGAACGGCGAGCGATACCGCCGAAAGCTGGACGAGAAGCAGCATCGCCGGCGCCATGCGGTGTCCCGCGACAAGCCGAGCCGCGTGGCGAGCGCGCGGCACGAGCGCGGGGTCTCCCTCGGATCGGGCATCTTCCTCGCAGCTTCGACGAAGAGGCCGGGACGATGGACGCCGGCAGGCAATGTTCGGGTCCGACCGCTCCAAGTGCTTTCGCACCCCTTCCAGTGCCACCGCCGTGCGCCCGCGCGCGACTTGAACCACCGGGAGCGGTTCGAGGCGCCGCAGGTCGGACAGGAGCGACTCTCCTCCGCCGCATCGATCTTCACCACCGCTTCGGCCCCCCTGCGCGCCGTTCGGAACGCGTCCTCGGCCCTGGCAATTTGCGATGGAGGAAGATCTGCAATAGATTGCAATAGTGTAGCGAGCTGGCGAGAGGGCCGTAGCGATATTGGGATTTCCGGATGACCTGGAAGATCCGATATTGGCCATACGACATCTTAACGATGCCTTATCAACACGGTTTGCCGACATGCCCATCCAGTAAGTCTCGGAGCGCGTGTTTGGATCGAGGCGGTATTATGACGGTGTCTTTCGATCTGTTGAGATGTCGGAGCCTGGATCGAATGGCTTGGAGCAGGTCCTTCAGTATGGCGTCTAGCAGACGGTAAGCCGCAAGGGGTGTTCCGCCAGATCCTTCTGCTTCCACCGTCGATCGGAACGGCGCTATCGTCAGGAATGATTGCGCCTCGCCTCCTGATCTATGTCGACGAGGTGGCACGTTGCGGCACGATCCGAAAGGCTGCGACAAAGCTCAACGTCGCCGCCTCCTCGATCAACCGGCAGATCATTGCCCTGGAGCAGTCGCTCGGCACACCACTCTTCGAGCGGACGCCGCAGCGGATGCGTCCAACGGCTGCTGGCGAGGCGATGATCGCCCACGCGCGCGACTCCCTGGCGGCACAGCGACGTCTCATCAAGCAGATCGACGCGCTGAAGGGCATGCATACGGCACGGTGCTCGATCGCGACGGTCGGGGGGCTGACGCGCGATCTCCTGCTGACGACGATCCTCGACCTGCGAGCGAGGCGCCCGGGCTGCTGCTTCGACCTGACCGTCACCACTGCCGAGGGCGTCGCGCAGGCCGTGGTCGAGGAGGAAGTGGACATCGGCATCGCCTTCGATCTGCCCTCGGCGCCTCACCTGGTCACGGTCTACGAGCGCAAGAGCCCCTGCGGGGCCGTCGTGCGTCCGAGCCATCCGCTGTCCGATCGTGGACGCGTGCATCTGCAGGAGCTGGCGCGCTATCCGCTCTTCCTGCCTCGGGCGGGGGTCTCGGTTCGCGAAACGCTCGAAAGTTCGGCAGGGCGCCTCGGCCTTTGGCTCGATCCGGTGTTCGAGTCCGACAGCTTCGATCTCTTGGCCCGCTTCGTCAGGGTCGATGATGGCGTGGCAATCCTCAATCGCATCGACGTGCGCCTGGCCCTGGACGCGGGCGAGCTGGTATTCCTCCCGGTCGTCGAAATGGGGGCTTTTCTTCAGAATCTCACAATCGTGCACAGCGACCGGCGGCCGCTGTCTCCGTTCGCGGCCCTCGTCGCGGAATGCCTGCGCGCGACCGCCGCGGCACTCTAGAAACCAAGGCGTTGCGCCAAAGGCAACGGATCGACCTCTTTTCGATGCTTCCGAGGCCGCGATTGATCATTAACCTATCCGTCAGCCGCATCCGGACGCGGTCGACCGCGCCAAGCACGAAAGGGACGAGATCATGGCCGACCCGCAGGCAGCCAATCCCAATACCAGTTCCGCAGCGCCCGAGGAGCGCTCCATCGCCGCGCGAGGCGGTGTGAAGATCGGCGGCGCATCGGTCGCCTACACCGCCATCCTCGCCGCCCTCGTGGCGGCGATGGCGTTGATCCCGGCCTCCATAGTGGTGGGCGGCATGGGCGGCGGATGGCCACTGCACGACGTCATCCATGCCACGGTGGGCATGCTCCTCGGACCGATCGCCGGGCCGATCGCCTCGGGTATCGGAACGGTTCTCGGCGGCGTGATCGCCCCATATACCAATCTCGGACCGTGGGGCTTCCTCCTCGGCGCGGGCAATGCCTTCGCCGTCGCGATGACCTTGATGCCCGGAAAATCGCGTTGGTACGTGCCGTTCGGAATCGTGCTGGTGCTCAACGTCGTCTATTTCTTCCAGTGCGTGGCCTACGGCATTCCGGTTGGCCTGTGGTTCTCGAACGTCTTCACCGTCCAAGTCGCCCTGGTGCTCATCGCGATCCCGCAAATTCGGAACTGGTCGATCGAGCGTATTCGCACGGGAGGCATTTCGGTCCAGACCTACCTCGCCTTCCTGGTGGTGTGTTTCTTCGGCTCGACGGCTGGCGCACAGATGCTCTGGGTGATCGGCTTTGCGACGAACCCTTGGCCGGCCGAGGTCTGGACTGTCCTCGTGTTCATCATCTTCGTCGAACGGACGGCCTTCGCAGCCGTCGCCGCGATGATCGCCGTCGGCGTCGTGCGCGCGCTTCGCCGCTCGTCGATCGCCCGGGCCGAGATGGCGGGCTACTGATGCCGCAGGGCGCCCCGAACGCCGTTCTGCACTTCGAAGGGGTGGGGTTCCGCTATGGCTCCTCCGAGGTGCAGGCGCTGGACGGCGTCACGCTCGATGTGGGGGAGGGCGAATTCGTCGGCCTCATAGGCCCCACGGGCGCTGGCAAGTCGACCTTCTGTCAGATGCTCAACGGGATCGTCCCGCAGTTCCACGGCGGCGCCTATCGGGGACGCGGCACGGTCGCCGGCCACGACACCGTCGACGTGCCCACGGCCATCATCGCCCGCTCGGTCGGCATGGTTCTTGAGGATCCCGAAACGCAGCTGACGGCAGTTACGGTCGAGGCCGAGGTCGCTTTCGCCTTGGAGAACCAGGCGATGCCGACGGCCGAGATCTGGTCGCGTGTCGGGGAGGCCCTCGATCTGGTGGGCTTGTCGGGGCTCGAGAAGAAGCATCCCGCCCACCTGTCGGGCGGTCAGAAGCAGCGCCTCGCCATCGCGGCGGCGCTCGCGCTGCGGCCGCGGATCATCGTCCTCGACGAGCCGACCTCACAGCTCGACCCGCAGGCGGCAAACGACGTCTTCGCGATCCTGCGACGCATCAACCGCCAGAGTGCAATGACTGTCGTCGTCGCGTCCCACGCCGCCGAGGAGCTAGCGGAGTTCGCGACCCGCATCGTCATGCTTTCCGAAGGGCGCGTGGTCGCCGACGGCCCGCCGGCCGAGGTGTTCGCCCGCGTGGACTTCCTCGCGCGGCATGCCGTGCGGCCGCCCGACGTCACCCAGAGCATCGCCGCTCTTTCTGAGCACATCTGCCGGCCCTCGCCGGCTCTCCCCATCACTTTGGCGGCGGCGCTGGAGTGGGGCATGGCGCATCGCGCGGCGCTCGTCGCTCTGCCCGCCCCCCCGGTAGGGACGTTCCCGCAGGAGACCCCCGGGCGTCCCGCTCTTTCGGTGCGCGGCCTGGGGCATACCTATCCGGACGGCACCGCCGCGCTAGGCCATGTCGACCTCGACATCGCGCGCGGCGCCTTCGTGGGAATCGTGGGGCCGAACGGGTCGGGAAAGTCGACGCTGGTCAAGCACTTCATCAAGGTTCTGAAGCCGACCCGCGGGCGGGTCGAGGTGGGGGGCGGCGACATCGCCGAACTCTCGGTCGCTGAGCTCGCGCAGCGAATCGGCTACGTAGCGCAGAACGCGCATCAGCAGCTCTTTTGCGGTTCGGTGCGTGAGGAAGTCGGCTTCGCGCTGCGCTACCGGTCGCGCAAACAGGCCATGTCGGAGCGGGAGATCGATCGGAAGGTGGACGTCGCGCTGGAGGCGATGGACTTGGTCGACGTTGCGGATCGCCACCCCGTCGCGCTGAGTCGGGGGGACCAGCTGCGCACCGTGATCGCGGCCATCCTCGCACTCGATCCCGAGATTCTCGTCTTCGACGAGCCGACCACCGGGCAGGATTGGCAGGGCGCGCTCGCGATCCTCGACGTGCTGCGCGACCTCAACCGACGCGGCAAGACGGTGGTGCTCATCACCCACCACCTCTACCTCCTGCGCGGCTACGTCGATCGGCTGGTGGTGATGTGCGAGGGCGGCGTGCGGCTCGACGGGCAGCTGCGGGACGTCCTCTACGACGACGGCGCGCTCTCGGCCGCAGGGCTCGCGCCGCCCCAGACGGTGCGCCTGGCGCAGGCCCTTCCCTGGCTCGATCGCCTCCGCCCGATGAACGCCGCCGACATCCGCGCGGCGACGGGCGCGTCCGATCCCGCGCGGGCCCTCCGGACGCCGCCCGCCCGGGAGACTGCCGCATGACCGTCTCGCTCGCGCCCGCCGAAGGCCACCGCGTCACGCCGATCTCCGAAGCCGATGTCCGGGTCAAGTTCGCCGTCCTCGTGGTGGCCAGCCTGCTCATCTTCGTCTGGAACGACATCGCCCTCCAGGGGGCGCTGTTCCTGGCCATGCTCGGTCTGCTCGTCGCCTCCGGTCTCGGGGCGCGACCCATCGGGCGGCTGATGAAGCTGCTGATCCCGGCCGTCATCCTCATCATGATCATCCAGGGGCTGTGGTCGCCCTTCGGCGTGACGCCCGTGTTCATCCTGCCCGAGGGCGTGCCGCTACTGGGCGGCGCGACGATCTTCCGCTGGGAGGGGCTCCTCTTCGGACTGGTCGTGTGCTGCCGCATCGCGGTGCCGCTGATGGCGTTTCAATACCTCTTCTCGACCTCGACGCCCAACCAGATCGTGCTCGGCCTCGTGCGGGTGGGCGTGCCCTACAAGGTCGCGTTCCTCGTCTCGACCACCTTTCGCTTCGTGCCGTTCTTGCTGGAGGAGTACAACGCCATCCGCGACGCCCAGCGCCTGCGGGGAATCGACCTCGACAGCCTCGGCATCGTCAAGAAGCTCGCGGCGACGGGCCGGCTTCTGGTGCCGCTGCTGGTGAACTGCCTGAACAAGGCGCAGCAGCTGGAGATCGCGCTGCAGGCGCGCGGCTTCACCGGGGACGCCAACCGGACCTATCTCGACCCCGGCCGCGCGCGCATGACGGCAATCGAGACCGGGGCGGTGGGCCTCCTCCTCGGCGGGCTGACGCTCGCGGTCGTCCTGCGGATCGGCTTCGGCGTCGGGGCGGAGGTGCTGTGAGCGCCCTCATCGCCCCGGATGCCGTGCTCGACTGCCCGCCATCCGTGCTGGAGTTGATCGAACGGCAGGGCCGCGCCTGGATGGCGAACGACTTCGCCCTCGCCGCCCCGGACTGGAGCCCCGACGGCATCCTGACGGCGCCCGGCGTGACCGTCCCCTATCACGGTATCGAGGCGGCGATGCAGGACTTTCATGCGGACTTCACCGACCTGCGGATCACCGTCACTCACGCCTTCGCGGCACCGGGTGGCCGGCTCGCCTGCCTCGAATGGCTTTGGGCCACCACGCGCCGCGAGGATGGGGCGTCGTCCGTCACCGCGGACGCCATCGTCGTGGAACTGCGCGGCGGCCTCATCACCGCGTGGCGCGAGTACTTCGATACCGCCGGTTCGGTGGAGACGCACCATCGCGAGGCCGCCAAGTGACCGCCTCGCGTACGTTGTTGGTCCACTGCCATCCCGACCCCGACAGCCTCAGCGCAGCGATCCGCGACGAGGTGCGGACTGCCGCGACGGCGCGCGGCGGGACCTGCGACCTCATCGACCTCTATGCAGACGGCTTCGATCCGGTGATGGGGCGAGCCGAATGGCGGGGGTACCACGACGAGACCGCGAACCTCGCCCCGATACACGCCCATGCCGAGCGGATCGCGGCGGCTGACACGCTCCTCTTCACCTATCCGACGTGGTGGTTCGGCTTGCCGGCCATGCTCAAGGGCTGGCTCGACCGGGTGCTCGTGCCGGGCTTCGCATTCGGAATGCCGGGACCGGATCACGGACCGCGGCCGGGCCTCACCCATATCCGCCGGATCGGCGTCTTCACGACCTGCGGAGCCAGCCGCGGCGCCTCCTTCGTGATGGGAATGCCCGGGCGGAGGACGCTCCTGCGCGGGCTGCGGGCGAATTGCCATCCTGCAGCGCGGACCTGCTACCATGCGCTCTACCGCATCGACAGCGCGTCGGACGCGCAGCGTGGCGCGTTCCTCGCCAAGGTGCCGGCCCGTGTCGAGCGCCTGATGGGACGGCGCCGCGTCCTGCCGGCCGCGTCCCTCGCCCGTCGCCGGGTCGGACCGCCGTCGGCGACGTGAGCGCGATGTCAGGCCCCGCGCGAGAGGCCCGAACGCCGCGCGAGGTCGATCATGTCCGCCTGCGTCATTCCGAACGGGTAGATCAGCACGCCGTCCACGCCGGGAATCCTGCGCAGCCGCGTCACCAACGCGGCCGCCCGCGCGAGGCCGGCCGCCGCGCATTGATCCTCGGGCAGCGCGCGCAGCGCGTCGAAGAGCGAGTTCGGGCGCTGCGATATCCGGCGTCTCGCGCAGCGCCATGAACTGCGCCGGCGACGTCACCGCCATCACGCCCGCGATCACAAAGGCCCGCTCGGTCACGCCCAGCTCGCGCAGCCGGGCCATGTACGTCTCGAACGCGTCCGGATCGAGCACGGGCTGCGTGATCAACACCTGCGCGCCGGCGTCGACCTTGCGCAGGGCGTCCGCCGGCCGGTCCTCCACGGGCGGGGCATCGGGGGCGGCGGGCGCGCCGAGGAAGACGCGCGGCGGCACGTCGATGGCGCGCCCGTTGCGCAGCACGCCCTCGTCGCGCATGCGCCGCGCGAGCGCGACCCAGCCCGTGCCGTCCATCTCGAAGACCGGTGCCGCCTCGGGATGGTCGCCGACGCGGGGATGATCGCCGGTCAGGCAGAACACCCCCGTGATCCCCATCGCCGCCGCCCCCAGCAGGTAGCCCTGCTGCGCGATGGCGTTCCGATCCCGGCAGGTGACGTTGATCATGACGTCGAACCCCCGCGCCGCGAGGCCGGCGCCGGCCGCGAGGTTCGCCACGTGCGGGGTCGCCATGGGCATGTCCGTCAATTGGATCGTGTCGCACCACGGTCGGAGCGGTTCCTGCGCGTCGAGCCAGGGCCGCAGGTCGGCGGTGGTCGGCGGGTAGACCTCCATCACGCAGGCGAAGCCGCCACCGCGCAACCGGCGTTCGAGGGCCGAGCCGCTCGCCAGGGGAGCCGTGTGCTTCGGCTGGGTTCGGACGGCGTCGAGCATGGGGATCCTCCGGTCGGATGGCCCCAGGCTAGCCGCTTCGGCGGCGCGATGTCATCGGCGCGCCGGCCCATGCCCGCCATCCGGGCGAGGGAATGAGATGAGCGAGCTGTTCCGGGTCGTGGGCGGCCGGATCGTCGCGCGCCTCCACGGCGAGACGATCTGGATTGAGGCGGTCGCGGAGGGCGCCATCCGCGTCCGGATCACGCGCAACGCCGAGATCGACGAGGACCGCGCGGGCGCACTCCTGCCCCACGACCTCGTGCCGGCCCAGATCGACGTGACCGAGGAGGTAGCGACGATCACGACGGGCCCCTTGCGCGCGGAGCTGCGCATCATGCCCCGCGAGATCGTCTCGCCGTTGGAGTTGCGTCTTATAGACCTGCGGACCGGCGCTGTCCTGCTGGAGGAGGAGCCACCGCATTTCCTCTGGCCGGGAGCGCGTCACTGGAAGGCCGAAGGAGGCGATCTTTGGTCCCTGGAGCAGCGCTTTCGGGCTCATGACGGCGAGCGGTTCCACGGGATGGGCCAGCATCAGCACGGACGGCTCGACCTGAAGGGATGCGTCCTCGACCTCCACCAGAAGAACACCGAGATCACGATCCCCTTCCTGCTCTCCTCGCGCGGCTACGGCCTGCTGTGGAACATGCCCGGCCTCGGCCGGGCCGAACTGGCCGCCAATCGCACGCTCTGGTCGATGGAGGCGACGCGCCAGCTCGACTACGTGGTGGTGACGGGGGAGGGGCCGCGGGGGATCCTCGAGGGCTACGCCGCGCTGACGGGCCGCCCTCCGATGCTGCCCGACTGGGCGCTGGGGTTCTGGCAGTGCAAGCTGCGATACGAGACCCAAGCCGAGCTCCTGGAGGTCGCGCGGACCCACGTGGCGAAGGGCCTGCCGCTCGACGTGCTGGTGATCGACTTCTTCCACTGGACGAAGATGGGGGAATGGCGCTTCCGCCCTGAGGAATGGCCCGATCCCACCGCCATGGTCGACGAGTTGCGCAGCATGGGCATCACCCCGATGGTCAGCGTCTGGCCGACGGTGAACGCGAACGCGGACACCTATGGCACGTTCGTCCGGAACGGCTGGCTGGTGGAGAGCGCCCGCGGCGCGATGGACGGCTCGATCTTCTACGATCGCGAGCCGGACGGGATGAACCCGCTTCGCTTCTACGACGCAACCGACCCGGATGCGCGTGCCTTCCACTGGGAACGGGTGCGCGAAGGCTACGTGACGCACGGCATCCGGGCCTTCTGGCTCGATGCCAACGAGCCCGAGATGTACCCTATGCATCCCGAGAACCTGCGCTTCCACGAGGGCGACGGGCGCGACGTGGCGAATGTCTATCCCCTTCGTCATCACGACGGCTACGGCGCCGCGTTCGAGGCGGACGGCATCGAGGACGGTTTGATCCTCTCGCGCTCGGGCTGGGCGGGCACGCAGCGCCATCCGGTCGTCCTGTGGTCGGGAGACGTGAAGTCCACCTTCGCCGCGCTGCGCCTCCAAGTCGCGGCGGGGTTGAACATGGCCTGCTCTGGCGTCTCGTGGTGGACGACCGACATCGGCGGCTTCAAGGGCGGCGACGTGGGTGATCCGGCCTTCCACGAGCTGCTGATCCGCTGGTTCCAGTGGGGGGCTTTCTGCCCCGTCTTCCGCCTCCACGGCTTTCGGCAGGATGCCGCGCACGATCCGCGCTACGGCCGCGACTTCTCCTTCGGCGGCGCCGGCAACGAGATCTGGTCCTATGGCCCCGCAGTCGAGGCGGTGCTGACGCGCTACCTGCATCTACGTGAACGGCTCAGACCCTATCTACGCGAGCTTATGGCCGAGGCCGCAGCGACGGGCCTGCCACCGATGCGGCCGCTCCTGATCGACTTTCCGGACGATCCCGCGGCGGTCCTGGTGGCCGATCAGACGATGCTCGGGAGCGGTCTGATCGTCGCGCCGGTGCTCGAGGCCGGCGCGACCTCACGAATGGTCTACCTGCCCGCGGGCGAATGGGTCGACGTCTGGACTGGCGAAACCACCACCCCGGGGGAGGTCCATGTCGCCGCACCGCTGGAGCAGATTCCTGTCTTTGCCCGGGCCGACATGGGACTGGAGGAAGTATTCCGTCGATGCAGCCCCGGCTGAGCCATGTGAGCATCTAGGAGCACTGCGAGCTTGGCCGCCGCGGGTTCGCGGCGGCGGCCTGGAAGGTCTCGCAACAACGACGCGCGCTGGAACCATACCCATGGATCGATCCATGCATAAGTCTCGAACTGGCCTGCCCCCTTCTGAGGGGCCCGACATCTATGTTCGGATTGGACTTGGAAGGAGTGGATCATGGGACGGAAGCGGCATGGGCCTGAGGAGGTCATTGGGAAGCTGCGTGAGGCGGAGGTGCTGATCGCGAAGGGGGCGACGGTTCCCGAGGCGGCGAAGGCGATTGGTGTGACCGAGCATACCAACTACCGCTGGCGGCGCGAGTACGGGGGATTGAAGGTCAGTCAGGCGCGGCGCCTGAAGGAACTCGAGCGCGAGAACCAGCGGCTTCGGCGAGCGGTCAGCGATCTGTCGCTGGACAAGGTGATCCTGACGGAGGCGGCCCGGGGAAACTACTGAGCCCCCCGCGCCGACGCCTGGCGATCGAGCAAGTGCGAAGCGTGACGGGTGTGTCGGAGCGGCGCGCGTGCCGCGTGCT
This sequence comes from uncultured Alphaproteobacteria bacterium, assembly GCA_963832275.1. Taxonomy (GTDB): domain Bacteria; phylum Pseudomonadota; class Alphaproteobacteria; order Rhodobacterales; family Rhodobacteraceae; genus Hasllibacter. Next base: position 942,614 of record CAWHTQ010000019.1, read on the forward strand.
GCGCCAGCACCGATCCACCCAGAGGAAGGCGCCGCGGGGCCGGGGCGACGAGGAGGCGCTGACGGCGGACATCGTCGCGTTAGCCAGCCAGTACGGTCGCTACGGCTACCAGCGCGTGGCGGCACTGCTGCGCGCGGCGGGCTGGCAGGTGAACCGCAAGCGCGTGGAGCGGATCTGGCGTGCCGAGGGTCTCAAGGTCCCGCAGCGCCAGCCCAGGCGAGGTTGTCTCTGGCTCGCGGACGGCTCGTGCATGCGTCTACGGGCGGAGCGCCCGAACCACGTCTGGTCCTACGACTTCGTCCAGGATCGGACGCATGACGGGCGCCATATCAGGATGCTGACGGTGATCGACGAGTACACCCGCGAGTGCCTCGCGTTGCCGGTGGCCCGGCGGCTGAACTCCGACGATGTGCTCGCCACGCTGGCGGACCTGTTCGTTCAGCGCGGTCCACCCGAGCACATCAGATCGGACAACGGGCCGGAGTTCACGGCAACGGCGGTACGCGCGTGGCTCGGCCACCTCGGGGTGAAGACGGCGTTCATCGCGCCCGATAGCCCGTGGGAGAACGGCTACAACGAGAGCTTCAACGGAAAGTTGCGGGACGAGCTGCTGGACCGGGAGGTCTTCTACACCCTCGCCGAGGCCCGCATCCTGATCGACGCATGGCGCCGGCACTATAACATCGTGCGCCCGCACTCGGCGCTCGGATACCGGCCGCCGGCGCCCGAGACGATCGGCCCACCAAAGGCCGAAGCGCCATGGATGCCGTCCGGCTCCGCTGCGCTCCGCCTCCCGTCTCCCATGGCGCAGGAGGGGCCTATGACCTAACACTACAACCGGACCACCTGATGGGGGCCGGTCAGTTGAAGCGGGGCCGGGCGGACCGGAGACGTCAAGGATCGGAGGTTCGCCCGGCCCCGCGGGCGCCAGCCTTCGTCGTCGCGTCCGCCTTCTTCTTGCGCGCCGCCAGCGAGTTCCAGCCGTCGTTTCGCCGACCGTTCGGTGTGTGGCGCGTCCTTTGCACGGGCTGTCTGGTCGGCCTCGCCTTCTCCTGCTCGGCCTTGATGTGCTCGAGCACGGCGGAGAGGTTCTTGTTGGCCACGATCGAGGCTTGCGTGGCGCGCTGCTGGTCCTTGGAGAACACCCGGTAGGGCAGGACCATCCCGCTCCAGCGGACCTCGAAGCCGCCGTCGGGGAAGACCAGCGTATTGACATGCTTGCCCGCCAGCCCGCGCGTGACCTCGGTCTCGTCGAGGATCACCCGGTTGCGCTCGAAGCGGAACGACAGCTGCGCGCCGACATTGCGATGCTCGCGCAGGCACCTCGATCGCCCGCAACTGGTCCGGGCCGACGTTGAGGGGGCGACGCAGATCGTCAGGTCGGTGAGGTGTCTTGGCGAAGCGGCGATCGTAGCGCTCCAAGAAGCTCGGAAGGAACGCATTGCCCGCCGCCATGTCCGAGATCCCCTCCAAGCGGAGCTCCTTCACCAGTCGGTCCTGCGGCGTGCGGTTCGCGCGCTCTACGCGGCCCTTCGCCAGGCTGCTGTCGGCGCAGTGATCTCGACGCCCAGCTCATCCAGCACGCGGCCGAACTGGGTGATCCCGTGACCGGTCTTCGGGGCGCGGCGCCCGACGCGGAACACGGTGTGCTTGTCGGAATAACGAGCCTTGTCCGCCATTGGTCCGAGGACAATGGCGAGTGCCACGGAACGGCCATGCGCGGCGAGGCAACCGTCCAGCGCCGCAAAGTCGGCAGACGTCGTCTCGGACGGCACGAAGCGCAGTTCCATCAGCCGGCTCGCCCGCGTCGCCCACGAACACCAGAAGCGTGCAGGCCGGTGCGCGGTCCTCGAACCGGCGGTGGTCGGTGCCGTCAATCTGCACAAGTCCGCCCGAGCACTCGCGGCGCAGGCGGGATCGGTGGAAGCGGCGGCGCTCCTCGCGCGTCAGCCACAGTCCATCCTCGACCATCCATCGCCGCAGCGTCTCGCGCGAAACCCGCAGGTCGTGCCGCTCGGCCAGCGTCTCCGCCGCCAGCGTCGGGCCGAAGTCCGAGTACTCCTCCCGGACCAGGTCCAGCGCCACCTCGCGGACCGCGTCGCCGATCCGGTTGTTGGGCGCACGGCCGCGAGCACGATGGGCCAGCGCCGAAGGACCTTCCTCGCGGAACCGTTTGAGGAGCCGGAACACCTGCCGCCGGTTCACCGCCAGGACGTGCGCTGCCGACGTCGCATCGATCCGCCCGTCATCCAGCTGCGCCAGAACCTCCACGCGCCGCAACTCCCGCTCGCTCATCGTCACCCATGCCATGCCATCCACCAACCCGGTTCCAAACAGGGCAGAGCGACACCTCCGATTTGCTCACGGGTGACAGTCTAGCTTTGCGGCTACAGCAGCGGTCATACGCAGGAGATATTATGCTATTGAGACAGGTCCGAGATCATGTGAAAGGACCGTCCCGCGATGATCTGCGCTACGACGCCGCCACCGCTCGTCCGATCCGCGGCCCGATCCAGACCAGCGCGACCAGGAGACCGGCGGCCGCCAGCGACGGCGCCCAGCCCGGCAGCACCGCCAGGACCAGCGGCACCGCCCAAAGCAACGGCATCGCACCACCGCGTCCCGCTACCGGGCGCAGGCCGAGGAGGAACGCGGTCGCCACTGTGAAGACGACGCCGGAGAGGACCGCGTGCGCGATGGCCTCCGCCCCGCCCTGCGCGAGCAGGCCGGGATAGATCAGGAACAGCATCGGCAGCACGTAGGCCACCGCGCCCAGCCGCAGCGCCTGGCCCGCGACGGCGAACCAGCGCTCCTCGCAGATCGTGGCGGCAACGAAGACGCCCACGCAGACCGGCGGCGTGACGACGGAGAGGGTGGCGTAGTAGAGGACGAAGAAGTGCACCGTCAGCGGGTCGAGGCCCAGCCCGATCAGCGCCGGCGCGAAGACGGCCGCCACGAGGACGTAGGCCGCCGATGTGGGCAGGCCCATGCCGGCGATCAGGCAGACCGCGGCCATGACGATCGCGATGAGCCAGACCTGCCCGCCCGCCGCGCCGAGGATCCAGGACGTCAGCGTCACGCCCACGCCGGTGAGGTTCAGGATCGAGACGAAGACCTGCGCCGCCGTCAGGAGGAGCCCCACGATGACGAGGCTCTGCCCGCCGGTGACGAGGACCGGCAGAAGGCCGCGCAGCGTGGGCACGATGCCCTCGCCCGAGGCCAGGCGCGCCACGAGGTAGGCCGCGACCATGAAGACGATGCCGTAGAAGGCGGTGGTGGCGACCGAGTAGCCCTGCAGCACGCCGTAGAGGATGCCCGCGAGCGAGGCCAGGATGGGCGCGATGCGGCGGATGTCGAGCGCGTTGCGCCAGCGCGGCAGCGCCTCGTCCGACGCCGAGCCGTAGCCGCGCCTGCGGGCGACGACGTCGACGGTGAGGTAGATGCCGAGGTAGAACAGCACCGCCGGCAGCAGCGCGGCCAGCGCGATGGTCCAGTAGGATACGCCCACCAGCTCTGCCATCACGAAGGCCGCGGTACCCATGATCGGCGGCGCGAGCTGGCCGCCCGTGGACGCGATGGCCTCCACGCCACCGGCGAAACGGGCGGGATAGCCCAGCCGCTTCATCAGCGGGATCGTGAAGTTGCCGGTGGTGGCGACGTTGGCGACCGTGGAGCCCGAGATCATCCCGAAGAAGCCCGAGGCGACCGTGGCGATCTTGGCCGCGCCGCCGGGGCTCGCCCCCGAGGCGCGCGCGGCAAGGTCGAAGAAGGCGCGGCCCGCGCCGGTATGGAGCAGGAACGCGCCAAAGAGCATGAACGCCGCGAGCGTCGTGGCCGCGACGCCGACGAGCATGCCCCACAGGCCCGCATCCGACAGGAGCACCGTCTCGGTCAGGTAATAGGCGTCGAAGCCGCGATGGCCGAACGCGCCGGGGATCGCGCTGCCGAAGATGGCGTAGGCGGCCATCACGGCCACGAGCGCGGGGAAGACCCAGGACACCGCCCGACGCGACAGCTCGAGGATCGCGATAGTGGCGAGCGCGGCGATCCAGACCTCGTGGGCTTGGGCGAACGGCCGCTCGTCCATGATCCGCTCGAAGTGCCGGATCGTGTAGCCGCAGGCGGTCCAGATCGCCGCGACGAGGCCCAGGTCGAGCGCGAGACCCGCCGGACGCCACCGCCGCCCCGCGCCGGCCGGGTAGATGCAGACCGCCATAGCCGAGATGAGCGCGACGAAGATCGCGCGCTGCACGAGGCTCTCGAACGGGCCCGCGGCGGCGGTCCAGAACACGAATGCGCCGGTGAGCGCGGCGAGCCCCGCGCCCAAGCGCTCCCGCATGCCGCCCAGCCGCGGGGGCGGGCCCGCGCCCGGAAGCGTGTCGACGACGGATGCGTCCGGCATCGACATCGGCGGCGCCCCTCGGGGGCCCTACTCGCCGCGCAGGCGGTCGGGAACCTCGAACCCGGCCTCCTCGTAGGCGCGGATCGCGCCGGGATGGAGCGGCGAGGTCGCGTATTCGAGCGTCAGCTCAGGGATCGAGTTGCCCTCCAGGTCGGCGAAGGCCGCGCGTTGCACGGTCTCGTCCTCGATGGCCGCCTCGGTCATCTGGTAGGCGATCTCGTCCGGCAGGTCGGGCCGCGCGCCGACGCCGATCATGAAGCCCCAGGCGAGGTAGGGTGCGTCCGCCGCCTGCTGCGGGTCGGCGGGCTGCTCGACGATCGAAAGCTCGGGCAGCGCCTCGCGGATCGCGTCGGCCTGGGCCTCGTCGATGGGCAGGACCTTGAGCGGGGTCAACGTGGCGATATCGGTGGTGAGCGGGTCGAACTTCGTGCCCACGGCCGACTTTATGAAGCCCGCGAGCCGGTCGTCCTTGATCTCGTTGGCGAGCTCCGCGTTCGAACCGCGCACCCAGTCCGGCGCGATCCCAAAGAGCGCCATGACCTGCTCGGACGTGGCCTCCGTCGAGCTGCCGCGCTGGCCCGGCCCGAAGCGCGCGCCGTCGAGGTCGGAGACGGCGTCGATCCCCGCGTCTTGCCGCACGATGACGAGCTGCGGGGCGAGCGAGTAGGCCCAGAGGAGCTTCGACGCGATCGGCGCGCCCTCGAACTCGCCCTGGCCCTCGTAGGCCTGATAGAGCGTGTTGGTGGTGATGAGCCCTGCATCGAGCTGCCCCCGCTCCATCCGGCGCAGGTTGTCGACGGTGGCACCCGTCTCGACCACGCTGGCCTGAAGGTCGGTCTTCTCGTTGATCAGTCCCGCGAGCGCCGCGAAGTAGGCATAATGCGAGGATTGCGCGTTGGTGGAGCCGAGGGCGATGCGCTCCTGCGCGGCGGCGGGCGCGGCGACGAGGAACAGGGCCGCGAGCGGCGCGAGACGTGCGAGCATGAGATCCTCCCAGATCGAACCGATCCCTCAACGATCGATCGGTTCACACTGCGAACATAAGACGGGACAAGCAAGGCCTGCTCAATGGAACGACGGTGCCGTTCCCTCATCTCGATCATCCAATGGTCCAAACGGAAAAAACGGCTCGATGTGACCCTGCCCGGAAAGACACCGGGACCTAAGGGGATTGCCCATCTCGCGTCCCGAGCCGGAGGTAATCAAGATGGCTATTGAGACCTTGACGCGCCTGACGATGCGTTCGCGTTCGCAGCACGACCGAGCGGACCTTCGTATAGGCCGCGGCGGATGACCGCTTCGAGCCCTTATTGCCGGATGCTGCGACGTGTACGAATGTCGGCTTTTGCGGATCGCAGTGCGATCACAACACAATGTTCCGTATTGCCCCAGACTTATCCTTGGAAGCGTTCCGAGTAACGGAGAGGGCGCTGCCGCAACGGCAGTACCGTTTCATTCGCTTGTTCCGAAAGGCCGCACTTGGCGGGACGCCCGTTGCATGGCTCAAGAGATCGCTCATCTTCAGGCCAACTATTCCCATCCTGAACGAAAATTAAAACTATGTGGAAGGGATAATGAAAAATCATCATCGCTTTCAGCTACCAACCTTGTGGTTTGTCCATCATGTAACCCTCCGGCACCAGCTTGGGTAATAATACTCAGCCCCCAACGACTTCCAGTATCAATTACAAACCAGCAGGATAACCTCTGGAAGTCCCTATCTGGGTCAACCTCCTCTATTGGCACGTCAAATTTTGAATAATATCGAACCTTGTTTATTTCGCCAGCTAGCACTGCTTCTAAGTCATCCGCAACGTAAACATCCTCCCTGGTGTAGTCGGAACCGTCTTGCCTTATTACGAAGCGACCGCGACAGACGGCGTTCGGCGAAAGAACAAAATGGTACTGCTCAAGATTCACTATCTCAATCGTGAGGCTGCGAAAATCATCTGCAAAAGCACTAGACACGGAGATTCTTGGCGGCGGCTCTGAGGCCATAAAGTCAATAATCCAGGCCATCGAAGAAATCAGTGCGCCACCAACGATTGTGACTATGGTGATTGTTGCGGAAGTCGAATTGACATACCGTTTCCAATTCTGCCACTTACCGCACTCTCGGCAAAGCAACTGCTGCTCCTCGAGTTGAGCACGGCAAGCCCAACAGAGCAGTAGCTTAGGGCATTTTGGCTCGTGCTGCTCCGAACGAGAGTCGCTATTGCCTTGAAAGTCAGTAATTTCTGTCACCGGCATGCCCTCAGGGGGTGGTTATGTTTGATTGTTAGTGCATCGTTGGCCTTTGGTCTATTGGAACGATGCTGTTTGGCGCAGTTGGACATTCGCTAAAACGGTTCACGGTGACGGAGCGTCTAGTGAGTATTATTGGTATACTTGGCTAGAACGGACCTTCGTGCTTACCGCAGCGAAAGTTCACTTTGTCCCGCGTAGCAGACCTCGACATCGGTCACTTCAAACGTCCGCCCTAGCTCAGCACTTATCGGTCAAGCCGAACGCCGCAGAGGTCATTCGTAAGGTATACTTCATTTCTTTAGATCGATTAGGAGGTCTACCGGGGCAGCTGCTATCTATCCTCACGGACGTCTACCTTGCGCTCGACGAGCGCCTCGCGTCCGCAGCCGAGGACGCCGCGCCGCGCTCCACGGTTGCGCATGCGTTCGAGCGGCGCGCGGCGAAGGTGATGACGGACGCGGACGCAGGGTTGGTCCGCCAGATTTCCGCGATGACCATGGCCGAGGGCCGGGAGTCGGCTAAGTAGCGTCTGAGGCGAAGCGCGCGAGGCCGAGCGCGACGATCACGCCGCCCCCCAGGACGTCCGCGGCCCCCGAGAGAGCGCGTAGAACTCCTGCCCTTGCGCCAATCAGCGCGCCGCACCGCACCAGCACACCCGAGCCGGACACCGCGAGGTAAAGGCGGCTATTCCGGGACCCATCGTGACCACCGCGAGCGCGCCGGCCCTAGAGACGCCAATCTGCAACGCGATGGCGAGTAGGAAGGGCGCTCCCGTGCAGGGATGCACCGCGATTCTGGCCACCAGCGCGGCGCCGTCGCGCCGCCCGGCCAGGGACGCCGCCTCGTCCGTCGTCGGTCCATGCGTGTCTCCGCAAGCGCCGTGACTGTGGACCTGCGCCGGGGCTTGCAGGATTCGCGCCCCGCGCGGGACGAGGTCGGCGCCCGCCGCCGCCGGCGTCGAGCTCGAGCCAGTCGAGGAGCATAAGCGAGGAGAACGCCTTGTAGGTCCACGTGATGTGCAGCGCCGTCAGCCGCCCACCCGCGTCGAGGTGAAAGCCCGCCTCCGCATCCACGAACAGGGCGGATGCGCGGCCGCCGGGGCGGCGAGGCCAGCGAAGAGGGTGAGGGCAAGGGCGAAGGTGGGACACATGCCTTCGGCATCACCGATCCGAGGTAGCCGGCAGTTGCGCGTAGGGGATTCGGCAGGTTGATGGGGCTGAGGTCCGAGCCCGGCAAGCAGGGCACGCGCGTCCCTCTATCCAAGCTTGGCGGCGAGGTCTCGGCCGTTGCGGGATCGACGGGCGATGCGTTCTGGCATCCTGACGACCCTCTCGCCGTCCGTGCGCGCGGAGTGGGCCTCACCCGACGTCGGCCGGACGAGGAAGGTCGGCGCTCGGGTGGAGCAACTCCGGGCGGGGCACCCGCACCTCCACGGTTCGCACGATCGGCACGCGGAAGTATACGGGCCTCGGGGCGTCCGGTCCTGTCGCTGCCCGGAGGAGGGGCCACATGCAGGCATCCCCCCTCGCCCCTGGGCGACTCCCCGACTGGCTTTCTCCGGGCCCCGACATGCAGGACGGGCCGCTACACGTGCGCGGCCCATGCCGTCAGCCCCCTGCACCCTACCGGAGCCCGGTCGGATTGATCACCGCCTGCACGCCCCCCGTGAAGAGCGAGTGCCCGAGCACGAACATGAACTCCGAGACGCCGTCGGCGACCAGTTCGTCGGTCCTGATGTTCTCGAGGATGTAGACCCCATGCTCGGGGATGAGGATCTGGTGGACCTCGAAGACGCCCGCGCCCTCCTCGAAGGGAATGACCTCCAGCCCCCAGGTGTCGGCGCCGACCGCGACGACGCCCAGCTCGGCGAGGTAGCGCGCGCCTTCCTTGCCCAGGCCGGGCTCGCCGGCGATGTAGCGCGCGTCGTCCACGCCCACGAGATCGAGCCATCCGGTGTGGAAGAGGACGATGTCGCCCTCGCCGATCCCGACGCCCTGCGCCTCGGCCTGCGCGTCGATCTCGGCGCGGTTGAAGGCTGTGCCCTCGTCGACGATCTCCTGGCCATAGTAGGTCGTCATGTCGAGGACGACGGCGCGGGTGACGATGTTGGGGATCTTCTCGATGCCGAGCTTGGTTATGCCGTCTGCCTGCACGAAGTCGGCGTTGCGATTGCAGCCGTAGTAGACATTGTCGATGCCGATATGTCCCAGCCCGTCGATCTGTGTGCCGGTGCCGACGTATCCCATGTAGATGTCGTCGTTGTAGTTTGTGCGGGTCGGCCCCAGGCCGCCGCCGCCGGTCTGCCCGGGCTGGTTGATGACCATGGCCCAAGAGCGCGGCCCGAAGGCCGGGGTTTCGGAGTTGGTCTCGACCGCCAGGGAGTAGACCTTGCCCGTGGTGACGAGGGCCGTCGCCTCCTGCACCTTCTCGGGGGTGAGGCGGTTGGCGGCGCCGATCTCATCGCCCGCGCCGTAGGGCTCGGTGCAGGCGCGCTGCTGCAGCTCGCTCAACTCGCCCTCGGCGTCCTGCGCGTGCGCGAACCCGGCGAGTCCGATCCCAAGGGCCGCCGCCGGCATCAGCAGTCTCGCTGTCGACATAACGGTTCTCATGGCTTTCCTCCCTGAACGCCAGCGGCCTGTCCGGGCCGCCTTCGGTCGGTGGCCCCTATGCGCCACCCATAGTTTGCGGACGGCCGTCCGTAGGCCGCCGCCCGCGCGCTAGACGGTGCGCGCGCCGTCGACTTCGAGGACAACGCCCGTGATGAACTCCGACACGTCCTCGCAAAGGAAGAGCGCCGCGTTGGCCACGTCGGAGGCCTTCGACATGCGTCCCCATGGGATGGTCGCGACGAACTTGGCGCGGTTCTCGGGCGTGTCGGGCAGGCCCATGAACTCCTCGAGGAGCGCGGTGGCGCCCATCACCGGCGCGATGCAGTTCACGCGGATGCGGTCCGGTGCGAGCTCGACCGCCATCGAGCGCGACAGGATGTTCACCGCCCCCTTGGTCGAGTTGTACCACGTCAGGCCAGGCCGGGGCCGGATGCCCGCAGTCGAGCCGATGTTGAGGATCGTGCCGCCGCCCACCTCGCGCATGTGCGGGATGACGGCGCGGCTCATGTGGTAGATCGCCTTGACGTTGATCGCGTAGACGCGGTCGAACTCGGCCTCGGTGACCTCCATGATCGGCTTGTTGCGATGGGTCCAGCCCGCGTTGTTGACGACGATGTCGAGCCGCCCGCCCCCGAGGTCGATGGCGGACGCGACCGCAGCCTCGGTGTCGGCCGAGCTGGTCACGTCGCCCTGCGCGGCGCGCGCGCCCTGGCCCAGTTCCTGGGCGAGGGCCTCGGCGCCCTGGCCGTTCAGGTCCATTAGGAGGACCTTCGCGCCCTCCTCAACGAAGGTGCGGGCCATGCCGGCGCCGAATCCCGAGGCCCCTCCCGTGATAAGGGCCGTCTTGCCGTCCAGGCGCATCTCTTTCCTCCCCTTGCGCGGCGTGCGCCGCGTCGTCGTCAGTCGTGCTTGGTCACGATCGTTTTGAGGCCCGTCACTTCGTAGAGCGCCTCGAAACCCTTCTCGCGGCCGTGCCCGCTCTTGCCGGTGCCGCCGAACGGCAGTTCGATCCCGCCTCCCGCGCCGTAGGCGTTGATGTAGACCTGCCCCGCCCGCACGCGGCGCGCGACGCGCATCGAGCGCTTGGCGTCGTGGGTCCAGATGCCTGCAACGAGGCCGAACTCGGTGCCGTTGGCGATGCGGATGGCGTCCGCCTCGTCCTCGAAGGGGATGGCCGACAGCACCGGCCCGAATACTTCCTCGCGCGCTAGTTCTGCGTCTTCAGGCACCGGCCCGAAGAGGCGTGGGGCGACGTAGAATCCGTCCTTGGGCGCGCCCTCGACGATCCGTCCCTCCGCGAGGACGGGCACGTCTTCCGCCCGCTCGCAGAACGTGCGCACGCGATCACGCTGGCGGGCCGAGATGAGGGGCCCGAGGTCGAGGTCCATTTCGGGCGTGCCGACCCGCAGCGCCGAGAAGCGCGCCGCGACGGCTTCCATCACGCGGTCCCAGGCGCCGCGCTCCACGAGAAGGCGCGAGCCCGCCGAGCAGGTCTGACCCGCATTCTGGACGATGGCACCCACCAGGGTGGGAAGGGCGGCCTCCAAGTCGACGTCGGCGAACACGATCTGCGGGGACTTGCCGCCCAGTTCCAGCACGCAGGGTACGTGGTTCTCGGCGGCCGCCTTCTGCACCATCGTCCCCACCTCGGGGCTGCCGGTGAAAGAGACGAAATCGATCCCGGGGTGCGCCGTCAGCGCCGCGCCCGCGGCCTCGCCGGTGCCCGTGACCATGTTGATGGCGCCGTCCGGGAGGCCGGCCTCGCGGGCCAGCTCGCACAGGCGCACAGGCGTGAGGCAGGCGTCCTCGGCCGGCTTGATCACGCAGGCGTTGCCGGCCGCCAGCGAGGGCGCCAGCGTGCGGCCGAACATCTGCGCTGGGTAGTTCCAGGGGATGACGTGGCCGGTAACGCCCAGGGGGCCGCGCTCGGTGGCCACGAAGTAGCCCGCCATGAAGGGGATCGTCTCGCCGTGCAGCTTGTCGCCCGCGCCGCCGTAGAACTCGAAGTAGCGCGCGCAGGCGCGGATGTCGGCGCGCGCCTGCTTGAACGGCTTGCCCGTGTCGCGGGCCTCGAGCGCCGTCAGCTCGTCCTCGTGATCGAGGACGAGGCCCGCCAGACGCATGAGGATACGGCCTCGAGCGGCGGCATCCACCCCGCCCCAGGGGCCCTCGAACGCGGCCCGCGCGGCGCGGACCGCGCGGTCGACATGCGCTGCGGTGCCGGCGGCGATCCGGGCGAAAGCCCGCCCGTCGGCCGGCGCCACGACGTCGATGACCGCGTCGGGCTCGATCCATGCGTTGTCGATGAAGAGGCCGCGCCCGTCTGCGGGCACGACGGGCGGGGGGGTGTTCACGTTCATGTCGCGTCCTCGTGGCGGGGTTCGGCAGCACCCCCGACGATCTCGCCGCGCTCGATCGTCACGGTCCGGTCGGCGAACGACTTGAGCAGTTCGGGGTTCGATTCGGTCACGACGAGCGAGAGGTCGGGCACCTCCGCGCGCAGGGCGCGCAGCGCCTCGCCGTAGCGGGCGGCCAGAACCGGTGCGAGGCCCTGGAACGGCTCGTCGAGCAGCACGAGCCGTGTGCCCAGCATCAAGGCCCGCCCCAGCGCGACCATCTTGCCCTGCCCACCCGAGACCGAGCCCGCGGGTCGGTCCGCCATATCCTGAAGCTCGGGCAGGATCGCGTAGACGCGCCCCAGGCGCCGCGCGGTCTCGGCGGCGTCGAGCTTCGCCACGCGCGCCGGCATCAGAACGTTCTCCTCGACCTTGAAGGCCGAGAACAATCGACGGTCCTCAGGGGCGTAGCCGATCCCGAGCCCGGGGCGTTCGTGCGGCGCGACGCCGTCGATCCGCGCACCGTCGAAGCGAATCTGCCCGCGCGAGGCCTGCGCGCCCATGATGGCCCGCAGCGTCGTCGTCTTGCCCGCGCCGTTGCGGCCCACGTACGCTACCGTCTCGCCGCGCCGGACCGCGAGGTCCAGCCCGCGCAGGATCGGCACCCCCGAGATCGAGACGGAGAGGTCCTCGACCGCGAGGAGGGGTTCGGCGCGGGCCATGCTCAGGCGCCCCCGATGACGGTGCGGATGACCTCGGGGTCGCTGAGCACGACCTCGGGGTCGCCCTCCATCGCGATCCGCCCCGAGGACCAGACGGCGACGCGATTGGCGTAGCGGGTGACCATGTCCATGTCGTGCTCGACGAAGACCGAGGTGACACCGCGGGTGCGCAGCGCCTGCATGAGGGTGTTCATGATGTCGAACTTCTCCGACGAGGCCACGCCCGAGGTGGGCTCGTCCATCAGCAGCACCTTCGGTTCCAGCGCCAGGGCGAGGGCAATGTCCACGAGCTTTCGCTTGCCTTCGGGCAGTTCGGCCGCAAGCTGATCGGCGACGTCCGCGCAGCCCACCAGCTCCAGGAGCTCGTCGACCGCCCCCCGCTCGGGGATCGCCGCGAGCCGCGTCAGCGGCGCGAGGCGCCGCGCGCGAGCGGCGGCGGCCACGAGCATGTTCTCGCGCACCGTCTGCTCGGAGAAGAGTTGGGGAATCTGGAAGGCCCGGGCGATCCCCAGGCGCGTTATGGCGCGCGGGCTGCGGCCGATCAGCTCGTGTCCCCCGAAGCGCACCGAACCGGCCTGCGGCTTGAGGTAGCCGGTGCAGATGTTGAGGAAGGTCGTCTTGCCCGCCCCGTTCGGGCCGATGATGGCGAGGTTATCGCCTTCGCGCACCGCGAGGTCGACACCGTCCGCCGCGACCACGCCGCCGAAGCGGATCTCGAGGCCTCTCGCCTCCACGAGCGTTGCCGCATGCGCGGCGGCCGCTGGCGGATGATCGATCTGCGCGTTCATTCGGCCGGCTCCGGCTCGGGGCGGGTGGGCCTTGCGCCCGCGCTCGGGCGGCGCCGCCGCGCGGGCAGCAGCCGCTGCAGCATGCCTACGATGCCCGCGGGCTGGAACATGATGATTGCGAGGAGGATGACGCCGAGCGTGAGTTGCCAGGCATCCCCGACATAGGCGGCGGCGCCCGCCCGGATGAACTCGAAGGCGAAGGAGCCCACGAAGGCCCCCACGACGTGGCCCGCGCCGCCCAGGATGGCAATGAACACGAACTCGCCCGAGCGGACCCAGTAGGCGTAGTCGGGCGTGGCCAGGCCCTGGAAGGTCGCCACGAGCGCGCCCCCCAGCCCGCACAGCACCGCCGAGACGACGTAGGCCATCAGGAGGGTTCGGCGCGCCGAGACGCCCAGGTACTCGAGCCGTACCTCGTTCGTCTTGATCGCGCGCAGCGAATGGCCAAGGGGGCTGTCGAGGAGGCGGTGCACGAGCACCAGCGCGGCCGCCATCAGGCCGAGCGAAAGGAAGTAGAGCACCGTCTCGAACTCGGGGCGTTCGAGGGACATGCCCAGCACGGTCGGGCGCTCGATGCGCAGCCCGTCCGTACCGCCCGTCACGTGGAAGAACTTCTCCAGGAGCGAGTAGAGCACCATCGAGAAGGCGAGGTTGAGCATCGAGAAGAAGATGTAGCGGTAGCGCACGACGAAAAGGCCGACGACCAGGCCGATCGCCGCCGAGGCCGCGGCGGCGACCACGAGGAACAGGATCAGGTCGATCGCCGCGACGTCCCTCGCGAAGAGGCCCACGGCATAGGCGCCGACGGCGTAGAACATCGCGTGCCCGAACGAGACCTGACCCGCCTGCAGCAGCAGGATGACGCCCAGCACCGGTAGTGCCTTGGCGAAGACGATCGTCAGAAGCGGCCCGGTCGTGTCCATCGCGAAGGGATAGATCACGAGGACCGCGAGCGCGGCGGGCAGCGCGTAGCGCATCAGCAGGTCGGGCGCCGCGGCGGGACGGGCCATCTAGATCTTCCTCGCCCGCGCGGTGCCGAACATCCCCTCGGGGCGCACGAGCAGGACGAGCACCATGATGAGATAGGGCACGACGACCTCGAACTCGGGCGCGAAGAACACGGCGAAGGAGCGGCCGATCCCGATCATCAGCGCCGCGAGCGCGGCGCCCTCGATCTGCCCCAGGCCCGCCGTGGCGGCGACGGCGAAGGACAGGACGATCATGTTCGCGCCGATCCCGGGCAAGATCGAGGTCGTGGGGGTCGCAAGCGCGCCGCCCAGCGCGGCGAGCGAGGCGCCGATGACGAAGGTGACGAGGAAGACCCGCTCGGCGTTGATACCGATCGTCATCGCCGCCTCGCGGTCCTCGGTGACGGCGACGATGAGCGCGCCCGTGAGCGTACGTCGCAAGAAGAAGCGCAGGCCCAGGAGCACCGCGAGGGCGGCGAGGGGCAGGAAGATCGTCTGGTATGCGGTGTAGGTCACGCCCATGACCGAGATGTTGCCCATGTCCCGCAGCGGCACGGCGTAGAAGTAGGGCTGCACACCCCAGATCAGCCGCTGCGCATTCTCGAGGATGATGAACACGGCGAAGGTCACGAGGAGCTGCAGCACCTCCTCGAGCTTGTAGATCGGGCGCAACAGGAAGCGCTCCATGAACCCGCCCACGAGGGCTCCCACCGCGAGGGCGCCCAGCACGAAGGCCGGCAGCGCCAGCCAGCGCGGAAGGTCGAACCCCGAAAGCGCGAGCCCGAGGCTGGCAGCGGCATAGGCCCCGAGGGCGTAGAACGAGCCGTGCGCGACGTTGAGGATGCGCATCACGCCGAAGACGAGCGTGAGACCGACCGCCACGAGGAACAGCAGCGAGCCGTAGGCGAGGCCGTCCAGGAGGACGAGGACGAGGATCGTGGTGTTCACATCGGGCCCATCGGTTGGGGAACCGGGGCGGCATCCGCCGCCCCGCGCAGCTCACTCCTCGTGGGCGTAGCTCTCGGAGGGCGTCTCGAGGAACGCGGCGTCCAGCCCCTCGATCCACGAGATCGACTCGGTGCCGACGGGCGGCATCAGCGCCTCGCCGGCGTAGATCTGCATCTGGTCGATGATCGGAAACGCGTAGCCCTCGACCGTGCGAGCGACGCCGATGAGCTGTGCCTCGACCCCCTGTCCGTCCTCCCGGATCGTGACGGGGCGCCCGTAGCCTTGGAACTCGAGGCCGCGCAGCGCCGCCGCCAGCTGCTCGGTGGTCGGCCACATGCCGCCGTTCGCCTCCATCGCGGCGGCATAGGCGCCCTCGAGCGCCGCGAAGGCCTGCGCCATGTGGAAGACCGAGTAGATCGGGTAGTCGCCCGTGCGCTCCCGGAAGTCGCCGACGAAGGTCTGGAAGTCCGCCTCGTCCTTGAACTCGGGGTGCAGGAAGTAGTGGTCGCCGCGGGCCCCCACGATGGCGCCGTCGGGCAGCGCGCCTGCGAGGCGCTGGATCGACGACTCGGCCAGCGGCAGCACGAGTTGCGAGGTCTCGGTCAGCCCGCGCTGGCTGGCTTGGCGCACGAAGGTGTCGAGATCGCCGCCCCACGCTGTCGACAGGATCACGTCGGGACGCAGCGCTTGCAGGCGCGTGATCTCGGCCGAGAAGTCGGGCGCGCCCAGCTTGGGGAAGAGTTCGGCCACGACCCGCGCGTCGGGCTTGAGGGCCGTCAGCGCGGTCTGGAAGAGCTCCCAGCTGTCACGGCCCCACGAGTAGTCCTGGTTGACGACCGCGACCGTCTCGAAGTCGGGATTATTCTGCAGGAGGTAGAGGACGGTCGCCATCATCTCGGGCGTCGCGTTGGCCTGAGTGCGGAAGACCGTGGTGTACTCGGCCTCCTCGAAGATGCGCTGCGTGCCGCAGTCCCACATCAGGTTCACGACCCCGAGGTCCTCGGCCAGTGGCGCGATGTTGAGGCAGTTGCCCGAGGAGATCGAGGCGAACATCACGCCCACGTCCTCGTCCTGCACGAGGCGCCGATACTCGTTTGTCAGCGTCTCGGCGCCCGCGCCCTCGTCGATGAACGACAGCTCGATCTGCACGCCATCGATGCCGCCCTCCGCGTTGATCCGCTCGGCGATCATCTCGGCGGCCTCGCGGGCCGGCACCCCGAAAACGGAGGCGGGACCCGAAAGGAACGCGGTGATGCCGATCTTGAGGGTCTCGGGCTTCTCGCCGTGTGCGTCGGCAAGGGCGGGGGCGTGCCCTGCGAGGATGGTGCCGCCCAACAGCACGGCGGTGCAAGGGATGCGTCGGAACGCGTGCATGGTCGTATCCTCCCGAGATGCGTCCCGCGCTGGACGGCGGGATCGTTGCCTACGTGCATGGGCATTGGCCTACGGTCGCACCAGCCGGATTTGACGAACCGTCCTTTCGGCGCCGCCGGATGCCAGCCTGCCGGCTGGTGCCCGCGCTCAGGATGCATCGCGCGAGAACGCCCGCGCCGAACTCGTCAGCTCGTCCAGCAGCAGGCGCACGGCTTGCGTGGGCTCGGTGCGCTCGGGGATGCAGGCGATCAGCTTGCGGCGCGCCCAACTATCGTTCAGCCGCACCGGAACGAGGCTGCCGTCGCTCACGGCCCGACCGAGCACGCTGCGCGGGACGATCGACACCCCCGCCCCCGCCGCCACGAGGCGGCATACCCCTTCGAACGAGCGCAGGCGGATGCGAACGGTCAGCGCCTGCCCGATCGCACGCGTCTTCTCGGCGAGGTAGTGATGAATGGCGGACTGCTCGTCGAGGCCGATGAAGTCTTCCTGCAGGATCTCGAGGAAGTCGACGCTGCGCCGGTCGGCGAGGGCGTGGCCCGCGGGCACGACGACCGTCAGGCGGTCGGTCAGCAGCGGATGCATGACGGTGCCGCTGAAATCGATGCTGCCCGCGGCGATGCCGACCTCGATAGCCCCCGAGCGCACGGCGGTGACGATGGCCTCCGAGGTGTCCTCCCGCAGGTCGATCACGATGCCCGGATACCGCGCCAGGAAGCGTGCCAGCACCACGGGCAGGAAGCTCGCGAGCGCGCTCGTGTTCACGCGCATCCGGATCGCGCCGGTCTCTTGGCGCTTGAGGTTGGCCACCGCGCCGCGCAGCCGCTCGGCCTGGTGCAGTACGGCTCGCGCGCGCCCTAGCACCGTGGTTCCGGCCGCCGTGACGCGCGTGCCGCGCACCGTCCGTTCGGTAAGCGGCAGGCCGGCGCGCGTCTCGAGGAGCTTCATCCGCTCGTGCAGCGCCGAGACCGAGATGTTCTCGCGGCGGGCGGCCTCGGCCATGCTCCCGGACTCGGCGACGGCGATGAACAGCCTCAGGTCGATCAGGTCGAAGTGCATCGCCACCCCCTCGTTCGCCCCAGCCGAAAGCGACTGCGGTCTATTCCGACTTCTCCTGATACAGGGGCGTCGCTAATGCGCCAAGTTGACGGCCAGGGTGGCGCGGAGGGCCGAGGCCTCCGCCGGTCCGGCACAGCGGGATGAGCGAACATGTCCGAAGGGAGCGGCACCGACGCGGGATGCGACACGTCGCGCGAGCACGTCGGCACGTCGGCGCTGCGCGAGCGGACGCAGTCCGAGGGCACACGGTTCGAAGAAGATCGCGCATCCGGCGAACGCGCCGCACGCCTCGACGACCTGCTCGGCCGACCCCGGCGCGACTACGCCCCCGGCGATCCGCTCTTGCCGCTGACGCACTGGCTGCACTTTGCCCCGCGCACGCGCCTGGACGCGCGCGGCCCCGATGGCCATCCCGCGCGCGACGACCAGTTCACCGACCTGCCGCGCCGGATGTGGGCCGCCGGCGAGATCGTCTTTCGCGCGCCGCTGTGCGCCGGCGTCTCCCTGTCCCGACGCAGTGAGGTTGCCTCGGTGGAGCGCAAGACAGGGCGCTCGGGCACGCTCGGCTTCGTCCAGATCGATCACCGGGTCGAGGACGCGGCCGGGGGCAGGCTCGTCGAGGAGCGACAAACCCTCGTCTATCGCCCCGCCGGGCCCGCCGGGCCCCGGCCGGTCGCCCCGGGCCCGGACCTGACCGGTCCTCCAGCAGGCGAGCGCACGCTGACGCCTGATCCGGTTCTGCTCTTCCTGTACTCGGCGCTGACGCAGAACGGGCACCGCATCCATTACGATCAGGCCTACGCGACTGGCGTCGAGGGCTATCCAGGCCTTGTCGTGCACGGACCGCTCGTGGCGACGCTCCTTCTGGACCTGGCGCGCGAGATCGCCCCCCGCGCGCCGGTCGGGCGGTTCGCGTTTCGCGCGCTAGGGCCGCTCTTCGCGGACCGACCCGCGACGCTTCGGGCGTGGCCCGTCCGGGGCGGTGTCCATGCATGGGCCTTCGACGCGGACGGCGTGCCCGCCATGCGGGCCGAGACGCGGTTCGCCCCCGACGAAGGAGTGACACCGTGACCCGTCCTCTCGAAGGCCTTCTCGTCGTCTCGATCGAGCAGGCGATCGCGGCGCCGTACGCCACGCGCCTCCTGGCCGACGCCGGCGCGCGCGTCATCAAGGTCGAGCGGCCCGGCGGCGGCGACTTCGCCCGCGGCTACGACCGCCGCGCTCGGGGACTGTCGAGCCACTTCGCCTGGACGAACCGGTCGAAGGAATCGATCGCGCTCGACCTGGGCGCGCCGGCCGACATGGCGATGCTCGAGCGCATGGTGGCCCGCGCCGACGTCTTCGTGCAGAATCTCGGGCCCGGGGCCGCGGACCGTCTCGGGTTGGGCGCCGCACGGCTGCGGACGCGCCACCCCCGCCTCGTGACCTGCTCGATCAGCGGTTACGGGCCCGGAGGGCCGTACGCCGCGCGCAAGGCCTACGACCTGCTGATTCAGGCCGAGGCGGGGTTCCTGTCGGTCACCGGCACACCCGGCGAGGTCGCGAAGGCCGGCATCTCCATCGCCGACATCGCGGCGGGCGTCGCGGCGCATCAGAACGTGCTCCTCGCCCTCATCGGGCGCGCACGCACCGATGAGGGCGACCACGTCGAGATCTCGATGCTCGAGGCGCTGGCCGAATGGATGGGCTTTCCGATGTACTTCGCCATGGACGGGGCGGCGCCGCCCCCGCGCCGCGGCGCGCGCCATGCGACGATCTTCCCTTACGGCCCCTACGCGACGTCCGACGGCACTGTCCTTCTGGGTTTGCAGAACGAGCGCGAATGGGATGCCTTCTGCCGCGGCGTCCTGAGGCGGGACGACATGGCGGACGACGAGGGGCTGCGCGCGAACGCCGACCGCATCTCGCGCGCGGACGAGATCGACGCGGCCATCGACGCCGCCCTCGGCGCCGTGACGTGCGAGGAGGCGCTCGACCGGCTGGAGCGCGCGCGCATCGGCACGGCCGCAGTTCGGACCATGGCCGACCTGTGGGATCATCCACAATTGGCCGGGCGCGCGCGCTGGCGCGAGGTCGAGAGCCCCGCCGGACCCCTGCCCGCCCTCGCGCCGCCCAGCGGCGCAGCCTGGGAGGCGCGCATGGACCCCATTCCCGATCTCGACGCGCACGGGAAAGCCCTGCGCGACGAGTTCGCGCCCTGACCCGAGGAGCCGCCATGACCGCCCGCCCCGAGCCCGCCGAGTTCGACACAGGCCACGCCGACCTGCGCGAGGCACTGCGCGACCTGTGCGCCCAGTTCCCGCCCGAGTACCACCGCGCGCACGACAAGGCGGCGAGCTACCCCGAGGAGTTCATCGGCGCGCTGACCGAGGCCGGATGGCTCGCGGCGATGATCCCCGAAAGCTACGGTGGCTCGGGGCTGGGGCTCTCCGAGGCCTGCGTGATCATGGAGGAGATCAACCGCTCAGGCGGGAACGCCGGCCACTGCCATGGGCAGATGTACAACATGGGCACCCTCCTGCGGCACGGATCGGACGAACAGAAGCAGGCCTACCTGCCCCGCATCGCCTCCGGGGAGCTGCGCCTCCAGTCCATGGCCGTGACCGAGCCCGCGGCGGGCACCGACACCACCAAGATCAAGACGACCGCCCGGCGCGTGGGCGACCGCTACGTCGTCGATGGCCAGAAGGTGTGGATCAGCCGCGTGCAGCATTCCGACCTCATGGTGCTCCTCGCGCGCACGACGCCGATCTCCGAGGTCGAGAAGCGCTCGCAGGGTCTGTCGATCTTCCTCGTGGACCTCCGCGAGGCGATCGGGAACGGCCTCGACGTCCGGCCGATCGCCAACATGGTCAACCACGAGACGAACGAGCTCTTCTTCGACGGGCTCGAGATCCCGGCCTCCGCGCTCATCGGCGAGGAGGGCCGCGGCTTCCGCTACATCCTCGACGGCCTCAACGCCGAGCGGGCCCTCATCGCCGCCGAATGCGTCGGCGACGGGCGCTGGTTCATCGAGAAGGTCACAGGCTACACCAAGGAGCGCGAGGTGTTCGGCCGCCCCATCGCGCAGAACCAGGGCGTGCAGTTCCCCATCGCGCGGGCGCACGTCAACGTGGAGGCCGCCGATCTCATGACGCGCGACGCGGCGCGACGCTTCGACGCGGGCCTGCCCTGCGGCGCGCAGGCCAACATGGCCAAGCTCCTCGCGGCCGACGCCTCGTGGGAGGCTGCGAACGCCTGCATCCAGTTCCACGGCGGCTTCGGCTTCGCGCACGAATACGACGTCGAGCGCAAGTTCCGCGAGACGCGCCTCTATCAGGTGGCGCCGATCTCCACGAACCTGATCCTGTCCTACGTCGCCGAGCACGTGCTCGGCATGCCCCGCTCGTTCTGAGGAGCGCAGCCGTGACCGAAGCCTCCCTCCCCGCCGGCGAGACCGAGCGCCTTGCCCGCTTCGCCGCCGAACTGGCCGCGGCCGACATTCCCGCACCCGTATGGGACCGGATCCTCGACCTCTTCGTGGACTGGGCGGGCTCGTGCCTCTCGGGCCGCGGGCAGCGTCAGATCGAGGCGCTGGAGGCCTACGCCGCCGAGATGGGCCCCGCGGACGGCCCCGCCACCGTCCTCACGAGCCGGTCGCGCACGAGCCCCCACTTCGCGGCCTTCGTCAATGGCGGCGCGGCGCACGTCTCCGAGCAGGACGACGTGCACAACGGCTCGGTCTTCCATCCGGCCGCTGTCGTCTTCCCCGCCGCCCTCGCGCTGGCCGAGGCGCGCGGCGCCTCGGGCCGCGACATGCTGCGCGCCGCGGTTGCGGGCTACGAGGTCGGAATCCGAACCGGCGAGTTCCTGGGGCGCACCCATTACGAGGTGCATCACACGACCGGCACCGCGGGCACGCTGGCGGCGGCGGCGGCGGCGGGCGTCCTCCTGGGGCTCGACGCGCGCACGATGGCGCATGCCTTCGGCTCCGCGGGCACCCGCTCGGCCGGCCTCTGGGAGTTTCTCGCCGACGCAGCCGACTCCAAGCAGCTGCACACCGCTGCGGCGGCGGCGGACGGCCTCATGGCGGCCTCGCTCGCGGCGCGCGGCTTCACCGGGGCGCGGCGCATCCTCGAAGGGCCCAAGGGCCTCGCGGCGGGCACGTCGCGCGACGCCGATCCGGCCCGGCTCGTGGACGGTCTGGGCGCGCGCTGGACCGTTCTCGAGACGTCCTTCAAGTACCACGCCTCGTGCCGGCACACGCACCCGAGCGCGGACGCGCTCCTGAGCGTCCTGACCGAGCACGACCTCGCTCCCGAGGAGATCGCCCATATCGAGGCGCGCGTGAGCCGCGGCGCGATCGACGTGCTCGGGCCGGTCACGCGGCCCACGAGCGTGCACCAGGCCAAGTTCTCGATGCCGCTGACGCTCGGGCTGATCGCCGTGCACCGCCGCGCCTCGCTCGCGGACTTCGCGGGCGTGATGGAGGACGAGGCCGCGTGGCGCTTCGCGAACCGCGTCGAGATGCGGGTCGATCCGGAGGTGGACGAAGCCTACCCGCGCCGCTGGCTGGGCCGCGTGACGGTCACGACCACGGACGGACGCCGCCTCGCAGGGCGCATCGACGAGCCCAAGGGCGATCCGGGCAATACCCTCGACCGCGCCGAGATCGACGACAAGGCGCGGCGCCTCGCGCTGTCGGGCGGCGCCGTGGGGCCGCACGAGATCGATGCGGCGATGGACGCGCTCTGGCGGATCGCGGACGCGCCGCGGGTCGCGCTGGACGGAGCGCTGCCTCGTGCGGACGTGCGGCAGGACGCGGCCGAATGAGCCGGGGGGACGCGCTCGACGCGCATCCCTTCCTACCCCTCTTCGTCCCCGGCGACCGGCTCGACCGCCTGGCCAACGCGCGCGCGAGCGGCGCGGGCGCGGTGATCGTCGACTGGGAGGACGCGCTTGCCCCCCCGGGCCGTCCCGCGGCGCGCGCGGCGCTGGCCGGTCATGAGGCGCTCGCGGCGGACGGTGTCCCGGTCCTCGTGCGCATCAGCGCGCAGAGGA
Organism: uncultured Alphaproteobacteria bacterium; assembly: GCA_963832275.1. GTDB lineage: Bacteria > Pseudomonadota > Alphaproteobacteria > Rhodobacterales > Rhodobacteraceae > Hasllibacter. The sequence continues at coordinate 965,107 of CAWHTQ010000019.1, forward strand.
CCCCGGACCATTCCATCGACGTGGCCGCCCTGGCCGGAATCGCGAGGATCCACGCGGTCATGCTCGCCAAGGCCGAGAGCGTCGAGGCGCTCGAGGCGGTCTCGCAGGCGCTTGGCGGCCGGCCCGTGATCGCGCTGATCGAGACGCCGCTCGGGCTCGCCCGGGCGCGCGACCTCGCGCGGGCTTCGGCGCGCCTCGCCTTCGGCTCGCTCGACTACGCCACCGCGCTGCGTGCCCGCCACGCTCCCGAAAGTCTCAGCCTCGCGCGTCAGGAGCTCGTCCTGGCCTCGGCCCTGGCGGGCCGGCCGGGGCCCCTCGACGGTGTGACCACCGCGCTAGACGACCCCGAGGCAGTCCTGCGGGACGCAGAGCGCGCCGCCGCGCTCGGCTTCGGCGGCAAGCTCCTCGTCCATCCGCGCCAGGTCGCGCCCGCGCGCGAGGGGTTCGCGCCCTCGCCCGAGGACGTCGCGCGCGCCGAGCGCATCGCCGCGGCCGTCGGCACGGGCGCCGCCGCGGTCGCGCTGGACGGCGCGATGGTCGATCCGCCGGTGATCGCCTGGGCCGAGGACGTCCTCGGCCGCGCACGGGGCGGCTGAGCGGTGCTCGGCCCGCGCGTGATCGTCGCCGAGGAGGACTTCGTCGAGAGCGTCGCGGACGCCCTTCAGTACGTCTCGTGCTACCATCCGCCCGACTTCGTCGCCGGCCTCGCGCAGGCCCATGCGGGCGAGCCCGAGGGCCCCGCCCGCGATGCCATCGCGCAGATCCTCGTCAACAGCCGCATGGCCGCGCTCGGGCGTCGCCCGATCTGCCAGGACACGGGCTCGGCCGGCGTCTTCGTGCGCATCGGCGCCGAGGCGCACCTCGCCACGCGCCGGCCGCTGCAGGCGCTGTGCGACGACGCCGTGCGCCGCGCCTGGGGCGACGAGGCCAACCCGCTGCGCGCCTCCATGGTCGCCGATCCCCTGGGCGCGCGCCTGAACACCGGCGACAACACGCCCGCGCTCGTGCATGTCGAGCACGTTGCGGGCGCCGCCATCGAGGTGACAGTCGTGGCCAAGGGCGGCGGCTCCGAGAACAAGGCGCGCTTCACGGTGCTCGATCCCGGCGCGTCCGTCGCGGATTGGGTCGTCGAGACGGTCGCCGGCCTCGGCGCCGGCTGGTGCCCGCCCGGCCTGATCGGTCTCGGCGTCGGCGGCACGGCAGACACCGCGATGCACCTCGCGAAGGTCTCGCTGCTGGCGCCGATCGACATGCCCGACCTCCTCGCGCGTGGGCCGCGCACCCCCGTCGAGGAACTTCGGGTCGAACTGCACGAACGGATCAACGCCCTCGGGATCGGCGCGCAGGGGCTGGGCGGGCGGACGACGGTAATCGACGTGCACGTCGCGACCGCCCCCGTCCACGCTGCCTCGAAGCCCGTCGCCCTCATCCCGCAATGCGCCGCGAACCGGCACGCGACGATCCGGCTCGACGGCAAGGGCCCGGTCCGTCTCGATCCGCCGTCCCTGGACCTCTGGCCGCGGATCGTGCGCGACCGGGCCGAGCAGGGCGTCCGGCGCGTCGATCTCTCGCGGCTGGATCGCGCCGAGACCGCGACGTGGCGCATGGGCGACCGCCTCCTCCTGTCGGGGCGCCTGCTGACGGCGCGCGATGCGGCGCATGCCCGCATCGCGGACCTCGCGGCGCGGGGCGAGCCGCTGCCCGTACCCCTTGAAGGCCGCGTGCTCTACTATGTCGGGCCGGTCGCGGCCGCCCCAGGCGAAGTGGTCGGGCCGGCGGGGCCCACGACGTCGACCCGCATGGATCGCTATCTCGGCACGACCCTTGACGCCGGCATCCTCGCGACCATCGGCAAGGCGGAGCGCGGCCAGGCCGCGCGGATCGCGACCGCCGAGGCAGGCGTGCCCTACCTCGTCGCCGTGGGCGGCGCGGCCTACCTCATCGCGCAGGCGATCCGGTCCGCCCGCGTCGTGGCATTCGCGGACTTGGGCATGGAGGCGATCCACGAGTTCGTCGTCGAGGACATGCCGGTGACCGTCGCCATCGACGTCCGCGGCGCCACGATCCATCTCGACGGACCGGCCCGAACGCGCGATGCAGCCTCGAGCGCGGATGGGGCCATGCGCGGATCGCGGTGATCGTGATCCACCTGCTCCGATTTCTCGAAGACCTCGCCGTTCCGCGCGACGACCGCGGTCCGCGTGAGCAGGGCTCCCTGACCGGGTGGTCCGATCCCTTCGCTACATGGAAGGCCGCGCAGCGTCGGCCCCGGTCGCGTAGACGCCAAAGGAGAAAGGTCACGGTCCGCCCCACAACAGGGCGACGAACTCGCCGTCGCTACGCAGGAAGCGGCCATGACCGGGCGCCGTCCGAAGGCGCCACGATCATCGGCGGCCCGAAACTGCGCTCGGCCGGTCTACGGAGCACCATTCCATAAGGCGATCGAAGCATGCACCACGAGGGCGCACCCTGACGCGACCTCGGGGTGCAAGACTCGTTCTCGTCATCGCCTTACGAAGCGGCGTCAAGCTGGGGTCGGTTGCGGCTTTTGGAACGCAGTTGGCGCGGGTCCAGAGGCTAATGGACCGGTTGCACACTTCGGGGCGGGCGCGAGCACCCGGTCATGGCTCGGCGGTGCGTCCTCGCGGCCAGCGCGCGCGCCGGACCACCGACGTGGTCGTCATCCCTACGTAACGGAGGGCCCACCGCCGACGTGCGCCTTCCGTCCTCAATCCCGCCAGTCGTGCCGGTCCCGGAACCCCAGCACCTCGCGCATCTTGCGGTTCGAGTAGAGCGGATCGTCCGCGCCCAGTTCTCCGCGGATCGGCGTGCCGGGAAAGAACCGCTCCGCCAGCTCGGGCGCCGGGATGTCGGGCGCGTTGCCGCTGTTGGCGGCGTTGAAGATCTGGAACCCCAGCCCGTCCTTGCGCAGGCACAGGTCGACGATCTGCCCCAGGTCGCGCGCGTCCATGTAGTTGAAGAGGTTGCGACGCCGCGTCTCCGGGGCCTCGCGGAACCCGTCGAACATGCCGTACTCGTGCGGCTCGATCACGTTGCCGATGCGTAGCGCGTAGATGTCCGCGCCCGTGCGGCGCTGGAAGGCCCGCGCCGTGGCCTCGTTGCAGACCTTTGACAGCGCGTAGGAGTCCATCGGATCGACGTCGTATTCCTCGTCCACGGGCAGGTAGTGCGGGCTCGCCCGCCCATCGGCGAAGCAGACGCCGTAGGTGGTCTCCGACGAGGCGATGACGATCTTGGGCACGCCCAGCTTCGCCGCCGCCTCGATCACCGCGTAGGTGCCCATGGTGTTGACGCGGAAGCACTCGTTATCGGTCCGGAGGAGGATGCGCGGGACGGCGGCGAAGTGGACCACGGCGTCGAAGCCCCGCGGCGGGCCGCCCGGCTCGAGCTCGCCCAGGTTCGCGTAGGAGGTGAGGGCATTGAAGACCTGACCCGAGTCCGTGACGTCGAGGGTGAGGTTGTCGACGCCGTCATGCGCCAGCGGAACGAGGTCGGCGTTCAGGACGCGATGGCCCTGCGCCAGGAGATACGGCACCACATGCCGCCCCGCCTTTCCCGAGCCGCCGGTGAAGAAGATGCGCATGATGCTTCCTTTCGCTCTCGGGACGCTCCACTCGTCCGGACCTCACGAAGCGCTTCGACATGGCGCATGCGGCCCTGCCGCGCCGGCGTCGGTCCCCGGCCCGGCCGTCCCCGTCCGAGCCAGGACCCTCTAGACCGTGGGCCGCGAGACGTCGAACAACTGCGCGAGGCCGTTGATCGAGTAGTCCCCGGTGCCCTGCATCCGGCGCAGCTCGGCCCGGCGGCGGCCCGGGAGCTTGGGCTTCTGGCCCGTCAGCTTCCCCCTGGCGCGGGCGACGGCCAGGCCCTCGCGGGTCCGCTTGCGGATCGGGTCCGCCTCGAGCGCGGAGATGGTGGCGAGGATGTTCGAGTACGTCCGTCCCATCGGATCGGCGGGGTCGTGGACCGACGCGCCCAGGGTGAGCTTCAAGCCGCGCCGCCCGAGCTCGTCGGCGATGGCGCGGGCGTCGGGTACCGAGCGGGCCGAGCGATCGAGTTTGGCCACCACCGACGTATCGTCCCCCCATGGCCCCAAGCGCATGGTCGAGCCCCGGCCGCGCCCGGGTCAGGCCGGTCAGGCCGTGGTCGGTATGGATGCGCTCCTCGGCCAACCCGAAGGAGTGAAGCGCCCCGCGCTGCGCGGCGAGGTCCTGTCGATCGGTCGAGCAGCGGACATAGGTGGGGAGTGAATGCGCGGGAGGAGGGCACGGATTTGGGCGGGACGATCGGCTCGTCCTCGGGCATCCGATGCAGCGGGCCCGGCGGCATTGGCGGGGGGCAGATGCCGTTCCCGGTCATATCCACCGCCCGGACCTCGGGCGACGTCTCATCCACCGCCATGTGCACTTTGCGCAAGACGCGCCGACGGGCCCTGCCATGCCTGCAGGCGTTTCACGCACCCTCGCCCTGGTCCTTGATGCCGGTCCGGACGATCAGGAGGTGCGACGGCTCGACCTAACCCCGGTAGGGCAACTGCACTGCGAGTGCCTTCGGAAGGCGGCACAACGTCGGGTAATCCGGGGCCGGCCAGCCGAGCCCCGCCAGCTTCAGAAGGCTCGCAACGACGCCCGTGGTCTGCCGAAATGGCAGGCCGAGCAATCCCCTGATCGTCACGCCGGACTGCATCGCGGCATCCAAGGAGGCCTGCTGCCGATGACGCTTGCCCGAGGGCGCAGCATCCCATGGCGTCGACGGGTCGAACCAGGCAATCAGCGCCCCGCGCCTACGCAGCGCGGCATCGTAAGCGGACCAGTTCGGGGTGCGGTAGCGGATCGGCGTCGGTTTGGACATGGCGCCCAGCCAGGACGCCGCATTCGCGATGTGGAACCCAGGGAAGGCTTCGCGCAACATGCCATCTCAATATGAAAGCAGGTAGTCACCCTTCCGTATTTTCAGAACCGTACTTCCGTGCAGCCCCCGCCTCTGACTTTCGGGGATGGCGTGCCTCGTGAGCATCGCGTCCGAGAAGCTAGCGCCGGCGTCGAAGTCAGGGTCGAGCTTGATCACGCATCCCAGATGCCGCGCGTAGTCCTCGGCGCCGTAGCGGCGGACGTGGTCGTTCTGCCCGAAGCGGCGAACGCGATCGGGTTCCGCCATGTCCTGGAAGGACTCGTCCCACCGGCCGGGCATGAATGGGATCACGCAGAGTTGCATGCCGCCGTCGCGCATCATCCGATCGAGATGGAACAGCGTGTAGGCGATGTTGCAAGGCGTGTGCTCGAGGATATGGGAGTGGACGATCAGGTCGAAGGCGTCGCTCGTCCAGTCGCCCAGGTCGCACAGGTCGATCGGACGGCAATCGGGCGCGAACCCGAAACCCGCCGGCTCGAAGTCCGCCACGACGTAGTTGTCCGGCGCGAGGACCTTCTTGAAATGGGCGTAGAGCCCGCGTTCCGGTGCGAGGTGCAGGACCTTCGACGACGCGTCGAGCGGCAACTCGTCAAGGAACATCTTGAGCAGGCGCGTCCGCTCCATGGAGCCGCAGCCGACGCATTTGACGTTCACACGGCCATTGACGTCAGCGAACCGCGTCCCGTCACAAAGGTTGCATCGAGTGTCGGTCACAGTGCCTTCCGGCGGGCGGTGTCGGTGAGGCGCCAAACCCGGCGCCGCGGCCCGTCAGGAACCGCGACACGCTCTGTGCCTGCGTCTTGCCCCGCACTCTGACCCCGCGTCGATGCCGACACAAGCCTTGCGGCTGGGCAGATCGCCGGCCGACGCGGCGAGCCCTCCTTGCGAGGCGTCCACGACGCGAATACACTTCGAGCCATTGCGTCGTCGGCTATCCCGTGTCGCGGCAGCGGGAGATTGTGTCTTGTCAGGTAAGGCCGGCAACCTGCCGATGGCGACGCGCCACGGACCAGACCCGGCAGTCGGATCGATCTGGAAGAGCACATACTTCGACAGCGAGTGGTATCTGGCAGAGAACCGCGACGTGGGCTTGTCCGGCCTGGATCCTGCCTTGCACTATCTCCAGATCGGCGCCGACCTCGGCCGCGATCCCGGGCCACGCTTCAGCACAGTCGGATATCTTCGGGCCCATCCCGACGTGGCCCGCACCGAAGTGAATCCCCTACTGCATTACGAGCGTCACGGGCGCCAGGAGGGGCGGTCGGTCCCGAGGCCCGGTCCGCCCCACGTCCCGCCGGCGGCGGCGATCGCCGCGTCCACCGCCCGAGATCGCGGCTGGCGCATGACCCGGCATGAGGCCGAGATTGTCATCTCGACCCTGCTTGCGGACGGGAAGGCGAAGGGCGCGCCCAAGCGCCTCATGCCAGGCTTCGACACGCTTGTGGCACGGCGGTACGCCGCCGCCGCGGACGCGCTCTACGACGCCGATTGCGCCGCCGTGACGGCGACGGTGATCATGCCGACCTACAATCGCGGCCCGCTCCTCGAGGCGGCGGTGCGGTCGGTCCTGGCCCAGTCGCATCGCGCCCTGGAACTCATCGTCGTGGACGACGGCAGCACCGACGACACGCGCGACCGGCTGGAGGCCTTTTCGGGCGATGCGAGGCTGCGCGTGATCTGGAACGAGCATGCCGGCGTCAGCGCGGCGCGCAACGCCGGGTTGGCGGCGGCGTCAGGCGATTACGTGTTCTATCTCGACAGCGACAACACGTGGACGCCAGACCACGTCAAGCTGATGCTGGTGGGTCTGCGGGCGACGGGGACCGACTGCGCCTATGCTGCGTCCTGCATTGTGACGGAGACGGGCGCCCTTCGGGGCTATCGCGGCGAGCCATTCGATTGGGACGCCTGCCTGGCAGCGAACTACATCGACATGAACGTGCTGGCCCATCGCGCAGAGCTATACGACGAATGCGGCGGATTCGACCCGGACCTAAGACGCATGGTCGATTGGGATCTGATCCTGCGTTACACGAAGGGCCGCAAAGCCGTGTTTCTGCCGTTCATCGGCTGCCGGTATCTCGAACATGGCGGCGACAGCAGCCGGATCAGCTTTGCGGAGCCCTATCTCTACCGCAAAGTCGTGGCCGAGAAGAACCGCCTCGGCAAGGCGTCGGCCGCCGAGACCCTTGATACGCTTTCCCTCTCCTTCGGTATCAAGATTGCGGCGCCGAAGGACCGGCGCCACAAGTGGGGCGACTTCCACTACGCCGATTCGCTCGCCGAGGCGCTGCGGCGGCTCGGGCACTCGGCCCGCATCGATTTCAGGGACAACTGGGACGGCAAGGCCGCTCGCGGCGACGACGTCGCTCTTGTCCTGCGCGGGCTGGTCACGAAGCCGCCGCGTCCGGGGCAGCTGACCTTGATGTGGAACATCAGCCACCCCGACGGGGTGCCCTACGACGAGTACGCGCTCTGCGACCGGGTCCTCGTCGCGTCGCGATCCCACGCGGCACTCCTGTCGATGATCCTCGAGCGGCCGGTCCACCCTTTGCTGCAGTTCACGGACACCGAGCGGTTCCACCTTCCTCCGGACGAGCCGCCGGCGGGCGAGGAGGCGCGCGGGCTCTTCGTTGGCAATTCCCGGAACGAGTACCGCCAGATGGTGCGCTGGTCGGTCGAGAACGGCGTCCCCATCGACATCTATGGCACCTTATGGGACCAGTTCATCCCGGCCGACATGATCGCCGCGGAGAACGTCCCCAACCTCGAGCTCGGCCAGAAGTACCGGTCGGCGAAGTTCGTCCTGAACGACCATTGGCAGTCGATGAAGGATTTCGGTTACGTATCGAACCGGGTGTACGACGTGATCGCGAGCGGTGGGCGGCTGATCTCCGACCGCTTCGCCTCGCTCGACGCCATGTTCGGCGAGATCGTCGAGGGCGTCGACGACGAGGCGTCCTTCCTCGAGGCGGTGGCGCGGCCGCCCCCGTCGCTCGAACGGCGCCGCGCCGCGGCGGACCACGTCGCGGCCCACCACTCCGTCGAGGCACGCGCGCGCGAGATATGCGCCGAGGTCAAGCGCGCGCTGATGCGGCCCGCCGCGCCGGACCCATCGTCGCTGGCGTCCCGGGCCCGGTCGGCGGGATCGCCGGACCTCGCGTCTCCGGTCCGCCGGCGGACCGTTGGGCTCCTGATGCAGCGCGGGAGGGACTGGTGGACGAGCTCGGCCTACATCCGGCTCATCGGTCCGTTGACCACCGACCATGCTTATTCGGCCGCGGGCCTCGACCTCGTGGCGCTCCGCGGTCCGGACGATCCCCGGCTGGACGGATGCGACGCCTGCATCGTGCAGCGCGTGGCGGTGCCCGATCCCGATGACGCGCGGCGGTTGGCCGAGATGCTCGGCTCGCGTGGCATCCCGCTCTACGTCGATACCGACGACGCCTTCTCCCTGCACGATCGCTACCGCGCCGCCGACGGCGCGCTTCGCGTGCTGATGGAGGCCGCGACGGAGGTCTGGTTCTCGACCGAGCCGCTCGCCGCGCACTACCCCGAGGCGGCCGGCAAGGCCCGGATCAGACGCAACGACCTCGATCCGCGCTTCTGGCGCGACTACCGGAGCCCCGCGAGACGGACCTTCGATCCCGGCCCGGTCCGCATTGCCTACATGGGGACGGCCACCCATCACGGAGACCTCGAGGTGGTGATGCCCGCCTTCGAGCGACTGGCGCGGGACTATCCGGGCGCGTTCGACCTCACGCTCGTCGGGGTGACCGCGACGCCTCCGGAGGCGGACTGGCTGAAGGTCCGGCCCGTTCCCCGCGGCTCGGGGAGTTACCCTCGCTTCGTCCGGTTCGCGGCGCGCCAGCTATCCTTCGACGTCGGGATCGCGCCTCTCGCCGCGTCGCCGTTCAACGCCGCGAAGTCGGACGTCAAGTTCCTCGATTACAGCGCGATGGGCCTGCTGTCGCTGGTCTCGGACGGACCCGCGTACCGGCATTGCATCGATGCCGGCTTGGCAGTCGGATGCCCGGCATCGGCGGACGGTTGGTACGCGGCGGTGGCGGCGGTCCTGGAACGCCGGGAGGACTTTGCCGCGATGCGCGCCGTCGCGGCCGACCATCCGTGGTCCGAGCGCAACGTCCTGAACGATCCGTCCCCCTTGGCCGACCTGATCGCGTGACGGCGTGCGGCCACGTGAGCGCGGACCGGAGCGCCGTCGACGCGGGGCGTTTGCCGGCCGATCTCAATCGTGCCATGAGGATCGCGGTCGTCTCGATGGCGGCGGGATCGGGACGCGGTCGGCTTGTGGCGACGGATCCGGAGGGCGGAACGCCCCGGCAAAGACGTGGAAGACGGCGATGACCTCGAACGCGGCCCGACCGAAAGCCCCCGAACGCGGCCCCGAACCCGACCCCGAGTCCCGCGCCGAGCAGGTCGCGGGATCACCCGCGGAGCCGGACGGAGGGACGGCGCATGACGACGATCGGTCGCGCGCGCGGGTCGCGCTGCTGGTTCTGGGCATGCACCGCTCCGGGACGTCCGTGCTTTCCGGCATTCTCGCTCGGCTGGGCTGCGACGTCCCTGCCACCCCGATGGCGTCGGATAAGCGCAACACCAAGGGGTTCTACGAATCCCGCCCCATATCGGCCCTGAACAACGTGATCCTGGCCTCCGCCGGGACCGGCTGGGACAGTTGGAACGCCGTCAACGCCGACTGGTACGACAGCCCGCGGCGGGCCGCCTTCGCGGAGAACGCGTCGGAACTCGTCGTCCAGGAGTTCGGCGCCTCGCCCCTCATCGTCCTGAAGGATCCAAGGATATCGGTCCTCGCGCCGTTCTGGATCGACGTGCTGCGCACCGGGGGATTCGCGCCCCGGATCGCATTCGCCTATCGCAGCCCGGCCGACGTCGCGGCCTCCCTGGCAGAACGCAACGGCTTCGATCCCGCGATCGGACAGCTGATTTGGCTTCGCTACGTCTTGGAAGGCGAACGCGCCTCGCGCGACCTGCCGCGGGTCTTCGTCAGCTACGACCGCCTCCTGTCCGATTGGTCCGCGGAGACCAAGCGCATCCAGGACGTCCTGGACGTGCGCCTGCCGCGGCAGTCGGACCGCGTCGCGGAGGAGGTCGAGGCCTTCCTGTCGCCCTCGATGCGCCATTTCGACAGCGGGGCCCGGGATCGAGGCGCAGTGTCCCGGCACCATCCCTGGATCGGCGAGGCCGCCGCGATCCTCGACCGCTGGAGCCGGAGCGGCAAGGGCGCGGCGGACGCCGGCGCGGACCGGGACGTTCTGGACCGGATCGGAGCGGAGCTCGGCCGGGCAATGCCCGCATTCGACCGCCTCATCCGCGTCGCCAAGGACCGCCCGCAGTCCGAGGCGGCGCTGACGACGCGCATTGCGGAGATCCAGGCAGAGAAGGCCCTGGCCGATGCGGAGGGGTCGAAGGCCGCGGCCGCCCTCGAGCAGCTGGAGGCGGCGGCGAGGGACGACCGCGTTGCCCTCGATCGGGCCAACGGGCGCATCAGGGAGTTGGAGGCGGACTTAGAGCAAGCCACCACGCGTAACGAGACGGAACTCCAGGCACTCAAGGCGGAGATGAGCCGACGCGGCGAGGTCCTCCTCGAACAGGAGCAGAAGATCGACGACCTGAGCCGGTCGATCGCCACCATGTCGCAGGGCAAGATCGCTGACCGAGCCAATCTCGATCGTGCCACGAAGCGCCAGGCTTCGATCGAGGCGGCCTTGGCCAAGGCTGACGCGGCCCTTTCCGAGACGAACGCGGCCCTGGCTAAGGCGAACGCCGATCTGGTCGATGCAAATGCCGAGATAATGCGGATCATGAACAGCAGTTCGGTGAAGCTGACGGCCCCCTTGAGGCGCGTGAGGGCCCTGGTCGGGAAGAGGCAGGTACCGCGGTGATCGCTGCTTTGGAGCGCGGCATCCGAAGCGCCTCGCGGCGTCCGGAACGGGCTGCGGTTCCCGAGGAAGCCGAATGCCACGCCTGACCGACGGCACGGGCACGCAAATCGCCCGCAGAGCTGAGGCTCGCCGGGCGTTCATCTGCAGGCACCTCCCGGGTCCAGAGCGCAAAGGCTCTCGCGTTCGGCGCTTTGGACAATCCGACGTTCGTCAAGTCCGGAGGCGACGTTCACTTCGCGAACCTCTTCATCCAGGCAGCGAGCCGGGATCGCCATTGACCTGCTCCCCTGAAATGTCCGCACTTTGAGGTCGGTCTCTTCTCCAGCGGAGGAGACGGACATGAAGCGCAGCAGGTTCACGGAAGAACAGATCATCGACGTCCTGGAGGAGCACCAGGCGAGGCTGACCGCGGCGGAGCCGTGTCGCAAGCACGGGATCAGCGATGCGACGTTCTACAACTGGCGCTCGAAGCATGGCGGCATGGAGGTCAGCGAGGCCAAGCGGCTCAAGCAGCTTGCGGACGCGAACGCGAGGCCGAAGAAGCTGCTGGCGGAGTCGGTGATGGATGTCTCGACGCTTCGCGAGATGCTCGGAAAGAACTTCTAAAGCGCGAGGCGAGGAGATCCGCCATGACCTGGGCCAAGGCCGAGGAGGGGTATTCGCAGCGTCGGGCCTGCCGTCTGGTGGGTATCGACCCACGAGTCCATCGCTATCGTTCCAGCTGCTCGGACGACGCCGGGCTACGTAATCGGTTGCGCGAGCTGTCGTCGGAACGCCGCCGGTTCGGCTATCGCCGCCTGCACATCCTGCTCGAGCGGGAGGGCTGGGAGGTGAACTGGAAGAAGACTCTACCGGATCTACCGGGAAGAGCGGCTAACCGTGCGCAAGCGTGGCGGCCGCAAGCGGGCACTCGGGACCCACGCACCCATGGCGGTCCGCAGAGGCCAAACCAGCGCTAGTCGCTCGACTTAATGTTCGACTGCCTGGCCTGGGGCCGCCGTTTCCGGGTGTCGTGCATCATCGACGCCTTCGGCCGGGAGTGCCTGGGCGCCATCGTCGATACGTCGATCTCGGGCCATCGTGTGGCCCGGGAACTTGACCGGATCGCCGATCTGCGGGGCTACCCCTGCATGGTGGTCCGTGACAACGGCACGGAGCTGACCTCAAACGCCGACCTGACTTGGCAGCAGGGCCGGCAGGTCGAATGGCACGACATCGCACCGGGCAAGCCCATGCAAAATGGCTTCGTCGAGAGCTTCGACGGCCGCCTGCGGGACGACTGCCTCGACGAGCACCTGCTCACCAGCCTGCGCCATGCCCGCCACTTGATCGGGCGGAATGGCGCGACGAGTCCGACCATCACCGCCCGCATACGAGCCTCGACGGCCTCACCCCGCGGGAGTTCCTCAACCGGTCGGCAAAGGACCAAGCCACGAACAGAACCAACTTCTGAACGAGGACAAACCGGGGAGCAGGGCGGACGTCGGCGGATTGACGCATGACGAGGCACTGAGTTCAGCGATTGAACGTCGCCAGGACTTGGACGTCCTGATCCACTACTCACGACCGATCTTGAAGCGAACCGCGTCCGCCGACGCACTTCCCGCAAGTCAGCTTCAAACGAAGGAGTGCCTGGCCCCGGACCCGGTGCTCGACCCTTCGCATGCTGAACTGCGACCGACGTGGGCAACGGATCGATGGAAGCATCCCCGCAGATCAGCGACGCCGTCTTCGCCCCTTGATCGACGGTCAAGGGACGAGAGAAAGCCTCCTCGCCCACATGGTGCATCCCTCCAGGAGGAATGGTGCCGCTGAAGGGACTCGAACCCCCGACCCCATCATTACGAATGACGTGCTCTACCAGCTGAGCTACAGCGGCCCCGGCGGGGCCTTAGCGCATCGCAGGCAGGGGCGAAAGCCCTTCCGCCCGGCCCCGGTTCAAGGACGCCGCGCGGCGCCTGGGGCGGGGTTCGCGGGCTCGACCGGCGGCGGCGTGCCGACCGCGGCCGGCGGGCCGCCCACGTCGAGCGGCCCCTCGGTGCGCCGGCCCCCGGTAGGCGACGCGTCGGCACCGGAGGGCTCCAGCAGCACCTCGGCCTCGCCCGCCTCCGCGGCAGGCAGGCTCGCGGGGGTGCCGACGATCATCGGCAGCATCCCCGCCGCCGGCCCCTCGGCGGAGGACGCAGGGGGTTCGGTCCATTCCAGCGTGTCGAAGGCCGCGCAGTTCTCGCACACGGGCCGCCAGTCGCCGTGCACCGTGTGGCAGTTGTCGCAGACCCATTGCGGGCCGCGGGGCGCCGTCACGGCGCGGGCGAGCCAGGCCCGCACGATCGCGTCGTCTGCGCCCTCGCCTTTCTCGATCGCGGCCATGAGCGTCGCGGCCCGCGCCGTCGGATGCGACTCCGCCAGGTCGCCCATGGCGCGGCGGGCGCCGGGGAAGTCCTCCGCCGCGATCAGGAGCTCGGCCCGAAGCATCCGCGTCTCGGGGGCGTCCGGATTCGGACGTGTCAGCACCTCGAACCGCTTGAGTCGGGCGGCGGGCGTCTCGTTCGGCTCGATCGCGGCGAAGGCGGCCGCCAGATCGGGATGCGGGCGCGCGTCCCAGGCGGCGCGAAGCACGCGGGCCGCGTATTTCGGCTTGCCCTGCGCGATGTACGCGCGCGCGGCCATTACCGCCGCAGGCACCAGGTCCGGCGACAGGCGGTTGGCCTCGATGGCGGCCTCCCGCGCCTCGACGCTGGCATCCTCGGCGATCACGTCGCCCGCCTCCGAGAGCGCCAGGACGGCGTCGCGCCGACGGTAGACGTCGCGCGGCATGGTGCCGTGCTTCAGCTTGGCCTCGAGCGTGCCGCGCGCGGCGTGCCAGTCGCCCTTGCGGGTCTGCAGCGTCAGGAGCGTGTCCTGCACCTCTTCATGGCGCGGGCGAAGGGCGAAGGCCCGCTTGGCGAGCTCCATCGCGGTCTCGGTGTCGCCGTCGGCCAAACGCTGCTTCATCACGCCGCGGATGCCGACGAAGCGCGTGCGGTCGTTGACGATGAGGGCCTTGTACGCCTCCTCGGCGCGGCGGCGGTCGCCCGACATCTCGGCCGCCTGCGCGGTCAGAAGGCCGGTCAGCTCGGGCCGGTTGAGATAGCGGTCGGCGCGCCGCGCCTTGGCCAGCGCCTCGCGCCCCTCGCCGGAGGCGAGCGCCATCATCCCGTCGCCCAGCGCCTCGAACCCCTTGCGCTCGCGCGAGCGGTCGAAATAGCGCGACATGGCCGTCTCGTCGCCGTTCAGGAAGCGGATGAACGCGACCAGCAGCCCGACGAGCTTGAGCAGGACCCACAGGGCCAGCAGCAGGAGCGCCAGACCGATCGCCGCCTGGAGCGGTCCGAGGTTCAACTCGTATCCCGCGAAGGCGACGCGCAAGCCCCCGTCCGCCTCCGAGAGGTAGCCCGCGAGCAGGGCGAGCCCGGCGACGATGGCGACGAAGATCAGGATCTTCAGGAGGGACCAGAGCATGTCGGCTTATCCTTCGGTGGACGCGGGGGCGGCAAGGCCCTCCGCGGCATCTATCGCGGCGAGGCGCGTGCGTGCGCGCTCCAGCCAGTCGGCCATGGCCTGCGCCGGCGCGCCATCCAGGACGCCCGCCGCCTCCACGGCGGCGGCGAGCTCGCCCGCGTCCAGCCGGGCCTGCGCGCGCGACAGAACCGCGTCGGCGTCGTCGCCCTCGCGCTCCGACAAGCTGCGCAGGCCGACCTGCGCGCGCAAGAAACCGGCCGGTCCGGGCGCGGCGGGCGCGGCCGCGATGGCGGCGCGCGCGGCCGGTCCGAACGCGGATTGCAGAGCGGCGAGAGAGGGCACGCCCTCCTCGGCGTTCTCGGCCAGGGGAGCGGGCACCGTGCGCCCAGTCGCCTCCTGCCAGGACGCGAGCGGCTCGGCGAGCGGCGCCCCGGTGTCGATCGCCGCGCCGATCCGGGTGATCGCGGCCTCGGCGCGCAGGCTGCGGGCCTCCTCCTCGGCGGCGGCCTCGAGGGCCAGGCGCTCGGCTTCGACGGCCTCCTGCCGGTCCTGGACCGCGGCGCGCACGGACTCGATCTCCGCGCGCAGGGCCTCGACCGCCCCTGACTGCTCGGCGCCCAGCGCGTCCAGGTCCGCGCGCAGTCCTTCGAGCGCGCCCGGCACGTCGGACAGGGCCGAGACGCTGTCTTCCAGGGCAGCGAGGCGGTCCGCGTTCTCGCCGGTCACCGCCTCGACCGCGCCGACCGCCTCGGCGGTGGCCGCGGGCGCCTGCGGCGCCGGGGGCTCGGCATCGGCAAGACCCGCGAGGCCGGCCTCCAGCGCCGAGAGCCGGCCGCCCACGGCCTCGAGGGTGGCGGTGTCCGCGACGTCGCCTAGGGCGCCCTCGATCTCCGCGATCCGGGCGTCCAGCGGCGCGGTGTCGGGGATCGCGCCTTCCAGCTCCGCCACGCGGGCCTCGATCGGGGCGATGTCCGGCCCGGCCCGCTCCTCCAACGCCGCGAGCCGCGCCGAAAGCGCCTCGGTCTCGGTGCGCGCCGCCTCCTGGGGACCCTGCCCGAGGAACCAGGCGAGCGCGAAGCCGAGCGCCCCCGCTATGAAACCGCCCAGGACCATCCCGCCCAGGCCGCCACTGCGCGCCGGCTCGGGGGCAGGGCGCACGGCCGCGGGCTCCTCCACCGGCTCGGCTCCGCGGTCGCGAGAGACACCCGCGCCGACGGGCGGGATCGACGACGTTCCCTCGTCGGGGACGGCGTCGTAGGCATCTTCGGGGCGTGCCGTCTCGACATCCGCGGGAGGCACCTCGATCACGTCCGGTGCGTCGGCGGCTGTGGGCTCGGGCGGCTCCGTCGGGGGCGTCTCGCCGGGCGGCGGGACCAGGTCGACGGAAGACGCGGGCACGATCTCCGAGCTGGCGGGCTCGTCGGCCCCCTGGACCTCCTGCGACCCGGCGTCCTCGGCCGGGGGGGCCTCGCCCACGATCTCGGCGTCCTCGATCGGAATGGCATCGTCATCGCCCCGCGGGCGCGGCGCATCGGAGGTCGTTCGCCCTGATCCCTTGCGCGCCATCGAGACTTCCTTCTCCGCCCTAGCCCCCGCCCCCTTGGCGGGCGCGCCCTCACCTAGCCTGCGGCCTGCCCCCGTCGATGGCAAGGCGTCGATGGCGAGGCACCGGGCCACTGCATCCGCCATCGCCGCGCTCGTGGGCCGCTCCGCGAGGGTCGCGGGCGCGAAGCGCGCGGCCGCCTGCGCGACGGCCGCGCTCATCGCCACGACGCGCGGCAGCCCCGCCGGGTTCCCCGCCCGGGCCACGAAGAGGGTCGCCGTGCGCGGCGAGAAGAGCGGCACCACGACCGGATCGGGACCTGCCAGCGCCGCCATCGCCGCGGCGTTCAGGGGCATCGCGCGCTGATCGTAGACGGTGCGCTCGTCCGCCGCGCGCCCCGCCGCGGCCAGGCGTGCCGCGACGCCGCCGCGGGCATGCGCACCGCGCAGATGCACGAACGGGCCGTCCTCGCCGCTCGCCAGGATCGCCGCGACCAGCGCGTCCGCGTCCCCGCCCCCGTCGACGGCGTCCCAGCCCGCGGCCCGCGCCGCCGCGGCGGTGCGCGGCCCCACGCACCAGGCCCGCGCCCCGCCCCCCGGCCCGGCGAACGGCACCGCGTGGGCCGAGGTGAGGACCGGCACGGTCCCCCAGGGCAGAGCCCCCTCGAGCGGCACGATCTCGATCAGCGGCGAGATCACGAGCCGCCACCCGCCCACCCGCGCGCGGACCTCCTGCGCGAAGCGCCCCGCGTCCGCCGCCGGGCGGGTGAGCAGGAGGACCGGGGGATCGCGCGTTGTCGAGGGCACGGAGCGATGCTAGCCGCCGGGGCGATGGCGGAAAAGGCGATCACCCTCCTCGGGATCGAGTCGAGCTGCGACGACACCGCCGCCGCGGTCGTGCGCCGGGGCGCGGACGGGCGGCCCGCGATCCTGTCGAACGTGGTGCGCGGGCAGGACGCGCTCCATGCCGGCCACGGCGGCGTGGTGCCCGAGATCGCGGCCCGCGCCCATGCCGTGCGCCTGGACGGCGTCGCGCTGGCCGCGCTGGACGCGGCGGGACTGTCCTTGCGCGACATCGACGGCATCGCGGTGACGGCCGGTCCGGGCCTGATCGGCGGCGTGCTCTCGGGCGTGATGTTCGCCAAGGGTCTGGCGGCTGGCGCCGGCCTGCCGCTTCATGGGGTCAACCACCTGGCGGGCCATGCCCTCACCCCGCGGCTGACGGACGGGCTCGCCTTCCCCTACCTGATGCTCCTGGTCTCGGGCGGGCATTGCCAGTTCCTGATCGTGCGCGGCGCGGGGGCGTACGCGCGCCTTGGCGGCACGATCGACGACGCGCCGGGCGAGGCGTTCGACAAGGTCGCGCGTCTCCTCGGCCTGCCCCAGCCCGGCGGTCCCGCGGTCGAAGCCGAGGCCGCTCGCGGCGAGCCTGGCGCCGTGGCCTTGCCGCGTCCGCTCCTCGACCGGCCGGGCTGCGACATGAGCTTCTCGGGCCTCAAGACGGCCGTGCTTCGCGCGCGGGACGCGGCGCTGGTGGACGGGGCGCTGCCGGCGCGGGCGCGGGCGGATCTCTGCGCCGGCTTCCAGGTGGCGATGGTGGACGTGCTGGTCGCGAAGTCGGCGCGGGCGCTGGACGCCTATCTCGCCGAGGCGCCGGGCGCGCCCGCCTTCGCCGTCGCCGGCGGCGTCGCGGCGAACGGCCCGATCCGCGCGGCGCTGCGGGCGCTGGCGGAGGCCCGCGGGGCCCGCTTCGCCGCGCCCCCGCTCGCGCTGTGCACCGACAACGCCGCGATGATCGCCTGGGCCGCGATCGAGGGGATCGCGGCGGGTCGGCCCGCGGACGGGATGGACCTACCCGCCCGCCCTCGCTGGCCGCTGGACGGGGAGGCCGCCCCGATGCTCGGCTCCGGAAAGCGCGGGGCGAAGGCGTGAGCGCGCAGGTGCGCGTCATCGGCGCCGGGGCCTTCGGCGCGGCCCTCGCGATCGCCCTCGCGCATGCCGGACGGCGCGTCGATCTCTGGGGCCGGGACGCGGACGCCATGGCCCGCGCCGCCGCAGACCGGCACGTGCCCAGGCTGGACGCGGCCCTGCCCGTAGGGGTCTTCCCCACCGCCGACCCCGATCCCGGGGAGGCGCCCGTGATCCTCCTGGCCGTGCCCATGCAGCGCCTGGGCGAGGTGCTGGAGGCGCAGGCCGCCGCGCTGGCCGGGCGGACGCTCGTCGCCTGCTGCAAGGGCATCGAGATGACCACGGGCGAGGGGGCCTCGGCCCTCATCGCGCGGCGCGTGCCGGACGCGCGGGTCGCCATCCTCACGGGGCCGTCCTTCGCCGCCGACATCGCCGCCGGCCTGCCGACCGCGCTGACCCTCGCCGTCCGGCACGGCGGCGCGCGGCTCCAGGCCGCCCTCTCCACCGACGCGCTGCGCCTCTACCTCACGTCGGACGTGACCGGCGCGGAGATCGGCGGCGCGCTCAAGAACGTGACCGCCATCGCCTGCGGTGCGGCCATCGGCGCGGGGCTGGGCGAGAGCGCGCGCGCCGCCCTGATGACACGCGGCCATGCCGAGGCGACGCGCCTCGCCATCGCCCTTGGCGCGCGGCCCGAGACGCTGGCGGGCCTTTCGGGCCTGGGCGATCTGGCGCTGACCTGCCATTCGCAGATGAGCCGGAACCTGCGGCTCGGCCTCGCGCTGGGACGCGGCGCGGCGTGGGACGCGGCGGTCACCACCGAAGGCGCGGCCACCGCGCGCGCCGTCCTGCCCCTCGCGGCGAGGCACGGGGTGGACATGCCCGTCGCGGCGGCGACGGTGGCGCTCCTGGACGGGGGCGACCCCGCCGCCATCGCCGCGGGCCTGCTGGCCCGCCCGCTCCGATCGGAGGATGCATGAGACGCTGGCTCTTCAAGTCCGAACCCGCCACCTGGTCCTGGGAGGACCAGGTGGCGCGCGGCACGGCGGGCGAGGAATGGGACGGGGTGCGCAACTACGCGGCCCGCAACAACATGCGCGAGATGTCGGTCGGCGATCTCGGCTTCTTCTACCATTCGCAGACCGAGCGCGCCGTGGTCGGCATCGTGGAGGTCTGCGCCGCCGCCCATCCCGACAGCACCGACGAGACCGGCACCTGGGAGTGCGTCCACATCCGGGCCGTGCGCCCCATGCCCCGCCCCGTCACGCTGGCCGCGATCAAGGCCGATCCGGCCTGCGCGGACATGGCGCTCGTGCGGCTCTCGCGGCTGTCGGTCGCGCCGGTGACGGACGCGGAATGGGACGCCGTGTTGGCTCTCGCGGAGGGCTAGGCGCCCGAGGCCGCCCGAGCGTCCGCGGCGGTGCCATAGGTCGGCATGGGCTTGGCGTCCGCCCCGACGCTGCCCATCAGCATGTTGCGCACGAATGCGATGTGCGCGGTCTCCTCGATGATCTCCGCGAGATGCAGCGCCTTGGTCAGCGTCGCGCCGACCCCGATCGTGCCGTGGTTGGCGAGGCAGGCCGCGCGGACCGAGGGGTCGCGGAACACCGGCGAGATCTCCACCTCCGTCTGCGGGCCGCCGTTCGCCGAGAGGGGGATCAGCGGCATGCGCCCGATCTTCTCGATCGTCTGCACGGTGAGGCAGGGGATCTCCATCCCCGCGCTCGCCCAGCCGGTGGCCCAGGGCGAGTGGCAATGCACGATTGCATTGATGTCGGGCCGGATGCGGTAGAGGTCGAGATGGAAGTCCATGTCCTTGGACGGCTTCAGGGCCGAGGGCTCGATCGTCCCGTCGAGCCACACGACCTGCAGGTTGTCGCGCGTGCACTCGGCGAAGCCGATGCCCGAGGGCTTGATGACGATCGCATCCGAGGCCGAGAGCCGCACCGACAGGTTGCCCCCGGCGTTCGTCTGCAGCCCGCTGTCGAAGCAGCGCCGCGCGCAGGAGATCAGCGCATCCTTCTTCGCCTCGACGTCGTTGGGATTCAGCTCGCGGTCGCTCATGCGTCCTCCTTGGGGGCCTTCGCCCGTGCGATCAGCGCGCGCAGCGCGTCGGCGGCCGCCGCGGCGGTCTCCCGGTCGTTCACGTGCCAGGGCAGGCGCCGCACCGGCATCGCGTCGCGCAGCCGGTCCTCCATCACCTCGGCGAAGGCCTCGCGCTGCGCCGGCCCGTCTATGGCGCATCCCGTCCGGTCCTCGGTCGAGAAGCCCTCCATCGGCAGCAGCACCTCGGCCGGCCCGCTTCCCTTGAGGAGCGGAGTCCGCCAGGATGCCGGCGATGCGGGCCATCTCCTCCTCGGTGCACTGGACATGGGTGAAGAGGGGCGAGTGCGAATAGTGCGGCCGCGCGAGGTAGGCGTCCGGCATCAGGCGCGCCTCGCCCATCGCGATCACGTTGGCCCCGCCCGGCAGGATCACCCGCGGCAGCCCGCCATAGACGGTGAACCGCTCGGGCATCTGGACATGGGCGCCGGCGATGTTGAGGCGGGTCAGCTCGTGGGGCGTGTAGTCGATCACCGCGCGGAAGGCGCCCGCCGCGCACCAGCGCGCGAAGGCGGCGCCGCCGAACCCGTTGGCATGGAACACGGTGACCTCGTGGCCCTGCCGCTGAAGGCTCTTGTGCAGGGCGTCGATCCCCGGCGCGGTTATGCCCAGCGCCGTCACCCCGATCGAGGGGCGCACCGCGACGCGGCCCTCGGGCAGGGTCGCGTGGTAGAGCCCGCCGACGATCGCCGCCGCGCGGTCGAGCGCCTGCCGGGTCGTGGCGTTGAGGCCGGTGAGGTCCGCCATCGTCGGCACCAGGACGATGGCGTTGTCCGCCAGCGCGTAGCGCGGATCGAAGGGCAGGGTGGAGACCATGACCTTCGGCATCTCGATGGGCAGCGACCGCAGCACGTTGAGCGCGATCTGCCCGCCCGTGCCGCCGCCGATGGCGCAGACCATGCGCCTGCCCTGCTGGGGCGAATACGCGATCTGCTCGATCGCGCGGGCGGCTGCGGCGTCCATCCCGGCGAGCTTGGCCGCGGGGTCCCAGACCGCTCCGTCCGAATGGAGGGAGATGTCGCAGCGCTCCGCCGGCACGCCCCCCGCCTGGAGCGCGCCCATGAGATAGGCCGCCTCCTCGCCCTTGGTGTCGTAGGTCGCGAGCAGGAGGACGCTCACCCCTTGACCGCCCCTGCGGTCATCCCGGTGATGATCTGACGGCTGGCCAGCAGCGTGAAGATCACCGGCGGGATCGCGAGCAGCATGCCCGTCGCCATGATCACGCCCCAGTCGATGTTGAACTCGGTCAGGGAGTTGACGATCGTGACCGGCACGGTGCGGGTGCCCCGATCGGCGATCGCGTTGGCCAGGAGGAACTCGTTCCACGCGATGCGGAAGGTGAAGATCGCGGCCGCGGCCAGCCCCGGCTTGATGAGCGGCAGCACGACGAGGAAGAACACCTGGAACGGCCCCGCCCCGTCCATGCGCGCCGCCTCCTCGAGCTGGATCGGCACCTGCACGATGAACGACTGCAGGATCCAGATCACGAAGGGCAGGTTCATCGCCACGTAGATCAGGACGATCCCCGCGCGGGTGCCGTCGATCCCGAACTGGAACGTCCAGATGCCGAACACCGGCACCAGGAGCACCGCCGGCGGCACCATGCGCATCATCAGCGTGGTGAGCGACACCGCGTCCCGCCCCATGAAGCGGAAGCGCACGATCGCGTAGGCGGCCATGCACCCGATCACCAGCGTCAGCGCGGTGGAGACGATGGAGATGATGAGCGAATTCACCAGCGCCCGCCCGAACGTCTCGTCGCAGAAGCGCAGGTGCTCGGGTTCGTAGGGGAGCATCCCGCACAGCGCTGTCTCGTAGTTCTGGATCGTCGGCACGAAGAGCAGGCCCCCGGTCCCCGACAGGATGTCGACGTTGAGCTTCAGCGACGTCGAAAGCATCAGCACGATCGGCCCGATCGCCATGAGGACCAGGACCGTGAGCAGCGCGTAGAATGCGGGGCTCGCCCGCCGTTCGCCCGCGATCGCCATCAGCTCTCCCCCTCGGCGGCGATGCGCAGGCGCGCCGAGCGCAGCTCCTGCGCCTTGTTGTAGAGGTACATGCCCAGCGTGATCACGAGGAGCAGGATCAGCAGGTAGTTCGACATCGCCGCCGCCGTGCCCAGCTCGCGGAACTCCGACGCGGTGCGGCTGATGCGAAGGGACAGGATCTCGGTCGAGATGCCGGGCCCGCCATTGGTCATCACCAGGATGACCTCCAGCACCTTGAAGGCGTCGATGAGCCGAAGGAGGAAGGTCACGATCAGCACCGGCATCATGAGCGGCAGCTTGATGTGCCAGACCTGTTGCCAGCCCGTCGCGCCGTCGATCCGCGCCGCCTCCAGCGCCGAGCGCGGCAGCGACTGCAGCGCCGCCAGCGCCAGGATGAAGATGAACGGCGTCCACTGCCACACGTCCGCGACCACGACCGAGAAGAACGCCCAGCCGCCGTCGCTCAGGAACGGGATCTTGTCGAAGCCCATCGCGTCCAGCGCGCGGTTGAAGATGCCGACCTGCGAATCGTACATGTAGCGCCACATCAGGCCGACCACGATCGGCGCGATCATCATCGGCAGGATGAAGAGGGTCCGCAGCACCGACATCCCGCGCAGCTTGCGGTCCAGCAGCAGCGCCAGTCCGACGCCAAGCACCATCTCGAGGCTGACGACGATGGCGGCGAACTTGATCGTGACCCAGAAGCTCTCGCGGAAGAACGGGTCGGTCAGCAGGCCGAGGTAGTTGTCCAGCCCGACGAACTCCGCCTCGCCGATGCGCTGGCTCGGGTTCCACTTCAGGAAGCTCGCCCAGATCATGTAGCCGATCGGGTAGAGCAGCGCGCCGACGAGCACGATCCCCGCCGGCGCGAGGAAGAGGTAGGGCGTGGCCCGGTTGGCGATCGATCTCGACATCGGGGGCGCGGGCTCCGTCGGTGGGGCGCGCGGGCCGGGGGTCGCCCCCCCGGCCCGCGCGCGGGGTTTCAGGCGGCGATCACTCGGCCTGCTGCCAGGTGTAGTAGCCGGCCTCGTCCATCGTCTCGCGCGCGCGCTCGGCGATGCCGTCCATGGCGGTCTGGATGTCCAGCCCCTCGGTCAGGACCTGGTTCATCGTCGTGCCCAGGTCGTTGTTGATCTTGCCCCAGGTGGGGATGATCGGGCGCCAGTCGGGGTCGGCGAACTCGAGCGCCTCGCCGAACGTGGCCGAGTAGGGGTACTTCGCGTTCAGCTCCTCGTTCTGGTAGGTCGAGAAGCGCGAGGGGTTGCCGCCCGCCATCGCCACCGCGAGGTCGCCCTTCTTGGAGGTCAGCCACTGCGCGAGCAGGAACGCGGCCTCCTTGTTCTGGGCGTTCTGCGGGATCGCGATGCCGAAGCCGCCGGTCTGGCTGCCGCGGCGCACGCCCTCGGGATGGGGCGCCCAGCCGACATTGCCCACGACGGTGGAGTTGGCCTCGTCCTCGAAGCCCGCCGCGAACGCGATGGAGTCGAGGAACATGCCGTACCGTCCCTGCGCGAACGCGGCGGCCGCCTCCGACGGGCCGAAGGCGAGCGAGCCCTCGATGCCGCAGTCCACGATCGTCTTCAGCGCGGTCGCCGCCTCGACGCCGGCCTCGTTGTTGACGATGGGCTGCCAGTTCTCGTCGAAGATGCGCCCGCCCAGCGGGGCGAGGTGCAGGAGGAACGCATGGCTGGCCTGCTGGCCGGAGGCCGCGCGCGAGGCGAGGCCGCCCATGCCCGGCTCCAGCTCGGGAATGCGGCAGGCGAGGTCCAGCATCTCCTCGTAGGTGGTCGGCACCTCGAGCCCGTGCTTCTCGAAGATGTCGGTGCGATAGCCGAGCACCGAGGTCTCCGAGCCGTAGGGCAGGCCGTAGAGGGAGCCGGTCTTGCCGGGCAGATAGCCCTTGGTGCCGCCGGCGACGCCGATGTTCTGCACGTAGCCGTCGATCAGATCGTCCGCGTCGTAGTTGGGATCGGCCAGCGCCGGGTTCATGAAGTACTTCGCCAGGTTCTCGAGCTGGTCGGCGAAGATGTAGTCGGCCTTCGAGAACACGACGTAGGAGATGAGGTCGTAATCGCCCTCGTCCTTGGTCAGCTCCAGGGTCTGCGCCTCGCGCATGCGCAGGTATTCCAGCTGGTCGATCTCGACCTGGATGCCGGTCTCCTCCGTGAACTGGGGGATCACCTCGCGCATCGCGTTGTAGTGCGGGTGCGCGGGCACCATCATCACCAGCGTCGTGCCGGCATAGGGCTGGTACGGCGCGGCGACGTCCTGCGCCCAGGCGGCGCCCGTGATCGACGCCGTCATCGTCGCGGTGACGGCGACGGTCGCGGACCAGATCGTGATCGTATGCTTCATGTCATCCTCCCTTGGACGGAGCGCTGCGGCTCCTTGCGTGCGGGCGGCCCGCCGGGCCCCCCGTTCGGCCGCCCCTCTGCGGGGCCGCCTCGGCGATGGGCCCCCCGGGGGGCCGCCTTCCGTGGGCGTCCCGTCAGAGGGCCGCCTCCGTGTCCGGATCGAACAGATGGACCTGATCCGGGTCGATGGCCACGCGGACCGTCTCGCCGACCTTGATCGGCCGGGCGGTCTGCGCCTCGATGGCGATGCGGGCGGCGCCGAGATCGGTCATCAGGACCGACTGCGCGCCGACGTATTCGGACAGGATCACCGGCAGGTCGATCGCGCCCGGCGCGTCCTCGCCCTGCAGGAGCGTGAAGCCCGACGGCCGGATCCCCACGGTCACCCGCCGCCCGCCGCCCAGCGCGGCGCGCGCGGCGGGCAGCGGCACGTCGAAGCCGTCCCCGCGCACGTGCAGGCGGCCGGCCTCCTCCACCAGCT
This sequence comes from uncultured Alphaproteobacteria bacterium, assembly GCA_963832275.1. Lineage (GTDB taxonomy): Bacteria > Pseudomonadota > Alphaproteobacteria > Rhodobacterales > Rhodobacteraceae > Hasllibacter. The sequence continues at coordinate 989,846 of CAWHTQ010000019.1, forward strand.
CGCCGGGCACGAAGTTCATCGGCGGCGAGCCGATGAAGCTCGCGACGAAGAGGTTGGCCGGGCTGCGGAACAGCTCCTCGGGGGTGCCGTGCTGCATGATCTTGCCCGCGCGCATCACCACGATCCGGTCGCCCAGCGTCATCGCCTCGATCTGGTCGTGGGTGACGTAGACCATGTTCTTGTCGACGCGCTGGCTCATCAGCGCGAGCTCGGCGCGCATCTCCCCGCGCAGCTTCGCGTCGAGGTTCGAGAGCGGCTCGTCGAACAGGAAGGTGCCCGCGTCGCGCACCAGGGCCCGGCCCATCGCGACGCGCTGGCGCTGCCCGCCAGAGAGCTCGGCCGGCTTGCGCGACAGGTAGGGCGTCAGTCCCAGCGTCCCGGCGACGGCGTTCACCCGGCGGTCGATCTCGGCCTTGTCCATGCGCGCGAGGCGCAGCGCGAAGGACATGTTCCGCCCGACGTTCATATGCGGGTAGAGCGCGTAATCCTGGAACACCATCGCCAGGTCGCGCTCCTTGGGGTCGAGCTGCGCGACGTCGCGCCCGTCCATCAGGATCTCGCCCCCGGTCACGTCCTCGAGGCCCGCGATCATGCGCAGGGTCGTCGACTTGCCGCAGCCCGACGGGCCGACGAAGACGGTGAACTCGCCGTCCTCCATCCGCAGGTTCAGGTCCTCGATCACCGTCGTGGTGCCGTAGTCCTTGCGCAGGCTCTGCAGTTCGATGACCGGCATCGGCGTGGGACGCTCCTCGTTCGCTCCGGCGGAAGGTCGCGCGTTCTGCATGCAAACGCAAGCGGGGGGATGCACGGCGCCGGGGCGGGGGTCGCCAAGCGGGCCGGATGGGTGCTAGCGTGCCGTTAGGGAGGCGCCATGGGACGCAATGCGGGAGCGCGGGAGGCGGCGGGGCCACGGCCCCCTGCGGCGGCGCGGATCGAGGCCGCCCTGCTGGACGACGTCGCGATCGGGGCCATCGCGCCCGGCGAGCGGCTGGACGAGACGCGTCTGGCCGCTCGCTTCGGCACGTCGCGCACCCCGGTGCGCGAGGCATTGGGGCGGCTGGTCGCGGCCGGGGTGGCCACGGGCATCGGCGGGCGCGGCCTGCGGGTCGCCACCCTGACCCGCGAGGAGCTGGCCCAGATGTTCGAGGCCATGCAGGAGATCGAGGCCGTGTGCGCCCGCCTGGCCGCGCAGCGCCTTACCCTGATGGGCCGCGCGCGCCTCCAGTCCGCGCAGGCCGCCTGCGCCGCCGCCGCGCAGGCGGGGGACATGCCCGCCTACCTGCGCGCCAACGAGGCGTTCCATTTCGAGATCTACGCCGCCACGCAGAACCCCTACGTCCAGGGTCTCGCGGTCGACTTCCGCCGCCGGACGGGGCCGTTCCGGGCCAAGAAGTTCGCAGGTCCCGAGGACCTGATCGCGTCCGCCCGGAGCCACGAGGCGCTGCTGGCCGCGATCCTCGACGGGGACGCGGGCGATGCCTACGAAGGCATGCGCGCGCACCTGACGGAGAGCTACCTCAAGGTGCTGGCCGTCAACTGACCGGGCCCAGGTGGACACAGGCGCCTCGTTGTGCACAAAGAGGGCCGACAGCATCCACACCCAGGAGACCCCGGCATGGGCGTTCAGCAGACCAGGATATACCCGATCAACACCGGCTGGCTGGAGGCCGACCTCGGCACCTACATCTTCTGGAAGGGACCGGCCGGGAAGAAGATCTGGAACCCCGTCTTCTGCCACTATGTCGACACGGGCGAGCACAAGATCCTCATCGACACGGGGCTGTGCGACGAGGCGCGCGCGACGAAGTACCACCACAAGTGCGACAAGCGCGGCTGCCTGCAGGTTCACGAGCACCTGGAGCAGAAGCTGGGCGTGCATCCCGACGAGATCGACGCGATCGTCTTCACCCACCTGCACTGGGACCACGTGCAGAACATGAAGATGTTTCCCAACGCCCGCTACATCGCCCCCGCGGCCGAGATCGCGATGGCCTACAACCCCCTGCCCCTCTACTACCGCACCTACGAGAGCGGCGTGCTGGACATCGAGCCCGCCTATGCCGGCTGCGCCTTCGAGGCGGTGGAGGACGAGTGCGAGGTCCTGCCCGGCATCACCATGTTCCACACGCCGGGCCATTCGGTCGGGCACATGGCGGTGACGGTGGCGACCTCGGCCGGGGACATCGTGATCGCCGGCGACGCGATCTTCCAGGAGCGCAACCTCGAGCCCAACCCGGACGAGGGCTGGCGCCACTGGGTCCCGGCGCGCTTCGTCGACTCGGTCGCCGGCTGGCGCTCGGTCGAGGAGCTGGACAAGCGGGCGGACTACGTCCTCGCGTGCCACGACAAGGTGGCGAACGAGCGCTCGGACGTGTTCCCCTACGAGGGGATGCCCATCCGCCGGCGGCGCCAGCCGATCCCGGGCTACAGGTTCTACTTCGGCGACATGCCGGCAGGCGCCGCGCACAAGGCCGCCCCGGCGATGACGCAGGAGGAGGCGGACGCCCACGTCGCGGGGCTCGTGCCGCCGACGCCCGACTAGGCGTCCGCCGCACCGGACCACGTCCGGCGCCCCGCAGGGCGAAGGCGGACCGATGACCACGGCGCCCCGGATCACGTCCGAGGCGGCATGCGCGTTTGGGGGAGATGCAGTGCAGCGGATCGACGACCTCGCCGCCATCGCCGGGCGCTTCGACGCCATCGTCCTCGACCAGTACGGCGTCCTGCACGACGGCGCGCGGCCGTACCCTGGCGCGGTGGCCGCGCTCATGGCGCTGCGGGAGGCGGGGCACCGGCTGGCGGTGCTGTCGAACTCCGGCAAGCGCGCGGCCTACAACGCCGCGCGGATCGAGCGGATGGGATTTCCGCCCGGCCTGTTCGAGGCGGTGACGACCTCCGGCGAGGCGCTGCGCGCGGACCTGGCGCGCGGCGCCGTGCCCTATCGGCGGCTCTGGCCGGTCGAGGGGGCGGCAGGGGACGCGTTCGCCTTCGCGGACGGTCTGGACGTGACGCTGGTGGACGGGCCGGAGGCGGCCGAGGCGGTGCTCCTGATGGGCCTGCCCGAAGGGACGGACGCGGCGGGGGCCGAGGCGCTCGGCGCGCGGATGGCCGGGCTGCCGGTCATCTGCTCGAACCCGGACCGCGCCTCGCCGCGGGCGGGCGGGGGCACGGCGGTCTCGCCCGGCGCGCTGGCCCATGCCCATGCGGCGGCGGGGGGCGAGGTCCTGTGGTACGGCAAGCCGCACCGCGCGATCTTCGAGGCGGCGGCCCGCGCGCTGGGCTCGGACCGCCTCCTGATGGTCGGCGATTCGCCCGAGCACGACATCGCCGGGGGCGCCGGGGCCGGCTGGGCGACCTGCCTCGTGATGGGGGGGCTGCACGCCGCGCGGCTGGCCGGGGACCCCGCGCGCGTGCCCGCCCTGATGGAGGCGGAGGGCGCGCCGATGCCCACCTACGCGATCCGCGCCCTGGCGGGCGCGGCGTGATCCTGCCGCCGCCGCCGATGGCGTTTCGCGCCCTCTCCGCCCGGATCGGGGCGGACCCGCTCCAGATCCAGGGCGCGGGGGGCAACACGTCCTGGAAGGCCGGCGGCGCGATGTGGATCAAGGCCAGCGGGATGCTCCTGGCGGACGCGATGACCGCGGACGTGTTCGTGGCGGTCGACCGCGCGGCGGCCGAGGCCGAGGCGGAGGGCGCGGGGGACGGGACCTGCCGCGCCGCCGTGATCGCCGGGGCGGGCCCCGTGGGGCTGCGGCCGTCGATCGAGACGACGTTCCACGCCGCCCTGGAGGGGCGCTGCGTCGCGCACACCCATTCGGTCGGGGCGCTGGCGCACGCGACCTCGCCCGAGGGTCTGGCCGCGCTGGGCGCCGCGCTGGAGGGGATCGCCCACGCGGTCATCCCCTACGCGATGCCGGGCCGCCCGCTCACGCGCGAGATCATGGCCCGCGCCGGGGACGCGCCCCTGCTGATCCTGGCCAATCACGGCCTGATCGCGCGAGGCGACGACGCGGGGGAGGTGTCGGACCTGCTGGCCGAGGCGGAGGCGCGCCTGACCCTGCCGGCGCGGACGATGGACGTGCCGGGGGCGGCGCCGCCGAGCGGCTTCGAGTGGATGGCGTCGGGGTTCGGCGCTCGTGATCCGGGCGCGGGCAGCTTCTGGCCCGACCATGTCGTGTTCCTCGGCCCCGGTCTTCCGGACGCGCCGGCGGAGGGGCGGCCGGCCTGCCTCGCCCACGGCGCCCTCGCGATCCGCGCGAATGCGGACGCCGCCGCCCGCGCCATGGCGCGCTGCCTCGCGGACGTGTTCGCCCGCATTCCGGACGGCTGGACGCCCGCCCCCATCGGCGCCGAGGCCGAGGCCGATCTGATGGGATGGGACGCCGAGACCTATCGGCAGAAGCTCGCGTCCGGGCGGCAGGGGAGCCCGTCGTGAGCCTCTATGTCGGGATCGACATGGGCACCTCGGGCGTGCGCTGCGCGGCGGTGGACCGTGACGGCGCCCTCGCGGGCACGGCGCGGGTGGAGGGAGGGCCCGTCCCCCTCGCGGGCGGCGTGGACGCGGCGCGCTGGTGGGACATGGCCGAGGCGGCCCTGCGCGCCCTCGGCCGCGAGGTGCCCATGTCGGAGGTCGCGGCGATCGCGTCGGGCGGGACCTCCGGAAGCATGGTCGCGCTGCGCGCGGACGGGTCCGTCGCCGGGCCGGGCTACATGTACGACAGCGCGGGATTCGACGCCGAGGCCGCTGAGCTCGGCCTGTCGCCGGCCTCGGCGACCGCGCGGGCGCTCCGGACGCTGCGGGCGGGGCCGGGGGCCGCGCACCTGGCCCATCAGGCGGACGTGATCGGCCACCGGCTCGGCGCGCCGCTCGGGGTGTCGGACGAGAACAACGCGCTCAAGACCGGCTACGACCCCGAGGCGCGCGCCTGGCCCGCCGCGTTGCGCGCGCATCCCGAGCTCGGCCCGGCCCTGCCCCGCGTGGTCCCCGTCGCGGCGCCGGTGGGGCATGCGGGCCCGCGGGCGCAGGCGCTCGGCCTGCCGCCCGGCTGCCGCGTCCATGCCGGCACGACCAATTCGGTGGCCGCGTTCATGGCCACCGGCGCGCACGCCCCCGGCGACGCGGTCACCTCGCTCGGCACCACGTTGGCGATCAAGCTGGTCTCGCCCGCGCGGATCGAGGACGCGGCACGCGGCGTCTACGCGCACCGGCTGGGGGATCTCTGGCTCGCGGGCGGCGCCTCCAACGTGGGCGGGGGGGTGCTGGAGCGCCTCTTCGGCCGGGACGCGCTCGAGGCGCTCTCGGCTCGGATCGACCCGGCGGTGCCCTCGCCGCTCGACTACTACCCCCTCAATCGGACCGGCGAGCGCTTCCCGGTGGCGGACCCCGCGATGGCGCCCCGGATCGAGCCCCGCCCCGCGGACGACGCGGCCTATCTGCACGGGCTGCTCGAGGGGATCGCGCGCGTCGAGGCGGCCGGATACGCCGCGCTGGAGGCATTGGGCGCGCCGGCGCCACGCGCGATAGCGACCGTCGGCGGAGGCGCGCGCAGCGCCGTCTGGACCGCGATCCGCTCGCGGGTGCTGGGCCGACCGGTGACGCGCGCGGCGGAGGTCGAAGGTTCGGTCGGGCTCGCGCGCTGGCTGGCGCGCGCGGACGGCGGAACGTAGCGGAGCCCCCGCTCTCGAGCTGTTTCGGCACGTGGTCGACATCCCGCAACCGGCCCCTCGCGGGCGGGCCCGCATCGCCCGGGCGGGCATCGACATGCACGGATCGGCCCATCTCGCCGCGGCGCTCCTCGCCGCCACCTGCCTCACGGCCCCCTGCGCCGCCCTCGCGACCGACGTGACCCCGACCGCTGACGCCACTTGCCCCGCCACCGCGCCGTTCCTCGCCATCGACGGCCATTTCGACGAAGTGCGGCTCGACGTCGCGTCCTTGGCGCCGGTCGACATGAGCCGAGTACTCGTACCTCGGCGCGTTCGGCTCGGAGGAGGTCACGGAGGTCGCGGGCACGGGGTTCGACGACGCGTTCGACCCCTCCTCCAACGGCGTGAACGTCGCCGGTGCGTGCACGACGGACGACGGCGTGAGCCCGTCGGCGAACGTCGACCATCCCGACATCGCGCCCATCCACGGCACCGGGCGTGCCGGTGAACGCGCTCGGTGGACGACCTGACCCACGTCCTCGCCGGCGCGCGGGACGCCATCCTCGACACGGCCGGCTCCCGCACCAGCGTCCTCGCCGCCGGAGCGCCCGGCTCGGGCGGGGGCGGCGACGTTCCGACCGGGGAGAGCGAGATCGAACGGCTCCGACCCGCCGATCCGCCGGACCCCGGCACCGGGGCGTTCGGGAACGGCCTCCGGACGTCATTCCCAGACGATGCGGTCACCCGGATCGATCCGCTCGTCGCGGTCAGTCACGAGTGCACGATCCACACCAGCGCCTTCGGCGAGATCATCGCGCCTTCGCTCGCGGCCCTGGCCGATCCGGGCGGCCGCACGATCACGTCCGGCGGCGTGAGCGTGGCCCTCGCCGCGGGCGCGACCCTCGCCTCGCGGCGGCGTTCGGCGCGTCCTCGCTCGCGGGGATCGATCCCGCCCCGATGCCCGACGCGGCCAGCCGGCTGGCCGTCTCGATCGCGGTCGGCTCCGGCACGGTGACGGCACGACGTCGGTCATGGTGAGGTCCGTCGTCCAGGACGACGATCCGATGGCGCCGATCCCGTTGCGGGGGTCTCTCCCCGTCCGTGCGCGTCGGCGCCCGGCGGCGGGGCACCGCAGCGCTGGCAGCGCCGGGCCCGAGGGTGCGTGGTCATCCGGCCGGCGCGGCCGTCGGCGCCCTCGCGCCCTGGCCGGCTTCGTGTCCGTCCCCCGGCGCGGCACCGGGCGCCGCAGGCACCTTCGCAATCGAGGTGGCTGCCGAGCTGCGCCGTCTCGGTGCGCGCCTGGGGCAAGGGCAACGCCGACCTCGCGCTCCACGGCGGCCGGGCGGAGGGCGACCTCACGGCGAAGGAACCGGACGGCTGAGGGCGCCTTCGACCTCGCGCCCCGGCAGGACGTCCGCACCCTCCTGCGCCGCCCGCCGGTCGGCTGCGGGGGCGCGCCCGAGGAGACCGGGATGCTGCGCGCGGCGGTGGAGGAGGTCAGCCGCCCAGGGCGCGCAGGCGGGCGGCGAAATCGGCGCGCGCGCGCGCCGGGGGCCGCGGGTCCAGGTCGCGCAGGTGCCCGGCGGCCGGGCGGCCGAAGAGTCGGTCGGCCTCGGCCTCGGCGAAGCCCGCCAGCCGCGTCGCCTCGATCCAGGCCGAGACCTTGTCGGCCGCCTTGATCGCGCGCTTGACCGCCGCCGGCAGGATCGCGGGCAGGCCGAAGCGCAGGTGGATCGCCGCCGCGAGCCGCGCGTCCATCTCGGCGTAGCCCGGCCCGACCGCGGCCTTCACCGGGCTGATCATGTCCCCGATCACGTATTCGGGCGCGTCGTGCAGCAGGGCCGCCAGCCGCCAGCGCGGCTCGTCCGGCCCGGCGTAGAGCGCCTCGACCAGGAGCGAGTGCTCGGCGACCGAATAGGGCCAGTCGCCGCGCGTCTGCCCGTTCCAGCGCGCGACGAAGGCGAGGCCGTGGGCGATGTCGCCCGGCTCGATGTCCACCGGGGTGGGGTCCAGGAGGTCGAGCCGCCGCCCCGACAGCATCCGCTGCCACGCCCTGGCGCGTCGGGCGGTCACAGGGGCATGTCCGCCCGCGCGCGGATCGCGGACGGATCGTCGAAGGCGCGCAGGTAGCGCGCGAACCGGTCCGATGAGAGGAGGTGCCGCCAGAGCGCCCAGCGCATCTCGCGCGGGGCGTCCTGCGGGGCCACGCGCGGAGGGGCGGGCACCGGCTCGCCGGGCCAGTGCGCGGCGAGGAAGTCCACGTAGGCGCGCCGATAGCGCAGCGGGAAACGGCCGTCGTCGACCTTCCACGGCTTCGCTGGCCCGATGAAGTGCAGGACCGCGGGGTCCGTCATCTCGGCGAAGAACCCCGAGGCGCGCGTGTACTGCCAGTTCCAGGCCGGGTGCATCTCCGCCCAGTCGCCCTGGAGGACCGCATTCATCAGGTTCTGGTCGTGGCGGATCATGTCGCCGCGGTGCGCGGCGCCGAAGGCGACCGACCGCTCCATCACCTCCGCCGCCCGCCAGGCCGCGACGTCGATCAGGAGCGCCCCGGAGTTGAAGTAGGGCGAGGCCGGCAGGCCGAGCCTGCGGAACTGCGCGTTGCGACGGCCGGGGGTGCGCCATTGGCTATGATTGCGCACGGCGGCGAGGGCGTGGCCATGCATGTCCGCCGCCAGCAGTGCGGCGAAGTCCCCGCGCTCGATCAGCACGTCGCTGTCGAGATAGAGGATCCGGTCGTAGTCGTGCCTGAACGCCTCGGGCAGGGCGAGGCGCAGGTAGATGACCGCGCTGTGCCCGGCATCGAGGCGCAGGGGATCGAACAGCGCATCCGTGCGGACATGCGCCAGGCGCACGTCCAGCCCCGTCAGCGAGGCCGGCACCGGGCGCGGGGGGTCGATCCCGGCCAGCACGACGTCGAACCCGGACGGATGCAGCCCGCGCAGGCGCTCGGCGGCCAGGAGGGCGAAGCGCTCGTAGAGCCCGTCGGCGGCGAAGACGACCGCGGTGCGGTGCGCGGCGGGGCGGGAGCAGGCGGCGGAGATCATCGCGGCGCTATCGCCGCCGGCCCGGTCCCGGTCAACCGCGCCGCCCCCGGGGGAACGGCGCGGCGGACCCTGCGGCCCGTCGCGCCCTCAGGCGGCGCGGCGGCGGCGGATCACGGCGATCCCGCCCAGCGCCGCGACCATCAGGGGCAGCGTCGCGGGCAGCGGGATCACCGCGGTCGAGATATCGAGATCGACCGTCAGCGTGCCACCGATCTCGCCGAGCGGCAGTCCCTCGATGTCGGCGAGATCGAACAGGAACGCCTCCAGCAGCGCGGTCTCGGTCTGCGCGAAGACGGAGAACACGCCCTCCACGGCGGTGTCCGTCGCCCCGGCGTCGATCGCCACGTCGACCGCGGTGATGCCGTCGTCGAAGGTCGCGGTCCCGTCCGCCAGAAGATCGCCCAGGAAGGCGATCACGGCGGTGAGGAACGGATCGCCGCCGATCAGGAGGTCGTCGACGATGTCGCCGATCTCCCCGGCGAACTCCGCCACGTCGTCCAGGAGGACGATGCCGTCCAGCTGGAAGGCGCCCGTGAAGAGGTCGAGGGTGACCGGACCGCCGCTTCCGGGTAGCGTCGCCATGACGGAGGCCGAGAAGATCAGGTCGTTCGGCACGCCGATGGCGACGGGGTCGAGGATCTCGCCGAAGAAGGCGCCTCCGGCCTCCAGGGTGGCCAGGTCGCCGTCGTTGGAGGCGAAGAAGTCCGCGGAGAGGTCGAAGCTGGCGACGGGGGCGGCCTGCGCGGCGGCGCCCGCGACGGCGAGGGCGGCAGCCCCGCCGAGCGTGGTGAATGCGTTCAAGGCGAGATCCTTTCGGGATGCGATGCGCGTGGGTTAAAGACTCGTTAACCGTCTGTCGACATATCGCGTGACGCTGCGGAGCCTTCGATTGCCAAGGGCGCCGCGCCGTGAGACGGACGGCGCGCGGCGCGCGGCCGCGGCCGGACGAGGATGGAGCCATGGCGCACGACCACATCGTGAAGGACATCGCGCTCGCCGGCTACGGCCGCCGCGAGCTCGACATCGCGGAGACCGAGATGCCGGGCCTGATGGCCCTGCGCGAGGAGTACGGCGAATCCCGCCCCCTGACCGGCGCCCGCATCGTCGGCTCGCTGCACATGACGATCCAGACCGCGGTGCTGATCGAGACGCTGACCGCGCTCGGGGCGGACGTGCGCTGGGCCTCGTGCAACGTCTTCTCGACCCAGGACCACGCCGCCGCGGCCATCGCGGAGGGCGGCACGCCGGTCTTCGCGATCAAGGGGCAGTCCCTGGTCGAGCACTGGGACTATCTCGACCGCTCGTTCCAGTTTCCCGAGGGTCCGAACATGATCCTCGACGATGGCGGGGACGCGACCCTCTACGTCCTCCTGGGCGCGCGCGCCGAGGCGGGCGAGGAGGTCATCCCCGTGCCGCAATCCGAGGAGGAGGAGGCGATCAAGGCCCAGATCGCCAAGCGCCTGGCCGCGAGCCCGGGCTGGTTCACCAAGGTCCGCGATCAGATCAGGGGCGTCTCCGAGGAGACGACCACCGGCGTGCACCGCCTCTACGAGCTCCAGCGCAAGGGCGAGCTGCCCTTCCCCGCGATCAACGTCAACGACAGCGTCACCAAGTCGAAGTTCGACAACAAGTACGGCTGCAAGGAATCGCTGGTCGACGGCATCCGCCGGGCCACCGACACGATGATGGCCGGCAAGGTCGCGGTGGTCTGCGGCTACGGGGACGTGGGCAAGGGCTCGGCCGCCTCGCTCCAGGGCGCGGGCGCGCGGGTGATGGTGACGGAAGCCGACCCGATCTGCGCGCTGCAGGCGGCGATGGACGGGTTCGAGGTGGTCCTGCTGGAGGACGTGGTGGCGCGGGCGGACATCTTCGTCACCGCGACGGGCAACAAGGACGTCATCCGCATCGAGCACATGCGGCAGATGCGCGACATGGCGATCGTCGGGAACATCGGCCATTTCGACAACGAGATCCAGGTCGCGAGCCTGCGCAACCACAAGTGGACGTCCATCAAGGAGCAGGTGGACATGATCGAGATGCCCTCGGGCTCCCGCATCATCCTCCTCTCCGAAGGGCGGCTCCTGAACCTCGGCAACGCCACGGGGCACCCCAGCTTCGTGATGTCCGCGTCCTTCACCAACCAGGTGCTGGCGCAGATCGAGCTCTGGACCAATGCGGGGGCCTACGAGAACGACGTCTACATCCTGCCCAAGGCGCTCGACGAGAAGGTCGCGCGGCTGCACCTGGACCGGATCGGCGTGAAGCTGACCCCGCTCGACAAGGCGCAGGCCGACTATATCGGCGTGCCGCCGGAGGGTCCGTTCAAGCCCGCGCACTACCGCTATTAGGCCGCCCGGGGCCGCCCGGCTTGCGATATGCGCCGCTCGCGTTAGCGTGAGCGGCGCATCAGCGAAGGGGACGGCACGTGAGCAAGCGCGACGAGAAGATCGAGGCCTACGCCAAGGACCTCAAGGAGAAGTGCGGCATCGACGCGGACATGGACCTGCTGCGCAAGGTCGTGATCGCCTGCGGGCCCACGATCTACAACGCCGACAGCGAGACCGTGAGCTCCTCGGACACCGGCGAGCTGAACACCGTGCGCGACAACTGGGTGATGAAGAAGCTCGGCATCGCGGACGAGGGCGAGGCGATGGGCGGCATCCAGAAGGTGATCCGCGAGTACGGCCGCGACAACCGCCGCAAGTACCGCGCCAGCCTCTACTACATGCTGACCACGCATTTCGGCAAGGAATCGGCCCTGGGCTGAGGGCGCCGCCCACGGGGCGGGCGCGGCTCGGTCGCGCCTAGGTTGTTCGCGCAACACGGGCGCGGCAGCGGAGGGCGGCGGCGCATCGGCGCGGGGCGCCGCGCGCGAATCGTCCTAGCCTCCGGGCATGGACGCCGCCCACCCTCCCGCCCCCGCGCGCCCCGGCGCCGGGCCCGCCGCGCGCCCGGCCCGCCCGGCCTGGCCCGGCCGCCGGGGCGCCGCCCGCGCCGCCGCGCGGTCCCTGCGCGGCCTCGGTCCGCCCGCCGCGCTGGCGGCCTTCGCCGCCGGGCTCGCCCTCGCGGCGCAGGACGCGCAGGCCCGCGCCCTCCTGCCGGCCGCCCTGCCGGCCTGGTCGCCGTGGGTCCCGGCCGGGATCGCCCTGTCGCTGCTGCCGCTGACGATGCGCCGGCACTGGATCCGCGTGCGCGGCGACGCGCTGGAGATGCGCAGCGCCGCCGGGCGTGAGCGCTTCGATCTCTCGGCGGTCCGCCGCATCGAGATCACCCGCTTCTCGGGGCGTTACGACATCCACGTGATGCTCAAGGGCGGGGGCGTCCGGCGGCTCGCCGCCCGCGATCTCGCCGATCCCGACGCGGCGGTCGCCGCCCTGGGCGCGCGCGGCGTGCCGATCGTGCCGCTCTAGCGGCCCCTACCGGGGCGAGCGCTTGGCCAGGATGCGCTGCAGCGTGCGCCGGTGCATGTTCAGCCGGCGCGCGGTCTCGCTGACGTTGCGGTCGCAGAGCTCGTAGACCCGCTGGATGTGCTCCCAGCGCACCCGGTCGGCGCTCATCGGGTTCTCGGGGGGCGGGGGCAGCTCGCCCTCGGGCGTGAGCAGCGCCTGCATGACCGCGTTCGCGTCCGCGGGCTTGGAGAGGTAGTCGGTCGCCCCCGCCTTGACCGCGGCCACGGCCGTCGCGATGGCGCCGTAGCCTGTGAGGACCACGACGCGGCAGTCGGGGCGCGCGCCGCGCAGCGTCTCGACCACGTCCAGCCCGCTGCCGTCGCCCAATCGCAGGTCGATCACCGCGTAGGCCGGCGGCCTGGCGGCGGCGGCGGCGCGCCCCTCGGCGACGCTGAGCGCCAGTTCGGGGACGAAGCCGCGCTTCTCCATCGCCTTGGCGAGGCGCCGCAGGAACAGCTCGTCGTCGTCGACGATCAGGAGGCTGGGATCCGCGCCGATCTCCGCCTTGGCCTCTTGCAGCATCCCGCTCTCCCCCGCATCGCCCGCCCGCGTCATCATAGGGCGCGGCGCCGTGTCTCCCACCCCGGACGTGCTAGGTGATGCGGGCGGCGCCCTCTGGCGCCGGGCCGCCCAACGGGAGCGCCGAGACGTGAGCACCGCCGCCGCCAGGCGCACGGACGAGGCGCCCCCGCGCGCCGCGATCGGCCTGCCGGCGCTGATCGGGCTGCGCTGGCTCGCCGTCGCCGGACAGGCCGCCGCCGTCGAGACGGCGCATCGGGCCTACGGCGTCTCCCTGCCGCTCGAGCCGATCTACGTGCTGTTCGGCGCCTCGGTCCTGACCAATCTGGGCGCGCTCTTCCTGCGGCCCGCGCGCACCCCCCTGAGCGAGGCCGAGGCGGCCGCGATCCTGACCTTCGACACGATCATCATCGGCGTGCTGCTGATGCTGACCGGGGGGGTGCGCAATCCGTTCGCGCTGATGCTCCTGGTGCCGGCCGTGGTCGGGGCGACCGCGATCTCCTCCTGGCGGGCGCTCCTGCCGGGGCTGGCGGCGCTGGCGGTCCTGGCGGTGCTGCCGGCGCTGTCGCTGCCGCTCCGGCTGGCGGGGGGCGCGCCGCTCGAGCTGCCACGGCTCTACGTCGCCGGGCACTGGACGGCGATCGCGCTCTGCCTGGCGGTCCTGCTGGCGCATATCCGCCGCGCCGGGCGCGAGGCGCGCGCGCGGGACGCCGCCCTCCTGGCGGCGCAGCTGGCGCTCTCGCGCGAGCGGCGGCTCTCCGATCTCGACGGCATGGCCGCGGCGGCCGCGCACGAGCTGGGCACGCCGCTGGGCACCATCAAGCTCGCCGCCGCCGAGCTCGCCGGCGAGCTGGACGGCGAAGCCCGCGAGGACGCCCGCCTGATCGCGCAGGAGGCCGACCGCTGCATGGCGATGCTGCGCGACCTGGGGCGCAGCCGCACGGCGGGGGGCGATCCCTTCCTCGACGCCGCGCCCCTGGACGCGATCCTGCGGGAGGCCGCGGCCCCGCACCTGCTGCGCGGCAAGGAGGTCGTCTTCGACGTGCAGGGCGCCGGGGACGGTGCGCGCGCGCGGCTGGGCCGCGCCCCCGAGGTGGTGCACGCCATGCGCAACGTGATCCAGAACGCCGTCGACCACGCCCGGCGGCGGGTCGACGTCTCGAGCCGCACGGACCCGGACGGCACCACCACCGTGACGGTGCGCGACGACGGACCGGGCTATCCCGCGCGCCTGTTCGACCATCTGGGCGAGCCCGGGCTGCCGCGCGGGCGGCGCTCGCGCGGCATGGGGATGGGCCTCTTCATCGCGCGCACCCTCCTGGAGCGGACCGGCGCGCAGGTCGACTTCCGCAACGGGCGCGACGACCTCGCCCGTGGGGAGGCGTCCGGCGGGGCGTCCGGCGGGGCGGTGGTGGAGGTGTCCTGGCCCCCGGCGGCCGCACGGCCGGACGAGCCCTGGCGCACGGGGCGCGATTAACCCCCTGTTAACGTCGTTCTGGGCAGTTTGAGGCAGTTTTGCCGCAAGGGGCGCCCAGATGCCGTCGATCGTGCCGGACCTCCTCGCCGCCCTCGCCGCGGCCCTGCCCTTCGCGGTCGGCGCCGCGCTGGCCGCCGCGATCGCCCTCGCCGGCGCCCGGCGGGCCGGCGGGACGGCCGGGCGCGCCGCCCCGCCCCTCGGGCCCGCGCCGGGCGCGGCCTTCCTCTTCGAGGGCGAGCGCCTGCTCGACGCCAACGCCGCCGGCTGGGACATGATCGCGCGCGCCGGCGGGGCGACCTCCCTGCCGGCGGTGACCGCGCTGGCGGGGCGCGCGCATCCCGGCCTGCCCGCCGCGCTGGCGGGCGCGGCGGCCGAGGGCGAGGCGCCGCGGCGCGAGGGGGGCGCCCCTCCGGCCCGGTTCGCCCGCGAGGGCGCGCGCCTGCGCCTGGAGGTGCCGGTCCAGGGCGGCGGCGCGGCCCTCGCGGCCGGCACGGCGCCGGGCGAGGCCGGCGTGGTCGTCGACGCCGCCATCTTCGCCGCGATGGAGGAGGAGCTCGCCGCCCTGCGCGCCGCGATGGACGCGATCCCGGTCCCGGTGTGGCGCGCCGGGACGGAGGGCGAGCCGTTCTGGGCCAACGCCGCCTACCTCGCCCGCGCGGGGGGCGACCCCGCCGCCTGGCCCCCGCCGCCCCTCTTCGACGAGCCCGAGCTGGCCGACCTGCCGCCGCCCAATTCGCCCCGCCGCATGCGCGCCGCGGCGTCCGGCGGCTGGTTCGACGTCTCGCGCCCGATCGAGGACGCGGCCCTGCGCTGCGCCGTGCCCGCCGACGAGGCGGCCGAGGCCGAGGCGTCCCTGCGCGGCTTCGCCATGGCCCTGACCGACACGTTCGCCCACCTGCCCATCGGGCTGGCGGTGTTCGACGGGGGCGGGCGGCTCAAGCTCTTCAATCCCGCCCTCGCCGACCTCACCGAGATCCCGGCCGGCACGCTGGTCGCCCGCCCGTCGCTGCGCGACCTCCTCGACCGGATGCGCGAGACGCGCCTGCTCGCCGAGCCGGGCGACTGGCACGACTGGTCCGGCCGCATCGCCCGGATGGAGAGCGATTCGCGCTCGGGCACCTACATGGAGACCTGGGACATCGAGGGCGGCCGCAACTGGCGCGTCTCGGGCCGGCCGCATCCCGGCGGCGCGATCGCGCTCCTGATCGAGGACATCTCCTCGGAGGTCCTGCTCGCCCGCCGCTTCCGCGCGCAGATCGAGACCGCGCGCGCCATCGCCGACGCGATCCCGGAGGCCATCGCCGTGTTCGGCCGCGAGGGGGTGCTGGTGTCCTCCAACGCGGCCTATGCCGAGCTCTGGGGCGTCGACCCGAGCACGACCCTCGTCGACGTGACCATCGCGGAGGCGTGCCGCACCTGGATGGCCCGCGCCGCGCCCTCGCGCGTCTGGGGCGAGCTGCGCGACGCCGTCACCGGCGGGCCCGGCGGCGGGCGGGCCCGGACGGAATGGTCCGCCTCGATCGAGACCGCGGGTGGCGGACGCCTGCGGTGCCGCTGCGTCCCGCTGGCCGGCGGCGCCACCCTGATCGGCTTCGACGGCGCGCTGGGCGAGCGCCGCCAGCGCGCCCCCGCGGCGCCCGCGCCGGAGCTGCGCGTCGCCGCCGAATAGCCGCCCCTTGCGGCGCGCGCGCGGCCCGGGGCAACTGGCGCCATGGAGCGCCGCGTCACGATTCACCTGCCCGGCCCCGCGGCCACCGACGCGCTCGGCGCGGCGCTCGGCGCCGTCCTCGGACCGGGTGACGCGCTCCTCCTCTCGGGGGATTTCGGCGCGGGCAAGAGCCATCTGGCGCGCGCCCTCGTGCGCGCCCTCGCCGGCGCGGACACGCCCGTGCCCTCCCCGACCTACACCCTGGTGCAGTCCTACGACGCGCCGGGCGTCCACATCGTGCACGCCGACCTCTACCGCCTGGGCGACCCTGCCGAGGTCGAGGAGACGGGCCTCCCGGACGCGCTCGGCCGCGACCTGTGCCTCGTCGAATGGCCGGACCGGCTCGGCCCCCTCGCGCCGGCGGACGCCTGGACGCTGCACCTCGCGCCCGCGGGGGAGGGCCGCCGGGCGGACCTGTGCGCCCCCCCCGGACGGGATGCGGCCGCGGTGCTCGCCGCCCTGGCCCGGTGAGCGCGGCCTTCCTCGCCGGGGCAGGCTGGTCCGACGCCGCGCGCGCCCCGGTCGCCGGCGACGCCTCCGCCCGGACCTATGCCCGCCTGACGCGCCCGGACGGCGGAACCGCGATCCTCATGGAGGACCCCGCCGGGGCCGAACCCGTCCGCCGCTTCGCCGCTGTGGCGCATCGCCTGCGCGCCGCCGGCCTGCGCCCGCCGGAGGTGCGCGCGATGGACCCCGAGGCGGGGCTGATGCTGCTGGAGGATCTCGGCGACGTCACCCTGGCCGCGCGCCTGGACGCCGCGCCGGAGGAGGCGCCCGCGCTCTACGGCGCCGCGGCGGACCTGCTCGCCGCGCTGCGGGCGGCGCCGGCGGACGGCCTGCCCCCGTTCGGCCCGGACGAGATGGCGGCGGCCGCGGACCTCGCGTGGACCGACTGGTGCGGCGGCGCCGGGGACGCTCCCTGGCGCGGCACGCTGCGCGCCGCCCTGGCGGCCCATGCGGGCGGCCCGCCCGTCCCGATCCTGCGCGACTGCCATGCGGAGAACCTGATGTGGCAGGGGGGCGTCCTCCGGGTGATCGACTTCCAGGACGCGATGGCCGGCCCGGACGGGTACGATCTGGTGTCCCTCCTGCAGGACGCGCGCCGCGACGTGGCGGCCCCGGCGGAGGCGGCGGCGCTCGCCCGCTGGCGGGCGGCGACGGGGGACGGCGACCTGGGCGCCCGGCTCGCCGCGATCGGCGCCCAGCGCGCGCTGCGCATCCTCGGCGTCTTCGGCCGCCTCGCGCGCGGCGGGCGGCCCGGCTACCTGCGCCACGCGCCGCGGGTGCGCGCGCACCTGACGCGCAACCTGGCCCATCCGGCGCTCGGACCTCTGGCGGCCGCCCTGGCGGGCCGCGTCCCCGAGGCCCCCGCGCCGTGACCGCCCCGGAGGCGATCATGCTCTTCGCCGCCGGCCGGGGCACGCGCATGGGCCGGACGGACGTGCCCAAGCCGATGGTCGAGGTCGCGGGCCGCCCCCTCATCGACCACGCGCTGGCGCTGGCGGACGCGGCCGGCATCGCCCGGCGCGTCGCCAACACCCACCACCTGCCGGACGCGCTGGAGGCGCACCTCGCCGCGCGCGGGGTCGTGGCCACGCGCGAGGAGACGCTCCTCGACACCGGCGGCGGCCTGATCGCCGCGCGCCGCGCGCTCGGGGCGGGTCCGGTCCTGACCCTGAACGCCGACGCCGCCTGGCGCGGGCCGGACCCGATCGGCGCGCTGCGCGCCGCCTGGACGGGCGCGGGCATGCTCCTCCTCCTGGTGCCGCTCGCCGCCGCCCGCGGCCGGGCCGCGCCGGGGGACTTCCGCATGGACCCGGCCGGCCGCCTGACCGCCGGCGGCGATCTCGTCTACACCGGGCTGCAGATCGTCGGCGAGGACGCGATGGAAGACCCGCCCGCCGGGCCCTTCTCGATGTGGACCCTGTGGGACCGAGCGGCGGCGCGCGGCGCCCTGCGCGGCCTGGTCTGGGACGGCGCCTGGTGCGACGTCGGCACGCCCGCGGGCGTGGCGCTCGCCGAGGAGATGCTCGCGGGTGGCTGACGCGCGCCTCCACGCCCTGCCTCCCGGGGCGGATTTCGCGGGCGAGCTCGCCGCCGGCCTGATCGCGCGGCATGGGCCGGACCCCGCCGCCCTCGCGCGCGTCGACCTCCTGGTGAACAGCGCGCGCATGGGGCGGGCGGCGCGGGCGGCCCTGATCGCGCGCGGCGCGCGGCTGCTGCCGCGCATCCGGTTGATCGAGGACCTCGCCCGCGACGTGCCGATGGCGGGGCTCGCGCCCGCCGTGCCGCCCCTGCGCCGCCGGCTGGAGGCCGCCGCCCTCGTCGCGCGCCTGCTGGACGCCCGTCCCGACATCGCGCCGCGCGCCAGCCTCTTCGACCTCGCCGGATCGCTCGCCGAGCTGATGGAGGAGATGCACGGCGAGGGCGTGGACCCCGCCGCGCTCGAGGCGCTCGGCACCGGCGACCTCGCCGTCCACTGGGACCGGGCGCTGGCCTTCGTGCGCATCGTGCAGGGCTATTTCGACGGCATGGACGCGCCCGACGGCGCCCAGCGCCTGCGCGCCGTCGCCGCCCGCCTCGCCGCCGACTGGACCGCGGCGGGCGGCCCGCCCCGCCCCACGGTGATCGCCGGCTCCACCGGCTCGCGCGGGGCGACCGCCCTCCTGATGCGGGCGCTCGCGCGGCTCCCGGGCGGCGCGGTCGTGCTGCCGGGGTTCGACTTCGACCTGCCGGCGCGGGTCTGGGCGGCGATGGACGACCCCCTGACCGCCGAGGACCACCCCCAGTACCGCTTCCGCCGGCTGATGGACGAGCTCGGCGCCGGACCCGAGGCCGTGCGCCCCTGGACCGACGCGCGCGCCCCCGTGCCGGCGCGCGCGGCCCTGATCTCCCTGGCGCTGCGCCCCGCGCCGGTGACCGACGACTGGCTGCGCGATGGGCCCCGCCTGCCCCCGCCCGCGGACGCCCTGCGCGCCGTCACCCTGCTCGAGGCGCCCTCCCCGCGGGCCGAGGCGCTGGCGATCGCCCTCGGCCTGCGCGCCGCGGCCGAGGACGGGCGCCGCGCCGCCCTGATCACGCCGGACCGCGACCTCGGGCGCCGCGTGACCGCCGCGCTGGAGCGCTGGGGCATCGTGCCGGACGACAGCGCCGGCCTGCCCCTGCGCCAGTCGCCGCCCGGCCGCCTCCTGCGCCAGACCGCGCGCCTGCGCATCCGCGCGCCGGACGTGGAGGCGCTGCTGGCGCTCCTCAAGCACCCGCTGGTCCATACCGGCGCGGGCCGCGGCGAGCACCTGCGCCGCGTGCAGGAGCTGGAGCTGGAGCTGCGCCGCAACGGCCCGCCGCATCCGGCGCGCGCCGACCTCGCGGCCTGGGCCGAGGGGCGCGGCGAGGCGTGCGGCCCCTGGTGCACCTGGATCGCGGAGGTGCTGGAGGCCGCCGAGGCGCCCGCCGCCGCTCCGGCCGACCACGCCGCCGCGCATCTCGCCCTGACCGAGCGGCTGGCGGCCGGGCACGCGGCGGACGGCTCCGGCGCGCTCTGGGACAAGGATGCCGGCGCCAAGGCCCGCGCCGCGATGGACGGCCTGCTGGCGGAGGCCCCGCACGGCACGCCGATGGACGCCGCCGACTACGCCGCCCTGGCCGAGGACGTGCTCACCGCCGGGGAGGACGTGCGCCGCCCCGAGATCGTGCGCCCCGACGTCCTGATATGGGGGACGCCGGAGGCCCGCGTGGGCGGGCTGGACCTGGCGATCCTGGGCGGGCTGACCGAGGGCGTCTGGCCGCCCGCGCCGGCGGCCGACCCCTGGCTCAACCGCGCCATGCGGCACGAGGTCGGCCTCACCCTGCCCGAGCGGCGCACCGGCCTCTCGGCGCACGACTTCCAGCAGGCCGCCGGCGCGCCCGAAATCTGGCTCACCCGTCCCGTGCGCGACATGGAGGCGCAGACGGTGCCGTCGCGCTGGCTGAACCGGCTGGCGAACCTGGCCTGCGGCCTGCCCGAGCGCGGCGGACCGGACGCCTGGGCGCAGGCGCTGGCGCGCGGCGCGGGGTGGCTCGCCCTGGCCGCGGCCCTCGAGTCCGCGCCCGCACCCGTGCCCCCCGAGCCCCGCCCGGCCCCGGCCCCCCCGGTCCCCGCCCGGCCGACGCGCTGGTCGCCCTCCTCGCTGCGCACGCTGCGCCGGGACCCCTACGCCGTCTACGCGGACAAGGTGCTGGGCCTGCGCGCGCTGCCCCCGGTGCGGGCCGAGCCGGACGCCCTCCTGCGCGGCGAGGTCCTCCACCGCGTGTTCGAGCGCTTCGTCTTCGAGGAGGGGCCGCAGGACGCCGCCCGCCTGATGGCCCTGGGCGAGGCGGTGCTGGAGGCGCGCGTGCCCTGGCCCGCCGCGCGCCGCATGTGGCTGGGCCGGCTCGGGCGGGTCGCGGACTGGTTCGTCGGCACCGAGGCGGAGCGCCGGCGCCGGGGCCTCCCGCTGGCGCACGAGACGGAGGGCGAGATGGCGGTCCCCGGCCTGCCCGGCGCCACCCTGCGCGGCAAGATCGACCGCGTGGACCGGCGCGCGGACGGCGCCCTCATCGTCTACGACTACAAGACCGGCGCCCCGCCCAGCGCCGCCCAGCAGGCGCATCTCGACCGGCAGCTCTTCCTCAACGCGATCCTGGCCGAGGCCGGCGTTCTGGCGGGCGTGCCCGCCGCCCCGGTGGCGCACGCGGCCTTCCTCGGCACCGGCGCCACGCCGAAGGAGGAGCCCGCCCCGCTCGACACGGTCCCGCTGGAGCGCGCGCGCGCCGACCTGGCCGCCCTCCTCACGGCCTATCTCGACCCCGCGCGCGGCTACGTCTCGCGCCTCGCGGTGGAGCGCGACGGCGCCCTGGGCGATTACGACCACCTCGCCCGCCTCGGCGAATGGGACCCGGCGCACCCCGCCGAGGCGCGGCCCGTCGGATGAGCGCGCCCCCCGGCAAGGCCCCGGAGGCGGCCCCGGACGAGGCGACCGCCCGGCAATGGCGCGCCGCCGATCCCGTCGCCTCCACCTGGGTCGAGGCGAACGCCGGCTCGGGCAAGACCCGCGTCCTGACCGACCGGGTGGCGCGCCTCCTGCTGCGCGGCGTGCCGCCCGAGCGCATCCTGTGCCTGACCTACACCAAGGCCGCGGCCGCCGAGATGCAGCTGCGCCTGTTCGACCGGCTGGGCGCCTGGGCGATGATGCCGGACGCGGAGCTCCTGACCGCCCTCGCCGCCCTCGGCGCCGAGGTGCCGGACCGGACCGAGGCCCTGCGCGCCGCGCGCCGCCTCTTCGCCCGCGCCATCGACGCGCCCGGCGGCCTGCGCATCCAGACGATCCACGCCTTCTGCGGCGCGCTCCTGCGGCGCTTCCCGCTCGAGGCGCGGGTGCCGCCCGGCTTCCGCGAGGGACCCGAGCGCGGCTTGACCCGTCTGCGCGAGGACGTGCTGGCCGACATGGCGGAGGGCGAGGATCGGCGCCATCTCGACGCGCTGGCCCGCCACCACACGGGCGACGACCCCGGCGCCTTCGCGGTGCGCGCGGGCGCGCTGGGCGCCATCGCCCCGCGCGCCGCCCTCGCCGCGCTCCTGGAGGTGCCCGAGACCCTGGACGCCGCGGACCTGGCCCGCATCGCCTTCGAGCCCGGGGACGCGGACCTCCTGCGCGCCGCCGCCGCCGCGCTGGCCAAGGGCGGCAAGACGGACATGGGCGCCGCGGTGCGGATCGCCGCGCTCCGCCCCGAGGTCGCGGACCTGCCGAACTGGGAAGCCGCCTTCCTCTGGAAGTCCGGCGAGAACGTGGGCCGGGCGAAGACCGCCGACGTGAACGACCGGCCGCTGGGCACCAAGGCCGTGCGCGCGGACCCCGCCTTCCCCGCCGCCGAGCTGGACGCCCTGATGGAGCGGATCGAGGCCGCCGCCCAGGCGCGCCGCGCCCTCGCCGCCCTGGAGCGCACCGACGCGCTGCGCGGCTTCGCCGCCGCCTTCGCGCGCCGCTTCGAGGCCGCCAAGCTGCGCCGCGGCTGGCTCGACTTCGACGACCTGCTGCGCCGCGCCCGCGACCTGCTGGCCGACCCGGCCGTCGCGCCCTGGGTGCTGTGGAAGCTCGACGGCGGCATCGACCACGTGCTGATCGACGAGGCGCAGGACACCGCGCCCGTCCAGTGGGAGATCGTCGCCGCCCTCCTGCGCGAGATGACCGCCGGGCAGGGCGCCGATCGGCCGGGGCGCACCCTCTTCGTCGTCGGCGATCCCAAGCAGTCGATCTACCGCTTCCAGGGCGCCGATCCGGCCGGGTTCGCCCGCACGCGCGATGACCTGGGCGCCCGCCTGGAGGCCGCCGGGCACCCGGTGCAGGACGTGCCCCTCCTGCACTCCTTCCGCTCCGCCGGCGCGGTGCTGGGCGCCGTCGACGTCATGCTGGACGGCGCTCCCGAGGAGCGTCAGACCGAGCACCTGCCGTTCTTCGCGGACCTGCCCGGCCGGGTCGACCTCTGGCCCTCCGCGCCCGCGCCGGAGAAGGCCGAGCCGGCCCCCTGGCAGGATCCCGTCGACCGCCCCGCCGAGGACGCCGCCCCCATCCGCCTCGCCCGCGCGGTCGTCGAGCGCGTCGCCGAGATGATCGGCACGCAGGCGATTCCCGAGCGGAGCGGAGACCGCGTGGCCATGCGTGCCGTGCGCCCCGGCGACGTCCTCATCCTCGTGCGCTCACGCGGCACGATCTTCCGCGAGATCATCCGCCACGCCAAGGCGCTCGGCCTGCCGGTGGCGGGCGCCGACCGCCTGCGGGTCGCCGCCGAGCTCGCGGTGCGCGACGTGACCTCGCTCCTGGCGTTCCTCTCCCTGCCCGAGGACGACCTGTCGCTGGCCGAGGCGCTGCGCTCGCCGCTCCTGGGCTGGTCCGAGGCGGACCTCTACGCCGCCGCCCAGGGCCGCCCGCCGCGCCGCTCCCTCTGGGAGGAGCTGCGCGGCCGCGAGGACGAGTGGCCCGCCACCCTCGCGATCCTGACGGACCTGCGCGACCGCGCCGGCTACCTGCGGCCCTACGAGCTGATCGAGCGCATCCTGGACCACCATGACGGCCGCCGCCGCCTCGCCGCCCGCCTGGGCCCCGAGATCGCCGAGGGGATCGACGCGCTCCTGGGCCTCGCGCTGACCTACGAGGCGGACGAGGTGCCCACCCTCACCGGCTTCGTCTCCTGGCTGCGCGCCGACGGGTCCGAGATCAAGCGCGTCGCCGAGGGCGCGGGCGGCCTAATCCGGGTGATGACCGTCCACGGCGCCAAGGGCCTGGAGGCGCCGATCGTGATCCTGCCGCAGGCCGGGCCGGTGCGCGGCACCCCCGCGCAGGTGCCCGACCTGCTGGAGACGCCCGCCGGCATCGTCTGGAAGCCCCGCAAGGAGGACATGCCCGCCCCCCTGGCCCCCGCGGTGGACGCCGAGAAGGCGCGCATGGCCGCCGAGCAGGTGCGCCTCCTCTACGTCGCGATGACGCGGGCGCGGAGCTGGCTGATCGTCGCCGGCGCCGGCGACATGGGCGCGGACGGCACCTCCTGGCACGCGCGCGTGGAGGCCGCGCTGGGGGGCCTCCGCGCCGCCCCGCTGGAGACCCCGTTCGGCCCGGGCCTGCGCCATCAGGCCGGCGACTGGGCCGCGCCCGCCCCAGAGGCGCCCGAGGCGCCGCCCGCGCCCGCCCCCCTGCCGGACTGGATCGGCCGGCACCCGCCACCGGCGGCGGAGGACCCGGCGCCGCGCAAGCCCTCGGATCTCGGCGGCGCCAAGTCCCTGCCCGGCGACGGGACGCAGGGCGGCGACGCCCAGGACACGGACGGCGAGGCCGCCCGCCTGCGCGGCATCCACCTGCACCGCCTGCTGGAGCACCTGCCCCTCCATCCCGGCCTGCCGGACGAGGGGGTCGCCTCGGACCTCCTGACCGGCGGGCCCGAGGGCGCCGATCCGGCCGCCATCCCCGCCCTCGCGCGCGCCGCCCGCGCGGTGCTGGACGCGCCCGCGCTCGCGCATCTCTTCGCCCCCGGCACCCTGGCGGAGGTGGACGTCGCCGGCGAGGTGCCCGGCCTCGGCCCCATGTTCGGCACGATCGACCGGCTGGTGATCGGCGACCGGATCCTCGCGGTCGACTACAAGTCCAACATCGCCGTCCCCTCCGGCCCCGAGGACGTCCCCGAGGGCCTGCTGCGACAGCTCGGCGCCTATGCCGCCCTCCTGGCGCCCGCCTTCCCGGACCGGCCCGTCGACCTCGCGATCCTCTGGACGCAGGGCCCGGTCCTGATGCCCGTGCCCGCCGCCCTCGCCGCGGCGGCCCTCGCGCGCGCCGCTTGACGGCTCCGGACGCGCTCCATACCTCTGCCCTCCCCGAACCCCGAGGAGACCGCCATGGGCACCGTTCCCGTCACCGACGCCACCTTCGACGCCGAGGTGAAGCAGGCGACGATCCCCGTGATCGTGGATTTCTGGGCCGAGTGGTGCGGCCCCTGCAAGCAGATCGGCCCGGCGCTCGAGGAGCTGTCCGAGGAGTACGCCGGCCGGGTGAAGATCGTGAAGGTCAACGTGGACGAGAACCCCGCCTCCCCCGGCGCGGTCGGCGTGCGCGGCATCCCCGCGCTCTTCATGTACAAGGACGGGGAGATCGTCTCCAACAAGGTCGGCGCCGCGCCCAAGGCCGCGCTGAAATCCTGGATCGAGGAGAGCGTCTGATCCCCGTTTGCCCCCGGCCGGAGTGCGCGCGGTGAGCGGCGGCCCCGGCTGGCACGGCACCACCATCGTCGGCATCCGCCGCGGCGGCGAGGTCTGCGTCGCCGGGGACGGTCAGGTCTCGATGGGCCAGACCGTCATGAAGGGCACCGCGCGCAAGGTGCGGCGCCTCTCGCCCGGCGGGCACGAGGTCGTCGTCGGCTTCGCCGGCTCCACGGCGGACGCCTTCACCCTGCTGGAGCGGCTCGAGGCCAAGCTCGAGGCCGCCCCGGGGCAGCTCGCGCGCGCCTGCGTCGAGCTCGCCAAGGACTGGCGCACCGACAAGTACCTCCAGAAGCTGGAGGCGCTCCTGATCGTGACCGACGGCGCCGCGATGCTCGTCGTCACCGGCGCGGGCGACGTCCTGGAGCCCGAGCACGACGTCGCCGCGATCGGCTCGGGGGGAAACTACGCGCTCGCCGCCGCGCGCGGCCTCATGTTCGGCGAGGGCACGGCCGAGGAGGTCGCCCGCGCCGCGATGGCCATCGCCGCCGACATCTGCGTCTACACCAACGGCTCGCTCACGGTGGAGACGATCCGGGGAACCTCGGCCCCCGCCACCTAAGGCAGCCTGGCCAAAGCCAGGGGCACGGCGAAGCGCGCGCACCAGATCCACACCTCGTCGTAATCCCCGGAGTCCAGCCCGGCGGGCAGGGCATAGCTCTGCGCCCCGCGGTCCGACCGGAGCGCGCCCGCCAGCGTCGCAGGGTCGTAGCCGCCGCGCCCCATCGCCACCTTCGGATCGGGCGCGCCGTCGAAGCGGAAGTCCGCGAGGAAGGCGATCTCGCTGCCGACCACCTCCACGCGGCCGGAGGCGACGTGGTCCGACCGTCCCGAGAAGGTGCCGATGCGCCCGTGTCCGGCCGCGAAGGCCCGCGGCGCCAGCGTGAGGCCGGCGGACCCGGCGAGGGCCGTCCGCAGGGCGGCGCGGCGCGTGAGGGTGATCATGGCTGGGCTCCTTGGATGGGTCGTCGGACCCGGACCGTGGCACGGATCGCGTGGCCCGGGGCGACGCCTCGCGCGGGCGTGACGGGCCGCGAGCGGCTTGCGCGCGGCCGCGCAGCGATTAGGTCAGGCCCTCCGCCACGCCGCCACCGAACGGGACGACATGACCGACCTGACCCCCCGCGAGATCGTCTCGGAGCTCGACCGGTTCATCATCGGGCAGGACGACGCCAAGCGCGCCGTCGCGGTCGCCCTTCGCAGCCGCTGGCGCCGCAAGCAGCTGGCGGACGACCTGCGCGACGAGGTGTACCCCAAGAACATCCTGATGATCGGCCCCACCGGCGTCGGCAAGACGGAGATCTCGCGCCGCCTCGCGAAGCTGGCGCGCGCGCCGTTCCTGAAGGTCGAGGCGACCAAGTTCACCGAGGTCGGCTATGTCGGACGCGACGTCGAGCAGATCATCCGCGATCTCGTGGACGCCGCCATCGCCACCACCCGGGAGACCATGCGCGAGGACGTCGCCGCCGCCGCCCGCGAGGCCGCCGAGGCCCGCGTGATCGACGCCCTGGCCGGCGCGGCCGCCCGTGACGGCACCCGCGAGATGTTCCGCCGCAAGCTCCACGCCGGCGAGCTCGACGCCACGATGATCGAGCTGGAGGTGGAGGACAGCTCCAACCCGCTGGGCGCGATGGAGATCCCCGGCCAGCCCGGCATGGGCATGATGAACCTCGGCGAGATGCTCCAGAAGGCGATGCCCCGCCGCACCGTGCGCAAGCGCATGACCGTGGCCGAGAGCTACGAGGTCCTGATCGGCGAGGAGGCGGACAAGCTCCTCGACGACGAGAGCGTCACCGCCGCCGCCCTGGAGGCCGTGCAGGAGAACGGCATCGTCTTCCTCGACGAGATCGACAAGGTCGCCGCCCGCGCCGAGGCGCGCGGCGGCGAGGTCTCCCGCGAGGGCGTGCAGCGCGACCTCCTGCCCCTGATCGAGGGCACGACCGTCTCCACCAAGCACGGCGCGGTCCGCACCGACCACATCCTCTTCATCGCGTCCGGCGCGTTCCACGTGGCCAAGCCCTCGGACCTGCTGCCCGAGCTGCAGGGCCGCCTGCCGATCCGGGTCGAGCTGCGCGCCCTGACCGAGGCCGATTTCGTGCGCATCCTGACCGAGACGGACAACGCCCTCACCCGGCAGTACACCGCCCTCATGGCGACCGAGGGGGTGGACGTGACGTTCACCGAGGACGGCATCGCCGCCATCGCCCGGATCGCCGCCGAGGTGAACGGCGCGGTGGAGAACATCGGCGCGCGCCGCCTCTACACCGTGATCGAGCGCGTCTTCGAGGAGCTGGGCTTCACCGCCCCCGACCGCGCCGGCGAGACCGTCACCGTCGACGCCGCCTTCGTCGAGGCGAACCTCGGCGAGCTGGCGAAGTCGACCGACGTGAGCCGCTACATGCTCTGACGGCCCAGGCTGCGCACCCAGCCCACGGTGAACGCCGCGTAGCCCGGCTGTACCACCTCCAGATGCGGGCGCGCCATCGCGTGCAGCTCCGGCAGGCGGTGGAACGGCACGTCCGGGTGACCGTGATGCTCGGCATGGTAGGGCATGTTCCAGGCCAGCCCCCGCACGATCCGGTTGGTCAACGTGGTGCGCGTGTTCGCGAACAGGTCCGCCACGTGCGCGCACCGCCCGTGCTCGGCCAGCACGTACAGCCGCAGCGCCGGCATGCCGACCAGCACCGGCAGCACCCAGGCGCGCCACGGCGCCGACGACACGCTCAGCGTGAGCACCGCCACCCCGGCATAGACGGCCGCCATCCACCGGATCTCCCGCACGATCCGCCCCGTTGCGCCCGCCGGCAGGTAGTCCGCGGACAGCCGCCCGGTCAGGCCCGCCCCGAACGTGGCCGCGTGCCCCGCCCAGTAGGTCCACCCGCTCAGGTGCAGCAGCCACGCGCCCCAGGTTTCCGGCTTGCCGCCCCCCGCCAGCTCCGGGTCGCGCACCGGGTCGTGCGTGTGCCGGTGATGCGCCAGATGGAAGTAGCGGAACCATAGGAACGGCTGCCCGATCAGCAGCCCCGCCCCGCGCCCCACCCATTCGTTCAGGCGCGCGGACGCGAACGGCGTGCGGTGCGTGCACTCGTGCTGCAGCGTGAACAGGAACGCGATCGCAAGCCCCTGCGGCACCACCAGCGCCCCCCAGAACGGCACCTGCGCCGCCAGCGCCCCGCCCATGACCAGGATCGCGCCCCCATGCAGCGCCAGGTGGCGCAGCCCCGGCCCGTCCGACCGCGCGGTCAGGCGGGCACGGTCCGCGGGCGTCAGGGTGGCGCGGAAATCGGCATGGGACATGCCCCCATAGAACCCGGCCCCGCCCCGAGGGGCCATGCGGCTGGCCGCCGCGCCGCGACTCTGCCAAGCGCGGCGCATGGTCCCCGGATTCCTCCGCGAGAACGCGCCCTGGCTCGGCGCCGGCTTCCTGATCTCGCTCCTGAGCACCTTCGGGCAGACCTCGTTCATCTCGGTCTTCGCCGGCGCCCTGATCAAGGGTCACGGACTCACCCAAGGATCCTGGGCCGCGATCTACGCCATCGGCACCACCGCCTCGGCCGCCGCCATGGTCTGGGCCGGCGGCCTGGCCGACACGGTGCCCCTGCCGCGCCTGACCGCGATCATGCTCCTGGGGCTCGCCGCCTCCTGCGCGGGCATGGCGCTGGCGCCGGGGGTCTGGGCGCTGCCGGTGCTGGTCCTGGGCCTGCGCTTCTTCGGCCAGGGGATGATGAGCCACATCGCCTCGGTCGCGACCGCGCGCTGGTTCGTGCGCTCGCGCGGCCGGGCGCTGGCGATCACCGCCTTCGGCTTCGCCGCCGGGCAGGCCACGCTCCCCCTGGCCTTCACCGCCGCCCTGGGCCGCGTGCCGGCCCCCGCGCTCTGGCTCGCCAGCGCCGCGATCTGCCTCGCCGCGATCGTCCCCGTCACCCGCCTCATCGCCCGCCCCCGCCGCCCCCGCGGCATGGCGGACGGCGCGGACGACGCCGCCGGCATCGGCGGGCGCCACTGGACCCGTCCCGAGGTCCTGCGCACGGCGCTCTTCTGGGGCCTGATGCCCGCCCTGATCGGCACGCCGGCCTTCGGCACCGCCTTCCTCTTCTTCCAGGTCCACCTGCCGGAGGTCAAAGGCTGGTCGCAGGTGGGCTTCGTCGCGCTCTTCCCGGTGCTGATGGGCGCCTCGATCGCCTCCACCTTCGCGGCCGGCGCGCTCATCGACCGGCACGGCGCCTCGCGCCTCCTGGCGCCCGCGCTCCTGCCGATGGCGGCGGGGTTCCTCCTCCTGGCCGGGGCGGACACCCTGATCGGCGCGATCCCGGCGGTGATCCTCCTGGCGATCACCCAGGGCGCGATGAACACCGTCCCCGTCGCCCTCTGGGCCGAGCAGTTCGGCACGCGCCATATCGGCGCGGTCAAGGCGGCTGCCGTCGCGATCCTGGTCCTCGCGACCGCGCTCGGCCCCGGCCTGGTGGGGATGCTGATCGACCGCGGCATCGACTTCCCGGCCCAGATGCCCTGGATCGCGGCGTACATCGTGGCCTCGGCCGCCCTCGCCGCCCTCGTCCTGCGCCGCGGCGCGCGCGCCGCCCCGGCCTAGCGCGCCCGCCGCAGGTAGACGTAGAGCGCGCCCTCCCCGCCATGCCGTCGATGCGCGGGCGTCACCTGCTGCACGATCCCGGCCAGCGCGCCGCCATGAAGCCACATCGGCACCTGCCGGCGCAGCGCCCCGGGCCGTCGCCCGGTCCAGTCCGCATCCCCCGTCCGCCCCTTGCCGGTGATCACCAGCACCAGCCGCCGCCCCGCCGCGTGGCTCCCCCGCACGAACCCGGTCAGGGCCGGCTGCGCGTCCGCCAGGGTCATCCCGTGCAGGTCGAGGCGCGCCTCGGGGGCGAGCTTGCCGCGCCGCATCCGCCGATGGGTGCGCCCGTCCATGGCCAGGGGCGCGGCGTCCAGCGCCTCGGCCATGCTCGGCGCCAGGTCGTGCGCCGCGGGCGCCGTCTGGGACCGCTCGCCCAGGCGGAACGGCGCGGGCGGCTCCGGGGCGTCCGCGGACCGCACCGTGACCGGAAGGGCCGGGACGCTCGGCGCGGGGCGCGCCGGGCGCGGCAGGGGCTCGACCCCGCGCGCGACCCGGCTCCAGAGCGCGCGGTCGTCATCGCTCAGGCCGCGCCGGCGCCTCATGGCAGGATCGGCGCGGCGAGGACGGCGGCCCCGGCCGGTGCGGCGGGCGGCTCCAGCCCCGCGGGCGCCATCGCCCAGGCCATGCGCGTCGGCAGGATCACCAGCATCCGCCCGCCATCGCGCACGCTGCCCGCCGCCCGCCCCGCCTCGCGCCCGGTGCCGAAGAAGATGTCCGCCCGCTGCGCGCCCTTCACCCGGCTGCCGGTGTCCTGCGCCACCATCAGCCGCCGCAGCGGCTCGGCCCCGTCCGTCTCCAGCCAGACGAGGGCGCCCAGCGGCACCAGGGCCGGGTCCACCGCAACCGTGCGCCCGGCGGTGATCGACCGGTTCATCGCCCCCAGCGGCCCGGCCTCGGCCGGCACCTCGCCCACCTCGCGGAAGAACACGAAGGACGGGTTGTGGCGCAGCAGCTCGGCCCCCTCCTCGGGGTTGAGGCGCACCCAGGAGCGGATCACCTCGGCCGAGGCGCGTCCCGGCTCCACCAGGCCCCGGCGCACCATCTCCTGTCCCACCGAGCGGTAGGGATGGCCGTTATTGCCGCCATAGCCCACGCGGATCACGCCACCATCCGGCAGCCGGATGCGCCCGGACCCCTGGATCTGCAGGAAGAACGCCTCCACCGGATCGTCGAGCCAGGCGATCTCGTGCCCCTGCCCCGCCAGCGCCCCCGCCTCGATCTCCGCCCGCGTCAGCGACGGGCCCCCGCGCGGCAGGTCCTCCGGCCGTCGGTAGATCGGATGCAGGTAGCGCCCCCCCGGCGCCAGCGCGCCGTCGATCTCCGGCTCGAAATACCCGGTGAAGAGCGGCGCCGCCACGTCGGTGATCAGGACCGGGCGGAACAGCGCCTGGAAATAGCCGCGCGCCTCCGCGTCCTCGATGTCGAACGCCAGCGCGCACAGGGACGCCCAGTCCCGCGCCGTCAGGTCGGGGCACGTCTCGCGGAACGCCGGCAGCGCCCCGGCCGGGTCGGACCCGGCCCAGCCGTCCAGCTCGCTCCAGTCCAGCACCCGCCGCTCGACCTGCGCCGCGGCCGGCGCCGCCAGCAGGAGGACGAGCGCCGCCGCCCGCAGCATCGCCCCGCCTCAGCCGGTGGCGACGAGCTGCCAGTTCGGATCGCCCGACCGCATCGGGCGCGCGAAGGTCCAGACGTCCTTCTGGCGCTTGATCTCGGTCGGCGAGCCCTCGACGATGGCGCCGTCCGGCCCGTGCACCACCCCGGTCAGCTCGGCGATGAACTTCACCGTCACCTCCCCGGTCGAGCTCGCCTCCTCGAAGGCCGCGTCCGTGAGGGTCGTCTCGCGCACGCCGACGAAATCCGCCTCCACGCTCAACCCCTGCTCGGCGCGCGTCTCGATCACGGAGCGGAACGCGGTCGCCACGTCCTCCGACAGGAACCCCTCGACCTCGCCCAGATCGCCGCGCTCGAACGCCATCAGGATCATCTCGTAGGCGCCCTTCGCCCCGTCGAGGAACTCGGTGACCGAGAACGCCGGGTCGGCGGCCTTCATCTGCGCCAGGGCGCCCGCGGCGGCGGTGCCCTCGGCGACGTGGTCGGTGATGTCGCGGTCCGGCCCGCCCTCGATCACCTCGAAATCGGGTCGTCCCCGGGGCACCTCGGCCGGCGAGAGGGGCGGCTTCTCGAACCCCTCGCGCGTGCCCAGGACGCTGCGCAGCCGCAGGATCAGGAAGATCGCGACGCCCGCGAGGACGAGGAGCTGGATCACGGAGGAGTTCATCGACGGACCTCGGGTGCGGGCATGACCCCTCGGGGCCGGCAGGGACGGGCGCGGCCCGGGCTTGGCCCACGCGGCGGCAGGCCACATATGTAAGTGGCGCGGGGGGTCAAGTCCACCGGAGGCCGCCCGCGCCGTGCCGAAGGAGGTCCCGCCCATGTGGCTGTTCATCGCGTTCCTGCTGGTCCCGCTGATCGAGATCGCGCTCTTCATCCAGGTCGGCGGCGCCATCGGCCTGTGGCCGACGCTCGCGGTCGTGGTGATCACCGCCATCGCCGGCACCTGGCTGGTGCGCTCGCAGGGCCGCGCGGCCCTGTCGCAGCTGCGCGGCTCCCTGAACGGGCTGTCGGACCCAACGCGCCCGCTGGCCCACGGCGCGATGATCCTCTTCTCGGGCGCGCTCCTCCTAACGCCCGGCTTCTTCACCGACGCGGTCGGCTTCGCGCTCCTGATCCCCGGCGTGCGCGACCTGGTGATGCGCGAGGCGGGCCGCCGCATCCGCATGCGCCCCCTCCACACCGGCCCCGCCGGCCCCGCCCGTCCCGCGGATCTCCGCGGCGACCGCGCGGTCGACGGCGAATGGGAGGAGCTGCCCGACGACGCGCCCGTCCCGGGCCGCGGCCCGCGCCGCCCCTCGGGCTGGACCCGCGGCCGCGATTGAGCCGCCGCGATTGAGGACGGGCCCGCCCTCTGCTAGGCGCAGGGCAGATCCAACATCCCATAAGCAGCAGGTGACAGCCATGGCCGAGAACGGCGAAGCGGAGAACGACGAGGCCCAGGCCCCGCAGGACGGCGCGGCGGCCCCCAACGGCGCGGCGAGCCAGGTCCAGGTCAAGATGAACGTCCTGGGCCAGTACGTGCGCGACCTCTCCTTCGAGAACGCGCTCGCGCAGAACGGCGCCAAGGGAGAGGTCACGCCCGAGCTCTCGATCGGCGTCGCCGTCGAGCCGAGGAAGCGCTCCGCCGAGAATCAGTACGAAGTGCTGATGAAGGTGAAGGTCACCTCCAAGAACAAGGGCACCGAGGACACGCTCTTCCTCATGGAGATGGACTATGGCGGGCTCTTCAACATCGAGGGCGTCCCCGAGAAGCAGCTCCACCCCTTCCTGATGATCGAATGCCCGCGCATGCTCTTTCCGTTCGTGCGCCGCATCGTCTCCGACGTCACCCGTGACGGCGGCTTCCCGGCGGTGAACCTCGAGAACATCGACTTCATGCAGCTCTACCGCCAGCAGCTCGCCCAGCGCGCCGCCCAGCAGGCCGCCGCCAAGCCGGCCGAGACCCCGCCGAACTAGCGGTCCCGGCGGGGCGCGGCCTCCCAGAGGCCTCCGCCCTCCAGGTCCGCGACGAAGGCCGCGTGCGCGTCCGCCTCCGCGGGCGTCAGGCGCGGCTCCAGCGGCCGGGGGCGCCCGCCCACCGGCCCGCCGCCCCGCGCGGCGGACCGGACCGCGGGCGCCCCCATCTCCAGGCCCGGCTGCCGCCCGCCGATCAGCTCCAGGTAGACCTCCGCCAGGATCTCGCTGTCGAGGAGCGCGCCGTGCTTCTCGCGCGCCGAGTTGTCCACGCCGTAGCGCGCGCACAGCGCGTCGAGCGACAGGCGCGCGCCGGGGAACTTGCGCTTGGCGATGGCCAGCGTGTCGATCTTCCGCTCGTCCGGGATCGTCGGCAGGCCGGCCCAGCGCAGCTCGGCGTTGATGAACTTCATGTCGAAGGACGCGTTGTGCGCGACCATCATGGCGTCGCCCACGAACGCGAGGAACGCGGCCCCGATCTCGGCGAAGACCGGCTTGCCGCGCAGGAACTCGGTCGAGAGCCCGTGCACCTCGAACGCGCCCTGCGGCATGTCCCGCTGCGGGTCGATATACTTGTGGAACGTGTTCCCCGTCGGCACGTGGCCGATCAGCTCGATCGCCCCGATCTCCACGATCCGGTCGCCGGCCTCGGGCTCGAACCCGGTCGTCTCGGTGTCCCAGACGATCTCGCGCAGGCTCATCGCGGCCTCCTCATGCGGTCATCTCCTCGTATATCCGCGCGACCTCGATCCGCGCCGCGCCCATGTCCGACGTGTCGATCACGTAGTCCGCCCGTGCCCGGCGCTCGGCATCGGTGAGCTGCCGCGCCAGTATCGCGTCCAGCGCCGCGGCGTCCATCGTGCCCCGCGCCAGCGCCCGCTCCCGCTGCACCGCCGCCGGCACCGAGACGGTCGCGACCGCGTCCATCCCCGCCTCGGCCCCCGTCTCGAACAGGAGCGGGACGTCGCACACCGCGAGCGGCGCATCGGCGCCCGCGATGAACTCCGCCCTGTCCGCCGCCACAAGCGGATGGATCGCCGCGTCCAGCGACGGCAGCGCGCCGCTATCCTCCGCGATCCAGGCCCGCAGCGCCGCCCGGTCCACCGCGCCGTCCCGGACGGCCGCGGGCCGCAGGTCCCGGATCGCCGGCACGCCCGCCCCGCCGGCGCCGTAGAGCCGCCGCACCGCCGCGTCCGCGTCCCAGACCGCCGCGCCCAGATCGGCGAACATCGCCGCCGCCGTGCTCTTGCCCATCGCGATCCCGCCGGTCAGGCCGAGCACCTTCATTCCCCCAGCGCCGCCGCCCGGGCCGCCGCGTCCACCGGCGGCGCCGCGCCGAACCACCGCTCGAACCCCGGCGCCGCCTGGTGCAGCAGCATGCCGAGCCCGTCCACGGCGGTCGCGCCCGCGGCCTCGGCGGCCGCCAGGAGCGGCGTGCGCAGCGGCGCGTAGACCAGGTCCATCACCGCCATCCCCGGCCGCAGCCCGTCCAGCGGCACCGCCATCGCCGCCGCCCCCGTCATCCCCAGCGACGTCGTGTTCACCAGGAGGTCCGCTCGCCGGATCGTCTCGCCCGCCTCCTCCCAGCCCACCGCCTCGCCCCCCAGATCCGCGGCCAACGCCGCGGCCCGCCCGGCGGTCCGGTTCGCGATCCGCACCCGCGCGCCCGCGCGCACCAGCGCGTCCACCACCGCCCGCGCGGCGCCTCCCGCGCCCAGCACCAGCGCCTCGCCCGGCGCCCAGCCCGGCGCCCCGGCCCGCAGCGCCGCCAGGAACCCCGCCCCGTCGGTGTTGTCCGCGTGCATCCCGCCACCCGGCAGGAAGGTCAGGGTGTTCGCCGCCCCGATCCGCCGCGCCCGCCCGCTCGCCTCGCTCGCCAGCGCCAGCGCCGCCCCCTTGTGCGGGATCGTCACGTTCCCCCCCACGAAGCCGATCGTCGGCAACGCCCGCAGCGCCTCCTCCAGATGCGCCGCGCGCACCGGCAGCGGCACGTAATGCCCCGGCAGCCCCAGCGTCCGCAGCCAGTGCCCGTGCAGCGCCGGCGAGCGCGAATGCCCCACCGGATCGCCGATCACCCCGGCTAGTGGAACGCCCGCCATGATCGGACCCCCTCCGAACGATGCCCCGCCGGCGCCCGGGGTCGCAGGGCCCCCCGGGCCGGCACGTCGCCGGTCATCCGGCGATCTCTCCGCGCAGCGTCAGCCAGGCCAGGAGCGGCACCAGGGGCAGCCCCCGGATCGCGAACCCGTCGCCCCGCACCGCCGTGAACAGCCGCGCGCCCTCTCCCTCGATCACGTAGCCGCCCACGCTGCCCCGCGCCGCCTCCCAGTTCCGCGCCACGTACCCGTCCAGCCATCCCTCGGACGCCGCGCGCATCGTCAGCTGCGGGCTCTCCAGATGCCGCCAGACCGGCTCGCCGGCCGCGTAGGCGACGACGGCGGTGTGGAGCTCGTGGGTGCGCCCGGCCAGCCGCCCGAGCTGCGCGCGCATCTCCTCCGGCGCGCCGGGCTTGCCCAGCGCCGCCCCGTCCAGCTCCAGCACCTGATCGCACCCGATCACCAGGGCCTCGGGCCGACGCCCCGCCACCTTGCGCGCCTTCGCCTCGGCCAGCGCGTCGGCCATGTCGCGGGGGGCCGCCGCCTCCGCGCTCATCGCCTCCCGGATCGCCGCCTCGTCCACCCGCGGGGCCACCGCCTCCACCGTCACCCCGGCCGCGGCCAGCATCGCGATCCGGGTCGGCGAGGAGGATGCGAGGACGAGGGGCATGGGGGTGCACCGGCCTGTGGACGAAGGGCGCGGGCGTCCCCCGAAGGGTCGGCGCGCGCGGTTGTGCCCACCTTCTCCGTCCTCCCGCGCCCGATGTCCACGTGTGGGAAAGGACACGCGCAAGGGGTCCCGGACCCCGGCGCCAACGGGGAACATACATGGGACATCCTCGCCACAGGCGCCCGTAGCATCCTGGCATCAGTGACTCTTCGGCAACGCCCGATGCGCGCCGCCCACAGGTGGGCATTCCGGGGGACGGCGCGAGGATCCACAGGGCGCGCCGCCCCTACTGTCCTCATCTTCCTCTCTCGGATCATCTTGA
Organism: uncultured Alphaproteobacteria bacterium; assembly: GCA_963832275.1. Classification (GTDB taxonomy): domain Bacteria; phylum Pseudomonadota; class Alphaproteobacteria; order Rhodobacterales; family Rhodobacteraceae; genus Hasllibacter. The sequence continues at coordinate 1,025,738 of CAWHTQ010000019.1, forward strand.
TTAGGGGGTTCCGATGCTCGACCTCCTTTCCGCCCTCTATCCCTGGACCAAGAGCGCGCACGTGATCTCGGTGATCGCGTGGATGGCGGCGCTGTTCTACCTGCCCCGCCTCTACGTCTACCACGCCGAGGATCCCCGCGCCGACGACGCCCTGTTCGCCAAGATGGAGCGCCTGCTGCTGCGCGCGATCATGACCCCCGCCATGATCGCCACCTGGGTCTTCGGCCTCGCCCTCGTCGCCACCCCCGGCGTGGTCGACTGGGGCCTCGCCTGGCCCTGGACCAAGGCGGCGGCGGTCCTCGCGATGACCTGGTTCCACTTCTGGCTCGCCGCCCGCCGCCGCGAGTTCGCCGCCGGGACCAACACGCGCCCGGGCCGCACCTACCGCCTCATGAACGAGGTCCCGACCGTCCTGATGGTCGTCATCGTGCTGTCGGTCGTCGTCCGCTGGTAGGCCCGCGCGCGCCGGCCCGCTTGACCCCGGCGCCCTCGCCCTCTAGCTGGGACGCGCGACCGGCCGTCCGGCCATCCGTCGCCTCCCATCGTGACGCCGCCCCCGATGCCCGACGCACGCGCGTGGCGCGGCCCTGACGGACATCCCCCGACCATGAACGACGAATCCCCCCTCGACGCCGGCGACGCCGCCCCGGCCACCGGACCCGCCGAGCGCCTCGACCTCGCGGACCTCAAGGCCAAGACCCCCGCCGACCTCGTCTCCTATGCCGAGGAGCTCGAGATCGAGAACGCCAGCACCATGCGCAAGGGCGAGATGATGTTCGCCATCCTGCGCGAGCGCGCGGACGAGGGCTGGATCATCGGCGGCAACGGCGTCCTGGAGGTCCTCCAGGACGGGTTCGGCTTCCTGCGCGCCCCCGAGGCGAACTACCTTCCCGGCCCCGACGACATCTACATGTCGCCCGACATGATCCGCCTGCACTCCCTGCGCACCGGCGACACCGTGTCGGGCATCATGACCGAGCCCGGCGAGACCGAGACCTATTTCGCCCTCACCGAGGTCGAGACGATCAACTTCGAGGACCCCGAGCGCGCCCGCCACAAGGTCGCCTTCGACAACCTCACGCCGCTCTACCCCGACCAGCGCTTCCAGATGGAGATCGAGGATCCCACCCTGAAGGATCGCTCGGCCCGGATCATCGACCTCGTCGCGCCCATCGGCAAAGGGCAGCGCTCGCTGATCGTCGCCCCCCCGCGGACCGGCAAGACCGTGCTCCTGCAGAACATCGCGCGGTCCATCGAGGAGAACCATCCCGAGTGCTTCCTCATCGTGCTCCTCATCGACGAGCGCCCCGAGGAGGTGACCGACATGCAGCGCACCGTGAAGGGCGAGGTCGTGTCCTCCACCTTCGACGAGCCGCCCACCCGCCACGTCGCCGTCGCCGAGATGGTGATCGAGAAGGCCAAGCGCCTGGTCGAGCACAAGCGCGACGTCGTCATCCTGCTGGACTCGATCACCCGCCTGGGCCGCGCCTACAACACGGTCGTGCCCTCCTCCGGCAAGGTCCTGACCGGCGGCGTGGACGCCAACGCCCTCCAGCGCCCCAAGCGCTTCTTCGGCGCCGCGCGCAACATCGAGGAAGGCGGCTCCCTCACCATCATCGCCACCGCCCTGATCGACACCGGCAGCCGGATGGACGAGGTGATCTTCGAGGAGTTCAAGGGCACCGGCAACTCCGAGATCGTCCTCGACCGCAAGATCGCGGACAAGCGCGTCTTCCCGGCGATGGACATCCTCAAGTCCGGCACCCGGAAGGAGGAGCTCCTGATCGAGAAGACCGACCTGCAGAAGACCTACGTCCTGCGCCGGATCCTCAACCCGATGGGCACGATGGACGCGATGGAGTTCCTCATCTCCAAGCTGAAGCAGACCAAGAGCAACTCGGATTTCTTCGATTCGATGAACACCTGACCCCCTCGGGGGGCGACCCCCGGGGGAGACGCCATGCGCGATACCATCTTCGCCCTCGCCACGCCGCCGGGCCGCTCCGGGATCGCCGTCATCCGCCTCAGCGGCCCCGGCGCGCCGGCGGCGGCCGAGGCCCTGGCCGGCGGCCCCCTGCCCCCGCCCCGCCGCGCCGGCCTGCGGCGGCTGCGAGACGCGGATGGCGCGCCCATCGACGAGGCGCTCGTCCTCTCCTTCCCCGGTCCCGGCTCCTTCACCGGCGAGGACGTGGTCGAGCTGCACTGCCACGGCTCGCGCGCCGTGGTCCGCGCCGTCACCGATCGACTCGCGACCCTGCCGGGCCTGCGCCCCGCGGAGGCGGGCGAGTTCACCCGCCGGGCCCTGATCGCCGGCCGCATGACGCTCGCCGAGGTCGAGGGCCTGGGCGACCTCCTGGACGCCGAGACCGAGCGCCAGCGACGGCAGTCCTTCTCCCTCTTCGACGGCGCCGTCGCCGCCCGCGTCGCCCGCTGGCGCGCCGCCCTCGTCTCCGCCCTCGCCCTGTGCGAAGCGGCGATCGACTTCGTCGAGGACGACATCCCCGAGGACATCCTCGAGCGCCTCGCCATCCTCATCGCCGAGCTCGCCGCCGAATTCGCGAACGCGGTCCGCGAGGCCGCCGCGGGCCAAGGGGTCCGAGAGGGGTTCGATATCGCCATCGTCGGCCTTCCGAACAGCGGAAAGTCAAGCCTGATCAACTGGTTGTCTGGTAGAGACCTGGCCCTCGTCTCCGAGGTCGCAGGCACGACGCGCGACGTGATCGAACTGCGCTACGATCTCGACGGCCTCCTCGTGACCTTCCTCGACACGGCCGGCCTGCGGGCCTCCGGTGACGCGGTCGAAGCCGCCGGCATCGACCGTGCCGTGGCCCGATCCCGCGCCGCCGCCCTGCGCCTCTTCCTCTCCGACCCGGCGGACACGCCCCAGGTCGAGCCTCGTCCCGGCGACCTCGTCCGCCACGCTTTCGCCGATCTCGGCCAGGGCGATTTCTCGACCGTCGACGGCTCGGGCACCGAACGCCTCCTGCGGGACGTTTCAGCGGTGTTGACGGACCGCGCGGACGCCGCCGGGATCTTCTCCCGCGACCGCCACATGGCTCATCTCCGATCCGCCGCCGACGCCGCGACCCGCGCGTCCTCCGCCCTGGACGCGGCCCAACTCGATCTGGTAGCCGAGGACCTGCGGCGGATGGCACAGGAACTGGACGAGCTCGTCGGTCGCATCGGCGCCGAGATGGTCCTGGACGAGCTGTTCTCCGCATTCTGCATCGGTAAATGAGTGTTTCACGTGAAACATCGAGTAGACGTCATCGTGATCGGCGCCGGACATGCCGGCCTCGAAGCGGCCCACGCGGCGGCTCGCATCGGCGCGTCGGTGGCCCTGGTCTCGATGCACGAACGGGACATCGGAACGCTCTCGTGCAATCCCGCGATCGGCGGCGTCGGTAAGGGCCATCTGGTTCGCGAGATCGACGCGCTCGGTGGCGTCATGGGCCGCTGGGCCGACGCTGCGGGCATTCAGTTTCGCCTCCTGAATCGGAGCAAAGGCCCCGCCGTCCAAGGGCCCCGTACCCAGATCGACCGGGACGTCTATCGCCAGGTGGCGCGAACCGAGACCCTCGCCACCCCGGGGATCACCTTCGTGGCGGGCGAGGTGGTCGATATCATCATCGTCGCTGGAGCCGTCGCCGGCGTCCTTCTCGCCGATGGGTCGCGGATCGACGGACGGCGTGCGATCCTGACGACCGGGACTTTCCTGCATGGCAAGATACACATAGGGCATGTCGTCACCTCCGCGGGCCGCGCTGGCGACCGACCGTCCACACGTTTGGCGTCCCGTCTCCTGGATCATGGTCTGACCCTCGGTCGGCTCAAGACCGGCACACCCCCGCGCCTCCGGTCGGCGACAATCGACTGGGATCGCGTCGGCGCACAACAGGCGGATGTCGATCCCGTCTTCCTAGCCATGGACACTCGAGCGGCGGCCCGCCCGCAGATGGAATGCGGCCTGACCGCTACGAACGAGCAAACCCATGATGTAATTCGAGAATCACTGACGGCATCTGCCCTCTATGGAGGAGGTCTTACCGGTAAGGGCCCGCGCTACTGCCCCTCGGTCGAGGATAAGATCGTCCGCTTCGCCGATCGAACGTCGCATTCCGTCTACCTCGAACCCGAAGGCGCCACCTCCGATCTCGTGTATCCCAACGGCATCTCCACCTCCCTGCCTGAAACGGTCCAGAACGCTCTCGTCCACTCCATCATCGGTCTCGAATCGGCAGAGATCGTCCGGCCGGGCTATGCGATCGAGTACGACTATGCGGACCCACGAGGCCTGCAATCCGATCTGGCCTTCCCGTCCATCACCGGCCTGTACGTCGCGGGGCAGATCAACGGAACGACTGGCTATGAGGAGGCCGCCATTCAGGGCTTGGTCGCGGGAGCGAACGCAGCTCTGGCGGAAACTGGCGCCGATCCGGCGCTATTCGATCGCTCGACATCGTATACTGGCGTCCTAATCGACGATCTTACCATGAATGGGGTGTCTGAACCGTACCGCATGTTCACCTCCCGTGCAGAATTCCGCCTGAGCCTGCGTTGTGACAATGCCGAGGCCCGCTTGGCACCCCTGGCGGCCCGCGCTGGGCTCATAGGACCGGAGCGACAAGCGGATGTCGAACGTCGCGCCGCCCTTCTAGACGCCATGAGATTGGGCGCAGTCCTCCCTGGCGACGTCGACATGCGGGATCGTCGCCACGCGGAGCGTTCCCTTGCGGCGGAGGATCTGTACTCGCCATACATCAAGCGGCAGGATCGTGACATCGACCGGTTGAGGGAGGATCGTGCCGTCGAACTTCCGATGGACATGATGTTCGACCTGTCCGGATTGACAACGCAGCAGAAGGAGCGTCTTGGCGCGATCCGCCCGCGGACGTTGGCGGATGCGATGCGGATCGAGGGCATGTCGCCGGCGGCCGGTTTGGTCTTGCTCGCGGCGGCTCGTGGGGGTCGACGGCGTGCATAGCGTTTCACGTGAAACATCCGCTGCCCTGATGCCGTTCCTCGAGGCGCAGAAGGCCTGGAACCGACGCATCCAGTTGTCTGGGCCGGGTCACTCCGTAAACTTGGAGCATCGCGCCATCGAAGAGGCCGCGATGTTGGAGCGCCTCTTTCCAGCCGGCCGCGCCGTCCGCTGGGCGGATATCGGGTCCGGCGGGGGCCTTCCGGCGATTCCCCTCCTAATTTCGAGATCGAATTCGGAAGATGTCCTCACGCTCGTCGAATCGGACGGTCGGAAGGCCGCTTTCCTGCGGCATGCCGCTCGGACGATTGGCCGGGATGTCCTGGTCTTGGCGCGGCGGGTCGAGGAGATCACTCCGCTTGGGGTCGAGATCGTGACGGCACGGGCGCTGGCGCCTTTGGATCGGCTGGTGGGCTATGCTGCGCGTCATCTCGAGCCGGGCGGGCGATTGCTCGCCTTGAAGGGCGCGCGCGCCGAGATCGAGGTCGAAGCGGCGAAGCGTGTCTGGCCGGGGCGCTATGTGATCCATTCGGGACCGGGCGCGACCCGGGTCGTCGAGGTGTCGGAGATCGAGCGCGGAACCGGTGGTGGGGCCGATGACGCGTAAGGTCGCGATGTCGAATCAGAAGGGGGGCGTCGGGAAGACGACGTCCGCCATCAATCTCGCGGCGGCGCTCGTGGAGGCAGGGCGGCATGTGCTCGTGATCGACCTCGACCCGCAGGGCAACGCGTCGACCGGTCTGGGGATCGCGCCGGAGGATCGCGCGGGGACGTCGATGGACCTCCTCTTCGGGGTCGAGGACGCCGCGACGTTGATTCTTCCGACGGGGACGGCGCGCCTGGAGGTCCTGCCTGCGAACGTGGACTTGGCGTCGGCGGATATCGAGCTGGCCGATCACCCGGAGCGCATGGCACTCTTGCGGCGGGCCCTGCGCGACCCGGTGTTCGCGCGGTTCGACGATGTCCTGATCGACTGCCCGCCCTCGCTGGGCATCCTGACGCTGAACGCCCTCGTGGCGGCCGATTCGGTGCTCGTGCCGTTGCAGGCGGAGTTCTTCGCGTTGGAGGGCTTGTCGCAGTTGCTGCGGACCGTGCGGGAGGTTCGGGCCGGCGCGAATCCGGGGCTGCGGATCGAAGGGGTTCTCCTGACGATGGTCGACGGGCGCAACCGGTTGGCGCGGCAGGTGGAATCGGACGCGCGGGACACGCTCGGGGACCTCGTGTTCGAGACCATGATTCCCCGGAACGTGCGGATCGGGGAGGCGCCGAGCTACGCGCAGTCGGTGCTGGACTACGACACCCGCTCGACTGGATCGCGGGCCTATCGCGATCTGGCGGCGGAAATATTGCGGCGGCGGAAGACGGAGGCGGTGGCATGAGCGATTCGAACGCGCGGCGTGGACTGGGACGGGGCCTCTCGGCGCTGCTGGCGGACGTCGCGCCGCCCGAGGCCGCGCCGCCGGCGCCGGATCGGACCGTGCCGATCGAGGAGCTGCACCCGAACCCCGATCAGCCCCGCAAGAACTTCCCGCGCGACGCGCTGGAGGAGCTCGCCGCGTCCATCGGGCGGCACGGGATCATCCAGCCGATCGTGGTGCGCGCGGTCGCCGGCGGCGGCTATCAGATCGTGGCCGGGGAGCGGCGCTGGCGGGCGGCGCAGATCGCGCAGATGCACGAGGTGCCCGTGGTCCTGCGCGAGATGTCGGACACCGACGTGCTCGAGGTCGCGATCGTGGAGAACGTCCAGCGCGCCGACCTCGATCCGGTCGAGGAGGCGATGGGATACCGGCAGCTCATCGACCGGTTCGGGCACACGCAGGAGGAGCTCGCCTCGGTCCTGGGGCGGAGCCGAAGCCACATCGCCAACATGCTGAGATTGCTTCTTCTACCCGCGGACGTGCTGGAGATGCTGGTCCAGGGCAAGCTGACCATGGGGCATGCGCGCACGCTGGTGACGACGCCGGACGCGTCGGGCCTGGCCGGTCAGATCGTCGCGCGCGGCCTGAGCGTGCGGCAGGCCGAGGCGCTCGCGAACGAGCGGCGGCCGAGCTACGGCGCGAAGCCGAAGCGCGAGCGGGATTCCGACGTGGCGACGTTGGAGGAGGACCTGGAAGCGGCGACGGGGGCGAAGGTCTCGATCCAGCCGAGTTCGGCGACGAAGGGAAAGATCGTATTGAAATACAGCAGCTTGGACGATCTTGACGATATCGTTGCGCGACTGCAGCAGCCGATCCGGCGTTAGGCGAGCAGCGCCTCGGTCACGGCGTTGAGGAGGAGGCGGCCGCGGGGCGTGGCGCGCAGGCGTTCGGGGCCGGGCTCCAGCAGGCCATCGGCGCGGAGAGCCGCGGTGCGGGCGGCGAGCGGCGCGGGATCGGCGAGGGCGGCATAGCGGGCGAGGTCGACGCCCTCGGTCAGGCGCAGGCCCATGAGGATCAGGAGTTCGGCGCGCTCGTCATCATCGACGGGCTCGCGGAGGGCGTCGCCGGTGCCGGCCGCGGCGGCGGCGCGCCAGGCCTCCGGCATGCGGTGGCCTTCGGTGCGGACCCAGCCGGCGGGCGCGCGGAAGCGACCATGGGCGCCGGGACCGATGCCGAGCCATTCGCCGCCGCGCCAATAGGTGAGGTTGTGGCGCGATTCGGCGCCGGGGCGGGCGTGGTTCGAGACCTCGTAGGCGGGCAGGCCGGCGGCCTCGGTCAGGTCCTGCGTGGCGTGCCAGAGATCGACGGCGCGGTCCTCGTCCGGCAGGCCGGGCAGGCGGCCGGCGGCGTGCCGCGCGCCGAACGCGGTCTCCGGCTCGATAGTGAGCTGATAGAGGGAGAGGTGATCGGGGCCGAGGGCGAGGGCGCGGGCCAGCTCGGCGCGCCAGGCGGCCTCAGTCTGGTCCTGGCGGGCGTAGATGAGGTCGAAGCTGATGCGGTCGAAGGCCGTGCGGGCCGTGCCCAGGGCGGCCAGGGCCTGATCGGCGCTGTGCAGGCGGCCGAGGCGGTGGAGGTCCGCATCGTCCAGGGCCTGCACGCCGAGGGAGACGCGGTTCACGCCGGCGGCGCGGAAGTCCGCGAAGCGGCGCGCCTCGACGGAGGTGGGGTTCGCCTCGAGCGTGATCTCGGCGTCGTTGGCGAGGCGCAGGCGGGACTGGAGCCGGGCGATGACGCGCTCGACCGTGGCGGGGGCCATGAGCGAGGGCGTGCCGCCCCCGAAGAAGATCGAGGTGACGGTGGCGGGGGCGACCTCTCCCGCGAGGCGGTCGACCTCCCCCTCGAAGGCGGCGGCCCAGGCCGCGTGGTCCGGCGGGGGCGCGACATGGGAGTTGAAGTCGCAATAGGGGCATTTGGCGGCGCAGAAGGGCCAGTGGACGTAGACGGCGATGTCCTTGGGATCAGGCATCCAGGCGCGCGGCGAGGGCGGCGAGCGCGATGGCGCGGTGGTTGAGGGGGGATTTCTCGGCCGCGGTCATCTCCCCGAAGGTGCGGGCATGGCCGGCGGGGATGAAGCAGGGGTCGTAGCCGAAGCCCTGCGCGCCGCGGGGCGGCCAGGTGAAATGGCCTTCGGCCGCGCCCTCGAAGAGCTCGTCGGCGCCGCCCGGCCAGGCGAGGCAGAGCGTGGCGCGGAAGCGGGCGCGGGCCGGCAGGGCGGCGCCGGCGGCCAGGATCGCGTCCCGGACGCGGGTCATGGCGCGGGCGTAGTCGCGGCCCGAGGGGGCGTGCGCCCAATCGGCGGTGCGCACGCCGGGGGCGCCGTCCAGGGCGTCCACCTCGAGGCCGCTATCGTCGGAAAGCGCCGGCAGGCCGGTCGCGGCGGCGGCGGCGCGGGCCTTCAGCCGGGCGTTGGCGGCGAAGGTGGCGCCGTCCTCGGGCGGCTCGGGCAGGGCGCGGTCGGCGGCGGCGACGAGCGTGACCGGGAACGGCGCGAGGAGGGCGCGAAGCTCGGCGAGCTTGCCGGCGTTATGGCTGGCCAGGATCAGCGCGCCGGCCAGCGGCCGGTGGCGCCGGGCCAGCGGACGGTGGCGAGGCGGCGTCATTCGCAGGCGGCGGTCTGCGCCTCCGCCAGCGCGCCGGTGCCGGCCTCGGCCAGCGTGAGGAGGGCGTCCATCTGGGCGCGGGTGAAGGTGGCGCCCTCGGCGGACATCTGCACCTCGATCAGGCGGCCCTCGCCGGTGAGGACGAAGTTGCCGTCCACCCCGGCCTCGCTGTCCTCCGGATAGTCGAGGTCGAGCACGGCCTGGCCCGCGTAGAGGCCGCAGGAGACGGCGGCGACCGGGGCGGCGAGCGGGTCGACGGCGACCTCGCCGGCCTTCATCAGCGCGTTCACGGCGAGGCGCAGGGCGACCCAGCCGCCGGTGATCGAGGCACAGCGGGTGCCGCCATCGGCCTGGATGACGTCGCAGTCGACGGTGATCTGGCGCTCGCCGAGGGAGACGCGGTCGATGCCGGCGCGCAGGGAGCGGCCGATGAGGCGCTGGATCTCCTGCGTGCGTCCCGATTGCCCGTTCTTGGCCTCGCGGCGCATGCGGGTGTGGGTGGCGCGGGGAAGCATGCCGTATTCGGCGGTGACCCAGCCGAGGCCCGAACCCTTGAGGAAGCGCGGCACGCCGGGATCGACCGAGGCGGTGCACAGGACGTGCGTGTCGCCCATGCGGATCAGGCAGGAGCCCTCGGCATGGCGGATCACGCCGGTCTCGATGGAGACCTCGCGCAGCTGGTCGAGGGCTCGGCCGGATGGGCGCATGGGGGTCTCCTTGGGACGGCGGGCAGGACGCGCGTATGCACCCCGGGCGCGCCGCGCGGCAAGACCCCGCGGGGCGGGGGCCGTTCGCGGGGGCCGTGCGGGTTCGCGACGCATTGACGGGCGCGCCGGCGAGACCCTATGCGGGATGGCCCCGACCGGAGACCCGATGCAGGACGCGCCCGCCCTCGCCGATCTGGACGACCGCTCGCGGGAGGTGTTCCGGCGCGTGGTCGAGGGCTACCTCGAATCCGGCGATCCGGTGGGCTCGCGCACGCTGACGCGGTCGATGACCGTGAGCGCGGCGACGATCCGCAACGTCATGTCGGACCTGGAATACCTGGGCCTCATCTCCTCGCCGCACGTCTCGGCGGGGCGGCTGCCCACGCAGGCGGGGCTGCGCCTGTTCGTGGATGGGCTGCTGGAGGTGAAGGACATCGACAGCGCGGACCGGGACGCGATCGACGCGACCGGCGCGGGCGAGGGCGGCGGCACGGCCGCGATGCTCGACCGGGTGGGGAGCGCGCTCTCGGGCCTGACCAAGGGCGCGAGCCTGGTCCTGGCGCCCAAGCAGGAGGCGCCGATCCAGCATATCGAGTTCGTGGCCCTGGGCGAGGGGCGGGCGCTGGTGGTGATGGTGCTGGCGGACGGGCGGGTGGAGAACCGCGTCTTCTCGCCGCCCGCGGGCACGACCCCCTCGGCGATGCGCGAGGCGGCCAACGTGCTCAACGCGATCGCCGAGGGGCGCACGCTGGGCGAGCTGCGCGGACGCATGGAGGGGGAGATCGCCCGGCGGCGGCGCGAGATCGACGCCCTGGCCGCCGGCCTGATCGAGAGCGGGATGGCGACCTGGGACGCGGAAGGCACGGAGGCCGAGCGCCTGATCGTGCGCGGGCGCGGGAACCTCCTGGAGGACGGGAGCGGGGCGGCGGACCTGGAGCGGATCCGCAGCCTGTTCGACGACCTGGAGCGCAAGCGGGACATCGCGGCGTTCCTCACCGGGGCGGAGGCGGCCGAGGGCGTCCGCATCTTCATCGGGTCGGAGAATCGTTTGTTCTCGCTTTCGGGTTCCTCTCTGGTCGTGTCCCCTTATATGAACGCCGACCGGAAGATCGTGGGCGCGGTCGGGGTGATCGGGCCGACGCGCCTGAACTACGGGCGGATCGTGCCGATCGTGGACTACACCGCGCAGCTGGTGGGGCGGATGATCGGCGGGGGCGCCCCGCCGCCGCGGACGCCGCAGACGATGCCGAAGTCGACGCCGCCGCCGGGGCGCCGCAGGACGTGAGAAGAGAGCATATGGCCGAACCGAAGCACGAGACCCCCGACCTGGACGGCGCGGACCTGCCGCCCGAGCCCGAAGGCGAGCGCGATCCCGCGGGCGTGGCGGAGGTGAGCCTGCCGCCCGGGCCGGAGGGGCTCGCCGGGGAGGGACCCGAGGCCGACGGCGCGGACGCCCGGCTCGCCGCCGCGATGGCCGAGCGCGACGAGATGCGCGACCGCTGGATGCGCGCGCTCGCCGAGGCGGAGAACGTGCGCAAGCGCGCCGAACGAGACCGGCGCGAGGCCGAGCAGTACGGCGGCAAGCGCATCGCGCGCGACCTGCTGCCGGTGTTCGACAACCTCAGCCGCGCGCTGGACACGGCCACCGAGGAGCAGCGGGCCGTGGCCGGCGCGCTGCTGGAGGGCGTCGAGCTGACGCAGAAGGAGCTGATGGCGGTGTTCGCGCGCCACGGGGTGACGGTGGTCACGCCGGAGGTCGGGGACCGCTTCGACCCCGAGCTGCACGAGGCGATGTTCGAGGCCCCGGTGCCGGGGACCCGCAAGGGCGAGATCATCCAGGTCAGCGCGGCCGGGTTCCAGTTGAACGGGCGGCTCCTGCGCCCGGCGCAGGTGGGCGTGAGCTCGATGCCGGCGAGCTGAGGCCGCTCGGGGCGGCGGCGGGCTCGGGCCAGGTCCGGGGGCGCTCCCCACGCTCCTCGGGGACATCTGCGTCGAGAGAAGGGGGTGCGGGCGGCCAGGTCGGCGGCGCGCGGGCGGGCGCCGTGCGGGTCGCCGCCGAAGGCGCGCGCCGATGCCGAAGGCGAGGCGCCCGGCCCAACGGCCGGAGGCCGGCGGAGCCGGTCGAGGGCGGGCGGGAGCGGTTCCGTCGACGCGGAGCCGGTCAGGCGGGCGGTCCATCCTGGAGGGATTTCAGCTCGTAGAGGAGGTCCAGCGCCGCGCGCGGGGTGAGGGCGTCCGGATGGACGCTCGCGAGCCGATCCTCGACCTTGGACGTCCGGGCGGGGGGCGTGGGCGCCGCGGGCGGGGCGGCGAAGAGGGGCAGGTCGTCGATCAGGGTCTCCGGGCGGGTGCCCTGGCCGCCGGCCTCCAGGCGCTCGAGCACGGCGCGCGCGCGGGCGACGACGGAGGCGGGCAGCCCGGCGAGCTTGGCGACCTGCACGCCATAGGACCGGTCGGCCGCGCCCTGGCGGACCTCGTGCAGGAAGATCACGTCGCCCTGCCATTCCTTGACCGCCATCGTCGCGTTGCGCACCCCGTCCAGCCGCGCGGCGAGGGCCGTGAGCTCGTGGTAATGGGTGGCGAAGAGGGCGCGGCAGCGGCTCGCCGCGTGCAGGTGCTCGAGCGTGGCCCAGGCGATGGAGAGCCCGTCATAGGTGGCCGTGCCGCGGCCGATCTCGTCCAGGATCACCAGGGCGCGGTCGCCGGCCTGGTTCAGGATCGCGGCGGTCTCGACCATCTCGACCATGAAGGTGGAGCGGCCGCGCGCGAGGTCGTCGGAGGCGCCGACGCGGGAGAAGATCTCGGCTCACCGCGCCGATATGGGCGCGGGCGGCGGGCACGAAGGCGCCCGATTGCGCCAGCAGCGCGATGATCGCGTTCTGACGAAGGAAGGTGGACTTGCCGGCCATGTTGGGGCCGGTGAGGAGCCAGATCGCGCCGCGCTCGCCCTCCTCCAGCCGGCAGTCGTTGGGGGCGAAGCCGCGCCCCTCCCGGCGCAGGGCGGCCTCGACGACGGGGTGGCGGCCGCCCTCGATCTCGAAGGCGCGGCCGTCGTCGATGCGGGGGCGGGTCCAGCCCTCGTCGGCGGCGAGGGTGGCGAGGCCGGCGGTCAGGTCGACCTCGGCCAGGGCGGCCGCCGCGGCGGCGACGCGGGGGGCTTCGGCGAGGACGGCGGCGACCAGGGCGGCGAAGAGCGCGGCCTCGATCTCCTGGGCGCGGGCGGCGGCGTTCAGGATGCGCGATTCGAGCTCGGAGAGCTCGGGCGTGGTGAAGCGGATCGCGGAGCCGGTCGTCTGCCGGTGGCGGAACGCGTCCGAGAGGGGCGGGCCGAGCATGGCGTCCGCGTGACGGGCGGTGACCTCGATGAAATAGCCCAGGACGTTGTTGTGCTTGATCTTCAGGGCCGCGATGCCGGTCTCCTCGGCATAGCGCGCCTGGAGCCGGGCGATGACGGAGCGGCCGTTCGACTGGAGCTCGCGCAGCGCGTCGAGCTCGGGATCGACGCCGGGGGCGATCAGGCCGCCGGCGGAGGCCTGGACCGGGGGCTCGGCGACGAGGCGGGCGGTGAGGGGGTCCGCGACGTCCTCGAGGCCGGTCATGGCGGCGGCGGCGCGGATCAGGGGCGCGGCCTCGGCCGGGGCGAGGCGCGCCGCGACGTCCCGCGCCCGGGCGAGGCCGCCGCGGATGGCGGCCAGGTCGCGCGGCCCGCCCCGGCCGGCGGAGAGGCGGGCGAGGGCGCGGTCCATGTCCGGCGCGCCGCGCAGGCCGTCCTGGACGGCGAGGCGGGCCGCGCCGTCCTCGGCCAGTTCCTGGACGGCGTCGTGGCGGGCGCGCAGGGCGCCCACGTCGCAGATCGGCGCCGCGACGCGGGATTCCAGCAGCCGGCCGCCGGCGGCGGTGACGGTCCGGTCGATGGCGTGGACGAGGGAGCCCTCGCGCCCGCCGGCGAGGGCGCGCGAGATCTCCAGGTTGCGGCGGGTGGCGGCGTCGATCTGGACGAGGTCCGACGCGACCTCGCGAACGGGCGGGGTGAGCCGGGGCAAGGCGCCCTTCTGGGTGATGTCGAGCCAGTCGGCGATGGCGCCCATGGCGGCGAGCTCGGGGCGCTCGAACGCGCCGAACCCCTCCAGCGTGGCGGCGCCGAAGAGGGCGGCGACGCGGGCGCCGGCCTGGGCGCTGTCGAAGCTGGCCGGCGAGAGCGGGGTGAGGACGGCGCCGGCCTCCTCGACGGTGGCGCGCAGCTCGGCCTCGAGCGCGTCCGGGACGATGACCTCGCGCGGGGCGAGGCGCGCCAGCTCGGGCGCGAGGCGGGCGCGGGGGGCGGCCATGACGCGGAACGCGCCGGTCGAGATGTCGACCCAGGCGAGCGCGCCGGCGCCCCGTATCTCGGCCCAGGCGGCGAGGTAGTTGTGCGCCCGCGCCTCCAGCAGGGTGTCCTCGGTCAGGGTGCCGGGGGTGACGAGGCGCACGACCTCGCGGCGCACCAGGGTGGGGCCGCGCCGTTTCCTGGCTTCGGCCGGGTCCTCCATCTGCTCGCAGATGGCGACGCGGTGGCCGCGGCGGATCAGGGTCAGGAGATAGGCCTCGGAGGCGTGGACGGGCACGCCGCACATGGGGATCGGGGCGCCCTCGTGCTCGCCGCGGGTGGTCAGGGCGATGTCGAGGGCGCGGGCGGCGGCGACGGCATCCGCGAAGAAGAGCTCGTAGAAATCGCCCATGCGGTAGAACAGCAGGGCGTCCGGGTGCCCGGCCTTGAGGCCCAGGTACTGCGCCATCATGGGCGTGGCGGTCATGGGCGTCCCTCCCCGGCGCGGCACGCTATGGCGGGCGCCGGGGAGGGGCCAGGGGGTCAGCCCGCGAACGGCGCGGCGTCGCCCCAGATCTCGGCGACGCGGGCGTCCCGGCCGCAGGAGGTGCGGTAGAGGTCGTAGGCCGTGGACTTCGCGCGCGGGCCGAAGCGGGTGAGGATGATCGAGGACTGCCTGTAGTAGTCCTGGTGGTAGTCGTCGGCCGGGTAGAAGGGGGCGGCGTCCAGCACCGGGGTCACGATGTCCTGCCCGAGCTCGGCCTCGGCCGCGGCGATGGCGGCCTCGGCGGCGGGGCGGTCCGCGGGATCGGCGAAGATGGCGGTGCGGTAGCTCTCGCCCCGGTCGCAGAACTGGCCGCCGGCGTCGAGCGGATCGACCGAGCGCAGGAAGAGGTCGTAGATCTGCCGCGCGGAGATCACGGAGGCGTCGTAGTCGATGCGCACGACCTCGTAATGCCCGGTGCCGCCCTGGACGACCTGCGCGTAGGTCGGGTCGGGGACGGTGCCGCCGGCGAAGCCGGAGACGACCTCGGTGACGCCCTCGACCTTCTCGAAATCGGCCTCGACGCACCAGAAGCAGCCGCCGGCGACGACGAGGCTCTCGGCGGAGGCGGCGCCGGGCAGGGCGGCGGGGAGGGCGAGGAGGGCGGCGAGGGCGAGGCGCTTCATGGCGGTGTCTCCTGGGGCTTGGGTCCCGGTAGAGGTGACCGGCGCGGGGCGCGCCGTCCAGCGGCCTCACGCAAGCGTCAGGGGCCGTGGGTGGGACCGCAGGCGTCAGCTCGCGCGGCTGGGGTCGGTCATCGGGTCGCCCGCCTCGCGGCCGGAGGGGGCGTGATGGGCGCCGGCGGAGCCGACGGGGCGCTCGATCATGCGGTGGATGACGATCGTATGGCCCGGGCGCTGGAGGGCGCGCACGCGCTCGAAGTTCTGGAGGTCGGACTTCGTCCGGCGCTGGGCGTCGCGCACGTATTCGAGCCAGGTCGGCACGTGGTAGCGCTCGATCCAGAGCTCGGGGTCGGCGAGGTCGCGCAGGAGGGTCCAGCGGCGGGCGCCGTCGCGGCGCGAGATGCGGCGCCGCTCGTTCATGGCCGCGAGGAAGGCCGGCCCGTCGGCTTCCGCGATCCGGTGCTCGGCGGTGACGACGATGGGGCCGGAGCGGGCCTCGACCGGGACCGCCGTCGCGGGCTCGCGGAAGCGGTCCAGGGGCTCGAGGTCGCCGCCCTCGCCGGCCGGGAGCGGCAGCGCCACGCCGAGGAGCCCCCCCGCGGCCTGGAGCGCGGCGGCGGCGAGGAGGGTGGCGGCGATGCCCTGCGCCTCCGCGAGGAGGCCGAAGCCGGCCGCTCCGGCCGCCATGCCCCCGAAGGCCGCCATCTGGTAGAGCGAGATCGCGCGGCCGACGACCCAGCGCGGGGTCGAGAGCTGGACCGTGACGTTGAAGGTGGAGAGCGCCAGGACCCAGCCCGCCCCGCCCAGGAGGAGGGCGGGCAGCATCGCCGGCAGGGCCGGGGCCAGCGCCGTGCCCGCGGCGCCCACCACCATCAGGGCCGCGCCCGTGCGCACGATCCCCTCGTTGCTCAGGCGCGCACGGGCCCGGCCGCTGCCGAGCGCGCCGGCCACCGCGCCGATGCCGAAGGCGCCGAGCAGCAGCCCGTAGGTCAGGGGCCCGCCGCCGGGCAGGTCGCGCGCGACGATCGGCAGGAGCGCGGGCAGGGCGGCGGCGGCGGCGCCGAAGACGCAGGCGCGGATCAGCACCGTGCCGATGCGCGGCGACATCGCCACGTAGCGCAGGCCGGCGGCCATCGCGATGCCGATGCGCTCGGGCGGCAGCGCGCGCGGCGCGGGCGCGGGGCGCCAGCGCAGCAGCACCACGATCAGGGCGACGTAGCTGAGCGCGTTGGCGGCGAAGGCGCCGGCCGCGCCCGCCGCCGCGACGATGGCCCCGCCGACCGCCGGGCCGGCGGAGCGCGCGATGTTGAAGCCCATCGCGTTCATCGCCACCGCGCCGGGCAGGGCGGCGCGCGGCACCATGTCCCCGACCGAGGCCTGCCATGCCGGGGCGTTGACGGCGGCGCCGCAGCCGACGGCGAAGGTGAACGCCAGGAGCCCCCAGGGCGTGAGCCAGCCCATCCAGGCGAAGGCGGCGAGGAGCGCCGAGACGACCAGCATCCAGACCTGCGCGCCGAGCATGACGAGCCGCCGGTCGAGATTGTCGGCCACGGCGCCGGCCAGGAGCGACAGGCACATGATCGGCAGGGTCATCGACGCCTGCACCATGGCGACGTCGCGCGCCGAGCCGGAGAGGGTGGTCATCAGCCAGGCGGCGCCCACCGCCTGCACCAGCCCGCCGAGGTTGGAGGACATCGAGGCGAGCCACACCGCGCGGAAGATCGGCACCGAGAAGGGCGAGGCGGGACGGTCGGTCAGGGCGGGCTCCAGTGCGCCGGAGCCTCCGTCATCGCAGCGGCGGTGCCGCCGGGCAAGGCGGGCGGCTACCCGCCGGCCAGGACGGTGCCCGGCGGCGCCCCGGCGCCCCGGTACCAGGCGCGGATCAGGGCGCGCTCGGACTCCACCATCCCGGTGAGGTTGCCCGGCGGCATGGCGTGGCTCGCCCCGGACTGGAGGAACACCTGCCGGGCGTGGGCGGCTATGTCGGCCTCGGTCTCCAGCAGGACGCCCTTGGGCGCCCAGCGGATCCCGTCCCAGAAGGGCTCGCGCGCGTGGCACATGGCGCAGCGGCCGCGGATCACGTCGGCGGCGTCCGCGAAATGGGGGGCGGCGGCGAAGCGCAGGGCGGCGGGGGTCGGGGCGGCCTCCTCGGGCGCGTCCGCGCGCCACACAGGGGCGGCGGCGAGCCACATGATCGCGACGAAGACGAGCGCGGTGCCCGCCCAGGTCCAGTAGGGAAGCCCGCCGCCCGCGTGCATCGTGTTGAAGAAATGCCGGATCAGCACGCCCATGAGGAAGACGAGCGCGGCGATGATCCAGGCGTGCTCGGTCCCGAAGACGAGCGGGTAGTGGTTGGACAGCATCAGGAAGATGACCGGCAGCGTCAGGTAGTTGTTGTGCGTCGACCGCAGCTTGGCGATGGCGCCGTACCTCGCGTCCGGCACGCGCCCGGCCTTGAGGTCGGCGACGACGATGCGCTGGTTCGGCATGATGACGAAGAAGACGTTGGCCGTCATGATCGTGGCCGTCATCGCGCCCAGGTGCAGGAGGGCGGCGCGGCCGGTGAACACCTGGTCCAGCAGCCAGGAGGCGGCGACGATGCCCGCGAAGAGGATCAGCATGACCGCGGTGGGCCGGGTGCGCAGCGGCGAGCGGCACAATGCGTCGTAGCCGAGCCAGCCCGCCGCGATGAAGAGCGCGGAGAGGCCGACCGCCTGCCAGACCGGCAGGGCGGCCTTGGCGGGGTCGATCAGGAACAGCTCCGCCCCCGCCCAGTAGACGATGGCGAGGAGGGCCGCGCCCGAGAGCCAGGTGGCGTAGCTCTCCCATTTGAACCAGGTGAGGTGGTCCGGCATCTCCGCCGGGGCGACCGCGAACTTGCGGATGTGGTAGAAGCCGCCCCCGTGGACCTGCCATTCCTCGCCGGTGGCGCCCTCGGGCAGATGGGGGGATTTCCGAAGGCCGAGGTCGAGGGCGATGAAGTAGAAGGACGAGCCGATCCAGGCGATCGCGGTGATCACGTGCAGCCAGCGCACGGCGGCGCCGGCGAAGTCCCAGATGATCGCGATGTCCTGCATGGCGCGCGCCCCCTTCTGCGCGGCGTCATAGCGGGGGCGCGCGCCGGACGTTAGACATGTCGCCACGTCCCGCCGCCGCGGCGGGCCGCGCTGCCGGATCGTGCGCCGGAGCCGCCCCCGATCCGGGCACCCGCGTGGATCGGGGGGCCCTTCGGGACGAGTCCCCACGTTGACGGTGGGCGGGGCGGCGGCGAAGGTCGGTGAATGTCCCATCCCCCCCGATATCCGCGCGACATGCGCGGCCACGGTGCCGCGCCGCCGGACCCCGCCTGGCCCGACGTGGACGGCACCGGCCCCGCGCGCATCGCGCTGAGCCTGGTGCTCAACTACGAGGAGGGGGGCGAGAACTGCGTGCTGCACGGGGACGCCGCCTCCGAGGCGTTCCTGTCGGAGATCACGGCGGCGCAGCCCTGGCCGGGGATGCGGCATTGGAACATGGAATCGCTCTACGAATACGGGGCGCGGGCGGGGTTCTGGCGGTTGCACCGGATGCTGGCGGCCCTGCCGGTCACGGTGTTCGGGGTGGCGAGCGCCCTGATGCGCTCGCCCGCGCAGGTCGAGGCGATGCTGGCGGCCGGGTGGGAGGTGGCGTCGCACGGGCTGAAATGGGTCGAGCATCGCGACATGCCCGAGGCGGAGGAGCGCGCGGCGATCCGGGAGGCGGTGCGGGTGCACGCCCTGGCCACGGGGTCGCCGCCGGAGGGCTGGTACACGGGGCGCTGCTCGACGAACACGGTCCGGCTGGCGCACGAGGAGGCGGCGCCGCTCTACGTGTCGGACAGCTATGCCGACGACCTGCCCTATCGGGCGCGGATGGGCGAGGCGGAACAGCTGATCCTGCCCTACACGCTGGACGCCAACGACATGCGGTTCGCGATCCCGGCGGGGCACGCGGACGGAGCGTCGTGGGAGACCTACCTGCGGGACAGCTTCGACTGCCTGCACGCGGAAGGGATGGCGGGGCGGCCGGCGATGATGAGCGTCGGCCTGCATTGCCGGCTGGCCGGCCGGCCGGGGCGGGCGCGGGCGCTGGCGCGGTTCCTGGCGCATGTGGCGGGGCACGAGGGCGTGTGGATCGCGACCCGGGCCGAGATCGCGCGGCATTGGGACGCCGTCCATCCCGCCGCCGCCCAGGCGGCCGCCCCGCTTTCGGACCGACCGATCGTGCTGGGCGGGCCGCGTGTGCCCGAGATGGACCGCGCGGCCTTCGTCGGGCGTTTCGGCGGGGTGTTCGAGCATTCCCCCTGGGTCGCGGAGCGTGCCTGGGAGGCCGAGCTCGGCCCGGCGCATCACGCGCCCGAGGGCGTCCACGCGGTGATGGTTCGGGCGTTCCGCGCCGGGAGCGATGCGGAGCGGCTGCAGGTGCTGCGGGCGCATCCGGACCTCGCCGGCAAGCTCGCGGCGGCCGGACGGCTGACGGCGGAGTCGACGGGGGAGCAGGCCGCGGCGGGGCTGGACCGGCTGACGGACGGCGAGCGGGCGGCGTTCGAGGCGCTGAACGCGCGGTACGTGGCGCGTCACGGGTTCCCGTTCATCGTCGCGGCGAAGGATCACGACAAGGCCGGCATCCTCGCGGCGATGGAGCGCCGGGTGGCGCACGGGACCGGCGCCGAGCGCGCCGAGGCCGAGGCGCAGGTGGAGCGCATCGCGCGCCTGCGGCTGGAGGCGATGGCGTGGTGAGCCGGGAGGTGCGGGCGGCGCCGCTCACGGCGGAGGCGTTCGCCCCCTATGGCGACGTGATCGCGCGGGGCGGCGGGACGGCGCGGGCGATCAATGCCGGAATGTGCACGCGCTGGCACGATCAGGCGCGGCCCGACATCACGTCGGGGGCGGCCTCGATCTGCGTGTTCGAGGCGGTGCCGCGGGCGCTGCCCTACGCGCTGGACCTGATCGAGCGGCATCCCGAGGGAAGCCAGGCGTTCCTGCCGATGGGGGACGCGCCGTTCCTGGTGATCGTCGCCGACGGGCCGGAGGCGGCGCCGCTGGCCTTCGTCACCGCGCCGGGCCAGGGGGTCCAGCTCCATCGCGGGACCTGGCATGGGGTGCTCACGCCGCTGGCGGGGCCGAGGGCGCCGCCTGGGCCTGCCGCGCCTCCCCTGCAGGGCTTCTGGGTGGTGGACCGGGCCGGGGAGGGCAACCTGGAGGAGCACCGCTACGACGTTCCCTGGACGGTGGTCGCGGGGGGCTGAGCCCTGCCCGCCGCAGGCGCGCCGATGCCCGGAGGGCGAGGCCCGGTCCGACCGCGCGCGGCGCCGCGCGGCGCCGAGGGCGGGCGGGAGCGCCACCGCGCGTCAGAGGCGCATCGCCGGCAGGCGGTTCACGTCCTTGTAGAGGAGGTAGCGGAACCGCCCCGGCCCGCCGGCGGTGCAGGCCTGGGGGCAGAAGGCGCGCAGCCACATGAAGTCGCCGGCCTGGACCTCCACCCAGTCGCGATTGAGCGCGTAGACCCCTTTGCCCTCGAGCACGTAGAGGCCGTGCTCCATCACGTGCGTCTCCAGGAACGGGATCGAGGCGCCGGGCGCGAGGGAGACGATGTTGACGTGCATGTCGTGGCCCATGTCGTCCGGGTCGTGGAAGCGGCGCGTGGTCCAGGCGCCGTCGGTGCCGGGCATCGCGGCCGGGACGGCGTCGTCCTCATGCGCGGCGAAGGGCGCGGGGGCGGGCAGGCCGGGGGCGGGGACGTAGCGTTTGCGGATCCACTGGAAGGTCGCGCCGGCCTCGGAGCGCAGCGTCCAACCGGCGTCCGGCGGCATCCAGGCGTAGCCGCCCTCGGTCAGGTGATGGACCGCGCCCTCCACGGTCACGCGCAGGGCGCCGCGGGTCACGAAGAGGGCGCTCTGCACGCCGCCTTCCGTCTCGGGCCGCTCCGAGCCGCCGCCGGGCGCCAGCTCCACCGCCGCCTGGAACAGGGTCTCGGCGAAGCCGGTCATGGGCCGGGCCAGCACCCACATGCGCATCCCGTCCCAGCCCGGCAGGGCGGAGGTCACGATGTCCGTCTGGACGGCGCGGGGGATGACGGCGTAGCTCTCGGTGAGGACGGCGTGCCCGCGCGAGGGCTGCGTCTGCGGCGGCAGGCCGCCGGCGGGGGCGGGGTAGCGGTGGGGGTCCTGGGTCATGGGCGCATCGTGACGCCGGCGCGCCCGGGCGCAAGCGGGCGCTTCACGATTGCGTCCCGCCGGTCTGTGCGGGGCCGCGCGGGGGCCTAGTTCGGCCTGCATGACGACGCATCCGATCACGCGCCGCGCGGCGCTCGCCGGGGGACTGACGGCGCCCTGGCTCGCGGGGCGCGCCGGGGCGCAGGTGCCGGACGACCTCGAGGCGCACGCCCGCTCGCTGGGGCAGCTCCACGCGCTCGCGGTCTCCCGCGGCGGGCAGGAGGTGCTGGCCGTGGCGCCGCGGGGCCGGGGGCTGGACCGGCCCGCCAACGTGAAGTCGGTGTCCAAGACGCTGCTGGCGCTGATGGTGGGCATCGCGATCGAGCGCGGCGTGCTGGAGGGCACGGAGCAGCGCGTGGCGCCGATCCTGGGCCGCGCGCCCGCCGGGGACGCGCGCGACGACATCACCATAGGCGACCTCCTGTCGATGCGCGCGGGGCTCGCGAGCACGTCGGGGGCCGGATACGGCGCCTGGATCGCCTCGCGGGACTGGGTCGACTACGCGATGACCCGCGCGCTGGTGGCGCGGCCGGGCGGGCGGTTCGTCTACTCGACCGGGGGCTGGCACGTGCTGGGCGCCGCGCTGGCCGCGGCGGCGGGGGACGACCTTCCATCGCTCGCGCGGGCCTGGCTCGGCCGGCCGCTGGGGATCGACATGCCGACCTGGGTCCGCGGCCCCGAGGGCTACTACCTCGGCGGCAACGAGATGGCCGTGAGCCCGCGGGGCCTGCTGCGAATCGGGGAGACGGTGCTGGCCGGCGGGGTCTGGGACGGCGCGCAGGTGATCCCGGCGGACTGGATCGCGGCATCCTGGGAGCCGCGGGCGCGCTCGCCCTGGTCCGGGGACGGCTACGGGCTCGGCTGGTTCCTGACGCGCCTGAACGGTCGGCGCGCGGCCTACGGCCGTGGATATGGCGGGCAGGTCCTGGCCGTGGTGCCCGAGGGGCGGATCGCGGTGGCGATCACCTCGGACCCGACGTTGCCGGCCCGGTCGGGGGGCTACTTCTCCGACCTGCGCCGCTTGATGGAGCACGCGGTGGAGACGGCCGGGGCCTGAGGCGGCGCCGCGGGCGACGTTGCGTTTCCCCGGTCCGGACGCCAGGACCGCGCGGCGGCGATGCGGAGGGCGCGGATGGCGGATATCGTCCTGCTGGACGGGGGCATGGGGCAGGAGCTGGTGGCGCGCTCCGCGCGCGCGCCCTCCCCGCTCTGGTCGGCCGAGATCCTGGAACGCGAGCCGGATCTGGTGGAGGCCGTGCACCGGGCGTTCGCCCGCGCCGGGGCGACGGTCCTGACGTTGAGCGCGTATTCCGCGACGGTCGAGCGGCTGCGCCTGCACATGGATGGGGGCGTCGAGGCGCGCTTCGAGACGTTGCAGCGCGAGGCGATCCGCGTGGCGCGGGCGGCGCGGGCCGGGACGGACGCGGCGCTGGCGGGATGCCTGCCGCCGCTGGTCGCGTCCTTCCATGCCGAGACGGCGCCGGAGTTCGAGGCGTGCCTCGCCGCCTACACCCGGATCGTGGCGCTCCAGGCCCCGGCGGTCGAGGTGATCCTGGCCGAGACGATGGCCTCCGTCCGCGAGGCGCGGGCGGCGGCGCGGGCCTGCGCGTCCGCGGGCGCGCGGTGCTGGACGTCGTTCACGGTGGACGACGCGGACGGCACGCGGCTGCGCTCCGGCGAGGCCTTGGCGGCCGGCGCCCGGGCGGCGCGCGAGGAAGGGGCGGAGGCGCTCCTCCTGAACTGCTCGCGGCCGGAGGCGGTGTCGGCGGGCTTGTCGGCGCTGGCGGCCGCCGGGCTGCCCTTCGGCGCCTACGCGAACGGCTTCGTGCGGGCGGCGGAGCTGTCGCCGGGCGCGACGGTGGCGGGCATGGCGGTGCGGCAGGACCTGGGGCCCGAGGCCTACGCGGCCCACGCGATGGACTGGGTCCGGCGCGGGGCCACCATCGTCGGCGGGTGCTGCGAGGTGGGGCCGGAGCACATCGCGCATCTGGCGGGATGCCTGCGCGCGGCGGGGCACCGGATCGTCGCGCCCTAGACGCCCCTGACGCCCGTCCAGATCGTGTGGCGGGCGCCGCGGCCCGAGCGGGCGGCGCGGACGGTCCGTTCCGTCACGGCGAAGCCGCAGCGCGCGAGGCGGGCGGCGAAGGCGCGGTCCGGCGCGGCGGACCAGACGCCGAGCGCGCCGCCCGGGGCGAGGGCGCCGCGCGCGGCGCGCAGCCCGGCCTCGGAATAGAGCGCGCCGTTGCCGTCCCGCGTGAGTCCGTCCGGGCCGTTGTCGACGTCCAGGAGGATGGCGTCGTAGGCGGCGGGGCCGGCCATCTGGGCGGCGACGTCGCCGATGCGGACGTCCACGCGCGGATCGTCCAGGGCACCCGCCATCACCGCCGCCATCGGGCCGCGGGCCCAGTCGGCGATCTCGGGGACCAGCTCGGAGACGGTGACCCGCGCGCCGGGCGGCAGGAGGGCGAGCGCGGCGCGCAGGGTGAAGCCCATGCCGAGCCCACCGATCAGGACGCGCGGCGCCGGGCGCGCGGCGAGGTGGGCGAGGCCGTCCGCGGCGAGCGCTTCCTCCGAGCCGCCCAGGCGGCTGTTCATCAGCTCGTTGCCGTCCTCCAGGCGGATGGACAGCTCGGAGCCCCGGCGCAGGAGGCGCAGCCTGCCGCCGCCGGGCGCGCGGGCGGCGGCGAGCGGCTCCCAGGGGATCACCTCCGCCGGCCGGCGGCGCGGGCGATCAGGCGGCGGGCGATGGCCGGGTAGGGCGGGACCATGAGGCGCGCCCAGGGGCCGGGCGCGACGGTGAGCATGCCGCGCTCGTGGGTGAACTCCGCCAGGCCGCGCGCGCCGTGATAGGCGCCCATGCCCGAGGCGCCGATGCCGCCGAAGGGCAGGTCGTGGGCGGCGAGGTGCACGATCGTGCCGTTGATCGTGGCCCCGCCCGAGCGGATGCGGCAGGCCATGCGCCGGGCCGCGTCCGCGTCGCGGCCGAAGACGTAGAGCGCGAGCGGCGGCGGCAGGGCGGCGACGGTCGCCTCGACCTGGGCGTCGTCGGCGTATTCCAGGATGGGCAGGACGGGGCCGAAGATTTCCTCCGTCATCAGGCCGCCGCCCGGGGGCGGGCCGATGACGATCGCCGGGTCCATCCGGCCCGGACCGGTCGCGGGCACGCGGCGGACCTCGCCGCCTTCGGCGATCATCGCCTCCAGCCGCGCCTCGGCGCCGGGGCTCAGGAGGGCGGTGTAGTCGGCGCCGTCCCCGCCGGTGAAGCGCCGCGCGACGTCCAGGAGGGCGTCCGCCCAGGCGCCCGCGGTGCCCCGGGGCACGAGCATGTAGTCGGGCGCGACGCAGGTCTGTCCGGCGCTGAACCACTTGCCCCAGCCGGCCAGGAGGGCGTGGTCCGAGAGCGAGGCGTCGGGGCGCATGATGCAGGGGCTCTTGCCGCCGAGCTCCAGGGTCACAGGGGTCAGGTTCTCGGCCGCGGCGCGCGCGACGAGGCGGCCGGTGGCGGTCGAACCGGTGAAGAAGAGATGGTCGAAGGGCAGGGAGGAGACCGCCGCCGCGACGTCGGGCCCGCCCAGGACGGTGGCGACCTCCTCCGGGGGGAAGACGCTCGCGAGGAGGTCGGCGAGCAGGGCGGAGGTGGACGGCGTGCGCTCGGAGGGCTTGAGCAGCACGCGGTTGCCGGCGGCGATCGCGGTGGCGAGCGGCAGGAGCGCGAGCTGCACCGGGTAGTTCCAGGGGGACATCACGCCGACGACGCCCTTGGGCTCGCGCCGGATGGTCGTGCGGCCGGGGAGGGGGCGCAGCACGCGGGCGCGGCGCTCGGCGGCCCAGCGCGGCAGGCGGCCGATCAGGTCGGTGATGCCGTCGCGGGTGAACATGATCTCGGCGGTGCGGGTCTCGACCTCGGAGCGGTGGCCGAAATCGGCGGAGACGGCGCGCACGATCTCGCCTTGCCGGGCGCCGATGACGGCGCGCAGCGCGCGCAGGCGGGCGATGCGGGCGCGGGGGGCGGGCACGTCCGCCAGGGAGAAGGCGGCGCGGAGGCGGTCGAAGGCGGCCTGCGGCCCGTCCGGGGCGGTGTCATTCATTGGAAGTCGTAGCTCCGGCCGCGCCAGGTGGCGCGCTCGCCTCGGCGGGCGCCGAGGAGCGCGGTCCACTGGATGTAGAGGGTGACGATGACGCCGACCGGGTGGAGGAGGACCGAGAGCGCCGGTTGGCGCAGGCGGATCGCGAGGGCGGTGCGGGCGAGCATGGCGGCGGCGATGGCGGCCAGGGAGAGCGCGGCCGCGAGGGGCGCGCCGGCCAGCCAGGCCAGGGGCGCGAGCGCCCAGGGCAGGACGTGGCCGCCGCCCAGAAGGACCGTCCACACCGGCAGGGCGCGGGGGCGGGCCATGCCCTCGGTCGCGTTCTTGGTGAAGCCCGCGCGGATGCCCGCCCAGTCGTCGTACATGCGGCAGGAGGCCAGGGGCGTGGCGTCGACGATGTCGGTGCGGCCCCCGGCGCGGCGCACGAGGCGGGGGAGGTTCAGGCCGTCATGCATGAGCTGGCGGAACGCGGCGTGCCCGCCGGCGCGCGCGTAGGCGGCGGCCCGGACCATCAGGAGCTGCCCGCAGCCGGCGGCGAAGCCCTCCTTGGGCGAGCGCCGGGCCATCGGGAAAGGCAGGTAGCCCAGCAGGACGACCATGATCTGCGGGATGGCGACGATCTCGGGCAGGGTGATCGCGACCTGCCGGGGGAAGCCGGAGACGAGGTCGAGGCCGCCATGCGCCATCGCGCCGTGCAGGCGGGCGGCGGCGTCCGGGGCGAGGCGGACGTCCGCGTCGACGAAGAGGAGGACGGGATGGGCGGCGAGGGCGGCGAGCTGATGGCAGGCGTGCTGCTTGCCGTTCCAGCCGGGGGGGAGGGGGGCGCCGGGCGCGAGGCGGACCCGGGAGTCCGCGCGGGCCCGCTCGGAGACGATCTCGGCGGTGGCGTCGGTGGAGCCGTCGTCGAGGACGATGACCTCCACATGCGCGCCATCCTGCGCCAGGGCGCGGTCCAGGGCGGCGCCGATGTTCGCGGCCTCGTCGCGGGCGGGGATCAGGATCGAGACCTCGGGGGTCGCGCCCCGCGCCGCGCGGGGCGCGCGGAACACGATGAGGTTCGCCGCCGTGACGAGCGCGTAGAGCAGCGCGAGCGCCAGGCAGATGCCGGCCAGCGCGGTGAGCGCCGCCGCGATCACGAGCTCCGGTCCGGCAATGTGGTCCGGCTCGTAGGCTCGGCCCGACAGGAGCGAGCGGGCGCGCGTCCAGCCCGCGTAGACGCCGCCGACCCCGGCGCGCCCGCCCAGCACTGTCTCGAACGCCGCCGGATCGCGGGCGAGGGAGAGGCCCGCCAGCCGATCCTGCGCCGTCTCCAGGCCCCGCTCCAGCGCGGCGTGCAGGGCCTGCGCGTCGCCGGTGGCGGCGACCGGCGCGCCGAAGGCCGCCAGCGCCTCGGGCCGCTTCTCGGACCAGAACGTGTACTCCAGCGCCAGCGGCACGGCCACGGTGCCGGGCACCCGCCGCATCAGATGCGCGAGCCCCGGGCGCAGCCGGACGGGGCGCGCGCGCGGGTCGGCGAACGCGCCCTGCGCGGTGAGCCAAAGGACGCGGCCCGGGTCGCCCAGCACCCGCTCGCCCACGCGCAGGAACCGCGCGGCGCCGGCGCGCGAGGCGGGCTCGATGCCGAAGATGCCCAGCCGCCGCATGAACCGGTAGCGTTCGAGCGCGGCGGCATCCATCGGCCCGTAGCCGCGCCGGCCCGGGAACAGCCGGTCGCGCAGCACCATGAACATGGCCGGATCCCACCAGGAGGGGTGGTTGGCGTAGAGCACGAAGGACCGATCCGCCGGCAGGTCGGGCACGCCGGGGCGCGCCACGCGCACGGCCCGGAACGCGCGCCGCATCTGCCGGCGCATCACGCCGTCGAAGAAGCGCACGTGGGCGTCCGACCGCAGGACGACCGGATCGTCCGGGAGGCCCGGCGGCGCCGTCATTCCGCCGCGACGGTGGCCGGCGCGTTCGCGCGCGCGTCCGCGTCCAGGCTGTCGGCCGCGATCCAGCCCGACATCAGGGCCATGGGCATGCCCGGCCCCGGATGCGCCGAGCCGCCCGCGAGGTAGAGCCCCGCGACCTGCCGCGAGCGGTTGCCGGGCTTGAACGCGCCGTTCATCCGCCCGTGGCTGACCAGCCCGTAGATCGCGCCGTCCAGCACGTTGTAGCGCTCGTGGATGTCCTGCGGGGTGAGGACGCGCTCGGTGACGATCCGCTCCTCCAGGTCCGGCATGCCGGCGGCGCGGGCGAGCTTGTCCATGATCTTGGCGCGCTCGGCGGCGATCATGGCGGACCAGTCCTGCCCGGGGCGCAGATGCGGGGTGTGCACGAGGACGTAGAGGGCCTCGGCCCCCTCGGGGGCGACGTCCGGGTCGGTCCGCGCCGGGGCGGCGACATAGGCGGTGGGGTCGGGGGCGGGGACGCCGCGGTCGTAGATGGCGCCGAACTCCTCCTTGGGATCGCGCGAGAAGACGAAGTTGTGGTGCGCGAGGTGCGCGTAGGCGCGATCCAGCCCCAGGTAGAGGACGATCCCGGAGCAGGCGGCCTCGGCCTTGCGATAGCCGAAATCGCGCCAGGGCTTGCCGCCGATCAGCTCGCGATAGGTGCGCACCGAGTCCATGTTGGAGACGACGTGGTCGAAGGCCAGGCGCTCGCCGTCCGCGACCACCGCCGTGGCGCGCCCGCCCTCGACCTCGATCGAGGTGACGTCGACGCCGGTGCGGTAGTCCACGCCCAGCTCCTCGCCCAGCCGTGTCAGGGCGGCGGGCACGGCGCGGGTGCCGCCCATCGGGTACCAGACGCCCTCGCCCTGCTGCATCTGGGCGATGCCGCACAGCACCGCCGGCGAGGCGAGGGGGGACGAGCCGACGTACTGGATGAAGTGCTCCAGCATCTGCTGGACGCGGGGGTCCTTCACGTCGCGCTTGATCTGGCCCGCCACGGTGCGGTGCATCCGAAGCGCCATCACGTCCGACAGGGTGGCGAGGGACATGTTCTCCTTGAGGTTCATCGTGTCGCGCAGATCCTCGACCGAGCGCCAGAAGAAGAACTTGTCGCTCACGTCCGACAGGCGCGAGGCGACCTGCATGAACCGCTCGAACCCCTCGCGGTCGGGGGGCGAGAGCTTGCCGATCTCGGCGGCGGCCTCCTTGGGGTCGTTCCGCAGGTCGAGGACGGTGCCGTCGTCGTAGAAGCAGCGCCATTGCGGGTCGAGGCGCCGCAGGTCCAGATAGTCCGACATCTCGCGCCCGGCCTCGGCGAAGACGCGGCCGAGCACGCGGGGCATGGTCAGGATCGTGGGCCCCATGTCGAAGCGGTAGCCCGCCTCCTCGTGGACGGCCGCCTTGCCGCCGAGCCAGGCGTTGCGCTCCAGGAGGGTGACCTTATGGCCGCGCGCCGCCAGGGTCGCCGCCGCCGCGAGGCCGCCGAGGCCGCCGCCGATGATGCAGGTGCCGCTCATTCCGCCGCCTCCTTCGCGGGATCCGCCGCCGTGTCGAGCGGGATGCGCTCGCGCCCCGGCAGGCCGAGGTCCTGCGCCGCGAGCGTGGCCGCGATCTTGGCGGACTCGAAGATCGTGGGCAAACCCGATCCGGGATGCGTGCCGCCGCCGGTGAGGTAGACGCCGTCCACGTCCTCGAATCGGTTGCGCGGGCGCAGGTGCAGCATCTGGCCGAGATTGTGCGCGAGGTTGAAGGTCGCGCCGCGGAAGATGCCCATCTGCGATTCCCAGTCGGCGGGGGTGATCATCCGCTCGGTGCGGATGCGCGGCCGGATGTCGTGGCCCGAGAGCTTGGACAGCCGGTCGAGGATCTTCTCGCGGTATCGCGGGCCCATCTCGTCCCAGTCGACGCCGCCCGAGAGGTTGCCCGTGGGCACCAGGACGTAGAGCGTCGAATGCCCCTCCGGCGCCAGCGTGGGGTCGGTGACGGAGGCGTTCTGCACGTAGATCGTCGGCTCCTCGGGGGCGAGGCCCGCGTCGATCTCCTGGATGTTCTTGAGGTAGTCCTCGCTGAGGAAGATCGTGTGGTGCTCCATGTCGTCGAGGCGCCCCTCGATCCCGAGATAGAGCATGAAGGTCGAGCAGGAGTATTTCTTCGCGTCGATCTTCTTGTCCGTCCAGCGCTTGCGCAGCCGGTTCGGGATCAGCTTGGGCACGGTGCCGGCGAAGTCGCCGTTCACCACCACCGCGTCGGCCTCCAGGGTGCCCTGCGCGGTGCGCACCCCGGTCGCGCGCCGGCCGTCGAAGACGATCTCCTCGGCCGGCTCGTTCAGGCGGATGTCGATGCCGATCTCGCCCGCGACGCGGGCCATCGCGCGGGGGATCGCGTTGCAGCCGCCGATCGGGTGGAACACGCCGAACCCGTACTCGACATGCGCGACGATGGTGAAGAGCGACGGGCACTTGAACGGCGACATGCCGAGATACTTGGACTGGAAGCTGAACGCGAGGCGCAGGTCGGGATGCTTGAACCAGCGGCGGAGATCCTGATCCACGGTGAGCCAGGGGCGGAACAGGGGGAAGGCGCGCACCATGTCCATGCGCACCCAGTCGCGCAGGGAGTTGAACGGGCGCTGCAGGATCGGCTTGAACACGTCGAACTTGGCGGTGTTCTCGGTCAGGTAGCGGTGCACGTTGGGCGCGTCCTCGGGGGAGATGCGCGCCGCCTCGGCGGTCAGGCGCTCGACGTCGGGGGTGGCGTCGAACGTGTTGCCGTCGTCGAACTGGAGCCGGTACATCGGGTCGAGCCGGCGCAGGTCGACCTCCTCGTCGAGGGAGCGGCCGCAGGCGTCGAACACCTCGCGCAGGACGTCGGGGTAGAGGTAGAAGGTGGGTCCGTAATCGAAGGTGAAGCCGTCCTGCGTGAAGCTCGAGGTGCGCCCGCCCACGTCGCCGGAGCGCTCGAGCACGGTCACCTCGGCGCCGGCGGCGCGCAGGAGCATCGCGGTCGCCAGGCCGCCGGGGCCGGCGCCGATCACGACGGCGCGCCGGGGCGCGGCGCCCGGTCTGGGCGGGACGGGCGGGGGGTTCATCGCGTTCACGGGGCGTCGTCTCCTTGGCGAATCGGGGCGGCCTGGGGCGCCCCCGGACCGGGGGAAGCCCGATCCGGCATGTTTTCCTTCATCGAGATCAAGGGCCTGAACCCTTGGACCTTCGTCCCGGCAGAGCTAGGACACCAAATGCCGATGTCACGGCCCCGCAAGAGGTGACGCCAGCGATGGAGACGAGGACCCTGCCTGCGATCCACGCCGTGCCGCCGGCGCGCACCCACCGGAGCGAGAACTTTCCCGTCGCCGCCCGGCTCCTCTGGCGCGGGGAGCGCGGCCGGGTGCTGGCCTTCTACGCCTTCGCACGCGCGGCGGATGATGTCGCCGACGATCCGGACATGGCGCCGTCGCGGAAGCTGGCGCGGCTGGACGGGTTCGAGGCGGCGCTGGACGGGCGGGAGGGCGCGCCGGAGGGCGCGGCCCTGCGCGCCGCCCTGGGGCCGGAGGCGCCGGGGCTGGAACATGCGCGGGCGCTCCTGGGCGCCTTCCGGCAGGACGCGCGCGGCGCGCGCTACGAGACCTGGGCGGACCTGCGCGCCTATTGCGCAATGTCGGCCGACCCGGTGGGACGGTTCCTGCTGTCCCTGCGCGCGGAGGGCGCGGAGGCGGCCGCGCCCTCGGACGCTCTGTGCACGGCCCTGCAGGTGCTCAACCACCTCCAGGACCTGCGCGCCGACCGGGAGGGGCTGGGCCGCGTCTACCTGCCCGCCGCATGGCTCCGCGAGGCGGGCGTGGGGCCGCGGGCCCTCTCGGCGGATGCGCTGTCGCCGGGGGCGCGGGTCGCCGTGGACCGGGCGCTGGACGCCTGCGACGCGCTCCTGGACGAGGCCGCGCCCCTGCCCGGCGCGATCGCGCACCGGGGCCTGCGGGTGCAGGCGGCGGCGACCCATGCGCTCGCGCGGCGGCTCTCGGCGCGGCTTCGGATGCGCGATCCGCTGGCCGGACGCGTCGCCCCGAGCCGGGCGGACGTGATGACGGCGGTGTTCGGCGCGCTCCTGGGACGGCGGGCCCGGTGAGGGGCGCGGCATCGGCCGGGGGCGCCGCTCTCGCGGGGTTCGCGCCGCCCGCCGGTCGCGCGGACGCGGCGGCGGTGCGCCGGATCGTCGCGGCGGCCTCCTCCTCCTTCGCGACCGGCATGCGGGTGCTGCCGCGGCGGCGTCGCGAGGCGATCCGCGCGATCTACGCGTTCTGCCGGATCGTCGACGACATCGCCGACGGGGACGCGCCCGGCGCGCAGGACCCGGCCGCGCGCCCCGCCATGCTCGCCGCCTGGGAGGAGGAGGTCGTGCGCGCCCGGGGCGGCGTGCCGCGCACCGCCGTGGGCGCCGAGATCGCCCGGGCGATGGGGCGCTACGACCTGCCGCTCGCGGAGTTCCTCCTGGTGCTGGACGGAATGCGCATGGATTCGGAGGGCATCGTCGCGCCCTCCTCCGAGCGGCTGACGGCCTATGTGCGCCGGGTCTCCGGCGCGGTCGGCATGCTCTCGATGCGGTGCTTCGGGGCCTGGCGGGGCGACGCGTCGGAACGGTTCACCACCAACCTGGCGCTGGCGCTGCAGCTCACGAACATCCTGCGCGACGTGGAGGAGGACGCGGCCCTGGGCCGGCTCTACCTGCCGGCGCACGTCCTGCGGGGGGCGGGCGTGCCGGAGGAGCCCGCGCTGGCGGCGGCCCACCCGAACCTGCCGGCGGCGCGGGCGGCGCTGGGGCGCGAGGCGCGCGCGGCCTTCGCCCTGGCGGCGATCGAGATCCCGGCCCACGACCGGCTGCGCCTGCTGCCCGCGCTCCTGATGATGGGGCCCTACGAGCGGTTGCTGGCGCGGATGGAGGCCGACTGGTCGCGCCTGCCGGCGCCCCGCTCGGCGCTGGGCAAGGTGCTCGACGGCACGCGGCGCGCCGCCCGGCGCCGACCCTGATGGCGGGCCGGATCGTCGTGATCGGCGCGGGGCTGGCGGGGCTCGTCGCGGCCGAGGGGGCGAGCGCGGAGGGGCGCGAGGTGATCCTGCTGGAGGCCTCGCCCAAGGTCGGCGGGCGTTGCCGCAGCTATCACGACGGGCGCCTGGGCCGGCGGATCGACAATGGCAACCACCTGATCCTGAGCGGGAATCGCGCGGTGCTGGGCTGGGCCGATCGGATCGGCGGGGGCGATGCGCTCGAGATGGCGAGCGAGGCGGCGTTCCCCTTCCTCGACCTCGGCTCGGACGCGTCCTGGACGATCCGCATCGCGCCGGGCGCGGGCGGGCTCCTGCGACGGGAGGCGCGCCCGCCGGGCGTGTCCCTGGCGCGGGCGGGGGCGCAGGCGGCGCGCCTGATGCTGGCGCGGCGCGGGCGAAGCGTGGCGGGCGCCCTGCCCGATCGCGGTCCGCTCTGGCGCGCGTTCTGGGATCCGATGACGCGCGCGGTGCTCAACGCGGACCCGGCGGTGGCGGATGCCGGCCTGCTGCGCGGTGCGATCCTGCGGAGCTTCGCGCGGGGCGCGGCGGCCTGCCGGCCGGTCTTCGCGCCGCGGGGCCTGGGTCCGGCGCTGATCGACCCGGCGGCGGCGCTGCTGGAGCGGCGGGGCGTGCGGCCGCGCCTGCGCGAGCCCGTGCGGGGGCTGCGATTCGAGGGCGGGCGGCTGGCGGCGGTCGAGACGCGGGACGGCGAGGTGGCGCTGGGCCGCGGGGATGCCGCGATCCTGGCGCTGCCGCCGCGCGCGGCCGCGGCGCTCCTGCCGGGGCTGTCGCTGCCCGGTCCGGGGCTGACGATCGCGAACGCGCATTTCCTGGTGCCGGAGAATGCGCTGCCGCCGCTCCTGGGGCTCCTGGGCGGAGCGGCGCAATGGCTGTTCCGGCGCGGCGACATGGTGTCGGTCACGGTCTCGGCCGCCGAGGCCTCGCCGCTGGAGGGGCTGGGCCGGGAGGACGCGCTGGCGCTCCTCTGGGACGAGGTGGCGGCGGCGGTGCGCCATCATGGCGGCCGGGTGCCCGCCGAGATGCCGCCCGCACGCCTGGTGCGCGAGAAGGACGCGACCTTCGACCAGTCCGCCGCCGGGGCCGCGCGGAGGCCGGGCGCGCGCACGGCCTGGCGGAACCTGTTCCTGGCCGGGGATCACGTGGCGACGGGCCTGCCGGCGACGCTGGAAGGCGCGGTCCTGAGCGGGGAGAGGGCGGCGGCCCTGGCCCTAGCGGCGGGGGTAGAGGACGGGGTTGAGGTCCATGAACCGCGCCAGCAGCCCGGCGAGCGGCCAGCGCGCGCCCCGTGAGACATGGGCGTGCCCCGCGACCGCTCCCGCCGCCCCGCCGACCACGTTGACGGCGACGTCGCCCATCGTGTCGGGCAGGCCCGAGCGCTGCGTGTTGGTGCCCAGGGTGGCGTCGATGGCGAACTCCATCAGCTCCCACATCGCGCCGACCATCATCGAGAAGCCGAACGCGACCACCGCCAGGACCCAGACCGCGACGACCGGCCGGGCGCCGCCCGTGGCGGTCATCACGAGGGCCATGCCGACGATCCCGAGCACCGCCGAGGCGACCAGGTGCAGCCCCACGTCCCACCAGGGATAGGCGCCGTAGAAGCCCGCCAGCTCGCCCAGGAGGAGCGCGGCGCCGGAGAAGACGAGGATGCCCGTCGTCAGGCCGGCGGGGAACGCGATCCCGGAGACGCGGGTGAACCCCTTGGGCAGGAGCGCGAGCACGATGGAGGCGGAGGCCGCGGCGGCGACGAGCCCGGCGCCGGTCGCGGCCGCCCAGCCCGCCAGGCAGAACGCGCCGGCCCAGATCGCGGAGCGCACCGCACGCCAGACCGGCGCGGGCGCGTGCGGACGGGACGCGTCGGCCGTGCTCATAGGGCGCCGCCGCCCGTGACGTCCGGCCCGGTTCCGCGCGCGGCCGGCCGCTGGCCGTGGCCGCCGGGTGCAGGTTGGCGACATGCGGCGCTCCGGCCCGCCGGGCGCGGACGGGCCGTCATCGATGCCCGGAAAATGGGCACGACCGGGGGTATCTGCATGGCGGCTCGGAGGAGGGTCATCGCAGGAACTCCCCTGGTCACGCTGGGTTGCGTAAGGACGCTAAGATGGACAATGGGGGCCGGCGCGGGTCGCGCCGGACCGGAGGACGATGGCTCCGGCGCGGGACAAAGCCAGGACGGCCCGGCGCCGCCGCCGGCGGAGAGGACGCGGATGACCTATGTCGCCCCCAGGCCGGACGCCACAGGCGATTCGCCCACGGACGCCCCCGGCCCCCGGCGCGGCGTGCTCCGCGGCCCTTCGGAGGGGCGCGCATGATCGCCAGCGTCGTGGTGCCGACCTATGGCCGTCCGGCGCATGTCCGCGCCTGCGTCGCCGCGCTCCAGGCGCAGGACGCGGAGGGTCTGGAGATCGTGGTCGTCGACGACGGGAGTCCCGAGGCGGTCGCGGGCCTGCCCGAGGGCCCGCACCCCTGCCGCACGATCCGGCAGGAGAACGCGGGACCGGCCGCGGCCCGGAACCGGGGCGCGCGCGCCGCCTCGGGCGGGCTCCTGCTCCTGACCGACGACGACTGCCGCCCCGATCCGGGCTGGGTGCGCGCGATGCTGGCGGCCGCCGCGCCCGGCACCATGCTCGGGGGGCGCACGGTCAACGCCGCCCCCGGCCCCTACGCCGCGGCGAGCCAGACCATGGCCGAGCACCTCTCGGGCCTGCAGGACGGACAGGCGCCGTTCTTCCCGTCGAACAACGTGGCGATGCCGCGGGACGAGTACCTCGCGCTGGGCGGCTTCCCGGAGGACTACCCCCTGGCGGCCGGCGAGGACCGGGCGCTCTGCCGCGCCTGGGCCGCCTCGGGGCGGCGATTCGCCGCGGTGCCGGACGCGGTCGTCCGCCATCATCACGCCCTGACGTTGCGGTCCTTCTGGCGCCAGCACTCGAATTACGGGCGCGGCGCGCACAGATACCATGGCGAGCGCGCTCCGGGGGCGGCGGACGGGCCGCGCCTGGGCACCGCGATCGGACTGGTCGCCTCGCCCTTCGCCGCGCGCCCGCGGCGGGGGGCGGTCCTCGGCGCGGGGCTGATCGCCCTCGCGCAGGTCGCGACCGCGGCCGGATACGCCCGTGCCGCCCGCGCGGCACGCAACACGCCAAGCGGAGACGCCCAATGACCCGTCAGATCGCCATCCTGGGCGCCGGCCCCGCCGGCCTCACCGCCGCGCGCGAGCTCACCCGCCTGGACCCGGACGTGCGGATCGCCGTGATGGAGGCGGACGCGATCGTCGGCGGCATCGCGCGGACCGAGAGCCACAAGGGCTTCCGCTTCGACATCGGCGGGCACCGCTTCTTCACCAAGCTGCCGGAGATCGAGGCGGCCTGGGAGGAGATCATGGGCGACGACTTCATCACCGTGCCGCGCAAGAGCCGCATCTACTACGGCGGGAAGTACTACGACTACCCGCTGAAGATCACGAACGCGCTGCGCAACATGGGGCCCTAC
Organism: uncultured Alphaproteobacteria bacterium; assembly: GCA_963832275.1. Classification (GTDB taxonomy): domain Bacteria; phylum Pseudomonadota; class Alphaproteobacteria; order Rhodobacterales; family Rhodobacteraceae; genus Hasllibacter. The sequence goes on from CAWHTQ010000019.1 coordinate 1,061,711, forward strand.
GAGAGCGCCTTCATCATGGGCTCGTTCTTCCGCTGGCGCCTGTTCCCCAAGAAGCAGGAGGACACGTTCGAGCAATGGGTGATCAACCGCTTCGGGCGGCGCCTCTACCGGCACTTCTTCAAGTCCTACACGGAGAAGGTCTGGGGCATCCACTGCAACCAGATCAACGCCGACTGGGCCGAGCAGCGGATCAAGAACCTGTCCCTGATCGAGGTGGTGAAGAACGCGATCACCGGCGCGAACGACAGCGCCTCCCTGATCGAGAAGTTCCGCTACCCGCGCCTGGGCCCGGGGCAGATGTGGGAGAAGGTGACCGCCGAACTGGTCGAGGGCGGCGCCGAGGTGCGGATGAACACGCGCGTCACCGCCCTGCGCCGCGAGGGGGACCGCATCGCCGAGGTCGAGATGACCGGCCCCGACGGCGCGCAGACCCTGCGGCCCGATGCCGTCGTCTCCACCCTGGCGCTGCGCGACCTGATCCGGATGATGGACCCGCCCGCCCCGGCCCCGGTGGCCGAGGCGGCCGAGCGGCTGGCCTATCGCGACTTCCTGATCGTGACGCTGATCCTGGACGACGACGACCCGTTCCCGGACAACTGGATCTACGTCCACGAGCCGGGGGTGCAGGTCGGGCGCATCCAGAACTTCCGCGCCTGGTCCAAGGAGATGGTGCCGGGCGGCAAGGGCTCCTCCATCGGGATGGAGTACTTCTGCCACGAGGGCGACGGCCTGTGGGAGATGGAGGACGACGCCCTGATCGAGATGGCCGGCGCCGAGCTCGAGGAGCTGGGCCTGTCGAAGGCCGCGCGCGTCACCGGCGGGCGCGTCATCCGGCAGCCCAAGGCCTACCCGGTCTACGACGAGAACTACCGTGAGGCGGTGGCGACGGTGTCGGACTGGCTGCGCGGGATCGAGGGGTTCGAGACCTGCGGGCGCAACGGCCTGCACCGCTACAACAACCAGGACCACTCGATGCTCACCGCGATCCTGGCGGCGCGCAACCTCGTGGGCGAGGATCACGACGTCTGGACCGTGAACGTGGAGCGGTCCTACCACGAGACCTTCACCACCGCCGAGCGCGAGAAGCAGGCCGCCGAGGCCCGCGCCGCGTGAGGCGCGCCCTCGCCGACGGCGAGGCGGACGGCCCGGCGTCCTGTCGGCCGCGTCCCGCGGGCCTCCGCGCGGCGCGGGCTCGGAGGATGGCGGGGCGCGCCCGTGCGGGCTGACGCGGCGGCGGTCCTCGCCATCGCGCTCGCGCTCCTGTGGCCGCTGGCCTTCTATGGCGGGCCGCTCGGGTTCTACGACAGCGTCGCGTACTACCGCACGGGGGCCGACGCCGCCGGCTGGCTGGCGGACCGTCTGCTGCCCGCCGCTCCCTTGGTCGGGGACGCGGGCGGGGGGGCGGCGGCCGAGGCGCCGGACCCCATCAACAGCGTGCGTTCGGTGTTCTATTCCACCTTCGTCTATCTCGCGGCGCGGGTCGGCGGCCTGATCCTGCCGCTCGCGCTGGGCGCGCTGCTCGGGGGGTGGATGATCTGGCGGTTCCTGGCGCCGCTGCGCGCGGCGGCGCGCGCGGGGATCGGGGTGACCCTGGCGCTCGTCACCGGCGTCGCGGCGCATGTCTCGCAGCTGATGCCGGACGTCTATGCCGGCTACATGATCCTGGCCGCGATGATCGCGGCGCGCGGCGGGCTCGCCCGCTGGGAGGCGTGGGCGCTGGCCGGGATCGGGCTGGCGGCCGCGCTCTTCCATTACGCGCACCTGCCGCTGGCGCTGGTGCTGGGCGCCGCGATCGCCGCGCTGGCGCTGCGCGGGGGGCGGGGGCGCGCCGCCCTCCTGGCGCTGGCGCCCGCGGTCCTGGCGGGGGCGGCCAATGTCGCCGTCTCGCTCCTGGTCTCGGACGGGCCGAGCCTGGCGCCCGCGCGCTACCCGCTCGTCCTGGCCCGCGCGCTGGAGGACGGGCCGGCGCGGGAGTACCTCGCGCGGGCCTGCGACGTGCCGGCGGGGTCCGAGCCCTACGCGATCTGCGAGATCTACGACGGCGACTTCCCCTCCAGCGTCCAGGAGGCGCTGTGGAGCCAGGATAGCATCGTGACCCGCAGCACGCCCGAGCAGCTGGCCGCCATCGTCGCCGAGGAGGGCGCCGTGGTCGCGGCGTCCCTGCGCGCCGAGCCGGCCGCGCAGGCCGCCGCATTCGCCGTGAACGCGGGCCGGCAACTCGTCCGCTTCGGCTTCGGCGATCTCTGGACGATGCGGATCGAGCGGGGTCCGGAGGCGGGGCGCGCCGGGATCGACATGGACCTTTTGGACGCGCCGCCCCCGGGGTTGGAGGCGCTCGAGGCGTTGCAGATGGCGGCGGTCCTGGCATCGCTGCCGGTCCTCCTGTGGGCGGTCTGGCGGGGCGCGGGCTTGCGCGCGCCACTGGGCGTGCTGGCGCTCGGGCTCCTCGCCAACGCGGCGATCTGCGGCGGGCTGTCGGCGCCGGCCGACCGTTACGGCGCGCGGGTGATCTGGCTCGTGGTCCTGGCCGCCGCGCTGGCGCTGGCGTCCGCCCCGCGGGTCAGTCGTCCGCCGGGTTGACCAGGCCGAGATGCGCGGTGCCGCTCTCGCCGAGGGGCACGGTGCAGAACGGCCCGCCGAGCCGGATCTCCGCCGGATCGGCCGGATCGGCGCGGGGCGCGGCGGCGAGGACGCGCTCGGCGAAGGCCTCGGCGTTGTCCCGCGGCCGATAGCCGAGGAAGCCGGCGCCCGAGTTGTCGACCGGCGCGCGGTCGTTGGCGGACACCCCGTAGGCGATGGCGAAGCCCGTGGCGGGCGTGTCGATCGCCGCGCGCACCAGGCGCACGAGGTCCCCGTCGCTCAGCCAGGAGCCCAGCGCGCGCGCGTTCGTCACCTCGCCTGCGCAGGACGCGATGCGCAGGCACACGGCCTCCATCCCGCGGCGCTCCCAGTAGAGGCGGGCGAGGTCCTCGGCGAAGCATTTGGCGAGGCCGTAGAACGTGTCGGGCCGGTGCGGGGCGTGCACGCCGATCCCGTCGGATTTCAGGTGCATGCCGACGGCGTGGATCGAGCTGGCGTAGACGACGCGCCGCGCGCCGGCGGCGTGCGCGGCCTCCCAGACGTGGTAGGCGCCGACGATGTTGGGGCCGAGGATCGCCTCGAACGGGGCCTCGTCCGCGACGGCGCCGAAGTGGACGACCATGTCGGCGCCGTCGACCGCCGCCGTCACCGCCGCCATGTCCGCCAGGTCGGCGCGCAGGTAGGTCTCGTTCGGCGCGAGGTCCGGCACGTCCTCGGCGATGTCGGTCGAGACGAGGCGCTCGCACATCCGCGCCAGGGGCGCGCGCAGGAGGGTGCCGAGCCGGCCGGCGGCGCCGGTGAGGGTGAGTTGGTTCAGGCGGGTCATCGGAATCTCCGGTGGGTCAGATGATCGCGCGCTCGGGGATCGGCGCGCCGGCGAGGATGCGGTCGTAGTGGAACGGCGTCAGGTCCAGGGTGCGGTAGCCGCCGTGGACGATGCGCTCGGCGGTGCCGCGGCCCATCGCGGGCGCCTGCTGCAGCCCGTGGCCGGAGAACCCGTTGAGGAAATGGAAGTTCGCCCTCTCGGGATGGGGGCCGACGACGGCGTTCCGATCGAGCACGCACCAGTCGTAGTGGCCGGCCCATTCGGCCTCCACGCGCACCGCCTCGAAGGCGGGGATGCGCGCGGCGATCAGGGGCCAGGCGCGGTCCTCCCAGAGGTCCGGATCGAGGGCGAAATCGTCCGGGTCCACGGCCGGGTCCTCCAGCGCGTGCCCGCCGGCCATGTAGGTCCCACCGCCGTTCTCGCGCACGTGCACGCCCGATGGGTCGACGGTCAGCGGCAGGTCCCGGTCCAGCGGCCGCTCGGCGCGGAACACCCAGGTGTGGCGCTTGCGCGCCTCGACCGGCAGGGGCAGGCCCGCCATCGCCGCGACGGCAGCGCCCCGCGTGCCGGCCGCGTTCACCACCTGCCCGCAGGCGATCCGCGTGCCGTCCGCGAGGATCACGGCTTCGACGCCGCCGGTACCGCGCGCCAGGTCCGCGACCTCGGCGCGCACGTACTCGACGCCTCGCTCGCGGGCCGAGCGGCGCAAGGCGTCGAACACGGCCGCGCCGTCCCAGTAGCCCTCGTCGAGCCGGTTGATGGATCCCAGGAGCACGCCTTCCAGCGCGTAGAACGGCCAGGCGGCGGCGATCTCGTCCCGCGTCATCAGGACCGTCCGGGCCCCGGCCGCGCGCTGGACGGCCGCGTTCTCGCGCAGGACCTGGGCGAAGTCGGGATCGTCCGCGAGGTAGAGGTAGCCGAAGTTGCGGATGGACAGGTCGGGCACCCGCGCGTCGCCGCCCATGCGCGCGCGCAGGGAGGTGACGAACTCCGCGGCGAACTGCGAGATGCGCACGTTCAGCTCGGTCGAGAACTGCTGGCGCATGCAGGAGTTGGTAAGGCTCGTCGCCGCCGACGCGTAGGTCGGGTCGCGCTCGATCACGAGGACGGTGCCGTCCAGGCCGAGCTCGGTCAGCCACCAGGCGACGGACGATCCCATGATCCCACCGCCGACGATGACGACGTCGTAGCCGGACCGCGCCGGAGCGTCGGCGATGGGGGGCAGGGCCATCAGGGGCGCCCGGCGGCGGCGGCGGCGGCATCGGCCGGGTCCATGCCGTAATCGCGCGCCGCGGCCCCGGGGGTGACGTAGCCGAGGGCCAGGTCGCGGCGCAGGGCGGCGGGGTCGCGCTCGCCGGCGGGGCCATGCCCCCCGCCGCCCGGAAAGGCCATCGTCACGCGCGCGCCCTCGGGCACGGCCTGCCGGCCCTTGGCGCGCAGGGAACCGCCCCCGGCGAGAGCGATCCGCGTCGCGGCGCCCGCCCCTCCGCCGCGGCGGCCGCGGGCCGGATGGTCCACCCGGTCCAGCATCGCCTGCAGGTCGAAGGCATGTCCCGGCCGGGCGCCGATCTCCATCACCTGCCCCAGCCCGCCGCGGAACCGGCCCGGCCCGCCGGAATCGGGGCGCAGCTCCTTGCGCCAGATCACGGCCGGCCCGGCATGCTCCGTCGCCTCCACCGGCATCGTCATCACGCCGGAGGGGAAGGCCGTGGCGCCGAGCCCGTCGCGCGTGGGGCGCGCCCCGGAGCCGCCGGAGTTGAAGGTCAGGACCTCGCTTCGCCGCGACCCCTGCGGGGCGGCCGGACCGGGCCGCAGGGACATCTGGAAGTTGCACAGGCAGCCGGCCCCCTCGGCCGGAACCGTGCCGGGCATGAGCAGGTCGAGCGCGCCGAACACCGCGTCGGGCAGCATGTGGCCGATCACGTGGCGCAGGGCGACCGGCGCGGGGCGCGGGGCGTTCACGATGCTGCCCTCCGGCGCGGTGACCGCGAAGGGCGCCAGGGAGCCGGCGTTGTTCGGAATGTCGGGCGCGATCGCGCATTTGAGGGCGTAGCAGGTGTAGGCCTTGGTGTAGACCAGGGGCACGTTGATGCCCTTGGGGTCCAGGCCGCTGGTGCCGGCCCAGTCGGCGCGCACGCCCTGCGCCCCGATCTCGACCCGCACGCGCAGGTCGATGGGCGCGGCGAAGCCGTCGATGCGCATCGCCCCCTCCGCCGCGCCGGGGGTGAGCGCGGCGATGCGCTCCAGGGTCGCCTCTCGGGACCGCTCCAGAACGAAGTCGGCGAGCGCGTCCAGGGCGTCCAGGCCGAACTCGTCCATCATCTCGCCCAGGCGGCGCAGGCCGATCTCGTTGCAGGCCGCGAGCGCGTGGAGGTCGCCGACGAGCTGATCGGGCTCGCGCACATTGGCGCGCACGATGGCGAGGAGGGTGCGATCGACCGCGCCGGCGCGGGCGAAGGGCATGATCGGGATCGCGAGCCCCTCCTCGTGGACGTCGTTGGCATCCGCCCCGAAGCCGCGCCCGCCGATGTCGGTGACATGCGCCGTGCAGGCGAGGAAGCCCGCCAGGCGCCCGCCGCGGAAGGCCGGGGTGACGACGGTGACGTCGTGCTTGTGGCCGGTGCCGAGCCAGGGATCGTTGGTCAGGTAGACGTCGCCCTCGGCCATGTCCGGGATCGCGGCGATGAAATGCGCGACCGCGTCGGCCATCGCGTTCACGTGGCCGGGCGTGCCGGTCACGGCCTGGGCGAGCATCCGCCCGCCCGCGTCGTAGACCCCGGCGGAGAGGTCCCCCGCCTCGCGGACCGAGGTGCTGAACGCCGTGCGCACGAGGGCCTGCGCCTGCTCCTCGACGACCGAGAGGAGGCGCGTCCACATGACCTGATGGGCGACCTCTCCAGGTTCGGCCGCCGGGGCGTCGGCGCCCAGCGTCATCTCCAGCGTGCCGTCGCCCAGCACCCGCGCCTGCGCGCCCGGTGGAACGACGAGGGCGGTCTCGTCCTCGGTCACGATGGCGGGACCGGGCAGGGCGCGTCCCGGCGCCAGGGACCTGCGTGCGTGCACGGCGGCCTCGGCGGCGAGGCCGGACGCGGCGTCGATCACCGTGCGGACGCCGCAGGGCGCGGCCTCGCCCGCATCCGGGACCGGCGGCACGGCCTCCTGCGCCGCGGCCGGAGTCGCGGCGGTGACGGACCAGGACGCGACGAGCACCTCCATCCCCTCGACGGCGCGGCCGAAGAGGCGGGCGTAGTCGTCCTCGAAGAGCGCGCGCAGGGCCTCCGCCCGGGGGGCCGCCGCGACTTCCGGCGGGAGGGCGACGGGGATTTCCCATCCCTGGCCCTCGTAGCGCATCCAGGCGCGGTGCTCGGCCGCGATGTCGGCATCCGCGTCGCAGCCGCGCACGAAGCCCTCCGCCTCCGCCGCCAGGGCCCGCAGCGTCGCCGCGGCGCGGCCCGCGTCGAAGGCGCCGAGGCGCACCGGATCCGACCGGGTCGCCTCGAAGGAGACCGGCGCGCGCAGGAAGCCGATCGCCGAGCCGACGCCGGCGCCCGCGGGCACCAGGCACCGCGCGATGCCGAGCTTCTCGCACAGGCGCGCGGCATGGAGGGGGGCGGCGCCGCCGAAGGCGATCATGGCGTAGCCCGAGAGGTCCTCACCGTTCTCGGCCGCGTGCACCCGCGCGGCGCCGGCCATGGTCTCGTCCACCACCTCGACGACGGCGCGCGCGGACGCCTCGGGATCGGTGCCGGTCGCCTCGCCGACATGCGCCGCGAGGGCCGCGCGCGCGGCGGGCACGTCCAGCGCGATCGAGCCGCCGGCGAAGGCCGCGGGGTCGAGCCGGCCCAGGACGAGGTCGGCGTCGGTCACGGCGGGGCGGGCGCCGCCGCGGCCGTAGCAGGCGGGGCCCGGGTCCGATCCGGCGCTGCGCGGACCCACGGCGACCCGGCCCATCGCGTCCACGCCCGCGAGCGAGCCGCCGCCGGCGCCGATCTCCACCATGTCGATCACCGGGATCGAGATCGGCATGCCCGAGCCCTTCTTGAACCGCGCCGAGCGGGCGACCTCGAACACGCGGGCGGTCTTGGGCGCGCCGCCGCGGACGAGGCATATCTTCGCGGTCGTGCCGCCCATGTCGAAGGCCAGCGCCCGATCGATCCCGTGCCGCGCGGCGACCTGTGCGGCGAAGATCGCGCCCCCCGCCGGGCCGGATTCGACCAGCCGCACCGGGAACCGCGCCGCGTTCGCGAGCGACATGATCCCGCCGCCCGAATGCATCAGGACCACCGGGCAGGTCGCGCCAGCAGCCGCCAGCCGCCCGGTCAGGCGGTTCAGGTAGGATGCCATCAGGGGCATCACGTAGGCGTTCGCGCAGGTGGTGTTGAACCGCTCGTACTCGCGCATCTGCGGGCTGACCTCGCAGGACAGGGACACGTGCGCGTCCGGCATCCGCTCGGCCAGGACCTCGCCCACCATCCGCTCGTGCGCGGCGTTGGCGTAGCTGTGCAGGAACCCGACGGCGACGCTTTCGACCCCGTCCGCCGCGATCCGGTCCACGAGGCGCTCGGCCTCCGCGCGATCGAGGGGGATCAGCACGCCGCCATCCGCGTCCATCCGCTCGCGCAGGACGTGGCGCATGTTCCGCGGCAGGAGGGGCGGCGGCAGCTCGAGGTCGAGGTCGTACTGCTCGAACCGGCTCTCGGTGCGCATCTCGATCACGTCGCGGAAGCCCTCGGTCGTGATCAGGGCCGTGCGTGCGCCGCGCCGCTCGATCAGGGCGTTGGTCGCGAGCGTGGTGCCGTGCACGATCTGCGACAGCGCGCCGGGCGGGATGCCGGCCGCCGCGCAGACCTGCGCCATGCCGGCGAGGATCGCGTCCTCGGGGGCGTCATGGGTCGTCAGGACCTTGGCCACGTGCAGCGCGCCGCCCGCGGCCAGGACGACGTCGGTGAACGTGCCGCCGATGTCCACGCCCATGCGGATCGCCGCCTGCCCCATCGCCCGCCCTCCCTGCGGCGCCACATTGGAGCGCCCCGCCCCCGGCGGAAAGGCCCTGCGGGCCGGCGGCCAATCGGGCGTTGAACGACGGGGCGTGCGGAGGCACCATCGGGGCGCAGGAGGGCGCCATGCCGCACGATCACCACCACGAGGACGGCGCGCATGGCGAGGGCGCGAGCCTGAGCGACATGGACATCCGCGTGCGCGCGCTCGAGACGCTCCTGACGGACAAGGGCCTGATCGATCCCGCCGCGATCGACCGGATCGTGCAGACCTACGAGCACGAGATCGGCCCCCGGAACGGCGCCGCGGTCGTCGCGCGCATCTGGACCGACCCGGACTTCGCCGCCTGGGCGCGCGAGGACGCGAGCGCGGCGATCCATTCGATGGGCTACGTCTCCCGCCAGGGCGAGCACATGGTCGTGGTCGAGAACGACGCGGCCACGCACCACCTCACGGTGTGCACGCTGTGCTCGTGCTATCCCTGGTCGGTGCTCGGCCTGCCGCCGACCTGGTACAAGTCGCCCGCCTATCGCAGCCGGGCGGTCAGCGACCCGCGCGCCGTGCTGGCGGAGTTCGGCGTGACGCTGCCAGAGGGCACCGCCGTCGAGGTGCACGATTCCACCGCCGAGACCCGCTACCTCGTGGTGCCACGGCGGCCGGAGGGGACCGAGGGTCTGGACGCGGGCGCGCTGGCCGCGCTCGTCACGCGGGACGGGATGATCGGGACGGCGCTCCTGTGACCAGCGCGGCCGACCTCGGCGGCCGGCCGGACCTGGGGCCGGTGGCGCCACGGGCGGACGAGCCCGCCTTCCACGCCGAATGGGAGCGGCGGGTGCTGGGCATGACCCTGGCCTGCGGAGCGCTGGGACGTTGGAACATCGACCGGAGCCGAGGGACGCGGGAATCGCTCCCGCCGGAGGAGTACCTGGCCAAGTCCTATTACGACATCTGGCTGACCGCGCTGGAGCGACTGCTGCAGGAGACGGGGCTCGTCACCGCGCGTGAGCTGTCCTCCGGCGTGGCGGAGGGGCCGGGCGGCGCGGCCCCCCTGACGGCCGAGGCGGTGCCGGGAACGCTGCGCCGGGGCGGTCCGGTGGACCGGACCCCTCGGGGCGCCCCGGCCTTCTCGGCCGGCGACGCGGTGCGCACCTCCGGCGCCGATCCCGCGCACCACACCCGCCTGCCGCGATACGCGCGCGGGCGCGTCGGGACCGTGACGCGCGTATTGGGGCACCACGTCTTCCCGGACAGCAACGCGCGCGGGCTGGGGGAGGATCCGCGCTGGCTCTACCAGGTTCGATTCGACGCGCGAGAGCTGTTCGGCGCGGCGCGGCCCGCCGCCGACGCCGTGACGCTCGACCTCTGGGAGCCCTATCTTGACCGCGCCTGACCGCCCGTTCGACGCCCCCTGGCAGGCGCAGGCCTTCGCCATGACCGTGGCGATGCACGAGGCCGGCGCCTTCGCCTGGGCCGACTGGTCGGCGATGCTGGCCCGCCATGTGGACGGCGCGCCCTATTGGGACGCTTGGCTCGGCGCGCTCGAGGAGATCACCGGCGAAGGCGAGGCCCTGCGCGCGCTCTTCGACGCCTGGCGCGCGGCGGCGGACGCGACCCCGCACGGGCAGCCCGTCGTCCTGCCGCGATGACCGAGCCGAGCCCGCGCCAGAGCCCCCGGGCGCGCCTGCCGGATCGGCGCCTCTCGGAGACGCGGCGCATCGCGCACGTGCGCGCGGACGGCGCCACGGCCCGCGTCTTCATCACGATCGGCTACGCGCCCGAGGAGCCGCTGCGCCCGCGGGAGGTGTTCTACGACGAGGGCTACCGGTCGGGATCGGACCTCGAGTACCTGGTGCAGGATCTCTGCGTCATCGTCTCGCTCCTCCTGCAGCATGGCACCCCGCCCGAGGCGATCGCGCGGTCGCTGTCCCGGCGCGGGGGGATGGACGGAGACGTGCACGGCTCGCTCGCCGGCACCATCGCGGCCGAGCTGGCGGTGCCGCCGGCCTGGGCGGCGGAGTGAGGACCGAGGACCTGCGGGTCGCCGTGCTCGACATCGGCAAGACCAACGTGAAGCTGGTGCTGTCGGACGCGTCGGGGCGCGCCCTGGACCGGCGCGAGCGTCCGAACGCGGCGCGGCCGGGTCCGCCCTACGGGCATCTCGATGTGGAGGGGATCTGGGACTTCGCGGTGGACGGGCTCGCGGCCCTGGCGGGGCGGGAGGTGACGCATGTCGTCGTCTCGGGCCATGGCGGCGCGGCGGCGCTGGTGGACGAGGGCGCCCTCGTGCTGCCGGTGATGGACTACGAGGACGAAGGGGACGCCGCCCTGCGCCCCGCCTACGACACGCAGCGCGGCCCGTTCGCGGAGACCGGCTCGCCGGCGCTGGGCGGCCTCAACGTCGGCTGGCAGCTCCACAGGCAGGAGGCGGCGCATCCGGGCGCCTTCGCGCGGGCGCGGCACCTCCTGATGTGGCCGCAGTACTGGGCCTGGCGGCTCGCGGGCGTGGCGGCGTCGGAGGTGACCTACCTCGCGTGCCATACCGACCTCTGGTCCCCCGCCTCCGGCGCCCCGTCCTCCCTGGCGCGGCGGCGGGGATGGGACGCCCTGATCCCGCCGATGCGCGACGCGTGGGCGTCCCTCGGGCCGCCGGCCCCGAAGGTGCGGGCGCGCACCGGGCTGGGCGCGGACGTGCGCGTCCTGACGGGCATCCACGATTCCAACGCGGCGCTCCTGCCGCATCTGGACGGGGAGGGGCCCTGCGCGGTGATCTCCACCGGGACCTGGGTGGTCGTGATGGCCGTGCGGCAGGGCGCGCCCCGGGCGGGGGCGGAGGCGGCGCTGGTGAACGTGGACGCGCACGGCGCGCCGGTGCCGACGGCGATCTTCATGGGCGGGCGCCATCGCGCGGACCTCCTCGGGCGGGAGGCGGAGGGCGCCTCGGACCCAGGGGCGATGCCCGAGTCGCCGGACGAGGCCCTCATCGACGCATCGGGGCCGGCGCCGGCCTGGCGCGGGGCGGCGGACGGGCTCTCGCCCGCCGGGCGCCGGGCGGCCGTGGCGCGGCACCTCGCGCTCGTCAGCGCGCGGCGGCTCGTCGATATCGGCGCGGTGCGGGGCGATGTGCGGGTGGAGGGGCCGCTGGCCCATGACGCGGCCTATCTGGACGTGCTGGCGCGGGCGGCGGGGCGGCGGGTCGTGCCGGTGACCCGAGGGACCGGCCCCGTCGCGGGCGCCGTGCGCCTGGCGGCGCTGAACGCGGCCTCAGATTAGGCGGTACTGCGCCGCCTTGCCCCGCAGGAAGGGCAGGCCGCGCGCCATCACCTCGCGGTGGCTCGGCGCGACGGGGCGCCAGACGGACAGCCCGTGCGCGATCTCGGGCGGCATGTTGACGAAGCTCTCCATCGCCAGCCCGCCGCGGAAGCGGATCGCGGCGAGCGCGCCGAACACCTCGTCCCAGTCGCAGGTGCCCTCGCCGGGGGTGCCGCGATCGCTTTCGGACAGGTGAATGTAGCGCAGGTGCTCGCGCGCATCGAGGACGCCGTTGGCGGCGCCCTTCTCCTCGATGTTCATGTGGTAGGTGTCGAGGTGGACGAAGATGTTCTCCGAGCCGGTGCGCTCGATCATCTGCGTCGCCTGCGCGGCGGTGTTGATGAGGTGGCTCTCGTAGCGGTTCACCGGCTCGATCCCGAACGCGAGGCCGAGGGACTTGGCGTGCGCCGCCGCCGCCTCCAGGGTGCGGGCGACGTTGTCGAGCTCCACCTCCGTCGGCGGCAGCCCGGTGCGCTCGCCGATGCCGCCGAAGGTCACGCCGGAGAGCGCCTCGCCGCCGAGCGCGCGTGTCGTCTCCAGCGCGTCGACGAGATGCGCGATGGCGCCGTCGACCTCGCCGCGGGAGGGCCAGACGGCCTCCGGCAGGCCGAGCGAGCAGACCGCGCGCAGGCCGTGGCGCTCCAGAAGGCCGCGGGTATGGGGGGCATCGACGACGGAGGTGTCGAGGAGCGCGATCTCGATGAAGTCCATGCCGTGCTCGACCGCGCCGGCGACCGCCGCCTCCGCGCCGGCCGGGTCCCAGCGCATGGTCCACATGCTCGTGTGGACGCCGAATCCCTCCATGGTGCCGCTCCCTGCTTGACCCAGCGGCAGACTGCCCCATCGGGACGGCCGCCGCCACTGGCTTGCCGGAAGCGGGCCGCGCCGCTACGCCTCCACGCGGAGGCCGCAATGAACCCGCTCTGGGACGATCTCGTCGCTCGCCATGCGGGCTCGCCCGCGCCCTTCCTGAACGGGCCGGATGGCTCCCGCGTGACCTACGACGCCTTCGTCCGGCGGGCGGGACGCATGGCCGGGGCGATCGCCGCGATGGGGCTGGCCCCCGGCGACCGGCTCGTCGCGCGCTTGCCCAGATGCACGGACGCCCTGGCCCTCTACGCCGCCTGCCTGGGGCGGGGCGTGGTGATCGTGCCCCTCAATCCGGCCTACACGCCCGCGGAGATGGACCGCCTCGTCGCCGACGCAGGCGCCGCCGCCCTGGTCTGCGCGCCCGGGGACGCGGCCGACCTGCGGCCCCTGGCGGGGGCGGCCGGCGCCCGGCTGGAGACGCTGGGGCCGGAGGGCGCGGGCACGCTCGCGGCCCTGGCGGACGAGTGCGCCCACGCTCCGGCCGTGCCGCGGGCGCCGGGCGACCTCGCGGCCCTGCTCTACACCTCCGGCACCACGGGGCGGCCCAAGGGCGCGATGCTGACGCAGGCGAACCTCCTGGCGAACGCGCGCGCGCTGGCGGCGCTCTGGCGGTTCGGGCCGGCGGACGTCCTGCTCCATGCGCTGCCGATCTTCCACGTCCACGGGCTGTTCGTTGCGGTCAACGTCACGCTGGCGGCGGGCGGGTCCATCGTCATGCTGCCGCGGTTCGACGCGGCCGCGATGGTGCGGGCGATGCCGGGGGCGAGCGCGATGATGGGCGTGCCGACCTTCTACACGCGCCTCCTGGCCGAGCCCGGACTGCGCGCCGCCGCCGCGGGGATGCGTCTCTTCGTGTCCGGCTCGGCGCCGCTGCGGGCGCAGGATCACGCCGCCTGGGAGGAAGCGACCGGGCACCGGATCCTGGAGCGCTACGGCATGACCGAGACCGGCATGATCGCGTCGAACCCCTACGGGGGCGATCGGCGGGCCGGGACTGTCGGCACGCCCCTCCCCGAGACCGAGATCCGCATTCGCCGCCCGGACGGCGCCCTGGCCCCGCCCGGCGAGGCCGGCGGGATCGAGGTGCGCGGTCCAGGCGTCTTCGCCGGCTACTGGCGGATGCCGGAGCGGACCGCCGCGGAACTGGACCCGGATGGCTGGTTCGCGACCGGCGACCTCGGCCGGACCGAACCGGACGGATATCTCACGATCCTCGGGCGGGATCGGGATCTGATCATCACGGGCGGCTTCAACGTCCATCCGAGGGAGGTCGAGGAGGCGCTCGACGCGCAGCCCGGCGTGGCCGAGAGCGCGGTGATCGGCGTGCCGGACGCGGATCTGGGCGAGGCGGTCGTGGCGGTCATCGTGCCGGACGGGGCCGGTCCGGACATGGCGGCGCTGGAGGCCGCGCTGGCCGGGGTCCTGGCGCGCTACAAGCGGCCGCGTCGCTACGCGGTGATGCGGACCCTGCCCCGCAACGCCATGGGCAAGGTCCAGAAGGCGGAGCTGCGCCGCCTTCAGGCCGGGGCGGTCGCCGCCCCGGCCGGATAGGCGCCCCTCAGAAGAAGAGGCCGCCCCCCTCGCCCAGGATCTCGACGTCGTCGAACGCCCGCACCCCGACGAGCACGATCCGGTCGCCGCCATCCGCGAGGTCGATGGTCACGCTGCCGAAGCGCTCGCGCACGGCCTCGATCTCGGCGCCCGCGAGGTCGAGCGCGTCGACCTCCGCGTCGAAGTCCCAGATCACCGTCTTGTCGCGACGGCTGCCGTCGGAGGCCGGGTCGACCATCACGAACGTGTCGGCGCCCGAGCCTCCGAACACGGAATCGTAGGGGCCCGCGCCGATCAGGATGCGGTCGTCGCCCGCCCCGGCGAACACGGTGTCGCGCCCGCCGCCCGCGTCGATCAGGTCGTTCCCGCCGCCGCCGGAGACGAAGTCGTTTCCGTCCCCGGCCTCGATCCGGTCGCGGCCGGAGGTGCCGCGCAGGACGTCGCGCCCCGCCGTCCCGGCGATCAGATTGTAGACCGTCTCGAACTCGAAGGAGACGATGACCGGGTCGTGGTCGGAGTTGCGCAGCGGGCTGCTTCCGTCGAAGAGGTCCGGATCGCGCCCGAAGCCGAGGTCGTAGTCCAGGACCAGGGCCTCGGGCGAGTTCACCGCCCATTCGGTCACGCCGACCACGTCCTCCAGAGCCGCGTCGTTGGCGAGCGCGTAGTCGAGCGTGCCGCGCTGCCCGTCGAAGACGTAGGACGACGCGTCCTGGCCGATGAACGCCTGAGCCAGGTCGGTATAGCCGGCCTGGTCCAGGACGGTGAGGGGATCCTCCCGGGCGTACGCGTTGAGGTCGCCGACGATCAGGGTGTTCTGCGCGCCCTGGCCGGTGGGGTCGCTGGCCAGCCAGTCGGCCAGGATGCGCGCCGCTTCGGTGCGGGTGGCGTTGTTGTTGCCCTGCCCGTCGCCCTGCGCCTCGTCCGCCGCCAGGCCCGAGAGCGAGCCCTTGGACTTGAGGTGGTTGACCGCCACCGTGATCGTCTCGCCGGTGTCCGCGTCCTCGAAGGTCTGCGCGATGGCGGGGCGGTTCAGGCCGCCCCCGGCACCCAGCGGATCGACGAAGTCGCGCCCCTCGAACTCGGTCAGGATCGCGGCCTCGCCGACGAGGTTCACCTCGCCGCGCTTGTAGATCAGCGCGTTGGAGATCGCGTCGCCGCCCACCGACGCCACGCCGGGATCGACATAGGCGTAGACCTCGCTGCCGAGCTCCGCGTTGACGCGCTCCACGAGGTCGGCGAGCGCGAAGGTCTCGCCCGCGAAGTCGTTCTCGATCTCGATCAGGCCGACCACGTCGGCGTCCATGCCGACGATCGCCAGCACGAGCTTGGCGGCCTGCCGCTCCAGCTCCTCCACGGAATTGGCGCCGCGGGGCTCCTGGCCGTTGTCGATCAAGGCGTCGCCCGCGTCGATCGTGGTGAAGTAGTTCAGGACGTTGAGGCTCGCGACCTTGAAGTTGCCGCCCGTCTCCTCGGGGGCCTCCGGCCGGGGGTTGCCGCCGACATAGGTTCCCGTCGCCTGCTGCACCCGGTAGGCGTCGAACCCGTAGGTCAGGACGCCGGTGATGTCCTCGATCCCGTCGCCCATGCGGAAGCTGTCATCCGCGGTCAGAACGCCGTCATTGCCGTCGATGATCGGGATCACCTCCGGGTTCGACGCGCTCAGGCCGTCGTCGACCACGACGGAGCGGCTGGCGACGTCGCGCCTGTGGTCGTCGAGTCCGGCGACCGAGGGCGCGTTGTCCTGGGTGAACTGCAGCGGCTGGCCGCCCTCGGTGACGGTGTACTGCCCGAAGCGGCCGAGCTGGAAGAGCTCGGAGACGGTCATCTCCTCGCCGATGCTCACCCGCATGCCCTCGTAGGCCTCCAGGTTGGCGACGTAGGCGCCGCCGGCCGTCAGGGTGACGCTGGCGGTCGGGAAGTCGATCTCCGCCGGCAGGGGCAGGGGCTGCCCCGATGCGATGATGCTGACCATCGTCGAGGTGATCTGCGTCTGGCCGAAGGTTTCGCCGACCGTGCCGGTGACCTCCACGAGGTCTCCGACGGAGACGTCCACGGCCGGGTCGATCCCGTCGAAGACGAAGATGCCCTCGGAGGTGCGCGCGTCGCCGTCCGCGTCGGCATCCTCCTCCTGCATCGTGAAGCCGCGCAGGCCGCCATTGCCGCCGAAGCGTTGCGAATCGAGCGTCACGATGGCGCGCACGGTGACGGTCTCGCCGTCGAGGGCGGAGACGTCGTCGGTGCCGATGACGGAGCCGGGGGCGGTGCCGTTCGTGCCCTGGATGGCGCTGATCAAGGTGACCTCGGCCGGCGGCGGGGGCGGCGGCGGCGTCACCCCGTTCGCGGTGCCCGGCGTGGGGGCGAGCGCCGCGAACTCGCCGGCGCCGTTCGGCACGCGCTGGAGCGAATCGGCGGTGGAGCCGCCCTCGCCGCCCGATTCGTCCGCCTGCGCGGACAGGCCGAGCGCCGCCAGGAGGGCCGTGTCGGGCGCGTCGTTCGTGCCGTAGACGACCGCGTCGACGAGGCCTTCGGTCGTGGGCGCCTCCGGCGGGGCGCCCTCGTAGAGCGCGACCGCATCGGCGCCGTTCTGGAGGCCGTTCGAGGTCCACGCCACGAGGTCCACGTTCTCGACGAGGGCCGACCCGACCACGAAATAGCCGTCCGCGTCCGTGACCTGCCCGTCGAGGGAGACCGTCCGGTACTCGGGATCGCCCGCCAGCCCGCCGTTGAAGAGCACCAGGCTCAGCCCGTCCAGCGAGGTGCCGCCCGCGCCGCCGTCGTAGAGCTCGACGAACTCGGCCATGTCGGTGCCGTCCTGATCGGCGTCGATCTCGTTGATGACGACGGTGCGCGCCGGCGGCTCGCCGCCGCCGGCGAACATCCCGATCGGGAAGGGCGCGCCCGAGCTCGCGTTCGTGATCGCGTCGTCGAGGGCGTCCGGCCCCGAGAACGTCCACTGCGCGGGATCGAAGACCGGGGACGCGGCCGAGCCCGGGATGCGCGCCGCCCAGCCGTCCAGGCACTTCCACGGCTCGCCGGTGCCGTCGGTGCCCACGACGCCGAAGGAGTCGATCAGGACGCCGCCCTGGAAGAGCTCGATGGCGTCGTCCCCGTTGAAGCTGGCGACGGTCGAGGTGAAGTCCGCGTCGATGCCGAGGTAGGTCCGGAACGCGTTGTCCCCGCTCACGCTGTCGCCGGTGGTGACGTAGAGGTACTGCCCCGCCGCGGCCGAGCCCGAGAGCGTGAACTCCGGGCCGTCCGACGCGCCGCCATTGCTCGCGGTGCCGAGCGCGAAGGCGGAGAGGTCGGCGATGGCGGCGCTCGCGTAGAGCTCGATGACCTTGGGCGTGCCGCCCGGGAGCGGGCCGTCGAGGACCCCGGTGATGATCAATGACATGTGCGTCTTCCTTGCGGTTCGGGCTCGGCGAAGGGGGGCTCCGGACCGGGACGTGCCCGCGCAAGGTCACGTCCGGATGACGGCCGGCGCCGAAGGGGGGTCGGGGCGTCGCCCGAAGCATTAACCATAGACGGGACGGCTGGGGACGAAAGCCCCGAGGATCATTTCCGTAGGGCGATCCGCGCCGAAAGCGACGGCAGCGCATCGATCCGGGCCGGGAGGGCGCCCCCGGGTCCGAGCGGTCCGACGCCCGCGGGCGTGCCGGTCACGAACTTGAGGACCGGATCCTGGGGGTCGTGCGTCAGGTCCACGGACCGCCACGGTATCGGCGCCGGCCCGATCACCTCGGAGCGATCGGCCGCCGGACGCGCTACGCCGTTCACCCGGCGCGGGCTGCGCTCCCGGTCGAGGGGAATGCCGCCGAGCGGCGCGAGCAAGCCGGTGAGGGCGGAGGCACCGAGCCTCTTGGCGAGGTTTCAGGGGCGGTGCGCGGCCTATGCCCGCGGGTCGCGGCGGGTGAGGTAGGCGCCGGCCGGGGAACCGCTGAGATGGGCCCGCATGGCATCGAGGGCGATGTCCGCGCCACCGCGTCCGATCGCGCCGACCGGCTCGACCGCGTGGTGCAGGTCGCGCGTGGCTGTCGGATTCGGGGGCCTGACCGTCCGCGCCTCGGGCACGAGGGACGGCGGCATCCCCGGTCCCGGCGAAGAAGGACGGGGGTCCCGCATGTCGTCGCCCGGGCCCGCTGTATGCGCTGCGGGGTCACGCCCCGCCCCCCTGATCCGCCGGACGGGCAGGGCGCTTCCGACCGGGACGGGGAGGACGGGGCGCGGCGGCGGGTCGACCGCACGGGTCAGGGGGCGACTGCGTCCGGCCTGCCGGCGGGCCGCGTCAGCAGCGCACCGTCTCGCAGGCCGCGACGAGCGCGCCGTCCGAGGCGCGCCGCGCCGCGATCGAGGAGAACACCGCCGGTTCGGGCGAGACCTCGGTCGCGAGCATGTCGCAGTCGAGGTCGAGCCAGTCGCCCGGATCGAGGTTGGCATAGGCGTGGACCTCCCGGCGGTGGACCGGAGGGGCGGACCACGGCCCGTCCAGCGCGGCGGCCTCCGCGGCGGCGAAATGGCGCAGGAGCGCGGCGGGCGGCAGGAACCCCAGGCCGTCGAGCTCATGCGCCCCGATGCGGACGGTGAGGATCGGGGCGGGTGGCCGCGCGCTCGCGGCCTCGCGCATGGCGCGCGACCGGGCGCGCAGGATTCGGGCCTCGCGCGGCATCATCTCGGGCAGGGCGGGGGGGCTCAGGGCGGCGTCCATCTCCGCCGCGGCCAGGGAGGCGTTGGACGGCCCGTCCCGGCGTGCGAGGACGGAGGCGATCTCCAGCCGTGCGCCGGCGCCGGCCCCGCCTTCGGCGCGCAGGACGCTGTGCCAGCCGCCGGCGGCGGTGGGCGCGACCTCCCGGCGCAGGCGCGCGACCTCGTCCTCCTCGAAGCGGGAGGGCGATCCGGTGTGGACCCAGGACACGATCGCCGGGTGGACGCGCGCGCCGCCCACGTCGCGCAGGCCGCCGGGGCGGACGCCGCAGGCCGCGGCGACCGCGAGCCAGTGATGGTGCACCGCCTCCGACAGGAGCCAGCCCTCCGACAGCCCGTCCGGACCCAGATGCGGCATTCCGAGGCGTATCGCGCGGGGCAGGTCGCCCGCTATTCCTCCCGGTGCGCGCGCGGCCGGCGCGGGCGGGGTCAACCGGGGATCGGCGAGGATGTCGACGTGGTGCATGGGGTGCCTCCTGCGGCCTGGACTACGGGCAGCGTCTGCCGCAGGGGCCTTGGAAGCATGTGAATTGGGCGTGAAAGCGGCGCGGGGAAGGTCAGTATCCGCGCCGCTCGGCCGGCGCATCGGGGCGCAGGGGGCCGCCGGGGGCCGCCCCGGCCGCGAGCGCGTCCGCCATCGCGCGCGTCACCTGCGGCGCCGCGACCGAGGTGCCCGTCACGCGCCCGGTCGCCCCGGCGAAGCCGCCCGCCGCCCGCACCCCCCGCGTGACCGGGGTCAGGTCGCACACCGCCCGTGCCATGGCGAGCGCCGCCGGGTGGTCCGGTCCGGCCGCGTCGGCGGGCAAGCCGGAATAATGCGCGTCCTTCCCTGGCGCGCCGCCGCCCGCGGGCGGGGCGTCGGGCGACCAGGGCGGGCCGGGCGGCGCGACCGGCAGCGCGCCCGCCACCGCGACCTGCGCCGGGGCGCCGCCCGTGGCCCAGGCGTTGATTGTCCCCTCGCGCCGGGTCCAGCCGGCCCCAGGCGGATCGTAGGGGAAGGGGCGCCCCTCCGGGCCGTGCGGAGCGTAATCGGGGTCGGCGAAGCGCATCTGCCGGGCGCCGCCGCCGAAGCCGGGGATGGCGTCGTCCCGCTGGATATGGGCCTCGAACGGGCCGGTCCCCGACACCTCCAGGGACCAGGGGCCTGGCGGGCCGCGGACGTCCGCGGCCTCGTCGGTCGCGGGCAGCGCCAGGGTCATGACCTCGCGCGTGCGCCCGTCCGGCGCGCGGTGCAGGCCCAGATAGGCCCGCGCCATGTGCCGCCCGCCCACCGTCAGCTCGCTCGCGGTTCCGTGCGCGAGCCGGGCCTCGCGGGCCTTGCCGCCGGGCGGGCGGAGCCTGACCCGCATGGGGACGGGCGCCGTGTCCTGGGGCGGGCCCCAGAGCTCGAGGAAGCTCGGCGTGGCGTCGTCGGGCGGGACCTGCCAGCTCAGCTCGCCATGCTTCGGCACCCTGGCGCGGAGCCGCCTCTGCCGGTGGTTGCCCGCGGGCAGGACGAAGCGCACCGGGCCGATGCCGGGCAGGTCCGCCCGCGCGACGGCGCCCTGCAGCCCCTCGACCAGGCCGCCGCCGTCCTTGGACCCGGCGGTCACCCCGTAGCTGAGGTTGATCGCCACCGGCATCGGTCCGCTGTCCAACTCAGCGGCGAGCCGGCGGGCGCGGTCCAGGACGTGCAGGATCGCTAGCAGGACGAACCAGGGCGCGAAGGTGCCGGCGGTGTCGCGCGTGACCTCGGGCGGCAGGCTCACGGCGATCACCGGACGTTGGCGGGCGGCGGGGTCGTCCGGGTCCATCCCGGCGGCCAGGTCCGCGACCGCGGCGCCGTGCGAGGCGCGCCGCCCGCCGGCATGGAGCGGCCCGCGCGCGGCGTCCCAGAGGCCGCAGGCGCGCATCATCGCCTCCTCGTCGAGCCCGGCGCCGCGGTCGGAATGGGCGGCGCGCAGGGAGTCGACCTCCGGCCCGCGCCATTCGCGTCCGAAGGGGACTTCGCTCGCCGGGGCCCACGCCCGCGCTCCCATCGTCCACGCCGAGGCCACGCGCGAGACCAGCGCCCCGTCCGCCGCCCGCACCGACAGGCGGGGATGGGCGAGGGGGATCGCGTCGTCGATCACGGCGACGACGCAGGCGGGCCCGTCCCCGGGCCGAGCCTCGGGGGCCAGGTACGGCGCGGGATCGACCGTCCCCGTTCGGCCGCCCGGCAGGGTGTCGGGGCGCAGATAGGCGCCCATGTCCGCGCGCAGGTCGGCGTAGACGTCCCGGTGCAGGGCAACCGCGTCCTGCGGTGACGCCTGCACGTCGGCCAGGACCGCCAGGAGCAGGCCGCGCAGGCGGTCGCGCGGCCAGTCCCCGCCCGAGCGCGGCCAGGGCAGGGGCACGCGCGCGGGCACCCCGCCCTCGGGCGGGGCCTGGCGCCCGCCGTGCGCCTCCGCCTCGCGCGCCCGGAGCCAGAACCAATGCTCGACATAGGCATCCACGCGGGCGGGGTCGTCCGCCGAGGCCGCGGCCACGTCGCCGAGGGGCTCGGGCGGGCCCCAGCCGTCCGGCGTCCTCACGCGGCGGCCCATTCGGCGCGCGCCGCCGACCAGAGCGCGGACCAGAGCGGGGCCGGGCGCCCGGCCGCCGGCGCGCCCTTGGCCAGAGCGCCCTCGAACTCGGTCCAGGTCGCGAGGTGGAAGTCCTGCGCCGCGGGCCATCCGGCCTTCTTGAGGGTGCGGGCCCTGGGCGCGTCCGCCTCCTTGGGCGCGCCGAGCGCGATCAGGTGCCCGGCCAGCGTCCGGCCCAGGAGGGCTCCGGCCGCGCTGTCCACCGGGTAGTGCAGGCCCGCGACGGTGCGGTTCACCGCCGTCCGGGAGGCCGCGCGCCGCATGTACTCGGCCGCGCCCGGGCCGGCCGCGCCGCCCACCAGGGCCGCCAGCAGGCGCGCGGCCATGAACCCCTGGGTCGCATGCCCTGAGGGGAAGCTGTGATGGGTCGGCGTCGCGATCAGGGGCTGGACCGCCGGCAGGACGGCGACGGGGCGCGGCACCCCGAGCTCGAGCTTGAGCCGGTGACAGACGCCCGAGGTCAGCTTCTGCGCGAGCAGCATGACCTCCACCGTGCGGGGGCAGCGCGCCGGGTGGAGGTAGACCGACGATCCGACATAGGAGATCACGTCCGTGATCTGGGCGACGATCTCGGCGCCGCGCTCGGCGCGCAGGTCGGCATAGCCCATGATGTGCATCAGCCCCTCGCGCAGCGCGTCCGGCGCCGGGCGGTGCAGGGTGACGAGGGGCGCGCCGCCGCCCTTCGCCTCCACCACCTCCAGCCTGGCCGCGCCGCGCGGGGCGCGCCCCGCCAGGCGCAGGCCCTCGTGAAGCTCGGTCAGGACGGCATAGGCGCGCACGCCCTCGTCCATCCGCAGGAGGCGGTCCGTCGCGGCGCCGCGCGCGGTCAGCGCGTCGTCCCCAGGCAGGTCGTCGCGCTCCAGCGTGCCCAGGCCGACGATTCCTTCCCTCTGCGTCAGGAGCGTGGCAGGCGGGGCGGTGCCCGGCGTGCCCGCTCCCGAGGCGCCCTGCACCGTCTGCACGGTCTGCACCGTCTGGACGGTCTGCACCGTCTGCACCGTCTCGATCGACATCGGAGGCCTCGCATTCGGCTGTGGGGGTCGCGATGGATGCTACCGGTGGACGTGCCCGTGGGGAAAGGCTTTTGTCCGACCATGGCGCAGCTCACCCTCGACCTGGACGGGACCGTCCGCGTGACCTGTGCGCAGGGCGTGGACCTGACCCCCCGGCCGGCCAAGGTGCGGGGGCTGCTGGCGCTCCTGGGCGCGGCGCCGCGGATGCGGCTGAGCCGGATCATGGTCCAGGAGACGCTCTGGTCCGACCGGATGCCCGAGCAGGCCGCCGGCAGCCTGCGGCGCGCCCTCTCGGACCTGCGCGAGGCCCTCGGCGAGGAGCGCGAGGCGCTGATCGGGGGAACGGGATGGATCGGCCTCGACCCCGCGCGCGTGCGCGTCGCGGCTCCCGGCGAGGACGGCCCGCAGGACGGGTTCGCCGCGGACCTCTATCTCGGCGATCCGGCCTTCCGTGCCTGGCTGCGGGCGCGGCGCGCCCGCGCCGGGATCGCCACCGCGCCCCCGGACGCTGCGGAAGGCGACGCGCCCCTCGTCCTCGTCCTCCAGGCGCCGGGGGAGGGGGGCATCCGCTCTGCGACCTGATCCTGCGCGATGCCGCCCGCCGCGTGACCGGGTTCGCCCCCGCGGTGATCGGCGTCGGGGCGTCCGGCCGGGCGCTCTCCTCGCGCTGGATCGAGCTCGGATGCACGGCGCTTCCGGATGCCGGCGGCGGCCTCCTGCTCGAGGTGCGCGCCGCCGACGAGGCCGGCCGGCAGATCCACGGCCGGGTGCAGCGCGTCGCCAGCGACGGGTTCGGCGCGGCCCTGGCGCCGCTCTCGGAGGGGCTCTCGACCGCGCTCCTCGGCACGGTCTCGACCCTTATGGCGGACATCCACAGCTTCGATCCCGACCGCCTGCGCCTGGCACATGGCGCGCTCGCGGCGGGATCGGCGGGACTGCGCGGGGACGTCTCGGCCGCCCTCCTGGGCCATGCGACGACCTCGATGGTGCTCGACCGCCTCCTGCCGGCCGAGGGCGCCATGGCCGAGGCCTCCGCCCGGACCGACGAGGGCGTGCGCCGCGCGCCGGGCAACCCGGTCGTCCTGGCCTCGGCGAGCCTGGTCGCGTCCACCGCCGGGCGGATCGCCGACGCGCTCGACCTCGCGCGCCGGGCCGAGACCGTCGACATGGCCAGCAGCTTCGTGCAGTTCGCGCTCGCCATCGCGCACACGCGCGCGGGCCGGCCCGTGGAGGCGGCGCGCCATGCCGCGGCCGCCGGGCGGGGCGCGCTGGCCGGGTTCGCGCCGGCCTTCCTCGACATGGGGGCCGCGGCGGCGGCGGCCCTGGCCGGCCGGGAAGGCGACGCCCTGACCCTCTCGCGCCGGGCGCTGCGCATGGCGCCGACCTCCCGGCCGGCGATGCGCTTCGTCGCGGCCCTGGCCTTCCGCGCCGGCGAGGTGCGCGAGGCGGCGGACGCGCTCGAGATGCTGGCGCGAATCGAGCCCGGCTTCGCCGCCGGCGCGATGGCCGAGGGCGATTACCCCGTCGCCTCCCTGCGCGAGGCCGGGATGCTCGACGTCGCCTATGCCCGCGAGCTGGGCGGACGGGTGCGGCCGCGGGGCGGCCCGGCGCCGGGCACGCAGCCGCCGCTGGCGCGGCCCGACGCGAGCACCCTCGGCTGCTGACACGCCGGTTTCACGCGGTTTCGCGCCGAGTTCACGCGCGCCGCCCGCCGGGCCGTGCGATCCATCCGGTGTCGCGGCGGTCCCGCCCCACGGGGCTCCGCGGCACGGGTGGCGACGGTCCCGCCAAGGGACCGCGCCGCCGCACGATCGGTCGCCCCCGTTCCCCTGGGCGGCCGGTCGCTGGCGAGCCTGGCTCGCGCGGCCCGGGGGTCCTCCCTCCCCTGGCGCCGCGCGGGTCCGGCCCCGTCAGGCGCGCAGGCGCGCTCCCTCGGGATCGAACGGCGCGCGCTCCAGGACCGTGGCCATGTGGTCCCGCCCCAGGATCGAGACGCTCACCCGGTCGCCGGGCCCCGCCACCCCGGGCTTGAGGAACCCCAGCGCCAGGGACGCGCCCACCCCGTGCCCGTAGGCGCCGGTGGAGACATGGCCCGCCGGGGTGCCGTCCTCGGCGAAGATCGGCTCGCCGCCGGTCGCGTCCGCGTTCGAGGCATCCGCCGCCTCGGCGTCGACCTCGAGGATCGAGAGCCGCTCACGGGCGGGCTCGGCCGCGACCTTCTCCCAGGCGGCCTTGTTGAGGAAGTCCTTCGCCGGCTTGACCAGCCGCTCCAGCCCGACCTCCTGGGGGCGGTACTCGGGCGAGTACTCGCGGCCCCAGGAGCCGTAACCCTTCTCCACCCGCAGGCAGCCCAGCGCGCGCGACCCCACCGGCCCGGCCCCGACCTCGCGCCCGGCCTCGATCAGGGCGCCGTAGAGCCGCGCCTGATCGCGCTCGGGGCAGTGCAGCTCCCAGCCGAGATCGCCCGTGAAGCTGACCCGCAGGGCGCGGGTGGAGACGCCCGCGACTTCCATGCGCGCCGAGCGCATGAAGGGGAACGCCTCGTTCGAGAGGTCCGCGTTGGTCAGCCGGCCCAGCAGGTCGCGCGCGCGGGGTCCGGCCACGTTGAAGCCGCAGACCGCCTCGGTCCGGCTCTCGAACGTGGTGTCGGGCGGCAGGGGCACGGCCTTGAAGAAGCGCGTGTGGTAGCGCTCGGCCATGCCCGATCCGATGATCCACAGCTCGTCCTCGGCCATGCGGGTGACGGTGAAGTCGCCCGCCACGCCGCCGCGCCGCCCGATGAGCGGGGTCAGGCAGGACCGGCCCACGGCCGATGGCATCGCGTTGGCGAACACCGCGTCGCACCAGGCGGCGGCGCCGGGGCCGCGAACGACGTATTTGGCGAAGTTCGAGATGTCGATGATGCCCGCGTTCTCGCGCAGCATCCGCGCCTCGCGGCCGACCGGTTCCCACCAGTTCTGCCGCGTGAAGCCGACGCTCTCCGCCTCTGGCTCGCCTGGGGCGGCGAACCACAGCGGATGCTCCCAGCCGTAGTTGAGGCCGAAGATCGCGCCCATGTCCCTCTGCATGCCGTGGACGGGTCGGGTGCGCACGGGGCGGCCGGCGGCGCGCTCCTCGCCGGGGAAATGGATCGAGAAGCGGTGCGCGTACTGATCGCGCACGCGCGCCTTGGTGAAGGCCCGGCCCGCCCAGGCGCCGTAGCGCGCGAGATCCCAGCCGAAGAGGTCGAGCCTGGGCTCTCCCTCGGTGATCCACTCGGCCGCGAGGTGCCCGAGGCCGCCGGACTGCGAGAAGCCGGGGATGATCCCCGCGCAGCAGAAGTAGCCCGTCAGCTCGGGGACGGGACCGAAGAGCGCGGCCGAATCGGGAGACCAGATCATCGGCCCGTTCACCACCCGCTTGATCCCCGCCTCGCCGAGCGCGGGCACGCGGGCGATGGCGCGCATCATGTTCTCCTCGATCCGCTCGAGGTCGTCGGCGAAGAGCTCGTGGCCGAAGCCCTGGGGGGTGCCGTCCTCGGCCCAGAACCGGACGTCCTTCTCGTAGGCGCCCACCAGAAGTCCCTTCCCCTCCTGCCGCAGGTAGTACTCGCCGTCGCGGTCCGCGACGGATGGCAGGCGCCGGTCCATCGCCGCGACCTGCGGCATGGTCTCGGTCACGAAGTACTGGTGCTCGGTCGGGATGAGCGGCAGGTCCACGCCCGCCATCGCGCCGACCTCCCGCGCCCAGAGGCCGGCGGCGTTCACCACCCAGGGCGTGCGGATGTCGCCCTTGGCGGTGCGGACGATCCAGGTGCCGTCGGGCTGCGCCTCGGTGCCGGTCACGGGACAGAAGCGGATCACCTCGGCGCCGCGCGCTTTGGCGCCGGCGGCGTAGGCGGCGGTTACGCCCGAAGGGTCCACGTTGCCGCCGTCCGGCTCGTGCATGATGCAGCGGATGCCGTCGTAGTCGACCAGGGGGTGCAGGCGCTCGGCCTCGCCCCGGCTCACTTCGTGGAAGTTCATGCCGTAGCGCCGGGCCTTCGCCGCCTGCAGGCGCAGCTGGTGCTCCCGCGCCTCGGTCTGCGCGAGGTAGAGGCTGCCGGGCTGGAACACGCCGCAGGACTGGCCGGTCTCGGCCTCCAGCTCCCCGTAGAGCTGCATCGTGTAGTGCTGCAGGCGGGAGATATTCGTGCTGTCGTGCAAGCCGTGGATGTTGGCCGCGGCGTGCCAGGTGGACCCGCTCGTCAGCTCGTCCCGCTCCAGCAGGACGCAGTCGGTCCACCCGGCCTTGGCCAGATGGTAGAGGATCGAGCAGCCGATCACCCCGCCGCCGATCACGACCGCCTGCGCATGCGTTCTCATGTCTCGCTCCCCCTGCCGGACCTCGGGTCCTGCCGGGTCCCAGGATGCCGCCCGTACGGGCGCCGATCTGGCCGGCGGGCGACATCGGGAGGGCGCTAGGCGTCCTCCCAAACGCCTCCGGGCGCTCGGCGCTGCGCGACGCGGCCCGCGTCGTCCATCCGGTGCAGGCTCAGCCAGCCGTTGTCGAAGAGCTGGGCGACGCCCTCGTGCTTCGCCAGGATCCCGTCGATCGCCTCGGCCGGGGCCTCGACCACCACCGCGAGGCGCAGGGGGTCGTGCATGGCGCGCGCCCCGTCGTGGACCGACTGCATCGGCAGGCCGGGGCGCAGGCGGCCGCCGTTCCCCTCGACCACGCCGATGCCGCCGGTGACGTTGTGCAGGACCTTGTCGCCGCCGCCGAAGATTTCGGGCGCGAGGGTGGAGCCGTGGTATTGCAGCGAGATCCAGGACGCGACGACGACCGGCGCGGTCAGGATCAGCTCCAGGATGCCGTGGCCCTCGTCCGCCCGCCAGTCGTAGCCGTGCAGGAAGGCGCGCCCGCCGAGGTCGGCGCCGCGGGTGCGGTGCCGGGGCGCGGCGACGAAGGCCATGCAGTTCGCCAGCGCCCATTCGGGCCGCACCTGCGCCCAGTCGCGTCCCCGCGCGGCCGGGGCGGCGCCGGGCAGGCGGACGCCCCGTTCGGCGCGCGCGTCGGCGGCGGCCCGGGCGAGCCAGGCCCCCGCCTTCGCGATCGCGCCCGCATGCGGCCCCCAGGGCGCGTCCTCGTAGAGGGTCAGCTCATCGGTCACCGTGTCGTGCAGGGCGCCGACGAAGCGGGTGTCCCCGGGCACGTCCAGGCCGTGTTCGGGCAGGGCGCGGCGCACGTCCGCATCGTTGAGCAGCCCGGCCAGAAGGCGCGCGTTGACCTCACCGGAGCGGCCCCCGCAGGCGCCGCACTGAAGGGCCGCGGCGTGGGGGTTGTTCACGACCTGCGCGCCGTGGCCGGCCAGGATGACGAGCGGCGCGAACGGGCCGGTCATCGACATGGCCCGCAGGATGCCGGCGGCCGCCGCGGCGCGGTCCTCCAGGGGCCAGTCGGCGGCCGGCACGGGCGCGGGATCGTGCGCGGCGCCCTGCGTGCGGCCCAGCCCGTCGGCGACGATCTTGCCCAGGTAGAGCGGCCCCGCCGCCTCCACGAAGGCGAAGGAGGACACCGCCGCGGTCTTGAACCGGCGCCAGGCGCGCGCGGCGCGCGCGCTCACGCGGGCCTCGCCGTCCGCATCGGAGCCGACGGACGCCCGCGTGCGCATCGCAGGGTCGAGGAGGACGGGCAGAAGGGCGTGAGGCGTGTCCGAGGCGGCGGCGCGATGCTCGATCGCGAGGCCGAAGAAGCCGGCGAAACCGAGGGTCTCGATCCCCGGCCCCTGGGCCTCCAGGGCGCGGCGCAGGACCTCGGAGCGCACGTCGATGCAGAACGCGGCCTGCAGCGCCGGACGCTCCGTGCCCGCCGCCGGGGCGGACGGGATTCGCGCGAAGAGCGCCGCCTGCGCCGCGCGCTCGGCGGCGTCCTGGAGCGCGGCGTCCAGGCGGTCCTCCTCCGAGGCGGCGACCGGCTCGGCATGGGCGGCGAGAGCCTCGCGCCAGGCGGCGCCGACGCGGTCCCCGAACCGCTCCAGCAGGGCGGCCTCCCAGACGAGGCGCGCGGCCAGCAGCTCCAGGAGCGTGGTGTCGCGCCCGTCATGGCGTTCGGCGGTCCAGCCGGGCAGGCGCGCGGCCTGCGCCCAGCCGCCCAGGTCGATGAGCAGCCGGTGGAAGGCGGTCTCGGCGGCCGCGCCCTCGATGCCGAGCTCGGCGGCGGCGGCGGCCAGCGCCGCCTGCGGCTCGACCGGCAGGGCGTCGACCCGCGCGCACAGGCCCGGCAGGCCGGCGAGCGCCGGGGTCAGGTCGCGGCGCGCGTAGTCGACGAAGCGCTGCCAGAACGCGCGTCCCGGTGGTGCGGCCCACAGGGCCTGACCCCGGTCCATGTGGGCGGCGGCGACCATGCCGAGCCGCTCCGCGACGATCGCGGGCCAGCCCGTGCCGGTCTCTCGCGCCGCGAGGTCCGCGACGGTCGGGAGGGCGCGCGGCGCGGGGCGCGGGCGGCCCGCGGCCTCCCGCAGCGCGTCCACCGTCACGCCCGCGGCCCGCGCCGCAGCCTCCAGATGGGCGGCGCCGATCTCCCCGGTCCCGATCCGGGCCGCCACGTCGCCGCGCGCGATCGTGACCCGTGCGCCGGCCACGCGCGCAAGGCGGGCGGCGGCGGCGGCGAGGTCGTCCTCGGCATGGCCGAGATAGGGATTCACCGCGACCGCCTCCTCCAGCGGCCACATCGGCGGTACGCGGGCACAGGCGGCCTCGGCGGCGGCGAGGACCTCGAGGGCGGGTCCGGCGTAGCGGCGGTCGTGGATCACGAGGCGTCTCCCGAGGATGTCATGCGCAGGCCGAGCGCCCGCTCCACCGCGGCGTCGGCGTAGAGGCCGTTGGAGAGGTGCACGCGCAGGCCGCGCACCGCCGGATGACCCGACCAGAGCGGCAGCATCGCCTGGGCGAGGGCGACCGCGCCGAAGCCCGCCACCGCGAGGATCATGACCAGCCATTCGAGCGGGCCCGGCGCCGGCACCGGCGGCAGGGACAGGCGCGTCCACCAGTCGGCCCCGGCCTGGAGGGCGAAATAGGCGATCGTCGCGGCCGCGGCGGCGAGGGAGGTTCGGATCGTGAGGGCGCGTGGCGCCGCCTCGGCCAGGCCCTGCGCGACCAGGTAGGCGGTGCCGAAGATCAGCATCGCGCCCAGGGCCAGCGCCTGAGGCGACTTGCCCGCGCCGCCCAGCAACGCGGTGCCGACCGCGTAGATGACGAGCGCCAGGAGGAAGGACAGCAGCACCGCGCGCGGCCCCGGCACCGCGATTGCGCCGGGGCGTGCGTCAGCCGCGATGGTGGCCACGGCCGAGCCCGAGGAGAGGAACGCATGGGCCTTGTAGAAGCTGTGCGCGGCGATGTGCAGGAGCCCCAGCGCGAAGAGGCCGAGGCCGCATTGCAGGAGCAGGAAGCCCATCTGCGCGACCGTGGACCAGGCGAGCGCGGTCTTCACCGCCGGCTGCGTCAGCATGACGAGCGCGGCGATCAGCGCCGTGGCCCCCCCGGCGAGCGCCAGGACCGCGAGGACGATCGGCGCGTCGAGCATCACGGGCGCGAACCGGATCAGGAGGAAGCCGCCCGCGTTCACCACGCCCGCGTGAAGGAGGGCCGATACCGGGGTCGGCGCCTCCATCGCGTCGGTGACCCAGCCGTGGAACGGCATCTGCGCCGAGGCCAGGAGCGCGGCCAGCGCCAGCAGGATCGCCGCCGCGACCCCGTGCGCCAGGGGCAGCACGGTCGCGCCCAGGAGGATCGCGTCGATCCGCAGCGTGTCGTAGCCCGCCGCCAGGAGGATGCACGCGCCCAGCAGGCAGGCGCCCGCGCCGATCGCGGCCAGGGCCTGCTTGGCGGCGGCCCGACGCGCCCCGGCGCGGCTCGCGTAGAAGCGGAGCAGCCGGTTGATCGCCCAGGCCGTCGCGGCGAAGCCGACGAAGAGCTGGATCAGGCCGCCCGCGGTCACGAAGGCGGTCACGGCCGCGAGGGCGGCGCACAGCCCGGCGTGGAACGCGCCCTGCCGGGCGTCGCCGTCAAGATAGGTGCGCGCGTAGCGCAGCACCGCCCAGCCGACGAGCGCGGAGACCGCCAGCATCACCGTCGACACGGCGTCGAGCCGCGCGCCCAGGCCCAGCGCGACCGCATCCGACGGGCCGGTGCCCAGCAGGATCGCGCCGCCCAGCACCGCGCAGGCGAGCGCGAGGAGGGCCGCGCCCTCGGCCCGCGCCAGGTGCGCGGGGCGCCGGCCGGGGCGACGCGCGCCGTCCAAGGCGGCCAGCGCAAGGGCGATCGGGGCGATCAGCAGGATCAGGGCGGGGGACATGCGCGGCTCCGGTCGGGTGTCCGGAGCGGGGTGACGCATCACGGAAGCGATGGAAAATACATTGATCGGCGCGGATCGTTCGGTTTAGGCGAATGGCAATGGCGCGCCTGAACCTCAACCACCTGCGGTACTTCCGGGCCGTCGCCCGCGAGGGGAACCTGACACGTGCGGCCGAGCGGCTGAACCTGTCGCAATCTGCCCTGTCGGTGCAGGTGCGCGCGCTGGAGGACCGGCTGGGCCATGCGCTCTTCGACCGGCGGGGGCGGGGACTGGAGCTGACCGAGGCGGGGCGCCTGGCGCTCGATCATGCCGAGACGGTGCACGCCGCCGGCGAGGCCCTGCTCTCCGCGCTGGAGGGCGGGGGCGAGCGGCCCCTGCGCGTGGGCGCGCTCGACACGCTGTCGCGCAACTTCCTCGCGCGGGCGCTGAGACCGGCGCGCGGGGCGGCGCGGCTGGTGCTGCGGTCGCTGCCCCGCGGGGCGCTGATCGACGAGCTGGGCGCGCTGGGTCTGGATATCGCGATCACGGACCGGCCGGCGCCGGCGGGCGGCGCGTTCCGCTCGCACCGCCTGGCGGAGGCCCGCGCCGTGCTCGCCGGGCCGCCGGACTGGATGGGCGCGGACGCGCCGGTGCTTCTGGCCGAACGGCCTCTGGTGGTGCCGGCGCGCGGCAACGGGGTGCGCGCGGGGCTGGACCGCTGGCTCGACGCGGCCGGCGTGGCCCCCCGGATCGCCGCGGAATGCGACGACATGGCGACGCTGCGCCTGCTGGCGCGCGACGGGTTCGGCATCGCGGTGGCGGCGCCGGTGGTGGTGGAGGCGGAGCTGGCCTCTGGCGCGCTGGTGGCGGTCCCGGCGCCGGGCGAGCTGGTCGAGACGTTCTGGGCGATTACGGCGGAGCGGCGCGTGCCGCACCCGGTCCTGCCGGCGCTGCTGGCCGGGGCGGCGGAAATCGGCGATCACGCCCGGGATCCGGCACAGGAGGCGACATGACCGAAGCGGAGGCGCGCACGCGCATCATCGAGACGTGCCGCGCGATGAACGCGGCGGGGATCAACCAGGGCACGTCTGGGAACGTCTCGGTGCGGCACGGGGGGCGGATGCTGATCTCCCCCTCGGCCACGCCCTACGACGCGATGACGCCCGACATGGTGGCGTCGATCGACCTGGGCGGCGGGATGACGGAGGCGTGGGAGGGGCCGAGGAAGCCGTCGACCGAGTGGCGCTTCCACTGGCTCCTCCTCAAGCACCGGCCCGAGGTGGGCGCGGTCGTGCACGCGCACCCGACCTACTGCACCGCGCTCTCGATGCTGCGCGCGCCGATCCCGGCCTGCCACTACATGGTCGCGATCTTCGGCGGCACGGACGTGCGCTGCGCCGGCTACGCGACCTTCGGCACGCCGGAGCTGGCGGACCTCGCGGTGGAGGCCCTGCTGGATCGCACCGCGTGCCTCCTGGCCAATCATGGCATGGTGGCGCTGGGTGCGGACGCGGACCAGGCGCTCTGGCGCGCGGTCGAGCTGGAGGCGCTGGCGCGGCAGTACCACGCGGCGCGGCTCGCGGGCGACCCCGTGATCCTGTCCGAGGCGGAGATCGACGCGACCTTCGCCATGCTGGAGGGCTACGGCCACCAGGGGGGCTGACCCCTCCCGTCAGTGGAAGTCCCGCGACTTGGGAATGACGCGGGCATCCCTCGGGTGGCCGCGCATCCGGGCCTGATGCGGCAGGGGATGGGTCGGGTGGTCCGCGCGCACGGTGATGCCGGGCAGGGCCTCGCCGGAGAGGCGCGCGAGCCGGTCCGAGCGGTCCTCGAGCCGCTGGGCCACGACGTGCAGGACGCGGCCGTCGCTCTGGACCTGCCCGTGCACGACCAGCAGGCGCGCGGACATGATGACGGCCCGGTAGGCGGCGAACATCTTGGGCCAGATCACCAGGTTGGCGACGCCGGTCTCGTCCTCGAGCGTGATGAAGCACACGCCCTTGGCGCTGCCCGGCTTCTGCCGGATCAGGACCAGTCCGGCGAGGGAGACCGCCGGCCCGTGGCCCAGGGCGGGCAGGTCGGCGGCGGCGCGGAACCCCTGCCGCCGCAGGCTGGAGCGGAAGAAACGCATCGGGTGCGCCTTCAGCGACAGGCGCAGGGTCTGATAGTCCGCGACGACATGCTCGGCGCGGGGCATCGGGGGCAGCTTCACCTCCGGGTCGGGGCCCTGCGCGGCCGCCTCGGCATGGGCGAAGATGGGCAGGTCGGGCGCGTCGGCGAGCGACTGCGCCTGCCAGAGCGCGCCCCGCCGGTCCACGCCCATGGAGCGCACCGCGTCGGCCGCCGCCAGCCGGCGGATCGTGCCGGCGTCGAGGCGCGCCCGCTCCTTCAGCTCGGCCATGTCGGCATAGGGTCCGTCGCGCGCGGCGACGATGCGGCGGGCCGCGTCCTCCCGCATGCCCCCGATCATCCGCAGGCCCAGCCGCAGCGCGAAGGCGGGCGCGCCCGCCGCGTCCAGCCCGCTCGGCTCCAGTGTGCAGTCCCAGTCCGAGAAGGCGACGTCCACCGGGCGCATCTCGACCCCGTGATCGGCCGCGCCGCGCACGATCTGCGCCGGGGCGTAGAAGCCCATGGGCTGCGAGTTCAGCAGCGCGCAGGCGAAGGCGGCCGGGTAGTGGCACTTCATCCACGACGAGACGTAGACCAGTTTGGCGAAGCTGGCGGCGTGGCTCTCGGGGAAGCCGTACTCGCCGAAGCCCTCGATCTGGCTGAAGCACCGGGCGGCGAACTCGCGCTCGTAGCCGCGGCCGACCATCGCCTCGACCATGCGGTCCTTGTGGTCCGAGACGAGGCCCTTGGCGCGGAAGGTCGCCATCGCCTTTCGCAGGAGGTCCGCCTCGCCGGTGGTGAACTCGGCCGCGACCATGGCGATCTTCATCGCCTGCTCCTGGAAGATCGGCACGCCCAGCGTCCGGCCGAGGATGAGCTCCAGCTCCATCGGGTCGTGCGGCGGGCCGGGGCGCGGGTAGTCGAACACCACGTCCGGGTCGGCCTGCCGCTCGCGGCGGCGCGCGAGGTAGGGGTGCACCATGTCGCCCTGGATCGGGCCGGGGCGCACGATCGCGACCTGGATCACCAGGTCGTAGAACACCCGCGGGCGCAGCTTGGGCAGCATCGCCATCTGCGCCCGGCTCTCGACCTGGAAGACGCCGAGCGAGTCCCCCTCGCAGAGCATGTCGTAGGTGGCGCGCGTCCCCGGCGCGTCGGCAGGTCGTCCTCGATCGGGACGGTGGCGAGCTCCAGGGCGCGGCCGTGATGCGCCGCCATGCAGGTCGAAGCACTTGGCGATGCAGGTCAGCATCCCCAGCGCCAGGATGTCGACCTTGAAGATGCCCAGCGCGTCGATGTCGTCCTTGTCCCATTCGATGAAGCTGCGGTCCGGCATGGCGCCGTGGCCGATGGGCACGATCTCGGTCAGGGGGGTCTGGGTCAGGATGAAGCCGCCGACATGCTGGCTGAGGTGCCGGGGCATGCCGATCATCTGCCGCGCGACCGCGAGGACCCGGCGCAGGTAGGGGTCCGACAGGTCGAGCCCGGCCTCGCGCACCCGGTCGTCGCCGACCTCCCCCTCGAAGCTGCCCCAGACGGTGCCGGCCAGGCGGGAGGTCACGTCCTCGGAGAGGCCCATGGCGCGGCCGACCTCGCGGATCGCGGAGCGGGGGCGGTAGTGGATCACGGTGGCGCACAGGCCCGCGCGGTGGCGGCCGTACTTGGCGTAGATGTACTGGATCACCTCCTCGCGGCGCTCGTGCTCGAAGTCGACGTCGATATCGGGCGGCTCGTCGCGCTCCATGGTGAGGAACCGCTCGAACAGGAGCTGGTGGCGGGCCGGATCGACCGAGGTGATCTCAAGGCAGTAGCACACGGCCGAGTTCGCCGCCGAGCCCCGCCCCTGGCACAGGATCGGCGGGCTCGGCCCGGTGCCGGGCGAAGTGGACGATGTCGTGGATGGTCAGGAAATACTGGGCGATGTCCTTGGCGGCGATCAGGGCGAGCTCGGCGCGGATCGCCTCGCGCACGCCGCCCGGCACGCCGGAGGGGTAGCGCCGGCCCGCCCCCTCCCACGCGAGACGCTCGAGGGCGGCCAGGGGGTCTCGGTCTCGGGGATGGTCTCGTTCGGGTAGTCGTAGCGCAGCTCCGCCAGCGAGAAGGTGCAGGCCGCCGCGATCTCCAGGCTGGCGGCGGTCGCGTGCGGCCAGTCGGCGAAGAGGCGGCACATCTCGGCCGGCGACTTGAGGTGCCGCTCGCCGTTCGCCTCGAGCAGGTGGCCCGCCTCGGCGATGGTGGTCCCGTGCCGGATGCAGGTCATCACGTCCTGGAGCGGGCGGCGGTCCGGCGCGTGGTAGAGCACGTCGTTCGTCGCCAGGATGACGCGGCCATGCGCCCGCGCCATGGCGTCGAGGCGGGCGATGCGGGCACGGTCGTCGCCGCGATGGCGCATCGCCGCCCCGACATGGCGCATGCCGGGCAAGCGCGGCCGCGAGGCGCGGCAGGCGGGCCTCGAAGCGGTCCAGGTCGTCCTCCGGCATGGCGATCAGGTGCAGGCCGTCCGCGTGCTCGGCCAGCATGCCCAGCGTGAGATGCGTCGCGGCCTTGGCCTGCCACTTGCCCGCCGCGTCCTCGCGCTTGCCGCGCGACAGGAGCGTCGAGAGGCGGGCGTAGGCGGCGCGGTCCTCGGGATAGGCCAGGAGCTCGGCGCCGCAGGCGAGCTCCAGCCGCACGCCGATCAGCGGGTCGATGCAGGCGGTCGCGGCGTCGGTATGCATGCGCACGACCCCGGCGAGCGTGTTGCGGTCCGCGATGCCGATCCGCCGGTAGCCCAGATGGTTCGCCTGTGCGGCGAGGTCGCCGGCGGAGGACGCGCCTTCGAGGAACGAGAAGCAGCTCGTCACGCCGAGCTCGACGAAGGGCACGTCCCGGTGCCAGACGAACGCCTCGTCCGCGGCGAGGACGACCTTGGACGGGCCGTCGTTCAGCGGCACGGCGCGCGGCCCGCGCCCGGGCGGCGGGGGAGGCTCCCGCCCGCTTCGGCGCCTGCCGGCGCCTGCCAGCGGTTGGGCCGGGCGCCGCGCTGCGCGCGGCGTGCCTCCGGCGGGGATATTGAGGCCGCAAAGAGGATGGCGCGGAGCGCGACGTCACAGCGCATCCCCGTGCTCACGCGAAGAGGCCGTGCACGAACCAGCGCGGCGGCAGCTCGACGGATCGCAAGCCGGGATCGGCCGCCTCGAACGAGTCTCCGGAGAAGGCGATCACGCGGCCATCGTCCTGCTCGACCTCCTCGGGGCGGGCCGCCGTGCTCGACCCCGTGTGGATCGCCGGCGCGGCGAGCGGACGCGCCGGCATGTCGTCCGGCGGACCCTCGCCCATTGCCGGGCGGCGGAAGGAAAGCACCGCGGCGGAGCCTTCGGATGGGGGCTCCTCCGCGTCTTCCGGGGTCGGGTCGTATGACGGATCATCGGGGGTGCCGGGGTTCGCCTTCGCACGATCCGCGTTCGCGGCCGGCTCCTTCCTTCGGGCGCGGCCGCCGTCCTTGGCAGGTTCGGAGCGGGGCGCCCTCGTGCAGGTTGGCCCGGAGGCGGGCGGAGCGTCCGGCAAGCGCGGGGAACGACCGGTGGACTCGGCGCATTCCGGGATGACGTCGGGGGGGCGCCCGATGCCCGGGGTGGGCGTGACCGTGTCCGCATCCCCCAGGACGACCATCCGTCCGCGGCCGTCGCCCAGCACGCCCTCGCGGTAGAGCCAGAGGCGGCGGCCATCGCGGACCTCGACCTTGTAGTAGTCGCGCAGGCGCGTGGCGGGGCGCTCGCGCCACCATTCGGGGGCGATGCGCTCGGGCCCCTCGTGGCGCGCGACCTCCAGCGGGACGCGCCGCCAGACGAAGCGCGCGGGCGGCCCCTCGGGCACGGCGTAGAGCACGCGCACCTCCTCGGCCGGGTCGAGGAGGCGCAGCGGCCGCTCGCGCGCGATCGCGGGAGGCGCGGCAGGGCGGGCGCCGAGCGCGGGCACCGGCACCTCCACCCGCTCGGGCAGGTGGCTCTGGCGCCAGTGGGTCCACATCACCCGGCTCGGGCCGAGCCGCGCTGTGAGCCGGTCGAGCAGCGCGTCGACCTCCCCCTCGGGGCGCTCGCCGCCCGCCAGGCCGGCCTGGCGCAGGGCCAGGGGCTCGCTGCGCAGGGCCTCCAGCGTCAGGAGGTCGAAGCCGAAGCCGGGGTCGATCCGGTCCAGCCGGCCGTCCAGAAGGCGGCGCAGGTGGTCGGGGTCGCGCGTGGCGCGGGCGGTCGCGACCTCCGCGGAGCGCCATGTCCCGTCGACGCGGTAGACCGTGAGCTGCAGCAGCCGCGCGCCACGCCCGGCGACGGCGAGCTCGGCGCAGAGCGAGTCGGCGAGGGCGGGCAGGTGGGGGGCGGCGTCCTGCACCGGATCGGGCAGGCGGGCGCGGGCGAGGAAGCGCAGGGGGTCGGGCGGCCCGTCCATCGGCTCGGGCAGGCGGCCGGTCGCCCGGTCGAGGAGGACGAGGGGGTTGGCATCCGCCGGCCGGTCCGCGAAGCGACGCATCAGCGCCGTGCGCGGCACCGAGGCGAGGGCTCCGATCGTGCGCAGCCCGAGCCGATCCATCAGGCGCGCGGTCTCGGCGTCCAGTCCGAGCGCGCGCAACGGCAACGGCGCGAGGCGCGCGTCCAGCGCCTCCGGCCCGCAGGGCGGCAGCGCGGCGGGATCGTCCGAGGCCGCGGGTGGCGCGGAGGGCTCGTCCGGACGCAGGGCCGGAGGCGGCGCCGAGAACGCGGCGCGCGCGGTCCGGACGCTGCCCTCGGCCTCGGCGGGGGCGGTGCGCCGAGTCATCGGCCGCGCGGGTTGGGGCCCGTCCCGACCAAGCCAGTCCCGGCGAATCCCGGCGTCCGGCCATCGCGGGGCCCGCGGCCCGCGGCCGCCCGGAGGCGCGCGGGGTCAGCCATGCCGGATCGCCTGGCGCACCTCGTCGCCCGCGCCGC
Organism: uncultured Alphaproteobacteria bacterium; assembly: GCA_963832275.1. GTDB lineage: Bacteria > Pseudomonadota > Alphaproteobacteria > Rhodobacterales > Rhodobacteraceae > Hasllibacter. The sequence goes on from CAWHTQ010000019.1 coordinate 1,099,503, forward strand.
GCCCGAGCGCGAGCCCCATGCCCGTGCTCGGCGCGCGCCCGCGCCCCTCGTGCCGCGCCAGGGCCCGGGCGGCGCCGCGCGTCGGGGCCATCGCCACGCGCGCGGTCAGGCCCTGTGCCCCGAGGCGGCGCACGATGTCGTCCAGCATCGTCGCCTCCCCGCCGAAGAGGTGCGCCGAGCCGGTCGCGTCCATCACGATGCCGTCCGGGTCCGCGCCGTCCGGGCCCGCGCCTTCGGCCACGGTCCAGGGGCACCAGCGCCGCGACCAGAGGGCGATCCGCCCCAGCAGCGCCGCGTCCCCCTCGGGATCGCCGGGTACCACCCGCAGGTCCGGATGCACGGCCTGCGCATCCACCACGCGGCCGCCGGGCGACAATCCGCGGGACAGGGCGGCCGTGCAGGCGGCGTGGATCACCGGGCCGTGCGGGCCGGGGCGCGACAGGACCACGGGACGTCCGGGCGCGCTCGCCTCAGCCTCCGGCCGCGTGCGCTCGCGGCCCGTCGTCCGGCGCCAGCGCTCGATCGCCAGATGGGGCAGCCAGACGGAGACGATCCGCCGGCCAGAGGCGGGCCGCGGGCATCCCTCGGGCTGGGCGCCCTTCGAGGATCCCGTGCCGGGCATCGGTGGCGTCGTGCGGCTCATGGCGCGCCTCCCAGCGGCCCGGCGGGCGGCCGCGCGCGCGCAGCAGCTCCGCGTCCCAGACCGGGGCGCCGGGCGCGCCGGGATCGAACGGGTGCGCCGCGGAGGGGCGCGCGCCGATCCGCCAGCGCTCGCGCGCGGCGCTCAGCCCCGAGCCGCCGCCCGAGCGGATCAGCCAGACGGCCACGCCCGACGCCTCGGCCCGCAGCGCGAGCCGCTTGGTCGCGGTGAAGCTCAGCACCGCCGGGTCGCCGTGGATCTCGCCCACCACGGCGGCGAGGCCGGGGCAGGTCGCGCCCTCCTCCATCGCCCAGAGCACGTCGCGCGGATGGCTCACCTCGATCCGCAGGATCGGGGCGCGGGGCATCGGCTTGCCCGCGCCCGGCAGGTAGAGGCGCCCGCCCTCGCGCCGCGAGAGCCGGTCCTGCACCCAGAGGATCGGGGCGCCGGTCTCGGCCATCAGGTCTGACAGGGCGGCCAGCACGAAGGCCGTCGCGGACGCGTCCAGCGGGCGCGGCGCCTGCGCCTCGTGCAGCGCGGCGCGGCCCGGGCGCGGCGGCGCCGAGGGCGAGGGCGAGGCCCCCCGGCAGGCATCGCCGCCGCACGATATGTCGAATCGATTCCCATGCACCGCGCCATAAGTTCACCATTCGTTCTCAATGTGAAGATGGCGCGGCACCGGCCCGCGTCGAGGACCGGCCCCCGTCACGGCCCCGCGCGTTGACAGGACGGGGGGTGCGCGCGCCATCATGTCCGTGCGCCGGGAGGGCGCGCAGGGAGGATGCGGCATGGACGAGACCGATATGCGAGCCGAGATCGAGGCGGACACGGAGCGCGCCCCGGACACGGGACGACGGACGTTCCTGCGCGCCACGGGTCTGTCCACTTTGGGTGCGATGGTTGGGATGACGATTCCGTTCGAGGCGCGCATGCCTGCGGGCCTGATCCCCGTCGCGGCCGCGCAGGGGATGGAGGAGGACCTGATGGCCGCCAAGGACGGCCTGACCCTGCTGGGCGACCGGCCCCTCAACGCCGAGACGCCGGCCCACCTGCTGGACGACGACGTCACCCCCTACGGGCGCTTCTTCGTGCGCAACAACGGCCTGGTGCCGGACACCGCGCTCGACATGGACGCCGAGGGCTGGACGCTGACGATCGACGGCGAGGTGGACACGCCGCTGGAGCTCTCCATCGCCGACCTGCAGGACCGGTTCGAGGCCGTGACCGTGCGCCTGGTGGTGGAGTGCGGCGGCAACGGGCGCGCCTTCTTCCAGCCGGGCGCGTCGGGCAACCAGTGGACCACGGGCGCCGTCGGCTGCCCCGAATGGACCGGCGTGCGCCTCGCCGACGTGCTGGCCGCGGCCGGCGTGAAGGACAGCGCGGTCTACACCGGCCATTACGGCAACGACGTGCATCTGTCCGGCGACCCGGAGAAGGAGACGATCTCCCGCGGGGTGCCGATCGACAAGGCGATGGAGCCGGAGGGCGCCATCATCGCCTGGGCGATGAACGGCGAGCCGGTGCCGGCGCTGCACGGCTTCCCCCTGCGCCTGATCGTGCCGGGCTATCCGGGCTCGGCCTCGCAGAAGTACCTGACCCGCATCTGGGTGCGCGACGTGCAGCACGACGGCGAGAAGATGGAGGGCTACTCCTACCGCCTGCCGGCCTATCCGGTGGCGCCGGGCACCGAGGTGCCCGAGGAGGACATGGTGGTGATGGAGACGATGCCGGTGAAGTCGCTGGTCACGCACCCCCAGTCCGGCACGGAGGTCGCGGCCGGGGCGGCGACCGAGGTGCGCGGCCATGCCTGGGCCGGGGGCGGCGACGTGGCGGCGGTGGACGTGTCCACCGATTTCGGCGCGACCTGGACCCCGGCGACGCTGGAGCCCGCGCCGAACAAGTACGCCTGGCAGCGCTGGCGCGCGGAGGTGACCCTGCCCGAGGCGGGCTACTACGAGGTCTGGGCGCGTGCCACCGACATGGACGGGGCGATGCAGCCGCCGGTGGTGCCGGGCTGGAACCCGCGCGGCTACGGCAACAACATGCAGCACCGCATCGCCCTGATCGGCACCTGACGCCTCCCGGGCGGCGCCCCCCGGCGCCGCCCGACGTCCGCCACGGAAGGATCGCCATGCCGACCATAATCCTGCGCATCGCCGCGGCGGCCGCGCTCTGCCTCGCCTCCGGGGCCGCCGGGGCGCAGCAGGGATACGACCCGATGGCCGCCGCCCGGGGGGCGCCCGCGCTCCTGCCCGGAGCGCCGTCGGCGGCCGCCCCGGCCGCCCCGGCCGTCGCGGGCCACCCGGACTACGAGAACCTGCCCGACGCGGCCGGCGTCGAGGACACGTACTATCAGTGCGTCGCCTGCCACTCGACCGCGATCATCAAGCAGCAGCGCCTGACCGACGCGCGCTGGGACTACCTCTGGGGCTGGATGGTCGAGGAGCAGGGCATGCCAGAAGCCGAGCCCGAGACCCGAGAGACGATCCTGGACTACCTCAAGACGCACTTCTCGTCAGAGCGCTAGGCCGACCTCTTCAGGCGGCCTGCGCCCGGCCGCCCCCGCCGAAGGCGCCTCGCAGGAGGACCGGCAGCACGATCAGCGTGGCGAGGATCGTCGTCGGCAGGTCGGGCGCCACGAAGAGGAGCGCCGAGACCGCGAGCAGCGCTCGCTCCCACGCGCGCAGCGGCTGAGTCAGGTAGCCCGAGAACGCCGCCGACAGCGCCGTGATGCCCGCCATCGCCCCGAACAGCGCGAGGATGAACAGCGGCCAGGTGAACCCCTGCGTCACGATGAGGAGCGATGGCGAGAACACGAACACGAACGGCACCAGCGCCTTGCCCATCGAGAGCCGGAACGCGGTGTTGCCCGCCTTGAACGCGTTCGCGCCCGCGATGCCGGCCGCGGCGTAGGCCGCGAGCGCGACGGGCGGCGTCACGTCCGCCAGCACCCCGTAGTAGAAGACGAAGAAGTGCGCCACGATCGGCTCCACCCCCAGCGATCCCAGGATCGGCGCGGCTATGGCGATCATGATCAGGTAGTTCGCCGTCGTCGGGATGCCGCACCCCATGAGGATGCACACCACCGCCGTCATCATGAGGGTGAAGAGGAGGGTCATCGTCTGCACGCTCATGATCTCGAACGGCAGGATCGCCGAGACGCTCGCCGCCCATTCGCCGGCCGTCGAGGTCACGAGGTAGACGATCTTGAACCCCACCCCGGTGAGGGTGACGACCCCGATCACGACGCCCACCAGGGCCGCCGCGGCGGTGACCGAGAGCGAGTACTTCGCGCCCAGGACGAACCCGTCGAAGAGGTCGCGGGCGGTTCCCGAGATCGCGCCGGCCACCCCCGCGCGCAGCAGGTTCTGCACGATCATCACCGCGATGCAGGCGGATATCCCCCAGAACGCGGCCGAATAGGGCGTGCGCCCCGACAGGAGGATCGCGACCAGCACGATCAGGGGCGCGACCGTGATCCAGTTGGCCTTGAACACCGCCCAGGCGTCGGGCAGCTCCTCCTTGGTGAGGCCGCGCAGGCCGAGGCGCTTGGCCTCCATGTGGACCTGCACCAGAACGCCGAAGAAGTGCATGAACGCGGGCACCAGCGCGGCCGTCAGGATCGTGGTCAGCGGCACCTCGAGATACTCGATCATGAGGAACGCGACGGCGCCCATGACCGGCGGCGTGATCTGCCCGCCGGTGCTGCTCGCGGCCTCCACCGCGGCGGCGAAGTGCTTCTTGTAGCCGATGCGGATCATCGCCGGGATCGTGAGCGAGCCGGTCGTCACCGTGTTGGCGATCGACGAGCCGGAGATCGAGCCGAGCATCGCCGAGGACAGGACCGAGACCTTCGCCGGCCCGCCCGCGTAACGGCCCGCGAGCGCCGAGGCGAGGTCGATGAAGAGCTGGCCCAGCCCGATCCGCGTGGCCAGAACGCCGAACAGGACGAAGTGGAACACGTAGGTCGCGATCACCCCGAGCGCGGTGCCGTAGATGCCCTGCGAGGTGAGGTAGAGGTGGTTGACCAGGCTGCTCCAGGACGCGCCCGGATGGATGAAGATGCCCGGCATCGACTGCCCGAACACCGCGTAGGCCATGAACAGCGAGGCGATGAACGGCAGGGGCCATCCCATCGCGCGGCGCGTCGCCTCGAGGAGCACGACGATCAGCACCGTGCCCATCGTCACGTCGAGCGCGTTGGGATTGCCCACGCGCATGGCGAGCGTGTCGAACACCCACGGCACGTAGAGCGCCGAAACGATGCCCCCGATCATGAACGCCCAGTCGAGGAGCGACAGCCCGAGGGGATGTGTGAAGGAGGAGCGGTGCGGCTCGGCCTGGGCACGGCCCGAGAAGGAGAACACCGCGAAGATGAGGCCCAGCGTGAACGCCAGGTGCACGCCCCGATGGGTCGTCGAGCGCAGGATGCCGAAGCCGGCGGTGTAGTAGTGGAAGCAGGCCAGCGCGAAGAGCGCGACCGAGGAGGCGATCAGGATCGGGCGCAGCAGCGGGCGGAAGCGGACCTCGCTGTCGAACTTCTCCTCCAGCGCCTTCTGCTCGGCCTCGGTGAGGGCTGCGGCGGCCTGGGCGCCGGAGACGCCTCCCGCGGGTCCTGTGTCACGGTCCATGGGGCGTCCTTCGTCATGTGTCCCGAAGGGGGCGGCGCGCCGCCCCCTCCCGTCATGCGCGGAGGATCACTCCATCAGGCCGGCCTCGCGGTAGAACCGCTCGGCGCCCGGGTGCAGCGGGATGCCCACGCCGTCCAGCGCCGTCTCGGAGGTGATGACCTTCCCCTTCGCGTGACCGCCGTCGAGAAGCGCGCGGGTGCTGTCGTTCCACAGCGCCTTGGTGATCTCGTAGATCAGCTCCTCGGGCTGGTCGGCGCTGGTGATCCACTGCGCGCCGACGGAGATCGTGCCCACGTCCGCGTCCTGTCCCTCGTAGGTGCCGGCCGGGATCGTGTCCTGCGCGAAGAACTCGTACGCGCCCAGGATCGAGGCGGAGACCTCGCCGTCGATCGGCACGATGGTCACGTCCTGCTGGCTCGCCAGCTCGGCGATCGCGCCCGCGGGGAAGCCGCCGACGAAGAAGAACGCGTCCATCGCGCCGTCGCGCATGCGGTCGGCGGCCTCGCCGGGCTTGAGGTACTCGGCCTCGATGTCCTCCTCCGAGAGGCCCGCCGCCTCCAGGATGATGCGCGCGTCCACCAGCGTGCCCGAGCCCGGCTCGTCCAGGGAGACCCGCTTGCCCGCGAGGTCCGCGACCCCGGCGATGCCGCTGTCCGCCGCGGCGACCAGGTGGATGCTCTCGGGGTAGAGGTTGGCGATGGCGCGCAGGTTCTCGACCGGCTCCTGGTCCGCCCAGATGCCGGTGCCCGAATGGGCCCAGAAGGCGACGTCCGACTGGCTGAACCCGCTCTCTATGGTGCCGCCGGCGATGCCGTTCACGTTGGCGACCGACCCGTTGGAGGACATCGCCGTGGCGATCAGGCCCGGCGCGCCGCACGATCCGCCCTCCTCGCAGGCGCGGCTTCCCGGCGGGGCCGAGATCGCGTTGGCGATCAGGCCGCCGATCGGGAAATAGGTGCCGGACGTGCCGCCCGTGGCGATGCGGAAGAACTGCGGCGCCTGCGCGAAGGCCGCGCTGCCGACGATCGCGGCCGCGGCGAGGGCGCCGGCGGCCTTCATCATGCTGCGTCTGGTCTGGGTCATGCGTGTGTCCTCCCGAAGGGCGCACGTCCGGCGCCGTCTGCGCGAGCGTCCACCAAGCCGGTCGCGGCGGCAAGGTCCGAATGGGCGCGCGCCAGGGCGGGCGGATTCGCCCCCTTCCCCCCCGCCCGCGATGCGGTAGCGTGCCGCCCCTGGGGGGCGCGTCATGGAACGGGACACGGGCGGCGAGCCGCCGTTCACCATCGGGATCGAGGAGGAGTACCTCCTCACCGACGCCGCCACCGGCGATCTGGTGCGCGCACCGGACGCGCTGCTCGCCGCGTGCCGGGACGCGCTTGGCGATCAGGTCAGCCGCGAGTTCCTGCAATGCCAGATCGAGGTCGGCACGCGCGTGTGCGCCACGATCGGCGAGGCGCGCGCGGACCTCTGGCATCTGCGGCGCACCGTCGCGCGGCTGGCCGGGGAGCACGGGCTGCGCCCCATCGCGGCCTCCTGCCACCCGTTCTCGGACTGGCAGGACCAGAGCTTCACCGACAAGGACCGCTACCGCGCGCTGGAGCGGGACCTGGGCGGCGTCGCGCGCCGGATGCTGATCTGCGGGATGCACGTGCATGTCGGGATCGAGGACGAGGCCCTGCGCATCGACCTGTGCAACCAGGCGGCGTACTTCCTGCCGCACCTGCTGGCGCTGTCGGCCTCCTCCCCGTTCTGGCTGGGGACGGATACGGGGCTCGCCTCCTACCGGACGACGGTGTTCGACAACATGCCGCGCACGGGCCTGCCGCCCCATCTCGACGGCTGGGCCGACTGGCGGCGCGCCGTGGACCTGATGGCCGATCTGGGCGTGATCGAGGACGGATCGAAGATTTGGTGGGACCTGCGTCCGTCCGAGGCCTATCCGACGCTGGAGGCGCGCATCTGCGACGTGTGCCCGGCGATCGAGGACGCCCTGACGCTCGCGGCCCTGATCCAGGCCCTGATGCGCGCGCTCTGGCGCCTGAGGCAGGGCAACCGCACCTGGCGGCGCTATGACCGGTTCCTGCTCGACGAGAACCGCTGGCGCGCGCAGCGCTACGGCGCGACCGGCGCGCTCATCGATCTGGGCGCGGGACGCATCGCGCCGATGACCGAGCTGGTGGAGGACATCCTCGACTTCGTCGCGCCCGACGCCGCGCGCCTCGGGTCGACGGCGGAGGTGGGCCGCATCCGCGGCCTCGCGGCCGAGGGCGGCGGCGCGGACCGCCAGCGCGCGGTGCGGCAGGCGGCGCTGGACGCGGGCGCGGACGAGCCCGCCGCCATGCGCGCCGTGGTCGCCCATCTCGCGGACGCCTTCGCCGAAGGGCTCTAGCCGGCCTCCGGCGGGGCGGCGCGAGAAACCGCACCCCCGGGTCCGCCGCCGTGCTATGCGGACCTGATGACAGACCTTCCTCTAGGTAATCCTGCGGCGGCGACGCCCCCGGTGGCGTCCCCGCCCCCCCTGCGCGCGGGCGCGCGCCGCCTCGTGGTGTGCTGCGACGGCACCGGCAACGAGATCGGCGAGCGGCAGTCGAACGTGCTGAAGCTCTACCGCGCCATCGCGCAGCGCGAGGATCAGGTGGTGTTCTACGACCCCGGGGTCGGCATCATCGCGGAGGCGAGCGCCTGGTCCCGCTGGCGCGCCCGGGCACTCGGAGCCTTCGGCCTGCTCACGGGCGCCGGCCTCGACGAGAACGTGATGGATGCCTACCGCTTCCTCGTGCGGCACTGGCGCTACGGCGACCAGATCTGGCTCTTCGGGTTCAGCCGCGGGGCGCATACGGCGCGGGTGCTGGCCAGCCTGATCCGCCTCGTCGGCATCCTGCGTCCGCATCAGGAGCACCTGATCGGCTATGCGATGACCACCTACAAGCGCGCCGACACGGAGGAGATGCCCGAGCTCGCCGAGCGGCTCGGCGAGGTGCTCCGCACGCTGCGCCCGCCGGTCCATTTCATGGGCTGCTGGGACACGGTCGGCTCGGTGATCGTGCCGCGCCCGGACCGGTTCTACCTGCCCTCGTTCGAGGAGCTGCCCGGGGTCCGCCGCAACGCCTCGGTACGCTGCTTCCGGCACGCGCTGGCGCTCGACGAGCGGCGGCGCATGTTCCGCCCGACGCCCTGGGAGCCGGGGCAGGACTACGCGCCGCGGCATGGCGGCCGCCCGGCGCCGCAGGACGCGCGCTCGGTCTGGTTCGCGGGCGCGCATGGCGACGTGGGCGGCGGCTATGACGACGCGGACGGCCAGGCCGCGCGCCGCCCCCTGGCCTGGATGATCGCGGAGGCCGCGGCGCAGGGCCTGGCCTTCCGCACCGGGCCGGCCGGGGACATGGCGGGGCCCGCGGGCTCGGGGCCCGAGGGCCGACTTCACGAGTCCCTCACCCTGGCGTGGTGGCCGATCGAACTGCTGCCGCGCTGGAGCTCGCTGGCGAGCGCCTGGCGGACCCGGCGGGGGCTGCGGCGTCTCTTCCCTCTCGGCGACCGGCGCGACGTGCCGGGCGGGGACGGGATCGACGCGTCCGTGCACGCCCGCATCGCGGCGACGGCGAACGATGCCGATCCCTACGGTCCCCCGAACCTGCCGCCCGCCGCGCGCGGCGCCTGAGGCGCCCCGAAGCCTCCGCCGCCCGGCGTGCGCATGACGAAGACGTCGCCCGCCGCCAGTTCGGCGCGGTCGTTGCCGCGCAGCGCCTCGACGGCGCCGTCCGCTCGCTCCACCGCGTTCTCGCCGATCGATCCCGGTCCGCCCCCGGCCGCGCCGGGCGGTGGCACGACCCGGTGCGATGAGAGGACCGTCGCGGTCATCGGCTCCAGGAACCGCAGGCGGCGGACGATCCCGTCGCCGCCGCGCCGCCGCCCCGCCCCGCCCGAGCCCCGCCGGATCGCGAATGCCTCGACCCGCACCGGAAAGCGCGTCTCCAGGACCTCGGGGTCGGTCATCCGGGTGTTGGTCATGTGGGTGTGCACGGCCGAGGCGCCGTCGAAGTCGGGGCCCGCGCCCGCGCCGCCGCAGATCGTCTCGTAGTTCTGGTGTCGCTCGTTGCCGTAGACGAAGTTGTTCATCGTGCCCTGGCTGCCCGCCAGGGTGCCCAACGCGCCGTAGAGCGCGTCCGCGATCGCCTGGCTCACCTCGGTGTTGCCGGAGATCACCGCGGCGCCCGGCGCCGGGTTGATCATCGAACCCTCGGGCGCGCGGATCTCCAGCGGCTTGAGGCAGCCCTCGTTCATGGGGATGTCCGTGCCCACCAGCGTGCGGAAGACGTACAGCACCACGGCCCGGCAGATCGCGAGCGGGGCGTTGTAGTTGCCCGGATCCTGGGGCGAGGTGCCGGCGAAGTCGATCACCGCCCGCCGCGCGGCCCGGTCCACGCGGATCGCGACGCGGATGCGCTGGCCGCCGTCGAGCGGGTACGCGCAGGTCCCGTCCTTCAGCGCGCCCAGCACGCGGCGCACGCTCTCCTCGGCATTGTCCTGCAGGTGGCGCATGTAGGCGGCGACGCCGTCCTCCCCGAACCGCTCGGTCAGGCGCAGCAGCTCGCGCCGCCCGGTCGCGTTGGCGGCGATCTGGGCGGCGAGGTCGGCCATGTTCTGATCGACGTTCCGACAGGGATGGGGGCCCGATGACAGGAGCGCGCGCGCCTCGGCCTCGCGCAGGGTGCCCTCGCGCACGAGGCGGAAGCTCCCGATGACGACGCCCTCCTCCGCGATCCGGGTGCTGTCGGGCGGGGCGGAGCCGGGGGTGGTGCCGCCGATGTCGGCATGATGGCCCCGGCTGGCAACGGCGTAGAGGATGCGCGCGCCGCCCTCGTCGAAGACGGGCGTGACCACCGTGACGTCCGGCAGGTGCGTGCCGCCGTCGAAGGGGTCGTTGGTCATGAAGACGTCGCCGGGGCGGATGTCGCCCTCGTGGCGGCGCAGGATCGTGCGCACGCTCTGCGACATCGAGCCCAGGTGCACGGGCACGTGCGGCGCGTTGGCCACCAGGTCGCCGGCCGCGTCGAAGATCGCGCAGGAGAAGTCGTAGCGTTCCTTGATGTTTACCGAATGGGCGGTGTTGGCCAAAGTCGCGCCCATCTGATCGGCGATCGACATGAAGAGGCTGCCCATCACCTCCAGCAGGATCGGATCGACCTCGGTGCCGATCGCCTCGCCGCGGGGCGCGGCTTGCGTCCGCCGCAGGATCAGGTTGCCCGCCGCGTCCGCCTGCGCGCGCCAGCCGGGCTCGACGACGGTGGTCCCGGTGGGTTCGGTCACGATGGCCGGCCCGTCCAGGGCACGCCCCGGCGCCAGGCCCGCGCGGTCGACGAGGGGCACCTGGCGCCAGGTGCCGCCCGCGTGCATCCGGGCCCGGCCGTCCGGGCGGGGGGCGCCGTCCGGAGCCGCGGCGCGCACCGCCTCCCCCGAGGCCCCGACCGCCTCGGCGGTCAGCATCTCGAGCATCAGGTCCGCGCCGCGGGGCGCGAAGCCGAAGCGCGCGGCGTGGGCGTCCGCGAAGGCCCCCGCCATCTGCGCCTCGGGTCCGAACGGCACCTCGAGCGTCTGCTGCGCGCCCCGCACGCGCACATGTGCGGTCGCGACGACGCGGATCGCGTCGTCCTCCATGCCCTGGCCCGCGACCTCGGCCCTGGCCTCCGCTGCGATCTCGTCCAGGTCGGCCTGCGCCGGATCGCCCAGAGGGCGGCCGACCTGCCGCTCGCGGATCGCGCGGATGTCGGCCAGCCCCATGCCGAAGGCCGAGAGCACCCCCGCGAAGGGATGCACGAACACCTCGCGCATCCCCAGCACGTCCGCGACCAGGCAGGCGTGCTGCCCGCCCGCGCCGCCGAAGCAGTTCATCGTGTAGCCGGTGACGTCGTAGCCGCGCTGCGTGCTGATCCCCTTGATCGCGGAGGCCATGCCGGTGCAGGCGATGCGCAGGAAGCCCTCCGCGATCTCCTCGGCGGTGCGGGCAGGGTCGATCTCGCGGCGCAGTTCCTCGAACTTCGCCGCCACGACGTCCCGGTCCAGCGGCTCGTCCCCGCCGGGCCCGAAGACGGAGGGGAAGGCGTCCGGCTGGAGCTTGCCCAGGAGGACGTTGCAGTCCGTGACCGTGAGCGGGCCGCCCCGGCGATAGGCGGCGGGGCCGGGATCGGCGCCCGCGCTCTCGGGCCCGACCCGCATCCGCCCGTCCCGCCAGGACAGGATCGACCCGCCTCCGGCCGCGACCGTGTGGATCGCCATCATCGGCGCGCGCATCCGCACGCCCGCGACCTCGGTCTCGAAGCTCCGTTCGAAGGTGCCGGCATAGTGGCACACGTCCGTGGAGGTGCCGCCCATGTCGAAGCCGATCAGGCGATCGGCCCCCGCGGCGGCGGCCGTGCGCACCATGCCGACGACGCCCCCCGCCGGCCCCGACAGGATCGCGTCCTTGCCCTGGAACAGGGCCGCGTCCGTCAGCCCGCCGTTGGACTGCATGAACATCAGGCGGGGGCCGCCCGCCTCGGGGCGGCCGAGCGCTTCGGAGACCTGCGCCACGTAGCGGCGCAGGATCGGCGACAGATACGCGTCGACGACCGCGGTGTCCCCGCGCGGGACCAGCTTGATCAGGGGCGATGACTCGTGGCTGAGCGAGACCTGGGCGAAACCCTCCTCGCGCGCCATCACGCCGATCGCCCGCTCGTGCGCCGGGTTGCGGTAGCCGTGGCAGAGCGCGACCGCGACCGAGGCGATGCCCCGCGCGCGCACCCGGCGCAGCGCGGCGCGCGCCTGCGCGGCGTCGAGAGGGCGGACCGCCGCGCCGTCGGCGTCCAGGCGCTCGTCCACCTCCTCGACCGCCTCGTAGAGGAGCTCCGGCAATCGGATGTCGAGGTCGAAGAGGCGGGGGCGCGCCTGAGTGCCGATCCGCAGGAGGTCGGCGAAGCCGCGCGTGATGAGAAGGCCGGTGCGCTCGCCCTTGCGCTCCAGGAGGGCGTTGGTCGCCACGGTCGTGCCCATGCGCACCTCGGCGATGGCGCCGGGCGGGATCGGCGCGCCGCCCCGCAGCCCCATCAGGTCGCGGACGCCCTGCACGGCCGCGTCGGCATAGCGGCCGGGGTTCTCGGACAGGACCTTGTGCGTGCGCAGGGTGCCGTCCGGGGCGCGGGCGACGAGGTCGGTGAACGTGCCGCCGCGATCCACCCAGAAGCGCCAGGGGCCGGGCGCGTCGGAGGCGGAGGTGCCCGTGATCGGGTCGGTCATGTCGTGATCCTCGCTTCGCCGGCGCATGTCGGTAATGAATGATTGACGAAACGATGACGAATCGTCAACGTCGAAACACCAGCCCTGCGGGGCGCCATCTCGGAGAGGTCCCCATGAAGATCATCCTCGGCCCCGTCCTTGCCTGCATCGCGGCCCTGCCCGCCGCCGCGCAGTCCTGGGACATGCCCACGCCCTACGGCGACGCCACCTTCCACACGCAGAACATCGCGCAGTTCGCCGACGACCTGCGCGCCGCGACGGACGGAGCGCTCGACGTGACGGTGCATTCCGCGGGCTCCCTCTTCCCCCATGCGGAGATCAAGAACGCCGTGCGCTCCGGGCAGGTGCCGCTGGGCGAGTTCTTCCTCTCGACCCTCTCCAACGAGGACGCGGCCTTCGGCCTCGACAGCCAGCCCTTCGTCGCGACCTCCTACGAGGACGCGCGCCGTCTCTGGGAGGCGCAGAAGCCGGTCATCACCGAGCTGCTGGCCGAGCAGGGCCTGATCCCGCTCTTCTCCGTGCCCTGGCCGGCGCAGGGCCTCTACACCAACGGCGAGGTCGCGGACGCCTCCGGCCTCGAAGGGCTGCGGTTCCGGGCCTACAACGCCGCGCTCGAGGAGTTCGCCGCGCTCGCCGGCGCCGCCCCCGTGCAGGTGGAGGCCGCCGACATCCCGCAGGCCTTCGCCACCGGCCAGGTCGAGGCGATGATCACCTCCCCCTCCACCGGCGCCAACTCCACGGCCTGGGACTTCGTCACCCATTACGGTCAGATCGACGCCTGGGTGCCCAAGAACATCGTCGTCGTGAACCAGCGGGCGTTCCAGCGCCTGGACGAGGGCACGCAGGCCGCCGTCCTGGAGGCGGCCGCCGCCGCCGAGGCCCGCGGATGGGAGATGTCCACCGCAGAGGCCGCCGAGAAGACGCAGGTCATGGCCGATGCCGGCATGACGATCTACGCGCCCTCCGAGCGGCTCACGGCCGACCTCCGGGCCATCGGGGACACCATGCTCGAGAACTGGAACGCCACCGCCTCGGACGCCGCCAAGCGGATCCTGGCGGACTACCAGGGCGGCTGACCCGTCGGCCGGGCCGGACCCCGCGGGGGCCGGCCCGGACCCGTTCCCACCCGAAGGACCGCGCCGATGTTCCGCGTTCTCGACCGTGCCTACCGCTGGGCGGCCATCGCGGCGGCCGCGTGCATCGGCGCGATCTGCCTGCTGATCTCGGCGCAGATCGCGCTCAACGCCGGCACGCGGGCCGGCCTGCCCCTGCCACCGACGATCCCGTCCTATGCGGATTTCGCCGGCTACCTGCTGGCCGCCGCCACCTTCCTCGCCCTGCCCTGGACGCTTCGCACCGGGGGGCATGTGCGCGTCTCGCTGGTGACCTCGCGCCTGCCGAACCGCGCGGCCTGGGCGCTGGAGCTGGCCGTGATCGGGGCCGCCGCCGCCTTCGCCGGCTACGCCGCCCTCTACGCCGCGCTCCTCACCGCGGAGAGTCGCCGCTTCGGCGACGTCTCCACCGGCATGGTGCCGATCCCGACCTGGACGGTGCAGATCCCGATGACGGCGGGCCTGACCCTGCTGACGCTCGCGCTCCTCCAGAGCCTGGTGGAGACCTGGGCCGCGCGCGCGCCGGTGCTGGGCGGCGGGGAGGAACCCTGATGGACGTGGTCCTCACGGGCGGTGTGCTGCTGGCGATCCTGCTGACATTCCTCGCCGCCGGCGTCTGGATCGCGATGGCGCTGGGGGGAGTCGCCCTGATCGCGCTGATGGCGTTCTCGAACGCGCCCGCCGGCCTCGTCCTGGCGACGACGCTCTGGGGCCACTCGCATTCCTGGTCGCTCGCGGCGCTGCCCCTCTTCATCCTGATGGGGGAGGTCCTCCTGCGCTCGCGCCTGTCGGAGGACATGTTCACCGGCCTCGCCCCCTGGCTCGGGCGCCTACCGGGGCGGCTGCTGCACGTGAACGTGCTGGGCTGCGCGATCTTCGCGGCGGTCTCGGGCTCCTCGGCGGCGACGGCGGCCACCATCGGGCGCATGTCGGTCCCCGAGCTGAGGGCGCGCGGATACCCCGAGGGGCTGGTGATCGGGACGCTCGCGGGCTCGGCCACGCTGGGCTTGCTGATCCCGCCGTCGATCATCCTGATCGTCTACGGCGTCGCGACCGAGCAGAGCATCGCGCGCCTCTTCGTCGCCGCAATCCTCCCGGGCCTGATGCTGACGGTCATGTTCGCGGGCTACGTGGCGGTGCGCGCCTGGATGGACCCCGCCCTCATCCCCGCGCGGGGCGAGCGCCTGCCCTACATGGTCCGGCTGAAGGCCTCGCGCCGGCTGATCCCCGTGGCGCTCCTGATCGCGGCGGTGATCGGATCGATCTACACCGGCCTCGCCTCGCCGACCGACGCCGCGGCGCTCGGCGTCGTCCTCTCCGTCATCCTCGCCTTCGCCGCCGGCGGCTTCACCTGGACCCGGCTGGGCGAGGCCGCGATGGCCGCGACGCGAACCAGCGCGATGATCGCGTTCATCCTGCTGGGCGCGGCCTTCCTGTCGGTCGCGATGGGGTTCACCGGCATCCCCCGCGCCCTGGCGGCCTGGATCGGGGAGATGGGGCTCGGCCCCACCGCGCTCCTGGCCGTCCTGACGGTGTTCTTCGTCGTGCTGGGCTGCTTCCTCGACGGGATCTCGGTCATCGTGCTGACGACCTCGATCATCCTGCCGATGGTGCAGGCGGTGGGGATCGACCCGATCTGGTTCGGCATCTACCTCGTGATCGTGGTCGAGATGTCCCAGATCACGCCGCCGGTGGGGTTCAACCTCTTCGTCATCCAGGGGCTGACCGGCCTCGACATCCTGCGCATCGCGCGCGCGGCGTTCCCGTTCTTCCTTCTTCTGCTGGCGGGCGTCGGATTGATCGTGGCCTTCCCGGGAATCGCGCTCTGGCTGCCGTCGCTCATGTGACTGCGGACTAGAGGGAGGCGGCGGCCCGGCTCGCCTGGTCGTACTGCCCGGAGAGCGCGCGTAGCCGGGCCGCGATCGCGCGCATCTCCTCGCCCGAGAGGTCACCTCCGGCGAGCCCGCCCAGAAGGCATTGCTCGCGGACCCGGCGATAGGACTCGCAGAGCGCCTGGCCTTCCTCGGAGGCCGCGTAGAACGCCTCCTTGCCGCGCCGCTCGGAGGTCAGGAGCCCGGCCTTCAACAGCTTGCGGAGCGCGTAGTTGACGGTGTGCGTGTCCTCGATGTTCAGGAGGAAGCAGATGTCGGTCAGGCGCTTGTCCCGGCCGCGATGGTTCACGTTGTGCAGGACCAGGACCTCGAGCGGGGAGAGCTCGCGCCCCGCGGCGGCCATGCACCGCGTCGTCCAGCGGGCGAAGGCGTTGTAGGCGACGATCATCCCGAACTCGAGCTCGGAGGATTCCCAGCCCGCCCCATCCGCCAGATGGCGGCTGGAGACGATGCGGCGCGTGTCGGGGCGCCGGGTGTCGGGGCGATGGGATCCGGGCGCGGGATCGGACATGGGAACCTCGATTTGCCTGCGTCTCGTCGACGATACCCCGGCGGGCGCACCCGTCCCAGGGCGATCAGTCGGCGGGGCCGAGCACCGCGACCGCCTCATAGGGAGCCAGGTCGAGCGTGCCCTCGATCCGCTCCCGTGGCGCGACGGTCGCGCTCAGGCACGCGCCCGACACCGTGAGGCCGGGCGGCACGGCGAAGGACACGTCCCGCCCCGAGAGGTTCGCGACGACCGACAGGCGCCGCCCGTCGAGCTCGCGGACATATGCCATCACCTGCGGGTGGTCCTCGGCCTCGGCGCGGAACCGGCCGTGCGAGACGATGGCGTGGTCCCGGCGCAGGGCGATCAGGCGGCGGTAGTGCTCGAACACCCCGTCCGGGTCCGCGCGGTCCGCCGCCACGTTGATCGCTTCGTGGTTGGGGTTGGCCTCGATCCAGGGCGTGCCGGCGGTGAAGCCGCCATGGGCGGCGCCGGACCATTGCATCGGGGTGCGGGCGTTGTCGCGTCCGTTGGCCGACGCCCCGGCCAGGAAGGCGGCCGGGTCCGCGCCGCGGGCGCGCGCCTCGGCCCAGTGGCCGATCGCCTCGACGTCGCGGAACTGCGCCGGGTCGGTGAAGCGGGTGTTGGTCATGCCGATCTCCTCGCCCTGGTAGACGAAGGGCGTGCCGCGCATCAGGTGCAGCGCCGTCGCCAGCGCCTTGGCCGAGCGGACGCGCCATGTCCCGTCGTCCCCATAGCGCGAGACCTGGCGAGGCAGGTCGTGGTTCGACAGGAACAGCGCGTTCCACCCGTCGTCCCGCAGCGCCTCCTGCCAGCGGAAGAGCGCGCGCCTGAACGTCGGCAGGTCGAAGGGCCGCGGGTCCCACTTGCCCCGCTCGGGATGGTGGAAGGCGGTGACGTGCGCGAACTGGAACACCATGCCGAGCGTCCCGCGCTCGCGCCCGCAATAGGCGAGCGCCGTCTCGGGGGTCACAGACCACGTCTCGCCGACCGTCAGCACGTCGCGCCCCGCGAAGCAGGCCTCGTGCATCTCCCGCAGATAGGGGTGCAGGTCCGGCCCCTCGGCGAAGACGCCCGCGTCCGGGTCCTTGCCGATGAGGTCGATCACGTCGAGGCGGAAGCCGCCGATGCCGCGGTCCAGCCACCAGTTCATCATCTCGTGGACCGCCGCGCGCAGGGCCGGGTTCCGCCAGTTCAGGTCCGGCTGCTCGCGGGCGAACTGGTGCAGGTAGGACTTGCCCAGCGCGGGGACGTGCTCCCACATCGAGCCGCCGAAATAGGAGCGCGCCGGCGTGGGCGGCCCGCCGTCCGGGGCGGTATCGCGCCATATGAAGTAGTCGTGCTCGGGAGAAGCCGGGTCCGCCAGGGCCGTCCGGAACCACGCATGCCGGTCCGAGCAATGGTTCACCACCAGGTCCATGACGATGCGGATGCCCCGCGCGCCCGCCTCCGCGATCAGGCGGTCCATGTCCGCCATCGTCCCGTATTCGGGCGCGATGGCCCGGTAGTCGGAGATGTCGTAGCCCATGTCGACCTGCGGCGAGGCGTAGACGGGCGAGAGCCAGACGAAGCCGATTCCCAGATCGGCCAGGTGATCCAGGCGCGAGACGATGCCGGGGATGTCGCCGATCCCGTCGCCGTCCGAATCCGCGAAGCTGCGGGGGTAGACCTGATATCCGACGGCCTTCTGCCACCAGGGGAGGTCGGCGGCGCTCCGGGGTCGGCGGTCGTCGTCGGTCACGCTCGTCCCTCCGGGGCGCCTGGGCCGCCATCTGTCTGGACGGGCGCGGGCGAGGGCGCAAGCGCGGGGCCGGGGCGCGCCGGATGGCGCGGGAGCATACGAAGCGGGCATCCGGTGGCGACCGATGCCCACGGATCGGGCAGCGGACCCCCGGTGGCAGGATCGCGGCGCCGGGCGCTTGCGGGCGGGCGCGGGGGACCGTCCCGTCCGACGGGCTCGCCTGACGTAGCGGCGGGCCGCAATGACGGGCTCGCTCGGGTCCGAACCGCCACGGGGATGACCATGATCGCACGCTACCTGCCAATTGCCGCCGCCCTCTGCGCCGCCAGCGCCGCCTCCGCCCAGGACTGCGCCGATCCGATCAAGGTGGGCGTCCTGCACTCGCTCTCCGGCACGATGGCGATCTCGGAGACCACGCTGAAGGACACGGTGGAGATGCTCGTCGCCGCCCAGAACGAGGCGGGCGGCCTCCTGGGCTGTCAGATCGAGGCGGTGGTCGTCGATCCGGCCTCGGACTGGCCGCTCTTCGCCGAGAAGGCGCGCGAGCTGCTCACGGTGGACGAGGTGGACGTGATCTTCGGCTCGTGGACCTCGGTGAGCCGCAAGTCGGCGCTGCCGGTCCTCGAGGAGCTCAACGGGCTGATGTTCTACCCGGTCCAGTACGAGGGCGAGGAATTGTCGCGCAACGTGTTCTACACCGGCGCCGCCCCGAACCAGCAGGCGATCCCTGCGGTCGACTATTTCCTCGAGGAGCTGGGCATCGAGCGCTTCGCCCTCCTGGGGACCGACTACGTCTACCCGCGCACGACCAACAACATCCTGGAGGCCTACCTCGCCGATGCCGGGATCGCGTCCGAGGACATCTTCGTGAACTACACGCCCTTCGGCCATTCGGACTGGGCGACGATCGTCTCCGACGTCGTCGCGATGGCCGCGGACGGCCGGCCGGTGGGCGTGATCTCCACCATCAACGGAGACGCGAACGTGGGGTTCTACAAGGAGCTGGCCGCCCAGGGCGTGAACGCCGAGGACATCCCCGTGGTCGCCTTCTCGGTCGGGGAGGAGGAGCTCTCGGGCCTCGATACCGCGCCCCTGGTCGGGCACCTGGCGGCCTGGAACTACTTCCAGTCGGCGGACACGCCCGCGAACGAGGCCTTCATCGCCGACTGGCACGCCTTCATCGGCGACGAGGCCCGGGTGACGAACGACCCGATGGAGGCGCACTACATCGGCTTCAACATGTGGGTGAACGCCGTCGAGGAGGCCGGGACGACCGATGTCGACGCCGTGCGCGAGGCGATGTGGGGGCAGGAATTCCCCAACCTCACCGGCGGCACGGCGGTCATGGGCACCAACCACCACCTCTCGAAGCCCGTGCTGATCGGCGAGATCACCGCGGACGGGCAGTTCGACATCATCTCGGAGACCGACCCCGTGCCGGGCGACGCCTGGACCGATTTCCTGCCCGAGAGCGCCGTTCTGGAGAGCGACTGGGCCGAGCTGGAATGCGGGATGTACAACACCGAGACCGGCAGCTGCGTGCAGATCGAATCGAACTACTGACCCGGATCGGCGCGGCGCCGGGGCACCGGCGCCGCCCCCTCGGGAGGGGCGCCATGCTTCGCACATTGCTCGTGATCGCGGCCCTCCTGGTGCCGGTCGCGCCCGCGCTGGCCCAGACGGCGCCGCTCCAGGCCGCCCTCCAGGAGGATCCCCGCGCCGTCGAGCGGGCCTCGCGGCGCACCGTGGACGCGGTGCTGGACCGGCTCGCCGCGACCGGCTCGCCCGACCTGCAGCCCTTCCTGGAAGCCTGGCGGCAGAAGCGCGTGGTCCTGCGCGAGGCGGACGGGGCGTTCCTCATCGGCGAGCGGGAGGGCGAGGACTACGCCGTCATCGACATCGACACGGGGGCCGCGGGCCGCGAGCCACGGGCGGGCATCAAGGAGCTGAAGCCCAATGCCGGCGTGCGCGGCGCGATCGCCACCGCGCTCGTGCGGTTCCAGCTGGTCGACCCGCGCCCCGAAGCCCGGCGCCGCGCCGTCGCCGCCCTGGAGCGCGATCCCTCCGCGGACCTTCTGGACCCGCTTCGCCAGTCCCTGGACGGCGAGGCGGATCCGGGGATCGCGGCGCTCAAGTCGGCCACGCTGACCCGCCTGCTGGCCCGTTTCGCCCCGGACCCGGCCGAGCGCATCGCCGCCATCGAGGCGCTCTCGCGCGAGATATCGGTCGAGAACCGCGGCGCCTTGGCGCGCGTCCTGGCGACGCGCCGGATCGTCGCCGAAGGCGGCGCGGCCCCGGAGGGCGCGAGCATCGCCGCGCGCCTCGTGCCCGGCGAGGACATCGGGACGGACGAAGCCTATGCGCTTCTGGCGGGTGCGGGCCTCGCGCCGCCGCGGGTGACGCGGGCCGCGCGGGACGCCGCGCTCGTCGCCGCGATCGAGGGCGCCTCCGTCGCCGGCGTCCCCGTCGCCACGCTCGACGACGAGGCCCGCCGGTGGACCGCCTACGACATGCTCGCCGCCGGCGGCGGAGCGCCCGAGCGCCTGACCGACGCGGCCGCGGCCGAGCGCCTCGCCTCGCACGCGATCCTCGACCTCTACCTCGAGGAGGACCGCGCGATCACCGACGCGGCCGAGGCCGCCTCCGCCGCGATCGAGGCGCGGCTCGGGATGCACCAGGCGGCGGATCTGGGGCTCGACGCGCTCTCGCTGGCCTCGATCTACTTCCTGGCGGCGGTGGGCCTCGCGGTGACCTTCGGCGTGATGGGGGTCATCAACATGGCTCATGGCGAGTTCATCATGATCGGGGCCTATACCGGCTACGTCGTGCAGACGATCGTGCCCGACTACACGCTCAGCCTCGTGATCGCTCTGCCGCTGGCCTTCGCGGTCGCGGGCGTGGCCGGCGTGGCGCTGGAGCGGCTGGTGATCCGGCACCTGATGCACCGTCCGCTGGAGACGCTGCTGGCGACCTTCGGCATCTCCATCGCCCTCCAGCAGATCGCCAAGAACGTCTTCGGCACGCAGGCGCGCCCCCTGACCTCGCCGGACTGGCTGGCAGGGTCCTGGGTGATCTCCGACGCGATCTCGATCAGCTGGATTCGCGTCGCGATCTTCGTTCTCGCGCTCCTCTTCGCCGCCGGGATCGTCCTCGTGCTGCGCCGCACGCGCCTCGGGCTGGAGGTCCGGGCGGTCACGCAGAACCCCGGCATGGCCGCCTCGATGGGGATCGATCCGGGCCGCATCGGGATGCTGACCTTCGGGCTGGGCTCGGGCATCGCCGGCGTCGCCGGGGTCGCCATCGGCCTCTACGCGCAGGTCACCTCCGAGATGGGGTCGGGCTATATCGTGCAGTCGTTCATGACGGTCGTCGTCGGCGGCGTGGGCTCGGTCGCCGGCACGTTGGCGGGCGCGGGGCTCATCGGCGGGCTGCAGAAGGGGATCGAGTGGTTCAACCCCTCCAACACCCTGGCGGCGCAGACGTTCATGATCCTCTTCGTGATCGCCTTCATCCAGTTCCGCCCGCGCGGGATCGTCCCCCAACGGGGCCGGTACGCCGGGTGAGGCTCCTGCGCACGCCCCATGTCGCCGCGGTCCTGCTGTGCCTCGCGGCGGTGACGCTGGGCGCGACGGTCCTGGCCGAAGCCGGGCTCGTCTCGACCTCCTTCGTGAAGACGCTGGGCAAGACGCTGTGCCTGTGCCTCGTGGCGGTCGCGATGGACCTCGTCTGGGGCTATGCCGGCATCCTCTCGCTCGGGCACATGGCGTTCTTCGGGATCGGCGGCTACGCGGTCGGCATGTGGCTCATGCGGGCCCGGACGGAAGGGATCGTCGCGGCGCAGCTGGCGCAGCGTCCTCTGCCGCCAACCCCCGAGGAGGTCGACCAGGCCGCCGCCGCGCAGATCTTCGGCGTGGTCGGCGCCGACGAGTTCCCCTGGATATGGGCCTTCTCGGACATGCTCGCGGTGCAGCTCCTCGCGGTCGTGGCGGTGCCGGGTCTCCTGGCGCTCGTCTTCGGCTGGCTGGCCTTCCGCAGCCGCGTCACCGGCGTCTACCTCTCGATCCTCACGCAGGCCGGCACGCTCGCGCTCGCGCTCTGGCTCTTCCAGAACGACAGCGGGCTGCGCGGCAACAACGGCCTCTCAGGGCTTCAGAACATCCCCGGCCTGGGCCACGTGCCTCAATCCACGCTATCGCTCTGGTTCCTATGGGCCTCGGCGGCGGCCCTCGGGGCCACCTACCTGGTGGCGGCCTGGGCGGTCTCGGACCGCTTCGGCTCGGTGCTGCGCGCGATCCGGGACGACGAGGCGCGCGTGCGCTTCCTCGGCTACGAGGTGGAGGGATACAAGCTCGCGGTCTTCACCGGGACGGCGATGCTCGCGGGGATCGCCGGCGCGCTCTACTATCCGCAGGCCGGCATCGTGAACCCGGCCGAGATCGCGCCGATCGCGTCGATCTACCTCGCGGTCTGGGTCGCGATCGGGGGGCGGGGGCGGCTCTACGGCGCGATCCTCGGCGCGGCGACGGTCTCGCTCCTGTCGTCCTGGTTCACCGGCGGCGGCGCGCCGGACATCGACCTCGGCGTCTACGTGGTCCGGTGGACGGACTGGTGGCTCGTGCTCCTCGGCTTCGGCTTCGTCGCGGTCACGCTCTTCGCGCCCGAAGGGCTCGGCGGGCTGGTGGACCGCCTCGTCCGGCGCGCGGGCCGCGCGGACGGGGCGCGCCGCGCGCAGCCGCCCGGGGCACCGGCGGAATGAGCGCGCTCCTCGAGGTGTCGGGCGTCAGCAAGTCGTTCGACGGGTTCCGCGCGATCGACGATCTGTCCTTCGCCATCGGCGAGCCCGAGCTGCGCGCCGTCATCGGCCCCAACGGCGCCGGCAAGACCACGTTCATGGACATCGTCACCGGCAAGACGCGGCCCGATACCGGCCATGTCCGATGGGGGGAGAAGGGCACCGACCTCACGCGGCTGAGCGAGGCGCGGATCGCGCGGGCCGGGATCGGACGCAAGTTCCAGAAGCCCACCGTGTTCGAGGACCAGAGCGTGCGCGACAACCTCGCCCTGGCCCTGCGCGGCGCGCGCGGCGCGCTCGCGGTCCTGATCCGCCGGGGCGTCGACGAGGGGCGCCTCGAAGCCCTCGCCGCGGAGGTGGGCCTGGCCGATGCGCTGCAGCGCCGTGCCGGAGACCTCTCGCACGGGCAGAAGCAGTGGCTCGAGATCGGCATGCTCCTCGCTCAGGAGCCGCGCCTCCTGCTGGTGGACGAGCCGGCAGCGGGCATGACGTCCGCAGAGCGCGAGAAGACGACCGCGATGCTGGTCGCGGCGGCGCGCACGCGGGCGGTGGTGGTCGTGGAACACGACATGGAGTTCGTGCGCCGCCTGGGCTGCCGGGTCACGGTCCTGCACGAGGGCCGGGTGCTGGCCGAGGGCTCGCTCGATCACGTCGTCTCGGTGCCCGAGGTGATCGACGTCTACCTGGGGCGCGGGTGATGCTGTCGGCGCGCGGCCTGACGCTCGCCTATGGCGGCTCGGTGATCATCCCGAGCCTGGACCTCGACGCCGCCGCCGGGCGGGTGACGGCCGTGATGGGCCTGAACGGCGTCGGCAAGACCTCGCTCCTGGCCGCGCTGGCCGGACGTCATCCGTCCGGCGGGATCGCCTCGCTGGACGGCGCCTCCCTCGCGCGGGGCGCTCGTGCCCGGGCCCGGGCGGGCGTCGCCTACGTCCCGCAGGGGCGCGAGATCTTCCCCCTCCTGACGGTGCAGGAGAACCTGGAGACCGGCTTCGCCTGCCTGCCTCGCGCGGACCGCTCGGTCCCGCCCGAGGTGTTCGCGCTCTTCCCCGTCCTCCACGAGATGCGCGCGCGCCGCGGCGGCGACCTCTCGGGCGGGCAGCAGCAGCAGCTGGCCATCGCCCGCGCGCTGGTCACGCGGCCCAAGGCGCTCCTCCTCGACGAGCCGACCGAGGGCATCCAGCCCTCGATCATCGCCGAGATCGGCCGCGTCATCGCCCGCCTGCGCGCCGAGGGGCGCATGGCCGTCGTCCTCGTCGAGCAGCGATTCGACTTCGCCTGGGAGCTCGCGGACCGCGTCGTCGCCATGCGGCGCGGCGCGGTCGTGCACGACGCGCCGAAGGCGGAGCAGGATCGTGACGCGGTCCTCCGCCTCGTCTCGGTCTAGCGTCCCGGCCTCCGCCCCCCCCTGGCCTCCGGGCGGCCTAGCCAGGGCGGGACGCGCCGCGGGAGCCGACGCGATGCCCCATGTCCACGCCTTCCGCATGCGCCTGAAGCCGGGCCGGGTCGCCGCGTACGAGGCCGCTCACGACGCCCTCTGGCCCGAGCTGGCGGACCTCCTGCGCCAGGCCGGCATCTCGGACGACGCGATCTGGCACGACCCCGGGACCGACCGTCTCTTCGGCCACGTGACCCTGCGGGACGACCACGCGCTGGACGCCCTCTGCGCTGAGGAGATCATGCGCCGGTGGTGGACGCACATGGCGCCGATGATGGAGACCCGTGCCGACGACAGCCCCGTGACCGTGCCCCTGCGCCGCGTGTTCCGCCTGCCTTGAACGCGCCGCCCGCGGGAGTCCGGATATCCCGCATATGCGCGATGGACCGACCAGCGGTCGAGGCGCGCCGCAGGGCGGGGCGCTGCTGCGGCCGCACGATCGCCCGATCGAAGCGACGCAAGGGAACTTTAGACTGTCCATCCGCCGACCGTCGGTGCAGGTTTCCAGGCGCGAGCCGGTCGGACGAGGGGGACGGAACGGTGCGAAGGCTTCTCTGTCGGGCGGTGCTGGCCCTGTGGCCGCTCGCGCCGGCCCTCGGGGCGGCCTGCGAGGCGCGCGATTTCCTCGCCGAGCCTCTGCCGACGGGGCCCGGCGGAGTCGAGGTCGCGAGCGTCCTGCACGCGTATCCGGACCTCCGCCACGACGCGGCCGCCGGGCGCCTCGTCGCCCCGGACGGCCGGCACGCGGCGATGGCGCCTCGCTCGTCTCTCGGCCCGGCGGCGGCGCTGGCGGCGGCGAGCTTCGGCGACCAGTTCCGGCACGTCTATCCGCTGGCCTTCGACCTGTCCGCCCGCGACGCGCCCTGGTTCGATCCCGGCCGACTGCGCGACGCGGCGTTCTTCGCGCTCCTCTACCCCGGCGGCGAGGGCGCCGCCCGCGCCGGGCTGCGCACCGTCCCGGCCCCTGGATCGGAGGCGGTGTTCCGCGTCACGGGCCGGCACGGGGTCGACTGTCAGCTCGCCGCCGCGCTCGAGGAGACGGGCGGCCGGCCCGCTGCGCTGTTCGAGGAAGTCGGTGGCGGCTTCGCGTGGCGCACCGTCGCGGGGACGGATCGGCTCAGCGTGCATTCCTACGGCGCGGCGATCGACCTGAACCCCGCGCTCGGCGGATACTGGCGTTGGAGCGGCCGGCCGGCGGGGAATGCCGGCCCGTTCGACAACCGCGTTCCCGCGACGCTGGTGCGCGCCTTCGAGCGGCGCGGCTTCGTCTGGGGCGGGAAGTGGCATCATTTTGACGGCATGCATTTCGAGTACCGCCCCGAGCTCATCGTCCATGCGCGCCTGATGGCCGCCCCGCCCGCCGAGGAGTGACCCCGACATGATGCGTGCCCCCCTTGCCCTCGCCCTCGCGATGATGACTGCGCTGCCTGCCGCCGCGGACGAATGCATGACCCTCTGGCTCGAGCGGAACGGCATCTTCGACGCGGGCGGCTACTGCTTCACCAGCCCGCTCGGCATCGGCTATTTCGGCAATGCCGGCTGCAACCCCGGCCCGCCGCAGGTGACCTCGGACCAGGCCGGGCGGGTCGAGGCCCTGCGCGCGCGCGAGGGCCTTCTGAACTGCGCGGCGCGGAGCGGGGGATGGACGGTCGACATGCTGCGCGCCGCCGCGGCCGGAACCGCGCCCGGCGCCATGCCCGCCCCGGGGGGCGACGCGCGCGCGGTCCAGTCCGCGCTGGCGGCCGCGGGGTTCCCGGTGGGCGCGATCGACGGGGTCATGGGCGGGTCCACCCGGGAGGCGATCGCGCGATGGCAGCGCCAGCGCGGCGCACCGGCGACCGGGACCCTCACCCCCGAGGAGCGGAGCGCGCTCCTCGGCCCGGCTGCCGCGGCGGCCGCCGGGGCCGCGGCGGGCGGCGTGGCGGCGATGTCCCTCGCCGGGCGGATGGTGATCCCGATCGGCGGCGGCGCGGCGGCGAGCGACTACCTGACCATCGCCGCCCTCGCGCGCCTGCCGGAGTTCGCGCGCATCGAGCCGCTGCGCGCGGCGATCTCGGCCGGTCGGCTCTCGGGCTTCTTCGCCTATGGCGACGGCGCGGCAGAGGACATGGGCACGTTGCGCCGCATCGCCGGAGAGGTCGGCCGCCTCTCCCTGCCGGTGCCCGAACGGGTCAGCCTGGAACTGGAAGCCGACCTCTCCCGCCTCGTCTCCCCGTTGCGCGCGCCGCCGGCGGCGGAGGCCGATCCGGTCGTGGTCGACCTGCGCGTCGCGGGCGCGGAGCGCATCGCCCCCTATGCCAGCGTCGCCCTGCCGGGCACGGGCGGCGTCACCCTGGACCTGGAGCTTCGCGGCGCGCCGCGGGTGGACCGGATCGTCCTGTCGCCGGGCGAGGTGGCGGCCCTGCGGGCGCGCGAGGTGGCGGGCGCGGGCCGCGTCTACGTCCATGTCGACGTCGAGACGTTCGGGGCCAGCGAGGACGGGCTCGACCTGAGGCTGGCGGGCACCGTCGCGGGCGCGGACATCCGCGCCGTCGGGCCGGATGGGCGTGCCTGGCACCGCGATCTACGTCTATCGCGGCGCGGCGGCGGCGCCCGTGCCGGTCGCGGCCAATCCCTTCGACCTGCACGCGGCGATGGTGCGCCTGTCCGAGCGCGATCCGACCGAGGCGGCGGCCGTCCCCCGTCTCGGCGGCGCGCTCCTGCTGGACGATGGCCGCGAGGTGGCCGGCTTCGTCGAGACCCTGTACGCCAGCGCGCTCCTCGCGGCGCGCCCGGATCTCCTGGAGGAGGACCAGGCCGCGGTCGCCATCGGCGCGCGGCTCCTGACCTGGGAGGAGCGGGCCCGCCTCTATCGCGGGACCGACGTCGCGGCCCTGCGAGTGCCCGCGCGTGAAGCCGGGGGCGCCGGCGCGCTGGGTCCGTTCGACCTCGCGGCCGTGGCCGAGCGGCTGCGCGGCGAGATGCGCCCGGTCCTGGCAGGGCGGGCGATGAACGGGCCGCTCGCGGCGGTGCGGGGCCTGAACGCGCGTCTGGGCGCCTTCGATGCGCGGGCCGGCACCGTCGGCCTGGAGATCGACATGCCGCGCGGCGACCTGTTGCGGACGAGTTTGCCGGGCGTGCCGGGCGGCGTGCGCTACGTGCTGGCGCCGTCCTTCGCGCCGCCCGCGGCACTGCCCCTGCCGGCCGACGGCGCGCGGGCCGTCCTCGCGAGCCTCTCGCGCGGGCCGCTGCGCCTGGGCCTGCACATGGAGCTCCCGCCGGTGCCGACCGGTGCCGCGCCGGCCGATCCGGACGCCCTGACCACGGACGACCGGGTCGAGCCGGCGGTGGTGCCGGTCCCGGTGCTGCGGGCGGTGCTGTACGCGGACGCGGGCATGCAGGTGCCGGTCCACGAGTTCGCGCCAGCCGCCTTTGCCGCGGCCGTACAGGAAGACGAGCCGGCGGCGTTCGGCCCTGCGGACCTGCCGGCCGCGACGCATCGCGACATCGTCGGCGCCGCCCTGCTCGCGGGCGGCCCGTTGGCCGGGGAGGTGCTGGACGCCATCGTCGCGCGCACCCCGAGCTATCCCCTCGTGCGCGAGGCCCGGCAGGCGGCGTACCGGGCCACGCTCGCGGCGCGCTACACGAAAGGGCTCGCCGGGCAGCCGATCTGGGTGCCCGCCTCGGTGCGGCTCCTCGATCCCGACCCGGCGACGCGGCGGGCGTCGGTCTCGATCTCCGCCGATCTGTCGCGGCTGGAGCGGGGCGGGGGCTGGGAGGATGCCGGCATCGTCGCGGAGCCGGTCCGGCCAAACGCTGGCGCGGTCCGCCTGCCGGGCGCCCTGGTCCTGGACGACGAGGCGCTGGCGCGGATGGGATGGGCGCCGCGGGGGACGCCGCCGGACGAGGAGGCGCTCTCGGCGCTGTTCGCGGCCGCCAACGGCGCCACCCTCGGGCGGCAGAACGATCGGTCCATGCCCGTCGCGGCGGTGGTGCGGATCGAGCCGCGCGCAATCGCCCTCGCCCCGGACGCGCGCGAGACCGCTCCGCCGCGCCTGCGGATCGCGCCGCGGATCCTGGAGGCCCATCTCTTTCTCGAGAACCTGAGAGATCCCGGTGATTCGTACCGCCTTCTCCACCATGTCGCCGGCGAGGCGCCCGCGCCGTCTCCCCCGGACCTTGCGGCGCGTAGCCTCGTCGTGGTTCGGCCGGCCGGCGCGGCGCGGGCCGCCCAGACGGCCCTCGTGCACACCTGTGTCGATCCGCGCCTGATCCCCGCCGATCTGGCCGGCCTGACCACCGTCCCGCTGCCGGCGGAGGGGCCGGAGGCGGTCCGGATGTATGCGGAGCTGATCGACGAGCCGGTGACCTGGCTGACCCGGGCGGACTGCCTCGCGGAGGGGATCGCGGGGCTGGACGCCGCGGAGGGCGCGCCGGACCTGGTGATGCGGGGCGTGCACGCGCGGGCGTTCGCTCCCGTGCCGGGGAGGGGAGGATGACGGCGATGAGACGGACGAAGGGAGGACGCGCGATGAGGCGGACCCTGTGGATGGCGATGGCCGCGATCTGGGGCGCGGCGGCGATGGCGGGCGCGCAGGCGCCGAGCGCCGACGAGCTCGCGGCCCTGGTCGAGGGGCGCTCGGCCGAGCTCGAGCCCTATGACGCGCTCCTGAACGACCCCGATCCGATCCGCCAGGGCATCGCGATCGAGGCGCTCTTGGCCTCCGGGGACGCGCTCCTTGCCGGCATGGCGCTCGAGGCCGGGCTCGGCGCGGCCGACCCCGGCGTGCGGCAGCGCACGTTGGGGGCGTATCTCGCCTCCGGCCCCGCGATCTCGATCGTGATCGAGGGCGACGTGGAGGCGACGAACTACCGGGGCAGCATGACCGTGGCCGGCGCCGCCATGGCCCCGGACGGGACCGCCGCCGCGACCTACGGGGTCGGCGGCTGGGACGCGGTGCAGCTCTGCTATGTCGGCGTGCCGCCGCGGGAGGGCGATTGCCTCCTTCGGGTCGGGAACGGCGGCGTGCAAGTCTACGGGGCGGACGGCTCGTTCACCTTCCAGGGGACGCTCGGGGCGGACGGCGTGCTGGCCGGCTCGGCCAGCGTGCGCAATGTGGGGCCAGGGTTCGATGCGATGATGAGGGTACTGCCATGATGGGGAACGCGATGCGCCGGACGGTCGGCGCGGCGGCGCTGGGGGCCATGGTCACCCTGGCGCATGGGGCGGGCGCGCAGGCGCTCACCCCAGAGGAGCTGAGCGCGCTCATCGACCAGCGGGTCGAGGGGCTCGACCCCTACCAGGCGCTCCTGAACGATCCCGACCCGGCGCGCAGCCGCGCCGCGGTGCAGATCATGATGGAGACGCGGAATCCGGACCTCGTGCGCATGGCGCGCGAGTTCGGCCTGCTCTCGCCGAACCCCGAGGTGCAGCGCCTGGCGTTGGAGGCGTTCCTGGCGACCGGCCCGGTCCTGTCGATCCGCTTCGACGGGGCGGGCCTGGAGGAGACGTATTTCGCCAACGACGCGCGCGGCAATCTCGATGCCTCGCTAGACCCCGACCTCGCGGCGCACTGGACCGCCAGGGTGGGCGCCTTCGATCCCGCGCAGGGATGCTTCGTCGGGGAGGGGCGGGAGACCTGCTTCGTCACCGTCGGCTTCGACGGGGTGCGCCTAGCCGGGAAGGGGTTCACCGCGAGGGGCGCCCTGGATGGGGCGGGCTCCTTAGCGGGCTTCGCCACGATGGCGCGGGTGGCAGAGGCGATCCCCTTCACGATCCCGCTCGTCGACTAGGTTCAGCGCACCGTGATCCGGTCGATCGCGACCGGCCCGTCCCCCCAGGCGCTCAGGACGATGACCCGGATTCGGTGCACGTCCCGCGGGGCGAGGGCGCCGGTGTCGAAGACGCCGTCCTGCGCGACCTCCCCGCGGGTCCAGCGGCGGAAGCGCCCGCCCTCGGCCGCGGGGTCCGCCTCCAGGTAGACGGCGCGGGGCAGGGCGGTCTCCCCGCCGGTGGGGGCCTCGATCCGCAGGCCGGTCACGCGGGCGGGCTCGTCGCCCTGGACCTCCAGGACGATCTCGGCGCGCGCGCCCCCCTCGAAGACGTAGAGCCCGCCGCCCAGCACGTTGCCCGGCCCCAGATCCGGGGAGACGGGGGGCGCCGAAGCCTCCGCCACCGTCAGGGCGAACCCGCCGGGCTGCGCCGCGGGCACGGGGGCTGCGCGCGCCGCGAGGGCGGGGCCACGCTCGGCGAGGTAGCGGCGCAGGTGGATGGCGATCTCCTCCATCCGCAGGAGGCGCACCGCCGCGGGATCGCCCGTCCACAGCGCCATGCCGACCGGCGCCCCCCCTGCGAAGGCGAAGGCGCCGGACGTTCCCGTGCCGACGCGCGCATCCGACAGGACGCGCGCCTCCAGATGGTGGTAGCCGCGCCGGCCGACCAGTTCGACGGGGACGTGCTCCTCCTGTCCGGCGCCATCGATGCGCACGAGGCCGAAGCGCGTGGCTCCTCGCGCCGCCCGCGTGACCGCCATGTCCGCCAGGCGCGCGGTGCAGCGCGCCTCCACCGCTCCGCGCGCGACCGCGAGCGCGAGGTCCATCTCCTCCCAGAAGGGCAGGATCGCGAGGCCGCTGCCGGCGACGACGGGGGCGGAAGTGCGCACCGTGATCTCGGGGAAGGCGAAGGGCGCGCCGTCCGGCTTCACGAGGTGACGCGGAAAGACGACGTAGCAGGTCCCGCCCGAGCGGAACATGTGGCCGTGCCCCGTCGATCCGTTCGCCGCGTCGAGGCCCACGACCTGTGCCGCGGCGCCCGTCGTCGAGGCCATGACGCAGAGGCAGAGGCGTGCTAGGATCGAACGGGCTCGGCGCAGGGGGGACGCGATGCGGTATCCGGTGATCGGCATGGCGGCGATGCTCCTGACCGGGCCGGCCTTCGCGCAAGACCCGTTGATCCTGTTGGCCCCGCAGCCGTTCTACGAGGATGTGCGCCCCGGAGCCAATATCTCCGGCTCCGTGATGATCGGCGCGCTGCGCCATGGGAGCGATCCGTCCGAGGGGTCGGCGAGGCCTTTCCTCGTCGACGTGCCGAAGGCTTGGCGCGGCGAGCCGCTCTGCGTCAGCGTGGTCACCGCGGACGGGCTCTACGAGGCGCTCAACGCCTACCCTGCGATGCCCCCTGATTGGGATGGTGGCAGCATGGTCGAGCTCGACTTCCCCACCGGCGAGGGCGCCCTCCTGGACGCGCAGGCGCCGGGCGATCTGGGCATCAGGGTGACCCGGGGCCACTGCGGCGCGCCGGGCGCGCCTGCCGCCGTCGCCTCCTGGCGGACGCGCGGCGCGGACGGCGCCGGCGTCCTCCTTCTGGTCAAGGGGTTCGGGGCCGACGAGGTCTTCGCCGCCAGCGAGGCCTTCCAGGCGCCCGTGCGGTGCCGGGAGATCGCGCCCGGCGGCGTGACCCTGGCGGACCATGTCTGCGCGCTGCCGGCGGGCGTGCGCGGGCAGGCCGAGATCACGCTCCACGCGGTGACGGACGGCATCCCGGCCGCGCCCCACGCCTTCGAGCTCTGGCTCGGCGCGCCTTGAGCGGCGGACGCTGGTCGCTCCTGATGCGCACGGGGCTGCTGCGGGGGCTGGGCCGGGGCGCGAGCTTCCTGCGGCTGGGCACGCTCCTGGCGGTCGGGGCGGTGTTCCTGTGGTGGTTGCGAGCGGCCGATGACGGCGCCGATCGGACGATCCTCCTGGAGCTGCGCACGACCGCGCTGGAGCTCGCCTTCGCCGAAGGCGCGGGCCGGTGGAAGGCCACCTGGGCGACGATCTGCCGCCTCGATCCCGAGGCGGTGCCGGCGGGGGACGGCGACGCGGAATGCGGCGGCTCGTCGCTCTACGTGCCCGATCCTCCGGGCGGCCGGAGGGACGTCGACTTCGTCTGGACCCCCGGCGCGGTCCTGCGCGCCGAGGTGAGCCCCGCCGGCACGCTCGTGCTGCAGGTCGAGGACGGCGAGATCGGGCTGGACGCGCGCACAGGCGCCGCCCCCCTGACCTCCGGCGCGCGCATCCTCGTGGGCGCGCAGGACTGGCGCGGGTCGGGCGCCCTGACCTTCGCGGCCCGGATGCGAGCCGGGTCCGTCATGGCCGCGGGGCAGGACACGCTCGTGCTCGGCGGACGGTGGGAAGCGCGGCAGACCGACCCCCTCACCGCCTGGGTCCGGGGGCAGGACGCGGAGACCGACGTCGTGAAGTCCGGGGAGATCGTGCGCGGCAGCAGGCTCTCGGTCGCCGGCGCGCCCCTGCCGGATGGGAGCGGGCGCGGCGAGGTCCCGGTCTACGGCCACCTGACCCCGGGTGCCGACGAGGCGGGCGCCTACATGGAGGTCGTGGCGCTCTCGCGACCGGGGGCGACGGGGCTCCTGACGGCGCATTTCGGCGGCGACCGGCCGAAGCTGATCCGGCCGGACCCGATCGACTTCGTGATCGCGAGCCCGTTCCTCCTGGCACTGGCGGTGATCGCGCAGCTGCTCTCGGCGCTGGTGCAGGTCTATGTCGACCTGACCGAGCGGCGCGGCACGGGGCGCGCCCGGGGCGGCTAGAAGTCGATCTTCGGCAGCGCGGCGGCCGCCGCGGCGGGCGCGCCCGCCACGGCCCCGGTGCTCCACAGGCCCATGTGCAGCGCGCCGCCCTGCGAGGAGGCCGTGAGCACGTCTCCGCAGGGCGCGGTCGGCATCGCGCCTGCCAGGCGCGGCCCGGTCCCGTAGGCCCAGCGCCCCTCTGCGCCCATGGGCAGGACCAGCGCGCCGCAACCCGCGCCACCGCCGGACCGTGCGGCCGCCTCCGCGATCCATGTCGCGCTGCCGGGCACCTGCGCCTGCGCGCCCACGTCCTCGATCATGCGCGGCAGGATCGCGGCTTCGAAGTCGACCCCGGCGGGCAGGCGCAGCGTGCGGAAGATCGCGATCGCCCCGAGTTCGGGCCGGGCCAGGTCGTGCAGGGCGACGAAGCTCTGCGACATCGGCGCGGGCCAGTCGGCGGTGGTCCAGCGGGTGGCCGCGGTCATCGCGCCGGTGCCGGCGAAGGCGGCCGCACCGGCCGTCTCGACCGCGAGAGGGGCGTCGAACCGGGCGGAAAGCAGGGCGCCGATCTCGCCGATCGCCTGCCCGGTGCGCAGGTCGGTGAGCGTCAGGACCTCGGGCGGCAGGCCCGCGAGAGCCGGATCGACCGGGCCGGGAGCGATGACGGGGGCGGCGCCGAGGGGCGCCGCGTCCACGATCCGAAGCTCGACCGGCCCTTCCATGGCGCCGCCGGCGCGCACGCCGCCGCCCATCATGCGCCGCGCGGCGCCGACATGGACGCCTCCCTCCACCACCGCGAGGAGCCGCGCCGTTGCGAACGGCCCGCCGGGAAGGCCCCGGCCACGCTTGTAGTCCGCGATGGCCCGTCCGGTCGCGCGCCCCATCGCCCCGTCGACTGGCCCCGCGTCGTAGCCCGCGGCGTTCAGCCCCGCCTGCAGCCGGCGCAGGCCGGCGGCGTCCAGGTCGCGGCCGATCTCCGAGGCGAAGAGCGTCGGATCACCGTCGGGATAGACGCGCCAGGCCGGGCTCGCGGCCACGAGGTCGTGGATCTCCCCAGCTGCCAGGCGACCGGTCGCGCTCGCGCCGATGGTGCGCTGGTAGGCGGCGATGGAGGCGCGGGTGCCGGGGCCATAGGCGCCGTCGATCGCGCCGTCGTAATGGCCCAGGCCGCGCAGCGCCTCCTGGACCTGCATCCGCGCGTCGCGGGTCATCGGCAGGGCGTCGGTCGGCGCCGCCCGGGCGCCAGAGGAGGACGACGCCGAGGACGAGGACGCGCGGGCCGCGCCCTGCGCCCTGGGGGCCGATCGCACGGCCTGCGAGGCGATCGCAGCGCCCAGGATGCCGATCGCGAGGCGCCGGGCGGTGTCGTCCGCCGCTGCCGGCACCGGCAGCGCGACGGCGCAGGAAACCAGCAGGCCGAGGGCGCGCCGCGGCGTCGTGCGTCGGGCGGTCGAAGGGGCGTTGGTCGGGCGCATGCTGGGTCTCCGGCGGGGCTTCGGGTCCTCGGGGCGGGTCCTCTGACCCACTTCAGTCCGAAGCGATGATGGCCGCTCCCCTGCCGTGAGGTCAATGTCCTCTGGCGCCCCGGGGGCATCGGGCGCCGGGAAGCGCCTTCCGCTCCCGGTGGCGTTATCGTCGCTCGCCGTCGCGGAACGCCTCGCGGATCCTTCCCGATCGGCGGGAGGCCACCCGCCTCGACGGGATCCGATCGGCCGGATCGGTCCCGATGCGGCTTGGGGTCCCGCGCGCTCCGGCACCGGAGGAGGCGCGCCGGGGGAGTCCGGCCTGTCGATCCGCGTCGGCGGACGCGCCTCTTGGTGTCGTGCCGCGCTCGGCACGGACGCCGGGTTCCCATCCGACGATCGCCTCGTCGCGCCGCGCGGACCCGGCGGCGGTCCGCGCCGCATCGGCGCCGATGAGGTCGGGGTCGGTGCCTCCGCGGCGTCCGTATGCGATCTCGGGCCGGAGGACGGACCTGCCCCGTCGTCGACGATCTCGCCCTGCCGCCGCGGGCACCCATCGCGGCCGGCGCCCCGAAGGTCGCGGAGACTGGACTCGACATGTGGCGGCATGGTGCCGAACGGCTCGCGCCGCAGGCCGGGCGCGCCCGGACCGTCGGTCTGCTCCGTCGACATCTCGGGCGCTCCGCTCTGCGTGTAGGCGGCCTCGCAACCGCCCAGATCGGCGACGAAGTCACGTGTCCCGCAGGGCAGGTCGCGGCCGACCTCCGGAACGAGGCGTTCGGCAGGCCACTCCGCTCACGCCGAGCGCAATGCCCGACCGGCCGGCATGTGCGCTTCGGCAGACGTCCGGGACCCGCTGGGCGCGCGGCCAGGCGCGCCCCGATGCCGGTGTCGGCGCGGTCGATCCGACGTCCTCGGCCGGCGATGTCCGAAGGTCCGGAGCAGCTTCGTTTCGGGTGCCTCTTCCTCCGGGAGACGGCGGCCGTCCGCGGCCGCCCCGCTTCCACCGAGGTCACCGCGCGGCGGATACTCCCGCGACCGCCTCGGCCCCGCATTTCTCCAGACGCGGCGGGATGTCCGCGAGGGAGGGCAGATGCCGTTGGCATGGCGGGCAGGGTCGGCCGCGGTGGATCTCGATCAGCGCCGGGAACGTGGGCGCGCTCCCGGAGAGGACAGACTTTTGCCCGGCGACCAGGGCCAGGTCGAGCGGAGGGGTCGGACGTCCGGGGATCAGGATGTGGGGTATCGGACCTTCCTCCTTGGCGTCGCGCGGCGCTCCGGGCGATGCAGGCGTGCAAGGCATAGCCTGGGACGGGACGGCTGGAGGGCGGCATCGTCCGGCCCTGGCTCCCCGCTCCCGCCCGTCCCGGACGCGTCCGCCGCCGCCGTTCCCGCCGGGAGCCGCGCCTGAAGGGCGGCCTACGGCCCGTCCTGCGGACCGCTCAGGCGCGCCTGCGCGAGGGCCGATGCGGACCCGCTCGGCGGATGCGCCCCAGCGCTGCCGATCAGCGGGGCTCGTGGGCGCGGGAGACGACACCGAGCGCCCGACATGGTGGGCGCGGCGGATGGACGAGGCGGGCGGGGAAGCGCGGCCGGGTGCCCGCCACGCGTTTGCCGCGCCGTTTCTCCTCGATGATCGACATGCGCGGAGCGGCTGGCTTCGCCGTGCACTGGGCCGGAAGGTGGCTGGCGGGGGCCATCGACGTCACGGACGTGCCGATCTCGCTGCACAGGCCGCTCGACGGGATCCGGATCGCGACCGCCTCTCGGGCGCAGATCGTGTGGATGGACGAGGCGGCCCTGGATGCGGCCGGCGTCGCGCCCGGGACCGACGGGCCCTGATGGCGCCTTCGGACCTGGCGCTCCGCCCTTCTCTCCGCGGCGGTATCGTGAGGGCGTAGCGGGCCGGCCCCGAGGTCGACCGGAGGCGCCGGGGTCGATCCCGGCGCCTCCGGCGGAGCGATCAGGCCCGGCGGCGCGCCAGGGCGCCGAGACCGCCGAAGCCGGCCAGCAGCAGCCAGCCCGCCGCCGGCAGGGGGATCGCGCTGATCTCGCCCGAGAGCACCGGCAGGGCGGCGTTGTAGTTGCGCATCGCCGCGAGCGGCCCGCCGTCGGGATCGTTCAGGATGCCGCCGCCGAGACCCTCGCCGACGTTGTCCTCACGCCCGAAGTCGGTGAACGCGCCGTGGATGACGATCTCGCGGTTCTGCAGGGGCAGCAGGTCCGCGATCCCGAACCCGGCGTTGAAGGCGGGCGAGCCGATGAGGTCGTAGGTGTAGGAGAAGTCGATCTCGCCGCCCGGCGCCGTGGGGAAGCCGGCCAGGCCCGGCACGGTGTCGTCGGTCAGGGACAGGATGATCGGGCCGTAGAACGGGACCCCTTCGAGCAGCTCGATGAACCCGTCGCCATCGGTGTCCGCCGCGGGCGGGGGCGACTTGGAATCGCCGCCGGTGACTCCGTGGATATGCTGGATATGGGTCATGTCGGGCGCCAGGCCCGATGCGCGCACGCGCACGGCGAGGGTCTGGGCGTCGGTGTCGAGCCGGAGGTCGACCTGGCCGCTGGCGCCGATGCCGTTCAGGTCCGTCAGGATGGCGCGGTAGTCCATCGTCGCGGCGGATGCCGTCATCGCGCAGACCGACACTCCGGCCGCGAGCGCGCAGGTGAGGAAGGTTGTCGTCATGGTGTGTTCCTATCGGGTTGGGGTCGGTTTCTCGTCGGCCGCACGGTCCGGACACCTCACATGGCGTCCGGGCCGTGCGGGTCTCAGGGAGCGCCGGACGCGGCGAAGCCGGTGAAGCCGCCCATGCCGAGATCGCCCAGCGAGGTCAGCGCGCCGTCCTCAAGGTCCACGAGGTAGAGGCCGGCGGTCTCCGCCCCCTCCATCTGGAGGATCGCGTAGGCGAGGTCCGAGCCTTCGGCGGCCGAGACGATGTCGAAGCCGCCCATGTCGGTGACGTCCACCGCGTCGCCGTCCAGGGTGAGGGGAGCGACGGTCGCCAGCTCGCCGGCGTTGTTGGCCAGGGTGACGAGGGCGTCGGCGCCCGCGTCGAGCGCGTATTGCGCCGTGCTGCCGGCGGCGGCGCCGGCGACCGCGTTGGTGTACGCGTTGGCGAAGATCGCGGGCTCGCTCCCCGCGGCGGCGTCGCCGTCCAGGTAGAACGCGTCGGTGAAGCGGCGGACCGAGCCGGCCCGCTCGTCCCCGCCCCCGAAGCCGTCCGGGAAGTAGACCAGGTTCGATCCGTCCGCGCCCACCGCGCGCACGGCGTCGATCTGGTTGTTGAAGTCGAAGGCCACGGCGCCCTCGCCGATCATGGCGTCGTCCATGAAACTGGCTCCGAGATCCGTCAGCGCGCCGGAGGCCGGGTCGACCTCGAAGATGGCGCCGTCGGCATAGCCGAGAAGCTGACCGGTCACGGGCCGGTAGGCGATGGCGCGCAGCGGGGTCTCGAGATCGAAGCTCTCGACCGCGCCGGGGGCGGCGATATCGGCCATCGTCACGAGGGTCCCGCCGTCTCCGGCGAGGGCGTAGCCCATCGTGCCGGCATGGCCCATGGCGAGTGCGGGCGCGGCGGCCCCGAGCGCGAGGAGCGCGGCGAGGGGCGCGGTGCGGATGGTCATGGTCGTTCTCCCAGTCTTGAGCGACCCTCGGGCCGCGGAATCGAAACAGCCACGCCGAACCAGCCCCGGGAGTTTCGCCGACCCCGAAAAAAAGGTTAACGCCGTCGGAGCCGCGGCGTCGCGCATGGACAGCGTGGCGGGAAGGCGGGCAAACCCCCCGCATGACCCGGCCGACCACCCCCGCCGATATCGAGACCCTCATCGCGCGGTGCGGGATGGGCGAGCGTGCGGCGATGGAGGCGCTCTATGCGGCGACCTCGGCGAAACTCTACGGCATCTGCCTGCGTGTCTTGGGGGACCGGTCCGCCGCCGAGGACGTCCTGCAGGAGGTCTACGTGAAGGTCTGGCATGCATCGGATCGCTACGCGGCGAACGGCCTGAGCCCGATAACCTGGCTCGCGACGATCGCGCGCAACGCCGCGATCGACCGCGCCCGCGCGCGGCGCCGCCGCCGCGAGGACGGGGGTGACGCGATCCCGGAGATGC
Organism: uncultured Alphaproteobacteria bacterium; assembly: GCA_963832275.1. Taxonomy (GTDB): domain Bacteria; phylum Pseudomonadota; class Alphaproteobacteria; order Rhodobacterales; family Rhodobacteraceae; genus Hasllibacter. The sequence goes on from CAWHTQ010000019.1 coordinate 1,137,642, forward strand.
GCGATCCCGCCGCGACCCCGGAGCAGTCCGTCATCGCCGCGTCGGAGGCGGCACGGATCGGCGCCTGCCTCGGAGAGCTCGACGCCGAGCGCCGGGCCGCCGTGCGCGGGGCCTATCTCGAGGGGCGGACCTATGCCGAGCTGGCCGATGCCGCCGGCGTGCCGCTCAACACGATGCGGACATGGCTGCGCCGCTCCCTCATGGCGCTGCGCGCGTGCCTGTCGCGATGAGCTTGACGGAGGACGACATGATCGCCGCCGCCGAGCATGCCGCCGGGCTGGACGAGGGGGAGGCGCGCGCCGCGACCCGCCGCCGGATGGCCGCCGATCCCGACTTCCGCGCGGAGGTCGCGGATTGGGAGCGCACGCTCGTCACCTTCGTGGACGAGGTGCCCGAGGTCGCCCCGCCCCGGCGCGTCTGGCGCCGCCTGCGCACGCGGCTCTTCGCCGGGTCGCGGCCGCCTCGGGCGCGCCTGGCGTCGTGGCTGCTGGCGGGGGCCGCCGCCGCCGCGATCGCGCTCGCGGTCCTGCCCACGGACGTGCCGGATGCCGGGGAGGGCGGCGCCATCTTCGCCGAGATCGCCACCGAAGGCGACGGGCTGCGCGTCCTCGCGGCCTACGATCCCGCGGCCGGCGCCTTCCGGGTGCGCCGCCTCGCCGGCGCCGCGCCGCCGGGACGCGACCTGGAGCTCTGGGCGATCCCGCCGGGCGGGGCGCCCGTCTCCCTCGGCGTCATCGGCGAGGACGGGCGCGCGCCGCTCCCGGAGTCCCTCCGCGCAGCGGTCGCCACCCTGACCCTGGCCGTCTCGGAGGAGGAGGCCGGTGGCTCGCGGACCGGCACGCCGGGCACCGTCCTCGCCGCGTCCGCCGTCGTCGCGTTCTGACCGGCCGCGGAGAATTTCCGGCGTTGCCCGCCGCGTCCCGGAAATCGCGCCCCGCATCGCCGCGGCACCGACACCGACGGACGACATGCGACCCACCCTCGGGGCCCTGACCCTGACCGTTGCCACGCAGGCCGCCGGCCTCGTCCAGACGCTGTCCGGCCCCGGCCCGTTCACCGTCTTCGCCCCGACCGACGCCGTCCTCGCCGCGCCGCCCGTGGCCAGCGTCGAGACGCTCCCGATGCCCGAGAAACGCGAGACGCCTCGGAAGGTCCTGCCCCGCATGTCCTGGCCAGCCACCTGACCGAAGGGGACCTCGTCGGCGGTATCGGCTCGGACGCAGTCGCCCACCTCCGGGCCGTCTCGGGCGATGCGCCGTCGGTTCAGGTCATGCCCGGCGGCGACGTCTCGGTCGACGACGAGAACGGCGACGGCCATCGGGTCACGATCGCCGACGTCATGCAGTCGACTGGCGCCATCCAGGTCGTCGAGGGCTCCCTGCTGCCCGCGGGAGGCGGCGCGCCGGCCCCGCACCCGGCTGGCGCCGCGCAGATCCTCAGGAGAACACCGCGCCGATCCGGTCCAGCGCGCGCCGGATCTCGGGGAGCCCGCGGTCCTCGTCGTGGACGACGATCCACTGGTCGTGACCGAGCGCTTCGATGTCGGGCCCGCCGCGATCGAGCCCGGACAGGCGATCCCCGAGGAAGGTCGGCAGCACGGCCGTCCCCGCGCCGCCCAGGGCGAGGTCGAGGGCCAGGCGCGGAACGTCCGTCTCCACGGCGATCCGGCCCTCGGCCTGCTCGGCCACCCAGCGCGCGGACGGCGTGTCCGCGCGCACCGCGATCCAGCCGTCCATGGCGCCCGGCGCGGCATAGGGCGCGAAGGCGACCCGCCGAAGCCTGCGCCCGGCCAGCCCGGCCTGCGCGGGGCGCCGCGCCCGCACCCCGATCGCCGCCTCCCGGCGCGGGATCGACAGCACGTCCTCGCCCTGGAGGAGCCGGACCCGCAGGTCGGGCGGGCGCCCCGTGATCTGGGCCAGGGCGTCCGCCAGGGCGAGCATGGTCCACGTCCCGGCGGCGATCTTGACGAGGGGCGGCGCGCCTCCGGGAGCCGGCGCCGTGGCGCGCGCGATCGCCGCCTCGGCGGGCAGCAGCTCGTCGCGGAGCCGCTCTCCGTCCGCGGTCAGGCCGTAGCCATGGGTGCGCCTGACGAACAGCTCGCGGCTCAGGCGTCGCTCGAGGGACCGCATACGGCGGCCGAGCGTCGGCGCGCTCGATCCGATCTCGCGCGCCGCGGCCGACAGCCCGCCCTGCCGCGCGATCGCGAGGAAGGCCGCGAGGTCGTCCCAGGAGGCGCGGTCGGGACCGCCCAGCGGGGTGCGTTTCGCGTCATCCATGAAACGACCCCTCCATCCCATGTCGTTCCGACCATGCTCCGCGATCGATAGCCTGCGGGCAACGACGACGGAACGGACAGGAGGAAGAGCCATGACCGCCGAGACCGAGATCGCGGACGGCATGCCGACCCGGACCCTGGGCCGGAGCGGGCCGACCGTGTCCGCCCACGGGCTGGGCACCATGACCTTCGGCGCGGAGACGGAGGAGGCGGAGGCATGCCGCATGCTCGACGTCTACGCCGCGCGGGGCGGGACCCTGATCGACACGGCCGATGTCTACGCGGCCGGCGCCTCGGAGGAGATCATAGGCCGATGGGGCCGGGCGCGGGGCGGCATGGACGACCTGATCGTCGCCACCAAGTGCCGTTTCGTGCCGACGCCTGGGAGCGCGGGCGCCTCGCGCCGCGCCGTGCTGCGCCGGGCCGAGGCCAGCCTGCGCAGGCTCCGCCTCGAGGCGATCGACCTCTTCCTCATCCACGGCTGGGACGCGCGGACCGACGTGACCGAGACGCTTGGCGCGCTCGGCGACCTGCGCGCGGCGGGCAAGATCCACCATTACGGCTGGTCCAACGTCACGGGATGGCAGCTCGAGCGGATCTGCGGCGCGGCGCGGGCTCTGGGCCTGCCGATGCCCGACGCGCTGCAGCCGCAATACTCGCTCCTCGACCGGGGGATCGAGTGGGAGGTCCTGCCCTGCGCGCTGGAGAACGGCATCGGGATCACGCCGTGGTCTCCTCTGGGGGGCGGCTGGCTCACGGGCAAGTACGTCGCGGACGCCCGCCCGGTCGGCGCGACCCGGCTCGGCGAGGACCCCGGCCGCGGCGTCGAGGCCTACGACCGGCGCAACAGCCCGCGCACGCACGACGTCCTGCGGGCGGTGCGGGACGTGGCGGCGCGGCACGGTCGCCCGATGGCGCATGTCGCGCTCGCTTGGCTGGCGTCCCGCCCCGGCGTGTCCTCGATCCTCCTGGGCGCGCGGGATGCCGCGCAACTGGCGGCCAACATGGATGCCGGCTCCCTCGCGCTGGGCGCGGATGACATCGCGGCGCTCACGTATGCCTCCGCGCCGGGCCTGCCGGACTACCCCTACGGATTCGCCCGCGACTGGAGCGAGCTGGGCCACTGGACGCGCCTGGGGACGTGACATGGACCGGGCGCGGGACGTCGCCCCCGGGCGTCACCGCGCTCGGCGTTCGCGGATGATCGACTCCAGGCGGTCGGCGTCCTCCTCGACCAGCGCGATCCTGACCCGCATCCGTTCGCCGACGCCGTCGTCGCGCGCGATCATCCGGCGCATCAGGTCGGCGCGGCCGCGGTGCGCCCGGAGGCTGTCGAACAGGCTCCGGTCGAGCGCCTCCTCCTGCGCCGCGTCGAGGGTCGCGGCGGTGTAGGCGTGGCCGGTATGGCACCTGTAGCGGTGGATCGGGCCATCCTCGACCTCCCACAGGACGCCGTTGCAATGGGGGCAATTGTAGGGGGACAGCGTCCCCAGCTTGCGTTCGGTCTCCATGCTCGCATCCTCCAGGGCCGCGATCTTGAGCTCAACCCCTATGTCCCACGGCACGCCGACGCCGCTCTCGGCCGGCGTGCCGACGAGGGCCGCGATCCGACCGGCGAGCCCGTCCAGGGGGATGGCCTCCGCCTCGGGGTTGGCCGCGAGGGCGGCGCGGGGCATGTCGGGGAACTCGGCTCCGTCCGGGTCCTGGACAAGCGTCCGGCAGGCCGTGCGCATCATCGCCCGCACCCCCGCGGCACCGTCGTCCATCAGCCCGGACAGGACGACGCCGATCGCGCGCCCCGGCCGATAGACCGCCGCCGACCGGAACAGCGGGTCGACGGCCGGACGGAAGTTGTTCTCATGCGCGCCGCGACGTAGGTGCAGGTGATCGGACCCGATCAGGAGGTGCGTGTCCGGCGGCGCGAAGTGCAGCCGTCCCGGCTTCATCGGCATCCCGTCCTCGGCGACGACGATCGGAAGGGGGCAGTGGGGCACGAGGAGGTCCGCCGCGCGCACCCCGCTCCCGGCGGCATGGTGCAGGCAGACCATGACCGCGGCGGGGAGATCCGCGGGCAGGTCGCCGAGGAGCTGCTTGAGGGCGGTGAAGCTGCCGGCGGAGCCGCCGATGACCACCGTGTCGATCCTTTGAGTCATTTCGCCTCCTAGACAGCCGGTGACGACCCGATCATCGATCAATCCGCGGAAGAGGGAAACGATTCATGTCCGACGATGAACCGAACGCGGAGCCCGCCACCCCCGTTCCGGTCGTCGGCATCGGCGCGTCGGCCGGCGGCATCGAGGCTCTGACCGACCTGATCGCGGGCATCGAGCCGGGCGTGGGCGCGTGCTACGTCATCATCCAGCACCTCGCGCCCAACCACCGATCGATCCTGCACGAGCTGCTGGACAAGCATTCTTCGATCCCGGTGAGCCAGATCGAGGATGGCGAGCTCGTCCGCCCGGACACCATCATCGTCATCCCCCCGGGTCAGACGGCCCGGATCCACGGCGACCACCTCGAGCTGACGGCCCGCAACGACGCCGATCCGGTCTTCCGGCCCATCGACATCTTCTTCTCCTCGCTGGCGGACGCGCGGCGGCGCGCGGCCTATTGCGTGATCCTGTCGGGTACCGGATCGGACGGCACGGCGGGGATGCGCGACATCAAGTCGGCCGGCGGGGTCGCCATCGTCCAGGAGAGCGAGGGCGCGCGCTTCCCGGGCATGCCGGACAGCGCGGTCGCGACGGGCCTCGTCGACCTCGTCCTGCCCTCGCGGGAGATCGGACCGCGCCTGCGCACGATCCTGCGCCACCGATCGAACCACGTTGAGAGGCGGCGCCGCGACCTGGCGGCCGAGGTCGAGGCCGCGCTTCCGCGCATCGCCCGGCACCTCGCGAGCGTGACGGGACATGACTTCTCGGAGTACAAGCCCGGGACCCTCACCCGGCGGATCGAGCGCCGGATGTCCCTCCTGCGCATCGATTCGGTCGATCGGTTCGTCGAGACCCTGGAGACGCAGGACGAGCAGGCGAGCATCCTCACCAACGACTTCCTGATCGGCGTGACCCGGTTCTTCCGCGATCCCGAGGTCTTCGCCAAGCTCCCCGAGCAGGTCGTGGACCCGATCCTCGACCGCGCCCTGGCGAACGTGCGGATATGGGTGCCGGGGTGCTCCACCGGGGAGGAGGCGTACTCGATCGCGATCCTCTTCCTCGAGGCGATGCGCGCGCGCGGCGACCGGCGCCCACTGCAGGTGTTCGGGACCGACATCGACCAGCATGCCCTGCTGGCGGCCCGTTACGGCGAGTTCGACGCGCGCGCGCTCGAGGGGATGGACCCGGATCGGCGCGGGGCCTTCTTCCTGCAGTCCGGGAACGCCTGGCGGGCCCGGCCCGAGCTGCGCGAGGTCTGCGTGTTCGCGCCCCACAACCTCCTGCAGGACCCGCCATTCTCGCGGCTCGACATGATCTCGTGCCGGAACATGCTCATCTACCTCAAGTCGGAGCTCCAATCGCAGGTGTTCCCCCGGTTCCACTTCTCGCTCCGTTCCGGCGGGATGCTGCTCCTGGGGCCGTCGGAGACGCTGGCGGGAAACGACGCCCTGTTCCATCCGGTCGACAAGTCGGCCCGCATCTTCCTCCGGAACGACGAGGCGGCGGCCGGGTACAGCGCCCTGTCGGACATGCCGCCCGCGGCCGGCATTCGGGGCTCCTATTCCGGGCGCGGTCGCGGCGAGGTCGCCCTGACCGGCGCGGTGGCGGAGATCTCCCGCGAGACGGCGGCGCAGCATGCCTATCTCAAGTCCCGCGCGGCGCCGTTCGCCGTCGTCTCCTCGGGTGGGGAGGTGCTCTACGTCTCGCCGCGGATGGCCGCGTTCGTCGGCCCGGCGCCGGGCGTTCCGACGACCGATATCGACGGCTACCTCGCCCCGGCCCTGCGGGTGCCGGTCCGCATCGCCCTGGGCGATGCCGTGCAGACGTCGGCCGCCGCCATCGCCGACACCGTGATCGTCCCGGGCGGGGACGGCGGCGGCCCGCGCGTGTTCGACATCGCCGTCGAGCCGCTCCCGACCGATGCGGGCGCGTTCCTGATCTCGCTCACGGAGGTGCGCGCGATCGAGGCGGGTCTCCTGGACACGGCCCTCGACGGGCGCGACGCCTCGGACCGGCACCATCTGGAGGACGAGAACGTCCGTCTGCGCCGGCAGGTGACCGCGACGCTGCGCGAGTACGAGACCTCGGGCCAGGAACTCAAGAGCTCCAACGAGGAGCTCATGAGCATGAACGAGGAGCTGCAATCCTCGAACGAGGAGCTCGAGACCTCGCGCGAGGAGCTGCAGTCCATCAACGAGGAGCTGGAGACCGTCAACGCCGAGCTGCGCGAGAACAACCAGCAGCTCCTGCGCGCGAACTCCGACCTCAAGAACCTGTTCGAGGCGACCGACATCGCGGTGCTGTTCCTCGACCGCAGCTTCGCGGTCCGGTCCTTCACCCCCTCGACGGCCGCGATCTTCAGCATCCGGGCGCGCGACGTCGGCCGCCCGATCTTCGACCTCGCGAGCCGGGTGGACTATCCTGAGCTGAAGGCGGACGCCGCGAACGTCGACTCCACGCTCCAGCCGATCGAGCGGGAGGTCCACCTGACCGGCTCGGGGGAGACGTTCCTCCTGCGGATGCGGCCCTACAGGACGGTCGACGACCGGATCGACGGCTACGTGCTGTCCTTCGTCGACATCACCAACCGCAAGACCGCCGAGGACGCGCTGCGCCGCAACGAGCGCCTCCTCACGCGTCAGTACGCGGAGCTCGAGAACCTCTACGACACGACCCCGGTCGGCCTGGCGCTGATCGACCGCGACCTGCGCTACCTGCGGGTGAACGAGATGCTCGCCAGGATCGACGGGCAGCCGATGGACCGCTATGTCGGCCGCACGATCCGGGAGGTCATGCCGCAGATCGCCCCCGTCGTCGGCCCCCTTTACGCTCAGGTATTCGAGACGGGCCGGCCCGTCCTGGGCTACGAGATCACCACCGTCATGGACGAGACGGGGGACGTGCCGCGTCACTTCCTCGCCGATTTCTACCCCGTCCTGATCGAGGGCGAGGTCTACGCGACCGGCATCTGCGTGCGAGAGGTGACCGAGCAGAAGCGCTTGATGGACGAGGTCGCCGCCAGCGAGCTGCGCATGACCCGGCTGTTCGACGCCTCGCCCGTCTTCATCGCCATCACCGAAGGGCCCGATCACGTGTTCACCTACTCCAACCCCGCCAACGAGGAGATGACGGGCCACCGGGGCCTGATCGGACGACCCCTGGTCGAGGTGTTCCCCGAGTTCGACATCGGCCCTGCCGCGAGCCTCTACGACAAGGCCTACCGCTCGGGGGAGCGCGTCACGGTCCCCGAGCTTCCCGGGCCGGGCGATCCGGACTCGGCCAAGCCCCGCGACCTCTGGCTGTCCCTGACGCTGGAGCCGAACCGGAACGCCGAGGGCGAGACCACCGGGCTGACCAGCTTCGCCTACGACATCACCGAGCAGGTCGAGGCCCGCAAGGACATCGAGCGGCAGAACGACCATCAGCGCCTCCTGCTCGGGGAGCTCCAGCACCGGGTCAAGAACACGCTCTCCACCATCCGCGCGATCTCGCGGATGCTGCTTCCCGGCTCGGACGACCTGCGCACCTTCCACGACCGACTGAGCGCGCGCCTGGGCGCGCTCGCGCGGACCCACGACCTGCTGACCGACGCGCACTGGACCAGGCTCGAGCTGGCGCAGATCGTCCGGCAGGAAGCGAAGCCCTATGACGGCGAGGGATCGCAGCGGGTCACCGTCGCCGGCGACACGGTGATCCTGGGATCGCAGCGGGCGACCTCCCTGGGCATGGCGATCCACGAGCTGATGACCAACGCCGCCAAGCACGGCGCCTTGTCGAACGACGAGGGGACCGTCTCGGTCGAGACCGAGGTCCGGGAGGGCCGCGTGCACGTCCGGTGGATCGAGGCCGGCGGACCGCCCATCCCGCCGGAGGACGCGCGCAGCGCCGGCTTCGGCACCTTCGTGCTGAGCCGCGTGCTCACGAGCGACCTGGGGGCGGACGTGGAGGCGCGCTGGGCGCCGGGCGGCCTGCGCTACGACATCTCCTTCGAGGACAGGATGGACGCATGAAACCGATCCTGCTCGTCGAGGACGAGGCCTTCATCGCCATCGAGACCGAGATGGCGCTCATGGAGCACGGGCAGGGACCCGTCGCGATCTGCGCGAGCGCGCGCGAGGCGCACGAATGGCTTGCCAGCAACGAGCCCCGCGCGGCCCTCCTCGACTTCAACCTCGGTGGCGGGGAGACGAGCGAGGAGGTCGCGTCCATCCTCCTGGAGCGGGGCGTCCCCATGGTCCTGCTCACCGGCTACACCGAAGCGACCCTCAGGTCCGGGTCGATCCCGAAGGGGACGCCGCGATTCTCCAAGCCCTGTCACGTGGAGGATGTCGTCACCTGGCTGGAGAGTCTTGCCCGTTGACCTGCGCGGACACGGCGCGACGGCCGGGACCAGGACGATGAACGTCGCCATGACGACCTCGCAGTTCCTGCCGCTCTACCTCAGCCGCAGGGGCCTCGGGGCCGAGGCGCGCGCCGTCGCGGCGGGCTTCGCGGTGCGGCGATCCGTCTTCGAGAACGGCCAGGTCATCGTCCCCGCCGGGGACCGGCAGGAGGAGAGCTGCCTGCTGATCCGCGGCATCGCGGTCCGCCGGCACGTCGGGCCGAAGGCGGCCGTGGTCATCAGCTCGATCTGCGTGCCGGGCGACTTCATGGACCTGCATTCGCTGATCCCCAAGCGCGTGGACCACGACGTCGTGTCGGTCGGCCGGACGGCGGTGGAGTTCGTCGCCCATGCCGAGCTCGACCGGCTGTGCTTCGCGTTGCCCGAGGTCGGGCGCACGCTCTGGGCGGCCACCCTGCTCGACGCGCAGATCCACCGGACGTGGATCGTCCTGGCGAGCGCCATGCGCGCGCCGGACCGAATCGCCCATCTGCTGTGCGAGCTCGAGCATCGCCTCTCCGGGGTCGGACTGGCGGAGGACGGCAACTTCGCCATGCCCCTCACGCAGATGGACGTCGCGGAGGTGACGGGCCATTCGGCGGTCCACGTGAACCGCGCCCTGCAGGACCTCCGCGCCGGCGGCCTCCTGCAATGGCGCGGACGAACGGTGCGGATCCCCGACGTCGCCCGGCTGCGGGCCTTCTGCGATTTCGACGCGGCCTATCTCGGCCATGGCGCCCAGGGCACCAAACCAGAAGACTAACCTTAGTTAAGTGAGCCCTCACCGGCGTTGCGCGCACCGCCGTTCGACGCGAGACAAGTACCTGTCGGCGCGCCTCCGTCCCAGGTGCGTCGACGACTACACACACACCACGACGGCCCCGGGCGGCCCATAGAGACCTCGTGGGCCATGGCCTCTCGGGGCGTGTGCGTCGCCCGGGCCGGGCCGATCCGGGAGCAGCATATGATGAACTTGGATAGGACGATCAAGGCGGTCCCGCTCTGGCGGGCGCCCAGCGAGGTCGAGCGTCTCCGGCTGGAGGTCGCGCGGCTCCGCGAGGAGCTCGTCGCCGCGAGGACGGCGGCCGCCTTCGTCCAGGGCGGCATTCGGTCCCAGCGGTCGGCGCCGGCCCCCTCGCGGGGCGCGGAGGCTCGGCTCGCTCTCTACGAGGGGATGTTCGCCACGCTTCCCGTGGGCATCATCGTCTCCGACGGCCGTGGCCGCCGCCTGTTCGGAAACCCGCGCGCGCAGGAGATGCTGGGCGGTGCCCCCGAGGCGTGCCTCCTGGGCGACTGCGACGCGCGGCACGGCGACGGCAGCCGCGTCCGGAGCTGGGAGCATCCCCTGTTCCGGGTGATCGTCTCCGGCGAGGACCGGGCCGAGCTCGACGTCCGCATGGCCGCCGACGACGGGGAAGGGTCCTGGCTGCGGATCGTGGCCGAGGCGATCCGCGATGCGGGCGGCGACCGCCTCGGCGCGGCGGTCGTGCTGATCGACATCGACGAGGAGATGCGATTGATCGCGGACAAGGTCCTCCTCCTCGACGAGATGAACCACCGCGTGAAGAACTCGCTGCAGATGGCCGGCTCCATCCTGTCCCTCCAGTCCAAGGGCGCCTCCCAGGATGCCAAGGGGGCCCTGCGGTCGGCCGCCGCGCGAATCCAGGCGATCGCGGCCGCGCATGCGGCGCTCCATCACCATGCGGACGTCCGCTCGATCGAGTTCGGCAGCCATCTGCGGTCGTTCTGCGCCAGCCTCGCCGAGGGCCTGGGCGCGGACGCGCGGTCGGTGCGGATCGAGGTCGAGGCGGAGGCGATCGCGGTGCCCTCGGAGCAGGCGATCCCCCTGTCGCTGATCGTGAACGAGCTCGTGACCAATGCGGTGAAGTACGCGTTCCCCGGCGTGCCGGAGGCGGCGGCCGTCGATCCGGCGATCGAGGTGCGGTTCGCACGCGACGCCGGGCGCCTCGTCCTCGAGGTGTCGGACAACGGAGCGGGGTCCTCCGCGGAGTCCGCGCCTTGCGGCTCCGGGCTCGGCTCGGCCCTCGTGGACGCCCTCGCGCGTCAGCTCGGCGCCGAGGTCGAGCACGACCGCTCCGCCGGCCTTCGCGTTCGGATCGCCTTCGCCGCATAGGCCGGGGCTTCGGCGTGCGGCGTCCACCGCGAGGCGGATGCCGGACCCGGCCGGGGTCCCGCCGGGGCTACGCAAGATGACGCGGACCTCGCTTTTGATCGCGCCGACCGGGCCCGCACCCCGTGCGGAGGATCGCTGGGCCGTGGGAATGTCCCTCCGGCACGGCGCGGATCGCCCCTCTTCACCCATTGACGCAGCGGCGGGATGATCCGCGCGCCCGGTCTCCCCGCATTGCCGCCACGCTCGCCTCGGAGTGGCCGGCCGGGGGCACGGGATCGGCCTTCGACCCTTCAGAGCGTGTCCGCCGCGTCCCCGCCCGCGCCTCGCTTATTCGTGCCGCGCCGCGATCGGCTCGACGCGGCGCATGTCGTCGGTGAGGTCTCCAGGACGTCCGGCGCCGAGCAGTCCCATGCTGCGCTCCGGACGATTGATCCGGACGAACGGATTTCGGACGCCCCGATCGAGGTCGGCCGTCCACGGGCCGAGGCGCCCGGCGGCGTGCCCGGCTCGGGCATGGGCCGGCTCTCCGGGTGCGGGCGCGTCGTGCGGCAGCGCCTTGCCTGCGCTCGCGATCCTCCCTAACGCCCCTGCTGCAGCCGAACCGGGACCGGAGCTCAAACGCCGTATGACGGTCTTCGTGCGATTGACGGGCGAGGATTTCAACCTCGGCGACACCGCGCTGCGCCGCGCGATGCTGCGGGAGATCGCGTCCGAGGTCCCGGTGCATGCCTTCGTGAAGGACCACGCGGCGGATTACGTAGAAGCGCTCGGTCTGCGGGCGGGGGACGTCGCATACGCGGACGAGGGAGCGTTCGCGGGCGCGCTGCGCGCACAGGTCGCGCGCGGTCCGATCGTTCTCCTGGAGAAGCCGGGCGCCTTCAAGGGCGCGCATCGCTTCGGCCGCGACTGGCACCGCAAGGCCGCGCGGGCGGCGCGGGTGCGCGCGGCGGGGGGCGCGGTCCTGTGGCTCGGCGGCGGCATCCAGGCGCCGCCGACCCTGCGCCAGCGGGCGATCATGCGCCTGCACGCGCGCCTCGCGGACTCCGTGATCTGGCGTGACACGGGCTCGGCCGACTGGTTCGGATGTGGCGAGGTCATGCCCGACTGGGCCTTCGCGCTGCCGCCGCAGGGGTGCGCTGGGGGGACGCGGCGCACGCTCGGCATCTCGCTGAGGGCGGGCCGCGCCGCGCCGCCGGACGGCTGGGTCCGGGCCCTGGCGCGTTATTGCGAGGAGGCCGGATTGGAGCCCGTCGCGATCTCGCAAGTGAGGATCGACGACGCGCCCGCGTGCGCGCTCGCCGCGCGGCTGGGATGCGCGGCGATCATCTGGGGAGAGGAGCGTTCGCATCTGGCGCAGGAGGCGATCGTGCGCGACGCCTATGCGGGCTGCGCGTTGGTCGTGTCGGACCGGTTGCACGTCCTCGTGCTGGCGCTGACGGAAGGGGCGGTGCCGTGCTGCCTGCTGCCCTCCTCCGAGGACAAGATCGCGCGGCACTTCGCGGCCATCGGCGCACGGGGCATCGCCGCCGACGTCTCGGCCCTGGAGGAGGACGCGCTCGTGGCCGCGTTCGGCCGCGCCGCGCGGCGGAGCGACGAGCTGCGCGGCCTCTCGGACGCGGCGCGCGGCGCGGTCCAGGCGATCGGCCGCGATGCGCGCGCGCTCATCGCCGCACGCTGCGGGCGCGGGTCCTGACCGCCTAATCGGCCACCGGGCTCGGCGCCGCATCGCCCAGGAGGGTGCGGAACGTGGCATTGCTCCGCGCCAGATCGGCATACGTGCCCTCCGCGTCGACGCGGCCGTCCACGATCACCGCGATCTTGTCGCAGGCGGCCACGGTCGACAGGCGATGCGTGACCACGATGACCGTCCGCGTTCCCCCGAGCGCGCCGAGGGCCTCCATGACCGCCCGCTCGGTGACGGTGTCGAGCGCGCTGGTCGCCTCGTCGAAGACGATCACCTCGGGGTCGCGATAGAGCGCGCGGGCGATGCCCAGGCGCTGGCGCTGCCCGCCCGAGAGCCGCGCGCCGCGTTCGCCCACGACGGTATCGTAGCCGGCCGGAAGCGACTCGACGAAGTCGTGGAGGCTGGCTTGTCGCGCCGCCCGCCGGGCGGCCTCGCGGTCGATCTTCTCGGTCGGAACGCCATAGGCGATGTTGGCCGCGATCGTGTCGTCGATGAGGTGGATGGATTGCTGGACATAGCCGATCGAGCCCTGCCAGGCGCGCAGGTTGGTCCGGTCGATCGGGATGCCGTCGACCGTGAGTCGGCCGTCCGAGGGTGAGAGGAGGCCGAGGATGACGTCGAGGATCGTGGTCTTGCCGGCCCCCGTCGGCCCCACGAACCCGCAGCTCGTGCGCGCCGGGATGCGAAGCGAGACGCCGTCGAGGATGGGCGCGGCGGCGCCCGGATAGGCGTAGCGGACGTTCTCGAGGGCCAGCTCGCGGTGCAAGGGCAGGGCGTGGCCCCGCGCGCCCTCGAGGCCCGGACCGGTGGCCTCGCGCAGTTCCGCCAGGAGCCCGTCCAGCGCCGGAAGGCCGAACCGCATCCTGGCGCTGCTCTGGAACAGCACCTGCACCGCCGGCAGCAGCCGAAGCCCCGCCAGGGTGAACGCGCCGAAGACCGGTAGGACCGTGCCCAGGTCTCCCTGCGACATGAGGATCAGCACGAAGAGGAAGATCAGCATCCCGCCGAAGGCGAGAAGCTCCAGCAGGTAGCGCGGAAGCTCCGCCACCAGCTCGAGCGTCGCCTGATGCTGGGCGATCCGCCGGGAGGGGTGGTGGAAGCGATCGATGTAGGTGTCCTCAAGGTCGAGGATCTTGACGTCCTTGATGCCTGTCAGCGACTCCTGGATGATCTTGAATCGCTCCCTGGTGGCACGCCTGCGGTCCTCGCCGAGGCGCTCCAGCAGGCGTCGCAGGCGCGATTGCACGAGCGCGAAGCTGCCCGCCACGAGCCCCCCGACGAGGAGCGCACCGCCCGGCTCGAGGTAGAACAGGAAGGCCACCATCGCCGCGGCGGCGACCCCGTCGGAGACGAAGCGCATGGCCGGCTTGACCGAGCCCTGCACCACCTCCTGGATCTCCGCGAGCAGGCTCTTGGCGAGGTCGGACGAATGGCGCCCGAGATGCCATTCGTACGGATTGCGCAGGTATTTCGTCAGGAGCGATTGCGACAGCGTCAGGACGACCCCCCGGGTGAACCGGGCGGCCGCGTACTTGGCGGCCACGCGCACCGCCACGGCGACCGTCAGGACGGCGAACGCCGCGACGCACAGCGTGCCGAGGAAGCCGCGCACCGATGTGAAGCCGCCCAGCGCGTAGGCCCTCGCCAGGAGGGGCGAGCCCTCGATCACGCCGGGATCGGCCAGCACCGCGAGCAGGGGGATGATCGCGGCCACGCCCACCACGTCGGCGACGCCGGCCGCCAGCATCAGGGCGATCACGAAGGCGAACCGCCGTCGATCCCGTCCCGACAGGACCGAGAGGATCTGCCGGTAGGTCCGAACCATGACGCCTCGTGCGGTTGCCTCGATCGGGCCGCATATCGCCACGCGCAACGCCGCCCGCCCTCGACTGTCATGTCGGGCGGAGCTTTGAAAGCGGTCATCGAGCCGGCGCCGCCGCCCGGCCCCGGACAGCCCCCCCCGGGCGCCTGCCGAGTCGCAGGCCCGTCCGTCCGCCGGCTCGCCCCGGTCCCTCTTGCGGCCCGCGGCGCCGGCGGCCGCCGGAGGACCCGGCCGGCGCCCGGCGCGGCCGCAGGGATCAGGTGGGCCCGGCGGCCCGGCCCGTCACGGCGCCGGGCTGCGGGCGCGGAACAGACCGAGCCGGGCCTGAATCCACCCTGCGAGGGCCGCCAGCGTGTGCAGCGCGTGATAGCCGAGCGAACGCAGCGCGAAGAGCGGGCCGCCGACGCGCGCCAGGAACATCAGGAACCGCAGGTTGACGAGCGTGAACCCGGTCGCGAGCGCCGCGGCGAGCCAGAGGGCGGGCGGCCAGGCCAGGCTCAGGAGGATAGCGGGCGCCAGGCCGGCCACGCAGGCGGCGGAGACCTGACGCGGGAGGGTCGTGTTCAGGTCGCCCCCCCGCATCCGGCCGGCCGCCATCAATCGGGTCCAGGGCACCGCGCGGCCCAGCCGGTCGGTGCGCATCATCGAGGCGAGCGTCCAGTCCTTCAGGTGCTTGCACAGGAGGTCGCGGTCGAGCCGGATCCGGCCCCCGGCCGCGGTCATGCGCAGGCCGAGCTCGACGTCCTCGATGTCCTCCCATCGCGGATCGAGCCCGCCGGCGGCGAGATAGGCGGCCCGGCGCACGGCGCCGAAGCCGGTCCAGAAGGTCTGCGCCTCGGGATCGTTCGTCTGGTGGACCCAATGATGCAGGAGGTTCCGGTAGCGGCTGACCGGGCGCGGGGCGCGGGGCGCGGCGTCGTACGAGCCGAAGAGCGCGACGTGATCGGGGCGATCGGCGAAGAACGAGATGATCCGCGCGCGCGCGCCCGGCGCGATCAGCACGTCCGCGTCGACGAAGACGATGAGCTCGGCCCCGGTCGCGGCGACCCCGGCGTTGCGCGCGCGCGCCGGGCGCAGCGGGGCCTCGTTGCGCAGGACGCGCACGCCCCGAGCGCGGGCGATCTCCCCGGTCGCGTCGCGCGAGCCGTCGTCGACCACGGTGACCTCGCCGGCCGCGAAGCCGGCCGCAAGGATCGCGTCGATGCACGCGCCGATCTCGCCCTCGGCCTGATGCGCCGGAACGACGACGCAGAGGGCGGGCGCGTCGGTCATGCGCCCGCGATCTCCGCGAGGCGCGCGCGCATGAAGCCCATCGTCGGCACGAGCCCCTCGGCCAGCGGCACCTTCGGCGACCATCCCAGCACTTCCCCGGCGAGCGCGATATCGGGCCGGCGCTGACGGGGATCGTCCTGGGGCAGGGGCCGCCGCACGATCCCGGCGCGCGAGCCGGTGAGCGCGACGATGCGCTCGGCCAGCTCGGCCATGGTGAACTCCTCGGGGTTGCCGAGGTTGACCGGGCCGGTCACCTCCGCGCCGGTCTCCATGAGGGCGATCAGGCCGCCCACGAGATCGTCCACGTAGCAGAAGGAGCGGCTCTGGCCGCCGTCGCCGTAGAGGGTGATCGGCTCGTGGCGCAGCCCCTGCACCAGGAAGTTCGAGACCACGCGCCCATCTGCATGGTGCATGCGCGGCCCGTAGGTGTTGAAGATGCGGGCGATCTTGATCGCGACACCGTGCTGGCGGTGGTAATCGAAGAAGAGCGTCTCCGCACAGCGCTTGCCCTCGTCGTAGCACGAGCGGGTCCCGATCGGATTGACGCGGCCCCAGTAGCTTTCGGGCTGGGGATGGACCTCCGGATCGCCGTACACCTCCGAGGTCGAGGCCTGGAGGACCTTGCAGCCCAGCCGCTTGGCGAGCCCCAGCACGTTGATCGCGCCGTGCACGGAGGTCTTCGTCGTCTGCACGGGGTCGTGCTGGTAATGGACGGGCGAGGCGGGGCAGGCGAGGTTGTAGATCTCGTCCACCTCGACGTGGAGGGGGAAGGTCACGTCGTGGCGCAGGAACTCGAAGCGCGCCGCCCCTTGGAGGTGGTCGATGTTGCGTTTGGTGCCGGTGAAGAGGTTGTCGGCGCAAAGCACCTCGTTGCCCTGGTCCAGGAGCCGGTCGATGAGGTGCGATCCGATGAACCCGGCCCCCCCCGTCACGAGGATGCGCTTTCGGCTGTCGTAGAGACGGGGCATGCTGAACCTGTCCAGGTGCTCGGGGACTCGGCCCGAGGACCGCCTTCAGGATAGGCGTTCGGGCCGCCGGGCTCTACCCCGAAGGGGAAGAATCTTCCCCACCGGGGTGCATGTTCCGGGCGGCGCGCCTAAAGGGCGGCATCGCCGCGGCGCAGGCCAGCGGCCCCCAGGCCTCGAATGCGGAGAAGAGCGATGGACCGATCCGAGCGCCTCTCGGTGATCATCACCACCTATGGCGCCGAGGGGACGGTGGCGCGCTGCCTCGAGTCCCTGCGCGCGCAGACCCTTCGGGACCCGTTCGAGATCCTGCTCGTGGACAGCGGGACCGACGCGACCGCCCGGATCGTGCGCGAGCGGTTCCCCGAGGTGACGCTCCTGACCTTCGAGGACCGCAAGTATTGCGGGGACGCGCGCAATATCGGCATCCAGGCGGCGGCCGGCGAGATCATCGCCTTCCTCGACGCGGATTGCGTGGCGGCCCCGGACTGGGCCGAGGCGATCCTGTCCGCCCACGAGCGGCACGCCGCCCCCCTGATCGGCGGGGTCGTCGACAATGGCAATCCTGGCGACTACAGCGGCTGGGCCTATTACTTCTCCGAGTTCGCGGCCTGGCAGCCCGGCATGCCGGAGGGCGAGGTCGGCGAGATTCCCGGATGCGTCCTGTCGCTCAAGAGATGGGCGTTCGTGCGCTATGGTCCCTTCATCGAGGGCACGTATTGCTCCGACTCGGCGCTCCACTGGGCGATGGCACGCGACGGGCACCTGCCGCGGTTCGTCCCGGAGATCCGGATCTCGCATCTCAACCCGACCGGCGTCGCGCGGCTCGTCGGCCACGCGCGCAGCCACGGGCGCAACTTCGGCACGGTGCGCGCGGCCGAGCTCGGCATGTCCCGGGGGCGGCGCTGGGCGCACCTGCTGACGGCGCCCGCGCTGCCATTCCTCCTCTTCGCGCGGGCGGGGCGGAGCACGGTGCGGGCAGGCACCTATGTCGGGGAGTTCGTCAAGGCGGCGCCGCTGGTCCTGATGACGATGGCCGCCTGGTCGTTCGGAGAGTGGCAGGGATACCTCGGCGCCGGCCGGTCGGCGCGCCGGGCCGGGGCGGACAGGCGATGACGCGGATCGGCCTCGCCGGCTGCGGGCGGATCGCCCGCCTCAAGCACCTGGCGATCCTGCGCCGCCTTCCGGGCGCCGAGCTGGTGGCGATCGCCGAGCCCGATCCGCAGGCCGCGGCCGCCGCGGCCGAGGCGGCGCCGGACGCTCGGCTCCATCCCGACCTCGGCGCGATGCTGAGCGCCGAGACCCTGGACGCGGTCGTGATCTGCCTGCCGACGCCGCTCCATGCCGCCGCGGCCGTGGCCGCCTTCGAGGCCGGGCTCGCGGTCTATCTCGAGAAGCCGATCGCCACCTCCCTGGAGGAGGGGCGCGCGATCCTGGAGGCCTGGCGCGCGTCCGGCCGGCCGGGGATGACCGGCTTCAGCTTCCGCTTCGCAAGGGAGTTCAAGGCGCTGCGCGATGCCTTGGCGGCGGGGGGGGCGGGGCCGGTGCTGGGGGTGCGCACGACCTTCACCACCGGCCTGCGCGAGCTTCCCGCCTGGAAGCGGACGCGCGCGGGCGGCGGCGGCGTGCTCCTCGACCTGGCCTCCCACCACGTCGACCTGCTGCGCACCCTGCTCGCGAGCCCCGTCGCGGAGGTGTCGGCCACGATCTCGAGCGTGCACCACGAGGACGACCGGGCCGCGGTGCAGATGGTCACCGCCTCGGGTGTGCCGGTGCAGTCCTTCTTCGCGATGAGCGGGCCGGAGGAAAATCGGATCGAACTCCTGTGCGAGGGCGGCACGCTCGTCATGGACCGGATGCGGGCGCCCGACGTCCACCTGCGCCCGCCCCCGGGCGCCGCCGGGGCGCGGCTGCGCCGGGCGCTCGACCCGCGCCTGCTGCGTTACGGACCCGACTACGATCAGCCGTTCCGGGACGGCCTCGCGACCTTCGTGGAGGCGGCGGCGCCTGGCGGCCCCTCCCTGTCCGACGTCGCCCCCGACCTCGACGACGGGTTCGAGAGCCTGCGCGTCGTCGTGGCGGCGGAGCGCGCCGCTCGGTCGGGCCGGACCCAGAGGGTGGAGGCGGATGAGGATCCTTCTCCTGCATGACAAGGGGACCGCGACCGGCGGGGCCGAGTACCAGATCCTGAGCCTGCGCGATGACCTGCGCGCGCGGGGCCACGACGCGCGCCTGTTCGCCAGCACGGCCACGACCGTGCCGGGGAGCCCGTTCCTCGCCGATTACCGCTGCTTCGGGACGAGCAGCGAACGGTTCCAGGTCCTGACCCAGACGGCCAATCCCTCCGCCTACCTTGCGCTGCGACGGGTCCTGGCGGAGTTCCGGCCGGACGTGGTGCATCTGCGGCTCTTCCTGTGGCAGCTCTCGCCGCTCGTGCTGCCGCTCCTGCGGGACCTGCCGGTCGTCTATCAGACCTCGATGTACAAGGCCGTCTGCCCCAAGGGGACGAAGGTGCTGCCCTCGGGGCGAACCTGCGACGAGCGCGCCGGCCGGCCCTGCCTGGCGCACTCCTGCGTGACGCCGCAGACCTGGGCCGTGTTGATGGCCCAGATCGCCCTCTTCCGGCGCTGGCGGGGGGCGATCGACCATGTCGCGGCCCTCAGCGAGGAGATGGCGGGCATCCTTTCGGCCGAGGGGCTCTCGCCTGTCTCGATCATCTACAACGGCGTCGCCGAGCGCCCCGCGCGCCCGCCTCTTTCCGGTGCGCCCACGGCCGCCTATGCCGGGCGGCTGGTGCGGGAGAAGGGGGTCCACGTGCTCCTCGCCGCCTTCGCCGCGGCACTCCGGCGCGTCCCGGGGGCCCGGTTGCTGATCGCCGGGCAAGGGCCCGAGGAGCCAGCGCTGCGGCGTCAGGCGGACGGACTGGGGATCGGTCCGGCGGTCCGCTTCCTCGGGCATCTGCCGCGCGAGGTCATGGAGGACGCGCTCGGGGCGGCCTGGGTCCAGTGCGTCCCCGGCCTCTGGCCCGAGCCGTTCGGCAACGTCGTCACCGAGGCGATGATGCGCGGGACCGCGGTCATCGCCAGCGAGGCCGGCGGGATGCGCGACACGGTGGCGGACGGGCGGACCGGCCATCTCGTCCCTCCCGGCGCGGCCGGCCCCCTCGCGGAGCGGCTGGAGACCCTCCTCGCGGACCGCGCGTTGTCCGAGCGGCTTGGCGCCGCCGGTCGCGAGCGCGCGCTGTCGACCTTCAGCGAGCGCGCCCGGACGGACGGTTTCGTCGAGCTCTACGAGCGCTTGACTGCATTGCCGCGCTACGCCCGCCGCGGCGCAGAGGCCGTTGCGGCGCGGCCGATCTGATGCGCATCGCCTATGTCTATCCCGTGCCGGTGCCGAGCCAGCTGGCCGCGCCGATCCAGATCCTGTCAACCTGCCGGGCGCTGGCCGATCTCGGGGCCGAGGTGACCGTCCATCTCGGCGCCCTCCGCGCCGCGGACGCCGAGGCGGTGCTGCGCTTCTACGGGCTGACGCCGCATCCGCGGCTCGCGCTCTCCTTCGACCCCGGCGCCCGGCCCGTGCCGGAGGCCCTGCGCGCGCGCGGGGACGCGGACGGGGCGCTCGACGTGGTCATGTCCAGGGGCGAGCCCGGCATCGCGCTCTTCGGGCGGCTGGGGCGCGCGCGCGGCGCGCGCCGGCACGTCTACGAGGCGCACCGGCTCTCCTACGCGGAGGCCGGGCGTTGGGAAGGGGAGCCAGCCCTCTCCGCGCCGCGGCGCGCGCTACGCGCCGTCCGGACCTACCTCGCCGAGCGCCGGGCCGTGCGCCGCGCGGATGGGATCGTCGCGCTCACTCCGGGGGTCGAGTCGGCGCTGCGGGGTGCCTTCGCGCCGCGCGCGCCCATGCTCGTGCTCCCGAGCGGCACCGCGCCGCCGCCGCCGCGCGTCCCGCCGGTCGCCGAGCGCGACATCGACGTGCTCTATGCGGGCAAGCTGGCGCGGCGGAAGGGCGTGCCCGACCTGATCGCGGCGATGGCGCACCTGCCCGGCCGGCAGCTCTGGCTCCTGGGCGGCGGTGACGCGGAGCGGGAGCTGGCCCGCGCGCAGGCCGAGCAGCACGACGTCTCGGCCCGCGTACACCTTCCCGGCTTCGTGCCGCCCGAGGCGGTGCGGGCGTGGTTCGTGCGCGCGCGCGTGGGCGTGTGCCCTCTCCCGGCCGGCGAGAGCCGCATCGCCGAGAGCTACACGAGCCCGCTCAAGGTGATGGAGATGATGGCCTGCGGGACGCCCATCGTGGGCACGCGCGTGCCCTCGCTCGCGTCCATGCTCACCGATGGACGCGACGCGACGCTCGTGGAGCCCGGCGCGCCCGAGGCCCTGGCGCGCGGGATCGGCGCCCTCCTCGCCGATCCCGCGCGCGCCCAGCTTCAGGCCGACGCCGCGCGCGCGCGGGCCGCCGGGGCGGCCTGGCCCGCGCGCGCGCGCCGGCTGCACGACTTCCTGTCGGCGCTCGATCGCGGGCCGGCCGCGCATGGACAAGGCCGCCTTGTCCCGACAGATGCCGACTCCACAGGACGCGGCACGAGAGGCCCATGACATGAGCGAACCGGCGACGCCCGAGACCGGGGCCGGCACGGGCGCCCCGCCCGCGATCACGGTCGTCCTCGTCACCCCCACCGACTTCGCCAACGCCCGGCGCGTCGTGGCGCACCTGCGCGCGCAGACCATCGCGGACCGGCTGGAGCTGATCCTGGTGGCGCCGAGCCTGGAGGCGGTCTCGGACGCGGCCGAGGGCGAGCTGGGCGGCTTCGCGCGGCAGGTCGTCCTGCCGGTGGGGCCGATCGAGAACGTCGACCGCGGCGCGGCCATCGGCGCCCTCGAGGCCGCGTCCGAGATCGTCGCCATCCTGGAGGACCACGCCTTCCCCGAGCCGGGCTGGGCCGAGGCGATGGTGAACGCCCATCGCGACGAGGACCTTGCCGTCGTCGGATCGGCCATGCTCAACGCGAATCCGCGCGGGGCGCTGAGTTGGGTGAACCTCCTCATCGCCTACGGCCCTTCGACGGAGCCCGAGCCATCGCGGGACGTTCGCGCCCTGCCGGGCCACAATGTCGGCTACAAGAAGCGACATCTCGTGCCCTATGGCGAGGCCCTCGGGGACGCGTTCGCGCGCGGCGGAGAGCTGCCCAACGCGCTCGCCCGGCGGGGGGAGCGCTTCGGTTTCACGGCGGACGCGCGGGTCGCGCATCTCAACCCTTCGCGCCTGAGCTCGACGGCGGAGCTGCGCTTCAACGCGGGCCGGCTCTACGCCGCGACGCGCCAGCGCGAAGGGAACTGGTCGTGGCTCAAGCGGCTGGCCTATTTCGGCCTCGGCCCCGCGATCCCGGTCCTACGGCTCGTGCGCTTCCGCCGTGAATACTTCTCGGGCGGCGCACGCGCACATCTGCGGCCGCGCATCTGGGGGCCGCTGCTCCTCGGCCTGTCGCTCGACGCGGCCGGTCAGATGGCGGGATACGTGGCCGGGCCCGGGCGCTCGGCCGAAGTGCTCGCGACCTTCGAGATGGATCGGCGCCAGCACCTCACGCGGCGCGACCGCGCGGAGGTCGACGCGGTCTCCTGACCGTCCGGGAGCGCGCGGCCGCACCCCGCCGCAAGCGATCACCCGGCCGGGTGGGCCGCGCCCCTCTTCGGCGACGCCTCGCCGGCGATGGTCTCGCGATACCAGCGCGCGAAGGCAGGCAGGCCCTCGTCGACGGAGGTCCGGGGTCTGTAGCCCAGCGCGTCGGCTGCCAGGGAGACGTCCGCGCACGAATAGGACCGGTCGCCGGCCGGCAGGTCGACATAGCGTCTGTCGGCTGTCCTGCCGAGCGCCGCCTCGATGAGGTCGACGCAGCGGTCGAGCCGCTCGCTCGACGGATTGCCGAGATTGTAGACCGGATGGCGCGACCCGGCCTCCAGCGGGCGCAGGCGCGCCAGGGCCGAGAGCACGCCGTCCACGACGTCGCCGATATAGGTGAAGGAATGGCTGATCCGGCCGTGATTGCGCAGCTCGATCGGCGCGCCGCGCCAGATCCGGTCGGTGAAGGCGTAGAAGACCGTGTCGGGCCGCGCCCAGGGACCGTAGACCTTGAAGAGGCGCAGGCCGGTCACCGCCAGCCCGTAGCGGTCGGCGTAGATCTGCGCCATCGCCTCGCAGGCGACCTTGGACGCGCCGTAGACCGAGATCGGCCGGTCGGTCGGCATGTCCTCGCGGAACGGGGTGCCGTCGCTGCGCCCGTAGACCGAGGAGGTCGAGGCGTAGACGATCCCGGGCGCCGGATCGGCGCGGCGGGCGGCCTCGAACACGGCCTGCGTGCCCATGACGTTCGCGGACATGTACTCGAAGGGCCGTTCGAAGGACGGAAGGACGGCGGCGTGCGCGGCGAGGTGCAGGACGTGGGTCGGCCGCATGCGCGCGACCAGCGACGCCAGGGCTTCGGCATCCGCGATGTCCAGCCGCTCGAAGGCGAAGCCGTCGCGACCCTCCAGCGTCCGCAGGCGCATCTCCTTGAGCGCGCGCGGGTAGTAGAGTTCGCCGAGATCGTCGACGCCGGTCACCTCGGCGCCGGCGTCCAGGGCGGCCCCCGCGCAGGCATGGCCGACGAAGCCGGCGACTCCGGTGATCAGCAGACGCATGCCCTTCACGGGGCGGACCCGGGGACGGGAAGCGTCCCGTCCATCTTGTCGGGGTGGACGACGGCGGCGCGCCCGTCCGCGTTCGCGAGGCCGGCGCGCGCGCCCTCGAAGGGCTTCCAGACCGAGAAGATCTCGGGATGGGCGCGCACGGGCACGCCGCACTCCACGCAGCCCCAGTGCAGCACCTTGTCGTAGGCGATGCGTCCGTCGCGCAACTTCCGCGCCAGGCTGTCCTCGGTGCAGTAGCGGCCCCAGGTTCCGGCCGGGTCGGAGCGGATGTCGCCGCGTTCGAAGACTCGCGCGTCCCGGAGCCGCTGCGCCGCGCCGCGCGTCAGGAGGATCGCGCCCCCCTGGATCGCGCCGGAGCGGGCGCCGATCGATCCGTAGAGCCCGTCCTCCCGCGGGGCGAGGGCGAAGGGGCGGTCGACGCGCGCGTCGCTGTCGAGCCGCACGAGCAGCCGCTCGGGCCCGTCCAGCAGCCGGTCGAGCATCCGCACGATCATCGCCCCCCCGTGATCGAGGCCGTAGAGATTCGCGCCGAGCTCGTAGGTCACGTCGAACCGCTCGGCGATCGACGCGCCGGGGAAGGCGTCATCGCCGTCGGACAGGACCGTGACCCGCGCCTCGGGATAGGCCGCGCGCAGCCGTTCGAGGGCGCGGCCGGCGACCTCGGCATCGCGGAAGACCGGCATGAAGAAAGCGACGCCACCCTCGGCCCGCCCGGCATCGGCCGGCGCAATCCGGTCGAAACCGGGCCTCCGGCGCGCCACCAAGGCGTTCGACAGGCGGGCGAGCATCGTCACTGGGCGGCCCCTCCGAATGCGAGAGGCGCGACAGGATATGGCGGCTCGGGGCGAGTCAACCGCCGCAGGCGTCGCGGCCGCTCGAGTGGACGCCCGAGAGCGCGGTCCCCCCCGGATGCCGAGGCCCCCGGGCGCCGCCGGGCGCATTCGGAGCGGCCGGGCCCGGTCGCGGATGGATCGCAGGGATGACGGCGGCGATCACGACGTCGCAATCGGGCCTTCTGTCGTTCCACTCCGGTCTTCCGACCGGATCGGGATGGAGCCATCCTGTCCTCGGGCGCTGCCGTCGATTTCTCTCGCGCGCGGCTCGCCGGGGGCGATGTCGGGCGAATGCGACGCCAAGTTGGCCCCTGCGGGCGCCGCGATGCGGCCGAACGGCCCCCGTCTCCGGACGCTCGGACCTGGGAGGCGCCCGGCATTCCCTCGGACGGTGCGGCGTTCGCCAGCCGCGACATGGCGCTGGCGGCGGGCCGCGATCGTGGGCTGGCGTCCTGACATCTCGCGCCTCCAGAGGTCGCGCCCGCCCCTGCCGGCCGCTCGTCCGCCTAGGGACCCGCTGCCGGCGCCGGCGGCCGATCCCCGCGGGGCAGCGCCGGCTCGAGGTCCCGCAGCATGATGCAGTCGAACTCCACGGCCCGGTCCCTCTCGATGCTCACCGGCGAGAAGTGGGTCGGCAGGAAACCCGCCGTCCGATACTCGGCGAGACAGTCGAGCCAATCGGGCATGCCGTCGTAGATCTGCTGCACCGGCAGCTCGGTCATGATGCCCACGATACTGGGCAGCAGCGCGCCGGCGCCTCGAAATACCTCGAGGTCGAATCCCTGCGTGTCGATCTTCAGGAATATGCGCGAGCGGTCCCCGATCCCGGCCAGATCCTCCGCGCAGGACTCCAAGGTCCTCACCTGGACGTCGATGCGGCGGGCCACCTTGTTCCCGGCGAGCCCGCCGTCGGCGCGCGAGGGCTCGAGGAAGGACGAGAAGTCGCTCCCCTCCATGACGTTGAACTGGCTCGTCCCTTCGGTCGCGCCCAAGGCGCAGCCGAAGATGTGCCAATTCGGATCGTCGGCCTGCCGCTTCATCTTCTCGATCATCTCGGGGACCGGCTCGAAGGTCGCGATCGGACCGTCATAACCCAGTTGGCGCATGAACCGATGGAATTGGCCGGCATTGCCACCGACATCGACGATCATCGTGGGCGTCGACGCCCGCAGGGCGCGCCTGACGGCCATATGATCGAAATGCCAGGTGATCGCGAAATCGTTGTTCCGCATCAGCTTGACGCCGAAGGTCGACGCGGATGTCCGAACCAATGACTTCAATTTGTCACGCATCTAAAGCCCACTTCGCAATTGGAACTGTTCTCGGCATCAGGATCGCGCAGCTTGCCAAAGTCGTCCGTCGCGATCGAGTGCGACGACTTGAAGGCGGCTTGATCCATTCCGTTTCATCCAAGTTCTGTGTTCGTCGGATACCGCGTCTGCGCGGCCCATCGAGAATCGGCGCACCATGTTGGCTCGTCCAAGTCGAGTCTACCCGAAACCGGGTCGGAAGGGCGGCCGGGGTCGCGCTGCTATTGGACGGTCCGGCCTCAGGTCGCAAACGCACCGAGAGTGCGGCGCGACCTACGGCCGGAAAAGTCTCCTGAGGCGGCGCGGCCTTTCTGCAGGCGGGCACGAACGATGGATCGGCCGTTCGGTAGCCGCGCGGCGGCCGCGACGGTACGTTCCGCATTCGGAGGTTCGGCGAGGGGCGTGCCGCCGGTTTGCGGCCCATGGCGACGCGCGTCCGCCCGGTCCACCGGGTGTCAGGTGCGTGCTTCAATAGAGACCGGGATCCCTTGGGTCTGTAAGTGGCGCCGAGGAACGCCGGGCGTACGACGGCGCCGGCCGGAAGGCTGCCCCGATGCCTCGATGCCCGCGTGTCGCTCTAGGACGCGTCCGGCGCCTCGACGCGCCACGGCCGCTGGCGCTCCATCCAATCGAAGGGGCGCGCGTAGGCCGGGTCGGGGAAGGCGCCGTCCTTCGACGCGGCCCTTGTCCCTGGCTGGCTGCGATACGCCGGGACGGTCCTGTCCGAGGTCTTGATCAGCCCTTCGGACTTGTGCGTGTTGCCGGGCATGACGAGGAACGGCGTTCGCGCGCGGCCTGCGGCGTGGACCGCGTGATGCCGACCGGTGACGGGCACCGAGGCGTTCCGCAGGGACCGGATCAGGGCGGACCAGATCGTCCCCGCCATGTCGACATAGCGCGATCGCCCCGCCCATTTGCCGTTCAGGATCCCGAACGCCTCGAACTCCCGCACCTAGAGGTCGGTGAATTCCGGCTCGCCCCGGATTCCACATGATCGGCGTCCGGGTCCGGGGCGGCCTGGATCGACTGGCCGATCGCACCGTCCGCCCGGACCCCCTGATCGGACACGCCCTCCCTGACAGCACCTCCCGAGGCGTCACGCGCTCGCAGCGCTTGAGGACGTGCGCGAACGCCTCGACGTTGTCCTGCCAGACCGTGTTCATGATCATCGCCCTCCTGCCGTCGTCCAGCGCCGACCTGATGAGCTCGATCTTCTTGCGGCAGCCCGGTCTCCCGTGATGCGGGGAGCCCTCGCCGTTCACGACGAGCAGGTCGAACTCCTGCTTGCCGACGACGGTCGACGCGCCCTCGATCTGGGTCCGAATGGCATGGAAGGCCGCCACCGCACCGTATTGGTGCCCCGAGTGGTCGCCGGCGAGCCTGACCCCGAGGGCTCGGCCCGTCGGGGTCGGCGCTTGGCGCGCTGCGGCGTGCCGCCGCTTGGCTCCACCGGCTCCGTCGGGATCGCGAACTCCGTGGCGACCGCCGCGACGGTCGTCTTCAGGATGCGGCCCCGACGGCAGGCGATCTCCAGGAACGCCCGGCCCCCCGATACGGCGCCCGGTCGTGGCAGATGGCGCGTAGCTGTGCCCCTCGCCGAGCGAGAAGCCCGCCAGGGTAACCTCCGCGGCGCCCGACAGGATCGCGAGAATCGGGTCGAAGACGCCATTGGAGACGCGGTCGTCCCGGCGGCCGAGCCCCAATTCGGCGCCGCAGACCTCGCCGGAGATCGGGGCGCGTTCGAGCGCGTCCATCGATCGCCAGTCGTCATAGGCGGTGCCGCAGGCGTCCACGACGGTGCGGCCCTACTCCTCGTCCCGACCCGCCCCCGGGTAGATCCGCGGCGGGACGACAGACCGCGCCAGACCCTCTGGGGCTTAGGGCGTATCGCTCCGTCCTAGAGGGTCGTGAAACCCGCGATGACAGTCGTGTCGGGGACGCCCAGGCCGAGGCTCCGGGCCGCCGCGGGCGATTCGTTGACGTAGATCGAGGCGTCGTAGCTCCCGGGCGGGGGCACCGGAGGCTCCGGCGCGGCGCCGAGGACGAGGTCCCGCTTTCGTCAGGGTGCGGGGCGGAGGTCCTGCCGGATTTCCTCTAGCCGGGGCGAGCCCCGCAGGATCGAGACCGCGTCGCGGGTCGCAGGTACGCCGAAATCCCATCGTATGTGGGCGGTCTCCACGGCCCGCCCGGCCCCGTCAGGAAAACCGGCAAGGTCCCGCGGGCGGCGTCGGGACCGTCCCGCGCGGCGCACCGCGTCGAGCCAGAAGGGCCGGACGGATCGCCGGTGCGGCGCCCGAGGCCGGGAAGCTCCCTGCGCGGGCGACCTTCGGCGTGCGCCGAGCCGTCCGAGATGGCCAGGACGCGCATTGGGCCCCGTAGGCCCGCCCTAACCGCATGCGGTAGGGCGGGCCGGATCGACGGGAGCGCGGCCCTCCCGCAAGACGCCCGCGGCGCGGCCAACGTCGCGCGCGCACCTGCGACGGCCAGCGGCAGTTCGGGTCGGGCGCGCCGCCTTCCCGATCCGGCGAGGGACATGGCCCCATAGCATGGGGCGATAGGGAGCGCGGCCCGGTTCGACCGGCCATCGAGGCGCCGCGCCTTTATCGATGCGGCCTGGCCGGGGCGCCATTGGGCGCCCCATGAGGAGCCGGACCGGGATGGGACCCCACGATCCGGGCCTTCGGCGAAGACCCAGTGGCCCCGCGCCCGATCCTGTCCCCCGGTGAGCGAAGCGGCCCGCCGCGCCTAAGGTCTCGGTCCGCTGCCGCCGTTCACGACCCTTCCAGGGTTCCGCCGAGGTCCATGGCCTTTCGAGGCGCGGCCCCGCCAACTTGCCGGTCCGCTCGCGATCTCGACAGGTCCCGTGTCCCGGCACGGCAAGGGGACGATGCCGGACAGGTCGCCCATGCCTGCGCAACCGATTTCGGGCCGCGAAGGGACCTGGGCACCGGGCCTGACGGGTCTACCACCTCCACCGGCGCCACATGCTCGCGACAGGCCGATGGCAGACCGACCCGGACCCCCGTCACCGCTTCCGCGACAAGGGGCGCGGACGGCCGCCGGGCGAGATCGGTGATTCCCCCAAGGCGTGCCCGTGGCGCCGAGGTCCCGCGGCTCCTTCGCCTGAGCCGGGGCCGATTCCGATCGCGCTGTCGACCGGCCGGCAGGAGCCCGGCGGCGCGCCTTGCTCCGCCCGCGACACGCCCACGATGCGTTCCGCACCGTGGTCGAGCGGATCACCGGTGAGGAGGGGCGCATGGGCGGGCCGCGCACGCCGGATCGCCAGCCAAGTCCTTCGACGATCGCGGCGAGGGGGCACCGCGCCCGGTCCCCGCGTCGACGTCCCGTGCCGTTCCCCGCGGGGCGCGCGAGATCGTCCGGCGCGCGAGGCTACGCCGAATGCCGGCCGAGCTTCACCGGCCCCACGAAGGCCAGGGCGCTCCTCGCCGGCTTCATCCGCGAGCGCCGGCGTGCGGACCGCCTGCGCCGCGGCGGGCACGACCTGCGCTCGAAACTCCCTTTCCGCGGGTCGCCCTGCGCCGCCAACCGATGTGGGCGGACGTCGTCGTGGGCGGGCTGGGCCTACCCGTCTCCCCGAGGCGTCTCGGAAGCCTCGCGTCGTCGGCTCCGGGCGGGACCCCAGCGGACATTCGCGGGGCCTTCGCATTCGCGCGCCGACAGCCACGCGGGCTCACCTATGGCGATTTCGCGCCTTGCTGCGCTAGCCCTTGGCCTGGTGGCTTGGTGTCGAGCCGCATCTCGACGACGGTCGCCTCCGTGACAAAAGCGATCATGCCGCCCAGCCGGTCCACTCGGGCGGGCAGTGCGGCGAATCGCGTCCACCCCGGGCGGCGGGGAGGCGAAGGTGGCGCCGGGCCGGAGCGTGGCGAGGATCGGCCGGGTCATCGGGATGGTCCTTCCGCCGGGGTGATTTCGCGGGTCGCCCGGACGGGCGGCGCCCGTTCCTTGCCCCCGGGCTGGTGATCGAGAAGGCGGTCTGGAAGCCCGTGCGCCGCCACATGGGCCAGCCGCGCGGGCGGGGTGTCCAGGAGCGTCGGGATCATCGCGCGCCCATCGCGGCCGCCGCGGCGGTCTACAATCCCCCGCGGTGGCCCGATGCGACCGCATCCGTTGATAATCCCACCTCATGCGCGGCGGCCCCGATGCGGACCGAGCCCTTCGGGCGGCGGGCGGCCGGGAGCCGAGATCGCGCGCCGCCAAGCGGACGCGCGTTCCGGCTCGGGCGCGGGCCCCCCGTGCCGGTCGGCGACCGTGGAGCCGGACCGAGAGGATCGTCCGAGGTCACACGCCCGATGGCGCTTCCCATCGAGCCCCGATCGCATCCCCGAACCATCAGATCGACCGCAGCAGGCCCGCGAGCCATCCCGCGAGAGGGCCTGCGCTGGCTGACGCGATCAGATCGACGGCCACGTCCGGGACCGGCTCGGCCAGCGCCGCGCGGCGGACCGTGTCGCCGGCGCGGATGGCCGCGCCTTCGCCCAGCACCGCCACGAGGTCCGACGCGGCGAGGGCGTCGAGCGCCAGGCGGTAGTCTGGCACCGCAAGTGCCACGCGCCGGGTCAGGCCGTGCCGCGCCAGCATCCGGTCGACGGGGCCGGCGATCTCGCCCGACGGCGTGACGAGGACATGGGGCCAGCGCGACAGGACGGCGGGCGACACGGGCCCGGCCGCCGGTGCCCAGACCGGGTGGTTCGCGCGGGCCGCGAACACGAGCGGATCGCGGTAGAGCGCGTGCCGGACCAGGCCCGCGGGCAGCGCGCCCTCCCAGAGGCCCGCGACCGCGTCCACCTGCCCCCTGGCGAGGCGTTCGGGCGCGCTCACCCGGTCGATGGGGCGGATCGCGACGTCGAGGTCGGGCGCCTCGGCGCGGACCCGTTCGATCAGACGCGGCAGCAGCGTGAAGGCGACGTTGGCCGTCATGCCGAGGACGAGGCGGCGGCCGAGGCGGGTGGGATCGAACCCGTTCGACAGCGCCGTGCGGGCATTGCCGAGCGCGGCGTCCACCGCCGGCCACATCGCCTCGGCGCGCAGGGTCGGGCGCACGCCGCCCGGCGCGCGCTCGAAGAGCGGGTCGCCGACGACGCGGCGCAGGCGCGCGAGCGCGTGGCTCGTCGCGGGTTGCGACAGCGCCAGCCGGGCGGCGGCCCGGGCGACGTGGCGCTCCTGCCAGACGGCCTCGAAGACGACGAGGAGGTTCAAGTCGAGGCGGCGGGGCAGCCGGGAATGGTCGGGCGGGTGATCATTCGCCTGGTGCATGAGAACGCGTAGCAGCCTGCATTGGAGATGGGTAGGCGCCTGGCGCAGATGGTCCGGGACACCTCGTCGGAAGGATCCTCGCCATGCACATCTTCCTCACCGGCGCGTCCGGCTATCTCGGCTCGCGCATCGCCACCCGACTGCTTGCCCAGGGCCATGAGGTCACGGGCCTCGTCCGCAACGAGGGGTCCGCCCCCAAAGGACTCCACGAGAGGATCGGAGATCTCGCGCGCCCGCAGGACTGGACCCAGGCCGTGCGCGATGCCGACGCCACGATCCACACCGCCTTCGGTCATGCCGAGGACTTCGCGGACGCG
Source organism: uncultured Alphaproteobacteria bacterium (assembly GCA_963832275.1). GTDB lineage: Bacteria > Pseudomonadota > Alphaproteobacteria > Rhodobacterales > Rhodobacteraceae > Hasllibacter. The sequence continues at coordinate 1,168,745 of CAWHTQ010000019.1, forward strand.
GTCGCCACCGAGCAGGGAGCGCTCGACGCCATGCTGCGGGCCCTGCGCCCCGATGGCACGCTGATCGCCACCTCCGCCGCCGGCGTCCTCGGCGACACCGGCCCCTCGCCTGCGCTCGACGACGCAGCCCGTCAGCGCCGACTTCCCGCCGCGCATCCGCGGCTTCGTGGAGGACCGCGTCCGCGCGGCCGCCCCGGACGGCCCGCGCCTGATCGCCATGCGCCTGCCGGTGCTCGTCTACGGCGACGGCGGCGGTCCGTTCGTGCCGAGCCTCATAGGGGCCGCCCGCCGTGACGGCGTCAGCCGGATCGTCGGGGGCGGGACCAACCGGCTGTCGAGCTTGCACGTGGATGATGCGGCCGACGCCTACGTGGCCGCGCTCGACCAGGGCCGGACGGGGACCGTCTACAACGTCGCGGCCGGGACCGTCACCGGACGCGTCCTGGCCGAGGCGGTCGCGCGCAACACCGGCATCTCCCGCGTCGAGCCGGTCGATCTCGAGGCGGCGCAGTCCGCATTGCACCCCTTCATGGCGCTGCTGATCTCGATGACCTTCGATCTCGACGCGACGCTCGCCCGGCAGGAGTTGGGCTGGTCGCCGCAGGCCGCGTCCCTGATCGAGGACCTCACCGAGGGCTCCTACGAATGGCGGGCCGCCTAGCCTCGGTTGCGGGGCCGCTGGCTCTCCCATCGGGATCCCAGGATGGCCTTGCGCGATCGGACCATGCCGATGCGCCCGCCGGCAAGATGGGGCCGTACGAGCGCTGGGTCGGGGCAGACGGCTCCGGGGGGCCCAGGAGCGGCGAACCCGATCGGGTGCTCGTTGGCCGGACGAAGATGGTCCGCGGCAGGCCCCGCACGCTCCCGGCCGCGGGCCCGCGAGGTCGATCACGAGAAGACGGCCGCCCGGGCCGCCGGGGAGGCGCGGCTCGCCGTCACCGCCTGCGTCGGTCGAGGTCGACGATGGGACCGGGATCGCCCCGGTGGAGGGCGCCGCCGCGCTCGTCGGGACCGGCCGCGGAGACGGCCGATCCGGCCGGCGGCGCGGCGCCGGGCAATCCCGTGCCTTCCTGGCGGAACCGCGCCGATGGGCGGATCGCTGCAGGGCCACCGTCTTGATGGGTGATCCGGCGCCTGCGATGCTCATCCCGATCGAACGCGAGCCGGCCCGGTTCGCCGGTGAGGTGGCCCGGACATGCGCAAGCCGAAGCTCGTGACCATCGGCGTCGCGTCGAGCGTGGTCGAGACCGCGCACAGCACGTTCACGATGGATGAGGTCGTCTCCTATGACGGGCCCGCCATCGTGCCCGGCATTGGAGACGGTCTCGGCACCCCGACGGGACAGGCGATCGCGACGTTCCGCCTCTCGTCGTTCGCGACCGCGACGACATACGACCTCTACGGCGCGGGCTTCGGCAGCTTCGCGACCACGAATCTCGACGTGCAGGCCGCCGTCGGCTTCGAGGCGGGCGCGCGCGCGCCGGCGTTCGATCCCGTCGTTGTGACCCATTTCGAGATCGGGCCGTTGGGGTTCACGGTCTCCGGCATCGGGTCGACCATCAACCGCTTCTTCCAGACGAGCGCGCCCCTCGAGCTTCGCGGCCTCCGCGACCGGCAGATCGAGGATGGCTTCGTCGTGGACGTCGACGCGACCAGCCTCGCCACGCCCTATGTGAGCGGTGTCCCCAATCCCACCGGTGTCCTCGGCAGCATCGCCTCCGACGTCATCGTCCAGTACGAGGTCGAGGCCGCGACCTACGGAGGCGCGGCGGACCGCGTGAAGGGCTCGGGCGCCTGGGACGCGGTTGCCCTCGGCAGCGGGAACGATGTCTTTCGTGGCGGCGGCGGGGGCGACGTCGCGCTCGGCGAGAACGGCGCCGATCGGTTATTCGGGCAGGGCGGGTCCGACTGGCTCGGCGGCGGGCGCGGCAACGACCGCCTCTTCGGACAGGGCGGCGCCGACACGCTGGAGGGCCAGGGCGGCAACGATCTGCTCAACGGCGGAGGGGGCGACGATTGGCTTGGCGGCGGGGGTGGCCGCGACGTCCTGCTCGGCAAGGGTGGCGCCGATACGCTCGACGGCGGCGCCGGAAACGACCGGTTGATGGGCGCCGGCGGGAACGACGCCCTGATCGGCGGACGCGGTCGCGACCTGCTCGTCGGCGGCAAGGGCGACGATACGTACAGGGGCGGCGCCGGGGCCGACCGGTTCGACTTCCGCCGCCCGATCGGCGTGGACGAGGTCCTCGACTTCAAGCCCGGTGTCGACGTCCTGATCATGAACCGCGCCGACGTGCGGGAGCTGCGCCGGATCGACGACTTCACCTCGGAGACCGGTATTCGCCTGTACGAGGCCGATCCGGACGAGGCCTTCTACGAGATCGTGTTCGGCAACGTCAGCCGGTTCGCCGATCTGCTGGATTCGATCATCATCGGCTGAGGCACCCTCGGCCGTCGCACGGGTGGTGCATGATGGCGGTTCTGGCGGTCACCTCGCGAGGCCAGGCGCCCGAGCCCCGTCGGTGAGCCGGCGTCACAGACGGCAGAGTTCGGCACGGGCATCCCGGCGCTCGCACCGCGCGCCCCGGCTCGCGGGCTTCGAACGGCCCCACCGTCCCTCGGCGCGTCCGGTGCATATCCGGCGAGGGGCGCGTGCGCCCGATGGCCTCCGGCCCCCTTGCGTACGGCCCATCGCAGCCGGTGCTGGCGACCGGCGACAGAATCCGCATCTCCCTCCGAGGATCGGGTTGAACTCCACCCGACGGCCTTGCGCCGGTCGACCGGGTTGCCTGGCGGCTCCGTGTGGAATCGTGGCCTGCCCTGCCCGCGATCGCGCGACGAGCGCCTCCCGGGCAGGCACGCCCCCCTTGCCGGTGGTCTGGCCATTCGCGGCGAGCGAGGAGGGCAGAGGGTACCGCGCCGCGCCGAACATCCGGCCCGCACGCGACGGGACGAGCAACCGCGCGTCCCGTCGCGGCGGTCCGCCAAGCGGCGAAGGCGGCCTCCAAGTGAACCGCCGCTCGGCCGGCTCTCCGGTCGAAGCCGGTATCCGCGGCCATGCGATCGACCACGTCATCCTTCGGACCCAACGGAACGGTCGAGCTTGCGGCGCTGGGCTCGGCGCCCTCCGCCTTCTGGAGCGCGACGTGGAGAAGGCTCGACGAGCCTTCGCGTCGCTGACCAAGGAATGCATCTCCGCCCAGGCTCCCACCGCTCGGACCGGATGGCGACGAGGGCCCGAGATCAAGCCGCTGCCCTTAGGTCGCGGTGGGAATGGACCGCAAGGCGCGGCCGAGGATGGCCCCTGGACATGCCGGCGAGCTGCCAGTGCGTCGGCGCGCTCGCGCCACGCCCTTCCTCGGCGAGGCGGCCTCGAATAGCGGCGACGGACGGCCCGATGGCGCCGGCGGCCGCTTCCAGGGGGAGACCGGGCCGCTCCCGGTCCCCGGACGACCGCCGCGGCAGATCGGACGAGGTGGGAAGCGTGGCGGGATCGAGAATGGATCGGACGAGCGGACAGGGGATGTCCGTTCGCCGGAGGCGGGCGGCGGAACCGGCCGCTCATGCGGTCGCGCCCGCCATATCGTCGGCCCCGCCGCGTTCCGCTCCGGGCGATCCTGGAGGGCCGCATTTGCTCGCGCATGGCCGGCGCATCGGGGGGACGGCGGACAGCTCGCGCCATCCGCCCATGTCAGGCACGGTCCCCTCCATCTACGCGAAGGTCCGGCCTGACGGGTTTCGCCGGCGGAGAGGCGTGTCGGCGCCAATCGGCTGGGATGGTGACCGCGAATGGGCTCTTGCGAATGGCTATCATCAGTCCTGTCCGATGGGGGCACTGACTTAGGACAACCGGAGTCCGCGGTCCGGGCGTTGCGACACGCGTCCCGCGGGCGCCCCGGAGCGCGTGGCGTGATCCGCGTCCCGACCCGTGTGCGGGTCCGGATCGCGGCGGATGTCAGGACCGTGCGCCGCGCCCCTCGCGGCCCTGGCCGAGCCGAATGCCGGATCGGACTCGAAGGCCGCGTCCCGCCTCGTCTTCCGGCCGAGGCAGGGGCGCTCGGTGGGGGAGCTCGGTCCGATGGGCGAGGATTGCCCCCCAATACGGCGCGGCTCGAGCCGGCACCCTTCGTCCGGCCCGCGGCGAAGGCCGGCAGGACCATACGGCCGAGGCGCCCCTGGCAATGCCGTCGGAGGGCATCGACCGGCGTGCACCGCGGCGGATATCGGGGGCCGCCGAGGGCGGCGGACGAAGAGGGCGGCTGGCGGCCGTTTTGGGGGCCACGGATCCCGGGTGGCCGGGATACTTCCTCGCAGGGGGAGGCCGCCGCTTTCGCGGGTGAGCCGGGCGATCCGCCCAGTCTCGCGGAGTGTCTGATCCCGCAGGTGACGGCGCAGACCGTCCTTGCCGAGATGCCGCGCAATCGCCGCGGCGGGCATCTCGCCCCTCGTGCGGTGAATTCTCGGAAGGCCCATCCCGCGTCCCCGCACCGCCCGCGACGGCTCTACCCAGGCGCCGGCGCCTGGGCGCCCCATCGCGCGCCTACGCCCTGCGCCCGGCCCGCCCGCCCATCTGCCGGCGGGCAGCCCAGCACCCTCGTTGGTGATCTCGAGCCCCGCCCGCAGTTCGGTGCGGCCCCGTCGGGACGTGACGGGCTCCCTCTCCTTGGGGATCAGCATGCCGCTCGCTGCGTTCGGCACCTTGCCCCGAAGCCTGAGCTTCCGGGCGAGCGTGGATAGGCGCGCGCAGCCGACGCACGGCATGAGAAGGCGGGCGGCGTCGCAAGTTATCATGCCCATTCGCGATGCGATGCAGCTCGCGCGCCGGGCGATGCCGGGTCCGTCGGCACCTCGGGGGAACCATTCCGGCCCCGGGGGGCATCCTGATCTTGGTGCAGGAGGCCTTTCGGCCTGCCGCAGCTCGTCGCTCCCGCGGCCGGGCGTCACCGCGATCCGCTCGAGAGCTACTTCGAGTTCCTTCGCCTCGAGCGCTGCTCCACGCCGCAGATGGGGCGCCCCTCCGATGGCAGGTCCGGTTGTGTGGGAGGGACGGACATGACGGCCATCCGTACCATCGTCCGGAGTGCCCGTATCCATCCGTCATCTCAGCCGCCACCGCGAAGGTCGCATCCCGCAGGACGCCGCGCTGCCGCGATTGGATCGGGGGTGCAGCTTCACCGCGCCGCCCACCAAAGGTCCCGACGGCACGAAGGGCAGCCCGCCGGGGGTTGTCGAGCCGATCCTGGAGTTGGCGGATGACCGCACGCTGCGCCTCCCGGACCTGCGGAGCGACGTTCGGCCCGCCAGCATGCGCAATATCGTGGTGGAGGGTCGAACGAGCCTGATGATCATGGGTGCTGGATCCCTCGGTGTCCGGCGCGCCGATCGCACCGCGGATCGGGCGGCCAATGATGAGATGCTCGCGGGCCTCGAACGCGATGGCAGGACGGCGGCCACCGTGATCCCGTCCGCCATCGGCGAGCTCTCCGTGCCGTGCGCGAAGACGACCATGCGCTTCGGGGTATGCTCCCGAAAGGACCGGAGCGGCTCGGTCAAAGGGGCCGGCGACGTCGTCGCGGAGTTGAAGCCGGGGTTCGCCGGCGCGGATTGCGATCTCGGACGCCCGGACTGTGCGAAGCCGCATGTATGGTGGAGGCCCGGATCGTCCCGCTTGACGCCGAGCGAACGGCACGCGGCGCGGGCGGCATGCGTCGGCCCAAGCGCGTCGAGATCCCGATCAGTCGTGCCTTGCGGCCGGAGGAGCCCGCGAACGCCGTCGAGTCGGAGGCCGCCGACCCCGTGGCTGCCGGGCGGCCGGTCCGCACCGGCACTCATGAAACCATCACCCAGAACCTGGCCGAACGGCTTCATCGAAGCCCAGCAGGGCCGCGAGCCCCAGGTCTGGATCGCGCTCAACGGCGACGTCGGGGCCGCCCTGCGGGCGCGCCAGCACGGGGAGGGCGGCTCGGCATGGCCCAGGCGCTTGGACAGCTCGTCCAAGCTCACCTGGAGAAGGTGCCGCTGACGGACGGTCCGCGGGAATGGTGCGCGACGACGGGGGCCGGGCGAGACGGTGCCGGGGCGGGGCGCGTTCTCGAATAGCCCGTCGCCATGTTCGTCGACGGCGCGCGCCCCGACCGAGAGCCCCGTGACGCGATCCGGACGTATATCGCGGACGGGGTGGGGGTCGTTCCCTCCCCGCCCGTCTCGCCCCGTAGAGCCGACATCACGAGGAGGCTTGCCGACGCCTCCGTCACGGACCTCGCGCGTCCCGCTGCCGCAGAGGACCTGTCGCCCGCCGGCTCCTGGTTGGGCCTGCCGCCGCTCAGGCGCCATCGCCGCCGTCGGCACGCTGAGGATCACGACCCGCATTCGATTTGTCCGATCGCCAGCGGCTCCCTGGAGCAGGCCTCCATCCCCCGGCTTTCCCGTCCCGGGGCTGCTGCTCGCGCGCGTGTTCCTCCCGGTCACGGCGGCGCTCCGCCTCCGGAAGTCGTCCCTCGGCGGACTGCGGACCATCCTTCTGTCCGAGACGGTCCGCGCCCTCGAAGATATATGGCCTGTCGCCGCGCCGCCCGCCGCGATCGTCGGCTGCATCCTCGCCGACTTTCCTATTCCGATCGAGGCCACCGCCGTCGGCGTCGCAGGCGCGCTGGCGATCGCGGCGATCAGCTCGGGCACCCGCCGCCCGGGGCGTGCGTTCTTCGACGCCGTCGTTGCTGGAGTGACATCCGTCACATCCGGCCCTGCGTCGAAGATTCCAGACTTGGTCAGATGTGTTCGTACGTCATCGCTGGCCTCGACCGTAGCGGAGGATCACGCCACCCTTCCGCGTCGCCCGCGTCTCGACGAGGTCGAAGTCGATGCGCGCGTCCTGCCGGAAAAGCGGCGTGCCGCGCCCGAGGATGACGGGCGCGAGGCAGAGCCGCATCTCGTCGACGAGGCCGGCGCCCATGAGGGCGCGGCAAAGCTCGCCGCTGCCGAAGACGAAGACGTCCTTGCCGGACTGCCGCTTGAGATCGGCGACGGTTCGGGCGGCCTCTCCCTGGAGCACCGCCGTGTTGCGCCAGGACGCGGCGTCGAGCGTGCGCGTGGCGACGACCTTCTCAACCGCATTCATCCGGTCGGCCATCGCGTCGGTCTGACGCTGCCAGTGATCGGCCATGCCCTCATAGGTGCGCCGCCCGAACAGGAGGGTCCCGACCTCGTCTAGCTGCTCGTGCGAGAACGCCTCCAGCTCTTCGCCCCAGACGGTGCCCATGAAGTCGAGCGTCCAAGGCCCGTCCTCGAACCGCCCGTCGAGGCTCATGACATTCCAGGTGACAAGGTTCCGCATCGGGCGCCCGTTGGCGGCGGAGGCGCCGGTCACGTCACGTCCCGCTCCAGGGTCAGGACCGGCTCGAAGCCGCCGTAGATCATGCGCTTTCCGTCGAACGGCATCTCGCCCAAGCCCTCGGCGCCCGGGCCATCGGCCATCGCGGCCATGCAGGCGTCCCGGGTCGCCTTGTCGGGCCACTCGATCCAGGAGAACAGCACCGACTCGCCCGGCGCGCGCTTGACCGCCATCGGGAAGGACGTGACCTCGCCGTCGGGCACGTCGTCGCCCCAGGCCTCCATCATGCGCAGCGCGCCCGCGGGGGCGAAGATGCGGTCCCACGACGTCTTGGCGAAGGCGATGTACTCGGCCCTGCGGTCGTCGGCGACCGCGGCCACGAAGCCATCGATGTATGGCATGGGAATCTCCTTTCGTTTGACACGCTCAGTGTTGACATGTCGTAAAGTTGATATCAACTATCTTCTGTGCCCGCCCCGCCTGCCTTCGCGGCGACCCTCGAGGTTCGCGACCGCTGCCTGTGCTTTCGGGCGCAGCGCGCGGCCCGTGCCCTCGCGCGCCGCTTCGATGCCGCGTTCCGGCCCTTCGGGATCACGCAGGGGCAGTTCTCGCTGATGATGTCGCTCAACCGTCCCGCGCCACCGACCATGGGGGAGGTCGCGCCCTTCCTCGCCATGGACCGCACGACGCTGACGGCCGCGCTCAAGCCGCTCGCGCGGCGCGGCCTCGTGTCGATCCTGTCCGACCGGAAGGACGCCCGCGTCCGACGCCTGATCCTGACCGGCGCGGGGCGCGACCTGCTCGCCGAGGCGCTTCCCGTCTGGCGCGCCGAGCACGACGCCGTCGACCGGCTGCTGCTCGCTTTGGAGGGCGGGCTCGACCTCGACACCTTGCGCGACGGGATCGGCTTGCTCGGCCGGGCGGATCGGCCCCCACCCGATGCCATCACCCCGTCCAAGGAGGCCTGACGATGTATCCCACCCCTTACCTCTTCTTTTCCGGCGACTGCTTCGAGGCGATGACGCTCTACGCCGAGGCTCTCGGCGGCACGGTCGAGGGCGTCACGCGCAACGCCGATGCCGCCCGCCCCGAGGACCGGATGCCCGGCCCGGACGACGCGGTCATGAACATGTCCCTGCGCCTCGACGGCGGGGTCCTCATGGGCTCCGATGCCCCAGCGGAGTGGCACAGCAAGCCCCAGGGCTTTCGTCTGCAACTCGAGGCGCGCTCGCCCGAGGAGTTCGACCGCCTGCACGACGCGCTCGGCCGGGACGCCCGCGCCATCGACATGGCCGTGGGCGAGACGTTCTGGGCCGAACGCTTCACGATGTTCACTGACCGGTTCGGCACCCCTTGGATGCTGAGCTTCACCGGCGCGAAGCGCTGAGGAGAGAGCGATGACCGACCGACCGATCTCGGGCTCGTGCATCTTCCTCGAGGACCCGGCCCAGGAGGCCGCCCGCGTCCACGCCGCGGACCTTCCCAACACCCCTGTCGACCATGTGCCGCCAATCCTTACGGGCATGGAGTTGGTCCCCTGGCGCCGCATGGGTGCGCCCAGCACGTCGAGGGACGGCAACGCGGGCTTCGAGCCGCGGCACGATCACTCGATCGCCGTGACGTCGCGCGACCGGCCGGAGATCGATCGGCTCTGGGCCGCCTCGACCGAGGGCGGCTCCGAGGGGCGCCGCGGCCTGCTTCGGGATCGCTTCGGCATCCGCCGGCAGATCGGGCCGACGGAGCCGACGCGGAAGCCCCCGGACCCCGACCGCGAGGCCGACGGCCGTGCACAGGCCGCGAGAATGGCCATGACGAGGATCGACGTCGCCTCCATGAGCGCGCCTTCCGAGGGACGGGCATGAGCGCCCGGACGCGGATTGCCTGCGCCTGCGGCACGGTCGCCCTGGCCCTCGACGGCGACCCGATCGTCTCGTCCGAATGCCATTGCACGAGCTGCCGCGAGGCGGGGCGACGGCTCGAGACGCTTCCCGGCGCCGTGCCGATCCGCGAGCCGAGCGGCGGGACCCGGTTCGTGCTCTGGCGCAAGGACCGCGTGCGTTGCCTCCGGGGGGAGGACCACCTTCGCTCGTTCCGGCTGCGCCCGGACGCCCGTCCGAACGCGTCGTCGCGGCCTGCTGCAACGCGCCGATTTATCTGTCATTCAAGGGCGGCCACTGGTTCAGCCTCTACGCGGCGCGTTGGCCGGCCGGCGCCGCCCCGCCGCCCGAGATGCGCACCATGGTGCGCGACGCGCCTGCGGGCACCATGCTGCCCGACGACATCCCGAATGCGGGGCGCTGGTCCGCCGCCTTTTTCGCCAGGCTGTTCTGGGCCTGGGCGCGGATGGGGTTCCGCAACCCGACCCCGGTCGCCGCGAAGGGAGAATTGAATGTCCGACAGTGAGAAGATCGAGATCGAATCCGTCAACTCGCCCGGTCGGACCGAGCGGGTGGGCCGCGCGAAGTACGAGGCGATGCGCGACGCGCTGCTTCCCGTCCTGCCGGCGGAGATGCCCGGCATGACGGCGGCGGAGGCCAGGGCCGCGCTCCTGGCTCGGCTCGACCAGGACCTGTTCCCTGGCGGCGACAAGGCAGGCTGGTGGCTCAAGGCCGTGCACCTTGATTTGGAGGCGAAGGGCGTGATCGCGCGCGCCAAAGGCAACCCGGTGCGCCTGTATAGGACCCAGGCGCCTTGACCGCGATCCGGTCCCGGGCGCCCGGCGCCGACGCGAGCGAGGGTCCCGCATGACCGCGGAACCGGCCGGCTACGCCTCCGTCATCCCCTGCCTGACCGTGACCGACGCCGGGGTGATGCCCCGGTTCGGTGCGACCTGGCTGCGGGGCCGTCATCGGACGGAAGGCAGAGGCATCGGGCCCACGGAGGCGGAGATCGGTGACAGGGCCGTCGTGATGGACGCGCGCTCCGACGTTGGCGAGACGCATGTCCACGCCGACGTCCCGGACGCCCGGGCGACCTTCGCGAAGGCTGGCGCAGCGGGCGATGCGGTGACAGGGGACGTCCGTCGCGCTGGCTGCGCAGATCGCCGCGGCGGTGTCGTCCGGTGGATATCGGCGCAGCCGATGTATCGGAACGGGCCCGATGCGGTGGCGTGACGTCGTCGACATCGCGTTGCGGTGGCCGGAGGTCGCCGAGGCCCTCTCCTACGGCGAGCCCTCGCTCAAGGTTCGCAAACGCCTGCTGACGCGGCATCGTCCGAAGGACGACAGCATCGTCCTGCTGGACGTGCCGGACCAAGAGCGCGCGCACCTGATCGAGATCATGCCCGAGGCGTTCTTCGGCGAGCCGCACTACGCGGATCACGACATCGTCCTGGCCAGGCTGCCGCACGCGCGCCCGGAGGTCGTCGCTCGGCTCCTGGAGCGTCGGTGGCGAGGCTCCGCGACGAAGCGGGCGGTCGCGGCCTTCGACCGTTGATATCGCCCGACAGCCCACACCGGACGGACCGCGTCACTCGCGAGCCCCTCTCCTGTTCGCGGTTCTCTGAAAGGCGGCCGCCATCGCATCGAGCGCGGACCCGTCGGGGCCCCTCGACGCCGCCAGGCGCGCCTGCAACGTGGCATCGGCGAGGAGGGCCACGTCGTACCGACCGTCGAGGCAGGGCGCGATGATCTCCGCGTCGATCAGCCGCCAGTTCCGCAGGCCCCGCCTGTAGGTGGCGCCGTAGCCGCGCACGAGGCCCGCGGTCTCGGCGATCTCCGTCGCGGCGCCGGGGGCGCGGTCGAGCGCCTCCCCGATCAGGCCGAGCCACCGCTCGACCCACGCCATCTCGCCCGCGTGGCGGAGGTTGCCGCGGCGCCATCGCCGCGCCGCCGCCAGCGCCTTGAGCCGGACGAACCCCGAGAACCGGGTGGTGCGGACCTGCATTGGCAGCGACCATCCGCTCCATCCCCGCCGTTCGACGAGCGCCATGAGCCGGGCGCCGGGCCGCCGGGGGAGCATGCCGAAGACCTCCTCAGGACCGGGCTTCATGTATTCCACGACGTCCACGATGTCCCCGGCGCGGGCCTTCGCCTCCGCGCGGACGCGCGACAGCCGCGCCTGCCGCAGCTTTAGCTGGGCGACGCGGTGCGTGTCCTCGTAGCTCATGCGCAGCGCGAGGTGCCGGGCGACGGCGGCGAGGAGGGATGGCGACGCCGCGGGGTGCGCGTGGAGACGGCGCAGATGCCCCAGATACGCCTGGGCATAGGCCGCGTCCTGATAATCCGTGAGACGCCGCATGCCTTCCGCCGCCAGTCCCGCCGCGCCGGCGGGCAGGAACGCGGTCTCCGGGTTCGGCGGCAGGTCCGTCCGCGGGGCGGCCCGCGCGGCCTCTTGCGCGCCCCCCCGTAGGATCGGCACGGCGCCCCGGTCGGTCTTCGGCGCCGAAGCGGTCCTCGCGAGGGCGAGGCCCGCGTCGAAGCCCCGCAGGTTGGCGCCGGTCTCGCGACTCCCCGCCCCGACGGCCCGGCGGCAGGGCTCCTCCGGCAGTGGCAGGGCGCCCGAGCCCGCGAGCAGGCCCATCAGGACGGCGTTGAGGTGGCAATCCGCCTCCCGCGCGACCTCCGACAGGTCGTGGATCGACGCCGTGCGCGCGAAGGCGGTGCAGTCGGCGATCATCGGCTCGGAGGCCAGGCGCCCGTCCGCCATCGCGCTCTTCTCGTCCACCGTGTAGGTCCGGTGGGTCGAGGCGAACAGCGTCGTCCGGTCCGGCGTGACGAACCCCCGCTCCACCATGCGCCGCGCCTCGAGGAGCTCCGTCGCGACGAGCACGTCGATCCGTCCGGGGGCGGGATGCAGGTCCAGGACGGGACGCGCGGTGCCCATGCGCGGCAGGAACTCGAGATAGTAGGTCGTGGCCCCGGTGCGCTGCGCGACGCCGGGCACGGAGGTGCGCTGCACCCAGAGGCCCGCGTCCAGCGCGGCCGCCGTGAGCCACCCGGCCAGGACGCCGCCGCCCTCGCCGCCCATCGCGGCGATCAGGAGCCGCGTCGGCTGGACGTCGGCGGAGACGTTCACTCGGCCGGAACGCCGTGCGCCGCGCCAGGCCGGGCCGCGCCCTCCACCTCGCCGCCGAAGAGGCGGATCAGCCGGTCCGACGCGCCGCGCCAGGCGCGGTCCCACGCCGTCGGGTTCTGCGTGATGTCGATCCGCGCGAAGGACGGGCAGAGCTGCGCGGCGTGGCTGACCTCGCCGCACAGGCCGCAGCCGACGCAGTCGTTGTTCACGTGCGCCACAGGGTCGGTGCGGAGCGGGTCCGGGTTGGGCTTGATCGTCAGCGACGGACAGCCCGAGAGCCGGATGCAGCTGTGGTCCCCGGTGCAGGTCTCCTCGTCGACCCAGAACCGCGTCCGCACCACGCGCTCGCCCGCCGCGACGGCCTTCGCCATCGCAGGTCTCACGCGGCGCTGCCGGGCGAGTTGGCATTCCCCTTCGGCCAGGATCACCTTCAGCCCCTTCTCCTTCGTCGTCCGCGCCTCCCGCAACACCTTGGCGACCGTGCCGACGCGGTAGTTGTCGACCCGCCTGATCCACGTCACGCCGAGGCTGCGGAGCGCGGACTGCATGTCGAGGCCCTTGCCGCGCCCCGCCGCCTTGGGCCGGCTCGACGGCAGGTCCTGCGCGCCGGTGGCGCTGGAATAGCCGTTGTCCATCACCACGAGGACGGAGTCGTCCTCGTTGAACACCGACCCGGCGACGCCGGTCAGCAGGCCGTTGTGCCAGAATCCGCCATCGCCCATCACGGTGATCGGCCGGGTCTCCTGCGTCGGCGAGACGGCGGCGTTCGCGGCGAGGGACATCCCGTATCCCAGGATCGAGTGGCCCTGGCTGAAGGGCGCGAAGGTCGCGAGCGCGTGGCAGCCGATGTCGACCGAGACGTGGACCGGCCCCAGCTCCTCGCGCAGGATCTTCATCGCCGAGAACACGGGCCGCTCCGGGCAGCCGGTGCAGAAGGTCGGCGGGCGCGGGGGCAGGGGCGCCGTCCGCGCCGACGCGAGGGCGGCGCGGTTCTCGTCCACCCCTCGCAGCCACTCGGTCAGGCGCGCCGCGGGCACGCCGTACTCCGCGAGGAACTTCGCGAGCCCGCCCCCCAGCACGGTCGCGGTGTACTCTCCGGCCATCGGCAGCATGTCCTTGCCGTGGAGCTTCGTCCGAAGGTCGGCCTGGCGCAGCATCTTGCCAACGGCGAGCTCGATGTACTCCGGCGATCCCTCCTCGACGATCAGGACCGCCCGCTTGCCGCGCGCGAACCCGGTGATCTGCTCGGGCACCAGGGGGTGCGTGACGTTCAGGACCAGCGTCGGGACGCGCACGGCGCCGAAGGTGTCCGACAGGCCGGCCTCCACGAGCCGCTGGTTCAGCCCGTTGAAGAGCCCGCCCTGCACGATGATCCCGACCTCGCCGTCCTCGGGGCCCATCACCTCGTTGAGCCCCTCGCGCAGGATGAACGCGCGCGCCGCGGGCAGGCGCCGGTCCAGCTTGTCAGCCTCCTGCGGGAAGGTCACGGGCGGGTGCGCGAGGCGGGCGTAGTTGAAGGGCGCGGGCTCGGCGAACTTCGCGCGCGTGGAATGCGCGGGGGCCACGTTGTCCTTGGCCTCGAAGCTGCCGAAGACGTGGCAGGCGCGGATGCGCAGCTCCATCATGACGGGGGTGTTCGACGCCTCGGAGAGCTCGAAGCTCCTCTCGACCATATGCACGATGGTCGGCAGGTCGGGGCGCGGATCCAGCAGCCAGATCGACGACTTGAGCGCGTAGGCGTGGGTGCGCTCCTGGATGACGCTCGCCCCCTCGCCGTAATCCTCGCCGACCACGATGAGCGTGCCGCCGATCACGCCCGGGGACGCGAGGTTCGAGAGCGCGTCGGCCGCCACGTTGGTGCCGACGATGGACTTCCACGTCACGCAGCCCCGCAGCGGGTACTGCACCGAGGCCGCGAGCATCGCCGCCGCCGCGGATTCGTTGGTGCAGGTCTCCAGGTGGATGCCGAGGTCCTGCAGGAGGTCCTCGGACTGCACCAGCACGTCGAGCAGATGGCTGACCGGGGCGCCCTGATAGCCGCCGACATAGGCCACGCCCGATTGCAGGAGCGCCTTGGTGACGGCGAGGATGCCCTCGCCGTGGAACGTCTCGCCGTTCCCGAGCCGCAGGCTCTCGATCTCCTTGGCGAAAGAGACTTCCATGCTCCATCCTCCTCTGCCTCTGCCGCGGGCTCAAGCGAAGCGCGCCTTGACCTCGTCCGGGATTGCGCGCCCCTTCATCTTGTCGGGATCGTCCGGATCGCGACCCACCCAGACGCGCGTCTCCCACGCCTCGATGGCCAGCGCCTCGCCCTTCAGCGCCCGGTGCGCGACGTCGAAGCTCGAGCGCCGCCAATCCGCGATGCGGCTCTCGATCGTGATCGTCTCGCCCCAGCGGGACGGCACGCCGAACCTCGCCCGCGTGTCGACCATGGGGATGCCGACGATGCCGTGATCCGCGACCATCTCGCGCTTGGGCAGGCCGGCCGCGGCGAAGAGGGCGGCCGTGGCGTTGTCGAACATCACGAAGTAGCGGGGATAGTAGACGATCCCCGCCGGGTCGCAGTCGCCCCACTCGATCCGCACTTCGCACCGATTGGTCAGGGCCATGGGCTACCTCCCCAGCATCGTGTCGGGCAGGATCAGCGCGATCTGCGGGAACGCCACGAGCAGCGCCACGCAGACGGCCATCGCCATCCAGAACGGCAGGATGCCCTTGTAGATCGTGCCGAGGGGGACGTCGGGCGCCACGCCCTTCACCACGAAGACGTTCAGCCCGACCGGCGGGCTGATCAGGCCCATCTCCAGCACCAGCACCATGATGATGCCGAACCAGATCGGGTCGTATCCGAGGGTCGTGATGATCGGCAGGACGATGGGCACCGTCAGCACCATCATCGCGAAGCCCTCCATGAAGGTGCCGAGCAGGATGTAGACGATGATGATCACCATGAGGATCGCCAGTGCCGGGATCGCCAGATCGCCGACCGCGTCGGCGAGGTTCACCGGGATGCGCGTGAGCGCGAGGAACGGGGCGAAGAAATGCGCTCCGATCAGGATGAAGAACACCATCGCCGTCGTCTTCACGGTGTCGAGGAGCGCCGCGAGGAAGCGCGCGACGGTCAGCCGCCGCGTCCACAGCGAATGGAGGAATGTCAGCCCCGCGCCCACGGCGGCGGCCTCGGTGACGGTGAAGATCCCGGCGTAGATCCCGCCGATGACGATCAGGACGACGAAGATCAGCGCGCCCGACCGCATCAGGACCCGGAAGCGTTCCGCCACCGGGATCCGCTCGCTCGGCGGGCCCGCGTTCGGGTTCAGGATCGCGACCGCGAACACCGTCAGGACGAACAGCGTCGTCAGCAGGAGCCCCGGCAGGATGCCCGCGAGGAAGAGCCGCCCGACCGATTGTTCGGTCAGGAGCGCGTAGACGATCAGCACGGTCGACGGCGGGATCAGGATGCCGAGCGTCCCGCCCGCCGCGATGGCGCCCGTCGCGAGCCCCGGGTGGTACTTGTAGCGCTCCATCTCGGGCAGGGCGACCTTGCCCATGGTCGCCGCGGCCGCGATCGACGAGCCCGAGCAGCGCCGCGAACCCCGCGCAGGCCAGGATCGTGGCGGCCGCCAGCCCGCCCCGCTTGTGCCCGACCCAGGCATAGGCCGTGCGGTACATGTCCGCCCCCATCCCGGAGACCGAGGCGAAGTTGCCCATCAGGACGAAGAGCGGGATCACGCTGAGCGTGTAGACGGCCGAGTAGGAGTAGGCGAACGTGCCGAGGTTGTTCAGCGCGGCCGTCGTCGAGTTCAGGACGGCGATGCCCCCCGCGCCGACGACCATCATCGCCAGCCCGATCGGCATGCGGATGGCGAGGAGGGCGAAGAGCGCGACGAAGCCGAGGATGCCGGCGAGGGTCGGCGTCATGGCGCGTCCTCGGCCTTCGCATCCGGCTCCGCTTCATCACGTTCGGCACGGGAGGGGCGGAGCGTCTTGAGCGCGTGGATCGCCAGCACGGCGGAGAAGAGGCCCGCCGAGATCGCGACCGCGAACTGGAATGGATACTTCGGGATCCGCATCATGTTGGTCATGTCGCCATACGACATGCCGCCCAGGGCGTAGTCGAAGGCGCGCCAGGACAGCAGGGCGAGCATCGCGGCGCCGCCGGCCTGCACGGCGAAGTTCAGCAGGCGGAAGGCCGGCCGGTCGAGCCAGCGCGACAGGATGTCCACAGAGACGTGGCCCCGCCGGATCGCGGTGTAGGGCAGGCCGCAGGCGACGATCGCGGCCATGGCCAGCTCGGTCATCTCGTAGCCGCCCCGGAACGGGCGGTTGAAGAAGTACCGCATGAAGATCTCGTAGATCACGAGCGCCGCGAGGGCGGCCAGGATGAGGCCGCCCGCATAGGCGAGCAGCCTCAGCCCGCGCTCGAACCAGCGTTCGACGGAGTCGAGCATCTGGCGGCGTCAGTTCGTGGTCACGCCGGCGGCGGACAGCATCGCCGCGCCGTCGATGCCCTGGTCCGACATCTGCTGGAGCCACTGGTCGTAGATCGGCGTGAGGACCTCGCGGATGCGGTCCTGCTCCTCCTGCGAGAGCTCGACGACCTCCTTGCCCTCGGCATCGCGGACGAACTGCGTCGCCTCCGCCGCACGGTCGAGATAGGCCTGCGTCGCCTTCTGGCTCAGCTCCTCGCCGGTCAGCCGGTCGATCACCGCCTGATGCTCCGGCGCGAGGGCGTCGTAGCTGCCCTCGTTCATCACGATCGCGAACTGCGAGCGACCGAACAGCGGCCCGGTGACGGTGAAGTAGTTCGCCACCTCGTGCAGGCGGAAGTCTAGGATCGTGGTGAAGGGCACCATCGCGCCGTCGACCACGCTGCGCTCGAGCTGCTGGTAGACCTCCGGCATCGGGATCGCCACCGGCGTGCCCCCCATCTCCTCGATCTGGCTCGCCTGGGCGGCCGAGGGCGAGCGCAGCAGGAGGCCCTCGACGTCCTCCAGCGACCGGATCGGCGTCTCGGATGTGATGATGCCCGCGTCGTCCGCGGCCCAGAGCGCGATCACCTTCAGCCCCTCGTATTCCGGGTCGAAGTACCCGCCCTCCAGCAGATCCCACATCAGCTCGGTGGTGGAGGTCCCGTCCTCGCGCAGGCCCGGAAGCTCGATCATCTGCGTGCGCGGGAACTGCGGCGAGGTGTAGCCCGGCAGGCTGAACGCCATGTCGACCGTGCCCTCGCGCGCCTGCCGGATCAGGTCCGGCGCGCCGCCGCCCAGCTGCATCGAGGGATAGAGCGTCAGCGTGACCTCGCCATTCGTCTCCTCGGCGATCTGCTCGGCCAGGGGCTCGATGATCTCCGTGTAGATGATGTGCCCCGGCGGCACGAAGGTGTGCAGGCGCAGCTCCGTCTGAGCAACGGCCGCGGCCGGGGCCAGCGCGCCGAGGGCGGCGATCCCGATCAGCGCGGTCGCCATGGCGGTCTTCGTCGGTCTCGTGAGATGCATGTTCCGTTCTCCCTTGGTTGTGGTCTTGCCCGTCGCGGCTCTTGCTCTTTCGACGGGGTGGTCTCGGTCGCCGGCCTCCGGTCAGACGCGCGTGACCTTCAGCCTGGTCTTCAGGTCGGTGCGGCAGAAGGCGTGCAGGAAGCAGGTCCGCTCGGACACGTCGAGCATGTCGCGCGCCACGGCGTCGCCTTCCGAGGTCTGCAGGTGCACGTGGGTCTCCACCGGGTCGGCCCCTCCGGCCTCGCCCGTGCCGCCCGACGCGCCGCCGAGCGAGAAATGCGTGTCCTGCACGATGGAATAGTGGGGCAGGTCCAGCTTCTCCATCGAGGCCATCCGCCCGAACTGCGTCATGAAGCAGAACGCGATCCCGGCGGAGATGTAGCTGACCGCATCGGGCGCGCGGCCTCGTCCGCCGGAGGGCTCGGCCTCCTCGCTGAGGAATCGGAAGATCGAGCCGTGCGGGCTGTAGAGATGCTGCTCGATCTCCTTGATCCCGTCCTCCCGCAGCGTGCAGATCGCGGCCGGGTTCAGAGTCCGGTCCTGCTCGTCGGTCAGGCTGGAGGCGGCGGCCGCCGTGCCCTTGCGGACCTCCTTGGTCGGGGACATCCCCTCCCGGGCGATGAGCGGCAGGTCGGTCGGCTCCGGGACGGGGCCCTCGCCCGAGGGGTCCGCCACCACCGGCCGGCCGAGCGCGTTGGCCTCGCCCGTCTCGATCTCCTCGCCGTTGCGCGTGAGCGTGAAGAGGCTCGGCAGCACGCCGCGCATGAGCCCGTTGAGCGGCGAGGCGTGGACGGCGTCCATCAGCAGGTCGTTCAGCGCGCCGTCTCCGAGGCCGGTCTCGACCTCCACCTCGAGCTCGACGGGCAGCGCGCCGCCCGTCATCGTGCGCTTCCGCATCGAGCCCTGCATCGTGTAGTAGTTGTTCTGGATCAGGCGCAGCTTGCCCAGCGTCGCGCCGCGCTGGGCCGCGAGGGCGGCGATCTCGTTCATGTAGCTGGCGATCATGCCGGTCGTCAGGAACGACAGCGGGCAGGGCGCCGCGTCGTGCCCGGAAAGGTACGCGCCCTCGTCCGAGACCAGGCGCCACATCAGGCCCGACCGCGCCGAGAGGACCAGCGCCTCCTTCTGGAACCCCGACAGCGAGCGCACCCAGGTGCGGACCGCGTCGCCGCGGCGCAGATCGGGCGGCGCGAGCCCGACCGCGTCAGGATTGGCCACCCGAAAGAACGGCGCCACGCCGCTTTCGGCGATGATGTTCTCGCCGAGCTTCATGATCTTCCTCCCATGCGCCCGATGGCGGTTGGCTCCGCCGCTCCTCGGTGAGCTCCGACATACTCGGCGGTGGAACGGATTGCGTAACGCGAAAAGCGGGCCTCGGCCCCACGGCCGAGAAGGACGCGCACCTCGCCACGCCCGAACGCCCCGAACCGGTCCGAATGGCCCTCGGCGCATCCGGGAGGGGCGTCGTCCTGCTCCGCATCGGTCATTCCGTGTCCTCCCTTCGTGTCCGTCAGTCGATCTTCGATGCGTCCTTGTACATCACGCGATGACGGCGGGTCCTGATCCAGTCGTCCAGCTCGTCGTCGGTCATGAACTGCTCGCGGTCGTACCTCTCCCAATGCAGGATCTCCTCCTTCGGCCGGCGCCAGCGCTTGTAGGGTGCGGCGGCGGGCGGACCGAAGAGCAGGATGTCGAGCACCGAGATTTCGTCCGGGATGCCGAGGAGCGGGCGCATCGCGTCCTGCGCCTCCTCCTGCCCGATCGCCGTGACCCACCAGACGTTGTAGCCCAGCGCCGCCGCCGCCAGATGCGCCGACATCGTCGCCGCCGCCACCGATTGCAGCAGGATGCGCTCTGCGTTCTCGTGGTACATCCGGTCGAGGTCGGTGCCGTCGTTCAGGACGGGGAAGGCTTTGGTCCAGCGCATGTCGGAGCAGACGACGACGAAGCCGGGCGCCGTCGCCAGCCCGCGATAGTCCGGGGTCGGGAACTTCATCTTGGCCTTCGCGCGGAATCGCTGCTCGGCGACGAAATAGTCCGTGATCTTCCGCTTCGTCTCCTGCTCGCGCACGACGATGAACTGCCAGGGCTGCGCGTTGGCGCCCGAGGGGCCGTGCCGCGCCGCCTCGATGATCAGGTCGAAATGCTCGTCCGGCACGACGTAATCCGCGTCGAACTTGCGCACTGTCACGCGGTTCCGGATCACCCGCATCAGCGCGTCGTAGCGCGACCGGTCGCCGATCTCGGGCAGGTCGACCTCGGCCTCGGCGGCAACGAGGTCGACGGCTGGCGTCAGGTCTTCCATCTCCGAGTCCTTCCCGTGGGGCGCGGCGGGGCGCGTTGCGTGGGTCATGCGAAGGCCACGTAGGCCAGGCGCAGCGCGACGACGGCCAGCAGCAGCAGGATCAGCCTGTCGAACGCCTCGCGCGAGACGTGGCGCGCGGCCATCTCGCCGAGCGGCATGGCGGCGAAGAGCGGGATCGCCCCGAGGATCGCGAGGCCGGCCCTGTCCCATGTCAGGACGCCGAGGGCGGCCAGCGACGGGATCTGCAGCGTGGACATCATCAGGAAGAAGACCGAGATCGTGGCGATGAACTCGGGCCGCTCGAGGCGCAGCGCGTTGAGGAACGTCACCGAGACGGGCGCCGAGATTCCGCCCGCCCCCTGCATCAGCCCGCCGATCAGGCCGACCGGTCCGGCCATGGCCTCGCCCCGCGCGCGCTCGATCTTCCAGTCCGGCCGCGCGAGGCGCAGCGCGATGTAGGCGAAGACGATGCCCGAGAGCCCGCCCATCAGAAGGCTGGTCGACAGCGTGGCCAGTAGGACGGACCCGAGCGCCGCGCCCACCGCGCCGGCGATCGCGAAGACCCAGACGAACCGGCCCCCGAGGGCCGAGCCGCGATAGGCCCACGACTGCCACGCGTTGGAGAGAAGGTTGAGCACCGAGAAGATCGCCACGGCCTTCGGGACGCCGAAGACGATGGCGAGGATCGGCACGCCCACCACCGGCGTCCCCGCCCCGGTCGCCCCCTTGAGGAACCCGCCCAACGCGATGCCGAAGAGCGCGATGGCGATGTCGGACGGCTCCATCAGAGCGCGTCCGTGGCCGCGACGCGCACGTCGAGCAGGGCGTGCCTGCGCTCGGTGCGGATGACCGACACCGCGCGGGCGAGCGCGGCCGGGAGGTCGGCGCCGTCCTCCACGCGCTCGGCATGGGCGCGCGAGGCCCTGGCGATGGCGGCGAAGTCCGGGACCGGCTCCAGCGAGGTCAGCGGTATCTCGTTCCTCCGCGAGGCGGCGCCGCCCGGATAGCTCGCCACGACGGCGCGGCGCACGGCGTTCCACATCGCGTTGTTCTTGACCACGATCAGCACCGGCAGCTCCAGCGCCTCGGCGAGCTGATGGCAGACGACCGGGTTGGCGAAGAGGTACGAGCCGTCGCCGATGGCCGCGATCACCAGCCGGTCCCGGTCCGCGAGCTGCGCGCCGAGCGCGGCAGGCAGGCCCCAGCCCAGGCCGCCCGAATGCGGGCTGCCGAAGAAGCGGTTCGGGCCCGCGAAGCGCATCGCGCCGGGGTCGAGGCCGAGCTCGCTGAACACCGCGGCGGTGTCGTCCATCGCGTCCGAGATGCACCGGCTGAACCACCCAGGCGACATCGCCTCGCCCGCGCCGGGCGGCTCCGGCTCCGACGTGGCCCACGTGCGGGCCGGACGCGCGGGCGGCTCATCGAGCGCCAGGTCCAGCGCCCGGAGCGCGTTCACGGGATCGGCGACGATCGAGAGGTCGCCGCGGAAGCCCCGGACGGGGCGCTGGGAGAACAGGGGATCGGGGCCGACATGGACGATCCTCGCCCCCGGCCCCGGGGGCGACGTCGCCTCGATCCAGGGCACCCCGCAGTCGAGCGCGATGACGAGGTCCGCCCCCTCCAGCGCGGCCGCGGCGTCGTAGCCAGCGCAGACGGGATCGCCCGATGCCAGCACGTTGCGCACCGGGAACGGCTGGCACACGGGGATCCGCGCCCGGCCCGCGACCTCGCTCAGGGCCGCGCCGAGCCGCCCGGCCGGATCGCCTCTCTGACAGAGGATGACGGGCGCGGACGCCTCGGCGATCCATCCCGCCAGCTCCGCGATGGCGTCGGGATCGGGGGCGGCGGGCCGGGCCGGGGCTTGTGCCCTCGCCGGAGCGAAGCCGTCCGGAAGCCGCTCCATGAGCGGCTCCCGCGGCAGGCTCAGGTAGACCGGGCCCGCCGGATCCGAGGCCGCGATTGCGGCGGCCCGGCGCACCACCCCGTCGCACTGCTCTGGGTAGCGCACCTCGTACTCGTACTTCACCGCGCCGCGGACCAGGCCGCTCTGGTCGAACATCTCCTGGCCGTGCTGGATCGGAGAGGCGCGCCCGCCGGGCCGCCCGGTCTCGGTCAGGGGCGTCCGGCCGGAGAGCACCAGCATCGGCACGTTGTCGGCCTGGGCGTTGATCACCCCCATCGCGGCGTTCGCCAGCCCGACGTTGACGTGCACCATCAGCGCCTGCGGCGCCCCCGTCACGAGCCAGTGCCCGTGCGCCATCCCGACCGCCGCCGTCTCGTGCGGGACGGTGACGGGGGTCGGAACGCGGCCGGGCGGGAGCCTTGCGAAGCCCTCGATGACCGGCGGGAAGTCGGTGCCCGCATTGGCGAAGAGATAGTCCACGCCGCAGTCGCGAAGCGCGACGAGCAGCGCGTCCGCCCCGGTGGCAGCGTGCGCCTCCGTCCCGTCCATACACCCTCCCTCAATGGCTTGATCTTCGCGATGCCACCGGTATTGTCAAAAGAAATCTCAATAGTTGGGATTTTGCCTGATCTTCAGATCCGAGGGAGGAACCGCGATGACCAAGATCCTGATCGCCGCCGCGTTGGGCCTGGGCCTCGCGGCCCCGGCCGCGGCGCAGAACGCGAATGTCGGCATCGCGACGTCCAACCCGGGCTCGCTCTTCCACAACATCGGCACGGCCGTCGCGAACGCGGCCAACGAGGGCGGGCTGAACACGACGATCCAGCCCGCGACCAGCCCGAACCAGTTCATCCCCTTCGTCGACCAGGGCGGCATCGAGTTCGGCGTCGCCAACCTGCAGGAGGTGAACTACGCGATCACCGGCGACGCGTGGTGGAACGGGGCCGAGAACCCCAACCTGCGCATCGTCGGCCACCTGCAGCCGCTGGTGGAGGCGATCTTCGTCCGGGCCGATGGCGGGATCATGTCCGTCGCCGACCTGGCGGGTCAGCCGATGACCGACGGCTACACCGCGCAGAACACGATCCTGCCGCAGCTGGCCGCCTTCTACGCCACCGCCGGGATGACGCGCGACGACGTCGAGAAAGTCTCCGTCGCATCGGTCGTGGCCGGCGCGGACGCCTTCATGGCGGGCGACACGGTCGGTTTCATCTTCGCCCACGGCGCGGGCAAGGTGCGCGAGGCGGACGCCGCGGTCGGCGGCCTGCGCGCCCTCGGCGTCGCCGACCCCAGCGACGAGGTCCTGGCCGCCGCCCGCGAGCACTGGCCCACGGCCTTCTTCATGAGCCTGCCGGAGGGGGCGATGCCGGGGGTGCTCGAGGAGACGACCTATCTCGCCTTCCCGCAGGTGGTCTTCACCCATGCGAACGTCCCCGACGACGTCGTCTACGAGATGGCGAAGGCCATGTACGAGAACGCGTCCGTCATGGCCGAGACCTTCCCGCCGATGCGCGCCTTCCGCCCCGAGGACATGCGCGGCGACCCCGGAACGGCGGAGTTCCATCCCGGCGCGATCCGATTCTTCGAGGAGGTCGGCCTGAACTGATCCGATGCGCGACGCGCCCATCCTCACCGGTCGCGGCCTGTCCGCCGCCGCGGCGCGGCCCCTCGGCGACGTCCTCGCCGCGGGGATCGTGCTGTGCGCGGTCGGATGGGCGCTGTCGCTGCAGCGCGAGGTGGGGCTGGACCTCTATCCACAGCAGTTCTTCGCCGCGGTCCTCTTCTTCACGCTGCCGCTCGCCTTCCTGTCCCTGCCGGCCCGGCGCGGGGGGCCGCGCGACCGGGTGCCCTGGCACGACCTGGCGCTGGCCGCCGCCGCGATGGCCGCCATCGGCTACATCGCCGTGGGCTACCCGCGCCTCGTCCTGATGGTGTTCGCGCGCCCGCCCGAGATATGGGTGCCGGGGATCGTGACGATCCTGCTTCTCCTCGAGGCGCTGCGCCGGGCGTCCGGCTGGGCCCTCGTCCTCATCATCGCGGCGTTCCTGCTCTACGGCCTCTTCGGCGACGTCGTGCCCGGCCGCCTGCAGGGCCGCGCGCAGAGCTGGGCGTTGCTGGCCGGGTACATGGCGGTCGATTCCAACGGCATCCTGGGGTTGCCGATGTCGGTCGCCTCGACGGTCGTCGTCGCGTTCATCCTCTTCGGCGTGCTCCTCGGCATCACCGGGGGCTCGGCCTTCTTCACCGACGCCGCGCTCCTGGCGATGGGCCGGTTCCGCGGCGGCGCGATGAAGATCGCCGTGGTCGCCTCGGGCCTCTTCGGCTCGATCTCGGGATCGGCGGTGGCGAACGTGGCGGGCACCGGAGTCGTCACGATCCCGATGATCAAGCGCGACGGCTACCCGGCGCACAAGGCGGCCGCGATCGAGGCGGTCGCCTCCACCGGTGGGCAACTCATGCCGCCGGTGATGGGCGCGGCGGCGTTCCTGATGGCCGAGTTCCTCGCGGTGCCCTATTCCGAGATCGTCAAGGCCGCGCTGGTCCCGGCGCTGCTCTACTACGCGGCCCTCTTCATCCAGGCGGACCTGGAGGCCGCCAGGCTGGGCATCCGCCGCGTGCCGGAGGCGGACATCCCCCGCGCGCGAGACGTCGCCGGGGGCCTGCACTTCATCCTCGCCTTCGCGGTGCTGATCTACCTGCTGTTCTGGGAACGCTACCAGCCCGAGCGCGCGGTGCTCTGGGCGGTACTGATGCTGTGCGCGACGGGTCTGCTGATCGGGTACAAGGGCCGCCGGCCGCGCCTGGGCGCACTCTTCGGGAGCGTCGCGCGCACGGGCCATTCGGTGCTGGAGATCCTGCTGATCTCGGCGGCCTCGGGGATCGTCATCGGGGTGCTGAACGTCACCGGGCTCAGCTTCAACCTGACCTACGCGCTCGTCCAGGTCGGCGGCGGCAGCGCGGCGGCGCTGCTGGCGCTGTCGGCGATCGTGTGCATCGTCCTCGGGATGGGCCTGCCGACGCTGGGGGTCTACGTCCTCCTCGCCGCCCTCGTCGCGCCCGCGCTGGTGGAGGTCGGCATCACCCCCATCGCCGCGCACCTCTACGTGCTCTACTTCGGCATGATGTCGATGATCACCCCGCCGATCGCCCTCGCGGCCTTCGCCGCCGCCGCCATCGCCGAGGCGCCTGCGATGGCGACGGGGTTCGCGGCGATGCGGTTCGGGTGGTCGGCCTATGTCATCCCCGTCCTGTTCGCCCTCTCCCCGACGCTGATCCTGATCGGCGCGCCGGCGGAGATCGCCTTCGCCGTGGTCACGGCCGGCGTCGGCGTCTGGCTCGTCTCCGCCGCGCTGGCGGGGTACTTCGCCAGCGCTCTGACGCCGGCGCGGCGCGCGCTCTTCGCGCTCGCGGGGCTGATGGCGCTGGTCCCCGCCTCGGCCTTCGAGGGGGCCATCCTGACCGACGTGGCGGGGCTCCTCCTCGGTGGCGCCTTGATGGTCGCGGACGTCCTGGCGGCGCGCCGCCCGGCCATTGCCGGTGCGGCGGAATGAGCAGCGTCTCAGGCTCCGGCGCCCGGATCCTCGCGATCCTGGACCTCTTCTCGGAGGCGCGGCCCGACTGGACGCCCGAGGAGATCATGACCGAGCTCGGCTACTCGCGCCCGACGCTCTACCGCTACCTCAAGACGCTGAAGGACGCGGGCTACCTCACCAACCTGACGGGCGGCGGCTTCGCGCTCGGTCCGAAGGTGACGGAGCTCGATTTCCTGATGCGGCGAGCCGACCCGATGATCCGGCATGGGACGGTCGAGCTGGAACGCCTCGCCGAGCAGTTCCCCGGATGCGCCTTCCTCGCGCGGTGGTACGGGGGCCGCCTGCTCTGCGTCGCCTCGGTCAGGTCCTCGGACACGCCGCGCTCGAGCTATCCGCGCGGGCGCCCGATGCCGCTGGGGCGGGGCGCGCTCAGCCGGGCCATCGCCGCGCACCTGACCCCCCGCGAGCGGCGCCGGATGGTGCGCGAGCACCTGCCGGAGTTCGCCGGCGCGGGCGTGGGCCGGACGGTCGACGAGATCATGGGCGTGCTGCGCACCGTGCGGCGGGACGGCGTCGCGACAGCCTGGGGCGAGGTGACGGCCGGGGTCGTGGGGGTATCCGCCGCGATCCTGGCGGACGAGCAGACGCCCGTCGGCGCGCTCTGCCTTTCGAGCGACGAGAGGGACATGACGGAGGAGAGGCTCGCGCGGATCCGAACGGCCGTGCGCGGGGCCTCCGGCCGGATCAACGCCGCCATCCGCGACCCTGGGGCGACCCAAGCCGGGGCGGCGTAGCCGAAGGCCGCCGTCGAACCCACCGCGGACGTCGCACGGGCGCGGCCGAAGCAAGGAACACTCGGAGTGAACGCATGACGATACAGCAGCCGGCCCGTCACTTCATCGACGGGGACTGGGTCGACGGAGAGGCCGCCACCGAGGCCAGCCTCGACCCCGCGACGTTCGAGGCCGTGGGCCGCTACCATCCCGGCAGCCGCGCCCTCGCCGACGCCGCCGCGGGCGCCGCGCGGCGGGCGTTCTTCGAGACGGCCTGGGCCGGCTCGCCCCGCCTACGGGCGCAGGCGCTCTTCGAGATGGCCGACCGGCTCGAGGCTGCCAAGGACGAGATCGCGGACCTCGTGGTGGCCGAGAACGGCAAGACCCGCGCCGAGGCGATCGGCGAGACGATGGGCGCGATTTCCGAGACCCGCTACTACGCCGGGCTGACGCGCAACATCCGCGGCACGATGATGGAGACCGCGCCGGGCAACATGTCCTTCTTCAATCGCGAGCCGGCGGGGGTGGCGGGCGTGATCGTGCCGTGGAACGCGCCGGTGACGCTCCTGATGCGCTCGCTCGCCCCGGCGCTGGCGGCGGGTTGCACGGCCGTCATCAAGCCCGCCGAGCAGACCCCTCTCGTCCACGCGCGCATCATGGCGGCGCTCACGTCGGCGCCGTCCCTGCCGAAGGGCGTCGTGAACTCGGTCAACGAGAACGGGATCGAGGTGGGCCAGGCGATGACCGCCTCGGAGGACATCGACGTCATCAGCTTCACCGGGTCCAGCCGGACCGGGCAGGCGATCATGGCCGCCGCCGCGCCGACGCTGAAGCGGGTCGGGCTGGAGCTCGGCGGCAAGGCCCCCGCGGTCGTCTTCGACGATGCCGACCTCGACCTGGCGGTGCGCGAGCTGACCCACGGCGCTCTGGCGATGGCGGGGCAGATCTGCGTCGCCGCGGCGCGCTTCCTCGTCCACGAGGGGATCGCGGCGGAGTTCGAGGAGAGGATCGTCGCCGCGTTCCGCGCCGTGCGCACCGGCCCCGGCGCCGACCCCGGGACCGACATGGGCAGCCTGATCGACGAGGCGAACCGCGCCCGCCTCGAGGGGCTGATCGAGCGGGCCGCCGACGAGGGCGAGCTTCTCCTCAAGGGCGGGCGGCAGGGGCCGGGCGCGTTCCTCACGCCCTCGCTGTTCCGCATCGACGACGTGACCTCGCCCCTCGTGCAGGAGGAGCTGTTCGGCCCCATCGTCTCCGTCGAGCGGTTCGCGGACGAGGCGGAGGCCGTCCACAAGGCGAACGCCACGCCATACGGCCTCGCGGCGTCCGTCTTCTCCCGAGACGGCGCGCGCGCCATGCGCGCCGCCCGGGCGATCCGCGCCGGGACCGTGTGGATCAACTCGCATCTGAGGCTCTTCGCCGAGGGCGAGACCGGGGGCTACGGCAAGTCCGGCCTCGGGCGGCTGCACGGCCCGGAAGGGCTGCACGACTTCCTCGAGACCAAGCACATCTACATGGAGGCGGGCGTGATCCCGCGGACGGCGTGAGCGGCGTGATCGCGTGCGACGTGGTCATCAACGGCGGCGGGCCCGTCGGGATGGGGCTCGCCATCGACCTCGGGCAGCGCGGCGTGTCCGTCTGCCTGATCGAGCGGCATCCCGAGCCGCAGCCGATCCCCAAGGGCCAGAACCTGACCCAGCGCACCTGCGAGCACTTCCGGAGCTGGGGCTGCGAGGCCGAGCTGCGCGGCGCCCACCCGATCCCCGAGGGGGCCGGGATCGGGGGCATGACGACCTACGGCACGCTCCTGTCGGACCACCACTACGACTGGCTGAACCGGGCGCACGTGAAGGACTACTACTTCGCGGCGAACGCCCGCCTGCCGCAATACGCGACCGAGGGCGTCCTTCGCGCGCGCGCCGCCGAGATCCCCGGCATCGACATCCGCTACGGCTGGACCGGCACCGGCCTGACCCAGGACGCGGACGGGGTGAGCCTGACCGCCGAGAGCAGGGCGGGCGACGAGACGCTGGACGTCAGGGCGCGCTACGCCGTGGGCTGCGACGGCAGCCGCTCGCCCACGCGCGAGGCGGCGGGGATCACCGAGACGCGCTCGGAGCACGACCGGCTGATGGCGCTGCTGGTGTTCGAATCCCAGGAGCTGCACGAGCTCCTGCAACGCTATCCCGGCAAGGCGTTCTACAACGTCCTCCACCCCGACCTGGGCGGCTACTGGCAGTTCTTCGGGAGGGTGGACCATGGCGTCTCCTGGTTCTTCCACACCCCCGTGCCGATGGGCACGACGAAGGACGACTTCGACTTCCGGGCGCTCGTCTACCGCGCCGTGGGGCGGGAGTTCGCGCTGGAGTTCCAGCATGTCGGCCTGTGGGACCTGCGCGTCGCCATGGCCGACGACTACCGCGCGGGCCGCGTCTTCGTCGCCGGCGACGCCGCGCACAGCCATCCGCCCTATGGCGGCTATGGGATCAACACGGGGTTCGAGGACATCCGGAACCTCGGCTGGAAGCTCGCCGCCGCGGTGGAGGGCTGGGCCGGCCCGGGGCTCCTGGACAGCTACGACGCCGAGCGGCGCCCCGTCTTCGCCTCGACCGCCCGGGACTTCATCGAGCGGTTCATCGAGGAGGATGATGCGTTCCTCCAACGCTACGACCCCGCGCGGGACCGCGAGGCGTTCGAGGCGGCGTGGCACTCGCGAAACCTCGACGCCGACGAGGTGAACGCCTTCGAGCCGAACTACGAGGGCTCGCCGATCGTGATGTCGCTGGGCGGCGGGCAGCCCAGCGCGCGGGGATGCCACAGCTTTCGCGCGCGGACGGGGCACGTGCTGCCCCCGCCGGGGAAGGGTGCCGGGGACGACGTGCTCGCGTCCCTTGGAGGGGGCTTCACGCTCCTCGCGGGCGGGTCCGCTCCGGCCGAGGCCTTCCAGGAGGCGGCGCGGGCGCTCGGGGTGCCGCTGACGGTGGCCGCGATGCGTTCCGACTGGCGGGAGGCCTATGGCACGGGCGCGGTCCTGCTCCGCCCGGACCGATTCGTCGCCTGGGCGGGCGAGGCCGGCCAGGCGCCCGAGGCGATCCTGCGCCGTGCGGTCGGCGGGGGGCCGGGCGGCGCGCATCCGTGATGGCGGGCGCGCGCCGTGCCGTCTTGACCGGCGGCGCCTCGGGAATCGGGCGCGCCGCCGCCGCCGCGCTTCGCCGAACGGACCACACGATCACCGTGCTGGACCGGAACGATCCGGGCGACGTGGCGGACCGCTGGGTGCCCCTCGACCTCGACGCGCCGGTCGCGCCGCCCCCGGCGCTCGACGGGCCCATCGACGTGCTGGTGAACGCCGCCGGGCTTCCGCCGCGCCCCGGGGACGAGGCGCGCATCCTGCGGACGAACTTCCTCGCGCTGCGGCGGATCACGATGCAGGTGCTGCCGCTGATGCGCGACGGCGGCGCGGTCGTGAACGTCGCGTCCAAGGCGGGGGCGCGCTGGCGGGAGAACGTCGCCCAGGTGCGCCGGCTGATGTCGCGGCCGGACGCGTGCCGGCTCGACGCTTTCGTCGCCGAGGAGGGCATAGACGCGGTGCGCGCGTACGATCTGTCGAAGGAGGCCGTGATCGCCTGGACCAGGGCGATGACGGGCCCCCTGATCGACAAGGGGCTGCGCATGAACTGCGTCAGCCCGGCGGCGGTCGACACGCCGATACTCGGGGACTTCGAGCGGGCCTTCGGGACGCGCGCGAGCCGCGGCGTCGAGTTGACGCGGCGTGCCGGACGGCCCGAGGAGGTGGCAACCGTGATCGCGTTTCTCGCCTCGCCCGACGCGGGCTGGCTGCGGGGGTGCGACGTGAAGGTCGATGGCGGGCTGACCGCCCAGCTGGAGGCCGAGGCGCTGCTCGGTGCGTCCGCCCTGCAGGCGCCCGGCTGATGGATCTCACCACGGCATGGCTGCGCCGGATCGGCATCGAGGACCGGCCTGCGCCGACCCTCGCGACGCTGAACCGCGTCATCGGGCACCAGCTGCGCTCCATCCCGTTCGAGAACCTGGCCGTGCTGCACGGCGAGGTGCCCGCGCTCGACCTTCGCAGCTTGCGCGGCAAGCTCATCGACGCGCGGCGCGGAGGGTATTGCCACGAGCTGAACGGGCTTCTCGCTGCCGGCCTGCGGGGCCTCGGCTTCGACGTGGCGCCGATGCTCGCGCGCGTCCTTTGGCGGAAGGGAGAGCCGGGGCCGCGCTCGCACATGTTCCTGCGGGTCGAGGCGGAAGGCGCCGCATGGCTGGCCGATGCGGGCTTCGGCGGCCCCGGACCGGGCACGGCTCTGCCTCTCGGGGCGGGCGCGCCCCAGGCCGGGCCCTGCCGGCTTTCCCCCGGGCCGGGCCTCGGGACGGTGCTGTCACGCGCCCTGCCGGAGGCGGGAGCCGCCCCGCTATACGCGTTCACCGAGGAGCATGTCGGCCCGCCCGACATCGAGGCCGCCAATTGGCTGACGGCGACCTGGCCGCGCTCGGTCTTCCGCACGCGCGTCATGGCCGCCCTGGGCGATACCGGCGGGCGCCGGAGCTTGGACGGGCGCGCCTATGCCCATGTCGAGGACGGCGAACGCATCGAGGAAACCGTGCTGGATACGGCAGGCGCAGTGGCCGACCGACTGAGGGAGTCCTTCGGCATTCCGATCACCAGCGCCGATCGGCAAATGCTCGATCGGGTCATCGGGCGGACCGGGTCGTGAGGGACGCCGCCCGCGGCGCGGCGGCAGTCCCGCTGGACCCGCGACGAGGGCCTCGGCACGGCTCGGAGCGAAGCGCGTTCGGAGGCGGGTCCGCGGCCGATGAACACGCGGCGGGACGTCGAGGGGCGCTCATGCATGGTCTCTGGCGCGCGAACGGGGCCGCCTGGACCCCCGACATCCGCGACGTGGTGGGCCGGCCCGCCGGGGCCCGCTTCGTCGCCGGGGGCGCCGGCGGGCTGTCCTCGATCGGCGGCGATCCAGGCACCGAGGACATGAAGCGCACCCTCGACCAGCACGTGCTCCCGAACAATACCGACGGCGGCTTCGAGCAACCGCAGGCGCTGGGCGGTGCCGACGGCGAGGTCGGCGGGGCGCGTTTCACCTGTGGCGGCGGCGTGATGGACCGGCTCGCGGTCGCGTGCCCCGAGATGCCGGCCGGCGTGCCGTTCTAAGCCTCGGTCCAAGCCGCCGCGCGGGCGGCGCGGATCTGGGCGCCGCTCCCCGGCCGCCTCGCCGAGTTCGACGGCAGGGCCAGCGCGATCCGGCCGCCTCTCCAGCGCGCCATGAGGGAGGCCGACAAGCGCCATGCGGCGCATGCCTACTCGGTCGCGAGGCGCCGCTTCGACGGTGACACCACGCCCACGCATGGCGTTGCGCCGCCTTGCTGCGGAACAGGTCGGCGACGTCGGGCACCGGGGAAGGGGTCAGCCGTCCCGGCCCTGCCGGGTTCGTGCCTTCGAACGGTCGGACGGGGGCGGCGGGCGCATCGATCCGCGAGGAGTCGAAGCGCGACTCGCGACCGATCGTCCGGCGCGGCCGAGCGGCAGTGTCGCGATCGAGCCCGGCGGCGAGCCGGCCAGTCGCGCCTCCGAGGGTCCCGGGCCGTCGACGCGCCCGCGATGGCGGCGTGCGCCCGGACCGGTCCCGGTCCGCGATCGGGCGCCGGAACCGCGGCGGGAAGGCTAGAAGGGCGCGCCGGTGTAGTTCTCGGCCACGAGGCGCCGCGCGGTCTCCGAGGTGGCGAGCTGGTCGAGCTCGGCCTCCTGCATGCGACGGTCGAAGCCGGTGCCGTCGGGGAAGCGGTGGAGCAGCGTCGTCATCTGCCAGGAGAAGCGCACCGCCTTCCACACGCGGGCGAGCGCGGTGTCGCCATAGGCCGCGAGGAGGTCCGGATCGCCGTTCCCATAGGCGGCGATCAGCGCCTCCGAGAGGTAGTGGACGTCCCCGACCGCGAGGTTGAGGCCCTTGGCGCCGGTCGGCGGCACGATATGGGCCGCGTCGCCACACAGGAAGAGCCGGCCCCACGACATCGGCTCCGAGACGAACGAGCGCAGCGGCGCGATCGACTTCTCCACCGACGGACCCGTGACCAGCGCGTCGGCGGCCTCGGGCGGAAGGCGGCGGCGCAGCTCGTCCCAGAATCGGTCGTCGGACCAGTCCTGGATGCGCTCCTCCAACCCGACCTGCACGTAGTAGCGCGACAGCATCGGGTTTCGCAGCGAGCAGAGCGCGAAGCCGCGCTCGTGGTTGGCGTAGATCAGCTCCTCGGAGACGGGCGGCGTCTCGGACAGGATGCCGAGCCAGCCGAAGGGGTAGACCCGCTCGAAAGTCCGCCGCGCGCCCTCGGGGATCGCCTGCCGCGCCGGGCCGTGGAAGCCGTCGCAGCCCGCCACGTAGTCGCAGTCGAGGCGGCGCTCGGTCCCCTCGTGGACGAAGGTCACGTGCGGCGCGTCGCCGTCCAGCCCGTGCAGGGCGACCGCGTCGACCTCGTGCAGGATCTGGGCGCCGTCCGCCTCCTGCGCCTCATAGAGATCGCGCGTCACCTCGGTCTGGCCGTAGACCATCACGTCGCGGCCGCACAGCTCGCCGAAGGGGATGCGGATCAGCCGGTCGCCGGCGCTGAAATGGCAGCCCGAGTGGACCTGTCCCTCGCGGTCCATCCGCGCGCCCACGCCCGCGCGGCGCAGCGTCTGCGCGGTCCCCCATTCGAGCACGCCCGCGCGGATGCGCGACAGGACGTGGGCGCGCGAGCGCCGCTCGAGGACCACCGCGTCGATCCCCGCGCGCATCAGGAGCCGCGAGAGCAGCAGGCCGGCCGGCCCGCCGCCGATGATGGCGACCTGGGTTCTCATCGGCCGTACCTCCTTGCTGGTCGCGCTTCCTCGCGCCCCGATCGGGCGGCGGTCGGCGCATGGGGTCCGATCCCCCACCATCCCGTGATGTAGGGCGCCGGCGCCGCGGCGCACCGGGGCGTGCGGAGCGGGGCGCGGTTCACCCTGCCGCCACGGCGGCGCGATCCACGATCTCCAGGTCGCCGACCACCTCGCGGGCGAGGGCGAGCGCCCGCAGCGAGATGCGCGCGAGGTCGGGCAGGGTCAGCCATTCGAGCGCCCAAGCCGCGCCCGAGCGCTCCTGCTCGTGCAGGCCGGCGTGGAGCATGCCGCTCGCGAGCTGCGCGGCATGGCGCCCGATCGCCGCGAGGGTCTCCGCGCGCACGGGGTTGCTCTTGTGAGCCATCGCCGAGGAGCCGCCGCCGCCCGCGAGCGTGGCCGCGTCCACGCCCTGCTGCACCATCAGCCCGACATCCAGGCCGATCTTCCCGAGGCTCGCGGAGAGGCCGGCGAGGGCGCTGGCGAACGCGGCGAGCCCGTCGCGCTCGGCGTGCCACGCGGGGCCGTCCGGCAGCCCGAGGGCGGCCGCCATATGGGCCGCGACCTCATGCGCACGCGGCCCCAGGGTCTGCCGGTCCCCGACTGGGCCGCCCAGCTGCAGGCGCGCGGCGTCCTCCGCGGCGGCCGCGATCCGCCGCTCGTGCCGTGCGAGCGGCCGCCGCCAGGCGCCGATGCGCTGCGCCGCGTGGATCGGCAGCGCGGCCTGCATGCGCGTGCGCCCCATGATCTCGCGTTCCCCGTCGCGCGCCTCGAAGGCCCCCAGTTCGGAGGTGAGCGCCGACAGGCGCGACCGCGCCAGCGCCGCGGTGTCGCGCACGCTCATCGCCAATGCCGTATCCATCACGTCCTGCGAGGTCGCGCCGGCATGGATCAGGGCGGCGTCCCCGCCGGCCGCCCGGCGCAGCAGGCCCACCAGCGCGGGGATCGGCACACCGTCGCGCGCGGTCCCGTCGCGCAGGTCCGCGGGAGTGATGCGGGCCGCCTCGATCGAGCGCGCGACCCGCTCGGCCCTCTCGTGCGCGACCGTGCCGGCCGCGGCCTGCGCGCGCAGGAGCGAGGCCTCGAAGGCCAGCATGTGCGCCACCTGCCGTTCGGGCGACCAGATTGCCGCCGCCTCCATGTCGCCGAAGAGGCCGCCGAGCCAAGGGTGGTCCAGCGCGTGGCTCACGTCATGCGCTCGCGGACCGCCAGGATGGCGCGGACCACGTCGCCGGGCGCCTCGATCGGGGGCAGGTGGCCGACCCCGTCCAGCACCGCGAGGTCCGCGCCGGGGATGAGGCTTGCGAGCTCCTCGACGACGGAGGGGGGCGTCGCCGTGTCCTCGGACCCGGCCAGGCAGGTCGCCGGGACGACCAGCCCCGCCGCCGCGCCGCGCAGGTCGGCGTCTCGGATCGCGGCGCACGCGGCGGCGTAACCCTCGGCGGGCGTCCGTTCCAGCATGAGCCGCCAGCCCGCGGCCGCGTCCGGATGCGCCGCCCGCCAGTGCGGCGACAACCACCGCGCGATCACGTCCTCCGCGATCGGCCCGATCCCCCCCTCCCGCACCGCCGCGATGCGAGCGTCCCACGTCTCGACGGTGCCGATCCGGGCGCCGGTGCAGGCCAGGACCGCGCCGCCCACGAGGTCCGGCCGGTCCCGCGCCAGCGTCAGCGCGACCATCCCGCCCATCGAGACGCCGCAGATCACGGCGCCCGCGATCCCGGCCCGGTCCATGAGCGCGGCGAGGTCGGCGGCATGCTCGTCCATCGTCGCCGGGGGCCCGTCCGACAGGCCGTGCCCGCGCACGTCCCATCGCAGGACGGGCGCGTCCGGCGGAAGGAGGGCGACGGCCCCGTCCCAGAGCCGCAGATCCGTTCCGAGCGAGTTGGCGAACACGGCCGCGGGTCCCCGCCCCTCGCGCCAGTGGGCATGGAGGAGCGCGGCGCCGACGCGCACGAAGGAGCGCCCGGGCGTCACGCCGCGCGCAGCCCGAGGATCGCGCGGGCCTCGGCGCAGGTCGCCGGCCGCCGGCCGTGCGATGCTGCGATCGCGGCGGCACGCTCGACCAGCGCGGCGTTCGAGGGCGCCAGCCGCTCCCGGTCCAGGCGGATGTTGTCCTCCAGCCCCGTGCGCAAGTGCCCGCCCGCCTCGGCGGCCCAGTCGTTCAGGACCGCCTGGCCCGCGCCGATCCCGGCGGCGCACCAGGGCGCGTCGCCGAAGAGATGCGCGATGGGCGGTGCGCATGGCGTCGAAGGCCACCCGGTCCACCGGCATCGCGTTCCTCACGCCCATGACGAACTGGCAGTAGGGCCTCCCGGCCAGCCGCCCGTCCGCGTGCATCGCCGCCGCCTGGTAGAGGTGGCTGAGGTCGAAGCACTCGATCTCGGGAACGACGCCGTGCGCGGCCATCTCGGAGGCCAGCCAGTCGACCAGGTCGGGCGGGTTCTCGTAGACGCGCGTCGGGAAGTTGTTCGAGCCCACCGAGAGCGAGCACATGTCGGGGCGGAGCGCGATGCAGCCGCCGCGCGCGCGCCCGGCCCCAGAGCGTCCGCCGGTGGACAGCTGCACGATCATGCCGGGGCACGCGTCCTCGATCCCGGCCTTGAGCTCGGCGAAGCGCCCCGGGTCGGCGCTCGGCGTCTCGTCGTCGTCGCGCACGTGGCAATGGGCGATGGCCGCGCCGGCCTCGAAGGCCGCGCGGGTGCTGGCGACCTGCTCGGCCACCGTGATCGGCACCGCGGGATTGTCCGACCGGCGCGGAACCGAGCCGGTGATCGCGACGCAGATGATTGCGGGGTCAGACATCGAAGAACACGGTCTCGCCCTCGCCCTGAAGGCGGATGTCGAAGCGCAGGGCGCCGTCCTCCTCCCGCGCCACCAGGGTGCGGCGGCGCTCGATCTGCTCGATGCGCTGCAGGGCGGGTTCGGCCTCGACGTCGACGTCCGGCCAGTACATGCGGGTGTGCAGCCCGGTGTTGATGCCGCGCGCGAACACCATCAGCGTCATGTGCGGGTGCTGCGGGCGCCCGTCGGCGAAGGGCACAGCGCCGGGACGGATCGTCTCGAAGCGCCAGAGCCCGCCCTCGTCGCAGCCCGAGCGCCCGAACCCGAGAAATCCGTCAGCCGCCTGGGGCGGGAAGCGCCCGTCGGGATCGGCCTGCCAGCATTCGACCATCGCGTCGCGAAGCACCGCTCCGGTGCCGTCGAGCACGCGACCCTCGACGCGCACGCGCGCGCCCGACACGCCGTCCCCGAGCAGGCGGTGGCCGAGGTTCGCGCCGCCGTACATCCGCAGCCCCACGTCGTTCGGCAGGCAGCCGATGTGGACATAGGGCCCCGCGGTCTGCGAGGCGGACTCGACGAGGTAGGGATGCCTGTTCGGGGTCATCACAATCCCTCCGGGCGGGATTTCGAACGGGGTCTGCCGCCGGCCGCGCAACACGATGTCGAAGCGATAGGCGCGGGTGTCCATCGGTATCGTCGCCGCCCAGTCGAGCCGCGCGGTCAGGCGGTCGACCGCCTCCGGGTCGGGCACGGTGCCGACGATGGGGCAGAGCGGAATGTGGGGGTCCCCCTCGAAGTACATCTGCGTGATCAGGCGCTGGCCGAAGCTCGCCCCGAACAGACTGAAGTGGATGTGCGCCGGGCGCCAGTCGTTCACCCCGTTGGGCCAGGGATAGGGTCCGGGCTGGATGGTGCGGAACGCGTAGCCGCCGTCCGCGTCCGTCATGCAGCGCCCGCAGCCGCCGAAGTTGGGGTCCAGCGGCGCGAGATAGCCGTCTCGCGCGTGCCGGTAGCGCCCACCGGCGTTCGCCTGCCACACCTCCAGGAGCGCGCCGGGCACCGGCCGACCGGCCTCGTCGCGCACCGTGCCCAGGACGACGATGCGCGGGCCGATCGCCGACTCCCCGGTGAAGTTGGTGATGAGATCCGCGTCCCGCTCGCCCAGGAGGCCCTGGCCGAAGACGGGCCCCGTCTCCTCGGCGGGCCCCGAGGGGAAGGAGATCGGCGCGAGCCGGGGGCTGCGCGTCACGGTCGTGCGATAGGCCGGAGCGAGCGCGGGCGGGTGCACGCCGCGCGCGCGCTGGATCAGCCCCCCCGGGGCGCCCGGGGTCTTCGGCATCTCACGCATCGTTCTCTCCGTCGTCTGATGGCGCCCCGGACCCCGGCACGGGGCCCGGGGCGGGGAACACCGTCCCCTCCATGAGGAGGCGCGCCGTGCGGACGGTGCCCGCGCGGACCACGCGGCCGTCCGCGTCCCGTTCGATCAGCACCTCGGCCGCGCCCGCGGGATGCTCGACGCGGAACGTGTCGCTGTCGGGCAGGTCGGCGATCGCGGCGGCGGGCGATCCCGGCAGCGTGCAGGCGGTCGCCACGGTGACGGCGGCGAACACCCCGATCGTGGCATGGCAGCGATGCGGGATGAAGGACCGGGTGGCGATCACCCCGCCCGCGCGCGGCGGCGCCACGAGGGTCATTTTCGGCACCGACTTCGCCGCCACGTCGCCCAGATTCATCAGCGGCCCCGCCGCCAGCCGCACCGCCTCCAGGCGGGTCTTCAGCACGTCGTCGGCGTCGAGCGCCTCGCGGGTCTCGGTGCCGTCCACGCCGAACTCGGACGCGCGCAGGATCACGCAGGGCATGCCGTTGTCGATGAGGGTGCAGTCGTGCCCGCCCACGCCGTCCACCGCGTTGCCGGTGGGCAGGAGCGCGCCGCACATCGACCCCGCCACGTCGTCGAACATCAGGGGCACGGCCGCGTGCCGCCCCGGCACGCCGTCGACCGCCGCGCGTCCCTCGTAGGAGACGCGCCCGCCCGGCGTGGCGACGCGCGCGGTCGCGACCTCGCCGGTGTTGACCATCCGGATACGGATGCTGGTCTCCGGGTCCCGCGCGCGCACGAGCCCGCGCGCGATGGCCGCGGGGCCGACGGCGGCCAGCATGTTGCCGCAGCCCTGCGCGTCCGACACCAGCGGCCGATCCACGAAGACCTGCAGGAAGAGGTAGTCGACGTCGGCCCCGTCCGCGCCCGGCGCGATCACCGCCACCTTGGAGGTCAGCGGGTCCGCGCCGCCGATCCCGTCGATCTGCGCCGCATCGGGCGAGCCCATGATCCGCAGGAGCAACGCGTCGCGCTCGGCCGGGTCCGCCGGCAGGTCCGAGGCGAGGAGCACCGCGCCCTTCGACGTGCCCCCCCGCATCCAGAGGCACGGCACGCCGCTACTCATAGCGCAGGCCCTTGGCCGCCAGCGCGCCGCGCATGTCGTAGATGTCGAGGCCGACCTCGCCGGACGCGAGGCGCCGGCGTTTCTCCTCCTCGCCCGCGATCCTGGCTTCGGCCCTCTCCAGCACCGCGGCGGCATCCTCGCGGCGCACCACGCAGACTCCGTCGTCGTCGGCGACGATCACGTCCCCGGCGTCCACGGTCTGCCCGCCGCAGACGATGGGCACGTTCACGTCACCCAGCGTCGCCTTGACCGTGCCCTGCGCGCTGATCGCGCGGGACCAGACGGGAAAGCCCATCTCCTCCAGGTCGGCCACGTCGCGCACGCCCGCGTCGATCACCAGGCCGCGGCACCCCCGCGCCATCGCGGACGTCGCCAGGAGGTCGCCGAAATAGCCGTCCGTGCAGGGCGAGGTCGGCGCCAGGACGAGCACGTCGCCCTCGCGGACCTGCTCGATGGCGACGTGCAGCATCCAGTTGTCGCCGGGCGGCGCGCTGATCGTGACGGCGCTGCCCGCGATGCGCGCCCCGCGCCAGACGGGGCGAAGGCGGTGGGCGAGGCATCCCGTCCGCCCTTGCGCCTCGTGCACGGTCGCGACCCCGGCGCGGCCGAGCCCGTCGATCACGGCGGCGTCGGCGCGCGGCACGGTCCGGCGGACCACGGGCATCAGAGGGCGTCCACGGTGCGGGGGAACACGCTCTCGAACCCTTCGGCGTAGCGGCAGTCGCGCCCGCCCGATTGGCCGCCGGAGTTGCGCTTGAAGTGGTTGGCGCGCTGCTCGGCCACCCGGGTATAGTAGTCCCAGAGGTGGACCTGGCCCTCCATCGCCTCCATCGCGGCGCGCTTGGCGTCCCAGACGGGGGTGATGTCGAGGAACGTGTCCGGGCACCATCCCATCCGCTCGGTCTGGTGCGGCTCGAACAGATAGAGCTGCGGCGCGCCCAGCACCTTCTGCCCCGGCTCGTGCCCCCAGGCCTGGGCGATCATGCGCGCCTCGAGGGCCACCTGCGTCGTGTGGCTGTGGTCGGTGTTGTAGGGGTCGTACCTGGAATGACTCGCCATCCAGCGCGGCTGGACGTGGCGGATGAGGTCCACGAGCCGCATCTTGTCCTCGCGCGATACCTCGAGCGGGTAGTCGCCCAGATCGAAGCATTCGAGGCGGTGCACGCCCAAGATGCCGGCCGCCGCCTCGGCCTCCGCGCGGCGGACGGCCTTGACCTCCTCCAGCGCCTTGCCCTCCTTCCAGAGGCGCGCGCTCTCGCCGCGCTCGCCAAAGCTGAGGCAGGCGACCGTGACCTCCCATCCCATCCGCGCATGGAGCGCGATGGCGCCCCCGCAACGCCAGACGAAGTCGGCGGCGTGAGCCGAGATCACGAGGGCGGCGGGGGCGGGGTCGTCGGTCGGCATGTCGGAACCTTCGGTCTGTGCTACCATCTCGGGGCGAGGAGGGCGCTGCTATGGATGGGGACGGGATCGCCCTGATCGGCTTCGGTGAGGCGGCATCGGCCATCGTGGCGGGCTGGCCGGCAGGCGTATCTCTGGCGGCCTATGACGTGAAGTCCGAAGAGCCGGCCGCCGCCGGTGCGATGGCCGAGCGGCTCGCGGCGCACCGCGTGCGGCTCGCGGCCTCGCCGGCGGATGCGCTGTCCGGTGCGGCGGCCGCGCTCTGCCTCGTGACCGCGGACCGTGCGCTCGAGGCGGCAGAGGCGGGCGCGCGGCATCTGGCGCCAGGAGCGCTCTGGCTGGACGGGAACTCCTGCGCGCCGGGAACGAAGGCGCGCGCCGCCCGGGTCGTCGGCCCGGGCTATGTCGACATGGCGATCATGGCGCCCGTGAGCGGGCTTGGGCACCGCGTCCCGGTCCTTCTTTCCGGTCCCTCGGCCGAGCGGGCGGCGAGCCGGCTGCGCGGGCTCGGAATGGCGCCGGAGGTCGTTGGAGATGCCGTGGGGCAGGCGTCCTCGGTGAAGATGCTGCGCTCGGCGATGATCAAGGGCCTCGAGGCGCTGACGGCCGAGTGCATACTCGGCGCGCGCCGCGCGGGCGTGGACGGCCGGGTGCTGGCCTCCCTCATGGCGTCGGACCCGGAGGTCGACTGGCCGGCCCGCGCCGCCTACAACCTGGAGCGGATGACCACCCACGGAAACCGCCGCGCCGCCGAGATGCGCGAGGTCGCCCTCACTCTGCGCGAGATCGGGGTGCCCGACGCGATGGCGGCGGCGACAGAGCAATGGCAGGCGCGGCTGGGCGCGATGGGCGAGACATTGGAGGCGCACGAGGATCTCGGCGCGCGCGCGGACAGGTTGCTGGGCCGCCTCTGACGCGCCACCGGCCGCGCCGGCGATCGGGCGCGCGCAGTCCATCTTGGACGGGACTTCCGCCCTGCACGGAGTGGTGCGCCGGCACGACGGGGCGCGTTCCCTCGACGCCCGGACCCAAGGCGCCGGGAAAGGCGCCCGCGGACCCGGTGATATCCGCCAGCACCCACCGACGCTTCGGCGGCGACGGGGGCCAGAAAGGGTCCGAAGCGCCGGTCCGATGCTCGCCGGATCCAGGCTGCCGAATGGCGGTGCATGGACCGTCCGGCGGACGACATCCCCCGGCATCGCGCCGATGCGAGCCGCCAGGCTGACGACGGCGATCGGCACTGACGGGCCGATCGACGGGCCTGCTGGCTTCGATCTCGCGTCGACGGGCCTGCGTTCGGCGTCGCCGGGCATGGATCGTTGGCCACACGGGCGATCATCCCGCCCCAGACATGCCGCATCATCTCCTGGTCGAGATCGGTCATTGTGCCGTTCGCGCCTTGGCCTTCGAGGGCAGCGGAGCGGCCTTCTTCCGTCACCGTCTGGGATGACGGACGTCATCGACCGGCTCGCAGGACGATGGCCATCCGCACCGGCGGGCCGCAGGCGACGCGCGACGCCGGTTCCTCGATATCCGCAGGGCTCGGAGTTCCGCGATCCGTCGTGATGGGGCTGGTCGGTCCCGATATGCGAGGTGCGGGGGGTACGGAGCCGGGGGATCGGTCGCCGAGGCGCGCGCCGGACATGGGCGGCGGCACAGTCCCGCGGCTCAGGGTCCTCGGCCGGTGCGCGGCCCTCGTCGCGGCGTCGTCCATCGGCTCCGACGCCCAGCGGCCACCGGTCTCGGCCGGGGGCGCGAGTTCGGGTCAGGTCATCCCCCACGTCCGGGCGGCGCCGCCCGAGGTGCAGACGATCCTGGCGGCCGCGGAGATGGTGCGGATGGCCTCGTAGCCCGCCTGCCTGCACGTTCGACCTCCCGGATGAGGGACGCGGACCGCGCCGGGATGGCGCCGCCCCCGCTCGCGACGCTACTCGGCGGCGGTACGGGTGCGCCAACTGTCGGCGTAGCTCTCGCGTGCCTGCTGCGCGTAGGGCGTCGGCGAGACCCGCACGCGGATGTCGGTCTGCCGGTGCGGCTCGGTCGAGGTCTTGCCTGTGGTCTCGGGCTCGCCCCATTTGAGCGTGAGCACGTCGCCCACTTCGATGGACCGGTCCACGACCCCGAGGCTGAGCACGCAGCGCTCGTTCCAGCTGTAGCCGTTGAACATCGACATCCCGCGCATCGTGCCGGCCTCGTCGACCAGCATGTCGGCGCTGGAGGAGGCGTAGTTCGGCTGCGGGAAGTCGATCCATTTGTAGGGCGTGCCCTGCTCGAAGGCCGATGCGATGACCTTGAGGACGTCGTCGCGGTTCCACTCGAAGGTGACCTTCTTGCGGTTGCCCTCGGCGTCCTTCATCCGTTCCAGCGCGGCCTTGCCGATGAAATCGTCCTTCTTCCAGCCGATGTAGAAGTCGTAGCCCAGTTCGAACGGGTTTACGTAGTAGTCCTCGATGTCGTCGCTCACGAAGGAGCCGCCGATGGCGCCCGCCGCCTCGTAGCTGTCGGCCCCGAGCCAGTCGCGATAATCCGCGAGCATCCCGTCGCCGGTGTAGATCCCGGGCAGGGGGGACGGAATCCAGCCCGATTCCAGCGTGTTGGTCGAGTAGGCGCGGCTGCCGCACTGGACCAGGTCCACGCCAGCGTCGCGCGCGGCCTGCAGGATGACCGAGTGGACGTAGTCCTTGTCCTTGTAGGGGCCCCACACCTCCAGTCCCGGCGCGCCGGACATGCCGTGGCGCAGCGCGGAGACGCGCCGCGAGCCGATGCCGATCTCGTCGACGTGGAAGAACTTGATGTCCGGGACGGGGCCGCCGTTCATCCTCTCGAGCACCGCGTTCGCCTCGGGGCCCTGGATCTGGTAGCGGTAATGCTCGCGCACCACGCGCTCGCCCTCGGGGCGGCTGGGGGAGCGGGGATCGTAGCGCAGGCGCACGTTCCACTTGCCGTAGCTCGCCGCGAACATCAGCCAGTTCGAGGTCGGGGTGCGGCCCACGAGGATGTACTTCTGCTCGCTCTCGCGGAAGATGATGTGATCGCCGATGACGTGGCCGTTCGGGGTGACGGGCACGAAGTGCTTGGCGCGGCTGGTGGGGAAGTTGTCGAAGCGGTTGATGCCATGATGGGCGAGGAACTCGGTCGCCTGCGGGCCCTCGACGATGAGCTCGTCCATGTGATGCGACTGGTCGAAGAGGACGGCCCCGTTGCGCCACGCGTCCTGCTCGGCGCGCCAGTTCGTGAACTCGGGCGCGACGACCGGATAG
Source organism: uncultured Alphaproteobacteria bacterium (assembly GCA_963832275.1). Lineage (GTDB taxonomy): Bacteria > Pseudomonadota > Alphaproteobacteria > Rhodobacterales > Rhodobacteraceae > Hasllibacter. The sequence goes on from CAWHTQ010000019.1 coordinate 1,211,878, forward strand.
ACATACATCCCGATCTTCGAGTTGCGCAGCATGCTCACCGGATCGCCGGCGGCCTCGATGGCTTCGGTCAGGCTATGTGGCATCCGTTCCTCCCGTCAGATGTATACATGTCTAAGCCGCCGCGCCCCGATCTCAAGCGAAATCTGCGGCGGCCCGCCCGCTGCGTCGGCCGGAGACGAGCGCGAGGGGCGCGGCGCCGGCCCGCGGCGCCGTCACGCCGGTCAGGAACGCGACGTTGCGATGAGCCTGCCGGGCATGCTCGCGCGCGATCCATTCGGCGCGGCCGCCCTGCCGCAACTCGATGGCCTCGACGAGCGCGCGATGCTGCGCCTGGGCGATGTCGAGCGCCTGGTGGAAGCCCTCTGCCTTGAGATCCTCGTCGAGGAAGGCTGACGGCGAGGCGAAGGGCAGGGCGGTGACGCGCGCAAGCTCGCGCTCGATCACGCGCGAGCCGCTGAGCCGGGCGAACCCGTCATGGAAGGCGCCGTTCCAGCGTGAGTAAGCCGCGAGATCGATGGAAGATTTCGAGACGATCGCGTCGAGCGACGCCAGGATCTCGTGAAGGCCGCGCAGCGCCTCGGCCGTGACGCCACGCTCGGCGGCGAGGCGCGCGGCGGTCCCTTCAAGGACGCCGCGCAGCTCGATGGTGTCGATCACGTCGCCCAGTTCGAACCGCCGCACGCTGAAGCCGCCGCCCCGCGCCCGGTCGAGCAGCCCCTCCTCGGCGAGCTTCGACAGGGCCGAGCGCACCGGGGTGCGCGAGATGTCCAGATCGGTCGCCAGCGCCACCTCGTAGAGCCGCTCGCCCCCGGCGTACCGGCCGCTCAGGATGCGCTGACGCAGGGTGACGAGCGCGTGCTCGGTCTGGTTGGTCGCCATGGGCGCGTCGCTCCGTTCGGCTGGGCGCGTGGTGACCATAGACGCGTTCCGCCACTAATGTATACATCTGTCCCGTGACCTGCTACGCCGTGCCGACGCCCGGGAGGACGCGCATGATCGAGACGAGGAGGCGGCTCCGCCCGTCCGGACCATGAGCGACGTCGCCCATCTGGGCCATGTCGAGGTTCTGACCGACCGCTTCGAGGAGAGCCTCGACTTCTTCACGCGGGTCTACGGGCTGAAGCCCTCGATGGTGACGGACGGGCGCGCCTGGCTGCGCGCGTGGGACGATTACGAGTTCCACTCGCTCCTGCTCACCCGCGCCGGCACGACCGGCCTGGGCCATATCGGCTACCGCGCAGCCTCGCCCGAGGCGCTCGAGCGGCGCGTGGCGGCGATCGAGGCGGCGGGCTACCCGGTGCGCGGCTGGCACGACGACGATCCCGCCCACGGCCGCGCCTTCCGCTTCGAGGACGGGTTCGGCCACGTCTTCGAGCTCTACCACGACACCCGCCGCGCCGAGCCCGGCCCCGAGGACCGCCCGGCCCTCAAGAACATGCACTCGCGCTTCCACGCCCAGGGCGCCTGCCCGCGCCGCATCGACCACGTGAACCTGCTCGCGGACGACGTATCCGCGTTCCGCGACTTCATGGAGACGGCGCTCGGATCGCGCGTGACCGAGATGATCCGGCTCGACAACGGGCGGACGGGCGGCTGCTGGTTCACCGTCAACAACAAGACCTACGACCTGGCCTGCACCGAAGAGCACGGGCGCGGGCGGGGCCGGCTGCACCACGTCACCTATGCCGCAGACCAGCGCGAGGACATCCTGCGCGCCGCCGACATCTTCCTCGAGAATGGCGTGCACATCGAGACCGGCCCCCACAGGCACGCGATCCAGGGCACCTTCTTCCTCTACGTCTGGGAGCCGGCGGGCAACCGCGTCGAGCTGGCGAACGCCGGCGCGCGGCTGATCCTCGCGCCCGACCACGAGCCGGTCGTATGGACCGAGGAGGAGCGCAAGAAGGGCCAGGCCTGGGGCCTCAAGACCATTCCGACCTTCCACACCCACGGCACCCCGCCGGTGGGCGAGAGCTGAGAGGAGGCGCGACATGTCCCTGCTGCCGTTCAGGAAGGCCAGGCCCGGCCCCGACCCCGACGCGATGCGCGACCTGGCACGCGGCTTCTCGATCGAGGTGATGCCGCGCACGGCCGCCAAGATCGAGGACTTCCGCGCCTTGCTGCCCGCCGGCACGCGCGTCTACGTCGCCCACATCGACGGCACGACCATCGACGACATGGTCGCGGCCGCGCGCCGCCTGCGCGCGGACGGCTTCGCGGTCATGCCGCACATCCCGGCCCGGATCGTTCCCGACCGCACCACGCTCGACGGCTGGCTGCACCGCTACGCGCACGAGGCGGGCGTGGACGAGGCGCTGGTCCTGGGCGGCGGGGCCCGCGAGCCGGCGGGCGACTTCGACAACTCGATGCAGCTCCTGGAGACGGGGTTCTTCGACCGCCTGGGCTTCAAGCGGCTGCACGTCGCGGGCCATCCGGAGGGCAACCGCGACATCGACCGCGACGGCTCGACCCGGCTGGTGGACGAGGCCGCGCTCTGGAAGCAGGGCTTCGCGGAGCGCACCGACGCCGCCATGGCGATGGTCACGCAGTTCGCCTTCGAGGCCGGACCCGTCCTGGGCTGGGCACGGCGGCTCGAGGCCGCGGGCGTGACGCTGCCGATCCATGTCGGGCTGGCGGGACCGACCAAGTTGCAGACGCTCCTGAAGTTCGCCATCGCCTGCGGGGTCGGGCCGTCGTTGGACGTTCTGAAGAAGCGCGCCGTCGACCTGACGAAGCTGGCAATGCCCTTCGAGCCGACGGAGGTGCTGCGCGATCTCGCCGCGGCCCGGGCGGCCGGCGAGGCGGGGCGCGTCGAGGGGGTGCACCTGTTCCCGCTGGGGGGCATCCGCGCCTCGGCGGAGTATGCGCGCTTGCTGCTGCAGGGCGAGCCGGCGGGGCGCGAGGCGCGCGCCTGACGAATTCGGGGCGCGGCGGGAGAGGCCGCGTCAGGCACCAGAGAGGGAGGAGACCCACATGCAACGCAGACACTTCGCCGGATGCGCGGCCGCGGCCACGCTCGCGGCCGCCACGCTCGCCACGGGGGCGCTGGCCGAGAGCCACATGCCCACGTTGACCGTCGGCGCGGTCGCGCCCAAGACCGGGCCACTGGCCGGCGGCGCGACCGTCACCTACTGGCCCAACGTGCGCCTCTGGGTCGAGGAGGTGAACGCGAGCGGCGGCCTCACCGTCGACGGCGCCGCCCACATGCTCGAGCTGATCGAGTACGACGACCAGACCAACCCGGGCGAGACGATCCGCGCGGTGCAGCGGCTCGCGACGCAGGACGAGGCGGACATCATCCTGCCGCCTTACTCGACGGGCCTGAACCTCGCGGCCGCGCCGATCTTCGCGCGCTTCGGCTATCCGATGATCACGGCGACGGCGACGGTCGACGATCCCGCCGCGCTGGTGGCGCAGTTCCCCAACGTCTTCGTCACCCTGGGCGGGGCCGCGCCCATCGCCCAGGGCGCGGTCGAGGTGCTGACCACGCTGCGCGAGCGCGGCGACATCGGCAATCGCGTCGCGATGGTCAACGTCGCCGACGCCTTCGGGATCGAGCTCGCCGAGAGCGCCCGACCCGCCCTGGAGGAGGCGGGGTTCGAGATCGTCTACGACACCTCCTACCCCCTGGGCACGCAGGACCTCTCCACGGTCGTGAAGGGCGCGGCGGACGCGGAGCCGGACGCCTTCGTCGCCTTCTCCTACCCGCCGGACACCTTCGCCCTGACCGAGCAGGCGCAGATCGAGGGGCTGCGTCCCGGCGCGTTCTACACCGCCGTCGCGACCGCCTTCCCCTCCTATCAGGCCCGCTTCGGCGACGCGGTCGAGGGCACGCTCGGGATCGGCGGCGTGGACGCGGACAGCCAGGCGTTCCAGGACTACGCCGCGCGCCACGAGGAGGTGACGGGCGAGGCGCCGGACTACTGGGCCTCGGCCGTGGTCTACTCGACCTTCCAGGTCCTCCAGCAGTCCATCGAGGCGGTCGGCACGCTCGACAACGAGGCCATCGTCCAGCACGTCAAGGACAACGCCTTCGAGACGGTGATCGGCACGCTCGACTTCGACGAGGACAACAACAACGCCGCGTTCTGGACCGTGGGCCAATGGCAGGACGGCGCCTTCGTCGGCGTCGCCTCGACGGGCCGCGAGGGCGCGGCCGAGGTGCGCGTGCGCGGCTCCGACTGATCGCGGCGGACTGACCTGGCGGGGCGCGCCCATGACGGCGCGCCCGCCACCCAAGGGGGGACGGCATTGGACATCCTGATCACCGGGCTCGTGCTGGGCGGCACCTACGCGCTGATCGCGATGGGGCTGAACCTGCAATACGGCATGGCGCGGATCATGAACCTCGCCAACGGCGAGATCCTCGTCGTCGGCGCCTTCGCGGCGTTCTGGCTCTATACCGGCGCGCAGGTCAGCCCGCTCCTGACGCTGTTCGTGGTCGCTCCCGCCGCCTTCGCGCTCAACTGGCTGGTCTACCGGGTGCTGCTCCTCCCCCTGGTGCGGCGCGCGCGCAGCCCCGGGCAGCTCGAGGTGGACGCGATCCTCGTGACCTTCGGGCTCTCCTTCGTGGCCGTGGGGCTGATGCTGGCGCTCTTCGGGGGCGACTACTTCAGCTACTCCTACCTCGCCCGCCCCGTGGTGATCCTGTCCGAGAGCTACGGGCTGAACCGCATCGTCGCCTTCCTCGGCGCCGTGGTCATCGGCGGCGCGCTCTGGCTCTGGCTGGACCGCTCGCGCCCCGGCCGGGCGATCCGCGCCATCGCGGTCGATCCCCGCAGCGCCCGGCTCGTGGGCATCGACGTGCCGCGCATGTCGGCGCTGGCCTTCGCGCTGGGCGGCACCGTGACGGCGGCGGGCGGCGCGCTCATCTCGACCTACCTCACGCTCGACGCGTCGGCGGGGGTGATCTTCACCCTCAAGGCGCTGATCATCGTGATCATGGGGGGCGTGGGGGACCTGCGCGGCACCATCGTCGCGGCCCTCGCGCTGGGCCTCCTGGAGACCTTCGTCGCCGCCCATGTCGACCCGGGCCTGACGCTGGCCGCCGCCTACCTCCTCTTCATCGCCGTCCTCCTCTTCCGCCCGCAGGGCCTCTTCGGGAGGCGCGCGTGAGGCTCCGGCGCGGCGAGGGCGCGCCGCTCGCCTGGGCCGCGGCGCTCCTCCTCGCCGCGGCGGCGCTGCCGTGGCTCGTCTCGCCCTACTGGCTGACGCTGGGCGTGACCGTCGCGCTGTTCACCGTGCTGGCGACGTCCTGGGCGATCTTCTCGGGACCCACGCACTACATCTCGCTGGCCACGGCGGCCTTCTACGGCGTGGGCACCTACACCACCGGCCTGCTGATCGAGACGGTTCCCTATCCCGCGATCCCCTTCGTCGCGGGCGCGCTCGGCGCGACCCTCGCGGCACTCGTCGGCCTGGCGACGCTGCGCCTATCGGGGGTCTATTTCGTGATCTTCACCCTCGGGCTGGCCGAGTTCGTGCGCCAGGTGCTGACCTGGGTGCAGAACCTGACGGGGCAGAAGGGCATCTACGTCCTGACCCAGCTCACCGAGGCCGACATCTACCTGCAGCTCCTGGCGCTCGCGGCCGCCGTGTGGTTGGCGGGCTGGCTGATCGGGCGCTCGCGCTTCGGCTTCGCGCTGCGCGTCATCGGCGACGACGAGGAGGTCGCGCGCCATTCGGGCATCAACACCGCGCTCGCCAAGGTGGCGCTCTTCACCCTGCCGGGCGCCGCGGCGGCGATGACGGGCGCGATCCTCGCCCCGCGCTTCGTGTACATCGAGCCCGCCATCGCCTTCAGCCCGATGCTGTCCTTCCAGGTGGTCATCATGGCGCTGCTGGGGGGCACCGGCCGGCTCTGGGGGCCGCTCTTGGGCGTGATCCCCTTCACCCTCCTCTGGGAGGCGGTGTCGGCCTCCTTCCCCAACCAGACCACGTTGATGCTCGGGGTGGGCTTCCTGCTGATCGTCTACCTCCTGCCCGGCGGCTTCGTGCGGCTGATCACAGACGCGCGCTCCGGGCGCTTCACCCGGCCGGTGCGGGCGTGACGGCGCCCGTCCTCGCCCTGCGCGGCGCGACCAAGCGCTTCGGCGGCCTGACGGCGGTGGACGGCCTCGACTTCGACGTGCGCGAGGGGCAGGTCCTCGGGCTGATCGGGCCGAACGGCTCGGGCAAGTCGACGACGCTGAACCTCATCTCCGGCGCGCTGCCTGCCAGCTCGGGCGAGATCCTGCTGCGGGACCAGGACATCACCCGCCTGCCGCCGCAGGCCATCGCGCGGCGCGGCGTCGCGCGCACGTTCCAGCTCGTGCGCCTGCTGCCCTCGATGAGCGTGGCCGAGAACGTGATCGCCGGCATGGCCTTCGGGCACCGCCGCCGCTGGGGCCGCGCCGCCGAGGCGCATGCCCGCGCGATGCTCGAGCGCGTCGGCATGGCGCGCAAGGCGCATCTGGGGGTGGGGCAACTCACCTATATCGACACCAAGCGCGTGGAGCTGGCGCGCGTCCTGGCGGGCGACCCCAAGGTGCTGCTGCTGGACGAATGGCTGGCGGGGCTCAACCCGACCGAGCTGGAGGAGGGCATCGCCCTCATCCGCTCGCTGCGCGACGAGGGGCGCACGATCGTGCTGGTCGAGCACGTCATGGACGCGATTCGCTCGCTCTGCGACCATTGCGTCGTGATGGCGCAGGGCGCCAAGATCGCCGAAGGCCCGCCCGCCGCCGTCCTGTCCGACCGCGAGGTCATCCGCGCCTATCTGGGGGACGACGATGCTTGAGATCGCCCATGCTTGAGATCGGGGCCCTCACCGTCGCCTACGGCCAGCACCGCGCGCTGGAGGACGCCGCCCTCACGGTCGGGCGCGGCGAGATCGTCGTGATCCTGGGGGCGAACGGCGCGGGCAAGTCGACGCTCCTGAGGGCGGTGGCCGGCATCTGCGAGGGGCGGGTGACGGGCACGGTCACGCTGCGGGGCGAGGCGCTGACCGGGCTGCCGCCCGACCGCATCGTCGAGGCGGGCGTGGCCCTCGTCCCCGAGGGGCGCGGCGTCTTCGGCGAGCTCTCGGTGCGCGAGAACCTCGTGCTCGGCGCATACTCGGACCGCGCGCGGGACGACCAGGCATCGAACCTGGACCGCGTGCTCGCGCTCTTCCCGCGCCTTGCCGAGCGGCCGCGCCAGCGCGTGGCGACGATGTCGGGCGGCGAGCAGCAGATGGTCGCCATCGGCCGCGCGATGATGTCGGCCCCCGACATCCTGATGCTGGACGAGCCGAGCCTCGGCCTGTCGCCGCTGCTGTCCAAGGGCCTGTTCGCCAGCCTGCGCACGGTGCGCGGGGCCGGGATCGGGATCCTGCTGGTCGAGCAGAACGCGAAGGCCTCGCTCGCCATCGCGGACCGGGGGTACCTCCTCGAGAACGGCCGCATCACCCAGGGCGCGCCGGCCGCCGCGCTGGCGGGCGATCCCGCGGTGCAGGCGGCCTATCTCGGCGGCGCGCCGAAGGCCGGCCCGAAGACCCCGGCGCCCGCCCCGCGCCCGCCCGCGGGCCCGAACCCGTCCGACATCGCCGCCGCCGCGATGGCCCGCCTCCCGTCCGCCCCCGCGCGCCCCGCGTCGAAGGCCCCGCCGCCGCGGCCCGCCGCGCCGGGGCCAGCCCCGGCGGCGCCGCGCTCTGCGCCGCCCCCACCGCCCGTCGCAGGCGCGGTGCGCGGCATCGACCTGGGCGACCTCGTGGCGCGTGCCGCGGACACGTCCCGCCTGTCGGTCCGCTCCAGCCGCACGGCGGCGCGCCGGAGCGCGCCGATCCCCGATCCCCGCTCCGCGCCCCGACCGGCGACGCCGAAGATCGACACCGACAGCCGCACGCGGCTGACCGAGATCCTGACCGAGATCGAGGACGCCGCCCGCCGCGCCGAGGCGTGGCGGCCCGGCTCCCGCCGCTAGAGAGGACCAAGACATGCTGGATGCTGCGAACACCGGCCCGGTCATCAAGGGCATGTACATCGCCGGCGAGTGGGTGCCCGCCGCCGCCACCTTCGAGGACCTGAACCCCGCGGACGACCGCCTCTACGCCCGGATCCCCGACGGCACCGTCCACGACGTGCGCCGCGCGGTGGACGCCGCGCATGCCGCGTTCCCGGCCTGGGCCGCGACGCCCTTCCACCACCGCGCGGCCCTCCTGCACCGCATCGCGGAGACGTGGGACGCGAGCCGCGACCGCTTCGTCGCCGCCGCCGTCGCCGAGGGCGGCGGCTGGCACGGCAAGGGCGTGTTCGAGGCCGGCTACGTGGGCGAGGTGTTCCGCTCCGCCGCCGCGCTCTGCTACCAGAACGTGGGTGAGGTGCTGCCCTCCGAGCACGGCAAGTTCATGACCGCGATGCGCGTGCCGATGGGCGTGGTCTCGGTCATCTCGCCCTGGAACATGCCGGGCATCCTGACCGCGCGGGGCTTCGCGGCCGCCATGGCCGCGGGCAACACCGTGGTCCTGAAACCCTCCGAGGACACGCCCTACGCGGGCGGGCTCTACTTCGCCGAGATCCTGGAGGAGGCGGGCGTGCCGCCCGGCGTCTTCAACGTCGTCACCTGCGCGCGCGAGGGCGTGGGCGCCGTCGGCGACGAGATGATCGAGAACCCGCGCGTGAAGGCCATCTCCTTCACCGGCTCCACGGCCGTCGGCCGCCACATCGCCGCCAAGGCGGGCGCGCACCTCAAGAAGGCCTGCGTCGAGCTCGGGGGCAAGGACAGCCTCATCGTTCTGGAGGACGCCGACCTCGACCACGCCGCGAAGGCCGCCAACTTCGGGAGCTTCATGCACCAGGGCCAGGTCTGCATGTCGACCGAGAAGATCCTCGTGCAGGAGGGGGTCTACGACGACTTCCTGTCGCGCTTCCTCGCCCGCGCGGCGCGCCTGCGAACGGGGCACACCGACGACCCCGAGAACGTCATCGGCCCCCTGGTGAACGGCCGCCAGGCGCGCCGCGTGAAGGCGCTGATCGACGACGCGCTCGCCAAGGGCGCGACGGCCGAGCTGGGGGGGCGGGCCTGGGACAACTTCGTCGAGCCCACGGTCCTGACGAACGTGGATCCCAGCATGGATATCTGGCACGACGAGACCTTCGGGCCCGTCGTCGTCGTGCACCCCTTCCGCACGGACGCCGAGGCGATCGCCCTCAACAACGACACCGAATACGGTCTGACCGCCGCCATCTTCTCGCGCGACGAGGCCCGCGCGATGGCCATGGCGCACCACCTCGAGACCGGGATCGCGCACGTCAACTGCCAGAACATCAACGACGAGCCGCACGTGCCCTTCGGGGGCATGAAGGCCAGCGGGGTCGGACGCTATGGCGGGCGCTGGTCGCTCGACGCGTTCACCGAGCTGCGCTGGATCACCCTTGACCGCGGCGGGCGCCATTTCCCGCCCGCCTTCTGAGAGGATCGCCGGATGAGCGCCACCGCCTGGATCCTCCTCGCCGCCCTCGCCCTCGTCGCGCTCGTGGTGCTGGCGGCATGGTTCTTCGAGCGCGCCACCAACGAGACCGCGCTCCTGCGCACCGGGCTGGGGGGTCGCAAGGTCGTGGTCGAGGGCGGGACGCTCGCGATCCCGTACTTCCACCAGATCGGCCGCGTGAACATGCAGACCATCCGCATGGACGTGCGCCGCACGGGCGGCGACGCGCTCATCACCCGCGACCGGATGCGCGTCGACGTGGGCGCCGAGTTCTACGCCTCGGTCCTGCCCGATCCGGAGGCCATCGCGCGCGCCGCCCAGACCCTGGGCGCGCGGACCTTCCACGCCGACCAGCTCCGCTCGCTGGTGGAGGGGATGATGGTCGACGCGCTGCGCGCCGTGGCCGCGCGGATGACGATGGACGAGCTGCACGAGAACCGCTCGACCTTCGCCGCCGAGGTGCGCGAGGCGCTGGATCCGGTCGTGGCGCGCTACGGCCTGCGGCTGGATGCGGTGTCCCTGACCACGCTGGATCAGGCGCCGTTCTCCGGCCTGGACGAGAACAACGCGTTCAACGCGGTCGGCATGCGGCGGCTGGCGGAGATCATCGCCGATTCCAAGCGCGACCGGGCCCGCATCGAGGCCGACGGCGCCGTGGCTGTGCGGCAGGCCGAGGTCGACGCGAGCCGCCGCAGCCTCGAGATCGAGCTGGAGCAGCGCCGCGCCGAGATCGCCCAGACGCAGGAGATCGAGACGCTGCTCGCGCGGCAGCTCACCGAGGTGGCCCGCGCCAAGGCGGACGCCGAACGCGACGCCGCGCAGGCCCGGATCGGCATGGAGCGCGAGGTGCAGACCGCCGCCCTCGCCCGCGAGCGGGCGCTCCGCACGGCCGAGATCGACCAGGCCCGCGCGCTCGACCTGGCCGAGCAGGACAGCCGCATCGCCTCGGCCGCCAAGAGCCGCGAGGGCAGCGCCGCGGAAGCTCAGGCCACGCGCGCCCGCGAGGCCGTGGTCGAGGCCGAGGAGGACCTCGCCACGCTCCGGCAGATGTCCGAGGCCGGGCGCCGCCGCAAGCTGGCGCTGATGGGCGCCGAGCAGGAGGCCGAGGCGAACGCGGCCCGGCTGCGCATCTCCTCCGCCGCCGACAAGGACGCCGCCGCCGCGCGCGCCGAGACCGGCCGACTGGAGGCCGCGACCGACCTTGCCCGCGCCGAGGCCGCCGCGAAGGGGATGGCCGCCCATATCGAGGCCGAGAACGGCCGCTCGCCCGAGGCGCGCGCGGCGCGGCTGGAGGAGGCCCGGCTCGCGGCGATGCCGAAGATCGTCTCCGAAATGGTCAAGCCGGCCGAGAAGATCCGCTCGATCAACGTGAACCACGTGACCGGCCTGGGGCGCGAGGGCGGCGGGCCCAAGGCCGACTCGCCGATCGCCCACACCCTGGACGCGATCATGGAGATGGCCGTGACGCTCCCGGCCATGCGAAAGCTGGGCGAGACCATCGGCATGGACATGGACACGGCGCTGGAGGCCCCGAAGGACGCCAAGCGCGCCGCGGAGTAGGCACTGGGAGGACGCGATGACGGACAGGCAGGAGATGGGCATGGCGGTGCGCCGCGCGGTGCTGGGCGACGCCCATGTCGAGCGGGCCGAGGCCGCGCGCGGCCCGCTCGACGACCCGTTCCAGACCCTCATCACCGAAGGCGCCTGGGGCACCGTCTGGGCGTCCGACGCGATCACGCGGCGCGAGCGGTCGATGTTGACGCTGGCGCTGCTCGCGGCGACCGGCAACTTCGAAGAGATCCCGATGCACGTGCGCGCCACCGCGCGCACCGGCGCCACACCTGGCGACGTGATGGAGGCATTCCAGCACGTTGCGGTCTATGCCGGGGTCCCGCGGGCGAACCACGCGATCAAGCTGGCGAAACGGACGTTCGCCGAGATGGAGCAGGAGGGCACACGATCTGGGTGACGGGCGCCCGCCACGCCGAGCGCTCCGGCCCCGGGCCCCGGCAAGGTTATCGGAAGGCAGGATCCAGGGCGGCGCGGGCGAGCCGGGCCGGCCGCCCGGCCGCGCGCGCCTCCTCAACGAGCGCCGCGAAGCCCCCCACGACCGGGCGCGGAACGCCTGGTATCCGCGTGGGTCGTTCATGAGCCGCCGCTCGACGAGGTCGATCCCCTGCATGCCGGTCGTGCCCTCGTAGATCGAGGCGTCGCGGATGTCGCGCAGCGTGCGTTCCAGCGGCCAGTCCTCGGCGCCGCCAAGCACCTGAATGGCGTCGCTCGCCACCTCGAAGCCGATCCGGGCGCCGTGCGCCTTGGCGAGCGGGAGCAGGAAGCGCGCCAGCGCCGAGGCGTCCTCGCCCGTCCCATCCATCGACGCCGCGAGCGGCGGCATGGCGGCGCGGAGCAGTTCGGTGCGTCCGCGCAGGAAGGCGAGCTGCCGCGCCACGCCGGGATGCGCTCCGGCCGGCAAGGGCGGCCGGAAGGGATCGCCGCCCCGGAAGCGCTCCGCCGCATCGGCCTCGGTGGTGCGGGCCGCGGCGCCAAGGCCCTGACAAGCGACCTGCAGCCGCATCATGGAGATCATCGTGAGAAGTCGCGTCAGGCCCCGTTCGCGTCCTCCCAGAAGGATCGCGCGCGCCCTCGAAAGCCAGGGCGCGGATGGGCGCGCCGTTCGATCCCATTTTGTCCTCGATGCGGAGCACCAAGACGCCGTTGGAGGCGCCATCCCCGAAGGTATCGGGCACCAGGAACAGGCTCGGTCCCTGGCCGCCGGCCGCGTCTCCGGTCGGGGCCAGGAAGCGACGACCGATGCGCGGGGAAAGGTCGTGATCTCCGAAGCTGATCCATTGCTTCGTCCCGTCGACGCGCCAGCTTCCCCGCCCGGGGCGGCGCCGGTCCGCATCCGGCCCACGTCCGAGCCCGTGTCGGCTTCGGAGATGCAGATCGTGGCGGCCCGCTCGTCGGCGATCAGGGCCGGGACCCAATCATCGGCGACCGCGGCGGGCGCGTGCTCGGCCAAGAGGACCGCGGCCGACGTCGCCGCGCCGCGGGCCATCCCGAAGGCCGGACCCCCGGTCGAAGAGCGCGGTCGTCATCGCCGTGATCGTGCGCGGCAGGGTCGCGCTACCTTGCCGCCGCGGCAGGTCGAGGCCGAGCCAGCCCTCCTGGGCCACCGCGCGCCATGCCTCGCGATAGGCCCGGAGGGGGTGCGCACGCGCGCGCCCTCGATCATAGAGCCCTCGCGGTCCGGGATCTGGTCGGGCGGGGCCGACACGTCGTCGGCGAGCCGCCCGGCCCCTTCGAGCACGGCGTCCAGGAGATCGAGGTCGATGTTCGGGCGCTCGGCGTCCGGCATGGCCCGCAGCGCCGCGCGGAAGCGCACGATCCCGGCCTGGAATTGGGGGATCGCCTCGGCGCGAGCCGGGCCGTGCCGCCGATGCGGATGACCTTGCCGTTCGGGTCGTCGGTCTCGACGCGGAACCGCACCGCGGCCGCGAACTCATCCGGCGCGCCGAGGCGGGCGGGGCAGGGGATGCCCGCGGGGAGCGCCGCCCGCGCCTCGGGCGGCATCGTGCCGAGAAGCGGCGTGCGGAAGATGGCGGGCGCGGTGGTCTTCACGCGGATGCCGAGCTCGAAATCCGCGCGCGCGATCGGGCCGTCGCGCTGGACCAAGCGGCCGGCCGTGCCGATGCCGGCGCGGTTGATCACGATGCGCGGCGTCTCGGGCGCGGCGTCCAGGGCGTCCGTCACGCCGGCCTCGTCGGTCACGTCCGTGCAGGCGGGTGTGCCGAAGGTCTCGTCCGCGATGCGGCGGGCCGCCTGGGTGTCGCAGTCGAGCACCACGACATGCGCGCCCCCCGCCGCCAGCATCCGCGCCGTGGCGGCGCCCAATCCCGATCCCGCACCGTCGACGAGCGCCGCCGCCCCTTCGACCCGCACCGACTTGTCCGGCCTCGGCAGGCTTGACCGACGAGGATCGCCCGAGGCCGGCCTTCGGACATCCGCTCGGTCAGGGCGCGGCGCCGGGCCAGGACCGCGCTCGTTCACCGCGCCCATGTCCGTGACCTCGCCGTCTGCGAGGTCGAGCGGTTCGGTCATCACCACCGCGCGGGCGACGCGCTTGGACGAGCCCGTCGCGAAGGCGGCCGACGCGCCGGGGCGGGCGCCGAGCGCCTCGCGCACCGCCGGACGCGACCAGAGCGCCGCGTCGTCCATCGCGGCCGCATCCTCGACCAGCGCCTCGGCCGCCGCACCCGGGGGCACGAGCGGCGCGCTCGGCTCGTCCCGCCCCTCGCCCGCGATCACCGCGTCGCGCGCGCGCCCGCCGCGCGCACCGACATGTCACTGAGCCCATCCCAGGCATGCATCGCCATGACGGCTCTGGCGTGGATCGGCATCCGCAGACGGCCGTAGAAGGTCTGCGCGAGCGCCGGGTCCTCGTGCATCGCGGCCAGGAACGCATCAGAGCCCGCGGGGACGTTGAAGTCCCATGTCGGCGCGATCTCTCGCAGGTTTCGGAGGATCTCGTGGATGCCCCTCGCCGTGGGGTCGCCGTGATCCACGTGGAGCGTGCTGCCGCCTTGCGCGCCGTGTTCAAGACCTCGTTGCCAGAGGCGACGTGGTTCCAGGGCGCCCAGTCGACGAAGGCGGGCGGCTGGTCCTGGAGGGAGGCGTAGCAGTCGCGCACCATCGCCATGTTGCCGCAGAGCATGCGCTACGTCGTCATGACGGCCTTGGGCGAGCCCGTCGTGCCCGTGGTGGAGAGGGACTTGGCGATCGTGTCCGGACCAACGGCGGCCGCGGCGTCGCGGGCGGCCGGCACGTGCGGGGATCGCCGCAGGTCGCTCCAGAGGAGCACGCGGCGATTCGGTTGCAGGATCGCCGGCGCGAAGCGCGCGGGCGGTGGAGAGATCCATCGACAGGAGCACGGCGCCGCCGGACTGCATGGCATCCGCCAGTTCGGCGTCAATCATCGCGCGCCAGCGGCCCGCGGCGTCGCGCTCCGCCATCCAGGTCCGATCGCGGGCCGTCCTGGCCCAAGGCGCGATCCGGTCCGGGAGGCAGCGGGGAAAGGCCCCAAGGGCCGCCGCCTGCCGCACGGGCATCGTCCCGTCCGCCCGGACCTCCTGGCGGATGTCGGTGGTTCAGAGCGACACGGGACGAAGGCCGGCCAGGCTCCACTCCCGAGTGATCTGCTCCAGCCAGATCGGGTACGAACAAGCAAACTGCAGATCGAGAGACGATGTCGGCGGATGTAGGAACCTGTGGCGCAGGGGATCGGCGACGGCCTCGTCACCTACGAACGTCGCGGCGACGTCGCGGTCATCGGCATCGACCGTCCCGACAAGCGCAACGCGATCACCGCCCGCATGGTCGAGGCGATCCACGACGCCGTCGAGTCCGATCGGCTCGAGGCGCGGGCGGGGGTGATCCACGGGCACGGCGATGACTTCTGCGCCGGGCTCGATCTCTTGGAGCATCCCGAGAAGCCGCTCCTGGAGGCGGCGAGGGGCTCTCGTCGCCGGCATGCGATCTCCGACGGGATCGAGCGAGGCGCGATCCCCTTCGCATCGGCGCCCAGGAGGGCGACGGTGGGCGGCGGGTTCGAGCTCGCCGCCGCGACGCATGTGCGCGTGGCCGATCCTACGGCGTTCTTCGGCTTGCCGGAGGGCCCTCGCTGCGTCTTCGTGCACGGAGGTGGCTCGGTTCGGATCGCCCGGCTGATCGGCCCCGCACGCATGGCCGAGAACGCCGAGCTCAAGTACTCCGCCGCCGTCAACCCGCTGCCGCGCATGCCGACATGTCGTCCGAGGACGAGCTCCTCGCCGAGAGCATGGTCTCGGCGCTGGCGACCATGACCGAGGACGCGGGCGAGCGCCTTCGCGCCTTCCTCGACAAGTCCGCCGCCAAGGTCGCGGCGCCGGGACGGGACGGATGAGCGCCCAGCCCGCCCGCGAGATGGAGGGGACGGTGCGCCTCGACGAGCTGCGAGGGTCGCTCGGCTTCCTCCTGCGCGTCGCGCAAGTTCATGCGTTCGAACGGTTCTGCGCGGCCTTCAGCGAGATCGGCCTGCGCCGCGGCGAGTTCCCCGCCAAGTGGGCGGTGAGGCTCGATCCCGGGATCCGCCAGGGCGTCCTGGCCGAAGCGCTCGCCATCAAGCCCACGCAGATGACGAAGATGGTCCGCCGCATCGAAGAGCGGGACCGCATCCTCCGCGTCATCCCGGACGATGACCGGCGCTCGGTCCGGCTGCGTCTGACCCGCGCGGGCGAGGCTTTCGTCCAGGAGCATCGGGAGGCGTTCCGAGGGCAGGACGACGATCACGGGCACGGCCTCAGCGAGATCGAGAGCCGGCAGCTCGCCCTCTTGCTGCGGCGGTCCGGCAGGCTGGACGGGGCGACGCCATGAGCTTCGACGATCTCGTCGTCTTCGACTTCCATACCCATGCCGAGGAGCCGTGCCGGCACCCGCGCGAGGACGGCTATCACGCGTTCCGGGACGGGATGGTCGCCGTACTTCCGGAACCCCGCCGTCAAGGACGGGATGCCGCCTTCGGTCGAGCAGATGGCGGCGCATCTCCGCGAGCGGCGCAGCGGCGCGGTGATCTTCTCCGTCGACGCCGAGCGCGAGACCGGCTTCGCGCGCTACTCCGACGAGGAGGTCGCGCGCATCGCCGCCGAGAACGACGACGTCCTTGCCCTTCGCCTCGATCGATCCCCACCAGGGACGTGCCGGCGCCCGCGAGGCACGGCGGCTCGTCCGCGCGTTCGGCGTGAGGGGCCTCGAGTTCCACCTCACGATGCAGGGTATCTGCCCGAAAGGCCGCATGGCCTGGCCGCTCTACGAGGCCATCGCCGAGGAAGGGGCGATCATGGCCTTCCACATCGGACAGACCGGAGTGGACTCGGACATGCGGGGCGGAATGGGGATGCGGCTCGCGTACTCCAGCCCGATCCATGTCGACGACGTCGCGGTGGACTTTCCCGACACGCCCATCGTGCTGGCGCACCCTTCGTTCGCATGGACCGAGGAGGGGCTGATGACCGCGCAGCACGAGCCGACGTCTTCATCGACATGTCCGGCCGGTCGCCGAGGCACTTCCCCGAGATCTTCGTGCGCCACGCGAACTCGATCCCGAAGCGGAAGATGCTGCTCGGCTCGGACTGGCCCGCGATCACGCCCGGCCGCTGGATGGCGGACTTCGAAGTCCTCCAGATGAAGGCGGAGGTCCGTCCGCTCATCCTCTAGGAGAACGCACGGCGGCAGCTCGAGGCGTGACCGTGATCTTTGGGAGGAGGGAACCATGAGACATGCGACGCGCGCCGCGCTCGCGGCGACCGGCCTGATCGCCGCCTCCGCGGCCTCGGCGGCCTCGGCGCAGGACGTGCGCCTCGCGCCCACGGCGCCGCCGGCGCACCCGGCCTACGACATGTACGAGGCCTCCGCGCCCCTCCTCGAGGAGACATCGGGCGGCGCGATTGGCGCGACGGTCATCGGCCCCGAGGTCGTGGCGCTGCCGCAGATCGCCGACACGCTGACCTCGCCGATATGGCAACTCGCCGCCGCTCTGCTTCGCGGCCGACTTCCCGCGCATGGGCGCGGCGGGCGATCTGACGTTGCAGGGGCGCGATCCGCACGCGATGGCGCTGGCGACGCCGAATGGGTCGTGAACTGCGCGGAGTGCGAGGCCGAATACGCCGCGTTCGGCGGGATCTTCCTCGGGGCGGCCTCATCACCACCACGCCCGCCGGGTCCGTCGACGACCTGCCGGGTTCAGGCCTCCGATCGGGCGGCGCGCCCTATTCGCGCTCGGCCGAGGACTGCGGCGCCGTCGGCGTGCCCTTGGGCGTGGGCGACACCTTCGAGGCGAAGAGCGACGGCTCGATGTCCTCGATCGTCGACATGCTGTCCTCCCGGCTCGTCAACGTCGCGACGCATCTCGACACCGTGCCCATCGGCACCTGTCAAGCGACCTCGAACCACACCGTCGCGTCGCCGACCTGGGAGCGGGTGTCGGTGGAGGAGCGCGAGATGGGCGCCCGCGCGGCGAACGGCGCGTGCTGCGGCCTCACCGGCCTCTGGGCGTTCCAGCTTCCCCGAGGCGCGCGAGGCGGCGGCCGCCTCGGACATCGCCGTCGTCGAGGCCTCCGGAGAGCTGCTCGCCGCCTCCGAGCAGTTCGCGCGGGCCGACCGGGAGGCGCAGATCGCGGAGGCCGGCGACATCGCCGGCGCGTTCGCGACGCTCATCGACGCGTGGTCCGCCGAGATCGCCAAGATCGGCACCGACCCCGACGCTCTCGCGGCGCTCGCGTGGGAGCGCATCCGGAGCGGGGTGGACTTCTCCACCTAAGGCCTCTGATGGCACCTCCCCCGCCCCTCGGGGTGGCGGGGCCGCCCGGACCCGATCCCATGGACGCCATCGCCCACGCCGCCTCCGGGATCAATTGCGTGCTCGCGCTCCTGGGCGCGGCCGCGATCGTCGTGACGATGCCGAATGTCTGCCTCGACGTTGCATTGCGCAACTTCTTCCGGTCCTCCTTCACTTCGGCCAACGCGATGGTCGCCCGCTACTGCATGACGCGGCTCGCCTTCCTACCCCCGGCCCATATCGAGCTGCAGGAGGAGATGGTGGCGGTCGAGCTGATCGACGGTTTCCTGTCCGATCAGCTGCTGCAGGCCCCGGACGTGGTGGTGGCCGTCATCGGCTGCGCGATCTACGGCGTGCCCGCCTGGGCGACCCGGGGCTCCCTGCTCTCGAACTGGCGGCGGGGCACGATGATCGAGCTCGGCGAGACCGGGTTTCTCACCTATCCCAGTCACGCCTTCCCCACCGCCGGCCTCGCGCTGGCCACGGCGGCCCGCGCCCTGAAGGCGCTCGGCCGCGCGCGGGATCGGCCGCGCCCCGTGAATGTCGGGGTCGGCTTCGCCGGCGTCGGAGTCCTGATCGGGCTCCTGCGCCTGCGCGTCCCGGTCGCCATGGCGCTCGTCGCCGTCAGCCTCGGGGGCGTGGCCACCCTCGTGGGCGTCCGGCCGGCCGTCGGCATCCTCTATTCGACTCCCTACGATTTCGTGGCCTCCTGGACGCTCTCGGCCAAGCCGATGTTCCTCCCGATGGGCATCGCCGCCTTCCACGCGATGCTGACCGGCGGCCCCTTCGAAGCTGCGAAGGTCCCCTTGGGGCGGCTGCCCGGCGGGCTCGCGATCTCCTCGGTGTTCGCCTGCTCGAGTTTCGCGGCGGTTTCGGGATCGGCGCTGCCGGGACCATCGGGGCGCTCATTCCGCCCTCGATCCTCATGATCCTCGACGGCGTCTTCGCCGGGACCTCGATCACGCAGGTCTTCGTGGCCGGCATCGGCGTCGGCCTCGTGACGGCCGCCTCGTACTGCCTCGTGATCCTCGCCAGAAGCATGCGTCGTCGCGCCGTGATATCACCGCATTCCCCCGCGGGACCGGGCGGTGCCCGAGCGGCGATTAGCGGCGTCGTGCCGATCGTCGTGCTCATCGCCCTCGTCTTCGGGGGCCTCTTCTCCGATCTCTTCCCGGCCACGGAGGCGGGCGCCGTGGACGCGCCGGCGACGATCCCCATCTCGGTCGCCGCGCGACGGCCACGCGCGAGGCGATCGGTCGGTTGCTGCTGGAGACCGTCGTCACCACCGGCTCGCCCTTCATCATCGCGGTCGGCGCCTCGACTTCCGCGCGCGTCTTTGCTTTCTGGCCTGTCGGGGTTCCTCGATTCCTGGGTGGCGGGCGCTGACCTTTCCCATGCCGAGCTGATGCCGATCGCGTCCTGGTCTACCTGGCGCCCGACACCTTCATGGAGCCGGTCGGCGCCATGCTGATCATCCTGCCGGTCCTGCAGTCGCAGGCCGTCAGCCTCGTCCGGTTCGGCGTGTTGGTCGTGAAGCTGCTCGAGATCGGGATGATAACGCCGCCGACCGGTATCGGCTCCGTACGCGTTCCATCCTATCGACTTCGATGCGGATGTCGGCCCCGCCCCGCGGCTCGGGGTCCCGTCGCGGGGCGCCGGTCCGCGTCGCGGCCGACCTTCGCCGCACCGTCTCTCCAGCGGCGGACCGATGGCCGCGGAACCGCGAGCGGGAGCCGATCCGTGCGCGGGGACATGCCGGCGCGCGAGCCCCGCGTTCGGGTCCAACCTGACAGTGCGCCGCGCGGGCATCGGCGGCGCGACGAACACGGTTGCGATCTTCCCCATCACGGCCGTCCAGTGCCTCCGCAGGGTCGGCAGCCGGATCGCGAGACGGCTTTCCCGTCCCACGAGCGAGGTCGCGTTCGCCTGTTCGGCACGCGGCCGAGGCGGCGCATCATCGCCGTTTCCGCTCGCAAGCTCGAGCCGGCCTGCCGCCTACGGGACGCTTGCCGAGGACCGCGCATGGGCGCGAGCTTCTATCGGGGGTCTTCTGATCTCCTGCCCGTCGAGATGGAGGAGGTGGCGAAGGGCGGCGCCTGCGGGCGCGGCCGGTGCCAAGCTGGGGCAGTCCCGATAAGGCCCGCGCGCCGCTGTCGGTCATGGCGCCGCGCCTCGACGACGTCTTCGCCGCGGGGCCTCGCGCAGCTGGGACCAGGGGCGCGTCCATCTCTATGTGCGGCGATCCGGATCGCGGGCCCGCGCCGGGCCGCGGACATGGCTCAGGTTCGGCATTCGTCTCCGCCCACGCAGCGCTCTCGATCGCCGGCCACCGGCGGAGGCGCAGCACGTGCGGCAGGACCATCACGCGACCCGACCGGGAAACCCGAAGAGCAGCTCCGATCCCGCCGGATCCCGTCCCGAGGCCGGGGGGCATCCCAGCCCGCCACCCGTCCAGCGCCTTCGCTGCCTCCAGCGCATGCGCCGATGCGCCCGTGCGGTGTGCCATGGGCCGCGTCCGCATCCCTCGGCCCCGATCCGCGGCGCATCCGCGTTCGGCTCGGGCAGCCAGGTCGCGGCGTCCGGATGATCCGCGGCCAAACTGATCTTGCGGGCCTCGGTCGCCGGGGGGCTGCGCAGGGGGACCGACGCACGGGATGCTCGACTGGTCGGGCTTCCAAGTCTGGACGGTCATCCTTCCATGCATCTGCCATGTCCACGGGCTACCGAGATCATGCAGGTATGCAATCAGGAAGGCCGTTGCGCTTCCTCCATGGGGCCTCAAACCCGCCGTTCGCCGCACGAGGGACCGACCCGGAGTTCCCGCCATCTGGCAGACTTGGCGCGGTCGCCGAGCCCAGGACGCCGATGGCCGTGCCCGTCAAGGGGCCGAGTGCGGCGATCCCGAGACGGCGCAGGGCGTCCGGCTTCGCACGTATCTCCGACCCCGGAGCGGGAGGCGGGCATCGTCCTCCCGAGACCGCGCCTCTCGCGTCCTGCCGATCCCCGACGTGACGTGGACTATCCGCCTCGAGCGGCGGTCGGGCTGTGGCTCGCGGCGGGGCGAGGGCCGAGCGGCCCCCGGATGGCTGCCGGGTCCGCGCTCACGCGTTCGGGCCGGATCGTGATGCCGGGCAGGCCGGGCGTGGCGACGGCCGGTCCGCCGATCCACGGGGTCGATGTCGGGGCCTCTGGGCGGCTCGGCGAGGACATCGGGTCGCGAGGCGGCGGCACGCCTGCGATGACGCGCTCTCCGGCCGGGCGGCTTTGCGGGGCCCACGTGGAGCGGACCCAGCGCGCGGTCGAGTGCGCGGCGGGAGCACGTTCGGCCACGCATCTCTGGAGCTGCCGCCGTTCGCGCGCATCAGGACGGCGAACGGGCCTGGAGGAAAGCTGACCCAGCTCGGACGCGCGGCCCGGGCATCGCGTGCTCGAATCCCGCCGCCTCGGCGTTCGACCTCACGATCATCCCGTCATTCGCCCGCATGGCGCGGTGGCGGAGGTTGCAGGCATGTCGAACGACCTCGTCACGACGGCATGCCGCGGGCTCGGAGCCCTGCGCTGCGGTCGCCATGGCGGCCGGCACCGGCGGCGCGAGGTTTCACCGCTCGTCACGGGACCGGGGGGTCTCCGCCCGCCGCACCCGAGCCGTCTCCGTCGCGTGTCGCGCCGCCCCATGCGAGCGTGGGCGGGCGCCCAGCCGCGGTCCTCGCGCGTCGTCCAGATCCCGGTCCGCGTGGCGTGGATCGGCCCCGTCTCGCCAGTCCGGGGCGCGCGCGGTCGGGGGATTGGCGATGTCCGACCGGTCCGGTTCGGGAGGACCACTGGCCCCGTCCCGTCCTCGCGGATCGCGCCCTTCGTGTGGCGACGCTCGGCGGATGACCGCGCCGCCCGCGACCTCGAAGGCCGCTGGCGATGGACGGCCGGGGCCGGCATCGTGGGCATCGGTGTCCCCACCCGCGCCGCGCGGGAGCTGCCCCGACGCCGTCGACGCGATGGATCGCGCTTCGCGCTCCGCGTGCCCTCGCCGCTCGCCCTTCGCGAACGGGCCGCGGCAGGGTAGGCAGCGACGCGCGGCGCCGCCTGCCGTCACCGTGCCGCCCCGGCGGCGCCGATACCAAACGTCGCGCGGATCGTCCGCGCCGATCCCGATCTGGACTGGAGGACACATCATGGCCGAACACCTGAAGACGGCGCGCTCCGCGGCGGACCGGGCCGAGGACGACGCGAAGGTCCGGAGCACCGTCGAGGCGGCGCTCGCGGACATCGAGGCGCGGGGCGATGCCGCCGTGCGCGAGATGTCCGAGAGGTTCGACGGATACGCGCCCGAGAGCTACCGCCTGTCCCGCCCGGAGATCGACGCGCTCGTCGGCGAGCTCACGGACCGGGAGCTCGCCGACATCCGCTTCGCGCAGGAGCAGGTACGCGCCTTCGCCAAGGTGCAGCGCGCCTCGATGACCGACGTCGAGGTCGAGACCCTGCCCGGCGTGATCCTGGGCCATCGCAACATCCCGGTGCGCTCGGTCGGCTGCTACGTGCCGGGGGGCAAGTACCCGATGGTCGCCAGCGCCCACATGTCGGTCGCGACCGCGGACGTGGCGGGGGTGCCGCGCATCGTCGCGTGCACCCCGCCCTTCAAGGGCAAGCCGAACCCCGCGGTGATCGCGGCGATGGACATGGGCGGGGCGCACGAGATCTGGGTGCTCGGCGGCATCCAGGCCGTGGGCGCCATGGCCATCGGCACCCAGACCATGGAGCCGGTGCACATGCTGGTGGGGCCCGGCAACGCCTTCGTCGCCGAGGCCAAGCGCCAGCTCTACGGCCGGGTGGGGATCGACCTCTTCGCCGGTCCGACCGAGACGATGGTGATCGCCGACGAGACCGCCGCCGACGCCGAACTCTGCGCCACCGACCTGCTGGGTCAGGCCGAGCACGGCTACAACAGCCCCTGCGTGATGCTGACGACCTCGCGCAAGCTGGCCGAGGCGACGCTGCAGGAGATCGAGCGGCTGCTCGGCATCCTGCCCACCGCCGAGGCGGCCCGCGCCTCCTGGGAGGAGTACGGCGAGATGATCGTGTGCGAGGGCCATGACGAGATGCTGGCCTTGGCCAACGAAATCGCCTCCGAGCACGTGCAGGTCATGACCGACCGCGACGACTGGTATCTGGAGAACATGCATTCCTATGGCGCGCTCTTCCTCGGGCCGCGCACCAACGTCGCCAACGGGGACAAGGTGATCGGCACCAACCACACCCTGCCGACGAAGAAGGCGGGGCGGTATACCGGCGGGCTCTGGGTGGGCAAGTTCCTCAAGACGCACAGCTATCAGAGGGTCACCACCGACGAGGCCGCGGCCGCCATCGGCGCCTACGGCTCGCGCCTGTGCATGCTCGAGGGCTTCGTCGGCCATGCCGAGCAGTGCAACGTGCGCGTGCGGCGATATGGCGGGGGGAACGTCCCCTACGGGACCGGCGCGCCCCACCGCGAGGCCGCCGAATAGAGCGGTCGGCGCGCCGCCCCGAAGATGGATCGCACCGGGCCCATCACCCGCCAATCCGCTCGCGGATGCCCGGGGCGAGGCCATGCCCGAACGGGCGCCACGCCCCGGTGGCCAGGAGAGCCACGCCGAGCACCGCGACGACGGACGGGACGGTCAGGGCGGCCGTCCGCGGCATCACCGTCTCCACCGGGCAGAGGAGCGCGCCCGACGGGATAAGCCCGAGGGACAGCCTGCCCCAGGCGAGAGGGCGATAGAGGCGGCTCACTCCGGCGAGCAGCGCGCTGGAAGCGGCGCGTTGCCTGTAGGTGACCGAGACGGTTTTCGACAGGAGGCTGCTGAACGCGAGGATAAAGAGAACTTTGGCCAGTGAGACCGCATCCGGCGCGAGGGGGAGTCGCGGCGAAGCTCGCACCCGAGACGAGTGTCGCCCACCGCGCCGCCGATGCGGGCCCGAGACGGTGGATCGCCCGCACCGCCGCGAGCGCGTCGACGATGCCGCCAAGCATGGCCGCGGCAAGGATCAGGCCATGGGCCTCGGCCCCCAGCCCCAGGTTCACTTGCCCGTGCACGACGAGGGCGATCACGACCATCTGGTTCAGGTGGTTCCAGAATCCCGCGATCCAGGCGAGGAGCCGCAGGAGAGGGTCGCCGGCGAGGAACGACGGCCCTTCGCGCAACGCCCGTTTTCAGCCCCGGGGTCGCTCCGTCCCGGCCGGAACCGACCAGGCAGGCCCGAGATGATGGCCGCGGCTGCGACAAGGGCCAGTGCGCTGGGCGCGAATGGAGGCCGCACCGCCCATGCGATGAGGAAAGTGCCGAGCGCCGGCCCCAGAAGCGCGTGGCCGACCAGCTCGAAGCTCCGGAGCCAGCCGTTGGTCCGCTCGAGCTCCTATCCAGGGACCACGGACGGCACCATCGCCTGCGCGGCACGGTCGCGGAACATGTCCGCCGCGCCGATCAGGTGGGCGGCCGCGATCAGAAGGGAGAACGGCTCTGGAGCCTTCACGCCTACGGTCGGGGGCTCACCGAGCGGAAGCGCGGACCCGACCGCGAGGGCGACCAGCGCGAACGCGGCCGCCCTGAAGACGTCGGCCGTCAGCACGATGCATCTACGGTCTTGCCGATCAGCCACGCATCCCGCCGGACGGGCGAACGGCGACCACGGCAGCCGAAGAGCGATCGGCATCAGCGCGCCGGGGATCGGATCGCGCGTGGGCGGCGTCGCGAGCCGAGCCCAGGCGACGAGCGCGATGCGGTTGCCGAGGTTGGACAAGGCACGCGACGCAATCAGGCGAACGAGCCCGCCGCGGGACGGCAGAAGGGTTGAGACTGTAGTATGCGCTCGCATCGGCATGCCCGGGAGCCCGACTGGGCCAGCGATGGCGCGTGCCGGCCTAGCGGCCGGACGTCGTGAGAGCCGCGCCCAGCGCCTCGAGGCCGCCGCGCATCGCGGAGACGAAGTCTTTCCCGGCGGGCGGCATGGCCAGCGGCGGGACGACGGCCTGCGCGAGGCCGATCGCGTCCACCGCAATGCGGGCCTCGGCCGGGGGCTCGTCCTCCCAGATGAGGACGCGGGCGCCGGTCTCGCCCGCGAGCCGCTCCAGCGACGCGAGCCGCGCGGCGTCCGGCACCGTGCCGCGCTCCCAGTCGAGCGAGGCGATGTCGAGACCGTAGGCCCGCCCGAGATACTCGTAGCGTGGGTGGGCTGCGATGGCGGGGACCGGATCGCCCTCCACGAGGGCGTCGCCCGCCGCGTCGAGCGCCGCGAGGTCCGCGAGGAGCGCGGCGAGGGTCGCGCCGATATCGGCCTCCGGCACGGCGCGGGGGAGGGCGGCCGCGAGCGCCTCGGCCTGCCGGGCGGCGAGCGCGAGGTCGAGCCAGGTGTGGCTGGCCATCCCCTCGTGGCTGTGGCTGCCCTCCTCGCCATGACTGTGGGTGATGGTCTCGGTCGGGATGAGCTCGCTCGAAAGACCGCGTCCGGTATCGACCGTCCGCGCGCGCGGCAGGGCGGCGCGCGTCGTCCAGTCCGCGAGGCCCGAGCCGCTCAGCACGATGAGGTCGGCGCCCTGGATCTCGGCGATCTCCGCCAGGGTGGGCCGCCAGGAGGAGGGATCGCGGTCCGCCGGGACGGCAAGGCGCACGTCCGCGGCGTGCCCGGCCAGGCGTTCGGCGAGATAGGCCATCGGGTAGCTGTCCGCGACGATGACGGGCCGGTCCTGCGCCGCCGCGGGGGACGCGAGCAGCGCCAGGGCGACGAGGGCGCGCATCACGAGTCCCCGGCTGCGGCGATGTCGGCCGGGGTCAGCAGCCAGTAGCCCTCGTGGTCGTCATCCGTCGCGACCGTGATCGAGAGCCCGTCCGCCGCCGCCTCGGCATCGAGCGGGAAGCGGACGGTGCCGTCCTCCCCGAGCGGGTAGGTCGCGAGAAGGACTTCGTCCGCGTCCTCCACCCGGACCTCGCCCGAGACGGGGATGCGCCCGGTGGAGAACTTGGCCTCCACGGTGACGGCGCCGTCCTCCACGGAGGCGAAGACGTTGACGCGGTGCGCGAGGGCGGGCCCCGCGAGGGCCAGCGCCAGGGTCATGGCGAGTGCGGCGCGGATCATCGCTCCGACCATTCCTCGAACCGCACCCAGATCACGGCGCCGAGCTCGATGGCCTTGGCCTCCCCCTCGTGATCCATCGTCTCGGGGGCGGTGTTCAGGGCGGCGAAGCCCCACCATCCGTCCGTCGGCGCGGCATAGGTGAAGAGGCCGCTTGCGTCCGCCTTCACCGTCTGGGTGATCATCAGCTCGGAAGGCACGCTCGCGGACTGGCCCTCGTTGTAGAACTCGACCTCGACCTCGGCATAGGGGACCGGCTCCCCTTCGAGCATGACGGTGCCCTGGAACACGTTCCCCTCCCAGAGGCCGAACGGCTTGGTCAGGGGTACGATCTCGGTGCGCAGGCCGAGCTCGGCATCCCAGCCCTCGTCGTCGTCATAGGCGCTGACATAGGTCTTGGTGAAATGCTGGATGAAGGCGTCCTCGGCCGGCTCCCAGTAGGGGACGGGCGTCATGGCGAAGACATGGGTGCCGGGGCGGTCCAGCGCGTAGGTCATCGTGTAGCCGGCCTCGTCCATCACGCTCGCCTCGGCGAGATCGCCCAGCAGGTCGGTCGTCTCGCCGTCATGGGTCACGGTGAAGGCCTCGGGCCGCTCCAGGACCATGCCGTCCTCCTCGAACGGGTGCGAGAACGAGAGGGTGAGGTCTATGGACCGCCCCTCGTCCTGCGCCAGCATCGGATCGGAGGGGATGATCATGCCGTAATGCGCCAGCGCGGGGCTGGCCGCGAGGATGGCGGCGATGCAGATCGTGCGACGCATGGGCTCTCCTATGAACCGAGGGCGATGAGACGTGCGGCGATGGTATCCGCATTGGATTGCAAGGCAATGACGAGCGGTGCGGCCAAGAGCGCGGCGGCCGCGAGCACCAGCGCGATCTCCGACAGGGCGAGGCGCGCGATGGTCCCGCGGCCGGCCCCGAGCGCGAAGGCGGTGCGCATCTCAGGCGCGCGCAGCCTCCAGGTCAGGAACAGGGCCAGGCCGAGCGCGAGCGCGGCGGCGAGGCCGACGACGAGGGTGACCGCGTCCACCAGGGAGGCGATGCGCAGCAGGCGCTCGACCAGCGCGTCGATGACGTCCGCCGGCACGACGGCCTGCACGGGACCCTCGGCGTCCAGGTAGCGGCCGCGCAGGATCGTGGCGGAGCGCTCGTCATGGGGCTGCACCATGATGGCCGTGACGGGATAGCCGGCCGGGTCGCCGTGGAAGTGGAAGCTGTCGATATTGGCGTCGGTGACGCGGGCGAACTGCACGGCGGCGGCCGCGGCGGCGACGCCGTCCTGCCCGGTGGCGAGGATGTCGTCATGGCCGTGCCCGATCCCCGCGATGATCCAGGCGGTCTTCACGTCGACGAAGACGGCGTCGTCGTCCGGCGTGCCGGTGCGGGCGAGGACGCCCGTGACGGTCATCTCCAGCGGATAGGCGCCGTCGAGGTCGAACAGGTTCTCGGGGTCCGACACGATGGCGCTCCCGGTGCGGGCGTCCAGGCGCTCGGCCGCGGCCGCGCCGAGCACCGCCTCGCCCAGCACGGCGAACAGGCGGCCCTCGGCTGGCGCCAGCTCGCGCAGGTCGAAATAGTCGAGCGTGGTGCCCACGATCCGCGCACCTTCGGCGGCGAAGGCCGTATGGAGCGGCACGGGAATGCCGAGCCCCGAATCCCAGACCGCCTCGGCGGCCGCCATGGTGGTCGGCTCCGGCAGGTCGTCGGTGAAGTAGGCGCCGGCCATCACCAGGTCGAGCCGGCTGCCGCGCGTCCCCAGGAGGAGCGGCGTCGCCTCCGCGCGAGCCGAGAGCGCGGCCTCCCCTTCGGCCAGGAGCGTGCGGGTCAGGACCGGCACCGCCATCACCAGCGCGGCGGCCAGAACCAGCACGAGCGTGCGCCCCCGGTGGAACGCCAGGTTCGCGAGCGCGAGATGGAGGGCGTTCACGCCGCCGCCCTGAGGTCCGCGAAGTCGATCGTGCGATCGAAGCGCGGCAGCAACTCGTGATCGTGCGTGACGCACAAGAGCGCCGCGCCCGTCTCGGCGGCCTGCGCGAAGAGGAGGTCGAGCGCGGCTTCCTTGTTCGCCGGATCGAGGTTGCCGGTCGCCTCGTCCGCGAGGATGACCTTCGGCCGGGTGACGAGAGCGCGGGCGATCGCGACGCGCTGCCGCTCCCCCTGGCTGAGCTGCGCGGGGCGGCGGCGGGTCTTCTCGCCCAGGCCGAAGGCGGCAAGCAAGGTGCCGGCACGCGCGCGCACCTCCGCGTCCAGTCGCAGGCCGGCGCCGACGCGGTAGGGATACAGGACGTTCCCCTCGGCGGTGAGGTAGTCCACCAGCGCGAACTCCTGGAAGACGAAGCCGACGCGGGCCGCGCGCAGGCGGCGGCGCGCGGCATCCGGCAGGGCGCCGACCTCGGTCCCGTCCAGCGAGACGGAGCCCGCGTCCGGCACGGCGATGCCCGAGACGAGGTTGAGGAGCGTCGTCTTGCCCGACCCGGACGGGCCGACCACCGCGACCCGCTCGCCCGCGGCGACCGTGAGCGCGGGCACATGCAGGGCGAAGCCGCCGGGATAGGCGAAGCGCAGGTCCCGCAGGGCGATCATTCCACCGCCGGCGTGCCTTCGGCGCCGTCCGCGGTGACGATGGCGCCGGCGCCCGTTCGGTCCACGTCGGTCAGGTCGAACCCCGTCAGGCGCCACGCCCCCTCCGAGGGCTCGAGCCGGAGCACGGCCCCGTAGGCGTTGCCCCGCATGTGGGTATGCGCGTCGTGACCGACCTGGCCCAGCACGGCCCAGCGGATGTCCGCGCGCAAGGCGGCCCCGTCCGCGCCCCATGTTCCCGAGAGGACCCGTATCTCGTGCACCACCTGATCGGGCAGGCCGCCGGAGGCGAGGGCGCCCGCGCGCTCGAGGTAGAGCGCTTCGAGGGCGTCGCCGGCGGCCACGGCCGAGAGGCCGTCGTAGATCTCCCCCTCGTCGGTCGCGGCGAAGGCCCCGTAGATGCGGTCGAGGATGACGGGGATCACGACATGGGCCTCGTTCACGAGCCCCGCGGCGTCCACGGGCGCGGCGAGGCCGGGGGCCGGCATCGCCTCGGCCGAGTCCGCGCCGCGCCAGGCCGGCATGGCGACGACGAGCGTTGCCAGCGCCGCGCCCGCGACCAGGGCAAGGCCCGTCCAGGCCGCGCGGCCCCGGGGTGCAGCGGTCTCCGTCATGCGCGATAGGATAGACGAACGGCACCCGTCGGCAATGGCGCGCGCCGGCCGATGGAGCCCCGTCCGGGGCCGCGCCCGCGCCGATGCGGCCCGCCCCGATCCGCGCCCGCCCCGAACTCTCGGCGTCGATGGCGCCCGCACCGGCATTTGCCATCGCGGCGGGAATCGCGAGGCGCGCGCGCAATTCCGGAGCCACCCATGCATCCCGCCCTCTTCCTCGCGTGCGCCTCGCGCATCTGCCCACGCGGCCCGATCGGATGCCGCGCCTGTCGGCGGATCTGGGCGTGGACCTCTGGATCGCGCGCGACGACTTCACCGGCCTGTCCTCGAGCGGCGGCAAGACCCCCAAGCGCGAGGTCCTGATGGCCGAGGCGCAGGAGATGGGCGCGGATCTGGTGATCACCCGGGGCGCGCCGCAGTCGAACCACGCGCGGCGGCCCGCGGCCCGGCTCGGGATGGAGTGTCGCGTGCTGCCGGAGGACCGCACGCGCTACGACGATCCGATCTAGAACCTGTGCGGCAACGTCTTCCTCGGCGTCCTGCATGGCGCCACCGTGGCGAAGCACCCGGGCGGCACCGACATGCACGCCCTGACGGAGGACCGCGCCGAGGAGGAGCGGGCGAAGGGCCCGACGGTCTACGTCATCGCCGGCGGCGGCTCGAACGCGGTGGGCGCGCTGGGCTACGCGAACGTGGCGATGGAGCGCGTGGGACGGGCCGCCGCGATGGGCCTCGGGATCGCCGGATCGTGCACGCCGCCGGCAGCGCCTGGAAGCAGGCGGGGCTCGTGACGGGGCTGAAGGCGATCAACGCGGGCGTCCCTCTCCTCGGGATCGGCACGCGGGCCGCCGGCCAGGCAGGCGGAGGACGTCTACGACCTCGCGGTGCTCACTGCCGAAGAACTAGGCTGTCCCGGCGTCGTCGCGCGCGAGGGCGTTGTCGCGAACGCGGACGATGTGGGCGAGGGCGACGGCATCCCGACCCGGGCTGCATCGCGGCGATCGGGAGGTTCGCCCGGCTCGAGGGGATCCGCCTCGATCCGGTCAGTTCCGGCATGGGCGCGGACGGGCTGATCGAGTTCGCGCTCAAGCGCGCGGTCGAGGGCGCGACGACCGCTTTCGCCAACGCCGGGAGGTCGCCCGGGCTGTTCGGCGACACGGGCGCCTTCGGTCGTGACGCCCCGGGACCCGCGGCCGAATAGGCTCGCCTCCGGCCGTCGCCTCCGCCGAGGTGATGCGCGCGGGCGGCCTGCATCGCGGTGGCGCGCCGGGCGGCAGGTCGCCGCGCCCGGGGCCGCCTACGCCCGGTGGCAGGGCGTCGCCTGCTGCATGGCATGCGCGTCGGGCGGCCAGGCCATGCGGGCA
The DNA here is from genome assembly GCA_963832275.1 of uncultured Alphaproteobacteria bacterium. Classification (GTDB taxonomy): domain Bacteria; phylum Pseudomonadota; class Alphaproteobacteria; order Rhodobacterales; family Rhodobacteraceae; genus Hasllibacter. Next base: position 1,242,355 of record CAWHTQ010000019.1, read on the forward strand.
GCGTTGCGTGCCCGGGGCTCGTGCCATGGCGATACCGTCCCGACCAATGCCTTCACGCTCGCCCCGGTGCCGGGCGCGATCGCAGGCATCGGCGCGGTGCCCGCCTTGGCACAGATCACGCCCGACCTCGTGTTCGACCTCCACCAGCTCCGCGAGCGGCCGGAGGAGGGTCCCGCGGCCCTCTCGCTGTCGAACATGCGCGGGTATCTCGGCGACATGGAGGCGATCCGGGCCCTCTGCGAGGTGGCTGGCGTGCCCCCGGTCGAGGACCGCGCCCACACGATGGGCCCTGCGTGACGTGGCCGCTGGATCGGTTCATGCGGCCGCTTCCAGCCGCGGACCTGCAATCACCTGACCTCGCGCGAGGGCGGGGTGCTGGACTCCGACGATGCGGACCTGATGGCCCGCGCGGTGCTGGTCTCGGGCTCCTACATGCGGCGGCGGGCGCGGGCGCGTTCGAGCGTATGCGCTCGCAGGTCGCCGACGTCTCCGGCCGGATGGACGAGCCGCGCGCCGCGGTCCTGCTGCGGCGGTCGAGGCGCTGGACGCCACCGTCGCGCGCTGGAACGCGCGGCACGGCCAATTCCTCGCGCGGCTGCGGGACGTTCGCCTGCTGGACCGGCCCGCCGAGGAGGGTCATGTGGGCTCCTCCCTTCAGTTCCTGCTGCCCGGCACGGATGCTGACAGCATGTGCGCCGTGGTTTTAGGGGGCCGTGGCGCTTGGCGGCAAGCTCCAGTGGTTCGGCGCGGCCGAGCCGGCGGGGTTCACGTCGGCGCACGGTTCCCGGGGCTACATGCTCGCGCAGGCGGTGCCGCGCACCACGAGGTCCTGGCCGTCATGCTCGACCTGCACATCCCCCTGACCCTTGCCCTCGAGGATCGCCGCCATGTCGCGGAGATCGTCGCCCATCTGGTCGAGCGAGGCCTCGGCCGGGCGCCGCGGGGGGCCGAGGCGCTCGCCATGCCCCACGACATCGCGCACGATCTCGCGCCGCAGGTGCGGGTGGCGGCGGACGTGCCGTTCCTTGATCCGGTGGTGTTGGCGGCGGAGCGGGCCGCCGCGCTCGTCCCGGGCGGGTGCGTGGGGCGGCTGGGCTCGCCCGCATTGACGCGAACGGGCGTGTTCGACGCGGCTCTCGCCGACCCGGAGGGCGTTGGAGGCGAGCCGAGCGATCGAGCGGAACCGCCCCTCGGCGGAGGCGGGCGAACGGCCGATCCGCAAGGCGCGGGCGATGGCCGAGGCGGGCGCGGGGTGCGTCTGCATCTGCCGCACGGGATGCTCGTTGGTGGCCGGGGCGATCCCGACTCCCGTCCCGGTCTTCGACGCGCCGGACCTGCTTGCCGGCGCGACGGCCCGGTTCGGGTGAGAGGGCCGCACGCTCCCGGCGCACCCCGACGCGCCGGCGGTCACCAAGATCGTGATCGAGGAGACTTTCGCCCGCGACGTCGAACTGCAGAGCGGCACCGACCCCATCATCTCCGAGGCGGTGGGTTCCGGCTCCGTGCACCTGCCCCCCGAGGTCTGGCCGCCCAACCAGGCGAAACTGCGCAGGCCGTCCGCGGGCGAGGCCGGCACCGTCGCCATGAACGAGAACCGGTGACGGCCCGGCAGGGCACGTGCGTCACCCGGCACACGGCCGTGACGCACGGCATCCCCTCCATCGGCGACCTGGAGGATCCCGCCATCATCGCCGTGCTCGACAGGGACGGCGACGGGCAACCGCACGTCCGGATCGGCGCGCCGGGCTGGACCTCGACCGCGATCGAGCGGATCCGGGCCAAGTCCTACGGCTCCGATCAGGTGTGGGCCAGACGGAATACGACGGCGCCGTCGACCGGGGCGCACGGGACCGCGCCGGCGAAGGACGAGCCGTGGATGGGCTTCCGCTACGAGCCGTGCGTCATTCTTCGTGGCCGACGATCTCGTCTCCCTGGGCGAGCCCGCGCACGGCCCGTCGACCCGAACGATCCTTCGGCGGACCGAGGGCACGCGATGGCCGAGGACGTCCGAGGCCTCGACGGACCGTAGGGGCAGGACGCTGCACTTGCGCTACGCCGCGTCGTGGCGCGCGCACGACCCCAAGGTGGCCGCGATGCGCGACGTCCAGCCGATCCCGCCAGAGGTCTTGAGCGGAGGGGGCTACGCCATGTCGGGCGACGACCGGCCGGTCGAGGACTACGCGCGCGGGTAGGCCGTCTCCGAGGAGGACGTGATCCTTGGCTGGCTGCAGAACCGATCCTTCCGCCGGGCGTGACGGGACGTCCGGTCCCAGGGCGGCGGATGGTGGCGTGTCAGAACGAGTGGTCGAGCTCGACGGCGCGTGGAAGGACTGCGGGAGCGGCGCAGCCGAGACGATCCCCGCCGCCGGGGCGAGGGCCCGACCGTGGCCGAAGCGTTCGCGCAGTACAGGACCGTGATCGGCCTACGCGACGCGGCCCGCTCGGTCGCCCGGGGCGAAGTCCATCGCGTATGGGCGCGTCGGGCTTGGGCAGATCGACCCTGGTGCGCCTTGTCGACCGCCTGATCGAGCCGAGCGCGGGCGCGATGCGCGTCCTGGGCGAGGACGTGGCCGCGATGACACCGAAGGCGCTGCGCGGGATGCGGTTCGAGCATATTCGCGTGGTGTTCCAGCACATGCCCCTGATGCCGCACGGGTCAGTGCGCGACGACGTCGCCTATCCGCTCGGGGTCCGCCGCATTTCGAGCTCGCGGGGATGGGCGCGCTCCGAGCACCTGCTCCAGCTCGTCGATCTCGCCGGCTAGGAGGACCGGCTGCCGTCCGAGCCGTTGCGCGGGATGCAGCGACAAGTCGGCATCGCCCTCGCGCTGGCCTCCGACCCGGAGATCCTGTCGATGGACGAGCCGTTCAGCGCGCTCGACCTTCGATCCGGCTCGAGCTGGAGGACCACTCGAGACGCTGGTGCGGGACCTTGCCAAGTCCACGCTCCTCGTCACCCGCGGCCTCGACGAGGCGATCCGGATCGGCCACCGAATCGCGATCATGAAGGACGGCGTGATCACATGGATCGGCACGCCGGAGGAGATCGCGACCCGCCCCGATGACGATGACGCGCGCCACTCCGTCAGAGGCATCTCTCGGCTCGAGCTGGCCAAGACGCACACCATCATGGCGCCCCTGCATGGCGCGGCGCCGCCGTCCGGGGCGCCGCGCGGATCGACGTGGCGGTCGCTCCCGAGCACCGCTGGTCATGGGCGAGGAAGCGCGCGACGTGGGCACCGTCGTCGAGACCGTGCCCCCGCGCGGCATCCAGGGCGCAAGGCATCGCCATGACCGTGGACGAGGCCCCCCGGCGCCGCAGATCGCCGCCCCGGCGGGCGCTGTACGTGACATCGAGGTGCTCGGCGAGGCGCTCGATGCCTCCATCGCGGCGTTCGCGGGGCCGAACGCGGACTGGTGCGCGTGCGCGCTCCGCACGATCCACGACGAGGCGGCGCCATTCGGCGGAAAATCAACCGCGCCGCGGCCATGGCCGGTCCGTTCTAGGCCGCGGCGCTGGGCGCTTGGGGCATGTTCTAGGCGTTCCCGATCCTGGAGTGCGTCGCCTCCGTGCAGGTCGGCCGCGGCGCACGGGGGCGCGCCTGGGGCTGACGCGCCGAAACTTGATCCCAGGCCGCGCTATCGGATCGCTGGTGATCCCGCCGATCGTCTGCCGACCCATGGTCGAGGTGGCGCCCGGCGGGATCATGGAAGCCCCGGCCGACCCCGACATCTACGCCGGCGCCATGCGTTGGCTGGAGGGCGGGATCGAGGCGGCCGCCCGCGGCGGGGCGGGCGCGTTCGCCGGCATCGTCCTCGTCGTGCGGGACGCGCTGTACGCGATCTCGCCGGCGTCGACCGGGACGCCCTGGATCGTGGCGATGGTCGTCATCCGCTTCGTCGACTGGCGTGCCGCGGCGCCGCGGTTCGCGGTCTTCACGGCCGCGGCGCCCCCTACAGCGCCTCGCTGGGATATCGAGAGATCGCCGTGGAGGACGTCGGACTCGTCGATGCCGTCGTGGTGCCGCTCGTCGTCATGGGCATCCCGCTCGGCATCTGGTTCGGCAAGTCGCGGAGGGCCCACGAGCTCGCCGAGCCGGTGCTGGACCTGATGCGGACCCTGCCGGCCTTCGTCCACCTGATCCACATCATCCCATCCTTCGGCATCGGCGACCCGCCGGGGATCCTTGCTACGATCGTCTTTGGCCTGCCGTCGGCGATCCCACCCACGGCGGTGGGGATGCGCGGCGTGTCGGCCGGCATCGAGGAGGGTGCCACGGCCCTCGGCGCGTCGTGCCGGCAGCTCCTGAGGGACGTGAGGATGCCGCTGGCGTTGCCTTAGATCATGCCGGGGGTGTGTCAGACGATCCGGATGTGCCCCTCGATGGCGGTGATCCTCTCGCTTGGCGGCGGCGGCGGGCTCGGACGGGTGATCCTGGAGGCGCTCCCGTCCGCGGCCAGGGGACCGGGCCTCCGCGGGGGAGGGTCGTGATCCCGTTCGCCGCCTTGGTCATCGACCGGATCGTCCAAGGCGCCTTCCAGCGCACCGACCGCCGATCAAGGGACTGAACGCCTAGGGCGCGATGGCCTGGACCTTCAGGCTGCCCGGAGGCGCCCGGCCGCCGAGGATGGCCGCGACCTCGTCCAGGGGGAGCCGATGGGACACGAGGCGCCCGATCCGCGCGGCGTCGGCGCGCAGGGCCTCGATCGCCTCGGGGATGTTGTGGTTGAGCGAATGGGCCCCGGCGAGCGTGAGCTGCCGGCGGAAGACCTCGAACGGGGAGATCTCGATGCGCGCATCCGAGGGGCACACGCCGAAGAACAGCGCCTTTCCCCCGCTCGCCGCGTAATCGATCAGGCCGGCCGCGACGGCCGGCACGCCGGTCGCGTCGACCACGAGAATCCACCTCGCGGCGCATGGCCTCCAACCCGGCGGACCCGGGAGCATGGGCGCCCAGGCCGAAGCCCGCCGCCAGCCCAAGCCGGGTCTCGTCGAGATCGACCATGGTCACCTCGTCCACGCCGCGGCCCTGAAGGGCGAGCGCCATCAGCAGGCCCATCGGCCCCGCGCCGAAGACGAGCGCGCTCTTTACCGAGGCATCCAGCACCGCGCCGAGGCCGTTCAGGACGCAGCCCATGGGTTCGGCGAGCGCGGCGAGGGGGAAGGGCATGTCCCCGATTGGGTGGAGGGCCGAGGCGGCGACGACGCTGCGTTCCGCGAAGCCACCATCCTGCGTCACGCCATAGGCGCGCAGGGCCTCGCACAGATGCGCAGCGCCCCGGCGGCAGGCCCGGCAGCGGCCGCATTCGAGGTTCGGGTCGACGACCACGCGCGTGCCAGGCGCGGGACCGTCCGTGCCGGGGCCGAGCTCGGCGACGACGCCGGCGTATTCGTGGCCGGGCACGACCGGGAAGGCGCCGGTGCCGTAGTTGGCGGCCAGCACTTCGAGATCGGTATGGCAGATGCCGCTGGCGCGCACCTCGATGAGGGCCTCGCCCGGGCCAGGGTGCGGGTCGAGGCGGTCCAGGACCGCGACCTCTCCCTTGGCGGGGAAGACGATGACCTTCATCTCGGCGCGCCCAGGTAGCGGCGCAGCGCGGCGTCGGTCCCGTCCCGCCAGATCGCGGCCAGCCAGCGCTCGAAGGCTTCCGCGAAGCGGGGCGCTGCGGCGAGCTCGCCGTAGAGGCCCGGCTGTTCGAGCCAGGCGCGGGGACGGTCCCGGGCGGCGCGCGCGGCGGCGGTCAGGTCGGTCCATATCGGATCGTTCGGGGCGATCGCGCTGCCGTCCTCGCGGGTGCCCTCGCACATGCGGGCCCAGAGCGCCTCGGCCAGGGCCAGGCCCTCGAGCGGCGTGCCGGCGGCGAGAGCGTCGCGGATCACGGGATGCAGGAAGCCGGGATGGCGGGACGAGCCGTCGAACGCCACGCGGCGCACCGTGTCGACGATCCGCGGATTGGCGAAGCGTCGCGCGATCAGCTCCACGTACTCCGCGGGACTCATGCCGGGGACGGATGCGACATGGGGCACGATCTCCTCCATCTCGATCCGGCGGAGAAGCGCGGCGATGCGCGCGTCCTCCATGCAGCCCGAGATCGTGGCGATCCCGAGGATCTCGCCGGGATTGGCGAGGATCTGATGGCCCGCGTTCAGGAGGCGGATCTTCATCGACTCGTAGCCGTGCACATCGTCGGTGAAGGTCGCGCCGGCGGCGTCCCAGGGCGGCCGGCCGGCGCAGAACGCGTCCTCGATCACCCATTGGCGGAAGTCCTCGTGGGTGACGGGCGCGGCGTCCCCGATCCCCATCGAGCGCACGAGCGCCAGCTCGGCCGGGCCGGTGGCGGGGGCGATGGAATCCACCATCGAGTCCGGGAACGTGCAGCGCGAATCGATCCAGTCGGCGAGGTCCGGGTCCGAGAGCCGCGCCAGCGAGACGACCGTGCGCCGCAGGACCGCGCCGTTGCCCTGCAGGTTGTCGCAGGACTGCGCGGTGAAGGGCCCGGTGCCGGCCTCCCGGCGCAGGCGCAGCGCCTCGATCATGGCGCCGAAGGCGGTGCGCGGCGCGCGTGGGTGCGCGGCATCGTGGCGGATGTCGGGATGGCCCGCGTCGAAGCCGCCCGTGGCGAGGTCCACGAAGTAGCCCCCTTCGGTGACGGTCAGCGACACGATACGGATATCCGACCGAGCCATCCGTGCGATCAGGGGGGCGTGGCCCTCCTCGACGGGGACGAAGTCGATCATGGAGCCGATCACCTCGGCCGTGACGCCGCCGGGCGAGAGCTCGATCAAGGTGGTCAGGTGGTCCTGCGCGCGCAGGCGCTCGCGCATCGCGGCGTCCGGCGCGCGCACGCCGGCGCCGACGATGGCCCAGTCGTGGGCGAGGCCTCGCTGCATGAGGCGGTGGAGGTACCAGGCCTGATGCGCGCGGTGGAAGTTGCCCAGGCCGATATGCACGATCCCCGCCGTCAGGGCGGCGCGGTCGTAGGTCGGGACCGAGACGGCCTCCGGCAGGTCCTGCAATGTATCGTCCGACAGACGGATCAGCTCATCCACTGGCCGCCGTCCACGTTGTAGCATTGCGCGACGACGTAGTCGCTGTCCGCGGAGGCGAGGAAGACCGCCATCGGAGACAGGTCCGAAGGCACGGCGAAGCGGCCCGCGGGCACGCCCGCCTCGACCTCGGCGCGCTTCTCTCCCAGCGGACGGCCTTCCAGGCGCGCGAACATGGCGTCGACGTGCTCCCAATGCGCACCGTCGACCACCCCCGGCGCGATGGCGTTCACGTTGATTCCGTGGCGGATCAGGTCGAGCCCGGTCGACTGGGTGATCGAGATCACGGCCGCCTTGGTCGAGCAGTAGACCGCGACGAGGGGCTCGCCCCGGCGACCGGCCTGGCTGGCCATGTTGATGATCTTGCCGCCATGCCCCTGGTCGATCATGCGCCGGGCGGCGGCCTGCAAGCTGAAGAGCGTGCCGGCCACGTTCACCGCGTAGAGCCGGTCATAGGAGCCTCGGGTGATATCGACGGTCGCGGCCGCATCGAAGACGGCGGCGTTGTTGACGAGGATGTCGATCTTCCCAGCGCGGGCCACCACCGCGTCCATCGCGGCCTCGATGCTGCCCTGGTCGCCCACGTCGATCCGCACGGCATAGGCGCCGGCCCCCAGCGCCTTCGCGGCCGCCTCCGCCGCAGCGAGGTCGACGTCGCCCAGCGCGACGGTGGCGCCCTCGGCGAGGTAGGCCTCCGCGAAGCCCAGGCCGATGCCCCGCGCGGCGCCCGTGATGAAAGCCGACTTGCCGTCCAGCTTCATGCGAGCCGCAGCCCCTGGGCGTCGAAGCGGTGGACCTTGTCGGCCTCCGGCGTGAGGTAGACCGTGTCGCCGTGATGGGCATCGAAGTCGCCGGTCGTGCGCACGGTGATCGTCTCGGCCAGTCCGGTCCCGTGGATGTGCAGGAAGGTGTCGGAGCCCAGGTGCTCCGAGAGGCCGACGCGCCCGGTCCAGGTGCCATCGGTCTTGGACGGCGCGAGATGCTCGGGCCGCACGCCCAGGGTCTCGGCGCCCTGCTGCTTGGCGGCGTTCCCGGTGAAGAGGTTCATCGTCGGCGAGCCGATGAAGCCCGCGACGAAGAGGTTGCGCGGGTTGCGGTAGAGCTCGAGCGGCGAGCCCACCTGCTCGATATGCCCGGCGCGCAGGACGACGATCTTGTCGGCCATGGTCATCGCCTCGACCTGGTCATGGGTCACGTAGATCATCGTGGTGGCAAGCGAATTGTGAAGCTCGCCGATCTCCACCCGCATGCCGTGGCGCAGCGCCGCGTCGAGATTGGAGAGCGGCTCGTCGAAGAGGAAGGCCGAGGGCTCGCGGACGATCGCGCGCCCGATGGCCACCCGCTGGCGCTGCCCGCCCGAGAGCTGCCCCGGCCGGCGGTCGAGATAGTCGGTCAGGTTGAGGATGCTCGCCGCGTGGGCGATGCGGCGCTCCTTCTCGGCCTCGTCCATCCCGGCCATGCGCAGGGGGAAGGCGATGTTCTTGCGCACCGACATGTGCGGGTAGAGCGCGTAGGACTGGAACACCATCGCGAGGGACCGCTTGGCGGGCGGAACCGAGGTCATGTCCTGCCCGTCGATCTCGATCGCGCCGCCGGAGACGTCCTCCAGCCCCGCGATCAGGCGCAGGAGCGTGGACTTGCCGCAGCCGGAGGGGCCGACGAAGACGACGAACTCGCCGTCCTCGATTGTGAGGTCGAGAGGCGGGATGACCTCGACGTCGCCGAAGGCCTTGCGGACGCCCTTGAGAACGATGCGACCCATGACGGTCTCCTTACTTGACGGCGCCGAAGGTGAGCCCGCGCACGAGCTGCTTCTGGCTGAACCAGCCCATGACGAGGATCGGGGCGACGGCCAGCATCGAGGCCGCCGAAAGCTTGGCGTAGAACAGGCCCTCCGGCGCCGAGAAGCTGGCGATGAAGGCGGTGAGCGGCGCGGCGTTCACGGTCGTGAGCAGGATCGTCCAGAACGCCTCGTTCCAGGCCAGGATGATGTTCAGCAGGATCGTCGACGCGATCCCCGGGACCGCCATCGGCGTCAGGACGTAAAGGATCTCGGAGCGCAGCGAGGCGCCGTCCATGCGCGCGGCCTCCAGGATCTCGCCCGGTATCTCGCGGAAGTAGGTGTAGAGCATCCAGACGATGATCGGCAGGTTGATCAGCATCAGCACCACGATCAGGAGGATGCGGCTGTCCATGACGCCCAGCCATTTGGCCAGCAGCACCAGCGGATAGAGCACGCCCACCGCCGGCAGCATCTTGGTCGAGAGCATCCACAGCAGCACGTCCTTGGTGCGCCGCCCCGGAACGAAGGCCATCGCCCAGGCCGCCGGCACCGCGATCAGGATGCCCAGGAGCGTGGAGCCGACCGCGATGATGATCGAGTTCGTCAGCGCCTTGGGGTAGTTCGAGCGCTCCTGGACGGCGGTGTAGTTCTCCAGCGTCCAGTCGAAGAGGAACCAGACCGGAGGGTCGGCGATCGCCGTCGCCTCGGTCTTGAACGAGGTCAGGAACGTCCAGAGGATCGGGAAGAACATCAGCAGACCGAACGCCCAGGCGAGCGCCGTCCACATCACCTTCTTCCGGGTCGAGATTGCGCGCGCCATGGTCTGCCCCCTCAGTCGAGGTTCCGGCCGACGATCCGCATCAGGAAGATCGCGACGATGTTGGCGAGGATGACGGCGACGATGCCGCCCGCGGAGCCGAGGCCCACGTTCTGGCTCTCGAGCACCCTCTGATAGACGAGATATGTCAGCGTCCGGGTGCCGAAGGCGCCGTTCGTGGTGACGAAGATCTCGGCGAAGATCGACAGCAGGAAGATCGTCTGGATCAGGATCACGACCGTGATCGCCCGGCTCAGGTGCGGCAGCACGATGAAGCGGAAGCGCGAGAGCGCAGGCGCGCCGTCCATCTCGGCCGCCTCGAGCTGTTCGGAGTCGAGCGACTGCACCGCCGTCAGCAGGATCAGCGTCGCGAAGGGCAGCCATTGCCAGGCGACGATCACGATGATCGAGAAGAGCGGCGCCTGACTGAGGAAGTCATAGGGCTGCAATCCCAGGCCCTTGTACGCATAGGAGAAGAGCCCGTTGTCGACGTTGAAGAACATGTTCTTCCACACCAGGGCCGAGACGGTGGGCATCACGAAGAAGGGCGCGATCACGAGGATGCGCACGATCCCCTGACCGAAGATCGGCCGGTCCAGCAGCAGCGCCATCAGGACGCCTCCGCCGATGGTGATGGTGAGGATTCCCAGCACCATCTGGAGGGTGGTCACGACCGCGCTCGTGAACGAGGACGAGGTCACGAAACGCACGTAGTTCTCGGCGCCGATCCAGGGCTCGAAGGTGCCGCGCAGGGGGCGGTAGTCGGCGAAGCTGAAGTACAGCGTCATGCAGAGCGGCACGAGCATCCAGACCAGCAGCACGAACACGGCCGGCGCGATCATGATCCGGGCTGCAGATTTGGAATGCGCTGTCGCCATTGGAGCCACCTGAGGTCGGGGTCGGGCCGGAGATCGCGAAAGCCGCGCGGGCGTGGCTCGCGGAATGTCCGGGACGGACGGGGAGGGGCCGGGCGACGCGAGGATGCGCCGCCCGGCCTCGATGCGCCAGGCTCAGTAGCCGGCCGCCTCCATCTCCTCGACCGTCAGCTCCTGGCTGGCGGCGAGGGCGTCGGCGCCCGACTGCTGACCGGCCAGGGCCGAGGCGATCTGCTGGCCCACCTGGGTGGCGATGCCGGCGAACTCGGGGATCGCGACGAACTGGACGCCCGTATACGGCACCGGGTCGACGGTCGGCGCGGTCGGATCGGCCGTGCCCATGGATTCCACCGTGGCGGCGGCGAAGGGTGCCGCGTCCAGGTACTCCTGGTTCTCGTAGAGCGAGGTGCGCGTGCCCGGGGGAACGGCGACCCAGCCCTTCGTCTCGGCGACCAGCGCGGAGTAGTCGGGGCCGGTGGCCCAGTTCAGGAACGTCTTGGCGGCGTCCTGCTTCTCCGAGGAGGTCGGGATCGCGAGCGACCACGCCCAGAGCCAGTTGCCGCGCTTGCCGAGCCCGGTGTCGGGCGCCAGGGCGAACCCGACCTGGTCGGCGACGGTGGAGTCGTCGTTGACCACGAACTGACCGGCCGAGGTGGCGTCGATCCAGATGCCGCACTTGCCCTGCTGGAACAGGGTCAGGTTCTCGTTGAAGCCGTTGTTGGCGGCGCCGGCGGGGCCGGATTCCTCCATCATCCCGAGGTAGAACTCGACGGTCTCGGACCAGGCGTCGCTGTCGAACTGCGCGTTCCACTCCTCGTCGAACCAGCGCGCGCCGAAGGAGTTCGACATGGCCGTCAGGAGGGCCATGTTCTCGCCCCAGCCGGCCTTGCCGCGCAGGCAGATGCCGTTGACCTCGTTGTCGCGGTCGGTCATCGCCGCCGCGGCCTCGCGGATGAATTCCCAGGTCGGCTCGTTCGGCATCTCGAGGCCGGCGGCCTCCATGAGATCCGTGCGGTACATCGTGAAGGACGACTCGCCGTAGAACGGCACCGCGTAGAGCGTGCCGTCGACCGACAGGCCACCGCTGATGGCGGGGATGATGTCGTCGACCTCGTACTCGGCGGGCAGGTCGTCGAGCGGGACGAGCCAGCCGTTGGCGCCCCAGATCGGAACCTCGTAGGTGCCGATGGTCAGGATGTCGTAGGCCCCGCCGCCGGTCGAGATGTCGGTGGTGACGTTCTGGCGCAGGACGTTCTCCTCGAGCGTGACCCACTCGACGGTGATGTCGGGGTGCTTCTCGTTGAAGTCGTCCATCAGGCCCTGCATGGTGATCATGTCACCATTGTTGACCGTGGCGATGGTGATCGTCGTGGTATGCGCGTCCGCGAAGGCCGAGCCGGCCATCATCGAGAGCGCCGTCGCCCCGTAGAGCGCGTGCTTGAGTTTCATGGTGTCCTCCCTGGACGTATCGTCTTGCCGTCAGCGCATACCGTATCACCGCCGGGGACATGGCTGTCAACGTATTTTTACACGCGTCAACATGGTGCGGCGGCGCGTGTCATGCCGAATCGCGCATCACCAACGTGCCGGGGAACAGTTTCTCGATGCGCTCCGCGGGGCGCTCCGCCGCCTCGATCACCGCGAAGAGGGCCTCGACGGTCCGGTCCGAGATGGCGTCGTAATCCTGCGCCACCGTGGTCAGCGCCGGGCAGGTGTAGCGCGAGAAGGGATGATCGTCGTGGCCGGCGATCCGCAACGCGGAGCCGGGGCCGCGACCCACGCGGAGCCCCTTCTCGTAGGCCGCCGCGAGGAGGCCGATGGCGAGCCGGTCGTTCGAGCAAAGGACGGTGCCGGTCGAGAAGGCGCGCTCGTCGATGGCGCGCAGCCCCTCGGAATACCCGACCTCCTCGAAGTTCCATCCTTCGCCCCGCACGCTCACGATGACCGGTTGATGCCCCAGGCGCGTCATCGCCTGCGTGTAGGCGCGCCTGCGCTTGTTGGCGTTGGGGTTCACCGGGGGCATTTCGAAGAAGCAGGGCGGCGCGCCCGTGCGGCACAGGTAGTCGACCATGAGGGGGACGGACTGGAAGTTGTCCGAGCCGACGAAGGCCGCGCCCAGCCCCTCGACATTGGCGTCGAACAGGATCGTGGGGACGTCCTCACAGAAGCCCCCGAGGATGTCGCGGTCGGATTCGCGGCCCAGCGGCGCGAGCAGCACGCCCGCGGGCTTGAGCGAGCGCAGCGAGCGGAGGATGTCGGCCTCGAGGGCGGCGCGTCCGTGCGAGCTGAACAGTAGGGGCGAGAACCCGGCGTCGATGCAGCGCCGCTCGATCTTGCGGGCCATCTCGGCGAAGAACGGATCGGCGAGATAGGGCACGACGATCCCTATCGTCTTGGTCAGACGGCGGTTCTGGTTGATGGCATAGACATTGGGGCTGTAGTCGTAAGTCTCGAGCGCCCTCTCTATCTTGGCGCGCGTCGTCTTTCGGACGCTGGCAGGGTCGTGGAAATACTTGGACACGGTCGGGCGGGAGATGCCGCTAACGCGGGCGAACGTCTCCATGTTCCGGATCTTCCTGGGTGTCATGACGGGGTGTTCCAATCCTCGCGCGAACCGACCGCGCGCTGGGCACGCCTTCGACGGCCGCCCGTATCGTCTCGCGCGAAGTCGTGAGACTTGACGTTAGTCAAGTTGGATGTGAACGGTCAAGTTCCGCTGCCGATCGGCGGCGCCCGACGCCCGATTGCGCGCCGGCGCGCCGGGATGGAGGGATCGCATGAAGAGGATCGTCGTGGTGGGGGAGATCCTCGCCGAGATCATGGCCGACGACGCCGGGGAGGGGTTCGACCGCCCCATCGCCCTGACCGGTCCCTATCCGTCCGGCGCGCCGGCGATCTTCGCGTCCCAGGCGGCGCGCCTCGGACAGCCATGCGCCATCGTCTCGGCGGTGGGGGACGATGATTTCGGGCGGATGAACCTGGACCGCCTCCGCGGCGACGGGGTCGACGTCTCGGGCGTGCGCGTCGACCCGGACCGCCCCACCGGCACGGCCTTCGTGCGGTACCGACCCGATGGCGGGCGCGCCTTCGTCTTCAACCTCCGCCACAGCGCCTGCGGCACGCTCGCGCCGGACGCCGCCGGGCGCGCGGTGCTCGAGGCGGCCGACCATCTGCACGTGATGGGGTCCTCGCTGGCCGCGCCGGGGCTGGCGGACCTCGCGCTCGCGGCGGCCGCGGCGATCAAGGCCCGCTCCGGCACGGTTTCCTTCGATCCGAACCTGCGCCCGGAGATGCTCGGCGCTCCGGGCATGGCCAAGGCGATGGCGGGGATGCTGGCCCTCGCCGACCTCTTCCTTCCCAGCGGCGACGAGCTGACGCTGCTCACGCGCGCGGACGACGCGCCGGGCGCCCTGACGGAGCTCGCGGCGATGGGCACCGTGGTGGCGCACAAGCTGGGCGCCGAGGGGGCGCGCCTCCATGACCGGGAAGGCACGCTCGTCCAGGCGCCATTCGCGGTGCGGGAGGTCGATCCGACCGGCGCGGGCGACTGCTTCGGCGGCGCGTTCACGGCCCTCTGGCTGCGCGGCGTGCCGCGGGCCGAGGCGCTGCGGCTCGCCGCGGCGGCGGGCGCGCACGCGGTCGGCGTGCGCGGCCCCATGCAGGGGGTCGGAGACCGCGCCGCGCTGGAGCGCCTGGCCGCGACCGCGAAGGAGGCCCGATGACCCATCCCCTCGTGGAGGTCCTGCGCGGCCCGGGCGGCATCGCCTCGATCTGCTCGGCCCATCCGGTCGTTATCGAGGCGGCGCTGCGGCTCGCGCTCGAGCACGACCGTCCGGTCCTGATCGAGGCGACGTGCAATCAGGTCAACCAGGACGGCGGCTATACCGGCATGGATCCGGCGGCCTTCCGATCCTTCGTGGAGGCCATCGCCGCCCGCGTCGGCCTGGACCCGGCGCGCATCGTCTACGGCGGCGACCATCTTGGCCCGAACCCTTGGCGGGGCCTCCCGTCGGCGGACGCGATGGCGAAGGCCGAGGCGATGGTCGCGGCCTATGCCGCCGCGGGCTTCACCAAGCTCCATCTGGACTGCTCCATGGGCTGCGCCGGGGAGCCCGCCGCTCTGGAGGACGCGCAGGTCGCCGCCCGTGCCGCGCGCCTGGCCGCGATCGCCGAGGCCCATGCCGGCGGGCTCGCCCCCGTCTACGTGATCGGCACCGAGGTGCCCGTCCCGGGCGGAGCGACCGAGGCGCTGGACCGGCTCGAGGTCACCTCCCCAGAGGCGGCGGCGGAGACCTGGCGCGTCCACAAGGCGGCCTTCGACGATGCCGGGCTCGCGGCGGCCTTCGGGCGGGTGATCGGCCTGGTGGTGCAGCCGGGCGTGGAGTTCGGCCATTCGGACGTCGTGCCGTTCGATGCGGCGGCGGCCCGCGCTCTGACGGCGGCGCTCCCGGACCTGCCCGGCCTCGTCTTCGAGGCGCATTCGACCGACTATCAGAGCGAGGCCGCGCTCGGCGCGCTCGTTCGCGGGGGCTTTCGCATCCTCAAGGTCGGCCCCTGGCTGACCTTCGCCCTGCGCGAGGCGCTCTACGGCCTGGACGGGGCCGCGGACGCCTTGGACGGGCGTCCGCCGACCGGATCGCTGATGTCCGCCATGGAGGCCGTGATGCAGGCCGCGCCGGACGATTGGCGCCGGTACTACGAAGGCGACGCGGGGACGCTCTGGCTCCTTCGGCATTTCAGCTACTCGGACCGTATCCGCTACTACTGGACCGATCCGGCGGCGCGCGCGGCGGTCGCCGCCCTGGAGGCGCGCCTTCGGGGCCGAACCGTTCCCGAACCCCTCCTGAGCCAGTTCCTTCCGGACCTGCGGGGCCGCGGCGCCATCGGAGCGCACGAGGTCGCGGTCGCGGCGGTGCAGCGCGTCCTGCGCCTCTACGACCGGGCGACCACCGGCCGGCGGTAGGGCCAGGCCCCCCCTTCCCGGTCCGAACGAGGCGCCCGGCGGAGGGTCTACCCGGGACCGCGCCAGAGATGCAGGCAGGACCGGCGACCTCGCCGGCGACCTCCGCCCCCATGCGACGGACGATGCCGACATCGCCTTCATGCCCCGGCTCGTCGACGGCCTTGCCCCTAGCGGGCCGCACCTCGATCGGGGGCCATCGCTCGCCCGCCCCTTCGCGATCCCAGTCCGGCGCCGGCAGACCCCCATGAACCCCTGGACTGGAGCGGACGTCACGCGCCATGCCGGCGCAATATCAGCGCCGGCGCCAGCGTCGCCGGCGCGCGGCATGCCCCGGGCTTCGGGGCGCGTTCCGCCTCGGGGCGCGAGTTCAGCTTCCAACCTGGGTTCGACGGTGTCGCCGGCCCGGCGCCGGGGGGATTCGCCGCCGACCGGGAGCCCCGGTATCGCCCCGCCGGGCGCCGCGCCCCGCATGGCACCGGCCGCGCTCGTCGCTGGCACGGTCCGCTTCGCAGCCGCGCGTGGCGGCTCGGAGCGGGATGGCGACAGCCTCGCAGCGGGGGAACACGCCGTCCGCGCCGTCCGCGTGATCGGCGTGGACCTGACGACCTTCGCAGGCGGTGGAGGATGTCGGCCCGCTGCGGCAGGGGTCGAGGGGCGGGACGCGGCGGCATCGGGAGGCTCTTCGGACCCGATCCGCCCCGGTTCGTCGTGCGCCGCCGCCCGGCGCTCTGCCGGGCGGCGCGGCCGGACGGCGATGTCGGCGGGCGCGGCGTCGGCGCGGAGCGGATGGCGAGGCCGTGGACCCGATGGCCCACGGTCCGGTCGGACGGCGTTGGGTCCAATCTGCCCGTGATCGACGACACCTTCGACGCCAGGATCGCGCATCCCCTCGTCGGCGGCGAACGGCGGACCGTGAGGATCGGGAAGACCTCGATCCGGACCGTCGACGAGACGTCGGCCGATTTCGCGCCCCGCGGGGGCGCCGCCCCCGATGCCAGGGCCCCGCGCACCGACCTGCGTGGTCCGCTCGATCTCGGCGCGCGCCCGCTCGGCCCGACCTCCCCATCGCCGGTCGACCCGCCACCCCGGAGCGGACTGCGGAGCCGCTGGCTCGCGTCCGTCCGCGGCTCGCGCTCGGTCCCCACCCAGCGCTCCCGCCACCCGCCCCGGTAACGCGCGGCGCAGCCTGGGAGCGCACCCGGGCCCGCGGTGAAGGATGGATCGCGATGGGCGAGGCGAGGCACGCCTCCGGGCCGACGGATGAGGACATCGTCACCGCGTCCCGGCCCCCGATCGCCAGCATCCCGAGGGCAAGAAGGATGATCCCAGGCCCATCGCCCCGTATGGCGCTGGAGGGCCTCGGGGGATCGAGGGTCACTCCCTCCTCGATACCGCAGGCACGACCGCGCGAGCCGCGACCTCGCCGCCCGGCCCGCCCGATCCGCCATGCGACGGCGACGGGGTCTGGCCGGAGGTGCTGGGCCATGCGGACCCCGGCAGGGGTAGATTTCGTACGGCCTACCAGTCGTTCCAAGTGACGGCCGGGGGCCGGCGCGTCCTGCTGGACGTCGCCCCCGGCGAGGACGGCGACAGGCCGAACCGGCTCGCGCGCCTGGGTCGGTCCGGCCCGACGGCAGAGGAGATCGACACGATCGGCCTCGTTCGCCCGCATCTAACCGGAGCTGCCGACCGACATGGCTGCGCAACGGCGCGCGCCTTCGTCACCGCGCGGCACCTGATCGGCCGGGCGGTGCGCGATCACCGGCCGACCGATAAGCTGGGAGTCGATTCCACGTCCATTTCGATCCCGGACCGGCCGGTGGTCGTGACCGGCCTATCGGACATGGTGAGCGATGGGGGCGAGATCGCCTGGGGCAGCCCCCCCGGCATGATCGACGTCGAGATCCGCGAGGGCGGCCGCCCTCCGCCCTCCGGCTGCGCCGACCTGATCCGGGGTGGGTTGCCTATCTTGCGCCCGGCGTCGTCGGGAACGGTCCTCCCCTGCGGTTCGCCAAGCGTCGCAGCCGGACGCGCCGTCGCCCACAGCGGCGGCCGCGGGTTCGAACCGCTGGGCCGCGGCGTGCCCGCAGCGTCTCGGGCCGCCCCCGCGCGCCCTCCCGCTCGCGGATCACGACCGCCGAGGAGACGGTGGAGACCGTGCCGGGCAAGGCGCAACGCGCGGCCGGCATCGCCCCGGCTCGCGCCCGTCATCGTGCCGGCCGGGACGCGCTCGCAATGATCGACGGCGCCGAGGCCCGGCCCGCTGAACCCGGCCCGCCCCGCTGGTCCGTCCGCGACCCTCGCGGCCGCTCGTCCGTCCGTTCGGCCCGCGGCAGGTCGTCGTGCGCTGCGGCTCCCGGTTCCGGCGGGCCGAGCGAACGTCGGTTCCGCGTCGGGCGGCTTCCCACGCGAGGCGCTCGGGCTCGATCCGCGGGACATCCCTGTCCCGTTCGCGACGGCGCGGATGACGGGATCGGCACCTCCCCCGGGTATCGGATCGATGACCCGCGGCCGCGGCGCTCGCGCACTACCGAGTGGGAAGCGGACGACCCGCCAGCATTGCGCCGTGGGCAAGCCCCGGTGCGGCCGTCCCGCGGCAAGCCCAGGGACGGGCCACCCCCGGCGGGCGGGCCCGTCCGGATCACCGTCTTCCGCTCGGCCGCGCACTCCGCCCGCCATCCGACCTCGCTCCGTGCAGGGCCGCCTCGAGAGCGCGGCCGGGCGCTCGCCCCGATGGCGAGCCGCGAAGGCCGCCGGCAACGCGCGTCGCGCATCGCGGGGCGTCTCCCGGGGGCCGCCATGATGGAGCGTGAAGCCACGGGCCGACCTCGGCGCGAGGCGGCCTCCCCGGAGGGCGATCTTCCGCCCTCCGAAGGGCAAGGCAAGCGCTGAAGGCGCATGTCGGCCCGTCGGGGCGGGGCACCATGTCGGCACGGCGGCACCCGTCCCCGCCCTCGGGTCGACGCCGTCACGGCGCGCCGCGTTCCTCCCATCTCTCGGCCGCTTCCGCCGCGTCCACGATCGTCTCCATCGCGACGTAGGTCGAGGTCGAGGCGACATGCGGCAGCGCCGAGATGTGCTCGCCGAGGGCGCGCCGGTAGGCCGCCACATCCCGCGTGCGCACCTTGAGGAGGTAGTCGAACGGGCCGGCGATCATGTGGCAGGTCTCGACCTCCGGGACGCGGCGGACCGCGGCGTCGAAGGCGGCGAGCGCCGCCTCGCGGGTGTCCGATAGGCGAACCTCCACGAAGGCGACGTGCGCCCGGTCCAGCACGGCCGGATCGACCAGGGCGGCGTATCCCCGGATCACGCCGCTCGCCTCGAGCCGCCGCAGACGCGTCAGGGTCGGCGTGCGGCTCAGGCCGACGCGGCCCGCAAGGGCGCTGACGGTTTGCCGCCCATCCCGCATGAGGGCCCCGACGATGGCCCTGTCGAACCGGTCGAGTCGCTCGGTCACGCTGCCGCCCCTCGCGCGAATCGTTCGCCTGGGCCACATTATTCGGTCGCATGGTCCGCCGTTAGCCGGCGAAAGGACGAACCAGGTGAACGGAACGCCCTACGATGCGAGGACCGCCGGATGCGGATCGCCGAAGGGGCCATCATGATCGAATCGACATCTACGGCCGCTCCGCCGCCCGGGGCCGCCGCCCTCCGAGGGGCGATCCGCGCGCGCCACCGCATCGAGGAAGGCACCCTCGTCCGCGACCTGGCGGGGGCCGCGCGACTGGACGCGGGCGCGCGCGCCGCGATCGTCGATCGCTCGGCGGGGTGGGTCCGGACGCTGCGGCGTCGCGGCTCGCTCGGCCTGATGGAGAGCGTGCTGGCCGAGTACGGGCTGTCGAGCGACGAGGGCCTCGCCCTGATGACCCTGGCCGAGGCGTTCCTGCGGGTGCCGGACGGGCGCACGGCCGACGCGCTCGTGGCCGACAAGGTCGGACCCGGCGACTGGGCGGAGCATATCGGGCACTCGGCCTCCCGCCTGGTGAACGGCTCGACGCTGGGCCTCGCGCTCACGGGCCGGGTCCTGGCACCGGGCGAGGCGCGCGGCGCGGCGGCGCGCGCGACCCGGCGCCTGGGCGCGCCGGTGATCCGCGCCGCCACCCGCGCCGCCATGCGCGAGATGGGACGGCAGTTCGTGCTGGGCCGCGACATCGAGGAGGCGCTCGCCCGCGCCCGGCCGATGGAGCGGCGCGGCGCGCTCCATTCCTACGACATGCTCGGCGAAGCCGCGACGACCGCCGCCGACGCGCAGGCCTTCCACGCGTCCTATGCGGGCGCGATCGCCGCGGTCTCGAAGGCCGCCGGCGGCCGGCCCGTGCGGGAGGCGCCGGGCGTCTCGGTCAAGCTGTCGGCCCTCCACCCGCGCTACGAATGGGCGCAGCGGGACCGCGTCATGGCCGAGCTGGTGCCGCGCCTGACCGCCCTCGCGCGGGCGGCCGCCGCGGGGGGCGTGGGCCTGAACGTCGACGCCGAGGAGCAGGGGAGGCTGGAGCTGTCCCTCGACGTGTTCGAGGCCGTCCTGCGCGATCCGGCCCTGGCCGGCTGGGACGGGCTCGGCTTCGTCGTCCAGGCCTACGGCAAGCGGGCGATGCCGGTGATCGACTGGCTGGACGCCTTGGCGGCGCGCGAGGGCCGCCGGGTCATGGTCCGGCTGGTCAAGGGCGCCTACTGGGACGGCGAGATCAAGCTCGCCCAGGTCGAGGGGCTCCAGGACTTCCCGGTCCTCACCGCGAAGGCGGCCACCGACGTGAGCTTCCTCGCCTGCGCGCGCCGCCTGCTGTCGCGGCCACGGCTCTACCCGCAGTTCGCCACCCACAACGCGCACACCATCGCCGCGATCCTGCACATGGCGGGGGAGGGTGCCACCGAGACCTTCGAGTTGCAGCGCCTGCACGGGATGGGCGCCGCCCTGCACGCCCATGTGGCGGCGGAGGCGGGCGTGCGGTCGCGCGTGTACGCCCCCGTCGGCCGGCACCGCGAGCTGCTGGCCTATCTGGTGCGTCGGCTGCTGGAGAACGGGGCCAACTCCTCCTTCGTGAATCGGCTGGCGGACGCGTCCGTGCCGGCCGAGGAGGTCGTCTCCGATCCGTTCGCCCGCATGGAACGGCGGACCGCGGTGGCCGCGCCGCCGGACCTCTTCGCCCCTCGCGCCAACGCGCGAGGCTGGGACCTCGACGATCCGGAGGCGCTCTCGGCGCTCGATGCGTCCCGCGCGCCCTGGCGGACCTCGACCTGGGAGGCCGCGCCGGTCCTGGCGGACGGCCCGGCGGATGGCCGGTCGCGGCCCGTTCCCTCGCCCGCGGACGCGGACGACGTCGTCGGCACGGTGATCGAGGCCGATGGCGAGACCGCCCGCCGCGCCGCGGCCGCCGCCCGTCCCTGGACCGCGCCGCCGGCGGAGCGCGCCGCGATCCTGGAGGCGGCGGCGGCCCTCCTCGAGGACGCGGCGCCCGAGATCTTCGCGCTCCTGGCGCGGGAGGCGGGCAAGACCTTGCCGGACGCCGTGGCCGAGCTGCGCGAGGCGGTGGACTTCCTGCGCTTCTACGCCGCCGAGATCCGCCGCATCGACCCCGAGGGCGCCCGCGCCCCGCGCGGCACGATCCTCGCGATCTCGCCCTGGAACTTCCCTCTCGCGATCTTCACCGGGCAGGTCGCGGCCGCTCTGGCGGCAGGCAACGCCGTGATCGCCAAGCCGGCCGAGCCCACGCCCCTTATCGCGGCGCTGGCCACCCGCCTGCTGCATCTGGCGGGGGTGCCGCGCCATGCGCTGCAGCTCGTGCCGGGCGAGGGCGGGCGCGCGGGCGCGGCCCTCACCGGGGATGCGCGCATCGCCGGGGTCGTCTTCACCGGCTCCACCGCCACCGCGCGGGCGATCGACGCCAGGATGGCCGAGCACCTGGACCCGCACGCCATGCTCGTGGCCGAGACCGGCGGCATCAACGCGATGATCGTGGATTCCACGGCCCTGCCGGAGCAGGCGGTGCGCGACGTGATCGCCTCGGCCTTCCGGTCGGCCGGGCAGCGGTGCAGCGCCTGCCGCCTCCTCCTCCTGCAGGCCGACATCGCGGAGCCGTTCCTGCGGATGCTGCGCGGCGCGATGGACGAGCTTCGTCCCGGCCATCCCTGGGCGCGCGAGACCGATGTCGGCCCGCTCATCTCGGGCGCGGCGCAGGCGGCCTTCGCCGCCCATGTCGAGGCGGCGCGCGACGAGGGCCGGGTGATGCACGAGGGACCGCGCGGCGCGTCGGGCCACGCCTTCGCGCCGACGCTCCTGCGGGTGGACGGACCGGACTCCGTCCGCGAGGAGGTGTTCGGCCCCATCCTGCACGTCGCCACCTTCGCGGCGGGCGGGGTGATCGCGGCCGTGCGCGCGGTGAACGCGCAGGGCCACGGCCTGACCATGGGGCTGCACACCCGGATCGAGGCGGTCGCGGACGCGGTCCGGCGGGAGGCGCGGGTCGGGAACCTCTACGTCAACCGCAACCAGATCGGGGCGATCGTCGGCTCGCAGCCCTTCGGCGGCGAGGGCCTCTCTGGCACCGGGCCTAAGGCGGGCGGCCCGGCCTATCTCGAGCGGTTCCTGGCGCCGCGACCTGAGGCCGTCGAACGGGGGCCGGCCATCGCGGGGCGGATGGCGAGCGCTGCCGAACTCGACGCGGCGCTCGCGGCCGCCATCGCCACGGGGCCTCGCCCCGCGATCGGGCTTCCGGGCCCGACCGGCGAGCGCAACCTGCTGAGCGTGCATCCGCGCGGGCCGGTGCTGTGCCTCGGGCCGGGGGCGCCGGCCGCGCGGGCCCAGGCGGCGGCGGTCCGTGCATCGGGCGGCATCGCCCTCGCCGCGGCGCCGGACCTCGTCTCCGGCGAGGGGCTTCGCGCCGCCGTGCCCCCCGGCCTCCTGACCGGGGCGACGGGCCTCGCGGCAGTTATGCTCGGCGGCCCGGACGGACGGGCGGTCCGGCGCGCTCTCGCCGCCCGCACCGGCCCGATCGTCCCCCTCCTTGCGCCCGGCGAGGAGGCGATGGCCCTCCTGGAGCGGCACGTCTGTACCGACACCACGGCCGCCGGCGGGAACGCGACCCTCCTGTCGGCCGGCGCGGCGTGAGCGTCCGCGCCCGGCATCATCCGGTGGCGGACCGCCCGGGGGGAGGGGCGCGCCGCGTCGATCGGACCCTGTCCTGACCGGCTGGGACGCGGCCGCCCTGCCGGCGGCAAGCCCGCACCCGGATCGTGTCGCCTCGCCCTTCGTCGACGCGGCCTCGCCGCCTCCGGCCTAGGCCGCGACCTTGTCGCCGCGCCCGGCGCGCGCGAGGACGAAGAGCACGGCCGCCCCCCGATCCCGATCATGTCGGAGATCAGCCCGCCCTCGATCATGAACAGCGCGGCCACGATCAGGGCGATCCGGATCGGCCAGCCCGCGCGCCCGCCGACCCACCAGCCCTGCACCCCCGAGGACAGGAGGAACACGCCGAACGTCGCCGTGAGGGCCGCGCGGACGATCTCGAACCAGGTGCCGTCCATCAGGATCGCGCCGTTGTAGAAGAACATGAACGGCACGATGAAGGCCGCTGATCCCGATCTTGAACGAGGCCACCGAGGTCGCCATCGGGTTGGCCCCCGAGATGCCCGCCGCGGCATAGGAGGCCAGCGCCACGGGCGGCGTGATCGCCGAGACGACCGCGAAGTAGAAGACGAAGAAATGCGCCGTCAGCTGCGGGATGCCGAGCTGCACCAGCCCCGGCGCCACGACCGAGGCCGCGACCGCGTAGGCCGCCGTCGTCGGCATCCCCATCCCCAGCAGGATCGAGATGCACATCGCGAAGAACAGCGCCAGCAGCTGGGTGGCGTCCGCGAGGCCCAGGAGCACGGTCGAGAACCGCGCGCCGACGCCCGGTGAGGGAGATGACGCCGACGATGATGCCCGCGCAGGCGCAGACGGCGATGATCTGGATCGACATGATGCCGGCGAGCTCGAACGCCTTGCGCGATGCGAGCGCGGCCCCATCCGGTAGGGCGTGAGCCAGCGAGACGACGGCGGCCGCCGCGCGTGGCGAGCGTGCCGGCGCGGATCACCGAATAGCCCATGAAGAGCGCCACGATCAGGATGATGATCGGCAGGAACAGGAACACCCGCCGTGACCATGTCGCGGAACTTCGGCAGCTCGTCCTCGCGCATGCCGCGCATGCCGAGCTTGGCGGCCTCGAAGTCGACCATGAAGTAGATCGAGACGAAGTAGAGGACCGCCGGGATGATCGCGGCGATGGCGATGTCGGTGTAGGGGATGCCCGTGATCTCGGCCATGATGAACGCGCCCGCGCCCATGATCGGCGGCATGATCTGCCCGCCGGTGGAGGCCGCGGCCTCGACCGCGCCGGCGGTGGTGGGCTTGTAGCCGACCTTCTTCATCAGCGGGATGGTCAGCGATCCGGTCGCCACCACGTTGCCCGCCGAGGTGCCGTTGATCATGCCCATCAGGCCGGAGGCGAAGATCGCCACCTTGGCCGGCCCGCCGCGCGAGCGCCCGGCGGCCGCGAAGGCGAAGTTGACGAAGTAGTCGCCCACCTTCGACGCCTGCAGGAAGGCGGCGAAGATGATGAACAGGATGATGTAGGTCGAGGAGACCGCCGTCGTCGGCCCGAGGATGCCGGCATCGGTGTAGACCTGGCTGAAGAAGCGCTCCCAGGTGATGTCCGGCGCGTTGAGGAAGCCCGGCAGCGTATCGCCCGACGAAGACGTAGACCAGGAACACCGCCGAGATCACGATCAGGGCCAGGCCCGCCACCCGGCGCGTCATCTCCATGATCAGGGCGGTGCCCGCGACGGCGGCCATGCTAGATGCCGATGGGCGCGAAGGGCGTGCCGGTGGAGTTGCGCATCAGCGTGCCGTAGATGGTGATGAGGTAGACCGCGACCGCGATCGCGCAGATCGACAGCAGGACGTCCGGCGCCGCGATGGTGCCCCGCGCGCGCGGGCGCGAACCAGCCCAGGACGATGCCGCCCGGCCGTCGCGACCAGCAGCGGCACGCCGAAGTGCCAGATCTCGCGGCGCGGATCGCGGCGTCGATCCCGTTCCACATCACGCCGCCCGCGATCTCGGTCGCGAAGGAGATCGCCGTCCAGCAGGCGTAGAGCGCGGGCAGCATGAACGCGTAGGCCGCCAGGTCGAGCGGATGGCGGCGCGGCGCGCCCTCCTCGGCGAAGGCGCGCGCCGAGTAGAGCGTGAAGCCGAGGATCAGCGCGCCGGCGACGTGGACGATGCGGAAGTTCCAGGTCTCCATCGGGAAGGTCGGCAGGAACGGGATGTCGATGCCGGTCCAGTTCGCGGATCGACCAGCCGTTGAGCGCCGCCATGTGGAAGAGCGCGTAGACGCCCGAGAGCCCCGCGACGGCGAGGTAGGTGCGGCCCGCGAAGAGGCGGCGGTTCTCTCGACCGGCTCGTCGTCGACGCCGTCCGCGTTCAGCGGGGCGGCGCCCTCGTTCGGTCGTGGTCTGGGTCATCGCGCGCCTTCCTGCAAGCGGGCCGCTCGCCGGTGGCGGGAACGGCCCGGAAGCGGTGCGGGCCGGGCGCGCGGCGGCGCCCGGCCCGCCGGGATCAGGTGCCGCCGTGGATCTTTCGGCCGGGATGTCGGCGCCGGCGTTGTCGATGAACCACTGCGCCGCGCCGGGGTGCCACTTGATCGTGCCTGTGTTCTTGTCCCAGTTCGCCGGGATCGTCGTGTCGGCGGCGGCGTGGATGTTCACCATGCGCGCGTTGTCCGACATGACCACGTCCACGACCGCGTTCACGAAGCTGTCGGGCAGGTCGCAGTTGGCGATCGCGAAGTTCCACATCGAGACCGACCGCGCGGGCTCGTCCAGCGAGCCGTAGGTGTCCGCCGCGATGTCGAAGTCGGAGACCGGGAACGCCTCCATGATCGTGGCCTGCTCCTCCTCGGTGAACTCGATGATGTTCACGTCGGTCTGCACCTCGAGCTGGCTGACCGCCGGGACCGGCACGCCGGCCGCGAAGGCGATGACGTCCAGCAGACCGTCCTGAAGCTGGCCGCCGAGGTCGTCCCAGCCGCCGTTGCGCCGCTCGTAGTCGACGCCGAGGGCGTCATCATCTGCGGGAAGTAGGTGTCGGAGGTCGAGCCGGCGGGGCCGAACCCGATGCGCGCGCCGGCCGGGATGTCGGCGATCGAGGTGATGCCCGACGAGGACAGCGCCGTCACCGAGAACGGCGTCTCGTACATCGGGAACATCGCGCAGGCATTGGTCATCTCAAGGCCGGGCGCGATCGGGTTCGTGCCGCGCGATCGCCTCGGCCGCCGGACCCATCGTGGTCATGCCGAACTGCGCGTCGCCGGTGTGGACGAGGGCCATGTTCTGCATCGGCCCGCCGGTGACCTCGCCGCCGCCGGTGAGGCCGAGCTCCTCGGCGACCAGGTTCGCCCAGCCGGAGCCGTAGGCGAAGTAGGTGCCGCCCTGCGAGGCGGTGCGCGACGGTGAAGCTCTCGGGCCAGCCCGTCCGGTCCTCGTGGGCGTCGGCGAAGGCCGCGCCGGCCGAGAGGGTGGCGGCGCAGGCGAATGCGATGGTCTTCATGTGTGGTCTCTCCCTTTGGTC
The DNA here is from genome assembly GCA_963832275.1 of uncultured Alphaproteobacteria bacterium. Taxonomy (GTDB): domain Bacteria; phylum Pseudomonadota; class Alphaproteobacteria; order Rhodobacterales; family Rhodobacteraceae; genus Hasllibacter. The sequence continues at coordinate 1,268,442 of CAWHTQ010000019.1, forward strand.
GCTCGCGGCCCTTGGGGGCCGTCTGTCGCGTCGATGCGTAGCAGGGCGCGCGCGCCCCTGCCAGTGGAGGCGACGCCCCGGGCGATCAACTCACGAGGATCGCGCGGAAATCGTTGACATTGGTGAGGGTCGGCCCGGTGATGACGGCGTCGCCCGTCGCGGCGAAGAAGCCGTGCGCGTCGTGCCGCGTCATCGCCGCGACGGGATCGCGCCCGGCGGCGCGCCCGCGCGCGAGCGTGCCGGGCCCGATGCAGGCGCCCGCGACCTCGGCCGCGCCGTCCACTCCGTCGGTGTCGCAGGCGATGGCGTGCACGCCTGCCGCCCCGTCGAGCGCGATCGCGAGCGCAAGGGCGAACTCGGCGTTCGGCCCGCCCAGGCCGCCCCCGCCCGCGGACGGCGCATGCGTCACCGTCAGCTCGCCGCCCGAGAGGATCAGGACCGGTCCGCTGCCCCGCGCCTCCAGCGCGACCTCGGCCTGGTGCGCGGCGACGCGGCGGGCCTCGCCCTCCACGTCCGGGCCGAGGTCGATCACCCGCACCCCGGCCGCGCGGGCCACGTCGGCGGCGGCGGCGAGCGACCGCGACGGCGCCGCCACGACCTGCGTATGGGCCAGCGCCAGCCGGGGATCGCTCGGGGGCAGGGCATGGCCCCGCCCCTGCAGCAGGGCGCGCGCCGCCGGCGGAAGGTCCGGCAGCGCCGCCGCCGCCGCGCGCAGCCCCGCCGCGTCCGTGCCGCCCACCGTCGGCCCGGAGCCGATCAGCATCGGGTCGTCCCCCGGCACGTCCGAGATCGCCAGGGTGAGCGTGCACGCCGGCCAGGCGATCGCCGCGAGCCGGCCGCCCTTGGCATCGTCGAGCTGCCGGCGCACCAGGTTCATCGCCCCGATCGGCAGGCCGCTCGACAGGAGCGCCTCGCTCACCGCCGCCATGTCCGCGTCCGTCAAGGGCGCGCGCGGTGCGCACAGGAGCGCGGACGCCCCGCCCGAGATCAGCGCCAGGCACAGGTCGTCCGGCCCGAGCCCGGTCGCGAGGTCCAGCAGTCGGACCGAGGCCGCGATCCCCGCGGCGTCCGGCACCGGATGGGCCGCCTCGACCACCTCGATCCCGCGCAGCGGGCGCCCGTGCCCGCGGCGCGTTATCACCAGCCCCTCGCAGGGGCCCCACGCCGCCTCGACGGCCTCCGCCATGCGCGCCGACGCCTTGCCCGCGCCCAGCACCAGGACCCGCCCCGCGGGCCGCTCGGGCAGGTGGGGGGGCACCGCGTGCATGGGGTCCGCGGCCGCGACGGCCGCGTCGAAGAGGTCGCGCAGCAGGCCGCGGGGATTGTCGAGCGAGCGTGTCATGTCCCCCGTATACGTGATAGGGTCGAACGTGGCCAGACGGGCCGGAGGGCGCCGCACCCGGCCGGCCGGAACGCGCCGCCGCCGGGGCGCGGGCCCGCGTCGATTGACCGCGGGTGCCGCAGCGGCCATCGTCGTCGCAGGGCGGGATCCACCCGCCGCGCAGACGCCCGGTCGCAGAATCGGGCGCGCCACCTGGGAGAAAGACATGACGAGATTGCTCACCGGCACCGCGCTGGCCCTGTTCGCCACCGCCGGCACGGCCATGGCCGACGCGCACGCCGCCACCGCCTGCCTCATCACCAAGACCGACACCAACCCGTTCTTCGTCAAGATGAAGGAGGGCGCGCAGGCCAAGGCGGACGAGCTCGGCATCACGCTCAACAGCTACGCCGGCCGCATCGACGGCGACCACGAGGCGCAGGTCGCCGCGATCGAGACCTGCATCGCGGACGGCGCCTCGGGCATCCTGCTCACGGCGTCGGACACGTCCTCCATCGTGAGCGCGGTCGAGCAGGCGCGCGAGGCCGGCATCCTGGTCATCGCGCTCGACACGCCGCTGAACCCGATCGACGCCGCCGACGCGACCTTCGCCACCGACAACTTCCTGGCCGGCGAGCTGATCGGGCAATGGGCCGCCGCCACGCTCGGCGAGGAGGCGGCGACCGCGAAGATCGCGATGCTCGACCTCGCCATCAGCCAGCCGACCGTCGGCGTCCTGCGCGACCAGGGCTTCCTCACCGGCTTCGGCATCGACGTGAAGGACCCCTCGCGCTGGGGCGACGAGGACGACCCGCGCATCGTCGGCAACGACGTGACCGCCGGCAACGAGGAGGGCGGCCGCCGCGCGATGGAGAACCTTCTGGCGATCGATCCCGAGATCAACGTGGTCTACACGATCAACGAGCCGGCCGCGGCCGGCGCCTACGAGGCGCTGCGCGACATCGGCCGCGAGGGCGACGTGCTGATCGTCTCGGTCGACGGCGGCTGCCCCGGCGTCGCCAACGTCGCCGACGGCATCATCGGCGCCACCGCGCAGCAGTATCCGTTGCAGATGGCGTCCCGCGGGATCGAGGCGATCGCGCAATACGCGGCCGACGGCACGCTGCCCGAGCCGACGGAGGGCAAGGACTTCACCGACACGGGCGTCGCCCTCGTCACCGACCGGCCGGCGGACGGCATCGACAGCATCGATACCGCCGAGGGCACCGCGCTCTGCTGGGGCTGAACGCCGCCGGCGGCCGGGGGCCCTGCGGGCGGGAAGCGCCGCCCCGCGGATGACGACAGGGCCGGCGGGTATCCTCCCGCCGGCCCCCGACCCGGGAGGCCGCGCATGACCAGCGCCGACGACTACGAGGGCGCCGCCAGGGGCGCCGACGCGCGCGTCGCCGCGTTCAAGCCGCGCCGCGGCCCGGCCGAGCGGCTCCAGGCGGTCCTGCACAACGCTCCGGCGCTGGTGCCGCTCATCGTTCTGGTCGCGTCGATCGCGGTGTTCGGGGTGCTCCTGGGAAGCCGGTTCTTCTCGCCCTTCGCCCTGACGCTCATCCTGCAGCAGGTGCAGATCGTCGGCATCGTCGGCGCGGCGCAGAGCCTCGTGATCCTGACCGCGGGGATCGACCTTTCGGTCGGCGCGATCATGGTCCTCTCCTCCGTGGTGATGGGCCAGTTCACCTTCCGCTACGGCCTGCCGCCCGAGGTCGCGGTCGCCTGCGGCCTGCTCGTCGGGACCGCCTGCGGCGCGGTGAACGGCTTCCTCGTGGCGGTGATGCGTCTGCCGCCCTTCATCGTGACGCTGGGCATGTGGCAGATCGTGCTGGCGGGCAACTTCCTCTACTCCCGCAACGAGACGATCCGCTCCCGCGTCATCGAGGACGAGGCCCCGCTCCTCCAGCTCTTCGGCGCCAAGTTCGAGATCGGCGGCGCGGTCTTCACGGTGGGCGTCCTCTTCATGATCGCGCTGGTGGTGGTCCTCGCCTATGCGCTGCGCCACACCGCCTGGGGCCGGCACGTCTACGCCGTGGGCGACGATCCCGAGGCGGCCGAGCTCTCGGGCGTGCAGGTCAAGCGCACGCTGATCTCCGTCTACGCGCTCTCGGGCCTGATCTGCGCCTTCGCCGGCTGGGCCCTGATCGGGCGGATCGGCTCGGTCTCGCCGACCTCGGGGCAGTTCGCCAACATCGAATCGATCACCGCCGTGGTCATCGGCGGCATCTCCCTCTTCGGCGGGCGGGGCAGCATCCTGGGCATGCTCTTCGGCGCCCTGATCGTGGGGGTGTTCACGCTCGGCCTGCGCCTCCTCGGGGCGGACGCGCAGTGGACCTACCTGCTGATCGGCATCCTCATCATCGGCGCGGTCGCGGTGGACCAGTGGATCCGGAAGGCCTCGGCATGAGCGCGGTCGAGCCCATCCTCACGGGCCGGGGCCTGACCAAGCATTACGGCCGGGTCACCGCGCTCGACGCGTGCGACTTCGACCTCTACCCCGGTGAGGTCCTCGCCGTGATCGGCGACAACGGCGCCGGCAAGTCGACCCTGATCAAGGCGATCTCCGGCGCAGTCGTCCCCGACGCGGGCGAGGTCCGGCTGAACGGCCGCCCGATCCGCTTCACCTCTCCGCTCGACGCGCGCGCCGCGGGGATCGAGACGGTGTACCAGACCCTCGCCATGTCGCCCGCGCTCTCGATCGCGGACAACATGTTCATGGGGCGCGAGCTGCGGCGCCCCGGCGTCCTGGGCTCGGTGTTCCGCATGCTCGACCGGCCGGAGATGGAGCGCCGCGCGCGCGAGAAGCTGACCGAGCTCGGACTGATGACGATCCAGAACATCCGCCAGCCGGTCGAGACGCTCTCCGGCGGGCAGCGGCAGGGCGTGGCCGTGGCCCGCGCCGCCGCCTTCGGGTCGAAGGTCATCATCCTCGACGAGCCGACCGCCGCGCTCGGCGTGAAGGAGAGCCGCAAGGTGCTGGAGCTGATCCAGGACGTGCGCGCGCGCGGGATTCCGATCATCCTCATCAGCCACAACATGCCCCATGTGTTCGAGGTCGCGGACCGCATCCACGTGCACCGCCTCGGCCGGCGGCTGGCGGTGATCGACCCCAAGGAGCACACCATGTCGGACGCCGTCGCCCTGATGACCGGCGCGCGCACCCTCGAGGACGCGGCCTGAGGGTGGGCACGGCCGGCCCCGACCCGGCTGATCTGGACCGGGTCGCCGCCGCGATCCCGTCGGCCCCGACGGGCGGGCGCACGCTCGTCGCCGTCGCCGGCCCTCCGGCGAGCGGCAAGAGCACCTTCGCCGAGGCGCTCGCCGCCCATGTCACGGCCGCGGGCCGCGCGGCGCAAGTCGTCCCGATGGACGGCTTCCACCTCGACGACCGCATCCTGCGCGCCCGCGGCCTCCTGCCGCGCAAGGGCGCGCCCGAGACCTTCGACGCCGCCGGCCTCGTCCGCCTCGTCGCCGCGCTGGGGCAGGGCGGCGAGGTGGTCCACCCCGTCTTCGACCGCGCGTCCGAGACCGCGATCGCCGGGGCCGGTGTCGTGCCGGCCGCCTGCGACCTCGCCATCGTGGAGGGCAACTACCTCCTGCTGGACGAGGACCCCTGGCGGGACCTCGCGGAGCGCTGGTCCCTCACCGTGTTCCTGGACGTGCCCGAGGGCGAGCTGCGCCGCCGCCTCATCGCGCGTTGGCGCGGCGCCGGGCTGGACGATGACGCCGCCCGCGCGAAGGCGGACGGCAACGACATCCCCAACGGCCTTCGCGTCGCCGCCGGGGCCCGGCGCGCCGACATCGCGATCGCCGCGAAGGGGCGTTCCGGGTAGCGCAGCCGCACCCGGCCGACTTTCGGCGCGCCCGGTCCCGTGGCGTCTCGAATTCTCCGGACGGTGCCTCTATGTCGCGGCACTGACGCACCGACCCCGCCCGAGGAGCCCGAGTGACCGACGCCACGGCCCCCCGATCGAACGGCCTGTCCGGCTACCTGCCGGCGGCCTTCGCGGCCGCGCTCTTCGCCCTCTTCGCGGCGGCGATGCCGCGCGTCGAGGCCGGCGAGGTCCTGCTGTGGTCCGTGCCCTGGCTGCCCACGCTCGGCATCGCCTTCGCCTTCGCCGTCGACGGGCTCTCGCTCACGTTCTGCCTGTTGATCTCGGGCATCGGCGCGCTCGTCCTGCTCTACTCCAACACCTATCTCGCGGGGCATCCCCAATGGGGCCGGTTCGCGTTGTTCCTGACATCGTTCATGCTGGCGATGCTGGGCCTCGTGCTGGCGGACGACCTCGTCTCCCTCTTCGTCTTCTGGGAGCTGACGACGATCACATCCTACCTGCTGATCGGCTTCGGCCACGAGACGGAGAAGGGACGCCGCTCCGCGCTCCAGGCACTTTTCGTGACCGGCGCCGGGGCGCTGGCGATGCTTGCAGGGCTCATCCTCCTGGGCAACGCCGCCGGCACGTTCCGCATCTCCGAGATCGTCCTCCTGGGCGACGCGATCCGCGCCGACCCGATGTACCTGCCCATCCTGATCCTCGTCCTCGCCGGCGCCTTCACCAAGTCGGCGCAGTTCCCGCTGCACTTCTGGCTGCCCAACGCGATGGCCGCGCCCACGCCCGTCAGCGCGTTCCTGCACTCGGCGACGATGGTGAAGGGCGGCGTCTACCTGATGGCGCGGCTGCACCCCGCGCTCTCCGGGACGGAGGTCTGGCTCTGGACGCTCACCCTCTTCGGCGGGTTCACGGCCGTCTTCGCGAGCGTGCTGGCCCTGCGGCAGACGGACCTGAAGCAGGCGCTGGCCTACACGACGCTGATGGCGCTGGGCACGCTGACGATGACGCTGGCGCAGCCGGGGGCCTACGCGGTGACGGCCTTCGCGACGTTCCTCGTCGCGCACTCGCTCTACAAGGCGTCGCTCTTCCTGACGGTCGGCTGCATCGACCACGGCACCGGCACGCGGGAGGCGGACCGTCTGGGCGGGCTGGCGCGCGCCATGCCCGTCACCGCGCTGGCCGCCGCGCTCGCCGCGCTCTCCATGGCCGGGCTGCCGCCGCTCGTCGGCTTCATCTCCAAGGAGCTGCAATATGCCGGCGCGGTGGAGGCCGATGGTCCGCGGCTCCTGATCCTCGGCGCGGCCCTGGCGGCCAACGCCCTGATGTTCGCGGTCGCCGGGGTGGTCGCGCTGCGGCCCTTCTTCGGCCGGGCCCCCGGCGAGGCTCCGCCCGTCCGCGCCCCACGAGGCGCCCTGGCAGATGCTCGCCGGCCCCGTCCTGCTGGCGCTCGCGGGGCTCGCCTTCGGCCTCGCGCCCTGGCTGATCCAGGGGCCGGTGATCGGCCCGGTCGTCGCGGGCTTCCTCGGCGATGCCGGGCTCGCCAAGGAGCTGAAGCTCTGGGCCGGGGTGAACCTGCCGTTGGTCCTGTCGCTCGCGACCTTCGCCATCGGGTTCGCGCTCTACCTCGCGCATCGCCCGCTGCGCGCCATCCTGATCCGCGCGGATTCCGCGGCGCCCAGCTTCGACCGGGGCTGGGACGGCTTCCTCGCGGGCCTGCGCGGCTTCGCCGCCTGGCAGACGCGGATGGTGCAGCCGGGTCGCCTGCGCGCCTATCTGATGACGACCTTCGCGGTGGTCGCGGCCGGGATCGGCGGCACGATGCTGTTCGCGCGGCCCGATCTCGCGCCCGTCTCCCTGGAGGGGATCCGGCCCAAGAACGTCGCCATCCTGATCCTCATCGTCGCCGGCTCGCTCCTGACCGCGTTCACCCGCTCGCGCATCGCCGCCGTCGCCGGGCTGGGCGTGGTCGGCATCGGCACGGCGCTGATCTTCATCGTGTTCTCGGCGCCGGACGTCGCGATCACGCAGCTCCTGGTCGAGGTGCTCGTCGTCGTCCTCGTCTCGGTCGCGATGCTGCGCCTGCCCTATCTGGACGACCACACCCGCAAGGACAGCCGCCCCTGGGACGCGGTCATCGCGCTGGGCGTCGGCGCCGCCGTCTCGGCCGTGACGCTGGCGGTGCTGGCCGCGCCGCTCGACCGCCGCCTGACCGCCTATTTCGAGGTCGCGTCCTGGCCCGAGGCCTACGGGCGCAACATCGTCAACGTGATCCTCGTCGACTTCCGCGCCCTCGACACGTTCGGGGAGATCGCGGTCGTCGCGGTCGCGGCCCTCGCCGCCTACGCGCTCCTGCGCACGACGACGGCCGCCCAGCGCAGGGACGGGCCATGAGGGGGACGCCGTGAACTCGATCATCCTGCGGGCGGGCACGCGCTACCTCGTGGCGCTGCTGCTCCTCTTCTCGATCTACATGCTCCTGCGCGGCCACAACGAGCCGGGCGGCGGGTTCATCGGCGGCCTGATCGGGGCCACCGGCTTCGTCCTCTACGCGCTGGGCTGCGGCACCGTGGAGGCGCGGGAGGCCCTGCGCCTGCGCCCCGAGCGCATCGCGATGGCGGGCCTGGGCGTCGCGCTCCTGGCCGGGCTCATGGCCGCCCTCTTCGGGGACGCGCTCTTCACCGGGCAATGGCTGTTCCTGGGCGCCGATCCCTCGTCGCCGGACGACAAGGGCCTGCCGCTCTCGACGGTGCTGATCTTCGACATCGGCGTCTACCTCGTGGTCTTCGGCGCGATCCTCACCCTCGTCTTCGCGATGGAGGAGGAGATCTGATGGAGGCGCTGATCGCCCTCACGGTCGGCGTGATGGTCGCGGCCTCGGTCTGGCTGATGCTGGCGCGCAACCTGCTGCGCTTCATCTTCGGGCTGGTCCTGATCTCGAACGCGGCGAACCTGATCATCTTCGCCGCCGGGCGCCTCACGGACGGCGCGCCCCCGCTGGTGCCGGCGGGTCTCCAGGCGCCGCCCGAGCCGGTGGCCAACGCGCTGCCGCAGGCCCTGGTTCTGACGGCGATCGTGATCGGCTTCGGCCTCTTCGCCTTCGCGCTCGTCCTGGTGTTCCGCGCCCACGCGACCCTGGGCACGCTCGACAGCGACGAGATGCGCCTCGCCGAGCCCCGCCCGGAGACCCCCGGCACGTGAGCTGGCTCCTCGCGCTTCCCATCGTCCTGCCCTTCGCGACGGCGGTCGCGGCGTTCCTCGTGCCGCGCGGGGGGCGCTGGGTGTCCGTGGGCGGGAACCTCGCGCTGCTGGTCGCCGCCGGCGCCTTGATGGCGGCGGTGCTGGGGGAGGGCGTCGTCGCCGGTCAGATGGGCGGCTGGCCCGCGCCCTTCGGCATCACCCTGGTGGCGGACACGCTCTCGGGGATCATGGTCGTCATCACCGCGATCACGGCGCTCGCGGTCTCCGTCTACGCCCTCGCGGACGTCAGCGCCGCAAACGAGCGGCTCGGCTATCACGCGCTCTTCAACGTGCTCATCGCCGGGGTGTGCGGCGCGTTCCTGACCGGGGACCTCTTCAACCTCTACGTCTGGTTCGAGGTGATGCTGATCGCCTCCTTCGGCCTCCTGACGCTGGGCGGGCGGCCCGAGCAGATCGATGGCGGGGTCAAGTACGTGACCCTCAACCTCGTCTCGACGATCCTCTTCCTCTCCGGGATCGGCCTGCTCTACGGCATGACCGGCACCCTGAACCTCGCGGACCTCTCGACGGCCGTGGACGGCGCGGACCAGGGCCTCCTGACGGTCGTGGGCGTCGCGTTCCTGATCGCCTTCGGGATCAAGTCGGCGCTGTTCCCGCTCTTCTTCTGGCTGCCCGCGAGCTACCACACGCCGATCTTCGCGGTCTCGGCGGTGTTCGCGGGGCTCCTGACCAAGGTCGGCGTCTACGCGATCATCCGCATGTTCACGCTCGTCTTCGACCATGACCCGGGCTTCTTCCAGCCGCTCCTCCTCTGGATCGCGGTCCTGACCATGGTGACGGGCGTGCTGGGCGCCGCGGCGCAGGGCGACTTCCGCAAGGTGCTCTCGTTCCACATCATCAGCCAGATCGGCTACATGATCCTGGGCCTCGCCCTGGGCAGCGCGCTCGCGCTGGTCGGCGCGGTCTTCTACCTGGTGCACCACATCATCGTGAAGGCGAACCTCTTCCTCGTGGCCGGGGTCGCCGGGCGCCTGACGGGCTCGACCGACCTCTACGCCATCGGGGGGCTCTATCGCTTCGCCCCGCTCCTGGGCCTCCTGTTCCTGATCCCCGCCTTCTCGCTCGCGGGCTTCCCGCCGCTCTCGGGCTTCTGGGCGAAATACGTCCTCATCGCCGCCGCGATCGAGATCGGGGCCTGGGTCCCGGCCGCCGCGGCGCTGGTCGTCGGCCTCCTGACGATCTATTCCATGACCAAGATATGGGCCGAGGCGTTCTGGAAGGCGCACCCGAAGGGCGTGGAGCCGCGGCTGCGGATGCTGGACCGGGGCACGCGCTGGGCGCTCCTTGCGCCCATCGGCGGGCTCGCGGCGCTGACCATGGTCATCGGCCTCGTCCCGCAGCCCTTCGTCACCCTGGCCGAGATCGCGGCCGCGCAGTTGATGGACCCCTCGGCCTACGTGGCCGCCGTGCTGGGAGCGCCCGAGTGAACACCTTCGCGCTGAACCTCCTGCTCGCCGCCGGCTGGGCCATGCTCGCGGGCTCAGCCACGATCCCGACCCTGCTCGCGGGGTTCGTGTTCGGCTACGGCATCCTGTGGCTGCTGGCGCCGTTGATGGGCACGCGAGGGGGCTACTTCATGCGGGTCTGGTACTGGATCCGCCTGATCGCGATGTTCCACTACGAGCTCGTCGTCTCCTCGGTCGAGGTCCTCTGGGACATCGTCACGCCGCGCCACCTCGCGCGGCCCGGCCTGATCGAGATGCCCCTCGACGTGCACTCCGACGCGGGCATCCTCATGGTCACCAACCTCATCTCCCTGACCCCCGGCACGCTCAGCCTCGACGTCTCGCCGGACCGGAAGACCCTGCTGATCCACGCCATGTTCGCGGACGATCCCGATGCGATCTGCCGCCAGCTCAAGGGCGGGATGGAGCGCTGGGTCCGGGACGCGATCGAATGACGGGGCCCGCATTCCTCGACCTCTCGGTCGACATCGGCTTCGGCCTGATCGTCCTCGCGGTGGTCCTGTGCTTCGTGCGGCTCGCCAAGGGGCCGAGCCTGCCGGACCGGGTGGTGGCGCTCGACATGATGACGGTGGCCATCGTCGCCTTCTGCGGCCTCGCGGCGATCCGGGCCGAGGACGGCACCTTCCTCGACGTGGCCCTGGTCCTTGCGCTGGTGGGCTTCCTCTCCACCGTCGCGCTCGCCCGCTATTCCAAGCGCAAGGCCGAGCGCGCCCATGCCGAGCACGCCATCACGGCACGGACGATCGCCGAGGTCGCGACCGAGGGGGAGGCGCCGTGATGGACTGGATCGTGGGCATCCTCCTGATCGCCGGCTCCGGCTTCGCCACGATCGCCGCGCTGGGCGTGCTGCGCCTGCCCGACGTGCTCATCCGCATGCACGCCTCGACCAAGGTCGGCACGCTGTCCTCCGGCCTCGTGATGCTCGCCGCGGCGCTGCATTTCGGCGAGGGGCAGGTCGTCGTCCGCGCCATCGCCATCATGCTCTTCCTGCTCCTGACCGCGCCCATCGCCGGGCACATGATCGGCCGCGCGGTGATCCAGACCGGCGTGCCGCTCTGGCGCGGCGAGGCGCGCGCCAAGGCCCCCTCCGACATCAAGCGCGCCGGCCCGCAGGAGTGACCCGCGCCCCCGCGCGTGGCGGGGCCGGGGCCGGCGGGCTATCCTGACATCATCAGAGCCGGAGCCCGCCCATGTCCTTCACGCCCAGCCCCGACCCCGCCCTCGGCGACCGCGCCGCGTGCGCCGCGATCGAGACGCTGATCGTCCCCCGCGCCGTCGACCTGGGCGAGATGACCGTTCGCCGCGCGCTGCCCTCCACCAAGCGGCAGATGGTCGGGCCCTTCATCTTCTTCGACCAGATGGGCCCGGCGGAGTTCCTCACCGACGAGGGCATCGACGTGCGCCCCCACCCGCACATCAACCTCGCGACCGTGACCTACCTGTTCGAGGGGCGGATCATGCACCGCGACAGCCTGGGCACCTCGATGGCGATCGAGCCCGGCGCCGTGAACTGGATGCGCGCGGGGCGAGGCATCGTCCATTCCGAGCGCACCGCCCCGGAGCAGAAGCGGGACGGGCAGCGCCTCTTCGGCCTCCAGACATGGGTGGCGCTGCCCGAGGAGACGGAGGAGGCGGCGCCCGAGTTCGTCCATCATGGCGCCGCGGAGCTCCCGGTGGTCGAGGATCGCGGCCTGACCGCCCGCCTCATCGCCGGCGCGGCCTTCGGCGCCGCCTCGCCGCTGCGCACGGCCTCGCCCACGCTCTACGCCGAGCTGACCCTCGCCCCCGGCCGGTCCGTGCCGATCGACCCGGCATATGCCGAGCGCGCCCTCTACACGATCGCCGGGGAGATCGAGGTCGCCGGAGACGTCTTCGGCCCCGGCCAGCTCCTCGTCCTGCGCCCCGGCGATCCGATCACCGTGACCGGGCGCACGGAGGCCAGGGTGATGCTCTTCGGCGGCGAGCCGATGGGCGGGCCGCGCTACATATGGTGGAACTTCGTCTCCTCGCGCCGAGAGCGCATCGAGCAGGCCAAGGAGGAGTGGTCCCGCGGTCGCTTCGACACCGTGCCCGGCGACGAGGCCGCGTTCATCCCGCTGCCGGGCGGCCCCGGCAGGGCCCGCCGCGCCGAGGGCGGGGTGCACTACCCCTAGAGCTCCGCGCGCATCGCGTGCCCCGGCGCGAACACCTGCCGCACGTCCGTGACCGGCCCGCCCGCGTTGCGCGTCGTCCGGCGCAGGACCAGGACCGGCGCGCCCAACGCGCATCCCAGGTCCCGCGCGTCCCGCGTCCCGGCGGCCTCCGCCGCGATCGCGAGGTCCCCGTCCGTCAGCGGCGCGTTGCGCACCAGCCACTCGTTCGCGCTCATCTGCGCGAACGTCTCGTCGGCCGCGCCCGGCACGGCCCCGGTCACGATCCACCGCCGCTCCAGCGCCCAGGGCGCGCCGTCCGCCAGGTGCAGCGCCTCCACCCGCAGCAACGGCGCCCCCGTGGGCAGGCCCATGCGCGCCGCGACCTCCTCCGGCGCCGGGGCCTCCTCCCGGATCAGCAGGCGGTAGCCCGGCGCCCGGCCCGTCGCCGCGATCTCCCGCCGCAGGACCGGCACGCGCATCACCGCCCGCCGCACGGGGGTCACGGCGATGCGCGTGCCCGCCCGGCGCCGGCGCTCCACGATCCCGTCCTCCGCCAGCGCGCGCATCGCCCGGTTGACGGTCCCGCGCGCGCAGCCGAGTTCCTCGGCGAGGTCCTCCTCGTTGGGCATCCGCCCGCCCGGCGCCCAGTCGCGCGCGGCGATGCGCCGGCCGAGCTCGGCGCGCACCTCGCGCCAGCCCGCGCTCATGCCGCCCAGCGCGCCATCGACGCGCGGTAGCCCGCCTCGACCGCATCCCGCGCCACGTGCCGCCCGCCGGTCACCACGTGCCGCCCCGCCGACCAGACATCCGACACCCAGCCCGACCCGCCGGCGAAGATCCAGGCGTCGAGCGCCGCGTCGCCAGCCATGTCGAACAGCGCCGCGCGCGGCCCGTCCAGCGCCACCAGGTCCGCCAGCCGCCCCGCCTCGATCGCCCCCGACGCGCGTCCGGCCGCCTGCGCGCCCCCGGCCAGGACCGCGTCATAGAGCGCCCGCCCGGTGGAGCCCTCCGCCGGGGCCAGCGCCGCGCGCGTCCGGTCCCGCAAACGTTGCGAGGATTCCAGCCCGCGCAGTTCTCCGGCCAGGTCGATCGCCACGTTGGAATCCGTCCCGACCGCGATGCGCCCCCCGGCGCCCAGATATCGCACGCCGTCGAAGATGCCGTCCCCCAGGTTCCCTTCCGTGATCGGGCACAGCCCCGCGACCGCCCCCGTCGCCGCCAGGGCCTCCGTCTCCGGCGGCTCCATCTGCGTGCAATGGATCAGGCACCAGCGCGCATCCACCTCCGCATTGGCCAGCAGCCACGCGACCGGCCGCGCGCCCAGCGCCGCCCGCACCTCCGCCACCTCGGCCACCTGCTCGGCCAGATGCATGTGGACCGGCCCGTCCGGCGCGATCTCGAGAGCCTCGCGCAGCGCCTCCGGCGGCACCGCGCGCAGCGAGTGCGGCGCGACGCCCAGCACGGCATCGGGCAGGGGGTCGATCGCCCGCCGCGCGCCCGTCATCAGCCGTTCGAAGCCCTCGGGATCGCTCCCGAACCGGTCCTGTCCGGGCGCGAGCGCCCGCCCGTCGCACCCGCCCTGCCGATACATCACCGGCAGGAGCGTCAGGCCGATGCCCGTCGCCTCCGCCGCGGCGCCGATCCGAACGGCCATCTCGCCGGGATCGTCGTACGCCATCCCCCCCGGCGCATGGTGGAGGTAGTGGAACTCGGCCACCGCGGCGTAGCCCGCTTCGAGCATCTCGACCTGCGCCAGGGCGGCGATCGCCTCCACGTCCCCGGGCGTCAGGCACTGGAGGAACCGGAACATCTCCCGCCGCCAGGTCCAGAAGCTGTCGACCTGCCCCACCGGCCCGCGCCGCTCCGTCCGGCCCGCCATCGCGCGCTGGAAGGCATGGGAATGCACGTTCACCGCCGCGGGTACCAGCGTGGCCACGCGCGTCCCCTGCCGGGCGGCGCCCGGCGTCACCTCCACGACCCGCCCGCCATCGAGCCGCACGCCCACGTCGCGCGCCCATCCCCCCGGCAGGAGAGCCTGATCGGCATGGAGGATCGTCATGATGCGGCACCGCGCTTGACCGGGAATATGTGCGCACATAATGCGGACCCGGACGCCGCCGGCAAGGACCCCCGATGCTCCTGACCAACGCCACCGTCGCGACCATGGAGGGCGCGCCCCTGCGCGGCGGCGCCGTCCTGATCGAGGGTGGGCGCATCGCCTGGGTCGGCCCCGCCGCCGACGCGCCGCCGGGCCAGCCCCGCGACCTCGGCGGCCGGCTCGTCACGCCCGCCCTGATCGACTGCCACACCCATGTCGTCCACGGCGGCCACCGCGCGGCCGAGTTCGCGCTCCGGCTCTCCGGGGCCAGCTACGAGGAGGTCGCCCGCGCCGGCGGCGGGATCCTCTCCACCGTCGCCGCCACCCGCGCGCTGGACGAGGACGCGCTCCTGGCCGCCGCGCTGCCCCGCGTGGACGCGATGATCGGCGCCGGCGCCGCGACGATCGAGGTCAAGTCCGGCTACGGGCTCGACACGGAGACCGAGCTCCGCATGCTCCGCGTCGCGCGGCGCGTCGCCGCCCAGCGGCCCGTCCGGGTGCGAACCTCCTTCCTGGGCGCGCACGCCGTTCCGCCCGGCGGCGGCGACTACCTCGAGGAGGTCTGCATCCCGACCCTTCGAGCCGCCCATGCCGAGGGCCTGGTCGACGCGGTCGACGGGTTCTGCGAGGGCATCGCCTTCTCGCCCTCGCAGATCGGCCGCCTGTTCGACGTCGCGGGCGAACTCGGCCTTCCCGTGAAGCTCCACGCCGAGCAGCTCTCGAATCTCGGCGGCGCGCGGCTCGCCGCCGAACGGGGCGCCCTGTCCGCCGACCACCTCGAATACGCGGATGCCGCAGCGGCCACGGCGATGGCCGCCGCCGGCACGATCGCGGTCCTCCTGCCCGGCGCCTACTACACCCTTCACGAGACGCAGGCTCCGCCCGTCGCCGCCTTCCGCGCCGCCGGCGTGCCGATGGCCGTCGCGACCGACTGCAACCCCGGCTCCTCGCCGATGACCTCGCTTCCGCTGGCGATGAACATGGCCTGCACGCTCTTCGGCCTCACCCCGGACGAGGCCCTGCGCGGCGCGACCGTCCACGCCGCGGCCGCCCTGGGCCTGACCGATGCGGGCCGCATCGCGCCCGGCCTGCGCGCCGACCTCGCGATCTGGGACGCCCGGGACCCCGAGGAGATCGCCTACCGGATCGGCGGCCCGCCGCTGCACGACCGCCTGTTCGGAGGCCCCGAATGACCGTCCTGCGCCCCGGCCGCGCGACACTGGCCGAGCTGGAGGCGCTGTGGCGCGCGGACGGCGCCGGGAGCCTGGACCCCGCCGCGCGGCCCGCCGTCGAGGCGGCGCACGCCCGCGTCGCCGCCGCCGCCGCCGGGGGCGCCGCGGTCTACGGCGTCAACACCGGCTTCGGGAAGCTCGCCTCCGTCCGCGTCGCGCCCGCCGATACCGCGACCCTCCAGCGCAACCTGATCCTCAGCCATTGCTGCGGCGTCGGCGAGGCGCTCGACCGGCCCACGACCCGCCTGATGATGGCGCTCAAGCTGCTGTCGCTCGGCCGCGGCGCGTCCGGCACCGCCTGGGAGACCGTCGCCCTGATCGAGGCGATGCTGGAGCGGGGCGTGACCCCCGTGGTCCCGGTGCAGGGCAGCGTCGGCGCCTCGGGGGATCTGGCGCCGCTGGCCCACATGGCCGCCGCCATGATCGGGCAGGGGGAGGCGGTCTTCGACGGCGCCGCCATGCCCGCCGCGGATGCGCTGGCCCGCGCCGGCCTCTCCCCCCTGACCCTCGGCCCCAAGGAGGGCCTGGCCCTCATCAACGGCACCCAGTTCAGCGCCGCCTGCGCCCTGACCGGCCTTTGGCGGGCGCGCCGGGCGCTGGCGACCGGCGCGGTCACCGCGGCGCTGGCGACGGACGCGATCATGGGCTCCACCGCCCCGCTCCGGGCCGAGATCCACGCCCTGCGCGGCCATGCCGGGCAGATCGACGTCGCCGCCGCCATGCGCGCCCTGCTGGAGGGCTCCGAGATCCGCGAGAGCCACCGGATCGGCGACGTCCGCGTCCAGGACCCCTACTGCATCCGCTGCCAGCCCCAGGTCGCCGGCGCCGCCCTGGACCTCATGCGCCAGGCCGGCGTCACGCTGCAGATCGAGGCCAACGCCGTCACCGACAACCCCCTGGTGCTCGAGGACGGGGACATCCTCTCGGGCGGCAACTTCCATGCCGAGCCCGTCGCCTTCGCCGCCGACCAGATCGCCATCGCCATCGCCGAGACCGGCGCCATCGCGCAGCGGCGCGTGGCGCTGATGGTGGACCCCACCCTGAACCACGACCTGCCGCCCTTCCTCACCCCCGCGCCCGGCCTGAACTCCGGCCTGATGATCGCCGAGGTCACGACCGCCGCCCTGATGAGCGAGAACAAGCACCTCGCCACCCCCTGCTCGACCGATTCGACGCCGACATCGGCCAATCAGGAGGACCATGTCAGCATGGCCGCCCACGCCGCCCGCCGCCTCGCGCGCATGGCGACCAACCTGGAGGTGATCCTCGGCGTCGAGGCGATCTGCGCCGCGCAGGGCATCGGCTTCCGCGCCCCCCTGGAGACGTCCGCCCCCCTTCGCGCCGTGATCGCCCGCCTGCGCGAGGAGGTTCCGCCCCTGGAGGCCGACCGCTACATGGCGCCCGACCTCGCCGCCGCCGCGCGCCTCGTGGCCGAGGGCGCGCTCCTGACCCATCCCGCCGCCGCGGCGCTCGCCCGGTGAGCGACGTCGCCCTCCCCGGCGGCGGCACGATGGTCCAGGTGGCCGGGGGCACCACGCCCCTCGTCCTCGCCATCCCGCATACCGGCACCCATGTCCCCGAGGATGTCTGGGCCGACCTGAACGGGACCGGCCGCGCCCTGGCGGATACCGATTGGCGGATCGAGGCGCTCTACGGCGATCTGGCCCCCGGCGCGGCCACCGTGCGCATGTGCGTCCACCGCTACGCGATCGACTGCAACCGCCCGCCCGACGGCGCCTCGCTCTATCCCGGGCAGGCGACGACGGACCTCGTGCCCCTGACCGATTTCGACGGGCGGTCGATCTGGTCCCGCCCGCCGGGCGCGGCGGAGGTCGCCCGCCGCCGCGAGGCATTCCACGCGCCCTACCACGCCGCCCTGGCCGGCGTGCTGGACCGCACGGTGGCCCGCCACGGCCATGCCGTCCTCTGGGACTGCCACTCGATCCGCAGCGTGGTGCCTCGCCTCTTCGACGGCACCCTGCCGGACCTCAACCTCGGCACCGACGGCGGCGCCACCTGCGATCCGGCGCTCGAGTCGCTCGTCGCGGACGCCATGGCCGCCTCGCCCCACTCCCATGTGGTGAACGGCCGCTTCCGCGGCGGCTGGACCACCCGCCACCACGGCGCGATGCCGGCCGTCCACGCCCTCCAGGTGGAGATCGCGCAATCGGCCTACCTGACCGCCGAGGCGCCCCCCTGGGACCTCGATCCCCGCAAGGCGGATCGCCTGCGGACGACGCTCCGCCCGATCCTCGCCGCCCTCGCCGACTGGAGCCCGCAATGACCGATCGCCGCACCAACACCCGCGAGGTCCGCCCCGCCACCGGCACCGAGCTGACCGCCAGGTCCTGGCAGACCGAGGCGCCGCTCCGGATGCTGATGAACAACCTGCATCCCGACGTCGCCGAGAACCCGGCCGAGCTCGTCGTCTACGGCGGCATCGGCCGCGCCGCCCGCAACTGGGAAGCGTTCGACGGCATCGTCGCCGCCCTGCGCGACCTCGCGGGCGACGAGACCCTCCTGGTGCAGTCCGGCAAGCCCGTCGGCGTGTTCCGCACCCATGCGGACGCGCCCCGCGTCCTGATCGCCAATTCCAACCTCGTGCCGCACTGGGCCACCTGGGCGCATTTCTCCGAGCTCGATCGCCGCGGCCTCGCGATGTACGGCCAGATGACGGCCGGCTCGTGGATCTACATCGGCACCCAGGGCATCGTGCAGGGCACCTACGAGACCTTCATGGAGGCCGGGCGCCAGCATTATGGCGGCGACCTCCGGGGCCGGTGGATCCTCACCGCCGGCCTCGGCGGCATGGGCGGCGCGCAGCCCCTCGCGGCCGTCATGGCCGGGGCCTGCTGCCTGGCGGTCGAATGCGACGAGACCCGGGCCGACTTCCGCCTGCGCACCCGCTACGTGGACGAGAAGACGCGGGACCTGGACGAGGCCCTGCGCCTGATCGCGGAGTGGACCGCGGCTGGCGAGGCCAAGTCCGTCGCCCTCATCGGCAACGCCGCGGACGTCTTCCCCGAGCTGATGCGCCGCATGAAGGACGGCGGCCCCCGCCCCGACATCGTCACCGACCAGACCTCCGCCCACGACCCGCTCCACGGCTACCTGCCGCTCGGCTGGTCCGTCGCCGACTGGCGCGCGGCGCAGGAGACGGACCCGGCGCGGGTGGAGCGCGAGGCCCGCGCCTCCATGCGCACCCATGTCGCCGCCATGGTCGACTTCTGGCGCGCCGGGGTGCCCACGCTCGACTACGGCAACAACATCCGCCAGGTCGCCCGCGAGGAGGGGCTCGAGGACGCGTTCGCCTTCCCCGGCTTCGTGCCCGCCTATATCCGCCCGCTGTTCTGCCGCGGCATCGGGCCCTTCCGATGGGTCGCCCTCTCCGGCGACCCCGAGGACATCTACAGGACCGACGCAAAGGTGAAGGAGCTGGTGGACGATCCGCACCTCCACAACTGGCTCGACATGGCGCGCGACCGCATCGCCTTCCAGGGCCTGCCCGCCCGCATCTGCTGGGTCGGCCTGGGCGTGCGCGACAAGCTGGGCCTGGCGTTCAACGAGATGGTCCGCACCGGGGAGCTCAAGGCCCCGATCGTCATCGGCCGCGACCATCTCGATTCGGGCTCCGTCGCCTCCCCCAACCGCGAGACCGAGGCGATGCGCGACGGCTCGGACGCGGTCAGCGACTGGCCCCTCCTGAACGCGATGCTCAACGTCGCCTCCGGCGCGACCTGGGTGTCCATCCACCACGGCGGCGGCGTCGGCATGGGCTTCTCGCAGCATTCCGGCATGGTGATCTGCTGCGACGGCACCCAGGAGGCCGACGCCCGGATCGCGCGCGTCCTCTGGAACGACCCCGCCACCGGCGTCATGCGCCATGCCGATGCCGGCTACGAGGACGCGCTCGACTGCGCCCGCCAGCAGGGACTGAACCTCCCGGGCATCCTCTAGCCCCTCCTTGCGGCCCCAATATCCCCGCCGGAGGCCCGCCGAGCGAAGCGAGGCGCCCGGCCAAACGGGAGGAGGCGCCGCCAGGCGCCGACGACGGGCGGGCGCCGCCCCGTCTACCTCTGCGCGACCCGCCAGGCCGGGTGCGCCCACGGCGCCGCGTCCTCCGCCGGCAGGGGCGGGCGGCCCAGCACGAAGTCCGCGATCCGCTCGCCCACCAGGATCGAGGGCGCGTTGAGGTTGCCGTTCGTGATCCGCGGGAAGACCGAGCTGTCCGCCACGCGCAGCCCCTCCACCCCGATCACGCGGCCCTCCGGGTCCACCACCGCGCCCGGATCGTCCCGCGCCCCCATCCGCGCGGTGCCGCAGGGGTGGTAGGCGCTCTCGGCATGCGCCGCGACGTGGGCGTCGATCTCGTCGTCCGTGACCACCTCCGCCCCCGGCGACAGCTCCGCGCCGCGATAGGGGGCGTAGGCGTCCTGCGCGAACACCTCGCGCGCCTGGCGCACGCAGGCGCGGAACTCGGCGCGGTCGTCCTCGTGGGAGAGGTAGTTGAACCGGATCACCGGCGCCGCCGCCGGGTCCGGCCCGCCCAGCCGCACCGACCCCCGCGCGCGCGCGCGCATCGGCCCCACATGCGCCTGGAACCCGTGGCCGCGCACCCGTGCCCGCCCGTCGTAGCGCACCGCGAGCGGCAGGAAGTGGAACTGCACGTCCGGATACTCGATCCCCGCCGCCGAGCGCGTGAAGGCGCAGCTCTCGAACTGGTTGGACGCGCCCGGCCCCCGTCCCGTGGCGAGCCACAGCGCCCCGACCCAGGCCTTGCCGTGCAGCGACCAGTAGCGCGCCAGCGTGATCGGCTTGGTCGACGCCATCTGCACGTAGAGCTCCAGGTGGTCCTGCAGTCCCGCGCCCACCCCCGGCCGGTCGGCCCGCACCTCGATGCCATGCTCCGCAAGGTGCGCCCCCGGCCCGATCCCCGACAGCATCAGCAGCTTGGGCGTGTTGATCGACGACGCCGCCAGGATCACTTCGCGCCGCGCCCGCACGATGCGCCCGCGCCCCAGCTCGACCCCGGTCGCGCGCCCCGCCTCGAACAGCACGCGCCGCGCCTCGCCGCGCACCACGCGGCAGCGCCCCGTGCGCCGTGCGGGTCGCAGGTAGGCGCGCGCCGCCGACCAGCGCCGGCCCCGGTGGATCGACGCCTCCATCGGGCCGAACCCCTCCTGCTGGCGGCCGTTGTAATCCTCCGTCACCGGATACCCCGCCTGCCGCCCCGCCTCCACGAAGGCGGTGACGAGCGGGTTCGTCCGGCTCCCGCGCGAGATGTGCATCGGGCCGTCCGTGCCGCGCCATCCGGGGTCCGGCTCCGGCCCGTGCCAGGTCTCGATCCGCTTGTAGTAGGGCAGCACGTCGCGGAACGCCCAGCCGGCGGCGCCCGCCTCCGCCCAGTGGTCGAAGTCCTTGGGATGGCCGCGCACCCAGACCATGCCGTTGATGCTGCTCGACCCGCCGATCACGCGGCCCCGCGGCACCGCCATGCGCCGCCCGCCCAGCCCCGGCTCGGGCTCCGACCGGAACCCCCAGTCGTAGCGCCGCATGTTCATCGGGTAGCTCAAGGCGCCGGGCATCTGGATGAACGGCCCCGCGTCCGAGCCGCCCGCCTCGATCACGACCACCTCCCGCCCGGCCTCGGCCAGCCGGTAGGCCAGCGCGCAGCCCGCGCTGCCGGCGCCCACGACGACGTAGTCGGCCGCGATCTCAGTCATGGGCGGCGGCGCGGGGCATGGGCCGTGACTAGCCCCCGCCCGCGCGCGCCCGCGCGCGAAAGCGCCGCTTCAGAGCCCGGTCGCGACGACGGCGACCGGGCAGGCGTCCAGATCGGCCGCCCCGTCCGCCACCGCGCCGACGAGGACGCGCCCGTCTCCGATCGCGAAGGCGCCCCCGGCCCCCGGCAGCGCGCAGGCCACCGAGACGCGCGCCTCGCCCGCCGTCCGCGCGAAGGCGAGCACACCCTCCGGAGCGTCCAGCGGCTCGTAGGCGCCGTCCAGGAACAGCGTCGGCACGGCGCGCCTCAGGCGCAGCAGCCGCGCGGTGAGCGCGACCTTCTCCGCGCCTCCCGGAAGGGGCCCGTCCTCCCCGGCGCGGGCCAGGAGCGCGGCCAGCGCGTCCCAGTCGCGCGGGCGCCGGTTGTCGGGATCGGTCAGGGCGAAGTCCGGCGCCTCGGTCCCCTGATAGACGTCCGGCACCCCCGGGATCGTCAGCTTCAGGGCCGCCTGCACCAGGATCGCCCGCTCCGCCATCGCCGCGACCTCCGGCAGCGGCGCGGGATGCGCCGTCATCACCGCCTCCGCCGCCGCGCGCGCCGCCGCCTCGACCGTCTCGTCCGTCTCCAGCCAGGAGGACAGGCGCCCCTCCTCGCGCAGCGCCTTGACCATGTGCTCGCCCAGCCGCGCGCCCGCCTCGGGCGCCCCGTGCAGCGCGAAGGCGCATTGCGCGAGGTACCATTCGGTGCGCGGATCGATCCCGGTGCCGAGCCCGTCCGCCCAGTCGCCGAACGCCTCCGGGGCGAAGCTCAGGCAGGCGATGCGCGCGCGCGCGTCCTCGCTGCGCTTGGTGTCGTGCGAGGAGGTCAGGGTCAGGCCGTGGGGCATCGCCTCGGCCCGCGCCGCCATCGCCGCATGGAAGGCGCCGGCGTCGATCGCCGGGCGCTCCGGCTCCGCCCCCACCTCGTTCGCCGACAGGAGCGAGGCGTCGCGGTAGAACGCGGTGTCCTCCTGCGACTTGGCGACGGCGGCGCCGGTGACCTGCTGCAGCCGCAGCCGGAACGCCGCCCCCTCGGGCGCGCCCGAGCGCATCGCCCGGCCCAGGAACGCGCGCAGCGGCTCCGGGCCGTCGGCCTCCTCGAGGAGCCCGTCCACCATCGCCGAATCCAGCGGCGGCAATCCGGAGGCATCGCCGTATGTCCGATAGCGCGGGAAGATCATCAGCAGGCCCAGCACCGCCGAGCGCATCGCCTCGCGCCCCCATTCGGCCACGACCGCGTCGTCCTTCGCGGCCTCCATCGCGAGGTCGGTCAGCTGGTCGAGCTCGGCCGAGAGCTCGCCGGCCAGGACCTCCGCCCGCGCCCGCGCCACGACCGCGCCGAAGGACCGGTCCCGGCCCGCGCGCTCCTGGAAGGTCGCGCGCATCGCCGCGGCGCCGGCCTCGTGCGTCATCACCGCCGTGATGTCGCGCGCCGCGACGTAGCCGGTCTCGCCTTGCGTCGCCCAGCCGGGCGGCAGCGCCTCGTCCCCGGTCAGGATCTTCTCCACCCAGACCGGCAGCCCGGTGCGCTCGCGCAGCCGCGCCAGGTAGGCCGCGGGGTCGGCCAGCCCGTCGACATGGTCCACCCGCAGCCCGTCGATCGTGCCCGCCTTGGCCAAATCCGCGATCAACGCGTGCATGTCGTCGAACACGGCGTCGTCCTCGACCCGCATCCCGATCAGCCCGGTGATCGAGAAGAACCGCCGATGCGTGATCGCCGCCCCCTCGGTGCGCCAGTCCGTCAGGCGCCAGGCCTGCGCCTCGTGCAGCGCGTCGATTGCGCCCGGATCGCCGCGCGCCGCCTCCACCAACGGCCCGGGCGCCAGCGGCACCCGCAGGCCGCCATGGACGAGGACCGGCCCCTCGTCCTCGTCCTCCACGCGCATCTCCGACTGCGCGGCGAAGGCGCCGTCCAGCCAGGGCAGGCGCAGCCGCTCCGGCCAGGCGATGTCGAAATGCCGGGCGTAGCGGCTCGCCTCGCCATGGCGCAGCACGTCGCGCAGCCAGCCGTTCGCCAGCGAGAACGCCATGTGGTTCGGCACGATGTCGAGGATCAGGCCCATCCCCCGCGCGTGCAGCGCGGCCGAGAGGCGGTCCAGAGCGTCCCGCCCGCCGAGCGCCGGCTCGATCTCGTTGGCGTCGGTCACGTCGTAGCCGTGGGTCGAGCCCGTCTCGGCCGTGAAGGGCGGCGACAGGTAGAGCGCGCCGATCCCCAGGTCGTCGAGATAGGGCACCAGCGCCTCGGCGGCCGGCAGGTCCATGCCTCCGCGCAACTGCAGCCGGTAGAGGCTGGACGGGATCATGGCCGCGGCCTCTCGGCGGCGAGCGCGGCCGTGAGGGCGCGGAACGCCGGATGCGCGCCGATCTCCTCGACCGGGACGGTGCCGCGGGGCCGCCAGTTGGGGTGCGCGTCGGTCGTGCCGGGCACGTTGGTCTGCATCGCCGGGCCGACCGCGTCGGCCAGGCGCATCGCCGCCAGCACGCAGGGCGTGCGCGCCAGGAACCGGTGCAGCGCCGCGGGCAGGGCGTCCGGCATCCGCTCCGGCACGGCCCCGAACGGCTCGAGGAGCCCCTCCGCGGCCAGGGCGCGCAGGATCGCCGCGCGCTCCCAGTCCCGATGCGCGCGGTGCGCCGCGCTGTCCGCGGGCCCCACCAGCCCGTGCGCCTCGCGCAGGTCGATGTCCTGGCCCGCCCACCAGCCCGCCAGCACCGGCAGGTCGTGGGTCGACAGGCACGCCAGCGCCGTCGCCGGATACGCGGAGGGCGGGGCGAACCCGGCCTCCGACTGCTCGAACACGACGATCCGGTAGGCCAGGATGCGCGCTTCCTCCATCGCCTCGCGGAATCCCTCGGGCACCCAGCCCAGGTCCTCGCCGATCACCACCGCCTCGCGTGCGCGGCTCGCCTCGGCCAGGGCGCCGATCAGCGCCTCCATCGGATAGCGCAGATGCGCGCCGTCCAGGGGCCGCGCGCCGTCCGGCACGAGGAAGAGCTGCCGCAACGCCATCGCGTGGTCGATCCTGAGGGCGCCCGCGTCCTTGAGCTGCGCATCGATCATCGTCCGGAACGGCGCGTAGTCCGTCGCGGCCAGGGCCGCCGGGGAGGGCGCCGCGAGGCCCCATCCCTGGCCCTCGGTCGCGAACAGGTCCGGCGGCGCGCCGACGGACAGGCCGGACAGCGTATGCCCGCGCCCCGCCTCGACCCCCCATGTGGCCGAGCCGCCCGGGTCCTCGCCCACCGCGAGGTCGAGATAGAGCCCGAGCCGCATCCCGGCGGCCTTCGCCGCCGCCTGCGCCTGCGCCAGTTGCGCCCGCGCGACGTGCTGGAGCCAGAGGTGGAAGCGCACCTCCTCGGCGGAGTCCTCGGCGAAGGCGCGCACGGTGCCGGATGCCGGGTCGCGCCAGTCCGCGGGCCAGCCGCCCCAGGTCGCGCCATGCGCCGCCATCAGGTGGTGCGAGACCGCCTCGAACAGGGCGTGCCGCGTCAGGTCCTCGCCCGCCGCCGCGGCGAAGGCGTCGAACGCGGCGTCCGTGCCCGCGTCGAACACCGCCCGCAGCGCGCCCAGCTTCGCGGCCGCCACCGCCGCGTAGTCGACGAGCGCGCCGTCCGCCATCTCCGGCCGCGCCGCCCCGAGGGCCCCCGGCGCGATGTAGAGCGGGTTGAGCGCGACCCGGCTCGACGGCGAGAACGGGCTGCATCGCGCGGGCTCGGCGGTGAAGAGCGCGTGCACCGGGTTGATCCCGAGGAAGTCCGCCCCGGCCGCGCCGCAGATCTGCGCCAGCGCGGCGAGGTCGGCGAAATCCCCGATCCCCCACTGATCCGCCGAGCGCAGCTCGTAGAGCTGGCAGAACACGCCCCAGCCCGGCGCCGTCCGCAGCCCGTCCGGCAGATGGCAGGCGGGCAGGGGGCCCGGACGGCCCTCCGGCGCCGGAGCGTCCCCGAGCGCGTCCAGGATCGCGCGCAGCGTCGTCTCCGGCACCGGCCGCTCGGTGCCGTCGGGCTGGACGTAGGCGGTGGAGATGCCCCGCGCGGCCGCGCGCTCGCGCAGGGTCATGTCCCGTCCGCCGCCAGCGCGAACAGGCACGAATCCGGCGCCCCCGGCGCGGCGCCCGTCAGGTGGATCACCTCGCCGCGCGTCTCCGGCAGGGTCTCGGGGTGGCGGTGGAAATTGGCCCGGCATTGCAGCAGCCCGCCGTTCAGCCGCCAGTCGACGGCCACGCAGCAGGACGGCGCCGCCAGCACGGTGCCGCATCCCGGCCCCGTCCCCGCCAGCATCGGCACGATCCGCTCCATCCGCAGCGCCACCAGCGCCCGGAACCGTTCGAGCGCCTCGCGGTGCTCGCCCTGCTCGCGTCTGTTCCAGTGGAGCTTGGAGATCTCGAACGCGGCGGGGTCGATCGGGTCCGGCACGGCGCCCGCGAAGCCGACGAAATGCGCGAACTCGCGGCGCCGTCCCTCCGACACCGCCCGCCCGAGCTCGCCCTCGAAATCGGCGAAGAACTGGAACGGCCCGGTCTCGCCCCATTCGTCCCCCTGGAACATCAGGGGGATGTGCGGCGACAGGAGCAGCATCGTCTGCATCGCCATCAGCCGCGAATGCGGCGCCAGCTCGGTCAGCCGCTCGCCCAGCGCGCGGTTGCCGATCTGGTCGTGGTTCTGCAGGAAGTCGACGAAGGCCGCCGGCGGCAGGTGCCCCGACGCCGCGCCGCGCGGCGCGTCCGAGGCCGGGCCCCGCTCGCCCTGATAGGCGAACCCCTCCGCCGCGGCCCGCGCCAGGTGGCCGGCCGCATCGTCGGCGAAGTCCGCGTAGTAGCCCTCCTCCTCGCCCGAGGCGACGACATGGGCGGCGTTGTGCCAGTCGTCGTTCCACTCGCCGTCCATGAGGGTGGCGCGTCCGTCCTCGCGCTCGTGCAGGTAGGTGACGTTGCGGTTGTCCTCGGTCATCAGCCAGGCGTGGGGCGCGCGGGCCCGGACCTCGCGCGCCATGTCCACGAGGATGTCGGGGTCCGACGGGTCGTGGATATGGTCGATCGCGTCCAGCCGCAGCCCGTCCATGCGGTAGTCCGTCAGCCAGAGCAGCGCGTTCTCGATGAAGAAGCGGCGCACAGGGGGGTATTCGTAGTGGATGCCGCCGCCCCAGGGCGTGTCGCGGTCCCCCTCGAAGAAGGCGGGCGCATAGGTTCCGATGTAGTTCCCGTCCGGCCCGAAATGGTTGTAGACCACGTCCATCTGCACCATCAGGCCGAGCCCGTGCGCCGCGTCCACCAGCGCGCGCAGGTCGTCCGGCGTGCCGTAGACCTCGTGCGGGGCGTAGAGGAGCACGCCGTCGTAGCCCCAGCCGCGCCGCCCGCCGAACTGCGCCACCGGCAGGATGTCGATCCCGGTGTAGCCGGCGTCGGCCAGCATCGGCAGCTTCTCGATCGCCGCGCGGAACGTGCCCTCGGGGGTGAAGGTCCCGATGTGGAGCTCGCAGATCACGGCCTCCTCCCACGGCCGGCGCGGGCTCTCGTTGCGCCAGTCGAACGCGGGGTCCACGACGACCGAGGGGCCGTGCACGTCGCCCTGCTGCGCGCGCGCGGCCGGGTCGGGCACCGCCATCCCGTCCGGCAGGACGAAGGCGTAGGCGTCGCCGGCCGCGGCCGGGCGGACGAGCGCGAACCAGCCGTCCCCGGCGGGCTCCATCGCCGCGTCCTCGCCGCCATGGCGCAGGATCAGCGTCTCGCAGGCCGGGGCCCAGAGGCGGAAGCGCGCGGTGCCGTCCGCGCGCAGGATCGCGCCCCATTCGGGCTCGGCGCCCGCGATCTCGGCCCGGTCCGTCACGCGCGGTCCTCCAATATGACGAGCGAGCGCCCGCCGAGCTTCACCGGCGCGCTCTCGCGCGGGGCGGACGCGGCCGGATCGACCGTGCCCGCGGCCGTGTCCACGATGCGGCGCCAGCCGCCATGGGCATGCGTCGGCAGGCCGAAATCGCAGCCTTCCGGCCCGCCGTTGACCAGGAGCAGCAGCGCCGAGTCCTCATCCCTGAGCAACAGGCCGAAGGCCCGGCGCATTCCGTCCTCCCAGTCGCCGGCCTGCATCGGCCCGCCCTCGTAGCGCAGCCAGTGCGCGTGCCCGGGCACACCGGGGCGCGGCGCGTCGTGCAGGAAGTTCTCGGCCGTGAGCAGGGGGCGCGTGCGGCGCAGCTCGAGCATGCCGCGCACGAAGTCCTCGAACGCGGCCTCGCGGTCGGTGCCGTTGTCCCAATCGAGATGGTTCCAGAACACGTCCTGGCAGTAGGAATTGTTGTTGCCCATCTGGCTGCGGCCGCGCTCGTCGCCCATCAGGATCATCGGCGTGCCCTGGGAGAAGAGCAGCGTCGCCATCAGGTTGCGCCGCTGCCGGTCGCGCAGGGCCTCGATCTCCTCGGAGGCCGGCCCCTCGGCCCCGTGGTTCCATGACAGGTTGTGCGAATGCCCGTCGCGGTTGCCTTCCTGGTTGGCGTCGTTGTGCTTGTCGTCGTAGCTCAGCAGGTCGATGAGCGTGAACCCGTCATGCGCGGTGATGAAGTTCACGCTCGCCCAGGGCTTGCGCCCGTCGTGCTCGAATGTATCCGAACTGCCCAGGAGCCCGCCGGCCAGCTTCTTGGCCTGCCCGGGGTCGCCCCGCCAATAGGCCCGCGCCGTGTCGCGGTAGTCGTCGTTCCACTCCGCCCACCCGGCGGGGAAGCTGCCCACCTGATAGCCGCCCGATCCGGTGTCCCAGGGCTCGGCGATCATCTTGACCTGGCCCAGCACCGGGTCCTGCCGCACCGCCTCGAGGAAGATCGCATCCTTCTTGTAGCGGTCGCGATCGCGCGCGAGCGTGGTCGCCAGGTCGAAGCGGAACCCGTCGACATGGCAGTCCTCGACCCAGTAGCGCAGCGAATCCATCACCATCTGGAGCACGCGGGACTTGCCGAGGTTCAGCGAGTTTCCCGTGCCCGTGGTGTCGTAGTAATAGCGCGGATCGTCCGCCAGCGTGTAGTAGCTCGCGTTGTCGATCCCCCGGAACGACAGGGTCGGACCCATCTGGTTGCCCTCGGCGGTGTGGTTGTAGACCACGTCGAGGATCACCTCGATCCCCGCCTCGTGCAGGCGCCGCACCATCAGCTTGAATTCGTCGATCGACCCGCCCGGCGTCAGGAACCGGGGCGCGGGCGCGAAGAAGCCCAGCGTGTTGTAGCCCCAGTAGTTGGTCAGGCCCTTCTCCACGAGGAAGCTGTCGTCGAAGAACGCCTGCACCGGCAGGAGCTCGAGCGAGGTCACGCCGAGCTTGACCAGGTGGTCGATGGCGCGCGGGTCGGCCAGCCCCTCGAACGTGCCGCGATGGGCCGCCGGGATCGCCTGGTTGCGGGCGGTGAAGCCCTTCACGTGCGCCTCGTAGATCACCGTCTCGGACCAGGGCACCTTCGGCGTCTTGTCCGGCCCCCAGGTGTGCGCGGGGTCCACCACGCGGCATTTGGGCATCACGAACGCGCTGTCCCGCCGGTCCATGGACAGGTCCTCGCGCCGGTTGCCCATGCGGTACCCGAAGAGCGCGGGATGCCAGCGCAGGTTGCCCACGAGCTGCAGCGCGTAGGGGTCGACCAGGAGCTTGGCGGGGTTGAACCGGTGCCCCGCCTCCGGCGCGAACGGCCCGTGCACCCTGTAGCCGTAGAGCTGTCCGGGCCGGACCCAGGGCAGGTAGCCGTGCCAGATCTGATGGGTGTGCTCGGGCAGCTCGATGCGGTCGGTCTCGCGGCGCCCCGACGGGTCGAACAGGCACAGCTCCACCTTGGTCGCGTTGGCGGAGAACAGCGCGAAGTTCACGCCCGAGCCGTCCCAGCGCGCGCCGAGGCGGTTCGGCGTGCCGGCGCGCACGCGTTGGTCGAGCGTCATGGTCGTCATCCTCGAAGGCCTCTCAGGCGGGGCGCGGTCGGCGCGTCTCGTTCGTGTCCCGCTGCGCGGGGCGCCCGGGCGGCGCAAGTGTCATCTGCGCCCCGGTGGCAGGACGCCGCGTCCCCTACGCCCCTTCCGGCGCGAGAAAAAGCACCGCCAGGGGCGGCAATGTCAGGACCGCGCTCGCGGGCTGCCCGTGCATCCCCTCGCCGTTCGCCAGGACCGTGCCGCCATTGCCCCCGTCCGACCCGCCATAGGTGGCGGCGTCGGTGTTGAGCACCTCGAGCCAGGTCCCCGCCGCGGGCATCCCGGTGCGGTAGCCCTCGCGCAGCACCGGCGCCATGTTGACCAGCACCACGATCGGCCGGCTCCCCTCGGGCCCCCGCCGCACGAGGCTCAGGACGTTCTCGTCCGCCGCGCCCCCGTCGATCCACGCGAACCCCGCGGGGTCGGCGTCCAGCGCGTGCAGCGCGGGCTCGGCCGCGACCAGCGCGTTGAGGTCGCGCACCAGCGCCTGCACCCCGGCCTGGGGCCCGCCTTCCGCCTCGTGCCAGTCGAGCGAGCGGCCCTCCGACCATTCGCGCCGCTGCCCGAACTCCTGGCCCATGAACAGCAGCCGCTTGCCCGGATGCGCCCACATCCAGCCGTAATAGGCGCGCAGGTTCGCGAACGCCTGCCACGCGTCGCCCGGCATCTTGCCGATCATCGAGCCCTTGCCGTGCACCACCTCGTCATGGCTGATCGGCAGCACGAACGCCTCGCTGAACGCGTAATGCAGGCCGAAGGTCATCAGGTGGTGATGGTAGCGCCGGTGCGCCGGGTCCTCGGCCATGTAGCGCAGGGTGTCGTTCATCCACCCCATGTTCCACTTGAAGTCGAAGCCGAGCCCGCCTTCCGAGACCGGCGCCGTCACGCCGGGGAAGGCCGTCGATTCCTCCGCGATCATCAGGCTGCCGGGCGCCAGGCGGTGCGCCTCGTCATTGGTCCGCTTGAGGAAGGCGATCGCCTCCAGGTTCTCGCGCCCGCCCTCCACGTTGGGCACCCATTCGCCGGCCTCGCGGGAATAGTCGAGATAGAGCATCGAGGCGACCGCATCGACGCGCAGCGCGTCGATCCGGTACGCCTTGAGCCAGAACACCGCGCTCGCGCGCAGGAAGTTGGCGACCTCCGTGCGCCCGAAGTTGTAGATCAGGGTGTTCCAGTCCTTGTGGAAGCCCAGGCGCGGGTCCTCGTGCTCGTAGAGCGCGGTGCCGTCGAAGCGCGCCAGCCCGTGCGCGTCCGAGGGGAAATGCGCGGGCACCCAGTCCACGATCACCCCGACGCCCGCGCCGTGCAGCGTGTCGACCATGGCCGCGAACTGCTCCGGCGTGCCGTAGCGCGCGGAGGGCGCGAACAGGCCGATCGGCTGGTAGCCCCAGGATGGGGTGTAGGGATGCTCGGCCACCGGCAGGAGCTCGACATGGGTGAACCCCATGGAGACCGCGTAATCCGCCAGCAGCGGGCCGATCTCGTCATAGGACAGGATACGGTCCCCGTCGCCCCGCCGCCAGGAGCCCAGGTGCACCTCGTAGATGCTCATCGGCGCCGCGCGCGGAGCGTCCACCGCGAGGCGCTCGTGCGCCCAGTCGTGCTCCGGCAGGCCCGCGACGAGGCTGCCCTGCGCCGGCGGCGCTTCGGCGGCGAAGCCCATCGGGTCGGCCTTGAGCGGCAGCAGGTGCCCCGAGCCGTCCATGATCTCGTACTTGTAGAGCTCGCCGCGCCCGATATCGGGCACGAAGATCTCCCACACCCCCGCGCCGCGCCGCCGCATCACGTGGCGCCGCCCGTCCCAGGCGTTGAAATGCCCCACGACCGACACGCGGCTCGCGTTCGGCGCCCAGACCGCGAACGACGTGCCCCGCGCGCCCTCGTGCTCGCGCGGATGCGCGCCCAGCGCCTCCCAGAGCGCCTCGTGCGTGCCCTCCGCGATCAGGTACTCGTCCATCTCGGACAGGACCGTCCCGTGGGCATAAGCGTCGCCCCGGTCCCATTCGTTGTCCCCGGCCCGCATCCGCAGGCGGTAGGGCCCCTCCCAGTCCCCCTCGAACATGCCCTCGCCATGGGTGCAGGTCAGCTCCAGCTCGCGCCCGCCCCCCACCGCGCTCACCTCCGAGGCGTCCGGCGCGAAGACCCGCAGCCGCCCGCCATGCACGCCCAGCACCGCGAACGGATCGCCGTGCGTGCCCCGCAGGACGGCATGCAGCGCGCCCTCCTCCAGGGTGCCGGCCTCCTCGTCGACCTCGCCCCTCATGCCTCGTCCGCCAGGTCGAGGAGCCCGCCGATCGGGATCGCCGCCCAGTCGGGGCGCATCTTGAGCTCGTAATCCACCTCGTAGGCCGCCTTCTGTATGAGGAAGAGGTCCAGGAGCGGCCGCCAGTCCTCGGGCAGCAGGCCCGAGCCCTCCATCCCCGCGCCGTAGGCGGCCAGGAACGCCGCCGCCGTGTCCCGGCGCCATCCGCCGAGCCGCTCGGCCGCGACCTCCGCGTCGTCGCCCAGGTCGAGGCGCCGGCGCAGGGCCGCCGCCGCCGCGTAGTCGAAGCTCCGCAGCATCCCCGCCACGTCGCGCAGCGGCGAGGTCGGCGCCACCCGCTCCTCCAGCGGCCGGGTCGGCTCGCCCTCGAAGTCGATGATCACCACGTCGGTCTGCGCGATCAGGACCTGGCCCAGATGGTAGTCGCCGTGGATGCGGCTGCGCTTGCCGCCCGCCGCGATCCCGTCCAGCCGCGCCATCAGGGCCTCGCGCTTGAGGCCGAGCCGGATCGCGTCGTCGCGCGCCGCCTCCGGCAGGTCCGCGCCCTTCAGCCCGTCCAGCGCGCCGGCCAGGTCCGCCCGCGCCTGCTCGGCCCAGGCCGCGACGTCCGCGTCCGCCACGTCCTGCGCGGCGAACGCCGTCCCCGGCGCGCCCGAGGCCAGCGCCCGGTGCAGCCCCGCGGTCCGCCGGCCCAGCACCTCGCCGATGTCGAGCGTGCCCGAGAGGTCGATCTCCCCCTCCGCCAGGGCCCCGGCCTCCAGGTCCCGGTCCAGCGTCGCCAGCGTCCAGGCCCAGCCGTCGCCCTGATGGCGCACGAACTCGAACGCCGCCGCGAGCACCGTCTCGCCGTCCCCTTCGATCAGGTCGATCGTCCCCAGCAGCGCCGGGGCGTTCGTGAACTCCGTCTCCTCGGTCAGGAAGCGCGAGACCTCGATCTCGGGCTGCACGCCCGGCCGCAGCCGGCGGTAGAGCTTCAGGATCGACTGGTCCCCGAACGCCACCGAGGCGTTGGACTGCTCGGCGCCCAGCAGGCGCGCGTCCGCGTCCTCGACCTCCGCCAGCCCGTCGAGGGGCCGGAACGCGATGCGCGCCTCCCCGGCGCCCAACTCCTCCCCGGCGCGCAGCCGCGCCATCAGGTCCGCCGCCATCGCCTCGTCCATCGCCCCGTCGACCAGCGCGCCGACCCGGTTCATCCGTCGAAGCTTGGCCATCGTGTAGGACAGCTTCGGCGCGCCGTGGCCGATGTTCTCCTCCCCCCAGAGCGCCGAGAGCGGCAGCAGGTAGCGCGCCCCGTCGACCTGGATCGTCGCCAGCATGCGCGCGCCGTCCCCGAGCTCGGCCAGCGGCGTCAGCTCCACCGCCCCCTCCGGCGTGCCCGCGAACCAGCGCTGCAGGCCCAGCCAGCGGGGCAGCACGTCGCGCACCATCTCGGGCCCGGCGCGGTCCTTCAGGCCGGAGGACACCCGCCCGTCCCGCGTGGTGAGGGTCAGGAACTCGGGCAGCACCTCGGGCAGGGGCACGTGCCAGCCCGGCGCCTGCTCCTCGTCAGCCAGCAGGAACCACATGTAGCCATAGGCCGGCAGCGTCAGGAGGTAGGGAAGGTCGCCCACCGGCGGGAAGGGCGACTGCCCGGTCAGCTCGATCGGCACCCGGCCGGAGAACGCCTTGAGGTCCAGCTCCACCGCCTGCGCCGCGCGCGACAGGTTCGCCACGCACAGCACCGTCTGCCCCTCGTGCGAGCGCAGATAGGCCAGGACGCGCCGGTTCGCGGGGTAGAGCAGGCTCACCTCGCCCCGCCCGAACACGCCCGAGCGCTGCCGCGTCGCCACCAGCCGCTTCATCCAGTTGAGGTAGCTCGCGGGCGCGGTCTCCTGCGCCTCCACGTTCACCGCCTCGTAGCCGTGCACCGGATCCTGGATCGTCGGCAGGTACAGCCGCTGGGGATCGGCGCGCGAGAAGCCGGCGTTGCGGTCCGAGGACCACTGCATCGGCGTCCTCACCCCGTCGCGGTCGCCGAGATAGATGTTGTCGCCCATCCCGATCTCGTCGCCGTAATAGAGGATCGGCGTGCCCGGCATGGACATGAGCATGAAGTTCAGCAGCTCGATCTTGCGCCGGTCGTTCTGCATCAGGGGGGCGAGCCGCCGCCGGATGCCCATGTTGATGCGCGCGCGCTTGTCGGCGGCATAGGTGTTCCAGAGGTAGTCCCGCTCCTTGTCCGTGACCATCTCGAGCGTCAGCTCGTCATGGTTGCGCAGGAAGATGCCCCACTGGCACTCTTCGGGGATCTCGGGCGTCTGGCGCACGATGTCGGTGATCGGGTGCCGGTCCTCCTGCGCGACGGCCATGTACATCCGCGGCATCAGGGGGAAGTGGAACCCCATGTGGCACTCGTCGCCCTCGCCGAAATAGGGGCGCGTGTCCTCGGGCCACTGGTTCGCCTCGGCCAGGAGCATCCGGCCGGTGTAGTGCTCGTCCAGGTCCTTGCGGATCGCCTTGAGGACCACGTGCGTCTCGTCGAGGTTCTCGTTGTTGGTGCCGTCCCGCTCCACCAGGTAGGGGATCGCGTCGAGCCGCAGCCCGTCCACCCCGAGGTCGAGCCAGAAGTGCATCACGTCGATGACCGCGGCCAGGACCTCGGGGTTGTCGAAGTTCAGGTCCGGCTGATGGTCGAAGAAGCGGTGCCAGTAGAACTGCTCGGCCACCGGGTCCCAGGACCAGTTAGAATCGTGCGTGTCGTTGAAGATGACCCGCGTCAGGTCCATCCACTTCGTCGGATCGTCCGACCACACGTAGAAGTCCCGCTCGGGGCTGCCCTTCGGAGCGTTCCGCGCCTTCTGGAACCACGCATGCTGATCGCTCGTATGGTTGATCACCAGCTCGGTGATGACCTTCAGCCCCCGCCGGTGCGCCTCGTCCACGAAGGCCCGGAAGTCGTCCATGTCCCCGTAATTGGGGTTGATCGCCTTGTATTCCGCGATGTCGTAGCCGTCGTCGCGCAGCGGGCTCGGGTAGAACGGCAGGATCCAGATCGCCGTCGCGCCCAGCGACTGCACGTGGTCGAGCCGCTGCATCAGGCCGCGGAAGTCGCCGAACCCGTCGCCGTTGCTGTCCTGATAGGCCTTGATGTGGATCTGGTAGATCACCGCGTCCTTGTACCAGTCCGCGGGCTCCGCGGTGGCGTCGGCGGGGACGAGTTGGGACTGCTGGTTCATCGGGCGCCTCCCGGCGGAATGAGCTTCCAGATGGCGTAGGGGCGGCTCTCGGGATCGAGCGTCAGGCTCTGCCCCTTGCCGTGCCATGTGAAGTGGTTGCCGTGGATCATGTCCTGCACCTCGATCGAGGCGTCGTCGGGCAGGCCCATCCGCCAGAGCGGGATCTCGAACCCGAACTCCGCCCCGGCATGGGGGTCGAGGAGCACGTGGAACAGGATCAGGCCCGCCGCCGCGCCGCCCTCGGGGTCGTGCTTGGCATAGGCCAGCACCCGGTCGTCGCCGGCCACCTCGAAGGTCAGGTTCGTGAAGTGCTGGAGCGCCGGGTTCTCGGCCCGCAGGCGGTTGAGCAGCCGCACGTCGTCCTTGATGTGGCCGGGCGCGTCGAAGTCCCGCGGGCGCAGCTCGTACTTCTCGCTGTCGAGATACTCCTCCTTGCCCGGCAGGGGCGCCGCCTCGCACAGCTCGTAGCCCGAGTAGAGCCCCCAAACCGGCGAGAGCGTCGCCGCCAGCACCGACTTGGTGCGGAACCCCGCCCGCCCCGAGGACTGCACGAAGCGCGGATTGATGTCCGGCGTGTTGACGAAGAAGTTCGGCCGCATGACGTCCGCCGCCTGCGTGGTCGTCAGCTCGGTCAGGTACTCGGTGAACTCCGCCTTCGTGTCGCGCCAGGTGAAGTAGCTGTAGGACTGGTTGAACCCGACCTTGGCCAGCCGCAGCATCATCTTCGGCTTGGTGAACGCCTCCGAGAGGAAGATCGCGCCCGGATGCTTGGCGCGCACCTCCTCGATGATCCACTGCCAGAAGGGCAGGGGCTTGGTGTGCGGGTTGTCCACCCGGAACGACAGCACACCCCGCTCCGCCCAGGTCAGGAAGATGCCCAGCACCGCCTCCCAATAGGGCGCGTTGGGCGAGCCGTCGTCCAGATAGTAGCGGAAGTTGACGATGTCCTCGTACTTCTTGGGCGGGTTCTCGGCGTACTTGATCGTCCCGTCCGGGCGCCGCTCGAACCAGTCCGGATGCTTCTCGATCCACGGATGGTCGGGGCTCGCGTTCAGCGCCACGTCCAGCGCCAGCTCCAGCCCGTGATCCGCGGCCGCCGCCACCAGATCCGCGAAATCCTCAAGCGTGCCCAGCTCGGGGTGCAGCGCCTCGTGCCCGCCCTCCCTGGCGCCGGTCGCATAGGGCGACCCCACGTCGTCCGGCCCGGCGGTCAGGGTGTTGTTGCGCCCCTTGCGGTTGGTCCGCCCGATCGGATGGATCGGCGGGAAGTACAGCGTGTCGAACCCCAGGTCCTTCACGTAGGGCAGGTGCCCGATCACGTCGCGCAGCGTCCCGTGCGCGCCATCCTCGCCGAGCGAGCGCGGGAACAGCTCGTACCACGCCCCGAACGCCGCCCGCTCCCGGTCGCACCACAGCGGCAGGTCCCGGCCCAGCGCGGTCTCCTCGCCCCGCGGCCCGACCCGCTTCATCAGCGCCACCGCCTCGGGCGCCATCAACGGCTCGATCCCCTCGGCGCCCGCCTTGATCAGGGCCTTCACCGCGCGGCCGTCCTCGCCCTTGGCCGAGACGCGCTTGAGGAGGATCAGCCCCTCCTCCAGCTCCACCGACACGTCCTGCCCGGCGGCGATCTTCTTGCCCGCGTCGCGGTGCCAGGTGCCGTAGAGGTCGCGCCAGGCCCGGATCGTGTAGGTCCACGGCCCCGCCTCGGGCGCCGTCACCTCCCCGCCCCAGCGGTCGTTCTCGATCAGCGCCATGGGCGCCACCGTCTCGTCCTTGCCGCCCTCGGGCCGCAGCACCACCTGCGCGCCCAGCACCTCGTGCCCGTCGCACACGATGTCGGCGGTCACGGCCATCGGCCGGCCGGCCACGCACTTGGCGGCGAGCCTCCCGCCGTCGATCTCCGGGGTGACGGCCTCGATCGCGAGGCGGGATCGGGCCAGGTCGGCAAGACGGGCGCGGGCGGCCCGGGACGGCGCTTTCATGGGCGGCCTCCGATGGTGTTCTGCGATGTCTTGGGGGGATCGTTTGCGATCATGGACGGGTCGATGCAAGTCATCATCTGGCGAACCCGGGCCGCGCGGCCCGGGTTCCGCCGCGGGGAACGGCCCGCCCGCCCACCGCGTTGGCGAGCGATCCCGCGGCCCCCGTCGGGCCCGGCCGAGGATGTCCCCACGATGAAGATCGCCCTCATGACGCGCGACGCGCGCCTCTATTCCTCCCGCCGCCTGATCGAGGCGGCGCAGGCGCGGGGCCATGACATCGTGCCGATGGACACGCTGCGCTTCGTCATCGACGTGGCGGAGGGCGGCCCGTCCCTCACCCTGGGCCGCGAGCCGGTGACGGGGATCGACGCCGTCATCCCCCGGATCGGCGTATCGGTCACCTATTACGGCACCGCCGTCCTGCGCCAGTTCGAGCTCATGGGCACCTGGACGCTCAACGGCTCCATCGCCATCGAGCGCTCGCGCGACAAGCTCCGCTCCCTCCAGGTCCTCGCCGGGGAGGGCCTGGGCATGCCGCGCACCGCCATCGCGCACTCCTCCTCGCTGGTGGAGGAGGCGCTCGCCCATGTCGGCGGCGCGCCCGCGATCATCAAGTCGCTGGAGGGCACGCAGGGCCTGGGCGTCGGCATCGTCGAGTTCGAGCGCAGCGCCAGGTCGGTGATCGAGGCGTTCCGCGCCCAGGACGTGAACATCCTCATCCAGGAGTTCATCGAGGAGGCGGGCAATTCCGACATCCGCGTCATCGTCGTCGGCGGCCGCGCCGTCGCCGCCATGAAGCGCACCGGCGCCGACGGGGACTTCCGCTCCAACCTGCATCGCGGCGGCGGCGCCGAGCCCCACGAGCTCTCCGACGACGAGCGATCCACCGCCGTGCGCGCCGCGCAGGCGCTGGGCCTGAACGTGTGCGGCGTCGACATGCTGCCGTCCGCCCGCGGCCCCGTCATCATGGAGGTCAACTCCTCCCCCGGCCTGGAGGGGGTGGAGACCTCCACCGGCATCGACGTCGCCGGCGCCATCGTCGCGTTCCTCGAGAACCAGGCGACCGGCCCGCGCGCGCCGCGGCGCGAGGCGCCCGTCTCGGCGGGCGGGTGACGAAGGAGCAGACCATCGGGGGCGCCACCCTCGCGCCCGGCCGCCGGGTGGAGGTCGACCTGCCCGTCGCGGTCCTGGCCAGCCACGCGCCCGTCAACCTCACCGTCATCGCGCAGCGGGGCGAGCGGCCGGGGCGCACGCTCTTCGTCTCGGCCGCGCTCCACGGCGACGAGGTCGTCGGCACCGAGGTGATCCGCCGCCTCCTGCGCCACCCGGCGCTGGACGGCATGGCCGGCACGCTCCTCGCGGTGCCGGTGGTCAACGCCTTCGGCTTCGTGTCGAACGAGCGCTACCTGCCCGACCGGCGCGACCTCAACCGCAGCTTCCCGGGCTCCGCCGGCGGCTCGCTCGCCGCGCAGCTCGCGCGCCTCTTCCTGACCGAGGTCGTCGAGCGCGCCGACCTCGGGATCGACCTGCACACGGGCGCGCGCCACCGCGCCAACCTGCCGCAGCTCCGCCTCGCCGACGACGGCGCCGAGACCCGCGCCCTCGCGGCCGCCTTCGGCGCGCCCGTCGTCCTGGCCGGCCCGGCGCCGGACGGGTCCCTGCGCGCGGGGGCGCAGGACGTGCCGATCCTCCTCTACGAGGGCGGCGAGGCCCTGCGCCTGGACGAGGAGGCCGTGCGCGCCGGGCTCGCCGGCTGCCTCGGCGTGATGCGCGCGGTCGGCATGATCGCGTCCGGGCCGGCGCCGCGCCCGCCCGCCTGGCTCGCCCGCGGCGGCTGGGAACGCGCGCCCCAGGGTGGGATGGTCCGCCACCGCGCCGTCCTGGGCGACGTCGTGGCGGAGGGCGACGTGCTCGCCACCGTCGGCGATCCGTTCGGCCGGGGCGAGGAGCCGGTGCGCGCCCGCCGGGACGGGATCGTGATCGGCCGCTCGCACCTCGCCACCGCCAACCGGGGCGACGCGATCTACAACCTCGCCGTGCCGGATGGCGGCGCCGATCCCGCCGCCGCCATCGCCGCCGCCAGGGCCGCCTGGGACGATCCCGCCCTCGGCCCCGCGCCCGTCCCGGCGTCCTGACGTGCCCGCGCCGCCGGCCGCCCGCGTGCGCCCATGCACATCCTCCCGCGCGCGGTTATCGCGCGGAACGCCGCCGGGGGGCCTGGAGACCGGGCCGCCGCACCCCACATGACCCCGAGCCGACCATTCCGCTGCGACACACCCGGAGACCGACGATGCGATCCTCAGCCCTCCTCCCCCTCCTCGCGGCGGCCCTGCTCATCGCCGCCCCCGCCGCGGCGCAGGAGGCCGAGCGCCACCCCGCTCTGGGCGTCGACCCGCTCTTCTCCGCCGCCGAGATGGGCGCCGGCATCAACCGCCTCACCGACGAGATGGGCGAGATGGTCGCCGACATCGAGCTGGTCCTGCGCCGCTCCCCCTCGGGCGCGCAGGACGTCTCTCCCGAGGCGCTCGACGATTCGCTCCAGTTCGAGCCCTACGACATCGTCGGCGAGCTGGTGCGCGACGACCTCGTCCTGCTGATGCGCCACGGCCCGACCGACTGGTCCAAGCGCGACGTCAAGGACGTGGCCCCCACCGATTGCGCCAACCAGCGCATCATGACGCCCCTGGGCGAGGAGCGCATGCGCTCGCTCGGCATCCTGATGGCCGGCAACGGCCTGCGTCCGGGCAAGGTGATGGTCTCCGAATGGTGCCGCAACCAGCAGACCAAGGATCGCATCCTCGAGGGGTTCGAGCTCGTCGACCCCGCCTATGCGCAGGCCGTCCCGGTCGAGACCGATCCCGGGCTCAACCTCCTGCTGTCCCTGCAGGGCGCGCCGGACGTCACGGACATGCGCGAGACGATCCTGGCCTGGGACGGCCCCGAGGAGGGCGACCCGGGCGGCCCCCTCCTGATGATCAGCCATTTCACGAACATCGCCGAGATCACCGAGTTCCACGTCTACGAGGGCGAGGCCCTGATCGTGGACCCCAAGCAGTCCGGCCGCGTCCTGGGCTACCTGCGCCTGCGCTCCGCCGCCCCGGACGAGGGGCACTTCCAGCCCGGCGACACCGCCACCAACCCCGGGGAGACCTCGCAATGATCCGCGCCGGGACCGCCGCCCGCCGTCCTCCTCCTGGCCGCCGCGCCCGCCCTGGCGCAGGAGGCCGCCCCCACCTTCGAGTCCATGGCACAGGGCCTCGCCCGCGAGGCGCCCGCCACCCCCGAGGCCATGGGCGCCGCCGTGCGCCAGCTCTCCGCCCACGAGGGCGAGATGAGCATGGACCTCGAGATCGTCATGCGCGCCGCGCCGAGCCCCGTCCCCGACGCCGCCCCCGAGGCGATGCGCGAGACCCTGCGCTTCGAGCCCTTCCAGATCGTGGACGAGATCTTCGACGACGACCTCGTCTTCCTCATGCGCGCCGGCCCCACGGACCCCTCCCGCGCCGACGCCCCCGGCGCCGCCTCCGGCAACTGCGCCGCCCAGCGCATCATGACCGGCCTCGGCCGCGACCAGATGCGCTCCATGGGCATCCTGATGTCCGGCAACGGCCTGCGCCCCGGCCGGATCCTGCGCTCCGAGTTCTGCCGCGCCCGGGACACCGCGGACCTCCTGACCGAGGGCTTCGCGCTGATCGACCCCGATCACGGCGCCGCCCTGCCCGGTCGAGGCCCTCGCCGCCGCCAACCCCCTGGCCGAGGACCCCGGCGCCGAGATCGCCGCCCTGCGCGAGCGCCTCATGGCCTGGGACGGCCCCCAGGAGGGCGATCAGGCCGGCCCCCTCCTCGTGATCACCCATTACGACGTCATCGACGCGCTCACCGCCTTCCACACCTACGAGGGCGAGATCCTGATCTTCGACCCCGACCGGGGCGGGCGCGTCCTGGGCTATATCCGCCTGCGCTCCGCCGCCCCCGACGCGGCGCGCTTCGGCATCCCCGTCACGGACTGACCCGAGGAGCCCCGCCATGCCCGCCATCCCCGGTCCCGATCCCCTCCCGCCGCCTCGGCGCGCTGGAGGTGCCCGCCATGGGCCTCGGCTGCATGGGCATGTCCGAGTTCTACGGCGCGCCCGACCCGGCCGAGGCGATGGCCACGCTCCACCGCGCCGTCGACCTCGGCGTGACCTTCCTCGACACGGCCGACATCTACGGAGCGGGCGCCAACGAGGAGCTGCTGGGCCGCTTCGTGCGCGAGCGCGGCCGCGAGGCCGTGACCATCGCGACCAAGTTCGCCATCCGCCGTCAGGGCACCGGCTACGCGCGCACCATCGACAACGCGCCCGAATACGCCCGCGCCGCCTGCGAGGCGTCCCTGCGCCGCCTCGGCATCGAGCGGATCGACCTCTACTACGTCCACCGCCTCGATCCGGCGCGCCCGGTGGAGGACACGATGGGCGCCCTCTCCCGCCTCGTCGAGGAGGGGCTCGTCGCCCATGTCGGGCTCTGCGAGCCGGCCGCCGCCACGCTCCGCCGGGCCGCCGCGATCCACCCCGTCGCCGCCGTGCAGTCCGAATGGTCCCTCTGGACCCGCGACCCGGAGCGCGGCGGCGTGCTGGACGCCGCGCGCGAGGTCGGCGCCGGATTCGTCCCCTACTCCCCCCTCGGCCGGGGCTTCCTCACCGGCTCCATCACCGCCA
Organism: uncultured Alphaproteobacteria bacterium; assembly: GCA_963832275.1. GTDB lineage: Bacteria > Pseudomonadota > Alphaproteobacteria > Rhodobacterales > Rhodobacteraceae > Hasllibacter. Next base: position 1,309,624 of record CAWHTQ010000019.1, read on the forward strand.
ACGCGGACCTCGCCGACGACGACTTCCGCAAGGCCAACCCCCGCTTCACGGACGACGCGATGGCCGCCAACGCGGCCATCGTCGAGGCGATCCGCGCCGTGGCCGAGGAGAAGTCCTGCACGCCCGCGCAGCTCGCCCTCGCCTGGGTGCTGGCGCAGGGCGAGGACGTCGTCCCCATCCCCGGCACCAAGCGCGTGCGCTGGCTCGAGGAGAACGCCGCCGCCCTCGGCGTGGCCCTCGCCCCCGAAGACCTCGCCCGCCTCGACGCCGCCGTGCCCGCGCCCACCGGCGCGCGCTACACGCCCGAAGGCATGAAGGGCGTCGGCGTCTAGGGCGCGGCCTCGCCGGCCGCCACGGGATCGTCCGTGCGCGCGATCCACCAGGTCGTGCCGTGCCCGTCGGCCACCCCGCCGCGCAGGTCGCCGTCGCCATGGCGCTCCAGGGGCTGCACCTGCGTGCCGCCGGCCGCCAGCGCGCGGGCGAACGCCGCCTCGGGGTCCGCCACGTAGACGTGGACATGCGCGCCGCCGCCGCCCGGCGCCTCGCCCATCATCACCACGCCGTCGCCGACCCGCGCCTCGGCATGCTCGATCCGGCCGTCCGGCGCCCGCTCGATCCGCAGCGCCGGCGCCGCGAACACCGCATCGAGGAAGTCGAGCACCGCCTGCGCGTCCGCGACGATGAGGTATGGCGATACGTCCCCATGGCCGTCTGGCCTGTGCATGACTGGCTTGTCCATGTCGGGCACCTCCTGCCCCTGCACCCTAGCACCGCCCGCGCCGCCTCGGGGGACGAGGGCGCGCGGGCGGCGGAGGTCCGCCCGGTCAGTCCAGCGGCGCCAGGCGCCGCTCGATCGCGCCGCGCAGGTGCTCGTGCTGGGCCGGCAGCTTGAGGGCCTCGCCCAGGCGGTCCGGGTCCTCGTCACGGCCGAAGCCGGGCTCGTCGGTCGCCACCTCGAACAGGACGCCCCCCGGGGTGCGGAAGTAGATCGCCCAGAAATAGTCGCGGTCGATCACCGGCGTGACCTGATACCCGGTGTCCAGCAGGGCCTCGCGAACCTCGAGCTGCCGCGCCCGATTCGCCACCGCGAAGGCGATGTGGTGCACGCTGCCCGCGCCCTGGCCCGCGGCCGGCGCGCCCGGCAGGACCTCCACGTCGATCCGGCCCGCGCCCCCGCCGGCCCCGCCGCCCACCGCGTAGCGCGTCGTCGCGCCGTCGGTCCCGGTCGCCTCAAAGCCCATGAACCGCAGCAGCTCGTCCGTCCCCGCCGCGTCCGCCACGCGCATGTGCGCGCCGTCGAAGCCGCGGATCGCACGGTCGGCCGGCACCTCGGCGGCCCAGGGGGCGCGCCCGTCTCCGTCGCGCTCGACCAGGGCCAGCCGCTCGCCGTCCGGACCGTCGAAGGCCAGCCGCCGCTCCCCGAACGCCGTCTCCTCGGCCGCGCCGTCCAGCCGATCGGCCCACCATCCGAGCGGCGCCCTCGGGCACGGCGTAGGTCACGGTCCCGACCTCGCCGGTGCCCCTCGGGGCCGGGCGGGCGCCGGGGAAGGGGAAGTAGGTCGCGACGCTGCCCGGCGTGCCGGCGCCGTCGCCGTAATAGAGGTGGTAGACCTCGGGCGCGTCGAAGTTCACCGTCTTCTTGACCCGGCGCAGGCCGAGCGCGCGGCGGTGGAACGCGTCCGTCGCCGCCGCGTCCGAGGCGATGGAGGTGACGTGGTGCAGGCCTTCGATCTGGGTCAGCATGGCGATGTCTCCGATCTCGTCGCCCGGCAATGCCGGAGCCGTTCGTCTCGTCCGGCGCGCCGGCGCCGCTCCTTGCCCATATGCGTCACCGCCCGCGCGCACGAAAGCGCGACCTCGGCACGTCATCTGTGCGCGGATCGCGTATGTATGCCATGTGCATGGATTGTGCATCGGTTGTGCATCGCCCGTGCCTGGGTCCATGTGCTCCCGCGCCACGCCCGGAGGATCGCCATGCCCACCCCCACCAAGGAGGCCGTCCTCGCCGCGCTCGGCCGCATCGCGCTCCCCGACGGGCGCGACATCGTGACCGCCGGCCTCGTGCGCGCGCTCCAGGTCGGGGAGGGCTCGGCCCGCTTCGTGATGGAGGTGGATCCGGCCGAGGCCGGACGCCTCAGGCCCGTCCGCGACGCCGCCGAGGCCGCGCTCAAGTCATTGGACGGGCTCGATGACGTGTCCGTCATGATGACCGCCCACAGCGCCAAGCCGCCCCCCGACCTGGCCCCGAGGAAGCCCGCCGCGCCCGCCGGCCCGCAGCCCGTGCCGGGCGTCGACCGCATCGTCGCCGTCGCCAGCGGGAAGGGCGGGGTCGGCAAGTCCACGGTCGCCGCCAACCTCGCGGTCGCCCTGGCCGCCGCGGGCCGCCGCGTCGGCCTCCTCGACGCGGACGTCTACGGCCCCTCGCAGCCCCGGATGCTCGGCCTCTCCGGCCGCCCCGCCTCCCCCGACGGCAAGACGATAATCCCCATGCGCAACCATGGGGTTACCGCCATGTCGATGGGCCTGATGACCGAGGAGGGACAGGCCGTGATCTGGCGCGGCCCGATGCTGATGAGCGCGCTCCAGCAGATGCTCCTCCAGGTCGAATGGGGCGGGCTCGACGTGCTCATCGTCGACCTGCCGCCGGGCACCGGCGACGTGCAGATGACCCTGAGCCAGAAGTTCGCCGTCACCGGCGCCATAATCGTCTCCACCCCGCAGGACGTGGCCCTCCTGGACGCGCGCAAGGGCATAGACCTCTTCGCCCGCCTCAAGGTGCCGATCATCGGCCTGATCGAGAACATGAGCACGCATGTCTGCAGCGCGTGCGGGCATGAGGAGCACATCTTCGGTCATGGCGGCGTGGCCCGCGAGGCCGAGCGCCTGGGCGCGCCGCTGCTGGCGGAGATCCCCCTCCACCTCGCGATCCGCACCTCCTCCGACGCGGGCACCCCGATCGTCGCCTCCGCCCCGGATTCGCCGCAAGCGAAGGCCTTCATCGACCTCGCGGCCCGCCTTGTCGCGGACGGGCTCGCCTAGGGCGATCCGCCCCAGGTGAAGAGGCGCTCGCCTCCCACGCGGTAGCCGTCGATCAGGGCGCGCGCCCGCGGTCCGGTCAGCCAGTCCTCCAGCCGCGCGGCGGCGCCCGCGGCCACGTGCGGCCCGCGGCCCCGATCGACGGGCAGGTAGGCGTACTGGTTGCGCAGCGCCGGGTCGCCTTCGAACGCGATGGCGAGTCCGGCGCGGGGGCCGGCGAGCCAGCTTCCCCGGTCCGACAGGACGTAGGCGCCCATCCCGCCCGCGGCGTTGAGGGCCGCGCCCATCCCCGCGCCGATCGCGCGGTACCACCCGCCGAATCCCGCGGGGTCCAGGTCCGCCCGGCGCCAGATCGCCAGCTCCGCCAGGTGCGTGCCGCTGTCGTCGCCCCGGCTGACGAAGGGAGCCTGGGCGCGGGCGATGGCGGCGAGGGCCCCCGCCGCGTCCGCCGCGTCCCCGGCGCCGGCGGGGTCGTCCGCCGGGCCGATCAGGACGAAATCGTTCCACATGATCTCGCGCCGATGGGGCGCGTGTCCGGCGGCGACGAACGCCTCCTCGGCCGCGCGGGCGTGCACCAGGACCGCGTCGACATCCCCCGCCGCGCCCAGGCGCAGCGCTTGCCCCGTGCCGACCACGAGGAGGCGCAGCTCGATCCCGGTGTCGGCCTCGATGGCCGGCAGGAGCACGTCCGCGAGGCCCGAGCTCTCGAACGAGGTCGTGACCGCCATGCGCATCGTCTCGGCAGAGGCGGTCAGCGGCAGGAGGGCGAGGAGGATCGCGCGGATCATTCGACGATGTCCCCCCTCAGGAACGCGGCGGCCTGCGGCGTGCGGGGCCCTGCGAAGAAGTCCGCGGCCGGCCCGGCCTCGTGCACCCGGCCATGGAGCAGGAAGACGACCTCGCGGGCAAGGCGCCGCGCCTGGCCCATGTCGTGCGTGGCCAGGATCAGGCGGGTGCCCCGCGCGGCCTCCTCCGCCAGGTGCCCCTCGACCTGCGCGGTCGCGCGGCCGTCCAGTGAGGCGGTCGGCTCGTCGGCGATCAGGACCCGCGGCGTCCCGATCAGGGCGCGGGCCAGGGCCAGGCGCTGCGCCTCGCCGCCCGAGAGGGTCGCCGCGCGCTGGCCCATCAGGGCGCCCAGGTCGAACCGGGCGGCGGCGGCGGCGACGCGGGCGCGCACCTCCGCCGAGGGCCGGCGCGCGAGGCGGAGCGGGAAGGCCAGGTTCGCCGCGACCGAGCGGCGCAGCATCACCGGCCGCTGGAAGACGAAGGCCCGCGCGCGGCGGGCCTCGTTCTCCGGCAGGGCCCACGCGGCGCGCCCCTCCGCGGGCCGCGCCAGCCCGTGCATCAGGCGCAGGAGCGTGGTCTTCCCGGATCCGTTCGGGCCGATCACGGCCGTGACCCCCGGCCCGTCCAGGACGAGATCCACCGGCCCGATCAGGCGCGCCCCGCCCCGGCGCACGCAGGCGCCCTCGATCCGGAGCGGGAGGACGCTCACCATCGGCCGCGCCGCTCGGTGCGCAGCGCCCAGTGCGCCGCGCCGCTGACCCCTAGGGAGAGCGCGACGAGCACGAGGCCGAGGCCCATCGCGAGCGCGAAGTCGCCGCGTCCGGTCTCCAGCGCGATGGCGGTGGTCAGGACGCGCGTCGCCCCGTCGATGTTGCCGCCCACGATCATGATCGCGCCGACTTCGCCCACCGCGCGCCCGAACCCCGCGAGCGCCGCGACCAGGAGCGCCCGGCGGCCGTCGAGGAGGAGCGCCGCGACGCGCTGCGCGGGGGAGGCGTTCATCGCGATCAGGAGGTCGTGGTACTCCGCCCAGAGGTCGCGCATCGCCTGGTGCGCGATGGAGGCCACGAGCGGGGTGACGATGACCACCTGCGCCGCGACCATCGCCGCGGGGGTGTAGAGGAGGCCGAGCACGCCAAGTGGTCCGCCGCGCGAGAGCATCAGGTACACGAGCAGCCCCACCGCCACCGGCGGCAGGCCCATGAGCGCGTTGAGTCCCGCGATCACCGCCCGGCGCGCGCGGAACCGGCGGATCGCGAGCCAGGCCCCCAGGGGCAGGCCGAGCGCGCAGGCGATCAGCGTCGCCGCGCCGCTGACCAGGAGCGAGCGGGCCGAGATCTCGATCAGCTCGGGGTCGAGGGCTAGTATCATGCGGATCGCCGCGGCGATCCCGGCGGCGAGGTCGTCCATCGGGCCGGACTAGCCGCGCGGCGCGGCGGGGGGAAGCGGATGCGGGGCTGGACGGTGATCGCGGGCGTGTCGGGCAGCGGGAAATCCGCCGTGGGCGCCGCCCTGGCGGAGGCGCTGGGCGTGCCCTTCGTGGAGGGGGACGACCATCACCCGCCCGAGAACGTCGCGCGGATGGCGGCCGGGCGGCCGCTCACGGACGCGATGCGGGTGCCCTGGCTCGACGCGCTGGTCGCCGCGGCGCGGGCGGCGGGGCCGTCGGTCGTCGCCTGTTCGGCGCTGCGGCGGGCGCACCGGGACCGGCTGCGCGGGGGTCTCGTCCCTCTGAGGTTCCTCAAGTTGGAGGTGCCGCGTGAGATTCTGGCCGCGCGGATGGTGAGGCGGGACCACTTCATGCCGGCGGCCCTCCTGGACAGCCAGCTCGCCGCCGCCGAGCCCTGGGCGGAGGGGGAGGGCATCGTGCTCGATGGCGCACGGCCCATCGCGGAGGTGGTGCGCGCCGCCCGCCGGGCCCTGGGCTAGGCCGGCGCCATGCGGGCGCGGCGCGCGGCGCGCGCGAAGGCCGCCAGGAACGCGGCCGACAGCGCCAGGACGATCGTCGGCGCCGGCGCCGAGTCGATCCAGAAGCTCAGCCAGATGCCCAAGACCCCCGCGGCGGCCGTCACCGCCACCGAGGCGACCAGCATCGCCCCGAAGCTGCGCGTCACGAGGAAGGCGATGGCGCCCGGCGCGATCAGCAGACCGATGGCGAGGATGATGCCCACCGCCTTGAGCGCCGCCACGACCGCCAGCGAGATCGCCGCCAGCAGCCCGTAGTGCAGCAAGGTGACCGGCAGGCCCATGGCCCGCGCCTGCACCGGGTCGAACGCGTGCAGCATCAGGTCGCGCCATTTGACCAGGAGGACGATCGTCAGCCCCGCGCCGATCAGGCCCGCGGTCCAGAGGTCGCCGGCGCCCACGCCGAGGAGGTTCCCGAAGAGGATGTGGTCGAGATGCACGTCCGTCGGCGTCCAGACGTAGAGGACGAGGCCCAGCCCGAACATGCCCGAGAACACGACGCCCATGACGGTGTCGCGCTTGACCCGGCTGTTCTCGGCCAGCCAGCCCGTGGCGACGGCGCAGAGCATCCCGGCGCCGAACGCGCCGAGCAGGAGCGGCAGTCCGGCCACGTAGGCGATCACGATCCCGGGCAGGACCGCGTGGCTGACCGCGTCGCCCATCAGGGACCAGCCCTTGAGCACCAGGAAGCACGACAGCAGGGCCATGGGCGGCGCCAGGAGAAGCATGATCCAGAACGCGTTGCGCATGAACGCGAACTCGAACGGCAGGAGCGGGTCGAACGTCATGCCGCCCGCGCCCGGCGCCGCGACGCGAGCCAGCCGTGCCGCGGGGCGAAGGCGAAGGCGGCCAGGAAGATCAGGGTCTGGAGCACGACGATCACGCCGCCGGTCGCCCCGTCCAGGAAGTAGCTCAGATAGGCCCCCGCGAAGGATGTCCCCGCCCCGATGCCGACCGACAGGATCAGGAGCCGCCCGAACCGGTCGGTCAGGAGGTACGCCGTCGCCCCCGGCGTCACGACCATCGCGATCACCAGGAACGCGCCCACCGTCTGGAGCGCCGCCACGCAGGACGCGGCCAGGAGGGTGAAGAAGACCAGGCGCAGCGCCGCGGTGTTCAGGCCGATGGACCGGGCGTGGCTCTCGTCGAAGAAGGTCACCATCAGGTCGCGCCAGAGGACCGTCAGGACGGTCAGCGACACCGCGCCGATGATCGCGAGCTGCGCCGTGTCGCCCGGGGTGATGGCCAGGATGTTGCCCAGGGTGATGGTCTGGATGTCGATGGAGGTGGGCGAGAGGGAGGCCATGAACAGGCCCAGCCCGAAGAAGGAGGTGAAGATGATCCCGATGATCGCGTCCTCCTTGAGCCCGGTGCGCGCGTTGAGGAACAGCATCGCGCCGGCCGCCAGCCCGCCGGAGAGGAACGCGCCGAGCGCGAAGGGCAGGCCCAGGAGGTAGGCGCCCGCGACGCCGGGCACGATGGAGTGGGAGAGCGCGTCGCCGATCAAGGACCAGCCCTTGAGCATCAGGTAGGCCGACAGGAACGCGCAGAGCGCGCCGACCATGGCCGAGACCCACATCGCGTTGACCATGTAGCCGTAGCCGAAGGGCTCCAGGAGGATCATTCGGCATCCTCGGGGCGCCGCGGATGGGGCAGGCCGTCGTAGAGGACGAAGGGCCGCTCGTCGTCGGTCAGGATCGTGACCTGCCGCGCGTCCTCGTCGTCGTGGAGGTCGTCGCCCCCCAGCACGAAATGGCGCAGCACGCCCCCGAAGGCCCGCTCCAGGTTGGCGCGGGTGAAGGTCGTCTCGGTCGGGCCGTGGGCGATCACGGTGCCTTTGACGAACACGGTGCGGTCGCAGAATTCGGGCACCGAGCCGAGGTTGTGGGTGCTCACCAGCATCACCCGCCCCTCGGCGCGCATCTCGCGCATGAGGCCCACGATCGCGTCCTCGGTCGCGACGTCGACGCCGGTGAACGGCTCGTCGAGGAGGATCACGCGCCCCTCCTGCGCCAGCGCGCGCGCGAGGAAGACGCGCTTCCTCTGTCCGCCCGAGAGCTCCCCGATCTGCCGGTGGCGATAGGCGGTCATGCCGACGCGCTCGAGAGCGGTGGTCACGGCCTCCTTGTCGGCCTGCGCGGCCAGGCGCAGAAGTCCCATGCGCCCGTAGCGCCCCATCATCACGACGTCCTCGACCAGGACGGGGAAGGACCAGTCGACCTCCTCGGCCTGGGGCACGTAGGCCACGAGGCCGGCCTTCAAGGCGGCCTTCACCGGGCGGCCGAGCACCTCGATCCGCCCGGACGCGGCCGGCAGCAGGCCCATGATCGCCTTGAAGAGCGTGGACTTGCCCGCGCCGTTCACCCCCACGAGCGCGGTGATCGTGTGGGTCGGGATCTCGAAGCTGGCATCGCGCAGCGCGACCGTCCCGTTGCGGTAGGCGACGGTGACGCCGTCCGCGCGCAGGCCGATCTCGGCTGTCGGCAGGTCCCTCACTCGGCGGTCAGGCCGTCCACGACCACCTGCGTGGTGACCCGAAGCAGGTCGAGATAGGTGGGCACCGGGCCGTCCGCCTCCGACAGCGAGTCGACGTAGAGCACGCCGCCATAGCGCGCGCCGGTCTCGCGGGCGATCTGCTCGGCCGGGTCGGTGTTCACGGTGCTCTCGCAGAAGACGGCCGGCACGTCGTGCTCGCGCACGGCGTCGATCACGCGACGGACCTGCTGGGGCGTGCCGGTCGCGTCGGCGTTGATCGGCCAGAGGTAGACCTCCCGCAGGCCGAGGTCGCGCGCGAGATAGCTGAAGGCGCCCTCGCAGGTCACCAGCCAGCGCGCGTCCTCCGGCACCTGGGCCACGGCGGCGATCAGCGGGCCGAGCGCGGCGGCGATCTCGGACTTGTAGGCCTCTGCGTTGGCCGCGTAGGCGGCGGCGTTCTCGGGATCGACGCCGGACAGGGCGGCGGCGATGTTGTCCACGTAGACCACGGCCGAGCTCGGCGACATCCAGGCGTGCGGGTTCGGCTGACCCTCGTAGCCGCCGCTGGAGATCGCGATCGGCTCGACCCCGTCCGAGAGCGTGGCCGAGGGCACGTCGCCGAGGTTCGCCAGGAACTGCTCGAACCAGAGTTCGAGGTTCATCCCGTTGCGCAGGAGGAGGTCCGCGTCCCGAAGCCCGACGATGTCCCGAGGTGTGGGCTGGTAGCCGTGGATCTCGGCCCCCGGCCTGGTGATGGAGACGACCTCGGCGTGCTCGCCGGCGACCTGACGGGCCATGTCGGCGATGACGGTGAAGGTCGTGGCGACCTTGATCTCGGCTATTGCGGGGTTTGCCGCGGCGGCGGCGAGCGCGGCGGCGACGAGGGTGGCACGCAAGGTCGTCGTCTCCCGAGGACAGTTGCGAGACCTTCGCAACTCATCGGCGATATATCCCGCGCCCGCCCCCGGTCAAGCCAGTTGCGAGGCGTTCTCAACCGTGGCAGGTCAGTTGCGAGCGGCGGAGGCGGGATGGCGGACGAGGACGCATCGGGACGGACGCGGCGGATCGAGCGTCTTGAGCGCGGCCTGCGCGAGGCGGGCGTGCGCCTCACGCGGCAGCGCGCCGCGATCCTGCGCGCCCTGGCCTCGGGGGGCGACCATCCCGGCGCCGCGGAGGTCCATTCGCGGGCCCGCCGGGCCGAGCCCTCGGTGAGCCTGGCGACCGTATACCGTACGCTGGGCGTCCTGGAGCGGGAGGGCCTGCTGGACCGTCATGCGTTTGATGGCGGCGGGTCGGGGGCGGCGCGCTACGAGCTGGGCGACGCGCCGCATCACGACCACCTGATCGACGTCGAGACTGGCGAGGTCGTGGAGTTCCGAGACGACCGGATCGAGGCGCTGCAGGCCGAGATCGCACGCGAGCTCGGCTACGACATGGTCGACCACCGGCTGGAGCTGTTCGGCCGGCGGCGCGGGGGCTAGCCGGCGGGACGCCCCGACGTCGCCGTGCGGGGGACACGGGTCCCCAGGCGAAGGGCCGTGCGCACGAAGCCATGTTCGGCGGGAGCGAACAGGCAGTCGAGGACGAAGGTGGCAGGCGATAGCGGAGTCATCGCGGGTCCTCCTGGATGGGGCGGCGCCTGCCGGATGCCCGACCCGCGCGACCCGCGGATGACGGGCAAGTGGCGCGTCCGTGACGCTTGCCTAGAACGCGGCGACGATCGCCGCCGCGAGGAGCACGCCCGCCCCGGTGAGGGCGGCGCCGAAGGCCATCCACAAGGCCGGATGCCAGGGGGCCCCGTCCTCCAGCTCGCGCGCCGCGTCCGAGGTCCGGCGCGCGTCGATCAGGGCGCGCTCGGCGAGGGCCGGCAGGCGCGGGCCGAAGCGGGCCAGCACCCGCGCCGTGCGGGCGAGGTCCCGGGCCAGGGCCTGCGGACCCACGTTCTGCCGGACGTACTCGGCGACGACCGGCTGGGCGACGGACCAGATGTTGATCTGCGGGTTGAGGGAGCGTGAGACGCCCTCGACCACGACCATCGTGCGCTGCAGCAGGATCAGCTCGGTGCGCGTCTCCATCCCGAAGCGCTCGGTCACCTCGAAGAGGTAGCTCAGGAGCCGTCCCATGGAGATGCGGGACGCGTCCATGCCGAAGATCGGCTCCCCGACCGAGCGCAGCGCCTGCGCGAAGGCGTCGATGTCGCGGCCGGGGGGGACGTAGCCGGCCTCGAAATGGACCTCGGCCACGCGCCGGTAGTCGCGGCGGATGAAGCCGAAGATGATCTCGGCGTAGACCCGGCGGGTGTACTCGTCGAGCCGGCCCATGATCCCGAAGTCGAAGGCGACGATGTCGCCCTCCGGCCCGATCTTGAGGTTCCCCTGATGCATGTCGGCGTGGAAGTAGCCGTCGCGCAGCGCGTGCTGGAGGAACAGGCGCAGCACCCGCTCGCCAAGCGCGTGCCGGTCGTGGCCCGCCGCCACGATCGCGTCGATGTCGCCCGCTCCGATCCCCTCGACCCAGCCTTGGGTCATCACCCGCCGTGAGGAGAGGAACCAGTGCACCTTGGGCAGGCGGAAGCCCTCGTCGCGCTTGGTATAGTCTGCGAACTCCGCGCCCGCGCTGACCTCCAGCCGCAGGTCGAGCTCGCCCTGCACCACGCCGTCGAAATGGGCGACCACGTCCATCGGGCGCAGGCGCCGCGCCTGCGGGGCGAGCCAGGAGACGATCCTCGCGGCGAGGTAGAACGCGTCGACATCGCGCCGGAAGGCGCGCTCGATCCCGGGGCGCAGGACCTTGACCGCCACCGCCTCGCCGGTGCCGACCAGGCGGGCGCGGTGCACCTGCGCGATGGAGGCCGCGGCGACCGGCTCGGAGAACTCCGAGAAGAGCGCGTCCACCGGCGCGCCGAGCTCAGCCTCGACCGTGCGGCGGGCCTCGGCGGTCGGGAAAGGGGGCAGCTCGTCCTGCAGGACGCGCATCTGCGTCGCCAGGTCCTCGCCGATCACGTCGGGCCGCGTGCTCAGGATCTGCCCGAACTTGATGTAGGCCGGTCCCAGCACCGTCAGCGCGCGCGGAACCGGCGGCATCGAGGGATCCCCCGCATAGCCCAGCCACGCGAAGGGCGCGGCCAGGGCGCGCAGCACGCCGCGCACCAGCGCCGGCGCCTCGAACGCGTCGAGGATCACCGTCATCGCCCCGGTCCGCTCCAGCGTGGCGCCGGTGCGGATCAGGCGGACGATGTTGTGCGGGCCGCGCACCTAGAGCTTCCACCCCGAATGCAGCGCCGCGATGCCCTGCGTCATGTTCCGGTAGCGTACCTGCTCGAACCCGGCGGCCTCGATCATCCCCTTGAAGCGCTCCTGATCGGGGAAGTTGCGGATGCTCTCCACCAGGTACTGGTAACTCTCGCGGTCCCCCGCGATCGCCTGCCCCATCCGAGGGATCACGTTGAACGAGTAGAGGTCGTAGGCCCGCTGCAGCATGGGGTTCGGGAGCTGGCTGAACTCGAGCACCATCATCCGCCCGCCGGGCCGCAGCACGCGGTGAGCCTCGGACAGCGCGTCCCCGATCCGGGTGACGTTGCGGATGCCGAAGCTGATCGCGTAGCGGTCGAAGCTCGCATCCTCGAAGGGCAGGGCCATCGCGTCGCCCGCGATCCACTCCAGCCGGCCCTCGAGAGATGCCGCCTCCGCCCGTCTCCGCCCCTCGGCGAGCATCGGCTCGGTCAGGTCCAGCACCACGGCCTCGGCGCGCGGCGCCCGGCGCAGGAAGCGGAACGCCACGTCCCCGGTCCCGCCGGCCACGTCCAGCAGGCGCTGCCCGTCCCGGGGCGCCAGCCAGTCCATCATCGCGTCCTTCCAGAGGCGGTGCACCCCGCCCGACATCACGTCGTTCATGACGTCGTAGCGCGAGGCCACCGACGTGAAGACCCCGTGCACCAGTCCGGCCTTCTCGTCCTCGGCCACCGTGCGGGCGCCGAAATGGGTCGTCTTGTCGGTCATGCGGGAGCCTTCGGGGACGGGGCGGGGACGGGGCGGGACGGGGTCTTGCCGGCGGCGGGGCGGACCCCCTTCTTATAGGTCCCGGCGAGGAGACGGAAAGCGCGATGCCCGAACTGCCCGAGGTCGAGACGGTGCGCGCGGGCCTCGCGCCGGTCATGATCGGCCGCGCGATCGAGCGCGCCGAGGTCCGCCGCGACGGCCTGCGCTGGCCCTTCCCCCCGCGCCTGGCGGAGCGGCTTGAGGGCGCGCGCGTCCTCGCCCTGCGCCGCCGATCCAAGTACCTCCTGGCCGACCTCTCCACGGGCGAGACGCTGCTGATCCACCTCGGCATGAGCGGCCGGATGACCGTCTCGGGGGACCCGCTCGCCCGTTTCGTGCGCGATCACCCGGCCCGCGAGGCGCACGACCATTTCGTCCTGCACATGGAGGGCGGCGCGCGGATCACCCTCAACGACGCCCGCCGCTTCGGCGCCGTCGACTTGATGCCGACGGACGGCGCGCACGCCCACCCCCTCCTGGCCCGCCTGGGCCCAGAGCCGCTGGACGGCGCGTTCGACGGCGCCCGCCTGGCCGGCGCCCTCACGGGCCGGCGCACCCCGGTGAAGGCCGCGCTGCTCGACCAGCGCATTGTCGCGGGGCTGGGCAACATCTATGTCTGCGAGGCGCTGCACCGCTCCGGCATCTCGCCCCGCCGGCAGGCCGGGCGCGTCGCCCGCGCCCGGATCGAACGGCTCGTGCCCGTCGTCAAGGACGTCCTACGCGAGGCCATCGCCGCGGGCGGCTCGTCCCTGCGCGACCATCGGCAGGCGGACGGCGCGATGGGCTACTTCCAGCACGGATTCGCCGCCTACGGCCGCGAGGGCCTGCCATGCCCGACCGCGGGCTGCGGCGGCGCGATCGCGCGCATCGTGCAGTCCGGCCGCTCCACCTTCTACTGCCCGTCCTGCCAGAGATAGCTTGAACCCACCCGCGCAGGCGCTAACCCTCCGCCGACACGCGCACCCGGGGGAGAGCGTCCACATGGCCTTCGAGACCATCGCGGTCGACGTCGACGACCACATCATGACCATCCGCCTCGACCGGCCCGACGCGCTCAACGCGCTCAGCCCGCAGCTGATGGAGGAGCTCGGCCAGGCCCTCGACGACGCGGGACGCGACTCCAAGGTGCGCTGCGTGATCGTGACCGGTTCCGAGAAGGCCTTCGCCGCCGGCGCCGACATCAAGGAGATGGCCGACCGCGGCTTCGCCGAGATGTTCGCCGGCGGCCCGTTCGAGGCGGGGCCGGCCGCCTTCGCGCGCTGCCGCAAGCCGGTGATCGCCGCCGTCTCGGGCTACGCGCTGGGCGGCGGCTGCGAGCTGATGATGCTCTGCGACTTCGCCATCGCGGCCGATTCGGCCAAGTTCGGCATGCCCGAGGTGAACCTCGGCGTCATGCCCGGCATCGGCGGCACCCAGCGCCTCACGCGCCTCGTGGGCCGCGCCAAGGCGATGGAGATGCAGCTGACGGGCCGCTTCATGACCGCCGAGGAGGCCGAGCGCGCCGGCCTCGTCTCCCGCGTGGTGCCGGCGAAGAAGCTGATGGAGGAGGCACGGGCGGCGGCGACCAAGATCACCGAGAAGTCGATGCTCGCCGTCATGGCCATCAAGGAGGCGGTGCACGCCGCCGACGAGATGCCCCTCACCCCCGGCATCCTCTTCGAGCAGCGCCTCTTCGACGGGCTCTTCGCCACCGAGGACCAGGCCGAGGGCATGGCCGCCTTCCTCGAGAAGCGCGAGCCCCAGTTCCGCGACAAGTAGACCCCTGCGGGGCGCCGCACGGGCGCGCCGCGACGGGCCCCGTCCCAGGTTGACGCCCCCTCGCGCACCGACTAGGCGGCGCCGATCATGCGCGTGAGGCCCGCCCAGGCCGGATCGGACGGCCCAGCGCCGTTCTGGAACGGTCCCGGACCGCGCGCCGACCCGTTCCACGGCCCCGAGGGGCCCCGCCGATCCGAAGGACAGACCGCATGGCCAACACCCCCCAGTCCAAGAAGCGCGCCCGCCAGAACGAGGCCCGCTTCGCCATCAACAAGGCCCGCCGCTCGCGCATCCGCACCTATCTGCGCAAGGTGGAGGAGGCGATCGCCTCCGGCGACAAGGCCGCGGCCGAGGCCGCCCTGAAGGCCGCGCAACCCGAGATCATGCGCGGCGTGACCAAGGGCGTGCTGCACAAGAACACCGCTTCGCGGAAGGTCTCGCGCCTTTCGGGCCGCGTGAACGCCATCGCCTGATCCGGCGCCGCGCCCGGCCGCGGGCGCATGGCACGACATGTTGCAGGGGCGCCTCCCGGGGCGCTCCTTCGTGTGCCCGGCGGGGGGCCGCGGCCACCCGGCGAGGCCCCGCCGAGACGACGCACAATAAATCTTACGGGATTTCAGCGGCTCGTCCGATTCCGAGTGGGAGGGCCCGGAGTCAACCGAAGAGATCCGTTGCGACTCGCGGATCCGGCCCGCTAGTTTGCCTCCACGCAGAAGGAGGTCCGGCGGATCGACCGGCGCGGCGGGGGCCCCCTCGGGGCCCGTTCCGACCCGGCAGACGGAGCGTCCTCAGAGGCGCTCCGACATGCGGCGCCCGACAGGGACCACGCCGCCGATCCGGGCAAGCCACCCATCTCGGGCGCACGTCCCGCGCCGCCCCGTTCGGGCGGGTGCGGAGGCCGTTCCCGAGGCCCTGCCGACGACCGGGCTGCCACCCGGACGACGGCGCGCGTCATCGTGGCGCGTCGGGGCCCCGTTGGGCATCAGACCGGCCGATCGGGCCGGCGGGGACCTTCGAAGCGGCCGGGCGTCCGGCGCGGACCGACGAATGCGGTCTGGCGGCGGCGCGACATTTGGGGAACGGGCGCTCGGGGACCGGCCGCGCCCATGATGACGGGGTACGAGCGGGCATGACCGAACTCGACTGGGAGGCGGTGCGCGACGCGCTCCGAGGCGCCATGGGGCAGGCGAACTACGCCCATTTCATCCAGCCCCTGCGGTTTGCGGGGCATGACGGGGAGGCCGCGCGCTTCCACGCCCCGAGCCGGTTCCAGTCGGACTGGCTGGCGAACAACTACGCCGCCCCCATCCAGCGCGCGATCGAGGCCGCCGGGCACGAGGTCCGCCGCGTCGCCTTCAGCGTGGAAGCCGGCCCGGGGGCGGGCGCCGCCCTCGCCGACGCGCCGCTCGCCGCCTCGGCCCTGCCCGCATCCGGCACGGCCGACCTGCCCGGCGCGCCGCTCGACGCGCGCTTCACCTTCGACACCTTCGTCACCGGCCGGCCCAACGAGCTCGCGGTCGCCGCCGCCCGCCGGGTCGCAGACACCGGGGAGGCGGGGTTCAACCCGCTCTTCCTCTATGGCGGCGTGGGCCTGGGAAAGACGCACCTCATGCACGCGATCGCCTGGGCGGTGCGCGCGCGCGATCCGGGCGCGACGGTGCTCTACCTCTCGGCCGAGCGGTTCATGTTCCACTTCGTCGCGGCCCTGCGGGAGCGCAAGATGATGGATTTCAAGGAGGCGTTCCGCTCGGTCGACCTCCTGATGGTCGACGACGTGCAGTTCATCGCCGGCAAGAACTCCACCCAGGAGGAGTTCTTCCACACGTTCAACGCGCTGGTGGACCAGGGCAAGCAGATCGTCATCAGCGCCGACCGCTCGCCGGGCGAGATCCGCGACCTCGAGGACCGCATCGCAAGCCGGCTCCAGTCCGGCCTCGTGGTCGACATCCACCCCACCGACTACGAGCTGCGCCTGTCGGTCCTGCAGGCCAAGGCCGCGCCCCGCTGCGCCGAGGCCGGGGTGGAGATCGCGCCCGGCGTGCTGGAGTATCTCGCCCACCGCATCAGCACCAACGTGCGCGTGCTGGAGGGCTCGCTCAACCGCCTCTTCGCGCATCAGGGCCTCGTCGGCGGGCCGATCGACCTCGACATCGTGCAGCGCAGCCTCGGCGACATCCTGCGCGCCTCCGACCGCAAGGTCTCCCTCGCCGAGATCCAGCGGAAGGTCGCGGACCACTACAACATCCGCCTCTCCGAGCTGATCGGCCCGCGCCGCACCCGCGCCATCGCGCGCCCCCGGCAGGTGGCGATGTACCTCGCCAAGACCCTGACCCAGCGCTCCCTGCCCGAGATCGGCCGCGACTTCGGCGGGCGCGACCACACTACCATCCTGCATGGCGTGCGCCGGATCGAGGAGCTGCAGGCCATCGACGCGACCATCGCCGAGGACGTCGAGCAGCTCCGCCGCATCCTCGAGGCGTAGGGCTTGCGGCCGGCGCGCCGGTCCGACGGCGCACCGGGCGCGCCCCGCCACCGGCGCACCCGGGGTTCCGTCCCGAAGGGGCCTTGCGCGGGGCGGCGTAACCGGTAGCTTCGCGGTCCCCGCGGGCTGCCCTGCGGATCAGTTCGGAGACCGGGATGAAGATCACCATCGAGCGCGCCGCCCTCCTCGCGGCGGTGGGCCACGCGAGCTCGGTCGTGGAGCGGCGCGGCACCATCCCCATCCTCTCCAATGTCCTGATCCATGCCGAGGACGGCGGCGTCACGTTCCGCGCCACCGACCTCGACGTGGAGATCGCGGACCGCGCCAAGGCCGCCGTGGACCGTCCCGGCGCCACGACCGTCAACGCCCTCACCCTCAACGAGATCGTGCGCAAGCTGCCCGACGGCGCCACCGTCGAGCTGGCCGAGGACCAGGCGGCCGGGCGCCTGACCGTGTCGGCGGGGCGCTCGAACTTCTCGCTCGCCACCCTCCCGCGGCAGGATTTCCCCGAGGTCGCGAGCCCCGACTACCAGGCCGAGTTCGCGATGCCCGCCGCCCAGCTCAAGCGCCTCTTCGACAAGTCCGAGTTCGCCATCTCCACCGAGGAGACGCGCTACTACCTCAACGGCGTCTACCTCCACGTCGCAGAGACCGATTCCGGCCGCGTCCTGCGCGCCGTCGCCACCGACGGGCACCGCCTCGCGCGCGTCGACGTCGAGCTGCCGATGGGCGCCGAGGACATGCCCGGCGTCATCGTGCCCCGCAAGACGGTGAAGGAGGTCCGCCGCCTCCTCGGCGAGGACGACGCCACGATCGGCCTCTCGGTCTCGGAGTCGAAGATCCGCTTCTCCTCCGGCGAGCTGACGCTGGTCTCCAAGGTGATCGACGGAACCTTCCCCGACTACACCCGCGTCATCCCCACCGCGAACGCCAAGCAGATGACCGTGGACGCGGGCGACTTCGCGCAGGCCGTCGACCGGGTCGCCACCGTCTCCTCCGAACGCAGCCGCGCGGTGAAGATGACGATCGAGGACGACCGCCTGATCCTCTCGGTCAACGCGCCAGATTCGGGCACGGCCTCCGAGGAGATGACCGTCGGCTACGATTCCGAGCGCATCGAGATCGGCTTCAACGCCAAGTACCTGCGGGAGATCGCCCAGCAGGTCGACCGCGAGAACGCGGTGTTCCTCTTCAACTCCCCGGGCGATCCCGCGCTCATGCGCGAGGGCTCCGACGACAGCGCCGTCTACGTCGTCATGCCGATGCGCGTGTAGGACCCGCGGGAGCCGTGGCCGCGATCGCCCGGCTGGAGCTCGCGCAGTTCCGTTCGCATGCCGCCTTGACGCTCGACGTGCCGCCGGGGCCGGTGGCGCTTCACGGCCCGAACGGGGCGGGCAAGACCAATCTTCTCGAGGCCGTGAGCCTCCTCTCGCCGGGTCGCGGCATGCGCCGCGCCGCCGCCGACGATCTGGCGCGCCGGGAGGCGGGCGCGGGGTGGCGCATCGGCGCGCGCGTGCGCGTCGGTGGCGAGCTGCGCGAGGTCGAGGCGCGCGCCGAGCCCGGAGGCGCCCGGGGCGTGCGGGTGGACGACAAGTCCGTGCCGCAGGTCGCGCTCGGGCGGCTTGCGCGCATCGTCTGGCTCGTGCCCGCGATGGACCGCCTCTGGACGGAAGGCGCGGAGGGGCGCCGCCGCTTCCTCGACAGGATCGCGCTCAGCTTCGAGCCGACCCATGCCGAGGCCGTGCTCGCCTATGAGAAGGCCATGCGCGAGCGCAACAGGCTCCTGAAGGACCAGGTCCGCGACGCGCACTGGTACGCCGCGCTGGAGCGTCGGATGGCGCAGGCGGGTAGCGCGATCCAGGACAACCGGGACCACGCCGTCGCGCGCCTGACCGCGGCGCAGGGGGCGGCCGGGGACGCCTTCCCGCGCGCCGCGCTGTCCCTGACCGGGGAGACCGCGATCGGCGAGGGCGCCATCGCCGAGGCCCTGCGCGCCGGGCGCCGCGACGACATGTACGCCGGACGCACGCTGACCGGTCCGCACCGCGCCGACCTCGCCGCGCTCTTCGCCGCCAAGGGCGTGCCGGCGGCCCAATCCTCCACGGGGGAGCAGAAGGCCTTGCTCATCGCGCTCCTCCTGGCGAACGCCGCCGCCCTGGCGCGCGATCACGGCGCGCCGCCGATCCTCCTGCTGGACGAGGTGGCGGCCCATCTCGACGCCGCCCGCCGCGGCGCCCTGTACGGGGAGATCGCCGCGCTCGGCGCTCAGGCCTGGATGACGGGGACCGAAGCCGCGCTCTTCGACGGGCTGGAGGGCGCCACGCGCCTCGCCGTGGCCGAGACGCCGCGGGGCAGCACCGTCTACCCGGCCTGACGACCCGAAGGTCGCCACCGCATCTTGTGCCCGGCCCGTGACACTCCCCCCGCGACTCGCTATATCTTGGGAGACGCGAGAAGGATCCCCCGCATGGCCGACGCCGCCCCCAAGCCGGACGATTACGGCGCCGATTCCATCAAGGTCCTCAAGGGCCTGGAGGCCGTGCGCAAGCGCCCCGGCATGTATATCGGTGACACCGACGACGGCTCCGGCCTGCACCACATGGTCTACGAGGTCGTGGACAACGGCATCGACGAGGCCCTGGCCGGCCATGCGAGCCATGTCAGCGTCACCATCCATGCGGATTCATCGGTCTCCGTGGCCGATGACGGGCGCGGCATCCCCGTCGGCATCCACGAGGGGGAGGGGGTCTCCGCGGCCGAGGTCATCATGACCCAGCTCCACGCCGGGGGGAAGTTCGACTCCAACTCATACAAGGTCTCGGGCGGCCTGCACGGGGTCGGCGTCTCGGTCGTCAACGCGCTCTCGGACTGGCTCGAGCTGCGCATCTGGCGCGAGGGCCGCGAGCACGTCGCCCGCTTCGAAGGCGGCTTCACGACCGAGAGCCTGTCCGTGGTCGGCCCCGCCGACCGCACCGGCACCGAGGTCCGCTTCATGGCGTCCCTCGATACGTTCTCGAACCTCGACTACGTGTTCCGCACGCTCGAGAACCGGCTGCGGGAGCTCGCATTCCTCAATTCCGGCGTGCGCATCGTCCTGCGCGACGAGCGGCCCGCCGAGCCCCTGGTGAGCGAGCTCTTCTACGAGGGCGGGGTGCGCGAGTTCGTGAAGTACCTCGACCGCTCCAAGCACGCCGTCCTGCCCGAGCCCATCTTCATGACCGGCACGCGCGACGACATCGGCGTCGAGGTCGCGATGTGGTGGAACGACGGCTACAACGAGATGGTCCTGCCGTTCACCAACAACATCCCGCAGCGTGACGGCGGCACCCACCTCGCGGGCTTCCGCGGGGCGCTGACCCGGACCATCACCCGCTACGCGCAGTCCTCCGGCATCGCCAAGAAGGAGAAGTTGAGCTTCACCGGCGACGACGCCCGCGAGGGCCTGACCTGCGTGCTGTCGGTCAAGGTGCCCGACCCCAAGTTCTCCAGCCAGACCAAGGACAAGCTCGTCTCCTCCGAGGTGCGTCCCGCTGTGGAGGGCCTCGTCAACGAGAAGCTCTCGGAATGGTTCGAGGAGCACCCCCAGGAGGCCCGCGCGATCACCTCCAAGATCGTCGAGGCCGCGCTTGCCCGCGAGGCCGCGCGAAAGGCCCGGGAGCTCACGCGCCGCAAGACCGCGATGGACGTCGCCTCCCTGCCGGGCAAGCTCGCCGACTGCCAGGAGCGCGATCCGGCCAAGTCCGAGCTCTTCCTCGTGGAGGGCGACTCGGCCGGCGGCTCGGCCAAGCAGGGCCGCGCCCGCTCCAACCAGGCCGTGCTGCCGCTGCGGGGCAAGATCCTCAACGTCGAGCGCGCGCGCTTCGACCGCATGCTCTCCTCCCAGGAGATCGGCACCCTCATCACCGCGATGGGCACCGGGATCGGGCGTGACGAGTTCAATCTGGGGAAGCTGCGCTACCACAAGATCATCATCATGACCGACGCCGACGTCGACGGCGCCCATATCCGCACGCTCCTGCTCACCTTCTTCTACCGCCAGATGCCGCAGGTCATCGAGGCGGGGCACCTCTTCATCGCGCAACCGCCGCTCTACAAGGTCGCGCGCGGCCGGTCGGAGGTCTACCTCAAGGACCAGGCCGCGCTGGAGGACTACCTCGTGGAGCAGGGCATCGACGGCGCCGTCCTGCGCTTGCGCGGCGGCGAGGAGATCGCCGGCCCGGACCTCGCCCGCGTGGTCCAGGCCGCGCGCGAGTTCCGCCGCATCCTCGGGGCCTTCCCGACCCATTACCCCCGGCACATCCTCGAGCAGGCGGCCCTCGCGGGCGCCTTCGAGCAGGGGGCGGCCGATGCCGACCTCGCGCGCGTCGCCGCGGACGTCGCGAACCGGCTCGACATGGTCGCGGCCGAGTACGAGCGCGGCTGGCAGGGCCGCATCACCCAGGATCATGGCATCCGCCTCGCGCGGATCCTGCGCGGGGTGGAGGAGATCCGCACCCTGGACGGCGCCGTCCTGCGATCGGGCGAGGCGCGGCGGCTGGGGCGGCTCGCCGCCGAGACCGCCGGGACCTATGCAGACCCGGCGACGCTCGCGCGCAAGGACCGGGGTCAGGTCGTGCACGGCCCGACCGAGCTCCTGGACGCGATCATGGCCGAGGGCGAGAAGGGCCTGACGCTGCAGCGGTACAAGGGCCTGGGGGAGATGAATCCCGATCAGCTCTGGGAGACCACGCTGGACCCCGAAGCGCGTACGCTCCTTCAGGTGAAGGTGTCCGACGTCGCAGAGGCCGACGACGTCTTCACCAAGCTGATGGGCGACGTGGTGGAGCCTCGCCGCGAGTTCATCCAGACCAACGCGCTGTCGGTCGCGAATCTCGACACCTGACGCCTGGGGACTCGTCGTCGCTGCCGCACTTGCACAGTTGACGCAAGGGGGCCGCCGCGTTAGCGACGGCGCAGTCCTGTATCGCCGGTCCGGGAGGGCGTCCATGATCGACATCGCACGCACCCTCCATGGCGACGGTCCCTATCGCATGCGCCTGCCGCGTATCGCCGACTAGGCACCGCACGCGCCGGCCCGCACGGGCCGGGTTCCGGACAACCCAAGCAGGACGCGGCACCGGCGAACACCATGCGCCCTCCGCGACGCATCCATGACCGCCATCACCTCCAGGGGCGCCGCCGCGCGCGTCCTCCGCTTCACCTTCCGCGAATGGCGGCGCAGCCCGCTGCGCATCGCCGCGCTCGTCGCCGTGGTCCTCGCGGCCACGCTGGCCGACGTGCTCGTGCCCGTCGCGACCGGCGCGCTCGTCGACGCCGTCGCCGCCCCGCCCGAGGAAGGCCGTGCCGAGGCCCTGCGCGGCTTCGCCCTCGTCATCGCCCTGATCGCCGGGGGGATCGCGCTCAACGGCCTGTCCTACTGGCTGATCGTGGACGTCACGCTCGAGCAGATGTCGCGCGTCCTGCAGGGCGGGTTCGCGCGCG
This sequence comes from uncultured Alphaproteobacteria bacterium, assembly GCA_963832275.1. GTDB lineage: Bacteria > Pseudomonadota > Alphaproteobacteria > Rhodobacterales > Rhodobacteraceae > Hasllibacter. The sequence goes on from CAWHTQ010000019.1 coordinate 1,331,644, forward strand.
TGCAGCGCCTGTCGGCCGACTGGCATGCGAACGTCTTCGCCGGCTCCACCGTGCGGCGGATCACGCGTGGCGGCTGGGCGCTCGACCTGCTGAACGACGCGCTCCTCCTGGCGCTGCTGCCGTCCTGCGCCGCTTTGGTGGGGACGACGATCACCCTGGCGCTGTTCAACCCCTGGCTCGGGCTGGTCGCGCTGATCGGCTCGGCCGTGTTCGTCGCGACCAACGTGACGCTCTCCATGCGCTGGGTCGCGCCGGCCAACTCCCTGGCCAACGCGCAGGACAGCCGCGTGAGCGGCGCGATCTCCGACGCGATCGGCTGCAACGCGGTCGTGAAGTCGCACGCCGCCGAGGCGCGCGAGGAGGCGCGGCTCGCCCTCGTCGTGGACAAGTGGCAGCGGCGCACGCGGCGCACCTGGATGCGCGGCACCGCGATGTTCGTGATCCAGGACGCACAGCTGCTGGCGCTGCGCATGGGCGTGCTGGGCGCCACGATCTGGCTCTGGTCGATCGGCCGGGCGACCCCCGGGGAGGTCGCGTTCGTGTTCTTCGCCTTCGGCACGCTGCAGGGCTACCTGCGCTCCGTCGGGCAGGACATCCGCAATCTCCAGCGTGCCGTCAACGACATGGAGGAGCTGGTCGCCCTGGAGGACGAGGCGCCCGAACGTGAGGGGGCCGCGGTGCCCGCGCGCGCCATCGCGCCGGGCGGCGGGGCCGCGCTCGCCTTCCGCCATGTCGATTACGGATATGCGGGCGCCTCGACGCCCCTCTTCACCGACCTCGACGTCGCGATCCCGGCCGGGCAGCGGGTCGGCCTGGTCGGGCGGTCGGGCTCGGGCAAGACGACCTTCGTCAAGCTGATCCAGCGGATGCACGATGTGACCGGCGGGGCGATCGAGCTCGCGGGCCGGAACGTCGCGGACATGCCTCTGGGCGACCTTCGCCGCCTCCTCGCGGTGGTGCCGCAGGAGCCGGTGCTGTTCCACCGGACACTGGCGGAGAACATCGCCTATGCCCGGCCCGACGCCGGAATGGACGCGGTGCGCGAGGCGGCGGCGCGGGCCGGCGCCGCGGCCTTCATCGAAGGCATGCCCAAGGGGTACCGCACCCTGGTCGGCGAGCGCGGCATCAAGCTGTCGGGCGGCGAGCGGCAGCGCATCGCGATCGCCCGCGCGTTCCTGTCGGATGCGCCGGTCCTGATCATGGACGAGGCGACGAGCGCCCTCGATTCGGAATCCGAGGCGCTGGTGGCGGCCGCGTCCGAGCGGCTGATGGCCGGTCGCACGACCCTCGTGATCGCGCACCGCCTCTCGACCGTGGCCGGGCTGGACCGGCTCCTGGTGTTCGACCGCGGCCGGATCGTGGAGGACGGGACCCACGCCGCCCTGCTGCGCCGGGAGGGCGGGGCCTACCGCGCGCTCTACGAGCGGCAATCCTCGGCCATGGCTGCCTGAGGCCGGCGTGCGCGTCCGTGACCGGCCCGCCCTTGTGGGCGGGCCGGCGCGGGGCGAGGGTGCGGGCGGACCCCTGGAGCCGAGCATGCCAGACGAGACGATCCGCGCCGCCGACGTGCTGGCCCGCCGACTGGCCGAGGCGGGCGTGCGCCGCGCATGGGGCATGCCGGGCGGCGAGGTCCTGACCCTGGTCGATGCGCTGGAGCGAGCGGGGATCGAATGCGTCCTGTGCCGCCACGAGACCGCCGCCGGCTTCATGGCCGAGGCCGACTGGCACGCCACCGGCGCGCCCGGCGTGATGCTGGCGACGCTCGGGCCGGGGGCGATGAACGGGGTCAACGCGGTCGCGAACGCGCATCAGGACCGGGTGCCGCTCATCGTGCTCACGGGCTGCGTCGACGAGGACGAGGCTGCGAGCTACACCCATCAGGTCATGGACCACCGCGCCGTGTTCGCGCCCATCACCAAGGCCGCCATGCGTCTGTCGGCCGCCACGGCCGGCATCGTCGCGGACCGTGCGGTCACGCTCGCGATGGAGGGGCGGCGCGGACCGGTGCATGTCGACGTGCCCATCGGCGCGGCGGCCGCGGCCGCCGGCGGCCCCGCGCCCCGGCGGGTCCGCCCCGCGCCGGCCGTACCGGGCCCCGAGGCGCTGGCCGCGATGCGCGCCGCCCTCGCGGCGGCGGAGCGCCCCCTGGTCCTCGCCGGGCTCGACGCGATGGAGGGCGCCGCGCCGGGGGCGATCCGCGCGCTGGCCGAGGCCCTCGGCGCACCCGTGATCACGACCTACAAGGCCAAGGGCGTGCTCGACGAGGCGCACGAGCTCGCGCTCGGCGGGGCGGGACTGTCCCCCCGCGCCGACGACATCCTCCTGCCCCTCGTGCGCCGCGCCGACGCGATCCTGCTCGCCGGCTACGACCCGATCGAGATGCGCCCCGGCTGGCGCGCGGTCTGGGACCCGGCCGCGCAGGCGGTGATCGACCTGAGCACCGCGCCGAACGACCACGACATGCACCATGCCACCCACTCGGCCGTCGGCGACGTCGGCGCGACCCTGGCGCTGCTCGCGGACGGTGTGGCGGCGGCCGCCCGGGGGGGGTGGGGCCGGGAGGTCGCCGCCGTCCGGCACGCGCTCGCCGCCGCCTTCCCGGCGGACGAGGACTGGGGCCCCGCCGCCATCGTCGACGAGGCCCGCCGCGCGATGCCGGTGGGCACCCGCGCCACCGCCGATTCGGGCGCGCACCGGATCCTCCTGTCGCAGATGTGGCGCTGCGAGGCGCCGCGGGGGCTCATCCAGTCCTCCGGCCTGTGCACGATGGGCTGCGGCGTGCCGCTCGCCATCGGCGCCGCGATCGTGGAGCCCGACCGCCCGGTCATCGCCTTCACCGGCGACGCGGGCTTCCTGATGTCGCCCGGCGACCTCGCCACGGCGGCCGAGCGCGGCGCGCGGCCGATCGTCGTGGTGTTCGTGGACGCCTCCCTCGCCCTGATCGAGGTCAAGCAGCGCGCCCGCCAGCTGCCCAACCGCATGGTCGACTTCCCCGCGCCCGACGTCGCCGCGATGGGCCGCGCGCTCGGCGGCGCGGGCGTGGACGTGCGCTCGCGGACCGAGCTGCGTGCCGCCCTGGCCGCCGCGCGCGAGGCGGCGACCTTCACCGTCATCGCGGCGCATATAGAGCGGGGGGCCTATGACGGGCGGCTCTAGCGGCGCCCTGGACGGGCTCGTGGTCCTCGACCTGACGCGCATCCTCGCGGGGCCGACCGCGACGCAGCTGCTGGGCGATCTGGGCGCCGACGTCATCAAGGTCGAGAACCCGGCCACGGGCGGTGACGACACGCGCCAGTGGGGCCCGGTCCTCGTGCGCGGCCCGGAGGGGGAGCGAACGGACCTCAGCGCCTATTTCATGGCCGCCAATCGCAACAAGCGCTCGGTCGCCGTCGATATCGCCTCCCCCGAGGGACAGGACGCGATCCGCGCCCTGGCCGCGCGCGCCGACGTCGTGGTGGAGAACTTCAAGCCCGGCGGCCTCGCCCGCTACGGCCTGGGTCACGAGACGGTCCGCGCCGCGCATCCCGGCCTCGTCTGGTGCTCCATCTCGGGCTTCGGCCAGACCGGGCCGAACGCGGCCAAGCCGGGCTACGACCTGATGGCGCAGGGATACGGGGGGATGATGTCCCTGACCGGCGCGCCGGACGGGCCGCCGACCAAGGTGGGCGTGGGGATCGCCGACGTCATGTGCGGCATGTACGCCGCGACCGGCATCCTCGCGGCCCTTCGCCACCGCGACCGCACCGGCGAGGGGCAGCACATCGACATCGCCCTGGTGGACAGCCAGTTCGCTTGGCTCATCAACGAGGGCACCAGCTATCTCGAGAGCGGCGAGCTGCCGCTCCGGCGTGGCAACGCGCACCCCTCCATCGTGCCCTATCAGCTCTTCGCCGTCGCGGACGGCCACGTGCTCGTGGCGGTCGGCAACGATTCGCAGTTTCGCCGCTTCGCCGCGTTCCTCGGGCAGGGCTGGGCCGCCGATCCGCGCTTCGCGACCAATCCCGCCCGCCTGGAACACCGCTCCAAGCTCATTCCCCTCGTCGAAGCGGCCATGGCGCTCCTGACGGCGGGTGAGGCGATCGCGGGGCTGGAGGCTGCGGGCGTGCCGGTCGGGCCGGTCAACGACCTCGCCCAGGCGCTCGGCTCGGAGCAGGCCGCCGCGCGCGGCGCGGTCGTGGCGATGTCCAGCGCCGATGCGGCCTCCGGGGAGGTGCGCCTCCTGGGCAACCCGCTCAAGCTGTCGGCGACGCCGGTGACCTATCGCCGCGCCCCGCCGCGCTGCGGCGCGCATACGCTCGAGGTGCCCGAGACGCGGGCGCTCGCGCCCGGGGATGCCCAGGACCAAGGCGATCCGCTCGCCTGACGCCACGTTCCGCATCCGAAGCCCGGTCACCTGTGCGTCAGGTGACGCGCATGTGCGTGGTGCCCGGACGATCGGCGCGCCACAGCCGGGGAGGCGCGGCGGCAGGAGACCATTGCGATGACAGAAGACCTCTTCGGCCTTTCCATCGCGGCCCGTCCCGCGGCCGCGGCGCCTTGGATGCGCGCCGTCCGCGGGGTCCTGGCCCATGATGCCGGCGCTCCGGATCACCTCGCCGCGACCCTTGCCGCCGATCCCGACTTCGCGATGGCGCAGGCGGCCAAGGGCCTGTTCCTGATGCTGCTGGGGCGCGCCGAGCTCCTCCCCGCCGCGTGCGGCGCGCTGACGGCCGCACGCGCCGGCACGGCGGGCTCGGCGCGCGAGGCATGCTATGTCGATGCCCTGGCCCGGTGGCTGGGCGGCTCCCCGTCGGGGGCGGTCGAGCGCATGGACGCGGCGCTGGCCATCGCACCCGGCGACGGCCTGGCGATGAAGGTCGGCCATTCGATCCGCTTCGTCCTGGGGGACGCGGTGGGCATGCGCGCCTCGCTGGAGCGGATCGCGCCCGCCTATGCCGAGGGCCATCCGGCCGCGGGCTTCCACCTGGGCTGCCACGCCTTCGCGCTGGAGGAGACCGGCGAGTACGCCGCCGCCGAGGCCGCGGGCCGTGCCGGCCTCGACCTCGCGCCCGACGATGCCTGGGGCCTGCACGCGGTCGCGCACGTGCACGACATGACCCATGCGCCCGAGGCCGGCATCGCCTGGCTCGCCGAGCGCGAGGGGAGCTTCGCGCACTGCAACAACTTCCGGTTCCACGTCTGGTGGCACAAGGCGCTGATGCATCTGGACCGGGGCGAGCACTCGGCCGTCCTGGCACTCTATGACGGGCGCGTGTGCGCCGAGCCTTCCGAGGACTGGCGCGACCTGGCGAACGCGGCCTCCCTCCTGATGCGCCTGCAGCTCGAAGGCGTGGCGGTGGGCGACCGCTGGGAGGCCGTCGCGGACCGCGCCGCCGCCCGGACGGACGACGCGTGCATGGTCTTCGCGGACCTGCACTACCTGATGGCCCTCCTGGGCGCCGGCCGGACGGAGGCCGCGGCCGCCATGACCGCGCGCATCGCGCGCACCGCGCGTGGCACCTGCGAGATCGCGCGCCGCACCGCCGTGCCGGGTCTGCCCGCCGCCGAGGGGATGACCGCGTTCGCCGGCGGGGACCATGCGGGCGCCTGGCGCAGCTTGTCGGCGGCGCTTCCGGACCTGCCGCGCGCCGGGGGCAGCCATGCGCAGCGCGACGTGTTCGAGCGGATCGCGGTCGATTCCGGCATCCGCGCCGGCGCCTGGGCGGGAGCGGAAAGCCTGATCCGGGCGCGAACCCGCCGGCGGGGCGGGCATGAGGACGCCTTCGCCGCCGGCCGGCTCGACATGATCGCCGCGGCGCGGCAGGACGCGGATCGCGGCCTGCGCGCCGCCCTCTGACCGCCGAAGGCACTGCACCGATGACGATCGCCGCCGACCCGCACCTTGCGCCCGCCGCCCGCGCGACGCCCGCCGCGACCGTCCGCGACCCGCGCCTGGACGTGTTCCGCGGCACCGCGATGTTCATCATCCTTCTCGCCCACACGCCGGGCAACACCTGGACCTTGTGGATCCCCGCGCGCTGGGGCTTCTCCGACGCGACGGAGATCTTCGTCTTCTGCTCGGGCATGGCGAGCGCCATCGCCTTCGGCCGCACCTACGACCGCGCCGGCTGGCGCCTCGGCACCGCGCGCGTCGCCCATCGCTGCTGGCAGGTCTACTGGTTCCATGTCGGGCTTCTGATGGCGACGCTGGCCCTGACCGTGGCGCTCACGCAGTCGGGCCTGGGCGACAAGAACTACTGGGGGCAGCTCAACCTCTGGCCGGTGATCGTGGACGGCGACAACTGGGACAATGCCGACATCATCCTGAACTTCATGACGCTGCGCTACGTGCCCAACTATTTCGACATCCTGCCGATGTACCTGGTGGTGCTCGCGATGATGCCGGCCTTCGTCGGCCTGGCGCGGGCGGCCTTCCCGCTGGCGGCCGCGGCCTCGGTCCTGGTCTGGGTCCTGGCGCAGGAGGGTCTGACCGGCGCGCTCGGCCTGCCCCACCTCGCGCTGCCGGCCGAGCCCTGGACGGAGCGGACCTGGTTCTTCAACCCGTTCGGCTGGCAGCTCATCTTCTTCACCGGTTTCTCGTTCATGGCCGGCTGGCTCCCGCGTCCGCCGGTGACGGGCTGGCTGCTCGGGCTCGCCGCGGCGGCGGTCCTGATCTCGGTCCTCTACTCCAGCATCGGCACGCGGGTCCTGGAACTCGAGTTCGCCCGCGACTGGCGGGCGGCCAACGGCGCGTGGTTCGGCAAGTCCGACCTCGGCCCGCTCCGCTACCTGCATTTCCTTGCGCTCGGCTATCTCGCCTGGGCGGCCTGCGGGGCGGGCGGGCGGCGGCTGATCGCGCTGGCGCGGGGGGCGGGACGCGTGCCCGTGGCCCTGATCACCAAGGTCGGGCAGCAGAGCCTCGCGATCTTCGTCGTGTCCATGGCGCTGGCGCGGTTCAACGGCTTCGCCCTCGACGTGATCGGGCGCACCTTCTGGACGACGACGTCGGTGAACCTGGGCGGGTTCGCGGTCCTGATCGCGGTGGCCTACGGGGTCGGCTGGTTCAAGGCGTCGCCCTGGAAGGTGCGCGCGTGATCGGGCGGCGCGGCCTCCTGGGCGCGGGGATCGCGGCCCTGTCGTTGCCCCGCGGGGTGCGAGCCGCGGGCCCGCCGGTCCCCTTCGATGGGGGCACGGTCGCCGACATCGCCCGCGCCGCCGCCGCGCGGCCCTATGCGCCGGTGGCGGAGGTGCCGCGCGAATGGCTGGACCTGACCTACGATCAGTACCGCGGCATCGTCTTCGACCATCGCCGCGCCCTCTGGAACGGGACCGACGCACCCGTGCGCGTGGACCTCTTCGCGCCGGGCCTCTACTTTCCGCGCCCCGTCTCGGTGCACATGGTCGAGGGCGGCATGGCGACGCCCGTCCCCTACGACCGGAGCAAGTTCCAGCACGCGGACATCGTGCCGGACCTGCCGGCGCAGGAGGAGATCGGCTATTCCGGCATCCGCCTGCGCACCGGCTGGGACGGCGACGGCAACTTCCAGGAATTCGCCGTCTTCCAGGGGGCGAGCTACTTCCGGATGATCCCCCATGGCGGGATCTACGGACTGTCGGCCCGCGGTCTCGCGATCGGCACCGGCGGGCCGGGGGAGGAGTTCCCCGATTTCACGACCTTCTGGATCGAGCGCCCCGCGCCGGATGCGGGGACCTATACCGTGCACGCCCTCCTCGACGGGCCGACCGCCACCGGCGCCTACCGCTTCGACGTGACCCCCGGCGAGGAGACCCGCGCGCGGGTCACGGCCACGCTCTTCGCCAGGGTCGACGCCGACCATCTCGGACTGGCGCCGCTGACGTCGATGTTCCTCTTCGACGAGACCAACCGGAACCGCTTCGACGATTTCCGTCCCGCCGTTCACGACAGCGACGGCCTGGCGATGCACAACGGCGCCGGCGAGCGCATCTGGCGGCCCCTGGCCAACCATCGCACGCTCCAGATCAGCGCCTTCGTCGACGAGGACCCGCGCGGCTTCGGCCTCTCGCAGCGCGCCCAGGAGCAGCGCGACTTCGCCGACCTGGAGGCGCTCTACCACCGCCGCCCCTCGCTCTGGATCGAGCCCGGCGAGGGCTGGGGCCGCGGCGTCGTGCGCCTGGTGGAGATCCCGGCCGACCGGGAGATCTACGACAACGTCGTCGCGTACTGGCTGCCCTCGGCGAGCTTGCCGGCCGGCGAGGCGATGGCCTTCTCCTACGACATGACCTGGCGGCGGGGCCTGCCGGACGCGCCGGTCTCGCAGGTCACGCAGACGCGCATCGGCAAGGGGTTCGAGTCGGGCCGTGTGTGCGCGATCGACTTCGCCCCGCATCCCGACCTCGAGGGCGAGCTGGACGGCGTGGTCAGCCATATCGCGTCCAGCGCGGGCGACCTCTCGGACGGTATCCTGCAACGGAACCCGGACACGGGCGGCGTGCGTTTGAGCTTCGCGCTGGAGCCGGGGACGGCCGAGTCCTCCGAGCTCCGGGCGCAGCTGCGCCGCGACGGGCGCCCGATCTCCGAGGTGTGGCTCTACAGATGGACGGCGTGACGCCCCCACCCGCGCTCGCGATGCCACCCGAGGCGCCGCTTGCGCAGCCCGTGCAGGACCTGCGCCGCATGCCGGCCGCCCGCGCGCCCCGCGCCGCCGCCGGGCCCGGGCCGCGCGGGCCCCGCCTCTGGCGCGCCGCGATCTTCGCGCCGGCCGCGGTCCTGACCGTCTCCCTGATCGCGACATTCGCCGACGGGCTGGCCCCCGGCGGCCTGACCTGGACGGAGATGGTGCTCCTGACGCTCCTTGGCGTCACCTTCTTCTGGATCGCTCTGGCGGCCACCACCGCGGCCGGCGGGCTCGCGCGCCTGCTGCTGCGCGGCGCGGCCCGGAGCGGAGGTGGCGCGCCGATGACGGTCGCCCTCCTGGTGCCCATCCACGAGGAGGCTCCCTGGGAGGTGTTCGGCAACGTCGCCGCCATGGCCGCGGACCTGCCGGCCGGCCACGACTGGACGATCTATGTCCTGTCGGACACGCCCGCAGGGCCCCTGGCGGCCCAGGAGGAGCGGGCCGTCCGCGCCCTCAACGCGCGCCTGGCCGAAGGCGCGGGCGTCCACTATCGGCGCCGGGCGCGCAACGACGCTGCCAAGACGGGCAACATCGCAGACTGGCTCACCCGCTGGGGCGGCGCACATGAGGCGTTCGTGGTGCTGGACGCCGACAGCCTGATGACGGGCGCGGCGCTGCGCGCGCTGGCGGACGCGATGGCGCGCGATCCGAACGCCGGGCTCGTGCAGTCCCTGCCGCGCCTGATCGGCGGCACGACGCTCTTCGCCCGCCTCCAGGAGTTCGCGAGCGCCGTCTACGGCGTGCCCCTGGCCGAGGGACTGGCCGGCTGGTCCGACCGCGCGGGCAACTACTGGGGCCACAACGCGATCATCCGAACGCGCGCCTTCGCCGAGGCCGCCGGCCTGCCGCGCATGCCGTCGCTGCGGGGCGATGGGGGACTGATCCTGTCCCACGACTTCGTCGAGGCGGGCCTGTTGCGCCGCGCGGGCTGGGGCGTCCTCTTCGAGCCGGGCGTGCCGGGCAGCTTCGAGGCGCCGCCCGCCACGCTCGTGGACTTCGCGATCCGCGACCGGCGCTGGTGCCATGGCAACCTGCAGCACCTGGCGCTCCTGGGCACGCGCGGCCTGCACCCGGTCAGCCGGTTCCACCTCCTGAGCGGGGCGTTCGCCTATCTGATGTCGCCGCTCTGGCTCGGGCTCCTCGCGATCTGGGCGGTGGTCGGCAATGGCGGGGATAGCGTGATCCTCTACTTCTCCGCCGAGAACCCGGTCTATCCGGTCTGGCCCGAGATGGGCGGCGCCGGCGGTCCGGGCACCCTCCTCTTCATGTACGGGATGCTTCTCGCGCCCAAGCTCATGGGCGCGGCCGCCCTGCCGCTCACGCGCACGCCACTGGCCGACATGGGCGGGCCGCTGCGCTTCGCGGGGTCGATGCTGGCGGAGGTCGCGGCCTCGGTCGCCGTCGCGCCGATCACGATGGTCCAGCAGGCGCTCTCGGTCGGGCGCACGCTCCTGGGCCTGCGCCCCGGCTGGCGCCCGGCGGCCCGCGGCGGCACGCGGCTCGGCTGGGCGGCGCTCCTGCGGTTCCACGCGGTCGAGACGGCGCTCGGCGCCATCCTGACCGCGGGCATGCTCATCGGCGCGGTGTCGATCTGGCTCGCGCCGATCGCCTGGAGCCTGCTGCTCGCGGTGCCGATCAGCCGGGCGTCCGGGATCGACCTCTCGCGCGGGGCGGCTCGCTTCGCCTTGCGGACGGCCGATGCCGAACCGACGATCCTGCGCGAGGCTCGCGCGCGCCAGGGCGAGCTCCGCGCCATCCTCGCGGCCCCGGAGGCCGGGGCCTGATGCGCCGCGGGGGTCAGCCGCCTTCGCCCAGCCCCTCGAACCAGTCCAGCGTCGCGTCGGCCCAGCCGCGCGGGACCGCGTGTCCGCCGTCGAACAGCGCCAGCTCCAGCGCGGTGCCGGGATCGCACTCCTCCCAGCGGCGCATCCAGCGCTGCGGCGCTCCGTCGCCGGTCTCGAAGGCGTCGGCACGATGGTTGTCGCAGCCATTGACGGCGCGCCAGATCTGCATCGCCTGGAACACGTCGCCCTGCTCGAACCCCGAGCCGACCTCGCGCCCTTCGAGGGGGACCGTGCGGTCGCGCCAGCCGTGGACATGGCGCAGCCGGACCGGTCCCGCGCAGGCCTCGGGATGCGGGCGCCAGAACGCCCCGCCCACCGGCACGTAGGCGGCGAAGACCTCGGGGCGCGCGCAGGCGAAATAGCTCGCCATCGAACCGCCGATGGAGAACCCGCCGAGGAGGGCGCGTTCGGGGTCGAGCCCGTGGTCGGCGGCCGCGGCGGCCAGCACGTCCTCGATGAACGCGATCTCGTCGCGCGGACCAGGGCGCTCCGGGTGGAACCCCCAGCCGCGCCCGCCTCGGCCCTGCCGCGGGGTGCCGTCCGGCGCGAGGAACGCCCAGCCGCGCGCGTTCGCGGCGTCGGCGATCCCCATGTTCTCGACCATGCCCTCCCCGCTGGAGCCCCAGCCGTGGAGGAACACGAGCACCGGCACCGGGCCGTCCGCGTCCGGCGGCATCGCCAGGTGGTAGGTCCCGCCCGGCGCCTCGCAGGGACCTTGAGCGCCCGCGCAGGCCGCGAGGGCGGGGCCGCCGACGCAGATCGCGGCGGCCACGGCGGCGGCGCGCGCCCTCACGCCCCGGCCTCCGGGGCGGGCCCGGTGGGCAGGCCACGGGCCAGCCAGCCCGGCCCTGCGGCCGATCCGAGCATCCCTTCGGGCACGTCCAGCACCTCCCCGATCCCGGCGGCCGCCATCGCCGCGGCCGTGCGGCGCGAGCGCACGCCGCGCGCGCAGATCACGGCCACCGGGCGCGCCTCGCCCCCGGTGGCAGCCCGCAGCGCCGCGGCGAAGTCGTCCCGGCGCATGTCGATCGGCACCGCGCCCTCGGGCACGCCGGTGGCGGCCCATTCCTCGGGGCGCCGGATGTCGATCAGCACGATGTCCCCGGTCCGCGCGGAACGATGGGCCTCGGCGGGGGTCAGGGTGCCGGCGGCGCCGGCGGCGGCCGTCCGGTTGACGATCCGCCAGCTTCCCGCGCCCGCCACGGCCAGCGTGGCAGCGCCCGCACCTGCCAGGACGAAGGCCCGGCGCCCATACGGGGCGGGAGCGGCGATGTCGGTCATGGCGGGCCTCCGGGCGGGTCGGTCCCCGGGGCATGGCATGACGCGGGCGGCCGCCCCAATCAACTCGCGGTGAGTCCCCGGCGCCCCGCCAGCGCGGCCAGCGCCGCATCCTCGAGAGCGTCACCGGCCAGCGCGCCAGCCGCGGCGATCCGCAGGCTGCGGCCGCGCCGCTCCACGGGCCCCGCCGCCGCCTCCACCGCGGCGATCCGCACGTCCAGGTCGGGGTCCTCCAACGCGAAGTCCGCCAGTGTCAGGACCGCGCCCTTCGGCCCGGCCTTCGCCTCGGTCACGCCGGCGCGCCGGCAGGCCAGGCGGCGGCCGGCCGCACGGCGGAGCGCCTCGATCCCGGACGCGCCGTCCCCGCCGCCGGAGATCCCTTCGGTGGCCTCGTCCAGCGCGCCGAGCGCGTCCGACAGCTCGCCATCGGTCTCGGCGCGCATGAGGTGGGCATAGAGGGCGATGCGCGCGTCGGGATCGTCAGGCGCGCCATCCGGCAGGCGGCCGGCATCGTTGATGCGGACATAGGTCTCCTCGAGCGGCGGCAGGTCCTCTCCGGCTGCCCGGCGCATGGCGCGGTCGCTCAGGTGCCGGTGCAGGCCGATCCCGAGGCGCGCCAGGTGCCCGGCCTGGTCGTCGCTCCCGATCCGCCCGGCGCCACGCGCGCCCATGTCCTGTTGCGCGAGGTCGATCCCAGCGCCGACCGCGGAGGCCGCCTCCCAGGCCGCGAGGCGCGCGCGGGCGGCCTCCCCCACCTTGCGCGGCACGAAGGCGATCGCCCGTCCCTCCGATCCGCCCCGCCCCACCCGGCCGCGCAGCTGGTGCAGCTGCGCGAGGCCGAGGCGGTTGGCGCCGAGGATCGCCATCGTCCCGGCTTCGGGCACGTCGATGCCGTTCTCCACGATCGTGGTCGACAGGAGAACCTCCGCCGCCCCGTCCGCGAAGGCGCGCAAGGCGGCGGCCACGTCCGCGTCCTGCATCCGGCCATGGGCGATGGCGAGGGCGAGCCCCGGCGCCTCGGCCCGGATCGCGGCCTCAGCGGCCGGCAGGTCGGCGATGCGCGGCACCACGACGAAGGACCGCCCGCCGCGCGCCGACTCGGTCAGGAGGGCGGCGCCCAGCGCCCGATCGGAGCGCTCCACGATGCGGGTCGCGACGGGCGCGCGCACCCGCGGCGCGGTCAGGAGGGCGGACACCTCCACCAGACCCGATTGCGCCGCCGCCATCGTCCGCGGGATCGGCGTGGCCGAGAGACCGAGGAGATGGCAATCCTCCGCCAAGCGGCGCAACGCGCGCTTCTGCGCCGCGCCGAAGCGGTGCTCCTCGTCGATGACGACCAGCCGGAGGTCCGCGTAGCGTGTGCCCTTGGCGGCGAGGGCATGGGTGCCGACGCCGATCGCCGCGCCCTGCCGGAGTGCCCGGCGCGCGCCGTCCGGATCCTCGGCGAGGCCGGAAAGTTCGACGATCTCGATCCCCGGAAGGCGCCGACGCAGGGTCTGGGCATGTTGGCGCGCCAGGATCGTCGTCGGCGCCGCCAGGATCGCCTGGCCGCCGGAGAGGGCCACCGCCGCCATCGCCCGAAGCGCGACCTCGGTCTTGCCGAAGCCGACGTCGCCGATGACGACGCGTTCGGTCAGGCGCCCGCCGCGCAGACCGGCGAGCACGCCGTCCACCGCGGCGGACTGATCGGGGGTGAGGTCATGGCCGAAGCCGTCGGCGATGCTCGCCATCGCCGCATCGTCCCACGTCACGGGGGCGGGCCGGGCGGAGCGGCGCTCCGCGAGGCGCGCGGCGATGCGGGCGGCGTCCTCCTCGACCGCGCGCATGGCCTCGCCCCGGCGCGCGGCCCAGTCCTCGCCGCCGAGCGTGTCGAGCGGCGTGCCCGGCGCCCAGGGCCCATAGCGCCAGACCCGGGTCAGCTCGGCGACCGGTACCAGGAGCGCCTCGTCCTCCGCGAAGGTCAGGCGCAGGAAATCGCGGATGCCGAGCGGCCCCTCGACAGCCTCGATCCCGGTGAGCCGGGCGATCCCGTGGTCGAGATGGAGGACCGCCTCGCCGAGGATCGGGTGGTCGCGCGCGAACGGATCGACCGCATCGGAGAGGTCCGTGTCTTCGGAAGGGGGTGCGACTGACATGGCCGCGTCCAACGCGCATCGCGCCTGACGGGTCCGCGGCTGCCGGTAGGTCACCAGGCTGGACGACCCCTGCGGGCGATCCGTCCCGGGCGGCTGCGTCCGGCGCCGCGGGGGCGCCGGACGCGGGTCGATCAGTTGGCGACGATCGCCTCGATGCGCTCGGCGACTTCGCTCTCTTCGTCGGTCGAGTTCGCGATCCCGATGATCTGGGCCAGCTGGCCGACGGTCAGCATCGAGACGTTGGCGTTGATGTTGTAGGTGTCGAGGATGTTGTCGACGTTCGACTCCAGCATGGAGAAGCTCTCCTGCATCGCGGCCGGGGTCATCACATGCGCGTCGGCCATCGCGGAGAGCGGGGCCAGAGCGATCGCGGCAACGGTGATCATGGTCTTCATTTGGTCGTCCTTTCAGGTCGTCGAGTGCGGGCACTCACGGGGTAGATAGCGCACGAACGGCGCGCTGGCATCAAGTCTAGCCACAAAACCACGGGGGTTGGGAGGCAATAATGCTTGATGGGCCTGACATAATCGGGCTTCGGGGGTCCGCCCAGCCCCCAGGCGGCCGTCGAAGCCCCGATGAGGCCAGATGTCATCGCATGACGGCCCCGCGGAGGGCGCGGGGGGGCCCGCGGCGGGTCCGCGCGCGTCCGGCGGCGCCCGGGCATCGTGCGATGCGGGACCGAATCGGGCGCGCCGGGCGCGCGCCGGTGGACAATGCGGCGCCCAGGGCTCACCTTGCGCGCCGTCGCTCGCGGCCCCGCACGCCCCCCGAACGGAACCTCGCCCCCTCGCCATGACCCAGCCCGTCCGCCCCGCCGCGCCCCCCGACCTCGTCGCATGCCCCAAATGCGACGCGCTGCAGCATGTCGCGGTCCTGCCCGAGCGCGGCGCACGGATACGCTGCATCCGCTGCGCCAGCGTGCTCATCGAGCCGGCGCGCTTCGCGGTCGCGCACGTCCTGATGCTCTCGACCTCGGTCCTCATCCTGATGGCGGGGGTGGTGATGCTGCCCTTCATCTCGATCCACACGAACGGTCTGGCGAACCGCAGCTCGGTGATGGACGCGGCGCTCGCCTTCACGGGCGGACCGATGGCGGTGCTGGCCGGCGCGGTGCTGGCGCTGATCGTGCTGGTGCCGGCGGCGCGCGCGGCGCTGACCCTCTACGCGCTCGGCCCGATGGCCCTGGGGCGTCCGCCCCTGCGCCACGCCCGCGCGGCCTTCGCGCTGGACGAGGACCTCAAGCCCTGGTCGATGGCCGAGATCTTCGTGATCGGGGTCGCGGTCGCGATGGTGAAGATCGCCTCCCTCGCCACCATCGAGCTCGGGCCTGCGTTCTGGCTGTTCGGGGCCCTGGTCCTCGTCTCGGTGCTGCAGGACAACTCGATCGACCGTTGGTCGATCTGGAAGGCGCTCGAGGCCCCGCCCAAGGACCGGGCCGTGCCGGCGGCCGGCTCGCCGACGTGAGCGCCGCGGGACCCGCGGGCGCGGTGACGGCGCGCTCGGCGGGCATGGTCGGTTGCCGGCGCTGCTCCTCGGTCTGGCCGCGGGGGCGGGACCGGTGCGATCGATGCGGCCAGCCGCTGCGCAGCCGCGACCCCCTGGCGCTCCAGAAGGTGGCGGCGTGGTGGATCGCCGGCGTGATCGCCTACGTTCCCGCGAACCTCTACCCGATGCTCAACTCGCGCCTCCTCTTCGACGTGCACGAGTCGACCATCGTCGGCGGCGCGGTGGAGCTCGCTCTGGGCGGCGCGTGGTTCGTGGCGGGGATCATCCTGCTGGCCAGCGTCGGCATCCCGGTGGCCAAGTTCATCGCCATCGCCTGGCTCGCCCACGCCGTCCGCCGGGGCGGGCCCGAGGACGGAGCCACCATGTCCAGGCGGCTCCATGTCTACGAGGTGGTGGAGTTCATCGGACGCTGGTCGATGATCGACATCTTCGTCGTCGCGATCACCGCCGCGCTGGTGCAGCTCAACGCCGTCGTCTCGATCACGCCGGGGCCGGCGGCGCTGGCCTTCGCGCTCTCGGTGGTGTTCACCATGCTTTCGGCACGGGCCTTCGACCCGCGCCAGATCTGGGACGGCGCCGGCGACGGGCGTCCGCCCGAGGGGGCAGGGACATGACCGACGCACCGGACCCGCGGGCGGACGACTTGCCGGACGCGCGCGTCGACGCCTCGCGCCGGCGCGGCGGGCTCTCGCTCGTCTGGGCGATCCCGGTGCTGGCGGTCGCGGTGTCGGCCTTCCTCATCTGGCAGAACTATTCCTCGCGCGGCGCGCTGATCGAGATCGCGTTCGACAACGCCAGCGGCGTCGTCGCGGGCGAGACCCAGATGCGCTATCGCGACGTCTCCGTCGGCGTCGTGGAGGAGGTCAACTTCACCGACACGCTGGCGCAGGTCGTCGTGTCCGTTCGAGTGAGCGAGACCGTCGCGCCGTTCATCGACGACGACGCGCGGTTCTACGTGGTGCGCCCGGAGATCTCGGCGCGCGGGGTGTCGGGCCTGGAGACGGTCCTGTCGGGCGTCTACATCTCCGGCAGCTGGGATCTCGACGCGTCCGGCCTGGTGACCGAGCATGTCGGCGAGGCCGGCGTGCCCCTGGGCGATCCGGCGCTGGGCGGCATATCGATCGTCCTGACGGGCGAGGGAGACGACGGGCTCCGCGGCAATGTGCCGATCCTCTACAAGGGCGTGGAGGTCGGCCGCGTGGGCCCGGTGGAGCTGGGGCCGAACGGCCTCACCACGCGGGCGCAGGCCTTTGTCGACGCGCCCTACGATCAGCTCGTGACCGGCGCCACGCGGTTCTGGGACGCGTCGGGCTTCGGCTTCTCCCTCGGTCCGGGCGGCGCCGCGCTCGATGTGGCCTCGATCGCGAGCCTCGTGAATGGCGGCGTGATCTTCGACACCGTCGTCGCGGGCGGCGAGGCGGTCGAGGACGGCGCGCTGTTCCGCCTCTTCCCAGACGAGACCGCCGCCCGCAGGTCGATGTTCCAGAACGAGGGGCCGGACGACCTCCTGCGCTTCACGGCCGTGTTCTCGGGCGATCTGGGCGGCCTCTCCACCGGCGCCACGGTCGAGCTGCGCGGGATCGAGGTGGGGCGGGTGGCGAACCTCACCGGGCTCGTCGATACCGAGCGCTTCGGCGACAACCGGGTCCGCCTCCTGACCACCCTGGAGCTGCGCCCCGGACAGATCGGCATGAACATGGACGGCGACAGCGCGCTCGAGTTCATCCAGCGACGGGTCGAGAGCGGGCTGCGCGCGCGCCTCGTGAACGCCTCGCTGCTGACGAGCGGCCTGAAGGTGCAGCTCGTGGACGTGCCGGACGCGCCGCCGGAGACCCTCGACCTGGCCGCCGAGCCCTACCCCCTCCTGCCGACCGCGCCGGCCGACGTGAACGACGTCACGACCTCCGCCGAGGGGCTGTTCGACAGGCTCAGCGGCCTGCCGGTCGAGGAGGTGATCGACACGGCCGTCCTCTTCCTCGACGGGATCGCGCGCTTCGCGCAGTCTCCCGACCTGCAGCAGCTGCCCGCGGAGCTGCGCGGCCTCACGCAGGACGTGCGCGGCCTCGCCGGCGCGCCGGGGGTGCAGGAGCTTCCGGCGCTCCTGAACACGACCGTCGCCGAACTCAACGAGATCCTCGCCGACATCCGGGCGCGCGAGGTCGTGGAAGCCTTCGAGATCGCCGCCGACGCCGCGCGCGAGGCCGCCGACGACGTGACCGAGAGCATCGTCGAGGTGCCGGCCCTGATCGACGAGCTGATCGAAGTGGGGCAGAATCTCCGCGCGCTGCCCCTGGACGCGGCCGTCACTGAGGCGACGCAACTTCTGGCCTCCGTCGACGCGGTGGTGAACCAGGAGTCGGTTCGCGCGCTGCCCGCCGAGCTCGGCGCCGCCGTCTCCGACCTGCGCCTCGTGGTCGCCGACCTGCGGCAGGCGGACGTGGCGGCGCGCCTCTCGGAGACGCTGGCCGCCACCGCCGGCGCCGCGAGCGCCTTCGCCGGGGCGACCGAGGGCACGCCGGAGCTGATCGCCTCGCTGACCGCACTCGCCGACACCGCCGCCGCCCTGCCGCTCGCCGAGCTGACGGAGCGGGCGGGCGCCGTCCTGACCTCCGTCGACGGGCTGATCGCGCAGGAGGACGTGCAGGCGCTGCCTGCCGAGCTGAGCGCCGCGGCCGGCTCCGTGCGCGCCATCCTCGCCGAGATCGAGGGCGCGCAGGTCGCCGCCACCCTCACCGCCACCCTGCAGAGCGCGGGCGCCGCGGCCGAGGACCTCGCCGCGGCCGGAGCCGGCGCGCCGGAGCTGATCGCGAGCCTGACCGAGCTTTCCAACTCGATCGGCGCCGCGACGCCGGAACTCATCGAGAACGTCACCGCGCTCACTCGGACGGCGCGCGACCTGCCGCTGGAGGATGTCACCGCGCGGCTCGCGGACGTCCTCGCCTCGGCCGACGCCCTCGTCTCGCAGGACGGCGTGCAGGCGCTGCCGGAGGAGCTGGCGGCCACGGTCGCCTCGATCCGCGCCATCACGGCCGAGCTCGAGGAGGGGCGGATCGCCGCGAGCCTCGCCGCGACGCTGGCCAGCGCGTCGCGGGCGGCGCAGGACGTGGCGAGCGCCACGCAGGGCGTTCCCGAGCTCGTCGAGAACGCGACCGCGCTCAGCCGGACCGCGCGGGACCTTCCTCTGGACGCGCTGGTGACGCGCCTGTCGGAGCTCACGGCGACGGCGGACTCGCTCATCGGATCGGAGGATACCGCCGCCCTGCCGGGAGAGCTGGCGGCGACCCTGGCGGAGGTTTCGGCGGTGCTCGCGGAGCTTCGCGCCGGCGGCACGGTCGCGAACGTGAACGCGGCCCTCGCGTCGGCCCGCGCGGCCGCCGACAACATCGCGGCGGCGGCAGAGGACCTCCCATCGGTCACGAGCCGCCTCAACGCGCTGCTCGATCAGGCGCGCGGCACGATCGGCGCCTATGGCGGCGGCTCGGACGTGAACCGCGCCGCGCTCCAGGCCCTGCGCGACGCCCAGAGCGCCGCCGACGCGATCTCCAGCCTGGCCCGCGCGATCGAGCGGCGCCCCAACTCCCTGCTGCTGGGCCGATGATCCGCCCGAGGATGACCCATATGACGCGTGCCTTCGCCCTTCTCCTGCTGCTCGCCGCCTGCGGCACCGACCCGCTGCTCTACGCCGCGCCCCCGGTGCCGGCGGGCGAGCGGATCGGCATCTCCGCCCGGTCGGTGGAGGTGCGCGAGGTCTCGCTCCCGCTCTATGCCGAATCGGACGAGATCCACGTCGGCGTGCCCGGCGGGCCGATCTCCGTGATCGAGGGGGGGCGCTGGGCCGACGATCCACGCCGCGCCGTCACTCTCGAGCTTGCGACCGCGCTGTCGGCCGCGACCGGGACGCGCGCGGTGGCCGAGCCCTGGCCTTTCGAATCCTTCCCCGGCGCCACGGTCAGCGTGCGCGCCACGCAGATGCTTGCCGGCACGGACGGCCTCTTCCGCATCAGGGGCCAGTGGGCGACTTCCGCCCGCGACGGCACGCTCGAACGCGCCGAGCCGTTCGAGGTCGCGACCCCCTACGCGCCCGCCGGGGGCAGCGCCGCCATCGCCGCGGCCCGCGCCGTCGCGGTGCGGGACCTCGCGCGCCTCATCGCGGCGCGCGGCCTCTAGGCACGCCGCCGCGGGCGGACGGCCCGCGGCGGGCGCGGACTTGCGCGGCCCGCGGCCCCGGGGCATTGCGGCCGCGCCCGGCCACCCCCCGAAAGGACGCCCCCGATGAAAATCTCCGTCGCCGGCCTGGGCTATGTCGGCCTCTCGAACGCGGTGTTGCTGTCGCAGAAACACGAGGTCGTGGCCCTCGACACCAGCCCCGAGCGGGTCGCCATGGTGAACGATCGCCGTTCCCCCATCGTCGACGCCGACATCACCCGGTTCCTCACCGAGCGGGACCTCCACCTGCGCGCGACCACCGACCCCGAGGACGCGCATCGGGGGGCCGACTTCGTCATCATCGCGACCCCGACCTCCTACGATCCCACGACGAACGCCTTCGACACCTCTTCCGTCGAGGCGGTGGCGCGGGATGCGGCGCGCTTGGCGCCCGAGGCGACGATCGTGATCAAGTCGACCGTGCCCGTCGGCTTCACCCGCGACCTGCGCGAGCGGGTCGGCTCCGAGCGCATCCTCTTCTCTCCCGAGTTCCTGCGCGAGGGCTCGGCCCTCGCCGACAACCTCCATCCCAGCCGCATCGTCGTGGGCGGCCACGACGAGGCCGCGCACCGTTTCGCCGCCCTGCTGGTGGAGGGGGCCGAGGCGACGGGGGTGCCGGTCCTGCACACGAGCGCGACCGAGGCGGAGGCGATCAAGCTCTTCGCCAACACCTATCTCGCGATGCGCGTCGCCTACTTCAACGAGCTCGACAGCTACGCCCTCGCCCACGGGCTCGACAGCCGCGAGATCATCGAGGGCGTCGGCCTCGATCCGCGGGTCGGCACGCACTACAACAACCCCTCATTCGGCTATGGCGGCTACTGCCTGCCCAAGGACACCAAGCAGCTTCTGGCGAACTACTCCGCCGTGCCGCAGAACCTGATGCGCGCGATCGTGGACGCGAACCGCACGCGCAAGGACTTCCTGGCCGACACGATCATAGCGCGCGCGCCGGAGCGCGTGGGCGTCCACCGGCTGGTGATGAAGGCGGGATCGGACAATTTCCGCGACAGCTCGATCCAGGGGATCATGAAGCGGGTGAAGGCCAAGGGCATAGAGGTCGTGGTCTACGAGCCCGAGCTGGCCGACGAGAGCTTCTTCGGCAGCCATGTCGAGCGGGATCTGCCGGCCTTCCTCGACGGCTGCGACCTGATCGTGGCGAACCGGATGTCCCCCGAGCTCGAGGCGGTGCGCGAGAAGGTGTTCACCCGCGACCTCTTCGGGTGGAGCTGATGGCGCGCGCGCTGATCGTCGTCGACGTCCAGGTGGATTTCTGCCCCGGCGGCGCGCTCGCGATCGCGGATGGCGATGCGGTGGTGGCGCCGATCAACGCGATCATGGCGGCGGCGGACGCGGTGATCCTGACGCAGGACTGGCATCCGGCGGACCATTCGAGCTTCGCCAGCCGGCATCCCGGCCTCGCGCCGTTCGAGACGACGCAGATGCCCTACGGCACGCAGGTCCTGTGGCCGGATCACTGCGTCCAGGGCAGCGCCGGCGCCGCCTTCCATCCGGGCCTGCGCACCGATCGGGCCGACGTGATCGTACGCAAGGGCTACCGCTCCGCGATCGACAGCTATTCCGCCTTCTTCGAGAACGACCGCGAGACGCCGACCGGCCTGAACGGATACCTGCGCGAGAGGGGCATCGACGCCCTCGTGATCGCGGGGCTGGCGACCGACTTCTGTGTCGGGTTCTCCGCGCTCGACGCGGCCGGCCTCGGCTACGCGGTGACGGTCGACCTGTCGGCGTCCCGCGCGATCGACATGGACGGCTCGCTCGCCGCGTCGCTCGACTTGATGCGGGATGCCGGCGTCCAGCTCGTCGGCGGTTAGGGAGGCGTAAACCCCCGCTGGGCGAAGGTCGCGGTCATGATGGCCCCGATCCTGTCCCACCCCGAATCGGGCCGTATCGCGGACGCGCTCCTGAAGCGGCCCGATCCGGCGAGCCTACGACGCTATGCCGACGAGATCCTCAGGCGACTGCCCCATCGAACCATCCTCTACCTCATCGCCGTGGTCCTCCACTATCTCTACTTCACCACGACGGGCGCCATCGTCGGCGGTGCCGCGATGGCGCTCGGTGAGGCGATCCGCGTCGCTGAATGCACGGCGATCCGCCGCGGGCTCGCGGACCGCCGGCCGGCGCTCGCCGGCGCGATAACATGGGCCCTGCCGCCACTCTTCGGTCTTCTCTCCTGCGCGCCGATCCTCGTGGCGTGGACCACCCCGGTCGAGAACGGTGCCGCGCGCTCGCTCGCGCTCGCCATCGCTATGGTCTGCATCTTCGACGCCGGGTTCTCCTACACGGCGAACCGACGCGGAGTGGCGCTTCAGATCCTCGTCCTCGCCGGGCTCGTGTTCGTCCTCCTGGCCACAAGTCTGCTGCGGAGCGGGATGACGCCGCTCATCGCGCTGCAGCTCTTCACGGTCGTGATCCTCGCCTACGTGTCCCTCACCTATCTGATCGATTCCGTGAGGTCCCGCCGCGCGCAGGCGCTCGGCACCTCCGCCCTCGAACGCATGAACGCCGACCTGCAGGCGATCGTCCGCGAGAACGAGCGCCTGGCCCTCGTCTCGCAGCACGCGACCGACGGGATCGTCGTCCTGAGCCCCGACGGCGTGATCGAATGGACGAACGCCGCCTATTTCGAGCTCTCCGGCTACACGCGGGATGAGCTGATCGGCCGGCCCGCCGGTGTGCTCGCCTCGCGGAACGCCGATCCGGAGACGCTCAAGCGGGTGTCGGCGGCCGTGCGCGAGGGCCGTCCGATCCGGGAGGAAGTCCAGTTGCGCCACCGCGCCGGCCATGACCTCTGGATCGACGTGGCCATCTCCCAGATCCGGGACGCCGCAGGGGCGGTCACCGGCCTGATAAGCGTGGAGCGCGACATCTCCCAGCGCAAGGAGAACGACGCCGAGATCGCGGCCGCGCGGCGCGCCGCCGAGAACGCCGCGGCGAGCAAGGACATGTTCCTGGCCACCATGAGCCACGAGCTGCGCACCCCCCTCAACGGCGTGATGGGGACGGCCGACCTCCTGCGCGAGACGGCGACCTGCGCCGAGCAGAAGCTGCTGATCGACACGATCACGGGATCGGGAGAGTACCTCATGCGGATCATCGACAACATCCTAGAATCGGCCAAGCTCGACTCGGCCGTGCAGAAGATCGAGGTCGAGCCCTTCGACCTGTGCCGCCTGATGCGGACTTCGGTCGAGCTGCTGCGCCCAGTCGCTCGGCAGAAGGGGATCGCGATCGCGCTCGAACTCGCGCCCGGCACGCCGAACGAGGCCGTCGGCGATCCCGGCCGCCTTCGGCAGATCGTGCTGAACCTTCTCGGCAACGCGGTGAAGTTCACAGACGCCGGCGAGGTGCGCCTGCGCGTCGCCGCGCGGGCCGCCGGCGACGACCTGATGCTGCGGGTCGCCGTGAGCGACACCGGGATCGGTATCCCACTGGACCGGCAGGACGCGGTGTTCGAGCTCTTCACCCAGGCCGGGCGGGAGACGGCGCGCCGATACGGGGGCACCGGGCTCGGCCTCGCGATCTCGCGCAAGCTCGCGCGTGGCATGGGCGGCGACGTGAACGTGCGCTCGGTCCCGGGGGTGGGATCGACCTTCACCATGACCGCGCGGCTCGGCCGGGGCACCGACGATGCGGCCGAGGACGAGGACGAGGGCGAGGCCGCGCCACGCCCGCAGGGGGAGCCCGCCCGACCCGAGCCGCACGCCCGTCCGCGCCTCCTGGTGGTCGATGACAACAAGACGAACCGCTTCGTGGTGGAGCGGATGCTCGCGGCCAGCCCCTACGACCTGCGCTGCGTCGACGGGGGCGCGGCCGCAATCGCCTCCGTGCGCGAGGGACGGCCGGCGCTGGTCCTGATGGACATCTCCATGCCGGTCATGGACGGGCTGGAGGCCTGCCGCCGCATCCGGGCGCTGGAGGCGGAGATCGGCGGGCAGCGCGCCTACATCGTGGCGCTCTCCGCCAACGGGGCGGCGCAGGAGAGAGCCGCGGCCCGCGCCGCCGGCATGGATGGCTTTCTGACCAAGCCGGTCCGCAAGGCCGCCCTGATCGCCACGATCGAGGCCTGGCTCGCCGGGGAGGGCGTCGGCTGGGAGGCGGACCCCCCGCTGGCCGCGGCGGAGTGACCTCGGCGCCGGCAGGGCGTATGCCCGCCGGCGCGCGGGGGCGGCGCGCGGTCCGGCGGAGGGCGGGGACATGGTCGACATCGCGGCGCGGGTCTGGAACCACAGGTGGAAGATCGACCCGATCGTCCGCTCCCTGATCGACACGGACTTCTACAAGCTGCTGATGTGTCAATCGGTCTTCCGCAACAAGCGGGACACGCGGGTCACCTTCTCGCTCATCAATCGCACCTCGTCCGTGCGTCTGGCCGAGCTGGTGGACGAGGGCGAATTGCGCGAGCAGCTCGACCACGTGCGCTCGCTCTCCCTCGGACGCGGCGAGAGCACCTGGCTGCGGGGAAACACCTTCTACGGCAAGCGGCAGATGTTCCGCTCCGACTTCATGGAATGGTTCGAGGCGCTGCGGCTGCCGGACTACCACCTGGAGACGCGCGACGGCCAGTACGAGCTGACCTTCGAGGGCGCCTGGCCCGAGGTGATGCTGTGGGAGATCCCCGCCCTCGCCATCCTGATGGAGCTGCGCGGCCGGGCGGTCACCGGCGGAATGGGACGCTTCGAGCTCCAGGTGCTCTATGCCCGCGCGATGACCAAGCTATGGGAGAAGGCGTTGTCCCTGCGCGAGCTGGAGGGGTTGCGGATCGCCGATTTCGGCACCCGCCGCCGGCACAGCTACCTCTGGCAGGACTGGTGCGTGCAGGCGATGCAGGAGGGGCTGGGCCCGGCCTTCACCGGAACGTCCAACTGCCATATCGCGATGACCCGCGACCTCGAGGCGATCGGCACCAACGCCCACGAGCTGCCGATGGTCTACTCGGCCCTGGCGCGGGACGACGATGCGCTGCGCCAGGCGCCCTACGACGTGCTGCGCGACTGGCAGGAGGAGCATGACGGCAACCTGCGCATCGTCCTGCCCGACACCTACGGCACGCCCGCCTTCCTCGAGCGCGCGCCCGACTGGCTCGCCGGCTGGACCGGTATCCGCGTCGATTCGGGCGATCCGGCCGAGGCCGCCGAGACGGCGATCCGCTGGTGGCGCGCCCATGGCGAAGACCCGGCGGAGAAGCTCGTGATCTTCTCGGACGGGCTCGACGCGGGAAAGATCGCCGATCTGCACCGCCGGTTCTCCGGGCGGGTCCGGGTCAGCTTCGGCTGGGGCACGATGCTGACAAACGACTTCCGCGGCCTTGTCGATGGGGACGCGCTCGCGCCCTTCTCCCTGGTCTGCAAGGCGGTCGCGGCCGAGGGGCGCCCGACGGTGAAACTGTCCGACAACCCGCTCAAGGCGATGGGCCCACCCGAGGAGGTCGAGCGCTATCGCCGCGTCTTCGGGACCGCCGCGCAGGCGCCGCTCGAGGTGCTCGTCTAGGGCGCCCACTCCGCGACCGCCGCCACGGCGCGAGCCGCGTGCCCGCGCAGCGCCGGCGCGCCGGGCGGCAGCCGCGTCATCGCCCAGCCCGCGGAGGCCATCGCCCGCAGCGCCACGAACATCGGCAGGGCATCGGCCCCCGGCAGGGCGCGGCGGGGGAGGTAGCCCTCCAGCAGCGCGTCCCGGAGACCGGGCATCCCCGGATCGCCGACGGACTGGACGAGCGCGGTCGCGAGATCGTAGGCGCGCCAGCCGAGCCCCGCGTCGTCGAAGTCGATGAGATGCAGGCCGCACGGCCCGGCGAGCACGTTCTCACGCAGGAGATCGCCGTGGATCATGCCGACATCGCCGATCCCTGGCAGGCGCTCGCGCGCGGCGTCCCGTGCCCGCAGCAGCAGGGCCCCCTCCGCGGCGTCAAGGGCGGGGCTGCGCCAGTAGCGGCCCCAGAGCGGCTCCGGCCCGGTCAGCGAGTCGAGGTCCCAGGGCGCGCGCGGCGGCGGCGGCAGGGCGGCGGCATCGCTCGCGGCGTGCAGGCCGGCGATAAGGCCGCCAAGCGTCCGCATGGCGGGCGCGGAGGGCTCGAACGGCGCGGCGTCGATCCAGGTGACGCAGGAGACGACCGCCCCGCCGCAGTGGCCCAGGAGCGCGCCGCTCCGCCCGCGCAGCGGCGCCGGGCAGGGCACGCCCCGGGCGGCCAGAGCCTCGGTCCAGCGCAGCTCGGCCTCGATCCCCCGGGCGTCGCGATAGCCGGGCCGATGGACGCGCAAGGCGGCGCGCCCCGCCGGCAGGCGAACGTCCCAGACCGTGTTCTCCCGCCGGGCGGCGAGGCGCGGGGGCGCGCGCAGCCCGCCCCAGGGCCGCGCGGCCCGGGCCGGGTCGATCACGCCGGCACGTCCCGCAGGACATCGTCCAGCGTGTCGATGGCGAGATCCAGGTTGCCGCGGGTCGCGATCATGGGCGGGCGCAGCTTGAGGATGTGGTCCTGCGGCCCGATGCGCCCGATCAGGACGCCGCGCGCCTTCATCTCCTCGACCACGCGCGCGGCGTGCTTGCCAGGGCCGGGCCCTCGCAGCTCGACCCCGAGGAAGAGCCCCGCGCCGCGCACCTCCGCGATGGCCGGATGGTCCAGGGCGCGAAGGCGCGAGAGGGCGTGGTAGCCGACGCGCCGCGCGTTGCCGACGAGGTCCTCGCCCTCCAGCACGTCGAGCATCGCGTTCGCCGCGGCGGCCGCGACGGGGGTGCCGGCGAAGGTGTTGAAATAG
The DNA here is from genome assembly GCA_963832275.1 of uncultured Alphaproteobacteria bacterium. Lineage (GTDB taxonomy): Bacteria > Pseudomonadota > Alphaproteobacteria > Rhodobacterales > Rhodobacteraceae > Hasllibacter. The sequence goes on from CAWHTQ010000019.1 coordinate 1,358,025, forward strand.
CCGAAGGCGGAGCGGAACGCGGTCATCGCCTCGGGCCGGGCGACGACGGCGGCGACGGGGTGACCGTTGCCCATCGGCTTGCCCAGGGTCACGATGTCGGGGGTCAGGCGCAGGGCGGAATGGCCCCACATGTGGCTGCCGATGCGGCCGAACCCCGGCTGCACCTCGTCGCACACGATCAGGCCGCCGGCGCCGCGAACCGCGCGAACGGCCGGCGCCATCAGGTCGGGCACCACGCAGATCAGGCCCTCGTTGGCGAAGATCGGGCACAGGACCAGGGCCGCGAGGCCGAACCCGTCCTCCCGCAGGTCCCCGATGGCGGCGGAGACCGCCTCGGCGAAGTCAGCCGCCCCGCCCGGGGCGAGGCTCGGCGGCGGGACGAGGCGCACGTTCGGCGGATAGCCCCCGACCGGCGGGCGGCGGGCCGAGAGGGCGGAGGTCAGGGCGGTGTTGCCGTGATAGGTGGCGTCGGTCGCGATCAGGCCGGTGGCGCCGGTGACGGCCTGGCACATGCGGATCGCGACGTCGTTCGCCTCCGATCCGGTGCAGGTCATGAGCACTTGGCCGAGCGGCGGCTCGAACGTGGCGACGAGACGGTCGAGATAGTCCAGGAGCAGGGTCGAGACGTACCGCGTGTTGACGTTGAGCGTGCGCGACTGGCGATGGACCGCCTCGGTCACGGCGGGGTGGCAATGGCCGACATGCGCGGTGTTGTTGTAGCAGTCCAGGTACTTGCGTCCCTTGGCGTCGTGCAGCCACATGCCGGACCCGCGGGTCAGGACGAGGGGATCGGCGTAGAAGGTGGGCACGCGCTCGCCCATCAGGCGGGCGCGCCGGGCAAGGGTGTCTTCGGTCATTCGTCGGGGATGACACGGCCCCGCTGGCGCTTCAATTCCCCGGTCCGCGTCTTGGATGCGAGGCGCCGCTTCTTGGAGCCGAGGGTAGGCCGGGTGGGGATGCGGCGCTTGGGCTTCTCCCAGGCGGCCGCGATCAATTCGGCCAGGCGGTTGCGGGCGATCTCGCGGTTGCGGGCCTGGCTTCGAGTGTCCTGAACGGTGACGATCACAGCGCCTTCGGTGGTCCAGCGGCGCCCGGCGAGGCGCTTGAGGCGGGCCTTGACCGGAGCGGGCAGCCCGGGGCTGCGGGCGGCCTCGAAGCGCAGCTCCACGGCGGTCGCGACCTTGTTCACGTTCTGCCCGCCGGGGCCCTGCGAGGTGGTGAACTGCTCGGTCAGCTCCCAATCCTCGATCGGGGGGCGGCCGGGTATCTCGAGGGGCATGGCGGGGCCTCCGGGAGGGCGCACGGGGCATGCACCGCTGATGCACGGGGCATGCACATCCCATGCACGAGATCTCTTCGGGACGTTCACCCGGCCGTCACGCCTGGGTGGATACGGAAAGGGCCGCCCCATGGGGACGGCCCTTCCGAGTTACTCTGGAGTCGGGAGGGCTGGATGCCTTCGCATCCGCCATCCGGATCGCTGCCCTGACGGGCTGCCGTGCTAGGCGCGACCCCCGATGACCTGACCCATCTCCTCCAACATCACTCTCGACACTGGACCACCTCCTTTCACTACGTTTCCGATGAGCGGGAGATTGGCATGCGCGGGCCGCATGTCCAGCCCTAAATCGCGCGATTCCGCGTCAGGCGCCGGAAGGGCACCAGAGCCGCGGCGGCGATGGCCACCTTCACCCCCCAGTCGGCGATCGCGAGGGACGCCCAGAGCGGGGCCAGGGGGCCGGCGCCGAGGAGCGGCACCGCCTCGTTCGCCCAGGCGACGTCCCCCCAGGCGGGGGGCAGGGCCAGGGCGGCCGAGAAGGCGATGGCGAAGAAGAGGGCGGTGTCGAGCGCGCTGCCGACCAGGGTGCTGGCCAGGGGCGCGCGCCACCAGGCCCCGCCGCGAAGCCGGTCGAAGATCGCGACGTCCGTCATCTGCGCCGCGAGGAACGCGGCCGCGGAGGCGAGCGCCACCCGCCAGGTGACGAGCGGGCCGAACGCGCCCTCGACCTGGGTGCCCACCGCCGAGCAGGCGAGCCCGGCCGCGAAGCCCCAGAGCACGACGCGCCGCGCCTGCGCCGGCCCGTAGAGCCGGTTGGTGACGTCCGTCACCAGGAAGGCGAGCGGATAGGTCAGCGCGCCATAGGTGAGCCAGTCCCCGAGCAGGAACTGCACCAGGACGTTGGAGGCCAGCACGATGGCGGCCATCGCGGCGATGGGCACGAGCATGGGATCGGTCCGTTTTGGCAAGGTGCGGCACTTGGTCCCCGCGGGACGGCGTCCCAGTAGCGCCTTCAGGTCGGGGGGTCGAGGGGAAGGGCGTATTCCACCAGATCGGCGGGCAGCCAGGTCCAGCCGTTGTCGTCCCCCACCATGGTGATCCGCAGGCGCCCGGCGGAGCCGCGCCAGACGGAGATGCCCTCGAGGTTGCCGAAGCGGCCGGGCGCGGTGGTCAGGACGGTCTGCGGGTCCTCCAGCCCGTCCGGGCCGATGGCGAAGCGGCGCACCCGGCTGCGGAAGCGCAGGGTCAGGCCGTAGCCGCGCTCGAGCACGTAGAGGCGGCCGTCCGGGCCAATGTCGGCGCCGACGGGACGCAGGCCGCCGGGAACGGCGAGGGGCGTGAGCGTCGTCCATTCGCCCTCCGGCGAGATGCGCCACACGGGGTGGCGGCCGTGGCGCCGGCCTTCGGCGATGGCGTAGAGCGTGCCGTCCGGCGCGCCGGCCAGGGCCTCGATCCCCTCGTTGCGGGGCAGGCGGGTGAGGGCGGTGGGCTTGTCCAGCACCTCGCCGCGCCAGTCGGGGGGGCGGTGGATCAGGACGCCGTGGAAGCCCTCGTAGGAGACGGCGAAGCTGCCGTCCGGCAGGCGGTGGAGGCCCTCGCTGTCGAGGGCGTACATGGGGCGGCCGTTCGCGCGGCGCAGCTTGAGCCGGGTGGCGGGGCCGATGCCGACGAGGCGGCCGCGCCGGCGCAGGAGGTCGGCGCGCCACATCTCGGAGCGGTCGTCGAGCATGACGACGCGCGCGCCGTCCTGCGCGATCCAGAGGCCGGACAGGCCGGCATTGCCGGGGGCGACGTCGTCGACGCGCAGGGCGCCGCGGAAGAGGGCGCCCCCGCCCGGGCCCGTATCGGCGACGGCATCGGCGGCGGCATCGGCGGCGGCCGTCGCGGGCACGGCGAGGAGGAGCGCGACCAGGGCGGCTGCGAATTGCAGGGCGCCGGCGCGGCGCAGGGCCCCCGTGCAGCGTCCGGCCCCGGCGCGGGGTGCGGCCCCGGCGCCCAGGACGGCACCGGCGCCGCGCGGGGCGCCGGCGCCGTCGGCGGTCAGCCCGACGAGAGGACCGCGGCGCATTGGGCGGGGAGGTCGCCCAGGGTGAGCTCGCGCCGCGGGGCGGCGGGCACGGCGGGCGCCGGCGCCGGGCGCGACAGGCCGAGGATGTTGCGCTGCCATTCGACGGCCTCGGCGCAGCCGTCGCCGGGGGGCGGCGGGTCCTGCGCCACGCAGCCGGGCGCGCCGCCCGGGCAGTTCAGGCGGACGTGGAAATGGTAGTGGTGGCCCGCCCAGGGGCGGATCTTGCGCAGGTAGGCGCGATCGCCGGTCTCGTTGGCGCACATGTCCACCTTGGCGCCGGGGAAGACGAAGATGCGGGCGGTGCGCGGGTCGGAGGCGGCGGCGCGCAGGATCGCGCGATGCGCGGGCGTCCAGGCGGCGTTGACGTAGGCGCCGTTCGCGCGGCGCATGGAGTCCGAGGAGACGCTCTCGCGCTGGGCGCGGGAGAGGCGCAGGTCCATGGCGGGCTTCATCCAGATGTCGGCGTCGAGGCCGGACTGGTGGCTGGCGTGCCCGGTGAGCATCGGGCCGCCGCGCGGCTGCGACATGTCGCCGACATAGAGCCCGCCCCAGCCGGCGCGGACGGCGGCGCGGGAGAGGTCCTGGATGTAGTCGACGGTGACGGGATGGGCCCAGTTGCGGTTGCGCGACAAGCGCATGGCCTGCCAGGTCGGGCCGGTCTCGGGGAGCTGCACGGCGCCGGCGACGCAGCCGCGGGCGTAGCCGCCGTAGACCGCGGGGCGCATCGCGGCGGGGGCGCTCGCGCCGGCGAACGCGACCTTGGCCGGCGACTGGCTGGCCGCGCGGGACAGCAGCGGGGCGGGCGCCTCGGCGGTCTGCGGGCCGCAGGCGGCGAGGGCGCCGAGGGCGGCGGCGAGGATCGCGAGCGTGCGGATCATGCGGGGGCGTCTCCTTGAGGTTGAACCCAGCGTAGCAGGATCAGCCCGGCGAGGAAGAGGAGGATGACCGGCGCGATGCCCAGGCGGGGCGACTGCGTGATCCAGGTCGCGGCGGAGATGAGGGCCGGGGCGAGGAAGGCGGTGGCCTTGCCCGAGAGGGCGTAGAGGCCGAAGGCTTCGGTGGGGCGCCCCGGGTCCGCGTGGCGCACCATCATCGAGCGGCTCGACGCCTGCAGGACGCCGCCCGCGCCGCCGACGACGGCGCCGAACGCGTAGAGGGCCGCGTCGGGGAGCGGGGAGCCGGGGGCGAGGGGGACGCCCCAGAAGGCGTGCCGCGTCAGACCGAGGATGGCGAGGGTGGCGAGGACGAGCGCCCAGATGCAGGCGGCGATGACCGGCCTCGGGCCGATGGCCCCGTCGAGGCGGCCGCCGAGGAAGGTGGCGATGCCGGCGACGACGACCGAGAGGACGCCGAACGCGCCGATCTGCGTGACCTCCCACCCCAGGACCAGGGCCGCGTAGACGCCGCCGACCCCGTAGAGCGCGACGAGCGCGTCGCGGTAGAGCATGGACGAGAGGAGGAACGCGCCGAGGCTGCGCCGGCGCAGGGCGGCGGCCAGCGAGGCCTTGAGGTCCGTCCAGGCGGCGGCGGTGGAGAGGGGCGCGCGGGCGGCGGGGTCGTCGCGCACGAAGGCGAAGAAGGGGATCATGAAGACCGCGAACCAGATCGCGGCGAGGGGGCCGACGGCGCGCGTGCCCTCGCGCGCGGCGGGGTCGAGGCCGAGGGCGGGGGGGCGGCCCAGGAGGGTGGTGCCGGAGGCGTCCTCGGCCAGGAAGGCGAGCATGAGGACGAGGGAGGCGAGCCCGCCCGCGTAGCCGACCGCGTAGCCGGTGCCCGAGATGCGGCCGACGCGCTCCGGCCCGCCCAGGGAGGGCAGGATCGCGTTGGAGAAGATGGTCGTGTACTCGGCGCCGATCATGGCGAGGCCGAAGGCGCCGAGCGCGAGCCAGAGGGCAGCGCCGTCGGGGGCGAGGATCCAGAGACCCGCGGTGCCCGCGAGGTAGGCGAGCGAGAAGCCGGCGATCCAGGGGATGCGGCGCCCGGCGGTGTCGGCCAGGGCACCGAGGAAGGGCGCGGTCAGCGCGATGGCGACGCCGGTGAGGGTCTGGCCCAGGGTCCAGAGCGATTGCGCGCGGGCGCCGGCGGCCTCCGTTGTCAGGCCGAGGCCAAGGAAGTGCCCGGCGGCGACGGTCGCGAAGTAGGGGCCGAAGACGAAGGTGAGGATCAGGGTATAGAAGGGCTGCGTCGCCCAGTCGAACATGAGCCAGCCGAAGGTGCGGCGGCGCAGGGCGGCGCGGGCCGGCGGGACGATGTCGATCATGCTCCTCCCCCGTGCCGTCGCGGGACCGTGGCGGCCGCGGCGGGGAATCGCAACGGGGCGCGCCCGCCCGCCCTCGGCGCCGTGCGGCGCATCGGGCGGTTGGGCCGGGCGCCTGGCCGCTGCGCGACCTCGGCGCGGCCGCTGCGCTGGCGGGGGGCGTCGTTCGGGCGGGATCGCCTTGCCCGGAGGCGCGCCTCCGGCGGGGATATCCGGATCGAGATGAGGAGGGGGGACCGCCCTCTCCCTCCGGACCCTTATCGTGACGGACGTATCCGGGGGAGCGGAAGGGGCGTCGCCCCTCGCGGGGCCGGGCGAGGGGGGCTTCAGCTCCCCGAGCCCGGCCCTTCCCCCTTCGTCATCGGCGGCCAGGGGCGGCCGGCATCGGCCTCCGCCCAGGCGGTGATCCAGTCCGGCAGGGGCGGGGAGGGCGGCAGGGTCATCGCCGCGCGGACCTCCTCGGTCGGGACGATGCCGGCGCGGGAGGTGATCGCGATGCGCACCAGCGCGTGCGAGGTGCAGGTGGCGCCGCGCCACATGGACTGCTCGATATAGACGAAGCGGGGGTCGGAGCCGGTGACGCGGCTGCGGATGGTGAGCCGGTCGAACATCCGCACCCGGCTCCGGTAGCGGATCGACGCGCCCGCCACCGTGCCGGCCCACCGCTCCCGGCGCAGGGCGGCTATCGCACCGATGCGCTGCAGGAGGACGACGCGCCCGAGGTCGAACAAGGTCAGGGTGCGGCCGTTGTTGAGCTCGAGCCAGACGTCGATGTCCCAGGGCCAGCACAGGTGGTGGGAGACGTGCTCCTCGCCCCAGGTCAGCGGCGGGGCGCCGCGATGGGCGGCGAGTTCCTTGACCATGCGGATGACGGGGTACATGGCGCGACCGAGACCGAAGGTGACGGTTACGTCAAGCGTGCCGCCGCGTCGGGCGGCGCCTTGCGGGGGGAGGCGCCGTCGCCTAGGTCACCACGGTCCCGACCGGAGCCGTCCCGACGATGCAGTCCCTGTTCCAGATCCTGCTGCTGATCCTCGACGTGGTGTGGTTCGTCCTGATCGCGCACATCATCATGAGCTGGCTGATCACGTTCCAGGTGCTGAATCTGCGCCAGCCGCTCGTGGCGCAGGTCTGGGAGGGGATGAACCGCCTGGTGGAGCCGCTCTACGGGCCGATCCGGAGGCTGCTGCCGGCGACGGGCGGGCTCGACCTGGCGCCGCTCGTGGTCCTGATCGGGGTCTACGCGCTGCGCATCGTGCTGACGAACAACGCCGCCGCCTTCTACTGACCGGCCATCGGCCGGCCGATCCCCGCCGGGAGGCGCCATGACGGATTCCGCCACGCAGTCCCCGATCGACGCGTCGGACGCGCTGCCCCGCGGCGCGGCGCTCGAGATATTGTCGCGCGTGTTCGGGCACGACGCGTTCCGCCCGGGGCAGGAGGAGATCGTGGACGCCGTCGCCGCCGGGCGCGAGGTGCTCGCGATCATGCCCACCGGGGGCGGCAAGTCGCTTTGCTTCCAGCTGCCGGCGCTGATGCGGGGCGGGGTGACGGTGGTGATCTCGCCGCTCATCGCGCTCATGCGCGACCAGGTGCGCGCCCTGCAGGCGGCCGGCGTGGGGGCGGGGGCGCTGACGAGCGGCAACACCGAGGAGGAGACGGACGCGGTCTGGCGCGGGCTGGAGGCGGGCACGCTGAAGCTGCTCTACATCGCGCCGGAGCGGCTGGCCTCGGACGGGGCGCGGCGGATGCTGGGGCGCGCCGGGGTCAGCGCCATTGCGGTCGATGAGGCGCATTGCGTCAGCCAGTGGGGGCACGACTTCCGGCCCGATTACCTGCGCATCGGGGAGCTGCGCCGCGACCTGGGCGTGCCGCTCAGCGGCTTCACGGCGACGGCGGACGCGGAGACGCGGGACGAGATCGTCCAGAAGCTCTATGGCGGGACGAGCCCCCAGGTCTTCCTGCACGGGTTCGACAGGCCGAACCTGCATCTGGCGTTCCGCTTGAAGGACAAGCCGCGGGACCAGATCCTGAGCTTCGCGGACGCGCGCCGGGGGCGGGCGGGGATCGTCTACTGCGGCACGCGGGCCAAGTGCGAGGGGCTGGCGGCCGCGCTGCGGCGCGAGGGGCACGTGGCGGCGCACTACCATGCCGGGATGGAGGCGGGCGAGCGGCGCGAGGTGGAGGAGCGGTTCGGCCGCGAGGACATGATCGTGGTCGCCACCGTCGCCTTCGGCATGGGGATCGACCGGCCCGACATCCGCTGGGTCGCGCATGCGGACCTGCCCAAGTCGGTCGAGAGCTACTATCAGGAGATCGGGCGCGGGGGCCGCGACGGCGCGCCGGCCGAGACGCTGACGCTCTACGGCGCCGAGGACATCCGCTTCCGCCGCCAGCAGATCGACGAGGGGATGGCCCCGCCGGAGCGGCGCGCGGCGGACCACGTGCGGCTCGGCGCGCTCCTGGGGATCGCGGAGGCGATGGACTGCCGGCGGGTGCCGCTCCTGTCCTATTTCGGGGAGGATCACGGGCCTTGCGGCAATTGCGACCTCTGCGAGACGCCGGCCGAGCGGTTCGACGCGACGGTGCCGGTGCAGAAGGCGCTGTCGGCGATCTTCCGCACGGAGGAGCGGTTCGGCGCGGGGCACGTCGTGGACGTGCTGGTGGGCAGCGCGACGGAGAAGGTGCGCAAGTTCGGGCATGATTCGCTCTCGGTGTTCGGGATCGGCGGGGAGCTGGCGAAGGCGCAGTGGACCGGCGTGATGCGCCAGATGCTGGGGCGGGACCTGGTGCGGCCGGACCCGGCGCGGCACGGGGCGTTGCGGCTCACGGACGCGGCGCGCCCCATCCTGAAGGGCGAGGCGTCGATCGAGCTGCGCCTCGACAGCGTGACGTCGCCCGAGCGGCGGCCGAAGGTGAAGGAGATGGTGAGCGACGAGGATGCGCCGCTGCTGTCCGCGCTGAAGGCCAAGCGGCGCGCGCTGGCGGAGGCGCAGCGGGTGCCGGCCTACGTCGTGTTCCCGGACCGGACGCTCATCGAGATGGCGGAGACGCGGCCCGCGACCCTGGACGCGATGGCGCGGATCGGCGGGGTGGGGGCGAAGAAGCTGGAGAGCTACGGCGCGGCGTTCCTGGAGGTGATCACGCAGGAGGCGGCGGCGCCGGTGCACCCGGCGCGGCGGGCGATCGCGGGGCGGGACGCGGCCGCCCTCTACGACGCGCTGGCCGAGGCGCAGCTGCGGCTGGCGCGGGGCGAGGACGGGACGGGCAAGCCGCTGAACTGCACCGCGAGCACGCTGCGGAAGATCGCGGAGGGGCGGCCGGGATCGCTGGGCGCGCTGGAGCGGGTGCAGGGGATGGGGCCGGCGAAGGCGGAGCGGTTCGGTGCGGCGTTCCTGGCGATCCTGTCGGGCGAGGGCTGACGCGGGGCGGCGGACGGCGCCGGGGCCCGTGCCAGCGCAGCGGGCCGCGCCGAATTGCGCGGCAAGAGGCGCCCGGCCCAAGCGGCGGAGGCGCCGCAGGGCGCCGAGGACGGGCGGGAGCCTCCCCGGTCGGGGCGGGCGCTAGAGGCGCTCGAAGGCGAGCGCGATGCCCTGGCCGCCACCGATGCACATGGTGCACAGCGCGCGGCGGCCACCGATGCGCTCCAGCTCGTGGAGCGCCTTGACGAGGAGGATCGCGCCGGTCGCGCCGACGGGATGGCCGAGCGCGATGGCGCCGCCGTTCGGGTTCACGCGGGCGGGGTCGAGGCCGAGGGCGCGGGTCACGGCGATGGCCTGGCTGGCGAAGGCCTCGTTGGACTCGATCACGTCGAAATCGTCCGCCGCGAGGCCGGTGCGGGCGAGCAGCGCCTCGACCGCCGGGACGGGGCCGATGCCCATCACCTCGGGGCGCACGCCGGCATGGGCGTAGCCGATCAGCCGGGCGCGGGGGGTGGCGCCGGCGGCGCGGGCCGCCGCGGCGGTGGCGAGCACGATCGCGGCGGCGCCGTCGTTGATGCCGCTGGCATTGCCCGCCGTCACCGTGCCGTCCCTGGCGAAGACGGGGCGCAGGCCGGCGAGGGCGTCCGCGGTGGTGGCCTTCGGATGCTCGTCGACCTCGAACAGGCTCTCGCCGCGACGGGTCTTGAGGCTCACCGGCGCGATCTGATCGGCGAAGCGGCCCGCCGCGATGGCGGCCGCGGCCCGCTCCTGGCTCGCGAGGGCGAAGGCGTCCTGGTCCTCGCGGCTCACGGCGTGCTCGGCGGCGACGTTCTCGGCGGTGACGCCCATATGGCCGGTGCCGAACGGGCAGTTGAGGGCGCCGAGCATCATGTCCATCGCGCGGGCGTCCCCCATCTTCGTGCCCCAGCGCGCGGGCAGGGCGTGGGGGCTGCGGGACATGCACTCGGCGCCGCCCGCGAGGGCGATCCCGGCATCGCCCAGCATCAGCGACTGCGCGGCGGAGACGATGGCCTGCAGGCCCGAGCCGCACAGGCGGTTGACGTTCATCGCGGGCGCGCCCTCGGGGATGCCGGCCTCCATCGCCGCGACGCGCGAGAGGTACATGTCGCGCGGCTCGGTGTTGATGACGTGGCCGAAGACCGCGGCCTCGATCCGCGCCGCCTCGACGCCGCTGTCGGCGATGGCGGCGGCGGCGGCGGTTCGGGCGAGCTCGATCGGGGGCACGCCGGCGAGGGACCCGCCGAAGGCGCCGATCGCCGTGCGGCGGGCGGAGAGGACGACGATCTCGGCGATGTCAGGCATGCGCGGCTCCCGTGCGGTCCGGCCAGGATAGCCCCCCCGGCGCGGCCCGCGCCATGACGGAGTTCCGATTTATGTTCGATGCGATATCAACGGGTTGCGAGAAATGCGGCGGGGCGCGCGCTGCGCGGGGAACCGCGGCGCCGCATCGCGGTTGATCGGCGAACGGAAGCTCAACGGGCCGCCTGTCCCCCCGAAAGGCCCGTAGGATCGGCGGAGCGCTTCGAACGCGACTGTCCCTCGCGAAGCGCTTCGCCGATCCCGTTCCCCCATCTCCCGGCCGTCGATCTCCTCCGAACCGTGATGCCGCGTCGCGGTCCGGGCGCGTCCCGCCGGGTCCGTGATCGGCGATCCGGGCGTCCGGAACGGATGGGGCCGGACATGCGTTGGCGTCTCGAACGAAGGACGGGTCCGGGATCGAGCTTGGGCCCGCAGGAACGATCCACGAGGGCGGCATGGCGGACGATTTCGACACGGGCGACGAGGTGAGCTGGAACTGGGGCAACGGCACCGGGACCGGCAAGGTCACGAAGAGGTACACCTCGAAGATCACCAAGACGATCTCGGGCAGCGAGATCACGCGCAACGCGACCGAGGACGAGCCCGCCTTCCTGATCGAGCAGGAGGACGGGGACGAGGTCCTGAAGTCCGGAAGCGAGCTGTCGCGCGCCTAGGGCGCGCGCCATCAGGTGACGCGCGCATGAGGCGCGCGCCATCACCCGAATGCGCCGCCGCGCGCGCCATCATGCACTCACGAAGGAGACGCGACATGGAATTCATCCTCGGCCTCATCCACCTGGCGCTGGTCGTCTGGGCGGTCATCAACATCTGGGGCTCCGGCGCCGGCACGGGCGAGAAGGTGCTCTGGACCCTCGGCGTGCTGATCTTCCCGCTGATCGGCTTCATCGTCTGGTTCTTCGCCGGACCTCGGAGCGCTGCGGCCTGACCCTGCCGCCAAAGGTGCGACGGTGGACGGGCGCCCTCTGGGGCGTCTGGCTGCTGATCGACGAGCGCAACCTGGGGCTCATCGCCGCGGGCACGGGCTTCTTCGCCATGCTCGCGGTGTTCCCGGGGATCGCCGCCCTGATCGCGATCTGGGGCCTCGCGGCCGATCCGGGCGTGATCGAGGCGCAGCTCGTGCTGATGAACCGGTTCGTGCCGGCCGAGGGGCTGGCCCTGATCCAGACGCAGCTCGACGGGCTCCTGGCGGCGCAGGTGGAGACCCTGGGCTGGGCCACGGTGCTCTCGACCGGGCTGTCGCTCTGGTGGGCGCGCTCGGGGGTGGCCTCCCTGATCCGGGGGTTGAACGCGGTCTACCGGGAGGACCACCGCGCCGGCATCCTGGCGCGTCACGCGACGGCGATCGGGCTCACGCTGGCGCTGGTCGGCATGATGCTGGTCGCGCTCACGGCGATCGTCGCGGTGCCCGTGGCCCTGGCGGTGCTGCCGCTGGGTCCGTTCGCCGCCTCGGCGCTGAACGTGGCGCGCTGGGTGATCGCGGGGGCGGTCATGGTGCTGGGCCTGGGCATCATCTACCGATACGGGCCCAACCGGGCGGCGGCGCGGATGCCCTGGGTGTCCCCCGGCGCGGTGATCGCGGTGGTCGTGTGGGCGGCGGGCTCCTGGGCGTTCTCGCTCTACCTCGCCAATTTCGGGCGCTACAACGAGGTCTACGGCTCCATCGGGGCGGTCATCGCGCTGCTGATGTGGTTCTACCTCTCGGCCTTCGTGACGCTCCTGGGCGCCGCCCTGAACGCCGAGCTGGAGCTGCGGACGCTGCCCGACACGACGACCGGTCCGGAGAAGCCGATGGGCGAGCGCGGCGCCTACGTGGCCGACACCTACCTGCGGCCCTGAGCGCGGCGGCCGGCGGAACCGGCGGTCGGCGCGGTCGTTGATTCCGCGAACCATACGGGAAGGACACGACATGGCCGAACGCCAACGCTCCAAGGACGGCACCCGCGAGACCGAGGAGATCCTCGGCGCGCGCGGCGAGGTCTCGCAGCAGGGCCGCTCGGGCGGCGACGTCGCCCGCGAGGTCGGCACGCGCGACGAGCTCAAGCGCGCCTATCGGCGCCCCGCCGGATCGACGGGCGAGACCAAGGAGCAGAGCCGACCGGACGGGAACGACTGATGGCCGGGCTCGAGACCGGGACCTGGGTCCTGATCGCGGACGGGGAGAAGGCCCTGATCCTGGAGAACCACGGCGACGCGGAGGCGCCCCACCTCAAGGTCCGCCGCAAGGAGGAGCACGAGAACCCGCCCGCGCGCGAGCAGGCGGCGAACCGGCCCGGGCGGATGTCGGACAGCCAGGGCAACCGCTCGGCGTTCCAGGACACCGATTGGCACGAGCTGGAGAAGACCCGCTTCGCCAAGGAGCTGGCGGCGCTGCTCTACGAGCGGGCGCACAAGGGCCTGTTCTCCAAGATCGTGCTGGTGGCGGCGCCGCACGTCCTGGGCGACCTGCGAAAGGAGCTGCACCAGGAGGTGTCGGACAAGGTCGTGGGCGAGATCGCCAAGACCCTGACCAACCATTCCCTGGACGAGATCGAGACCCGCGTGGCGGCGGACCTGGCCGCCGCCTAGGCCGGTGAGCTAGATCAGGGGGCGGGTGGGGACGGCCTCCAGGTCCATCTGCGCGATGGCGGCCAGGGCGGGCAGGTCCGGGACCGACAGGCGCCCGCCGGCCCAGGTGATGAGCTGGCGCTCGCGCAGGCGGGCGATCGTCTTGTTGGTGTGCACCAGGCTCAGGCCGAGGGCGTCGGCGAGGTCCTGCTGCCGGAAGGGCAGGGGGATCGACCAGCCGTCGTCCAGGCCGAGCGCGCGCGAGCGCTGGGTGATCCGCGCCAGGGCCCAGGCGATGCGCTCGACCGCGGTGCGCTGCCCGATGGCGGTCAGGGCCTCGCCGAGGACGTTCTCCTCCACCGCGGAGAGCCAGATCAGGTCGAAGGCGCGCGCGCTGTTGCCCTTCACGAAGGTCCAGAAGTCCGAGCGGTTGAAGACGCACAGCGTCATGCGCGTCGTCGCCTCGACGGAATGGCTCATCTCCCCCATGACGCCGGCCTGGAGGCCGATGAAGTCGCCGGGGAAGACGAAGTTCACCACCTGACGCCGCCCGTTGGGCAGGGTCTTGTAGCGCAGGCCGAGCCCGCGCAGCGCGGTGAAGAGCTGCGGCGCGTTGGAGCCCTCGGCCAGGAGGGGCGTGCCGGCGTCGACGACGAGCTCCCCGACCTTGAACTTCCGCATGAAGCGCAGCTCCTCCTCGGTGAAGGGGTGGAACGCGTCCTTGCGCCGGAGGGGGCAGGCGGCGCAGTCGGTCGAGGGGCGGGACGGCATGCGGGCACTATGTCGGAGTTTAATGTGCGGGGGAACCGGGTGCGCCATAGGGGGGCCGAGTCGCCCGTCCGGGGCGTCGCGGGAGACGAGATGACCACGCCGGAGCCCATCTACCTGATCCTGGAGAAGGACGTCGTGGTGGCGGCCGACCTCGTGGAGACGATCCATGCGCGCGAGCCGCGGGCGGAGGTCCACGTCGCGGCGAGCTGCGCGGCGGCGGGGGCGCTGCTCGACGGGCTGCCGCCGGTGGGGACCGCGATCTTGAACGCGGCGCTCGATGAGACCGTGGGCTCGGGGCTGGCGGAGCGCATCGAGAGCGCGGGTGGCGTGATCGTCGCCCTGATCGGGCGGGAGGAGGACGCGGCGCCGGCCCGCGCGCGCTGGACCGTCGTGCGGCGGCCCTATTCGTCGGACGAGCTGCTGGCGGGGATCGACCTGGCGCAGATGGGGATCGTGTCGCGCAAGGCGGCGGGGTGACCGCGGGGCCGCGGGCCGTGGCCGGAGAGCCACGGTGCGGCCCCCGGACCCGGCGGGCCCGAACCGGACGCCGCGCGAAGGGCTTGCCGCCCCGGATGACGCGGCCGCGTCGGCCGGCGCGCGGCGGCGGCGGCGGCGGCGACGACGTGCGGGCCATGCAAGCCATCGTCACGGTCTGGGAGGCGATCCACGCGGCCATCGCCGCCCTGGGGGCGGCCCTCGCACCGGGCGATCCGCCGGGCCGCGCGGCCCCGCCGGGCGCGGTCCCGGCGTGGACCTCCGCGGTCCTGGCGGTGGCGTCCGCGGCGCCACGGGCGTGCCGGGCGCTCCACCGGGGCGGGGCGAGGACCTGACGCGATGGACGCGGGACGCGCGGCGCTGGAGGCGGAGTGGCTCGACCTGACGCGCCGGGCGATGCCGGCGGCGCGGCGACCGGACTGGCCGGTGCGGCACGACCACTGCTTCCAGCGCATCCTCCTGGACGCGGCCTGCGGCGGGGTGTGGTACGACCACGTGGCCGGGCGCCCGGCCTATCGCCACGCGCCCGAGCCGGTGCTGCGCCGGGCGGTGGCCCTGGGCCGCGACGTCCTGGAGGGACGTGCGGCCCTGGGGCCCCTCAACGAGCGCTCGCTGCGCTGGCGGGCGGCGGCGCGGGAGGGCGGCGCCTAGCCCGCGTGCAGGGTCTCGGTGGAGGCGAAGAACATCGCCTGGCTCACGCCCGAGCGGACCTGCTCCTCGGTATAGGGCTTGGAGATCAGGAACGCGGGCTCGGGCTTCTCGCCGGTCAGGAGGCGCTCGGGGAAGGCGGTGATGAAGATGACCGGCACGTCGCCGAGCTCGGCCAGGAGGTCGTGCACCGCGTCGATTCCCGAGGAGTTGTCGGCGAGCTGGATGTCCGCGAGGATCAGGTCGGGCCGCTCCTGACGTCCGAGCTCGACGGCGCCGGCGCGGGTGCGGGCGACGCCGGTGACCTTGTGTCCCATGTCCGCGACGATCGACTGGATGTCCATCGCGATGATGGCCTCGTCCTCGATCACGAGGACCTTGCCGGAGATCGCGTCGCTCATCTCGGTGTTGGCGATGCGCACGTAGTCCTCGGCCTCGCCGGCGGGCACGCCCATGATGGTGCCGATCTCGTCGTAGCCGAACTCCTCGATCGTGTGCAGGAGGAGCGCCTCGCGCGTGTTGGGCGTCAGGCGCGACAGATGGGCCTGCGCGCGGGCCGCGAGGCCGGTCTCGCCGCCCTCGACCGGGGAGCCGGAGGAGGACCAGATGCCGTTGAAGACGGTGAAGAGCGCGGTGCGGGGCTCGAGGTCGCCCTGCCAGCTCGACCGGTCCGCGAGGATCGCCATGAGGGTCGCCTCGGCGTAGCGGTCGCCGGTGGTCTGATTGCCGGTCAGGGCGCGCGCGTAGCGCCGCAGATAGGGCAGCTCCCGCGCGATCGTGCCGGCAAGATCGGTCCCGGCAGTGTGCGTCGACATATGAGTGCAGCCCTTCTTATATATTGCGCGGCGTCCGGAACCTTACACCGCAGCCCCGGTTGGGTTCCAGCACGCGCGCGAAATCATCACCCAGGGACGGGGAACAATCCGATGGACAACGACGCTTCCGGCGGCGCGCCGCCGCCCGTGACCGATCAGATCGACGCCAACCTCCGGCGCGTCTACCAGGAGATCGTGGGCGACGACGTGCCCGACAGGTTCACCAAGCTGCTCGACCAGCTTCGGCGCCAGGACGCGGAGGGGGACCCGGAGACGGACGCGCCCGCGCGCCGCGCGGCGGGCGAGACATCGTGAGCGATGCGGTGCGCGACCCCCGCGACGAGCTCGTCGACCACCTGCCGGCGCTGCGCGCCTTCGCCCTGTCGCTGACGCGCAACGGCGCGGCGGCCGACGACCTGGTGCAGGACACCATCGTCAAGGCGTGGACGAACATCGAGAAGTTCCAGGCCGGCACCAACATGCGCGCCTGGCTGTTCACCATCCTCCGCAACACGTTCTATTCCGGCCGGCGCAAGGCCAAGCGCGAGGTCGCGGACGTGGACGGCGTGTTCACCGCCTCCCTGGCCGAGAAGCCCGCCCATGACGGCCGGCTGCAGATGGCCGACTTCCGCCGGGCCTTCGAGAAGCTGCCCGAGGAGCAGCGCGAGGCGCTGATCCTGGTCGGGGCCAACGGGTTCTCCTACGAGGAGGCGGCGGCGATGTGCGGCTGCGCGATCGGCACGATCAAGAGCCGGGCCAACCGGGGGCGCGGCAAGCTCGCCGAGCTGATGCACCTCGAGGAGGGCGAAGAGCTCACCATGACCGACAACGCCACGATGGCGGTTCTCGCGGCGGGCGGGACCAGCGCGGCCTGATGCGCGGCGCGCGCGGTCTGCACGATGTGGGCCGCTCCCTCCGCGTGGCGCTTCCCGCGCTGCTGACCGTGGCGCTGCTGCCGCTGGGGCTGATCGCGGTGGTGCAGACGGCGCAGGTCAACGAGGTGGCGCGCGACCGCGAGGAGCTGACCCTCCTGGCGGTCACGGAGCGGGCGGCGAGCACCGAGCGGCGCAGCATCGAGCGCGCAATCGGGATCGCGGAAGGCCTGGCGGCGACGATCCCCGAGCTGATCGACGACGAGGGCGCGTGCGACGCGCGGATGCGGTTCCTGGTGGCCGACCGCGAGCGCTACGCCTTCGCGGGCTTCGTGCCCGCGACCGGGGTGATGACCTGTTCCTCGACCGACACGGTGATCGACTTCTCCGCCTCGGAGGAGTTCGCGGCGTTCATGGCGTCGCCGGGCACGTCGATCGTGGCGCGGGCGGCGGGCGCGGCGTCGGGCGAGCCGGTGATCGTGGTGTCCGAGCCGGTGCGGAACGACGAAGGCGCCATCCTGGGGTTCGTCTCCCTCTCGATCGCGCAGACGGTCCTGCCGGCGGCGACCCTGACCGAGGCGGCGGTCGAGCTGGTGACGTTCAACGCCGCCGGGGAGATCATCAAGTCGTCCGCGCCGGACGGCGGCTTGGCGATCCTGCCGCGCGGCCGGGCCCTGGCGGACCTGATCGGGCGGCCGGCGGACGTGTTCACGGACGAGGACATGGAAGGGCGCGAGCGCGTCTTCTCGATCGTGACGATCGTGCCGGGCGTGGCGGCAACGTTGGGGAGCTGGGACCGCGCGGCCTCGCCGGCCTATGGCGGGGTCATCGGGCTGCCGGTCTGGGTGTTCCCCCTGCTGATGTGGGCGATGAGCCTGGCGGTCGCCTATTTCGCCGTGCACTGGCTGGTGATCCGGCACGTGCGCAAGCTGGTCCACCGGATGCGGGAGTTCGCCCGCCACCGGACCGTGCCGCCGCCGGGGCAGCTCGACGCGCCCACGGAGCTGCGCGAGATCGAGGCGGGGCTGGCGGAGCTGACCGATCACGTGCTGCGCGAGGAGGCGGAGGCCGAGAACCGGATGCACGAGCAGAAGGTGATGATGAAGGAGATACACCACCGGGTGAAGAACAACCTCCAGCTCATCTCCTCGATCATCAACATGCAGATGCGGCAGATCGCGGCCCCCGAGGCGCGGTTCGTCCTGGGCCGGGTGCGGGACCGGGTGCTGGGCCTGGCGACGATCCACCGCAACCTCTACGAGGCGAGCGACGTCACCGGGGTCGCGGCGGACGCGGCCATCCGGGAGATCGTGCAGCAGCTCTCGCGCACGGTCGGGCCGACGGAGATGGAGGCAGCCCTCCTCGATCTGGCGCCGGTCTCGCTCTATCCCGATCAGGCGGTGCCGCTCTCGCTCTTCGTGACGGAGGCGGTGACCAACGCGATCAAGCATGGCGGCCGGCGCGGCCGGATCGCGGTGCGCCTGGAGGCGGACGAGGGCATCGCGCGGCTGATCGTGGAGAATCCGCTGCGCCGGCTGGGCGATCCCGAGCCGGAGTTCGGCACCGGGGGGCTGGGCAACCGCCTCATCAAGGCGTTCGCCACGCAGCTCGAGGGCCGGGTCGAGGTCGACGAGGCGGACGGGGCCTACCGGGTGGTCCTGACCTTCCCGCTGGCGACCTTCGCGGAGGGGTCCGCAGCCCCTGCGGCGCCAGAGGTGGAGCCGCGGGTGGCATGAGCGACGGCGCGCCCGGCATACTGACCGCGGGGTCGCCCGCGCCCGAGGCGGCGGACGCGCCCGGCGACCTCGCGGACCTGCCGCGCATCCTGATCACCGCGGAGGAGGCGTTCCCGGCGCTCGAGGGGCTGTTCCTGTCGGCGCGGCGGGAGATCCGCATGGGCTTCCGCATCTTCGACCCCGCGACGCCGCTCTATTCGGACGCGGGCCGGGCGGTCGGACGGGACTGGTTCGACCTCCTGGTGCATACGCTGATGCGCGGCGTGGACGTCGAGCTCGTCCTG
This sequence comes from uncultured Alphaproteobacteria bacterium, assembly GCA_963832275.1. Classification (GTDB taxonomy): domain Bacteria; phylum Pseudomonadota; class Alphaproteobacteria; order Rhodobacterales; family Rhodobacteraceae; genus Hasllibacter. The sequence goes on from CAWHTQ010000019.1 coordinate 1,376,557, forward strand.
TCGGATTTCGACCCGATCGTCGCGGCGGAGACCCATCGGCTGACCTGGCGGAGCATCCGGATGCTGATCGCCGCGCGCGAGGTGGCGCAGGCGCAGGGCGGGACCGGCCGGCTGCGGACGCTGGCGGCGATGCACCCGGCGCGCATCTCTCCGGCGGCGAAGCTGGCGCTCTACGCCAACATCCGCGCCGAGATCCTGGAACGGATCGAGGCGCTCGCGGCCATGTCGCCGTCCGGCCGCGACCGGGCCCTGGCGGAGATGCCGGGCCTGGCGCGGTGGATCCGCCGCTCGGGCGAAGCGATGCGCCCGGTGCGCTGGCCGGTGCCGGACCTGGTGCCGGCGACGCATCATCAGAAGCTCGCCGTCTTCGACCGGGAGCGGCTCTACATCGGCGGGCTCGACCTCAACGAGCGGCGCTTCGACACCAAGGAGCATGTGCGCGGCGCCTCGCAGACCTGGCACGACATCCAGGTGCTGGTGGACGGACCGGTGGCCGAGGAGGCGCATGCCCATCTGGGCCGGTTCCTGGCGGAGGTCTCGGGCGACGCGGCGGTGGCGCCCGCCGCGCCGCGCCTGATGCGGACGCTCTCGACCAGGCGGTCCTTCCGGGGGCTGTCGATGGCGCCGCGCCCGGCGGTGGCGGAGCTTGAGGAGGCGCACCTGCGCGGGGTCGCGGCGGCGGACCGGTTCGTCTACCTCGAATCGCAGTTCTTCCGCAGCCGGCCGCTCGCCTCCGCGCTGGCGGACGCGGCGCGGGCGCGGCCGTCGCTCACCTGCATCCTGATGCTGCCGGCGGCGCCCGAGGAGGTCGCGTTCCAGCGGCGCGAGAAGATGGACATGCGCTACGGCGAGTTCCTGCAGGCGCGCTGCATCCGCAAGCTGCGCCGGGCGTTCGGCTCGCGGCTCTTCGTCGGCACCCCGGCGCGGCCGGTGCGCGGCGAGACCGGCGGGCGCGACAGCGTGCGCGGCGCGCCGATCGTCTACATCCATGCCAAGGCGTCCTTCTTCGACGACCGGCTGGGCATCGTGTCCTCGGCGAACCTCAACGGGCGGTCCTTCCGCTGGGACACCGAGGCCGGGGTGCGGTTCGAGGACGCGGCCATCGTGCGGGCGTTCCGGGAGCGGTGCTTCGCGCACTGGCTGGGCCCGGACGCGCCCCCCGAGGCGCACGCGCCGGGCACCGCCGCGGGCGCCTGGGCGCGGATCGCGGCGGCCAATGCCGCCCTGCCGCCGGAGCGGCGCTCGGGCTTCCTGCTGCCATACGATGTCGGCCCGGCGGAGGCGTTCGGCACCGACCTGCCCGGCGTGCCCGAGGAGATGGTCTAGCCGGAGGGGGCGTGGTCGCCTTCGAGCTCCTCGTCATGGGTGCGCAGGGCGCGGCGCACGCCCGCGGCCCGGCCGTCCTGCCGGTCGGGGGAGGCGACGGCGATCCCCCAGACCAGCAGCGGGATCGCCACGAACCCGCCGATCGGACCCCAGAGCCAGAGCCAGAACACCAGGCTGAGGAACACCAGGAGGGGAGAGACCCGCAGCTGCCGTCCGACGAGGGCGGGGGTCACGAACTGCCCCTCGGTCGCGTTGAGGCCCACGTAGAGGAGCGCGGGCACGAGCGCCTGCAGGCCGGAGAAGGTCATGGAGCCGGCGATGAGCAGCATGACCGCGACGCAGGCCGGCCCGAGATAGAGGATGAAGTTGGCGAGGAACGCGACCGTGCCCCAGAGGAGCGGGCTCGGCATGCCGGCGAGCCACATCGCGCCCGCGACGATGGTGCCGAAGGCCGCGTTGATGACGGTGATGGTGAGGAAATAGCGCGAGACCCGCCGCTCCGCCGCCAGGAGGATGCGGCTGACGTCGCGGGGGCGGGACGACAGGACGCGGTGGCGCGAGAGGTAGTCGTAGACCTCGACCCGGCTGAGGAGGAAGAAGAAGAGCGCGCCGACGAAGATCAGGAGCTGCGCCGCGACGGCGGGCGCCAGGAACAGCGCGTCGGTCAGGGAGGGCAGGGCGTCGCTGACCGCGTCCGCCGTGTCCTCGCCGCCCTCCGGGCCGAAGGCGGTGGCCGGGCCGGTGGCGATGCCGCCGAGCACGCGCTGCAGCTCGGTCACGACCTCGCCGAGCCGACGCCAGATGACCGGTAGGCGGTCGACGACCCGCCACATCAGGGGCTCGGCCAGGGCCGCGATGCCGACCATGGCGGCGAGCGCCACCGCGAGCGAGGCGAGCGCGGCGGCGACGCGGGGCAGGCCGAGCCCGGCGAGCCAGTCCGAGAGCGGCGAGAGGACTACGCCGATCACCAGGGCCAGGAGCAGGGGGGCGAACACGCTCTGACCGAAGCGCAGGGCGGCGAAGGCGGCGCAGGCCGCCAGGATCACGAGGGACCAGCGGACCACGCCGGGAACGGACGCGCCCTGCGGGTCGGGAGCGGGCGGGGTGTGCATGCCGGCGCGCGCGCCTCCGGGTGCCGCGCGGAGAAGTCCGCCCGGCGCGGGTCAACGCCGCTCGCGGTAGGCGGTTCCCCGGACGTCAGGCGCGGTAATGCGCCAGGAGGGCCTCGTCCTCCGCGGCGCCGCCGGTCAGGCCGGCGGGCGCGTCCGCGATATGGTGCGCGTCGAGCGCCATGACGATGTGGCCGCCGGGCCGGACGCGGCGGCGCATGAGCGCCCAGGGCAGGCCGATCGGTCCCCGCCCGGCGGTGACGACCGCGCGGGCGGGGCGCCAGTCGATGTCGTCGAGGATCAGGTCCAGGAGGGGCCCGACCTCCCCGTCGCGGGCGAAGACGGGCGCGTCCTTCCAGTCCTCCCACCGCTCCAGGCTGCGGGTCCGGTCGGCATCGGTGAGGGGCGGCGCGCTCTCGGGGGCGGCGGCCTCGTCGCGCAGCGCGGGCTGCATCGGGGGCGCCTCGTCCTGCGCCTCGGCGCGCAGGCCGGCGGCGATCATCATCGGGGAGATCGTGTTGCCGAACGGACCGGTCAGGATGGCGGGCAGGGCGCTCATGTCGAGGCGGAAGCCGCCCTCGGGCTGATGATCGGCGGCCTCGACCTCGGCGCGGGTGACGGCGGTGGTCCAGCGGCCATCCCGCGGGGCGAGGGCGCCGGCGGCCAGGAGCGCGTGGCGGCCGCGGATCCAGCCGCCGAGGTCGAGGATCAGGTAGCGCAGGCGCGCGTCCTCCGGGTCGAGCCAGGCGCCGGTGACGTCGAGCTCCTCGTCCCCGAGGCGGACGGTCCCATCGAGCATGGCGCTCAGTCGGTGATGCATGGCGGCTCCGGCGCGGCGGCGCTGACCTGCGCCTGATGGGGGGGAACGGCCGGCGGGGGGGATCGTTCCCGCGACGCGGCGTGGAACCGGACCGCGGGGGGCCGGCGTTGGCCGGTCACACGCCACCCATCACGGAAGGACACGGCGATGACCTGGGATTTCGGCTTCCTCATCCCCCTGCTTGCGCTCGTCACGCTGCTGATCGTGGCGGTGCTCGCGCTGCGCTCGAAGGCGAAGGTGGAGGCGCGCCGCGACGATCCGAACGCGCCCAAGTCGACGCTGGCGGTCGACGCGCCCTCGACCCGCGCCGGCGGGCCGGTGGACTACGACGCCAACCACTGAGCCCGGCGCCGGGAGCGCGGCTAGTAGTCGCGCTCGTAGAAGATGCCGATGCCGGTCTCGCCGTCCGCGGCGAGCCGGCCGCGGGCGGTCAGGTTGTCGGTCACGTCGAGGTTGAGGTTGATCTCGGCCTGGCCCTCGGCGTCGATGGTGACGTCCGAGTAGATGTTCTCGGTCAGGTAGCGGCCGGCGCGCAGCGCCACCGTCCCGTCGTCGCGGGAGGTGAGGTCGAGGTCGTCGAGCCCGAAGTTCTCGCGCAGGTCGCCGAAGAAGCCCGAGCCGCCCCGCCCGGTGAGGGTCGCGACCGCGCTGGCGAGGCGCGCGGCCTGGAGCGGGGTGAGGCTGCCGAGATCCTGGCCGAAGAGGAGCTGGGCGATGACCTCGTCCTGCGGCAGGCCGGCCTCGGATTCGAAGGTGATCTCGGGCTCGGAGATCGGGCCGTCCACGACGATGGAGACCTGCCCGCTGTCGGTGTCGGTGGTGGCGACGAGGCGCACGGTGGGGACGAAATCGCCCTGGAGGGCGATGGTGCCCTCGGTGAGGGTCAGGCGCCGGCCGAGGATGTCGAGCCGGCCGCGGATCAGCTCAAAGCGCCCGGCGGGGATCACGTTTGACGTGAAGCCGGTCAGGCTCAACGTGCCGCCGAGCTCGGCGTCAAGGCCACGCCCGCGCACGAAGATGCGCCGCTCGGCCAGGACCGTGAGATCGAGGGCGAAGCCCTGGTTGCGGCGGGGGGTGCCGTCGCGGTTGGCGACCTCGGTCGCGGTCAGGCGGGCGCGCTGCCGCGTGGCCGTTACCTCCGGCGGGCTGCGCCGGTGGTCGATGATCGGGATCGCGCCGGTGCCGCCGACGGGGGCGTCGCCGATGCGGACCTCGGTCTCGCCCAGGCGCACCTCGCCGGCGATGCGCCCGCCGCCGCCGACCACGGGGCCGGTGATGGCGATGGCCGCGTCGATGCTGGTCTCGTAGAGGATCGGGTCGCGCAGGACGAGGCCGGCCGCGGTCAGGCGAAGGTCGGCGGCGTTGGGCGGCGACAGGCCGATGGAGCCCGCCACCGCGAGGGTGCCGCCGTTGCTGCCCGCGCCGCGCAGGTCGAGCGTGGCGGTGCCGCCGCCCAGGCGCACGGTACCGCCCAGCCCCTCGATCGAGAAGCGCTGGCGCGGGATGGCGATGCGCGCGTCGGCGACCGAGACGGTCCCGGAGAGCGAGGCGATCTCGGCCGGGCCGTCCAGCGACAGGTCGAACCGGGCCGTGCCGCTCAGGGAGCGGGGGCGCACGAACGGGTTGGCGAGGGCCAGGGGCGCGCTGCCGGTGATGGAGAGGTCGCTCGAGGCGCCGTAGGTGCCGGCGATGTCGGCGGTGAGCCCGCCAGGGCCGGTCGCGGCGACGTCGAGCCGGTAGCCGCCCTCGACCTGCGCGGCGGTGCCGCGCGCGGTGGCGGCGCCGGCGAGCTGCGGGACGAACACCGAGACGTCGCCGATGCCTGCGTCGAACTCGGCCGCGATGCCGTCCGGACCCTGGGCCGCGGACACCGTGGCGCGGATGCCGGCGGGCGCCGTGGCGTCCGCGTCGACCGCCCAGCCGGCCTCGGTCCGGCGCACGGTGCCCGCCGCCTCCGTGCGGCCGGGGAGCTGCGGGACGAAGCGGCCGAGATCGGCGAGAACCGCGTCGAACCGGGCCTCCCCGCCGACGAGGCCGGCCGGGAAGGCGCCGTCGACGGTCAGGGCGCTGCCGTCGGCGGCGCTGGCGCTGGCGTCGATGGTGATGGCGCCGTCCGCGTCGCGGGTCACGTCGCCATTGGCCGTGAGGGGACCGGGCAGGCCGTTGAGGAACTGGTCCGGCCGGGCCACGCGCAGGTCGAAGCGCGCGGCGGCCGCGCCCTCGGGGGGCAGGGTCGCGGCGAAGGTCAGAGCGTCGCCGCCCGGCGCGTCGATCACGACGTCGGCGGCGATGGTGCCGTCCGTGCGCGCGACCTCGGCCCGGATGTCGAGCGGGCCGGGCAGGCCGTCCACGATCTCGGAGGGCGCCTCGATCCGGCCGGTGAGGTCCGCCGCGACGTCCGCGCCGTCCAGGCGCACGCGGGCGCGAAGGGCGGTGCCGGCGGGCGCGGCGAGGCGGGCGTCGGTGATCCAGGCCTCGCCATCCCGCGTGGCCGTGCCGGAGAGGCGCGCGGCGCCGGTCACGAGGCCGGTGAACGCGCCGATATCGGCGATCCGGGCGTCGTAGGCGATGACGGGGGGCGCCTCCCCGGCGAGGCGGGCGCTGGCGGTGGCCGAGATGCCGCGGGGCGCCTGGACCTCGGCCTCGATCCGGGTCTCGCCGTCCTCGATCCGGGCGGTGCCCTGGAGGGTGGCCGGGCCGTCCAGCGCCTCGGTGAAGGCGCCGATATCGGCGATGGCGGCGGTGTAGGCGGCTTCGATCGGGCCGTCCGTGATCACGCGGGCGTCGATGTCGGCGGTCAGGCCCTGGGGCGCCTGCGCGTCCAGGGTCACGCGCCAGCCGTCCTCGGCCTGGACGGCGCGGCCGGTGGCGGTGGCGGCGCCCTCGAGCTGGGGGACGATCTCGCCGAGGCGGGCGATGTCGGCCTCGAAGTCGACCGCGAGCGGCCCGCCCGGCGGGGCGACGACGAAGACGGTGGCGGTGGTGCCGGCCGGGGCCGCGGCCTCGAGCCCGAGGGTCCAGCGGCCCTGGGTCATGCGCGCGTTGCCGTCCAGGGTGACGGGGCCGGAGAGCTGCGGCACGAGGGGGGAGATGTCGGTCAGGGCGGCGACGAGGGCGATCTGCGCCGCGTCCTCGCCGATGGTGCCCGAGACCTCGGCGGACAGGGCGCCGGTCTCGACGCTGGCGGCGCGGATGACGGTGCCGTCCAGGTCGCGCGCGGCGTCGAGCGCGATGGTCGCCTCCCCGCCGATGAGGTCGTCCACCGCGGCGATGCCGATGCCCAGATCGGTGGCCTGCGCGGTCAGGGCGAGGTCGAAGGCGCCCCCGAGCGCGATGCGGCCGGCGAGTTCCAGGCGGGCGGCGCCGGACAGGTCGGCGCCGGCGAGGGCGGCGAGGCGCGACAGGTCCTCGAACGCGGCCTCGCCGTCCAGGGTGAGGCCGGCCTCGATGATGGTGCCGTCCTCGGCCTCGCTGCTGGCGAGGTCGAAGCGGCCGGAGATGTCGAGGCCGTAGCCGTCCCCCTCCAGGGCGGCGCGGCGGATGGTGACGGGCGCGCCCTCCTCCCAGGCGATGTCGAGGAGCACGGCCGGGTCGTCGCCGACCGCCTCGGCGATGGCCGGGTCCTCGAGGGCGAGGCCGTCCGTCTCCAGCCGCAGTCGGGCGGTGACGGTGCGGCCCTCGCCGGCGGCCAGGGCGTCGCGCGCGATCTCGCCGCCGCCGTCGATCTGGATCGCGCCGATATCGGCCTGCGCGGTGTCGAGCCCGTCGATCCGGCCCGCGAGGGTCCAGGAGTCGCCGTCCGATGCGTCGAAGGTGGCGCGCAGGTCGGCGGCGCCGACCTCGATCCCGCCTCCGCCGGGCAGGGCGACGGGTCCGTCCGGGCTGCCCAGCACGACCTGGAGGTCGAACGCGTCGGGCAGGTTGTCGGGCGCGATGGTCGCCGAACCGGTCAGGCGCAGGGCCGCCGCGTCGAGGTCGAGGGTCTCGATCTCGATCCGGCCGGAGGGCTCGCGCGCGCCGGCGACGCGCAGGCCGATCTCGGTTCCGAAGAACTCCCGGTACTGGGGCAGGGCGAGGGCGGTGACGTCGCCGTCGAGATCGAGCTCGAAGCGGCGGGTGGGGCCGTCCGCGCCCGCCTCCTCGGCGAGGAGGGCGACGGTGCCGCCGATCCGGTCCTGGCCGTCCGTGTCGAGGTCGATGCGCGCGCGGAAATCGTCGAGCGGGCCCTGCCCCTCGATCAGGAGCGCGACCGAGGGGGCGCCGGGCAGGTCGAGGAGCGTGGCCGCGATGCCGCCCGCGTCCTCGGTCAGGGAGAGGTCGACGGAGAGGACGTCGTCATCGGGATCGAAGCCCAGGGCGATGGCGAACTGCCCGGGCGTGCCGTCGATGCGGCGCGCGGTGATCGCGGTATCGAGCCCGCCATCGGCCAGGGCGGCGCGGCCCGAGACCTCGAAGGCGAGGCGCTCGCCCAGGAAACCCTCGCCCAGCTCGACGCGCTCGGCCGCGATCAGTCCGATGTCGACCGAGACGGGCAGCTCGGGGATGCGGAACTGCGAGGCGGCGGCGTCCGGCGCGGCGGGCTCGGAGACCGGCGCGCGCTCGACGATGATGGCGCCGGCGATCAGCTCCTCGACCTCGAGGCGGCCGCGCAGGAGGGCGCGGCGCGACCAGGTCAGGCGCGCGTCCTCGACGGTCAGCCAGACGCCCTCGGAATCCGAGATCTCGAGCCGGTCCAGGGTCGCGGTGGAGGAGAGCGCGCCCTCGAAGCCGGTGATGCGCACGTCGCGGCCCGCGCCCGAGAGCGCGTTCTCGATGGCGCCGGTCAGGAAGCCGCGGCCGCCATCGTCGTCGTCGATGTCCTGCGCCAGCGCGGGGGCGGCCAGCAGGAGCGCTAGGAGGATTGCCAGGACGCGCATCAGAACGCCTGCCCGATGCCGATGTAGAGCTGCAGCCCGTCGCCGGTGTCGCCGGCCACGGGCGCGCCGAGATCGACGCGGATCGGGCCGAAGCCGGTGTCGTAGCGCAGGCCGAGCCCGGCGCCGGCATGGACCTCTCCGTCGCCGCCGAAGCTGCCCTCGCCCACGAAGCCCGCGTCGAGGAAGCCGACGACCCCGATCTTGGCCGTAACCTCGCGGCGGATCTCGCTCTGGACCGCCAGGAGGCTGCGCCCGCCGACGGTGCCCTCCTCGCCGTCCTCGTCCTCGACGGCGACGCCGAGCACCTCGAAGGGCTGGCCCCGCACGGTCGCGCCGCCGCCGGAGAAGAAGAGATAGTCCGGCGGGGTGCCCGCGCGGCTGGCGCCGACGATGGAGCCGAAGGCGAGGCGCAGGGCGGCGACGGTGCGGCCCTCGGGGCCGAAATCCTCGAAGCCGCGCAGGTCGAGAAAGAGGCGCGCGCCCGAATCCTGGTCCCCGAGATCGGCGAAGGGCCGGACCTGCGCCTCTACGAAATAGCCGTCGGTGGGGTTCAGCTCGTCGTTGCGGCGGTCGTACTCGGCCGTGAGCGGGAGGCTGATCTGACGGAAGGTGCGCTCGCCGAGGTCGTCCTCGCTCCGGTCGTAGCGCAGCTCGATCCCGGCGGTCAGGGTCAGCTCGTCGGTCGCGTAGCGGGTGATGAAGCTCTCGAGCCGGATGTTGTCGGTGGTGAAGTTCGGCTCCTCCTCGTGCTCGGCCACGATGCGGAACGCCAGGTCCTGGTCGGCGCGGAAGGTGGAGGGGCGGTTGAAGAGCGCCGAGGCGAGGTAGTCGACGCCGTCGCCCTCGGTGCTGGCGCCCAGGCCGCCGATCTCGGCGTCGAAGCGCAGGCGCTCGGCCCCGCCCAGAAGGTTGCGGTGCATCCAGAAGCCGCTGAGCGTGCCGCCCGAGCCGGTGGCGAGCTCGGCGCCGACGCCGAAGCGCCGGGGCGGGGCGTCGACCACGGTGAGCTCCAGGGGCAGGGTGTCGCCCGGGCCGAGCGTCTCGCCCTCGGTGAGGGCGGCGGCGCGGAAGGCCCCGGTGCGCCGCAGACGGCGCTCGGCGCGCACGAGGTCCTCGGGGTCGAAGGTGCGCCCGAGCTCGACGCCGACGATCTCCCGGATGCGGGCCTCGCGCACGGCGCTCCGGCCGGTGATCGTCAGGGGGCCGTAGCGCACGATCGGGCCGGGGCGCAGGCGGATGGCCACGTCGAGCACGTCGTCGTCATGGCGGGCGATCACGGACTGGTCCTCCACCTCGGCCTTGGCGCGGCCCTGGGCGCGCCAGGTGGCGATCGCCGCGGCGGACGCGGCGCGCACCGCACCGGTGGAGGCGGGCCCGCCGGGCACGAAGTCCTCGGGCAGCTCGGTCGGTTCGGCGAGGGGGCCGATCTCCGTCCGGCCGAAGCGGAAGGCGGGGCCGGTGTCGACCAGGATGCGCACGGCCGAGACGGTGGCGGGCCCGCCCAGGGGCGGGATCCCGGCGGCCTCGCGGCCGTCGACGAGGATGTTGACGCGCGGCCCGAAATACCCCCGGGCGTAGAGCCGGCCGACGAGGCGGGTGTAGTCCGCCCGGGCCGCCGCCAGCACGTCCTGCGCCGCGGTCAGGTCCTCGGAGGCCGGGCCGAGCAGCAGGGAGGCGCCGCGCAGCTCGTCCTCGAGCTCGGCGTTCCCGGTGACGGAGAGGTCGACGTCGAGGGCGGCCGCCGGGCCGAGGCCGAGCGCAAGGCAGACGGTGAGCGCCCGCACGCGCCGTGGACCTGTGCTCATGTCGAACCTCGCAGGCGGCGCGTGTGTGGGGCGCCGCCGATCACGATGCCCCGCGACCGGGGGAGATGGAAGGCGCCATCGGCACGCGGACGCCGCGTGATGCCGCGTCACCCCGCCAGGCGGGCCTCCGAGATGCGGCCCAGCGCCTCGAGGATCGACCGCCGCCAATGGTGCACGTCGTTCTTGCGCAGCGAGGCCATCAGGGCCGCGTGCCGCCGCTTGCGCTCGCGAAGGGGCATGGAGCGGGCGGTAACGATATGGTGAACCATTTCCTCCGTGTCGTGGGGGTTCACGATCAGGGCCTCGGTCATCTGCTCGGCGGCGCCCGCGAACTTCGACAGGATCAGGACGCCGGGATCCTCGGGGTCCTGGGCGGCGACGAACTCCTTCGCCACGAGGTTCATCCCGTCCGCCAGCGGCGTGACCAGGCCGATGCGCGCGCGGCGGAAGAGCTTGGCCAGGCGGTCGCGCGGCACCGCGCGGTGGATGTAGCGGATCGGGATCCAGTCGAGGTCGGCATGGGCGCCGTTGATCGCGCCGGTCAGGCCCTCGATCTCCTCGCGGATCTCCCGGTAGGCGCGGACCTCGCCGCGGGTGGGCGGCGCGATCTGGAGGAGCTCGACCTCGCCGTGCAGGTCCGGGCGACGGGTCAGGAGGGCCTCGAAGGCGCGGAACCGCTCGGGCAGACCCTTGGAGTAGTCGAGCCGGTCGACGCCGATGATCGTGTCGGGCCGGTCGGGGCGGGGCTCCGCGCCCTCGGCCATCTGGGCGAAGTCGTCCACGTCGATGCCGATCGGGAAGCTCGCGATCTCGACGGTCTTGCCGCCCAGGCGCACGTGCCCGCCGCCGAGGAACTCGGCCCCCTCCACGGTGCGCAGCGCCTGGAGGCAGGCGGCGACGTGGCGCTTCGCCTGCAGGCCGAACAGGTCGTAATCGGCGATCCACCGCGCGATCTCGGCCCCGTTGGGCAGGGCCTGGAAGGCCATCGGCCCCGGGAAGGGGATGTGCAGGAAGAAGGCGATGGGGTTGGTGACCCCGAGCTTGCGCAGCTCATGCGCGAGCGGGAGGTGATGGTAGTCCTGGACCCAGATGCGGTCGTCCTCGCGCAGCTGGGCGGCGACGATGCGCGCGACCTTGCGGTTCACGTTGCGATAGGTGTGCAGGTCCTCGGTCTTCATCTCGATGAGGTCGACGCGGCCGTGGCAGAGCGGCCAGAGGACGGCGTTGGAGAAGCCCAGATAGTACTCGCGGTGCTCGCGCGACGACAGGTCGTAGGACAGCCGGTCGAAGGGCGCGCCGGAATGCGAGGTCAGCGTGTCGCCGGCATGGCTGCGGGTCTTGCCGGAGTTGCCGATCCACAGCCCGCCGCCTTCGAGCGCGTCCTCGAGCGCGACGACGAGGCCGCCGGACGGATCGGGGCCGAGCGGCAGGCGGTTGGAGACGACGACGAGGCGCGACACGCCCCTAGCTCCCGGCCCTCTCCGGCTCCGCTCCCCCGGACGGGGCCTGCGGGGCCGCGGCCCCGCCGGGGCCGGCCGCCTGCCGCGCCAGCGCGAGGTGGACCGAGGCGACGTCCGGCAGGCGGCAGGTGGCGCAGGAGGTGCCGTCGCCGACCTTGACCGAATGGCCGCCGTTCGCGTTGGCCCAGGCCATGGCGGGCTCGTCGGTCACGTCGTCACCGATGAAGAGGGGCGTGCGCCCGTCGAAGGGCGCCTCGAGCGAGAGCGCGGCGACGGCGTTCTCCTTGCCGACGCCGTCGGGGCGGACCTCGAACGCCATCTTGGAGTGGTGGATGTGGAAGCCGTCGAACTGGCTCAAGGTGTGCTCGAGCATCTGCCATGCGGCGGAGCGCAGCTCGGGCTTGCGGCGGAAGTGCAGGACCACGCCCGTGGGCTTGGGCTCGGCGATGTAGGCCGGGTCGGAGGCGGCGAACCCGTCGACCATGCGGGTGATGGCGGCGACCGTGTCGGGGTTGGCGTCGATCAGGGCCTCGGGGCCGTCGCCGCGGTCGATCTCGCCGCCATGGCTGCCGACCACGATGCCGGTCCAGCCGGGCAGGTGGCGCCGGATGTCGCGCACGGCGCGACCCGAGACGAGGGCGACCGCGCCGCCGGCCGCGGCCGACAGCTCGTTCAGGAGGTCCGCCAGGTGGGGGGCGACGTCGATCGCGTCCGGAGTCTCGGCCAGGTCCACCAGCACCCCGTCGAAGTCGAGATAATAGGCGGCCGCGGCCGGATCGAGGGGCGGCAGGCAGTCCTGCGCAGGGTCGCCGCCCTCATTCATGAAGCCGATCATCTGGTAGAACATGCGATCTCCTCCCGGCGCTCGCGCGCGCATCGATCCGGCCGTCCCGGCCCGCCGTCTTCGCGGCGTCGCCCCATCATTCGCTCGGCAGGCGCAGCGGGTCCACCCCGCGCCTTCCGGTGCCGGGCACGCCGCCCCAGCCGCCCGAGGGCCCCGGCGTCCAGGCGCGGACCGGCGCGGGGGCGCCGCCGCGCCGGGTGGCGCGCATCTCGTCCTTCACCTGGCCCCAGGCCATCAGGCTGAAGATCGCGGTGCCGCCGATCACGTTGCCCGCCAGCACCGGCAGGAAGAACCCGAACACCGCCTGACCGGGCGCGATCTGCGCCTGGAGGGCGAGATAGGCCATCTCCACGGAGCCGGCGACGATGTGGGTGAAGTCCCCCGCCGCGATCAGCCAGGTGAAGGTCAGGATGATGAAGAAGGCGGAACTGCCCGCCGAGGGGAGCATCCACACCAGCGCCGCGACCAGGATCCCCGCCGGGATCGCGCGGAAGAAGCTGGTGGCAGGCTCCATGTGGGTGGCGTGGTGCGACAGCTCCATGATGGCGGGGTGGAACTCGGGCGGCAGGGCCGGCGTCCAGACCCAGAGCGCGGCCGCGCCGAACGCGCCGATCACGTTGGTGAACAGGACCATCGCCCAGAGCTTCGCCATGCCGACCGCGTACTTGCGGCAGGGCTTGACCATGAGCGGCAGGGTCGTGGTGATCGTGTTCTCGGTGAAGAGCTGCATCCGCCCGAGGATCACCAGCATGAAGCCGAGGGAGTAGCCCGCGTTCTCCAGGAGGTGCCGCCAGGGCACGTCGGGCAGGTAGGTGCGGAAGATCGCCTCGCCGAGCACGGAGAAGGAGATCATGAACCCCGCGGCCATGCCGGCCCAGGCCAGCGAGCGGGCGGGGCGCGCGAGCTCCTCCTCGCCGTTGCGGCGGATGACCTCGTAGATGAGGCGGCTGGTGAGGCCGGTCGCCTCCTCGACGGCCTGCTCCTCGGCCTCCTCGTGGATGGCGGAGACGTCGTCCTCCTCGGTGGCCTCGGTGCTGGCGTCGTCCCTCGTCATCGCGGCGGTCCTCCGGTGGTCCGGGACTGCGCGCGTTCCGGTAACGGACAACGCGCTCGGCACGGGCTCGGGTTCCATCGGGCGGGCGCGCGGCGTAGGGCGGCGGGGCCGGAGGCGGGAGAGCGGGCGATGGACGAGGAGGAGATCGCGGCGACGCTGGGCGAGCAGCTCAGCGGCTGGAGCGAGGCCGCCGTCGAGGCGGCGCCGCGCGTGGGCGTGGCGCTGGTCATCCTCCTCATCACCTGGCTGCTGGTGCGGATCATGCGCCTGGGCCTGGGGCGGCTGGCGCGGCGGATGCGGCCCAACCTGGTGGAGGTGCTGCAGCTCCTGGCCTCGGTCGGGCTCTACCTCCTGGGCGGGCTGATCGCCATGACGGTGGTGTTCCCCTCGATCACGCCGGGCAGCGCGCTGGCGACCCTGGGCCTGGGCTCGGTCGCCATCGGCTTCGCGTTCAAGGACACGTTCGAGAACTTCCTGGCCGGCATCCTGATCCTCTTCCGCGAGCCGTTCCGGATCGGCGATTTCGTCGAGGTGGACGGGATCGACGGACAGATCGAGCAGATCACCATCCGCGACAGCCGCATCCGGCAGACCGACGGGCAGCTCGTGGTGGTGCCCAACCACACGCTGTTCCAGAACCCGGTGATCGTGCGGACGGACAAGGACCTGCGCCGCACGTCGATCATCGTCGGCGTCGCCTATGGAGAGGACGTGGACGCCAGCCGCACGGTGATCCACGACGCCGTGGTGGCGGTCGATTCCGTGCGCGACGACGTGCACGACGTCCAGGTCTTCGCCCGCGAGTTCAACTCGAGCTCGATCGACTTCGAGGTGGCGTGGTGGACCGGATCGCTGCCGATCGACATCCGGGCGAGCCGCGATCAGGTCGTGGCCGCGGTCAAGCGCGCGCTGGACGAGGAGGGGATCGAGATCCCGTTCCCCTACAGGACGTTGACGTTCAAGGAGCCGCTGGCGCTCTCGCGGCAGGACGGCGGGGGGGAAGGGCCGGGCTCGGAGGGCTGACGCCCCCCTCGCCCGGCCCTGCGAGAGGCGCCGCCTCTCGCGCTCTCCGGGACGCTTCGGTCAAGGTCGGGGAGCGGCGGTCAGCTTCCGGCCTGGAAGAGGGGGACGGTCGAGATCGACATCTTGGCGCTGCCCTCGGTCAGCTCGCGCGCGTGGGCGAGGTAGATCAGGGTGCGGTTGTCCTCGTCGTAGATGCGCTTCACGCGGATCGACTTCAGGAGGATCGACTGGCCCTCGCGGAAGACGTCCTCGCCGCCCTCGGAGGTGTCGATGTCGCCGATCTCGATCGGGCCGGTCTGCCGGCAGGCGATCGAGGCGTTGGACGGGTCCTCGAACCAGCTGCCCTGGCTCAGCCGGTCCAGGAGGCCGCGCTCGAAATAGGCGAGGTGGCAGGTGATGCCGGTGACCTCGGGATCGGTGATCGCCTCGATCACGATGTCGTTGCCGATCCAGTCGACCCCGACCTCGCCGACCTTCTCGGCGGCGGCGGGCCCCGCGGCCATCAGGGCGAGGAATGCGGCGGCGGTGCGCTGGCGGGTGGGGGTTCGAGTGTGCATGGCGCCGAAACGCGCGGGCGGGCGCCGCGTTCCCCCCGTCAGTGCGCGAACGGCACCGGCCCCTCGGACCCGGCGACGCGCATCGCCGCCGCACCGTTCGGGCCGAGGACGAAGGCGGATCGCCCCTCGATCCGTGCGGCGGTTAGGGATCCGCCATGGCCGGCGCCGCTGTCGAGGTTGATGCGGTGGCCGAGATCGGTCGCCTCCCGCAGCGACGTGTGCCCGTGGACGACGCGCCAGGGCAGGGGGCCGGTCGCCGCCTCCCATTCGGAGCGGATCCACAGGAGGTCCTCGTCGGCCTGCTCGGGCAGTGGCACGCCGGGGCGCAGGCCGGCGTGGACGAAGAGGTGCGCCGCCCCGTCGATCCGGGTCTCGTGCGTCAGGGGAAGGCCGGCGAGCCAGTCGAGATGCGCCCGGGGCACCGCGTCGCGGGCGGCGGCGTGGAGCGCGCGCCGGCCCCGCCAGCCAAGGGCTGGGACGCCGTAGGAGGCGAGCGTCGCGCGCCCGCCCAGGCGGGGATGGAGCCAGCCCAGATGGGGGAAGAGCCGCGGGTCGTCGCGGGGCTCGTCCTCCAGGAACCACTGGAACATGCGGTCGTGATTGCCCTTGAGCACCGTCCAGGGCCGGCCGGCGGCCTGCCCGGCCATCAGGTGCTCGATCACGCCGCGCGAATCCGGCCCCCGGTCCACCAGATCGCCGATCAGGACGACGGGCGCGTCCGGCCCGCCATCGGCCTCGATCAGGTCCAGCGCGCCGCGCAGGAGGGGGAGCTGCCCGTGGACGTCGCCGATGGCGTAGACGGGGCCGGTCACCACCGACCCTCGGGCGCGGCGAAGAGGTCGGCGCAGCGGCGTCGCATCCAGCGAAGCTGCCAGTCGTCACGGCCGGAGCCGGACCTCTTGACCCATGCGTAGAGCGCGAGCATCCGCGAGACGTAGGCCAGGTGCGCGGGCCGGGCGAGGCCAGCCGCCAGCGCCGGGCCGACCAGCGTGCGGCGCAGCGCGCGCGGGCCCTCGGCCCAGCCGCGCCCCGCGCGCCGGGCGCGGGCCGCCACGAGCGAGGCGCCGCGCAGGAGGGCGACCGCGTCCTCCTCCGGCAATCCCCGCGCGCCGCCGATCGGGTCGATGGCGACGAGCCCGTCCGACGCGCACATCAGGTTGCCCGGCTTCAGGTCGCCGTGGAGCGGGACGCAGGGCGGGGCGGTGCCCGCGATCGCGTCGGCCCGCGCCGCGAGCGCCTCAGCGAGGGGGGCGGCGGCCTCGCGCACCTCCGCCGGGGCGGCTGCGAGCACGGAGCGCAGGCGCCGGGCGTCCCGGCCGGGCGTCCAGGGCTGGGAGTCGCCCTGGAGGACGCCGAGATGCGCGGCGAGCCAGTCGCCCGCCGCCCCGAGCGCGGCGGCCCGCCGGGGGGCGTCGTCCAGCCCGCCCGCGAGGGCGCGGTCGCCGAGATCGGGCAGGACCAGCGCACCGGCGGCGGCGGCGTGATGCAGGAGCGGCGCGATCCGGACGCCGCGCGCCGCGAGCGAAGCGAGGGCCGCGGCCTCGCCGGCGGCGCGGGCCGGGTCGGCATGGATCTTGACGATGGCGGTGCGCCCGCCCTGGCCCGTGGCGCGCGCGGTCAGGCGGGCGTGGGGCCGCCGCGGCGCCCCGTGGCGCAGGGTCGCGAGCCGCCAGGGCCCGCCGCCGAGAGCGTCCAGGGCGGCGGCGCCGGAGGCGAGCAGGTCTGCCGCGGGGCGGGTCACGCGCCCGCGCTCACGGATCGAAGCGCAGGGCGCGCACGGAGCCGAACATGCCGGTGCGGGCGAGGTTCTCGACCACTTCGGGGGCGACGGGGTCGTCCACGTAGAGGAGGGCGATCGCGTCGCCGCCACGGGCGTTCCGGCCGAGGGTGAAGTTGGCGATGTTGACCCCGTTCTCCCCCATGGTGTTGCCCAGGCGGCCGATCACGCCGGCCTCGTCGCGGTTGGTGGTGTAGAGCATGTGCTCGCCGATCTCCGCGTCGATGTTGATGCCCTTGATCTGGATGAAGCGCGGCTTGCCGTCCGAGAAGACGGTGCCCGCGACCGAACGCTCGCGGGTCGCCGTCTTGACCGTCAGCTTGACGTAGGCCTCGAAGACGCCGGTCTGCTCCTGGGTGGTGGTGGAGACGTCGATCCCCCGCTCGCGGGCCATGACGGGGGCGGAGACCATGTTCACCTCCGGGGAGGAGGCGCGCATCATCCCGGCGATGGCGGCGGCGTTGAGCGCGGCGGTGTTCATGCGCGCGACCTCGCCGTCGTAGAGGATGTTGACCGCCGCGATGGGCTCGTCGGTCATCTGACCGACGAACGCGCTCAGGTTCTGCGTGAGCTTGAGCCAGGGGCCCATGACGGCGGCCTCCTCGGCGGTCACCGAGGGCATGTTGAGCGCGTTCGTCACGGCGCCGGTCAGGAGGTAGTCGGACATCTGCTCGGCGACCTGGAGGGCGACGTTCTCCTGCGCCTCGGTGGTGGCGGCGCCCAGATGGGGGGTCACGACGACGTTCGGCAGGCCGAACAGGGGCGAGGCCGTCGCCGGCTCCTCGGCGAAGACGTCGAAGGCGGCGCCGGCGACGCGGCCCTCCCGGAGCGCGGCGGCCAGGGCTTGCTCGTCCACCAGGCCGCCACGGGCGCAGTTCACGATCCGCACGCCCGGTTTCAGCTTCGCGATGGCCTCCGCCGACAGGATGTTCCGGGTCTTGTCCGTGAGCGGGACGTGGAGGGTGACGACGTCGGCCCTGGCGAGGAGTTCTGCCAGCTCGACCTTGCGAACCCGTAGATCCCCTGCGCGCTCCTCGGAGAGGAAGGGGTCGTAGGCGATCACCTTCATGCCTAGGCCCACGGCCTTCTGGCAGACGATGCCGCCGATATTGCCGGCGCCGATCACGCCGAGGGTCTTGCCGGTCAGCTCGACGCCCATGAAGCGGGATTTCTCCCATTTTCCCGCGTGTGTCGACGCGTTCGCCTCGGGGATCTGGCGGGCGACGGCGAACATCATGGCGATGGCGTGCTCGGCGGTGGTGATGGAGTTGCCATAGGGCGTGTTCATCACGATCACGCCCTTCTTGGAGGCGGCCGCGAGGTCCACGTTGTCGACCCCGATGCCGGCGCGGCCGATGACCTTCAACCGGCTGGCGGCGTTCAGGAGTTTCTCCGTCGCCTTGGTCGCGGAGCGGATGGCGAGGCCGTCGTACTCGCCGATGCGGGCGAGCAGGGCGTCCTTGTCCTTGCCGAGCGCCGGCTCGAAGTCGACCTCGATCCCGCGGTCGCGGAAGATCTGGACGGCGGTTTCCGACAGCTTGTCGGATACGAGAACCTTGGGGGCCATTCTCTGACTTTCTGTGCGCTGATGCGGATGACAATCGATGCACAATCGATGCACATGCCATGCACGAGCGATGCATGAGGGTGATGTTCCGGCGGGGTCGGCCTCAGGCCGCGGCGCGCTCGGCACGATAGGCCCAGTCGATCCAGGGCATGAGCGCGGCGACGTCGGACGTCTCCACCGTGGCGCCGCACCAGATGCGAAGGCCCGGCGGCGCGTCGCGATAGGAGGCCAAGTCGAACGCCACGCCCTCGGCCTCGAGCCGCTTCGCGACCGCCTTGGCGAAGGCGGGATCCGTCGCCACCGCGGGGTCGGCGAAGCGCAGGCAGACGGAGGTGTTCGAGCGGGTGGCCGGATCGACGGCGAGGTTCTCGAGGATGTCCGAGCTCGCGACGTGGTCCCAGACGGCCTGCGCGTTGGCGTCGGCGCGGGCCATGAGGGCGGGGAGCCCGCCGATGGAGCGGGCCCAGCCCAGGGCGACGAGCCAGTCCTCGACGCAGAGCATGGAGGGGGTGTTGATCGTCTCGCCGCGGAAGATGCCCTCGATAAGCTTGCCGCCCTTGGTCAGGCGGAAGATCTTCGGCAGGGGCCAGTCGGGGGCATGGGATTCCAGCCGCTCCACGGCGCGGGGGCCCAGGACGATGACGCCGTGCGCGGCCTCGCCGCCCATGACCTTCTGCCAACTGAACGTGGTCACGTCCAAGCGGTCCCAGGGCAGGTCCTGGGCGAAGGCGGCGGAGGTCGCGTCGCACAGTGTGAGGCCGGCGCGGCCCTCGGGGATCACGTCGCCGGAGGGGACGCGCACGCCGGAGGTGGTGCCGTTCCAGGTGAAGAGGACGTCGGTGTCCCAGTCGACGGAGGTCAGGTCGGGGAGGCGGCCGTACTCGGCCTGGATGACCGTCGGATCGATCCTGAGCTGCTTGACCGCGTCGGTGACCCAGCCGGCGCCGAAGGATTCCCAGGCGAGGGCGGTGACGGGACGGGCGCCGAGCATCGTCCACATCGCCATCTCGTAGGCGCCGGTGTCGGAGGCGGGGACGATGCCGATGCGGTGGGTGTCCGGCACGCGCAGCACCTCGCGCGTGCCGTCGATGGCGGCGGCGAGCCGCGCCTTGCCGATGGCGGCGCGGTGGGAGCGGCCGAGCGGCGCGTCCGCCAGGGCGGCGGGGGTCCAGCCGGGGGGCTTGGCGCAGGGGCCGGAGGAGAAGCGGGGGTTCGCCGGGCGGGCGGCGGGGCGCGCGCCCGCAGGGGCGGCGTCCGGCCGGGCGGCCGGGTCGGTCGTGGTGCTCATGGCATCCTCGCAGATGATCGCCCTGCGTTGGGGCAGGGTGGCCCGAGGCGGCCACTACTGCGCCGCCGATGGAACGGCAAGCGATACCGGCGGGCGGGCCGCTCGGTCCCGCGCGTTCGAGCGGGCCGATGCCGGAACGCGGGAGCTCCCGCGGCACGGCTTCCTCGCATGATGTCGCGCGCGTCCGCCCGGGCAGCGGAACCGCCCCCGCGTCGCGGCGCGCCGCGGGCCCCCGGGGGGCGTGCTCGAGGGACGCGCCGAGGATCGCGGCCGGCGCGGCCGGGGCCGCCGGGCGCATCGCGCCTCGCCGGACCGCCGAGCCTCTCGGGGCGCGGTGCACCGGACCCTCCGGGCGCGGTCCGAGGGCGGCGCGTGGAGCGGACGGGGATCGCCCTGCGGGCCGCTCCTCGGACGGAACGGCGGCGCCTCGCGGCGGCATCGGGGCGGAACGCGGCCCAGCCTCAGCGGGGGATGGTCGTCGCGGCGCGCGAGCGGGACCGGCCCGAGGGCCGGCGAGCCCCGCCCGCGGACCTCGGCCGCGCCGGTTGCGTGGGCGGGGGTCCGGACCCTCGTGCGGCCCGGCAGAATCCGGCCAGCCGGTCGCGCCCGCGACGGGGGCCCGAGGATCGGATGGCCGCCGGGCCTCCGCCGTCCTCGGGTCCGCGCGGCGTCCGCGGCGCGCGATTAAGACTCTGTTTACCCTGATCGGTCATGACCTGTGCGGGCAGGGGCGCAGGGGCAGGGTTCGGTGGCACGCGACGGGCGATCCAGGAAGGCGGAGGACCTCCTCGCCGCCGCCTTCGACCAAGTCTGGAACTGGCGCTCCGGTCGCGGGTCGCCGTCCCCGGGCGGCCGCCTGCCCATGCCGGGGTCTCCCGCGCCGCGGGGCTTCGCGGAAGCCGCCGATCCCGGCCTGCGCGACCTCGAGGCGCGGATGGTGCCCGTGGGGGTGGAGACGCGTCCGGCCCACGCGCCGCGCTGGCAGCACACCGATCGGCTCTCCCGGGAGGCCAGCGCGGGCGGCGGCCTGGTCCGGCAGCCCGACGGCAGCATGCGGCCGCACTACTGGGGGCATCGCAAGCGGCTGCGGGATCGGTTCCTCGCGGGCGGCCACGCGCCCCTGCCGGAATACGAGATCCTGGAGCTGATGCTCTTCAACGCGATCGAGCGGATCGACGTGAAGCCCCTGGCCAAGCGGCTGCTGGCGGCGTTCGGCGACCTGAACGGGGTCGTGGCGGCCTCGGAGGCGCAGGTGCTGGCGGTGGACGGCGCGACGGAGAAGGTGTTCCTGCAGTTGCGGATCGTCGAGGCCTTCGCCCACCGGATGAGCCGGTCGCGGGTGCTGGATCGCCAGGTGATGTCGTCCTGGGACGACATCGTCGCCTATTGCCGGTTGAAGATGGCCTATCTGACGACGGAATCGTTCCGCGTCCTCTTCCTCGACCGGAAGAACGTGCTGATCGCCGACGAGGAGCTGGGCCGCGGCACGGTGGACCACGTGCCCGTCTATCCCCGCGAGATCGCGCGCCGCGCGCTGGAGCTGCAGGCGAGCGCGATCATCCTGGTGCACAACCACCCCTCGGGCGATCCGACCCCGAGCCGCGCGGACATCGACATGACGCAGCGCATCGTGGAGGCGTGCGGGACGCTCGACATCGTGGTGCACGACCACATGATCATCGGGCGCGCGGGGGAGACCTCGTTCCGGACGGAGGGCTATCTGGACTGAGCCGGAGGCCCGCCGCGGAGGGGGCGGCCGGCGCCCGTGTCACCGCCAGCGGGGTGGGGGCGCGCCGGGCGACGACCGCGCCGCCCCGTCCGACTTGCTCCCCCGCGCGACCACCTGCAGCGTCCCGTCCGGCAGGGGGCGCTGGAGCGCGAGGGCGGAGGGCGTCTCGCCGTCCATCCAGGCGTCGATCTCGGCTCGGTCGCGCAGGACGACCGGCATGGCCTTGGGGTGGACGGCGCCGACCTCGGCGTTGGGCTCGGTGGTCAGGAACGCGAACAGGTCGTCGGTGGTCTCGCCGTCCTTGAGCTTGCGGACGGAGGTCCAGCGCGTCCAGAGCCCGGCGAAGACCGCCAGCGGCCGGTCCTCGCCCAGGGCGAACCACACCGGCTCGGAGGGCCTGCCGGGCGCGTTGTCCGGCTCGCTGAACGAGGTGAACGGCACCACGCAGCGGTGCTCGCGCCCGAGCCAGCGGCGCCAGTGCGGCGAGGCCGCGTTGCGCACGTTGGTGACGCCCCTGTCCGTCTTCTTGCCCTTCAGGGCGAAGGCCGGGGAGGGCAGGCCCCAGCGCATCCGGGTCAGGACGCGCGCGCCTTCGACGTTCGCGACCACGGGCGCGGACTGGTCGGGGTAGATCGCGGGCAGGGCGGGCAGGTTGCCCGTCCGGTCCTCCATCGCGTCCGCGATCTGCCGGATCGCGTCCTGCGCCGCGGTCATCGAGTAGAGATTGCACATGCCGAACCTCTCCGGGCGGACCAGTCCTGCGCGCTGGCGGCGGGGACATAGGCCGGGCCGGTCGTCCCGTCCGCAAGGCCGAGTTCGGGGACGGCCGCGAGGATGGCCCGGGCCGCGTCCGCGGCGCGCGGGCGGACCGCCGGTCCGCCTCCCCCGAGGGCGGGCGAGCCGTGCGGCGCGCAGGCCGCCCGGGGCCGCGCGGGCGACGCCTCCGACATCGGCCTGCGCCATCCCCTCGCCCCGGCGCAGCAGGGCGGCGCGGACCGCGATGCGCGCGACCGCGCCGAGGTCGTCGCGAAGCCCCGACATCGGATCGAGGTGCTGCGCCTCCATCGTCATGTCGAGCGCCGTGGCCGGCTCGGCGGCGACCGCGAGGTCGGGGCACTCGGCACGGGCCATGGCGCGCCGGCGCCGGGAGAGCTCGTGGGAAGGAGGCGGGGTCCGGCAGGCCCACGCGGTCCGGGAGGCGCCCGAGCCTGCCGCGGCGACCGAGCGTGGGACCGGGGCGGGGGCGCCGATCTCGACCGTAGCGCCGAGGCGGGCGGCCGGGGTCACGATGAGGATGGCGGAGCCGGGCCGGCGTCCAAAGCGGCGGCCCGGTCGCGACCCGTCCCGGCGGCGCCGGGCGCGACCGCATCGACCGGGGCCCCGTGCGCCGCGGCGCCCTCGGTCATCGCGGCGAGGGCCGCGATCGCCGAATGAAGCCGATGGTGACGATGCGGCCCCCGCGGCGCCTGCGCATCGCCGGGCGCCCGGACCGGATCGGAAGGCGCGACGCTTCGGCGTTCGCCCGGCATCGGCGGCTCGCCCCCTCCGGCGCGGTGCCGACGGGCCGCCCTCGCGATCGGCGCGTCGCGGTGCCCGGCCCCGTCGGCGGGACGACGCGCCGCCACGCGGTCGGTGAGATCGGCCGGAAGGTCGCCAGATGCCATCGCGTGCCCGATCTCCGCGCGCGACGAGATCTCCGGCTCCGCGCAGCGCGTCCACGGTCGCCTCCTCGGGCGAGCCCATCACGCCGTCGATCTGGCCGGGCAGGAGATCGGCCGGATGAGCCGTCACGGTCCGCGTCGCCCCCCAGGGTCAGGATCGGCACGTCGCCGGGCGGGGCGGGATCAGAGCATCCCGGCCCGGGCGGGCGTGGGGTGAGCGGGGAGGGACCGGCGGGACGAGGTCCGGGACATGGTGGCTGTCGCGTATCTCGCACAGGTCGCGCCGCGCCTCCGTCCGAGCCGGCTTTCGTCTCGCCGGAATGGGCGGCACTCTCGTCTGACGCGCGGTCGCGAACGTCGATGCGGGGGTGGCTCCTCCGTCCGAAGCGGCGGACCCGCTTCGCGAACAGCTCGGGACCGCCGGGGCCCTCGACGGCGAAGGCGGGCCCGGTGCGGCCCGCAGGGGGCGCAGGTCGGGGGCAGGGCCTGGCGCGGGTGACGGAAGCCTTCGAGGACAGCGCGGACGACGCCGGGATGGAGCTTCCGGCAGGGGTCGCGCGTCCATCTCGGTGGCCTTCGGGTTCGGGGATGGGGCGGGAGTCGCGCGCGCTTCGGCGGATCATTCGGCGCGCTCCGGGCACCGGGTGCGTGGGGGAAGGACCATCGAGGTCCTCGCCGCGACGTCACGGACCGGGTGCGCGAAGAGGGACCCGGGGGCGGGTCCCTCGGCAGCCCGCGCCGCATCTCGGCCGGGGATCGCGGTCCAGCTCGGCCTGGGCCGCATCGACGAGATCGAAGGCGGCCGGGCCGGCATGGCGCGGGGCCGTCGCCGCCCGGATCGCGCCCCATCGACGAGGGCAAACCGACGCGCGGGTCGACGCGCGGCGCATCGATCCGCGGGGGGTGCGGGCCCCGGTCGCGAGGCCCGGGATTAGGCTGCCGGAAGGGGCGGGGGACTCGCGACGGACGGAGGCGGGTGATGGCATCTCGCCCTTCGTCGGGACGGACGGGTCGCCCGCATGTGGCGCGCCGACCTCGGGGTGGACGGCGCGCTCCAGCCTCGCCCGGGCGGCGGCCGTCTCGAAGGCGGCTCCATCGTGGAAGGTGGCTCCTTGGCGCGCCGCGACGGCCATCGAGACGCCGTCCTCGACGATCTTCGGGGATGTCGCGGGCGGCGGCTGCATCTCCGAGCGCGCCGAGGCCGGGCGGCTCGCCTGCGGCGCGGCGCCGCCGTGGAGGGGGGTTGGCCGTCCGTCCGTCTTCCGCGCCGCCTGGAGACGGACTTCGACGCCATCGCCGGGGGATCCCTCGACCGCGCGCGACGCGATGCACGCGCACGGCCCGGCTCGCTGCGGCTCTCGCGCGTGCCGCCTGCGTCGTCCGCGCGATCGGCCAGGTTCGACCGGGAGGTCCGATCGCCGCGATCCTCGGCGAGGACGCCAACGCCAGGCGGCGCGCCGCCCCGCGCGAGCGGACGGGGCGCGACGATCCGATCCCCCTCCGCCGCGGACGCCGGAGCGCCGGCGCGGTCTCTGGCGATCCCGTGGCCGGGATGCTTGCCGCCCGGCGGCCCGCGATGCCCCGGCTCACGCCGCATTCCGACCTCCTGGCCCTCGCCGCCGGGATGCCGGGCCTCCGGCCGCTCGCGATCCCCCGGTCCCGGCTCGGCATCCTGCTGGCCTACCGTCCTCGCCGGGGCCGGGATGGCCGGCCCCACCAGGGCCCGTTCCGGTCCGCGAGGCGCCGCTGGGGCGCCCGGGTCCGATGGCCATGCCGGTGCTGGCGGTCGGCGCGGCGCACGTCGCGCTCCTCCTGCGCCGGACCCGAATGGCCATGTTCACGGCCCGGGCCCCCGACGTCATCCGCGCCGCCGACGCCAGGAACGTGGCCGAGCGCGGCGTCGTCCGGAGGCACGCCTTGCGGGGCGCCCTCGCCCCGGTCGTCACGGTCGGGGGCCTGCGGTTCGGCGCCAGGATCGTCGGGGCCGTCGTGACCGAGACGATCCTCCCGTTTCCCGGGATCGGGCGAGCGGCCGCCCATCGCATCGCCAAGCGCGACCTCGCCATCGTGCGGGGCGGGACCCTGCTCCTTGTTATCTGCATCGTCCTCATCGACGTCCTCGCGGGTCTGATTCGGGTCCGCCTCGGCCGACGCGTCCGAGGCGCGCCGCCCGGCGGACGTCCGGGTGCGGCGCGCCGCGCGGCCGTCGGCCCCGAGGGCGTTCGTCTCCACCGGGGTGGGCGCGCTCGGCGGCGTTCTCCGCGCCCGCGTCGCCCCGGCCTCGGGTCCCATCGACCTGTGGTTCCGGCGCCTGGGGGGCTGGTGCGACGTCCGGGGACGTGCCGGGCTGGTGAGGGGCGGACGGTGCGGCCGCGGCGGGACGCCGCGCGCGTCCCCGCACCCCGCCGCGCCGATCCGGCGGGCCGAGATGGGCCGCGACGCGCGCCGCGACCGGCGCCTCGGCCGTATCGGGATGATGTCCGACCGCATGAAGGACCGGCGAGCCTTGGCCGCCCGATACGACCGACATCCGGACCCCCTATTTCCCCGCAATCGACCCGGCCGAGACCGTCATGGCCTGGATGGGAGGCGGGGAGGCTGGGCGGGGCAGCGTGCCGCGTCCCCCGCGCGGGGGAGGGGGCCGGCACCTCCGGCCGAGGGCGCGGCGAGTTGCGCCCGTCGCCGGACGGCATCTGCTTGGGCGACGAACGCGGCGGCATTCGCGGCGAGCGGCGGATGGGTTCCAGCCCGACGGTCGCGGCCCGGGATGCGCGCCGTGGGCCGGAGGCGGTCATCGGCACGCGCGCGGTGCGTCCGCCGCGCGTCCGGGCTGTCCGGGCTCGTCAGGTGGCGCGGCGGTTGGGGATGCGCGGGCGGAATCCCGGGAGTGGGCCGGCCGGCCGGGACCGGTCGGACCGACGAGGGGCGAAGGACGGTCGGATGGTGGGGCGGCGCCGCGTGGACCGGTTGCGCCCCGTCGATCGTCCATGCTCCCGGAGGGACGGCGCGGACACCTCGTCGGCATGCGCCCGGGCGGGACGATGGTCCTGGCGGACCGGGAGGCCGTCCGGGCCGGGCAGGGCCATCGTCATGGCAAGGGCGGCGAGAATGCGTCCGCGGCGTCGTTCCGCTTGCCGGCTACGGCCGCAGACCGGATCGACGGGATCGTCCTGTCGTCGGTGCGATACGAGCAGATTGCGGGCCGGAGCGGCGCGGGGCCGCGTGGCGGTCCGCAGGCGGCGGACGCCCGCGCCTCGACCTCCGGCGCGCGAAGGCCGGTTCGGGAGGGGCAGGCCGCGATCCGGTCCGCAGTCCCCCGGTCGTTCACCGATAGGTGCCGGCGACCACGGCACGTTGCCGGACCAGGCCGAGGATGCAGTCGATCGTGGGGGTGGGCACGCCCACCAGGCGGCCCAGCTCGGCGACCGAGCCCACGAGCGCGTCGATCTCCATCGGGCGGCCCGCCTCGAGGTCCTGGAGCATCGAGGTGCGGTGCGCGCCGACCGCCGCCCCGCCGTCGATGCGGCGGTCGACGTCGATGGGGAACCGGACCCCGAGCGTCTCGGCGATCTGCTGCGCCTCGACCATCATCGCGCGCGCCGTGGCGCGGGTGCCGGGATCGGTGCACAGCACGTCGAGGGTCGCGTGCGTCAGCGCCGAGATCGGGTTGAAGGACAGGTTGCCCCAGAGCTTCACCCAGATCTCGTCGCGCAGCTTGGGCCGCACCGGCGCCTTCAGCCCCGCCGCGCCAAGCTGCTTCGACAACGCGCAGCGCCCGCTCGGATTTCGAGCCGTCGGGCTCACCCAGCGAGAAGCGGTTGCCCTCGATGTGCCGGACGGTCCCCGGCTCGGACACCTCCGCCGCGGGATAGACGACGCAGCCGAGCACGCGCTCGGGGCCGAACCCATCCCACTGCACGCCGCCCGGATCGACGCTCTCCAGCCGCGTGCCCGCGAGCGGGCCCTCGAAGGCGTGGAAGTACCACCACGGCACGCCGTTGACCGCCGACACGACGGTCGTGTCCGGCCCGATGAGCGGCTGCATCCGGTCCACCACGGCGGGCACGGAATGCGCCTTGAGCGTCACGATCACGTAGTCCTGCGGGCCGAGGGCCGCGGCGTCGTCGGAGGCGGTGACGCGGTGCGTCGTGGTCTCGCCCTCCTCGATCAGCGTGAGGCCGCCCTCCCGCATCGCCGCGAGGTGCGGCCCGCGCGCGACGAGGCTCACGTCCGCCCCGACCGCGGCGAGCTTGGCGCCCATGTAGCCGCCGATGGCGCCCGCCCCGAAGATGCAGACCTTCATGCCAGTCCCAGCTTCTCGGCCATGCCGATGCGCTGCATCTTGCCCGTCGCGCCCTTGGGGATCTCGCTCAGTATCACGACCCTGCGGGGCACCTTGAAGTCGGCCATCCGCTCCGAGGCGAAGCTGCGGATCGCCTGCTCGGTCGCCTCCGTCCCGTCGCGCAGCACGATGGCCGCGCCGACCTCCTCGCCGAGCTTGGCGTGCGGGATCGCGAAGGTCACGCATTGGGCGACATCCGGGTGATCCATGAGCACCTCGTCCACCTCGAGCGGGCTGATCTTCTCGCCGCCGCGGTTGATGATCTCCTTGAGGCGCCCGGTCAGGCGGAGGTAGCCCTCGTCGTCGAAGGCCCCCTGATCGCCCGTGCGGAACCAGCGCCTGCCGTCGGCCTCGAAGAAGTTCTCCGCGTTGGCCTTGTCGTTGCTCTCGTAGCCCGGCGTGACGTTCGGGCCGGAGATCACGATCTCGCCCGTGCCGTCCACCAGCCGCGCCTCCGCCTCGTGGGCGGTGCGGACCTCGGGGCCGGCGGCGATGCCGACCGATCCGGGCTTCTGCGCCGCGGGCGGCAGCGGGTTCGAGCACATCTGATGCGCGGCCTCGGTCATGCCGTAGCTCTCGATGACCGGCGCGCCGAAGGTCTCGGCCAGCGAGGCGAAGACCTGCGGCGGGAGCGACGCCGAGGAGGAGCGGATGAAGCGCAGCGGATGCGCGGCCACCGTCCCGGCGTTGCGGGCCGCGCGCGACAGGATCGCCTGATGCATCGTCGGCACGGCGGTGTACCAGGTCGGCTCCGCCTCCTCGACCCAGCCGAAGAACCGCAGCGCGTCGAAGCCCGGCGCGCACCAGACCGACGCCCCCGCCGCCAGCGACGACGCCACTGCCGCCACGAGGCCGTGGATATGGAAGAGCGGCATCACGTTCAGGCACCGATCCTCGGGCGCGAGGGCGAGCGACGCGCCGATGTGACGGGCCGAGGCGGCGACGTTGCGGTGCAGGAGCGGCACGATCTTCGGGCGCGAC
Source organism: uncultured Alphaproteobacteria bacterium (assembly GCA_963832275.1). Lineage (GTDB taxonomy): Bacteria > Pseudomonadota > Alphaproteobacteria > Rhodobacterales > Rhodobacteraceae > Hasllibacter. Next base: position 1,404,816 of record CAWHTQ010000019.1, read on the forward strand.
GTGGTGCCCGAGGTGTGCAGGATCAGGGCGACGTCGTCGGGGCCCGGTATGCCCGTCGCCGGCTCCGCCGCTGGCGCCTCCAGCGTGAACGACCCGGCCGGCGCGCCGGGCTCGGCCTGCAGGCGGATCACCACGAGCCCGAGGCGCTCGGCCGCGGCCAGCGCGGGGCCGTCGTGATCCCGCTCCACCACGACGGCCCTGGCGCCGAGATCCTCGAGGTAGAAGGCGAACTCGTCCTCGCGATAGCCGGGGTTCAGGGGCGCGGTGCAGGCGGCCTGCGCGATGGCGACGAAGGCGCAGGCCATCTCCGGCCCGTTCGGCAGCACGATGGCGACGCGGTCCGAGGGCCCGATGCCGAAGCCGCCGAGCTGCTCGCGGACCCGCCCGGCCAGCGCGCGCAGCCCCCCGAAGGTCAGCCAGTCGCGCCCGGGCGCGCCGATCGCCGGCCGGTCCGCGTCGGCGGTCCGCAGGAGGGCTTCGATCGTGTCGGACATTCGGTTCCTTTCTCGAGATCACGTGCGCCGCGGGCCGGTCAGGACCGGCTGCCGGCATAGTAGTCCACCCGCCGCTCCAGCCGGTCGACGATCTCGGCGAGGCCGAGCGCGAAGGCGAAGAGGATCAGGATGAGCGCCCAGAAATGCGCCATCAGGAAGTTCTGCGAATAGAGCGAGAACAGCGCCCCCACGCCGATGATCGACACCAGGAGCTGGCCGATCACCACCCCCTTCACGCCCCGGATCACGCCGAGGCGGATGCCGGCGAGGATCTCGGGCAGGGCCGACAGGAGGATGATCCGCAGCCGTTGCCAGCGCGAGGCCCCGAACGAGCGCGACATCTCCAGGAGCGACGGCGATGTGTGCAGCACGCCCGCGCGCGTATCGAGCGCGATGATCCACACCGCGAACATGAAGACCGTCACGATCACGGTCGGCGCGCCCATGCCGAACAGGATCATGATCACGGGCACCAGCGCCGAGAGCGGGGCCGACAGGAAGATGTTGACCCACATGTTCAGCACCTGGTCCGCCCGGCGGACCAGCCCCATGACCAGCCCCAGCGCCACGCCGCAGAGGATCGCGAGCGTAAGCCCGATCACGTAGCAGTAGAGGGTGATCGCGGCGGCCGACGCGAAGCTGGGCGTGCCCAGGACCTTCGGCAGCGCCATCAGCACCTCGGTGAAGGGCGGGAACAGGAGCAGCAGCTCGAACCGCCCGACGACCTCCCACAGCGCGATCCACACGATCAGGGCCGCGGCCTTCGGGATGCGGACACCGTACAGGGTCATGCGCCTACTCCACGTAGTCCTTGAGGCTCGCCCAGATCTCGTCGATCAGGTCGAGATACTCGGGGTTGCGGCGGATGGCCTCGGGGTCGCCGCTGCGGTCGATGTCGGGCGCGACGATCCGCGACAGGCGGCCCGGTCGCGGCGAGAGCATGACGATCCGGTCCGACAGGTAGACCGCCTCCTCGATCGAATGGGTCACCAGGATGAACGTCTTGCGCTCGATCTCCCGCAGGCGGATCAGGTCCTCCTGGAACTTGCGCCGGGTCTGCTCGTCGACGGCAGAGAACGGCTCGTCCATCATCAGGACGTCCGCATCGACCGCGAGCGCCCGGGCGAGGCCGACGCGCTGGCGCATGCCGCCCGACAGCTCGTGCGGGTACTTGTCCTCGAACCCCGCCAGGCCGACCTCCGAGATGTAGTGCCGCGCGCGATCCTCCCGCTCGGCCCTCGGATCGCCGCGCAGCTCCAGGCCGAAGGCGGCGTTGCGCAGGACCGAGGCCCAGGGCATCAGCGCGAAGTCCTGGAACACGAAGGCCCGCTCCGGCCCCGGCCCGGTGACCCTGGCCCCGTTCACGCGCACCTCGCCCGCGGTCGGCTGGAGCAGGCCGGCCACGATCTTGAGGAGCGTGGTCTTGCCGCAGCCGGACGGGCCGAGGAGGCAGGTCATCTCCCCGCGGTTGAAGCCGAGGTTGATGTCCTCGAGCGCCGTGACGGAGCCGCCGTAGACCTTGTGGAGGCCCTCGACCTCTATGATCGGCGCGGCGGCGCCCGAGGCGGGCCCGGTATCGGCACGGCGCTGCGGGAGGCCCATCACGAGGTCCTCGTCTCGGGCCTGAAGATCGAGGTCTCCAGCCGGTGCAGCAGCGACACGGAGATCACCGCGAGGGCCACGATGGAGAGGATCGCCGCGTACATGTGGGCGAACTTGGCGACGGACCGGTTGAAGCTGATGAGGTCGCCGATGCCGGTGGGCGTGATCAGCAGCTCGGCCAGCACGACGCCCGAGAACCCCTCCGCCACGCCGAGGCGGATGCCCGCGAACATCATCGGGCTGGCGGCGGGCAGGATCACCAGCATCACCTGCTGCCAGCGCGAGCCCATGAACGAGCGCGACATGTCGACCAGCGAGGGCGAGACGTTGCGAACCGCCTTGTAGCTGTTGATCGCGATCACCGGCATCGCCAGCATGCAGACCGCCAGCACCTTCGAGGCGAGGCCGATCCCGTAGACGAAGGTGATGAGCGGGATCAGCGCGGCCATCGGGGCGGCCTGCATCGTGATGAAGATCGGCAGCGTCGCCCATTCGATCTCGGCGCGCAGGCCCATGAGGACGCCCGCCGAGACGCCCACCCCGAGGGAGATGACGAGCCCGAGGGCCAGCGGCTCCAGCGTGCGCAGGTAGGCGGCGCCCATCGAGCCGTCGGCGATCATCTCCCACATCGCGGCCATGGTCTCGGCGAAGCCGGGGAACGCCCAGCTGAAATCCGTCCAGGCCGCGACCTCCCACGCCCCGAACAGAGCGGCGAGGGACAGCACCTTCCACACGAGCGGCGTGTCCGCCAACGCGCCCGCCCAGCCCGAGGTGAGGCCGGCCGCGGGTGTCTCCATCGCCTGAACCGCCATGCGCTCGCTCCGTTTCCTCGCCCGGCCTCCGCGCCCCGCCGCGCCCGGCCCGGGAAGGCCGGGCGCGGGGACGCTCGGGGGGATCAGTTCGCGGCCTTGGCGGCGTCGAGGATGGTGAAGTCCCAGTAGTCGGACGGATCGACGTCATCGGGGTCGCCGGTGACCTGGCCCGCGGCGGAGAGGAACGCGATGTCGTCCCGCGCATCCTGCGGCTCGCCGCCGTCGAGCGGGTAGATGCCGTTCTCGTTCGCCTCGGTGAAGTACGGGACGGCCTCGCGAACGATCTCCTCGGGCAGGTCCGGCAGGAGGTCGTACTGCTCGCGCAGGGTGCCCACGACGGACGGATCCTCGGCGATCTCGGTCCAGGTGCGCAGCAGTTCCTCCACGAAGATCCGCATGTCGTCCGCGCGCCCCTCGAGCACCCCGGCGCTGGCGTAGAGCGCCTCGTCGGTGGCGTTCACGCCGTCGAGCGGCAGGCGCACGAACTTGTCGCCGCCCCGTTCCCTGAGGAGCCGGAAGTTCGCCGCGTCCACGATGGAGGCGTCGATGGTGCCCTGCAGCATCGCGCCGGCGCGCACCTCCGAGCCGGGCACGTAGGAGAGATTGGCGTACTCGATGCCGTGCACCTGCTCCATCAGGCGCATCAGCGCCTCGGTGCCCGAGCCCCGGGAGTGGACGGTGACGTCCTGGCCGTCGAGATCCGCCCAGCCCGCGTAGACCTCGGAGTTGACCACGGGAAAGAACAGGAGCGTCGACATCCGGTAGAACATCCGGATCGGCGCGCCGGAGTTCTGCATGAAGGCGTAGGGCGCGCCCACGCCGATGTCGGCCTCGCCGGAGAGCACCGCCTGCACGGCCACGTCCTCGGAGCCGAAGAAGGTCATCTCCATCGGCACGCCGCGCTCCTCGGCGCGCTCCATGGCGATCAGGAGGTTCAGGCTCTCGACGCTGGCGATGTCGCCGAGGGCGACCGTGAGCGGATCCTCCTGCGCGACGGCCATGCCGACCGAGAGGCCGAGCATTGCGGTGAGACCGGCCAGGCCGGTCAGGGCGTTGCGTTCGCTGGCGTTCATCGACGTCTCCTCCCAAAGACACGTGCCGGGCCGTCCGGACCCTGGCCCGAGTGCTGTTCGCCCGACCGGAGGCGCCGCCCCTCTCTGGAGGCGTTCGGGGCCGCCGGTCGCGCTGCCATCGTCTAGACCAATACGAGGTCGATCCTACGAAGTCACCCTGAATCTCGTATTGATCCGGATTGATCCGCGAACCGGCTCAGGACGGTCGTCCCTTCAGACGACCCTGACGGTGAGGGTCGGGAACCCGTCCAGGGTCAGCTCCATCACGCTTCCCTTCTCGACCGCGCCGACGCCCGCGGGCGTGCCCGACATGATGACGTCTCCCGCGGAAAGCTCAAAATATTCCGAGAGATAGGAGATCATCTCGGGAACCTTCCAGATCATCTGGTTCAGGTCCCCCTCCTGGCGGACCTCGCCGTCGACCTTCAGCACCAGCTTGCCCTCGGAGGGATGGCCGATCTCGGAGACGGGGATCACGGGTCCCACGGGGCCGGATCGCTCGAACGCCTTCCCGATCTCCCAGGGGCGGCCCATCTTCTTCATCTCGCCCTGCAGGTCGCGGCGCGTCATGTCGAGCGACAGCGCGTAGCCGTAGACGTGATCCAGGGCGGACTCGAGCGGAATGTCGGTTCCGCCGGAGTGGAGGAACACCGCGAGCTCCGCCTCGTGGTGCACGTCCGACGTCTTCGGCGGGTAGGGAAACTCGCCCGACGGGTCGAGGTTCTCGGCGTTCTTCTGAAAGAAGAAAGGAGGTTCGCGGTCCGGGTCGTGCCCCATCTCGATGGCGTGGGCGGCGTAGTTCCGCCCGATGCAGTAGATCCGGCGCACGGGAAAATGGCCGGATCCTCCCTTGACGGGGACGGCGGCCACCTGCGGCGGGGCGATGACGTAATCGGACATGGGGGCGCTCCTTCTCCATCCGGTTCCGGATTGCTAGCGCAGCCGCCTTGCGTGATCAATCGAGATTGGTCCGAAATCCGCGTGACAGCGCGCATTGCGGACGATAGGGTCTGCAAACGAGCTGCCTTGCCGAGGGACCGGCGCATGATGCTGCGACGCGTGGATCGACCGGAGCGAGACGGGGCCAACGCGGCCCTGCGGACGCTGGTGGCCGACCGGGGCTATGGCGTGGGCGATCGCCTGCCGCCGGAGCGCGAGCTGATCGAGCTGCTGGGCATCGGGCGTGCCGCGCTGCGCCGGGGTCTGGACCAGCTCGAGCGCGAGGGGGTCATCTGGCGCCACGTCGGCAAGGGCACCTTCGTCGCGAAGGGCGCCGACGAGGACGGCGGCGATGCGCTCGATCCGCTGGTCGGCATCGGCAAGCAGCTCACGCCTCTCAAGCTGATGCGCGCGCGCATCGCGATCGAGCCCGCCCTGGCGCGCGAGAGCGCCCTGCAATCCTCACGCGACGCGGTCACGCAGATCCACCTGGCGATCAAGCGCGGCCGCGCCGCGGCGAGCTGGACCGAGTACGAGAAGCAGGACGATCTGTTTCACCGCGCGATCGCCGCGTCCTCGGACAACGAACTGCTGGTGGCCCTGTTCGACGGCCTCAACCGCGTGCGGCGCGAGATATCGCTGGGTTCGGTGATGCGCACCTCGAGCCGTCCGCCGGCCGACCACCCGAGCTTCGAGCAGCACGAGCGGATCGCCGAGGCCATCGAGAAGCGCGAGCCGGAGGAGGCCGGGCAGGCGATGCGGCGCCACCTCCATTCGGTGGCGTCGCGCCTGTTCGGCGACGGCTGATGCGGCCGCTCGCCACACGCGCCGACCCGCGCCCGTCGGCCGGTGCGGCTTCAGCTCGCCAGCACGGAGGCGTGGAACATCTCCTCGGGATCGACCAGCCGCGGGGCCAGGTGCTGCTCCACGGAATAGCGGCAGATCGCGGCCAGCTCGCTCCGGTTGGACGCGAGGCCGTAGGGCCAGTAGTCGGCGCCCATCGCCGCGACGGTCCGCTCCATCGTCGCGCCGAACCACGGCAGGCTCAGCCGGTTCGAGTTGCCGAGCCACACGGCCTCGAGCCGGTCCATGGCCATGTCGCGGGCTGCGCGGCTGGCGTCGAGCAGCGCTGCGGGCAGCCACGGGGCCCGGTCCACCAGCGTCCGGCGGATGCCCAGGAGGTGCATGATCGGGAAGAATCCGGTCCGTTCGTGGTAGTCCCGCTCGGCCTCTTCGAACGCGGGGATCAGCCGGACGATCCGCGGGTCGCCGCGCAGGAAGGCCTCGGGCGGCTTGGGCGCGAGGAGGGCGTCGATCCCGCCGCCCAGCAGGAGCTGCTGCAGCGTCTCCCCGTCCTCGATCGGCTCGACGACCATCCCGCGCGGCAGGGCCAGCGGCAGCCGTTCGCGGCGCACGCCCCGGTCCAGCGCCCCGGTCCGCCAGTGGATGTCCTCGCAGCGCACGCCGTATTCGTCCGACAGGATGCCCCGCATCCACAGCGCCGCGGTCATCTGGTATTCGGGCACCCCGACGCGGCGCCCGGTCAGGTCGGCAGGGCCGAGGATCCCGGAGCCCGCGCGCGCGTAGAAGCCCGAATGGCGGAACGACCGGCTCACGAAGGCCGGGATCGCGGTATAGGCGCCCTCGCCGCGCGCGATCTGCAGCACGTAGCTCGACACGGACATCTCGGTGACGTCGTAGCGCGCCTCTCCCACGGCGAGCGGGAACAGGCGCGAGGTCGGCTCGACATGGCTCTCGATCCGCACGCCCGGCACGGTCACGCGCCCATCGTGGATGGGCAGGGTGCGGTCATGGTCCCAGGTCGCGAAGCTGACGTCGATCATGATCTCGACGCTCTCGGTCGGCCCCCGGTTCGGCGTTCGGCCTCCACTGTTCCGCATTTCACGTCAAGCCGTACGCGCGCGGCGGCCTCGGTGCGGCGCGCCCACTCGAAAGCGGAGCCTACGCCATGATTCAAGAGACGGTCGCAGACGCGCCGCCCGCGGCTCGGGTCGAGACGCCGGCCATCGAGCTGCGCGGAATCCGCAAGACCTTCAACGCGGGCGAGGATCGCGGTCAGAAATCCGTCCTGGCGCTCGACGGCGTCGACCTGACGATCCGGCAGGGCGAGTTCCTGACGATCATCGGGCCCTCCGGCTGCGGCAAGACGACGTTGCTGCGCATCATGGCCTCGCTCGCCTCCGCCGACGAGGGACAGGTCATCGTCGACGGCGTGCCGGTCACGGAGCCCGGCAACAAGCGGGCGATGGTGTTCCAGACCTTCGGCCTGTTCCCGTGGAAGACGGTCATCGACAACGTCACCTTCCCGCTCACCGTCGCCGGCGTCCCGGTCGCGAAGGCCCGCGAGACCGCGATGACCCATATCGTGCGCGTCGGCCTCGAGAAGTTCACCGAAGCCTTCCCGCACCAGCTCTCGGGCGGGATGCAGCAGCGCGTGGGCATCGCCCGCGCCCTGTCGACCGGGGCGGACATCCTGCTGATGGACGAGCCCTTCGGCGCCATCGACGCCCAGACCCGCGAGTTCATGCAGGAGGAGCTGATGCGCATCTGGCAGGAGGAGCGGAAGACGGTGGTGTTCATCACCCACGACCTCGACGAGGCGGTCCTGCTGGCCGACCGCGTCCTCCTGATGTCGCAGGGCCCGGGCCGCGTGCGCGAGATCATCCCCGTCGACCTGCCCCGTCCGCGGACCGACTACGACGTGCGCGCGCACAAGACCTTCGCCGAGGTGCGCGGGCATCTGTGGGACGAGCTCCGCCGGGACCTCCTCGAGCAGCGCGAGCGGGGGGTCGTGTGATGCGGGCCCGCTCCAAGCGCGACATCCGGCGCGACCAGCTGGTCGGCGTGGCGATCTTCCTGGCGGCCTGGGAGGTGTCGGCGCGGATCCTCGACAATTCCCTGATGCTGCCGACGGTGACCGCCATCCTCGCCGCCCTCTGGGACCTGACCGTCAGCGGCGAGCTCCCGACCGCGCTGGCCGAGAGCATCTGGCTGCTGATCGCGGGCCTGGCCGTCTCGATCGTCGTGGGCTTCGTGCTGGGCGCCCTGATCGCGCGTTCGCGTACCGCCTACTGGATGCTGAACCCGTACTTCAGCGCGCTCTTCGCCACGCCCACCATCGCGCTCGTGCCCCTGGTTCTGGTGTGGTTCGGCTTCGGCTTCCCGGGCCGCGTGCTCGTCGTGGTGCTGGCCTCGCTCGTGCCCATCATGTTCTCGGTCGCGTCGGGCCTGCGGGACGACCCCAGGGACCTCGTGGACGTGGCGCGTTCCTTCGGGGTGAAGGGCGAGATCGCGCTCCTGCTCCGCGTGCGCATCCGCGCCGCGCTGCCCGTCCTGCTGGCGGGGCTGCGGCTCGCGGCCGGTCGCGGCGTCGTCGGCATGGCGGTCGCCGAGACCTACCTCCGCCTCGGCGGGATCGGGGGGCTCATCAAGTCCTACGGGGCGATGTTCCAGACCGACTACGTCTTCGCCGCGATCCTTCCGCTCTCGCTCCTCGGCATCGCCATCGTCGGGCTCATCGGACGGCTGGAACGCCGCCTGCAATGGTCGTGAGGGCGCAGCCATGATCCGCAAACTCTCCAGGCCGAGCGTCTACCTGCCACTGCTGAGCATGATCGTCGTCTTCGGCGGCTGGGAGCTGATCGGGCGCAGCATCGATCCGCTGCTGTTCTCGCCGCCCAGCGCCGTCCTCGTGGAATTCGCCGATCTGCTGTCCACGGGGCGGCTCCAGGCCGCGGCGGTCATCACGATGCAGGCGCTGTTCCTCGGCTACGCCCTCGCCATCATCTGCGGCATCCCGTTCGGGGTGCTGATGGGCATCGCGCCGCGCTTCGGCGACATCCTGCAACCCTACCTCTACGCGATCTTCTCGACCCCGCGCGTGGTCGTCGTCCCTCTGATCGTCGTGTGGTTCGGCATCGGGTTCGAGGCTCGGCTGTTCCTCGTCTTCTTCTGGTCGGCCATCGCGATCAGCGTCAACACCGCCCAGGGCGTCCGCAACGCCCGGCCCGACCTCGTCGAGGTCGCCCGGTCGTTCGGCGTCGGCCGGCTGCAGCTGACCCGGCACGTGCTGATCCCGGGCTCAATCCCGTTCGTGCTGGCCGGGCTCCGGATCGGGGCCGAGCGGGCCATCGTCGGGGTCATCATCGCCGAGATGTTCCTGCAGATCGTCGGGCTCGGCGGCCTGATCCGCGAGGGCTCGGCCGATCTCGAGCCCGCGCGCATGCTCTGCGCCGTCGTGGTCATCGCGGTGATGGGCACCGTCATCATCACGATCCTGGACGCGCTCGAGACCCGCTTTCAGAGCTGGAAGACCGCGTGACCACGCCAGGGCGCGCCGCATCGAACGACGAGAACCCGGCGGGCCGCGGCGCCCGTGAAGCCGGGCGACCAAGCCGCCGAGACGGCAGAATGCGGGTCCACCGCAATAAGGAGGAGACGACATGACGACGATCCACAACCTGAAGGCCGCCCTGACCGGAACCACCATGGCCGTCGCCGCCGCGACCGGCGCCGCGTCGGCGCAGGAGTTCGACCTGACCGGCACCGAAGTGACGATCGGCACCGCGCAGGCGCAGCTGCTCAACATCGGCACGCTGCGGATGATCGAGACCCTGGAGGGATGGGGCGCCGACGTCACCCGCGTCGAGCTGCCCAGCATCTCGGGCCTGGAGGCGATCATCGCGGGCCGGGCCGAGGTGGCCTCGCGCAGCTCCGACGAGGTGCTGCTGGGCCAGTCGCAGGGCGTCGACGTGGTCGCCTTCGGCGCGCCGATCTCGACCATGCACTACGCCGTGGTCTCGACCCCGGGCGTGAACTCGATCGCCGACCTCAAGGGCAAGTCGATCGGCACCAGCGGTCCGGGCGGCTTCAACGGCATGCTGTTCCGCTACATGATCACCCAGGAGGGCCTCGTGCCCGAGGAGGACGTCGCCATCGTGCCGGTCGGCGGGTCGAGCGAGCGCGCCGCCGCCGTGATGGCGGGCCAGGTGAACGCCACCGTCGTGTTCATCGACAACTGGCTGGCGATGGAGGAGCAGGGCGCCAACGTGCAGCTCCTCGGCTATGTCGCCGACATCGTGCCGGGCCTGTCCTCCCGGGCCATGTTCGCCGAACGCTCCTACATGGAGGCGAATCCCGACCTGATCCTCGCGATGGCCTGCGCCAACCTCGAGGCCAACCACTGGATCGGCAACGACAAGGACGAGTTCGTCGCCTACGCGATGGACAATGTCCGCGGCGCCAACGAGGCCGCGGTGGCGGCCTTCTACGACGTGGCGGCCGATATCGGGATGTTCCCCACCGACCCGGCCGAGGCGCTCGACGTCGAGGGCTACCAGAGGCTCGCCGACCTCCTCTACGAGGGCGGCGAGTTCGACGAGCCGCTCGACGCCTCCGGCTTCGTGGACCGCAGCTACATGGAGGAAGCCGCGGGCATGGGGTGCGGAACGGGAGGCGCCACGAACTGAGTCCGGCCCGGTGAGGGCAGGCGCGCCGAGGACCCCTGCGGCTCGGCGCGCCCTCCTCCCGGCACGGCATGTGGCCGCGACCCCGACGCCGGGCCGTGGCCGAGCGGGTCCCACATGACCTTGGGGGACCGACGCGGCTCCTGCGTGCCCGCCCGCCATCGCGCGATCTGCCGACGACGCCGCGCCGCGTGCGCGGCGCGTCGACTCCTCCTGGCCGTGGACAGGTCCGCCAAGCCGACTGGACGGCGCGGCGGGCGAACCGCCGACGACGTCACGATGCGGGCGGAGCCGGCGATCGCGGGTCGCCCCGTCGGGGTCGCCTTCGGCAAGGTCGGCGACGCGCTCGCCCCGCCCGATGCGCTCCATAGATGTGCCCAGGACGGGACGGGCCCTGTGACCCCGTGCGGCGCCCGCGAGAGTCGCCGCCGCGGCTCCGGCTCCGATCGTGGCGGGCAGGCCGTCATCCCGGTGCCCCAGTGCGACAGTCCCCGCACGCGGGCGTAGCCGGACCCACTCTGGGGCGGAGAGCCCCTCGGGCCGCCGAACCGGCCGGGCGGGCGATCCGGCGCCGATGAAAGCCCCATCGCCGCGCCTGTCGCATCGAGACCGGGGATGACCCGACCCGAGCGCATGGCACGATAGCGGACCGCCGGACCGCCGCAGGCCGGGTCCGCATCGCCGTCCCCGACCGCCTCGGGGCGTCCGGCGTCGAGATGGCGCCGCCCGCCATGGCGACGTCCGCCGCCGAGGCCGGCCGCGCGGGCGCCGGCCGGTCCGCGCGTCAGGGCGAGGGTCGACGGACCCGATCGACGTCCGGTCCGCGCCCAGGGCGGGGCCTCATGCCCCGGTCGGACGTGTCTGGAGGGAATGGTAGCCGTGGCGGGCCCGGGCCTCGCCGAGCGAGACACCCTTCCGGACCTCCCGGAGGATGGCCTCCTCCCGCTCCTCGATCGCTTCGGCCGTTCGCAGGACCTCGTCCGCGCGGGCATGAGGGAGGATGACCACGCCGTTGCCGTCGGCGCGGACGACATCCCCAGGCTCCACGCGGACGCCGCAGAGGCTCACGGGAACGGCGGTCGCCTCCAGGGCGACGCGATCCTTGCCGGTGCGCATGTGCCCGCGACGCGACCAGATCGGATAGTTGCAGGCGCGGGTCTCCGGCAGGTCGCGATTGACCCCGTCGATCACGGTGCCCGCGATCCCGCGCGATTTCGCGACCTCCGTCATGATGTCGCCCCACACGGTGCAGTCGGTACGCCCGCGGTTGTCGATCACGACGACGTCGCCGGCCCCCAGCGCGTCGAGGAAGTCACCGACGGTGCCGCCTTCGGGTCCCACCGGGAGGTAGGCGACGGTGAACGCACGGCCGACGATGTCCGCCGCGGGGTCGATGGGTACCAGCCCCTCCACCGCGCCCGCCAGGCCGAGCTTGTCGAGGGCGTCCGACAGGGTCGACGTGGAGATCGCCCGATATCGCGCGACCAGGGTGTCCGCGAGCGGCTCCAGCGTGTTCATTCGATCATCCTCTCGTCGCTTTCGTTGGCGGGCACGCCGGCGGTGCCGGGCGCTGCGCTGCCGGGTATCTCGCGGTCGGTCAGGAGCCGTTCGACCGTCCGCAGATGCGCGAACATGGCGGCCGACGATCCCGCGGGATCCCGCGCCGCCACCGCATCGACGATGACGCCATGCTCGGCGAAGGAGTGATGGTCTGGTGGCGGCCGGTCGGAGGCCACGCGCGGCCGCGACCAGACGACGGTCCGGCGAACGCCCGCGAGGATGTCGTAGGTGGCGGAGGTGATCGGGTTGTGGGTGCTCTCGGCGATGAGCTTGTGGAAGCGGTTGTCGCAGCTCTCGTACTCGCGCCAGGTCCGCGCCTCGCGACTGGCCGCGAGGCAGTCCCGCATGGCCGAGATATCCGCCCGCCTCGCGTTGAGCGCGGCCTCCGCGACGATCGCGGGCTCGAGCGTCAGGCGGGCGCGCATCGCGTCGCTCAAGGTCGACTTCGCGGCGATCTCCCCGGGATAGATCACCTCGTAGGGCTCCCCCGCCGCGAGGAACGTGCCCTTGCCGACCCGGCGCCAGATCAGCCCTTCGCCCTCGAGGACCGCGAGCGCCTTTCGAAGTTCGCCCCGCGTGATGCCGATGAGATCGGCGAGCGGGCGTTCCGCCGGAAGGCGGGCGTTCGGCGCGTGCTCCCTCTGCGCCAGATAGGCGCGCAACTGAACGAGTACCGCGTGTTGATCCCGTGACGTCATGGCGTTCCTCGCTCGCGCGATGCTTATCCGTCCGCACCGGCCTGCTCAAGGATCACCTTGACCAATCACTCCGAATGGTCAAACCATTGGGCGGAACGTCAGCCGCAGGGGGAGCGACATGCCTCCTGCGAGGCGGCGGTTCGAAGGGAGTGCCGCCAAACGGCACCGAAGGGAGGGTTGTATGAAGATGCTCGTCGTGAACGCGTTCGGTGCGTTGCTCCTCACGTCCGCGATGGCCGGCGCCCAGCAATGGCCGGACCGCACCGTGACCATCATCGTGCCCTACGCGCCGGGGGGCATCGTCGACATCGCCGCCCGGACCGTCGCGGAGGGCATGACCGAGGCCTGGGGGCAGGAGGTCGTCGTCGACAACCAGACGGGGGGCGCCGGGTTCATCGCCGCCACGGCCGTCGCCCAGGCGGAGCCCGACGGCTACACCCTCCTGGTCGCCGACATGGGCGTCATGGTGATCAATCCGAGGCTCTACGAGAACGTCCCCTATGACGAGCAGGCGGACTTCGTCCCGATCACGATGATCAGCGACACGCCCCTGGTCCTGGTCGCCAACAGCGAAGCGCCGTTCGACACCACCGAGGAATACGTCGCCTATGCCAAGGGGCACCCGGGCGATCTGAGCTTCGCCTCCGCCGGTATCGGCACGCTGAACCACATCGTGCCGGAGTGGATCAACTTCGAGGCCGGCATCGACACCGTGCACATCCCCTATCGCGGGGGTGCCCCCGCGGCCACCGCGGTCGCGGGCGGCGAGGTGGACGTCGGGGTCCTCGCCCTGTCCTCGGTGGGGCCGTTCGTCGACGCCGGCAACATCAAGATCCTCGGGGTCGCCCGGGCCGATCGCGCTCCGAGCCATCCGGACGTCCCGACCCTGATCGAGGGCGGCGTGCCGAACGTCGCGGCCGGGCAATGGGCGGGCCTCTTCGCGCCCTCGGGCGTTCCGCCCGAGATCCTCGCGAAGATCGAGGCCGACGTCACCGCGTTCCTGGAGAGCGCCGCGGCCAGGGAGACGTTCGCGGCACGCAGCGCCATCGTCGATCCCCTCGCGAGCGACGACTACGCGGCGATGCTCGGCTCCCTCCGGGACCAGTTCGGCGCCATCATCGAGGCCGCCGGCATCACCGCGGAGTGATCGTCCGCGGAGGATCGCGCCCGCCTCCCGCGCGTGGGCGGTGCGGGGGGGTCGGAGGGCCGGGGGCCCGGCGCCGATGAGCGTGCTGAGGTCGCGCGACTTCCTCGCCGGGGCCGTCGCGCTCGTCCTCGGGGTGTTCGTGATCGCCGTGACGTCCGATCAGGCCATCGGCTCGCCGCGTCGGATGGGACCGGGCTTCTTCCCGCTCGGCCTCGGGGCGATCCTCTCGGTCATCGGGGTGGCGATCATGGCCAGCGCGGCTCGAAGCCATGAGGCGCTGCCACGGCTCGACCTGCGGGCCGTCATTCTGATCCCGTCCGCCATCGTGGCGTTCGCGCTCCTGCTCCCGAGGCTCGGATTCGCGCCCGCCGGCGCGGTCGTCATCGTGATCTCCGCGCTCGCGGGCGGCCAGGCGAGGCCCCGGTCGATCGGAGCCCTCATCGTCGTCCTCGTCCCGGCGATCTGGCTGCTCTTCGCCATCGGGCTCGGCATCCCCATCCCGTTCGTCGCCTGGCGCTTCTGATGGGTCTGCTGGAGAGCCTCGCGCTCGGCTTCTCGGTCGCCCTCGGATGGGAGAACCTGCTCTACTGCTTCCTCGGCGTGACGATCGGCATGGTCGTCGGGGTCCTGCCGGGGATCGGGCACCTCGCGGCGATCTCCCTGCTGATGCCGCTCACCTTCCACGTGCCATCGACCGCATCGATCGTGATGCTGGCGGGGATCTACTACGGCGCGCAGTACGGCGGCTCGATCGCGTCAATCCTGCTGAACCTGCCGGGCACCGCCTCGTCCGCCGTCATCTGCCTGGACGGCTATCCGATGGCGAAGAAGGGCCGCGCCGGGGCCGCCCTGATGATCACGACGGTGGCCTCCTTCCTCGGCAGCTGCGCGGCGATCGTGGTGCTGGTGCTCATGGCTCCGCCGCTCGCGCAGCTGGCGCTGTCGTTCCATTCGGCGGACTACTTCTCGATGATGCTGCTCGGGCTCGTGGCCGCGGGATCGATCAGCCAGGGCAAGCCCCTCATCGGCCTCGCGAGCGTCGTCATCGGCCTTCTGATCGGGCTGGTCGGCATCGACGTGAACAGCGGCGCCATGCGCATGACCTTCGGCGTGCCCGACCTCTTCAACGGCGTCAGCATCATCGTGATCGCGATGGCGCTCTTCGGGATCACGGAGGTGATCTCGGGCATCGGGACGATGTCCCGGTCGACCGGTCATCGCTCGCGGATCACGTTCGCGTCGCTCCTGCCGAACGCGGCCGAATGGCGGTCTTCCAGATGGCCGATGCTGCGCGGCTCCGCGGTCGGTATCGGGGTCGGGCTCCTGCCCGGAACGGGCGGCGGGTCGATGGCCTCGTTCATGGCCTACGCGGTCGAGAAGCGGGTCTCGCGTCATCCGGAGGAGTTCGGGCACGGGGCCGTGGCGGGAATAGCGTCGCCCGAGAGCGCGAACAACGCCGCGGCCCAGTCCGCCTTCATCCCCACCCTCACGCTCGGCATACCCGGCGACGCGATCATGGCGCTCATGCTCGGTGCGCTGATGATCCACGGGATCGCACCCGGGCCACGGGTCATCGCGGAGAACCCGGATCTGTTCTGGGGGCTCGTCGTGAGCTTCCTCATCGGGAACTTCATGCTCCTGATCCTCAACATTCCGCTCATCCAGCTCTGGGTGAGGATCCTGCAGATCCCGTACCGGTTCCTCGCCCCCGCCATCGTCCTGCTCGTCTGCGTCGGCGTCTACAGCCTGGGGCGATCGACGTTCGACGTCCTCCTGGTCGCGGGCTTCTCCGCGGCCGGCTACGTCCTGATAAAGCTCGGCTTCGAGACGGCGCCCCTTCTGCTCGGGTTCATCCTCGGACCCATGCTCGAGGAGAACCTGCGCCGTTCCCTGCTCCTGAGCCGGGGGGACTTCATGGTCTTCGTCGAGAGGCCGATCAGCGCGACCTTCGTGCTGTGCTCCGCGGCGCTCCTCGCCTGGGTCGCACATGGCGCGCTTCGCCCGGCCGGCCGCCCTGGCGCCTCCTCCGAGACCGGCTCGTCACCAGACAACGAGGGCGAAGCATGATCGGCATGGCCATCCGGCGGATCGAGCGGGCAGCACCCGAGACCATAGCCGGCCTCGCCGCCGCCGGGGTCGCCACCGTGCACGAGGCGCAGGGGCGAACGGGCGCGATGACGCCCGAGATCAGGCCCGTCGTCCTGGGCGAGCCGGTCGCGGGATCGGCCGTGACGGCGCTTTGCACGCCCGGGGACAACTGGATGATCCACGTCGCGATCGAGCTGATGGAACCCGGCGACATCCTCGTCGTCGCCACCACCTCCGAGTGTCACGATGGATACTTCGGAGATATCCTCGCCGAGTTCGTCCGCGAGCGCGGCGGCGTCGGGGTCGTCCTGGATACCGGGGTGCGAGACGTCGCCGATCTGCGCCGGCAGGGGCTGCCGATCTGGGCCCGCGCCGTGTCGCCGGAGGGAACGGTCAAGGAGACGCTCGGCGCGGTCAACGTTCCGGTCATCTGCGGCGGCCGCCGGATCGTCCCGGGTGACGTCATCTGCGGCGACGAGGACGGCGTGGTCGTCGTCGGACGCGCCGGCGCCGACGACGTGCTCGCCGCCAGCCGGGCGCGGATCGAGGCGGAGAACGGGATCAGAGGCGCCCTGCGCGGCAAGTCCGCGACCCTCGACATCCTCGACCTGAGAGGCAAGCTCGCCGCCAAGGGCTTCCGCTACGTCGAGGGGCCGGTCGACTGGTCGGCTCCGGCGATCGAGGACGGGCCGTGAAGGTCGCGATCCTCGACGACTACGCGGACGCCGCGCTCCGGCTCGCCGATTGGAGCGCCGTGCCCGATCCGGAGGTGTTCACCGCCGCCTTCACGAGCGACGCCGAGGTGATCGGGACGCTGGCCGAGTTCGACGTCCTGTGCGTCATGCGCGAACGGACGGCGTTCCCGCGGCACGTCCTCGAGGGCCTTCCCAACCTCAAGCTGATCGCGACCTCGGGCACCCGCAACCAAGCCATCGACATGCAGGCCGCGGCGGAGCTGGGAATCACGGTCTGCGGAACCGAGCTGCGCAGGACCATGACGGCGGAGCTGGCGATGGCGCTCATCCTCGCGCTCGAGAGACGGATCGTGGTGGAGGCGGCCTCCCTGCGCAGGGGGACCTGGCAGAGCGCCATCGGACGCGACCTCCACGGGCTCACGCTCGGCCTCGTGGGGTTGGGGAAGGTCGGCCAGCAGATGGCGGTGCTGGGCCGGGCGTTCGGAATGGACGTCGCCGCCTGGTCCGAGAACCTCACGGAGGACCGCTGCGAGGCGCACGGGGTCCGATATTGCCCGGGTCTGGCGGACCTGATGGGGAGGTCGGACGTGGTCTCGATCCACGTGGTGCTATCGGAACGGACCGCCGGGCTGATCGGCGCGGACGCGATCGCGGCGATGCGGCCCGGAGCGAGCCTCGTCAACACGGCCCGGGGTCCGATCGTCGACGCTCGGGCGCTTCTCCGAGGGCTGCGGAACGGACGTCCCGCGGCGGCGGCGATCGACGTCTTCGAGCCGGAGCCGCTCGCGCCGGACGACCCGATCAACGACGCCGAGCTGATGTCGTCCGGCAAGCTCCTGCTCACACCGCATCTGGGATACGCGACCCAGCAGGCGTTCGGTCTGTTCTACCAGCAGATGGCCGCAGCCGTCGTCGCCTGGTCGAACGGCGAGCCCATTCGAGTGCTGGAGTGACGTCGAACGACGCCGCGCACGGTCCGGAATACGGATCGCCGATCGCGACGACGGACCTCGCTTCCGCGAACCTCCCATCGTCCCCGGATCGCGGATGCCGATGCCGCGGGGCTACTCGGCCGCGGTGGTCCAGATCCGGCCGCCGCCCTCGGCATCGTCCACCCGGTTGAGGACGAGGTCCAGACGGTAGAGCTCGGGGCGGTAGTCGACGGTGATGAACTGCACCGGCCGGTCGGCATCGTCGGAGATGACGCGCGTCACCCGCAGGAGCGGCGCCCCGACCCGGATCGAGAGCGCATGCGCCAGGGAGGGGTCGGCGGCGTGAGCCGTGACGGACTGGCGCGCCGAGGCGATCCGGTGGCCGGCCGCCTCGATGAGCGACACGATCGGCTGCGCCGCGAGGTCGCCGCGCTCGAAGGATCGGCCGATGTCCTCCGGCAACCAGGTCAACATGTGGGAGAACGGCTCGCCCCGCAGGTTGCGGCGGCGCTGCACCCGTTGCGCAGTGGCGCCGGGGGGTAGGTGAAGCGCGTCCGCCACGTCGGCGGGGGCGCGCACGTAGTCGAACGACAGCACGTCCACGGTCGTGGACGAGCCGATGGTGTTCAGGTTCTCGATCAAGCCGCCGAAATCCATCGTCATCGGGCGGCTCGCCGCCTTCAGCGCGACGGTCGTGCCCCGCCCGCGGTTGCGCTCCACGAGACCCTCGGCGGCCAGCTCGTTCATCGCGCGCTTGGCCGTGATCCGCGAGATTCCGTGGCGCCGCGAGAGCTCCTCCTCCGAGGGAAGGCGCGCGCCGAAGGATAGCGAGCCGTCGACGATGCGACGCCGCCAGATCAGGTAGACCTGATGGTAGAGCGGTGTCGGGTCGTCGGGATCGACCGCGTGGTCCGCGGCGCCGCCGGTCGTCATGCCGCGTCCGGCCGCGCCGCGCCCCAGGGCCAGCCCGTCGGAAGGCCCGCATCCGGGGTGAAGCCGTGCAGCGCCTCGCCGGGCAGGGCCGCGCGCAGGACGTCCCGCACCGCCATGAGCCGGTCCAGGTCGATCCCCGTCTCGAACCCCATCGCGGCCAGCATGAAGGCCAGGTCCTCGGTCACGATGTTGCCGCTGGCGCCGGGCGCGGCGGGGCATCCGCCCAGGCCCCCGAGCGAGGCGTCCAGGGTCGTGATCCCCAGATCGAGGGCCGCCAGCGCGTTGGCAAGGCCGAGGCCGCGGGTGTTGTGCAGGTGCACGCCGGTGAGCCGGCCCTCGTCCACGGCGCCGCGCACGGCACGGATCATGCGCCGGACCGCGGCCGGGTCGGCGGCGCCGGTCGTGTCCGACAGGCCGACCTCGTCCGCGCCGGCCTCGACGGCGGCGGCGGCGAGGCGGACCACGGTGGCCTCCGGAACGTGCCCTTCGATCGAGCATCCGAAGGCGGTGGCGAGCCCGACCTCGAAATGGGGGCGGGCCTCGGCGGGAAGCGCGTCGATCTCGGCCCGAACGGCCGCGATCTCGCGCAGCATCTGCGCGTGCGTCCGGTTCACGTTGCGCATCGAATGGGTCTGCGACATCGAGAACGGCATCGAGAGCTTGTGCGCGCCGGCCGCGATCGCGCCCTGCGCGCCGCGCAGGTTCGGCACCAGCGCGGCGACGGTCAGATGCGGTATGCCGCGCGCATGGGCGACCAGCGCGGCCGTGTCCGCCATCTGCGGCAGCACCCTGGGGCTGACGAAGGAGCCGACCTCGATCTCGGGCACGCCGGCGGCGGCCTCGGCGTCGATCCAGGCGCGCTTGGCGGCGAGGGGCATCGTCGCGTCGATGCTCTGCAGCCCGTCGCGCGGCCCGACCTCGCTCAGGACGATCATGCCACGGCCTCCCATTGACTTAATGGTATGTTTATACGCCAAATGGCGGCCGGACAAGCGTGGAGCAGATGGACAGCCTGAGCGATATCCGCGTCGTCGAGTTCTCGCACATGGTCATGGGGCCCACGGCGGGCATGATCCTGGGCGATCTCGGCGCGGACGTCGTCAAGGTGGAGCCGATCGGCGGCGACAAGACCCGGCGCCTCGGCGGATCGGGCGCGGGCTACTTCGCGATGTTCAACCGCAACAAGCGCAGCGTCGTCCTCGACCTGAAGTCGGAGGAGGGGCGGGCGATCGCCGGCGACCTGATCGCGGGCGCGGACGTGGTGATCGAGAACTTCCGTCCGGGCGCGCTGGACCGGATGGGCCTCGGCCCGGCGCAGGCGGCGGCGCTTAACCCCGAGTTGATCTACCATTCGTGCAAGGGGTTCCTGTCGGGCCCGTTCGAGGACCGCACGGCCCTCGACGAGGTCGCGCAGATGATGGGCGGGCTGGCCTACATGACGGGGCCCAGCGGCCGGCCGCTGCGCGCGGGCGCCTCGGTCATCGACATCACCGGCGCGATGTTCGGCGTGATCGGCATCCTCGCCGCGCTGCACGGCCGCGGGCGCGGCGGCGGCGGCGGCCACGTGACCTCGGCCCTCTACGAGACGACGGCGTTCCTCGTGGGGCAGCACATGGCGCAGCACGCCGTCACGGGCACGCCGGCGCCGCCGATGCCGGAGCGGGTCTCCGCATGGGCGGTCTACGACGTCTTCGACGCCGCCGACGCCCAGGTCTTCGTCGGCGTGGTCAGCGACGGGCAATGGGCGACCTTCTGCACCGCGTTCGGCCTGGACGACTGGGCCGGCGACGGCGGGCTGGCGACGAATGCCGGCCGCGTGGCGAGGCGGGACGAGGTGATCCCCCGCCTGCGCGCCCTGTTCGCGCGGATACCCTCGGAGGATCTCATGGCCCGGCTCGAGTCGGCCGGCTTGCCCTACGCCCCCATCCGGCGCCCCGAGGACCTCGCCGGCGATCCGCACCTGAGCGCCCACGGCCTGCAGGAGCTGACCCTTCCCGAGGGCGGGACGGTCACGCTGCCGCGCCTTCCGCTCGAGTTCGACGGACGGCGCGCGGCCCTGCGCCACGACCTGCCCGCGCCGGGCCAGGACTCGGACGCGGTCCTGACCGAGCTCGGCATCGGGGCGGAGCGGCTGGCCGACCTGCGCGCCCGGGGCATCGTGGGATGACGGCGCCCCGGACCGCCTACGAGAAGATGCTGGCGCTGCACCGCGTGCGCGCGGAGCCGGACGGCGCCGCCCTGGTCTTGATCGACCGGATCGTCCTGCACGAGCGGACCGGCTCGATCGCGCTGGCGAGCATGATCGAGGACGGGCGCGCCATCGCCGCTCCGGACACGGTCTTCTCGACCATCGACCACATCGTCTCGACGGAGCCGGGCGGCCGCGACCGGGCCCGGATGCCGGGGGGCGAGGTCTTCATGGAGGCGATGCGCGACAGCACCCGGCGCCTCGGCCTGCGCCTCTACGACACCGCCGACGCCGCGCAGGGCATCGTCCACGTCCTCGCGCCGGAGGAGGGCATCGCGCTGCCGGGCACCACGCTGGTCTGCCCGGACAGCCACACCTGCACGCTCGGCGGGCTGGGCGCGCTCGCCTGGGGTATCGGCTCCACCGAGGCCGAGCACGCGATGGCCACCCGGGTCCTGCGGGTCGCGGCCCAGAGGACGATGCGGGTGCGCATCCACGGGCCCGCGCCTTCCTGGCTGACGGCGAAGGACATGGCGATCCACCTGATCGCGCGGCACGGCGCCGCGGGCGGCCGGGGCTTCGCGGTGGAGTTCGACGGCGAGGCGGTCCGCGCGCTCGACGTCGAGGGGCGGATGACGCTGTGCAACATGGCCGTGGAGTTCGGTGCCTTCACCGCCTTCGTGACCGCCGACGACGCGGTGTTCGACTACGTGCGCGGGCGGCCCCACGCGCCGGGGCCCGCGCAGTGGGACGCGGCCGTGGCGCATTGGCGCGGCCTCGCCACCGACGAGGGCGCGCGCTTCGACGCCGAGATCGTGCTCGACGCGGCCGCGATGTCGCCCGCGATCACCTGGGGGACCTCCCCCGCGCAGGCGGTGCCCGTCTCGGACGCCGTGCCCGACGGCGCGGACGCTCGGGCACTCGGCTACATGGGGTTGCGCGCGGGGCAGCCGCTCGCCGGGCTGCCCGTCGCGGGGGCCTTCATCGGCTCGTGCACGAACGGGCGCCTCGGCGATCTTCGGCGGGCCGCCGCCGTCCTGCGCGGACGAAAGGTCGCCGCGGGGACGCGCGCGATCTGCGCGCCGGGCTCGACCCCGGTGCGCCGCGCCGCCGAGGCCGAAGGGCTCGACGCCGTCTTCCGCGATGCGGGGTTCGAATGGCACGAGGCGGGCTGCGCGATGTGCTTCTACGCCGGCGGCGAGACCTTCGCCTCGGGCGCGCGGGTGGTGTCGTCGACCAACCGCAACTTCGAGGGGCGGCAGGGCCCCGGCGTGCGCACCCATATCGCCAGCCCCGAGACGGTGGCCTGGTCCGCGGTTCGCGGCTGCCTCGCCGACCCGCGCGAGGCCGCGTGACGGCTGGCGGCCCCACCGGCCGGGGCATCGTCCGCCACGAGGGCATCGCCGTGCCCATGCGCCGCGACGACGTGGACACCGACGCGATCATCCCCTCGCGAGAGATGCGGCGCGTGTCGAAGGCGGGCCTGGGCGAGGGACTGTTCGCCAATCAGCGCTATCGGCGGGAGCGCGATCCGGATCCGGGCTTCGTCCTGAACGACCCGGCCTACGAGGGGGCCAGCGTTCTCGTCTCCGGCGCGAACTTCGGATGCGGCTCCTCGCGCGAGCACGCGGTCTGGGCGCTGCGCGACTACGGGTTCCGCGCCATCGTGGCCGAAGGGTTCGGCGGCATCTTCATGGGCAACTGCATCGGCAACGGCATCGTCCCCGCCGCCCTGCCGCGCAGCGCGATCGAGGCGATCTGGACCTGGGTGGAGGCCGACCCGCGCGGGCACCGCCTCGCCGTCGACCTGGGCGCGATGGAGGTCGTGGCCGAGGGCCGCCACCCCTTCGCACTCGATCGGGGCGCGCGCGACATGCTGATGGGCGGCCTCAGCCAGATCGACGTGACGCTGGCCCATGCGGACGAGATCGACGCGTTCGTCGGCGCCGACGGCGCCGGCCGGCCCTGGCTCTATCCCGCGGCTTGAACGGGAGGCGCGCTACTCCGCCGCCACCGCGGCGAACGGCGTCTCCCGCCCGGTCACCCGATCCACGAGGCCCGCGGGCGCCTCGGCCCCGCGCCAGGCGACATGGCCGTCCGGCCGCACCAGGACCAGGGGCGCGGCGTAGGCCGCGCGCACCGCCGGCAGATCGCAGACCTCCATCCGCGCGGGCACGCCCGCCGCCGCCAGAGCGTCCACCATCGCCCCTCCCGGCCCCGCTGCGGCCGAGGCGGCCACCACCACGAACCCCTGGCCGAACCAGTCCAGCGTCGAGATGCCCGGCTCCCGCCAGACATGCGGCGCGCGGCAGCCCGGCCAGGTCGACTGCACGACATGGGCGAAATCGTCCGGCGGCTCGGGCGTGCCGTCCGCCACGGTGATGGGCGAGGCGGTGTAGCGGTGCCCCAGATGCGCGCCGGCGGAATTGAACTGGCGCGACATCCACTTGATGTTCTCGGTCAGCCGCGCGCGGGCGGCGGCGCCGGCGGCGGTGTCCTCCTCGATCCCCTCGGGGACCTGGGACATGACGAAATCGATCGTGTCGGAGTTCGTCATGGACCGCTGCGAGTTTCGCCACGCGACGGGCCGCCGCTCGGCCTCGTAGCTGTCGAGCAGCGCGGCGCCGCCCCAGCCGCCCAGGACGGCGTCCAGCTTCCAGGCGAGGTCCGCGGCGTCCGCGATGCCGGTGTTCATGCCGACCCCGCCGGTGGGCGCGAAGAGATGCGCCGCATCGCCCGCGAGGAACACGTTCCCGGACCGCCAGACGGGCGCGACGGACTGGTGGTGCTGCCAGTGGGTCACCGTCAGCAGCTCGAACTCGAACGGCTTGCCGACGGCGCGGTGCAGCGCGGCGCGCGCGTCGATGTCCCGCGTCTCCTTGGCCGGATCGAGGAAGTAGAGCTGGAAGTTCCAGACGTCGCGACCGTCGATCGCGGTGAAGACGCCGAACGAGTCCGGCGCGAAGACGAAGTAGAGGTTCCCCAGGCCCTTGCCGTGCGTCTCCAGGAAGTCCGGCGCGCGGAAATGCAGGCTGACATTCGACCGCCACGGCCCGCGCCCGCCGAACCGGATGCCCAGCCGCTTGCGGATCGGGCTGCCGCCGCCGTCGCAGGCGACGAGGTAGCGCGAGCGCACGACCTCCTCGGCGCCGCCCGTATCCCGGATCGTCGTGCGGACGTGGTCGCCGCGATCCTCGTGGCCCGTGACCGTCCAGCCATGGCGGAGATCGGTGCCTGCCGTCTCTCGCGCGGCGTCGATCAGGACCGGCTCGAGCGCCTGCTGCCCGATCTGCGTCTTGCCGTAGGGCGACCAGGCCAGCTCGCGCCAGCGGTCCTCGGCGCCTTCGGGGCGGGTCCGGACCTCTGCGATCGAGGGCGAGGAGAAGCGGTGCAGCTCCCGTCCGGCGAGGCGGGTGCAGAATATGATCGCGTAGTTGACGTCCTCGGGCAGGGCGCCGGCGAAGATCGCGTCCTCGAGGCCCCAGCGGCGGTAGAGCTCCATCGATCGAGCGCCCAGGAGCGTGGCCTTGGGGTGCGTCGTCGGGCCCGGCCGCGTCTCGGCGATGAGCGCGCGGCGCCCCCGGCGGCCCAGGTCGATCCCGAGCGTCAGGCCGACCGGGCCGCCGCCCGCGATCATGATGTCGGTCTCGATCATTCGGCGGCCTCCGCCGCGGGCGGGAAGAGCGCGCGATAGCGATGGATCCACCCGTCCGCCGCGATCCAGGGCAGCAGCGTCTCGCGCGTGAAGGGCCGCCCGGCGCTCAGCTCCACCGCCGCCCAGATCATCGCCAGATTGCACGAGATCGGCACCGGCCCGTCCCAGCCGCGCGCATGGATCAGAGGCTCCAGCGTGGCCATCCCGGTGCCCAGCATGACGATCGCGTCGGCGCCGCTCCCCTTCAGCTCGACCATCGCGTCGCGCGTCGCCGAGCCCTGCATCGCGTAGATCGGGTGGAACTTCCCGGTCTGCAGCTCGGGCCCCGTCTTGGCGACGACCTCGAAGCCGAACCCTTCCCAGTAGGGCCCGCAGGCGGCGTCGAGCACGCCGGGATAGGGCGAGACGAGCGCGATCGACCGAGCGCCCAGGACGCGCAGCGCCTCGACCGTCGCATAGGCGGCGGTGATCGCCGGCACGCCCCGCCGGTCCGAGAGCGCGGCCATCAGATTCCGCCTCCCGCTGCCGCCCGATGAGGTAGGAGGCGCCGGTGCAGCCTGCCGCCAGGACGGTGATCGGGGCGTTGGCGAACTCGTCGGACACAAGGGCGAACTTCTCGGTGTAGTCGACGAGCCGCTCCTCGATGGTGCCCTTGTCGGAGGTCAGCCGCGCGTTGATCATCGACCAGTCGGGCGGCATCAGGGACCACAGCTCCGGCTCCACGGTGGTGTTCGCCTGAGGCGTCAGCATCGCCAGCAGCCCCGCACGGCCGTAATCGGATTGCGCCATCGGTTCAGTCCTCCGCCAGGGCGGCGATCGCCGCGTCGCAGGTCGCGATCGCCGCGACCGAGCCCAGATCGGCGAGCGCCGCCTCGTGCGCCGCCTCCGAGAACGCCGCGCAGCCATCGGATAGGACGGCGCAATCGACGTCACGGACATGCGCCGCGCGCACCGTCGAGGCGACGCCGCCATTGGTGACGATTCCCGCGACGAGCAGCCGGTCGATCCCGGCCTTCCGCAGCACCCATTCGAGGCGCGTGGCGTGGAAGGCGGAGTAGGCGACCTTCTCGACCGACAGGTCGGCGGGGCCGATCTCGTCCACCATCGCCTGACCCCAGCTTCCGGGCGCGAAGTCGCCCGGCCCGAGGAAGGGGCGGAGCGCCGCGAGGTGCGGCGAGATCATCGGCGCCCCGCCGCGGCCGGGCACCAGGGTGAAGAGCGTCGAGACGACGAGTCCGCCCGCGCTCCGCACCGCCCGCGCGACGGGCGCCACGCGGGCGGGCAACGCCGCGATGGCGGCGCTCGAGCGACCGCCCCGCGCATAGGCGCCGTCCGGGTGGACGAAGTCGTTCTGCAGGTCGACGACCAGGAGGCCGAGCCGCCGAGGCGAGGACGCGATCTGCACGAGGTCTGGCACGGCGGTCCCTCGGTTGGGCGCAACGTCAAAGAACCTTTGACATGCCCCAATTTAATATATGAGTATATCCTTATGTCAAATGCCCACAGCCCTTCTCGCCGGACCTGGACGACCGGATGACGGCGCCGGTCCTCATCGTCGGCGCCGGGCCGGTCGGGCTGACGCTGGCCTGGCATCTGGTGGAGGCGGGCGTCCCGGTGCGTGTGTTCGAGGCGGAGGCCG
Organism: uncultured Alphaproteobacteria bacterium; assembly: GCA_963832275.1. Taxonomy (GTDB): domain Bacteria; phylum Pseudomonadota; class Alphaproteobacteria; order Rhodobacterales; family Rhodobacteraceae; genus Hasllibacter. The sequence continues at coordinate 1,430,757 of CAWHTQ010000019.1, forward strand.
GGGTGCCGGACCAGCTCCGCGCCTCGACCTTCCATCCGCCGACGCTCGACCTGTTCGACGCGGCCGGGATCACCGCGGAGCTGCTGGCGCGCGGTCGCATCACCCCCGACTGGCAGGTCAGGATGCACGAGGGCGGGGATCGCGCCGTGTTCGACCTGTCGATCCTGTCCGGCGACACGGCCCATCCGTATCGCCTGCAATGCCGACAGTCCGAGCTGTCGCATGCGCTGCTGAGGCGCCTGCCGGACGGCACCGTCGCCTTCGGGGCCGAAGTGCGCGACGTGGGGCAGGACGCCGCCGGCGTCTGGCTGGACGCCGGTGGCGAGCGGACCTCCGGCGCCTGGCTCGTGGGCTGCGACGGCGCGCGGAGCGTTGTGCGCGCCGCGATGGGCGTCCGCCTCACGGGCGAGACCTATCCGGAGAGCACGATCCTCGCCACCACCCGCCTGCCGTTCGAGGACCACATCCCGGGCCTGTCCGGGGTCAACTACATCTGGGAGCCGCGGGGAACCTTCTCGCTGCTGCGGCTGCCGGACCTCTGGCGCATCTCGCTGCACCCGCGGGTCGGGGAGACGCCCGAGGACGCGCTGGAGGACGCCGCGATCGCCGCGCGCACGGCCGAGATCGTGCCGGACGCCCCGCCCCTCGTGATCGAGGAGAAGCGCATCTACCGCGTCCACCGCCGCATCGTGGACGCCTACGTCGCGGGGCGGATGATCCTCGCGGGGGACGCGGCGCACCTCAACTCGCCCAAGGGCGGCATGGGCATGAATGGCGGCATCCACGACGCGGTCGAGCTGGCCGGGGCGCTGACGGCGATCGCCGGGGGCGCGGCGGCCGAAGGGATGCTGGCGCGGTACGAGCGGCGCCGCCGGCCCATCGCCGCCGAGGAGATCCTCGCGCAGGCCGACGCCAACCGGGCGCGGATGAACACGCTCGATCCCGCGCGCCGGCGCGACCACCTGGCCGAGATGAAGGCGATCGCCGCAGACCCGGACCGCGCGCGCGCGTTCCTGCTGCGGTCGTCCATGATCGAGGGCCTGCGCCGCGCGGAGGCGGTTGGATGAGCGGCGCGCTGGCGATCCTGGGCGGCGCGGGCGGCATCGGGCGCGACCTCGCGGCCGAGGCGGGCGCGCGGGGCTGGCGGGTCGCGGTTCTGGACCTGCCGACCTCGCTCGCGCGCCATGCGCCCCCACCCCCCGCATTCGAGGTCGACGCGACCGATGCGGCCGCCACCCGCGGGGCGGTGCGCGCCGCGGCCGACGCGATCGGCCCGCTCGACGGGTTCGTCACGCTTGCCGGTTTCGCCACGTCGCCCGCGCCCGTGGTGGAGGAGGAGGACTGGGCGGAGGTCATCGACGGCAACCTCACCGCCACCCGGAACGCGTGCGTCGCGGCAGCGGGCGCGATGGCCGATGGGGGGTCCATGGTTCTGACCGGCTCCGGGCTTGGGCACTATGCTCGGCCCGGCTATGGCGCCTACGCGGTCTCCAAGGCGGGCATCGCGGCGCTCGCGCGGCAGATGGCGCTGGAGCTCGCGCCGCGGCTGCGGGTCAACACGGTCGCGCCGTCGGCCGTCGACACCGCCTTCCTGCGCGGCGGGACCGGGCGGTCCGGCGAGGACGCCGCCCCACGCCTCGACCTCGCCGCCTACGCCGCCGCGATCCCGATGCGCCGCATCGCGCGCGCCCGCGACGTGACCGGTCCGATCCTGTTCCTCCTCTCGCCCGACGCCGCCTACGTCACCGGGCAGGTCCTGCATGTGAACGGCGGGAGCTTCATGGCATGACCTTCGCGCTCCCCATCACAGCCCCCGACGCGGTCACCGGCAGCCTCGCGCGGGGGGGCGGCATCGAGATCCCGGTGCTGTATCCGGCGACGGGGGCGCGGGTCTCGACCCTGATCGAGGACGCTCCCGCCGACGTCGACCGCGCCGTCGCCCGCGCGCGCGCGGCGTTCGACCGCGGGCCGTGGCCGCGCACGGGGATCGAGCGCCGCGCCGAGGTGCTGCGCGCCTGCCAGGCGGCCATCGCCCGGAATGCCGACGAGCTGGCCCGCCTCGAATGCCTGAACACCGGCCTCGTCCTGCGCGAGCTGAAGTCGCGTCACATGATGCGCGCGGCGATGAACTTCGGCTTCTTCGCCGACTATATCCTGCAGGCCCGCGGCGAGCGCTACGACCAGGCGGAAGGCTACATGACGACCGTGACCCGTGACCCGGTCGGCGTCGCCGCCCTGATCGCGCCGTGGAACGCGCCGGTGGCGCTGGCCTCGATGAAGGTCGCCGCCGCGCTGGCCTTCGGCAACACCTGCGTCCTCAAGCCCTCCGAGCAGACGCCGCTCGCGCTCGCGCGCATGGTCGCGATCCTGCAGGGCATCCTGCCCGAGGACGTCCTGGTGCTGGTCAACGGGCGCGGTCCGGTCACCGGGGCCGCCCTCGTGGCGCATCCCGGCGTCGACCGCGTGAGCTTCACGGGCGGCACCGGGACGGGACGGGAGATCATGTCCGCCGCGGGCCGCAACCTGACGCCCTGCACGCTGGAGCTGGGCGGCAAGTCCGCCAACGTGATCTTCGCCAGCGCCGACCAGGACCGGGCGCTGGACGGCGCGCTCATGGGCATCTTCTCCAACAACGGGCAGCAGTGCCTGGCCGGATCGCGCATCCTGGTCGAACGGTCGATCTTCGACGCGTTCACCGGCCGCTTCGCCGAGCGCGCCGCGGCCATCGCCGTGGGCGATCCCACCGACGACGCGACCGAGATCGGCCCGCTCGCGTCGGCCGCGCACATGGAGCGTGTGCTCTCGTTCGCGGAGGGCTCCGGCCGGCTGCTGACGGGCGGGCGGCGCCGGGACGACCTCGGCCCGGGCTACTTCGTGGAGCCGACGGCGATCGCCGCGCCCGACAACGCGGTGCGCGCCGCGCAGGAGGAGATCTTCGGCCCCTTCGCCACATTCCTGCCCTTCGACACCGCCGAGGAGGCTGCCGCCATCGCGAACGACACGGCGTTCGGCCTCGTCTCCTACGTCTGGTCCGACCACCTGCCGACGGTCATGGCGATGACGGACGCGCTGCGATCCGGCGTCGTCTGGGTGAACACGCCCATGATGCGGGAGCTGCGCGCGCCCTTCGGCGGCGTGAAGGCATCCGGCGTGGGGCGCGAGGGCGGCCAAGCCTGCGAGGCGTTCTACACCGAGGAGAAGACGGTGACGATCCCGACCTGCCCGCCGGCCCTGCGCCGGATGGGCCTGAAGGACCCCCGCCCCGGGATCGGGGCATCCCCCGATAGAGGAGAAGACAGATGAAGCTCACGGCATTCGCCGCGGCCGCGCTCGCCGCCGCCACCGCCCTGCCTGCCATCGCGCAGGAGCGCATCAAGATCGGCACCTTCGTGCCCGAGCAGTCGACGGGCGTCTCCGGCGTCATCAAGCCCTGGATGGAGGCCGTGTCGGCCGACGTGGGCGACGCGGCGATGCTCCAGGGGTTCTGGGGCGGGACGCTGGGCAAGGATCCGTTCAAGCAGTTCGAGCTGGTGCAGAACGGCGTCGCCGACGTCACCTGGGTGCTGCCCGGCTACACGGGCGGCCAGTTCCCCGAGATGAGCCTCTTCGAGCTGCCATTCCTCTTCGAGACCGCGGAGGAGGCCTCCGTCGTCGGCTGGAAGCTGCACGAGCAGGGCCTGCTCACCGGGTTCGACGGGGTCCACGTCGTCGGGTTCTTCGCGTCCGAGCCGAACGCGCTCTACATGGACGACCCGATCGAGAGCCTCGACGACCTCGCCGGCATGAAGCTGCGCTCGGTCGGACCGGTCCACGCCCGGTTCCTCGAGACCTTCGGCGCGACCCCGCAGACCCTGTCCTCGGGCGAGATGAACGAGGCGCTCAACCGCGGGACGATCGACGGCGTCATCCAGAGCTGGACCGGGCTGCAGACGTTCAAGACGCTGCCTCTGCTGACCGAGGAGTACGACGTCCCCGTCGGCACCATCCCGTTCCTCCTGCTGATGAACGAGGCCAAGTGGAACGGCCTGCCCGCCGAGGTGCAGGCGTCGATCACCGAGCACGGCGGCCTCGCCATGGCCGAGATGGGCGCCGAAGCCTACGCGAGCGCGGGCGCGAGCGTCGAGGAGGCCGCGCGCGCCGAGGGCCGCATGGCCTTCAAGGCGCCGACGGAGGCCGAGTTCGCGGACTACGAGGCGCGTGTCCAGGAGGTCCACGACTGGTGGATCGACAAGACGCCGAACGGGCAGGCGGTCTACGACGCGGCGCAAGCGGCCCTGGCCGAGATCCGGGCCGGAAGCTGATGGAGGCCGCCACCCCGCAGGGCCTCGCCGCGGCCCAGATCGGCCACCGCGGCGCGGCTGAACCGGCTGACGCAGAGTGTCGCGCTGGCCGGGTTCGCGGGGCTCGTGGTGGTGGCGCTCCTGACGTTCTACGACGGCACGGCGCGCTATCTGGGCGCGCCGCGGATGTCGGGATTCAGCGATTACGGCGAGCTGGTGTTCCCGATCGTCGTCGCGAGCTGCTTTCCGGCCGGCCTGCTTCGGCAGACGAACATCACCGTTCGCGTCCTGGGCAAGGTCATCGGGCCGCGCGCGCAGATGTGGATCGAGGTCTTCGCCGCGCTCGTCACGCTCGCCTTCTTCTGCGTCCTGGTCTGGCAGTTCTGGATCCTGACCGGCAACTACGCGAGCGCCGGACGGTCCACCCGGACGATCGAGATGTCGCTGGCGCCCTGGTGGATCGTCACCACGGCGATCATGACGCTCTGCGTGCCGGTCCAGGTCTACGTCGTCTGGTCCTGGTTGCGCGCCGCGGCCACGGGCGCGGCTCCGTCGATCGCCGGCCTCGGCCGCGCCGGCGATCCGGTCTGATCGGATGACCGACCCGTTCGCCATCGGCCTCACCGGCCTCGCCGCCATGTTCGCGCTGATCGTGCTCCAGGTTCCGGTCGGGGTGGCGATGGGCGTCGTCGGCGTCGTCGGCACCGGGATGATCATCGGCTTCGGCCCCGCCTTCACGCTGCTGGCGACCGAGCCGTCGAGCGCCATGGCCGCGGAGGGGCTGGCCGTGATCGCGATGTTCCTGCTCATGGGGAACCTCGCCAACGCCGGGGGCCTGTCGTCGGAGCTGTTCCGGCTGGCCCAGGCCTTTCTCGGCCATCGCCGCGGCGGCCTGATCTACGCGACGATCGGGGCCTGCGCGGGGTTCGGGGCCATCTGCGGCTCGTCGGTGGCGACGGCGGCGACGATGGTGCGCATCGCGCTGCCCGAGATGACCGAGCGCGGCTACGCCCGCTCGCTGGCGGCGGGGGCGATCGCGTCCGGAGGGACGCTGGGCATGATCATCCCGCCCTCCGTGGTGATGATCCTCTACGCGATCCTGACCGAGAACTCGATCATCTCCCTGTTCCTCGCCGCGATCGTCCCGGGCCTGCTCGCCGTCGCCTTCTACTTCGTCGCCATCGGCATCACCCTGCGTCTCCATCCGGAGCTCGCGCCCGACGGCGAGCGGACGGAGTGGCCCGTGCGCCGGCGGGTGCTGCGCTCCAACTGGGCCGTCCTCCTCCTGGCGACGGTCGTGTCGGGCGGCATCTATTCCGGGATCTTCACCGTGACGGAGGCGGCGTCCGTGGGCGCGTCGCTGGCCCTCCTCCTCGCGCTCGTGCGCGGGCGGCTGACGGTCCGAGGCTTCCTCGCCTGCCTTGGCGACACCGCATCGAACACCGGCCTCATATTCGTCATCATCATCGGCGCGTCCGTCTTCTCCTATTTCGCCACGCTGTCGGGCCTCCCGGCGGCGGCGGTCTCGGCGATCGAGGGCCTGGGCTGGCCACCGCTGGCGGTGATCTTCCTCCTCATCGGTTTCTACCTGATCCTCGGGTCGATCTTCGACACCATCGCGGCGCTCGTCCTGACGCTTCCCTTCGTCTATCCCCTCGTGACGGCCATGGGCTACGATCCGATCTGGTGGGGCGTGGTGATGGTCGTGGTGATCGAGCTCGGCATGATCACGCCTCCCATCGGCATCAACGTCTTCGTCCTGCACGCGATGGCCGACGACCTTCCGCTCGGGCGCATCTTCAAGGGTGTCGTCCCGTTCCTGCTCGCCGACGCCGCCCGTCTCCTGCTGCTCATCTTCGTGCCGGGTCTCAGCCTGTGGCTTCCTCACGCGTTCGGATGGCAGTGAGGGGCCGTCCGATCCCTTGCGAGCTTCGAGAAGATCACGGCCCCGCCCGGGCTCATCTGTCGGTGTCCGATCCCTTCCGTCATCCTCCGAGATGGCGGGCCGAGCGCCTCTCGACGCCGTGGGGACCGTGGACTGGGCGGACGGCTCCGATGGCGACCGTCGAGACCGTTCGTGCCCGCTGAGGGTTGCCATGCGCTGGGGAGGTCATGGTGTGGCGACGCGGTTCAAGCGCAGGGTCTGGAGCGACGACGCGGAGCGGACGATCCGCGGGAAGGCACTGGTGGCGGGCGTTCCCGCCGGGCACACCGCGCGGCTCTGCGACGATCTCGCCATCTACCGCGGATGGAAGCGGGGGGACGGCTATCCGGGCTTCGAGGAGCTCCACTAGACGGGCGATTTCCGCGAGCTCGCCTGCACGGCTCGTGTCGGGCGCAATTCAATCGATGTCGCCGAGGCCAGGGGGGTTCGAGATCGCCGACGAGGCCATCGAGCGTCCTGCCCGACCACACGCGGTCGAGAGGAAGGTGCGGGGCGCCCCGCCGGACGGGCGGTGCGAGGTGCGGCAGGCACGTCTCGCGCCGGACTTCCGGGTCCTCGAGGCTTGGCTCCGGGCCCGGTGCCCGGCAAATCTGGTCGGCCGGCGCTGACCATCGCGAGCCCCCATGCGCCGATCCGGACGAGACGGCCACGGCCCGAGCTCGACCCGGGCGCCCTCGAGATCGACGCGCACACGGCCGAACGTGCGGTGCGGTCCATCGTCATCGGCCAGAAGAACGACCGCCTCGTCGTTCGTTCACCGGCGGCCGCAACCCATGCCCGGAGCGAGACCGCCGGCCTCCGCGGCGTCGACCCGATGGCCCGGGCTGCCGATCGCGCGCCCGCATGTCGGACGACGAGATCACCCGCGTCGACGACCTGATCCCGTGGGGACTCAGCTCATGGCCGTCACCCCGGGCGCCCGGCCCTTCGTCGTCCGAGTTCGCGATACGGCGCCGGGGCCGACAGGCGGATATCGTCGGCGACCCTGACCCAGGGGCCGGAGTCCGGCGGGCCGTGGAGGTCGAGACTGGCGCCGAGCCGGTCCACGAGCGGCGGCAACCGAAGCAACTCGATCCGCGCGCAGCGCCTGCACTGCGCGGGCGGCGTCCGCGAGGGCACCTGCCGCCGGAGACGCGCCGTGCTGGAGGCCGATCCCGCGACGGACTGGACGGGCCGCGCGCGCATCTCGTGGACATGGACCTGCTGGCGACCGCCGCCACGGTCCGGACGGGACGCCTGCCGGATGATCTGCGCACGTTGGCCACCGGCGGCGCGGAGACGATTGCCGCGCTCGGCCGGTCGGGGCCCGCCCATGCGGCCCGTCTCGCGATGGACGGACGATGGACCGTGCTGGGAGAGGCGACGGAGGATGGTGCGGTCGTGACCGTCAGGAGCGAGGGCCCGGCGACATGGCATGGATCCACGGGCGCGGGTCCTCCGGTCTGACGGCGAGCCGGGAGGATCACCTCGCCATCGCGAGGGGCGGATCGCCGTACGGCCACCGGGCCTCGGTTGCCCGCCCTCCATACCCCCTGTAGGTATCACGCGATGACACAGGCACTGGCCCCCCTTCACCTTTTGGCCGCGTCGCACTGGGTCGGCGCCGCCTCGGCGGCCAATGCGCTCGCGCATCTCGAGCTGCACGATGCGCATGACATCCCGGATGCGGGGCCGGACGCGCTCACGGGCGACGCCGCGGCGCTTGGCCCGTCTTGCGCCGCGGTCGGCGCCAGGACGGGCGGGGCCTGCACCCTCGACGCCGTCCGGGAGGACCTGCCGTTCGTCCGGTCCGGCGGCGCCGCGAGGGCCGCTGTCCATCTGGCCGATGTCGCGGGCAGGAGCGCCGTCGACATGGCCGTCCCGACCGGCCCTCCGAACGTCTGAGCCGTCCGCTCCGGCGGGGCGCAGCCTCCGGACCAACGTAGAAAGGACCGATCCCATGACAACCCGTCGAGACTTCCTCGCCCTCTGCGCCGCAGGCCTCGGCGCCGCGGCGCTTCCGGCGCGCGCGGCCACGCCCATGCACGTGCTGGCGGCGCCGGGCTGCGGCTGCTGCCATGCCTGGGCGGACCTGGCCCGCGCGCGCGGCTACGCGGTCACCGTCTCGGAGCTGACCCGCCCGGACCGGGAGAAGGCCGCGCTCGGCGTGCCGCCGGGCCTCGTCTCCTGCCACACCGTTCGGGCGGATGGCTACGTGTTCGAGGGGCACGTCCCGTTCGAGGCGCTCGGCGCCGTGCTGCGCGACCGTCCGCCGATCGCGGGCCTCGCGGTGCCGGGGATGCCGATGGGCTCGCCCGGCATGGGCGACGATCCGGCCGCGCGCTACGACGTCCTCGCCTTCGGCGGCGAGGCCGGAGGCGGCGCGGTGTTCTACCGCGCCGGGACGCCCCGCCCGTTCGCGGGCTGACGTGACCCTCCGCGCGCGTCTCCTGGCCGGCGGGCTCGCGCTCGCCGGCGTGGCGGCGCTCGTCCTCTTCCGTCCCGCCGGGGCGGAGGGGGTGCGCCTCCGGCCCGACGACGCCGCGACCGTCGCCCTCGGGGCGGAGGTCTACGGGGCGGAATGCGCGACCTGCCACGGCAGTGCGCTGGAGGGACGGCCGGACTGGCGCAGCCCCGGCGCGGACGGGCTCCTGCCCGCGCCGCCGCATGACGCGACGGGCCACACCTGGCACCATGACGATGCCACGCTCTTCGCGCTGACGAAGCTCGGCCTGGCCGCGATGATGGACGACGCCCCGCCCTCGGCGATGCCCGCCTTCGAAGGCGTGCTCACGGATGCGGAGATCGTCGCCGTGCTCTCCTACATCAAGTCGACCTGGCCCGCGGATGTGCGGGCCCGCCACGACGCCATCAACGCAAGGGCCGGCGGCCCGTGACCGGCTCGGGAGGGACCTGCATGTGCCGACCCATCCCGCTCGCGCCGCCGCTCGCCCCGATCGCGAATTCCGCCGCGGCGCATGCCACGTCCGAGGGTGCGATGCCCGTAGATATGGCCCAGGCGCCCGAGAACGTCCTGCGCTTCGAAGGGCCCATGCCCGTCGTCGCCGTGCCGCCGAGCGCGGACGGCGTGTCGTCCGGGATCGAGCGCGGAACCGGCACGGCGCCCGGGACCGGGTGGCGCCGCCCCGGCCGGGCCGTGGTTCCCCGGTGCCTTCCGTCCGACTGGAGCGGGATGTCCGCTGACGGGCATCCGATGAAGGGAAGCTTCGGATTCATTGGCATCCCGGTAGCCTGCACTCATGAATGGGCTTGCCCCGGTCGACGAGGCGGCGGTGCTGGCCATCCTCGCCGAGGCGAACGGCGACGGAGCGGCGTCCTTGGGCCTGGGCGGTGCGCCATGCGCAGGCCGGACACATGCTGGGCCATTCCCGATGAGTGATGGCCGGCCTGCTGGTCCCGCATCTGCTCGCCGCTGCGATCTGGGTCGGCGCGCCCGCGCCGCGCGGGCCGGTGGGCACGGAGGCGCTCCACCGCTTCGGCGTGCTCGCGTCCTGGGCGGTCGCCGTCATCGCCGCCGCGGGGGCTGGCCATGCCGATCTGCTGGTCGGGCGCGCTCGCCACGCTTCCTGGGCGCGGCCTAGGGCCGGGGCCGATGGCGAAGGGCGGCGTCGACGAGGGGCCGTTGGTCCTCGCCGTCCTCGACACGTGGCGCCCCGGCCCGACCCCGCGCGAGGGGCGCTTCAACGCGGGCGGCGCCCCGTGGCGGTCCGTTGCCATCGAGGGCGCGGCGGTCGCCCCGGTCCTCCTCGCGGCGGACCGCGCCGGCCCCGATTCAACTTCTGGCCTTGTCCAGGAGGTCGAGCAGCTCGGTGAACTTGGCGCGTTGGTCCTCGCGGTCGCCGGAGGCCAGCGCGTCCTCGATGCAATGGGCGGCGTGGTCGTCGATCACGAGCTTCTCGACGGCCTTGAGCGCCGCGCGCACGGCGGCGACCTGCGTGAGGATGTCCACGCAGTAGCGGTCCTCCTCGACCATCCGGGCGATTCCCCGGACCTGTCCCTCGAGGCGCTTGAGGCGTCGGAGCGCGGCATCGCGGTTCTCGTGCATGGGAGCGAGTTAAACGGCCCAAGGCGGCGGATGTCGACCGAAAGGGTGGGCCGCCCGCGCCGGGGCGGTTGCCCGCATACCCTCTAGGGGTATACGGGGGGCACATGAAGACCTCGCACCGATCCGGCGGCTCCTACGGCCGCTTCGCCGCGATGATCGCGACCTCGACGGTCGTGATGTATAGCCTGATGTACCTCAACACCTACGCGCTGGACCATGTGTTCTTCAGCCAGACGCGGATGTGGATGGCGCTCTACATGGGCGCGGTCATGGCGATCATCATGCTCGCCTTCATGCTGGGCATGTATTCCAACCGGACGGCGAACGTCGCGATCTTCGCCGGCGCGGCCATCGCCTTCGCCGTCGGCCTGGGGCTCGTCCGCACGCAGGCGACCGTCGGCGACGTCTCCTGGATGAAGGCGATGATCCCGCACCATTCCATCGCCATCCTGACCAGCGAGCGGGCCGACATCTCGGACCCGCGCGTGCGCGCGCTCGCGGAGGCCATCATCGATGCGCAGCGCGCCGAGATCGCCGAGATGAAGGACTATATCACGGACATCGAGGCGAACGGTGATGCGCCGGCGGGCACCGCCCGCTCCGAACCCTGACAGAACGGAGACCTCCCATGCCCAAGGATACCCACGACGTCGCGGACGTGACGACCGCCCCCGCCGTTGCCGCGACCGGCCGCACGGCCGTGCTCTACCGGATGGCGCTGCCGGACCACCTGTGCCCCTCGGGGCAGAAGGCGCGCTGGCTGCTGAAGTCCAAAGGGTACGAGGTGGACGACCGGCTGTTCCGCGCGCGGCCCGAGGTCGACGCCTTCAAGGCCGAGCACGACGTGCCCACCACTCCGCAGATCTGGATCGAGGGCGAACGGGTCGGCGGCTACCAGGCGCTGCGCGAGAAGCTGACCGACTTCGATCCGAAGGCCACGACCTACGCGCCCGTCATCATCCTCTTCGCGGTGGCCGCCGCGACGGCGCTGGCGCTGTCGATCGGGGTCCTGGGCGCGGTGACCTGGCAGACGCTCGGCTGGTTCATCTCGATCTCGATGATCCTGCTCGGCATGCAGAAGCTGCGCGACATCGAGAGCTTCAGCACGATGTTCCTCAACTACGACCTGCTCGCGCGCAGATGGGTGCCCTACGGCTACGTCTATCCGTGGGTCGAGACGGGCGCCGGAATCCTGATGACCGGCATGCTGCTCACCTGGCTCGCGGCGCCCGCCGCGCTCTTCATCGCCACCATCGGCGCGGCCTCGGTGTTCAAGGCGGTCTATCTCGACAAGCGCGAGCTCAAGTGCGCCTGCGTCGGCGGAGGATCGAACGTGCCTTTGGGCTTCGTCTCGCTGACCGAGAACCTCATGATGATGGGAATGGCCATCGTGATGCTGCTGAACACCCTGTAATTCGGGGAAGCCGTTCCAGTCTCCGTCCCCCGATCGCCCGACACGTGCGGGACCGGGTCATTCCGTCAATCCAGGAGAGAACCGTGAAGACGATCACGACCCTGTTTGCCGCCATCGCGCTCTCTGCCGCCGGTGGAGCGGTCCAGGCCCAGACCGCCTCGGGCGACGCCACGCCCGGCATGGACCATTCCGCCATGGACATGCCCGCAGAAGGCCCCACCCGAGCCTATATGGAGGCGATGGACGTCATGATGTCCGGCATGGGCGCCATCGCCTATACCGGCGACGCCGATGCCGATTACCTGCTGATGATGATCCCCCATCACCAGTCGGCCGTGGAGATGAGCCGGGCGCTTCTGGAGCAAACCGACGACCCCGAGGTCGAGGCCATGGCCCAGGCGGTGATCGCGACGCAGGAGGCCGAGATCGCGAGCATGCGTTCGATGCTCGAGCGCATGGGCGTCGAAAACCCGCCCGTGGCCAGACAGTAAGCGGCGCCGGGTTGGCGCGATCGCCGTTCGGCATGTTCCGCCGATCCCGTCCTCATCCATAGGTCCGTCGGCCGACCAGCTCTTGCGCGCCGGCAGCACGTCATCGGGTATCGCGGCGCCGCCCCGTCAGCGCAGCCGTGACTCCACGATCAGCGACCGTTCGGCAGCTCATCGTGGCGAAACCGAAGTCTTCCCCACCGTGGTGTTCGCTCCGCTGTCCCTGGGCGACGCCTCCCGTAGCGCGGGACGCCCGAGGTGGTCGCCGAAGAGGTGCCTTCGGGCATCCGACAGGGCGCATGCCGCCACGGTGTCGCCGATCATGTGGAGTCCGGATTCTGGGCAACGATTGGCTAGGAGGACCGTATCTCCGCGAGGATCGTTCTGGACGTCGCCGGCTTGCTCGACGGGACCAAATTCTGTGTTCGGCAGCGTGGTTCGATGGATGCGTCGGTCGCGGTCGTCCGCCACATCCTCGGCGTCTCCAAGAGCTCCGCTCGGAGCATGACGCACCGCGCGGGATCGTTCCGGCGAAGCGGGGGGCGCAGGCATCTGGCAGGCTTCCGACGCCGATGCCAGGGCGCAACGGGATCGACATGCCCACGCTTATCGATCCCTCGCTGCCACGCGCGGGCTTGGGCGTGGGCGATCTGCCCCGGCTGTGCCCTGCCGTGATCGACCTCGACGGCTGCGCCTTATCCGTCGCCGTGCTCGAACGATCCGCCCCCATGGGTGGCCGGCGTTCGGGCGGACGGGTCCTCGTCCACGATGCCGCCGGCTCCACGGCCGGACCGCGCTTGTGCTCGATGGCCAGGCGGGCTTCGCCGCCGGAATGGACGATCACCCGCTCCGAACTCAGACCCACCGGCGGGCCGACGCGCCGAAGCGCGGTGGCGGTCGCGGCGTGCGGCGCCGGTCCGAAGGTCCGAACCGATACCGAATGCTTGCCCCTGGCACCCTGGCGCGGTCGGTATCTTACGGGGCGTGTCTTGCATCGTTTCCAGACGGCATACCCCGAGCGGACGCCAGGGCCGAGATGGCCGTGTGTCGGCCGCGTGGGGCGAACCTGCCGGTGGACTGGGATATGAGAAGGTCCGTTCCGGGCGATCGCTTCGACCTGGGACGGCCTCACGCGAGTGGATCAGGGTCTCGGAGGCCTTGCCGGGAGGATCTCGCGCGGCGAAGGACTGTCGCCGTTCCTGCGCATCGATCCCCGGGCCGCTCTCCGTCGGACGATCATCCAGGCACGCGATCAGGTGCACCGCCGCGCGCTCCAATGAGTCGCGTGCGACCGGCCACCAGGGAGCCCAGAGCTGCCCCATGTGCAGGAGGTCGGGCGCGATGTGGAGGCGTGACGACGCTCCGGAGGCGACGGCGAGGGCATGGAGCGCGACGGCGTCGCCGAGCAGGACCTCGGACTCGCCGACCTCGAGATGTAGGGGAGGCAGGAGGGACAGATCGTCCAGGACCGGCGAGACGCCGGGATCATCCTCGGGCAGGCCTTCGAAGCAGATCCTGGCCAGGGCACGGTCGTCCGCGTCCGCGTTCATCGGGTCATGGGGGGTCATCGCCATCCGCAGTCCGTTGAGGCCCGTCCGGTCCGTATTCGGCGCGAAGAGCGCGAGACCGGACGGCGCGATCGCCTCCCGTGCGGCCGCGAGGGCCGTGGTCAGCGCCAGGTGCCCGCCTGCGGAATCTCCGAGGAGCAGGACCCGGCGTCCCTCGGAGGCCAGGGTGCGCACGACCTGCAGCGCGGCCTGCCGCTGCGCCGGCCAGCGCAGGCCGGGTGCGAGGGGATATCGCGGCAGCAGCACCGGGACGCCGAGCCGCGCCGCCATCCATGCGGCCGGGCGCAGATGGGTCTCGGGCGATCCGAAGACGTATCCGCCGCCGTGGAGCCAGACCACCGCCGTGTCGCTCCGCCCCATTTCCGGGGGAAGGACGCGCAGCCCGCCATGGGGGGTCGCGGCCGTCTCCACCGGGGCGTCGACGATGTCGGCGGGCGCGCGGGCGTCGCCCAGGACGAGCGTGCGGAACGCCTCGCGCATCGCGGCCGCGTCCCCATCGATCGGATGCGCCTCGATCCGGCGGACGATGTCGGCGCGCCCGATCTCGCCGGCGAAGGGCCCGTCCACGGACCGGTCAGACGTTGATCGTCTGCACGGAGCCGCCGTCTATTCGGTAGTTCGCGCCGTTCACGAAGGACGCGCGCTCGGACAGCAGCGTCGCGGCGATGAAGGCCACCTCCTCGGGCTTGCCGCGCCGGCCGAGCTCCAGATGCGGCCGCTCCTCCTTGAGGAAGCTGTCGATGGCCTCCTGCATCGAGGTGCCGCGCTCCTTAGCGCGCTTCTCCATCATGCCGTCGGTCATGTCGGTCTCGATGAAGGCGGGCGCGATGCAGTTCACGAGCACGCCGTCATGGGCGTAGACTTGGCTTATCGACTTGGCGAAGGAGAGGACGGCCGCCTTGGAGGCGTTGTAGACCGCTTCGTCGGGATAGGGCTGGGCGACGTTCTCGGAGGTCACGAAGACCACCCGGCCCCAGCCCGACCGCCTCATGGCCGGGATGAACGCCCTCGACATGCGCACGGCGGTCATGAAGTCGGTGTTCCACGCGTGCGACCAGTCCTCCTCCGTCATCTCGAGCGGATCGCCCTTGGCGCCGGTGACGCCGGCGGCGTGGAACATCATGCCGGGCGTCCAGTCCGCCTGGCCGCGGGTCCCGTCGTCGCGGACCTTGTCGGCACCCTCCTGCGAGGAGAGATCGGCGAGGACGGTGCGGACCCGGTCGCCGCCGCCGAGGGTGTCGGCGGCCCCGGCCAGCTCGTCCTCGTCAATGTCGGTGAGGATGAGGCGGCACCCTTCCTCGAGCAGGATCTTGGCCGTCTCGAGGGCCATGTCGCCTGCCGCGCCGGAGAGGACGGCGGTTCTGTCTCGGATCATCAGGTCCATGGCGGACTCCTCACGTGAGCATCGATCCGACTAAACGCCTGTCAGCCCATGGGTTCCATGCCCTGACGCGCGAGGGCCGTCCGCACGCCTTCGTCCGCCTCCATGAGAACGCGGAACGCCCTGCGATTGGGGTGGTCGTCCGGCGAGAGTGGCGTCCGGGCGATCCGGCGCGCGAGCATGTAGGGATGGGCGTCCGCGACGCTGCGCTCGCCCGGATGATGGTCCTGACCCTCGAGCGTCTTCTCGATCCGTCCGCAATGCCCGCACAGCTTGTCGTAGGCCGCGTCCTTCACCTCCTCCTGCGCGGACTCGGAGGTCGTGAAGGCCGGGGCGGCGAAGCGGGGGCCGTCATCTGCGTGGACCCCGGACGTGAACCAGGAGAGCGCCCCGGCCTCCTCGCGGCCGAGGATCGGGTCCCGCGCCCAGCCGGCGGAGCCGGAGGTGGCGCCGAGCCACGTCATTATCGCAACCGCCTCGGTCACCAAGTCGCCGTCCTCGAACCGAACGGCCGGAGCCTTCCCCTTGTCGTTGATCGCGAGAGAGGCGGCCTTCCCGTGGTCGCCATAGGGGATGTCCTCGACCACGATCGGCGCGTCCAGCGCGGCCATCCATTTGTTGGGAGCCAGGGAGCAGGTGCCGGGCATGGTGTAGAGCGTGGGCATTGTCGGTTTCCTCCGATGCGTCGGCCGTCTCCCTCATCTCCAACGCAATCTGTTCCCCGCCTCGAACTGTTCCACCCATCGGCATCGTCTCGCGTCGCGAGGCGCATGGGTGCCTGGGCGGGCGCAATGACCTCATGCCCCAGCCGCAGTGGAGGTCGGCCCGCAAACCCCGAGGGGATCGAGTTGACGGCACCTCCACCGAGAGGCGCCGCAGGGACGGCCTGCCGATAGGACCCGAGACGATCCGCAGGACCCGTCCTGACCCCAATCCGGACGGACCTCCGGCATCCGACTTCCTGGCGTCCTGCAGCATTCGGAAAGAAGGGCTTGAGGCGGTCATCTACCGTGACGGGAACGAAGTGGGACCTTGGGGAGGAGGCCGTTCGCTGCGACATGGCCGCATTGGCGCAGTGCCGGACGACGCCGCGGTTCCGCGAGCGACTCTCAGGGTCCGCTCGACCCGCTCCGGGAAGGAAAGCGACTGTCGCCGGAGAGGCGGAAGAATGCCCGCGTCCCCGTCTCGATCCATCGCCTCGGCTTGAGGAACGACCGGACGACCGGCTCCATAGAGACCGCACAGGCTCACGCCGAACGTCCCGCCGGGGAGATTGCCGTCGTCCCGGCGGCGACGATGGTCATGGTCCACCGCGGCGCACCTGGGGGGAGGGTCGGTGAGACAACCGTCATCCAGGTCGGTGCCGCCTTTGGACCGGTCATCTGAAGAAGGAGGCCACGCAGCGGATACGCCGCGCCGCCCCTCGGCAGCGCGAGGGCCTTCTCCCCCTCGACCTGGCCGGGGTATCGTCTCGATGACCGTCTTGCGAGTCCGGCGGACGTGCTCCCAATCGTCTTCGGGTCGGGGAGTGCCTGAAGCAGGCTCGACGCCATGCGCTGGATCAACTCGGCGCAGTCCTAGGGACGCCCGGGCGCATTGAGCGACGCGAGCTTCTCGCCCCATCATCCGTCAGGATCTTCCCCGAGCGCGTCGAGCAGGCCGTCGAGCCCGCCGAGCACCGATAGATGAGCTTTCTGTCGCAACCGGCCTCGCAGGCGATGGCGTTCCCGCCGAGGCCTTGGAATCCAGTCTACGCGAGCACCGCGCGCGCCGCTGTTGTTGCCCCCGAATGACCGGACGGGATCATGTTTCGGTTTGGCGGGCGATGAACGCGCGGGGTGATCTGCAGGCGAGTGCGCGACGCGGGTGAACGGTATTGTAGTGATCGAACCAGGCCGGGAGCTGTTCGATGATGGCTCCGGGGCTGGGGCTGAGCGCCACGCGGGCGTAGTCGCGCTTGATGGTGCGGACGAAGGCTTCCGCCATGCCGTTGGACTGCGGGCTTCTGACGGGCGTGGTGCGCGGCTCGAGGCCGATTTCCTGGGCCAGGGCGCGCGTATCGGCGGCGATGTATCCCGAACCGTTGTCCGAGAGCCATTCGATCGTATGCGGCAGGCGGATCGCCGATCCGAAGCGCGCTTCGACGGAGGCGATCATGAGGTCCTGGATGTCGGTGCCCTTGATGCCTTCGGTCGTGGCGACGTAGCCGATTGCCTCGCGGTCGCAGCAGTCGAGGGCGAAGGCGATGCGGACCTTTCCCCCGTCGTCGCAGCCGAGCGCGAAGGCATCCGAACACCATCGCAGGTTGGACCGATCGACGGAGATGCGACCGTCATGGCTTCGGCCTTCGGGACGTCCCGAGTGACGTGCGAGGAGCAGGCCGTGCTCGCGCATGACGCGGTAGACACGCTTGTGGTTCGGGGCCGGAATGCCCTCGATCCTCGCTTGCCGCCGGAGGATCGCATGGACGCGGCGGTAGCCGTAGGTCGGCAGGTCGCCGATCACGGCCTTGATCCTGGCGAGTAGATCACCCTCGGGCGCGGGCGGCCTGCCGCGACGCGCCGGAGACGAAGGAACAGGCGCACGGCTTGCCTGTGACACCACGTTCGAACGGGCGACGCCGAGCGTCTCGCACACGGCGCTCACCGCGTGCCCCCCTCTGGCCACGAGAGCATGCGCAAGGGCCGCTTTTTGGGGGCGGCCACTTCGAGCGCCTCGCGCAGGATCTCCGCCTCCATGGTCTTCTTGCCGAGAAGACGCTGCATCTCGCGCAGCTGACTTTGAAGGGCTTTGTACTCCGATGCCGCCACGACCTCCTCGCCGGCGCCCGTGGCCGTCAGTGCGCCCTGCGACGCCAGCTTGCGCCACGCGAAGAGCTGGTTGGGCTGCATGCCGTGCCGGCGTGCCACCAGCGAGACCGTGACGCCGGGCTCGTAGGTCTCCTCGATGATCGCCAGCTTTTCGGAAGCCGACCACCGGCGGCGGCGCTGCGGCTCAATCAGGATCTCGTGCCTGGGGATGTGACCAGTCATGATGGGAACAATACTCCTACCCCCTATGGGAATGGGAGACCCTGTCCGGTCAGTTCGGGGGCAGCTTCAGCCGCTTCGAGGAGCCGCTGCCCGGTGGCCTCCCCTGCTAATCAGAGCGTCGATGCCTCCTGCCAATCGGCGGCGGAGGCAAGGTCGCAGGCGCGACACCCGCGTGCCGACGGATTTCAGGGCCCCTCCGTGGTCACCCGGACGCCAGTGCTCGGTCTCGTGGCCGGTTGCGGGCGCCGGGTCTCGACGGGTCGACCTCGCCAAAGATTAATAAGTGGGACTGATCGACGTCGCGTATGGCCGGCGCGCATTCCAGCTCGATCAGTCTCGGATCATGGTTCGGAGCTGACCGATGTGGATCGGGGTCCCGCGGGCGATCACGTCCGCCGAGACGTTCCTTCTGGTGATCGTCGAGGACAAGGTTCGTCCATGTGGACGAGACGGGCATTCGATTGGCGCTCGACGCAGATGCGGACGGCGCTGCTATCGACCGCTCCCGCAAGCGGATCGGCACCGGTTGCAGGACTCGCATCGCCGATCTGGAGGTCCTCGACGTCCACGAGCGCGGGATGAGAGGATAGCCGAGTGGCGGCGGGCAGGGGAAAGGGGGCACCATGGCGCCCCTCCCATCGCTTTGAGGTTTCGCCGATCAGGAGCCATGGCGCCGCCCGAGACCGGCGAGACTGGCCGCGCCCGAGAGCAGCAGAAGCGCCGAGGCGGGCAGGGGGATGACCGACATGTTGTCGTCCATCGTGACCACGATCGTCGCAGAGGCGGAGCCGTCGAAGATGGAGAACGCGACCGGCCGCCCGTCTTCACCCGAGCCGTTGATGAAGATCAGCCGGTTATCCGAGCCGCGGGCGGTGACCGTGGTGCCCATGGAGGCGGCGACGGCTTCGAAGTCGAACGTGGCCAGGCGGAACGCGCTGGACGCCTGGGTGCCGAAGATGTCGCACGCGATGAAGGTCGCGAGGGTCCGCCTCCCTATGGCCCCATCGCCCTGCGAGGGGATGTTCGCGGGGTTGGTGGGCGTTACGTCGAGCGCCGAAGTCGATGCCGGTGAAGCGCAGGACGGCCGCGTCATAGGCCAACGCCGCCTCGCACGCGGCGAAGGTGCCGAAGTCGGCCGAAGTCGAGAAGTCGAGCGCGATGGCGTCGCCGACCGCCAACGGGCCGGAGGACGTCGGGGTTAGTTCGACCGAGGGGGCGGGGGCACCGGCGGTCGACAACGCGAGGGTTGCGACGATGGAGAGGGCGCAGTTGCTTGGCGTCAGGAGGGTAGCTCCTTGATGGCGGACGGAACCGGTCGGCCCCGCCTGGTCTTGGTGGTCGGAGGAGGGTGTCGATCGGATCGAGGGACGTGCCGATCATGGACGCGAAGGCGAACAGGTCCGCGCCGTCGCCGCTGACGGAGCCGCCGATCTCGTCGCTGAAGTCCGCATCCGCCTGGTCGTCGTCGCCGATCCCGCTGGCGTCGAACGCCGCCCTGTAGATCGCGAGATCATGCAAGTCGATTGAGAGATCGCCGTTCAGATCGTCGTCGATCACGTTGCCGTACCCGTCGTCGCTGCCGCGCTTGCTGGGCTTGGCCAGGTCGACGCGTTGTCGTCGCGGTCGGCGACCCCGTCGCCGTCCCGGTCGCCCAGGACGTCGATGACGACGCCCAGCGAGGCCGTGAGCACGCCGTCGCTGACGATCTCGTCGATCGTGCGCTGCGCAGGCGCGGCGCCGTCGAGGCTCACCGCGCACGTGGCCGAGTTGATCGCGAAGCCGTCCGCTCCGGCGCCGAGAGAGAAGGTCAGGGTATCGCCGTCCACGTCCTCCGCCGCCGGGGTGAAGACGACGGCGTCGGCGCCCTCCACGACCTCGAATGCGGCGCCGGTGGTCAGGTTCGACGCGTCGTTGACGCCTTGGACGGTCTCGGTGATCGTGCCCGCATCGAAGCCGCCTTTCCCATCGGTGATGTCGTAGTTGAGGCTGTCGATGCCGACGAAGTTCTCGTTCGGCGAGTACGTGATCTGATTGCCGTCCCGCTCGAGGCGGCCGCTCGCGTTCGTGAGGTCGGTGAAGCCCGTCACCGTGAGTGTGTCGTCGTCGGGGTCGGTGTCGCCGTTAAACATGTCGATGACGATGCTGTTGTCATCGAGCACCGTGACGGCATCGTCCGCCGCTACGGGGGCGTCGTTGACCGGGTTCACCGTGAGCGAGTCGGTGGCGGTGGCGCTGCCGCCCTTACCGTCGATCACCTCGTAGGCGAAGCGATACATCCCATTGAGGCCGGTGTCGGGCCTTTAGATTAGGACGTTGCCGTCCTTGCTTACGTCACCGTTCGTCGCTTCGCCGATCCGGCCAAACTGGACGATGTCCCCGTCGATGTCGAAATCATTCGCCAGGACGGCGATCTCCGGCGGGTCGCCCTCATCCAGCGTGACGTCCTCGCCCATGGCGGTCGAGTCGTCGTTCACGGGCGCGACCGTGATCGTCGCCGTCTGCTCGGTCGTGACCGTCCGGTCGGAGATGCGGAAGACGAAGCTGTCGGTGCCGTCGAAGTCGAGGTCGGGTGTTTGGCGCACCTCGTTCTCAACGACCCTGACCTCGCCGTTGTCATGCTGATCGGCGCCGGCCACGCTCAAGACGTCATCGACATCAACGTCGCTCGCACCGGCGAGCACGTCCACCAGGGTGGCGGCGGCGCCCTCGAGCACGTCGGCAGAGACCGGCGCGTCGTTCACCCCCTCCACGGTGACCGACACCGTCGCGGGCGCGGTCGTCCTCCCGTCGGTGAAGCTGTCGGTGCCGTGGAAGTCGGCCTTCGGCGTGTAGGTCAGCGTCCCATCCGCCGCGAGGTCGACGAAGCCGTTCATCCCATCGGTCTTGCCGACGACCACGAGTGTATCGACGGCGTCATCGTCGTCTTCGTTGCCCAGGACATCGATGTCGATCGACTCGTCCTCGGTCATGCGTGCGTCGTCGCCCGAGGCTTCGGGGCGGGTGCTAATCCGGACGCTCGCCTCGACCAGACCCGCGAAGACCACCTTACTGGCGTCGTTCAGGAAGGAGACGTGGGTGAAGCTGGCGATGGCGACGGGGCTCGCGTCGCCCGCGGCCGTCGCGGCATTGGCGGTGAAGGTGAACACGCCGACCGTGTTCGCGCCCGAGAGCGGATCGCCCGACCCCTTGCCGAGCAGGATCGGCGCCGCGGTCGCCATGCCGTCCGCATCGACCGTCTCGCTCCCGCGGACCGTGATCAGGTCCTCGAACGTGCCGAAGCCGATGCTGTCCAGGGATAGCGCGTCGGTGTCGTAGGAGTGGCTCCCCTGCCAGCCGACGAAATCGGGGAAGCCCCCAGATGTCTCGAGCGAGAGGGTTAAGGACTTGCCGGGCCGGACGAAGCCGGTCGTGCTGGGTGTGAGGGTTGCGTTGAAACCTGTTCGATCTTCGATCGATATGCGGTGTTGGGCGATTGCAACCGGTTCAGATGAGGTCGATCCCGTCCGCCGATGGCCCCAGGCGGGCCACCGACGAGGCTGCGGAAGATCGCGAGGTCGGTCAGCAGGACGAAGCCGTCGCCGTCGAGGTGGGCATGGGCCGTCGGTCCGGTATCGTCGCCCGGGACCATCCCGCCGATTTGCGCGCGGGGCAGGGCGAGGTCGTCGAGTAGGACGAACACGTCATTGCCGAGGTCCGCGTCGACGACGTTGCCGTAGCCGTCGCCGTCGGTGTCCCGCTGGTCGTCATTCTTCATGAAGGTCGCGTTGTCGGTCGGGTCGGGCACGAGATCGCCATCGCTGCCGTGGAGGACGGTGATATTGACGTCCTGCGTCGCCGTGTCCGTGTCGTCGGTGGCGGTGAGCGTGAAGTCGAACGTGTCCGCGCCGGCCACGTCGTCCGGCGGCGCGTCGAAGGTGACCTCGCCCGTCTCGGCGTCGATCTGGAAGAGGTCCGCGTCGCCGCCCGCGACGGCGAAGCGCCCGCGTCGCCGTCATCGTCCTTCGCGGCGGCGGTGAACACCGGGGCCGTGTCCCCCTCGACGTCGTCGAACGCGGCCGCCGTGGTGATGACCGGCGCGGCGTTGCCGCCCGCCGCCCGCCGCCCCGATATAGGTCTGGGTGAGGTAGGCGAGCGTCTGCGCGTGCTCGGCATCCGTCAGCGCGCCATCTTGGATCAGCAGCGCCGCGACATCCATCGGCTCGCCGTTGCGCCTCCCGCCGAACGCCTCGCCGATGGCCAGGCGCGAGAGGGTCGTCGCGTAGTCCTTGCCGGTGGTCGTGCCGATGACGGTATCGTTCACCGCGTGGATCACGGTGTCCCCGTCGAAGCGCACGGAATGGACGAACCACTGCCCGGCATCATTCGGATCGACGCCGTTCACGCCCGTGACGATGTCGTTCCCGCCGCCGAAGCCATGAACGGCCAGGAAGCCGCCATTGCCGTTCATCACAAGCCCGACGCCTCGTTCCCCGCCGGGGCGCCGTAGGGCGCCCCCGCGAAGTTGTTGGAGGGCCCGTAGTCCACGACGAAGTACATCGAGCGCGCCTCGTCCCCGACGGGCAGCGGATCGCTCGCCGTCAGGATGTGGTCGAGGAACTCTTCTCCCGCTCCGTCGAGGGAGATCGCGGCCGCCCCCGTGGGCGTGCCGGCGGCGATCAGCGTCGGCGCGTCGCTGGCCGTCAGGTCGAGCCCGTTGCCGCTGTCGTCGGTCCAGCCCGTGACGATGCCGCCCGAGGCCTGGACCGAGCCCGCCACCGCGGTCGCGAAGGCCGCGACGGGGCCGGTTTCCATCCGCCCCGAGGCCACGGGGTCGCCCACTCCCGTCACCGTGACGCTGACGGTCGCGCCCTCGTCGTCGGCGACCGTGTAGTCGAAGCTCTCGATGGCCGATTGCCCGTCCTCGAGCGTGTCGAAGGCGCCCGCCGGATCGTAGGACATGCGCCCGTCGGCGAGCAGGATCGCCGTCGCCCCGCTGCGCAGGACGATGGACGTGCCCACCTCTGCCGCCGTTCCGGCGATCGACGCCACGCCGGCGATCGTGCCGTCCGCGTCGGTGTCCCCGTCCAGCACGTCGATGACGACGGCAGTGTCCTCGTCGGTGGTCGCCGCGTCGTCGTCCGCCACGGGCGGCTGGTTCGCCACCTTCGTGTCGAGCACTTGTCGTAGAGGTGCCGCGAGAGCGCCGCATGATCGGCGCCCGACAGCGCCCCCGCGTAGATGAGCGCTGCCGCGACGTCCATCTCGCCCGCGTCGGAGCCTTCGACCTTGCCCGCCAGCACCAGCGCTGCGTCGGTGCCGGTATCGGTGTTGAATGTGCCGTCCGTCCCCCCGTCGATCAACACCGGCCCCGCATCCGCGGTCTGGATGAAGTGCTGGTACGTGCCGCCGTCCAGTATCACCGGCTGGATCATCCAGCCGATCGACACGCCGTCCGTCTCGGAGATGCGGTTGCGCCCCCCGGTCCAGCCGTCGATCCCCAGGAGATCGCAGCGTATCCGTGACGAGGGCGAAGTTCTGGCCGGCCTTATTATCGCCGTAGCCGCAGCCGGTGAGCTCGCCGGTGGACCTTTCGTCGAACACGAGGAGGAGCGTGCGCGCTTCGTCCCCCGCCGGCATGTCCGCGAGCGCGCCGCCGGCGCCGAGCTGCCGCAGGTCGTCCTCCGTGCCGTCGAAGGCGATCGCGTCCGCGCCGGAGGGCGCCCCGCCGGCGACGAGCGTCGGATCGCCGGAGACCGTGGTGAAGTCGTAGGCCGTGCGCGATCCGGAGCTGTCCGCCCAGCCGGTCAGCACGCCGCCCGCGTCGGCGGTCAAGTCCGAAGCCACCTCGAAGGCGGCGACCAGCCCGCGGGTGACCGGATTGGCCGCGCCCGGGGGCGCGTCGTCGTCGTCCGTCACCTCTATGACGGCGGTCCGGGCGCCGAACCCGTCCGTGGAGGCGGTGATCGTCGCCCTCTGCGATCCATCGACCGCGGCGTCGTCCACCGGCGTGACCAGGGAGGTCGCGCCGGTGGCGCCGGCCGGAATGGTCACGGTGCCGGGAACGGTGGCTGTCGTCACGTCGTCGCTGGCGAGGGTCACGACCAACGCGGCGTCCGTGGGCCCGCTACGCGTGACCGTCCGGGACGCGCCGGCGCCGCCTTCCGAGATGCTCGCGGCGTCGAGGGACAGCGCCAGCTTGGCCGTGGCCTCGGCTTCGAGATACTTGACCGAGAGGTAGCCGAGCACGTCGGAGTGCTCGGCGTCGGTAAGCGTCGCGGTCGTAGATGAGCACCGCCGCCATGTCGAGCGCGGTGAACCCGGCGCCCGCGATCTCCTCGCCGACCACGAACTTGCTCACCTCGGTCGCGAACTCGTGCATCTCGGTGTCGATCAGCACGTCGTCACGGTAGTGGCGCAAGACGTCGCCCTCGTGGCGTACCGACTGGATGAACCAGTCGTCCCCCGTCGAGCCGTCATTGTCGCCCACCGCGGGCGGGTCCGAGGCGCGGAAGTTGTTGCCGCTGCCCCAGCCTTGGACCGTGAGCGCGTCGTCGTTGCCGTTCACCGTCAGGCCGAAGGCCTGGATGGGCGCGCCGGTGCCGTAGGCGACGCCGCAGAAGAAATCGGAGTTCGCCTCCTCGTAGTCGACTAAGAAGTACATCCTGCGCGGGGCGTCGCCCTCGGGCAGGGGCCCCGCCGACAGGCCGTCCGCGTTCGAGCGCAGCAGGCTGTCTCCCTCGGCCGCGATCTCCCTCGCCGGAGGCCGCGCGCCCCCGTCGAGGGAGATCGCGGCCGCGCCCGAGGGCGTCGCGCCCGGGACGAAGGTCGGGTCGCCCTGCGTCACGAGCGCGGAGCCGTCCCCGAACTCCACCGTTAGACGAGCCGCCCGCGGGATCGTCCGCGTCCTCGTCAGCCCGTCGCGGTGAAGGTGAGGGTCTCGCCCGGGGAGACGAAGGCGGGCGTGAACGAGACATCGATTAGACGGGCGCGTCATTCGGATCGCCTACCGTAATGCCGATCGGCGTCGCGAACACCGTGCGCGTGCCATCCGATGCGGTGAGCGCCGCGTCGAATGCCCCCTCCCACGCGTAGGTGTGCGTCACTATGATCGCGCCCGCCACGGGGTCGGGCGCGCCGGTGGCCGCCGTCGTGCCGTCGCCGAAGGTGAGCGCGTAGGTTAGATCCGCGGTCGGGGTCTCGCGGCCGGAGAGGGTCGCGGTGAACGTGACCTCCGGCGGCGGCTTGCCCGCGCCGTCGCCGGGATCGCCCTGCGTGTCGGCCGCGGCGAAATCGGCGATCACCGGCGCGAGGAAGACAACCGCGGCCGCGTCGCCCGGCAGCTCGGGGCCGGGCTCGAACGCATCGTCGCTCAGGACGGTCGTGCGGGCCTCGTCCAGCTCCAGGAAGCGGATCACGTTCGCGGAGAAGTTGGCGTAGAAGCAGACGCCATCATAGGCGTCCTCGAATGCGTCGGGCACCGTGCCCGTACGGTAGACGAACCCCCCCGCGATCGAGATGCCGGTCGGGGGATCGCAGTCAATGTCGAAGATCGGCGCCGAGTAGAAGTCCCCGTTCGCGGGACCGGCGAGGTCGGCGTCGGGCTGCGGGACGTCGGCCGGGTCGAAGTTGACGATCGCGCGCCGCGGCGCGCCGCTGTCGGTGCCCCCGTAGAGTTTCCAGCCGTAGAATGCGCCGGCCTGATCGAGGGTGGCGACGTGCACGTCGTCGGCGAAGTTGAAGGCGAGCGGGCCCTGGTTGGCCTGGTTGCCCCCGACCTCGCCGAGGTAGGACTTGCCGTCCCCCTCGTCCCAGGACGCGCGGAACGGGTTGGGCAGCCCATAGGCCCAGATCGGGGGGTCCCGCGTCAGCTCGCCGCCGACCACGGGCCAGGACGCGTCCGGGTACGGGCCGTCGATGACGCCGTCCAGGTAGGAGTTCGCGGGTGTGCCGTCATCCCCGTCGGGGATCGAGCCATCGCGGTCGATGCGGACGATCTTGCCGCTGGTGTGCTCGAGGTCTACGGGCCACTCGCCGGGTCCGGGTCGAAATCATCCGCGACCGCGATCTCGAGCAGGCCGCGTTCGGCGCCCGAATTGGTGATGCCGCTGAGGTCGCGGTAGAGGGGATTCTCGCCCATCTCGGGGTCCATGGTCCGGACGCGTTCCTCTTTCTCAAGGAGGAGGCTACGGTTGTCCGGCAGGAACGTCATCGCGATCGGCGCGTCGAGCTCGCTCGCGACCGCCTCCTTCGTGAAGCCCGTCTGATCGAATGATATCGATCCGCTTCCCCCGATACGAAAGCGCGCGGTCCGAGGGTCAAACCGAGGCGACGGACCGAATAAGCCCCAGCCACGCTTCCACGTTGGTGGAGCGTTGACGCGTAACGTCCTGGGGTCAGCCCATCGCGACGCTAGATTTGCTTACCGCCGCATCATGAGGGGGTTACGAGAGTCGATTAGAGGAAATACAATTAGAGGAAATACAATCCAGTTCGCGGCGCCTTATCATCTTGAGTTTGAGCAAGCGCAGAAGAGCACCACCCCAGACTATCGAGATTCGCTACGGGGATTCGCGCTTAACTTGCGGAGGCGTAGAGTGGCGCCGTGACCATTCGCTTTCGGCTTCGGAACGGACGTCGCGATTCGGCCGACCGGCGGGGCGGGCCGCCTTGCCGCGCCGTTCGTCCGCCACGCGCGCGAGCCGGATCGGCGCTTTCGCGGCTCCCGCCGTTCGGGTAGGCCCGCTCGAAAGGCGGGACCCATGACAGCCATCGTCACCATCGAGAATCTGAACAAGACCTACGATGGCGGGTTCGAGGCCCTGTCCGGCGTCACCCTCGAGATCGAGGCGGGCGAGGTCCTCGCGCTCCTCGGCCCGAACGGGGCTGGCAAGACCACCCTGATCTCGACCATCTGCGGGATCACGGTCCCGACGTCGGGCACGATCCGCGTGGGCGGGCACGACACCATCCGCGATTACCGTGCCGCGCGCGCGCTGGTTGGCCTGGTCCCGCAGGAGATCAACCTGGAGCCGTTCGAGACCGTGCGGCAGACGGTCTCCTTCTCGCGGGGTCTCTTCGGCCGGCCCCGCGATCCTGCCCGGATCGACGAGATCCTCCGGACCCTCGCGCTGGCGGACAAGGCGGACAGCCAGATCCGCGAGCTATCCGGCGGGATGAAGCGGCGGGTGCTCATCGCCAAGGCCCTGGCGCACGAGCCCCGGGTCCTCTTCCTCGACGAGCCGTCCGCGGGCGTGGACGTCGAGCTGCGCCGCGGGATGTGGGAGACGGTCGAGGCGCTCCGCCGCGACGGCGTGACGATCATCCTCACGACCCATTACATCGAGGAGGCCGAGGCCATCGCCGACCGCGTCGCCGTGATCGACGGCGGGCGCATTCTGCTGGTGGAGCCGAAGGACGCCCTCATGGCGCGGATGGGCCGCAAGGAGATGCGGATCGACCTGTGCGAGCCGGTCGCCGCCATTCCCGGCGCACTGGGCGAGTTCGACCTGACGCTCTCGGAGGACGGGACCGCGTTGACCTACGCCTACGACGCCCGCGCCGAGCGCACTGGGATCACGCGCCTGATGGCCGCGATCCCGGAGGCCGGGCTGCGCCTGGCGGACGTGACGACGCGGCAATCCTCGCTCGAGGACATCTTCGTCGGCCTGACGCACAAGGCCGCGGCATGAACCTCACGGCGGTCGGCGCGATCTACCGGTTCGAGATGGCGCGCTTCTTCCGCACCCTGGCGCAGTCCGTTGTCTCGCCGGTCCTGTCGACCTCGCTCTACTTCGTCGTCTTCGGCGCCGCGATCGGCAGCCGGATCGACGAGGTGGACGGCGTGGCCTACGGCGCATTCATCGTGCCCGGGCTCATCATGCTGACGGTGCTGACCCAGGCGACGAGCAACGCGAGCTTCGGCATCTACTTCCCCAAGTTCATCGGCACGATCTACGAGATCCTGTCCGCCCCGATCTCCTTCTGGGAGATCACGCTCGGCTATGTCGGCGCGGCGGCGACCAAGGCCCTGTTCATCGGGCTCATCATCCTCGCCACGGCGTTCTTCTTCGTCGACCTGGTGATCCTTCACCCGGTCTGGATGCTTGCCTTCCTCGTCCTGACCTGCGTCAGCTTCGCGCTCCTGGGGTTCATCATCGGCATCTGGGCGCGCAATTTCGAGCAACTGCAGCTCGTGCCGCTGCTGATCATCACGCCGCTCGTGTTCCTTGGGGGCAGCTTCTACTCCATCTCGATGCTGCCACCGGTCTGGCAGACGGTGACGTTGTTCAACCCGGTGGTGTATCTCGTCTCGGGGTTCCGCTGGTCCTTCTTCGGGACTTCCGACGTGGGCGTGGGGTTGTCGTTGGCGATGATCGTCGCATTCTTGGCCATCTGCCTCGCCGTCACGGCATGGATCTTCCGCACGGGGTGGCGATTGAAGGCGTGAGGAGGACGGCCGTGGCCGATTGCGACATCCTGGTGATCGGCGGCGGCGTGAACGGCGCGGGCATCGCGCGCGACGCCGCCGGCCGTGGCCTCAAGGTGATCCTGGCGGAGAAGGGCGACCTCGCGGGCGCGACGTCCAGCGCGTCGACCAAGCTGTTCCACGGCGGCCTGCGCTACCTGGAGTTCTTCGAGTTCGGCCTCGTGCGCAAGGCCCTGGTGGAGCGGGGCGTCCTGCTTGAGGCGATGCCCCACATCTCCTGGCCGATGCGCTTCGTGCTGCCCTACTCGCCGGACATGCGGTTCGAGGGGGACACGCCGACGTCCCGCCTGCTGACGCGGGTGAGCCCCTGGATGAAGGGGCGGCGCCCGGCCTGGCTGATCCGGCTGGGGCTGGAACTCTACGACCGGATGGGCGGGCGCGGCCACTTCGCCGGCACGAAGACGATCCGACTTGCGGACGACCCAGCGGGCGCGGCGCTCAAGCCCGCGTTCGAGAAGGCGTACGAGTATTCCGACGCCTGGGTCGAGGACAGCCGCCTCGTCGTCCTCAACGCGCGCGACGCCGAATCGCGGGGCGCCGAGATCGCCGTGCGCACCGAGGTGACGGGCGCCCGCCGGGATGGCGACCTCTGGCGCGTGACGCTGCGCGGCGAACGGCAGGGCGAGGTGACGGCCCGCGCCGTCGTCAACGCCGCCGGCCCCTGGGTGGAGGACGTGCTAAAGGGCCGGCTCGGGCGCAACACGGGCGAGGGGATCCGCCTCGTGCGCGGCAGCCATATCGTGACGCGCAAGCTCTTCGACCACGGCAAGTGCTACTTCTTCCAGGGCACGGACGGGCGCATCATCTTCGCCATCCCCTACGAGCACGACTTCACCCTGATCGGCACGACCGACCAGGAGCACGGCTCGCTGGAGGAGGCCCCCGTCGCGACGCAGGAAGAGCAGGACTACCTGCTGGCCTTCGCCTCCGAGTACTTCCGCGAGCCGGTCACGCGCGGCGACATCGTCCACACCTATTCCGGGGTGCGCCCGCTCTACGACGACGGCGCGAAGTCGGCGACGGCGGCGACCCGGGACTACGTCCTGTCGATGGACCCGGTGCAGGGCGCGCCGCTGCTGTCGGTGTTCGGCGGCAAGATCACGACCTATCGCAAGCTCTCGCAGAGCGCGGTGGACGAGGTGGCCGGCGCGCTGGGGCACGCGGGCGAGCACTGGACCGCCGGGGCGCCGCTTCCCGGAGGGGATTTCGAGGTCGGAGGCCACCTGAAGCTGGTCTCGGACCTGATCGCCGCGCACCCGTTCCTGACCGAGCGGTGGGCGCTGCGGCTGGTGCGGGCGTACGGCACCGAGGCGGCCGACCTCCTCGAGGGCGCGATGACGGCCGAGGACCTGGGCACGGACCACGGCGCGACCCTGACCCAGCGGGAGGTCGACTGGTTGACGCGCCGCGAATGGGCTCGAACCGCCGAGGACGTCCTCTGGCGCCGCTCCAAGCTGGGCCTGCACATGACCGCGGCGCAGCGGGACGCGTTCGCCGCGCACATGGACGGGGCGCGCGCGGCCGCCGAGTGAGGCGCCGGCCCTTGCGTCCGGGCGTGCGGTCCCGGACCCTGCGCCGGCAGGGAGGCCACGCATGAAGACCCACGTTCTCGCCATCGACCAGGGCACCACCTCCAGCCGGGCGATCGCATTCGACGCGGACATGCGCCCCGCCCGTTCCGCGCAGGCCGAGTTCGCGCAGCATTTCCCCGATTCGGGATGGGTCGAGCACGCGCCGGCCGATCTGTGGGAATCCGTGCGCCATGCGGTGGAGGAGGTCGGCACCGACGATGTGGCCGCGATCGGCATAACCAATCAGCGGGAGACGACCCTGCTCTGGGACCGGGCCACCGGCGCGCCGGTGCATCCCGCCATCGTCTGGCAAGATCGGCGCACCGCGGCGCTCTGCGCCCGACTGCGGGACGAGGGGCACGAGGCGGCGGTGACCGCGCGCACCGGCCTGCTGCTCGATCCGTATTTCTCCGGAACCAAGCTGGCATGGCTGCTGGACAACGTCGACGGCGCGCGTGCGCGGGCCGAGGCGGGGGAGCTGGCCTTCGGGACGGTGGATAGCTGGCTGATCTGGAACCTGACCGAAGGGCGCGTCCACGCGACCGATCCGACGAACGCGTGCCGCACGCTCCTCTACGACATACACGCGCAGGACTGGTCCGGCGAGATGCTGGAGCTGCTCGGCATCCCGCGCGCCATCCTGCCGGAGGTGCGCGACTGCGACGGGGATTTCGGTGTGACGACGCTGTTCGGGGGCGCCATCCCGATCCGCGGCGTGGCCGGCGACCAGCAGGCCGCGACGGTGGGACAGGCGTGCTTTGAGGCGGGCATGCTGAAGTCGACCTATGGCACGGGGTGCTTCGCGCTCCTGAACACCGGCGCCGAGCCGGTGGCGTCGACGAACCGGCTCCTGACGACGATCGCCTACCGGCTCGGCGGGCACACGACCTATGCGTTGGAGGGCTCGATCTTCATCGCGGGTGCGGCCGTCCAGTGGCTGCGCGACGAGGTCGGCATCGTCGCCGCCGCCGAGCGCACCGCAGCGATGGCCGCGCAGGCCGACCCCGCGCAGGACGTTCTCCTGGTGCCGGCGTTCACCGGCCTCGGCGCGCCGCACTGGGACCCGGAGGCGCGCGGCGCGATGTTCGGCCTCACGCGGGGCACCGGACCGAACGAGATGGCGCGCGCCGCCCTGCAGAGCGTCGGCTACCAGACGCAGGACCTGATGGATGCGATGCGCGCCGATGCGGGCGCGGCGGGACTGGACGGCGTGGGCGACGTGATCCGCGTGGACGGGGGCATGACCGCCTCCGACCCCGCGATGCAGTTCCTGGCCGACATCACCGGCGGGCGCGTCGATCGGCCGACCGTGCTGGAGACGACGGCCCTGGGCGTGGCCTGGATCGCCGGGCACGCGGTCGGCCTCTATCCCGGCCAGGAGGCCTTCGCCGAGCGCTGGCGCCTGGACTGCAGCTTCGCGCCCGGCCTGGGCGCCGAGGCGCGCGATGCAAAGCGCGCGAGGTGGTCGCGCGCCGTCGCCGCGACGCGCTCGGTTTGAGGGCCGCGCCCGCCTTGCTGCGCGCGGGGCCGCGGCCTAGGTGCCGGGGATGAACTGGAACCCGTTCGAGCCCGCCCGTCCCACCGTCTCCGTCGTCCGTCTGTCCGGCGCCATCGCGCAGGGCACGCGCGGCACGCTCAACGACGCCGGGATCGGTCCGGTGCTGGAGCGCGCCTTCACCCGCGGCAAGCCGAAGGCCGTGGCCCTGATCGTCAACTCGCCCGGCGGCAGCCCGGTGCAGTCGAGCCTGATCGGCGCGCGCATCCGCCGGCTCTCCGAGGAGAAGCGCGTGCCCGTGCATGCCTTCGTCGAGGACGTGGCGGCGTCGGGCGGCTACTGGATCGCCTGCGCCGCCGACGACATCTGGACCGATCCGACGAGCGTCGTCGGCTCGATCGGCGTGATCTCGGCGGGCTTCGGCCTCACCGGCCTGATCGACCGCTGGGGGGTGGAGCGCCGCGTGCACACGGCCGGGCGCTCCAAATCCATGATGGACCCGTTCCGTCCCGAGAAACCCGAGGACGTCGAACGCCTCGAGCGGATCCTGGAGCAGATCCACGGCAGCTTCATCGACCACGTGCGGGCCCGCCGCGGCGCGCGCCTGAAGGACGGCGCCGACCTCTTCACCGGCGAGATATGGGTCGGCGATGCGGCGCGCGAGGTCGGCCTGACCGACGGCATCGCCCATCTGGAGCCCAAGATGCGCAGCCTCTACGGCAAGAACGCGCGTTTCCGCCGCTACGGTCAGCGCCGGCCGTTCCTCGCACGCTTCGGTGCCGGGGTGCTCGCCGAGGCCGCCGCCGCGCTCGAGGCGCGCGCCCTCTACGCCCGCTACGGCCTCTAGGGCATGGTCAAGATCGTCACGCTGTTCCTCGTCGCGATGGTCGTGCTGGCCATGTTCGGGCGCTTCTGGCTCCCTGGGGTGGGCATGAAGCGCATCGGCAAGTGCAGGGACTGCGGCCGGTTCCGCATCGGCAGCGGCCCCTGCGACTGCCGGCAGGGCTAGGGATGGAGTTCCTCCTCGTCGCGGCCGGCCTCGCGATCCTGTTGGGCGCCGGCGACCTCCTGGTGAAGGGCGCCGTCAACCTGTCGCTGCGGCTCGGCATCCCGGCGCTGATCGTCTCGCTCACGGTGGTCGCGTTCGGCACATCGGCGCCGGAGCTCCTGATCTCGGTCCAGGCGATCCTGGCCGGCGCGCCGGGCCTCGCGATCGGCAACGTCGTGGGGTCCAACACGGCCAACATCCTGCTGGTCCTCGGCGTGCCCGCCCTCCTGGCGGGCCTCGCGACCGACGGCAGCGACACGCGGCGCTCCTACGTGCAGATGCTGGCCGCGAGCGGCCTCTTCACGGTCCTGTGCTTCCTGGGGCCGCTCACCTGGTGGCACGGGCTGGTGCTCCTGGCGGGGCTGACGGCGATGCTGATCTGGGCGGCGCGGGCGGCGATGGCGCATCGCGCCGGCATGCCCGGCGCCGACGATCTCGAGGGCGCGGACCCCGACCTGCCCTGGTGGAAGATCCTCGGCGCGCTGGCCATCGGCCTCGTCGGCCTGCCGGTGGGGGCGGACCTGCTGATCCGGGGCGCGACGACCATCGCGCAGTCCTTCGGACTGTCCGACGAGGTGATCGGCCTCACGCTGGTCGCCGTCGGGACCTCCCTGCCCGAGCTCGCCACGACCGTGTCGGCCGCGCTGCGCCGGCAGGCGGACGTCGCGCTCGGCAACGTGATCGGCTCGAACATGTTCAACCTCCTGGGGATCATCGGCGTCGCCGCCCTGGTCGGGCCGATCCCGATCAGCGACGGGCTGATGCGGTTCGATCTCTGGGTGATGATCGCCGCCTCGGTCCTGCTTGCGCCCTTCGTCTTCCGCGGCTGGTACATGGGCCGGGCCTGGGGCGCGGTGCTGACGGCGCTCTATGTCGGCTACGCGGCCTACGTGCTGGCATGATCGCGCTCGTCACCGGGGCGGGCGCGCGGCTCGGGCGGGCGCTGGCGATACGCGCGGCGCAGGCGGGGCACGACGTCGCGGTCCATTTCGCCACCTCGGAGGCGGGCGCGGAGGGGACCGCCGAGGCCGTGCGCGGGGCCGGACGGCGGGCGGTCACCCTCCGCGCGGATCTGCTGGACACGGAGGCCGCCGCCGCCCTCCTGCCCCGCGCGGCCGAGGCGCTCGGCGGGCCGGTGACCTGCCTCGTCAACAGCGCGTCGATCTTCGAGCCCGACGAGATCGCGACGCTCACCCCCGAGAGCTGGCGCCGCCACATGGGCAGCAACCTCCTGGCGCCGCTCCTCCTGATCCAGGCGATGGCGGCGCAGGGCCTCGCGCCGCGCACCGGCGATGACGGCGAGCCGGAGGCGACCGGCCTCGTGGTCAACATGATCGACCAGAAGGTCCGCAAGCTGACCCCCCTCTTCGTCACCTACACGCTGGCGAAGTCGGGCCTGTGGACCCTCACGCGCACGATGGCGCAGGCGCTCGCCCCGGCGATCCGGGTGAACGCCATCGCGCCCGGTCCCACGATCCGCGG
Source organism: uncultured Alphaproteobacteria bacterium (assembly GCA_963832275.1). GTDB lineage: Bacteria > Pseudomonadota > Alphaproteobacteria > Rhodobacterales > Rhodobacteraceae > Hasllibacter. The sequence goes on from CAWHTQ010000019.1 coordinate 1,464,971, forward strand.
CCATCGTCAGTCCGCGGCGCATTTCGCGGCCCAGCGCGCGGGCACGATCCTGAACCGCGGGGCGGACGCGCAGGACGTCGCGGAGGCGTTCGCCTACCTCCTCGGGGCGCGCTCGGTGACGGGCCAGATGATCGCCGTCGACGGGGGTCAGCACCTGGGCTGGCGGACGCCCGACATCGCCGGTCCCGATTGAGTTGTGCACCTCCACGGGGGGCGTCACACGTCCGTCTCAAATCCGTTAACTTAATCAGTGCCTTGCCACGGGGACGATAAATTAAGTCAGGATTTCAGCCGGTTGATCCTTCGCTCAAATTCGCGACATTTGGCCGAACCGCCCGCGACTACACGGAGAATCCGGTCGCCCCATATCTTCCCCACCGACTTGTCCACAGGTTCTGGGGGTTCTATCGCCCTTGTCCCCGACCGATCGCCATGCAGGGTCCGCCCAACTCATGACCGAGCCCGCCGACATCGCCGCAGACGACCGCCCCGGCCACGAGGTGATCCGCGGCTACCTGCGCCTGATCGACGGCTCGCCGGGCGTCTACCGGATGCTCGATGCCGACAGCCGCGTCCTCTATGTCGGCAAGGCCAAGGACCTGCGCGCGCGCGTCTCCAGCTACGCGCGCCCCACGGGCCATTCGAGCCGCATCACCCGCATGATCGCGGCGACCCGCTCGATGATGTTCCTGACCACGCGAACCGAGACCGAGGCGCTGCTGCTGGAGCAGAACCTGATCAAGCAGCTCAAGCCGAAGTTCAACGTGCTGCTACGGGACGACAAGTCGTTCCCGAACATCATGTTCTCGGCCGACCACGCCTTCCCCCGCATCGCCAAGCACCGGGGGAGGAAGGCCGAGGGAGGCGAGTACTACGGCCCCTTCGCCAGCGCCGGCGCGGTGACGCGCGTCCTGAACCAGCTTCAGAAGGCGTTCCTGCTGCGCAACTGCTCGGACGCCATGTTCGACAGCCGCACGCGGCCGTGCCTGCAGCATCAGATCAAGCGATGCTCGGCGCCCTGCGTCGGCAAGGTCGGCGAGGCCGAGTACGCCAGCGCGGTGCGCGACGCGGCGCGGTTCCTCTCGGGCAAGACGACCCGCGTGCAGGAGGACCTGGCCCGGCAGATGGAGGCTGCGGCCGAGGAGATGGAGTTCGAGCGCGCCGCCGCCCTGCGCGACCGGATCAAGGCCCTGACGATGGTGCAGACCGCGCAGGGCATCAATCCGCAGTCCACGCCGGAGGCCGACGTCATCGCGCTCCATGCCGCCGGAGGGCAGGCCTGCGTTCAGGTGTTCTTCATCCGCGCCGGGCAGAACTGGGGCAACCGCGATTACTATCCCCGCGTCACGGGGGAGGAGGACGCGGCCGAGGTGATGGAGGCCTTCGTCGGGCAATTCTACGCCGACCGCGAGCCGCCCTCGCTGCTGCTCCTATCTCATGGGCTGGACGATCCCGAGCTGATGGCCGCCGCGCTGGGCGAGAAGGCGGGGCGGCGCGTCAACCTCACCGTGCCGCAGAAGGGCGAGAAGGCGGACCTCGTCTCGGGCGCGCTGCGCAACGCGCGCGAGAGCCTGACCCGGCGCATGTCGGAGAGCGCGGCGCAGGGCGTGCTGCTGGAGGGGCTGGCCGAGGCGTTCGAACTCGAGGCGCCGCCGCGCCGGATCGAGGTCTACGACAACAGCCACATCATGGGCTCGGACGCGGTCGGCGCGATGATCGTCGCGGGGCCGGACGGCTACGACAAGGGCCAGTACCGGAAGTTCAACATCCAGTCCGGCGAGATCACGCCGGGCGACGATTTCGGCATGATGGCGCAGGTCCTGACCCGCCGGTTCAAACGCCTCCTGAAGGACGACCCGGACCGGGAGGGTGCGGGCTGGCCGGATCTCCTGCTGATCGACGGCGGCGCGGGGCAGGTCTCGGCGGTCGCCAAGATCATGCGCGAGTTCGGGGTGGACGACGTGCCGGTGGTGGGCGTCGCCAAGGGCGAGTTCCGCGACCGCGGGCAGGAGGAGTTCCACCGCCCCGGCAAGCGCGCCTTCGCGCTGCCACGCCAGGACCCGGTGCTCTACTTCGTCCAGCGCCTGCGCGACGAGGCGCACCGCTTCGCCATCGGCACCCACCGCGCCAAGCGGGCCAAGGGCCTGACGCGCACCCCGCTGGAGGAGATCGCCGGCGTGGGGCAGGGGCGCAAGTCGGCGCTGCTGCGCCATTTCGGCTCGGCCAAGGCGGTGGCGCGGGCCAACCTCAAGGACCTCGAGGCGGCGCCGGGCGTCTCGAGCCAGCTCGCCCGGCGGATCTACGACCACTTCCACGAGGGGGGGTAGCCCCGGTGGCTTCCGCACCGATCCGAGGCGGGATAGGAGGGGACATGCGCTGGACCGTGCCCAACATCCTGACGACCGTGCGCCTGATCGCGGCGCCGGCGCTGGCGATCGTCTATGCAGTGTTCCCGCACCCGGTCTCGGACATGATCGCGCTGGTGCTCTTCGTGCTGGCCGCCTCGACCGACTGGCTGGACGGCTACCTCGCGCGCCGCTGGAACCAGGTCAGCCGCTATGGCGCGATGCTGGACCCGATCGCGGACAAGGCCATGGTCATCATCGCCGTCGCCGCGCTGGGCGGGCTCTTCGAGATGGACCCCCTGGTGCTGCTGCCGGCCGCCGTGATCCTCTTCCGCGAGGTGTTCGTCTCGGGCCTGCGCGAGTTCCTGGGCGACACGGCGGGCACGCTGGCGGTGACCCGCCTGGCGAAATGGAAGACGGCGGTGCAGATGACGGCGGTCGGCATCCTGCTCTCCAACGGCATCTTCGAGCACTATGTCGGGATGGGCTTCTTCGGGATGGGCCACCAGGTGGCGGTCCAGATGCTCGGCGCCGAGGAGCCCGGCGGCATGGGCACGCTGGCGGTGCTGTGGCGGGGGCTCTCGGGCCTCGCGGACGGCTGGTCCGAGGCGGCGGGGTTCCAGCTCTGCTGGGCGCTGATGCAGGGGACCTACTGGATCGGCATCGTCGCGCTCTGGGGCGCGGCGCTGCTGACCGGGATCACCGGCTGGGACTATTTCCGCAAGGCGCGGCCCTATCTGGGGGAGGCGTCGTGAGGGTGCTCTACTTCGCCTGGGTGCGCGAGCGCATCGGGCGGGGGCGCGAGGAGGTCGAGACCTCGGCCGCGACCGTGGCCGACCTGGTGGACGAGCTGCGCGCGCGCGAGGTCCGCTACGAGGCGGCCTTCGCCGACATGGGCGCCGTGCGCGTGGCGGTGGACCAGGTGCTGGCCGGCCTCGACGCGCCGCTGGACGGCGTGCGCGAGGTCGCGTTCTTCCCGCCGATGACCGGCGGCTGATGCGCGTCGCCGTGCAGGTGGAGCCGTTCGACGCGGGCGCCCTGATCGCGGCGTGCGGCGCGGGCGATCCGGACGTGGGCGCGGTCGCCGGGTTCGCCGGGATCGTCCGCGGCGGCGGCGGCCTCGCGGCGATGGAGATCGAGCACTACCCCGGCATGACCGAGGCGGCGATGGAGCGCTTCGCGGGCGAGGCGTCCGAGCGGTTCGGCCTGCTCGACGTGGCCGTCGTCCACCGCCACGGCCGGCTGGAGGTGGGCGAGACGATCATGGCCGTCGCCTGCGCCGCGCCGCACCGGGCGGACGCGTTCGCGGCGGCCGAGTTCCTGATGGACTGGCTGAAGTCCCGCGCGCCGTTCTGGAAGAAGGAGATCGGGGCGGACGGGGCCGCCTGGGTCGACGCCAAGGCGGCCGACGAGGACGCCCTGGCCCGGTGGCGAGCGGACTAGCCCGCGGCGTTCTCGCGCTCGATATGGGCGCGCAAATCCTCGGCCTCGGTCCGCGCCTGGCGCAACCCCTCCATCGCGGCCGCGAGCTCGGCCTTCGCCTGCGCGGCGCGGCTCTCCAGCTCCTTCTCGCGCGACTGATAGTAGCGCACGGCCTCGTCGCGCTGCTCCTCGGCCTCGTGGACCTGGCTCGCGAGGCGGTCGACCTCCCCCAGCTCGGATTGGCCGACGCGGGCGAAGCGACCGGCGACCCAGCAGGCGAACCATCCCATCGCGAAGGCGACGAAGAGGATCGCCGCGGTGACGATCACGAACTCGGTGCGGTTCATGAAGCGGTCACTCCGACTCCGCGGCGGCGTCCACGGCCGCCTCGGGCGCGCCCGGACCCGGCGCATCGGCGAGCGCGAACTCGATGCGCCGGTTGGCCTCGCGGCCCTCGGCGGTGCCGTTGTCGGCGATCGGCCGGGCCTCCCCGTAGCCGCGCGCGATCAGGGCCTGATCGGTGACGCGCAGGCCGCGCAGGGCGTCCGCCACCGCATCGGCGCGGGCCTGGCTCAGCTCGAGGTTCATCTCCTCGCGTCCCTGACTGTCGGAATGGGCGGCGACCGCGACCGCCATCTCCGGGCAGCCCTTCAGGATCGCGGCGATGCGGCTCACGGTGCGGCGGCCCTCGGGCTCGATGTCGGCGCTGCCGGGGGCGAAGGTGATCTTGCCGGCCCCGGCGGCGGCCTGGACGTCGGCGAGGCACTCCTCCGGGGAGGGCAGGGCGGCGAGCGGGTCGAGCGCGGCGTCGTAGGTCACGTCGAGCGCGAGGCCGGCGCCCGCGCCCAGCGCGTCCGTCAGGGAGGCCGCGATGAGGGCCTGGGCGCCGGCATCGCCGGTGCGCCCGCGCAGGTCCACGGCGCCGGGCTCGATCCGCAGGGCGCCGGTCTCCAGCCGCGCGAGGGCATCGAGACCGGCCATCACGAGGAGGCCCCAGTCGCCGGGCAGATCCTCGGAGGTGCGCGCGCGCAGGTCGACCTGCGCCGCGCCGAACCGGGCCGCGGCGAGCCCCCCACGGCGGCGCGGGTGCGCTCGTCGGGCAGTCGGCCGCGCATGCGAACCAGGCCCTCGGGGCCGCGGGTGGCGGTGAACTCGGCCGGGCCGGCGGCGGCGTCGTCCGGCGCGGCGGGGAGCGTCGCCTCCAGGTCGAAGGCCGGCGGCAGGGCGGCCTCCAGCGCGCCCACCGCGGCGTCGAAGGCGGCGGGCGCCGTGCCGGCGGCGCCCAGGAGGGTCACCGCCTCGCCGGAGAAGGTCAGCGTGCCGCCCCCGAGGTCGTCCAGGGTCCGGATCGCGACCTCGGCGGCCTCGCCCCAGCGGGGGCTGGGCACGCCCAGGCCGAGCGTGCACTCCGCGGCGCCGGCCGCCCCGGCCGCGCGCCCGGCGGCCAGGATGCGGCGGGCCGCCTCATCGGTGTCGGCGGAGCAGGCGTCGAAGCGCGCGGCGCCGTCCTCGATCCGGAAGATCAGGGCGAAGGGCGTCAGGACCGGCCGCGGCGCGGAGATCGAGAGGTCGAGGGAGGTCCCCTCGGGCAGGGTCCGCGCCAGGGCCGTCTCGAGCATCCCGCGCTCGCCGTCGCTGCCCGCGGCGGCCGTGACCTCGATCCGCCGCGCGGTCATGCCGATCTGCGAGCGGGGCAGGCGGCGCAGGGCGTCCACGGTCCAGTCGACGGCCGCGTCCCAGCCTTCGGGCGCGTCATAGGAGGCCGATTGCAGCAGGTCGGCGACCTGCGCGCCCGTCGCCTCCGCGACACGGACGGCGAGGTCCGCGCGGTCCATCCCCGCGGGCACAAGGCCGATGAGCGAGATCTCGCCCTCGTTGCGGAGGACCTGCAGGCCGAAGCGCGGGGGCGGCAGGGTCTCGGCCGCCTCGACGGCGAGCGCGTCGCGGATGCGGGCGGGATCGACCTGGGCGCCCGCGACGCTGAGCGCGCGGAAGCGGCGCGATTCGTCCGGCGCCGTGCCGGTCAGGGTGAGGATCAGCCCGTCGACCGAGACCTTCGCGAAGTCCAGGCCCTCGTCCGCGAGGGCGGCGCCGACCGCCGCCAGGGAGCGCGCCTCGACCGTGCGGGCGGCGAGGGCGGCAGCGCCCCCCGCGCCGGCGGCGGCGAGGACGAAGGCGGCGAGGGTCGGCAGGGCGCGGGGCATTCGAAGGTCCTCTCCTGGGGCGGCCGGCGGACACTAGGCCCGGCCGCCCGGAGGGGCAATTACGCCACCAGCAGGAGCGCCGCCGCAAAGGCCAGGACCGGCAGCGCGCCACTGTCCCGGCTGGCGCGGAAGGCCCGCAGGCAGGCGGCGGGATCGCGCTCGTCCAGCCGCCGCAGGATCGCCCACATGTGCCAGCCCATCGCCCAGGGGCCCGCCAGCGCCACCGCCAGCGCCAGCGGTCCGCGCGCTGGCATCAGCGCGGCGAGCACCGCCGCCGCCATCAGGAGGACGGTGAGGGCCAGGAAGCCGGTCAGCCAGAGGCGGGCGTCCTCCCCGAAGAGGCGGGCCGTGGAGCGCACGCCCATCAGCGCGTCGTCCTCGGCGTCCTGCATCGCGTAGATCGTGTCGTAGAACAGCGTCCAGGCGATGCCGGCGGCGTAGAGGAGGAGCGCGGCCGGCGGCACCGCCCCGGCATGGGCGGCCCAGGCCAGCATGGCGCCCCAGTTGAAGGCGAGGCCGAGGAAGACCTGCGGCCACCATGTGAAGCGCTTGGCGAACGGGTAGATCGCGACGAGACCCAGCGAGGCCACGCCCAGCGCGATGGCGAGGGGGCCGAAGGTCAGGAGGATGCCGAACGCCAGCAGCGCCTGCGCCGCGAGCCAGAGGAGCGCGGCGCGCACCGTGACCTGGCCCGAGGGGATGGGCCGCGACCGGGTGCGCGCCACGCCCGCGTCGATGTGCCGGTCGGTCACGTCGTTCCAGACGCAGCCGGCGCCCCGCATCAGCCAGGCGCCGAGGCCGCAGCCGAGGAAGATCCACGCGTCGAGGGGTCGGGGCGCCCCGGCCAGCATCGCGAGGCCGAGGCCCCACCAGCAGGGCAGGAGGAGGAGCCATGTCCCGATCGGCCGGTCGGCGCGCGACAGGCGGAGATAGGGGCGCCACGCCCCGGGGGCGCTGGCGTCGACCCAGTTCCCCGGCGGCGCGTCGGCGACGGCCGCGTCCGTCCCTGGCACGTGGCGGGGCGGCGCCATATGTGGTCCTCCATGTCCGGGCTGCGCCTCTACATAGACGCCCCCCTCGCGGAGGGCGAGGCGGCGCCCCTGGATCGGGCGCAGGCGCATTACCTGTCGGGCGTGATGCGGCGGGGCGCGGGCGACGCGCTGCGCGTCTTCGACGGGCGCACGGGCGAGTACGACGCGACCATCGCCGAGATCGGCAAGCGCGGCGGCGTCCTGGCTGTGGGCGCCCGCACGCGCGGGCTGAGCGTCCCGCCGGACCTCGACCTGGTGTTCGCGCCGATCAAGGCGGCGCGCACGGCGTTCATCGTGGAGAAGGCGGCGGAGCTGGGCGCGCGGCGCGTGCGGCCGGCGCGCACGGCGCGGACCAATGCCGAGCGCCTCAAGCGCGAGCGGATGCAGGCCCACGCGGTCGAGGCGGCGGAGCAATGCGGCGGCACCTTCGTGCCCGAGGTCGAGGAACTGGCGCCGCTGGGCCACATGCTGGACGGATGGGAGGCGGGGCGCGCCCTGGTGTTCTGCGACGAGGCGCTGGCCGGGCCGGCGGCGGGCTGGGAGGCCGTGCCGGCCGGGCCGGCCGGGATCGTGATCGGGCCGGAGGGCGGCTGGAGCGAGGACGAGCGGGCGCGGCTCTCGGGGATGGGCCACGCGGTCTCGCTCGGCCCGCGGGTCCTGCGGGCGGACACGGCGGCGGTGGCCGCCCTGACGCTGTGGCAGGCGCGGCTGGGGGACTGGGCGTGATCCGGCCCGCGGCGCGCGCGGCGCTCCGACGATGGCGGGACGTGATCGTCGGCGGGGCGCTGGTCGCGCTGGGCCTATGGTGGGCGTCGGGCGTGGGCCTGATCGTGTGGGTCGGCGGGGCGACCCTGATCCTGGGCGCCGCGATCCTCCTGGCGGGGGTGCAGCGGCTGCGCTTCGACCGCGGCGCGGACGGTCCGGGCGTGGTGCGCGTGGACGAGCGGCGCATCGTCTACATGGGCCCGCTGGACGGCGGGGCGCTGGCGCTGGACGACCTGCGGCGGCTCGACCTCGACCCGTCGGCGCGTCCGGGGCCGGTCTGGGTGATGACCGGGCCGGAGGGCGCGCTGCACGTTCCCGTGAGCGCGGCCGGGGCGGACGCCCTCCTGGGCGCGTTCGCCGCGTTGCCGGGCCTGGAGACGGGGCGCCTCCTCAACGAGCTGACGCGGGGCGGGCGGGCGGCGGTCACGCTCTGGGAGCGCCCGTCCGAGCGGGCGGCGCGGGCGGCGCTCACGCATCACTGAGGGCCGATTGACTTCCCTCCGGAGCCGCCGCACCCCTTCGCTCCCGAGCGGAGGTGCCCCATGTCGATACCCCAGTCCGGCGGCGGGCCGATCGAGGACGCCTCGCAGCTCGCGCAGTACCTGGCGGACGGATGCAAGCCGCCGGCGGACTGGCGCATCGGCACCGAGCACGAGAAGTTCGGCTACCTGACCGACGGCCACGCGCCCCTGCCCTATGACGGCCCGGTGTCGATCCGCGCCGTGCTGGAGGGGCTGCGCGACCGCTTCGGCTGGGCGGAGGTGCGCGAGGGCGGGCACCTGATCGGGCTGGAGCGCGCCGGGGCGAACGTGTCGCTGGAGCCGGGCGGCGCCCTGGAGCTCTCGGGCGCGCCGCTGGAGACGATCCACGAGACCTGCGACGAGGTGAACGCCCATCTCGCCGAGGTGAAGGCCGTGGCCGAGCCGATGGGCGCGGGCTTCATCGGCCTGGGCGCCGCGCCCGAGTGGACTCACGAGCAGATGCCCCTGATGCCCAAGGGGCGCTACAAGCTGATGGACGCCTACATGGGCCGGGTCGGCACCCACGGGCGGCAGATGATGCGCCGCACCTGCACCGTGCAGGTCAACCTCGACTTCGGGTCCGAGGCGGACATGGTGAAGAAGATGCGCGTGGCGGTGGCGCTGCAGCCCGTCGCAACCGCGCTCTTCGCCAACTCGCCCTTCTTCGAGGGGGAGGTCACGGGGCTGAAGTCCTGGCGCGCGCGGATCTGGCAGGACCTGGACGCGGCGCGCACCGGGATGGTGCCCTTCGTCTTCGACGAGGGCTTCGGGTTCGAGGCCTGGGCCGACTGGGTCGCGGACGTGCCGATGTACTTCGTCTACCGCGACGGGACGTATGTCGACGCGCTGGGCCAGTCGTTCCGCGACTTCCTGCGCGGCGAGCTGCCGGCGCTGCCGGGCGAGAAGCCCACCCTCTCGGACTGGGCCGACCATCTGACGACGGTGTTCCCCGAGGCGCGGCTCAAGCGGTTCATCGAGATGCGCGGGGCCGATGGCGGCCCGTGGCGGCGGCTCTGCGCGCTGCCGGCGCTGTGGGTCGGGCTGACCTACGACGAGGGCGCGCTGGACGCGGCCTGGGACCTCGCGAAGGGCTGGGACGCCGACACGCGCGAGGGGCTGCGCCTGGCGGCGTCCACCGGCGCGCTCGAGGGCGAGGCGAACGGGGTGAAGCTGCACGACCTGGCGCGCGAGGTCGTCGCGATCGCCGATGCGGGGCTGAAGGCCCGGGCGCGGCCGGGGGCGGGCGGGCTGGTGCCGGACGAGAGCCATTTCCTGAACGCGGTGCACGAGACGCTGGAGACCGGCATGACCCCGGCGGACGTGCTGCTGGAGCGGTATCGCGGCGAATGGGGCGGGCGGCTCGCGCCGATCTACGACGCGTTCAGCTACTAGCCCGCCGCGCGGGGGCCGTCCGAGGCGGGGCGGTCCGCTCCGGGCGGCGGGCCGAAGCGGTTCGGTTCGGGATCGGACGGGCGGGTCCAGAACCAGAGCAGGATCAGGAACCCGACGAGCGGGACCAGCAGCACGAACAGCCACCAACCCGACCGGCCGGCGTCGTGCAGCCGCCGCGCCGCCACGGCGATGTTGGGGATCACGAGGATCAGGCCGGTCAACGTGCCGACCGGCCCCATCGCGATCCAGGCCGACGCGGCGGTGATCGCGCCCCCCTCCTCGGCGACGAGCCCCGCCGAGCCCCATCCGAGCATCGCGTCGATCTGCGCCGCGAGCGCGTTCATGAGCGCCGCGAAGAGCGCGAACCACCAGAATTCGGACCGCCGCGCGCGGCCCGAGAAGGCGGCGTAGCCGGATGTCAGGCAGCGGCGGACGGCGTCGGACGGTCCCATCGCGATCTCCTCACTTCGCGCCGATGCGCGGCTCGGTGCCGGCGCGGATGCGGCCGATGTTCGCGCCGTGGCGCACCCAGATCAAGGCGCCCAGCACCGCCAGCAGCGGCGCGGCGTCCGCCCGCCCCAGAAGGACCGCCCAGAGCGGCGCCAGCGCCGCCGCCGCGAGCGCCGCCGCGGAGGAGAGGCGCCCGAGCGCCGCCGCCGCCGCCCAGGTGGCGCAGGCGGCGAGCCCGACGGGCCAGGCCAGGGCCAGCACCGTGCCGAGGAAGGTCGCGACCCCCTTGCCGCCCCGGAAGCCCAGGTACACCGGATAGCAATGCCCTGCGAAGGCGGCGAGGCCCGCGACCTGCGCCGCGTCCTCCGCCAGCGCCGCGCGGGCGGCCAGGACGGCGACGGCGCCCTTGGCCGCGTCGAGGATCAGGGTCAGCGCCGCGGCGGGCTTCGAGCCGGTGCGCAGCACGTTGGTCGCGCCGATATTGCCCGAGCCGACGGCGCGCAGGTTCCCCAGGCCGAAGAGCCGCGCCATGACGATGCCGAAGGGCACGGCGCCCAGCAGGTAGGCGGCGAGCGCCGTCAGGGCGAGCAGGGCGGGGGGCGTGACCAGCTCAGGCATCGGGCGCGCCCTCGGGGAAGACGCGCGCGCCGGCGACCCAGGTGCCGCGCACGCGCCCCTGCATGCGGGCCTCGTCGAAGGGCGTGTTCTTGGATTTCGAGCGCAGCGCGAAGCGGTCCACCACGAAGGGCGCGTGCTCGTCGAGCAGGACGAGGTCCGCGGGCGCGCCCTCGGCCAGACGCCCCTGCGGCAGCCCGAGCCGCCGCGCTGGGTTCAGGGCCATGACCCGGAACAGGTCCGCGAGCGAAGCCTGCCCCGCGTGCAGGAGGCGCAGCGCGGCGGGCAGGAGCGTCTCCAGCCCCACGGCGCCGGAGGCCGCGGCCTCGAAGGGGAGGCGCTTGGATTCCTCGTCCTGCGGGGTGTGGAAGCTCGACAGCGTGTCGATGGTGCCGCCCAGCAGCGCCTCGACGGTGGCGCGGCGGTCGTCCTCGTCGCGCAGGGGGGGCTTGACCTTGAAGAAGGTGCGCCAGTCGCCGACGTCGAGCGCGTTGAGCGTGACATGGTGGATGGAGGTGCCGGCGGTCACGTCGAGGCCGGCGGCCTTGGCCCGCGCGATCGCGGCGACGCCGCCGGCGGTGGTGACCTGATCGGCGTGGTAGCGCGCCCCTGTCAGCTCCACGAGGGCGAGGTCGCGCTCCAGCCCCATGCGCTCGGCGATGGCGGGCACGCCGGCCAGGCCCCGGAGCGTGGCGAAGGCGCCGGAGGCCGCGTCCCCGCGCGAGAGGTCGGGGTCCTGCGGGTGGGCGATGACGAGGCCGCCCAGGTCGGCGGCGTAGCGCATGGCATGGCGCAGGACGCGCGTGGGCACGACGCGGTCGCAATCGGAGAAGGCGACCGCGCCGGCGTCCAGGAGGAAGCCGATCTCGGTCATCTCGGCGCCGTCGCGGCCGCGGGTGAGGGCCGCGATCTGCCGCACGCGCACGCCGCAGCGCTCGGCGGCCCGCGCGCGGGCGAAGGCGAGCGCCTCGGGGGAATCGATCGCCGGCGTGGTGTCGGGGCGGGTGACGATGGTGGTCACGCCGCCGGCCGCCGCCGCCCGCCCGGCGGAGCGGAACCCCTCCTTGTGGCGCTCGCCGGGCTCGCCGACCTTGACGCAGAGGTCGACGATGCCGGGCGCGAGCGCGAGGCCGCCGCAATCGACGCGCGCGCCGGTGCGCGGCTCGGGGCCGCCGATGCGCGCGACGATCCCGTCCTGCACGGTGAGGTGGCCGAGCGTCTCGGTGCCGGCCTCGGGGTCGATCAGGCGGGCGTTGGTGAAGGTGGTGACGCTCACGCCAGCGCCCAGCCGACGACGAGGAGGGCGGCGAGGGCCAGGGCGGCGAGCGCGATCCAGGTGGCGACCGGGCGGGAGAGGCGGCGGCCCTGCGGGGCGGCGGCGGGGGGCAGCGCGGGCTCGGCCGCGGCGTCGTGGGCGGTCCCGAGGGCCGGGGCCGGGCCGGGCGCGCCCGTGAGGCGCAGCGCGGCCAGAGGCTCCAACGCGGCCGTGGGGGCGAGGCGCCGGGGGCGCGGGCCGAGCGCGGAGGCGGGCAGCGAGGAGGAGCGTGCCCTGGACGCCGCGCAGCGCGTCCGAGGCGCGCATCAGCTCCGGGTCGGGCGCGTCGAAGCCCTCGGAGAGGTAGCCGGGCAGGCTCATGCCGCCCAGATCGGCGGTGCGCAGGACGACCGCCCGGTCCGGGCGCAGGTCGGGGTCGGGCAGGGCGCCGGGCAGCGCCGCCGCGCCGCGCGCGCGCAGGGCGGCGCCCTCCGGCCCGTCGGCCACGCGGAAGAGGCGCAGCACGTCCCCCTCGCCGGCGCGGACCTCCAGCACGTCCGGGGTCATGCCGCCGCCCTCTCGCGCGCGCCGCGGGCGAGAAGGTCCATCGCGGCCATGCGGACCGCGACCCCCATCTCCACCTGGGTGCGGATGACGGAGCGGTTGATGTCGTCGGCCAGCAGGCCGTCGATCTCCACCCCGCGGTTCATGGGGCCGGGATGCATGACGATGGCGTCGGGTTTCGCATGCGAAACCTTGGCCGCGTCCAGGCCGTAGCGATGGAAGTACTCGCGCTCCGACGGGATCAGCCCGTCCTCCATGCGCTCCTTCTGGAGCCGCAGCATCATCACCACGTCGGCGCCCTCCAGCCCCTTCTCCATGTCGGTCGTGACCTCCACCCCGAGCTCCTCCGCGCCCGGCGGCAGGAGCGTGGGCGGGCCGATCAGGCGCACCCGGTTCTCCATCCGCCCCAGGAGGAGGATGTTCGAGCGCGCCACCCGGCTATGGGCGACGTCGCCGCAGATGGCGACCGTCAGGCGGTGCAGCCGGCCCTTGGCGCGGCGGATCGTCAGCGCGTCGAGCAGCGCCTGGGTCGGATGCTCGTGGCGCCCGTCGCCGGCGTTGAGGACCGCGGCCTCGACCTTCTGGGCAAGGAGATCGACGGCTCCGGACATGGGATGGCGCACGACGATGAGGTCGGGGCGCATCGCGTTGAGGGTGAGGGCGGTGTCGATCAGGGTCTCGCCCTTGGAGGCGGAGGAGGTGCGCATCTCCATGTTCATGACGTCGGCCCCCAGGCGCTTGCCGGCGATCTCGAAGCTGGCCTGGGTGCGGGTCGAGTTCTCGAAGAACATGTTGATCTGGGTGAGGCCGCGCAGGGCGTCGCCGCGGCGGGCGGCCGCGTAATGGTCGGCGAGGTCGAGGATGGCGGTGATCTCGGCCGGGGTCAGGCGCTCGATCCCGAGGAGGTCCTTGGCGGCGATCGAGGTCATTCGCGGACTCCTCCGAACCCCCTGCGCGGGGGATGCACGGGGCATGCGCATCCCATGCGCATCCCATGCGCATCGGCCGCGCGCTCCGGGTGTGCCCCGCGCAACACCCGCCCGCAAGGCCGGGGCGCTTGCCGGCGGGCCGCGGCGGGCCTAACCCGGGCGGCATGGCGATCGGCACGATGGACGCGGGCGCGATGAGCCCGGCGGCGGCGCGGGCGGCGCTCGAATGGCTCGTGGAGTGCGGGGCGGACGAGGCGATCCTCGAGGCGCCGGTGGATCGCACCGCCCTGCCGGACCGGGCGCCGGGGCGCCCGCCGCGGCCGCCGCGCCGGAGCCCGCCGCCGGGCAGGGCGCGGCCCGGCCCGCCCCGCCCGCGCGGCCGGCGCCGGGGAGACCTGCCCGACGCGGTCGCGGCGGCCGAGCGCGCCGCGGCCGGGGCGGCGGACCTGCCGGCGCTGCGGGCGGCGCTGGAGGCCTATCCGCATTGCGACCTGCGCCGCGGGGCGCGCAGCCTCGTGTTCGCGGACGGCACGCCGGGCGCGCCTCTGATGATCCTGGGCGAGGCGCCGGGGCGGGAGGAGGACCGCGCAGGCCGTCCCTTCGCCGGCCCGGCCGGGCAGCTCCTGGACCGGATGCTGGCCGCGATCGGGCGGGACCGGGCCGACCCGGACCCCGCGCGGTCGGTCTACCTCGCGGACGTCCTGCCCTGGCGCCTGCCCGGGGACCGGGCGCCGAGCCCGGAGGAGATGGCGATGCTGGCGCCGTTCGCCCGCCGGCACGTGGCCCTGGCCGCGCCGCGGGTCGTGGTGCCGATGGGCAACGCGGCGCTCGGGGCCCTGACCGGGCGGACCGGGATCGCCCGGCTGCGCGGCACCCGGATGGAGGCGGGCGGCGTGACCGCGATCCCGACCTTCCACCCCGCCCACCTGCTGCGCAGCCCGGAGCGCAAGCGCGACGCCTGGGCCGACCTACAGGCGATCCGCGACCTGCTGCTGGAGGGCGCGTGATGGGCCGGATCGACGAGGGCCGCGCGTTCGTGCCGGTGCGGATCGCGGTGCTGACGGTGTCGGACACGCGGGGGGCGGGGGACGACCGCTCGGGCGACGTGCTGGTGGAGCGACTGGAGGGCGCGGGGCACGTCCTGGCGGCGCGGGACATCGTGCGCGACGACCGGGCGGGGATCGCCGCGCGCCTGCGGGACTGGTGCGCGGATCCGGGGATCGACGTTATCCTGTCGACCGGGGGCACCGGCCTGACGGGGCGGGACGTCACGGTGGAGGCGCATCGCGACGTCTACGAGAAGGAGATCGACGCGTTCGGCACGATCTTCACCATCGTCTCCATGGAGAAGATCGGCACCAGCGCGGTCCAGTCGCGCGCCTGCGGGGGGGTGGCGCGGGGCACCTACCTGTTCGCGCTGCCGGGCAGCCCCTCGGCCTGCCGCGACGCGTGGGACGGCATCCTGGGCGCGCAGCTCGACTATCGGCACCGGCCCTGCAACTTCGTCGAGATCATGCCGCGCCTGGAGGAGCACCTGAAGCGAAAGTGACCCCGCGCCGGGGCGGGCCTCGATGGTGCGCCGCGGCGGGCGGTCTATATGCTCACGGGATCGGGGACCTCGCCGCCATGCGATTCATCGGACGGACATTGCTGGGCGTCACGCTGATGGCGCTGACCCTCGGGCTGCTGGCCTGGGGCGGCGCGATCCTGGCCGCCGCGGTGGAGGAGCGCGCCGGGCGCGAGGAGCGCGCCCGCCCGGCGCGCGAGCGGGTGTTCGCGGCGCCGGTGACGCTCCTGGAGCCCGGCGAGGTCGTGCCCGTCCTGACCGCGTTCGGCGAGCTGCGCGCGGCGCGGTTCCTGGAGCTGCGCGCGCCGGCGGGCGGGCGGGTGGTGGAGCTGTCCCCGGCCATGGTCGAGGGCGGGGCGGTGCGCGCCGGCGAGGTGGTGGCGCGGATCGACCCGGCCGAGGCGGAGGCGGCCCTGGCGCGGGCGCGCGCCGACGCGGCCGCCGCCGCCGCCGACACGCGCGACGCCGAGCGCACCCTGGCGCTGGCCCGCGACGAGATGCGCGCCGCCGAGGAGCAGGCGGCGCTGCGCGAGCGGGCGGCCGAGCGCGCGCGCGACCTCGCCGAGCGGGGCGTGGGCACGCAGGCGGCGGTCGAGACCGCGGACCTGGCCGCGTCCTCGGCGGGGCAGGCGGTGCTGGTGCGGCGGCAGGCGGTGGCGAGCGGTGAGACGCGCCTCGACCGCGCGCGGGTGGCCGAGGAGCGCGCCGCGATCGACGTGGCCGAGGCGGAGCGCGAGCGCGCCGACCTGGACGTGACGGCGGCGTTCGACGGGATCCTGGCGGAGGTGTCGGCGACGGCCGGGGGCCTGGTCTCGGGCGGGGAGAAGCTCGCGGAGCTGATCGATCCGACGGCCCTGGAGGTCGCGTTCCGCGTCTCCGCGGCGCAGTACGCGCGCCTGCCGCGGGCGGGCGCGGTGGTGGACGTCTCGCTGGGCGTGGCGGGGATCGACCTGTCGGCGGCGGGGCGGATCGTGCGCGAGGGCGCGGCGGTGGAGGACGGGCGCACGGGGCGCCTCCTGTTCGCGGCGCTGGAGGGGGCGGCGGGGCTGCGGCCGGGGGATTTCGTGACCGTGCGCGTGACCGAGCCGCCATTGGCCGGCGCGGCGCTGTTGCCGGCGGGGGCGGTCGACGCGGCCGGCGGGGTGCTGGTCCTGGGCGCGGACGACCGGCTGGAGGCCGGGGCGGTGGAGATCCTGCGCCGGCAGGGGGACGACGTGATCGTCCGGGCGCCGGCCCTGGCCGGGCGCGAGATCGTGACCGAGCGCTCGCCCCTCCTGGGCGCGGGCATCCGGGTGGAGCCGCAGCGGCGGGGCGCGCCGGTGCCCGAGGCGGCGCCGGAGCCGGAGACGGTGCAGCTCGACGCGGAGCGGCGCGCGCGCCTGATCGCCTTCGTGGAGGGGGGGCGGATGCCGGCGGAGGCGAAGGCCCGCGTGCTGGCGCAGCTGCGCGAGGAGGCCGTGCCCAGCGCGACGGTCGCGCGCCTCGAGGGGCGGATGGGCGGATGAGGGCGCCCCCGGCCCGCGCGCGCGGCATCCTGAGCTATTTCGCGCGGCACCGGACGGCGGCGAACCTGCTGCTGGTGGTGCTGCTGGCCGCGGGGATCGCGGCGGTCCCGCGGATGCGGGCGCAGTTCTTCCCGGACGTGATCGTGGAGCAGGTCGACGTCTCGGTGACCTGGGAGGGCGCGGGGGCGGAGGACGTGGACCGCGCGATCGTGCAGCTCCTGGAGCCCGCGATCGTGGGCGTGGAGGGGGTGGAGGCGACCGAGGCGACCTCCTCGGAGGGCAGCGCGCGGATCGCGGTGGATTTCGAGCCCGGCTGGGACATGGCGCGCGCCGAGGCCGACGTGCAGGCCGCGGTGGACGGGATCGGCGAGCTGCCCGAGGCGGCCGAGGAGCCGCAGGTGCGGCGCGGCATCTGGCGCGACCGGGTGACGGACGTGGTGATCTCGGGGCCCGTGGAGGCCGAGCAGCTTGGGCGGTTCGCGGACGAGTTCACCGCGCGCCTCTTCGCCGCCGGGGTGACGCGGGTGACGATCCGCGGCGTGGCCGACCCGGAGACGGTGGTGGAGGTGAGCCCCGCCGCCCTGATGCGCAACGACGTGAGCCTGCGCGAGATCGCCGAGGCGGTCGGGCGCGAGGTGACCGCCGATCCGGCGGGGGACGTGGCGGGCGGCACCGCGCGGGTGCGCACCGGGGCCGAGCGCCGGTCGGCGGAGGCGATCGCGGGCATCGCGCTGCGCTCGGAGGCGGACGGCGCGGCCCTGACCGTGGGGGAGGTGGCGCGGGTGATCCCGCTCGGGGCGGACCGGGGGCGGTCCTACTTCGCGGGCGCGGACCCGGCGGTGAGCCTGCGCGTGGACCGGTCGGCCGCCGGCGACGCGATCGGCATCCAGGAGGACGTGGAGGCGGCCGCCGCGGCGGTGGAGGCGACGCTGCCCGAGGGGGTGACGATCGACCTGATCCGCACGCGCTCGGAGGCGATCACGGGGCGGATCGGCATCCTGGTGGACAACGCGGTGATGGGGCTGGCGCTGGTGGTGGCGCTCCTGTTCCTGTTCCTGAACGCGCGCACGGCGTTCTGGGTGGCCGCGGGCATCCCAGTCGCGCTCCTGTCCGCGATCGCGCTGATGTGGCTGGGCGGGCTGACGATCAACATGATCTCGCTCTTCGCGCTGATCATCACGCTCGGGATCGTGGTGGACGACGCGATCGTGGTGGGCGAGCACGCCGACTGGCGCCACCGGGTCCTGGGCGAGGACTCGGTGACGGCGGCGGAGAACGCGGCGATCAAGATGGCGGCGCCGGTGTTCTCTGCCACGGTGACGACGGTGATCGCGTTCTTCGGGCTGGTCGCCGTGGGGGGGCGGTTCGGCAACCTGATCGCGGATATTCCGTTCACGGTGATCGCCGTGCTGGCCGCGAGCCTGGTGGAGTGCTTCCTGATCCTACCGCGGCACATGGTGCACGCGCTGGGCGCGGGCGGGCGGGGAAGCGCATGGAACATGGCGCTGGCGGCGGGCGCGGTCCTGGCGGCGGGGGCGGCGGCGGGGCTGGCCGCGGCCGGGGCGCTCGCGCCGTCGGCCTGGGGCGATCCGGCGGCGCTGCGGGCGGCGGCGATCGGGGCGGCGGTGCCGGCGGGGGCGTTCCTCGTGCTGCCGCGCGGATGGAAGCGGCGGGCGGCGGTGGCGATGCGCGCGGACTGGTACGACCTGCCCTCGCGCGGGGTGAACGCGGCGTTCGACGCGGGGCGGACGCGGCTCTTCGTGCCCCTTGATGCGGCTGGTGGTGCGGGCGCGCTACGCGGTGCTGGCGGGCGCGATCCTGCTGCTGGCGTCGCAGGCGGCGCTGTTCGTCTCGGGCGGGGTGCAGTGGCGCTTCTTCAACGCGCCCGAGGAGGGGAGCGTCTCGGGCAACTTCGCGATGCTGCCGGGGGCCGGCCGCGCCGACGCGCTGGAGATGATGCGCGAGCTGCAGCGCGCGACCGAGGCCGTGGCGGCGCGCTACGAGGCCGAGCACGGCCGCAGCCCGGTGACCTACGCGCTGGCCGAGGTGGGCGGGAACACCGGCCGGCCGCTGGACGGCGACCGCGACGAGGACCTGCTCGGCTCCATCGCGATCGAGCTGATCGACGCGGACCTGCGGCCCTATTCCAGCTTCGCCTTCGTCGCCGACCTGCAGGACGAGGTGCGCCAGACCCCCCTGACCGAGACGGTGAGCTTCCGCGGCTGGCGCTCGGGGCCGGGGGGCGACGCGCTGTCGGTGCGGCTCTACGGGGCGGAGACGGCGGTGCTGAAGTCGGCGGCCGAGGCGCTGAAGGCCGATCTGGGCGCGTACCCGGTGGTCTCGGCGCTGTCGGACACGCTGGCCTACGACAAGGAGGAGCTGATCCTGGACCTGACGCCCCAGGGGCGGGCGCTGGGCTTCGACATCGGCACGCTGGGGCGCACGCTGCGCGACCGGCTGGGCGGGATCGAGGCGGCGACCTTCCCGGTCGGGCAGCGTTCGGCGACCGTGCGGGTCGAGCTGCCCGAGGGCGAGCTGACGGCGGACTTCCTGGACCGGACGATGATGCGCACGGAGGCCGGGCGACTACGTGCCGCTGGCCGACATCGTGACGGTGGAGAGCCGCACCGGCTTCGGCACCATAAGGCGGGAGAACGGGCTGCGCGTGGTCTCGGTCACCGGGGACGTGAGCGAGGACGACCCGGTGGCGGCGCAGGCGGTGACGACCGCGCTGGAGGAGACGCTGCTGCCGGCGCTGGAGACGCGGTTCGGCGTGGCCTCCGAGCTGACCGGGCTGGCCGAGCAGGAGCGCGACGTTCCTGAGCGACGCGGCCCTGGGGTTCGGGTTCTGCCTGCTGGGCATCTACCTGGTGCTGGCGTGGATCTTCGCGTCCTGGACGCGGCCCGCGGTGATCATGGCGATCATCCCGTTCGGGCTGGTCGGCACGATCTACGGGCACGCGGCCTGGGACGTGCCGCTGTCGATGTTCTCGGTCGTGGGCCTGATCGGGATGACGGGGATCGTGATCAACGATTCGATCGTGCTGGTCACGACGATCGACGAGCGCGCGGCCGAGCGCGGGCATCGTGCCGGCGATCGTGGAGGGCACGGCCGACCGGCTGCGCCCCGTGCTCCTGACCACGCTGACGACGGTGCTGGGGCTGGCGCCGCTCCTGTTCGAGCGCAGCGCGCAGGCGCAGTTCCTCAAGCCGACGGTGATCACGCTGGTCTACGGGCTGGGCTTCGGGATGGTGCTGGTGCTCCTGGTGGTGCCGGCGCTGATGGCGATGCAGCAGGACGCGGCGCGGATGAACGCGTCGATCCGGCGGGCGTTCTCGCGGCGGGGCGGGGCGGCGGGCGTCATGGGCGGCGCGCTGCTGGCCGGGGCGGCGGGCCTCTTCGCGGTGACGATGTTGCCGGCGATGCGGGGCGGCGGCGGGGCCGCTGGCCGCGGTCCTGCCGGGCGGGGTGCCGGCGATGGCGGGGGCGTTCGGCCTGTTCGCGGGCGGGGTGCTGCTGCTGGCGCTGGTGCTGTGGACCACCGCCTCGGTCGCCGCCGCGGCGCGCATCCGCCGGCGGCGCGCGGGTTCCGCTTGATCGCGCGGGGCGCGCGGTGTCAGGCAGGGGCGTGCAGGACCTGACCGGCTCCCTCCTGATCGCCATGCCGGGCATGGCCGACGCGCGGTTCGAGCGCGCGGTGATCTTCGTGTGCGCCCATTCCGAGGGCGGGGCGATGGGCCTGACGGTGAACAAGCCCTCGGCCGACATGGCCCTGCGCGACCTGGCCGAGCATCTGAACCTTCCGGTGCGCGGCTGTCCCGACGTGGAGGTGCACATGGGCGGGCCGGTCGAGCCCGGGCGCGGCTTCGTCCTGCACTCGCCGGACTGGGACGGGGACGTCTCGACCAAGCGGGTGGGCGAGGCGTTCGCGATGACGGCGACGCGCGACGTGCTCGAGGAGATGGCCGCGGGCGCGGGCCCGAAGCGGGCGCTGGTGGCGCTGGGCTATGCCGGCTGGTCCGGCGGGCAGCTGGAGGGCGAGCTGGCGGGCAACGGCTGGCTGGTGGCGCCGCCGACGCCGCGCCTGGTCTTCGACTTGCCGGACGAGGCCAAATGGGCCGCGGCGCTCGCGGTGCTGGGGGTGGACCCGGGAGGCCTGTCGGCGGCGGCAGGGCGGGCCTAGCCGGGCGGGCCTAGCCGGGCGGGCCTAGCGCGGGGCCGCGGCGCGGCGCAGGCGGTCGAGGATGGCGCGCCCGAGGCCCCGCTCGGGGACGGGGCCACCGCGAGGGGGCGGCCATCGTCGAGGGCGTGGAGATGGCCGAAGAGATTGGCCGCCGCCTCGGTCAGGTCGCCCGCCGCGCTGAGGGTCAGATCGCCCGGCACGGGGCCGAAGCCGAGCATCGCCTCGCCCGGTCCGGGCCCGGCGGCCCCGAGCCGGACCGGGCCGCGCGGGGCGTAGTGCGAGGCGAGCTGTCCCGGCGCGGCGATGCCGGGGCCGGGGAGGGCGAGCCGCCCGATGACGGCCTCGATCGCCTCGCGGGGGATGCCGCCCTCGCGCAGGAGGGTCGGCGGCCCGGCGAGGCCGATTATGGTGCTCTCGAGCCCGACGGCGCAGGGCCCGCCGTCGAGGATCGCGTCGATGCGCCCGCCGAGCCCGGCGGCCACGTGCGCGGCGGTCGTGGGGCTGATGCGGCCCGAGGGATTGGCGGACGGCGCGGCGAGCGGCGCGCCGAGCGCCGCGAGGAGCGGGCCGGCGAGAGGGCCGGCGGGCACGCGCAGCGCCACGGTGCCGAGGCCCGGCGGTGACCAGGGGCGCGAGGCCCCCGCCCGGGCGCAGCGGCAGGACGAGGGTGAGGGGGCCGGGCCAGAAGGCGGCGGCCAGGGCGCGCGCGGCCGGCCCGGCCTCGCCCGAGGGCGAAGGCCGTCCGCCGCGCGCGCGACGTGGACGATGAGCGGGTTGAAGGCGGGCCGGCCCTTGGCGGCGAAGACGCGGGCGACGGCGACGCCGTTCCGCGCGTCGGCGGCGAGGCCGTAGACGGTCTCGGTCGGGATGGCGACGAGGCCGCCGGCGGCGAGGATCGCGGCGGCCTCGGCGACGCGTCCGGGCCGAGAGGCGCGCGCTGGGCATGGTCGGTCCCTTCCTCCCGTGACGCTGCGTTCCGGTGGATCGCGCGATGCGCCCGTTACCGTGCCGCCATCCAGTGGTAGCCGCCCGAGGTCCGCCCATGCCCTATCGCGCCCCCGTCCCGGAGTACGCCTTCCTGCTCGGCGAAGGTCGTGGACCTCGCGCAGGTGACGGCGACGGCGCGCTTCGCCGACGCGGACGAGGACACCGTGGCGGCGATCCTCGCGGAGGCGGGCAAGCTCTGCGAGGAGGTGCTGGCGCCGCTGCAGCGGGTCGGCGACGTGCAGGGGTCGCGGCTGGAGAACGGCGTGGTGCGCACCCCGGACGGGTTCGGCGAGGGCTTCCGCGCCATCGCCGAGGGCGGCTGGGTCGGGATGGCGGCGCCCCAGGAATACGGCGGCATGGGCCTGCCGATGACGGTGACGACGGCCGTGAACGAGATGATGGCGACCGCCTGCCTGTCGCTGCAGCTCAACCCGCTGATGACGCAGGGTCAGATCGAGGCGCTGGAGGCCCATGCGTCGGACGAGATCAAGGCGCTCTACCTGCCCAAGCTGATCGCCGGGGAGTGGTGCGGGACGATGAACCTGACCGAGCCGCAGGCGGGATCGGACGTGGGCGCGCTGCGGACCAAGGCCGAGCCGCAGGGCGACGGGACCTACAGGGTCACCGGGCAGAAGATCTACATCTCCTGGGGGGACAACGATTTCTCGTCGAACGTCTGCCATCTGGTCCTGGCGCGGCTGCCCGATGCGGGGGAGGGCACGCGGGGGATCAGCCTGTTCATGGTGCCGCGCAACATCCCCGACGCGGACGGCAACGCGGGGGTCGCCAATTCGCTCAAGGTGGTGAGCCTGGAGCACAAGATGGGGCTGCACGGCTCGCCGACCGCGGTGATGCAGTACGACGGCGCGACGGGCTGGCTGATCGGCGAGCCGCACCGGGGCATGGCGGCGATGTTCACCATGATGAACAACGCGCGCCTGGGCGTGGGCGTGCAGGGGATCGGCGTGGCCGAGGGCGCCTACCAGCACGCGCTGGCCTATGCGCTGGACCGGCGGCAGGGGAAGGCCGAGGGCTCGGGCGCCATCGCCGAGCACGCGGACGTGCGCCGGATGCTGACCCGGATGAAGGCCGACACGTTCGCGGCCCGCGCGATCGCGCTGTCCAACGCGGTGGCGATCGACATGACCACCGCGACGGGCGATCCGGCCTGGCGCGGCGCGGGCCGCGCTTCTCACGCCGATCACCAAGGCGTTCGGCACCGACGTGGGCATGGAGGTCGCGACCGAGGGGGTGCAGGTCCACGGCGGCATGGGCTTCATCGAGGAGACGGGCGCCGCGCAGTACAGCCGCGACGTGCGGGTGACGGCGATCTACGAGGGCACCAACGGCATCCAGGCGATGGACCTCGTGGCGCGCAAGATGGCGGACGGGGGCGAGGCGGCCTTCGCCCTGATCGACGAGATCTGCGCGACGGCGGACGCGGCCAAGGGATCCTGGGCGGCCGACGCGGAAGCGGTGTTCGAGGCGGCCGAGAACCTGCGCGAGGCGACCGAGACCCTGCTGGCCCAGGACATGCGCGACCGGTTCGCCGGGGCGGTCCCCTACCTGCGGGCCTTCGCGCGGGTGCTGGGCGGGCATTTCCACCTGCGGGCCGCGCTCGCCGAGAAGGCGGGCGGGGCGGAGGGGCCGCGGCGGCATCTGGCGGCGTTCTACATCGGGCGGATGCTGCCCGAGCATCAGGGCCTCCTGGCGCAGGCGCGCGCGGGGGCGGAGGGGCTCTACGCCCTGTCGCTGGGCGACCTGGCGGCGTGAGCGCGCCCGGCGGCGGGGTCCGCCATCCGTTCGCCGAGCCGCCCGCCGAGGGGGAGGCCACCCAGGTGGCGGAGGGCGTGCTGTGGATGCGCCTGCCGCTGCCGATGGCCCTGGACCATGTGAACGTCTACGCGCTCGACGAGGGGGCGGGGTGGACGATCGTCGACACCGGGTTCGATTCGGGCCGCACGCGCGCGATCTGGGAGGCGCTGCTGTCGGGGCCGCTGGGCGGCCGGCCGGTGGAGCGGGTGCTGGTCACGCATCACCACCCCGACCATGTGGGCCTGGCGGGATGGTTCGCGGAGCGGGGCGCGCGGATCGCGGCCTCGCGCACCTCCTGGCTGATGGCGCGGATGCTGGTGCTGGACGAGCAGGCGGTGCCGGACGCGCGCACGCTGGCGTTCTGGCGGGCGGCCGGGATGGAGGACGACCTGCTGGCGGCGCGTCGCGCGGGGCGGCCGTTCAACTTCGCCGACATGGTGCATCCGATCCCGCTGGGCTTCGAGCGGGTGGCGAATGGCGAGCCCTTCGCCGCGGGCGGGCGCGACTGGATGGTGCATTACGGCGGCGGGCACGCGGCCGACCACCTGACGCTCTGGTCGATGTCGGACGACCTGGCGCTCGCGGGGGATCAGATCCTGCCGGGCATCTCGCCCAATATCGGGGTCTACGCGACCGAGCCCGAGGCCGATCCGCTGGCGGACTGGCTGGAGGCCTGCGAGACGCTCCTCAGCGTGGCGGCGCCGCGGCACCTGGTGCTGCCGGGGCACGGCCTGCCCTTCACCGGGGCGCCGGTGCGGCTGGCGCAGCTGATCGACAACCATCACGGGGCGCTCGACCGGCTCAAGGGCTGGCTGACGGAGCCGCGCACGGCCGCGGGATGCTTCGCGCCGCTCTTCCGCCGTCCGATCAAGGAGGGGGAGTACGGGCTCGCGCTGGTGGAGGCGGTGGCGCACCTCAACCATCTGATGCACCTGGGGCAGGCGTTGCGCGCGGACGAGGACGGCGTGTGGCGCTGGACGCTCGCGCCCGAGCCGGTGGCGCCGGGCCCTGGTGACAGCGCGGGCGCGCCGGGCTAGGGCTGCGCGGCAATCGGAAGGGGAGCGCGGATCGATGGCGGAGCACGAGCCCGGCAGGATGGACATCGAGGAGCAGGAGCGGACCTTCGACGGGTTCGTGCGCTGGTCGGTGCGGGCGGTGATCGTGATCGTCGTCGCGCTGATCCTGCTCTACATCGTCAACGGATGACCGGATTCGCCCGGCTGGCCGTGCTGCTGGGCGTGCTCCTCCTCGCGGGATGCGCGGTCGAGGAGGTCGGCGCGCCGCCGGGGGCCGTGGCGCGCGCGGCCTACGCGAGCCCGGAGGCGCCGTCGCTCACGTTGATCACGGTGATCTCGAACCGGACGGGCGGCGGGGCGCATACCGGCCTGGTGGTGAACGCCTCGCAGCAAGTGGCGTTCGACCCGGCGGGCACGTTCAACGACCCGATCAACAACCCGGCCAATCGCGGCGGCGGGTCGGCGCGGGTCATGGTCGAGCGCGGCGACGTCCTCTACGGCATGACGCCGGGCTACTACCGCGCCTATATCGACTACCACACGAGGCAGACGTTCCGCACGGTGGAGCAGCGCGTCGAGGTCAGCCCCGAGGTGGCCGAGCGGGCGCTGGCGCTGGTGATGGCGAACGGGCCGGCGTCGAAGTCGACCTGCGCGCTGGCGACGAGCCGGATCCTGGCGCAGGTGCCGGGGTTCGAGGGGTTCCCCGTGGGCTGGTACCCGAAGGCGGTGATGGAGGCGTTCGGCGCGCGGCCGGGCGTGACCACGACCCTGCATGCGGACGACGACCCCGACGAGAACGCCGGCAAGCGGGCCGCGGCGCTGGCGTCTCTAGAGGCCCAGCGCGAGGACCGCGCCGAGCGCCGCGCCGCCCGCCAGGATCGCGCCGAGGACGTTGCGCGTGAGCATGCCGGCCGCGACCGTGACGGCCGCCGCGATCAGGCGCGCGGCGTCCGGGGCGCCGCCGGTGGCGGCGGGCCAGAGGACTCCGGGCGCGACCAGGGCCGGCAGGACCGCGACGGGGGCGTAGCGCAGGATGCGCTCGGCCCAGGGCGGGAAGCGCCGCCCGCCCATCAGGCCCAGGAAGCTGAACCGCAGGAGCCAGGTGCCCAGGCCGATCGCGGCGATCAGCGCCCAGAGGGCGGCCTGGGGCGCGTCGATGGTCATCGGGCGAGGCGGCGCTCGATCTCGGCCCCGGTCAGCATGGCGGCGGCGGAGGCGAGGAACAGGCCGCCGTTCCACGGCAGGCCCGCGGCGGCGAGCGCGACGATCACGGCGACGGTCGCCGCCGCGAGATGGGCGGCGCTGCGCAGCATCGGCGCGACGAGGGCCAGGAAGGCGATGGGCACCGCGAAGTCGAGCGGGACCGCCGCGGGGATGGCGGTGCCGAGCACCGCGCCGGCCAGGGTGAACGCGTACCAGAGCGGGACGATGACGGCGCAGGTGCCGGCGAAGTAGCGCATCTTCTCGGCCGCGGGGCGGGCGGGCGCGCGGGCGAAGGCGGTGGCGCCGAGGGCGAAGCTCTGGTCGGTGAGGCCGTAGGCCGCGAGCGCGCGCTGCCAGGCGGGCGCTGCGCCCAGATGGGGGGTGAGGGCGGCCGAGTAGACCGCCATGCGCAGGTTCACCGCCAGCGCGGAGAGCAGGATCACGGCCGCCGGCGCGCCCTCCTGCAGGAGCTGCAGGGCGGTGAACTGCGCGGCCCCGGCGATGACGACGACCGACAGGCCCATGACCTGCGCCAGCGGCAGGCCCGCCTCGGTGCCGACGACGCCGAAGAGCATGGCGAAGGGGACGATCACCAGGAGGAAGGGGGCGGCGTCGCGCAGCCCGCGGGCGAAGGTCAGGGGGCGGTCCATGCCGCCCCGCTAGCGGGGGGCGTGCGCGCCGTCCAGCGGGGCGCGGCCTTTCCGGCCAGGCGGTCCGCGGATAGGGTCGGGGACATGCCGGACACGCCCCCGCCCGATGCCGTCCCGCCGGACGCCGTCCTGCCCGATCCGGAGGCCGCCGGCCTGACCCGGGCGGTCACCGGGCGCGACCAGACCGGCGCCGAGGTCACGCTGCCGGTGATCGAGGAGCGGCCCCTGACGATCTTCCTCAACTCGCGGGAGATCGTGACGGCGATGACGATCGGGGACCATCCGCGCTGGCTGGCGCTGGGGTTCCTGCGCAACCAGGGGATGCTGCGGGACGACGACGTGGTGACGGGCGTGGACCTGGACCGCGAGCTGGAGGTCGTGGTGGTGCGCACGGCGCGCGAGACCGACCACGAGGCCAAGCTGGCGCGGCGCACGCGGACATCGGGCTGCGCCGTGGGCACGGTGTTCGGCGACATGATGGAGGGGCTGGAGGGGCTGCGCCTGCCCCCCGGGCGGGTGGCTGTGTCGGACCTGCACGCGCTGGCGCGGGAGATCGCCCTCGTGCCGTCCCTCTACCTCGCGGCGGGGGCGGTGCACGGCACGGTCCTGTGCGAGGGGGGGCGGATGCTGGCCTACATGGAGGACGTGGGCCGGCACAACGCGGTCGACAAGATCGCGGGCTGGATGCTGGACCACGGGACGGACCCGGCGGGCAAGCTCCTCTACACGACCGGGCGGCTGACCTCCGAGATGGTGCTCAAGGCGGCGCGGATGGGGCTGCCGGCGGTGGCGTCGCGCTCGGGGTTCACGGCCTGGGGCGTGGACCTGGCGCGGCGGTTCGACATGACCCTGATCGGGCGGATGCGGGGGCAGCGCTTCATGTGCCTCTCGGGCGAGCACCGGCTGGTGCGGGATGTGGGCGATGGATGACCTGCCGCCGCGGGCGCGCGAGGCCCTGGAGGCGGCGCGGGCGCTGATCGCCGGCCGGGTGGAGGAGGGGCGCCATCACGTGGCCGCGGTGGCGGCGACGCGCGGGGCGCTGCACCTGGGCCTGAACCTGGAATGCACGCTGCCGCGGGCGACGATCTGCGCCGAGCCGGGGGCGATCGCCGCCGCCCGGGTGGCCGAGCCGGGGGCGCCGATCGAGGTGGTCGTGGCGGTGAACCGCCGGGGCGAGGTGATCCCGCCCTGCGGCGTGTGCCGCGAGCTGCTGGTGGACTACGCGCCGCATTGCGTGGTGATCGTGCCCGGCGAGCGGGCGGTGCCGCTGCGCGCGCTGCTGCCGGAGGCGTGGAAGGAGGCGGAGCGGTTCGGGCCGGCGAGGGACCCGTGACGGCGGATGGCGCGGGCGTGCCCGCGGTGATCCTGGCGGGCGGCGCCGCGCGGCGGATGGGGGGCGGCGACAAGGGGCTGCTGCCGCTGGGGGACGGGACGGTCCTGTCGAGCGTGATCGGACGGCTGCGGCCGCAGGCGGGGGCGCTGGCGCTGAACGCGAACGGGGATCCGGGGCGGTTCGGCGCGCTGGGGCTGCCGGTCCTGCCCGACACGGTCGCGGGGCGGCCCGGCCCGCTGGCCGGGGTCCTGGCGGCGATGCGCTGGGCCGGGGCGGGGCGCGTGGCGACGGCGGCGGCGGACACGCCGTTCCTGCCCGGTGACCTGATCGCGCGGCTGGCCGCCGCCGGGCCGGGGATCGTGATCGCGGCGGCGCCCGACCCGGAGCGGGGGATGGCGCGGCATCCGATCTTCGCGCTCTGGCCCGCCGCCCTGGCGGACGCGCTTGAGGCGGCGCTGGCGGGCGGGACGCGCAAGGTGCTGGCCTTCGCGGACGCGCAGGGCTGGGACGAGGCGCGGTTCCCGGACGGGGCGGCGTTCTTCAACGTGAACACGCCCGGCGAGCTGGCGGAGGCGCGGCGGCGATGCGGGTGATCGGGATCACCGGGCGCAAGAACGCGGGCAAGACCGGCCTGATCGAGCGGCTGATCGCCGAGCTGGTCCGGCAGGGGCGCGACGTGGGCACGGTCAAGCACGCCCATCACGAGGCGGAGGTGGACGTGCCGGGCACGGATTCCTGGCGCCACCGGCAGGCGGGCGCGCGGCAGGTGGCGCTGATCGGGGCGAAGCGCACCGCGCTCTTCGAGGAGCTGCGCGGGGCGCCGGCGCCGGGGCTGGGCGCCGTGCTGGCGCGGATGGACGTGGAGATCGTGCTGATCGAGGGGTGGAAGGCGGGGCGGCACCCGAAGATCGAGGCCTGGCGCGGGGCGTGCGGTGCGCCGCCGCTCCTGGGCGCGCTGCCGCGGCTGCGGGCGGTGGCGGCGGACGGGCCGCTGCCGGCGCGGCCCCCGGCGGGGGTGCCGGTGGTGCACCTGGACGATACCGCGCGGCTGGCGGAGCTGGTCCTGGCGCATGCGGAGGCTTGGCCGTGACCGGGCGCGCCGCGGGCGGCTTCGACGCGGTGGTGGCGGTGGACTGGTCGGCGACGGCGGTGCGCACGCGGCCGACGGACAACACGCTGCATCTGGCGGTGGCGGAGGATCGCGGGGTGGGCGCGGCGCGGCACTTCCCCACGCGGCACGGGCTGGCGGCGCATCTGATCGAGGACCTGGGGGCGCGGGCCGGGCGAGGCGAGCGGGTGCTGGCGGTGTTCGACGTGGCGTTCGGATGGCCGGCGGGGGCGGCGCGGCACGTGACGGGGTCGGACGATCCGCTGGCGCTCTGGGACTGGATGGCGGGGAACCTCACCGACCGGGAGGACGGGTGGAACGACCGGTTCGAGGTGGCCGGACGGCTGAACGCGATGCTGCCGGGGGAGGGGCCGCTCTGGGGGCGGCCGGCTTCGCCGGCGATCGACGGCCTTGCGGCGACGAAGCCCGCCGCGCCGGCCTTCCCCGAATGGCGGGTCACCGAGGGCGCGATGCGGGCGCTGGGTGGGATCGCCGGGCGGCCCAAGAGCGTCTGGCAGATCGCCTATGCCGGCAGCGTGGGGGGGCAGACCCTGACCGCGATGGCGGCGCTGTCGCGGGTGCGCGCGGCGCTGGGCGCGGCCTGCGCGGTGTGGCCGTTCGAGGCGGCGGACGCTCCGGTGGTGCTGGCGGAATGCTATCTTGCCCATGCCGACGAGGCGGCCCCGATGTGGATGGGGCCGGGCGATCCGAAGGATGCGGGGCAGGTGCGCTCGATGGCGGCGGGGCTGCTGGGCGCGCTGCGCGGCGGCGTGGAGCTGTTGGCGATGCCGGACGCCGCGGAGGCGCGCGAGGAGGGCTGGGTCGTCGGGATCGGGGCCGAGGCGGCGATCCGGGAGGCGGCGATCGCGGCCGCGGGCCGGGTCGCGGCGCGGCCCGGCGCCACCGCCCCTGCGGGACGATTGCTTCGCGTTGCCGCGGGGGGTGGACTGGATCGCGGTGGACGCGGCGCTGGCGCGGCTGCGCGGGGCGATGGCGCCGGTGACGGGGGTGGAGGACGTGGCGCTGGGCGCGGCGGACGGCCGGGTGCTGGCGCGCAACGTCGCGGCGCTGCGGTCCAACCCGCCGGCGCCGAACGCGGCGGTGGACGGGTTCGGCTTCGCGCATGGGAGCGTGCGCGATCCCGGCGCGATCCCGTTGATGGACGGGCGCGCGGCGGCGGGGGTGCCACTGGCCGGAGCGGTGCCCCCGGGGCGGGCGGTGCGGGTGCTGACGGGCGCGCTGTTGCCGGAGGGCGTGGACACGGTCGCGCTGCAGGAGGACGCGGCGGCGCGGGGGGGCGTGCTGGCGCTCGCGGCCCTGCCGCGTCGGGGGGCGAACACGCGGCCCGCGGGCGAGGATGCGGCCGAGGGGGTGCGCGATCCTGGCGGCGGGGCGGCGGCTCACGCCCGGGGATCTGGCGCTGGCGGCGGCGACGGGGCACGGCGCGCTGCCGGTGCGGGCGCGGCTGCGGGTGGGGGTGCTGTCGACCGGGGACGAGCTGGCCGAGCCGGGGGAGGCGGCGCCCGCGCACGGGACGTTCGACGCGAACCGGCCGATGCTCCTGTCGCTCCTGCGCCGCTGGGGGCACGAGGCGCGCGACCTGGGGCGGGCGCCGGACGACCGGGACGCGCTGCGGGACATGCTGGACGGGGCGGGCTGCGACGCGGTCCTGACCTCGGGGGGGGCGTCCTCCGGGGCGGAGGACCACCTTTCGGCGCTGATGGGCGCGGAGGGACGGGTGGCGGCCTGGCGGATCGCGATCAAGCCGGGGCGGCCCCTGATGCTGGGGACCTGGGGGGGCGTGCCGCTGTTCGGGCTGCCGGGCAACCCGGTGGCGGCGTTCACCTGCGCGCTCCTGTTCGCGCGCCCGGCGCTGGAGGTGCTGGCCGGGGCGGACTGGCCCGAGCCCGAGGGGGTCGAGGTGCCGGCGGGCTTCGCCAAGCGCAAGAAGGCCGGGCGGCGCGAGGTGCTGCGCGCGCGGATGCGCGGCGGTCGGGCGGAGGTGTACCCGTCCGAAGGGTCGGGGCGGACGGCGGGCCTGTCCTGGGCGGAGGGGTTCGTGATGCTGGAGGACGGCGCGCGGGAGGTGGCGCCGGGCGATCTGGTGCGCTTCGTGCCGTTCGGCGCGTTCGGGCTCTAGCCGCCCGCCCCGCCCCCGACGTCGCCGCCGCCCCCGACGTCGCCGGGGGCGATGGCGACGGACTTGACGATGGCGAAGCAGGCGGCGCCGGGGGCGAGGGCCAGGGCGGCGACCGAGCGGCGGGTGACGCGCGCCAGGATCGTGCCGGCGGCGGTGGCGACCGAGACGATGGCGCCGGGCCCCTCGCCGGCGCGGACCGCCGCGACCGTTCCGGGCAGGACGTTGAGGGCGGAGAGCCCCTCGGGGCGGGTGCGGGCGAGGATGACCTCGGAGGCGGCGACGCGGACCCTGACGCGGGCGCCGGGCGCGGCCGGGATCAGGGGCACCAGGAGCGGCAGGCCGCCGGCCTCGAGTTCGGTCAGACCGTCGGCATGGTGGCGGACGACCGTGGCGGTGAGGACCGCGCCGGCGCCACGTGCGCCCGCGGGGGTGATCGCGGGGTCGGCCAGGACCTCGGCCGCGGGGCCGGCGCGCAGGACGCGCCCGTCCTCGAGCGCGACGACGGTGGTGGCGAGGCGCGCGACCTCCGCCGGCGCGTGGCTGACATAGAGGATGGGGACGATGGCCTCTCCGGCGAGGCGTTCGAGATAGGGCAGGATCTCGGCCTTGCGGGCCTCGTCGAGGGCGGCGAGGGGCTCGTCGGCGATGAGGAGGCGGGGGGCGCACAGGAGCGCGCGCCCGATGGCGACGCGCTGCGTCTCGCCGCCCGAGAGCGCGCCGGGACGGCGGTCGAGCAGTGCGCCGAGCCCCAGGAGGCGGACGATGCGGGCCGTGTCGCCGCGCTCGGCGCGGGGGCGAGGCGGCGGCCGTAGTCGAGATTGGCGGCGACGGTGAGATGCGGGAAGAGGCGCGCGTCCTGGAACACGTAGCCGACGCGGCGGCGCCGGGGCGGGACGTGGATCCGGGCGGCCGTGTCGGTCAGGACGGCGCCGTCCAGGGCGATATGGCCCTCGTCCGGGCGCAGGAGGCCGGCGGCGGCCTGGGCGATGGTGGACTTGCCCGAGCCGGAGCGGCCGAAGAGGACCGTGACCCCGGCGGGCGCCTCGAACGCGGCGTCGAGCGCGAAGCCGGGATAGGCGTGGCGCAGCCGGACCCGAAGCGTCACGCGCCGGCGGCCCGGCGGGCGGCGCGGGCGGCCAGCGCCTCGGAGGCCACGAGCGCGAGGAGGGCGACGACGACCGAGAGCGCGACGAGGCGCAGGGCCGCGCCCTCCCCGCCCGGGACCTGGAGGAAGGCGTAGATCGCGGAGGGGATGGTGCGCGTCTGTCCGGGGATGTTGGCGGCGAAGGTGATGGTGGCGCCGAACTCGCCCATCGCCTTGGCGAAGCCGAGGAGGGCGCCGGCGATCACGCCGGGCAGGATCAGCGGCATCGTTATGGTCGCGAAGATGCGGGGGGGCGAGGCGCCGAGCGTCGCCGCGGCCTCCTCGAGCTTGGGGTCCACCGCCTCGATCGAGAGGCGGATGGCGCGGACCATGAGGGGGAAGGCCATGACCGCGGCGGCGAGGGCCGCGCCGGTCCAGCGGAAGGCGAGGACGATCCCCCAATCGGCGAGGCGGGCGCCCAGGGGGCCCTGCGTCCCGAAGGCGAGGAGGAGGAGGTAGCCGGTCGCGACCGGCGGCAGGACGAGGGGCAGGTGCACCGCGAGGTTGAGCGCCGTGCGTCCCGGAAAGCGCCAGCGCGCGAGGGCGTAGGCGGTCAGGATGCCGAGCGGCAGGCTCGCCAGTGTGGCGACGAGGGAGACCCGCAGGGAGAGGGCGACGGCCTGCCATTCGGCGGGCCCGAGCCAGGAGGTCATGGCGCGGGCCGCGGCGGCTCGAACCCGGCGGCGGCGAGGGCGGCGCGCCCGGCGGGGCCGCGCAGATGGGCGAGGAAGGCGTCCGCGGCGGCGGGGTGCGCGCTGCGCGCGGCGCGGGCGGCGGGGTAGGCGACCGGCGGGTGCGTGGCCGCCGGGAAGGCGCCCAGGATGGCGACGCGCGGCTCGGCGGCGGCGTCGGTCGCGTAGACGACGCCCATCGCCGCCTCGCCCAGGGCGACGAGCGCGAGGGCGGCGCGGACGTTGTCGGTCTGGACCGCGGCGGGGGCGAGGGCGTCCCATTCGCCCAGGGAGGCAAGGGCGGCGCGGCCGTACTGCCCGGCGGGCACCGCGTCGACGAGGGGAATCGCGAGGCGGCCGGCGCCAAGGCGCCCGGCGAGGTCCATGCCGCGTTTCATGGGGACGGGGGCCGCGCCGGCGGGGCCGATCAGGACGAGCGTGCCGGCGGCGATGTCGGCGCGGGTGCCCGGCGCGATCAGGCCCTCGTCCTCGAGCGCGTCCATCCAGTCGGCGCTGGCCAGGACGATCACGTCGGCCGGGGCGCCGGCGCGGACCTGCCGGGCGATGACGGGCGAGCCGGCCGCGACGATGGCGGCGCGCAGGCCGGTGGCGGCCTCGAAGCCCGCCGCCACGTCCTCCAGCGCGGGGCCGAGGCTGGCGGCTGCGAAGACGGCGAGGTCCTGCGCGGCGGCCGGCGCCGCGCCCAGGAGGGCCGCGAGGAGGGCGGCGCGGGGCCTCAATCGTCGTCCCCGTCGTCGCCGGTATCCGCGCCGCCCGGCCCGGCCGGCCCGTTGACGCGGCGATGGTGATCGATCGCGTCCTCGATGTCGTCGAAATAGGTCAGGCGCCCGTCGGAGAGGACCGCGCCGGCCTCGCAGAAGCGGCGCATCTGGCTCATCGAGTGGCTGACGAGGATGGCGCCGGCGCGCTGCATCCGCTCGCGAAAGACGCTCAGGCTCTTGGCCTTGAAGGCGGCGTCCCCGACGCTGGTGACCTCGTCGACGAGATAGGTGTCGAACGGCACGCCCATGGAGATGCCGAAGGCGAGGCGCGAGCGCATGCCCGAGGAGTAGGTCCGCAGCGGCGCGTCGAAATGGGGGCCGAGCTCGGCGAAATCCTCGACATAGTCGATCAGGGCCTCGCTCTCGACGCCGTAGAGGCGGGCGGCGAAGCGCACGTTCTGCGCGCCGGTCATGTCGCGGTGGAAGTTGCCGGCGAAGCCGACCGGCCAGGAGACCGTGCCGGTGCGCGAGATGGTGCCCGAATCGGGGCGCATGCGGCCGCCGATCATGTCCATCAGCGTGGTCTTGCCGGCGCCGTTGCGGCCCATCAGGCCGACCGAGACGCGGGCCGGGAAGGTGGCGGTGATGCCGTCCGCCACGACCTTGGTGCGGCCGCGGATGGTGAAGGACTTGCGCAGCTCGTGCAGGGCGATCACGGCCGCGGCCCTAACCCCGGTCGCGCAGGGAGTAGTAGACGAGGCTGGCGATCGACCAGCCCAGGAAGGTGAAGAGCGCGATCAGGCCCAGGATCATCGGGCGGCGCGGGTAGTCCGAGCGCTCGGCCGCGGTGGGGCGGATATAGGCGGCGAGGTAGCGCGACTGCCGGTCGGCCTCGGCGCGGGCGACGTCGTAGGCGGTGAGGGCGGCGGTGTAGGTGCGCTGGGCGAAGTCGAGGTCGACTCCCAGGCGCTCGAACTCGGAGAAGACGGTGGCGTAGTCGGCGCCGCCCGGCCCCTGGCCGCCGGCGCCGAACTTGCGCCGCTCCTCGGCGATGCGGCCCTCGATGACCTCGATCCGGCGGCGGGTCTGGTCGATGCGCGGATCGCCCTCGCGGGTGGTGGTGGCCAGCAGGTCGAGCTCGATCAGGGCCTCGGCGAGCTGCGCCTGAAGGGTGTTCAGGAGGCCCATCTGTCCCTGGATGTCGGCCACGGGGTCGACGATCTGCGTGCGCAGGCGGAAGGCGGTGACGGCCTCGCGCGCGGCCTTGAGGCGCTCGAGCGCGCGTTCGAGCTCCTCCTCGGCATAGCGGGTCGCGTCGGCGCGGGCCTGGTCGGAGAGGCCGTTGATCATGCGGCTGCCCTCGTCGAAGACGGCCCGGGCGATGGCCTCGGCCTCCTGCGGCCCGAAGGCGAGGACGCGCAGCTCGATGAGGCCGGCATTGGCGTCGTAGGCGATGTGGACCATGCGCTGCCAGTAGTCGACGAGGTCCTCGATGGTGCCGGCGGGATCGAAGGCCAGGAGCGGGTCCTCGGCATGCGGGGCGGACCAGATCGCGCGCAGGCCGAGGCGCCCGTCGATCGCGGCGACCATCTCCTGGCTGCGGATGTACTCGTAGAGGATGTCGCTGTCGCGGCTGGCGCCGCCGCCGAGCGCGGTGCCGAGCCCGCCGATCAGCTCGCTGGCGCTGGCGGCGTCCTCCTGCCTGACGGTGAAGCCGAGGGTGGAGGCGTACTGGTCCTGCGCGACGATCCAGAGATAGGCGGCGGCGGCGGCGACCGGGAGCACGACGATCAGCGCGAAGGAGAGCGCGAGGCCGCGATGGCGCCGGCGCACGCGGGCCTGCGGGGCGAGGGGACGGACGGGCATCGCGGCGGCGGCGCGCTCGCGGGCCTCGCGGCGGGCACGGCGGGCCTGCCGGCGGGCGCGCTGGTCCTCGTCCTGGGCGGGCTTGGGCTTGGGCGGGCGCGGGGTCTTGGGCGGGCCGGTCCCGTCGTCGGGCGCGGTCATGGCGCGGCCTCCGGTCCCGGCGTCGAGACGGGCCCCGGCGCGGGCGGCGCTTCGTCGAAGCGGGCCTGCCAGAAGGGGCGGTCCGTCAGGGCGGGGTAGGCGGCGCGGTGCGCGGCCATCAGGGCGGGATAGTCCCGCCGCCAGCGCGCCGCGAGCCGGAGCGCCCGCCGCGCGATCCCGAAGAAGCGCCCGCGATCCATGGCGACGGTGTAGCCGGTCTCACGCGAGGCGCCCAGATAGGTGATGGAATCGTGTCCCCAGGCCGCGTGCATCATGCCGCGGTCGGCGATCGGGACCGAGGCGGCGCGGGAGCGCAGGCGGAAGAGAGGCATCAGGTGCCCGTTGAGCGTGTAGAGCATCGCGCGCAGGCGCCAGCCGCGCAGCCCGGCCCGGTGCCAGTCGGGCGGGGGCGGCGCCTCCAGCGGAGCCATGCGCTCGGTCCGGGTGAGGGCGGCGAGGGTGGCGCGACGCTCGGTCATGTCGGCGTTCGCCGCGAAGAACGCGGGGCCGCGCATCACGTCCTCCCAGGCGAGGAGCTGCGCCTCGGCGCTCTCGTAGTGGAAGCGCGCGAGGCTGCGCGCGACGAAGCGCAGCGGTATCCTCGCGGTGCC
This sequence comes from uncultured Alphaproteobacteria bacterium, assembly GCA_963832275.1. GTDB lineage: Bacteria > Pseudomonadota > Alphaproteobacteria > Rhodobacterales > Rhodobacteraceae > Hasllibacter. The sequence goes on from CAWHTQ010000019.1 coordinate 1,501,127, forward strand.
GCGCCAGCCGATCTCGAGCCCCTCCTGGACCAGATGGTGGTGCAGGTGGTTGCGCATGTCGAGATAGAGGGTCGTCGGGCTCTCCTTGGCGGCGAAGTCGTCCTGGAAGGAGACGATCCCGTTCAGGGTGGCGATGCGGAAGTCGTTGGCGAGGCTGAAGCCGATGTCGTCGCCGCGCACGAAGAAGGGGAACGGCCAGCGCCGCACCGCCGCGACGGGAAAGGCGAAGAACCACCAGCCGCCGTAGAAGTTCGCCGGCTGGGCGCGCGAGGCCGCCAGCTCCATCCGCACGGCGCGGGAGCGGCGGCGGAGATCGGTGCCCATGTGCAGCGGGCGGCAGGCGCGGTCGAAGACGGAGCCGTTCTCCCACATCGTCCAGGGGCGGGCCGAGGAGATCATGGCGCCCGCGAGCGCCGCGGCCGGATCGCGCGCGAGGGTGAGGAAGGCGTCCGTGCGCACGAGGCTCTCCATCTGGAAGGAGGCGTCGTCGTCCATGAAGAGGCAGTGCGTGCAGCCGTCGTCGACCGCGGCGGCCAGCCCGCGCGCGAAGCCGCCGGCGCCCCCGAGGTTCGGGTTGGGGATGACGCGGGTGCGCGGCAGGCCGGGATCGGGCAGCGTGCGGCCGTTGTCCACGAGGGTGACGCGGGCGCGGTCCCCCAGCGTGCCGGAGCGGGCGGGATCGGCGAGGAAGGCCGCGATGCGCTCGGCGGTGCGGCGGGCGGCGTCCTCCCGGCGGAAGGTGGTGATCGAGATGGCGAGGCGCGGCGGCGCGGCGGCCGCGGGCGCGCGGGTGCCGAAGGAGCCGCCGTCCAGCCGCGCGGCGGAGACGGCGCGCAGCCGCGCGGTGACGACGCCGGCCCCGCCCGCCGCGGCGCACAGCGGCAGGGCGTGCGCGAGGTCGATGCGGGCGCCGTCCTCGGCGAGCTGGATCGTCTCCTGGTGGAGGACGGCGCCGGTGGCGCCCTCGGGCACGTCGAGCGCAACCGAGACCCACACGCGCCCGGTGCCGCGCAGGGTCAGGTCGAGCCCGTCCAGCGCGCAATGGCGCATCCAGGTGCCAAGGTTCAGCAGGTTGAAATACGTGCCCAGGTCGACGCGCCCTCCGGGGCCGAGGTCGATCCGCCCGGTGGAGAGCGAGGGGTGCGCCGCGCCGCCGAGCCGGGCGAAGAGCGCGCCCTCGGTGCAGATCTCGGGGTCTGGGGCGGCGATGGTCTGGAGGACGATGCGCGCGTCCGGACGGCCTTCGGTCATCGGGGCCCTCCCGCCGAGCTCGGGGATGCCAACCTCGGGAGCGCGGGGGATGCAAGGGCGGGGGGGGCGGCGGTCCTCACCGTTCGAGCACGTCCGCATGGCCGTGGCGCAGCAGGGCCAGCCCCGCCGCCACCAGGACGAGCCCGATCCCGGCGGCGTAGGCGGGCGAGGCCCAGACCGCGTGATAGGACGGGTAGAAGCCCGCGCGCACGAAGCTGGTCGCGTGGAAGAGGGGATTCCACCACAGGATCGCCTGCGCGCCGCGCCCGAGATCCTCGTAGATGTAGAACAGGCCCGAGGCGAGGAAGAGCGGACGCGAGACGATGGACCAGAGCTGCTGCCAGATGGGGAAGCGCGCCTCGAGCCAGCAGTTGCACATGCCCACCCCGACGCCGACCGTGAGGCAGATCGCGAAGCCGGCCAGAACTGGCGCGATCTCGATCGAGGTGCGCGGATGGAAGACGGCGAAGATGCCGGCCATGATGATGACGAAGACCGCCGCGCCCGTGATCGTCGTCAGGACGATCCGCGCGATCACCGCGTCGATCCAGGCGACGCGCGGATAGGCGAGGAGCGCCCGGCTGTAGCGCAGCGCGCCCTGGGAGACCTGCTGCGCGTTGGCGTACATCTGGAACGGCAGGTAGCCGGTCGCGTAGAAGAGGACGAAGGTGGTCCCGAGCGGCGGCGAGCGCACCAGCAGCGAGAAGCCAAGCGTCAGCACGGCCAGCGTGCCCACCGGCTGCAGGATCGCCCAGACGTAGCCGCCGGCGGAGCGCCCGTAGGTCGCCGTCATCTCGCGCAGGACGAGCGCCGCGATCGAGCGCAGCGGGCCCCAGCTCGGCACGACGCCGATGGGCGCGGGCGGCGCCGGTGGCGCGGGGTTCGGCGGGGCGGACATGGCACGCCTCCTAGCGCAGCGGGCGGCGGGCGCCCAGCCGTGGCGGGCGCGCGGGGCCGCCGCCGTTGCGCCGGGGCCCGGGACGGCGCGCGGAGGGGCAACGCGGCCTCAACCCCGCCGGGGGCAGGGTCCGGCCCGCCGATCACCCCCGAAGGACCCCGCCATGACCCAGAGCTCCCCGAACCTCGCGCTGCCCTACATCCAGCCGAGCCAGGCGCAAAAGCACGTGACCCACAACGAGGCGGTCGAGCGGCTGGACGCGCTCGCGCAGCTGGTGCTGGAGGCGGTCGACATGGCCGCGCCGCCGGACGGGGCGGCGGACGGCGCCGCCTGGGGCGTGGGCGCGGCGCCGACCGGCGACTGGGCCGGGCAGGGCGGCACGGTCGCGCTGCGCGCCGGGGGCGGATGGCTCCATCTGGCGCCGCAGGTCGGCTGGCGCGGCTGGGACCGGGGCGCGGGTCTGCTGCGGGTCTGGACCGGCGCGGCCTGGGAGGACGTGGCGGGCGGCAGCCTGCAGAACGTGCCCGGGCTCGGTGTGGGCACCGCGTCGGACGCGGTGAACCGGCTGGCGGTCGCGGCGGACGCGACGCTCCTGACCCATGCGGGGGGCGATCACCGGGTGAAGGTGAACAAGGCCGCGCCGGGCGGCACCGCGAGCCTGCTGTTCCAGTCGGGCTTCGCCGGGCGGGCGGAGATGGGCCTGACGGGTTCGGACGTGTTCAGCGTGCGCGTCTCGCAGGACGGCGCCACCTTCCGCGACGCCCTGAGCGCCAATCCGGCGACGGGGGCGGTGCGGGTGCCGGCCCTGGGCAGCGCCACGGTCACGGTGGCGAACGGGGCGGTCGGCTCCGTGCCGGCGCCGGCGGCGGGGATCGTGGCGGTCAACGTGGTCGGCGGGTCCACGGGGCGCACCGGGGATGCCGGCCTGGTGTCCTTCGCGGCGGGCGCCTCGCCCGCGGGGACGCGGCTGGCGGCCGGGCCGAGCTTCACGGTCCTGGGCGGGGTGCTGCCGACGGGCACGAGCGGGCCGGCCGGCGGCACGGCGATCGGCGTGCGCACCGGGACGATCCACCTGGAGAACCGCACCGGGGCGACCCGGACCTATGCGGTGACCTTCCTCGGGGGGCTCTGAGACCGAGGCCCCGAAGGGCCGGTCAACTGCCCCGGTAGGTCGAGTAGGCGTAGGGGGAGAGCAGGAGGGGGACGTGGTGATGCACGTCCTCCGCCATGCCGAAGCGGATCGGGACCGTGTCGAGGAACAGGGTCGCGCCGTGCGCGAGACCCTCGGCGCGCAGCCAGTCCCCGGCGTGGAAGGTGATCTCGTAGAGCCCGGTGCGGAAGGCGGCCGCGTCCATCAGGGGGGCGTCGGTCCGGCCGTCGGCATTGGTCGTGGCCTCGGCGATCTGGCTCGGGGTCATCGCGAGCCCGTCGGTGCCGCCGATGCGCCAGAGCGTCAGGCGCAGGCCCGCGGCGGGGCGGCCCCGCGCGGTGTCCAGAACATGCGTCGTCAGGCGGCCCATCGCGATCTCCTACCGGGAGCGGGGGACGCTAGGGGTCCGCCCCGGCACCCGCAATGGGCGCCGGCGCGCGGGGCAGGGCCGTGCGCTGCGCGGGGCAATGGCCCCAGATCACGCGCGCGTCCCGCTCGGCGGCGATGGCCAGGAGGCGCGCGGCCGAGGCGATGGCGGTCGCCCGGTCCGCGGTGCCGGGGAAGCCGCCGGTGACCTCCTCGGGGCGCGAGGCCGCGTCGGACATGAGCATCACGGGGCGTGCGCCCGGCACCTCCACCAGGAGCGCGAGCTGTCCGGGCGCGTGGCCGGGGGCGAGGTAGGCCGTGACCCCGGGGCCGAGGCGGGCGGCGCCGTGGACGCGGCGCCAGTCCCGGTCGGGCCAGTCCATCCGCGCGCCGGGCGCCTGGAAGAGCGGGTCCGGACGCGCCATCGCCCGCTCGGGCGCGCCGACGACCACGGGGACGGCGGGCGCCACATTCAGCCCGCCGAGATGGTCGACATGGGTGTGCGTCAGGACGTGCGCGGTCAGCGCGCCGGGCGCCACGCCGCACAGGGCGAGCTGCGCCGCGGCGCCGTTTCGCGGGCCGATGTCGAGGAACGTGCCGAAGGCGGCGAGGCCGTCCTCGGCCTCGGCGGCCGCGGTGTCCGCGAGGTAGGCCTCCGGGAAGCCGCCGTCGACGAGGACGTGCTCGCCGGAAGCGGTCGTGATCAGCCAGCCGGGGATCAGGATGGTGCGCGGTGGCGATGCGGCCGTGACCCGGAACGTGCCGTGATCGAGGAGGGTGAGGCGCGCGGGCGGGGCGGCGAGGAGGGCGAGGTCGTCCATCGCGCGGCACCTTCCGCGGCGCCCGGGCGCGCGTCAACGCCGTGCCCCCTTGTGCCGCCGCGGGCGCGGGCGTAGCCCCGGGAGGCTCGGGTCCGGACCTGCCGCAGGGCGGGCGAGGATAATAGGGAACGCGGTGAGGCCCCTCGGGACCGAAGCCGCGACTGCCCCCGCAACTGTGAGCGGCGAGCGCGACCGGCGATGTGCCACTGCGGACCTTCGGGCCCGCGGGAAGGCGCCGGGCGCGCGGCGACCCGCGAGTCAGGAGACCTGCCCGAGCGAGATCACCCAGGTCCGGCGCGGGGCGCGTCCGGGTCGGCGGCATGGATCGCAGTGGTGGCACCAACCCCGTCCGGGGCGGCGCCCGCCACGGACGATGCGACCCACCCCGGGCCCCGCGCCCGCCGCCACGGACGATCCCATGCGAACACGCCCCTCCCTCTGTGCCGCCGCCCTGCTCGCGGCCGTGCCCGCCGCCGCGCAGGACCTCGCCGGCCCTCTCGCGCCCGAGGCCGATTTCGACCTGGGCGAGATCGTCTTCTCCGCCGAGGCGGAGCCCGTCGCGGCGGGCCGCACCGGCGCATCCGTCACGATCGTGACCGAGGAGGCGCTGCGCCGCGCCCCCGAGACGCGCGCGGTCGACGTGCTGGCGCGCACGCCGGGCGTCTCGGTCCGGGCGAACGGGCCGACGGGCACGCGCTCGGCCCTCTCGATCCGGGGCGTGCCGCAGCAGAACGTCGCCGTGCGCATCGACGGGATCGACGTCTCTGACCCGTCGGGCACGCAGGTCGCGTTCGATTTCGGCACGCTGGGGGCGGGCGACGTGGGCCGGGTCGAGGTGCTGCGCGGGGCGCAGTCGGCGCGCTTCGGCTCCGAGGCGATCGGCGGGGTGGTCGACATCGCCACCCGCCGGGCGCGGGCGGACGGCGTGACGCAGGATGCCCTGATCGAGTACGGCGCGGACGACACCGTTCGCCTGACCTACGGCGTGAGCGTCGCGGGCGAAGGGTTCGAGACGAACGTGACCGCGGGCTACCTCCGCACGGACGGGTTCTCGGCCGCCGACGAGAACGACGGCAACGACGAGGCCGACGGGTTCGAGGGCGGGCGCCTGTCCTTCTCGGGTCGCTACGCGCTGTCGGAGGCGGCGACGCTGGCGGTCGCGGGGTTCCTCGCGGACGCGCGCCACGACTACGACGAGGAGGCCGGCGGCGCGGTCTTCGACGGCACCCCCGATGACGAGACCGAGGTGGACCAGCGCGCCCTTCGCATCGCGCTCGAGGTGGAGGCGCTAGGCTGGGACCACACCTTCGAGGTGGCGCGCTACGGGATCGAGCGGCGCCTCACGGGCACCAACGGGTTCGGCGGGTTCGACTTCGCCTACGATGGGACGCGCGACACGGCGCGCTGGTCGGCCGTGCGGCCGGTCCGCGCCGGGGACCTGACCCTGGGCGTCGAGGGGTCGCGGGAGCGCTACGAGGACCGGATCGAGACCGACTTCCCGCCCGTGTCCGCGCAGGACATCGGCACCGACACGGGCGCGGTCTTCGCCGAGTACGCCTTCGCCCCGCGCGCGGACGTGGACGTGAACCTGGCGGTGCGGCGGGACGAGCACTCCCGTTTCGGCGGCTTCACCTCGGGGCGGGCGGCGGCGGCCTGGCGGGTGGGCGCCGCGACGACGCTGCGCGCCTCGCTCTCCAACGGGTTCCGCGCGCCCTCGCCCTACGAGCTCTTCGGCGCGTTCGCGGGCGATGCGGACCTCGCGCCCGAGGAGAGCGTGAGCGCGGAGATCGGCGTCGAGCGGGCGTTCGGCGCGGGCTCGGTCCGGGCGACCCTCTTCCGCAGCGAGATCGAGGGCCTGATCGACTACGACCTGGGGAACAGCTTCGTCTACGTCCAGAGGGCGGGCACCGTCTCGCGCGACGGGATCGAGGTCGAGGGCGACTACGCCTTCGCGAACGGCGCCCTGCTGGAGGGAAGCTACACCTACGTGGACGGAGGCGGGGACGCGGAGCTCCTGTCCTCGGGCTTCTCGGCGGGCTTCCCCCGCCATTCGCTGGCCGCCCGGCTCGACATGCCGGTGGGCGCGCGCGGGCGGCTCGGCGTGACGGCGCTCCACGAGGCCGGGCGGCCGGACACGGGGGACTACACCCTCCTGGGCGCGCGGGCGTCCTACGAGCTGCGCCCCGGCGTCGAGGGCTACGTGCGGATCGAGAACCTGGGCGATGTCGAGTATCAGACGATCCGCGGCTACGGCACATCGGACCGGGCGGTGTTCGCGGGGCTGCGTGCGTCGTTCTAGGGGTTCCGGGCCCGCCGCGCGCCACGGGCGCCGGGGCGCCGGGCTCGTCCTCGCGGCGGGCTTGGCCGCCGCCGCTCCGGCCCCGGCGCAGCCCGTGCGGGCGGTGTCGGTGAACCTGTGCACCGACCAGCTCGCGGCGATCGTGGCGCCGGAGGCGCTGATCTCGGTCTCGCGGCTCGCCGACGATCCGCGCGCGGCGGCGATGCACGGCGCGCTGGCCGGATACCCCCGCAATTCGGGCGCGGCGGAGGAGGTGTTCCTCCTGGCGCCGGACGTGGTGCTGGCCGGGACCTGGTCGCCGGCGGCCTCGGCCGGGATGCTCGAGCGGCTGGGCGTGCCGGTGGCGCGGTTCCGCCCGGAGACCTCCCTGGCCGATATCGCGGCGAACCTGCGCCGGATGGGGGAGGTGCTGGGCCGGCCCGCCGCCGGGGAGGCCGCGGCGGCGCGGTTCGAGGCGGATCTGGCCGCGCTCGCCGCCCCGCCGGGGAAAGGCGCTCCGCTGGCCGCCCTCTGGCATGCGAACGGCTACACGCTGGGCGCCGGGACGCTTTCGGGCGAGATGCTGGCCGCGGCCGGGCTGCGCAACCTCGCGGCCGAGCTCGGGATGGACGCGGGCGGCCGCCTGCCGCTGGAGGCCCTGGTGATGGGCGCGCCGGAGGTGATCGTCTCGGGCGCGCCCTATCCGGGCGCGTCGGAGGCCGAGGCGGTCACTGCCCATCCCGCCTTGCGCGGCGCGCCGGTCGCGCTGTCCTCGGGGGCGGACTGGGTGTGCGGCCTGCCGTCGGTGCTGCGCGGGGTCGCGGCGCTGGCGCAGGCCCGGCGCGCGGTCGAGGGGCCGTGAGGCTGCTGGGCGCCCTCGCCGCCCTGGTGGCGCTGCTGGCGGCGGCCTCGCTCCTGATCGGGCCGGCGGGGGCGCCACCGGGCGCGGCGCTGCGGGCGCTGGCGGTGGCCGACGGCACCCCCCTGACCCTGGTGATGCGGGAGATACGGGCGCCGCGGGCGGTGCTGGCGATCATGGTGGGCGCGTCGCTGGGGCTGGCCGGCGCGGCGCTGCAGGGGTACCTGCGCAACCCGCTGGCCGAGCCGGGGCTGATCGGGGTCACGGGGGCGGCGGCGCTGGGCGCGGTGATCGCCCTGCAGACGGGGCTGGCGGCGGCGGCCGCCCTGGCCCTGCCGGCGCTGGCGCTGCTCGGCGCCGCGCTGTCCACCGGGCTGGTGATCCTGCTCGCGGGCCCCCGAGGGGGCTCGCTCTCGCTGATCCTGGCGGGGATCGCGGTCTCGGCGCTGGCGGGGGCGCTGACGGCGCTGGTCCTGAATCTCTCGCCCAACCCCTACGCGGCGGCCGAGATCGTGTTCTGGACGCTGGGCAGCCTGTCGGACCGGTCCTGGACCCATGTCTGGATCGCGGCGCCCTTCGTGCTGGCGGGCTGCGGCCTCCTCCTGGGCACGCGGCGGGCCCTGGGGGCGCTCACGCTGGGCGAGGACGCGGCGGCGGCGATGGGCGTGCGCCTGCCGCGGCTGCGCCTCGCGCTGGTGCTGGGCACGGCGTCCTGCGTCGGGGCGGCGACGGCGGTGGCGGGCGCGATCGGCTTCGCGGGGCTGGTGGTGCCGCACGTCCTGCGCCCGTTGGTGGGGTCGCGGCCGGGCGCCCTGCTGCCGGCGTCGATGCTGGGGGGCGCGGCGCTCGTGCTGGCGGCCGACGTCGCGGTGCGGCTGGTCCTGCCGGAGCGGGACCTGAAGCTCGGGGTGCTGATGGCGCTGATCGGTGCGCCGGTGTTCCTGCATCTCATCTGGCGCCTGCGGGGTCGGGCATGAGCGCGCTGCTGGAGGCGCGGGGGCTGACCGTGCGCCTGGGCGGGCGCGAGGCGCTGCGCGGCGTCGACCTGTCGGTGCGGGCGGGCGAATGCGTGGGGCTGATCGGGCCGAACGGTGCGGGCAAGACGACCCTGATGCGCGCGGCCCTGGGCCTCGTGACGCATGGCGGAGCGTCGTCGCTGTCCGCCATGGCGCCGCTGGCGCGAGCGCGACGGGCCGCCTGGCTGCCCCAGGCGCGGGAGATCGCCTGGCCCGTCAGCGTGCGCGAGGTCGTGGCCCTGGGCCGCCATCCCCATGCCGGCGACCGGTCGGCGGACGCGGCGGCGGTGGACGCGGCGATAGAGCGCATGGGGCTGGAGGCGCTGGCGGGACGCGACGCCACGCGCCTGTCGGGGGGCGAGCAGGGCCGCGTGCTGATCGCGCGGGCGCTGGCGCAGGAGACGCCCCTGATCCTGGCGGACGAGCCGGTGGCCGGGCTCGATCCGGCGGGACAGATCGGCGCGATGGCGACCTTCGCCGCCCTGGCCGCCGAGGGGCGGGCGGTGCTCGTCTCGCTGCACGACCTGGGGCTCGCGCTGCGGCACTGCACGCGGCTGGTGCTCCTCCACGAGGGGCGCGCGGTGGCGGACGGCCCGCCGCGCGAGGTGCTGGACGCGGCCCGCCTGGCCGCGGTGTTCGGCATCCGTGCGCACATGGCGGACACGCCGGACGGGCCGGTCCTAATGCCGCTGGAGGCCGCGTGATCCCCCGGCTCGAGCGACCGTGGCTGGACGTCCCGCTGCCGGGGCGGATGCGCACGCTGGGCTGGTGCCTCAACGCGCCGGGCTTCGGCCATGCGGACTCGGTGCACTGGCGCGAGGTGCGCGACGACGACCTCGGGCCCGGCCTGGACGTGGAATCCTGGCTCTCGGGGGAGCTGTCGCGCAGCGGGCGGACGGGGCCGTGCTTCCTGACCTCGCGCGACATCGGCGCGCATTTCATCGGCCATTCCCCTGCCGGGGATGCGTCCGTGGACGTGGTGGCCACGGTCGGCCTGTCGAACGCCGAGCGGATCGGGCACCACGAGCGGGGACCCGGGCCGTTCGGGACGATCAACGTACTCGCCACGGTCACCGCGCCGCTGACGGACGGCGCGCTGGTCGAAGCCCTGAGCCTCGTGGTCGAGGCGCGCACGGCGGCGGTGATTGAAGGGGGGCCGGACCTGCCCACGGGCCGGGCGACGGGCACGGGCACCGACTGCGTGCTCGTGGCCTGCGCCTCTTCCGCCGATCGAGCGACGGGCGCCGCCGAGCATGCGGGCAAGCACACCGAGATCGGGCGCGCGCTTGGCAGCGCGGTCCGCGACAGCGTGGCCCTCGCCGTCGACGGGTGGATGAGGGAGTTCGGATGACCGGTACGCCCACCTTCGACGCGCTCGTTCGTGGCGGCCCGGCGCTCTGGGCGATCGCGGCGCTCTCGGTCCTGGGGCTCGCGCTGGTGCTGTGGAAGCTCTGGCGGCTGGTGCGGATGGGTGCCTGGCGGCGCGCGCCGGCCGAGGCGGCGCTGCGCGGGGCCGACGGGGGCGCGGGCGATCCGCGATCCGTGGTGGCGCGGGCGGCGCTGGGCGCGCGCGCCGCGATGGCGCCCGAGGACGCGCGCGAGGAGACCGCGCGCGTCGCCCGCGCCGAATTGGCCCGGATGCGCGCGGGGCTGCGCCCGCTGGAGACCATCGCGACGGTCGCGCCGCTCCTGGGGCTGCTGGGCACGGTGCTCGGCATGATCGCGGCGTTCCGCGCGCTGCAGGCGGCCGGCGCGGGGGCGGATCCGGCGGTCCTGGCGGGCGGCATCTGGGAGGCGCTGCTGACCACGGCGGCCGGCATGGCCGTGGCGATCCCGGCGACCGCGTTCCTGACCTGGTTCGAGGCGGTCGCCGAGGCCGCGCAGGCGGACATGGAAGACATCGCCGCCCGGGCGCTGCGGACGGGCCCGTGATTCTTCGCGCCGCACCCCGGCGGGCGCGCCGCCCGGGGCTCACCCCTTTGATCGACGTGGTGTTCCTGCTGTTGGTGTTCTTCATGCTGGCCTCGCGCTTCGGCCTGCCGGCGGCGGCGCCCCTGGCCGCGCCGGGCGCGGGCGCGTGGGAGGGACCGCCGCGGCTGGTCACGGTCCTGCCGGCGGGGGCGCTGGTGAACGGCGTGCGCTCGGCGGACCCGGCGGCGGAGCTCGCGGCCCTGATGCCGGCGGGCGGCGGGCCGGTCCTCGTCCGCGCGGCGCCGGGGGTGGACGTGCAGCGCCTGGTGGATGCGATGGACGCCCTGCGCGCGGGTGGATTCGCCGAGCTGGGGCTGGTGCCGTGAGGGGGGCGCTCCTGCCGCCGCCCCGCCGGCGGGCGCCTGCGGACGCGGCCGTCCCGACGGTCAACGTGGCGTTCCTCCTGCTGATCTTCTTCCTGCTGACGGCGCGGATCGCTCCGCCCTCAGCGCTGGAGGTGACGCCGCCCTCCGGAGCGGGGCAGGCGATCGGCGCCGCGGCGCGGGTGGTCGAGCTGGACGCGGCCGGCACGCTCGCCTTCGGCGGCGCGCGCGGGGAGGCGGCCCTGGCCGCGCTGGCGCGGGGGGAGGGGCCGGTCCTGCTGCGAGCGGATGCGGGCGCGCCGGCGCAGGTGCTCGCGGACGTCCTGCCCCGGCTCGCGGGGTCGGGGCGCGTCGAGCTGGAGGTCCGGCCGCGATGAGGGCGCTGGCGGAGGCGGCGGCCTTCGGCGCTCTGGCGCTGGGGCTTCACGGGGCGGCGCTGCTCGCGCTGCCCTCGGGGGCTTCGGGGCGCGTCGGGGCCGGCGGGGCGGACGCGGTGACGATGGCGGCGGCGGACCCCGCGCACGCGGCCCTGGCGCGGGCCTGGCGCACGGCGCCGGAGGTGGGTCGCGCCGCGCCGGCGGCGCTCTTGGCGCCCCGGTCGGAGACGGCGCGGGCCGCGATCCCGCCGCCGCCCCCTGCGCCGCGGCGCCCGGCGCGGGGCGCGGCTCCGGCCGCTCCCGCGCGGATCGCCGACACGTCCCTGGCCGCCCCGGCGGCCCCGGCCGCGCCGCGCCTGCGGAGGCCCGCCGCGACCATGGCCGTTCGCTCGGAGCCATCTCCGCCGCGTGCCGGCGCGCTGACCCCCGCCGCGCCCCGCGTTCCGGACGCGCCGCCCGTCCCCGGCGCGCCGTCCGCGCCGTCCGCGCCGGCCGAGGCGGCTGACGCCCCGCCCGTCCCGTCCGTCCCGCCGCCGCCGGCGCCGCCCCCGGTGCGGGCGCCGCCGCCCGCCGCGTCGCCGCGCCCGCCGGCGATGCCGGAGCGGCCCGCGCGCACGGCGCCCCCCCCCGACATGCCCCGCGCCGCCGCGCTGGCACGGCAGGCCGCCGGGGCGGGGCAGGGGGCGACCGGGGCGGACGCGGGCGCGGCGCCGGACCGGACGGGCGCCGAGGCCGGCGCGATGGAGGCCTGGCGCGCCTCGGTCGGGCGGGCGCTCCGGGACGGGCTGCGCCGGCCGCGCGGCTCGGGGCGGGTCGGCCTGCGCATCACGGTCACGGATGCGGGCCGGATCGCCCAGGTGGAGGTGGCCGACCCGTCCGGGAACGTCGCCCTGGACCGCGCCGTCGCGCGCGCGGCGATGGCGGTCGGCCGCGTGCCGCCCGCGCCGGACGGGGCCGGGCCACGCCACGGGTTCACGCTTTCGGTGGCGCTTCGCTGACCGGGCGCTCGCCCGCCTCGGGGGCGATGCCGTAGGGCGCGGCCTGCCGCCAGACATGGGCGGGGATCATCCACTTCATCCGCGCCGGCAGCTCCCGCCGCAGGTGCAGCACGCTCTCGGCCGCCTTCATCTCGATCCGCGCGCGGGCGAACTCGAGGCCCCTCGGGCCGATGCGGGGCTGCAGCCAGGCGACGATGGGACGGGCCCAGCCGGGCATCCGCCGGAGCGGCAGGCCGCCCGCCGCCCGCCGCGTGTTGGCGACGAAGCCCGCGACCGCGCCGGTCCGCCTGCCGCCCGTGGCCGGTGCCTCCAGCGACAGCTCGTCGCCGAGCGCGTCCACCAGCGCCCGCCCGCGGGCGTTGCGCACGATCACCCACTGGGCGCCGGTGCCGGCCATGTAGCCCACCGTCACGTCCGACAGGCGGTTCGAGTAGTCCACGCAGGACCGACAGGTCAGGGGGAAGAAGTCCGCCGGCAAATCGGAGAGCGGCAGCTTGAGGAACGGCACCGTGCGCACGCGCCCGTCGTCGTGCCGGATCTCGACCCGGTAGTCGGGGCGGAACTCCAGGTAGGAGATCGTCTCGGGCGCCGGGTCGAGCCGGGCGAGGAAGGCGTGGAAATTGGCCGTGGTGGTGTTGTCCGAGCAGGGCGTGCCGATGACGGTGACGCTCTCGAATCCGAGCCGCGCCTCGATATGGCGCAGGGCATGGACCTGGCAGGGGATGCCGACGACCGCGATGCGGCGGTGCCCGGCCTCGGCCGCGGGCGTCAGGAGCGCCAGGACCGGCGCGTAGCCCATGCGCATGCCGCGGGCGCGCGCCATGTCGGCCGGGTCGGTGATCAGGGCGGGCACGGGGCGCCAGCGGTCCTCGGCCGCGGGCACGACGGTCAGGACGGCGTCGACGGCGCCGGTCTCGAGCGCGCGTTGCGCGAGGCGGGTGGCGATGCCGGTCCACTGGGCGCCCGGGGCGGGGTCGCGCAGCGCGGCCCGGTGCATGGAGAGGTGCACGCCGAAGAAGGACTCGTCCCCCGTGGTGCCGGCGGCGCGGCCGTGCACCGCCGCCTCCAGCCCGGGGTAGTCGGGGCGGATGAACTGACAGGCCGTGCCGCAATCCTTCGCGTTGGGCAGGCGCGAGAGGCCGCAATCGGTGCACAGGCCGCGCGGCGCGGCGGGCGGGGGATCGGTCAGGACGAGCACGCCGGGGACGCTAGCGCCCCCGCCGCCGGACCGGAAGGTCGATGGCTGGCGCATCGCGGCGCCGCCGCGTAAGGCGCCCGGACCTATGAGAAGGAGTGGGACGATGGGCTATCGCGTCGTCGTCGCGGGCGCCACGGGCAACGTGGGCCATGAGATGCTGAACATCCTCGCGGAGCGGGAGTTTCCCGTCGACGAGATCGTGGCGCTCGCGTCGCGCCGGTCTCTGGGCACGGAGGTCAGCTTCGGCGACCGCACGCTCAAGACGCGCGACATCGAGGGGTTCGACTGGGCCGGCTGGGACGTCGCGCTCTTCGCCATCGGCTCGGAGGCCACGAAGGTGCACGCGCCGAAGGCCGCGAGGGCCGGCTGCGTCGTAATCGACAACTCGTCGCTCTATCGGACCGACCCGGACGTGCCGCTGATCGTGCCGGAGGTGAACCCGCAGGCGATCCACGGGTACGCGAGGAAGAACATCATCGCGAACCCGAACTGCTCGACCGCGCAGATGGTGGTGGCGCTCAAGCCGCTGCACGACCGCGCCCGGATCAAGCGGGTCGTGGTGAGCACCTACCAGTCCGTGTCGGGCGCGGGAAGGCGGGGATCGACGAGCTCTGGGACCAGACCAAGAGCATCTACAACCCGACCGATTCGAAGCCGCCCAAGACCTTCACCAAGCAGATCGCCTTCAACGTGATCCCGCAGATCGGCGACTTCATGGAGGACGGGACCACCACCGAGGAATGGAAGATGGTGGTCGAGACCAAGAAGATCCTCGACACGTCCATCAAGGTCACGGCGACCTGCGTGCGGGTGCCGGTCTTCGTCGGCCATTCGGAGGCGATCAACGTCGAGTTCGAGGACGTGCTGGACGAGGACGAGGCGCGCGACATCCTGCGCGAGGCGCCCGGGGTCATGGTGATCGACAAGCGCGAGGCCGGTGGCTACGTCAGCCCGATCGAATGCGTGGGCGACTTCGCCACCTTCGTCAGCCGCCTGCGGCAGGACCCCACGGTCGAGAGCGGGCTGAACTTCTGGTGCGTGAGCGACAACCTGCGCAAGGGCGCGGCCCTGAACGCGGTGCAGATCGCGGAGCTCCTCGGGCGCGAGGTCCTCAAGAAGGGTTGAGGCGCCCCGCCTCCGCGGCCGTCAGTGCTGGAAGCCGCCCGCGGGCGCGGTGCGGCGCACGATCTCGAGGGGCTGCGGGGTCTCGACCTCGACGAGGATCCCGAGCGGCTCGAGGCGGGTGGTGAGGTCGGTCCAGTCCTGCGCGTCGGCGATGGCGCCCAGGACGGCGTCACGCATGTCGGTACGCAGGCGGGGCGATTCGCCGTCGCTTCGGGGCGGAAATGGGGTCATGGGGCAGCTCCTGGAAACATAGCCGTGTGTGTGGCGCCTCGATAGATTGGTTCAGGTTAGGTAGAGTTCGAACCCGAAAGTCCAGCGAATACGTGACAAAGCCCGTCGTCATCCAATAGCCGAACGTCGCGCTTGCCGCCGGGACCGCGGCGCCCGATCCTTGGGCAGCCCCAGGGAGGTCCGACCGATGATCCGTGCCCGCGCCGCTGCCCTCCTGCTCGGGGTCCTTCCCCCGCAAGGGTTCGCCGCCGATTTCGCGGTGCCCACGCCGCCGGTCGCGGCGACCGTGTTCCTGTCGGGCGCGACCCTGCTGCGCGAGGGCCGGGCCGAGTTGCCCGCCGGGTCGCACCGGCTGCTGCTGCCGCTGCCGCGGACCGAAGGCGCCGCGCCCGCGGTCACGGTGGAGGGCGCGCGGATCACGGGGGTGCGCCCGGCCGCGTCCCTCCCGGCGGTGCGGGAGGCGTTGCTGACATCCGCGCAGGGCGCGGCCGTGGATGCGCTCGGCGCGGCGGAGGCGGACCTGGCGGCGGCCGAGGACGCGCTCGCGGCGATCGACGCGCGGATCGCGGGCGAGCGGGCGGCGATCGAGGTCCTGCGCACCGTGTCTCCCGGCGGCGACCCGGCGACCATCGCGCGGGCGGCGCGCGAGGTCGCGGCGTTGGTGACGCGGGCGGAGGCGGCGATCCTGGCGGCGCGACCCGCGCGCCGGACGGCGGAGGCGGCCCTGGAGCGCGCGCGCGCCGCGGCGGAGCGCGCGCGCCGGGCCGTGGAGGCATCGGGCGCGCCGGAGGACGGGGCCGCGGGCCTGATCGTCGAGGTCGAGGTCGACGCGCCGGGCACGGCGGTGGTGAGCGTCACGCAGGAGGTGCTGCGCGCCGGCTGGACGCCCCTCTACGACATGTATCTCGACAGCGAGGCCGGAACGCTGCGCATCGAGCGCCGCGCCGAGCTGCGCCAGGAGACCGGCGCGCCCTGGCCGGAGATCGCGCTGACCCTCTCGACCGCGGAGCCGAACGGGCGCCTGGCCCCGTCCGAGCCGTTCCCCGACATCGCGCGCATCGTCGACCCCTCCGAGGACGATCCGGCCCTGCCGTTCGAGTCGGCGGAGGGGGCGGACATGCTGCAGATGCGGATGGCCCCGGCGCCGGAGGCGGTGGTGGAGCGCCGGGGCCTGGCGCTCTCCTACGTGCTGCCCGGCGCCGTGACGGTGCCCCGGTCGGAGGACGGCGCGGCGACGACCCTGGCGCTGCCCGGGGTCGCGGCCGATCCGCGCATCGCGCTGCGCGCTGTGCCGGAGGTCGAGGAGACGGCCTTCCTCGTCGCGACCGCGGTCAATCCGGGCGAGACGCTGGCGCCCGGCGAGGCGCGGCACTGGCGCGACGGCGCGCTCGTGGGGCGCGGCTGGCTGCCGGGCTGGGCGCAGGGGGCGGAGGCGGTCCTGCCGTTCGGGCCGGTGGAGACGCTGCGCCTCGATCACGTCGTGCTCTCGCAGGACGGCGGCGACCGGGGCGTGATCCGCCGCGGCTCCGAGCGGGTCTCGCGCATGCGGTTCGGGGTCGAGAACACCGGCGCCGAGGCGCGCGAGGTGACCGCGCTCTACGCGCTGCCGGTCTCCGAGCAGGACGCGCTGCGCATCGAGGTGACGGCCGTGCCGCCGCCGGACGCCCGCGACGTGGAGGACGCGCGCGGCGTCGCCGCCTGGGAGATGGTGCTGGCGCCCGGAGAGCGGCGCGAGGTGGAGCTGACCTTCGCCTTCGACTGGCCCGAGGACCGCGCGCTGATCTGGCAGCCCTAGCGGCGTCAGACGGGCTCGAACCCCTCCGGTCCGAGCGCCCAGAGCCCGCCGCCCGCGATGTCGTTGTAGAGCCCGTGCAGCTTGAGGTCGCCGGTCTCCATCGCGTCCCGCACGAAGGGGAAGGTCGCGAGATTGGCCAGCGAGATGCGCACGCCCGCGCGCTCGAGGTCGGCGACGCGGGCGTCCTCGTCCGCCCCGTCCAGGGTCTCGTAGCCAGGGCGCAGCAGGTCCATCCACCGGTCGACGAACCCGCCCCCCTGCGGCGGCCCGGCCGTGCCGGCGCACATGTCGTAGCAGTGCCGCACCCCGCCGCAGCGCGAATGGCCCATGACGATCACGTGCCCCACGCGCAGGCCGAGCACCGCGTACTCGACCGCGGCCGAGGTGCCATGCAGGTCGCCGTCGGGGCGGTAGGGCGGCACGAGGGCGGCGATGTTGCGGTGGATGAAGAACTCGCCCTGCTCGGCGCCGAAGATGGAGGTCACGTGCACGCGGCTGTCGCAGCAGGAGATGACCATCGCGCGGGGGCGCTGCCCGTCCTCGGCCAGGCGGCGGTACCAGGCGGCGTTGTCGGCATGGGTCGTGGCCTTCCAGCCGCGATAGCGCTGCACGAGGAAGCCGGGCAGCGGGGAGGCGTGATCCATCGGGAACTCCGGCGCGGGGATGCCCGGCGCGGGTACACCGGTTTCGAGGGGGATTCGAGCGAGCGCGGCGTGCGGCCTTCATCGTCCGGTAAGCGGGGCGCGGTATCGCGCCCTCCCAAGGACGGGACAGGAGCATGCCATGAAGGACATCACCGGTCGATCCGGCGGGCCGCAGGCCGTGGAGACGCCCGAGCCCGATCTAGACGCGGACCCTCCGCCCGTGCCGGCGCGGATCGTGCCCGCCGCCTTCGAGGAGCCGTTGCGGATCGATCCCGCGCGCATCGGCGAGCTGGTCGCCGACATGGGACCGGACGCCGCGCAGCTTGCGGTGGCGCGGGCCGTCGACACGCTGGAGCACCGTCTGATGGAACTCGAGCGCGCCGGAGCGGGAACGCCCGCCCAGAGGGCGAAGGCGGCGCGTCGCCTGGTCGGCATCGCCGATGGCATCGGCCTCGTGACGCTGGCGGAGGCGGCGCGCGGCGCGGCCGATGCGGCGGGCCTGAACGACGGGGTCGCGCTCGCCGCGACGAGCGCGCGCCTGTCGCGGATCGGCGCGCGCTCCTTGCAGGCGATCCGCGAGGCCAACGTGCTGTGATGCGGCGGCCGGCTTGCGGACGCCGGAGCGCCCGGTAGTCTGCATGCCCGATGGCGGGCGACGGGCCGCGCCCGCCGATGGAGCGCGCATGGCCGACGGATCCGGACCGATCATCCCCGAAGCGGACGGGGCGATGCGCTTCGCCGCCCCGTCCGCGGGCGCCCTCCCCCTGCACGTGGCGGGGCCGGACGACCTCGATCGCCTGCCGCTCGACGGGCCCGGCCGGGCCTGGCTCGCGGCCTCGGGGTACCGCGCCGCGGCGGGACGCACCCTGATCGTGCCCGGGGCGGACGGGGGTCCCGCGGGCGCGATCGTGGGCCTCGGCCCGGTGGAGGAACGCGCGCGGCGGAGGTTCTCCGCCGCCGCGGCACGCGCGGCGCTGCCGGCGGGCGTCTGGCGCATCGGCTGGGTTTCGGACGGCGCCGATCGCGACGAGATCGGACTCGGCTGGCTGCTGGCGGGCTACCGGTTCGGGCGCTACCGCCGCGCCGAGGCGCCTGGCGCCGCCCTGATCGCGCCGGAGGGCTGCGACGCGGAGCGGTTGGAGGCGATCGCCGAGGGCGAGCGCATCACCCGGACCCTGATCGACACGCCCGCGCAGGATGCCGGCCCGGCCGAGATCGCGGAGGCGGCGCTCGCGCTGGCCGAGCGGCACGGCGCGTCGGCCGAGATCGTCTCGGGCGAGGCGCTCGCGGCGGGCTTCCCGATGATCCATGCGGTCGGACGGGCCGCGATCCCCGGACGGGCGCCCCGGCTCGTGGACATTCGCGCGGGCGACGAGGGGCCGGCGATCACGCTGGTCGGCAAGGGCGTCGCCTTCGACACCGGGGGCCTCAACCTCAAGTCCGGGACGTCGATGGCCCTGATGAAGAAGGACATGGGCGGCGCCGCGACCGTGCTCGGGCTGATGCACATGATCCTCGCCACCGGGCTGCGCCTGCGCCTGCGCGTGCTGATCCCCCTGGCGGAGAACATGGTGGCGGGCGGGGCGATGCGGCCGGGCGATATCCTGACCTCCCGTTCGGGGCGGACGGTGGAGATCAACAACACCGACGCCGAGGGACGCCTGATCCTGGCCGACGCCCTGAGCCTCGCCGCCGAGGAGGCGCCGGACGCCCTGATCTCAATGGCGACGTTGACGGGCGCGGCGCGGGTCGCGGTCGGCCTGGACATCGCGGCGTTCTTCACGGGCGACGAGGGGCTCGCGGCGGCCCTGGGCGCGGCGGGGGAGGCGGTGCGGGACCCGGTCTGGCGCCTGCCGTTCCATGCGCCCTACGAGGCGATGATCGAGCCGGGGATCGCCGATCTGGACAACGCGCCCAAGGGCGGGATGGCCGGCGCGATCACGGCGGCCCTGTTCCTGCGGCGCTTCGCCGGGGACGCGGCGCGCTACACGCATTTCGACGTCGGCGCCTGGACGGCGACGGCCGCGTCGGCCCGGCCCAAGGGGGGCGCCGGCATGGGCGCGCGGGCGCTGCTGGAGGCGCTCGCCGGGCGCGCCCGGTGAGGCGCTCGGTCGCCGCGGCGCTGGCGGACCTGCGCGCGGCGCCCGGGGGCGGGCTGCTCCGGCAGTACGCGCATGGCGAGGAGGTTGAGCTGCTCGAGATGCAGGGCGGCGCGGCGCGGGTGCGCTGCGCGCGCGACGGGTTGGAGGGGTGGATGGCCGCGGGCGCGCTGGGCGCGCCCGGCCAGCCGACGCACCGCGTGCGGACCCTTGGCGCGCATGTCTACGCCGCCCCGGACATCCGGGCGGAGCCGGTGATGCGGCTGCCCTTCGGCGCGCGGGTCGTGATCGGGCGGGACGCGCCGGGCGCCGCGGGCGGCGGGGGCGCGGCCCGGTTCGCGGCCTGCGGGGAGGGTTGGATCGCGCGCGCGCAGGTCCGGCCGGACGATGAGTCGGAGGACGATCCCGTCGCCGTGGCCGAGCGGTTCCTGGGCGTGCCCTATCTCTGGGGCGGGGACGGGCCGGACGGGATCGATTGCTCCGGCCTCGTCCAGGCCGCGCTGCTGGCCTGCGGCACACCGTGCCCGGCCGACAGCGGACCGCAGCGCGCGGCGTTCGGACGGCCGGTCGCGGGCGATCCGGCCGCGCTGCCCCGCGGCGCGCTCCTGTTCTGGGCCGGGCATGTCGCGATGGCGCGTGGGGACGGGAGCATGATCCATGCCAATGCCGGCGCCATGGCGGTCGCGGCCGAGGGCATCGCCGATGGCATCGCCCGGATCGAGGCGGGCGGGGACGGGCCGCTCCGCGCCGCGGGAATGCCGGCCTAGTCGACCGGGCGGATCAGCGTGCGATCGAGGACGCGCAGGACCATGGCGAGGTCATCCCCGCGCTTGAGCACGCGGCCGTCCAGCGCGATCACCGCGTAGGTCTGCCGGCGGGCACGCAGCTTGGGCCGTTTCTCGATCCGGTAGAGCGGCATCTCCGCCGCACGGCGGAAGACGGAGAACACCGCGACCTCCCGCAGCGCGGAGATCGCGTAGTCGCGCCATTCCCCCGCCGCCACCATGCGCCCGTAGAGCCCGAGGATCGTGCCGAGCTCGCGTCGGTCGAAGGAGACCTGTCGCGGGACGCGGTCGGCGCCGGGACGTGCGGGGAAGGGGATCGGGTCGGTGGAGCTCACCGCCGGAGCGTGGCCGCGGTGAAGGGCGAAATCAACCCTGCCGCGAGGGCGCCACGGCATCGCCCGCGGATGGCCACGCCGACGCCCCGCCCCTGCCGGCGTCAGGGGATAGCCAGATTTCAGGCACCGGCGCCGCGGCCGACCGCCCCCCCCTCGAGCCGCGGTGCCGGATGTCCCCCTCCCTCAGACGAAGGCGCCGGCGCAGGCCCAGCCAGTGCGCCCGCGGGTGAGCCAGAGCACAGCGCCAGAGCCCGTGGGGACGCGCCAGCCCTCCTGCGCCCGCTCGCCGTTCGGCGCCTCGGCGCCCGTGTCGAAGGGCGAGGCGGCGCTCGGCAGGGCCGCGTATTCCCGGGTGCGCCAGGAGAAGGCGCCGCCCGGCGGGGTGCCGCCGCCGAGGGCGCGGATCGGCTCGGGCGGCCAGCCGACCAAGGCGCCGCCGTCGGGCAGCGCGCGCAACAGGATCGGGGCGAGGTCCTCCCCTCCGCTGGGCAGGTCGGCGATCCGGCGGGCCCGGGCCGCCGCCGCGGCGAGGCCGGTGGCGGTGGCGGTGGCGGGCACCGCGCCGGGCCGGGCCGTCGCGGCCGCCGTCAAGGCGCCGCCGCCGAGCTGACGCCGCTCGCCGGACATGGGAAGTGGCACGATCGCGGCCGGTCCGGCCGGAGCCGAACGGCGCCGGTCCGTCCCGGTCAGGGCCGCGACCTGGCGCGCCACGTCGAGGCCATAGCGCCCGGCGATCCGCACCGGGCCCAGCGCCATCAGACCGCCGATACGGTCCAGCCCCGCCGCCCGCACTGCCCGTTCGACCGGCGCCGCGAGGGAGAGCGCCTCCACCGGGAGGGGCGCCAGCGCCGCGGCCGTGCCGCCCGGCGGCGCCATCCAGAGCGCGTCCCCACCGTCGGCGCCGCCATGGGCGTGGCGGGCCAGCAAGACGGCCGCCCCCGCGACGTCGGCGATGCCCGGCCGGGCCGCGATCCCGAGCGACGAGGCCGCGCCCATCGCCGCGACGAGGGCGCGCAACTCCGCCCCCGCACCCGTGGCGACCGGCCCGGCCAGGGTGCAGGTGCCGTAGGTCCACGCCTCGAGCCCGGCGCCCGCGGCGAGCCGCGCCAGGGCGGCGAGGAGCCGCGCCTCCCCGGCCGGGTCGGCAGGGCCGAATCGGATGTCCGGGCACCGGCCGCGCGCCCGCAGGAGCGAATCGCCCGCGCGCACGCCGGCGAGGGCGGCGACGCCCGAGGCCGAGGCGACCGCGCCCTGCGCGACGGTGGCGAAGGCCGCGCCGGGCCTCGCGGAGCCCCGGCGGATCGCGAGGTCGGCGCCCAGGCGATGGAGGTGCAGGGCCAGGAACCTGTCGGAGGACGGGGACGGTCGCATGCCTCCTCAGCTCCTCTGCCGGGTAAGTGTTCCGCTTTCGTTCTAATCCATAGTCCGTCCCGAGCGGTCCTGTCGAGTCCCCGCGGGTTGCGCCCGCCGGCGCTCGCGCGGCAGGCTGCGGCCAAGGGCCGCGCGGGCGCGGCACGTCAGGAGGGACGAGAATGAGGACGCGCGCGGCGGTGGCGATCCAGGCGGGCAAGCCCCTGGAGATCATGGACGTGGAGCTGGGCGGACCGCGCGAGGGCGAGGTGCTCGTGGAGCTGCGCGCCACCGGCATATGCCATACCGACGAGTTCACGCTGTCGGGCGCGGACCCCGAGGGCGCGTTTCCCGCGATCCTGGGCCACGAGGGCGCGGGCGTGGTGGTCGAGGTCGGCGCGGGCGTGACCTCCCTCGCGGTCGGCGATCACGTGATCCCTCTCTACACGCCCGAATGCCGGACCTGCGAGTACTGCCTCCATCCCAAGACCAACCTCTGCCAGTCGATCCGGGCAACCCAGGGGCGGGGGGTCATGCCCGACGGCACGTCGCGGTTCTCGATGACGGACGGCACGCCGATCCTGCACTACATGGGCTGCTCGACATTCTCGAACCACACGGTCCTGCCCGAGATCGCGCTCGCGAAGATCCGGCCCGACGCGCCCTTCGACAAGGTCTGCTACATCGGTTGCGGGGTGACGACCGGGATCGGCGCGGTCATCAACACCGCCAAGGCCGAGATCGGCTGCCGCGGCATCGTCTTCGGCCTTGGCGGGATCGGGCTCAACGTGGTGCAGGGGCTTCGGCTGGCCGGCGCGGACCAGATCGTGGGGGTGGACCTCAATCCCGAGCGCCGCGCCATGGCGGAGCGCTTCGGCATGACCGACTTCGTGAACCCGGCGGAGGTGGAGGGCGACCTCGTGCCGTACCTCGTGAACCTGACCAGGGGCGGCGCCGACTACACGTTCGACGCGACCGGCAACGTGGACGTGATGCGCACCGCCCTGGAATGCGCGCACAAGGGCTGGGGCGAGAGCATCGTCATCGGCGTGGCCCCCGCGGGCGCGGAGATCAGCACGCGGCCGTTCCAGCTCGTGACCGGTCGGTCCTGGCGCGGCACGGCCTTCGGCGGGGCGCGCGGCCGGACGGACGTGCCGCGGATCGTGGACTGGTACATGGACGGCAAGATCGAGATCGATCCGATGATAACGCACACCCTGACGCTGGACGAGATCAACAGCGGCTTCGACCTGATGCACGCCGGCGAGAGCATCCGCAGCGTCGTGATCTATTGATCGTCCGCGCGGCACTGGCCGCCGACGCGGACGCGATCTGGGCGATGCTGGAGCCGGCCTTCCGCGCCGGGGACACCTACGCCGTCGATCCGTCGATCGGGCGCGAGGCGGCGGTGGCCTACTGGATGGCGCCCGCGCACCAGGTGATCGTGGCCGGGGACGGCGCGTTGCTCGGCACGGCCTACCTTCGGGCGAACCAGGGCGGGGGCGGCGCCCATGTCGCGAACGCCGCCTTCGTCACGGCGCCCGCGGCGCGGGGCCGGGGCGTGGCCGGCGCCATGCTGGACCATGTCATGGCCGCGGCCCGGGGTGCGGGCTTCGAGGCGATGCAGTTCAACTTCGTGCTCGCGTCCAATGCGGGCGCGGTGCGGCTGTGGACGCGGGCGGGGTTCGAGACCGTGGGCCGCATTCCCCGCGCGTTCCGCCTGCCGTCGGGGGATTACACCGACGCGCTGGTGATGTACCGGGCGCTCTGAAGGAGCCCCTAAATGTCCGACGCCCGCCCCCTCCTCGCCGTCCTGATCGACGCCGACAACACCTCGCCCCGCCACGCCGGCGCCATCTTCGAGGAGATCGCCCGCATCGGGGAGGCGTCGGTGCGCCGCTGCTACGGGGACTTCTCCTCCAACCAGATGTCGGGTTGGAACCGGGTGCAGGCGGAATACGGGCTGGTGCCGCACCACTCGCCGGCCAACACGGTCGGCAAGAACGCCTCCGACATCTCCCTCGTGATCGACGCGATGGACATCCTGCACACCGGGCGTTTCGACGGGTTCGTGCTCGTGTCCTCGGATTCGGACTTCACGCGTCTGGCCTCCCGCGTGCGCGAGCAGGGGCTCGACGTCTACGGGATCGGCCAGAAGAAGACGCCGGACGCCTTCCGCAAGGCGTGCAAGCGGTTCATCTTCCTCGAGAACATCGCGGCCACCGCCGCCGCGGCCCCCGGCGCCCGCGAGGTGGTGCCGCCCAAGTCCGCCGGCACCCCGGCCGCGCCCGCCGAGGCCGCGCCGGTCAAGGGCGATCTCAACGAGGCGCGCGACGCGATCCTGCGCGCCATGGACGCGATCGACGGCGACGACGAGTGGTACGCGCTCGGCCCGCTGGGCCAGTACCTCACCGCCTCCAACCCCGATTTCGACACCCGCACCTACGGGCGCAAGAAGCTCTCGGACCTGGTGCAGGACATCAAGGTGTTCGAGACCCGGCGCGGCAGCTCGAACCAGCTTCTCGTCAGGCGGATCGACTGACGACACGTCGCCCCGGACGAGGGGCGCGCGATCGAGAACGTAGGTGAGTGGGGACGTGTCGAGTTCGGAGAAGCGGACCGCGACCTGCTCGGGATCGGTAGGGACCCTGGTGGCGACGTTCAGGGAGCATGCCCCGTCGGCAGCAGCGGGATCATCGCGGTGATGCGGATCGTGTGCAGCGGGCCCGCGTCGAGCATCGCCACCATGCGTTTGCGGTCGTCGGCCGCGGGTCCCGAGGACGCGACGGCGACGACGGCGGGCCCGGACGGGGATGGCTGGCCGCCGCGGATGCGGCCGATCATCACCATGAGGATGACGATGGGGCCGACCGGGCCGATCGGTCGGCGCCAGCGGCCGAGGAGGTCGGTCCCGGGTCCCGATCCGTTGCCGGCGATCGACTGCCGGATGGCGGTGGTGGCGACGAGGAAGCCTGCCAGCAGGGAGCCGGGCGCGATGCCTGCGATGAACGGCGTGCCGATGGATATGTCGGTGATGGCCGCGTGGATGACAGCGCGACGGACAGCGGCCGCTCTCACAGGACCAGGTCGATCCGGCCATACGCGCAGGCATGTGCCGCCTGGCCGAAGCCGATGGCCCCGGCGATCGCGAGGGCAGCCCGTCCTGATCGTCCGCCCCCTCCAGGGAGGGCTCGGGGAGCTTGGGCGCCGCGATTTCAATAGCCGTCAGGATGGCCCAGCCGGGAGGACATACCCCGCGCCGAAGGCGAGGGCGCGGATGACGCCTTCCCCTTGGGCGAAGTATCCGCAGGCCTGCCGGTCATGGGACTGGCCTTCTTGCGGGGCCTTGCTCGGCTGGCGCTGCCGTCATGCCTCGGCCGGCGCCGACCGGGTCGTTCCAGACCTGCGTCGACCCCTCAGAGGTCGTCTCCCACCGGGCGACCGAGTCCGGCGGGGGGGCGGCATCCTTCGCCTCGGGGCCGCCGATCGGTCGCGTCCGAGACTTTGACCAGCGTCATGGCGCAGGACGTTCCCTCCGCTCAAATGTCCCCCCCGATCTTGCAGGCGACCGCATCGTCATCGGACGTGCTGGCCGACGGGCATTGCGCCGCCTGCAGTTCGACATGGGCCGCCGAGACGCCCTGGCACTCGTCTCCCTGCTGCCCGGTCCACCAACCGAGCTTGACGGATATGGCTCGTCCGGAGCCAGAGACGAAGGCGGCAGCTGATGCGACGTGACCTCGGCCAGGCGGTCGCTGTTTCGGACGTTGGCGAGGTCACACCGCGATCGGCGACCCCGCGCTGAAGGGCGGGGCAGACCTGGCCGAGGTTGTGTGCGGCGTGGGTGGCGCCGAAGGACGTCGGCAGGGCCGACATGGATGGCGTGCAGCTGCGGGCCCTCGGTCGCCACCTATCCGAGCTATCTCCATTGCAGCGAAGGACCTTTGGGCCCAACGGCCTATGGGCGAGGCCCCGGCGCCGAGGCGATCCTGCATGCGGTCGTCGAACACCTCGCGATTGGCATAGACGGCGGTTCTGGGGCCATCCATTTCCGGAGAGACCCCGAACGTGTCGATGCCGTCGGAATGCGCGTCATCGCGGGCGGCCGTGCCACGCTGGAGAGACGCGATGTCGATGGAGTTCCCGGAGAGTGGTTGCAATCCATCCGCGGCGTTCAGCCCAAGACCGTCGTGCGCGTTGCAGACGACGGTGAGATGCCGGCCCGAGACCTATGGCGCCTCGGTCGCCGCCGGCTCGATCGGACATGGCTTCGCCGTGGGCAGGGATTGCGTGAGTGCCCGAACCGACGCGTCGGTTCGAGCGGCTGCCGCCATCGCAACGGCTTCAGGCGCTGTCGTTGTCCCGTTCCCGAGATGATGCCCGATCGGCGATGCCTTGGTCGCGGCATCATGATCCAATGCGAAGGATGAATTGGTCCCGAGGCCGCGGAGCCTTCCACGCATTCTATCCCGCTGCCGATGGTCATTGCTCGTGACCGGTTGATCGAGTGCCGCTCCGCAGACCGAACGATCCGAAAGGAGCCGGCATGGGCAGCGCCGATCAACCGGTGGCCATCGAATGGGTGCTCCTGCTTGCGCGGGTCGCACCCGCTCCGAAACCGCATCTCGCGCGACCCCCTCCCGACCGGCGTGCGGCACAACGACGTCGAGCTGAGCGACGTCATGGGCCTCTCCCGCACGCCGCTCGGCGATGCGATCGAGAGCCGCGAGCCCGAGAACCTCGTGGAGATCCCGCTGCGCGAGGGTGCCGCCGTGGCCGAGATCGGCGGCAGACGTCGGCGGAGATCTTGCGGGGGCTGGCGCCGCTCGGGGGGCTCGGGATCGCGCTGGCGATGCGGTGCATGGACGACGACTGCGCCGACATCTCGGAGATGCAGGGCCGGATTATCTCCTGCCACCGGTCGGACGACCAGGAGGGCCGCTTCCTCGCCGCGTGGTCATCACGGGGCACACTCGACCGTGGAATCGCTGCCACGCAGATCAAGAATGGCCATCGAGGATCGGGACTTGCCCGCCTTGGCTCGAACGATGCGCCACCATATCCGATCCACTGGGGTCTTCGTGATCTATTCGATCGGCGAAAACGGTAGGAGCAAGAAAAGCCGGTCCATTCTCCGTGGACCCGATGGCATGGGACCCGGCTTACGACTGCCTTTCGCGCGCTCTGATCGAACGACTGCCCCGTCCCGCGGGGCATAAGTTCGGTCGGTGTTGAGGGAACGGCGGCTTGCCCCGGACCTGACATCCGTCACCGTCGCAGTGAACGAGCCGATTGCGCCGCGTGACCCCTGCATTCGTCGCGCGCGCTCGAACCGCTGAACGCCGGCTCCCGGGCCTGCTCGAAAGGCCCTTGAAGACCGCCCTATCGGTCCACCGGCAGAACGATGCTCCATGGCCCGTTCAGCTCCCACCTGCGAGCGAGCATGTCCGACGAGAGCACCCCTCTTCGACGGGTTCCGAATCTGCCTGGATGGCGGCCTCGAACTCGTTGCGAACCTTGTCGCCCTGCCTCGGTGGTCGGTTCTATCCGGCGCTTTGCGTCGGCGCCCCCGCCAGCCGCGACGCGGGGGCGTTCACGCCCAGCGATAGGAGGCGCCGTAGCCGCGAGCGCAACCCGGTCACGGCGCTGAAGAGCGATGGCACGAACACCAGGCTCAGCACCGTCGACAGCAGCAGCCCGCCGATCACCGCGACCGCCATTGGCGCGCGGAACTCGCCGCCCTCCCCGATGGCCAGCGCGGAGGGGACCATGCCGGCGGTCATGGCGATCGTGGTCATGACGATGGGGCGGGCCCGCTTGTGGCCTGCGTCGAGCACCGCCTCCGCCTTGTCCGTGCCGGCGGCCATCGCGTCGAGCGCGAACTCCACCAGCATGATCGCGTTCTTGGTCACGATCCCCATCAGCATCAGGAACCCGATCACCACCGAGAGCCCGATGCCCGCGCCGTAGAGGTAGAGCGCGAAGATCGCCCCGCCGATCGCCAGCGGCAGCGAGGCGAGGATCGTGACCGGGGTGACGAAGCTGCCGAACAGCAGCACCAGCACCACGTAGACGAAGAGGATGCCCGCCCCCATGGCGAGGCCGAACTGGGTGAACACCTCGCCCATGATCTCGGCGTCGCCGCCGGGGCTGATCCGCGTGCCCTCGGGCAGGTCGAGCGTCGCGCCGAGGGCGGTCACGGCCGCCGTCGCGGGGCCGAGGAGGGCGTCGCCCTCGAGATCGGCTTCGACGGTGGTGCGGTACTGACGGTCGTAGCGCTCGACCTGCGTCGGCCCGCTGGTCAGGGTCACGTCGGCCACCACCCCGAGGGGCACCGGCGCGCCCGTGGAGGAGGGCACGCGAAGCCCCTGCAGGCGGAACAGATCCTCGCGCACGTCGCGCTCGAGCCGGACGAGTATGGGGATCTGCCGGTCGCCGGCGTCGAACTTGGCCGAGTTGCCCTCCGCGTCGCCGATGGTGGCGATGCGGATGGTCTGCGCCAGCGCCGAGGAGGTGACGCCGAGCTCGGCCGCGAGGCCCGGCACGGGCGTCACCTGGATCTCGGGCCGCGCGAGCGAGGCCGAGGAGGAGGCGCCGCGCACCTCCGGCAGGGCGTTCATCGCGTCGGCCATCCGGCGCGCGGCCAGCACGGTCGACGCGGCGTCGTCCCCCAGCACCGAGACCGAGACGTCGCGTGCGCCGTTCTCGCCGAGAACGTAGAGGCGCAGGTCGGGAATGTCCGCGACCCGCATCTCGATCTCGTCCAGGATCTCGAAGCTCGACCGTTCGCGGTCTCCCTTGGAGCCGAGCCCGACGGTGATCTCGGCCGACGTCTCGCTCCCGTTGACGAAGACGACCTCGATCTCGGGGATGCCGTCCAGCCGGGCCGTGACCTCGCGGGCGGCGGACCGGGTGTCCTCCATCCGGGCCCCGGGGGGCAGCTCGAGGGTCAACTGGACGCGCCCGGTGTCGGAGGCGGGTATGAACTCGGTCGGCAGGAGCGTCGCCGAGAAGATCGAGCCCGCGAAGATCGCCAGGCCCGCCGTCAGCGTGATCGCCCGATGCCGCAGCGTCCAGCCCAGCAAGCGCATGTAGCGGCGCATCAGCCATCCGTCGGGGCGCTCGACATGGGGCGCGTCGCGCAGGAAGTAGGCCGCCATCATCGGCGTGATGAGGCGCGCGACAAGGAGCGAGAACAGCACCGCCACCGCGACCGTCAGGCCGAACTGCCGGAAGTACTGCCCCGCGATCCCCGACATGAACGAGACTGGCAGGAACACCGCCACGATGGTGAAGCTGATCGCGATGACCGTCAGGCCGATCTCCGAGGCGGCCTCCTCGGAGGCCTCGTAGGCCGGCTTGCCCATGTTGATGTGGCGCACGATGTTCTCGATCTCGACGATCGCGTCGTCGACGAGGATCCCCGTCACCAGCGTGATCCCGAGGAGCGACACCGTGTTGAGCGAGAACCCGAGATAGTTCATCACGATGAAGGTCGGGATGATCGACAGCGGCAGGGCCGTCGCGGTGATGATCGTCGCGCGCCAGTTCCGCAGGAACACCAGCACCACGATGATCGCCAGGGCCGCGCCCTCGTAGAGCGTCTCCATCGCCGAGTGGTAGTTGCCGCTGGTGTAGACGGTCGCGTCGTCGATCAGGGTGACGCTCGCCTCGGGGTAGTCGGCCATCAGCTCGGCCAGCCGCGCCTTGACGTTCTCCCCGGCGGCGAGGTCGGACGCGCCGGTGGACCGGAACACCGAGAAGGCGACCACCGGCTGCCCGTCAGAGAGGGCGAAGCTCGTCGCCTCCGCGGCGCCGTCGATCACCCGGCCGAGGTCGTCCAGCCGCACCGTGCCGCCCGCGGGCAGGCGGATCGCGGTTGCGGCCAGCGCCTCGACCGTGTCGGCCGAGCCCAGCGCGCGGATGGCGAAGTCCTGCCCAGCGAGCTCGCCCGAGCCGCCGCCCAGGTCGATGTTCGTGGCTCGGAGCTGGTCGTTGACGTCCGCCGCGGTCAGGCCGAGCGCCAGCAGGCGCGCGGGGTCGAGCTCAACCTCGATGGCGCGCTCGCCGCCGCCGATGCGCGTGACGCTGCCGACCCCGGCCTCGGTGGTGAGGTCGCGTGCGATCACGTCGTCGACGAGGTAGGACAGCGCCTCGATGGTGCGGGTCGGATCGCTGACCGCGTAGGTCAAGATCGGCGCGCCGGTCACGTCGAGCCGCGTCACCAGGGGCTCCTCCACCCCGGCGGGCAGGTCGCCGCGCGCGCCCGTCACCGCATCCTTCACGTCGTTGAGGGCGCGGTCCGTGTCGGTTTCCAGCTCGAACTCGACCGTGAGCCGCGCCACGCCGTCCGTGGCGACGGAGGTGACGTGACGCACGCCCACGACATCGGAGATCGCGGCCTCCAGCGGCTCGGCGATCTGGGTCGCGATCTCGGACGGGGCGGCGCCCGCCTGCGCCACCGTGACGTTGACGATCGGAATGTCGATGTTGGGGAACTGCGTCACCGGCAGGCGGAAGAAGCTGACCAGCCCCAGCACCACCAGCACGAGGAACAGGGCGATGGAGGGCACCGGCCGGCGGATCGCCCAGGTCGACATGTTCACGGCAAATCCTCCTCGACCGGGGTGATGCGGTCGCCGCCGGCGAAGAAGCCGCCCGCCCGCGCGACGACGACCGCCCCCTCCGGCAGGCCGCCGGCGACCTCGCGCCGGCCGTCCCAGAGGAGGCCCGCCGTCACGTCGCGGCGCGTCAGCACCCCGTCCTCGACCGCGAGCACGTAGTCTCCGGCGGCGTCCGAGAGGATCGCGGCGGCGGGCACGGTCACGGCGTTCCGGCTCTCGACCGTGATCCACCCCGACGCGAAGAGGCCCGCGCGCAGGTCCGCGCCGTCCAGCGCGATCCGCACGGTGCCGAGGCGGTTCACGGTGCTCACGGTCGGCGCGACCTGCCGGACGGCGCCCGCCACCTCGCCCAGGCCGGCGACATCGACCGTGGCCGGGTCCCCCTCCTCGATGCGGCCCAGGGCGGTCTCGATCACCTCGGCCTCCAGTTCCACCTCGCCGCCCGCGATGATGCGGAAGATCGCGTCGCCCCCGGTCAGGGCGCCGACGCGCGCGGCGCGCTCGCTGACCACGCCGGCAACGGGCGCACGAATCACGGCGTCGGACAGGTCGAGCGCGGCGATGTCTCGCGCGGCCTGGGCCTGCTGCACCTGCGCCGCGGCCACCGCGAGGCCGTCGCGCGCCGTGCGAAGCGCCGCCTGCGCCGTGAGGTCGGCGGCCACCGCGTCGTCCAGCACGGCCCGCGTCGTCGTGCCCGCCTCCTCGAGCGTGCGGGTGCGGCGCAGGGCGGCGGCGGCCTGGTCGGCGCCGGCGGTGGCGCTGTCGATCTGGCTGCGCGCCTGACCCACGCCGGCCTCGGCCCGCGCCAGCTCCGCCTCGGCCTGCGCCAGGCGAGCGGCCAGCGTGCGGTCGTCCAACGTGGCCATGACGTCGCCGCCTTCGACCTCGTCCCCGACGTCATGGGCCAGGGTCTCGATCGGGTAGCCCGCGATGCGGGCGGTCACCTCGACCTCCTCGCGCGGCACGAGCGAGCCGCTGACGGGGATGCGATCGAGCACTTCGGCAACCCGGGCGGCCGTGACCGTCACGCTGGGCGGCGGGAGATCCTGTGCCCAGGCGGAGGGGATCAGCGCGACGAAGAGCATGGGGACGATCGCTCGGCGCATTGTGGGTCCTTCCGAAGGCGGCACAGCAGATATGTGGGCGGTCCGCCGCACGCCATCGCTCGCGGCGTTCTGGCCGGACCGGCCACTGCCCAGGTAGCACGGAATGCCCGCTGCGCTCGCACGGCGGCGCGCGATGTCGGGTGGGGATGCGGCGCGCCAGAGACCACTCGGATCGAAGGACCTGGACAGTCGTCCCGCTGCCATCGGGATGAAGACGCCGGCCTGCCGGTCCGACGGAGATGCTTTTCCGAACCGTCGCGCCCCCTGGCCGGCGGGAGGATGCTCGGCGTTCGGACCCGACTTCTGCGTTCAGGGGAGCACCCAGCACAATCAGACCGGGGCGGTTCTCCGTGGCGCAGGACAGGTCCGCTCCGCGCATTCGCGCACCGACATCTTGAACGAATGCGCCGATGGCCCCTGCACGCGGGAAAGCGTCGAGGCGGGCGGCCCTTCCGGACGGAAGCGGGTCGAGCTGCGCCAGTGATCCGGGCCTGGGCGCTTGTCGGTGGATGGCCGTCTCCATCTTCTCCTTCGGGCAAGCGGAGCGTCGGATTGGCTCTGGTTGCAACACGTCCGTCACGAGGCCCTTGGAGCGGCCCCGGCACGATGTCGGCGTTTCGCGTCATCACACCGCTGCCTTCGACGACGTGACCTCCTGTAGCCGAACCGGACGCGAGCGTGGCGAGATGCTCCGACAAGTGCGCTCCGATGCCCTGCCCGGGCCTGGCGGCCTCGGCGCATGCGACGGAGCACGGGACCTCCGGGACGGAGGCACCGGGTTCCAGGGCGGCCGGCCTGGGCTCGACAGGGCTCCCAGTGGTGCCGGCCCACGGAGGGGCGAACCATCCGGTCGGCCGAAGCCGGATACGGTGATGGCCAGGGGCCGGAAGCGCGGCAATCGCTAAGTTGGGAGGCTTGAGTTGGAGAAGGGATTCGAGGCCACCGCCCAGGCGCTCGCGCGAGGCATGGCCCCGGCCGTCGGAACCCAGGGCACGGTCCAGGACGGCAAGGACCGCGATATCTGAGTAGCGAGGAGGTCGGCCTTTCCGGCGCACCGCCGGCTGGCGGCTCGGCATCGCGGCTTTCTGCACCCGTGCGGAGCGCCCGCATGGTCGGCCGCACGAGGGTCTGGGACGACTTCCACCCGGTCCGCTCCGGGGCCTTCGGGCCTGAACGGCTGGACGCGCATGCCGGCCGTCTCGCGAGCGACCAGGAGGTTCGCAAGCGTCCCGGAGGCCAGGGGGGCCGCCGCGACGACCTGAGGCGAATCCATGCGTCCTGCGCGAGGCCCGTGCCAAGGGCGCTCGGGACGTGGCGGCGAGCCGCAGGCTGGAGCCGGCCGCCGAATGGAACGTGGACAACGACGACCTGATCGAGACTGCGGTCCGTCAGGGCCGCCTCGATCTGCCGGCCAACGACGACTGGCTCCTGCCCGAGCTCGCCGGAGGGCCCCTCGCGGGATATCCGCGCATCTTCGGCGTGACCTGGGACTTCTGCGCCCATCTCGACACTGTTCTGTCGAAACGCTTCATGGCCGCCTACCAGTCGGTCCAGCCGCTCATGACGGGCGATCTCTGGGCGATGTCGGTTATCCTCCGGATCGTCCTGATCGAGAACCTTCGTCGCCTCGTGGACGAGGTGCGCGCGGGACGGGCGCCGCGAGGCGCCGCCGACGTCCAGGCGGGCCGCCTGGCACGGGATGGTCACGGCGCGGTGCCGCGAGATCGGATTGGCCTGTGGGCCCCCGTACGGGTGCCTTCGGCGCCCGTTGCGCCAAGCGCCTGCGTGACCTCGATCCAGGTACGACGCCGTCGCTCGCCTGGCCCGACGAACGGTTCGCCGGGGAGGGCGGCTCCGTCGAAGCGGTCGTGCGCCACGGCCAGGAACGTCAGGGCCTGACCTGCATCTCGGTCCATTACGTCATCAAGGCGCTTCGCACGGTCGCGCAGACTGATCGGGCCGATGCCTTCGAAGCCCTCTTCCCGGTCGAGGCACGGCTGCCTGCCCGGCCGGGCCGTCCCGAGATGGATTTCGCCCGCCGCAACCTCTATCGCAGCGCCATCGAGGTCCTGTCCCGCAGCGCGGACCTGCCTGAGACCGAGGTCGCGGACCGGGCGCTGGCGGCGAGCCCCGGGGGGCGATCCAGCGACGGCGCAGGACGACGTGGGGTGGTACCCGATCGACGCTGGGCGCCCGGCGTCCGGGGCCGCTATCGGCTACCGCGCGCCGCCGCCGCGGCGCGCAGGTCGGCTTTGTCCGCGGCTGGGGCTCCCGGGCTACATCTTCGCTGTCGCGGGCCTGACGACTTTCGGCGTGCTCGGCGCCTCGGCCGCCCTGTCGGTGGGCGCCGGCGTGCCGGCCGTCCGCGTCATCCGGGCCCTCGCTACGCTTCGGCCGGGCAGCGACGCGATGGCCGCGCTCGTGGACCGGCTCGTCCTGCGGATGGTCTGGCCGAGCAGCCTGCCGGGACTTTCCCTTACAGCTGGGGTGCCGCGAGCGATGCGTACGCTGGTCGCCGGGCCGACGCTGCTGATGAGCCCCTGGCAACTCGCCGGTGAATTCGCGCGGCTGGGCCGAGAACAGCTGTGAGAACCATCTGGCGACATGGGCCAACGACCCCGTGCGCGATCCGGCGGGCGAGGCGATCTACGTGCGCGACGACGAGACCGGGGAGGTCGTCTCGCCCACGGCCGCCCGGCCGGGGCGACGGCCGCTATGTCGCGCGCCACCTCCTCGGCTACAGCCGCTGCGAGTGCGAGGGCCTCGCGATGGCCCTCGTGCGGTTCGCCCCGATGGACGCCACGGCGCGGACCTCGCGCTTGCGCCTGCGCAACCTGGCGGACCGGGCGAGGCGCCTCACCGTCGTGGCCTCTGTCGAGCCGGTCATGGGACTGGCGCGGGGCACCGAGGCTCCCTTTCTCGCCATCGAACGGGACGTACGGGCTGGGGCGCTGATCGCCTGCAATCCGTGGAACGCGGCCTTCGGCGGGCGGGTCATGATGCTGGACGGGTACGGCGCGCTGAGCGGGGCGAGCGGCGATCGTACCGCGTTCCTCGGGCATGGCGCAGGGTGGCCGACTCGACGGGGTAACCGGCGCGGCCCTCGACCCCTGCCTTGCGCTCTCGCAAGAGGTACGGATCACCCCGAACGGGGCTGGCGAGGTCGTCACCCATCCGGGGCGGGCCGAGTCGCCCGAGGCGGCATCCGAGCTGGTCCATGCGTAGCGGGCCGCCGTCCCGGAAACGGCGCTGTCCGACGTCGCCGACCACTGGCGCGGCATCCTGGATATCGCGCAGGTCGAGGCGCCGGACCGGGCGATGGACATCATGCTGGGTGGCTGGCTGCCCTATCGGACGCTGGCCGGCCGCATCACGGCGCGCAGCGCCTTCTACCGGGCGAGCGGCGCCTATGGATTCCGCGATCAGCTCCAGGACGGCATGGCGCTGTCGCTGGCCGCCCCGGAGCGCACGCGCGCCCACCTGCTGCAGGCTGAAGGTCGCCATTTGGCCGAGGGTGATGTGCGGCACGGGTGGCTACCGCAGACCGGAGAGGGCGTGCAGCTATATATCTCCAGCGACGTGGTCTGGCTGGCCTACGCGGCGGAGGCCCACGTGACCGCGACCGGCGATGCGACCGTCCTGGACGCACCCATACCCTCCCTGGAAGGTCCGGCGGTCGCGCCGGGCGCGCATGACGCCTTCTACACCCCCCATGTCGGCAAGCCCGCCGTCCCGCCGTGGGAACACGGCGCGCGCGGGATCGACCTGTGCCTCGCGCGCACGGGCCCGCTCGGTCTGCCGCTGATGGGTGGGATGGGCGAGCGGAACGACGGGATGAACCGCGTCGGCGGGGGCGTCTGGTTGGGCTGGCTGCTGCTCGGCACCTTGCGCCGCGTCGCGCCTCTGGCCGGGGCGCGCGATCCGGGCCACGCCGCGCGCTGGCGCGTCCATGCATGCGTGCTGGCGCACGCGCTGGAGCGCGTCGCCTGGGACGTGGAATGATATCGTCGGGCGACGTTAGACGACGGCGCTGGGCGCGGCGCCGCCGGCAACGCGGCCTGCGATATCGACCCGATCGCGCAGATCTGGGCCGTGCTGTCGGGCGGTGCGCATCCCGCGCGCGCGACGCCGGCGCTGCGCGCCTTCGATGAGCAGCTCTGGCGGCGCGACGACGGCCTGACCTCGCCCTTCGCGCGGCCCTTCGCGGGGGAAGGCTCCCACGATCCCGGATACGTCGCCGCCGATTCCCCCGGCCTGCGGGAGAACGGCGGGCAATACACACATGCGGCGACCTGGGCAGCTCTCGCCTATTGCAGGCTCGGGCAGGGCGATCGCGCGGCCGAGTTCTTCCCACAGGTCGATCCGATTTCGCACGCAGCGACGCAGGGGGCCGCGGCGCGCTATCGGGTCGAACCCAACATGGTCGCGGCCGACTTCTATTCGGTCCCCCCATGTCGGTCGCGGCGGCTGGACCCGGTACACCGGCTCCTCGGCATGGCTGTACCGCGCGGGAGGGAATGACATCCTCGGACTGCGCCGGAGGGGCGATCGCATCTCCGCGGCGCCCGTATCGCCCGCCGCCTGGCCGGGCTACTCCGCCAAGGTGGCCTTCGCTGTGACGACCATCAGGATCCTCGTCGGTCGCGGGACCTTGCTCGGCGCGCTCCTTGACGGCGCCGCGCCTGCAGGCGCGGTCGAAGTGCCTTTCGACGGCCACGCGCACCTACTCGCGGTGATCCTCGCCCGCTGATCAGCATTCGCAGCAGGTGCGTCGGACGGTGTCTGCCGTCACCGGTGCGACCGGGCGGATTTCTGCTGGTCGAGAACCGGTCCTGCTGCCGTCACCAACACTGACCAGGGACGACTGCCAGTTTTCTTGAACGGCCTCAAAAAGTATCCTTACCGCCGATCATCGCGAGCGCCCCATAGCGGCGCCGACCCGAACCTGTCGGCACCGAGAACGTGAGGGTGCGGCTTCCTGAAGGACTTCGCGTCTCTCCCGCAGACCTCGAAGGGAGTCCGCTCATGCCGTTCGCCCCGCTCCACGATCGCGCTCTGGTTCGCTGCGTCGGCGAGGACGGGGATTGCATCGCGATGGATGTGGGGCCGGGCGACCGGGTCCTGTTCGACAATTGGCCCTGCTCCTCAATCAAGGTGGATGGCTAGGAGCCGATCATCATGAAGGAGAGCGACATCCTCGTCATGAGAGGCCGATCTCGACATCCGCGCCCGAGTATCGTTCCAGGAGCGGCGGGCATATGTGCGACAGATGTCCGATTCAGAACTGATGCCCGCGACTGCACGCTGGATGGCATCGAAACGCTGCCGACGCCGAGAGGCTCACCGTTAGGGCGAAAGGTCGGGACGTCAGCCTCGACAGCATCTAAGTCGCGCCACGCATCACCAAGTACGGCGTGACTGTCGCCGATGAGATCGCGCAGTCCGACCGTCTGCAGAACGTGGGCGCGCAGACGGTGAATGAGGTCGCCAGACGCACGAACGACGATGCGGCAGGCGGGCACTGCCGCGCGGCTGACGCCTGAGGCGTGCCGTCCGCCTTCCCTGTCGTGATCGAGCGATTTCGGCGGTGCCGGGGGCGTCGGGGCGGTCCATGGGGGCGACGCGGACCTGGATTTCGGCGGTCAGGCGGTCCGGGTCCGTAGCGGCGGTGCGGTCCCCGAAGGCTTCGTGGCGGCGACATGCCCTCCGACGGGAAGGTCGACCGGCCGAGACAAAAGCGATGCCTAGGGTGCCTGACCTCAGACGGCCTCGTCGCCGCATCGATGCTCGGGGCTTCGCCCGCTCCTCGCCGCACCTCGTCCCGTTGCCCGACGGACCGTGGGGCGGGTGGGGTAAGGTTTCGGATCGAAGGTCCGCATGCCGCCCGTCATTCGAGGGAGTTCCCCTTCGACATGGTGACCAGCCTCGCGCGGCTCGCCCGCGCGCTGCGCGCGGACCGGGTGACCGCGAGGTTAGGCGACCGCCCGCGAGCGGGGCAGGGTGGGCGGACGGGTCCGGGCGATCGCGGACGAGAGGACGCAGCTGATCCCCGCGGCCCTCTCCCAGGAGCGCCAGGGGGCCGCGGCTACCCGGGTGGACGTAGAGGGGGGGCTATCGTCATCCGCAATCCGAGGAAGCGTGAGGATGCTTCCGGAGGCGTCCGCTTCCGCTATCGGTCCCTTTGCGATACCCCTGGGCGCGAGGCCGTTCGCGCACTGGCCACGGGACCAGCGAGGAGGCGAGGTCCGACAGGTGGGCGTGCCGACCCGTTGGCCGGTTGGGTGCATCCGGCTATGGCAGATCGTCGGAGGCCTGGTCGTCATGGCCGCGGCTGTCCGTTCGGCCGGGCCGAGGCACGGATGATGAGGGCCGGGTGCCTCCCAGGCGGCGGCCGCCAATCCGACGCGCGACCGCCGTCGAGGCATACCCCCGGGTAGCCCCGCGCCGCGGCGATGGCGCGGGGGCCTGACCTTTCAGGGCGTGATCTTGTGGATCTCACCCTCGTCGGTGGCGACGTAGAGGCTGCCGTCCGGACCGGAGACGAGCGAGCGGAAGCGGCCGGGCCGCATGTCCCCTGGAAGGGTCATCTCGGTGACGTCCACGACCTCGTTCCCCTCCTCGTTCAGCTCGAACACGTCGATCCGCTGACCGATCGGCGTGCCGCCGAAGCCGATTCCCATGATCCCGACGACCAGCGCGCCGTTCCAGGGGCCCCAGTCCTCGCCCTGAAGGAAGGCCGCCGAGGAGGTGCCCTGCGACCAGCCGTTGTTGTCCCAGATCGGCGGCATGGCGTCGGGATAGGTCTCGAAGTCGGTCATCGGCATGAAGGCCGCCCTCTCGAAGCGGTTCATCCCGTCCATCTGGTTGGGGCTGTAGCCGCAATAGTCGTCGGGGCAGTCGGCGCGCCCGGCCATGTTCGGGCGGGGGTCCCAGCCTCCGTTGCCGCCGTTCACCAGGACGGTGATCTCGTCGGAATGCCAGGGGCCATGCTCGGCCGCGATCGGCGTGCCGGTCGCGTTGAAGGCGATGCCCTGCACGTTGCGGTGGCCGTAGGTGTAGGTGCGCTGGTCGAACCCCTCGGGTGGGGCGTTGTCGGGCGCGCCGTTGCCATCGGTGTCGATCCTGAGGACCTTGGAGCCCATGAGCGTCGGGCTCTGGGGGATCTCCCCGTTATGGTTGTCGCCAGTGGTGAGGTAGAGGTAGCCGTCCGCCGCGTTGAACCGCACGCGGCCCCCGTTATGGGCGCCGGGGCCGCCGAACGGATGGTCGGAGGCCTCCATCTTGTAGGGCACGTCGTCGACGATGTCGGTGCGGTCCGCGACCCCGGTGAAATCCTCGTTGAGGGTGAAGCGCATCAGCCGGTTGGTGTGCGGGTCCGACATGTTCGAGGTCGCGTAGACGTAGATGCGGCGATTCTCGTCGAAGGCCGGATCGAAGGCGACGCCCATCATGCCCGCCTGACCTTCGCAGAAGAGGTCGTCCGCGGTGGAGGCGTAGGCCTCCGTCCCGGCCATGCCGAGGAGGGCGTTCACGGTCCCATCCGGCATCCGAACCGACAGGCCGAGGCACTTTTCGGTGTAGAGCATCGTGCCGTCGTCCAGGAACGCCATGTCCCAGGGCTCGGTGAGGCCTTCCATCAGGAACTCGTGGCCGAGCGAGCTGGTGTTCTGCGCGAAGGCGGGCGCTGCGACGAAGGCGGCTGCGAGCGTGAGCACGCTGCGGGCGAGGGCGTCTGGCATGGTATCCTCCCGAGATGTCTTGTGGCTCTTGGGCCATGCCGCACATCCGAGAGAGACGGGATCGCGGTCGGCCGTCTTCACCCTAGGCGGGTTGGAGCGGATCGATCAACGAGTACGGACGAGGGCGCGGGCCGCGGGTCGGGCCGTCAAACCTATCGAGGCGGCCGACATCTGCTACCGCGGGCACGGTCGAGCAGCTCCACGTCCGGCCGCGTGGAAGCCTCGCGTGAACCAGCATGGACCATGTCCACCGACGTGCGCGGAGGGCATAGGTCTGACCTGGGAGAACGGAGCTCGCGCGCATCTGCACCGCCATCGCGGGTCCTGGGCCGGCGTTCCGTCCTTAACCCGATGGAAACCGACACGCGACTAGGCACGATCCGTGCCGGCCGGGGATCGACGTTTGGAGCAGCTCGACGACACCCTGATGGTGGAAGTCCTGAAGGTCGAGCAGGCGTTGTTCGTCCAGCGGGTTCTGGTGGGGACCGGGTTCGCGCTCGCGCTCTGGTTCTGCACGACGCCATGGTCGGCGCTCGTCTGCGGAGGGGTGCTCTGGGCGGGGCAGCTCGTTGGCAGGGCCAGCACCGCGATGCTCCTCCGAGCGCGCGGCCCGCGGCCTCGCCTCCTTCTCGCGTATCTCGCGCCGGTCTCGCACTTCGCCGGAAGCGTGTCCTATGCCGCGCTGGCACCGGGCTTCTGGTTCGCCGGGATCGCCGGCGGAGAGGCGATCGCCGTCCTCCTGCTGGTGGCGAACGCCCAGCACACCTGGCTGCATTACTCCGCCGTGCCACGGCTGGCCATCGCCGGGGTGTCGGCACAGCTTTCATGGCTGATCGGCCTCCCAATCGCGACGGTCGTGCTGGGCGGTTGGGTCATGCCGCCGCCGGCGGACGATCTCATCGTGGAAGGCCTCGTCGTCGCGATGGTCGGCGCCGCCGTGTTCGCATGGCATCTGTGGCTATCCATCCTCCAGAGCCGTCGTTTCGCCGCCGATCTGTCGCAGGCCCGGCGTCGCGCCGAGGCCGCGGCACGGGCCAAGTCCGAGTTCCTGGCCAACATGAGCCATGAGATCCGCACGCCCATGAACGGCATGATCGGGATCGCCGAACTCCTGGCCGAGACCCCGCTCGACCCCACCCAGAAGGAGTATGCCGAGATGATCCGGTCGTCCGGCGAAGCGCTGCTGACGATCATCAACGACGTGCTCGACATCTCCAAGTTCGAGGCGGGCCATCTCCCGGTGCATCCCGGCCCGATGCGGTTGCGCGCGACCGTCGAGGACGTGGGGCAGCTCCTGGCATTGCGCGCCGCCCGGAACGGGGTCGAATTGATGGTCGACATCGACCCGGGCCTGCCCGACGCCCTGATCGGCGATGCCGGACGGCTGCGCCAGATCCTGACGAATCTTGCTGGCAACGCGGTCAAGTTCACCGATGCGGGCCACGTGATCGTACGGGTTCGCCGAAGCTCCGGCGCGTGCGGCGCCGAAGCGGCGGCGAACGGGAGGATCGCCCTGCGCTTCGAAATCGAGGACACGGGCTGCGGCGTGCCGCCCGATCAGCTTGACCGCGTGTGGGACAAGTTCGAGCAGTCCACGGTGACCGGACCGACCCGGGAAGGCACGGGTCTCGGCCTCTCCATCGTGCGCGGCCTGGTCACCGCCATGGGCGGAAGCGTCGGCGCCCGGAGCGTCCTGGGCGCGGGCTCCACCTTCTGGTTTGAGGTGGTGCTTCCACAGGACCCCCAGGGCCGCGATCCGGGCTCGGACGGGCTCGACCTGTCCGGGATGCACGTGCTCATCGTCGACGGCAGCCCCGTCAACCCCGACATCATGGGGACGCAGATCGCCAGCTGGGGCGCCTCGGTCGAGGTGGCGGCCTCCGCCTCCGCGGCCCTCTCGTCGCTCGACCTCACGCGACGCGCGGGCCGGCCCTTCGACGTGATCCTCGCGGACCTGGACATGCCCGAGGTGGACTGGAAGACGCTCGCAAGCCGGGTGCGCGAGGATCCGGCGTTCGGATCGCCGCAGGTCGTCGCGCTCGCCCCGATCGGCGGGATGGCGAGCCGGGGTGGCAGCTCGGAGGGATCGTCGGCGCCCTTCGACGCCTGGCTCCCCAAGCCAGTGCGCATCGCGGCCCTTCGCGACGTCGTCACCAGATGCTCGGCGCGCGATCGTCGGAGCCCTCGGGACGGACCCGTGCCGGTCCTCCGTGACACGGAAGGCTCCGAGACGTCGGGCGACGCCCCGCCCGGTCCATGCCGGACCTCGCCCTCGTCCCACGAGCCGCTCATCCTGCTGGTGGAGGACAACCGCGTCAATCGGGCGATCTTCTCCGCGATGTTGAAGGACTATCCGGTCCGTCTGGCGATCGCCCGCGACGGCGTCGAAGGTCTCGAGGCCGCTCTTCGCTTGTCACCGGACCTCGTCGTCTCGGATGTCTCGATGCCGCGCATGGACGGCTACGAGCTGGCACGTCAGTTGCGCTCGCGATGGGATGCCGGCGACGAGAGCCGCCAAACGCCGATGATCGCGTTGACGGCGCACGCCATGGAGAAGGAACGGCACCGCTGTCTCGAAGCCGGTTTCGACGACGTGCTGACCAAGCCGATCCGGCGTGGGACCGTCGAGGCGATGCTTCGCGTCCATCTCGGCCTCGGATCGGGTGAGGCGTCGGGGGCAGGGGAGGCACCGTCCTCTTGCCCGACCGCGCCTCCGGCGTCCTCGCCCTAGCGCAGCGACCTCGCGTCGGTCGCGAACGGCGCCCCCCTCCGGCGGACGTCTCGGCGCGGACCAGGATCCAGTCCCCACGGATCGGGTGCCCCGCGGTGGAGCATAAGGTGCCGGCTGGTGATTGGGACGCCGGCGTCCCCGGATGCGAGCCACGATCCAGCCCCCTCCAGCAAGGTCCCAGACGCACGGCCTTCTGCGCGGTCGAACGCTCGGCGATCGGCGGTCACCATCGTTCGGGCGAAGGCGAGCGCGGGCGCCGCGATGCGCAGATCGTCGGCCCCGAGCGGCGTTCGGGCCGCTCCCCGTCGCTCCGGATCACGGCGCGGTCATCCGGCACCTCCCAGCTGGCCGGGACGTGGACGGCCTGCCAGCG
The DNA here is from genome assembly GCA_963832275.1 of uncultured Alphaproteobacteria bacterium. Taxonomy (GTDB): domain Bacteria; phylum Pseudomonadota; class Alphaproteobacteria; order Rhodobacterales; family Rhodobacteraceae; genus Hasllibacter. The sequence goes on from CAWHTQ010000019.1 coordinate 1,543,570, forward strand.
GTTGGTTCGGAGAAGGTGGGCTCCCGTAGCGGGCGAGACCGACCTGGAAGCGTCCAGCAGCCGTTGGAACCTCATGCTCCACGAGCAGCGCCCGGCCGAGGATGGGGCGCGAGGCCGTACTCGTATCCAAGACGTCCGAGATAACCTCAGACCAGCGCCGCGGGGTGCATGGAGGTTCGGTATCGAACCCTCGCGAAACGCGATTCAAAAAGGACACTCGCTCCACGTCGCCGTGGGTCTGGATACGCCTTCATGCGGTGTGCCTGATCTCGTCGATCGAAAGCCCTGCTTCGACGAAGGCGACCCGGGACTTCTCCGTCAGGGACGGGTCGCGGGATAGCGTGAGGTGAGGTCCTAGGCTGCCGAGCGTCAGAGCCCGGAAGCGATCTCGGCGGCGATGCAGATGCCCGCGTGCAAGGAGGCGGCATCGCGCGGATCGAGCCAGCCCGTCAGGATCGCGGACCGGACGGAGAAGAGCGCCGCGAACGCATCTCCTCCACGGCCGCCGACCATTCCGCGGACGGATGCGTCGTGGTCGGATCTTCTCCCATCGGCCAGTCGCCTCGCGAGGGACCGATGCGGCACGAGGCCATGGGGCTCCCCGGTCATGACCTTGCGGAAGCCGGGGACCACGTGACCCTGGAGACGGCCCCACTTGGAATGCGTCCCGGACATGACGGCCGTCCGCCGCCCCGGTCCAGCCATCACCGCCGGATGGACCTGCTCATCCCGCATGACGTAGGGGTCGGCAGCGCCGGGGCCCCCGCCGCGTGCTGGCGTGCCGCCTGCGAGGCGGCCGAGTTCTATCCCCAAGTGATTTGCGCTGCCGCCCTAGCCCCTTCGATATGCAGATCCGGCGCCTGAGAGGGGGTGGTGCGCTGTCCGGTCGGGGCCGGCCTGGTGAGACGCGGACGGTGCAACTGCGGCCGGGCCCTCCGACGTCGCATGGGAATCGGAGGGCGAGGGGGGCACGGCTGGCGGTTCCGCCGAACGCAGCGCCCATCCCCGTATCCCGCCGCGCCAATCCGGAAATGCCGGGATGGCCTGCGACGAGCGCCGTGACCCGGGCCGCAGCCGTATCGGGATGATGATCGGCCGCATCGAGGACCGGCGATCCGTGGTCATTCGATGTGAGCGATGCCTGGAGACCACTCCTTCCCCATCGCCCTCGCCGAGGCCGTCACGGCCAGGAGGGGCGTCCGAAGGCGGGGCGGCCTTCGGCCATGACGAGCGGTGCCGCGTCCACGGGCCGCCACCGGGTGCGCGATCGGAGACTGAACGGCTAGTCCTGCCCCGCGACGGCCCTCCCCCAGATGAGCAGCGGCATCCCGTCTTGGGCCAAGGCCGCAATACGGCCCGCAACGTCGCCTGAGATGAAGGCGATCTTGGGCAGGTCCTCGGCGATCAACAGGGACTTCAGGCGAATGACGTCCGCATGGCGATGATCTGCCTGATCGGCGTAGCCGCGGGGCATCGCGGTCAAGCTGTCTTCGTCCCGCAGGCGGCGGCTCGCCCTCGACAACGAGCTGCGTACCTCGTTGAAGTTGTCAGCGTCTTCGATCATCGCATCGCGGAATGGGCCGAGCGCGCTGGGGCTGAGCTTGTGCCATCCGGCACCCGCGAAGCCGCCCGTGCGATCCATCTGGACGTAGAGCAGGCCGCCCGCCTCCGCCTTTGTCCCCGATTGCGTCAAGACTGCCGAGATCGAGGTCTTGTAGGGGGACTTGTCCTCGGAGAAGCGCACGTCGCGGTTCATCCGGAAGATCGTCTTCCTGCTGCCCCGGAGCGGCAAGTCCGAGGATGCCAGACGGTCCGTCAAATCCGCGAGGAGCCCCAGGAACGGGCTTTCGACATAGGTCTCGAACTCGTCTCGATGCGCATGAAACCAGTCCTTGTCGTTGTTCTCGGCCAGGCCGTCGAGGACGGCGAAGCTCTTCTCCGTGAAACCATGTCCGGGCATCGGGGTCTCCTTACGATGGGTGTCCGCGGAACGTCCCGCGGGGAGCAGGCCACCGCCGGCGCCGATTGGGCGGTGCAGGGCCATCTATGCCGGTCCCCGGCTGACGGGCGCACCCAGCATGTCAGCGCAGCGCCGCCGACCGACATCGTCACCGCCCTCTCCAACGAGACGGCCAGCCCGCCGTCGCCGCCGAACGGGCGATGGCGAAGCCGGTCGCGACGGCGGCGGAGCGTAGCGCCACTTCCGCCGGCGAGAGGCCGTGGCGATGCTCAGGGATGAGAGGCAGCGTGACGACCATCTCCGAGAACCAGTCGAACTCCCAGCATCGGCGCGGATGGCCAAGGCCGCAGGCGCCGGGATGATCCGAAAGAGCGCCCACCCGCCCTCGAACGCCGTCACCATGCTGCCAGCGAATGGCGCAAGCACGAGAGGGCGGTCGTGACCGCTGTCATCAGGCCCGTCATTGGCGTCGTGGGCGGCTCGGGGAGGAGGTGCATCACGGCCGCGCGGGGCACGGCGACGAGGGCTGCGGCGGCCACCGTCCGTACGGCGCGCAGGGCGGTGGGGCTGCCCGTCTTCGGCGCGATCGCGCTCGCCGCCATGGGGGCGAGGAACGTTCCTGTCGAAGCCAAGAGGACGAGGCGTCCGCCGCAGCGTTTACCGAGCGCCACCAGGGGACCTCCCGAGGCCGAGACCCGCGAGACGGGCGACGAGCGTCGCCCGTGCGCCGGGGTCGTCCGTCCCCGGATCGGAGCGCATCCGTGGGAGGGCAGGCAGGCGCCTGTCCGTCCCCGGCGATCCCGAGGCGAAGACCAGGCCGTGGATCGCGGCGACCGGAGCGGCAGGCGCCGCAGGGTGGAAGGGGACGGACATGACACGAGACCGTGCGTCGTCCGCAGAGGCGGCGAATGCCTTTGCCATTCCGGAGAGGATCGGAGCCCCGATCCGGTCCATCATCGCAGCCTGATCGGTCTCGCCGGACGGGGCGGCATCTTACCGAGCGGGCCGACGTCCTCGTCATAGCCCGACGCCTTCGCCTGATGGCGGAACGCGGTGAAGCCCGCATCGGGATGATAGGCGATGTCGCGCGCCGTCTCGATGATGGCAGGGTCGCGGAGGTGGTCGGTGGCGTGCGCCTCGTCGATCCATTCGACGGCTTCCTCGGCGCGGGACCCGAGCGACTTGCTGGCCCTCTCGTCCGTCCGTGCGCCGTGACGCTCGCGGTTGGCGTCGCAGATATCAATCGCGCCGTCATCGCTCGAAGGCCGACGTCCAGGCGGTCGCGCTGGTCGCGCTGCGCCTCTTCGTCGGGGAGGGCCATGCCGGCATGTCCACGGCCGCCGTTTCGCATCAGGCCGGGACGACGAAACCGGCGCTCTTGCACCACTTCGCCCCCGAGGAGGAGACGTTCGTCGCTTCCCTCGCCGCCGATGCGAACGAGGCCGTCACGCACATGGACCGCCTCGCGGCCGATCGGTGCGTGCCGGCGGAGGCGCGCCCGAGGAAGGCGCTCGGCCATGCCCACGGCGCGATGCCGGCCGGGCCCATGGGTTCGTCTGATCCCCGTACTCGGCCAGATGTCCCGCGACCTTCCAGCCGTCGCGCACGGCTTCCACGAGGCGGTCATCGCTCGCTTCCGCGCCGCGATCCGGTCGCTCTGCGAGGAGGCCAGGCGCGCCGGCATCCACCGCCCGCTTCCCGCCCATGACGCCGATCAGATCGTTCTGGGTCTCCTCATCGGCGATGCCATGACGACCTCGCTCCTCCCCGGAACATGGAAGCACACCGCCCGGAACCTGGAGGGAACGGTCGTGCCGCCTTCGTCAACATGATCGAGCGGGTGAACGGTCGAAGGACGCGTCCCGCATGCGTCCTCACGAGAGTGGTTTACTCGCACGGATCGCGAGACACGATCCCGCCGGGAGTGCCCGAATTTGAGGGCATGGCCGAAGCGGGCATTCGTCGGGCGCAGACGGCAGCCCGGCATCGCGGGACGAAGCGGCCGCTTCCAGAGCCAGGTCCGGAGGTCGGCTACCGCCGGACCGATCACGATCCGAATGAAGGCGTTCGCCGCCCTCAGGGCGATGGGAACCGAAGCGCGTTCGCATGGTCCGAGGCGCCCCGTTCGGTCGTCGCGACGACGGCCCCGAACACCCCGAGCGCGTCGATCAGCTCCCTGTTGGACGAGCCCCCGACCTCGTCGTGGATCGCCTGCATCTGGTTGCGGACCGTCTTCGGCGAGCGCCCCGAACGGGCGGCGATCTCCTTGGGACTGCGGCCCTCGGCCAGCTCGGCGGTGATTTCGGCTTCTCGACGGGTCCGTCCGAAGGCGCGCCGGAGGATGCCGGTCGGAAGCCCGCCCGGCACGCCGTGGCCGACATGGACCGCGAGCGGTCGGTCCGACGGCCCCGGGCCGCGTCCTGGCTGCACGGCGATCTCACCGGGCAGGCGCAAGGGCACGATGCGTCAGGAGACCATCGCGCCCGCGGTTCCCGCCCGCACGGTCGTCGGCGCGCCGTCCTGCAGGGCCTCGCGAAGACCCGCCTCGAGGACTGCATCGCCTACGCCGGACGCGGCCAATCGGCGGGACGCGGTGATCCGGCTTGGCCCTTCGTCGTCCAGCATGCGCCGGCCGGCGGTGTCGGCGAAGTGGAACGCCGCGCCGGCATCGATCACACCCATGGGCAGGACTTGTGCATCGAGCGCGCTGCCCACCGCCATGGCGATCCGTCTCGCGGCCATCAGCTCGGACGCCATGCGCGACGCCCGCACGATGTGCGGCGCCAGGCGGCAGAGCAGATCGTGGAGCGGATCGTCGATGCTGGCGTGGACCTCCGTGTCCTCGGGGATGGCGAAGGTCAGCGTCATGCCGCTCACGTCCGCGGCGCCGACGTTGACGTTGATGACGTGCTTCTGCCCCGCGGGGGCCAGGAAGGTCCGGTAGACCTCCGTCTCGAGCCAGTCGCGCTCGTCGAAGGCGTCCGTCGTCCGGGTCACGAAGCCCGGCGGCGTCCGGGCTGGCCGCGGCGTGTCGCGCATCTGGGGCAGGCGCACACGGTCGAACCCGTCGTCACCCGGAACGGCCGCGGGAGTCCTCGACCGCGCGAGCGGGGGCAGGAACGTCTCGCCCTCGTTCGGGATCGCGCCCGCCCCCGGATGGAGATTCGCCAGCCGGTCGAGCAGGGCCTGCCACTGCGGCTCGCTTTAGGCGGAATCGTGGACGAGGCCGATCAGCTCGCCCAAGGCGTCGGGATCGGCGACAGGCATCTCCGTGTGCCTGACGTGGACCGCGTGCTTGGCGCGAGAAAGAGGGGCCGCGAGCGCGACTGGGGCGACCTTGCCCATGCGGAGGGGAACGAAGCGCAGCAAGACTGGGCCAAATGCTCAATCGGGCGTGAAGCGGAGGACCCTGCAGCCATGACGAGCGACCCCGAAAATTTTCGCGCGGACGCCATCCACGGCGCCGCCCGCCCTGGCGCAGATGATTCCGGACAGGTCGACCCGCCAGGTCCCGACGAAGGACGGTCACTGGGGCTGTCGCTTCACGCGGAGCTGCGAGATCATTGCCCCCACCCCTGCGCGAACGCTTCGCTGACCTTCGCCATCGGTTCCGTCCGACGGGACGCCCGGCACGGCGGACGCCCCCGGACGCCATCCATCCACCGTCCGGCAGGGGAGCCCCACATGAAGACGAGGCTTGCCGCGGTGTTCGCCGCGCTGATGTCGACCTCGGCGGCGTCGGCCGACGCACCGATGGATCCCGTCGAACGCGGCGCTCATCTCGTGGACGGCATCATGCGCTGAGGCAACTGCCACACGCCCATGGATCCCGGAGGACCGGTCGCGGAGGCCGCCCTCTCCGGCCGGCGCGTGAAGGACACGCCCGCGTTCACCGCCTGGGCGCCCGACATCACGCCCGATGGCCGCATCGGGGACTGGTCGGATGCCGAGCTCGCCGGGGCGATCCGGGAGGGGCTGCGCCCGGACGGCAGCCTCATCGGGCCGCCGGTGCCCATCCCGGCCTGTCGCGGTCTGTCGGTCGAGGACCTCGCCGCCGTGGTGGTCTGCCTGCGCATAATCAAGGTGGTCGAGAACGTGACGCCCGCGTCGGCCTGCCGCGTCCCCCTCCCCCCGGCCTACGGATTGCCAGTCGCGATCGTGGTGCCACCGCCGCGGGGGGGCCACGGCCGCGTATGGCGAATACCTCGCGATGAACGTCGCCCACTGCATGGAGTGCCCTACGCCGATGGGGCCGCAGGGGCCGGAACACGGCGCGAATCTCGACCAGGGTGGGTTCGAGTTCGCCGGCCCCCGGGGCGTCTCGCACGCGCCCGACCTGGCAATTCACGCGGACGGGCTGGCCGCCTGCCCGGGCGCCGAGATCGCGGCGATGATCGTGGAAGGGCGCCGCCCGGACGGAAGCCCGATGCTGCCCATGCCCTAAGCCCATCTCGCGCGGATGACGCGTGAGGACCCGGGCGCCACCGTCCTCGACCTTCGCACGCTGCCGCCGTTGCTCGACCCCCGAGGCGGCACGCGGCCGCGGCGTCCCGACCGACGATCAACGCCCCGAATGTCGCGGAGAGGCGCGACGGGACGATCCGACACGCGCTGGTCGCGCCGCCGCTCACGTTCGGGAAGGGCTCGGCTCGGGCGGCCGACAGGAACCTGCGGCCGTCGGGCCTCGGAGGGTGGCAGGGCGCCTTCGGCGCCGCAGGCACGGTCGGGGCCCTGTTCGACTCGTACGATACCCTCGGCTCGGATGACGGAGCGGTCGGTTTATCGGCCGACCCGCTCGCGTCCGAGGCCGGGATCGTCGTGCGGTCGGGCTTCGGCGTCGAGCCGGGCGCGCTCGCGTCCATCATGTCGAGCGATCGCCTCGGCGCGCGCTACGTTGCGGGCAAGACCGACGCGCCTCTGCCGGGCAACCGCTGCCGGCCGCGTGCGTGGCCACGCCTTCGCCGCCATGCCCGCGGCCGTCCTCCTGCCGGGTGGGCTCACGCTGGGTGCCTCGGCCCGCTTTCGGAGCGGTCGGCGAGCCGAAGCGTCGGTCTACGTGGAATGCGGCGAGCATTGACCCGCGGCGATCCGAACGCCGGCGCCGTCGAATGGCCGGGTGCCACCTGCGATCCCATCCTGCGCGGCGAAGGAAAGGCCGATGCGATGTCGATCCTGGAGTGCGTGGCGCACGTGGGCTCGGGGATGCCGCGCCCCGTCCATTCGGCCGCTCGCGCGTGCTGCATCGTGCCCACCGGGTCGCCGCTCGCGGCGCCGTGACCCGCGACGATCTTCGGGCCTGGGCTGCCTCAAGGCCGGCCTTCGCACTCGTCGGGAAGCGCCCTTGGGTCGGCCTGAACCCTCCATGCGGCCTCCGATCCTCTTCGGGCGGCGAAGTCTGCCGGTTGGGAGGTTTCACGGAGCCGAATGCGGGCGGCTGGCAGCATGTGGGGCCAGTCGACCCGCCTTGCGTTACCCATCGCTCGGACGAACTTCCTCCGCGAATTCCAAACCTCCGCCGAGGGGAGGATGACGACCACGGACGGGACCGCATCGCCCCTGCGCACGGCGATCGACGCGGTGGACCGGTCCTCCGTCGTATCCTGGACGCGATCCCCCTGCATCGCATCCGATCTACAGGCGTGGCGGAGGGAGCTCTTCCAACGTCAAAGTTGAGGAATCGGAGTCCATCGTTTCCCCGATCCTGAGCTCGGCATTTCCGCGCGTCGGCCCGATGGGCGATCGGGATCAGTCGGCATCGGCAACCGGGCGTTCGAGCTGCTGACGTTCCCCGTCACGCGCCAAGATCGGATGGCGAGCGGCGAAGAGATCACGGCGGAGATCTGGGCCGGCATGCTCGGCGGCGCGGACAATCTCGACGTCCAGCTGGCCGCGCTGCGCCATCAATTCGGCGCACGGGCCATCATCGCCCTCTATGGTCTCGGGCTGCGCGTCGGGCTCGATGTCGTGGCGGAGCCTGCTCCCGCAATCGCGCCGGCGATGCCGGACCCTCTCTCCTTCGCCGTCGTCCCCTTCGCGGATCGCAACTGCGATCCGACCCTGGACTGCCTCCCGACCTCATCGTCGAGGACATGGCGACCGAGCCGTCGCGGTCCCGGGACCCGCTCGTCGTCGCCCGCACCTCGGCCTTCACCTCTCGAGACCGACCTCGCGACGTGCCGGGCGTCTCGCACGGACCCGGAATCCGCTTCGTGGTCGAAGAGAGCGTGCGGGCGACGTCCGCGCCCCAAGGGTCACGGCGCAGCTGATCGACGGCGTATCGGGGGGCATGTCCGAGTGGAGACCTTCGACGCGGACGCCGCCGCGCATTTCGACGTGTCGTGGCTGATCGCGCAGGTGATCGTCGCATCGTCGCCCCCACGGATCGCCCGGGCGGAGACGCTTCGGATTCCGCCGGTCGGCGCACGGATCGCCCGGCGCGTTCAAGCTGGCGCAGCGGGGGTGGGCGGTCATCCCGGCGGGCGACTTGATCATTGGTCGCGCGCTGATGCGCGGCGCGAAGGCTTGGCCGTCCGGTCCCTGGCCGGGGACCCCGAATGCGGACTCGCGCACCGGACGATCGCCGAGGGTCCAGTGATCGCATGCCGATCACGGCACCGCCCTGTCGGTCGGCGGGGCGGTCGCGGCCGGCCTCGACGCCTCGAATGATGCCATCGTGCTCGACGGGAGCGATCGTCACGCATGGCGTCTGAAGGGCCAGCCCGCCCTGATCGCGGGGGATCCGAACGGGGCTTGGCCGGGCCGAGGCTGGCCCGGGCGATCGATTTGAGCTGGACGATGACCCGCGCCCGGCTCGGAATGCACGAGGCGCCGCATAGCGACGCGAAGCGGGCCGTCCCGCAGGCGGAGGCCGCCCTTCGACCACGCCTGCGGGGCTAGTCCCGGGGTTCGCCCCTGGCCGCCCTGGGAGGCGCGCAGTTCTGGGGGGCGATTGCCAAGGCGCGGCCCGGCCGACCGGTCTGGCACGTCCCAAGGCACCGGACAGGGCGACGCCGCTGATCCTGGGCGCCGCCGCTCGGGACGGGACGGGAGGCATCGCGACGGCCGGAGCTGTGTTCGCCCCGCGCCAGGCGATCGCGCCGATCCTCGCCAACGCGGGGCTCGACGAGCGCTGGCTCTCGATGCGACACGGCCATCTCGACCGCGAGGCGGCCCTCCTGCGCTTGGCGGCCGACCATTAGCCTCCGGCGGCTGCGGACGCGCTTCGCCGAGGAACTGACGGCCGCTTCGACGGCCGACCAATCTAGCGTCGGGAGGGAAGATGCCCTGGAGCGACACGCAGCATCTCATGGCGAGCTCGGGCGGCATCGTCGGCACCTCCCGCGTACCCCTGAGTTCGCCGGCGACACGGCCGGAGCGTCGTCCGCCATCGGGACGGCGCATCCGCCCGGAGGCATCGGCGAGCTGCCCTGCGAGGCCGCGCCGTTCATCGTGACGCTCGCCGCGTGCCCGTGGGCCGGCATCTGCGCCACGCCGAGCGCAGCGCTCATGTCCGCCCCCGGCGGCGTGCGGGCGGGCCCAGGGCTCCGAGTGGCCTGCCGAGCAGCCAGATCGCCCCGGGCAGCAGCATGACCTGCGGGTCCGGCGGGCCGGCGATCTCCGAGGTCGCCGATGGGGCGGTGAAATCAACGGCGTGCTCTTCGAACATGCCGAACTGCTCGAACGCCTCCTCGGGCACGACGGCAAAGGGATCCGTGCCATTCGCAATCACCAAGCCGGGCGCCCTGGAACGCGTCGCCGTAGATGCCCCCCGTGCGCTCGAGCACGGGGGCCCTGGCGGTGATGCTTGCCGCGATGACGGACCGGCGCCTGCTGGCGACGTCGGAGGCGGTGGAGAACGTGCCGCTGGTGCCGAAGACGTCGGTATCCGCCGAATACCTGGGATTCGGACCTGACGGTCGCCATGCCGAACGACCCGTCCGGCAGAAGCCCGCCAATGTCGAATGCGGCCAGGTTCGCGCCGGAGCAGTCGTCGTCGCCCGCCGTGAGCGTCGTGACCGTGGCCGCCGCAGAAGGCGTCGGGACGGCGAGGGCGGCGCAGGCGAGGAGGATGAAAAGACGTGTCATCGTATCGTTCGAACACCGGCGAGGCGCTGCCGGTCGCATGGCAGGGCACGAACAAGTCGCTCCGCCCCTTCAGAGTTCGAGATATCCGCCATCGTACCGGGCGCAGGGCGTCACATCGACGTCGGTCGTCGTCATCGTCATCATCGCGGTGACCGACGTCTCCGAAGGGTCGATGTCGGGCTGCTCCCAGCCGCGGTCCACCTCGACGGACCAAAACCCGGCCGGCGGCCTCGGTGTCGAACTTGGCCTCGCTTCTCGGTCATGTCGTCGCCCGACTTGCTCACGTCGAGCGAGGTCTAGCCCGTTGGCCATGACGTTGCCGACGTTCTCGATCGCATCGGCGATGGGGTCAGCATCGGCTCAGAATGTGCTTGCCCAGCCCGGATCGATCACCCGCCGGCTCCAGTCGGGCGCCGGCAGAATCGCTGTTCGCCACGGTCGAGGCCCGCTCGCGCCTCAATAATTCGGCCGCCCACCTGTCCTGCGCCGAGATGAGGGCGTTGTGCGCCTTGGTGAACGCCTGCTGCCGTCCCGGGTGGCTCGGCGGATCGACGTGCCGGAGCACCTGGATGTGGCAGTCGAAGACGCTCCACGCGCGCTGAGAGAAGGCGCCGAACGTCGATCGATGGGGATCGTGTCGAACCACCAGCCGATGGCCGGGTTCAGATACTACGGGTCCGAGCCCGCGCCCGGCATCTTCTCCTCTCTCTCCGTCCAGGCCCGGTCGAGCACCGATCCACCGACGGGGGTCCCGGCGGTGGCGGCGAGATCGTCAGGCTTACCTTGGCCGTTCGAGGCACATGACGCGGCACGCCACGCGGGCGGCCTGCGCGAACCGGCCGGGGCAGGTGCCGAAACCCGCACCAGGTTCGCGTTCGGGAGGGCCCCCGGTTGCCGGAGCCAAGGACTTCGGGGACGTGCTCGACGGACAGTACGGTCAGCTCTCGAATGGCATGGATCACGATAAGGAGACGCCGTGGCGATGCCGAGGCTGCAGGACGAGGGGCTTCCACCCTCTCGGGGAAGCCATGCTCGCAGCGATATCCGACGCAATCGCCGCGCATCGGGGGATGCATCGACCGCAGGCCGCCGAGCCGGCACGCCGGGTGCCGCCCGTTGGGCGTGGCTGACGAACCCGCAGGCCGCGGTCGCGCCGCGCCGATCTCTACGAAGCACTCTCCCCTCTCCGCTCTGGGATTAGCCCATCGACGCAGCCGGCTCGTTCTCGTCGCGGGCCACCGAAGTCCGCTCCGATGCCGCCAAGCGGCCGGGGCGCATGGGGGGCGATACGAGGCTCGTCGCGGAAGCTGCCGGATTCCCGGCGCATCTCCTGTCCGGCCTCGCCGCCTCGCCGATATCCGCGTCTGCGCAGGCGGCCCTGGCCCATGCGGCGATCGATGGCCAGGTCGCGCACGGCAGCGGGTCCAGGATGACGCCGAACTGGCTGCTCACCCAGAGCCCGGCCGCTTTCGTCGCCGCCTCCTGGGGCAAGCCGGGGCTCGCATCGGCGATCGTTGCGGATGTGATCCGCCCGCCGCGGGCAGGGTTCCAAGAGCCGGTCTTCTCCATCGGCCGGTACGCCGCGGCGGCGCCGATCACCCGCCTGGCCGGGAGCTGCGCGGCCGCGCCTGGGCGGACGTCCCGGCGCAGGATTCGACGGCGCGCCGACGCGGCTCTCCGGCCCTGCGGGCATGCTTCGCGGGATGGTCGCCGTCCTCCATGCTGGATCGGACCTGACCATCGTCGCCACCCAGGAGGGATGGGCCGCCTCGACGATTGAGCGCGAGGCCGCGATCGGCGAGCCGTTCGGATGCGGGCATCGCCTACGTCGCGGCGGGACTGCGCGCCGCGACGGCGGGCGGGCCCTCGACGATGACGTTCCCCGTTTCCGCGACGGTGTCCGCGGCCGGCGCGTCCGCCGCGGCCGTCTTGATGATCGTCGGCGTAAAGAGCTCGACCGTGGCCCGGTGATCGAACCGACGTCGTGCGCGCCGGTAGTACGAGGGTGCGGCGGGGCCGATCCGCGTGCGCCCCCCTTTGGAACCTGCCTGCGACGGCGGGTGCGAGACGTCAGGCCTCCCCAGACCAGAACCACCTTATCCGGCGAATGGCCCGCATGGCGATCATCGGGCCCGCCGGCCGCCCGAGAACCGCATTGCACCGGCGATCGCCCGCGAGGTTCTCGCCCGACCTGGGAAAGATACCCTGGGCCCGCCGTGACGATCCCCTTCGCCCATCCTCGATGACCGACGCCACCGCCCATCACGCCGCATCTTGGAACCGCGCGAGGCGCCCTTCGAGCCGGGCGCGGTTCATCCCCCGGCGCATGATGCGGATGAAACGGCCGTGTAGCCCGTCGGTCGGCGCCGGCCGTCGCTCCGACACGTGAAGCCGTTGGCCTGAACCGGGTGCGATGGGTTGGGCGTCCTGGGCGGCATGACGGGTCTTCGAGAGCGGCGCGCCGTTCGGCACCACCCGCTGGCCGAGGCCGGCATCCCGGCCGGTCGTGAACGATGCGAGCGGCGCGCGGGCGGGTGGGATCGCCGGGGGGGCCTCCGCGTCCAACCGGATCCCCGTGTCCGCCTCTTTGCATCGTAGCGCCTAGCCTAGGAGTTCAGCGCCGCCGAACACCCGCGCGGGGACCTGTAGCGCGCCGTCCTGCGAGGCCCAAGAGCCCGCCCACGGGCAGAGGGTCTTGACCGACGGCAGCAATGGTACGTCCCGCGGCCCGAAGATGCCCCGCTGCGGGTCGATCTGCGGCACCCGAGGGATGTCGAACTGGAGGCAATGCGCTGCACAGGCGCACGTGAGGCCCCCGAACGCCCCGTCAGCCGCCTTGCCTGCGCGGTGGGTGTGGCCCGCATGGCCGCGTCACACGTAGCGAGGCCCGGATCGGTCCAGCGGCCCATGGCGGACCGACCCGCCTCGTCTCGGCATAGCCCGACCTTCGACATCCCAGGAAGACACCTTCGTCGTGCCAGCGCAGCGGCGCTGGAATTTGACGAGCCGATCGCTGGACCGGACAAGGCGGCGCGCTTCCGTGAAGGGCGTCGTCGGCCGCCCGCCGGAGAGCTCCGCGCCGATGCGCCCCGTTGCCTCGATCCGCCCCTGCGGCACGGCGGTGGCGTCGCCCGCGTCGGGAAGCGAATGACCGTCGCGGGGGGGGAGCGGCCCGTCGGACCGCCCGTGCATGACCTTCGTGGTTCGCCGTCGACGCTTCGTCCGGGCCTTCTGGCCTTGCCGGTGCGTGTGGATCGGGCGGTGCGTCGGCGGCGCACGGCCGTCGCAAGGTCCACGTGGCGCCGATGCTCCTTGGCGCCGATGAAGGGCCCGGCCCGATGACCGGCGGCGGGGATGATGGCGGTCGCGGGCCGTCCCGTAGGGAGAGGCGGAGCCGCGCCGTCGGTTTGGCGGGCGGCCCCTGATGCCCGCGAGGTCGGCGGCCCGCGTGGCGACGTCCGCGCAGACGGCCGAGCGGATCGCACGGTTGTCGTGAGAGCCCGCGGATATCGGCGCGGTCACCGGGATCCTGGCGTTCCATCACATGATCGCCGGCGAAGCGCGCGATGGTGGGTGCGCAGGCCCGACAGGCGGATACCGTCGTGCCGGACCGGCCAGGGCCTGGCGTGCCTGACGGGCAGCGGATCGGGATCCGCAAGGGTCCGGGGCATGTGCGGCAGCCGACCGTCCGCTTGCAAGGCCGCGCCCGGCACCGGTCCGGCCGTGCGAGCGGAGCTGGGAACCGGGCGGCGATCGCCGCGTCCGGGTCCGGCAGGGTCGGGGAAGGCCCCGGCGGCGCGGCGCCCTTCCCGATCTGACCGGGCAGCGGCGCGCGCGGCGCGGTGGCCTGCTTGTCGAGGGACCGCTTCATCTCGGCCGCCGCCCCTGCGGAGGCCCAAACTCGGATGGGACGATGCGGATGCGCAGATGCGCGGCGACCTGCCGGACATGGGTGGAGGCGAAGTCGCCGCCGTGATCGAGATGGAGGACCGCCGGCACGCCGTCCGAGCGACCGGGCCGGATCGCTCCTCCGCCAGTCGGCCGGGCGCAGCGCGAGGGGGAGCCTCGTCGCAGAGGGTGCGCCGACGAAACCCGTATGGCCGGCGACGGCGTGAGGATGATCCCTCATCACCACCACGCTCGGGGGGTGCTCCGGCCTGCCGGCAAGGCCCGGGACCGCGGGGTCGCGCGCGCACGCCGGACTGGACCGTGGCATGGAAGGGCGCGTCCCGACCGAGGCCCGCGGCGATCCCTCCAGCCCCCCGGCGAACGGCGGCCGCCGACGGGCGCGGGCGACGCAGGGCGAGGCCCGGCACCAGTTCGAACACGATCGCCGGCTCGCCTGCCCGGCCGGCGTCGCGATGGTCCCGCCGTTCCCGACAGACGAGGCCGTCTCGCCGATCGCACGCAGTCCGGTGCTGCGCGCCACGGAGCGCCACACCGGTCCTCCCGGCCGCCACGCGGCGAGGGAGATGCCGTCCTCGAGAGGCGCCCGCAGGACCGCCCGGCGCGGCGCGCCCCGCATGGATGGATCGTGCCGCACGGGATCGGCCTGCCGCTCGTCGCCGCTCGAGGGAGGGCGATCCGCGCAGACGACGTCCGCCGGCGGACGAAGCGTCAGCCCACGCCGTCGATCCTGGCCGCGGCGGCGGCAATGGCCTCCTGATAGACGGTCGCGGCGTTCCAGTCGTTCAGCACCCGGAAGTTCGCGGTGCCCGGCCCGTAGGCCGCGCCGGCGCGCCAGCCCTTCTGCGCCAGGAAGTTGGCGGCCGAGGCCAGAGCGTCGGCCTCGTCGTAGAGGTCCACGCGGCCGTCGCCGTTCCCGTCGCGGCCGTAGCGCATGGCGTTCGCCGGCAGGAACTGCATGTGTCCGAGCTCGCCATGCGCCGCGCCGTTCTGGCCCGGCGACAGCATCCCCCGGTCCACCATCGCCAGCGCCGCGATGGCGTGCGGGGTGAAGAAGCCCGATCGGCGGCAGTCATAGGCGACGGTCGTGATCGAGGAGACCACGTTCTCGGACCCCATGTTCCGGCCGAAGCCGGTCTCCATCCCGTGGATCGCCAGGAGGATGCCGGGCGGCACCCCGTAGGCGCGCTCCAGCGAGGCGAAGAAGCCGGCGCTCCGGTCCCGGCGCTGACGGGCCTGGGCCGCGAACCCGTCCAGAGAGCCCAGGCGGATGCGGATGAAGTCGCCCAGCGCGTAGCGCACGCCGGTCTGATTGCGGTCGGCGGCGATGGTCCGGGTCGAGTAGCGGGCGCCGGCCAGCGCCTGGAGCCCGCGCTGGCCCACGCCGGCGGCGGCGGCCTCGGGGGCGAACTCGGCCTTCCATCTCTCGAAGCCCGAAGCGTCGTTGCCGCATTGTGCCGCCGTGGCGGCGCCCGCGGCGAGGGCGATGGGAATGGCGAGGAGGATGGCGCGGGGAATCATTGGCACGGGCTCCGAAGGGCTGGGTCGCCCGCAGGCTAGCGCATCGGCGGCCGCTATCGGAAGACGTGTGCCCGCGAGCCGGTCAGACGCCGTAGCGAGCCATGAACATCTCGACCGCCGCATCGACGATCCGGGTTCGGTCGGCATCCGACGGCGCGCCCAACCCGAAGATGAGGCGGGGGAACAGCTCGACCTTGCAGAGCTCGGTGAACTGGTCGGCGGCGAGCTCGAAATCCTCCATCCTCAACTCGCCCCGCGCCACGGCGCATTTGAGATAGTCGACCAGGTGGGTGCGCATCACCATCGGCCCGCTCTCGTAGAACTCGCGCCCGAGGGCCGGGAAGCGGTCGGCCTCCGCCACGCAGATCCGGAAGATGCGCTGACCGAACTCCGACGTGATGAAGGCCAGGAGCGTCTCGCCGGTCTTGGCCAGGACCACGCGCACCGGCGCGGCGGGGTCGATCTCGCAGATGGTCTTCATGCTCTGGCGCTGACATTCGGCGCGGCCGACATGCATGAAGAGGACGCGCTTGTCGGCGAAGTAGCTGTAGAGCGTCGCCTTCGAGACGCCGGCCTCGCGGGCGATGGCGTCCACGCTCGCGCCTTCGAACCCGTCGCGCAGGAAGACGCGGCGCGCGCCGTCGATCACCTGCGCCACCTTTCGGCCCTGGACCGGGGGCAGGGGACCGGGAAGGGGGAGCTTCGGGTTCACGTTCATGAGAGCGGATGTAAGGGGGCGAACCGATCGGTTCAATCGCCGTCGCGCCAGCCCGACCGCCCGCCGATCCCGCGTGACCGCGTCCGGCCCGCCTGCTAGGCGCGCGGCATGAGCGCGGTCCTCGTCCAGGTGCTTCCCTTCTTCGCCCTGATCGCGCTGGGATTCGTGGCGGGACGCATCGGCTTCTTCGGGCCGGAGGCGACCGGCGCCCTGACCCGCTTCGTCTTCTACTTCGCGTTGCCGGCGATGCTGTTCCGCTTCTCGGCGACCCTGCCGATGGCCGAGCTCTGGGACCCGACCTTCGTGCTGGCCTACCTGACGGCGACGGGAGGCATCTATCTCGCGGTCGCCGGCATCGCGCTCCTGCGGGGCACCGGCGCCCCCGTCGCCGCGATGGAGGCGCAATGCGCGGTCATCGGCAATGTCGGCTTCCTGGGCATCCCGATGCTGGTCCTCCTCCTGGGCCAGGCCGCAATCGGCCCCATCATGACGGTGCTGGCGGTCGACCTCGTGGTGTTCGGCGCGCTCATCGTCATCGTCATCACCGGCGCGCGGGACGGGCGGCTCTCGCCCCGCGTGCTGGGGACGGTGGGGCGCGGCCTGCTGGCGAACCCGATGATCGTGGCGATCGCGATCGGCCTGGGCTGGTCGGCCCTTTCGCTGCCGCTGCCGGGGCCGGCCGCGGCGTTCGTCGCCATCCTGGGCGGGGCAGCGACGCCCGGCGCGCTCTTCGCCATCGGCTGCAGCCTCGCTCAGCTGCCGCTCGAGAAGCCGGTGCTGGCGGGCTATCTCGGGGCGCTCAAGCTCGTCGTGCATCCCGCCGGGGTGGCGGCCGCCGCCCTGTGGTTCGGGGTGGAGCCCTACGCCGCGGGCGTGATGATCGCGGCCGCCGCCCTGCCGGTGGCGGGCAACGTCTACATCCTGGCGGCGCATTACGGGGTCGCGCCGGCGCGGGTCTCGGCCTCGATCCTCGTGTCCACGACGCTGGCGGTCGTGACGATCCCGGCGGTGATCGCGCTCTCGCCCTGAGCGGCGCGGCGCGTTAGGCGGGTGCATGGACACCCTCTCGACCAATGCCAGCTTCGGCGGCGCGCAGCACGTCATTCGCCATGCCAGCGCGGCGACGGGCACGGACATGACCTTCGGCCTGTTCCTGCCCGAGGAGGCGGCCGACGGCCCCGTGCCGGTCCTGTGGTTCCTCTCCGGCCTGACCTGCACGCACGAGAACGCGATGACCAAGGCCGGCGCGCAGGGCTGGGCGGCGGAGGCGGGGATCGCGCTGGTGTTCCCCGACACCTCGCCGCGCGGGGACGGCGTGGCGGACGACGACGCGTTCGACCTCGGACAGGGCGCGGGCTTCTACGTCGACGCGACCGAGGCGCCCTGGGCGCCGCACTTCGCAATGGGGCGCTACGTCATGGACGAGCTGCCCGCGCTGCTGGCCGCGCACCACCCGCTCGACATGGAGCGTCAGGCGATCACCGGGCACTCCATGGGCGGGCACGGTGCGCTGACGCTGGCGCTCTCGCGGCCGGGGCGGTTCCGCAGCGCGTCGGCCTTCGCGCCCATCGGCAACCCGACGGCGAGCGACTGGGGCCGCAGGCAGTTCGCGGCCTATTTGGGCGACCCCGAGGCCGGGCCGGACGCCTCGCGACTGCTCGCCGCGGGCACCGACCTGCCGATCCTGACCGACACGGGCACCGCCGACCAGTTCGCTCCGCTCCTGGGCACCGGCGCGCTGTTCGCCGCCGCCGCGGCCGCGGGCGGCGCGGCGACGATGCGGATGCAGGCGGGCTACGACCACAGCTACTACACCGTCGCCAGCTTCATGGAGGAGCACGTCGACTTCCACGCGCGGCACCTGTTCGCATGAGCGCGTCGGCGTGAGGACGAGCCCTTGATCTACGTCGATGCCGACGCTTGCCCCGTGAAGGCGGAGGCCGAAGCGGCCGCGACCCGGCTGGGCGAGCCGCTGTCGATGGTCTGCAACGGCGGGCTGCGCCCCTCGGCCAACCCGCTGGTGGAGGTGGTCTACGTCCCCGACGGGCCGGACATGGCCGACATCTGGATCGCCGAGCGCGCGGGGCCGGGCGACGTGGTGGTGACGGGGGACATCCCCCTCGCGGCCCGCGCGGTGGAGGGCGGGGCACGCGTGATCTCCCATGACGGCGAGGCGTTCACGGCCGCCAATATCGGCGCCATCCTGGCCACCCGCGACCTGATGACCGACCTGCGCGCCGCCCAGCCCCTAGGGGCCGGCGGCGGCGGACGCCCGTTCTCGCGCGCCGACCGGGCGCGGTTCAAGGACGCGCTCGACCGGGCGGTGCGCGCGGCACGGCGGGACGTGGCGTGAGGGCGCTCGGCCCCGAGGTCGAGGGCGCGTTGGACTGGCTGTCGCTCACGGACGCCATCGCCCAGGGCAGCGCCGGGCCGGAGCCGGAGATCCGCGACACGGTCATCCGCCGCGGGGCGGATACGCTCCTGAGCCGCGCCGCGTGGATCGACGGGATGGGCTCCCTGGTGAAGACGGCGACCGTCTTCCCCGGCGCGGTCCCGTCGGTGAACGGCGCCGCCGTCCTCTTCTCGGACGCGGACGGGCGACCGGAGGCGATGGTGGACTTCCACCTCCTGACGAAGTGGAAGACGGCCGGCGACAGCCTCCTGGCCGCGCGGCGGCTGGCTCGGCCGGACGCGGCGCGCATCCTGATCGTGGGTGCCGGCGCCCTGGCCGCGGCGCTGCGCGAGGCCTACGGCGCCGGCTTCCCCGGGGCCGCGTTCGAGGTCTGGAATCGCAGCCCCGCGGGGGCCGAGGCCCTCGCCGCGGCTCATCCTCGAACGGCCGCGGTGCCCGACCTCGAGGCCGCCGTGCGCCGCGCGGACATCGTCGCGACCGCCACGATGGCCACGCAGCCCCTGATCCGCGGGGCCTGGCTTGCCCCCGGCATGCATCTGGACCTCGTGGGCGCCTATCGCGCGGACATGCGCGAGGCCGATGACGACGCGATCCGCGCCGGGCGCCTCTTCGTCGATTCCCGCGCCACGGTCCTCGGCCATATCGGCGAGGTGCAGGATCCGATCGATCGCGGCGTGATCGCGGAGGCGGATATCGTGGCGGACTACCGCGACCTGCCCGCCTTCGTCCGGCGCGGGGGCGAGGTCACGGTCTTCAAGAACGGCGGCGGCGCGCATCTCGACCTGATGGCCGCCCGCTGGATGCTCGGCCGGGCGGGGCAGGGCGGCCCCTAGGCCGCCCGGGCGCGTCTCCCGCACCGGCAGGTGCACGATCGCGGAGAGGGCCCCCACGCCGACGCCGACCCACCAGACGAGCGCGTACCCGCCGGTCGCGTCGTAGAGCGTCCCGCCCAGCCAGACCCCCAGGAAGCTGCCGAGCCGATGGGAGAAGAAGACGATCCCGTAGAGCGTGCCCATGTCGCGCAGCCCGTAGAGATGCGCGACGAGCCGGGAGGTCAGAGGCACCGTCGCCAGCCAGAGCGAGCCCATCACGGCCGAGAAGACGAGCACCGATGCCGGCGTGATCGGCAGCAGGATGATCGTCGCCGCCGCGACCGTCCGCCAAACATAGATGCCTGCCAGAAGGTCCTTCTCGGTGTCGCGCTTGCCCGCCCGGCCGGCCGCGAGCGTGCCCATGATGTTCGTCGCCCCGATGAGGGAGATCGCCGCGGCGCCCAGCGCGCCGGTCGTCGTGATCCCCATCCCCGCCAGCACGCCGCCGGGGTCGATCGGCCCGCACAGCTCGGTCACGAAGGCCGGAAAATGCGCGGTGACGAACCCGAGCCGATAGCCGCACGAGGAGAAGCCCACGAAGATGAGCCCGTGGCTCGGATCGCGCAGCGCCCGCGTGACCACGGCGCCCATGCTCTCGTGAAGCGCGGCGCGCGAGGCCGCGGGCGCGCGCATCGCCGGCAGCGCCAGGAGCGACAGCAGGACCAGCCCGGCGAAGACGAGAAACACCTCCTGCCAGCCCATGGACCGCATCAGCCATTCGGCCGCGGACGCGCCGACGACCTGGCCGGACGAGCCCGCCGCGGTGGCGATGGCCAGCGACGTCGACCTGTTCTCGTCCGACGAGGCACGCCCGACGACCGCGAGGATCACGCCGAAGCCCGTGCCCGCCACGCCGAAGCCGACGAGCCAGGCCCAGGTCTGATGCCCGAGCGGCGTGACCGCCATGGAGGACAGGACCAGTCCCGCCGCGTAGACCAGCGCGCCCAGGACGATCGTCTTGCGGTCCGAGGTCTTCTCCGCGATCGCGCCGAAGATCGGCTGCCCGATCCCCCAGGCGAGGTTATGGATCGCGATCGCGAGGGAGAACGCCGCCCGCGGCCAGGCGAACGCGGTGGCCACGGGGATCTGGAATACGGCGAAGCGGGCGCGCACCGCGAAGCTGATCTGCATGATCGCGCTGCCGGCGATCAGGACCGGGGTGAGGAGGGGCGCACGGTCCTTGCGGCGCAGCTTCGGGCCGACGCCCCGGAGTCACAACCGAGTTCCGTCGATCCCCGGATCAGGTTCGCCGACGCTTCCGCGTCCGGCGCCCGCGCGCTACCCCGTCGCGATGACCGGACCGATCGCGCACGCCTATCACGACCTGGTCGAGGAGGGGCGCATCGCGTCCGACCCCGCGCAGCACGCGGTCCTGCCGGCGCTGGACCGCGTGCTGCGCGAGGCGGCCGAGCCCGCGCCGCGGGGCCTGTTCGGACGGCGCCGGCCGGAGCCGGTGCGCGGGCTCTACCTCTGGGGCGGTGTCGGGCGCGGAAAGTCGATGCTGATGGATCTGGCGGTCGCGCAGGCGGGGGTGCCCAAGCGGCGCGTGCATTTCCACGCCTTCATGCAGGAGGTCCATGCCGGGATGCACGCCGCGCGCGCGAAGGGAGGGGACGACGCGCTCGCGCCGGTCGCCGATGCCGTGGCCCGGGACGTCCGCCTGCTCGCCTTCGACGAGATGCAGGTGACCGACATCGCGGACGCCATGGTCGTCGGGCGCCTGTTCGAGCGCCTGTTCGCCGCCGGCACCGCGATCGTGACGACCTCGAACCGGCCGCCGCGCGACCTCTACAAGGACGGGCTCAACCGGGCGGTGTTCGAGCCGTTCATCGCCCTCATCGAGGACCGGATGGAGGTGCTGGAGCTCGCCTCGCGGACCGATCACCGGCAGGGCCGGCTCGCCGGCTCGCCGGTCTGGCACGTGCCCGCCGATCGGGCGGCGTCTAAGGAGATGGACTGCATCTTCAAGGCGTTGGCCCCCGCCGCGGAACCCCTGACGCTGCGGGTGAAGGGGCGGGACGTGGTGCTGCCGGCGTTCGGGGGCGGGGTCGCGCGGGCGCCGTTCTGGGCGCTGTGCGGCGCGGCGCTGGGCCCGGCGGACTACCTGGCGATCGCGGACGCGGTGCGCGTCCTGATGATCGACGGCATTCCGCGGCTTGGTCGCACGAACTTCAACGAAGCCAAGCGGTTCGTCACCCTCGTCGATGCGCTCTACGAGGCGCGGGTGCGCCTGGTCGCAAGCGCGGCCGACCTGCCGGAGAGCCTCTATGTCGAGGGCGAGGGCAGCTTCGAGTTCGCCCGCACGGCGAGCCGCCTGCGGGAGATGATGTCGGAGGGCTGGGGCTCCGCCTGAAGCGCGCACGGGGGATGCACAACCCATGCACAACCCATGCACATCCCATGCGCATGGACCGCTTGGCGGATGCCGGCCACCCGCGACGGGCCCGGGCGGCGGTCAGGCGGGGCGCGCGTCCAGCAGGTGCTCCGCCGCGTCCGGCACGCCGTCCCGGATGGCGACCTCCTTCACCCTGTCGGGCGCGACCGTGCCGCGCGCGCGGCGCCAGCGCTCCCAGTCGACCCCGGTCAGCGGGGCGAAGGTGGAGAGCCCGCGCCGGGGCGGCACGTGCACCGTCGCGCCGGTGTTGAAGGGCGCGATCTCGGCGCGCGACTGGTTGGCGGCGAGCAGTCCCGCGGTGTCGAAGCGCAGGACGATCGTGGCCTCGCCCTTGGCGGCGCGGGATTTCACGAACCCGCCCCAATGGCGCGGGTCGACATAGAAGAAGGCGCGGGCGTTCAGCATCGCCAGCCAGTCCCGCGGCGCGAGGCCGTCGTCGAGGCATCCGGCCAGGCGCTTGAGGCCGAGCGGGCCGTTGTCGCCGAGGATGATTCCGCCGGGAAGCGCCACGTGCTCGGGCCGCCGGTCCAGCAGGTCCGTGCGGCGCGGGGCGAAGCGGGCGACCGCCTGCGCGGCGGTCAGCAGGCCGTGCGCGCGGATCCCCTCCACGGCGCCCGGCGCGGTCAGGTGGTAGAGGTGCGGGTGCCGGGCGGCGAAGGCGGCGGGCGTCATGATCGGGCGATCCCAGGTGGCGGCGTCCTCGTCTTGACGCGAGTATCCCGGGGAGCGCGAGGGGCAGGGCCCCTCGCAGGGCCGGGCGAGGGCTGCGGAGCGGCCCGAGCCCGCCTCCTTCCCTCAGCCGTTCGAGCGCAGGACGTGGCCCGCGAGGTAGAGGCTGCCGCAGATCAGCAGGCGGGCGCCGGGCGCGCGGGCCGCGAGAGCGCGGACGGCCGCCTCGACCCCCGGCGCCATCTCGGCCGGCAGTCCGGCGGCGCGGGCGGCGGCGGCGGTCTCCCGGGCCGGGAGGGTCGCGCTCTCGCCCGGTATCGCGACGGCGGTGCAGGAGGCCGCCAACCCGGCGAGATGGCGCAGGTAGCCCTCGGGGTCCTTGGTGTTCAGCATCCCGCAGATCAGGTGCGTGGGCCGTCCGGGCATGACCCGGAGCGTCGCGGCGAGGGCGGCGCCGGCGGCCGGGTTGTGCCCGCCGTCGAGCCAGAGCTCGCAGCCCGCCGCCGCCTCCACCAGCGGGCCGCGGCGCAGGCGCTGCATTCGCGCGGGCCATGTCGCCTTGGCGACGGCGGCCTCGGGGTCGCCCATGCCCAGCGCGCGCAGGGTGGCGATCGCGGTGCCGGCGTTGTCGATCTGATGCGGCCCCGGCAGGACCGGGAGCGGCAGGTCCAGCAGCCCGGCCTCGTCCTGGAAGATCAGGCGGCCGCGCTCCTCCCAGACATGCCAGTGCTGGCCGTGCGCCAGGAGTGGCGCGCCGAGGGCGCCGGCGCGCGCCTCGATCACCGTCATCGCGTCGTCGTCCTGGCGGGCGACGACGCAGGGCACGCCTTCCTTCACTATCCCGGCCTTCTCGCCGGCGATCTCGGCGACGGTGGCGCCCAGGAACTGCTGATGGTCGAGGCTGACCGGCGTGATCGCGCAGATCGCGGGGCGGTCCACGACATTGGTCGCGTCGAGCCGCCCGCCGAGGCCGACCTCGAGCAGCGTCCAGTCCGCCGGGGCGCGCGCGAAGGCCAGGAGCGCGGCGACGGTCGTGATCTCGAAATAGGTGATCGGCGCACCGCCGTTCGCCGTCTCGCACTCCTCCAGGATCGCGATCAGGTCCGCCTCCGGGATGAGCGCGCCGGCCACCCGGATGCGCTCGTGGAAGCGCGCGAGGTGCGGCGAGGTGTAGGCGTGGCAGCGCATCCCCGCGCCCTCCAGCCCCGCGCGGATCATCGCCAGGGTGCTTCCCTTGCCGTTGGTCCCCGCGACGTGGACGACGGGGGGCAGCCGGCGCTCCGGATGGTCCAGCGCGGCCAGGAGGCGCTCCACCCGCGTCAGCACGAGGTCGATCTTCTTGGGGTGGAGGGCCATCAGCCGCTCCAGCACGCGGTCCGACCCCGCCTCGACCGGGGCCCCCGCATCGGTTCGGTCGCGGGTCATCCGGCGAGGCTCCGGCGTCAGGCCTTGGCCGCCGCCGGGGCGGCGGCGGGCGGGCGGCCCGGCCGCCTCCTCGGTATCGGCCGGCGTCACGGGGGCGGGCAGGTCGGCGATCACCGCCGCCGGCTTGCCGGTCAGCATCCGCACGATGCTCACGATCTCGGCCCGGAGCTCGGTCCGGTGGGTGACGCGGTCGAGCATGCCGTGGTCGAGCAGGTACTCGGCGCGCTGGAACCCCTCGGGGAGCTTCTCGCGGATCGTCTGCTCGATGACGCGCGGCCCGGCGAAGCAGATGAGCGCCCCGGGCTCGGCGATCTGGACGTCGCCCAGCATGGCGTAGCTCGCGGTGACGCCCCCCGTCGTGGGATGGGTCAGCACGACGATGTAGGGCAGGCCCGCGTCGCGCAGCATCTGCACCGCGACGGTGGTGCGCGGCATCTGCATGAGCGACAGGATCCCTTCCTGCATCCGCGCCCCGCCGGCGGCGGAGAAGAGGACGAGGGGCAGGCGGCGCTCCACGGCGCGGGCGCTGGCGGCGACGATGGCGTTGCCCACGTACATGCCCATCGAGCCGGCCATGAAGGAGAAGTCCTGCGCCGCGATCACCATGCGCGTGCGTCCGACCTCGCCCTCGGCCACGAGCATCGCCTCGGCCTCGCCGGCGCTGCGGCGGGCGTCCCTGAGGCGTTGCGGGTAGGGCTTCTGGTCGCGGAAGTGCAGCGGGTCGGCGAGCGGCTCGGGCACGGGCACGGTCTCGAAGGCGCCGCCGTCGAACAGGGCCGTCAGGCGCTCGCGCGGGGTGATGTTCATGTGGTGGTCGCAGTTCGTGCAGACCATCAGGTTCCGCTTGAGCTCGCGGTGGAAGAGCATGGTCCCGCAATCGGGGCAGGTGGTCCAGAGGTTCTCGGGCACCTCGCGCCGCGAGAAGAGGGCGCCGACCTTGGGCCGCACGAAGTTGGTGATCCAGTTCATCGCCGCTCCCCGGCCCCGCGCCCGAGGGAGGTATTCGCCGCCTCCGCCCTTTGCAACCGGGCCGTCAGGGCGCGCCGCGTCAGCGCCCAGATGAGCACGAGGACCGCCATGTCCAGCGCCAGGAGGCCGAGGCCGCCGGGCGCCTCCCGCAGCGTCCAGGGGGTGCGCCAGAGGGCGAGGCCGGGCAGGGCGCCCGGCACCCCGATCACCGTGAGCGCGACGAGGTTGTTGGCGAAGTGCAGCCCCCACGCGGCGCCCAGGCGGCCGGTCAGCGCGGTCAGGTCCGCTGCCGCGAGGCCGAAGAGGGCGGTCGCGGCGACGATGCCCCAGGCCGCGGGCCCGCCCGTGCCGTCCCAGTGCGCGGCGCCGAAGGCCAGGGACGGCAGGAGCGCCCAGACGAGGGGCGAGCGGAACCGGGCCGCGAGCTGTCCCTGGAGGTAGCCGCGGAACAGAAGCTCCTCGGCCCCGGTCTGGAGCGCGATCAGGGGAATGGCGGGCAGGAGGAGCAGCGCCCATGTCGCCGGGTCCAGGGCGCGCTCGAGATCGGCGAGGCCCACGGCGAGCGCCAGCAATGGCAGGTTCACGGCCAGCGTGACGCCCGCGGCGAGCCGGAAGTCGCGCCAGGCCGGGGCACGCGGGCCGATCAGCTCGCGCAGGCGGCGGCGGTGCAGGGCGCGCGCCGCCGCCCAGGCGCCCAGCGCCATCGCCGCGAAGGTCGTCAGCAGGGCCAGCACCGCACCGGGCGCCTCCCCCGCGCCGAGCGAGCGCATCGCGGCGACGCCCCGGTCGGGGCCGAGGGCGTAGGCGATCCCGGCCGCCAGGGCGGCGAGCGTCCCGGCGTAGATCGCCAGCGCCAGCGCCAGCCCGGCCGCGAGCCGCCAGAGCGCCGGCCGGCGGCGCGCCGCCGCGAGCCATCGCGGATCGGCCAGGGGGTGGGGCGCGGCGCCGGGCATGGGCCGGACCTAGGGGCGGCGGGCCGGACCGGAAAGGTCAGGCGCGGGGATGGGCGTTCTCGTAGACGTCGAGGAGGCGCGCGGCGTCGACCGCGGTGTAGGCCTGCGTGGTGGAGAGCGAGGCATGGCCGAGCAGCTCCTGGATCGCGCGCAGATCCCCGCCGGCGTTCAGGAGATGGGTGGCGAAGCTGTGGCGCAGGGCATGGGGCGTGGCGGTGGCGGGCAGGCCGAGCGCCATGCGCGCGCGCGCCATCGCGCCGGAGATCGCGCCCTGCGAGAGCCGTCCGCCCTTGGCGCCGCGGAACAGCGGCCCGGAGGCAAGGTCCATCGGGCAGGCGGCGGCGTAGCGGTCCACCGCCGCGGCCGCGGCCGGGAGGACGGGGACGAGGCGCTCCTTGCCGCCCTTGCCGGTCACGCGCAGGGATGCGCCCAGAGGCGCCGCGGAGGCCGGAAGCCCGAGGGCTTCGGAGATGCGCAGCCCGCAGCCCCAGAGAAGCGTCAGGACCGCGGCGTCACGTGCGGCGATCCAGGGCTGGGCGGCGGCCTCGGTCGCCGCCGCGATGACGGCGCGCGCGTCGTCCGGGGCCAGGGGGCGCGGCAGGGGCTTGCGGAAGCGCGGCGCGCGCGCCGCGAGGATGGGGGTCACGTCGATCCCCTCGCGCTCGGCCAGCCAGCCGGCGAAGGCCTTGACCGCCGAGAGATGGCGCGAGAGCGAGCGCGCCCCGAGGCCGCCCGCGCGCTCGGCCGCCATCCAGGCGCGCATGTCCGCGGTGGCGATGCCGGCCAGCGCCCCCGGCCCCGGCGCCCCGCCCAGATGCGCCCCGAGGAAGCCCAGCCAGCCGACGACGTCCGCGACATAGGCCTCCCGCGTCGCGCGCGCCCGTCCGTCGACGCCCGTGAGGTGCGCGCCCCAGCGTTCGAGGGCATCGCGGAGCGCCGGCGAGAGGGCGGCCGGGCCGGCGATCATCCGCTCAGTCGAGCCAGCGGCGCAGCGTCCGCTCGAACGCGCCGGCGAAGAAGGCCAGCAGGTCCGTGCCCTGGCCCGGCCGGAACTGGTGCGGATCCTCGCAGCCGAGCGCGAGGAGCGCGGGCAGCCGCCCCTCGCCGAGATCGAGGGCGAGGCAGGCCTCCGACGCGACCCGATCCCAGTCCTCTCCGGCGGCCGCGCCGTCGGCATGGAGGCCGTCGTCGCCCTCGGGCATCTGGCGGAGCGTCACCTGCCGGACCGGGCCGCCGCGCCCGCGGCTGACATAGTCGCTCACGAAGCCGCGCGGCACGGCGCGGAGCGGGGCGCGCATCGGGGCGGGGTCGGCCTCCGCGGTCTCGATCGCCAGCACGACGGATTCCACCCGCAACAACGGGGCGACGTGATGCGTCAGGTCCGAGAGGAACGCGTCGAAGCTCGCCGGCTCCAGCATGCGCAGGACGGCGCGGTGGATCTGCCCGGTGCCCGAGAGGTTCTCGTAGGCGGCCGCGATCACGGAGCGGTGCGTCTCCTCGAGCCGGCCGAGCCGGTCCTCGAGGCGCTGCATCGCGAGGCCGCGCATGTCGACC
Source organism: uncultured Alphaproteobacteria bacterium (assembly GCA_963832275.1). Taxonomy (GTDB): domain Bacteria; phylum Pseudomonadota; class Alphaproteobacteria; order Rhodobacterales; family Rhodobacteraceae; genus Hasllibacter. Next base: position 1,571,010 of record CAWHTQ010000019.1, read on the forward strand.
ACGTTGCCCGCGCCGGCCGGCCCCTCGGCGCGGTCCATGAGCGCCCGCATCAGGGCCGGGTCCGACAGGACGATCTCCGGATCGGCGAGGATGCGGCGGCGCACGTCGCCGGTGATGGCGCCGGGGGCCGGCGCGGTGGAGGTCTGGGCCATGTCGCCTCGCTCGATTGCTCGCGGCGCCTCGGACGGGCGCCTTCGCCGGGACGCTAGGGGCGCGGCGCGCGACCTGTCCACCGGGCCGCCGGCGGAGGCGCGCCACCTGCGGCGGCCCGGCCGCGTGGCGCCCCGGTCACGGTCCCGCGGCCGCCCGGGACAGCAGGACGAAGGCCCGCGCCGTCCGCGTGCCCGCGAGCGCGGCGAGGGCGCCGTCGTCCGCGGCGGGGGCGAAGCCCGCGAGGAAGGTGTCGAACTGGCGCAGGAAATGGTGCGCCGCGTCGCGGAAGATCGCGTCGCGCGCCATCCGCTCGGCCGTGCGGGCCAGGACCTCGGCGCCGCGGATGTCGCCCAGGGGCGCCGCGCCGTGCCGGCCCTCCGCCGCGACCGCGCGCCATGCCGCGGGCGGCGCGGGCACGGCCTCGATCTCGTCCATGTAGGTGGCGTCCTCGGCCAGGAGGGTCAGGACGTCCTGCGCCGCCTGCACCAGGCGTGCCGAGGCGCGGCTGCGCAGCACGCGGTGCAGGGCGGCGACCCCTTCGGTGTCATCGGCGCTCTCCGGGAAGTGCAGCGCGCGCAGGAGGTCGTCGGTCGCGGGCTCGGCGCCGGCCTCCTGGGGAACGGGGGCGGGGGGCGGCGCGCGCGCGGGGGCCGGCGGGCCGGCGCGCACGCTGCGGAAGGCGGCGGGTCGCCGGGGCGGGGGCGTGCGGGCGGCGGCGGGCCGGCGCGGCGGCTCCGCGGGCGCCGGGGGGGCGGGCGCCGCGGGCGCATCCGCCCGGAGCGCCGCCAGGCGCCCCGCCAGCGCCGCCGCGATCCAGACCGGCCCGAGCGGCGCCAGCGCCCCCATGAGCGCGGCCAGCCAGCCCGCGGCGCCGGAGGGCGCGCCGAACGCGGCCGCCGCCAGCGCCCACCCCGCCAGCCACGCCGCGCTCGCCCCAGCCGCCGCGGCGGTCGCGGCCCGCGGCGTCACGGTCAGGCCCGGCATCGCCGCGGGCTCAGACGTAGACGATCTTGAGGATCTCGTAGGAGCGCATCCCGCGGGGCGTCTTCACCTCGGCGCCGTCGCCCTCCTCCTTGCCGATCAGGGCGCGGGCGAGGGGCGAGCGCAGGTTGAGCTTGCCCTTCTCCAGGTTCGCCTCCGGCTCGCCGACGATCTGGTAGGTCGCCTCCTCGCCGGACTCCTCGTCGACGATGGTCACCGTCGCGCCGAACTTGATCGCGCCGGACTGCCGCGCGGGGTCGATCACCTCCGCGAGGCCGAGCGTGCCCTCCAGCTCCTTGATGCGCCCCTCGACGAAGGACTGCTTCTCGCGCGCGGAATGGTACTCGGCGTTCTCCGAGAGGTCGCCGTGCTCGCGCGCCTCGGCGATGGCGCGGATGATGGCCGGGCGCTCGACGCTCTTGAGCTGCTTGAGCTCGACCTCGATCGCGGCGGCGCCCGCGCGGGTCAGGGGGATCTTCTCCATGGCGGCCTCCTGCGGCGCGGCTCCGGGCCACCATCAAGCCCGGCGCCCGCCCGATTGCAAGGCGGCCGGCGCCACCGGCCCGCGTCGCCGCCGTGACCCCGCCGTGACCCCGCCGTGACGCCGCCGTGACGCCGCGATTCGTTTGACCTCGCGCCGCCGCGCCCCGATATCCCCCCCGTTGCCCCGAGGAGACGCCCATGCTCGACGCCGCCGTCCAGACCACGACAGCCGACCCCGAGGGCGCGCCGGAGCGCGAGGCCATGGAGTACGACGTCGTCATCGTCGGCGCGGGGCCGGCGGGCCTGTCGGCCGCCATCCGCCTCAAGCAGCTCGACCCCGAGATGTCCGTCGTCGTGCTCGAGAAGGGCTCCGAGGTCGGCGCGCACATCCTCTCCGGCGCGGTGCTCGACCCGTCGGGGCTGGACGCGCTCCTTCCCGACTGGCGGGAGACGGGGGCGCCCGTGACCGTGCCCGTGACCTCGGACAGCTTCTACGTGCTGGGCGAGGCGGGGCGCGCGCGCATCCCCAACCTCGTGATGCCGCCGCTGATGTCCAACCACGGCAACTACGTCGTCTCCATGGGCAATCTCTGCCGCTGGATGGCCGAACGGGCCGAGGCGCTGGGCGTCGAGATCTTCCCCGGCATGTCCTGCTCCGAGCTCGTCTGGGGCGCGGACGGCGAGGTGAAGGGCGTGGTCGCCGGGGAGTTCGGGCTGACCGCCGATCGCACCCCCGGGCCCGATTACGAGCCGGGCATGGAGCTGCACGGCAAGTACGTCATGCTCGGCGAGGGCGTGCGCGGCAGCCTGTCCAAGCAGGTGATCGAGCGCTACGACCTCGACGCGGACCGCGACGTGCCCAAGTACGGCCTGGGCATGAAGGAGCTGTGGGAGATCGACCCCGCCAAGCACGTGCCCGGCAAGGTCGTGCACACGATGGGCTGGCCGCTGGGCAAGAACGCCGGCGGCGGCTCCTTCATCTACCACCTGGACAACAACCAGGTCTATGTCGGCTTCGTCGTGCACCTCGGCTACGAGAACCCGCACGTGAACCCCTACCTGGAGTTCCAGCGCTTCAAGCATCACCCGATGGTGGCCGAGCTGCTGGAGGGTGGCAAGCGCACCGCCTACGGGGCGCGCGCCATCTCCGAGGGCGGCTGGCAGTCCATGCCCAAGGCCGCGTTCCCGGGCGGCACGCTGCTCGGCTGCGCGGTCGGCCTCGTGAACGTGCCGCGCATCAAGGGCAACCACAACGCGATGCTCTCGGGCATCGCGGCCGCGGAGGCCGCGCACCGGGCCATCGGCGCGGGGCGGTCGGGCGACGTGCTCTCGAGCTACGACACCGTGCTGCGCGAGGGGCCGGTGGGCCGCGACCTCAAGCGCGTGCGCAACGTCAAGCCACTCTGGTCCAAGTACGGGCTGACCGCCTCGCTGGCGGGCGGGGGGCTCGACATGTGGCTGAACACGCTGGGCGGGCTGACGGCGTTCGGCACCCTCAAGCACGGCAAGTCCGACGCGGCCGCGACGGGGCACGCCAGGGATTTCCCGGTCATCGACTACCCCAAGCCCGACGGGCGCCTCAGCTTCGACCGTCTGACCAACGTGGCCTACTCCTTCACCAACCACGAGGAGAGCCAGCCCGCGCACCTGCGCCTGCGCGATTCCACCGTCCCGGTGGACGTCAACCTGCCGGTCTATGGCGGCCCCTCGGCGCGCTACTGCCCGGCGGGCGTCTACGAATTCGTGGATGACGGGGACGGGGCGAGCCCACGGTTCCAGATCAACTTCCAGAACTGCGTCCACTGCAAGACCTGCGACATCAAGGATCCGTCGCAGAACATCGTCTGGAGCGTCCCGCAGGGCGGGGACGGGCCGAACTATCCCAACATGTGACCCCCTTCGGGGGGACGGTGGCCGGGTGGCCGCCGCTCCGGCCAAGGTGAACCTGACCCTGCGGGTCACGGGGCGGCGGGCCGACGGGTACCATACGCTGGAATCGCTCGTGGTGTTCGCCGGGGCGAGTGACATCCTGCGGGCGGCGCCCGCCGCCGCGCTGTCGCTGGCGGTGACCGGCCCGTTCGCGCGGGGCGTGCCGGCGGACGGGCGCAATCTGGTGATGCGGGCGGCGCAGGCGCTGCGCGGCGGGCGCTCCCTCGGCGCGGCGCTCGCGCTCGACAAGCGCCTGCCGCATGGCGGCGGGATCGGGGGCGGCTCCTCGGACGCGGCGGTGGCGCTGGCGCTGCTGGCGGACCTCTGGGGGACGGCGCCGCTCGATGCCGAGGCGGCCCTGGCCCTGGGCGCGGACGTGCCGGTGTGCCGCCATGCGCCGGCCCCCGCGATGATGACCGGGATCGGGGAGGGCGTGGCGGCGGTGCCCATCCTGCCGGACGCCGCGCTGGTCCTGATCGGTCCCGGCACGCCCGTCCCCACGCCGGCGGTGTTCGGCGCGCGGGCGGGCGCATTCTCGGCGCCGTCCGGCCCGCCTCCCGCCGGGCTGGACGCCGCGGGCCTCGCCGCCTGGGCCGCGGCGGGCGGCAACGACCTGACCGACGCCGCGATCCGCGTCGCCCCCGTGATCGGCGAGGCCCTCTCCCTCCTGCGCGGCGCGCCGGGGCTGCTGCACGCGGCGATGTCGGGCTCGGGCTCGGTCTGCTACGGGCTGGCGGCGGGCATGGCCGGCGCGGAGCGCGCGGCGGCGCATGTCCGCGCGGCGCGCCCCGGCTGGTGGGTGGTCGCGGCGCCGATCCTGGCGCCGCCGCCCTCCCCCTAGGGGGCTAGGCGATGCGCGTGGTGGCGAAGTCGGCCAGGTCCTCCAGCACGCCGCGCAGCGCGCCCGCCGGCAGGGGCGCCAGCGCCGCCCGCGCCCGCGCCGACCAGTCCAGCGCCTCGCCGCGCGTGGCGGCCAGCGCGCCGTGCCGGGCGAAGATCGCCATCGCCTCCGCGAGGTCCCCGTCACGCACGGCGCCGCGGGCGATCGTGCGCTCCCAGAACGCGGCGTCCTCGCCGGTGCGGACCGCCTTGATGACCGGCAGCGTCATCTTCCCCTCCGCGAAGTCCCCGCCCACGGCCTTGCCGGTCGCGCCCGGCTCGCCCTGGTAGTCGAGCAGGTCGTCCGCGATCTGGAACGCGATGCCGAGCGCGTCGCCATAGGTGCGCAGAGCGTCCACCTGCGCGGCCGGCGCGCCGGCGATCACCCCGCCCACCTCGCAGGCCGCGGCGAAGAGGGCGGCCGTCTTGCCCCGCGCGATCGAGAGATAGGTCGCCTCGTCCACGCCCAGGTCGCGCACGGCGGTGAGCTGCAGCACCTCGCCCTCGGCGATGGTGGCGGCGGCGCCGGCCAGGATGTCGAGCACCCGGAGCGAGCCCGTCTCGACCATGAGCTGGAAGGCGCGGGCGAACAGGTAGTCGCCCACCAGCACCGAGGACGTGTTGTCCCACAGCAGGTTGGCCGTGGCCCGGCCGCGGCGCTGGCCCGAGTTGTCGACCACGTCGTCGTGCAGGAGCGTGGCCGTGTGGATGAACTCGACCGTCGCGGCGAGGCGCGCGTCGTTCGGGCCGCGGTATCCGCAGAGCGCGGCGCTCGCGAGCGTGAGCATCGGGCGCAGGCGCTTGCCGCCCGCGCCCACGAGGTGCGCGGTCACCTCCGGGATGCGCGGGGCGGCCTCCGAGCGCATGCGCTCGGCGATGAGCGCCGCGGTCTCGTCCATCTTGGCGGCGAGGATCCCGGCGAGCCGCTCGTGCGGCTTGGCACCCGGCAGGGCCTCGCCTATCTGCGGCGTCGACATGTGGGAACTCCTGCGCACGACCGATCCGACGATCATCGCCTTCGCGACCGCCCATCTGGACGGCGAGGGTATAGGTGCCGTGGTTCTGGACGTAAACATGAGCCTCCTCGAAGGCGGGATCGGCATCTTCCCCCGGCGGCTCATGGTGCGCCGGGCGGACCATTTCCGCGCCGCCGCCATCCTGCGCGACCTCGACCCGGGAATCGAGATCACGCCCGCGCGCTAGGCGGACGGGCGCGCCGCGCGGCCGGTAACCGATATTTAGGATCCGCCCGGGGATTGTCGTGCTACCGTCACGGCACGGGGCCCGCGCCGCGGACCCCTCCCGAAGCCAAGGAGGACGTCGATGACAGCCCATCCCCACCTGGTCGAGCTGCGCCGCAAGCACACCGCCCTGTCGGCCGAGGTCGAGGCCGCGCAGCGCGCGCCCGGCTCGGACACCCTGACCATCGCGGACCTCAAGAAGCGCAAGCTGATGCTCAAGGAGGAGATCGCCCGGATGTCCTGAGCCGGGGCCCCGGGACGGGGGGCCTCCTCCTGCCGCGGCGGCTCAGGCGAATCGCCGGCTCGGCGCCATCGCGCGGATCGATCGCGTCTCCGCCATCACCCATTCCACGAACCGGGCGACCTGCGGCCGGGTCTCCGCCCCCATCGGGCAGACCAGCCGGTAGCGCGCGTTCGCCCGCAGCGTCAGGTCGAAGGGCGCCACGAGCTGCCCCTCGCGCAGATGCGCCTCCGTCATGGAGATGCGCCCCAGGACCACGCCCGCGCCGGCCAGCGCCGCGTCCACCGCATGGTCCGCCTGGCTGAACCGCGGCCCGCCCGGCGCCGGCGCCGTCACCCCGGCCGCCGCGAGCCAGGCCGGCCAGTCCGCCGGCGGCTGGAGGAAGGCGACGTCCTCCTGATGGATCAGCGGCAGCGCGATCAGGTCGCGGGGCGCGCGCACCCTGGCGGCCAGCGCCGGGGTCATCATCGGCGTCATCCACTCGTCGATGATCGTGCGGCTGTGGAGGCCCTCGTCCCCGGTCTGGCCGAAGCGGATCGCGACGTCGACATCGTCCACCCCGAAATCCATCAGCCGCAGCGTGGCCGAGAAGCGCAGCTCGATGTCGGGATTCGCGGCGGCGAAGGCGAAGAGCCGGGGCGCCAGCCACTTGGCCGTGAACCCGGGGCCCGCCGTGACCGTCAGGGTGCGCGTCTCGCCCAGGCGGCGCGCCGCGCGCCACCCGGCCGTGAGCGCGCGGAACCCCTCCTCGGCGCCCGGCTGCAGGGCGCGGCCCGCCTCCGTCAGCTCCACCGCGCGGTTCAGGCGGCGGAACAGCGGCGCGCCCAGATGCGCCTCCAGGTTCTTGATCTGGAAGCTGAGCGCCGCGGGCGTCACGTTCAGCTCCCCCGCCGCGCGGGCGAAGGACATGTGGCGCGCCGCCGCCTCGAAGGCGCGCAGGGCGGTCAGCGGCGGGAGGCGGTCGGCCATGACGGTCAAGTATATCTGACCCGAACACCGCGCAACTCTCGTTTGTAGGGCGGCATCGCGGGGGCCATCTAGGGTCACGGGCAAGCCAGCCCGAACCGAAGAGGACCGCCCCATGATCGAGACCGCCCCCGACACCCGCACCCGCGACGCCCTGCGCCGCGCCCACGCCGCGCGCGGCGCAATGTTCGGCGCGCTCCTCGCCCGCGTCTTCGGCCGCCGCCCCCGCTAGGGCGCGGCGCCGGCGTCAGGCCATGTACTGCCCGCCATTGGCCGAGAGCGTGGACCCGGTGACGAAGCCCGCCTCGTCCGAGGTCAGGAACGCGACCGCGCGGGCGATCTCGTCGGCCTCGCCCAGCCGCCCGACCGGGATCGCGCCGACGATCCCCTCCATCACCTTCTCGGGGATGGTGCTCATCATGTCGGTGTTGATGTAGCCCGGCGCCACGACGTTCACCGTGATCCCGGCCCGCGCGCCCTCCTGGGCCAGCGCCTTGGTGAAGCCGATGTCGCCCGCCTTCGACGCCGCGTAGTTGACCTGGGCGAACTGCCCCTTCTGGCCGTTGATCGAGCTGATCGTCACGATCCGGCCGAACTTGCGCGTCCGCATGCCGCCCCAGACGCAATGCGTCATGTTGAAGACGCCGGTGAGGTTGGTGTCGATGACCTCGTGCCATTGCGCGGGCGTCATGCGGTGGAACGGCGCGTCGCGGGTGATGCCGGCGTTGTTCACCAGGATGTCGACCGGGCCGAGCTCGCCCTCGACCTGCGCGATCCCGGCGCGGCACGCCTCGTAATCGCCGACCGACCACTTGTAGGTCGCGATCCCGGTCTCCTCGGTGAAGGCGGCGGCCGCGGCATCGTTGCCGCCGTAGGTCGCGGCGACGCGGGCGCCGTCGGCCTTCAGGCGGCGGGCGATGGCGGCGCCGATGCCTCGGCTTCCCCCGGTGACGATCGCTGTTCGGGTCATGTGGGTCCTCCCTCCCAAGAGTTCGGAACCGGGTTAGGCAGGATGCGGGCGCGGCGCAACGCCGCGCCCGGCGGCCCTACCGCTCCACGCACATCGCGACGCCCATGCCGCCCCCGATGCAGAGCGTCGCCAGGCCCTTCTTCGCCCCCCGGCGCTTCATCTCGAAGAGGAGCGTGTTGAGCACGCGGGCGCCGGACGCGCCGATCGGATGCCCGATCGCGATCGCGCCGCCGTTCACGTTCACGATCGCCGGGTCCCAGCCCATGTCCGCGTTCACCGCGCAGGCCTGCGCCGCGAAGGCCTCGTTCGCCTCCACGAGGTCGAGGTCGTCCACCGTCCAGCCCGCCTTCTCCAGCGCGCGGCGCGAGGCGGGGATCGGCCCCGTGCCCATGATCGACGGGTCGACGCCGGCGGTGGCGTAGGAGGCGATGCGCGCGAGCGGCTCGATGCCCCGGCGCTCCGCTTCCTTCGCGGACATCAGCAGCGCGCCGGCCGCGCCGTCGTTGATCCCGGAGGCGTTGCCCGCGGTCACCGATCCGTCCTTGGCGAAGGCGGGGCGCAGCTTGCCCATCGCCTCGATGGTCGAGCCGTGGCGGATGTACTCGTCCTTGCCGACGACGGTGTCGCCCTTCCGGCCCTTCACCGTGTAGGGCGCGATCTCGTCCTGGAAGCGCCCCTCGTTCTGCGCCGCCTCGGCCTTGTTCTGACTGGCGACGGCGAACTCGTCCTGCATCTGGCGCGTGATCTGCCATTTCTCGGCGACGTTCTCGGCGGTCTGGCCCATGTGATAGCCGTTGAACGCGTCCCAGAGGCCATCGCGGATCATCGTGTCGATGAACTCCAGGTCGCCCATCTTCTTGCCCGCGCGCAGGTTCTGCGCGTGCACCGAGAGGCTCATGCTCTCCTGTCCCCCGGCGCACACGATGGCCGCGTCGCCCAGCGCGATGTGCTGCGCGCCCAGCGCCACGGCCCGGAGCCCCGAGCCGCAGACCTGGTTGATGCCCCAGGCCGCCGAGCCGATCGGCAGGCCGGCGGCGACATGCGCCTGGCGGGCGGGGTTCTGCCCCTGCGCGGCGGTCAGGACCTGTCCCAGGATCGTCTCGGACACCTCGCCGGAGTCGAGTCCTGCGCGCTCCACCAGCGCCCGCAGGACGGCGGCGCCGAGGTCGTGGGCCGGCACGCCCGAGAGCGCGCCTCCGAAGCTGCCGACCGGGGTGCGCGCGGCGGAGGCGATGACGACGTCGGTCATTCGGGAGGTCCTTTCGATCTTCGCCGCCGCGGCGGCTCCTGTCGGCGGGGCGCGGGCCGCCCCGAGGAGCGGTCGGCCGCGCGGCCGGCTCGGCCACGGGATAGGCGCCGCGCCGGGCTGTCGCAAGCGGCTGCGCCCGGCCCGGGACGGCCGATCCGCCCGGTCGCGGGCCATCCGCGGGCGGAATGCCGGCCACGGCGATGGACTCCGTGGCCCGTGGCGGGCCCGGCAGCGCCCCCGCCGCGTCGAGATGCCGGCGCCGCACCGGCCCGAATCGAGAAGCCGACCGGCGCGGCGCGAGGCGCGGCCGGGCGAGGTCGCGCCCGGCCCACCGGACCGTCGCGGCGGTCGACGGTCGAAACGGCGCGCGGACGAAGATGTATCGTCTCGGCCGACCGGCCGACGGCGCCGGCTCCCGGAGGCCATCGGACCAGGCTCGCCTCGGCGTCCGGGCGGCCATGCCGAGGCGGTCGTGGCGGCCATCCCCGCCGCGGGCCGGATCGGGGCCCCAAGGGCCATCACCGCGACCGAGAGGCTTCCGCCGCCATGCTTCCGGGCCCCCCGCTCCGGGGGACATCTGCGGATCCGGCGAGGGGGATCTGCTCGGCAGGGCGCGGCCACGCGCCTCACGCCCCGTGCCCGCCCCATCCTGCCGACGTCGCGCGCGAAGCCGCCCACGAGGCGAGCCGGCCGACCTCGCCCCTCAGGCGTTCGGTCCGGGCCATCTGGGATATGCGCCGTCATTCACCTCGCGGACGTCGCCCGGCGGCGGCACGGCCCCCGTCCACGGCGCGCTCCCTGCGCTCGGATCCTCGCAACATCGCGCAGACCGCGCACGGCCCCGAGCGCCTCGTCCTCGTCCGATCGGGCGTGAAATGGGTCGGCTATCACGCCCTGGAACAGGCCGACGCGCCGGCGCGAGACGTGGCGTCCTGTCGGGCGAGCGACAGCGCCCACCCGACAGGGCATCGCATCGATCCGCCGCATCTGCACGGCCGCAGGTGGACTCCCCACGCGGTCCCCCGGACCGATCGCGAAACTCGCGAGCGGAGCGGGAGACCGGCAATCGGCCCGGCCGATCGACCCTCATTCGTCCGCGGTGGATATGCGCGGCCGACCGCGCCGGGGAGCCGCATGGATCGACCGATGCCTCGGGGACTGGCGGGCCGCGATCGATCGGCGCTTGCCGACACGCACGCGTTCCGCTGCCTGCCGAGGGCAGGTCACCGGCGGGCGCCGCCGATGGACGCGCCCCGTCGGGCGGTACTCGGTGCCCGAGGACGGGCCGCGGCGATCGCGGGCCGCCGCATCTCGACCGAGCCCCGTGGCGGGGCGATGATTTCGCCGACTGGGAGGGACGGCGCGGAGCGTGGGCAGGAGACCCGCCATCGCCGCCGCGGTCGGCGACTCCGTGCGGGGCACGGGACGGTTGGCACACGATGTTGCGTGTCGGCCGCATCGATGCCCGCGCTCCGGCGCCGCGGACGCGCGGCGCGAGACGGAGCGGGCGGCGCGGAAGGCTCGTTTGAGCCGAAGGTCGCGGACCGATCGGCGCGGACCGGAGGAGGGTCCCGAGACCTGTCCCACCTCGTCCCGGCTGGCCCACGGCGCCGCCCGCCGTGAGCCGGTCGCCCCAGACATGCGCGCGGCGCCTCCTGGCCAGGGCCCGTCGCCCCGTGGCGCGCGCGGCGCCTCTTGCACTCAGCCCGTCGCCCCGACATGCGCGCGGCGCCTCCTGGCCAGGGCCCGTCCCCACGGTGCGCGCGGCGTCCCCGGGCCGCCCGGCCCGTGCCGGTCAGGCGAGCCGGCGCTCGGCCTCGCGCCAGGCGGGGCGCACGGTGGGCATCCCGCAATGCCAGCCCTGCAGGCAGTCCGCGCCCATGCGGGTCATCGTCTCGGCGTCCTCGGCGGTCTCGACGCCCTCGGCGACGGTCAGCATCTCGAAATGCCGGGCGATGTCGAGCATCGCGGCGGTGATGGCCCGGTCGTCGGGGCTCTCGGCGATGTTGCGGACGAACTGCCCGTCGATCTTGAGGATGTCGAAGGCGAAGTCCCGCAGGTAGCGCAGCGAGGTCTGGCCGGCGCCGAAATCGTCCAGGGAGAAGGCCACGCCGTGCTCGTGCGCCTCTTCCATGAAGGCGAGGACCAGCTCGGGCATCCCCATGGCGGAGCGCTCCGTGATCTCCAGGATCAGCCGCTCGCCCACGTCGGGGCGGGCCGCGAGCCCGGCCTCCAGCACCCGTGCCCAGGGGCGGTAGCCGATCGACCGGGCCGACATGTTGATCGCCAGGCGCAGCGACGGCTCGCAGGCGAGCTCGCGCAGGCCGAGCTCGAGCGCGAGGCAGTCGATGCGCCGCCCGGTCTCGCCGTCCTCGACCGCGGCGATGAACTCGCCGGCGGGCACGATGCGCCCCGCGTCGTCGGTGATGCGGATCAGGGCCTCGTGAAAGGCAGCGCGCGTCGGGTCGGCGGCGGACATGACCGGCTGGAACGCCAGCATCCCCTGCTTGCGGTCGAGGGCGCGGGTCACGATCTCGGTGATGCCCGCCTCGCGCAGGCGCGCGGCGCGCAGCAGACCGGCCGCGCCGTCGCCCCGGGCCTCCTCGCCGAGGGACTCCCCGATCGGCGCCGCGCCGTCCTCGTTGGTGGTCACAGCACGCATCGTCAGGCCCTCCGTGCAATCGTCCGTGGTGATGACTCCAAATCGTTAAGGGGTCGTGAACGGCGCCCCGAGGGCCGCCAGGGCCGCCCGCGCGTCCGGCCCGTTCCAGTCCGCGGTGCCGGTCAGGCGCGCCAGCTCGGCGCCGTCCGGCCCCAGTATCAGGGTCGTCGGCAGGCCCAGGATCGCCGCAGCACGCCCCGCCGCCGCGGACGGATCGCGCAGCAGCCGCAGCCGGTCCAGGCCCGCCTCCGCCGCGAAGGCGGCGATCCGGTCGGGCGAATCGCGACCCGTCGACAGGGCGATCACCGCCACGCCCTCCGGCGGATCGGCCGCCAGCGCCTCCAGGGTGGGCATCTCGTGCCGGCAGGGCGCGCACCAGGTGGCCCAGAAGTTGACCACCGTCAGGCGCGCGCCCAGCTCCCCGGCCAGCGGCAGGGCGCTCCCGTCCAGCTCCAGCACGTCCACGGCGAGGGGCGCCGCGCCGTCTGCGAGCGCCAGGGGCGCCATGTCGCCGTCCCGGGGGATCTCGGCCCGTGCTGGCGCCGCCGCGGTCAGGAGGATAAGCAGCGCGGCGCCCGTGCGGGCGAGGCGTGGCATGGTCATGGGGGCTCCTCCGGCGGATGACGGATCGATCGAACGACATGTGGGGCGGGCGCTTCGCCGCCGGCCCGGACGCGATCATGGAGGCGATCAACGTCAGCCACCCGTTCGACCGGCGCCTGGCGGCGCAGGACGTGGCGGGCAGCCGCGCGCACGCCGCCATGCTGGCGAGGGCGGGCATCGTCAGCGATAGCGACGCGGAGGCGATGCGGGAAGGCCTGCTCACCGTGTTGTCAGAGATCGAGGGCGGCGCCTTTCCCTGGGACGACGCCCTCGAGGACGTGCACATGAACGTCGAGGCGCGCCTGAAGGCGCTGATCGGCGAGGCCGCGGGGCGGCTGCACACGGGCCGGTCGCGCAACGACCAGGTCGCGACCGACTTCCGCCTCTGGGTCCGCGGCGAGATCGACGCGCTGGTGCAGGCCATCGCCGCCCTGCAGCGCGCTCTGCTGGGTCAGGCCGAGGCCGGGGCCGATTGGGTCATGCCGGGCTTCACCCATCTGCAGGTGGCGCAGCCCGTGACGTGGGGCCACCACATGATGGCCTATGTCGAGATGCTCGGCCGCGACGCGGGGCGCCTGACGGACGCGCGCGCGCGGTTGAACGAATCGCCCCTGGGCGCGGCGGCGCTGGCGGGCACGGGGTTCCCGATCGACCGGGACATGACGGCGGCGGCCCTGGGCTTCGACCGGCCGATGGCCAACTCGCTCGACGCGGTGTCGGACCGCGACTTCGCGCTGGAGTTCCTGTCGGCGGCCGCGATCTGCGCCACGCACCTGTCCCGGCTGGCCGAGGAGCTGGTGATCTGGTCCTCGGCGCAGTTCGGCTTCGCGCGGCTGCCGGACCGCTACGCGACCGGCTCCTCGATCATGCCGCAGAAGCGCAACCCCGACGCCGCCGAGCTGGTGCGCGCCAAGGTGGGGCGCATCACCGGCGCGCTGGTGGGCACGCTGACGGTGATGAAGGGCCTGCCGCTCGCGTATTCCAAGGACATGCAGGAGGACAAGGAGCCGGTGTTCCTCGCCGCCGACACCCTGGCGCTGAGCCTCGCCGCGATGGAGGGGATGATGGCCGCGCTGGAGCCCGACCGCGCGGCCCTGGAGCGGGCCGCCTCCGCCGGGTTCTCCACCGCGACGGACCTGGCCGACTGGCTGGTGCGCGAGGCGGGGCTTCCGTTCCGGGACGCGCATCACGCGACCGGCGCGCTCGTCGCCCTGGCCGAGCGGACGGGGCGGGGCCTGCCCGACCTGACGCTGGAGGAGATGCGCGCCGTCCAGCCGGCGATCACCGAGGGCGTCTTCGACGTCCTGACGCCGCGCGCCTCGGTCGCATCGCGCACCTCCTACGGCGGCACCGCGCCCGCGCGGGTGCGCGAGCAGGCCGCCGCCTGGCGCGCGAGGCTGGGCGCGTGAGGCCGGCGCTCGCCGCGCTCCTCGCGCTCGCCGCCTGCGGGGCGGACGGGCCGCCGGTGGCGCCGGAGCCGCGCCCGGTCCCGGAGGTCGGGGTCCGCATCGACATGTCCGGCACCGCCGAGTTCGGCGTCGTGCGGCGGCGGGGCGGATGATGCGCGCGGTCTACCTCGTCCTCGCGATCTGGGGCGCGATCCATCCGATGTGGTACTTCGTGGCCTGGTTCCGGGCGAACGGCTGGGACCTGATGGCCATGGTGGACGCCTGGCACGCCAACGCGGCCACGTCGGGACTGGTGTGGGATCTGACCATCGCGGCGGTGACGCTGACGGTCTGGATCGTCGCCGAGACGGTGCGCCGGCGCGACTGGCTCGGATTGGCGGCGATCCCGGCGACATTCGGGATCGGCGTCTCGTGCGGGCTTCCGCTCTACCTCTTCCTGCGCTCTCGCCGGGGCTGACGCGTGGACCATTTCCTCTATCGCGGCGGCGTCCTGCACGGCGAGGACGTGCCCATCCCCGCGATCGCGGACGAGATCGGCACGCCGTTCTACCTCTACTCCGCCGCCACGCTCCGCCGGCACTTCCGCGTTCTGGACGAGGCGCTCGCCTGGGCGCCCGAGCGGCTGATCTGCTTCGCGGTCAAGGCGAACTCCAACCTCGCGGTCCTGCGCGTGCTGGGGGAGATGGGCGCCGGCATGGACGTGGTGTCGCGCGGCGAATACGCCCGCGCCCGCGCCGCCGGGGTGCCGGGCGAGCGGATCGTCTTCTCCGGCGTGGGCAAGACCCGCGCCGAGATGCGCGCCGCGCTGGAGGGCGGCATCCGGCAGTTCAACGTCGAGAGCGAGCCGGAGCTGGCGGCGCTGGACGAGGTGGCGTGCGCGCTGGGCCTCAGGGCCCCGATCGCCCTGCGCGTGAACCCCGATGTCGACGCCCGCACCCACGACAAGATCTCCACGGGGCGCAAGGAGGACAAGTTCGGCGTGCCCATCGCCCGGGCGCGGGAGATCTACGCCGCCGCCGGGCGCATGGCGGGGATCGAGGTCGTCGGCGTCGACGTGCACATCGGCTCGCAGCTCACCGACCTCGCCCCGTTCGAGGCGGCCTACGCCAAGGTCGCCGGCCTGACCGTGGCGCTGCGGGAGGACGGGCACGATATCCGGCGCCTGGACCTCGGCGGGGGCCTGGGCATCCCCTATGCGGGCGGCTCGAACGAGGCGCCGCCGCTGCCGTCGGATTACGGCGCGATGGTGGAGCGGACGGTCGGGCACCTGGGCTGCGAGATCGAGATCGAGCCGGGGCGCCTGGTCGCCGGCAACGCGGGCCTCCTCGTCGCGTCGGTGATTTACCGCAAGCCCGGCGAGGTCCGCGACTTCCTCGTCCTGGACGCGGCGATGAACGACCTGCTTCGCCCGGCGATGTACGGGGCCCATCACGACATCGTCCCCGTGCGCGAGCCCGCGGCCGGCGCCGAGCGCGCGCCCGTCGACGTGGTGGGTCCGGTCTGCGAGAGCGGGGACACCTTCGCCAAGGCGCGCCCGATGCCGGCGCTCGGCGCCGGCGCGCTGGTCGCCTTCCGCTCCGCCGGGGCCTACGGCGCGGTGATGGCGTCCGAGTACAACTCCAGGCCCCTCGTCCCCGAGGTCCTGGTCGACGGCGACCGCTGGGCCTGCGTGCGCGCCCGGCCGGGGATCGAGGAGATGCTCGCGCGCGACGCGATGCCGGATTGGCTGAACCCCCTCGGCGCGTCGGAGGAGCCTTAGGACGGAGGCCTCCCGCCCGCCCTCTGCACCTTGCGGCGCCTCGGGCGGTTGGGCCTCGCGCGCGCGAGGCGCCGGCGGAGGGCGTCGTTGCGGCGGGGTCGCCGCGGGCGCAGGTGCGCCTGCGGCGGGGATGCTCGGATCAAGATGAGAAGGAGACTCCGCCCTCTTCCTCTGGTCCCTCGTCCTGATGGGAATCTCGCGCAGAGCGGGAGGGGCGGCGACCTTCCCCGAGTCCGGCGCTTCCCCCCTATCGCTTGAAGGGCGCCATTCCGGCACGGGCCAACGCGTCCGCCCGTTCGTTCTCGGGGTGGCCGGCATGGCCCTTGACCCAGGTCCATTCGACCCGGTGCCGCTCGGCCGCCGCCTCGAGCCGGCGCCAGAGCGCCTCGTTCTTGACCGGCTTGCGCGCCGCCGTCCGCCAGCCGTTTCGCTTCCAGGCGGCGATCCACTGGGTGATCCCGCCCTTCACGTAGGCGCTGTCGGTCACCACGGTGACCTCGCTCGGCCGTTCGAGCGCCTCGAGCGCCCCGATCGCGGCCATCAGCTCCATCCGGTTGTTGGTGGTCTCCGCCTCGCCGCCCGTCAGTTCCCGCTCCTTGAGCACCGCCTCCCCGGCGCGCGCGACGAGGAGCGCCCCCCAGCCGCCCGGCCCCGGGTTGCCCGAGCAGGCGCCGTCCGTGAACGCGACGATCCGGGTCCGCGCCGCCTGCGTCACGCGGGCTTGCGCGCGCGCAGGATCACGAAGGGCTCCACCCGCCCGTCGAGCCCCGGGCCGGCGCCGTGACGCCCGCTCTCGGGCATCAGCCCGGCGGCCCGGCACGCGTCCGCGAGGTCCGCCTCGGGCCAGTAGCTGAAGTACCGCCCGAGGGAATCGCGGCCCTCCCTCGCGTCGTCCTCCGGCGGGGTCTTCATCCCGAGGTGCAGGACGCCGCCCGGCATCATCGCCCCGGAGGCGAGGCCGATGAGCCCCGGCACCTGGTCCCGCGGCGCGTGCAGGAGGGAGAAGTTCGCCCAGACCCCGTCGAACTTGGGCCGCTGGCGCAGCGCCTCGAACGGCTCGACCGTGACCTTCACCCCCAGATCGCGGGCCAGCGCCGCCATCGCCGGCGAGGCGTCCGTCGCCTCCACGCGCAGGTCCGCGGCCGCCATCATCGCCGCGGAGTTGCCCGGCCCGCAGCCCCAGTCGAGCACCAGCCCGCCGAAGCGCACCGAGGCGATGAAGGCCCGCAGATCCCCGTCGGGCTCCATCCGGGTGATGCGCTCGGCATAGGCCTCGGCAAGCCGGGCGTAGACGTCCAGCGTCTCGGGATCGGCGCTCGGGGGCAGGGCCGCGGTCACAGGATCAACGCCCCGAGCGAGGCCACCACCACGACCGTCAGCAGGACGCGCAGCCGCATCCACCAGGGCGGCGCCAGCCCCCGCGTCCAGCACCACCAGTCGATCAGCAGCAGGCCGAGGAAGCCGAACGCCAGGTAGGTCGCCGCCGCGACCGGCCCCCCGCCGACCAGGAGGAACGCCCAGAGCGCCGGGATCACCGACAGGACGTAGGCCACCGCCGCCTCCGCCCCCCGGGCGCGCGCGGCGAAGCCCCAGACCACGCCGGACATGAACGACAGGATCACCGTCCCGTAGGCGAGCTGCACGTAGGGCCCGACGAAGCGCGGACCCAGGGTGCGCGTGCCCCAGGCCTGCAGGGCGTTCGGCTCGATGGTGACGGCCCCCCAGACGAAGGGGATCAGCCCCGCGAGGCCGAGGAGCAAAGGAACGGCGGGCAGGCCGGCGATCTTCATGTGGCGGCACCCCGTGCTGCGTGCGCCGCCGCCATGCCACGGCCGCGCGCCGGAGGGGAGGGGGCGGATCATGCGCGCTCCGCCGCGAGCCGGACCGCGAGCCCGCCGAAGGCCGCCGCGAACCCCCGGCGAAGCCAGAGCATCGCCCCCGGCGCGCCGATCACCCGCGCGCGCGCCCCCGCCGCGAACGCACCGTACATCGCGAAGACGGCGAAGGTCAGGGCCATGAACACCGCGCCCAGGAGGGCCATCTCCGGCACCGCGCGCGCGGGGTCCCCAGACAGGAACGGCGGCAGCAGCGCCAGGAAGAAGATCGAGAGCTTGGGATTGAGGACGTTGATCAGCGCGCCCCGCAGCGCCGTGCGCCATCCGGGCCGGGCCCGCGCATCCCCCTCGGCCGCCAGCACCCCGCCGGCGCGCAGCGACTGCCAGGCGAGGTAGAGCAGGTACCCGACCCCCGCCCATTTCACGATCCCGAACAGGAGCGCGCTCGCGTGCAGGATGGCGGCCAGGCCCAGGGTCGCGGCCGCCAGGTGCGGCACGATCCCCATCGTGCACCCCGCCGCCGCCCAGAGCGCCGCCCGCCGCCCGCGGCCCAGCCCCGCGGCGAGCGTGTAGAGCACGCCCGTCCCCGGCGAGACGACGACCACGAGGGCGGTGACGAGGAACTGGACGGAGATCATCCGCGACTCCCGCGAGGCGCGCTCACGTTGCGCGCCGGGGCGCGGAATGTCCAGCCAAGCGCCCCGCCGCGGCGCCCGCCGGCGGCCTCACGCCGGCTGCCGCAGGATACGGGGCACCTTGAACTCGACCGTCTCCTCCGCGGTCACCACCGGGCGCACGGTCACGTCGTAGCGGGCGCGGAACGCGTCCACGACCTCCTGGACCAGCACCTCGGGCGCCGAGGCGCCGGCCGTGATCCCGACCGAGGCGATCCCCTCGATCGCGCGCCAGTCGATCTCCGCCGCGCGCTGCACCAGCTGCGCGTAGCCGCAGCCCGCGCGCGCGCCGACCTCGACCAGCCGGCGCGAGTTGGACGAGTTGGGCGCCCCGATCACCAGGAGCGCGTCGCAATCGGGCGCCATCGCCTTCACCGCCGCCTGCCGGTTGGTGGTCGCGTAGCAGATGTCCTCCTTGTGCGGCCCCACGATGGCCGGGAACCGCGCCGTCAGGGCCGCGACCATCTCCGCGGTGTCGTCCACGCTGAGGGTCGTCTGCGTCACGAAGGCGAGGCGCGCCTCGTCGCGCACCTCGAGGGTCGCCACGTCGCCCGGCACCTCGACCAGCAGGACCTCGCCGGGGGGGAGCTGGCCCATCGTGCCCACCGTCTCGGGATGGCCGGCATGGCCGATCATCACGATCTGCAGCCCGGCCTCGGCGTGCCGCGCGGCCTCGATGTGGACCTTGCTCACCAGCGGGCAGGTCGCGTCGACATAGATCATCTCGCGCGCCGCGGCCTCCGCCGGCACCGATCGGGGCACGCCATGCGCGGAGAAGACCACCGGCCGGTCCGTCGGGCACTCGTCCAGCTCCTCGACGAAGACGGCGCCCTTGGCGCGCAGCCCCTCAACGACATAGGCGTTGTGCACGATCTCGTGGCGCACGTAGACCGGCACGCCCCAGCGCTCGATCGCCATCTCCACGATCTTGATCGCGCGGTCCACGCCGGCGCAGAAGCCGCGCGGCGCGGCGAGATGGAGGGTGAGGGCGGGCTTCGTCATCGCGCCCGAGATAGGGGCCCGCGGGCGCGCGGTCCAGATGGGGCCGGGCGCCGGCGCCGCGCCCTCAGGACGCGGGAGAGGATTCCGGCCGGCGCGCCTCCTGGGACTCGCCCTCGTGCGCGTCCTGATCGTCCTCCTGGCGCGGCTCGCGCGGGGGCCGGCCGATCACCTCCTTGAGGTCCGCGAGCTCGATGAAGTTGTCCGCCTGCCGGCGCAGCTCGTCCGCCACCATCGACGGGTGCGTGCGGATCGAGGACACTACCGAGACCCGCACCCCCTGCCGCTGGAGGCCCGCGACCAGCGGCCGGAAGTCCCCGTCGCCGGAGAACAGAACGATGTGGTCCACCCGCGGCGCCAGCTCCAGCGCGTCGACCGCGAGGTCGATGTCCATGTTGCCCTTCACCCGGCGCCGCCCGGCGCTGTCGGTGAACTCGCGCGCGGCCTTCGTCACCAAAGTGTAGCCGTTGTACTGTAGCCAGTCCACGAGCGGCCGGATCGGCGAGTACTCCTCGCTCTCCAGGAGGGCCGTGTAATAGGCCGCCCGCACCAGCTTTCCGCGCCGGGCGAACTCCTGGCGCAGGAGCTTGTAGTCGATATCGAACCCCAGCCCGCGCGCGGCGGCGTAGAGGTTGGATCCTTCGATGAAGAGCGCGAGGCGCTCGTCGCGATAGAACATCGTGGTATCCTCGAATGGCCGCCCTGGCTCGGAACGGGGCAATGGTCCCCGCGATACGGCTGCTGCACGTGTCACCTACGGCGCGCGCGGCCCGTGTAAAGCGCCCCGGGAGCCGAATGACGCAGCGGCGCAGCGAAATGCGCCTCCTCGCGCGACTCCCCCCGCGCGACGGCCCGTGGCGCACGGCGCGGTCCCGCCGATCGCCGCGCGGCTTCCCGCGCGCGGGCCTGCCGACTTGCGCCGGGCGCCCGGCCGGACTAGGTGCGCCCTCTGATCCCTCAGAACCCGAGGAGCGCCCATGGCCCGCGTCACCGTCGAGGACTGCGTCGACAAGGTCCCCAACCGCTTCGAGCTCGTGCTGCTCGCCTCCCACCGCGCCCGCGAGATCGCGACCGGCAGCGCGCCGACCGTGGACCGCGAGCGCGACAAGAACCCCGTCGTCGCCCTTCGCGAGATCGCCGAGGAGACCCAGGGCGCCGCCGAGCTGCGCGAGCGCATGATCGAGGGCAACCAGACCCAGATCGAGGTCGACGAGCCCGAGGACGACCAGATGACCCTCCTCATGGGCGTCGAGGCCGACAAGCCGGCCCAGGACGACATGGACGAGGAGAAGCTCCTGCGCGCCCTCATGCAGGCCAACGGCCCGGGCTGATCCGGCCCGCCCCCGCGCGGCCCGACCCCCGGGCCCGCCCCCGCCCGGACGCCGCGCGATGCCCCCTGACGACGCCGCCACCGAGCTCGCCCTGCCCATCGCCGCCCCGACCCCGGCGGAGGGGATCGACGCGCTCGTGGCGGTGCTCGGCGCCTACAACCCGCGCTCGGACGCCGCCCGCATCCGCGCCGCCCACGCCTATGCCGCGGATGCCCATGCCGGGCAGCGGCGCCGATCGGGCGAGCCCTACATCACCCATCCGCTCGCCGTCGCCGGCATCCTCGCCGGGCAGCGCATGGACGACGCGACCGTCATCACCGCGCTGCTGCACGACACCGTGGAGGACACCGGCTCCACCTCCGAGGAGATCGCCCGCCTGTTCGGCGCCGACATCGCGGGGCTGGTGGACGGCGTCACGAAGCTGACGAACTTCGAGCTGACCTCCCACCAGACCAAGCAGGCCGAGAACTTCCGCAAGCTCTTCATGGCGATGGCGCAGGACATGCGCGTCATCGTCGTCAAGCTCGCCGACCGGCTGCACAACATGCGCACCCTGGGCGCGATGCCGGATTCCAAGCGCGAGCAGAAGGCGCGCGAGACGATGGAGATCTTCGCCCCGCTGGCCGGCCGCATGGGCATGCAGTCGGTGCGCGACGAGCTCGAGGATCTGGCCTTCCACGTGCTCGACCCGGTCGCGCGCACCTCCGTGATGCGGCGCTTCGC
This sequence comes from uncultured Alphaproteobacteria bacterium, assembly GCA_963832275.1. Lineage (GTDB taxonomy): Bacteria > Pseudomonadota > Alphaproteobacteria > Rhodobacterales > Rhodobacteraceae > Hasllibacter. The sequence goes on from CAWHTQ010000019.1 coordinate 1,592,097, forward strand.
CTCCCTGCGCAGCAGCCAGGGCAACGTCGTCGAGGAGATCACCGCCGACCTCGAGGCGCTTCTGGCGCGCTCGGGCGTGCCCGCGCAGGTCATGGGCCGCGCCAAGCGCCCCTATTCCATCTGGCGCAAGATGGAGGCCAAGAACCTCACCTTCCAGCGCCTGTCGGACATCTGGGGCTTCCGCGTCGTCACCGAGACCGAGGACGACTGCTACGTCGCGCTGGGCGCGATCCACCGCCGCTGGGCCGCCGTGCCGGGGCGGTTCAAGGACTACATCTCCCAGCCCAAGCAGAACGGCTACCGCTCGATCCACGCCACCGTCTCGGGCCGCGACGCCAAGCGCGTGGAGGTCCAGATCCGCTCGCGCGAGATGCACGACGTCGCCGAGAGCGGCATCGCCGCGCACTGGTCCTACCGCGACGGCGCCCCGGGTCAGAACCGGTTCGCCGTCGATCCCTCGCGCTGGGTCGCCGCCATGGCCGAGCGCTTCGGCGTCGAGGGAAGCGGCACCACCGAGAACGACGAGGAGTTCCTCGAGGCCGTCAAGCTGGAGATGTACGCCGATCAGGTGTTCTGCTTCACCCCCAAGGGCGATGTGGTGAAGCTGCCCAAGGGCGCCGACGCCGATCGACTTCGCCTACGCCATCCACACCCGCATCGGCGACGCCTGCGTCGGCGCGCGCGTCGACAACCGGCGCCAGCCGCTCTCGCACCGCCTGCGCAACGGCCAGTCGGTCGAGATCATCACCGCCGAGGGCTCGCGCCCGCAGGGCGTCTGGCTCGAGGAGGTCGTCACGGGCCGCGCCAAGTCCGCCATCCGCCGCTCGCTGCGCGCCGAGGGGCGCGAGCGCTTCATCCGGCTGGGCCGCGAGCTCGCGCGCGCCGCCTTCGCCGCCGCCGGCAGCGAGGCCAGCCCGCGGCTCCTCTCGATCGGCGCCGAGCGCATGGGCGTCTCCAGCGCCGAGGAGCTGCTCGCGCGCATCGGCTCGACCGAGATCAGCGCCCGCGAGGTCGCCGCCCTGACGCTGCCGGGCGGCGAGGGGCAGGCCGCGGGCGGCGCGCTGCCGCCAGGACGCCGACCCGGTCGTCGGCCTCGGCCCCGACCAGCGCCCGGTGCGCGGCACCTGCTGCCAGCCGCGTGCCCGGCGAGCGCATCATCGGCATCACCTATCGCGGGCGAGGGCGTCGTGCTGCACGCCGCCGACTGCGCCGCGCTGATCGCCGTCGAGGACGCGCCCGAGCGCTGGATCGACACCCGCTGGACCGCCGGCCGCCACCCGCCGATCCACGCCGTCACCCTGCACCTGACCATCGCCAACACCGCCGGCGTGCTCGGCCGGGTGCTGCACCGCCATCGGCCGGCAGGGCGCCAACATCTCCGACCTCGCCTTCTCCGACGCCAAGCCCGACTTCTACCGCATCCGCGTCGACGTGGAGGTCTCCGACGCCGCGCACCTGCACCGCGTCACCTCCGCCCTGACGGCCGAGGAGGACGTCGCCGAGCTGCGCCGGCACCGGGGCGCCGCGGCCCCGATCGCCGGCCTTGCCCGAATCCCCGGGCGCGGCCATGTCCGAAGGCGATGTTTAGGCGCCGCGACCCCCGATCCTATTCCCGCGCCGCGCGCGAGGCGGTCTGGCCGCGCGGCGGCTGGACGCGCGCCGTCACCTACATGAAGCACCGCCTGCGCCGCGCTGCCGGACCCGCCGGAGGTCGTGGCCCGCGGCGTCGCCGCCGGCATCTTCGCCAGCTTCACCCCGTTCTACGGGCTGCACTTCGTCGTCGCCGCCCTCCTGGCCAGGGCCGTGCGCGGCAACGTCATCGCCGCCCTCCTGGGCACGTTCTTCGGCAACCCCGCTCACCTACCTGCCGATCGCCTACGCGGCGCTGACCATCGGGCACTTGCTCCTCGCCCGGGGCGGCCTCGCGCCGATGGCCGCAGAGGGGCCGCGCTCGATCTTCGCGCGGTTCTCGGACGCGGGCCAGGATCTCTGGCACAACGTCGTCGCCGTCTTCACGCGCCGAGATCGCCCATTGGGACGGGCTCGCCGCGTTCTGGGACGCGTGTTCCTTCCCTATCTCGTGGGCTGCGTCCTGCCGGGGCTGGTCTGCGCGGTGGTCGGCTACTGGCTCTGCCTGCCCGCCATCGCCGCCTACCAGAAGGCGCGCCGCTCCAAGCTCGCCGCCAAGCTCGCCGCCCTCCGCGACAAGGCCAAGGCCGTCAGGAGGCCAAGGCCGCCCAGGGGGCCAAGGGCCCGCGCGTCCGCGTCCGCCGCCGCGGGCCGAGGAGCCCTGAGCGTACCCGTACGCAGGCGCCGCTGGCCGGGGCGGGGGCGCGTCCTAGTCTCGCCGGGAAGGAGGCCCGCCATGACCACCCACACCCTGCGCCTCGGCGTGAACATCGACCACGTCGCCACCGTGCGCAACGCCCGCGGCGGGGCCGTCCCCGACCCGGTGCGCGCCGCGAAGCTGGCCGAGGAGGCCGGCGCCGACGGCATCACCGCGCATCTGCGCGAGGACCGCCGCCATATCGGCGACGCCGACATCGAGGCGCTGATGGACGCGCTCACCGTGCCGCTCAACTTCGAGATGGCCGCCACCGACGAGATGCAGTCCATCGCGCTCCGCCACCGCCCGCACGCCGTCTGCCTCGTGCCCGAGCGGCGCGAGGAGCGCACCACCGAGGGCGGGCTCGAGGTCGCGCGCGGACGAGGACCGCCTCGCCCGCTTCATCGCCCCCCTGCGCGAGGCCGGCTGCCGCGTGTCGCTCTTCGTCGCCGCCGACCCGCCCAGATCGACAGCGCGCACCGCATCGGCGCGCAGGTGATCGAGCTGCACACCGGCGCCTATTGCGACGCACCTCGCGGAGGGCGAGCGGCGCCGCTCGCGGACCACGAGCTCGCCCGCCTGACCGGGATGGCCGCCCACGCCCACGCCCTCGGACTGGAGGTCCATGCCGGCCACGGCCTGACCTATGACAGCGCGCCCGCCCATCGCCGCCATCCCCGAGCTGCGCGAGCTCAACATCGGCCATTTCCTGATCGGCGAGGCCATCTTCCGCGGCCTCGCCCCCGCCATCGCCGAGATGCGCCGCGTCATGGACGCGGCCAGAGCCTCCGCGCGCGTCTCCGCGTGATCGGCGCCAGGCCCTGTGCCGCCCCCTGGGCGTCCGGGCGTGGCAGGGCCCTTCCCATCCGTCCTAAGCGCCGCCCGGCCCCCCGCCCAGGAGCCCGCCATGTCCAGCGTTCGCCGCCTCCCGACCGCCGCCGCACTGGCGCTCGCCGCCATGCCCGTCGCCGCGCAGGAGATCCGCGACTGCGATCGATCCGAGGCAGGCGCGCGCAACCTCGTCTTCCCGCTCGAGGAGAACGTGCGCTCCTACGCCCGCGGCCGGGTGCATCTGCTCGCGCTCGATACCGGGGGCGAGCCGGCCTGCTGCTCCGTGCATCTGATGGTGCTGCTGCCCGATCCCGAGCTGCCGGGCGACACCTGCGTCCTGGTCTCGGACGATGGCGGGCTGGGCTGGTACGGCCTCGCCCTCTCCGCGGCGACCGCGGCGTACGATCCGGGCGCCGGCCTCGCGGTCTCGATCCCGGCCGCCCGCCACGGCGCCGAGGCGCCCATCCCCTTCTCGATCGCGCTCACGGTGAACCAGCAGTCCGGGGTCGTGCAGGCTGATTTCGGCGAGCCGTGATCCTCGGCATCGGCACCGACCTCGCGAACATCGAGCGGATCGAGGGCACGCTCGCCCGGTTCGGCGACCGCTTCCGCACCCGCGTCTTCACCGAGACCGAGCTGCGCCGCTCCCGCGCCAGGGCCGGCCAGGAGGCCGCGACCCTCGCCAAGCGCTGGGCCGCCAAGGAGGCGTGCTCCAAGGCGCTGGGCACCGGGCTCAGGATGGGCATCGCCTGGCGCGACATGCAGGTCGCCAACCTGCCCACCGGGCAGCCCACCCTGCGCCTCACCGGCTGGGCCGCGCGCCGCCTCGCCGCCCTGACCCCGCCGGGCCACGCCGCCCATGTCCACGTCACCCTGACCGACGACCACCCCTGGGCGCAGGCCTTCGTCGTGATCGAGGCGCGCCCCTCGGCTTGACCGCGCGCGCGGGGCGCCCCAGGACGGGCGCGCACCCTGGGAGGGCCTGATGGCGACACGAGCCGAGAAGAAGAAGGAGGGCGGCATCGTCGAGACGATCCGCACCATCCTCTGGGCGCTGGTCATCGCGGGCGTCTTCCGCACCCTCTTCTTCCAGCCGTTCTGGATCCCGTCCTCGTCGATGAAGGAGACGCTGCTCGTCGGCGACTTCCTCTTCGTGAACAAGATGGCCTACGGCTATTCCGAGCATTCCTGCCCGTTCTCGGTCTGCAAGTTCATCGACGGCCGCTGGCTCGGCCGGGAGCCCGAGCGCGGCGACGTCATCGTCTTCCGCCATCCCGTCAACGGGCAGGACTTCATCAAGCGCGTCATCGGCCTGCCCGGCGACCGGGTGCAGATGCGCCAGGGCACGCTCTTCCTCAACGGCGAGGAGGCGGTCCAGACCGCCGCCGGCGTCTTCGAGGAGGTCTACGAGCCCCAGGGCCCCGCCCGCGCCCTGCCGCGCTGCGCCAACGGCGCCGTGGGCTCGGGCGCCCTGTGCCAGAAGGAGCGCTTCGTCGAGGCGCTGCCCGCCTCGGCCGGCGGCCACGAGCACACGATCCTGAACATCACCGATCAGGGACAGACCGACACCACGCCGGTCTTCACCGTCCCCGAGGGCAACTATTTCTTCATGGGCGACAATCGCGACAACTCGACCGACAGCCGCGTCGCGCGCCCCTTCGGCGTCGGCTTCGTCCCGTTCGAGAACCTGCTGGGCCGCGCCGACCGGGTGATGTTCTCCTCCGCCGGGCGCAGCCTGCTGTTCTTCTGGACCTGGCGGCTCGACCGCTTCTACGAGAAGATCGTGTGAGCGCGGCGGACCTGGCGGCCTTCCAGGTCCGGCTGGGCCATCGGTTCGCCGACGAGGCGCTTCTGCGCTGCGCCCTCACCCACGGCTCGGCCGCCGGCCCGGGCCGGCGCAGCAACGAGCGCCTGGAGTTCCTGGGCGACCGTGTCCTGGGCCTCGCCATCGCCGAGGCGATGCTGGCCGAGGACGAGGCCGCCGACGAGGGGCGCATCGCGCCGCGCTTCAACGCCCTCGTGCGCAAGGAGACCTGCGCCGAGATCGCGCGCGGCATCGGCCTGGGCGAGGTCCTGCGCCTGGGCCGCTCGGAGATGCAGTCGGGCGGCCGGCGCAAGACCGCGCTCCTGGGCGACGCGATGGAGGCCGTGCTGGCCGCCATCTACCGGGATGCCGGCTTCGAGGCGGCGCGCGCCGTGGTGCTGCGCCTCTGGGCCGACCGCATCGCCGCCGCGCCCGAGGACGCGCGCGACCCCAAGACCGCCCTGCAGGAATGGAGCCAGGCCGCGCTGGGCGCGCCGCCCGCCTATGACGAGGTCGCGCGCACCGGCCCCGACCACGCCCCCGAGTTCACCATCCGCGCCACCCTCCCGGACGGCCGCGCCGCCATCGGCACCGCCCGGGCCAAGCGCGAGGCCGAACAGGCCGCCGCCCGCGCCCTTCTGACGAAGGCCGGAGACGCCTAGGCGCGCGCGACGGGCCCCGCGGCCCGAGCGGCCACCGTCGGCCGCCATGCGGGGCAGGGGGGCGCTCGTCGCGGCGGACCGGACGTCCGCATGCCCGCCCGAGCGTCGCGGCAGCTTCGCCGCCCCGAGGGACCCGCCCAGGCATCGCCCGGGTCAACGAGCGGCGATCGTCCGACCCCGCGACGGGCGACCCCGCCTTTCCCAGGATGAAGCCGCCCGAACCGCCCACCCGATGCCCGCCGCCACCCGGCCCGCAGGACACGCGGCCGTTCGGGTCCTGCCATTTCGGCGTGGCGGACGCGACGAAGCGGCACGCGCCGGACGGGCCCTGGCTCGGCAGCGTGCCGGCGGCGGCGCCGGGGATCGCGGCCGTGGCGGTGACCGCGAGGCCGCATAGGCTCCCGAACGAGATCTGGCTCGTCGGCGACGCGGCGCCGCTGGCAGGTCGATGTCGTAGATGCCGAACAGGCCGTCCTACCCCAGGAGCGCGATCGCCCGGCCGGTGCCGCCGTCGACGTCGGACCCGCCGGCCGGGCTCGGGAGCGAGGCCCCCGCGAAGCCGAGGCTGCCGACGGCGAAGCGCGTGCCGGCGTCGTTCGCCACCGTGGTGGGGACGCCGAGGCCGGTGTCGATGCCGTCCTGCCGGGTGGAGAAGGCACCCACCACCGCGTTGGCGTCGGCGATGCCGGCGATGGTGGGGCCGACGCCGGCATCCGGGTCCCCCGCGGCGTGGAAGGCGGGCCTCTTCGGCCCGGTCGTGGCCGGGGTCTCCCCGCTCGTGTCGATCGCCACGTCCTCGTTCGCCGAGGTGATGATCCGCACGGCCCGGCCGTTCGCGAAGGCCGGGTCGAAGTCGAAGCCGGGGACGTCGCTGCTGGTCGGGCTCTCGCCCTCGAAGGTGTCGATCTGCGTGGCGATGCCGGCGTTCGCCTCCGCCCGGTCGGCGGTGCCCCCGTCGCTGTCATCGCCGGCGAACGGGTCGTCGACGACGGAACAGGCGATCGCGTTCGGCTCGGGGCCGGTCGCGGGATCGACCGGCCGCCCGTCCGCATCGCGGACGATCCGCGGTTGGGGGGGCTCGGTCTCGCCCGAGAGGATCACGGGTTCCGGCCGGCATCGCCGATCGCGCCGGCGCACGGGCCGTCGCCGATGGTGGCGGCCAGGCCGGCGACCGGAGCGACCGCGATGGCGGCGGCGACGAGGACCCTGCTGGACGTGAGGGCGACCCCGGCATCCGCGCGTCGCGCGCGTCGATGTCCGAGGCGCGCCCGCCCGGCATCACGGCCGCGCGCCGATCCGGCCCGAACGTCCACCAACCGCCGAGGGAAAGCCGCGCAGAGGCGTGACAGGGTCAGCGGGCGCCTCGGACGTCCGGACCCCGGCATCCGAGGGTGGCGCGGCGCGGGGACGTGACGACGCTCCCGCGGCCGCGCCGCGCATCTTCCGTCAAGAGGTTCTTTCCGCTAGGGTAACTGGCATGGACCGGTCGTCGATCGAGCCGGGGCGCGGATTCGACCGCGCGTGCAGGGTGGCGCGGATCGGCGACCGCGCCGCGCTCGAGGACGGAACCTACGGGCCGGAGCCCAGCCCCCATTTCCACCGCCCCGCGTTTCGGCGGCTGCGCGACGCGGTCCAGGACCGGAGCCGCCCGGACGGCGGGGCAGGACCGGTCTCCCTCCGGGGGGCGAGCGCGGTCGACCTCCTCGACGTCACCTTCGTCGCGGACCGGCGCGCCGCGACCCTCTCGATCGCCGGCGCCGGCCTGCCCGATCACCGCCTCACCACCGTGCAGCGCGGCGGGCTGGCGTGCACCGGCCTTCCCGGGGGGCGACCACCTCATCACGCGGCGGACCGGCCGGATCTACCGCGGGTGGCCCGGCGCCACGCTGGCGGCGGCGGGCGACCATCTGCGGGCCGCCATCTGGATCCCCGACGCCGCCGTGAGGGAGCGACTCTCGGCCCTGCTCGGCCGTCCCGTCCCGGGCGAGATCGCCTTCGAGCCGGTCATCGACCGGCGCGCGCCGCGCCTGCGGACCCTGCGCGGCCTGGTGCCTGCGGTGCGCGACGATCCGGGCAGGCCCGGTCCGGCCCGGATCCGCCCGGTCGCGCAGCGCTTGCTCGTCGACCTCTACCTCGACACGCTCCTCCAGGTCCTGCCGAACGGCCACGGCGCCCGTCTCGACCGGCCCGCGGACCCGGTGCTGCCGCGGGCGCAGCGGCGGGCGGAGGCCATATCGGGGCCGCCCTCGATCGGCCGCTCGCGCTGCACGACGTCGCCGCCGCCGCGGGATGCAGCCTTCGCCGCCTGCAGTCGGGGTTCCGCCGCGACCGCGAGACCACGCTCCTGGCCTTCATCCGCGGCGCCCGCCTGCGCGCCGCGCGGACCGCCCTGTCCGCGGCCCCGCCCGGCACCACGATCACCGCGATCGCCCTGCGCTACGGGTTCACCAATGCCGGCCGCTTCGCCGGTCCGTTCCGGCGGGCCTTCGGCGTCTCCCCCGCCGAGGTGCGGCGCGCCGCCCGCCGGTGACCCGCGCGCGCCCCCGCCGCAGGCACCCTGCCTGGCGTTCGCCGCGCGATCCGTCCGTCCGCCGCGCGGCCGGACGCGCCGGGCGCCCGCGGCCGATGGCGCGCCCGCCGGGCACGCGACGCCGACCCCCGACCCGGGGAGCCGGCCCGATCACGGCTCGCGCATCGCGCGCGGGGTTCCCGTCCCGTCGCGGGTCATCGGGGGGACCTCCGATGAAGATCACCGCCGCGACCATCGCCCGCCTCGCCTGCGCTGCGACCACCGCCTGCGGCCCGTCGGTCCCGGCCCGGGCCGCTTCGGCCCAGGCGATGCCGGCCATGCCGACCCTCGGCGCCCCAACCGCATCGCCCGCGCGCGCCGCCTGCGGGCAAGACCACCCGCGCTCGCACCCTGCGAGCCCACCCGGAGGACGACATATGACGACCGGATACGCCTGCGCTGCGATCGCCCTGGCGCTCGGCGCCGCCACGGCCGACGCGGCCACCCAGCGGCTGGAGATGACCGGCGTCCCGACCGCGCAGGACAGCTTCGGTCCGGCCGGCGACGCGGCGCCCCTCGCCAGCGAGAGGCCCTTCGCCGCGATCTTCGACGACGCGGGCGAGCGCGCCGGCCCGGTCCCGCCGGGCTTGCCCGTCTTCGCGCCGAGCGCCGCCACGCCGACCCTGCTGGGCGGGACCTACGACGTCCTGCGCGTCGGCCAGGACGTCGAGAGCGGCGTCGGCGTGGCCCTGTTCGATCCCTCGAACGTCTTCACCCCGGCTTCTAGGCCGCCGGGATCCTGGCCAATCCGCTCGTCTCCGACACCGGCCTCGTCGCGCGCTTCGCCTCCGCCGATGCGGCCCCGACCGGCGAGCCGGGCGCGCTCGTCCCGGCCGAATGGGGCGGCTTCCTCGGCGCGGGCCACGTCTCGGGCAAGCCCGGCGTCCCGGGACCGGGCAGCCTCTGCCGGCCGGGGGGCGGGGCGATCTGCGCGGTCGAGCCGTTCGCGGCGACCTCCGCGGGCGGCGCGCCCTTCGAGCTCGCGGTCGCTTCGCGCCCGTCCCGCTGCCCGGCGGGCTCGCGCTGCTCGCCTCCGCCCTCGGCGCGGGCGTGCTGGCCGCGCGGCGGCGCCGGGGCGGCGCCCCCGCACCGGGCCGGCGCGAGGCGCCCGGCGCCCCCTGAGCCCCGGCCCGCCGCGAAGCCCGCGCGCCGACCCCGCCCGGCCACCCCCGCGCCGCCCTATGAGCCGGCGCGGGCCCCGTCGCGACGCGGGGAACCGGACCGCCCTCCGGCGCGCTCTGTGGTCATGTGCGCCCGTCCCGGGATCGCCCATCCCATCGACGGACGATGAGCGCATGGACCTGGTGAACGAGTTCTTCGCCGAGGGGCGGCTGGGCGTCTCGCTCGCCATCCTCGGCGCCGTGTTCTGCGGCTTCCTCCTGGAGCGGCTGCCGCCCTCGGCCGTCGCGGTGGGCGGCGCGATGGCGTTCCTGCTCGCGGGATACATCACCACCGAGGACGTGCTCGCGGTCTTCTCGAACCCCGCGCCGATCACCATCGCCGCGATGTTCATCCTGTCGGGCGCCCTGGTCCGCACCGGCGTGATCGACGCGGCCGCGGGCGTCCTCGTGGCCCAGGCCCGCAGCCGCGGCTGGGTCGCGGTGGTGGCGCTGCTGATCGGGGCGTGCGTGCTCTCCGGGCTGATGAACAACACGCCGCTGGTGATCGTCCTGATCCCGGTGGTGATCCGCATGGCGGGCACGCTCGGCGTCGCGCCGACGCGGCTGCTGATCCCGCTTTCCTACGCCTCGATCCTGGGGGGCACGCTGACCCTGGTCGGCACGTCGACCAACCTGCTGATCGACGGGGTCGCCCGCCGCGAGGGGCTGGCCCCGCTCGGCATCCTCGAGATCCTGCCCTACGGCCTCGTGGCCGCCGCGGCCGGGGGCGTCACCCTAGCGATCCTGGGGCCGCGCCTGCTGCCCGACCGGGGCTCCGCCGGCGCGGCGATCGAGAGCGACGACGTCACCTTCCTGACCGAGGTGCGCATCGCCGAGGCCGACGCGCCGGGCGGGCCGGCCCCCGCCGCGGGCCGCGCGCTGGGCGAGCTGGGCGACCTTCGCCACAGCCGCCTGCGCGCGATCCTGCGGGGTGGGCGGCGGCTGCGTCCCGAGCCCGAGCTCGTGGTGGAGCCCGCCGATCGGATCGTCCTGACCGCGACCCGGGCCGAGATCCTGACCCTGGAGGAGCATTCGGACTACCGCGTCGGCCTGGGCGCCCTGGCGGAGCGCGCGGCGGGCGAGGACGCGCTCGTGCGGATCGAGGCGACGGTCACGCCCGAGCTCTCCGGGGCGGGCCGGCGGATGGGCGAGCTCGAATGGCCGCAGCAATTCGGCGTGCGCGTGCTGGGCGTCGCGCGCCACCGCCACCTGCCGGGTCCCGAGCTGGCCAAGGTCCGGCTGCGCCCGGCCGACCGGGTCCTCCTCGAAGGCCCGGCCGCGGCGGTGGCGGCGGTGGTGGCGGCCGCCGACCTCATCGCCGGCAGCGAGCCCAGCGCGCGCTCGTTCCGCCGCCGCCGCGCGCCGCTCGCCCTGGGGGCGATGCTGGCCGTGGTCGGGCTCGCGATCCTGAACGTCGCGCCGATCGTCACCCTGGCCCTGATCGGCGTCGCCTTCATCCTGCTGGTGCGCTGCATCGACGCCGACGAGGCGTGGGGCTCGATCGACGGCTCCACCCTCGTGCTGATCTTCGCCATGCTCGCGGTCGGGCGCGGCCTCGAGAACACGGCCGTGATCGAGACGCTCGTCGCCTGGCTGACGCCCACCCTGGCGGGGGTGTCGCCCTTCGTGCTCCTGCTGTGCGTCTACGCGCTGACCTCGGTGCTGACCGAGCTCGTGTCCAACAACGCGGTCGCGGTGATCCTGACGCCCCTCGCCATCGGGCTGGCGCAGGCGATCGGCGTCGATCCGCGCCCCCTCGTCTACGCGATCATGCTGGGCGCGTCGGCCTCCTTCGCCACGCCCATCGGCTATCAGACCAACACCCTGGTCTACGCCGCCGGCAACTACCGCTTCTCCGACTTCCTGCGCATCGGGCTGGTGATGAACGTCGTCGTGGGCCTGGCGTCCTGCACCGGGATCTACCTGATCGCCGGCCTGTGACCCCGCCGCCGCCCGCCGGCCCGCGCTCCGCTTCCCATCGCCCCGCCGCCGCGCTATCCCCGCGCACCCCTGCCGGAGACCCGCCCATGACCGACGCCGCCGGCCCCCCGCCCGATGACGCCCCCGACGACGCGCCGGAGGACGCCGCCGGCGGCGCGCCGGACGCCCCCCGCCGCGCCGGCTTCGTCGCGCTGATCGGCGAGCCGAACGCCGGCAAGTCGACGCTCCTGAACCGCATGGTCGGGGCCAAGGTCTCCATCGTCACCCACAAGGTGCAGACCACGCGCGCGCGCATCCGCGGCGTGATGATCCGCGGCGACGCGCAGATCGTGTTCGTCGACACGCCCGGCCTCTTCGCGCCGCGCCGGCGGCTCGACCGCGCGATGGTCGCCGCCGCCTGGGGCGGGGCGTCGGACGCGGACGTGGTCGTCCTCCTGATCGAGGCGCATCGCGGCCTGACCGACGGCGCGCGCGCGATCCTGGAGCGCCTCGCCGAGGCGCCGCCCGCCGGCCCGGTCGTCCTCGCCATCAACAAGATCGACCGCGTCGAGGCGCCGACCCTCCTGGCCCTGACGGCGGAGATGACGGCGGCGTTTCCCGGCTTCGCCAAGGTGTTCATGATCTCCGCCGAGAAGGGCCGCGGCACGGACGACCTCGCCGATTGGCTCGCCGGCGCGCTGCCCGAGGGGCCGTGGCTCTACCCCGAGGATCAGATCGCCGACCTGCCGCTGCGCATGATCGCGGCCGAGACCACGCGCGAGAAGCTGACGCTGCGCCTGCACCAGGAGCTTCCCTATCAGCTCACCGTCGAGACCGAGGGCTGGGAGGAGCGCCCCGACGGCTCCGTGCGCATCGATCAGGTCGTCTACGTCCTGCGCGACGGCCACAAGGGCATCGTCCTCGGCCATGGCGGCGAGACCGCCAAGGCCGTCGGGCAGGCCGCCCGCCTCGACCTGGAAGCCTTCCTGGAGCGGCGCGTCCACCTCTTCCTGCAGGTCAAGGTCCGGCCGAAATGGCTCGACGAGGCCGAGCGCTTCGAGGCGATGGGCCTCGACTTCCGCGATGGCGCCTAGGACGGCGGAGGTCCTCCGGTCCGGTCCGAGGACGGCCGGGGGACCGGTCGGCGCCCGCGATGCCGCCATCCCCGCTCCGCGCGGGACGGGTCACGGCCCGTTGCGCGGGGCGCGCACCCATCGGATGGTCCATGCGCATGGCATGCGCATGGGTTGTGCATGCCCGGTGCATCGCCCGTGCGCCTGACCTCGGACCTCTGGATCTCCGCCTATCTCGCCCGCCTCCGCGGCGCCGGGATCCCGGCCGTCGTCGCCGCGAAGGGCGACCCCACCGCCGGCGCGGTGCTCGTCCGGGTCAGCCCCCTGGACGGCACCGGCACCCTCTACCAGCGGCGCTTCGACCTGATGTCGAACGCCCGCGAATGGGCCGTGCTGGCGGCGGGCACCGAGGCCGAGATCGACGCCTCCGTCGCCGCGCAGCGCCGCGTCGACCGCGACCTCTGGGTGATCGACGTCGAGGACCCCCGCGGCCGCCATCTCCTTGGCGAGGAAGGTCTTTCGGAGTGATCGACTGGTCCGCCGAGGGCACCGTCCTGTCGGCGCGCCGGCACGGCGAGACCGCCGCCATCCTCGAGACCCTCACCCGCGAGCGCGGCCGCGCCGCGGGCCTCGTCCACGGCGGTGCCTCGCGCAGGATGGCGGCGACCCTGCAGCCCGGCACCCAGGTCGCCCTGCGCTGGCGCGCCCGCACCGAGGACGCGCTCGGCAGCTTCGCGGTCGAGCCCGTCCGCTCCCGCTCGGGCGTGCTGACGGACCGCCTCGCCCTGGCCGGCCTCTCCGCGACCTGCGCCCTGGCGGCCTATGCCCTTCCCGAAAGGCAAGCGTTCCCGGACCTCTACGACGGAACGCAGACCCTTCTCGATGCGCTGGGCGAACCCGGCTGGCCGCTCGCCTATCTCGAATGGGAGATGCTCCTCCTGGAGCGCACGGGCTACGGCCTCGACCTGACGCGCTGCGCGGCCACCGGACGCACCGAGGGCCTGGCCTACGTCTCCCCCCGCACCGGCCGGGCGGTCACCGCGCAGGGCGCCGGCGACTGGGCGGACCGGCTCCTGCCCCTGCCGCCCGTCCTGCTGGGCGCGGACGCCGGCCTCGACGGCATCGTCGCCGGGCTCGCGGTCACGGGGCATTTCCTCGAGGCCTCGCTCGCGCGCGCGATCGGCCGCCCCTTGCCGCCCGCGCGGGGCCGCCTCGTGGACGCCCTGGCCCGGTCCGCGGGCTAGGGCGCCCCCCGCGGACACCGGCTCCGCGCCAATTCCCCGCCGGCGATCCGCGCGCGCTGGAAGCGGGTTCGATGTCGGCGTAAGCGGCCCCATGGCCGAGCTGACCCCCCTCCTGTGGACGCTATGCGTCCTGATCACGCTCCTGGCCGGCTTCGTGAAGGGGGCGGTCGGCTTCGCCATGCCCCTGATCATGGTCTCGCTCATCGGCACCCTGCTCGACCCGCAGCTCGCGGTGGCCGCGATCATCCTGCCGATCGTCGCGTCGAACCTCCTGCAGACCTTGCGCACGGGCCTCGCCCCGGCGGTGGAGGCGGCGCGCGACCACTGGCGCTACATCCTCGTGGTGTGCGCCGCGATCCTGGCCTTCGCGCAGCTCCTCCCGTCGATCGATCCGCGCGCCTTCGCCTTGATCCTCGGTGTTCCGGTGACGACGCTCGCGGTGGTGCAGCTCGTCGGCTGGCGGCCGCGGATCCCGCCCGCCCGTCGCCGCGCGGCCGAACTCGGCGCGGGTCTCGTCTCCGGCGCGCTGGGCGGGCTGGCGGGCACCTGGGGGCCGACGACGGTGCTCTACCTCCTGGCGCTGGAGGTGCCCAAGGCACGCGCGGTCCTGGTCCAGGGGGTGATCTACGGCACCGGCTCGCTCGCGCTCCTCGCCGCGCATCTCGGCTCCGGCGTGCTCAACGCGCAGACCGCGCCGCTGAGCGCCGCGCTCCTGGTCCCCGGCCTGATCGGCATGTGGGCGGGGTTCAAGGTCCAGGACCGGCTCGATGCGGACGTGTTCCGCCGCGCCACCCTGGCCGTCCTCGTGATCGCGGGCCTGAACCTGATCCGCCGCGGGCTGACGGGCTAGGCGGCGGACGGCCCGGGCCGTCCGCGGCGCCGGGCGAGATCCCCCGGAGGGGGGGCGCGAGCCCGGCGCCGCCTCGGTCAGCCGATCGCGACCGCCCGCACGTCCGCGTCGATATGCTCGGCGTACTGCTCGAAATTGTCGGCGAACATGGCCACCAGCCGGGCCGCCTGCGCGTCGTAGGCAGCCTTGTCGTCCCAGGTGCCGCGCGGATCGAGCAAGGCCGCGTCCACCCCCCGCACCGTCACCGGCACGTCGAAGCCGAAGTTCGGGTCCTTGCGGAACGTCGCGTCCGCCAGGGAGCCGTCGAGCGCGGCCGACAGCAGCGCCCGCGTCGCCGCGATCGGCATGCGCGTGCCCTCGCCGTAGGCGCCCCCGGTCCAGCCTGTGTTCACCAGCCAGCAGGTCGCGCCGTGGCGCGCGATCTTCTCCTGCAGGAGCTTGCCGTAGACCTCCGGTCGCCGCGGCATGAACGGCGCGCCGAAGCAGGTCGAGAAGGTCGGCTGCGGCTCGGTCACGCCGCGCTCGGTGCCTGCCACCTTGGCGGTGAACCCCGACAGGAAATGGTACATCGCCTGCGCCGGGGTCAGGCGCGCGATCGGGGGCAGGACGCCGAACGCGTCGCAGGTCAGCATCACGATGTTCTTGGGGTGCCCGCCGAGCCCGGTCTTCGACGCGTTGGAGATCGCGGAGAGCGGGTAGGCCGAGCGCATGTTCGGCGTCAGGCTGTCGTCTCCGAAGTCGAGCTCGCGCGTGAGATCGTCGTAGACCATGTTCTCGATCACCGTGCCGAACATCGTGCAGGTGTCGTAGATGGCGGGTTCGGCCGCGCGGGTCAGGCCGATCGTCTTGGCGTAGCATCCCCCCTCGAAGTTGAACGTGCCCCGGTCCGACCAGCCGTGCTCGTCGTCGCCGATCAGAACGCGGTCCGGATCGGCCGAGAGCGTGGTCTTGCCCGTTCCCGAGAGGCCGAAGAACACGGCCGTGTCCACGGGGTTGTTCGGCGCGTGGTTGGCGGAGCAGTGCATCGGCATCACGCCCTTGGCCGGCAGCAGCCAGTTCAGGAGGGTGAAAACCGACTTCTTGTTCTCGCCCGCGTACTCCGTGCCGCCGATGAGGATGACCTTCGCGTCGAGGTTGATCGCGATCACCGTCTCCGAGCGACAGCCGTGGCGGGCGGGGTCGGCCTTGAAGCTGGGGCAGTTGAGGATGGTGAAGTCCGGCACGAACGCGTCCAGCTCGGCGCGCTCGGGCCGGCGCAGGAGGTGCCGGATGAAGAGCCCGTGCCAGGCGAGCTCGGTGATCACGCGCACGTCGAGCCGGTGCGCGGGGTCGGCGCCGCCGAAGAGGTCGTGGACGTAGAGCTCGCCCCCGGCCACGTGGGCGCGCATGTCGGCATGGAGCGCGTCCCAGGCCTCGGGCGTCATCGCCGCGTTGTTCTCCCACCAGATTCCGCCGTCGACGCTCGGAGTGCGCACGACGAACTTGTCCTTGGGCGAGCGGCCCGTGTGCTTGCCGGTCGAGACGAGCATGGTCCCGCCGCGGCCCAGCCGACCTTCTCCGCGCGCGAGGGCCCGCTCGATGAGATCGGGCTCCAGCAGGTTGTAATACGTCGTGCCGACGTCCTCGAGCCCGTTGGCGGCGAGGGTCTGGGCGGGGTTCACGCGGCCATGTTCCAAGGGGTTGGCTCCTGCTGGGCGGACGAGCGGCCCTCGGGGCATATCACGGCCCGGCGGCCCGGCAACGCCGTCCGCAGGCGTTTAGCGCCAACAGGACGGCGCGCCGCATTCCTGGCCGCGGTAAACGCTTCGTTCATCCGCGCACGCGAGAAGGACTCGATCCTGGCGCGATTCGCTCCGGGGCCGGGCCCGGTCCGGCGCCGGATCGGCGCGCCGCCCATCTCTGGGAGGCCCCCCGCATGTCCCGCATCGCGCTCGTGGACGACGACCGCAACATCCTGACCTCGGTGTCCATGACGCTGGAGGCCGAAGGGTTCGAGGTCGAGACCTACAATGACGGCCAGAGCGCGCTCGACGCGTTCGACAAGCGCCTGCCCGACATGGCGGTGTTCGACATCAAGATGCCCCGCATGGACGGCATGGACCTGCTGCAGAGGGTGCGACAGAGATCGCCGATGCCGGTGATCTTCCTGACGTCGAAGGACGATGAGATCGACGAGGTGCTCGGGCTGCGCATGGGCGCGGACGACTACATGCGCAAGCCGTTCAGCCAGCGCCTGCTCGTCGAGCGCATCCGCGCGATCCTGCGCCGGCAGGAGGTCGTGGCCGGCGACGCGCCGACCGCCGCGGAGTCCGCCCAGGTGCTCGTCCGCGGCGAGTTGACCATGGACCCGCTGCGCCATGCCGTGACCTGGAAGGGAAGGGCGGTGACCCTGACGGTCACGGAGTTCCTCCTCCTGCACGCCCTGGCGCAGCGGCCCGGCTTCGTGAAGTCGCGCGATCAGCTCATGGACGTGGCCTATGACGACCAGGTCTATGTCGACGACCGCACCATCGACTCCCACATCAAGCGCCTGCGCAAGAAGATGCGCGAGGTCGACTCCGCGTTCGCCGCCATCGAGACGCTGTACGGGATCGGTTACCGCTACAACGAGGAGTGACGGAGGCGGAGGCGGAGGCGAGGAGCGGCGCGATGAGCATGGCCGAGGAGGAATCCGGCATCCCCCCGCCCCGGGCTCCCGGAGGGCTGCGGGGCGGCATCGCCGTCAACCGCTCGCCCCTGGCCCGCCGGATCGTGGCCTACAACCTCGCGGCGCTCGTGATCCTGGTGACGGGGGTCCTCTACCTCGATCCGTTTCGCGACAGCTTGGTCCTTCAGCGCGAGGCCTCCCTGGTGATCGAGGCGCGCCTGATCGCCGACGCGATCGAGATGCGCGCCGATGCCGCTTGGGTCGGCGCCGCGGAGGCGGGCGCGCAGGCCGGGGCCGCGGACGCGCTGGCGGCGGCCCTGGCCGCGACCCCCCTGCCGACCGGGATCGACGTGCACCTCCTCGACGATCGAGGTCGCCTCCTCGCCTCGGCCGAGGACGGGGCGGGCCTGCGCCTTCCCGAGGCCGGCATCCCCGAGGTTCGCCCGACCCTCCTGACCAGCGCTCTCGCCGGCGTCCTCGACGCCCTGGACCGGGTCCTGGGCCGGAGCGGACCGCTCGCGGAGCCGCCCGGTCGCGATCCGCTGGCGGAGGTCGCGGCGCTCCTCGGTCCGGCCCGTGACGGGGACGGCGCGTCGGCGCGCGTCGCGCGGGGCAAGGGGGAGGCGGCGTTCTGGGCGGCGATGCCGGTCCGCTCCGCGGGCGCGCCAGGTGGCTACCTCGCCGTCGTCGCCAGCGACGACCGGGTCGAGATGCTCGCCGCCGCCGAGCGCGAGCATGTCCTCCAGCTCTTCGTCGTGGCGATCCTGGTCTCCGTCGGCGTCAGTCTCGCGCTCGCCTCGACCATCGCGACGCCCCTCAGCCTCCTGTCGCGGGCGGCGGAGATCGGCCGCTCCGGTGGCGGCGGCCCCGCGCGCGTGCGCATCCCGGACCTCACGGCCCGCACGGACGAGATCGGGCGCCTCTCCGGCGCGCTTCGCGGAATGGTCGCCGCGCTCTACGACCGGATCGACGCCAACGAGCAGTTCGCCGCCGACGTCGCGCACGAGATCAAGAACCCGCTCGCCTCCCTGCGCTCCGCGACCGGGACGCTGCGCATGGCCGCGCAGGACGACCAGCGCGAGCGCCTCCTGGCGGTGATCGAGCACGACGTGCGCCGCCTGGACCGCCTCGTCAGCGACATCTCCAACGCTTCGCGCCTCGATTCGGAGCTCGTGAAGGAGGACGAGGCGGCCTTCGACCTGCTGCACATGCTCCGCAACCTGGCTCAGTATCTCGGCCGCGACGCGAAGGGGAAGGGCATCGCCTTTCTCACCGACCTTCCATCCGAGGCGATGGTGATATCGGGCCTCGAGGCACGACTGGCGCAGGTCTTCGTGAACGTCATCACCAACGCGATCTCCTTCTGCGAGGAGGGCGACGCGATCCGCATGTGGGTGCGCCGACGCGAGAACCGGGTGCTCGTCGTCGTCGAGGACACCGGCCCGGGCATCCCGGACGGGGCGCTGGGCAAGATCTTCGCCCGCTTCTACTCGGAGCGCCCGGAGGGTCAGTTCGGTGACAATTCGGGGCTCGGCCTCGCGATCTCCAAGCAGATCGTGGAGGCGCATGGCGGCGTGATCTGGGCGGAGAACATCCGCCCGACCGAGGCCGACCCGACCTCCGAGCCGCTCGGCGCGCGCTTCGTCGTCGGCCTGCCGCTTTGAGCCCCGAGGAGCGTCACGGCGGCGCGGTCGCCTTCGCCGGTCGTGGGCTCCTGATCCTGGGCGCGCCGGGCGCGGGCAAGTCCCGGCTCGCGCTCGAGATGGCGGCGCTGGGCGCGGGCATCGTGGCCGACGATGTGGTGGAGGTCCGCCCGGGTGCGCCGCCGGATCGTGCCGGCGCGCCGCCTATCCTCGCGGCGCCCGCGCGCTGGCATGGTCTCGTGGAGGTGCGAGGCCTGGGGTTGATCCGCGTGCCGGCGCATCCGCCCGTGCCCTGCGCCGCTGCCATCGACCTTTCGGCGTCGGCGCCGCCGGGGGATCGGCTGCCGGAGCACGGACGCCTGCGGTTGGGCGGCACGGAGGTGATATTGCTCCGATGGGGGCAGGACGCCCCTTACGCGGCGGCGCTACTGGCCTATCTTGCGGATGGCGGGGCGCATGGGGCGCCTGACGCCCATCGGACCGCCAATGGACGATAACCCTACAGGCAAGGGAGCGCCGTCCGCCGAGGCGGAGCCGATGCGCGCCGTCCTGGTCACGGGCCCCTCCGGCGCCGGCCGCACGACGGCGATCCGCGCGCTGGAGGATTCGGGCTTCGAGGCGATCGACAACATGCCGCTCAGCCTGGTGCCGCGGCTCCTGGCGGGCCCCCGCGGGCCGCGACCGCTCGCGCTCGGCGTGGACGCGCGCAACCGCGACTTCGACGCTGGCGCCCTGATCGAGATGGTGGACGCGCTGGCTGCCGATCCCCGGCTCGCGGTGGAGCTCCTCTACCTGGACTGCGACGAGGCGACGCTCCTGGCCCGCTACAGCGAGACGCGGCGCCGTCACCCTCTCGGCGAGGACATCGCCCGGGGGATCGCCGAGGAGCGCGCGCTTCTGAGCGCCGTGCGCCGCCGCGCGGGCGCGCTCGTGGACACCGGCGGCATGACCCCGCACGCGCTGCGCGCGGAGATCGCGCGCCTGTTCGCCGGCCCGGGCGGGGCGCAGGCCCTGACCGTTGCGCTGCTGTCGTTCTCCTACCGGCGGGGCGTGCCGCGACAGGCCGACGCGGTGCAGGACGTCCGCTTCCTCGCAAATCCCCATTGGGACGCGGACCTCCGGCCGCTCGACGGGCGCGACCCGCGGGTCGCAGCCCATGTCTCCGCCGATCCCCTCCACGCCCCCTTCGTGGCCGCCTGCCTCGGCCTCCTCGCGGTCGTCCTTCCCGCGCACGCGGCCGAGGGACGGTGTCTCTACACCCTCGCCTTCGGGTGCACAGGCGGGCAGCATCGCAGCGTCGCGATGGCCGAAGGCATCGGCGCCGCACTTGCGAAGGACGGGCACCGGGTGTCTATACGGCACAGGGAGCTGGAGGCGCGGGGACTCGCCGACGCAAGCCCCGCAGGCGCGCCGCACCCGGCGCGGGACGCGAGCGGACGGGGACAGACGGCCGGATGATCGGGATCGTGATCGTGGCGCATGGTCGGCTTGCGCAGGAGTACCTCGCCGCCGTCGAGCATGTCGTCGGCGTCCAATCCGGGATGCGCGCCGTCTCGATCCTCCCCGAATGCGACCGGGATGCGAAGCAGGCCGAAATCTGCGTCGCCGCCGACGCGGTCGACGAGGGCGACGGGGTCGTGATGGTGACGGACATGTTCGGCGGATCGCCCAGCAACCTGAGCCTTCCCGCCTGCTTGCAGGCGAACCGCAAGATCGTCTACGGCGCCAACCTGCCGCTCCTGATCAAGCTGGCGAAGTCGCGCCGCAAGCCCGTGGACGTCGCCGTGCGGGGCGCGCTGGATGCGGGGCGCAAGTACATCGATGCCTTCGACGGCCCGGCCTGCGAGGCGCGCCGAACGGGCGGCCACGCGGCCTGATCGCCCGGTGAGGGACGACCCGGCGCTCCGGCGCAGCCTGCGGATCGTCAATGAGAAGGGCCTCCACGCGCGCGCCTCGGCGAAGTTCGCCGAGTGCGTGGAGCGCTTCGACGCCAGCGCCGAGGTGTCCCGTGACGGGATGTCGGCGGCGGGCGAGTCGATCATGGGCCTCCTGATGCTCGCCGCCTACCGCGGCACCGCGATCGAGGTCGCGACCTCCGGCCCGCAGGCCGCCGAGCTGATGGACGCTCTCGAGGCGCTGGTGGCGGACCGCTTCGGCGAGGGCTCGTGACCGCGATGGCGCCCCCGGCGCGGATGCCGGACGGGCGCGCTGCGCAGCCCCCTGTCCCGTCCGGCAGGCGCCGGCTCTCCTTTGGTGGCACGTTCGAAGACGAGCGCCGCGCCGCGGTGATTCGCACGGTGGAATTGGCAACCGGATAGCGCACGCTCCTGCGTCATTCCGCCGGCTCGAGGCCACGCCCGGCCGGCACAGGCATGGGTTCTGGACGAAGGCGATCGCGAAGACGCGCATCGAGGCGACCACCCCGGCAGAGCGGATCGGCCGGGTGCGGCTCGCCAAACGAACTCTGGCATGCATCCTTCCGGCCGGAGTTCCGGAGGTTGAGGCAATCATGCCGCTGGTGCCCATCCCGCACGCGCCGGGCGTGCGGCGCCAGATGATCGAGAGGCGTCGCCGCGCGATGGAGCACCTGTGCGAGGGCGGGTTCGTCCCGCTCCTCCCCGCGGGCGCGGTCGCCTCGTCCGACACCGCGTTCGGCCTTGTGATCAGGCGCGGGCGGACCCCGTTCGCCGCCAGGCCGATCGTCCGGTCGGGCGTGAGGGTCCTGCCGATGCGATTCCTGGGGGCCGACGGCCGGGCCTGCCGGATCGCGAGCCGCCCCTTCACGAGCCCGCGCCAGGGCCCGCTGATCCACGAGGTCGCGCCTGCGTTCGGCAGGCCGCCGCGCCCGGTCATCGACGGGCCCGTCCCGCCGGGCGAATGGCGCGCGCATGCAGACGCTCGGAGGCCCCTGACGGACTGGCTGCGCGCCCGCGACCTGTCGCTCGAACCCTAACGGGTCGGCACCGGCTCCTCGCCGCGGTAGTCGTAGAAGCCGCGCCCGGTCTTGCGGCCGAGCCAGCCGGCCTCGACGTATTTCGTCAGAAGCGGGCAGGGCCGGTACTTCGTGTCGGCCAGTCCGTCGTGCAGGACGTTCATGATCGCGAGGCAGGTGTCGAGCCCGATGAAGTCCGCGAGCGCCAGCGGCCCCATCGGGTGGTTCGCGCCCAGGCGCATCGACGTGTCGATCGAGGTGACGGTGCCGACGCCTTCATAGAGCGTGTAGACCGCCTCGTTGATCATCGGCATCAGGATGCGGTTGACGATGAAGGCGGGGAAATCCTCGGCGGTCGCGTGCTGCTTGCCGAGCCGCTCGACCACGCCGCGGCAGGCCTCGAAGGTGGGCTCGTCGGTGGCGATCCCGCGGATCAGCTCCACGAGCTGCATCACCGGGACGGGGTTCATGAAGTGGAAGCCCATGAACTTCTCGGGCCGGTCGGTGCGGCTGGCGAGCCGCGTGATCGAGATCGAGGAGGTGTTCGAGGTCAGGATCGTATCGGGTCCCAGATGCGGGACCAGCGACTCGAAGATCGCGGTCTTGACGCTCTCACGCTCGGTCGCGGCCTCAATGATCAGGTCCGTCCGGCCCAGGTCGGTCAGGGTGCGGGTCGCGGCGATGCGCGCCATCGCGGCGGCGCGTCCGGCCTCGTCCAGCGTGCCCTTCGCGACCTGTCGCGCGATGTTCCGGTCGATCAGGGCGCGGCCGGCGTCCAGAGCGTCCTGGTCGATATCGGTGACCAGGACCTCGTAGCCCGCGACGGCCATCACATGGGCGATGCCATTGCCCATCTGTCCCGCGCCGACGATGCCGATCCGCTCGATTGCCATTCCGGGACGCCTCCGTCGCGGCGCCGCGCCGCGCCGGACCCTATGCGGCGCCTCCGGCCGGGCGCAAGCCGGCCGCAGGGATGCCCCGCAGCCGGTTAGGAGGATGGTAAGCTGAGCCGGTCACAAAGGCCCGGCCATCGGATGGAGGGCGATTCTTTGATCGGCAGGCGACTGACCAAGGCGAGACCGGCGGACGTCTTCGTCGACCGGCGTCCGGTGGACTATCACCATTGCCGCTACGACGATTCGCGGCTCCTGTTCCGCGGCCCCCGGCGCAAGCTGGACGGGCGGCACCTCGTCGCGGTCGGATCGACGCCGACATACGGGCGGTTCGTCCACGCGCCATGGCCGCGGCTCCTGGAGGAGCGGATCGACCGGCACGTCGCCAATCTCGGCTACCCGAATGCCGGCATCGACCTCGTGAGCCGTTCCAGCACCCTCAACGAGGCCTGCGCCGGCGCCGCCGCCTGCATCGTCGAGGTGATGGGCGCGTCCAACATGTCCAACCGGTTCTACAGCGTGCATCCCCGCCATAACGACCGCTTCCTTATGCCCTCGCATGAGCTCGGCCGCCTCTACCCCGAGGTCGACTTCACCGAGTTCGCCTTCGTCCGCCACATGCTCGGCGCCCTGGAAGAACTCTCGCCCGAGCGGTTTCGCCTCGTGCTCGCGGAGATGCGCGATGCCTGGGCCGCGCGGATGCGCGTCTTCCTCGGCGGGCTGGAAGGGCCCGCGATCCTCCTGCGGATATCGGGCGGGACCGAGCGGCGCCCCGCGACCGGCGGACTGGGCGACCTTCCCCCGGCCATGATCGAGGCCCTCGCGCGGGACATGGGCGCCGTCGTCGTCACGGCCGAGGAGGCGCCGGGGACGTCGCGCGAGGAGCTCTCCTACGGCGACTCGGAGCGCGCCGCCGCGGGCACGCAGCCCGCCCCGCCGGTCCACGGCCTGGCCGCCGCGGCGATCCTGGCGGAGCTGCCCGCGCTGCTGACCCAGCCGCGCCGCATCCCGGAGCCCGCGCCCGAAGTGCGGCGCCCCCATGCGCCGCGGCGGCCGACGACTCAGACCTTCCCGGTCATCTCCGGCACGGCCTCGAACAGGTCGGCGACCAGCCCGTAATCGGCCACCTGGAAGATCGGCGCGTCCTCGTCCTTGTTGATCGCGACGATGACCTTGGAATCCTTCATCCCCGCGAGGTGCTGGATCGCGCCGGAGATGCCGAGGGCGACGTAGAGCTCCGGCGCCACGACCTTGCCGGTCTGCCCGACCTGCCAGTCGTTCGGAGCATAGCCGGAATCGACCGCCGCGCGGGACGCGCCCACCGCCGCGCCCAGCGCATCGGCCAGCTTCTCGACCAGCGCGAAGTTCTCCTCCGAGCCGATGCCGCGCCCGCCCGAGACGACCCGCCCCGCCGAAGTCAGCTCCGGCCGGTCGCTCGCCGCCACCTTGTCCTCCACGAAGCGGGAGAGCCCCGCCTCCCCTGCGCCGCTCGCCGCCTCCACCGTGGCGGAGCCGCCGGTGCCCGCCGCCTCGAAGTTCGCGGTGCGCACGGTCATCACCTTCACCGCGTCGGAGGACTTGACCGTCTGGATCGCGTTGCCGGCATAGATCGGGCGCTGGAACGTCTCCGCGTCCATCACGGCGATCACGTCCGACAGGACCATCACGTCCAGGAGGGCGGCGACGCGGGGCAGGACGTTCTTGGCCGAGGCGGTCGAGGGGGCGACGATGTGCGTGTAGTCCCCGGCAAGGCCGACGATCAGCCCGGCGAGGTTCTCGGCCAGCCCGTTGGCATAGGCCGCGTCGTCCGCCACCAGGACCTTGGCCGCGCCGTCCAGCGTCGCGGCGTCGTCCCCCGTGACGCCCGAGCCCGCGACGAGGACATGCACGTCCCCGCCGATCTGCGTCGCGGCGGTCATCGCCTTGGCGGTCGCGTCTATGTTGACGGCGGCGCCGTCGTCGATGCGGGTGACTTCCGCGATGAGGAGAACGGCCATCAGAGCACCCCCGCTTCGTTCCTGAGCTTGTCCATCAACTCGTCCACCGAGCCGACCATGACCCCGGCCTTCCGGCCGCCCGGCTCGTCGGTCTTGACGATCTCGAGCCGGTTCGCCACGTCGACGCCGTAATCGGCCGGGGTCTTCGTCTCGAGCGGCTTCTTCTTGGCCTTCATGATGTTGGGCAGCGAGGCGTAGCGCGGCTCGTTGAGCCGCAGGTCGACCGTCACGATGGCCGGCATCCGCGCGCGGATCGTCTGCAGCCCGCCGTCGACCTCGCGCGTGACGACCGCGTCCTCGCCCTCGATGGCGAGCTCCGAGGCGAAGGTCGCCTGGCTCCAGCCGAGGAGGGCCGCGAGCATCTGCCCGGTGGCGTTCATGTCGTTGTCGATCGCCTGCTTGCCGGCGAGCACGAGGCCCGGCGCCTCCTCGTCGATCACGGCCTTCAGGAGCTTGGCGACGGCCAGCGGCTCGATGTCCTGATGCACGTCCGACGCCGCCTCGATCAGGATGGCGCGGTCGGCGCCCATCGCGAGGGCGGTGCGCAGCGTCTCCTGGCTCTTGGCGGTGCCGATGGAGACGGCGACCACCTCGGTCGCGACGCCCTTCTCCTTAAGGCGGATCGCCTCCTCGACGGCGATCTCGTCGAACGGGTTCATGCTCATCTTGACGTTGGCGAGGTCCACGCCCGAGCCGTCGCCCTTCACCCGGACCTTCACGTTGTAGTCGATGACCCGCTTGACGGGCACGAGGATCTTCATGGGGCGCCTCCCTGGTCTTCGGGGGAACGCCGCCCCCCGCGCATCGTGTTCCGCCCACGTGGTTACGTGCCGCAGGGGCGCCGCGGTAGGGCGAAAGCGACGCGGGCGACCGCCCCGACGCCGCGTTGCGGGCTAGCGGTTGGCGCCGGGAACCCACAACACGTCGTCGCGGCCGTCGTCGTTCGCGATCCGCCCGGCGCAGAAGAACCAGTCCGAGAGGCGATTGAGGTACTTCACCGCATCGGGGTTCACCGCCTCCATGGTGGCCAGCTCGACCGCCCCCCGCTCGGCCCGGCGGCACACGGTGCGGCACAGGTGCAGATGCGCGGCCAGCGCCGAGCCACCCGGCAGGATGAACGAGCGCAGGGGTTCGAGCTTCTCGTTCATCGCGTCGATCTCGGCCTCCAGCCGATCGACCTGCGAGGCGGCCATGCGCAGGGGCGGGTACGCGCTCTCGGCATCCCTCTCCATGTCGGGGCGGCAGAGGTCGGCGCCCAGGTCGAAGAGGTCGTTGGAGATCGCGGCCAGCGCCGCGTCCGTCGCCGCGTCCGCGTGCTGGCGGGCCAGGCCGACACAGGCGTTGACCTCGTCCACCGTGCCGTAGGCGGCGACCCGGATGGAGTGCTTGGCCACGCGTGCCCCGTTGCCGAGCGCGGTCTCCCCGGCATCGCCGGTGCGGGTGTAGATCTTGTTGAGCACGACCATCGGTCAGCTTCCTCTCTGGACGGCGACGAAGAGCAGGATCAGCAGCACCGCCACGAACTGCAGGATGATGCGCCAGCGCATGATCCTGTTGGCGTTGCGGCGGTTGAACGCGCCGCCCTTGGCGAAGCCGCCGATCCCCAGGAGGAGGACGGCGAGCACCGC
Organism: uncultured Alphaproteobacteria bacterium; assembly: GCA_963832275.1. Lineage (GTDB taxonomy): Bacteria > Pseudomonadota > Alphaproteobacteria > Rhodobacterales > Rhodobacteraceae > Hasllibacter. Next base: position 1,618,276 of record CAWHTQ010000019.1, read on the forward strand.
GAGCGCGGCGAAGGCGGCGAGGAGGAAGAACGGATCGCGTCCCATGGGACCTCCGGTTGAGGAGTGCCGTGACCTAGGGCGGCCCGGCCGGGCGCGCCACCCCGGTCAGAGCGCGCGCCGCGCGCGCATCGCCGCGCCGATCGTCCCGTCGTCCAGGTAGTCGAGCTCGCCGCCGACCGGCACGCCCTGGGCCAGGGTGGTGACGCGAACGCGCCGCTCGAGCGCGTCGGCGATGTAATGGGCCGTCGTCTGCCCGTCGACGGTGGCGGGCAGGGCGAGGATCAGCTCGCTCGCCCCCTCCTCGCCGACGCGCGCCTCCAGCCGGGGGATGCGCAGGTCCTCTGGCCCGGTTCCGCCCAGGGCCGAGAGCAGCCCCCCGAGGACATGGTAGCGCCCCCGGTGGGCGCCCGCCCGCTCCATCGCCCAGAGGTCGGCGACGCCCTCGACGACGCAGATCTCGCCGGTGGCGCGCTTGGGATCGGCGCACAGTCCGCAGGTGTCGGCGGTCGCGACGTTGCCGCAGGTCAGGCATTCGCGCGCGTTCGCCGCGACGTCCCGGATCGCCTCGGCCAGCGGCGTCATCAGGATGTCGCGCCGCTTGATCATGTGCAGCACCGCGCGCCGCGCCGAGCGCGGACCCAGCCCCGGCAGGCGCGCGAGCATGGCGGCCAGCGCCTCGATCCGGTCCTGCGCGTCGTCGGGGGCTCCGGGCGCTCCCATCTCGCCCGGCCCGCCCGTCGCCGAGGTGCCCCCGGACGGGGTCAAAACGGCAGCTTCAGCCCGGGAGGCAGGCCGAGCCCCTCGGCCATCCTGCCCATCCGCTCCGAGGACAGCGCCGCGCCCTTGGCTTGCGCCTCCTTCACGGCGGCGAGGATCAGGTCCTCGACCACCTCCTTCTCGGAGGCGACGAAGATCGACGGGTCGATCTCCAGCCCCACGAGGTCGCCCTTGGCGGTGGCGGTCGCGCGCACCAGGCCGCCGCCGGCCTCGGCCGTGACCTCCTCGTGGGCGAGCTGCTCCTGCATCTCGGCCATCTTGCCCTGCATCTCCTGGGCGGCCTTCATCATCTTGCCCATGTCGCCGAGGCCGCCGAGGCCTCCCATGCCCTTGAACATCGCTGTCTCCTTCAATCGTCCTCGAACGGGTCCCAGGTGTCGGCCGAATCCTCGGGGTCCGGCAAGGCGGCGTCCGCCGCCTCGGCGGCCCGGGGATGGACGCGCAGCCGCCCCGCGGCGGGGAAGGCCGCCCGCACCGCGGCGACCATGGGATGCGCCTCCGCCTGGGCCTCCAGGGCGGCGGCCTGCGCGCCCGTGCGCTCGGAAATGCTGCCGGCGCCTCCGGTCGAGACCACCGAGACGCCCCACCGCGCGCCGGTCCACTCCTGCAGGCGCGAGGCCAGCCGCTGCGCGAGGTCGGCGGCCGCGCCGGGCGCCGGCTCGAACTCGATCCGGCCGGGCGCGTAGGAGACTAGTCGCACGCCCTGCTCGACGTCGATCTGGAACGCGACGTCGCGCCGCGCCGCGATCAACGCGACGACGTCCTCGAAGCGCCGGTATCGCGCGAGCGGATCGGGCGCGGCCTGGGCCTCGCTTCGCGCCTGGGCGGCGGCGGAGCCCGCGGCGCGGGCCGGCGGCGGCGCGGCTGCGCGGGCGGGGGCTCCGGAGGTCGGCGCCGGGCCGGGCCCGCGGGTCTCGTGCGGCGCCGCGCCCTGGAGGCGGCGCACGAGATCGTCCGGGCTCGGCAGGTCCGCCACATGAGTAAGCCGGATCACCGCCATCTCGGCGGCCATGATCGCGCTCGGCGCCTCGCGCACCTCGCCGATCGCCTTGAGGAGCATCTGCCAGAGGCGGGTCAGCGCGCGCATCGGAACGGCGTCGGCGGCGGCTCGGCCGCGGTCGCGCTCCGCCTGCGCCGCGCCGGGATCGTCCGCGGCGGCCGGCGTGATCTTGATCACGCTGACCCAATGCGCGGCCTCGGCCAGGCCCTGCAGCGCGGCGAGGGGGTCGGCCCCGTCCTCGTACTGCGCGCGCAGCTCGGCCAGGGCGCCGGCAGCGTCGCCTCGCAGGATCATGTCCATGAGGTCGAGCGTGCGGCCCCTGTCCGCGAGGCCCAGCATGTCTCGCACCGCGGCCGAGTCCGCCGTGCCCCGCGCGATCGCCTGGTCCAGGAGGGAGGTCGCGTCGCGCGCCGAACCCTCGGCCGCCCGCGCGATCAGGGCGAGCGCCTCGTCGGTGACCTCGCCGCCCTCCGCCTCCGCGATGCGGCGCATGAGGGCGATCATCTCCTGCGTCCCGATCCGGCGCAGGTCGAAGCGCTGGCATCGCGACAGCACGGTCACGGGGACCTTCTGCACCTCCGTGGTCGCCAGCACGAACTTCACATGCGCCGGGGGCTCCTCCAGCGTCTTGAGGAGCGCGTTGAAGGCCGAGGTGCTCAGCATGTGCACCTCGTCGATGACGAAGATCTTGTAGCGCCCCTGGCTGGGCCCGTAGGCGACCGTGTCGACGATCACGTCGCGCACGTTCTGGACCCCGGTGTTGGAGGCGGCGTCGATCTCCATCACGTCGACATGGCGCCCGGCCGCGATGGCGGTGCAGTCGGGGCACGCGCCGCAGGGCGCCACCGTCGGCCCGCCGGTCCCGTCCGGCCCGGTGCAGTTCAGCCCCTTGGCGATGATGCGCGCGGTGGTGGTCTTGCCGGTGCCGCGGATGCCGGTCAGCAGGTAGGCCTGCGCCACGCGGCCGGTCTCGAACGCGGCCGTCAGGGTGCGCACAAGCGCGTCCTGGCCGACGAGGTCGGCGAAGGTCTCGGGCCGGTACTTGCGCGCCAGGACGCGGTAGTCGGGGTCTCGCATCGGTCCCTCCGCTCGCCCCTACCTATGACTGCCCGTGCCGGCGCGCCAGCGTCAGAGCGTCCACAGGATGCCGGCGGTCGCGACGGCGCCCGCGCTCAGGAGCGTGGCGATGATCGCCATCCGGCGGGACGGCTGCGCCTCGGTGTCGTGCTCGTCGATCCGGTCCTGCGCCTTCCGGGACTGCTGCGCCGCGGCGGCGAATATGAGGATCGCGAGGAGGCAGAAGAACACCGCGACCGACTTGGGGAGCCATTCGGCCTCGGCCTCGCGGAATACCGCCTTCAGGCCGAGCGCCAGCGCGATGCAGGCCATGCCGGTGCGCATCCACCCGGCGAAGGTGCGCTCGTTCGCCAGGATCGTGCGGTCCTCGGCCCAGTCGGTGCGGTCCTTGGCCAGCTCGGTGCTGTCGTCGGTCCCCTCGGTGCCCTTGGTGTTGCGCATGGCGTGCCAACCCCTCCTCCGGGCGATCGTTCCGCCCCCCGCAGGGGCGCCGATGCCGCGCAGCGGCGAGGCCCGGCCGGGCGCTCGCAGACCGGAGGGGCAGGTGCGGCTCGGGGGCGGGGTGAGAGGCTGGACAGCGACCCAAGCGGGGCTCGTTGCGGCTGCTTCCTTCCGGACCTGACCGGGTTGGCGAGGCGCTCGCCCGCGCCAACCTCTCGAGGGCGAGATAACCCCGCGCGGGCGGATGCACAACCGATGCACCGGGCATGCGCATCCCATGCGCATGCCCGGAGCGGGGCGGTGACGATCCGGTAACGGTCCGCGACCGGACCGGGCGCGGGCCCGGGCCTCAGAGCGTGATGCGGTACATCGCGAAGCCGTCCTCGCCGCCCTCGGCGGGCTCGATGGTCACGCCGGGCACCCGGTCCGCGTAGGCCGCCGCCGCCGGGCCGGTCGGGAAGAGGACGGTCGCGCCCTCCACGGGGGCGAAGGTCCAGTTGGCGTCGGCGGAGGGGGAGATCGTGCCCTGGTCCACGATGTAGCGCACGATCACGTCGCGGTTGGTGTCGGGCGCCTCGAAGACGATGGTCGAGCCGTCCGCGCCGGGGAAGCTGCCCCCGCCCGAGGCGCGGTAGTTGTTGGTCGCGATGACGAACTCGGCCGCGAGGTCGAGGGGCGCGCCGTCCCTCGCGAGGTCCACGATGCGATTGGCGTCCGCGTCCGCCACCGCGCCTTCGGAATCGTACTTGGACGGCTGGGTCAGGTCGATGCGGTAGGTCACGCCGTCGATGACGTCGAAATTGTAGGACGGGAAGTCGGGGTTCAGGAGCGGCACGTCGGTGTCGCCCGGCGCGATGCGGTTGAACATCCCGGCCGAGCGCTCGAGCCAGTCCTTCACCTGCTGCCCGGTCACGCGCACGGCGCGCACGGTGTTGGGGTAGAGGTAGAGGTCGGCGACGTTCTTGATCGCGACCGGGCCGGCGGCGACGTCGGTGTAGTAGTCCGGCCCGCCGCGGCCCCCCGCCTTGAACGGCGCGGCCGCCGACAGGACCGGCAGCCCCGCGTGCTCGGTGCCGGCGAGCATCCGCTCGACATACCATTTCTGCGCGTTGGAGACGACCTGCACGGAGGGATCGTCCGCGACCAGGGCGAAGTAGCTGTGGAGCGGCGCGTCGGTCTCGCCCACGGCGCGGCGGACGTAGTCCAGCGTCTCCTCGTGCGCCTGCCGGGTGGCTTCGAGCACGGCGGGCACGCTCTCCACCAGCGGCGTGATCGAGCGGTCCTCGCCCCGCTCGGAGATCGGGCGCACCGCGCTCTCGTGGGCGGCGACGCGCCAGTCGGCGCCGTCGCGCTCCAGCATCAGGTCGATCACGCCCAGATGGCTGCCCCAGAACCCGCCCATGACGGCGGGCACGCCGCCCAGGGTGCCGGCGGCGGAGTCCGCCAGGGCGACGTCCTCGTAGGCCGGGCCGGGGAAGACGAGGTGCGAGTGCCCGGTCATGATCGCGTCGATGCCGGGCACGGAGGCGAGCGCGAGGGACGCGTTCTCCAGCATCTCGCCCTCCGCCGGGCCGATGCCGGAATGGGAGAGCGCGATCACGATGTCGGCGCCCTGCTCGCGCATCTGCGGGACGAGGGCGCGCGCCGTCTCCACGATGCCGCGGACCATCACGCTGCCCTCGAGGTGCTGGCGGTCCCAGCGCATGATCTGCGGCGGGGTGAAGCCGATGATGCCGACGCGGATCGGATGCTCGGCGCCCGCGCCGTCGGTGAGGACGCGGCTGAGGATGACGTAGGGCGGGACCAGCGTCTCGTCCTGCGCCGGGGTCGCGCCCTGGCGGGTGGCGACGTTGGCGAGCACGACGGGGAAGTCCGCGCCGGCCACCGACTTCATCAGGAAGTCGAGCCCGTAGTTGAACTCGTGGTTGCCGATGGTGGCCGCGTCGAAGCGCAGCGCGTTCATCGCGGCGATCACGGGATGCGGCTCGGTGCCGTCCATGCCGCGCTCGTAGGCGACGTAGTCGCCCATCGGATTGCCCTGGAGGAAGTCGCCATTGTCCACCAGCAGCGCGTTGGTGGCCTCGGCGCGGATGTCCTCGACATGAGCGGCGGTGCGCGCCAGGCCGACCGTGTCGACGGCGCGGTCGGCGTAGTAGTCGTAGGGCCAGACGTGCACGTGGAGATCGGTCGTCTCCATGAGGCGCAGATGGGCCTGACCGGCCTGGGCGCGCGCGCTGAACGGGTGCAGCATGCTCAGCGCCATGCCGGCGGCGGCGGTGCCCAGGAGGCGGCGGCGGGTGATGACGTCTCGCATGGATCTCTCTCCTCAAGTGGTCGCACGCTGTCCCCCCGCATGCCGCACCCGGATCACCGCGCGATGACGGCGCGTCCGGCCCGTGCAACCATGACGGGTGCGGCGCCGGGCACAAGGCGCGCGCCGTCGCGCGATCGCGCGTTTCTGCGGGCGCCGATCACGGGTTGGCGCGGCGCGCGGGCCGTGGTGCAAGGGCCGCCGGGCAGGTGGAGACGTGCCATGCGCATCGCCGAGACCGTCACGTTCGGAGGATCGGGCCTGGACCGGGCCGCGCACCTGCGCGCCGATGCGGCCGCGCTGCCGGCGCGGCCGGATGCCGGCGTGCTGCCGCTCTGGCGGGGCAAGCCGCTGTTCGGCGCGGACGGGGCGCCGTGCTTCGTGTCGCCCGCGCATCCGGTCCTGTCGGGGGCGGGGGAGGTGGTGTTCCTGGGGCTCGACGGGGGCGCGCCGCGGCTCGCGGCGGACCTGAGCGCGTGGGAGCCGGGATGCGTGGAGGTGAGCGTGGGCGCGTTCCACGACCCGTCGGTCCAGGCGCATCCGGACGCGCCGGAGGGGGCGGTCTTCGCCGAGCTGCGCGAGCGGATGACGCTCCTGGACGCGCGGGGCGCGGAGCTGGCGGCGACGGCGCGGGCGCTGCTGGAATGGCATCGGATCCACGGGTTCTGCGCCAATTGCGGTGCGGCGACGGCGGCGGCGCAGGCCGGGTGGCAGCGCGATTGCGCCGCGTGCGGGCGGCGGCATTTCCCGCGCACGGACCCGGTGGCGATCATGCTGGTCACGCATGGGGAGCGGGTGCTGCTGGGCCGCTCGCCGGGCTGGCCGGAGCGGATGTACTCGCTCCTGGCGGGGTTCGTGGAGCCGGGCGAGACGCTGGAGGCCGCCGTGCGGCGCGAGACCCTCGAGGAGGCGGGCGTGCGCGTGGGGGCGGTGCGCTACCTGGCGTCGCAGCCCTGGCCGTTCCCGGCGTCCCTGATGCTGGGATGTCACGGGATCGCGGAGGGCCTGGACCTGACCCTCGATCCGGCGGAGATCGAGGACGCGCTGTGGCTGAGCCGCGAGGAGATGGCGGACGTGTTCGCCGGCGTCCATGCGGCGGTGCGGTCGCCGCGGGAGGGGGCGATCGCGGGGTTCCTCCTGCGCGCATGGCTTGCGGACCGGCTCGGATGAGGGATGGTGCGCGCGGCCGAGAGAGGGAGGGCGCCAGATGAGGTTCACCGCCGAGGAGCGCGTCGCGGCGCCTGCGGACTGGGCGTTCGACCGGCTGTCGGACCCGGACGCGCTGGGGCGGGCGCTGGGCGAGCGCGGGCTGGACGCGCGGCGGACGGACGGCGGGGACGGGCCGGGCGCGGCCTGGCGGCTGCGGTTCGAGTTCCGCGGGGCGCGCCGGGAGGCGGAGGTCGAGATGGCGCCGCACCCGCCGCGCGAGCTGCGCGGGCGCGCGGAGATGGCGGGGGTGCACGCCGCCGCCACCGTGACCCTGGAGCCGGACGGCCCGGAGGCGTGCACGATGCGCGTGGCGGTCCGGATGTCGGCGTCCGGCCTGGCGGGGCGGGCGCTGCTGGCGACGCTGGGGTTCGCGCGGGGCCGGATCGACGACCGCTTCGGGCGCGTGGTCGAGGACGTCGCGATCGCGCTGGGCGAGCGCCGCGCGGCCGAGGGGGCGCCGCCTGGGGGAGCGGTCTAGGCGGGCGGTCTAGGCGGGCGGGCCCGCGCGGCGGGGGTCGGCGGGATAGGTGCCCAGGACCTCGATCATGTCGGTGAAGAAGGCCAGCTCGTCGAGGGCGCGGGCGAGGGCCGGGTCGTCCGGATGGCCTTCGACGTCGGCGTAGAACTGGGTCGCGGTGAAGGCGCCGCCGACCATGTAGCTCTCGAGCTTGGTCATGTTGACGCCGTTGGTCGCGAAGCCGCCCATCGCCTTGTAGAGCGCGGCGGGGATGTTGCGCACGCGGAAGACGAAGGTGGTCATCATCGCCTCCGCCCGGCGGGACATGTCGGCCTGGCGCGCGGTCAGGAGGAAGCGCGTGGTGTTGGTGTCCTCGTCCTCGACATGGCGGGCGAGCACGTCGAGGCCGTGGATCTCGGCCGCGAGCTCGGAGGCCAGGGCGCCGCGCGCGGGATCGTTCGCCTCGGCGGCCTCGCGGGCGGCGCGGGCGTTGTCGGGGCTCACGCGGCCGCGGATGCCGTGGGCGCGCAGGAAACTGGCGCATTGGGGCAGCAGGACGAGGTGGCTCCAGGCCTCGCGCACGTCCTCGATCCGGGCGCCGCGCACGCCCAGGAGGTTGATGTGCACGCGCACGAAGGCCTCGGCCACGATGCGCAGCCCGCTGGCGGGCAGGAGGCGGTGGATGTCGGCGACGCGGCCGTAGGTCGTGTTCTCGACCGGGAGCATGGCGAATCCGGCGGCGCCGGAGCGCACGGCCTCGATCGCGTCCTCGAAGGTGGGGCAGGGCATCGGGTCGAGGTCGGGGCGGGCCCTGAGGCAGACCTCGTGGCTGTAGGCGCCGGGCTCGCCCTGATAGGCGACGCGGCTCTCGGCGGGGACCGGGTCGGGGGCAGGCTCGGGGGCGGGGGCGGGGGCGCCATCCTGTGTCGTCACGTCGCCGCCCTCCTGCCGAATGGTCGCGGGCGCTACACCTTGCCCCCCGGGGGGGAAGGGGCTAGGTGACGCCCGATCGAGCGCGGGGGAAGGCGATCCATGGACACGATGACGGCCACCAAGATCGTCGGCTCCCTGTGCGGCGCGCTCCTGATCTTCATGCTGGGCGGATGGGCGGCCGAGTCGATCTACCACATGGGCGGCTATGACGACCATGACGGCGAGCATCGCCAGGCCTACACGATCGAGGTGGAGGACGGCTCCGAACCCGCCGAGGAGGTCGCGGCGGTGCCCTTCGAGGAGGTCTACGCGGTCGCCTCGGCGGAGGACGGCGCGGGCATCTGGCGCCAGTGCTCGGCCTGTCACAAGCTGGAGGACGGGGCCAACGGCACCGGGCCGCACCTGTATCAGGTCGTCGGGCGCGCGCAGGGCGCGGTCGGCGACTACGCCTATTCGTCGAGCTTCGCCGAGCTCGCGGGAGCCTGGACGCCCGAGGAGCTCGACGGCTTCCTCGAGGACCCGGCGGGCTGGGTGCCGGGCACCAAGATGACCTATCGCGGGCTCTCCGACGTCGAGGACCGGGCGAACCTGATCGCCTATCTCGCGGAGGCGGCGGGCAGCTAGGCGGCGCCCGCCGCGTGGGCGCGCGGCATCGCGCCACCTGATAACGCCGTGATCTGCGGCCATGCGGCCCTTGAGCGCCCGCGCGGCACCGCTTAGCCACGGGGGAGGCCTTGCCGCGCGGCGCGCGCGGCGCAGCTTCACCTGGAGGCGACCCCGCATGAACCGATCCGTCCCGACGATCCTCCTGGCCGCGCTCGGCGCCGCTCCCGCGGCCGCGCAGGACACCGCCGCGACCGGCGAGGTCATCGAGAGCCACGGGTTCTCCTCGTTCGCGGCGACGCCCCTCAAGTACGGGCCGGATTTCGACGGGTTCGACTACGTGAACCCGGACGCGCCAAAGGGCGGGGAGATCGCGATCTCGGCCACGGGCACCTTCGACAGCATGAACCCCTTCTCCCGTCAGGGGCGGCCGGGCGAGCTGGCCTCGATCCCCTACGAGACGATGATGGAGTATTCCGGCGACGACGTGGCGGGGCCCTATTGCCTGCTGTGCACGACGCTGCGGACCAACGCCAACCAGGACTTCGTGGAGTTCGACATCCACCCCGACGCGCGCTTCGCCGACGGCACCAAGGTCACGGCCGACGACGTGGTGTTCACGGTGGAGCTGTTCCTCGAGCAGGGGCTGCCGAGCTTCCGGCTGGGGGTCAGCACGCGGATCGACAGCGTGGTCGCGCTCGACGAGGACACGGTGCGCTACGAGTTCAACCCCGACGTGCCCAGGAAGGCCCTGGTGACGCAGGCGGGCGGCTTCCCGGTCTTCCCCCGCGCGTGGTTCGAGGCGAACGGCGCGCGCCTGGACGAGAGCCGCCTGGAGATCCCGCCGGGCTCGGGGCCCTACCAGCTCGCGGAATACGACGTGAACCGGCGCATCGTCTACGAGAAGAACCCCGACTGGTGGGGCGCGGACCTGCCGATCAACCGCGGGCGGCACAATTTCGATTCCATCCGCGTCGAGTATTTCGGCGACACGGTGGCCGAGTTCCAGGGCTTCACCGCCGGCGCCTACACGTTCCGCGAGGAGGGATCCTCGCTGCAATGGGCGACGGCCTACGACTTCCCGGCGGTGGAGGAGGGCAGCGTCGTCACGGCGGAGCTGCCCGACGGCAACGTGCCCTCGGCCACGGGCTTCGTCTTCAACCTGGGGCGCGAGAAGTTCCAGGACATCCGCGTGCGCGAGGCGATCGCGTTGATGTTCAACTTCCAGTGGACCAACGACAGCCTGCAATACGGGCTCTTCGAGCAGCGCGCGAGCTTCTGGCAGAACAGCGACCTCGCCGCGGCCGGGGTGCCCGAGGGGCGCGAGCTGGAGCTGCTGGAGGCGCTGGGCGACCTGGTGGACCCCGCGATCCTGACCGAGCCGGCGGTGATGCCGCATGAGAGCGGCGAGCGGCGGGTGGACCGGGGAAACCTGCGCCGGGCGACGGAACTCCTGGCCGAGGCGGGATACGAGCCGGGCGACGACGGGGTCATGCGGCGGGAGGGCCAGCCGCTGACGCTGGAGTTCCTGGCCTCCAGCTCGGCGGCGGACGTGGAGCGCGTCATCACGCCCTATATCGAGAGCCTCCGGACGCTCGGCGTGCAGGCGAGCTACGAGGCGGTGGACGCGGCGCAGTTCACCAACCGCCGGCGCGACCGCGACTACGACATGATGCTGGCCGGCTACTCCAACGGACCGGTCGAGGGCACCGGCATCCGCCAGCGCTACGGCTCGGAGGACGCGCCCGAATCGGTGTTCAACCCGGCCGGGTACTCGAGCCCGGCGGTCGACGCCCTGATCCTCGACGTGATGAACGCGGGCTCCATGGAGGACATGGCCGCGGCCGTGCGCGCCGTGGACCGGATCCTGCGCGCCGAGCGCTTCGTGGTGCCGGTCTGGTACAAGCCGACCTACTGGGTCGCGTATTACGACATGTTCCGCCATCCCGAGCCGCTGCCGCCCTACCTCCTCGGGGAGACGGACTTCTGGTGGTACGACGCGGAGGCCGCGGCCGCGCTGCGGGCGTCGGGGGCGCTCCGCTAGGGTGGGCGCCTATGTCGTTCGGCGGCTGATCCTGATCATCCCCACGCTCCTGGGGATCATGATCATCAACTTCGCCCTGACGCAGTTCGTCCCCGGCGGGCCGATCGAGCAGATCCTGGCGAACCTGGAGGGGGACGGCGACGTGCTGGCCGGGATCACCGGCGCGGGCGGCGGGGACGCGGCGATGGGCGCGTCGGGCGGCGCGTCGGAGGCCTATGCCGGGGCGCGGGGCCTGCCGCCGGAGTTCATCGCCGAGCTGGAGCGGGAGTTCGGATTCGACAAGCCGGCCTGGCAGCGGTTCCTCATCATGATGGGCAACTACGTGCGCTTCGACTTCGGGGAGAGCTATTTCCGGTCGGTCGACGTGGTGGACCTGGTGATCGAGAAGATGCCGGTCTCGATCACGCTGGGGCTGTGGTCGACGGTGATCGCCTACCTGATCTCGATCCCGCTGGGCATCCGCAAGGCGGTGCGGGACGGCTCGTCCTTCGACACGTGGACCTCGTCCCTGATCGTGGTGGCCTACGCGATCCCGGGGTTCCTGTTCGCGATCCTGCTGCTGGTGCTGTTCGCGGGGGGAGCTACTTCCAGATCTTCCCGCTGCGGGGGCTCACCTCGGACGATTTCGAGACGCTCTCGCCGATCGGCAAGGCGCTGGACTACCTCTGGCACATCGCGCTGCCGGTGGCGGCGACGACGATCTCCAGCTTCGCGACGCTGACGCTGCTGACGAAGAACAGCTTCCTCGACGAGATCCGCAAGCAGTACGTGATCACCGCCAAGGCCAAGGGGCTCAAGGAGAGCTCGGTCCTCTACGGGCACGTGTTCCGCAACGCGATGCTGATCGTGATCGCGGGGTTCCCCGGCCTCTTCATCTCGGTCTTCTTCGGCGGGAGCCTCATCATCGAGACGATCTTCTCGCTCGACGGGCTGGGGCGGCTGGGGTTCGAGGCGGCGGTCGCGCGGGACTATCCGGTGATCTTCGGCACGCTGTTCTTCTTCGGCCTGGTGGGGCTGCTGATCGGCATCCTGTCGGACCTGATGTACGTGTTCGTCGATCCGCGGATCGACTTCGAGGCGCGCAGGACATGAACGAGACCCGTCCCCTGGCCCCGGGCGGACCGCCGGCGGGCGCCCTTCTCCCCGGCGCGCCGGGCGAGGCCCTGGCGCCGCCGCCGGTGGTGCCGGGCCGCCGCCGGCCGGTCCTGAGCCCGCTGAACAAGCGCCGCTGGCGCAACTTCCGCAGCAACTCGCGGGCGTTCTGGTCGCTGATCCTGTTCGCGCTGGTCTTCGGGGCGAGCCTGTTCGCGGAGTTCATCGCCAACGACAAGCCGCTGCTGGTGAGCTATCGCGGCGAGCTGCACGTGCCGGTGCTGCGCTTCTATCCCGAGACGGCGTTCGGCGGGGATTTCCGCACCGAGGCGGTTTACTCGGACCCGGAGGTCGCGTGCCTGATCCGCACGGGGGGGTACGAGGGCTGCTTCGACGAGCCGGACGCCCTCATCGCCGAGGTGGAGGCCGGGGCCGACGTCTGGGACGAGCAGGTGACGGGCTGGTCGCTCTGGCCGATCATCCCGTTCAGCTACGACACCATCGTCACCAAGCCGGGCGTGGCGCCGGGGGCCCCGGACGGGACCAACTGGCTCGGCACCGACGACACCAAGCGCGACGTGCTGGCGCGGGTGATCTACGGGTTCCGGCTCTCGGTGCTGTTCACCCTGATCGTGACGGGGATCGCGAGCGTGGTCGGCATCGCGCTGGGCGCCGTCCAGGGCTATTTCGGCGGGTGGACGGACCTGACGCTGCAACGGTTCATCGAGATCTGGGGCTCGACGCCCTCGCTCTACGTGATCATCATCCTGTTCGCGATCCTGGGGCGGAGCTTCTGGCTCCTGGTGTTCATCACCACGCTCTTCGCCTGGCCGGCGCTGGTGGGCGTGGTGCGAGCGGAGTTCCTGCGGGCGCGCAACTTCGAATACGTGCGCGCGGCCAAGGCGCTGGGCGTGTCGAACGGCACGATCATGTTCCGCCACATGCTGCCCAACGCGATGGTGGCGACGCTGACCATGCTGCCCTTCCTCATCACCGGGGGGATCGCGACGCTGGCCTCGCTCGACTTCCTGGGGTTCGGGCTGCCCTCCTCGGCGCCCTCGCTGGGCGAGCTGACGCTCCAGGCCAAGCAGAACCTCCAGGCGCCGTGGCTGGCGTTCACGGCCTTCTTCACCTTCGCGATCATGCTGTCGCTGCTGGTGTTCATCTTCGAGGGCGTCCGCGATGCGTTCGACCCGCGCAAGACGTTCCAATGAGCGGGCCAATGAGCGGGCCGACGAGCGGATCGGAGACGGGCGACGTCCTGGCGGTGCGCGGGCTGAAGGTCTCGTTCCGGCAGGACGGCAAGCTGATCCCGGCGGTGCGGGGGATCGACTTCACCGTGCGGCGCGGGGAGACGGTTGCGCTGGTGGGGGAGTCGGGGTCGGGCAAGTCGGTGTCGGCGCTCAGCACGGTCTCGCTGCTGCCGTCCTCGGCGGTGGTGGAGGGGTCGGTCCTCTACGACGGGGCGGAGATGGTCGGCGCGCCCGAGAAGGCGCTGCGCCGGGTGCGGGGCAACGACATCAGCTTCATCTTCCAGGAGCCGATGACGTCCCTGAACCCGCTGCACACGATCGCGAAGCAGCTCGGCGAGAGCCTGCGGCTGCATCAGGGGATCGCGGACGCGGCCCTCGAGGCGCGCATCCTGGGCCTGCTGGAGCGGGTCGGCATCCGCGACGCGGCGAGCCGCCTGAACGCCTATCCGCACCAGCTCTCGGGCGGGCAGCGCCAGCGGGTGATGATCGCGATGGCGCTGGCCAACGGGCCCGACCTGCTGATCGCGGACGAGCCGACGACGGCGCTCGACGTCACGATCCAGGCGCAGATCCTCGAGCTGCTGGCCGAGCTCAAGCGCGAGGCGGGGATGAGCATGCTGTTCATCACCCACGACCTCGGCGTGGTGCGCAAGATCGCGGACCGCGTGAACGTGATGAAGGACGGCGAGATCGTGGAGGCGGGGCGCACCGAGGACATCTTCGCCGCGCCCAAGCATCCCTACACCAAGATGCTGCTCGCGGCGGAGACGGCCGGGCGGCCCGCCGCGGTCGAGGTCTCGGCCGAGCCGGTCGCCGCGACCGCGGGCCTGCGCGTGTGGTTCCCGATCCAGGCGGGGATCCTGCGCCGCACGGTGGGCCATGTGAAGGCGGTCAACGACGCGACCGTCAGCGTGCGGGCGGGCGAGACGCTCGGCATCGTCGGCGAGAGCGGGTCGGGCAAGACGACGCTGGCGCTGGCGATCATGCGGCTGATCTCCTCGGAGGGGGAGATCACGATGAACGGGCGGCGCATCGACGGGCTGCGCGAGCGCGCCTTGCGGCCGCTGAGGCGCGAGATGCAGATCGTGTTCCAGGACCCGTTCGGGAGCCTGTCGCCGCGGATGACGGTGGCCGAGATCATCGCCGAGGGGCTGACGGTCCACGACGTGGACGGATCGAAGGGGGCGGGGGCGGCGCGCCGCCGCGAGATGGTGGCCGCGATCATGGCCGAGGTCGGGCTCGATCCGGCGACGATGGACCGCTACCCGCACGAGTTCTCCGGCGGGCAGCGGCAGCGGATATCGATCGCGCGGGCGATGATCCTGCGCCCGAAGCTGGTGGTGCTCGACGAGCCGACGAGCGCGCTGGACGCGACGGTGCAGGTGCAGATCGTGGAGCTGCTGCGCGCGCTGCAGCGGCGGCACGGGCTGGCCTACATCTTCATCTCGCACGACCTGAAGGTGATCCGCGCCCTCAGCCACAAGGTCGTGGTGATGAGGGAGGGCGACATCGTCGAGACCGGGGAGGGGGAGGCGCTGTTCACCAACCCGCGCGAGCCCTACACGCGCGCGCTGCTGGCGGCGGCCTTCGACCTGGAGGCGGCCGTGATGCCTGCGGCGTGAGCGGCCCGCCCCTAGGGGGAGACGACCTCGCAGGGCATGCCGCGCCCCTCGAGCTGGGCGCAGGCGCGGCGGGCGGTGGCCTCGCCCAGGCCGGCGGCGGTGGCGGCGTGCCCGCCCGGCGCGGCCGCGATGCTCCGCGCGGCGGGGCCGAGCGCGGCGGGGACGGCGAGCACGGCGCGGACGAGGTCCTGACGCGCCTCGTAGGAGGTGCCGCGCACGCGCAGGCGGACGCTCCAGAGGCCGGCCTCGCCGCCGCGCCGCATCACCGCGGCGGCGCGCACGGGCAGGGGGGGCACGACGATGTCCTCCGCCGGCGCGGCGGGGCGCAGCGCGGCCATCGCGGCGGGACGCGGCGCGGCGGCGGCGCCCTGCGGCAGGAGCCCGGCGAAGGGATCGGTTAGGGAGGCGACCTCGAACCCGGCGGCCGGATCGACGGCGCCGGGCGCGGCCGCGCCCGCGTCGCTGCGGGGGCCGATGATGGCCTCGGTGACGCCGTCCTCGATCGCCTCGCGCAGGCCGCCCGAGGAGCTGGTGGTGATGCGGGCGCTGGGGGCGCCGCGGGGGGCCGGCTCCGGACGGGCCGAGCGCGTGACGAGGCCGGTCACGCGGACCGTGCGGCCGGCGACGCCGCCCGCGTCCGGGGCGTAGGTCGGCATCGCGGGGCGGCTCACCGCGACCTGGGTCGGCGCGCGGTCGAAGCCGAGGTCGAGGAGCTCGGCCACCCGGGCGTTGCGCCAGGCGCCCGATTGGCCGCCGAAGACGGTCACGATGATGCGCTCGCCGCCCCGCTCGGCGGAGGCGACGAGGTTGAAGCCGGCGGCGTTGGTGAAGCCGGTCTTGATCCCGTCCGCGCCGCGATAGTCCGCCAGGAGCCGGCGGTTGGTGTTGCGCACGGTGGTGCCGCCGGCGTCGGTCGCGGCGCGGGAGAAGAGGTTGTAGTAGGCGGGGTAGTCGTAGAACAGGTGCCGGCCCAGCGTGGTCATGTCGCGCGCGGTGCTCAGGTGGCCGGACTGGGTCAGGCCGTGCGCGTTCTTGAAGGTCGTGCCGGTCATGCCGAGGGCGGCCGCGGTGCGGTTCATGCGGGCCGCGAACTTCGCCTCGCTGCCCGAGACGGCCTCTCCGAGCGCGGTGGCGGCGTCGTTGGCGGACTTGACCGCGGCGGCGCGGATCAGGTGGCGGACGGCGATCTTCTGACCGGCGCGCAGGCCCAGGCGGGAGGGCGGCTCGGAGGCGGCGGCGTTCGAGATGGTCACGCGGTCGTCGAGGGACATCTCGCCGTTCGAGACCGCCTCGAAGACGACGTAGAGGGTCATCATCTTGGTCAGGGAGGCGGGGTGGAGGCGAGTGTCGTGGTTGCGGGCGTGGAGGATCTCGCCCGAGCGCGCGTCCTGGACGACGGCGGCGTAGGGGGCGGCGGAGGCGGGGGCCGCCGCGGCCAGCAGGGCCGCGCCTGCGAGGAGGAGGCCGGCCCACAGCCGGATGAGGGCACCCGCCCCGGAGAGAATGGTCACTGCGTTGCCTCGATCTGCCTGTCGCCGCCGGTTTGTCCTGCGATCGGTGGGGATTCGGCGCCACGCTAGCATGGCGGCGCGCCGGTCCCGAGTCCGCTGCGGACCGGTCACGGCGGCGGTGCGCCGGAAACACACAATCGTGCGTCGATCGCGTCGATCAGGGCCGGCAGCGCCCCGATGCCGGCCAGGCGGCCGTAGCGCGGGTGCGCCGTGGGCGGCTCGGCGCGCTCCAGGGCCCAGGGCTCGCCGGCATGTGGGACATGGGCGGCCCAGGCGCCGGCGGCGAGCGCCGGCACGATGTCCGACCGCAGCGAATCGCCGACCATGAGGGCCTCGGCCCCGGCGAACAACGCGCCGTAGGTGGCGGCGGTCTTCTCGGACACGATCTCCACCCTGTGCACGACGTCCCCGAGGCCGGAGGCCGCGATCTTGCGCTCCTGATCGAGGAGGTCGCCCTTGGTGACGATCATCGCGGTGCGCCCGTCCGCCGCGTGCGCGACCGCCTCCGCCGCGCCGGGCAGCAGCTCGACCGGATGGGCGAGCATCTCGCGCCCGGCGTCCACGATCTCGGCGATGACGTGGCCGGGCACGCGGCGCTCGGTCACCTCGAGCGCGGTCTCGATCATCGACAGGACGAACGCCTTCACCCCGTAGCCGTAGACGCCCAGATTGGCGCGCTCGGCCGCCAGCAGCCGCTCGTCCAGGTGCTCGGCCGCGGCGTGGTCCGCCAGCAGGTCGCGGAACCGCCCCTGCGTCAGTCGGAACGCGCGCTCCGTGTGCCAGAGCGTGTCGTCCGCGTCGAAGGCGACGATCGACAGGCGGCGGCGGGGGCTGCGGGCGCGGGGGCGGTGCGAAGGGGCCATTGGCCGGGCCTTTTCAGACGGGGGCGCGGTCTTATATGACGGGGCCGACCGAACGCCCGAGGATCCGCCGCGTGCTGCACCATCATGGCTCCCGTCCGTCAACCCGCGCCCGGCCCGTCCGCGCGGCCGGGCGGGACGAGGACGTGGGCGGCGACGAGCGCACCGGCCTCCTGACCAAGCCCAAGCCGAAGACGCAGAAGCCGCCGCTCTACAAGGTGCTGCTGCTCAACGACGACTACACCCCGATGGAGTTCGTCGTCGCGGTCCTGGAGCGGTTCTTCGGCCTGACCCATGCGCAGAGCTTCGAGATCATGTTGCAGGTCCACAAGAAGGGCGTCGCGGTGGTGGGGGTGTTCTCCTACGAGATCGCGGAGACGAAGGTCACGCAGGTCATGGACTACGCCCAGCGCCATCAGCACCCGCTGCAGTGCACGATGGAGAAGGAATAGGCCCCTTGGCCGCGCGCACCCGCCTGGAGGTCGCGGTGGAGGCCCTGGGCCCCCTGCCGGAGGGCCGCGTCGCCGCGTTCCGGCCGCCGCCGGGCACCGACCTGTCGCCCCTGGGCGGGGACGTCCACGTGATCCACGGGTTCCGCCCCGACCACGACGCCTTCGCCGCCGCGGGGTTCGACACCGCGACCGAGCCGGCGGGGGCGTATGCCAGCGCGGCCGTGTTCCTGCCGAGATCCCGGGACGCCGGGCGCGACATGATCGCGCGGGCGATGGCGATGCTGCCCCCGGCGCGCCGGTCCTGGTGGACGGGGCGAAGACCGACGGGGTGGACGGCATCCTGCGATCGGCGCGCAAGCACGTGGGGGGCGTGTCCGAGGCGGTGTCCAAGGCGCACGGCAAGACATTCCGCGTGACCGCCGCGCCGCCGCCGGAGAGCTTCGCCGCGCCCGAGCGGCGGGCCGAGGGGATGGTCACGCCGGCGGGCGGGTTCTCGGCCGGGCGGGTCGATCCGGGCTCGCGCCTGCTGGCGGCGGCGCTGCCCGAGCGGCTGCCGGCGCGGATCGCGGATCTGGGCGCGGGCTGGGGCTGGCTCGCGGCGCGGGCGCTGGAGCGGGCCGGCGTGGAGCGGATCGACCTGGTGGAGGCGGAGCACGCCGCGCTGGAGGCCGCGCGGGGGAACGTGCCGGACGCCCGCGCGGCGTTCCACTGGGCGGACGCGCGGGCCTGGACGCCGGAGGCGCCGGCGGACCTGGTGATCTGCAACCCGCCCTTCCACGAGGGGCGGCGCGCCGATCCGTCCCTGGGCGCCGCGTTCGTCGGCGCGGCGGCGCGCGTCCTGGCGCCGCGCGGGGCGCTGATGCTCGTGGCCAACCGCCATCTGCCGTACGAGCCCGCGCTGGACGAGGCGTTCGCGGCCCACGAGGAGGTCGGCGGCGACGCGGCGTTCAAGGTGATCCGCGCCGAGCGGCCGCGCCGCGCCCCGCGCCGTTAGGGAAGCCGTGGCGCCCGGCGCGCCGTTCTGCGCAAGCTGACCATCGAGCCTTCAGGAGCCGCCATGTCCTTCTCCATCGCCGGTCGAACGGCCATCGTCACGGGGGCCGCCGCCGGCGTGGGCCTCGCGATCGGGCGCCACTTCCTCGAGGAGGGCGCCAACGTCGTCTTCGCCGACAGCGACGAGGCGCGCCTGAAGGCCGAGCTCGGGGAGGAGGACGAGGGATCCTGGCGGGTGTTCTCGGGCGACCTGCGCGAGAAGCTGACGGTGGCGAACCTGCTGTCGACGACGATCGACGCGTTCGACCGGGTCGACATCCTGGTGAACGCCGCGCGGCAGATGGCGGTGTCGGACCCGATGGACCCCGACGACCCCGCGGTCGAGGAGCTGATGCGGCAGAACATGCTGACCCCCCTGCGGCTGAGCCAGGCGGTGGCCAAGCGCATGATCGCGCAGGCCGAGGAGGGGGACGACGAGGACGCGCCGGTGGGCGCGATCGTGAACCTCAGCTCGATCGCCGCGAAGGTGACGCAGCCGGACCTGCTGGCCTATTCGATCAGCTGCGCGGCGCTCGAGCAGATGACGCGCTCGCTCGCGGTGGCCCTGGCGCCGCACGGGATCCGGGTGAACGCGGTGGCGTTCGGCTCGGTGATGTCGGCCTCGCTCAAGGGGGCGCTCAAGGCGCATGAGGGCTACCGCGCGGAGATCACGGCGCACACGCCCCTGGGCCGGATCGCGGCGCCGCGCGCGGTGGCGGAGGCGGTGCGCTTCCTCTCGGCGGACGGGGCGGGGTTCGTGACCGGCGAGGTGATCACCATCGACGGCGGGCGCTCGCTCCTCGATCCGGTGCGCGCGCCGGCGCACTAGGCGCGGCGGCGTCAGGCCGGGCAGGCCTGAGCGGCGGCGGCGGCCTGCCGGCGCAGCACCGACTGACGCGAGCGCAGGTTGGCCAGGGTGCGGCGCTCGGCCTCGGGGTCGATCGCGCGGCGCTCCAGGTCGGTCCCCAGGCGCGTGCCGGTGCACAGGCGGACGCTCCCCCCGGCGCAGGCGCCGATGCCGACGGTGGTGCGCGGACGGACGATGCGCTCGGTCCGGTAGCCGAGGGCGAGGGCCTGCTCGCTGGAGGCGACGAGCGCGTCGATGCGGCCCAGCTCGCGGGTGGCGGCGCTCAGGCACGCCTGCCGCGGGGAGCAGGCCGCGAGGGCGGCGGCGAGCGCGAGGAGGGCGGCGAGGCGGCGCATGGGCCGAGTGTAGGGGGCGGACGGGGCGGACGCCAAGGGGCCGCGCCCTTTCCGTGGCGGCCCCGGCGCGATACGCGGCCCCGCAACAGAGCGCAGGAGGCACGCATGGCCGATCCGAACCCAGACGCGGCCGCGGGCGCCGTCGTCGCCCCCGAGGCGGCGGCGGTCGATCCCGGCGCGTCCGCTCCGGCCCGGATGGCCGCCGAGCGCGCCGAGGCGGCGGGCTGGTTCCGCGCGCTCCGCGGCGAGATCGTCGCCGCCTTCGAGGCGATGGAGGACGCGGCCGAGGGGTTGCCGGGCACGGACGGGCTCGGTGCCGGGCGCTTCGAGGTGACGCCGACGTCCCGCGCCTCCGAGGACGGGTCCGACGCGGGCGGCGGGATCATGTCGGTGATGCGGGGCGGGCGCCTGTTCGAGAAGGTCGGCGTCAACTGGTCGGAGGTGCACGGCGCGCTGGCGCCCCGGGCCCAGGCGGCGATGGCGGCCCGCGGCGTGCCCGGCATGGCCGACGACCCTCGGTTCTGGGCCAGCGGCATCAGCCTGGTCGCGCACATGCGCAACCCGCACGTGCCGAGCGTGCACATGAACACGCGCATGTTCTGGACGCCTGGCGCGTGGTGGTTCGGCGGCGGCACCGACCTGAACCCCGCGCTGGAACACGACGAGGACACGGCGCATTTCCACGGCGTCCTGCGGGAGGCGCTGGCGCCCTACGGCGTCTACGACGCGTACAAGGCGTGGGCCGACAGGTACTTCTTCGTCCCCCACCGGGGCCGGGCGCGGGGCGTGGGCGGCGTGTTCTACGACGACCGCAACAGCGGCGACTGGGCGGCGGACTTCGCGCTCACGCGGGACGTGGGGCGCGCGTTCCTGCCGGCCTACGCGCCGCTGGTGGAGCGGCGGCGGGGGGTGCCCTGGGACGCCGCCGACAAGGACGCGCAGCTCGTCCACCGGGGGCTCTATGCGGAGTACAACCTCGTCTACGACCGCGGCACGAAGTTCGGGCTCGAGACCGGGCACGACGCGAACGCGGTGCTGATGTCCCTGCCGCCGCTGGCCGCGTGGCCGTGAGCTAGCGCGCGAGCCGCATCAGCGCGGCGCCCGAGAGGGCGAGGAAGCTGCCCGCCACGCGCGGCAGGTCGACCCGCTCCTTCAGCACCAGCGCACCGATCAGGACCGCGAAGACGATCGACGTCTCGCGCAGCGCGGTGACCAGCGCGATGGGCGCCTGGGTGAAGGCCCAGACGACGATGGCGTAGGCGACGAAGCTGGCCCAGCCGCCGAGGAAGAACGCCGCAGGCGCGGTGCGCGGCAGGGCGCGCAGCAGGCCCGGGCGCGCGATCCGGACGTGGAGCGCGAAGGGCAGGGCGCCGAGCAGCGCGATCCAGCCGAAATAGGCCACCGGCGAGCCCGAGAGGCGCGCGCCGACCCCGTCCGCCAGCGAGTAGGCGGCGATGAACAGCCCGGTGATCAGGGCGGCGACGACCGCGCCGGGCGCCGCGCGGCTCGCCCGGCCGAGGCCGATGGACACGATGCCGGCGGCGATCAGGATCACCGCCGCGACCTGCGCCCCGGTCAGCGCCGCGCCGAGCGCGAGGACCGAGACCGCCGTGACGATCAGCGGCGCGCTGCCGCGGGCGAGGGGGTAGACCTGGCTGAGGTCGCCGATGCGGTAGGCGGCCAGCAGGAACCGCTGGTAGCCGAAGTGGAGCGCCACGCCGAGGGCGATCCAGGGCCAGCTCTCGGGCGCCGGGGCGGGGAAGAGCGCGACCGCGCAGGCGCCGGGGACCGCGTGGCCGATCACCATCCCGGCCATGGAGGCGAGCTTGTCGGCGCCGCCCTTCACGATGGCGTTCCAGGAGGCGTGCAGGAGCGCGGCGAGGAGGACGGCGGCGAAGACGGCGCCGGTCACGGGCCGGACAGCTCCATGAACCCGGTCGCAGGGTCGTGCGCGCGGGTCAGGCGGACCGGCGCGAGCGCGAGGACGATCTCGGCGGTGGTGCGGATCGCGCAGCCGGGCAGGAGGTGTCCGCCGGTCATGCGGCCCGCCGCGTCCGCGACCGCCAGGTGCAGGTGCGGCCCGTCCGGCGTGAGCGTGCCGGAGAGGGCGACGATCTCCATGTCGCCGGTCAGGATCAGGGGCTCGTCGCGCCCGGCCGAACGGATCGCGGCGCGCGAGAGGCTGCCGACGCAGGCGGCGACATAGCCCGAGGCGTCGCCCGCGGCGGCCTCGATCCCGCCGCGCAGGTCGTCGCCGGGACGCAGGCGCACCACGAGGCGGGACTCGGCCCCGGCGTCCCAGCGCGCAAGGATCAGGGGGTCCGCCCCCCGGCGCGCACGGTCTCGATCATCAGGGCGACGTTGTCCGGATCGGCGTCGGGCGTGATGCCGTGGCCGAGGTTGAAGATGTGCGGGCCGCCCGAGAACGCCTCGACGATCCGCCGCGTCTCGCGCACGAGGTCGTCGCCGCCGGTGACCATGTGGCGCGAGGCGAGGTTGCCCTGCACGCAGCCCCCCCCACCATCCTCAGGCGCCTGGACGTGCGCCGCGGCCCATTCGGCGGTCACGCCGTCGTCCAGCGCGATGCAGTCGCCGCCCGTGGCCGCGTGCAGGCCCGCGTAGCGCTCCCCCGCGCCGCGGCAGAAGGGGATGACCGGCAGGCCGGGGTGGCGCGCCTTGAGGGCGGCGGTGATCCGGCGGGCGGGCTGGACGGAATAGCGGTCGAAATCTTCCCCGGTGAGCGATCCGGCCCAGGAATCGAAGAGCTTGACCACCTCGGCGCCGGCCTCGACCTGGGCCGAGAGGTACGCGACCGTGGCCTCCTCGATCCGCTGCATGACGGCCTCGAAGGTCGCGCGATCCGCGTCCTTCAGGGCGTGGGCCGGCCCCTGGTCGGGGGTGCCGCGTCCGGCGATCATGTAGGTCGCGACGGTCCAGGGCGCGCCGGCGAAGCCGATGAGCGTGGTCTCGGACGGCAGGTCGCGGGCGAGGCGGCGCACGGTCTCGTAGATCGGGGCGAGCGTGTCGTGCACGTCCGCGGCGGGGCGCAGGGCGGCGGCGCCCTCGGGCGTGGTGACGGTCGAGAGGCGCGGCCCCTCGCCGGTGACGAACCAGAGGTCCAGCCCCAGCGCCTGCGGCACCAGGAGGATGTCGGCGAAGAGGATCGCGGCGTCGAACCCGTAGCGGCGGATCGGCTGGAGCGTGACCTCGGCGGCGAGCTCGGGGTTGTAGCACAGCGAGAGGAAATCGCCCGCCTGCGCCCGCGTGGCCTTGTACTCGGGCAGGTAGCGCCCGGCCTGGCGCATCATCCAGATCGGGGGCGTGGGCAGCGTCTCGCCGGCGAGGGCGCGCAGGATCGTCTTGGTCATGGCGCGCTTGGTAGGGGGGGGCGCGGGCGGTGTCGAGACGCGCCCGTCCACGGTTGCCCCCCCTTGCCGCGCCGCCTATCCCGGCGCGCATGGACCTGCCCTCCCCCTCCGCGCCGCTCCGGATCGGCACCCGCGGCTCGCCGCTCGCGCTCGCCCAGGCGCACGAGACGCGCGCGCGGCTGATGGCGGCGTGGGATCTGCCGGAGGCGGCGTTCGAGGTGGTGGTGATCAAGACCACCGGCGACCGGATCACGGACCGGCCGCTCAAGGAGATCGGCGGCAAGGGCCTCTTCACCCGGGAGATCGAGGACGACCTGCTGTCGGGGGCGATCGACCTCGCGGTCCATTCGATGAAGGACATGCCGACGCTGCAGCCCGCCGGCCTCGTGATCGACTGCCACCTGCCGCGCGAGGACGTGCGCGACGCGTTCGTGACGCTCGGGGAGGGCGGGTTGTCGGACCTGGCGCCGGGGACGGTGGTGGGCACGTCCTCGCTGCGCCGGCGCGCGCAGCTCATGGCGCGGCGGCCGGACCTGGAGGTGGTCGAGTTCCGGGGCAACGTGCAGACGCGGATGAGGAAGCTCCAGGAGGGGGTCGCGGCGGCGACGTTCCTGGCGATGGCCGGGCTGCGGCGGCTGGGGATGGAGGCGGTCGCCCGGGCGCCCGTGCCGGTGGAGGAGATGCTGCCCGCCGTGGCGCAGGGCGCCATCGGGATCGAGCGGCGGGCGGAGGACGGGCGGGTCGCGGCCCTGCTCGAGGCGATCGCGGACGGGCCGACGGGGGTGCGGCTCGCGGCGGAGCGGGCGCTGCTGGCGACGCTGGACGGGTCCTGCGAGACGCCGATCGCCGGGCTCGCGGTGATCGAGGGCGGGCGCCTGCGCCTGCGCGGCGAGGTGCTGCGCCCGGACGGATCGGACCTGCACGAGGGCGCCGAGGACGGCGCGGCCGAGGACGGGCCCGAGATGGGGCGCGCGCTGGGGGCGCGGCTGCTGGCGGCGGCGGGGCCGGGCTTCTTCGACTGGCGCGCCTGAGGCGGGGCGGCTTCCGCCCGCCCTCGGCGCCGGCCGGCGCCTCGGCCGGTTGGGCCACGCCGGGGGATGCCCCCCGGACCCCCACCTCCGCCGCGCGCGCGGCGAGCGGAGGGCCGGATGCATGTCGGGATGAACGGTAGCGTGGGGCGGACTTGAACCGCCGACCCCAGCATTATGAGTGCTGTGCTCTAACCAGCTGAGCTACCACGCCGCCGTGCGCGGGCAGGTAGACGAGCGGCCCTGGGGCGTCAAGCGGCGCGGATCGGGCGGTGGGCGCCATGCCAGCGCAGCGGCCGCCCGATGCCGGCGCGGCCGGCGAGGGCCCGGCCCAACCGCCGGAGGCGCCGGCAGGCGCCGAGGGCGGGCGGGAGGCCTCCGTCACCGGTGCCCCCGTGTGCCGCGAGGCGGCCCCCCTGGCCGGCGGGCCGGCCGCGCCGCGCCGCGCCGCGGTCAGCCGATCTTCTGGCCGGTCTTCTTCCAGTCGGCCATGAACTGGTCGATCCCCTTGTCGGTCAGGGGGTGGCTGGCCATCTGCTTGATCACGCCCGGGGGCGCGGTCATCACGTCGGCGCCCGCCAGCGCCGACTCCGACGCGTGGTTCGCGGTGCGGATCGAGGCCGCGAGGATTTGGGTCTCGAAGTCGTAATTGTCGTAGACGGTGCGGATGTCCCGGATCAGCTCCATCCCGTCGAGGTTCAGGTCGTCCAGCCGGCCGATGAAGGGCGAGACGAACGTCGCCCCCGCCTTGGCCGCGAGCAGCGCCTGGTTGACCGAGAAGCAGAGCGTCACGTTGACCATGCGCCCCTCGCCGGTCAGCACCTTGCACGCCTTCAGCCCCGCCCAGGTGAGGGGGACCTTCACCGCGATGTTGTCCGCGATCTTCGCCAGGTGGCGGCCCTCCTCGATCATCGCCTCCGCCTCCAGCGCGACGACCTCGGCGGAGACGGGGCCGGGGGTGATCGAGCAGATCTCGCGGGTGACCTCGGCGATGTCGCGGCCGGACTTCAGGATCAGGGAGGGGTTCGTGGTGACCCCGTCCACCATGCCGAGGTCGGCGAGCTCGCGGATCGCGTCCACGTCGGCGGTGTCGACGAAGAATTTCATGGCGTGCTCCTCGGGCATGTGGCGTCGCGCCGGCTCTACACGCCGGGGCCCGGTGCCGGAAGGGCGGTGCGCATGACCGGCGCCCGGCTGCCGGGCCTGGCCGAGGCGATCCCCGGGCGCGGGCCGGACGGGCGGTTCCCCCAAGGGGCGCTGGTCGCGGTGCAGACGGTGCAGCCGCTGGGCCGCCCGCTGGACTACCGCGCCCCCGAGGGCGGCTGCGCCGAGGGGGACTTCGTGGAGGTGCCGCTGGGGCCGCGGAAGATCGCGGGCGTGGTCTGGGGGCCGGGGGCCGGGGATTTCGACTACGCGCGGGTGCGGCCCGTGGGGCGCGTGCTGGACGTGCCCCCGATGGCGCCGGCGATGCGGACGTTCCTGACGCGGGCCGGCGCCTACACGCTCACCCCGATGGAGGCGATGCTGCGCCTGGCGACGCGCGCGCCGGGCCTGGGCGATCCGCCGTCGATGCGCACGGTGATCACCGCCGGCGGGCCGGAGCCCGCGCGCATGACCGAGGCGCGCACCCGCGTGATGGACGCGGTGGAGGGGATGGACGGGCAGCCCGCCACCCAGCGCGAGCTGATGGACGCGGCCGGCGTGGGCGCCGCCGTCGTCAAGGGGCTGGTGAAGGCCGGCACGCTGGTCGAGACGGCGACGCCGCGCGACGTGCCCTATGGCGTGCTCGACCCCGCGCTGCCGGGCAAGCCGTTGACCGAGGCGCAGCGGGACGCCGCGATGCGGCTCCGGGAGGCGCAGCGGGCGGGGGGCTACGCGGCCACGCTGCTCAAGGGGGTGACCGGATCGGGCAAGACGGAGGTCTACCTGGAGGCCGTGGCCGAATGCCTGGCGGCCGGGCGGCAGGCGCTGGTGCTGCTGCCGGAGATCGCGCTGACGGCCGAGTTCGTGGCGCGGGTCGAGGCGCGATTCGGCGCGGCGCCGGCCGAGTGGCATTCGGGCGTCACCATGACCGAGCGGCGGCGGTGCTGGCGCATGGCGGCGACGGGCGGCGCGCGGATGGTGGTGGGCGCACGCTCGGCGCTGTTCCTGCCGTTCCGCGCGCTCGGCCTCATCGTCGTCGACGAGGAGCACGACCAGTCCTACAAGCAGGAGGACGGGGTGCTCTACAACGCGCGCGACATGGCCGTGCTGCGCGCCTCGGTGGAGGGGGCGCAGGTGGTGCTGGCCTCGGCCACGCCGTCGCTGGAGAGCTGGGCCAACGCCGAGGCCGGACGCTACGGGCGGCTGGTGCTGGGCGACCGGTTCGGGCGCGCCGAGCTGCCCGAGATGCGCGCCGTGGACCTGCGCCTGGACAAGCCGCCGC
This sequence comes from uncultured Alphaproteobacteria bacterium, assembly GCA_963832275.1. GTDB lineage: Bacteria > Pseudomonadota > Alphaproteobacteria > Rhodobacterales > Rhodobacteraceae > Hasllibacter. Next base: position 1,644,974 of record CAWHTQ010000019.1, read on the forward strand.
GCGGGCGGTGGATCGCGCCGACGCTGCGCGCGGCCGTCGAGGGGCGGCTGGAGCGGGGCGAGCAGTCCCTCCTGTTCATCAACCGCCGGGGCTACGCCCCCGTGCAGGTGTGCCGCGCCTGCGGGCACCAGATCGGGTGCGCGCATTGCGACGCGCGGATGGTGGAGCACCGGTTCCGCCGCCGCCTGATGTGCCATCAGTGCGGCGCCGAGCGGCCGATGCCCGAGGCGTGCCCGTCCTGCGCCGCGGAGGGGACGATGCAGGCCGTCGGCCCCGGCGTCGAGCGGCTCGCCGAGGAGGCGCGCGAGACCTTCCCCGAGGCGCGGCTGGCGGTGCTGTCCTCGGATCTGTTCGGCAGCGCCCGCGCGCTGAAGGAGGAGATACGGGCCATCGCCGAGGGCGCGGCCGACATCGTGATCGGCACGCAGTTGGTGGCGAAGGGGCACAACTTCCCGGCGCTGACGCTGGTGGGGGTGATCGACGCCGACCTCGGGCTCTTCGGCTCGGACCTGCGGGCCGCCGAGCGCACGTTCCAGCTCATGCGGCAGGTGGCGGGGCGGGCCGGGCGGACGGGCGCGGAGGGGCTGGCCCTCCTGCAGACGCACCAGCCGGAGCATCCGGTGATCCGCGCGATCCTGTCGGGCGACGAGGAGGGGTTCTGGCGCGCCGAGGCGGCCGAGCGGCGCATGGTCGGCGCGCCGCCCTACGGGCGCATGGCCGGGATCGTCATCTCGTCCGAGGACATGGCCGAGGCCTTCGCGCTGGGCGAGGCGATGGCGGCCGGGGACGCCCCGCTGCGCGAGGTCGGCGCCGACCTCTACGGGCCGGCGCCCGCGCCCATCGCGCGCATCCGCGGCCGCCACCGGGTGCGCCTGCTGGCCAAGGCGCCCAAGGACGCGCCGCTCCAGGCCGCCCTGGCGCGCTGGGCGGGGGGGTTCGACTGGCCGTCGTCGATCCGGGTCAGCATCGACATCGACCCGCAGAGCTTCCTCTGAGGCGGAACCCGCGCCCCGCGGCCGCGTTCGGGCGGTGCCCCAGGAGGATGCTCCCATGACCGACGCCCCGACCTTCACCCTCGACCAGGCGCTGCGGGCGCGGGGGGCCATCCGCGCGGAGCTGGGCATGGGCCCCGAAACCTTCGGCCCCGAGGATTTCGTCCGGATGACCGGCGAGGAGATCGAGGCGATGCGCGCCGCGGGCCGCAGCGACGAAGACATCGCCGCCTTCGTGACCGAGGCGTCGGGCGTGCGCGTCTCGGCCGCGGACCTCTCGGCGCCCGAGGGCCGCTGAACCCGCTCGCCCCCGGGCGCGCGGCGCGCTAGTCCCCGGGCATGTCCAGCTTTCCCCTCTCGCGCGCCGCCGAGCTGCCGGTCTGGCGCCGGCCGGTCACGCTCCTCTTCGTGATGGCGGCGGCGATGCCGATCGCGTTCTCGACCTGGTCTGCGCTCCTCAACAACTTCGTGATCGAGGTCGCGGGCTTCGACGGCGCCGATATCGGGATGCTGCACGCGATCCGCGAGGTCCCGGGCTTCCTGGCGATCGGTGTGATCGCGATCATCGTCTTCGTGCACGAGCAGGTGCTGGCGCTGGTCTCGCTCGTCCTCCTGGGGGTCGCGACGGCGTTGACGGCGCAGTTCCCCGAGATGGCCGGCATCCTGACGATCACGATGCTCTCCTCGATCGGGTTCCACTATTACGAGACGGTCAACCAGTCGCTGCAGCTGCAATGGCTGACCCGCGCCGAGGCGCCGCGGATGCTGGGCCTGATCATGGCGGCGGGGAGCGGCGCGACGCTGGTGGCCTACGTCCTGATCGTCCTGACCTGGGAGCGGCTGGGGCTGACCTTCTCCCATGTCTACTGGGCGTCTGGCGGGGCGACGGCGGTGCTGGCGCTGGTGGCGTTCGCGGTCTTCCCCCGGTTCGAGGCGCCGACCCCGCAGGTCAAGCGCCTGATCCTGCGGCGGCGCTACTGGCTCTACTACGCGCTGGAGTTCCTGGCCGGGGCGCGGCGGCAGATCTTCGTGATCTTCGCGGGGTTCATGATGGTCGAGCGCTTCGGCCTGGCGGTGCATCAGGTCACGTCGCTGTTCCTCATCACGCTGGTGGTGAACATGATCGCCGCGCCCCTGATGGGCCGGGCGGTGGAGCGGTTCGGCGAGCAGCGGGCCCTCGTGTTCGAATATGGCGGCCTGTTCGCGATCTTCCTCGCCTATGGCGGCATCTACTGGGCCGGATGGGGCGTGGTGGTGGCCAGCGCGCTCTACGTGTTCAACCACATCTTCTTCGCGCTGCGCCTGGCGTTGAAGACCTACTTCCAGAAGATCGCGGACCCGGGCGACATCGCGCCGACCGCCGCCGTGGCGTTCACCATCAACCACATCGCGGCCGTCGGCCTGCCGGTGCCGCTGGGCCTCCTGTGGGTGGCCTCGCCGGGGGCCGTCTTCGGCGTGGCGGCGGGGATCGCGGCCGGCTCGCTCATGCTCGCGACCCTGATCCCGCGGCATCCCGGGCGGGGGCACGAGACGCGGCTGAACCCGCTCCTGGCGCAGCCGGCGGAGTGAGGCGCGGGCCGGCCCCTCGCCAGGGCGAGGGGCGCGCCCCATATCGGGGGAAACCAGACGCGGAGGCGCCCCATGTTCTCGTTCCTGACCAAGCCCAAGGAGATCCCGTCCGCGGCCGACGCCCTGCCGGGCCGCGATTCGCCGATCGACACGGCGGAGACGCATTTCGTGCTGGGCACGCCCCTCGATGACGTGCCCGAGGGCGCGGAGGTGGCCGTGTTCGGCATGGGCTGCTTCTGGGGCGTCGAGCGGATGTTCTGGAAGCTGGACGGCGTGATCTCGACCTCGGTCGGCTATGCCGGCGGGCCGACGCCGAACCCGACCTACGAGGAGGTCTGCTCCGGCCGGACCGGGCACAACGAGGTCGTGCGCGTGGTCTACGACCCGGCCCGGACCTCCTACGAGGACCTGCTGCGCACATTCTGGGAGGGGCACGACCCGACGCAGGGCATGCGGCAGGGCAACGACCGCGGCACGCAGTACCGCAGCGGCATCTACGTCTCGGGCGAGGCGCAGCGCGCCGCGGCCGAGCGGACGATGGCCGCGTTCCAGCCGAGGCTGTCGAAGGCGGGCTACGGCGCGATCACGACCGAGATCGTGGACGCGCCCGCCTACTACTTCGCCGAGGCCTATCATCAGCAGTACCTGGCCAAGAACCCGGCCGGCTATTGCGGCATCGGCGGCACCGGCGTGACCTGCCCGATCGGCGCCGCCGCCTGAGCGCCGGGGGCGCGGCCCGGGAGGGGGCGCCGGCTCGTGGCCCCGCCGGGGCCCTCGCCGGCGCCCGCGGAGGGCTGCGCCCTGCGCCGCCCGGACCCGCGGGCCCGCTTGCCTCCGCCCGCGCGGCGGGGCAGGGGAGCGCGATGACCACGACCCCCGCCACCTGGACCGTCCTCGCGACCCTGCCCGAGCGTGCGCGCGCCGAGGGCTTGGCCGCGGCGCTCGAGCGCACGGACCCCGCCCCGGACGGCATCGGCGTCTTCGAGATGGAGGACGGCTCGGGCCTGTGGGAGGTGGGCGCCTATTTCGCCCGCAGCCCCGACGCGGCCGCCCTGATGATCCTGGAGGCGGCGTTCGACGCGGACCTCGTGGTCTCGGAGCTGCCGCCGACGGACTGGGTCGCCAAGGTCCGCCGCGAGCTGGTCCCGGTGGAGGCGGGCCGCTTCTACGTCCATGGGAGCCACGACGCCGAGGCGGCGGCCGGGGCGCGCGCGGACGGGCGGGAGACGCTGCTGATCGAGGCGGCGATGGCGTTCGGCACCGGCCATCACGGCACCACGCTCGGCTGCCTCCTCGCCCTCGACGCCATGCTCGATGCGGGCGCGGCGCCGCGCTCCGTGCTCGACCTCGGCTGCGGCACGGCCGTGCTGGCGATGGCGGCGGCGCGCACCCTGCCGGGGGCGCGCGTGGTCGCGACGGATATCGACCCCGTGGCGGTGGAGGTCGCGCAGGCGAACCTGGCGGCGAACGACCTCTCGGGCCGCGTCGCCGCCGCCGTCGCGGACGGGACCGACGACCCGGCCATCCGGGACGGCGCGCCCTGGGACCTGATCTTCGCCAATATCCTGAAGGGGCCGCTCATCGCCCTCGCGCCGGGGATCGCGCGGATCGCGGCGCCGGGGGGGACGGTGATCCTCTCCGGCCTGCTGCACGAACAGGCCGCGGAGGTGGGGGCCGCCTACGAGGCCGAGGGGCTCCGGCGCGGCGCCCGGACGGAGCACGGGGACTGGACGGTCCTCACGTTCCGCGCCGGCTGACCGCCGGGGCGCCCTACCGTCGCGAGAGGGCGTCGATGCCGATGTCGCCGCGGCCGAGGCCGATGTCGCGCAGCTCGTGCGTGGACAGGCGGGTCAGAACGTCGCGGGTCACGCGGGCGTCGTTCCACGTGGCCAGGGCGCCGATCGCGCCGGAGATCGCACGGCGCAGGCCGGTCGCGGGGCGGTTGAGTTCGATCGAGGCCATCGTAGTCATCCTTGGGGTCTGGGTGTCCGCCGCGCGTCCGGCGGCGTCGCGGGACGCGTCATCGTGTCCCGTCTGCCGGGGCACCTATGGGCCGCGGCCCCGCCGCACAAATGCCGGCTCGCCATGGCGGCATGCGCCCCCGGCATGGCGATGTCGCGGCGCGCGGGCGGGCATGTCGCGTTTCCGCCTTTCGCCACGGTTCGTGTCGCTCCCGCGCCTCGGATGGGCGAGAACGACCCGCGCGCCCCGGTTTCGCCTTGGTTCGCGTTCCCGCTTCGTGCTAGCGGCGGCGGATGGGATCGGCTTTCGTGCAACGCTCCGCCGCGCCGCGCCGCGTGATCGGGATCGACCCCGGGCTTCGCCGCGCGGGCTGGGGCGTGATCGAGGTGGACGGGCCGCGCCTGCGCCATGTCGCGAACGGGACCGTCACCTCCGGCGCGGGCGAGCTGGCGGCGCGGCTGATGGCGATCCACGCGGGGCTCGCGGCCGTGATCGCGGCGCACGCCCCGGCCGAGGGCGCGGTTGAGCAGACCTTCGTCAACCGGGACGGGGCGGGCTCGCTGAAGCTGGGGCAGGCGCGGGGCGTCGCGCTCCTGGCGCTGGCGCAGGCGGGGCTGCGGGTGGGCGAGTACATGCCCAATCTGGTGAAGAAGACCGTGGTCGGGACGGGCCATGCGCAGAAGGCGCAGGTCGGGCACATGGTGCGGATGCAGCTTCCGGGGTGCGATCCGGAGGGGGAGGACGCGGCCGACGCGCTGGCGGTCGCGATCTGCCACGCGATGCACGTGCGGGCGCCGCTCCGGGCCGCGTCGTGACCCGGTCCGGCGGGGGGCGACCGTGATCGGGCGTCTGGCGGGGCGGATCGACCATCGCGGCGTGGATCACGTGATCCTGACGGTGGGCGGCGTGGGCTATGTGGTGCATTGCTCGGACCGGACGCTCGCCGCGCTGCCCGGGCCCGGCGGGCAGGCGATGCTGTGGACCGAGCTCCTCGTGCGGGAGGACCTGCTGCAGCTCTTCGGCTTCCGGACGCTCCAGGAGAAGGAATGGCACCGCCTGCTGACCAGTGTGTCGGGGGTGGGGGCGAAGGCCTCGATGGCGATCCTGGGCACGCTGGGGGCGGACGGGGTGGGCCGGGCGGTGGCGCTGGGCGACTGGGGATCGGTGAAGGCCGCGCCGGGCGTGGGGCCGAAGATCGCGCAGCGGGTCGTGAACGAGCTGAAGGGGAAGGCGCCGGCGGCGATGGCGATGGGCGGGGCCGAGGCCGCGGCGCCGGAGGATGGCGCGGTGACCGAGCACGGCGCCCCGCCCGCGCCGGCGCCCGCCCCCGCGCCGTCCGGCGCGTCGCAGGCGGACGCGCTCTCGGCGCTCGTCAACTTGGGCTACGCCCCCGCGGATGCGGCGAGCGCGGTCGCCCGTGCCGCCGGCGCGGCGCCGGGCGCGGGGGCCGAGGCGCTGATCCTCGCGGCGCTCCGGGCGCTGGCGCCCTCGTGAGAGCGAACGGGATGCTCGTCCTGAACGACCTCCTGCGGCACGTCGGGATCGATCCCAGGGACGTGAACGTGATCCTGCACTCGCCGTGCGAGCAGGGCAGGGGCGGCGACCTGAAGACGATCATGCCGACGCTGCCCCGAACGCGGCCGCGCGCGGTCATGGTGTACAACGCGATCCTCGGCGGTGGCGCCACACGGGCGCTCGCGCAGGGACGGGCCTACGCCGCCGCCTTCACCCAGGCCGATGACAGCATGAACGGGGGGCGACGACGGATGCTGTTTCTCGGCCTCTACCGGAATCCCGGCAAGCGCATGCGGCCCCATGCCGAGGTCATGGCGGACCTGGACGTCGCCTGGCTGAACCGCGAGTTCGGCTATCTCGGCGACCCCGCCTCCCATCCCGCGGACCATGCCTGGCCCTGGTTCGACCTGGAGCCCGACAATCGGCTGTCGGACATGCCGGGCCGACTCGTCGTCGCGGCGCGCCTGACCCCCAGCTACGTGCGCAAGGCGGAGAACCTGGACGCTTCGGTCGCGGCGATCCTGGAGACGTCCACCTTCGACGCGCCGCCGCCCGACTGGCGCGAGATGGCCGCGACCGCCGCGTTCGTGCGCGTGATGCCGCCCGGCTGGGCGTCGAAGCTCGCGGAGTGGCGCGGCGTCTACCTCATCACCGACGAGGCGGACGGCGCCCGCCACGTCGGCTCGGCCTGCGGCGCGGAGAACATGCTGGGCCGGTGGCGGGCGCACGTCGCGGGGCCGCGGGGGATCACCGCGGAGCTGCGGCGGCGCGAGACCTCGCGGTTCCGCTTCTCGATCCTCGAGCCGATGTCGCCGGCCGCCACCGCCGAGGAGGTGATCGCGCGGGAGCAGACGTGGATGGAGCGGCTCCACACGCGGCGCTTCGGGCTGAACGCGGGCGGGCCGTCGCGCGCCGGCGAGAACGACGCGCAGGCCCCGGCATGAGCGCCGATCCCACCCTGCGCCCCGAGTCCCTGCCCGAGGACGAGGCCAGCGGCGCCGCGATGCGGCCGCAGTCCTTCGACGCGTTCACCGGGCAGGCGGAGGCGCGGGCGAACCTGCGGGTGTTCGTGGCCTCCGCGCGGAGCCGCGGGGAGGCGATGGACCACGTGCTGTTCCACGGGCCCCCGGGCCTCGGCAAGACGACGCTGGCGCAGATCGTCGCGCGCGAGCTCGGGGTGAGCTTCCGGATGACCTCGGGGCCGGTGCTCGCCAAGGCGGGGGACCTCGCGGCGATCCTGACCAACCTCGAGCGCGGCGACGTGCTGTTCGTGGACGAGATCCACCGCCTCAACCCCGTGGTGGAGGAGATCCTCTACCCGGCGATGGAGGACCACGAGCTGGACCTCGTGATCGGCGAGGGCCCGGCCGCGCGGACCGTGCGGATCGAGCTGCAGCCCTTCACCCTGATCGGGGCGACGACGCGGCTGGGGCTGCTGACCACGCCGCTGCGAGACCGGTTCGGCATCCCCGTGCGGCTGCAGTTCTACACCGAGGACGAGCTGCACCGCATCGTGGAGCGCGGCGCGCGGCTGATGGGCGTGCCGGCCGAGGAGGCGGGCCTGCGCGAGATCGCGCGACGGGCGCGGGGCACGCCGCGCATCGCCGGGCGGCTGCTGCGCCGGGTGGTGGACTTCGCGCTGGTGGAGGGGGAGGGCCGCATCACCGACGCGCTGGCGGCCTCCTCGCTCACGCGGCTCGGGGTGGACGCGCTCGGACTCGACGGCGCCGACCGGCGCTACCTGCGCCTCATCGCCGAGAGCTATGGCGGCGGGCCGGTGGGGATCGAGACGCTGTCGGCGGCCCTGTCCGAAAGCCGGGACGCGCTGGAGGAGGTTGTGGAGCCCTACCTGCTGCAGCGGGGCCTGATCGCGCGAACCCCCCGGGGTCGGATGCTGGCACCGGCGGCGTGGCGGCACCTGGGGCTGGACGCGCCCCGCGGGGGCGATCAGGGCGCGCTGTTCGAGTGACGGAGGCGGCGCGCTGGTTCACCCGCTCGGACGGGGCCTACGTCTTCGCGCGGTGGCGCCGCCCCGTGGTGCCTGTGGTGTTCGGCGCCGCCGAGGAGAGCCTGCCGGTGTTCAAGGGCGCGCATCAGGCGGTGTGCCACCTCGCCGGGCACCCGATCGCGGAGACCGACCCCGAGCTGGGCGCGAACCTGATGACGTTCCTGGTGCGGGACTGGTCCGAGCTGCGCGGGCTTCCCGGGCTGGAGCGGCTGATCCCCGACCTGGGCGCCCTGCTGACGCGGTTGACCGAGGCGGACGCGAACCAGTACCGCGTGTTCCGCTTCGACCCGGACGCGGAGGGGGGCGGCATCCGCGCGGCGTTCGTGCTCCTGCGGATGGACGCGCACCTGTCGGTGGCCCCGGCGGAGGCGCTGGCCCTGTCGCAGGCGGTGCAGACGATCCTGCTCTGGTCCGACGCGGCCTTCGCGGACGCGCCACCCCTCGCCTCCGGGCCGGAGGGGTTCCTCCTCCGTCCTGACGTTGCGGCCATCATCCGCGCCGCCTACGATCCCGCCATGCCCGTCGCCGCCACCGACCCCGCCCACGCCCTGCGCCTCGCCGCGCGGATCGCGCCGATCCAGTGAAGGCGGAGACCGAAGGCGAGGCCCGCCTGCTCGCGGGACTGCGATCCGACGGATCGACGGCGATCGGCGATACACCCGGACGTCCGGACGCAGCCGATGACGGCAACACGATCCGCGCCGACTTCCTGCGCCACTACCTTACGACCCTCGACGACGGCCGCGACGCCGGAACGCCGCGCCGAGGCCTCAGGATCAACTCGGCCTACGTCGAGGGCGTGCTCGACCTGACCTCCTGTACGGTCGTCGGCGAGCCGATCATCGCGCGCACGAGGTTCGACTCCGGCATCTCGATGTCGGCCTGCAAGCTGACGACCCTCAACCGCGCGCTCAGCGCATTTCCCTCGCTCCTGGCGCAGCGCGTCGTGGCGTCCGGGGGCTTGTGTTCCGCGGTGTCGATTGTCCGGGGCAAATGTCCCCAATGGGCAGCCGCGTCTTGGGCCAGATCGTCCTCGACGGCGCCGAGATCGGCGTGTCGGACAGTGCCGGCGGTACCTCCGACGGGGTCCTCGAGATGGAGGGTCTCTGGTGCGGGAACCCGGTGTTCCTCTCCTCTTGGGGGGCGGGCCGCATCTTCATCTCCCGCAGGAAGGTCTTGCTCGGCGCGTCGAAGATCGAAGGCGATCTCAGCCTCAGCGGAGGCCAGTTCCACGCCAGGAACGACGGGATCGCGATCTCGGCGCGCGGAATCGATGTCCGCGGCGACATCGCCATGGGGCGGCTGCGCTTCGATGCGGAGGCCGCGAAATCCCTGGAACGCGACGACATGCCGTTCAACTGCTCTGGATCGATCCTCCTTCCCGATTCCAGGATGAAGGACCTCGTGACGCCCGGTGCCAGCTTCCGTCACACGACCAATGCCGACGGCCGGGCCAGTGGAATCCTCGACCTGGAGGGCGCGCGGCTGAACGGCGCGCTCAAGATGTCCGGGACGGAGCACATGGGGCTGATCCTCGATCTCCGCAGCGCGTGGATCGATTGGATCGAGGATTCCCGCGGCGGCTGGCCAGCGAGGGGCAATCTCATCCTCGACCGCCTCGCCTACGCGTCGTTCTCCGGGGACGGGACGCCGCGCGACCTGGCGTCCAGGATGGAGTGGCTCAACCTGCAGCGACCCGACGACCTCGGGATGGAATTCAAGCCGCAGCCCTGGGAGCAATGCGCCAAGGTCCCGTGCGATCCCGGCCTGCGCGCGGACGGGGGGACGCTGGCCTCGACAACGCAGGCGCCGCGGCTCCTGGCGCGGGGCGGCGAAGCGCAGCTCGACTGCTTCGGGAGACAGGCGGAGGCGAGCGGCTATCCGGCCTTCAACGCCTGGGTCTATTCGGCGGACACGCTGCTGCCGATCGTCCAGCTCGGGATGCAGCAGTTCTGGATCCCCGACAGCGGGGCGACCTCGCCGCTGGGGCGGCTGGCGCGGTGGTTCCTTTGGGTGCAGATCTGTCGCGGGATGGGCGCTGTCGCTGCTGGCTGTCGCGGGGTTCTCGGGACTCATCAAGCAGGATTCGTCGTGACCCACCGCTACGCCCTGCGGGTGCACTACGAGGACACCGACATGGGCGGGATCGTCTATCACGCCAACTACCTCAAGTACTGCGAGCGGGCCCGATCGGACTGGGTGCGGGGGCTGGGGATCGACCAGATGGCGATGCGCGCGGCGGGGATCGTGTTCGCGGTGACCGCGCTCGAGGCGCGGTTCCGGTCGCCCGCGCGGTTCGACGACGCGCTGGAGGTCGCGACCGAGGTGGAGGCGCGGGGCGGCGCGCGGATCGTGCTGTCGCAGGACGTGATGCGCGGCGGGGAGGTGCTCTATTCGAGCCGGGTCACCCTGGCCGCGATCGGGCCGGGCGGGCGGCCGGCGCGCCTGCCGCCCGGACTGGGCCCCGCGGCGCGCGGCTAGGCGCCCCGGGGGGGCTGCGGCGGCGGGGCATCATGACGGGGCCTCGCGCATCCGTGCGCCCGGCGCCGATGGCGCGCGCGCGCGCGCTGCGCTAGCGTTCCCCCGCAGGCCCGCGTGCAAGACGGGCCGCGAGGATGGCGGCGCCCGCGGGGCGCGGTGTGGCGGCAGGTCCGGAGCGCATGGAAGACTACACGATGTGGGCGCTCTTCGCGCGCGCCAGCCTCACGGTGCAGCTGGTCATGCTGGCGCTGATCGCGGCCTCGATCTGGGCGTGGACGATCATCGTCCGCAAGCTGATCGCCTATCGCGCCGCCCGCGCGGAGGCCGCGCGCTTCGACGCCGCGTTCTGGTCCGGCGAGCCGCTCGACGAGCTCTACGACAGCGTCGCCGCCGCCCCCGCCAGCGCCCCCGAGCGCGTCTTCGCGGCCGGCATGACGGAATGGCGCCGCTCCCACCGCGAGGACGGCGCGATGATCCCCGGCGCCGTGGCGCGCATCGACCGGTCGATGGACGTGGCCATCGCGCGGGAGGCGGAGGCGCACGAGGCGGGGCTGCCTTTCCTGGCGACGGTCGGGTCCACCGCGCCCTTCGTGGGCCTCTTCGGCACGGTCTGGGGCATCATGCGCGCCTTCATCGAGATCGCCGAGGCGCAGGACACGAACCTCGCCGTCGTCGCGCCCGGCATCGCGGAGGCCCTGCTGGCCACCGGGCTCGGGCTGCTGGCCGCGATCCCGGCGGTGATCTTCTACAACAAGCTGATCGGCGACGCCGCCCGCCTGACCGCGGGCTACGAGAGCTTCGCCGACGAGTTCACCACCATCCTCGACCGTCAGTCGGACGGCTGAGATGGGCGCGGGGACCCTCAAGCCCGCGGGGGGCGCCCGCCGGCGCCGCGGCCGGGCGGCGCGCGCGCCCATGTCGGAAATCAACGTCACGCCCTTCGTGGACGTGATGCTGGTGCTGCTCATCATCTTCATGGTCGCGGCGCCGCTCCTGACGGTCGGCGTGCCGGTGGAGCTGCCCGAGACGGCGGCGAGCGCGCTCTCGGCCGATGACGAGGAGCCCCTGACGGTGACGGTGACGGCCGCGGGGGCGCTGGCGATCCAGACGACCGACGTGGCGGAGGACGAGCTGATCCCCCGGCTGCGGGCCATCGCGGCGGAGCGGTCCTCGCCGCGCATCTACCTGCGCGGGGACGGCGCGGCGAGCTACGGCCGCGTGGTGCAGGTGATGGGCGCCCTGAACGCGGCTGGGTTCACCGATATCGGCCTGGTGACGGAGCCGGACGGCCCCGCCTTCGGCGGGTGACGGGATGGCGCGCGCGACCGCCGCGCCGGGCGCCGGGTCCAGGGCCGACGCCCTGGCGCCCGTGCTGTCCGTGTCGGGCCACGCGGCCGTGATCGCGCTCGCGCTCATCGGCGGCTGGCGGGGCGCGCCGCCGCCGCCGCTGCCGGCCGCGCTGGACGTGAGCCTGGTGAGCTCGGCCGATCTGGCGTCCCGCGCGGCGACCGCGCCGGAGCCCGGCGAGGCGCCCGCCCAGGTCGCGGCGCCGCAGGCGGTCCCGGACCCGCCCCCGGCGCCGGCCCCGGAGGCGCCGCCGGTGGCCCCCGCCGCGCCCCCGGCGCCGGCTCCGGACGTGCCCGACGCGCCCGTGGCGCCGCCCCCGCCGCCGCCGCGCGCGGCCCCGCGGGTCGCGCCCGACCCGGCGCCCGCCCCGCCGCCCGCCGCCGAGATCGCGCCCGAGGCGGCCGAGGCGACGACGCCCGACGCCGCCGCCGAGGCACCCCAGCCCGAGAGCCGCGCCGCCGCGCCGGAGGAGGCCGGCGACGTGCTGGAGACCGAGGCGACCCCGGAGGCCCCGCCGCGCGCCGAATCCGCGCCCACGAGCGCGCCGCGCCCGCCCGCCCGGCCCGAGCGGACCGTCGCGGCGGCGCCCGAGGCGGCCCCCGCCGAAGCCCCCGTCGAAACCCCCGCCGAAGCCCCCGCCGAGCCCGCGCCCGAACCGGCGCCCGAGCCGGACCTGGCTGCCGACATCGCCGCCGCGGTGGCCGCCGCGACCCAGGACGCCCCGCCCGAGGCCGCCCCCGCGCCCGCGTTGCCCGTCGGTCCGCCCCTGACGGCCGGGGAGCGCGAGGGCCTGCGACTGGCCGTGCAGGGATGCTGGAACATCGACCCGGGCTCGCCGGCGGCGGACGTCGTGATCGTGGTCGGCTTCTCGCTGTCGCGGGACGGCCGGGTCGATCCCGGCTCGATCCGGCAGGTCTCCGCCAGCGGGCCCGCGGGCGCGCAGGCGGACGCCTTCGACCGCGCCCGGCGCGCGATCCTGCGCTGCGAGAGGGGCGGTTATGCGATGCCGGTGGAAAAGTTCGATCAATGGCGCGACATAGAGGTCACGTTCAATCCGGAAGGGATGCGACTGCGATGAAGGTTCTCCTGGCGATCGCCGCCCTCTGCCTGGCGCTTCCCGCCCTCGCGCAGTCCCCCGGCCCCCTGCGGATCGAGATCACCGAGGGCGTGATCGAGCCCCTGCCGATCGCGATCCCGACCTTCCTGGCGGAGGATGCCGGCGCCGAGGCCGTGGCGCGCGAGCTGACCCGCATCGTGGCGGACGACCTGACCGGCACTGGCCTCATCCGTCGCATCCCGGAGGAATCCTTCATCTCGCGCTTCTCCAGCTTCGACGCTCCGCCGGAATGGCGCGACTGGAAGGCGATCAACGCGCAGGGCCTGGTCGCGGGCAGCGTGTCCACCGCCGGGGGGCAGATCACCCTGCGCTTCCGCCTCTACGACGTCTTCGCGGAAGGCGAGCTCGGGGAGGGCCTGGCACTGGGCGGGACCGAGGCCGAGCTGCGCCGCATCGCCCACAAGGCCGCCGATCAGGTCTATTCCCGCCTCACCGGCGAGGCGCCCTATTTCGACAGCCGCGTCGCCTTCGTGTCGGAGACCGGACCGAAGAACGCGCGGGCCAAGCGGCTGGCGGTCATGGATTACGACGGCGCGAACGTGCAGTACCTGACCGATTCCGCGGCCATCGTGCTCGCGCCCCGGTTCTCGCCCGACGGGCGGCGCCTGCTCTACACCAGCTACGAGAGCGGCTTTCCGGAGATCTACGTGCTCGACGTGGCGGACGTGATCCGACAGCCGCTGGGCGACGGGTCCGGCACGATGTCCTTCGCGCCGCGCTTCGCGCCCGGCGGCCGGCAGGTGGTCTATTCCCTCTCGCGGGGCGGCAATACCGACATCTTCGTCCAGGACCTCGACACCGGGCAGCGCAGCCAGCTCACCAGCGCGCCCAGCATCGAGACGGCGCCGAGCTACGCGCCCGACGGCAGCCGCATCGTGTTCGAGAGCGACCGTTCCGGCACGCCGCAGATCTACGTGATGGGCGCGGGGGGCGGCGAGCCGCAGAGGATCAGCTTTGGGCCGGGCCGCTACGGCACGCCCGTCTGGTCGCCGCGCGGCGACCTCATCGCCTTCACCAAGCAGAACGCCGGGCGCTTCCATATCGGCGTCATGCGCACGGACGGCTCGGAGGAGCGGCTCCTGACCGCGAGCTTCCTCGACGAGGGGCCGACCTGGGCGCCAAACGGCCGGGTCCTCATGTTCACCCGCGAGACCCAGGGCGAGGGCGGCGCGCCACAGGTGCACTCGGTCGACATCACCGGGCGCAACCTGCGCGCCGTGCCGACGCCCTCCGCCTCCTCCGATCCCAGCTGGTCGCCGCTCCTGCCGTGACCGTCCCCGAAAGGACCGCCCCCATGCGCCTCGCGCTCACACTCCTCGCCGCGCTCGCCCTGACCGCCTGCTCGAACCCGCAGCTCAGGGGAACGGGGCCGGACGGCATCGGCGCCGCGGGCCTCGGCGCCTCGGGCGGGGTGGACGATCCCGCCTCGCCGGCCTTCTTCGCCAGCCGCGTCGGCGACCGGGTCCTCTTCGCCGTGGACCAGAGCACCCTGACGGATGCCGGGCGCGACACGCTGCGCGCGCAGGCCGCCTGGCTCAACGCCAATCTCGCCTATGACGCGGTGATCGAGGGCCATGCCGACGAGCAGGGCACGCGGGAGTACAACCTCGCGCTCGGCGCCCGCCGCGCGGCCTCGGCGCAGGAGTTCCTGGTGGCGCAGGGCGTGCGCCCCGGCCGGCTGCGCACGGTGACCTTCGGCAAGGAGCGGCCCATCGAGGTCTGCTCGATCGAGGCGTGCTACGCGCAGAACCGGCGCGCCGTCACCGTCCTGGCCACCGGCGCGGGCGTCTGATGCGCGCGCTGGTCCTGGCGCTGCTCCTGGCGCTGCCGGCCGCGGCCCAGGATGCCGGCACCCTGGCCGACATCCGGCAGGAGCTGGTGATCCTGGACGGCGAGATCGCCGGCCTGCGGCGCGAGCTCTCCACCACCGGGGCGCCGGCCGTGAACCTGCCGGCGAGCGCGCTCGAGCGGATCGACGCCCTGGAGGCCGAGCTGCGCCGCGTGACCGCCCAGACGGAGGCGCTCTCGGGCCGCGTCGAGGCGGTCGTGCGCGACGGCACGAACCGGATCGGCGACCTGGAGTTCCGGCTCGTCGAGCTGGAGGGCGGGGACCTCTCCGCGCTGGGCGAGACCTCGACCCTCGGCGGCGGGGAGGCGGCCCCGGCGGCGTCGGCCGCGCCCGCGCCCGCCGGGGCCGAGCTGGCGATCGGCGAGCGCGCCGATTTCGAGCGCGCGGTCGCGGCCTTCGACGAGGGCGACTACGCCGGCGCGTCGACCCTCTTCGAGGCGTTCGCGGCGGCCTATCCCGGCGGCCCCCTCACCGGGCAGGCGGCGTGGTATCGCGGCCGGTCGCTGGAGGAGTCGGGCGATCTGGCGGGTGCGGCACGCGCCTATCTCGCCGCGTTCTCCGGCGATCCGAACGGGTCCGACGCGCCCGACGCGCTGCGGCGCCTGGGCGCGATGCTGGCCGGGCTGGGACAGTCGCAGGAGGCCTGCGTCACCTGGGGCGAGGTGCGCGCGCGCTTCCCCGGCACCGATCAGGCGGCCGAGGCCGAACGCGCCGCCGCCGAGGCCGGCTGCCCCTGACCGGGCCTCTCGAGGCCGCGTTCGCCGCGGCGACGCGGGGCCTCGGGCCGGGGGTCGGGATCGCGGTGTCGGGTGGGGGGGATTCGACGGCGCTCATGCACCTCGCCGCGGGTCTGGGGCG
The DNA here is from genome assembly GCA_963832275.1 of uncultured Alphaproteobacteria bacterium. Classification (GTDB taxonomy): domain Bacteria; phylum Pseudomonadota; class Alphaproteobacteria; order Rhodobacterales; family Rhodobacteraceae; genus Hasllibacter. The sequence goes on from CAWHTQ010000019.1 coordinate 1,660,672, forward strand.
CCCCGGCCTGCGGGTCGCCACCGTCGATCATGGGCTGCGCCCCGCCGCCGCCGCGGAGGCCGCCGCCGTGGCCGCCGCCGCCGCGGCGCTCGGGCTGCCGCACGAGACCCTGCGCCCGGCGCCACCGCCGCGCCCGGTCCAGGCCGACCTGCGGGCGGCGCGGCGGTCCCTCCTGGCGGACTGGGCCGCGCGGCGCGGGCTGCGCCATGTGCTGACCGGTCACACGATGGACGACCAGGCCGAGACGGTCCTGATGCGCCTCGCCCGTGGCGGCGGGGCGGAGGGGCTGGCCGGCATCCCGGCGGCGCCGGACGGCCCGTTCCGGCGCCCCCTCCTCGGGATCGCCCGCGCGGACCTGCGCGACTGGCTGCGGGCGCGGGACATCGCGTGGATCGAGGACCCGTCCAACGAGGACACCGCGTTCGAGCGCGTTCGGGTCCGACGCGCCCTGGCGGTGCTCGGGGACGACGCGCTCCCCGCGGCCATGCTGGCCCGAACCGCCCGGCGGATGGGGGAGGCGGCCGAGGCGCTCGACTGGGCGGTCGGGCGCGTGCTTGCGGATGCGGCCTCGACCTCGCCCGCGGGGGACATGGCGCTGGATCGCGCCGCGATCCTGGCCGCGCCGCGGGAGATCGCGCGCCGGGCGCTCCGGCGCGCGCTCGCGCGGGTCCGGGGGCGCAAGGTGCACCCGGCGGAGGCCGCGCTCGACAGGGTCCTGCGCGCCGCGCCGGGTCAGGGGGGGGCGGGGCTCGTGATCTCAGGGTGCCGCCTGCGCCTGACGCCCCGGCGCCTGCGCGTGTTCCGCGACCCCGCGCAGGCCGAGGAGGAGGCCGTCGCCCTCGCGGCGGGATCGGCGCGCGACTGGGACGGCCGGTGGCGGGTCCACGCGTCCGCGGGCGGGCGGGTGGTGTCCGCGCGCGCCGCGGGCCTGGCCCGTCCGCAGGCGGCGAAGGCGGCCGGCATCGCCGACCTCGCCTGGCAGGGGGTGCCGGCGCTCCTCGGCGACGGCCCGCCCCGCGCCCTGTTCGGCACGGACCGCGAGGACGAGGGCGCGCGCCTCCTCCTCCCGCATTGAACCGCCCGCGCCAGCCGCTATCTATTCCCCGAGCGCCGCGGAGCCCGCGCGCCCCACGACGAGGAGCCTTCCCTTGGGCAACGCACGAAACATCGCCTTCTGGGTGGTCCTGTTCCTACTCATCCTGGCGCTGTTCAACCTGTTCTCGGGCGGCGGCGGCAGCGCGACCTCGCGCTCGATCAGCTATTCGGACTTCATCGAGCGGGTCGAGGACGGCTCGGTCGAGCAGGTCACCCTGGACGGCGAGCGCATCGTCTTCCGCGACGGCTCGGGCACCAGCTTCACCACCATCCGCCCCGAGGGCACGGACGTCACGGACCGCCTCCTGGCGGAGAACATCACCGTGGACGCCCAGCCCCAGGAGCAATCCGGCTTCGCGAGCATCCTCATGACGTTCCTCCCGTTCCTGCTGCTGATCGGCGTGTGGATCTACTTCATGAACCGGATGCAGGGCGGCGGACGCGGCGGCGCGATGGGCTTCGGCAAGTCCAAGGCCAAGCTGCTGACCGAGAAGCACGGGCGCGTCACCTTCGACGACGTGGCGGGCATCGACGAGGCCAAGGAGGAGCTGGAAGAGATCGTCGAGTTCCTGCGCAACCCGCAGAAGTTCTCGCGGCTGGGCGGCAAGATCCCCAAGGGCGCGCTGCTCGTCGGCCCGCCGGGCACCGGCAAGACGCTGCTGGCGCGGGCCATCGCGGGCGAGGCCGGCGTGCCGTTCTTCACCATCTCGGGCTCCGACTTCGTCGAGATGTTCGTGGGCGTCGGCGCCTCCCGCGTGCGCGACATGTTCGAGCAGGCCAAGAAGAACGCGCCCTGCATCGTCTTCATCGACGAGATCGACGCGGTCGGCCGCTCGCGCGGCGTCGGCTACGGCGGCGGCAACGACGAGCGCGAGCAGACGCTCAACCAGCTCCTCGTCGAGATGGACGGCTTCGAGGCGAACGAGGGCATCATCATCGTCGCGGCCACCAACCGGCCGGACGTGCTCGACCCCGCGCTGCTGCGCCCCGGCCGCTTCGACCGGCAGGTCCAGGTCCCGAATCCCGACATCAAGGGCCGCGAGCGCATCCTGGGCGTGCACGCCCGCAAGACGCCGCTCGGCCCGGACGTCGACCTGCGCATCATCGCGCGCGGCACGCCGGGCTTCTCCGGCGCCGACCTGGCGAACCTCGTGAACGAGGCGGCCCTGACGGCGGCGCGGGTGGGGCGGCGGTTCGTCACCATGGACGACTTCGAGAGCGCCAAGGACAAGGTGATGATGGGCGCCGAGCGGCGGTCCATGGTCATGTCCGAGGAGGAGAAGACCCTCACCGCCTATCACGAGGCGGGGCACGCGATCGTCGGTCTCAACGTTCCCGAGCACGACCCGATCCACAAGGCGACGATCATCCCGCGCGGCCGCGCGCTCGGCCTGGTGCTGTCCCTGCCCGAGCGGGACCAGCTCAGCGTGAGCTTCCAGAAGTACACGTCCAAGATCGCCATGGCGATGGGCGGCAAGGTCGCCGAGGAGCTCGTCTTCGGCAAGCAGAACGTCACCTCGGGCGCGGCCAGCGACATCCAGCAGGTCACCAAGATCGCCCGCGCGATGGTCACGCAGTTCGGCTTCGACGACGACCTCGGCCATGTCGACTACGCCAACGAGCAGCAGAGCTATCTCGGCAACTACCAGGGCGGCGGCAACGTCTCCCCGGCCACGCAGAAGATGATCGACGAGAAGGTCAAGGGCATCGTCGACGAGGGCTACGCGACCGCCAAGCGCATCCTCACCGAACGGCGCGACGATCTCGACCGGCTGGCCCGGGGCCTGCTGGAATACGAGACGCTGACCGGGAACGAGATCGGCAAGGTGATCGCCGGCGAGGCCCTCAATCGCGGCGACGACGCCGACGACCTGCCGCCCAGCGCACCTGGGGGATCGGTCACGGCGATCCCCAAGGCGGGGTCCAAGGATCGTCCCCCCGCGCCGGTGCCCGGCCCGGCGTGATCCCGGATCGAGGGCTCCGGCAACTTGCCGGGGCCCTCTTCCTTCGCGCCGCCCCTGCCCCGACGCCAGAAGCCGGCAGGCGCCGGAGGTCCCCATGCCCGCACTCCTCGAGACCGATCACATCGCCACGATCCGATGGCTCGGGCACGTCCCTGACCGCGCGTCCTCCCTTCGCGCGATGCCGCGCCAGACCCTCCTGTTGGGGTGGGGAGGGCCGGAGGGGGAGGCGCATGGCGGCGTCACGCGACCCTCGTGCAGCCGGGTCCTCTCGCAGCATCCCCGGGGAACGGAGATCGCCAACGTCCGCCAGCTGAGCATCCTCGCGCGCGAGGAGCTGGAGGAGATCGCGACCGAGATGGGCGTCGACGCGCTCGACCCCGCCCTCCTGGGCGCGACGATGGTGGTGGAGGGGATCGCCGACCTGACGCATCTGCCGCCGTCGAGCCGCCTGCAGGGGCCGGACGGCGCGACCCTCGTCATCGACATGGAGAACCGGCCCTGCCACCTGCCGGCGCGCGAGATCGATCGGGAGATGCCGGGCGCGGGCGCGGCGTTCAAGGCCGCCGCGCGGGGGCGGCGCGGGGTCATGGCCTGGGTCGAGCGGCCGGGGCGGCTCGCGCTCGGCGACGCCCTGCGCCTCCACGTGCCCGACCAGCCCGCCTGGCCGCATCTGGCGGCCGCGCGGGCGGGGTCGCGCTAGACCAGGACCATCGCGCCGGCGGCGAGGCCGAGGGCGAAGCCGGCATGGACCATCAGGGCGATCTTCATCATGGCGTCGGTCTCCGGGTTCGGGCGCGACTCGCGCCCCGTTGCCCCCGCACGACGCGCGAGCGCCGATCCGGTTCCCCGGCCATTTCGCAACGCATCGTTGCAAATTCGCGCCATCGCGCCGCCCTCACAGCGGCCAGAACACCAGGATCGCGGGGATCGACACCGCGACCACGAGGATCTCCAGGGGCAGGCCCATGCGCCAGTAGTCCCCGAAGGAGTAGCCCCCCGGTCCCAGGATGAGCGTGTTGTTCTTGTGCCCGATCGGCGTGAGGAAGGCGCAGGAGGCCGCCACCGCCACCGCCATCAGGAACGGATCGGGCGAGACGTCCATGCCCTGCGCCATCGCGATGCCCACCGGCGCCGCGACGATCACGGTCGCGGTGTTGTTGAGCACGTCCGAGAGCGTCATCGTCACGAGCATCAGGATCGTGAGCACCGCCCAGGCCGGCATGCCCTCGGTCGCGGTCATCAGCCACCCGGCGATGAGCTCGGTGCCGCCCGACCCCTCGAGCGCGGCGCCCAGCGGGATCATCGAGCCGAGGAGCACGATCACGGGCCATTCCACGAAATCGTAGAGCTCGCGCACCGGCAGGATGCGCGCCGCGACGTAGGCCGCGACCACCGCGCCCAGGGCCACGGGCAGGTAGACCAGCCCGAGCGAGGCCGCCGCGACCGCCCCGCCGAAGAGGCCGATGGCGAGCCAGACCTTGCGGAAGTCCGTCACCGCGAGGCCCCGGTCGGCCAGGGGCATCACGCCGAGCCAGTCGGTCACGTCCTGTTCCTGGTCCTCGGGCACGAGGAGGAGGAGGATGTCGCCGGGCCGCACGGTGGTGCGCCGCACCTGTCCGCCGATGCGCCGGCCCCGGCGCGAGATGCCCAGGAGGACCGTGCGTCGGCGCCAGGCCAGGCCGATCGACGCGGCCGCCCGCCCGGCGATGCGGCTGCCCTCTGGCACGACGGCCTCAATGATCTTGAGCCCCTCGCCGTCGGCGCGCAGCAGCGCCTCGCGCTTGCGGTCGGCGAAGTCGAGCTCCATCGCGGCGCGATACTCGTCCAGCGCCTCCGGCGTCGCCTCGAGCACGAGCGCGTCGCCGGCCTGCAGCTCGGCGGCGCGCTGCGTCCCGTAGCGGCGGCGCCCGTCCCGCACGAGGCCCAGGATCGCCACCCCGGCCTGCTCGGCGCTGCCCTCGTGGGCGCCCAGGCGCGTGCCGACGAGGGAGGAGCCCGGCGGCACCGTCAGCTCGGCGACGTAATGGGCGATGCCCTCCTCGACGGCCTCGGCGCCCGGCTCGACCTTGGGGCTCGGGATCAGGCGCCAGCCGATCAGCGCGACGAAGACGAGGCCGGCCAGCGCCGTGATCCCGCCCACGGGCGCGAAGTCGAACATCGAGAAGCTCGTCCCCAGCCGGTCCTCGCGGATCGAGGCGACGATGATGTTGGGCGGCGTGCCGATCAGCGTGACCATCCCGCCCAGGATGGTCGCGAAGCTGAGCGGCATGAGCGAGAGGCGCGGAAGGCGGCCCGCCTTCTGCGCGGTCTGGATGTCCACCGGCATCAGGAGCGCGAGGGCGGCGACGTTGTTCATGAACGCGGAGAGGACGCCCCCGATCGCGCCCATGAGCGCGATATGGGCCCCGGCCGGGCGCGAGGCGTCCACCAGCGTGCGGGTGATGAGGTAGACGGCGCCGGAGCGGACGAGCCCCGCCGAGACGACGAGCACGAGCGCCACCACGACCGTGGCCGGATGCCCGAAGCCCGCGAAGGCGTCCTGCGTCGGGACGACGCCCAGGACGACGCCCAGGACCAGCGCCGAGAAGGCGACGACGTCGTAGCGGAATCGGCCCCAGAGCAGGAGGACGAACACCCCGCCGAAGAGCGCGAAGAGGATGATCTGATCGGTCGTCATGGGGTCCCCCGCCGCGGCTCGGGAGGCGGCGGTCCTGCCGCATCTAGCCCGTCCGGGCGGCGGGATGCGAGGGCCGCGGCGCGGGGTTGCGGGGGCGCGGGGGCGGGCGGTATATCGCCCCGCCGCACGCATCGCATCGGGGAGGGCACGCATGGCCGGCCATTCGAAATGGGCGAACATCCAGCACCGCAAGGGGCGCCAGGACGCCGCGCGCTCCAAGCTGTTCTCCAAGCTCGCCAAGGAGATCACGGTCGCCGCGAAGATGGGCGATCCCGACCCCGACAAGAACCCGCGCCTGCGCCTGGCGGTGAAGGAGGCGAAGGCGGTGTCGGTCCCCAAGGACGTGATCACGCGGGCCATCGCCAAGGCCGTGGGCGGCGACGCCGAGAGCTACGACGAGATCCGCTACGAGGGCTACGGCCCCGCCGGCGTGGCCGTGATCGTCGAGGCGATGACCGACAACCGCAACCGCACCGCGTCCAACGTGCGCTCCACCTTCGCCAAGAACGGCGGCAATCTCGGCGAGACCGGCAGCGTCGGCTTCATGTTCGATCGCAAGGGGCAGGTGATCTACCCGGCCGAGGCCGGGGACGCGGACGACGTGATGATGGCGGCGATCGAGGCGGGGGCCGAGGACGTGGAATCCACGGAGGAGGGTCACGTCGTCTGGTGCGCGGATACCGATCTGAACGAGGTGTCGACGGCGCTCGAGGCGCAGCTCGGGCGAGAGCGAGACCACCAAGCTGACCTGGCGGCCGACGGTGACGACCGAGCTGGACCTGGACGGGATGCAATCGCTGATGAAGCTGGTGGAGGCCCTCGAGGACGACGACGACGTGCAGTCGGTCACGACCAACTTCGAGGCGTCGGACGAGGTGATGGCGCAGCTCTGACCGGCTGCGCTCGCGCGCACCCAGGGCCAGCCGAGGCGGCGCGGCGTGCGCGGATGCCGATGCACATCCGATGCACATCCCATGCACATCCGATGCACGCCCCGTGCGCATGGTCCGTGCGCATGGTCCGTCCACGGGACGGAACCGCCAGGCCCCGCCGCCCGTTCGCCCGACATGTCTCGCCAGTTCCGCCCCGACGACGCCGCGCTCCAGCCGCGTTTCCTGATGACGCTCGGATGGCTCGGCATCCTGTCCTGCGCCGTGTTCGCGGCCTCGGTCGTGATCGCCGACATCCTCGTGCCCGGCCAGGATTGGATGGCCGACACGATCAGCGACCTCGGCGCCGGAGAGATGGAGTACATCGTCGACATCGGGCTCTACGCCTTCTCGGGCGGGCTGATCGCCTGCGCGCTCGGCGCGGCGCACATCCACCTCGGCGGCTACCGGTGGTCCGCCGGGATCGCGGGGCTGGCGTTCCTGGGGCTGGTCGTGTTCCTCGTCGGGGCGCGCAACGAGTACGGGGACGGCGACAGCGAGGGCGTGGTGATCCACTCCTACCTCGTCTACGCGCTGGGCTTCCTGTTCGCGGCGGTGCCGCTGGCGATGTCGTTCGGGGCGCGGGCGGCGGGGATCGGGTTCCTGCGGGCGTTCCGCATCGGCGCGGTGCTCTGGGCGCTGGCGGCGCCGCCCTTCTTCTTCATGCCCGACGGGATCGACGGCGCCTACGAGCGGGGGCTGATGCTGCTGGCGTTCATCTTCGTGATCGCGCTGTCGCGGCTCCTGATCTCGGAAGGGCGGCGGGTCGGATGAGCCGGGGCTTGCGCGCGCGCCCGGCCGGGTAGAAGCGCGCCCCATGCCCGCCGACGACGCCGCCCCGCTCGCCCCGACCTCGCTCGCGCCGCCCGGCGTGGCGGGCGGCGCGCGCCCCCTCGCGGGGGTCGGGTGGATGCTCCTGACGGGGCTGTTCTTCGTCGCGGTGACCGGCGTGGTGAAGGCGCTGGGCACGGACGTGCCGGCGGCGCAGGCGGCGTTCCTGCGCTACGCGACCGGCCTGGTGTTCCTCCTGCCGATGCTGCCGGCGGTGCGGCGCGCGCATCTCACGCGCCGGCAGACGGGGCTGTTCGCGGCGCGCGGCGCGGTGCACACGGCCGGCGTCGCGCTGTGGTTCTTCGCGATGACGCGCATCCCGATCGCCGAGGTCACGGCGATGAACTACCTCTCGCCGGTCTACGTGACGCTGGGCGCGGCGCTGCTGCTGGGCGAGCGGCTGAGCTGGACGCGGGGGCTGGCGGTGGCGGCGGGGCTGGCGGGGGCGGCGATCGTCCTGCGCCCCGGCTTCCGCGCGGTCGAGGACGGGCATCTCGCGATGCTGGCGACGGCGCTGCTCTTCGCGGCGTCCTACCTGATCGCCAAGCGGATGTCCGGCGAGGTCTCGGCCACGGTGGTGGTGGCGATGCTGTCGGTGTTCGTGACCATCGGGCTGGCGCCGCTGGCCTGGCTGGTCTGGGTGCCGCCGACCGGCGCGCAGGTGGCGGCGCTGTTCGTGGTGGCGGCGCTGGCGACGGCGGGGCACTGGACGATGACCAAGGCCTTCGCCGCCGCGCCCGTGGGGGTGACGCAGCCGGTGGCGTTCCTGCAGCTCGTGTGGTCGGCGCTGCTGGGCGCGCTGGTCTTCGCCGAGCCGATCGACCCGTGGGTGGCGCTGGGCGGCGCGGTGATCGTGAGCGCGGTGACGTGGGTCGCCTGGCGCGAGCGGCGTCCCGCGGGCCCGGGGCCGCGGGGCACGCGCCGCATGGGCGCGACCCCCTGATCGTTCAGAGGCCGAGCGCGGCGCGCACGGCGGCCTCGCCATCGGTGCCGTCGGCGGCGACGACCCCGTCCATCCAGGCGCCGATCATGCCGGGATGCGCGGTCAGCCACGCGCGGGCGGCGTCCTCGGGATCGGCGCCGTCGTTGAGGATCGCGCCCATGATCTCGTTCTCCATCTCGAGCGAGAAGGCGAGGTTCTTCAGCAGGGCGCCGATGCGGGGGCAGTCCTGCGTGAAGCCGGCGGTGGTGTTGGTGTAGACGGTCGCGCCGCCGAAATCGGCGCCGAACACGTCGTCCCCGCCGGAGAGGTAGGTGATGTCCATCGCGGCGTTCATCGGGTGCGGCGCCCAGCCGAGGAAGATGGCGGGCTGGTCGCGGCGGTTGGCGCGCGCGACCTCGGCCAGCATGCCGGCCTCCGAGCTCTCGACGACCTCGAAGCCCTCCAGGCCGAACATGCCCTGCTCGATCATCTCGAGGATCAGGCGGTTGCCGTCGTTGCCCGGCTCGATGCCGTAGATGCTGTTGCCGAGCGCGTCCGCGTGCGCGGCGATGTCGTCGAAGCTGTCGATGCCGAGGGCGGCGGCGGCGGGGTTCGCGGCCAGCGTGTACTTCGCGCCCTCGAGGTTGGCGCGCACGGTGTCGACGGTGCCGGCCTCGCGGTAGGGGGCGATGTCGGCCTCCATCGTGGGCATCCAGTTGCCCAGGAAGACGTCGACGTCGCCCTCGGCGAGCGAGGCGTAGGTGACGGGCACCGAGAGGAGCCGCGTCTCGTTGGCGTAGCCGAGCGCGTCGAGGAGGACGGAGGTGGCGGCGGTGGTCGCGGTGATGTCGGTCCAGCCGACGTCGGAGAAGGTGACGGTCTCGCAGTCGGCGAGGGCGAGCGTCGGGGCGGCGACGAGGGCCGCGACGTAGGCGGCGGCGGTGCGTTGGGTCATGGGTGTCTCCCGTTGGTTGATGCGCGGGAGGATAGCGCGGCGCGGCGGGCGGCGACAGGCGGGGGGCCTAGGGCATCGAGCTCCGCCAGGACGGCGCGGTAGAGATCGCGCTTGAAGGGCACGATCCGCTCGACCAGGTCGGCGGGCGCCATCCAGGCCCATTCGGCGAACTCGGCGTCGTGGCCGGTGCCGGAGATGTCGACGTCGGCGTCGGTGCCGAGGAAGGTCATGCGGAACCAGGTCTGCTCCTGCCCGCGGAAGCGCCCGCCCCAGAGCGTCGGGACGAGCGCGGGGGGCAGGTCGTAGCGGTGCGGGCGCAGGGTGCGCGCCTCGATCCGGGCGAGGGCGGCGGGCACGCCGGTCTCCTCGGTCAGCTCGCGGAGGGCGGCGTCCTCGGGGGACTCGCCGGGGTCGAGTCCCGCCCTGCGGCATCTGCCAGGCGCCGGGCGGGCCGTCGATCCGGCGGCCGGCGAAGACCGTGCCGTCGCCGCGGGCCAGGATCACGCCGACGCAGGGACGATAGGGCAGGGCGGCGATCTGCTCGGGCGTCATCGGGACGGTGTATCGGGCCGGGGCGGGACGGGCAAGGGCTGGCGATGCGGCGCGCGGGCGCGCGATCGTGCGCGCGAGCCGGATGAGGAGCCCGCCATGGCCTGGACCTACGACCCCGAGAACGTGTTCGCGAAGATCCTGCGCGGGGAGATACCGAACCGCACGGTGCTGGAGACCGAGCACGCGCTGGCCTTCGAGGACCTGCGGCCGCAGGCGCCGGTGCACGTTCTGGTGATCCCCAAAGGGCCCTACGTCTCGTTCGACCATTTCGCGGCGGAGGCGGGCGAGGCCGAGATCGCGGGATGGGTGCGCGCGATCGGGGAGGTCACGCGGATCACGGGCGCGTCGGTGTCGGGCGACGGTCGGGGGAGGGGGGTTCCGCGTGATCTCCAACGCCGGGGCGGACGCGGTGCAGGAGGTCCCGCACCTGCACGTGCACGTGGTGGGCGGCCGGCGGCTGGGGCGCATCCTGCCGGAGGGATGAGGCTCCCGCCCCCCTCAGCCCGCGGCGCGGTCCGAGGTGAGGGCGACGAACACGTCCTCCAGGCGCGGGTCCTCGGAGCGCACGTCGCGCACCGTCAGGCCGGCGGCGCGGACCGCCTCCAGGATCGCGCCCGGCGTCGTCTCGGCGGCGCGGAAGGCGAAGGCGAGGTCGCCGTTCGCGCGGCGCGCCACGCTGGCGCCGCGCGGGGGGGCGACCTCGCCGTCCGTCTCGGTCGCGACCACCAGCGTGCGCGTGTCCAGCCGGGACATGAGCGCGGCGGTCGTGTCCTCGGCCGTGACCTCGCCGTGGTTCACGATCGCGATGCGCCCGCACATCGCCTCGGCCTCCTCGAGGTAGTGGGTGGTCAGGATGATCGTCATCCCCTCCTCGTTCAGCCGCCGCACGTTGCCCCAGAGCATCTGCCGCAGCTCGATGTCCACGCCCGCGGTGGGCTCGTCCAGCACCAGGACGTGCGGGCGGTGGACCAGCGCCTTGCCCAGCAGCAGGCGCCGCCGCATCCCGCCCGAGAGGGAGCGGGCGTAGGCGTCGGCCTTGTCGGTCAGGCCGATGATCTCGAGGATGCGGTCGGTGACGCGGTCGGCCGGCGCGATGCCGTAGAGCCCGGCCTGCACCTCGAGCGCGGCGCGCGCCGTGAAGAACGGGTCGAGGTTGGTCTCCTGCGGCATCACCCCGATCGAGGCGCGCGACTGCCGCGGGTTGCGGTCCTGGTCGAAGCCCCAGATCTCGACTCGGCCGGACGTCTTGCGCACCAGGCCGGCGAGGATGTTGATCAGCGTCGACTTGCCCGCGCCGTTGGGGCCGAGCAGGCCGTAGATCGACCCCGCCGGCACGTTCAGGTCGACGCCGCGCAGCGCCTGCTTGGCCGGCTCGCCGCCCTGGGGGGCGTAGGTCTTGGTCAGGCCCTCGATGCGGATCGCGTCTGGCATGGGTGCTCCTTGCGCCCGCGCCCTCGACGGGGGCGGGCGGATCGCTATTGTCGGGCCGCCTAGGCCCCCGCGCGCGCGGTGGAAAGCCCCCTGCCGCCCCCGGAGTCCCGACATGCCCGCAGACCACCCCAGCGCGACCACCAATGCGGACGGCAGCCCGCGCATCGCCCCGCCGCGGGGGGCCGCCCCGAAGACGCCGCCCCCGGCCAAGCCCGCCGACTGGGGCGTGCCCGAGACCGAGGTGGTGAGCACGCCCGCGCGTGGCCTGCGACGGGAGCGAGGGCGCGCTGGGCCATCCGCGCGTCTGGCTGCAGATCGACGACAGCGTCGGCTGGGTCGAGTGCGGGTACTGCGACAAGCGCTACATCCTCGCGGGCGAGGACGGCGCGCCGGGATCGAACGTGAGCGTCGGCGAGGAGACGGTGGGCGACCGGACGGACGGCGACGGGCTGGACTCGCTGGCGTGAGGCCCGGGGCGGCGCTGGCCCTGGCGCTCGTCGCGGCGGGCTGCGCGCCGGCCGGCGGGCCGGCGGGGACGGGGAGCGGCGGTGGAACGGGCGCGGGGGCGGGCTTCGACGCCGCCCCGGCGCGCCCGTCGCCGCCGGTGCCCACCGCCACCGGCGTCGACATCCCGGGCACGGGCCGGGAGATCGGGTTCGGCCGGCACCTGCCCGGGGCCGAGGCGGCGCTGGCCCGCGTCTACGGGGCGCCCGCGCGGCGCGCCTGCGGCGCCGGCACGGTCCTCACGCTCGGCGCGCTCGAGCTGCATTTCGAGGACGAGGCCTTCGCCGGCTGGCGGCGCGGGGACGAGACGGCGGGACGGCCCTGCGCAATCTTGGGTTGAAACGCGGTAACGGTCACGTGATGACGTGGGGTCCGTCGGCTCCAATTCGAAACTCATCCTCCGGATCGGTCGTGGCTCCGGCGCGGGAGATCGTTCCCGCGATCGATCTCGGAGACTGAGATGCGCACACGCACATTCACGACCACGCTCGCCGCCCTCGCGCTCGGCGGGACCGCCGCGGCGGCGATGCCGGTCACGACCGACGCGTTCGGGGTCAGCCTCGGCAACAACGGCACCACCCTGGTGACGATGGCCGACCTGAACATGCCCGGCGCCCTGACCGGCGTGCCGATCACCGCAGGCGGCGAGCGCGTCGCCCTGAGCGCGCTGGCGTTCCGTCCGCAGACGGGCCAGCTCTACGGCTACAGCGACCAGCGGGACGCGGTCTACCTGGTCGACCGGGCGACCGGGGTCGCGACGATCGAGGTCGTCTCGCCCGGACGCCACCGAGGTCGAGACGCTCGGCTTCGACTTCAACAACCAGGTCGACGCCGCCCGCCTGGTGACCAGCTCGGACAAGAACTTCGTCTTCAACCCGAAATCCGATCCCGCGACGCTGACCCGGTTCACGGACCTCGCCTATGCGGCGGATGACAGGTTCGCGGGCCAGGACCCGAACATCATCGCCAACGCCTACACCAACGCGGTGCCCGATGCGTCCGACGACGCAGCAGTACGCGCTCGACAGCCAGCAGGACGCGCTGGTGACGCTGGCCAACAACGCCGGCACCCTGGACACGGTGGGCCTGCTGTTCGCGGACGGCGTGCCGCTCGACTTCGGGACCGACGGGGGGTTCGACATCCTGAGCTTCTTCGAGGGCGACAACACCGCCTTCGCGCTGCTGACCGACGGTGATGGGCGAGGGGCTCTACAAGCTCGACCTGATGGCCGACGCGGCCGGGCGGGTGGAAGCCTTCCTGATCGGGACGGTCGGCGGGCAGTTCGGCACGCTCGACGGGCTGGCGGTGATCCCGTCGAACGCCGTGGTCGCGCCGATCCCGGTGCCGGCCGCGCTGCCGCTCCTGGCGCTGGCGCTGGGCGGGCTCGGCGCCGCCGGGATGCGCCGCCGCGCCGGTCGCGCGGACGCCTGATCGGGCCGGCCGGCGCGTCCCCGCGGACGCGCCGGCAGCCGGACGGGCCCGCAGTTGCGGCGAGGGGGCCGGCGTTCCGGCCGCCCGCCCGTCCGTCGCGCCGGGGGCCGTCCGCGCGGATGCGCGCGCGGCCGGTCCGGCGCCGGCTGGCGCGGTCCCGCCGGCCGTGGCACACCGCGCCGAGGCGGGCGAGGAGGCGGCACATGGGCGATTTCGGCAAGGGCCATCACCTGCACCTGATCGACGGGAGCGCGTTCATCTTCCGCGCGTTCCACGCGCTGCCGCCGCTCACGCGCAAGTCCGACGGGCTGCCGATCGGGGCGGTGGCGGGCTTCTGCCAGATGCTGCAGCGCTATATCGAGGGCAACACCGGGCCGGACGCGGCGACGCATCTGGCGGTGATCTTCGACAAGGGCAGCGTCACGTTCCGCAACGAGATCTACCCGGAGTACAAGGGCCACCGCCCCGAGATGCCCGAGGACCTGCGCCCGCAGATTCCCCTGACGCGCGACGCGGTGCGCGCGTTCAACATCGCCTGCGAGGAGATCGAGGGGTTCGAGGCCGACGACATCATCGCGACGCTCGCGTGTCGGGCTCGGGATGCCGGGGGCCGCGTCACGATCGTGTCCTCCGACAAGGACATGATGCAGCTCGTCGGCGGCGGGGTGGAGATGCTCGACGCGATGAAGAACGTGCGCATCGACGTGGAGGGGGTGGAGGCGAAGTTCGGGGTGGGCCCGGACCGCGTGGTGGACGTGCAGGCGCTGGCCGGGGATTCGACCGACAACGTGCCGGGCGCGCCGGGGATCGGGATCAAGACGGCCGCCGCGCTGATCCAGGCGTTCGGCGACGTGGAGACGCTGCTGGAGCGGGCGGGGGAGATCACGCAGCCCAAGCGGCGGCAGACGCTGATCGATCACGCCGAGCAGATCCGCATGTCCAAGCGGCTGGTGCGGCTCGACTGCGACATGGACCTGCCCTTCGGGCTGGACGACCTGGAGCTGCGCGAGCCGGTGGCGGACGACCTGCTGGGGTTCCTGACGCTCATGGAGTTCCGGTCGCTGACGCGCCGCGTGGCCGAGGCGCTGGACGCCGAGGCGCCGGTGCTGGAGGACACGGACCCCGCGGGGGCGGTGCCGGCGCCCGAGGCGGTGCCGTTCGACCTCGGCGCCTACGAGGTGGTGCGGGACGCGGAGGCGCTGGGGGCCTGGATCGCGGCGGCGCATGCGGTCGGCACCGTGGCGGTGGACACCGAGACGACATCCCTCGACGAGATGCGCGCGGAGCTGGTCGGGCGTGAGCCTCGCCACCGAGCCGGGGCGGGCGTGCTACGTCCCCCTGCGCCACCGGGCGCCGGCGGAGGAGGGGGGCGGCGACCTCTTCGGCTCGGACGCGCTGGCCGAGGGGCAGATGGACGCGGGCGAGGCGCTGGCGCTGCTGCGCCCGTTGCTGGAGGACGCCTCGGTCCTCAAGGTGTTCCAGAACGCCAAGTACGACGTGAAGATCCTCGCGCGCGAGGGGATCGAGGTGGCGCCGCTCGCCGACACGATGCTGATGAGCTACGCGCTCAACGCCGGGCTGCACGCGCACGGGATGGACGAGCTCTCGGAGCGCTATCTCGGCCACCGGCCGCAGCCGATCAAGGCGCTGATCGGGTCGGGCAAGGCGATGATCACCTTCGACCGCGTGGCGATCGAGAAGGCCGTGCCCTACGCCGCCGAGGACGCGGACGTGACGATCCGGCTGCACCGCGCCTTCGCCCCGCAGCTCCATGCGGGCCGGGTCACCACCGTCTACGAGACGCTGGAGCGGCCCCTGGTGCCGGTGCTGGCGCGGATGGAGATGGCGGGGATACGCGTGGACGCGAGCGTCCTGAGCCGCATGTCGGGCGCCTTCGCGCAGAAGATGGGCGAGCTGGAGGCCGACATCCACGCGCTGGCGGGGCGGCCGTTCAACGTGGGCAGCCCCAAGCAGCTGGGCGAGATCCTGTTCGACGAGATGGCCCTGCCCGGCGGCAAGAAGGGCAAGACGGGGGCCTATTCCACCCCCGCCGACGTCCTGGAGGACCTCGCGACCGAGCACGACATCGCACGCCGCGTGCTCGACTGGCGCCAGCTCTCCAAGCTCAAGAGCACCTATACCGACAACCTCCAGGCCGCCGTGAACCCCGAGACGGGGCGCGTGCACACGTCCTACTCGATCGCGGGCGCCAACACCGGGCGGCTCGCGAGCAGCGATCCGAACCTGCAGAACATCCCCGTGCGGACCGAGGAGGGCCGCCGCATCCGCGAGGCGTTCGTCGCCCCGGAGGGGCGGGTGCTGGTCAGCCTCGACTACAGCCAGATCGAGCTGCGCCTGCTGACCGAGTTCGCCGACATCCCGGCGATGGAGGAGGCGTTCGCGAGCGGCGTCGACATCCACGCCGCGACCGCGTCCGAGATGTTCGGCGTGCCGCTGGACGAGATGACGCCGGGCGTGCGGCGGCAGGCCAAGGCGATCAACTTCGGGGTGATCTACGGGATCAGCGGCTTCGGCCTGGCGCGCAACCTGCGCATCCCGAGGGACGAGGCGCAGGGCTTCATCGACCGCTACTTCGAGCGCTTCCCCGGCATCCGCGACTACATGGCCGACACGACCGCCTTCGCGAAGGCGCACGGCCACGTGCTCACGCTCTTCGGGCGGAAGATCCACACGCCGGAGATCTCCGCCTCGGGCCCGAGGGCCGGGCTTCGCCCGCCGCGCGGCGATCAACGCCCCGATCCAGGGCACCGCCGCCGACGTGATCCGCCGCGCGATGGTGCGCATGGAGCCGGCGATCGCGGGGCTGGACGCGCGGATGCTGCTGCAGGTGCACGACGAGCTGCTGTTCGAGGTCGCGGAGGCCGATGCCGAGGCGCTCACGACCCGCGCCCGCGAGGTGATGGAGGGCGCGGCGATGCCGGCGGTGAAGCTGTCGGTGCCGCTGGTGGTGGACGCGGGGCAGGGGGCGAACTGGGCGGAGGCGCATTGACGAGGCGGGCGGGACGATGGTGCCGGCCCGCGCGCCGATGCGGCGGCGCGGGAGCCGGGATGCGCCGGGCGATGTCCCCTGGCGGCATGGGACGGCGGACCGATGGCGGCCGGGCGCTCGACGACCGCCCGTGCGGGCCGGTCGGAACGGGCGGGCGTGGGCGGGCGAAGGACGAGTGGCGTGGGACCGGGTCGGGCGATGCGCCGGATCGTCACCCGATGGGACGGTGGGACATCGGACGCATGTGGGCAGCCACGGGTGGTTCCCGGCGGGATCGACGGCCGAGACGACATCGCGGCGGGAGGCGCGCGCGATCCCGGTGCGATCCGTCGTTGCCTAGCCGCGGTCCGGCATGCTGATCGCGCTGCACAAGCCGATGAACGTGCTGTCGCAGTTCACGGCCGAGGGGCGGTGGCCGGGGCTGGGCGGCCTGGGTCTGCCGCCGGGGGTCTATGCGGCGGGGCGACTGGACCGGGATTCGGAGGGGCTGCTGATGCTGACCGATGACGGGCGGTTGCAGGCGCGGATCGCCGACCCGAAGCGGAAGATGGCGAAGGTGTACCTCGCGCAGGTGGAGGGGGCGCCGGACGCGGGCGCTCTGGCGCGGCTGCGGGCGGGCGTCGCGCTGCGCGACGGGCCCACGCGGCCGGCCGAGGCGGAGGCGGTCCCGGCGCCGGACCTGCCGCCGCGGGTGCCCCCCGTGCGGGCGCGGCGGACGGTGCCGGACCACTGGCTGCGGATCGTCCTGACCGAGGGGCGCAACCGGCAGGTGCGGCGCATGTGCGCCCATGTGGGCCTGCCGGTGCTGCGGCTGGTGCGGGTGGCGGTCGGGCCGTGGACGCTGGAGGGGCTCGGCCCGGGGGCGTGGCGGGAGGTGGCGCCGTGAGGCGTGCGGCGGAGGACGCGCCGCGCGTGGAGGCGCGCTCGCGGGCCGATCTCAGGGCGTGGCTGGCGGCGCACCACGCGGAGGCGGGCTCGGTCTGGCTGGTGCACTGGCGCAAGGGCACGCCGCATCACGTGCCGTTCGGGGATCTCGGTGTCCGAGCTGCTGTGCTGGGGCTGGGTCGACAGCGTGCCGCGCAAGGTGGACACGGAGCGGTCCTCGCACCTGATCTCGCCGCGCCGGGCGGGCTCGGCCTGGTCGGGGGTGAACAAGGCGAAGGTGGCGGAGGCGCGGCGCGCGGGCGCGATGACGGCGGCGGGGGAGGCGGCGGTCGCGCGGGCGGTGGCGAACGGGATGTGGACGTTCCTGGACGACGTGGAGCGGCTGGAGGTGCCGGAGGATCTGGCGGCCGCGCTGGAGGCGCATCGGGGCGCGTGGGACGCGCTGCCTCCCGGCCTGCGGCGGGGGACGCTGGAATGGCTGAAGACCGCGAGGCGGGCGCGGACGCGGGCGGACCGGATCCACGGGATCGCCGGCCGGCTGGCGGCGGGGGCGCGCCCGCCGCCCGGCCCGGGATGAGGGCGCCCCTGGACCCCCGGGCCGGGGGCGCGACGTTCAGCCCCGCAGGCGCCGCGCCGCGCCGAGCGCGCCGAGCGCGCCGAGCAGCAGGACGCCCCCGGCCGGCAGGGGGATCACGGCGGCGGGCGGGGCGGTCGCGATCGTGCCGCCGTACTCGTTCACCAATCCGCCGTCATCGACGTTCAGGACATAGAGCCCGACGGCCTCGTCCGGTCCGGTGCTCAGGCAGTCGCCGTCGGCGTTCCTGAAGTCCAGCGCGCCGTTTGTGCATCCATCGCCGCGCATGGTCGAGAAGAACACGGCCTCGCGGTCGTCCCCGGCACCCGTGATCCGTAGGTCCACCGGCGTCGTCGTGGTGATGTCGTCCTCGGTGAAGATGGTCGGACCGAAGGTGAAGAGGATGTCGAGGTTGGGCAGGCCGAAGACGTCGTAGTCGCCCGCGGCGGGGTCGCCGTCGAAGCTGAGCGTGCCGGAGCCCTCGGTCCCGAAGGTGAAGTCGAATGTGATGGCCTGGGCCGAGGAGGCGGCGCCGAGCGCGGCCGCGGCGGCCGCGGCCAGGAGGGCGGGTCTGATGGGCATGGGGACTTCCTTTGAGTAAGGTTAAGTCCGACCTTGTGGTTGGCTGGTGGACGTAACGTCAATCTGCGGGCGCCGGAACAGTTCGTTTCCGCGCTCGGGTCCGCGCGGGGTCGGCGCCGGCCCCCTCGCGGCGCGCCGCCGCCCGT
The DNA here is from genome assembly GCA_963832275.1 of uncultured Alphaproteobacteria bacterium. Taxonomy (GTDB): domain Bacteria; phylum Pseudomonadota; class Alphaproteobacteria; order Rhodobacterales; family Rhodobacteraceae; genus Hasllibacter. Next base: position 1,679,161 of record CAWHTQ010000019.1, read on the forward strand.
CATCGGGCCGGCCCGCGCTCCCGGCCTTCGGGTCGATGCGGGCCCCCGCGCGGGGCCGCGCCCCTCAGCCGCCGGGGCGGACCAGGCGGGCGACGATCCGGCGGGTGAGCGGGCCGACGATCAGGACGGCCGGGAAGGCGACCGCCCAGCTCGCCAGCCAGGACCAGAGCCAGAGCGCGGGGAAGTCGGCGCCCAGCCCCTCGGCGCGGGCGGTGGCGATGCCGGAGACCATAAGCGACATCAGTCCCGACAGGATCAGGCCGTGGAGGACGGGGGCGTAGCGGACGGGGATCATGGCGGCCTCCGGCGCGGCGGGATCGGGACGAACCATCGGGCCCCGCGGCGATGGCGGCCAGGCCGCGGCGGCGCGGGGCGCGACCGGACCGGCCGCGCCGATCACGGACCAGGCGGGGCGAGCCAGTCCAGCGAGGTCTCGACCGCGTCCTGGGTGCGGTACTCCGCGGCGACGAGGCCGTCATATCCGTCCGCGTCGAGGCGGGCGAAGAAGGCGGGCAGGTCGATCTCGCCGCTTCCGGGCGGGCCGCGGCCGGGCGCGTCGGCGAACTGCACGTGCCGCGCGAGATGGCCGACGCGCGCCCAGGCGGCGAGCGCGTCGCCCTCGATCAGGTGGGCGTGGTAGGCGTCGAACTGGAGGCCGAGATTGGGGGCGCCGACCTCGTCCAGGACCTGCGCCGCGACGTCGTAATCGACGAGGAAGTAGCCCGGCGCCTCGGAGGGGGCGAGCGGCTCGATGGTGAACGACCGGTCCGGGGCGGCGGCGCAGGCGGCGCGCAGGTTGGCCACGAAGGCGGCATGCGCCTCCGGTCCCTCGGCGGTGCCGGCCATGAGGTGCACGTGCCGCGGCCCCAGGACGCCGGCATAGCGCAGGACGCGGCGCAGGTCCGAGGCGAAGCGCGCCTCGCCGCCGGGCAGGGCCGCGAAGCCGCGCGCCCCGCCGGCGTAGTTGGGCGGCGGGCCGTTGATGAGCGCCAGGCCGAGGCCGAGCCGGTTCAGGTCGTGGCGGAGGGCCGCGGCATCGAGATCGTAGGGGAACAGGATCTCGACCCATTCGAACCCGGCGGCGGCCGCGGCGGCCGGCCGGCGCTCCATCGGCAGGTCGGTCCACAGGGTCGTGAGGTTGGCGGCGAAGATCGGCATCGGGCGGGGGTTATGGCGGGCCCTGTCCCGGAGGCAAGTGGCACCGGAGCGGGGGCCGGCCCCGCCGGCGGAGGCGCGCCGGTCAGCCGAGCTCGGCCGCCCGGAGGATCGCGAAGAAGGCGCCGCCGGAGGCGATGCCGAACCAGTCCGCGCCGTCCTGGGCGCGCACCTCGCCCAGGTCCATGAGGCGCAGGTAGGTCTTGCGGTCCACGCGCGCCTCCAGAGGGGCGTCCGCGGGGCCGCGCACGTGGAGATAGGGGACCGGCCCGGCCGCGGTCGGGGCGAAGCGAAGGGGGTGGTCCGGCCCGGCGGCGACGCGCTCGCCCATGTCGGTGGTGAAGGTCAGCGTCCCGTCCGCCGCGTCGAGGTCGAGCGCGCGGAACGGCACGTCCTCGACGCGGATGCCGAGCTTCTCGCCGGGGGTGACCAGGAAATAGGCGTCGCCCTCGCGCTTGAGGATGGTCGCGAACAGCCGGACGAGCGCCGGGCGCCCGATCGGCGAGCCCTCGTGCATCCAGGTGCCGTCGGCGCGGATCTCCAGGTCCATGTCGCCGCAGAAGGGCGGATCCCACAGGTGCACGGGCGCGGGGGCGCCGCCCTTGGCCGCGCGGCCCGCCGCCGCGATCAGGCCGGCGGCCGCCTGCGGCGCGGGCGTCACGGGCATGTCATCGGCCATGGGCGGTCCTCTCATTGGTCATGGCGCGCCGCCGGGATAGGTTGCGCCCCAAGGTGATCTAACGCGCCCGGAGGACAGGCCCAATGACCGATGCCCACGAGGACGCGGCGCGCACGATCGAGCGGATCGAGGCCCTGACCGCGGCGCTGGCGGCGGCGCGCGCCTCCATCGGGACGCGGTTCGTCGGGCAGGAGCGGGTCGTGGACCTGGTGCTGACCGCGCTGCTGTGCGGCGGGCACGGGCTGCTGATCGGCGTGCCGGGCCTGGGCAAGACGCGGCTCGTGGACACGCTCAGCACGGTGATGGGGCTGGACGGGGGGCGCATCCAGTTCACGCCCGACCTGATGCCGGCGGACATCCTCGGCTCGGAGATACTCGAGACCGGCGAGGACGGGCGCCGGGCGTTCCGGTTCATAGAGGGGCCGATCTTCTGCCAGCTCCTGATGGCGGACGAGATCAACCGCGCCTCCCCGCGCACGCAGTCGGCGCTGCTCCAGGCGATGCAGGAGCGCAGCGTGACCGTCGCCGGGCAGGACCGGCCGCTGGGCCCGCCCTTCCACGTGCTGGCGACGCAGAACCCGATCGAGCAGGAGGGCACCTATCCGCTGCCGGAGGCGCAGCTCGACCGGTTCCTGGTGCAGATCGTCGTGGGCTACCCGGACCGTGCGACCGAGGCGGAGATCCTGCGCACCACGACCGGCGCGATCGACGGCGCCGCGGTGCAGGCCTTCGACGTCGCCTCCCTGATGGACGCGCAGGACCTGCTGCGGCGGATGCCGGTGGGCGAGAGCGTGACGGACGCGATCCTCGACCTGGTGCGGGCCTGCCGGCCGGGCACGCCCGAGGCGCCCGCCTACGTGACCGAGGACGTCGCCTGGGGGCCGGGGCCGCGGGCGGCGCAGGCGCTGGCGATGACGGTGCGGGCGAGCGCGCTGATCGACGGGCGGCTCGCGCCCTCGCTCGACGACGTGGCCGCGATGGCGGTGCCGGTGCTTGGCCACCGGATGGCGCTGGGCTTCGCGGCGCGGGCGGAGGGGCGCGACCTGGACGCGCTGATCGCGCGGGCGGTGGAGGATACGGTCCTGCGGCGGGCCGCCGCTTGACGGCGCCCGCGCCCGCGGCCCTGCGGGGCCGGGCGGAGGCGCTGGCCGCGCCGCTGCCGCCGCTCCTGGCGCGGGCCGAGCGGCTGGCGGCGAGCGTGCTGCCCGGCGGGCACGGGCGGCGGCGCGCGGGCGTGGGCGAGGCGTTCTGGCAGTTCCGGCCCGCCGTGCCGGGCGATCCGGCGCGCAGCCTCGACTGGCGCCGCTCCGCGATGGCCGATGGCGCCTATGTCCGTCAGACGGAATGGGAGGCGCCGCAGACGGTGCTGCTCTGGGTCGACCGGGCGCGCTCGATGGGCTTCTCGGACGGGGGCCGGCCGCCCAAGGCGGATCGGGCGCGGCTCCTGGCGCTCGCGCTGTCGATCCTCCTGCTGCGCGGCGGCGAGCGGGTGGGGCTGGCCGGCGCGGCCGAGGGTCCGCGGGCCGGGCGCGGGCGGGCCGGGCCGCTGGCGATGCGGCTCGCGGAGGCGGACGATGCCGAGTACGGCGCGCCGCCGGCGGTGATCCCGGCCAAGGGCGCGCGGCTGGTGCTGATCTCGGATTTCCTGGGCGCGCCCGGCCCGGTGCTCGCGGCCCTGACGGCGGCGGCGGGCGTGGGCGCGCCGGGCACGCTCCTGCAGGTGGTTGACCCCGCGGAGGAGGCCTTCCCCTACGAGGGACGGACCCTGTTCGAGAGCATGGGCGGGGCCCTGAGCCACGACACGCGCGCGGCGGGGGGGCTGCGGGGGCGCTACGCGGACCGGCTGGCGGAGCGCCGGGCGCTGCTTCGGGACGCGGCGCGGCGGGCCGGGTTCGGCTGGCGGGTGCACCGGACGGACGCGTCCGCGGGCCGCGCGCTGCGCGCCCTCTGGCAGGAGATATCGGGGCTGGCCACGTGATGGGGGCGCTGCCGCCCATCGGCTTCGCGGCGCCCTGGCTGCTGGCGGCGCTGGCGGCGCTGCCGATCCTGTGGCTGATCCTGCGCGCGGTGCCGCCCGCGCCGGTGCGGCGCCGCTTTCCCGGCGTGGCGCTGCTGCTGGGGCTGGAGGACCGGGAGAGCACGGCCGACCGCACGCCCTGGTGGCTGCTGCTGCTGCGCATGGTCGCGCTGGCGGCGGTGATCGTCGGGCTGGCGGGGCCGATCCTCGAGCCGCGGCAGGGGGCGGCCGGGACCGCGCCGCTCCTGGTGGTGATGGACGCGGGCTGGGCGTCCGCGCCCGACTGGAGCGCGCGGGCGGAGCGCGCGGAGGCGGCGCTGCGCGAGGCCGGGCGGGCGGGACGGCCGGTCGCGGTCCTGCCGCTGACCGCGCCGCCGCCGGGTGGGCCGTCCTTCCGCGCGGCGCAGGCGGCGCTCGCGGCCCTGCCGGGCGTGCGCCCGGCGCCCTGGGCGCCGCGCATGGACCCGGACCTGCCGGACGGCGCGTTCGACACGCTGTGGATCGCGGACGGGATCGAGGCGGCGGGCCGGGCGGACCTCCTCGCGGCGCTCGAGGCGCGCGGGTCGGTGACCCTGGCGGAGGGGGCGCCGCGCCTCGCCCTCGGCCCGCCGGAGATCGACGGCGGGACGATGGCGCTGTCGGTGCACCGCCCCGGCGGCGGCGGCGTACGGGAGCTGTCGGTCGCGGCAATCGGGCCGGATCCCTCGGGCGCGATCCGGCGGCTCGCCTCGGCCACCGCGACCTTCGCGCCGGGCGACGTCGTGGCGGTGGCCGCGCTCGACCTGCCGGCCGAGCTGCGCAACCGCGTGCGGCGCTTCGAGATCGAGGGCGTGCGCTCGGCCGGGGCGGTGCAGCTCGCGGACGACCGGCTGCGCCGCCGGGAGATCGCGCTCCTGGGCGAGGAGGCGGGGCGGGAGGGCCTGCGCCTGCTGTCCCCGGACCACTACCTCCGCCAGGCGCTGGCGCCGAACGCGGACCTGCTGGAGGGCGAGCTGGCCGATATCCTGCCGGCGAACCCGGACGTGATCGTGATCGCCGATGGCGGCCGCCTGCCGGAGGCCGCGGCGCTGGAGGAGTGGACGCGCGCGGGCGGCCTGCTCCTGCGCTTCGCCGGCCCGCGGCTGGCGGCGTCGGACGTGGCGCGCGGCGAGGACGATCCCCTGATGCCCGTGCGCCTGCGCGCCGGGGGCCGGACCGTGGGCGGGGCGATGAGCTGGGGCGAGCCGCGGGGCCTGCGCCCCTTCGCCGCCGACGGGCCGTTCGCCGGGCTGACGGTGCCGGACGAGGTGCGCGTGAGCGCGCAGGTCGTGGCGGAACCCGGGCCGGAGCTCGCCGCGCGCACGATCGCGGCGCTGGACGACGGCACGCCCCTGGTGACGCGCCGCGCGCTCGGCGAGGGGCAGGTGGTGCTGTTCCACGTCACCGCCAACGCCGAATGGTCGGGGCTGCCGCTCTCGGGCCTGTTCGTGGACATGCTGGAGCGGCTCGCGGTCTCCACCCCCGGCGGCGCGCCGGAGGCGGGCGAGATGGACGGCACGCTCTGGACGCCGGAGACGCTGCTCGACGGGTTCGGCGAGGCGCGCGACGCGGGCGTGATGGCCGCCGTGCCCGGCGAGGCGCTGGCCGCGATGGCGCCGGCGCCGGCCACGCCGCCGGGCCTCTATGCCGGGGAGGCGCGGCGCCTCGCGCTCAACGTCATCGTCGAGGCGCCGGCCGCGCAGGCCTGGCCCGCGGGGGCGGTGCCGGGTCCGCTCGCGGTGGGGCGCGAGCGCCCGCTGGGCGGCTGGTTCCTGGCGGCGGCGATGGCGCTCCTGGCGGCGGACGCGGTGGCCTCGCTCGCCATCGGCGGGCGGCTGCGGCGGGGCGGGGCGGTCGCGGCCCTTCTGGGCGCCGCCCTCCTGCCCGGGGCGGAGGGCGCGAGCGCCCAGGACGCCGCCCCGTTCGAGGCGGTCGAGGAGATGACGCTGGCCCACGTGATCACGGGCGACGCGGCGGTGGACGACCTGGCCCAGGCCGGGCTGGTGGGGCTGGGCCGGGTCCTGACGCTGCGCACCTCGGTCGAGCCGGGCCCGCCGCGGGGCGTGGACCCGGCCGCGGACGACCTGTCGATCTATCCGCTGCTCTACTGGCCGGTGACGCCCGACGCGCAGGCGCCGGGGCCGGAGGCGCGCGCGCGGCTCAACGCCTATCTGCGCGGCGGGGGCATGATCGTCTTCGACACGCGCGACGCGGGCTTCCCGGGCGGGACCTCGCCGGAGCGGCGGGCGCTGCAGCGCATCGCGTCCGGGCTCGACGTGCCGCCGCTGGACCGGGTGCCGGCGGACCACGTGATCACGCGGGCCTTCTACCTGCTGCAGGACTTCCCCGGCCGCCATCCGCGGCCCGAGGTCTGGGTGGAGGCCGCGCCGCCGGATGCCGAGCAGGTGGAGGGGATGCCGTTCCGGAACCTCAACGACAACGTGACCCCCGTGCTGATCGGCGGCGGCGACTGGGCGGCGGCCTGGGCGGAGGACGCGTCGGGGCGCGCGCTGGTGCCGGTGGGGCGGGGCTTCGCCGGCGAACGGCAGCGGGAGATCGCGCGGCGCTTCGGGGTGAACCTGGTGATGCACGTGCTGACGGGGAACTATAAGTCGGACCAGGTCCACGTGCCGGCGCTGCTCGACAGGCTCGGGCAATGAGCGGCGCGGCCGCGGCGGGGCGGGCCCCGTGATCGGGATCGGATGGGACCCGGCGCTGCCTTGGCCGCTCGTCTGGGCGGTGCTGGCGCTCGGGCTGGGCGCGGCGCTGCTCGCCGCGTGGCGGGGTCTGCCGGGCTGGTGGCTGCGCGCGCTGGCAGCGCTGGCCCTGGCGGCGGCGGTCGCGGCGCCGGTGCTGCGCGAGGAGGAGCGCGAGCGGCTGGACGACATCGTGATCCTGGCCACCGACGCGTCGGCCTCCAACCGGATCGCGGGGCGGGACGCCGCCACCGCCGGATACGGGGACGCGCTGGCCGCCCGGCTGGAGGCGCGCGAGGCGACGGACGTGCGCCGCGTGAGCGTGCCCGACGGCGAGGGGGACGAGGGCACCCGCCTGATGGCGGCCATCGCCGAGGCGCTGGGCGAGGTGCCGCAGGACCGGGTGGCCGGGGTGATCGCCCTGACCGACGGGCGGGCGCATGACGTGGGCGCCGCGCCGGACATGCCCGCGCCGTTCCACGCGATCCTCACGGGCGAGGCGGACGACTGGGACCGGCGGCTCAGCGTCACCGACGCGCCGGCCTACGCGATCCTGGGGGAGGAGGTGGTCCTGACGCTGCGGGTGGAGGACGAGGGCGCGGTGCCCGCCGACGCCGGGCGCCGGGCGGACGTGTCGGTCAGCGTGGACGGCGGGCCGCCCTTCACCGTGGCGGTGCCGGTGGGCGAGGACATCGACGTGCCGGTGACGCTGCCCAAGGCGGGGCGCAACGTGCTGCGCTTCGAGACGCCGGAGGCGGCGGGCGAGCTGACGGGGCGCAACAACGCCGCCATCGTGCAGATGAACGGGCTGCGCGACCGGCTGCGGGTGCTCCTGGTGTCCGGCGAGCCGCATCCGGGGGGACGCACCTGGCGGAACCTGCTGAAGTCGGACGCGGGCGTGGACCTGGTGCACTTCACCATCCTGCGGCCGCCCGGCAAGCAGGACGGCGTGCCGGTGGACGAGCTCAGCCTGATCGCGTTCCCCACGCGCGAGCTGTTCATGGAGAAGATCGAGGATTTCGACCTCATCATCTTCGACCGCTACCGCCTGCGGGGCATCCTGCCGGCGATCTATCTCGACAACATCCGCCAATACGCGATGGACGGGGGCGCGGTCCTGGTCGCCGCCGGCCCGGCCTTCGGCACCGCCGAGAGCATCGCCCGCTCGCCCCTGGCCTCGGTCCTGCCGGGGGCGCCCACCGGGCGGATCATCGAGGAGGCGTTCCGCCCGGCGATCTCGGATCTGGGGCTGCGCCATCCGGTGACCGAGGGGCTGGGCGATCCCGAGACCTGGGGCCGGTGGTACCGCACCGTCGAGACCGCGCCCGGCGCGGTGCCCGGCGACGTGGTGATGACCGGAGCGGGCGGGCTGCCGCTCCTGACGCTGGCGCGCACCGGGGAGGGGCGGGTCGCGCTCCTGGCCTCGGACCATGCCTGGCTCTGGGCGCGGGGGCATGACGGCGGCGGGCCGCAGCTCGAGCTGCTGCGCCGGCTGGCGCACTGGCTGATGGGCGAGCCGGAGCTGGAGGAGGAGGCCCTGACCGCGACCGCGATCGGACAGGAGGTCACGGTGGTGCGGCGCACTCTGGAGGAGGCCGCCGATCCGGTCACGATCACGGCGCCGGACGGGACCGAGACCGAGCTGGCGCTGGAGGAGACGATGCCGGGGCGCTTCGAGGGGCGCTTCACCGGGCCGGAGATCGGGCTCTACAGGCTGTCGGACGGGCTGCGCGAGGCGGTGATCGGCCTCGGCCCGGCGGCGCCGCGCGAGTTCGAGCGCACCATCGCGGGGGGCGAGGACCTGGCGCCGGTCGTGGAGGCGGCGGGCGGCGGCGTCTCCCGCATGGCGGACGGGCTGCCGCGCCTGCGCGACGTGCGCGCCGGGCGGCCGGCGGCCGGGCGCGGCTGGCTCGGCCTGACGCCGCGCGAGGCCTACGTGACGACGGACCTGCGGGTGGCGCCGCTGCTGCCGGCCTGGGCGTGGCTGCTCCTGGCCGGCGCCCTGGTGGTGGGCGCCTGGCTGCTGGAGGGGCGGCGGCGCAGGGTCGCCGCGGCCTAGGTCGTCCTAGCCGGGCAGGTCGAGGGCGTAGCGCTCGCCGCCCCAGCCCGTCGCGGTGGTGCTCGTCTCGATCATCACGCGGCCGGTGCCCGCGGGGATCGCGATGCCCGAGAGGGAGCGCGAGACGGGCTGCTCGTCGACATGGGGGTGGGCCAGGGTGCGGGTGCCGAGCACGTCGCCGCCATCCGAGAGGACGCGCCAGCCGTCGGCGTAGTCGTCCCAGCCGGTGTCGCCGTGGCTCAGGGTGGCGGTGATCGTCCAGTTGCCCCCCGAACGCTCGGCCTGGGCATCGACGACCTGGGCCGGATCGGCGGCGGCGATGGCGGGGACGGCGACGGGCGGCACGGCGGCGAGGAGGAGGGCGGCGAGGCGGGTCATGGGCGGTCTCCCTTGTGGTTGATCCCCATCTATAGTCTCTCGCCGCCGGGGCGAAGGCCCGCCGCGTGCTTTCCGCTCAGGATCGCGTGGGTGTGCGATCCGAACTCCCGGCGCAGGAGCGTCGCCGTCGTCGCCGAGACCGCCAGGATCAGGGCGATCGGACCGGCCAGCCAGGCCAGCGCGGCGAGCGCGAAGTAGAGCGCGCGCAGGCCGCGATTGAAGTTCAGCGCCGCCTGCACGTTGAGGCGGCCGGCCTGGCGGGCGATCGCCTCCGCGCCCGGCTCGTCCGGCATGGGCGTGGCGGCCATGACGACCGAGCAGTAGCCGAACACCCGGTTCGCCCAGACGAAGCGCAGGAACCCCGCCGTGAGGAGCAGCACGACGCCGATCAGCTTGGCCTGCGTGGTCAGGACCGGGGTGCCGCCGCCCAGCAGGCCCGTCGCGGAGGCCAGCGCCTCGGTGTTGCCGGCGAAGGCCAGGACGCCGCCGATCGCCAGGATCGAGGTCGAGGCGAAGAAGGCCGTGCCCTGCCGGAGCGTGCCGATGATCTGACTGTCGAAGATGCGGTTCTCGCGGCGGGCGTACTCCACCATCCAGGCCATGCGCATCTCGTACATCATCGTGGTGACGGACGGGCGCGGGCCGGGCGGCGTCTCGATCGCCCAGCCCGAGCCGATCCAGGCGGCCAGGAGCAGGGCGAGCGCCGCCAGGTCGAGCGCGGTGAAGCCGCCGAGGAGGAGCGCCAGGGACATCGCGCCACGCTAGCGCAGGGTGGCAGGGGGCCGCCATCCGTCGTATCCCGGGCGGGCGGCCGCCGCCGCGAGGAGACGCCCCGTGGAGATGCCGGCCCCCGACGCGCGCGTGATGGCGCGCAAGGCCCGCGTGGTCGAGCGCCTGGCGGCCGCGGTCGCGGGCGGCGTGATCCACGATCCCACCGAGACGCGCGCCTACGAGTGCGACGGGCTGACGGCCTATCGCTGCCCGCCGATGGCGGTGGTCCTGCCGACGACGACGGCGGAGGTCGCGGCGGCCCTGCGGGTGTGCTTCGAGGAGGGCGTGCCGGTGGTGCCGCGCGGCTCGGGGACCTCGCTCGCGGGCGGGGCCCTGCCGACGGCGGATTGCGTGATCGTCGGGGTCGCGCGGATGAACGCGGTGATCGAGGAGAACCTGCCCGACCGCTACGTGCGCGTGCAGACCGGGATCACCAACCTGCGCGTGACGGGCGCGGTCGAGGAGGAGGGCTTCTTCTACGCGCCCGACCCGTCCTCGCAGCTCGCCTGCGCGATCGCGGGCAACGTGGCGATGAACTCGGGCGGGGCGCATTGCCTGAAGTACGGGGTGACGACCAACAACCTGCTGGGCGTCACGATGGTGCTGATGGACGGCACGGTGGTGGAGATCGGCGGGCCGGAGGCGGAGCAGGGGGGCTACGACCTGCTGGGCGTGATCTGCGGCTCGGAGGGGCAGCTCGGCGTGGTGACGGAGGCCGTGCTGCGCGTGCTGCCCAAGCCCGAGGGCGCGCGGCCCGTGCTGATGGGGTTCGACGACCCGGTGACGGCGGGCGCCTGCGTGAGCGACATCATCCGCGCCGGCGTGCTGCCGGTCGCGATCGAGTTCATGGACCGCCCCTGCATCCGCGCGACCGAGGCCTTCGCCCATGCCGGCTACCCCGATTGCGAGGCGCTCCTGATCGTGGAGGTCGAGGGCTCGGACGCGGAGATCGACGAGCAGCTGGACCTGATCAAGCAGATCGCGCGGCGGCACGACCCCGTCGAGCTGCGCGAGAGCAGGTCGGCCGAGGAATCGGCGGCGATCTGGCTCGGGCGGAAATCGGCCTTCGGCGCGATGGGGCAGATCAACGACTACATGTGCCTCGACGGGACGATCCCGGTGAGCGAGCTGCCCCGCGTGCTGGCGCGGATCGGGGAGCTGTCGGCGGAGTTCGGGCTGGACGTGGCCAACGTGTTCCACGCGGGGGACGGCAACATGCACCCCCTGATCCTGTTCGACGCCAACAAGGACGGGGATCTGGAGACCTGCGAGGCGCTGGGCGCGGAGATCCTCAAGCTCTGCGTCGAGGTGGGGGGGTGCCTGACCGGCGAGCACGGCGTGGGCATCGAGAAGCGCGACCTGATGGGGGTGCAGTTCGCGCCCGCCGACCTGGAGGCGCAGATGCGGGTGAAGGACGTGTTCGACCCGCGCTGGCTGCTGAACCCGTCCAAGGTGTTCCCGCTGGCGGCCTCCGAGAGCCGGAGGGGGGCGCTCCCGCCCCTCTCGGCCTGACGGCCTGCGCGCGTTGGGCCGGGCCTCGTCGCCGCGCGACATCGGCGCATCCGGGATGACCGGGAGGGCGCGCGCATGATCGAGCCGGCGCGCGAGGCCGAGGTCGCGGAGGCGGTTCGGGATGCGCGCGGGCCGCTCCGCATCCGCGGCGGCGGCACGCGCGGGGGCGATGGCGAGGGCGAGGTCCTGTCGCTGGCCGGGCTGACGGGGATCGCCCTGCACGAGCCCGGGGCGCTCACGCTGGTGGCGGCCGCCGGCACCCCCATGGCGGAGGTGGAGGCCGCCCTGGCGGCGCACGGCCAGCGCCTCGCCTTCGAGCCGATGGACCACCGCGGGCTGCTCGGCACCTCCGGCGTGCCGACCATCGGGGGGGCGGTGTCGGTGGCGGCGTCGGGGCCGCGGCGGGTCCAGGCCGGGGGCTGCCGGGACCACCTCCTGGGCGTGCGCTTCGTCGACGGGACGGGCGCCGCGATCAAGAACGGGGGGCGGGTGATGAAGAACGTGACCGGCTACGACCTGGTGAAGCTGCTCTGCGGGGCGCGGGGAACGCTGGGCGTGCTGACGGAGGTGGCGCTCAAGGTGCTGCCGGCGCCCCCGGCCTCGGCGAGCCTGACGATCGACGGGCTGGACGCCGGCAGGGCGGTGGCGGCGATGACGGCCGCGCTGGGCTCGCCCTTCGAGGTCACGGGCGCGGCCTGGGACGGGACGGCGGCGCGCCTGCGGATCGAGGGGCTGGAGGGGTCGGTCGCCTACCGGGCGGGCCGGCTGGCGGAGCTGCTCGCGCCCTTCGGCACGGTGGAGGTGGCGCGGGACCCCGCGGCCAACGCGGCGCGCTGGGCCGCGATCCGCGACGTGGCGCCGTTCCACGGCCGGGCCGGCGACGTCTGGCGCGTGGCGCTCCGGCCCTCGGACGCGCCGGCGGCGGCGGCGGCCGCGGGGGGCGAGGCGCTCCTGGACCTGGGCGGCGCGGCGATGTGGGTCCTGCTGCCGGAGGGCACGGACCTGCGCGGCCGGCTCGGGCGCGTCCGCCATGTGGCGACCCCGGTGCGCGGCGCGGCGCCCCGCGTGGCCGCGCGACCCGCGCCGATCGCCGCGATCGAGGCGGGGCTGCGCGCGCGCTTCGATCCGCGCGGCATCCTGAGCCCGGGGATGGCCGCCTGATGCGCACCGAGTTCACGCCCGCGCAGCTCGCCGACCCCGCCACGGCGCGGTCGAACGAGATCCTGCGCGCCTGCGTGCATTGCGGCTTCTGCACCGCGACCTGCCCGACCTACGCCGTGCTGGGCGACGAGCTCGACAGCCCGCGCGGCCGCATCTACCTCATCAAGGACATGCTCGAGAACGACCGGCCGGCGGACGCCAGGACCGTCAAGCACATCGACCGTTGCCTGAGCTGCCTCGCCTGCATGACGACCTGCCCGTCGGGGGTGCACTACATGCACCTCGTCGACCATGCGCGCGCGCATATCGAGCGGACCTACCGGCGGCCGTTCATGGACCGGGCGCTGCGCTGGGTGCTGGCCCAGGTGCTGCCCCATCCGGGGCGGTTCCGCCTGGCGCTGCTCGGGGCCAGGCTCGGGCGGCCGTTCCGGAACCTGATGCCCGACCCGCGGCTGCGCGCGATGCTGGAGATGGCGCCGCGGACCGTGCCCCCGGTCAGCCGCAACGACGATCCGCAGACCTTCCCGGCGCAGGGGGCGCGGCGGATGCGCGTGGCCCTGATGACCGGCTGCGCGCAGCGGGCGCTGAACACCGACATCAACGACGCGACGATCCGCCTGCTGACGCGGCTCGGCTGCGAGGTGGTGATCGCGCCCGGCATGGGCTGCTGCGGCGCGCTGGTGCATCACATGGGCCGGGAGGACGCCTCGCACGCGGCGGCGGAGCGGAACATCCGGGCGTGGCTGGCGGCGGATGCCGAGGGCGCGCTGGACGCGGTCGTGATCAACACCTCGGGCTGCGGCACGACGGTCAAGGATTACGGCCACATGCTCCGGAACGGCCCGATGGCGGCGGAGGCGGCGCGGGTCTCGGCGCTGGCGGCGGACGTCTCGGAGGTGCTGACGACGCTGGGGCTTCCGGACGGCGCGCTCGCGCCCGAGGGCGGGCCGCGGCGGGTGGCCTATCACGCGGCCTGCTCGCTCCAGCACGGGCAGAGGATCAAGGGGCTGCCCAAGCAGCTGCTAAAGGCGGCGGGGTTCGAGGTGGTCGAGCCGGCGGACGCGCATCTGTGCTGCGGCTCGGCGGGGACCTACAACCTGATGCAGCCGGAGATCTCCGGCGAGCTGAAGCGGCGGAAGGTGGCGACGCTGGAGGCGAAGCGGCCCGAGGTGATCGCGGCGGGCAACATCGGCTGCATGATGCAGATCGGCGGCGCGACGGACGTGCCGGTCGTGCACACGGTCGAGCTGCTGGACTGGGCGACGGGCGGGCCGGTGCCGCCCGGGATCGCCGCCGCGCGGGTCCGCGCCCCGGCCTGACGCGGGGGCCCGGCGAGGCTCTTGACGGGGGCGGCGCCCCTTCCCAGATCAGGCTCGTCCGGAGGCCGCCGAGCGGCTCCGGGCGCGACGGACCGGGCCCCGCCGATGACCGGGGGGCCGACACGACATCGCTTTGATGCAAAGGATGCTTTGACATGCGTAACTTCGACCTCGCCCCGCTCTACCGCGCCACCGTCGGCTTCGATCAGATCGCCGACCTGATGGACCGCGTCACCGCCGCCGAGCAGGGCAAGACCTACCCGCCGTACAACATCGAGAGGACCGGCGACGATTCCTGGCGGATCACGCTGGCGGTCGCGGGCTTCGGCACGGACGACCTGTCGATCGAGGTCCGCGAGAACCTGCTGGTGGTCGCCGCCAAGCGCGGGGACGATGCCGAGGAGGGCCGGACCTACCTGCACCGCGGGATCGCCACGCGGGCGTTCGAGCGGCGCTTCACGCTGGCGCAGCACGTCCAGGTGACGGGCGCGGCGACCGAGAACGGGCTGCTGTCGATCGACCTCGTGCGCGAGGTGCCCGAGGCGCTCAAGCCGCGGCGGATCGAGATCGCGGGCTCGGCCCCGTCCGCGCAGATGATCGAGGGCGACGCGCAGGCCTGAGGCTTCGCCGAGCCGAAGGGGAGCGAGGGGCGGCCGTGCCTCGCGCTTCCCGTTCCAGGGAGGGGCACGCCCCTCCCCGGCCCTCCCGATGCCCGCGCAGCGGCCGGCCCGAATTGCCGCAGGCAAGAGGGCCCGGCCCGACCGGCGAGGCCGCGCCAGCGGCCGGAGCCGGGCGGGAGCGCGCCCGCGCCCTATCGGGCCATGCTCAGACCGACAGGCAGACGTACTTCGCCTCGAGGTACTCCTCGATCCCCAGATGACTGCCCTCCCGGCCCAGGCCCGACTGCTTGACCCCGCCGAACGGCGCCAGCTCGGTCGAGATGATGCCCGTGTTCACCCCGACGATCCCGTATTCCAGCGCCTCGGAGACGCGCGTCACGCGGGAGAGGCCCTGCGCGTAGAAATAGGCGGCAAGTCCGAAGATCGTGTCGTTGGCCGCGGCGATGGCCTCCTCCTCGGTCTCGAAGCGGAAGATCGGCGCCACGGGGCCGAAGGTCTCCTCCTGCGCGAAGGCCATCCCGCGCGTCGCGCCCGTCAGGATCGTCGCGGCGTAGAAGTTCGGCCCGGCGTCGTGACGCTCCCCGCCGAGCACGACCTCCGCCCCCTTGGCCCGCGCGTCGGCGACATGGCGCTCGACCTTCTCGAGCCCCTTGGCGTTGATCAGCGGCCCGAGGTCCGAGCCGTCCGTCCCCGGCCCGGTGCGCAGCTTGCGGGCCTCCTCGGTCAGCCGCGCGACGAAGGCGTCGTGGATGCCCGACTGCACGTAGAGGCGGTTGGCGCACACGCAGGTCTGGCCATTGTTGCGGAACTTGCAGGCGATGGCGCCGGCGACCGCGGCCTCAAGGTCCGCGTCGTCGAAGACGATGAAGGGCGCGTTGCCGCCCAGCTCCATCGAGCACTTCATCACCCGGTCCGCGGCCTGCCCGAGCAGGATGCGCCCCACCTGGGTCGAGCCGGTGAAGGTCAGCTTCCGCACCGCGTCGTTCTCGCAGAACTCCTTTCCGATGCCGCTGGCGTCGGTGGACGGCACGATGGAGAGCAGCCCGGCGGGCAGTCCCGCCCGTTCGGCAAGCACGCCGAGGGCCAGGGCCGAGAGCGGCGTCTCGGAGGCGGGCCGCGCGACCACGGCGCACCCCGCCGCCAGGGCGGGGGCGACCTTGCGGGTGATCATCGCGTTCGGGAAGTTCCAGGGCGTGATCGAGCCGACCACGCCGATGGGCTGGCGGATCACGTGGAGCCGCTTGTCTCGCATGTGGCCGGGGACGATCTCGCCCCGCACGCGCTTGGCCTCCTCGGCGAAGAACTCGACGAAGCTGGCGCCGTAGGCGATCTCCCCCCGGGCCTCGGCGAGGGGCTTGCCCTGCTCGGCGGTGAGGATCGTCGCAAGGTCGTCCTGCGCGGCCATCATCGCGTCGAACCAGGCGCGCAGCACCTGGGCGCGGTCCTTGGCCGTGCGCGCGGCCCAGTCCTTCTGCGCGGCCTGCGCCGCGGCGATGGCGCGGGCGGCGTCGGCGCGGTCGCAATCGGCGACCTCGGCGATGACGTCGCCGGTCGCGGGATCGTCCACCGCGAAGGTGCCGGACGCGCCGGCGGTCCAGTCCCCGGCGATCCAGGCCTCCGTGCGCAGGAGGCCTGGATCGGACAGGCGGCTCTTCAGGTCGGTCATGGCGTGCTCCTCCTCGTCGCGTCATGGCTCGCACGGGCGCAGCCGCGCCGCTAGGGTGCGGGCATGACCGACCTGACCGACGCCTACGAGAACGCCGCCCACATCCCCGGCGCGCAGGACTACCCCCCCCGATGGGAGCGGGAGGGCGACGAGTTCCGCCGCGCGATGGGCGCGACGGGGCAATTGCGGGAGGTGGTCCCCGAGGGCGCGCCGCCCTTCGACCTGTTCCTGCCGTCGGCGCGGCCGGGCGGGCTGCTGGTCTTCGTGCATGGCGGATACTGGAAGGCCATGTCCCCCGATGTCTTCGCCTGGGCCGCGCGCGGCCCGATGGCGCGGGGCTGGGCGGTCGCGATGGCGCGCTACACGCTGGCGCCGGCGGCCCGGATCGCCGCGATCACGCGGGAGGTCGCGGCCTGCCTGGAGGCGGCGGCCGCGGCCGTGCCGGGCGGGCCGATCGTGGCGGCGGGGCATTCGGCCGGCGGGCACCTGAGTGCGCGGATGGGCTGCGCGGACGTGCTCGGCGCGGCGGGCGAACGGCTCGCGAAGGTGGTGCCGATCTCGCCGCTCGGCGATCTGGCGCCCCTGATGCGCACCGAGATGAACGAGATCCTCCGGATCGACGCGGCGGAGGCGGCGGCGGAGAGCCCGGCGCGGCTGCGGCTCCGCGCCGGTGCCGGCGCCCATGTCTGGGTCGGGGGGGAGGAGCGTCCCGCCTTCCTCGAGCAGGCGCGGGGCCTGGCCGACGCCTGGGACGCGCCCCTGACCGTCCTGGCCGGGCGCCACCATTTCGACGTGATCGACGGGCTCGCCGAGCCCGAGGACGCCCTGACGCGGGCGGCGACGCTCGCGCCCTGATCGCGCGGGACAATCGCCGCCGGCCGCGCTAGGTCGGTGCGACGAGGAGGACGTCCATGCTCGCCGCCCTGCGGTTCCTGATCTTCGGCTTGGCGGTGCTGACCGCGATCTATCTCTGCCTGTCGCTCTACGCCCGCGCCGCCCGGCGCGAGCGGCTGGAGGCGGAATGGTCCGAGCATCGGGACGGCGCGCGCGAGGCGTTCGTCACGCGCGGCATGGCGTCCTACCAGCCGGGCCTGCGCCGGCGGCTGGTCCTCGGCGTCTACGTGGCGCCGGTGGCGCTGTTCGTGTTCCTCGTCTTCGCGACGAACTGGATGTGAGGGGAGTGGCCGGATGAGGCTGATCAAATGGGCGTTCTGGCTGTCGGTCTGGGCGGTCGTGGGGGCGTTCCTGCACTACACGCTGCCGCAGCGGGACATCGTGCGCCTGACCGAGACCGAGATCCGCCGCGTCGACGTGGGCGACCGGCCGTTGTTCTGGGCGTCGGCGGACACGGGGACCAACACGGCCGCCAACCGGGACGTGCGCTTCATCGTCGGGTTCGACGAGGGCGGCGAGCCGCGCGTCTACCGCAACGAGGACACGGGCTGGGGCTGGCCACCCTATCTGAAGCTCGATTCGTCGAACCTCCAGGCGGAGGCCGGCGATCTGGTGAGCACCTCCGCGGCGCCGACCTGGGTCGCGGTGCGGCATTACGGCTGGCGCTCGGAGCTGCTGTCGATCTTCCCCAACGCGCTCTCGGTGACGCCGGTCGCGGGGCCGGAGGCGAGCCGGGTGCCCTGGACGACGATCGTGGTTCTGGTGCTGCTGGCGTTGCTGGCCTGGTTCGTCCTGTCGCGCTGGATGCGCTTCAAGGAGGCGCGGATCACGCCGGTCCTGGACGACGCCGACGCGGCCTGGGATCAGCGCCGCGCCCGCTGGGCCCGCCGGCGGGAGGAGAGGCGCGCCGAGAAGGTCGCCCGCGGGGAATAGGGGGCGGCCTCGGCGCGCCGGCGGACCCGGCGGGGCCCCTCGGCTGCGCCAATGCGGCCTCGGGGGCCCGCGCGGGGGGGCGGCGCCCCCAAGGAGGCTGGGACCTGGCATGCGCCCGGGCCGCGCCCCTCCCGGCGCTCCGCGCGTTCGGGCCTCGAACGGTCCACCGGACCGTTCGCCGGCTTCGCCGGTCAGGCCCCTTCCGGCGCTCCGCGCGTTCGGGCCTCGGCCGGTCCACCGGACCGTCCGCCGGCTTCGCCGGGCCGGCCCTCACCCCTCCCCGTACGGGACCCAGACGGTCTTGACCTCGGTGGCCTCCTCCAGCAGCGCCGTCCCCGGCGCCCCCAGGTCGAAGGGCCCCGCATAGGTGCGCTTGAGGTCCGCGGCGGCGTCCCGCTCGACGGTGGCCACGAGGTCCGGCCGGAAGCACCAGACCGCGCCGAGGTTCGCGTGTCCGCCGAGATGCGGCGCGAGCTCGGCGGGATCGCCGGTCAGGACGTTGAGCGCGCCGGGGGGCAGGTCGGAGGTCTCGAGCACCTGGATCAGGTCGGTCGCGGCGAGGGGGAAGGGCTCCGAGGCGACCGCGACCACCGCGTTGCCCATCGCCAGGGCATGCGCCGCGGGCGCGACCAGCCCCAGGAGCGGGGCCGCGTCGGGGCAGATCAGGCCGATGGATCCGACCGGCTCGCGCAGCGCCAGCGCGAGGCCCTTGAGCGGCACGCCCTTGGCGGCGCCGTCGAACTTGTCGGCCCAGGCGGCGGCGTCGAAGAGGGCGCCGACGCTCGCCTCGACCTCGGCCGCGCCGTCCGCGCCGGTCATCGCCTCAAGCCGGGCCGCGAACTCGGGCGCGCGCGCGGCGAGGTTCTCGGCCATGTAGTAGAGCACCTGCGCCCGGGCATGGGCGTTCGCCCTCCGCCAGGGGGAGGCGGCCGCCGCCTCGACCGCGTTGCGCACGTCCTTGCGGTTGGCGAGGCTCGCCTGGCCCAGCAGCGCGCCCTTCGGGCCCCAGACGGCGCGGGACTGCCCGCCGTCCGGGCGCGCCTGCTTGCCGCCGACATAGAGCTTGGCGGTGCGGTCGAGGCCGATCGCGGCCGGTGGCGCCTTCGGCGCGGCGTGGGCGTCGATCCGCTCGAAAGGGGCGGCCGGGGTCGCCGGGCGCGTGTAGGCGCGCAGGCCCTCGGCGCCGCCCTCCCGGCCGAACCCGCTCTCGCGCACGCCGCCGAAGGGCGCGGCCGCGTCCATCATGTTGGTCCCGTTCACCCAGACGATGCCCGCGACCAGCTTCGGCGCCACGTCGAGGGCGAGGTTCACGTTCTCCGACCAGACCGACGCCGCCAGCCCGTAGCGCGTCTGGTTCGCCACCTGCACCGCCTCGGCCGGGGTGCGGAAGGTGGTGGAGACGAGGACGGGGCCGAAGATCTCCTCCTGCATCAGCCGGCTCGCCGGGTGCAGGCCGGTGATCAGGGTGGGCGGGTAGAAGCACCCCTCGGCGGGCAGGGGCGTGTCCGCGACGTAGGTCTCCCCGTCCGTGTTGGCGTCCACCATCCTGGCGATGGCGTCGCGCTGCGACCCATCGACGATGGCGCCGACGTCGATCGCCTTGTCGAGCGGGTCGCCGATGCGCAGCCCGTCCATCCGGCGCCTGAGGCGCGCGTGGAAATCGTCCGCGATGCCCTCCTGCACCAGGAGGCGCGAGCCGGCGCAGCAGACCTGGCCCTGGTTGAACCAGATCGCGTCGACCAGCCCTTCGACCGCCGAGTCGATGTCGGCGTCGTCGAAGACGATGTAGGGCGACTTGCCGCCGAGCTCGAGCGTGAGCGACTTGCCGGTGCCGGCCGTGGCGGCGCGGATGGCGCGGCCCACGGCGGTGGAGCCGGTGAACGCGACCTTGTCGACCTCGGCGTCCACCAGCGCGGCGCCGGCGCGCCCGTCGCCCGTGACCACGTTCACCACGCCGGCGGGCAGCCCGGCCTCGCGGCAGAGATCGGCGAAGGCGAGCGCGGTCAGCGGCGTGAACTCGGCCGGCTTCAGGACGACGGCGTTGCCCATCGCGAGGGCCGGCGCGACCTTCCACGACAGGAGCAGGAGCGGGAAGTTCCAGGCCACGATCTGGCCGCAGACCCCGAGCGGCGCGCGGCCGGGCGCCACCTGCGCCATGAGCTGCGCGTGGCCGGCGTGGTGGTAGAAATGGCGCACGGCGAGGGGCACGTCGATGTCGCGCGACTCGCGGATGGGCTTGCCGTTGTCGAGCGATTCCAGGACGGCGAAGCGGCGGGCGTGCTTCTGCAGGCCGCGGGCGAGCGCGTAGAGGTGGCGCGCGCGGGCGTGGGGGGAGAGCGCCGCCCAGGCGGGCTGCGCGGCGCGCGCGGCCGCGACGGCCCCGGCGACGTCCTCCGCGGTGCCCTGCGTGACCTCGGCGAGCGCGGCGCCGGTCGCGGGGTTGCGGGTGGGGAACGTCTCGCCCGGAGCGCCGAACGCGCCGCCGACGAAATGCCCGAAACGCCCGTCATGGGAGGCGATCCAGTCGATGGCGGGCTGCGCCGCCTCGGGGGCGGGGCCGTAGTCCAGGGTCTCGAATATCTCGGCGACGGACATGGGCGGCCCTCCTGGGCGCATCCTTCCATGGCGCACGGGGCGGCGGAAGGCCCCTCGACCCGCCGGGCGCGCTACTCCGCGGCCGCCACCCCGCCCGTGCGCCGCTCCCGCCGTATGACGAAGAGGATGGAGCCCACCGCCATCAGCGAGCACAGCGTCATCAGCATCAGGAGCGGAAGCTCCCCGGACGGCCCGTCCAGCACCGTGCCGGCATAGGCCGAGAGCGCGGCGCCGCCTCCGATCATCGACGCGCCGCCGAGGCCCGAGGCGGTGCCCGCGAGGTGCGGGCGCACCGACAGCAGGCCCGCGTTGGCGTTGGGCAGGACCATGCCGTTGCCGATCCCGAGGAAGGTCATGAAGCTGAAGAACAGCTCCGCCGAGCCCAGGCCCGCCACCGTCAGCGCGACCGCCAGCGCGAGCCCGATGGCGGTGGCGACCGTGCCCCAGAGGATCATCCGGTTCACCCCGAAGCGCACCGAGTACCGCCCTGACATCCAGTTGCCCAGGAAGTAGCCCACCGCCGGCGCCCCGAAGTAGAATCCCGAGCTGCGCGGGCGAGAGGCCGAACACCTGCGAGCCCACGAAGGGCGCCCCGCCCAGATAGGCGAAGAACGTGCCCGACGAGAACGCCGCGGCCGCCACGTAGCCCCAGAACCGGGGCGAGGAGAGGAGCTCGGGATATTCCGAGACCTGGCTGCGGAACGACCGCCCGCCGCCCGGATGCGTCTCCCCGAGGTCGAGCCATGCGATCGACAGCACCAGCACCCCCAGCGCCGCCATGAGCCAGAACGTCGACTG
This sequence comes from uncultured Alphaproteobacteria bacterium, assembly GCA_963832275.1. Taxonomy (GTDB): domain Bacteria; phylum Pseudomonadota; class Alphaproteobacteria; order Rhodobacterales; family Rhodobacteraceae; genus Hasllibacter. Next base: position 1,700,432 of record CAWHTQ010000019.1, read on the forward strand.
CCAGCCCAGGGTCTCGTCGAGCGCGCCGCCGATGGCGGGGCCGAACATCGGCACGACCGACATGCCCATGGTGACGTAGCCGATCATCGACGCGGCCTGCGCCTGGGGCACCATGTCCCGCACGATCGCGCGGCTCAGGACGAGGCCGGTGGCGCCGACCGCCTGGATCATGCGGAAGACGAGGAACGCCTCGATCGTGGGGGCCAGCGCGCAGCCGACGGAGGCGAGGGTGAACACCCCGAAGCTGGTCAGGACCACGGGCCGCCGGCCGAACCGGTCCGAGAGCGGTCCGATGAACACCTGAAGCGCCGCGTTCACCCCGAGATAGAGCGAGACCGAGAGCTGCATCACCCGGTAGGTGGTGTCGTAATGCTCCGTCATCAGGGGCAGGGACGGCAGGAAGATGTTCATCGACAGCGCCGGCAGCCCCGCCAGCAGGATGAGCGTGAAGATGTGCGGCACGGTCGCCCGGTCGAGGAATCGCGATTGTGGGGCGCCTGTCATCGGCACGATCTAGGTCCGTGGCGGGGCGCCGTCCACGGCCCTCGCGCGCAGCCCGGCCTGTGCGGCCGCGCACCTTGCGCGGGGCCGCGCCGCTTTCGGCTTGGGTCCGCCCCCCGTCCCGTGCGACCCCTGAGCGGGGACCGGGCCGGGGGGCGGGGAATGCGCGACATCGTGGGGGAGCTCTCGGCGCGGCGGGCGGAGGCCGCGCTGGGCGGCGGGCAGGCGCGGATCGACGCGCAGCACGCGCGCGGCAAGCTGACGGCGCGCGAGCGCGTCGAGCTGCTGCTCGACCCGGGCAGCTTCGAGGAATGGGGCGCCTTCGTCACCCATCGCAGCCATGATTTCGGGATGGAGGCGAGCCGACCGCCCGGCGACGGGGTGATCACCGGCTGGGGCACGGTGAACGGGCGCATGGTCTACGTGTTCTCGCAGGACTTCACCGTGTTCGGCGGCTCGCTCTCGGAGACCCACGCGCAGAAGATCTGCCAGGTGCAGGACATGGCGATGCGCGCCGGGGCGCCGATCGTCGGGATCAACGATTCGGGCGGCGCGCGCATCCAGGAGGGGGTGGCGAGCCTCGGCGGCTATGCCGAGGTGTTCCAGCGCAACGTCCTCGCCTCGGGGGTGATCCCGCAGATCAGCGTGATCATGGGCCCCTGCGCGGGCGGCGCGGTCTATTCCCCGGCGATGACCGACTTCATCCTGATGGTGAAGGACAGCTCCTACATGTTCGTGACCGGCCCCGACGTGGTGAAGACCGTCACCGGCGAGGTCGTCACCGCCGAGGAGCTGGGCGGCGCGCTCACCCACACGCGCAAGTCCTCGGTCGCGGACGCGGCCTACGAGAACGACGTCGAGGCGCTGGCGGAGACGCGGCGCCTGATCGACTTCCTGCCGCTGTCGAACCGGTCCCCGGTGCCGGTGCGCCCCTTCTTCGACGCGCCCCACCGGCGCGTGGAGGCCCTCGCCACGATCGTGCCCGAGAGCGCCAGCCAGCCCTACGACATGATGGAGGTCGTGCGCGCCCTGGCCGACGAGGGCGACGTCCACGAGATGCAGGCCGAGTTCGCGCGCAACATCCTGATCGGGCTCATTCGGCTCGAAGGCTCCACCGTGGGCGTGGTCGCGAACCAGCCGATGGTGCTCGCCGGCTGCCTCGACATCGACAGCGCCCGGAAGGCCGCGCGCTTCGTGCGCTTCTGCGACGCGTTCTCCATCCCGGTCCTGACGCTGGTGGACGTGCCCGGCTTCCTGCCCGGCACGGCGCAGGAATACGGCGGCGTCATCAAGCACGGGGCCAAGCTCCTCTTCGCCTATGGCGAGGCGACGGTGCCGAAGGTCACGGTCATCACGCGGAAGGCCTATGGCGGGGCCTATGACGTGATGGCCTCCAAGCACCTGCGCGGGGACGTCAACTACGCCTGGCCCACGGCGGAGATCGCGGTGATGGGGGCCAAGGGCGCGGCCGAGATCCTCTACCGCTCCGAGCGGGGGGACGCGGAGGCGCTCGCCCGCCGGGCCGCCGCCTACGAGGCGGAGTTCGCGTCCCCGTTCAAGGCCGCCGAGCGCGGCTTCGTCGACGAGGTCATCGAGCCGGCGGAGACCCGCACCCGCATCTGCCGGGCCTTCGCCTCGCTGCGCACCAAACGCCTGGAGAATCCGTGGAAGAAGCACGACAACATTCCCCTGTGACCGGCGGAGAGACGCCGACGCCGCCGCGCGGCCGGGCGCGACACGGCCGCGCGATGCCTGTAGCGACGGCGCGAGGCCGGCCCGGATCCCCCGTGGCGGCTCGCATACGGAGCACAACATGCGCACCTTCCTCGCCCTGTCCCTCGTCCTCGCCGCCGCCGCCTGCGCCCGCCCGGAGCCCGAGCCCGTCTTCATCGATCCCGCGCCGGTCAGCGCCGAGCCCGTCTTCACCGGCAAGGTCTGACCCGTTCGCCCCGGCGGCCGCGCGATGCTGAAGCATCGGGGCTTTCCGGGGCGGCTGCCGGGGACGGACTTCCAGTTCGTGGTGCGCCGGGGCAACGCCGCGGGCGCGACCCCCATCGTGCGCCGCGAGCGCCATGCCGACCGGCGCCCCGCCGACCGGCGCGCCGACGAGGCGTTCCTCGCGGCCCTGCTGGCGCAGTTCGGCACCGAGCCGTTCGAGCGCGGCAATCTCGACGCCGGGCGCCTGTCCTGGCTGATCGGGCGCGAGGTGCTGCCCGCGAGCGATCCGTTCGATCCGGCCGATTACGAGGCCCTGCTCCGGGTCGACGGCGCGCGCGCGCGCGCGTCCTTCCCCGGCCTGCCGGAGGGCCCGGGATGATGCGCGCGGAGCGCGGCCGGGCCCCGCCGTCATCCGATACGCCCCCATCGGCGCTTGAATCGGCGCGCCCTTGTGCGACGATGCGCCCCGAACCGACAAGGAGCCCCACCCCATGCGATCCCTTCGCCTCGCGGCCGTCCCGGCCGTCCTGCTCGCGGCCGCCGCCTGCACCAACTCCACCGATACCGAGCGCGCCGTCGGCGGCGCCGTCATCGGCGCCAGCGCCGCCGCGATCCTCGACGAGAACATCGTCGCCGGCGCCGGCATCGGCGCGACGGCCGGCGTGCTCGCCGACGACGTGGGCGTGGTCAACCGCCGCTGAGGCCCGCGCGGGCGCGCCCGCGCCCGCGCGGCCGCCTGGGGCCGCGCCGGCACGCCGCCGGGGCGGCCTCGCCGCGTCCCGTTCCCCGGAGCCCCGATGTTCGACAAGATCCTGATCGCCAACCGGGGCGAGATCGCCTGCCGCGTCATCCGCACCGCCCGCGCCATGGGCATCCGCACCGTCGCCGTCCATTCGGACGCCGATTCCCGTGCCCTGCATGTCCGCATGGCCGACGAGGCGGTGCGCATCGGCCCGCCCCCCGCCGCGCAATCCTATATCGACATCGATCGGGTGATGGAGGCGGTCCGCGCCAGCGGCGCGCAGGCGGTCCACCCGGGCTACGGCTTCCTGTCGGAGAACCCCCTCTTCGCCCGCGCGCTGGAGGCCGAGGGCGTCGCCTTCGTCGGCCCGCCCGTGGGCGCGATCGAGAGGATGGGCGACAAGATCACCTCCAAGCGCATCGCGGCGGAGGCCGGGGTGTCCACCGTTCCGGGGCACATGGGCGAGGTCGGGGACGCGGAGGAGGCCGTGCGCATCGCCCGGCAGGTCGGCTATCCGGTGATGCTCAAGGCGTCGGCCGGGGGGGGCGGCAAGGGCATGCGCGTGGCCTGGGACGACGCGGCGTGCCGCGACGGCTTCGCCGCGTCGCGGAACGAGGCGATGGCCGCCTTCGGCGACGACCGGATGTTCATCGAGCGCTTCGTCACCCAGCCACGCCATATCGAGATCCAGGTCCTCGCCGACGCGCACGGCGCCTGCGTCCACCTGGGCGAGCGCGAGTGCTCCATCCAGAGGCGCAACCAGAAGGTGATCGAGGAGGCGCCGAGCCCGTTCCTCGACCCCGAGACCCGCGCCGCCATGGGCGCGCAGGCCGTCGCCCTGGCGCAGGCGGTGGGCTACCGCAGCGCCGGCACGGTCGAGTTCATCGTGGACGGGGACCGGAACTTCTACTTCCTGGAGATGAACACCCGGCTGCAGGTCGAGCATCCCGTGACCGAGCTCGTGACCGGCATCGACCTCGTGCGCGAGATGATCCGCATCGCCGATGGCGAGCCCCTCGGCTTCGGCCAGGACGACGTGGCCCTGGACGGCTGGGCGATCGAAGCCCGCGTCTACGCCGAGGACCCCTATCGCGGCTTCCTGCCCTCCACCGGACGGCTGAGCCGGTACCGCCCGCCGGAGGCGCGCGCCGCGGGCCCCCTCGGGGGCGGGGCCGCCGGACCGGCCGTGCGCAACGACACCGGCGTCTACGAAGGCGGCGAGATCTCCATGTTCTACGACCCGATGATCGCCAAGCTGTGCACCTGGGCGCCAGGACCGCCCCGCCGCCATCGAGGCCATGCGCGGCGCCCTGGACGGGTTCGAGATCGAGGGCATCGGGCACAACCTGCCGTTCCTCTCGGCGGTGATGGACCATCCGCGCTTCGTCTCCGGCGAGATCACGACCGCCTTCATCGAGGAGGCGTACCCCGACGGGTTCGCGGGCGCCGCCCTGCCGGAGGAGACGCTGCGCCGCCTCGCCGCCTGCGCCGCCGCCATGCACCGCGTCGCCGAGATCCGCCGCGCGCGCATCTCGGGCCGGCTGGACAACCACGAGCGGGTCGTCGGCGCGGACTGGGTCGTGACGATGCCGGGCGCGCGCTTCGAGCTGACCGTCGAGGCCGATCCCGACGGGGCGACCTGCCGCCTCGCGGACGGCGCCGCGCACCGGGTCGTCAGCGACTGGCGCCCGGGGATGACCCTCGCCCGGCTCGAGGTCGACGGCGCGCCGATGGCCGTCCGGGCCGAGCGCATCACCCAGGGCTTCCGCCTGCGCCACCGGGGCGCGGACCTGCGCGTGCACGTGCGCACGCCGCGGCAGGCGGAGCTCGCGGCCCTGATGCCGGTGAAGGCCCCGCCCGACACCTCCCGCCTGCTGCTGTGCCCCATGCCGGGCACCCTCGTGCGGATCGACGTCGCCCCCGGGGACGAGGTCCAGGCCGGCCAGCGCCTCGCGACCGTGGAGGCGATGAAGATGGAGAACGTGCTGCGCGCCGAGCGGACGGGCCGCGTCGCCGCCGTGCACGCCGCCGCGGGCGACAGCCTCGCGGTGGACGAGGTCATCCTGGAGTTCGAGTGACGTGACCTGGCTCGCCGGCCTCGATCCCCGCATCTGGCAGGCGGTCGTGGCGGGCGCCTTCCTGGCGGCGGGCTGGCTGGTGAACGGCTACCGCGACCGCCGCTCCGCGCGCGGCCTGCGCGCCGAGCGCCTGCGCGACCTGCACCGCGCGCTCTTCGCCGAGATCGGGGTGCAGGTGACCAATCTCGGCGCCGAGGCGCGCATCCGCAGCGATGCCGCCCGCCTCCTGGCGCGGATGGACGCGGACGAGGGCTTCGTTCCGTTCATCCCGCGCGAGCGGGGCGACACGGTGTTCCGCTCGGCGCTGGAGGATCTGTCGATCCTGCCGCGCGTCACCATCGATCCGATCGTGGCCTATTACGCGCAGCTCGCCGCGATCGAGGCGATGGCGGACGACATGCGCGCCGCCGCGTTCGGGCGGCTCGCGCCCGACCGTCGGCGCGCGATCTACGCCGACTACGTGGAGATGAAGGTGCAGGCGTTCCGCTTCGGACGGATCGCCACGCACCTGATCCACGTCTACGCGCAGGACGGAAAGGCCGAGGCCGAGACGAAGGCCGCGGCGTTGAAGGTGATCGCGCCGGGGGTCAGTACCCCGGTCGCGGACCCGTCCGACCGGTCACCGGGATAGGCGTCAGGGGAATGGCCGGGAGCTGGGCCACCGGATCGACCTCCGGCGCCACGTCGGACGCGCCGCCGCGACGGGCGTCGGAGGCGAGGTCGGACAGATGACGAGACTCGGACGGTCGGCGCATGCGCTCCTCCTCGCGGGGAAGATAGGCGCATGACGGGCGGCGATCAACGCCGCGCCGGCCGGGAGCGACGCGTTTACCCCATCCTAGGAGAACATAAAGTGAACGTCCAGCGCTATCGCAGCGCCCGCACCTCTTGTTTCCGCAACGGCATCTTGTCGATCGACCGGGTCAGCTCGCGGACGTCCCAGGGGAAGGGCTTGCGCAGCTTCACGCCGCCGTCCTTGCCCACCAGCGCCATCATGAAGCCGCGCGGGCGCAGCAGGCGGCGCAGCTCGGAGAGCTGGGCCGGGTCGGTGTCCGCGATCACCACCACGTCCCGCTCGGCCAGCTCGTCGGCCCGCTCGGCGAGGAAGGCCATCTGCTGCCGGAAGGCCGGGTCGGCCGGCGTGTCGGCGAAGACGACGACCGGCCGCGCGCGCCAGAGGAACGGGGCCAGCCCCTGTTCGGGCGGCGCCAGCACGCGCAGGCGGTCGGCCTCCCAGGCCGCGAGCGGGTCCTGCGCCGCGAGGATCCGGGCGGACGCCTCGGCGGAGGCCAGGTCGGCGGCGGTGGCCCCCCCGGGCCCGGTGGGCAGGGGCACCGGCTCGGGCGCCGGCGCGGCCGCGAGCGCGGCGCCGTCGGACGGGACCGCCTCGGCGTCCTCCTGGACGATCGACACCGCTGCGCCGTCCGGAGAGCCCGCCCCCGCCGCGCGGTCCTGCGCGGCCGCGGGCGCGCCGAACGCCGTCAGCGCGGCGAGCGCCGTGGCGGCGAGGGGGGGCCGGATGCTAGGATGGGTGGCGCGGTGCATGGGATCTCCTTCTGGGATCAATATAGTCTGCACGCGGGCCCTGCGAAGGCCCCGGCGGATGCGGCAAAGGAGCGAGGCGGATGACGGAGCGCAAGGACGCACGGGCCGCGCGCGCGGCGCGCGGGGACGCCTGGACCGAGCGCGCGGCGCGCGAGCTGAAGGGCCGGCCGGTCGAGGACCTGACCTGGCACACGCCCGAGGGGATCGACGTGGCCCCCGTCCACGGGCCCGGGGACGTGGAGGGCCTGCCCCATATGGGCGCCATGCCCGGCGAGGCGCCCTACGCCCGCGGCCCCAAGGCGACGATGTACGCCGGACGCCCCTGGACGATCCGCCAGTACGCCGGGTTCTCCACGGCCGAGGAGTCCAACGCCTTCTACCGCCGCGCCCTCGAGGGCGGGCAGCAGGGCGTCTCGGTCGCCTTCGACCTCGCGACCCACCGGGGCTATGACAGCGATCACGATCGCGTGGCGGGGGACGTCGGCAAGGCCGGCGTCGCCATCGATACCGTCGAGGACATGAAGCTCCTCTTCGACGGCATCCCACTGGACCGGGTCTCGGTCTCCATGACCATGAACGGCGCGGTGATCCCGGTGCTCGCCGCCTTCATCGTCGCCGGGGAGGAGCAGGGCGTGGACCGGGCGGCCCTCTCGGGCACGATCCAGAACGACATCCTCAAGGAGTTCATGGTCCGCAACACGTACATCTACCCGCCCGAGCCGAGCATGCGGATCGTGGCGGACATCATCGAGTTCACGAGCGCCGAGATGCCGCGCTTCAACTCCATCTCGATCTCGGGCTACCACATGCAGGAGGCCGGCGCGAACCTGGTCCAGGAGCTGGCCTTCACCCTGGCGGACGGCAAGGAGTACGTGCGGACCGCAGTCGCCCGCGGCCTGGACGTCGACGCCTTCGCCCCCCGCCTGTCCTTCTTCTTCGCCATCGGCATGAACTTCTTCATGGAGGCCGCCAAGCTGCGCGCCGCGCGCGTCCTGTGGCACGAGATCATGGCCGAGTTCGCGCCCGAGGACCCCCGGTCGAGCGTGCTGCGCACCCATTGCCAGACCTCGGGCGTGAGCCTCGCCGAGCAGGATCCCTACAACAACGTCGTGCGCACGGCCTACGAGGCGATGTCGGCGGTGCTGGGCGGCACCCAGTCGCTGCACACCAACAGCTTCGACGAGGCGATGGCGCTTCCGACGGACTTCTCGGCCCGGATCGCGCGCAACACGCAGCTCATCCTGCAGCACGAGACGGGGGTGACCCGCGTCGTGGACCCGCTCGCGGGCAGCTACTACGTCGAGACGCTGACCGCGGACCTGATCGCCGCGGCGCGCGATCTGATCGCGGAGGTCGACGACCTCGGCGGCATGACCAAGGCGGTCGCCTCCGGCATGCCCAAGCTGCGCATCGAGGAGGCGGCGGCACGGCGGCAGGCGGCGGTGGACCGCGGCGAGGAGGTGGTCGTGGGGGTCAACCGCTTCCGACTGCCGCAGGAGGAGCCGCTCGACATCCGCACCATCGACGACGAGGGCGTGCGCGCCAGCCAGGTCGCGCGCCTGGAGCGGGTGCGCGCGGCGCGGGACGATGGGGCCGTGACGGCGGCGCTGGAGGCGCTGGCCGCCGGCGCCGCCGGGGACGCGAACCTCCTGGCGCTCGCGGTCGAGGCCGCCCGCGCCCGCGCCAGCGTCGGCGAGATCTCGGACGCGATGGAGGGCGTCTTCGGGCGCCACCGGGCCGAGGTGAAGACCCTCGCCGGCGTGTACGGCGCCGCCTACGAGGGCGACGCCGGGTACGAGGCCATCCAGTCCGATGTCGAGGCCTTCGCCGAGGAGGAGGGGCGCCGCCCCCGGATGCTGGTGGTCAAGATGGGCCAGGACGGCCACGACCGCGGCGCCAAGGTCATCGCCACCGCCTTCGCCGATATCGGCTTCGACGTGGACGTCGGCCCCCTGTTCCAGACCCCCGAGGAGGCGGCGCAGGACGCGCTCGACAACGACGTGCACGTGGTCGGCATCTCGTCCCAGGCTGCGGCGCACCGGACGCTCGCGCCCAAGCTGATCGCCGCGCTGCGCGCCGCCGGGGCGGGCGAGATCCTCGTGATCTGCGGCGGCGTCATTCCGGCGCAGGACCACCCCTTCCTGCGCGAGGCCGGGGTCGCGGGCATCTTCGGGCCGGGAACCAACATCCCCGATGCGGCCCGCGAGGTGCTCGCCCTCATCCGCGCGGCGCGCCCGGCCGAGGCCGCCGAGTGAGGATCGACCATCTCGTCGTGACCTGCGCCGATCTGGACGCGGGCGCCGACTGGGTCGCGGAGCGGCTCGGCGTGGCGCCGGGGCCCGGCGGGCGGCACGCGCTCATGGCGACGCATAACCGGCTGCTGTCGCTCGGGCCGGACTGCTATCTCGAGGTGATCGCGCCGGACCCGGCCGCGCCGCCGCCGGGGCGGCCGCGCTGGTTCGGGCTGGACGCGGCGGGCGCGCCCGCGCTCACGCACTGGGCGGCGCGGGTGGACGACCTGGACGCCGCGCTCGCCGCCGCGCCGGAGGGGGCGGGCGAGGCGACCCAGCTGTCCCGCGGGGACCTGCGCTGGCGCATGGGCGTGACGGCCCGTCCGCCGATGGACGGCGCGTTCCCGATGCTCCTGCAATGGCTGGGCGCGGGCGCGTTCGAGCGGCTGTCGGACTCGGGCTGCCGCCTCGCCGAGATGGAGCTGCGCCATCCGGAGGCGGAGGCCCTGCGCGCGGCCCTCCCCATCGAGGACGCGCGCCTTCGCATCGTGCAGGGCGCGCGCGCCATCGCCGCGCGGATCGACGCGCCGGGCGGGGCGCGCGTCCTGGGCGACGCGCCGCGCTGACAGGGGCGGACGCGGGCGCTAGGATCACACCATGTCGGTCTGGCGGCGAATCTCCGAGGCGATCTCCGCGCTGGCGGCGGGCGAGGGGCTGTCCTCCGTCTTCGAGCGCCTGCGCACGCCGCCCGAGCGCACGGTCGGCTTCACCATCGCCGTCATCGCCCTGGGCGCGAAGATGGCCAAGGCCGACGGGCATGTCAGCCGGGGCGAGGTCGCGGCCTTCCGCGAGGTGTTCCACATCCCCCCCGAGGCGGAGGCGGGCGCGGCCCGCGTGTTCGACCTCGCGCGCCGCGACGTCGCCGGGTTCGAGACCTACGCCGCGCGCATCGCCTCCATGTTCGGGCAGGGGCATGGCGCGCTCGCGGACGTGCTCGACGGGCTCTTCCACATCGCCATGGCGGACGGGCGCTACCATCCGGCGGAGGACGCGTTCCTCGAGCGCACCGCGGCGGCCTTCGGCGTGAGCGATCGCTGCTTCGCCCGCCTGCGCGCGCAGCACGTGCCGGGCGCCGAGGCCGACCCCTGGGACGTCCTGGGCGTGGACCCGGGCGCGGGGAGGACGGCCGCGCGGCAGGCCTGGCGCGCGCTGGTGCGCGAGACCCATCCGGACCGCATGGCCGCCCGCGGCGTGCCCAAGGAGGCGGTCGCCCTGGCCGAGAAGCGCCTGGTGGCGGTGAACCGCGCCTGGGACGCGATCCGGGAGCGCGCGGCGTGATCGCGGCCCCTGCCGCCGGGGTGCCGGAGGAACCCGGCACGGGTCCTGCGGGTTTCGGCGGCATGAGACGCATCGCCATCCTCCTGCTGGCCGCCACCCTCGCCCTGCCCGCCGCCGCGCAGGACGGAGACGAGGGGTTCGGCCTGATGGAGCGGGGTTTCGGGATGCTGATGGAGGGGCTGGGCGACGAGATGGCGCCGATGCTCCGCCAGCTCCGCGAGCTCGCCGGGGAGATCGACCGCTACGAGGCGCCCGAGAAGCTGCCCAATGGCGACATCATCATCCGCCGCAAGGACCCCGCCGACCCGCCGCTGCGCGAGGATGAGATCGAACTTTAGCTGGCGGCGGCCTCGCCCTTGCGGCCTCGAAGGGCCGGGCCGGGCCGGGCCTCGCCTGCGGCCTCGGCGCGCCTGCGGCGGGCGGGACGCGCTCAGCCGCGGCCGACGCGGGCGATGCCTTCGGCTCCGAGGGAGGCGGCGAGCGCGGCGAAACGTGCCTCGGCGACCTCGCCGAAGAGGCCGGCGGTCTCGGCGCGCATCACGAACTCCAGGCGCTTCTTCTTCGGGAACCAGCGCAGCTCGCCCATCTGCCCGGGCTCCACGACCGACAGCATGGCGCCGAAGCGCATGGCGCGCCCCAGCTGCTCGGCGGCGCGGATGCGGTCCTCGTCCAGCAGGGACAGGACCTCGCCGAAGCGATCCTCGTCGCGCGCGTTCTTGTAGCGGTGCATCAGCGCGAGGCCGAGGAACACCCGTCCCGGATGGTCGAGACCGCCCAGATTGGCGCGCGTCGCGTTGTCGAAGCAGAGCTCGGCCCGGTAGTCGGGATGCGCGCGCCAGGTCACGTCGTGGAGGAGGCAGGCCGCGCGCACCAGGCGCAGGCGGGCGGGACGGGCGCCGCGGTAGAGCGGGCGCAGGAACTCGAACAGGGTGCGCCCGAAGCCGGGCAGGCGCGCGTCCTTCGCCTCCGAGAATCGCGCCGCCTCGATCAGGGGGTCGCGCTCGCGCAGGCGGCGGGGCATCTGCTCGTAGAGCATGCCCTCGCGGATGCCATAGGCGCTGATCGCGATCTCGGAGGGGGCGTAGGCCTTCAGCACCGCCTTGAGCACCTCGCCGGCCAGGGGCACCAGGCTGATGCGCGCCTCCGAGAGGTTCGAGCGCGCCTTGAGGTCGGCGATGTCGTTCTCGGCGATCCACTTGATCGTGCGCTTGGCGTCGGTGCGCGTCATCCGGTACTCGTGCAGGACATGCAGCGGATAGCCCCGGCGCAGCATGTCGAGCCGGGCGATGGCGCGCCACGAGCCGCCCACCAGGAACAGCGGATCGGCCGGCTTGCCGACGGCGCCGGTCAGCGCCTCGATCCCGGTCGCGATGGCCGCCTTGCGGTCCTTCTTGGAGAGATCCTGCAGCTTGAGAGGGCCGAGCTGGCTCGTCTCGCGCCGGCCGATGCGCCCCTCCGCCACCTCGGCCAGCTCCATCGACGAGCCGCCGATGTCGCAGACGAGGCCGGTGGCGCGGGGCCAGCCCAGGAGCACGCCCTGCGCCGAGAGGCGTGCCTCCTCGCGTCCGTCCACCACCCAGAGCCGCAGTCCGGTCGCGGCCTCCACCTCGGCGCGGAACTCCGGGCCGTCGGCGGCGTCGCGCACGGCCGCGGTGGCCACGGTGGACAGGGGCGAGATGCCCATCGCGTCGGCCAGGAGCTTGAACCGGCTCAGGGCCGCGAGCGCCCGCGCACGCCCCTCGGGGTGCAGGCGCCCGGTCTCGGCCATGCCCTTGCCGAGCCCGGCCATGACCTTCTCGTTGTAGAAGTAGGCCGGCGAGCGGGCCGCGCCGTCGAAGACCACCAGCCGCACCGAGTTCGAGCCGACGTCCACGACGCCGACGCGGGCCAGCGCGCGCGCGGCGGGATCGTCGAAGAGGGGGCGGCCGAACGGGTTCGGCGAAGCGTCGCCCGTGGCGTGGTCGTCTGGCATCGCGGTCCCCGTCTGCGCGCCGCGACGGTGGCGCGCCGGGACGCCGCCGTCAAATGCCGATCGGCCAGGGCTACTCCGCCGCGTGGGTCAGGGCCGGCACGTCCGAGGCGCCCGCCGTGCCGCGGCCCGAGAGGGACGGGTTCTCCATGAAGAAGCGATGGCAGGAGAACGCGTCCTCGCCGGGATCGGGGCGGTGATAGGTCCCGTCGGGGCGCAGCACCCAGGACTGCGCCGTGTCGGCGAGGTTGGCGGCCATGATCTGGCTCACGATCTGCGCCTTCACGGTGGGGTTCTGGCATTCGACCAGCGTCTCGACCCGCCGGGAGAGGTTGCGGCCCATCCAGTCGGCGGAGGAGATGAACACCCGCGCCTTGCGCGACGGCAGGCCCGTGCCCGCGCCGAAGCACACGATGCGGCTGTGCTCCAGGAACCGCCCGACGATGGACTTGACGCGCACCGTCTCCGAGAGGCCCGCGACGCCGGGGCGCAGCCCGCAGATGCCCCGGATCACCAGGTCGATCCGCACGCCGGCCTCCGCGGCGGCGTAGAGCGCGTCGATCACGTCCGGCTCGATGAGGGAGTTCATCTTCGCCCAGATCGCCGCCGGACGGCCGGCGCGCGCCAGGGTCGCCTCGCGCCCGATCATGTCGATCAGGAACGGCTTCATCTCCGCCGGTGAGATGCGCAGCGTCTCCAGCCCCTCGGGCGGGGCGGAGCCGGAGAGGTAGTTGAAGACCTTGGTCGCGTCCCGCCCCAGCGCCGGATCGCAGGTGAAGAGCGAGAGATCCGTGTAGATGCGCGCGGTGATGGGATGGTAGTTGCCCGTGCCGAAATGGGTGTAGGTGCGCAGGGCCGCGCCCTCGCGCCGCACGACGGTGCTGATCTTGGCATGGGTCTTGTAGTTCATGAACCCGTAGACGACGTGCGCGCCCGCCCTCTCCAGCTTGCGCGACTGGCGGATGTTGGCGGCCTCGTCGAAGCGCGCCTTGAGCTCCACCAGCGCCGTCACGGCCTTGCCCGCCTCGGCGGCCTCGCAGAGCGCGTCGACCACCGGGCTGTCGGCGGAGGTGCGGTAGAGCGTCTGCTTGATCGCCACCACGTCCGGGTCCAAGGCGGCCTGCGCGATGAAGCGCACGACCATGTCGAAGGTCTCGTAGGGGTGGTGCAGGAGCATGTCCTTCTGCCGGATGGCGGCGAACATGTCGCCCTCGTGGTCCTGCACCCGTTCGGGCACGCGCGGGGCGAAGGGGGGCCACAGGAGGTCCGGCCGCTCCTTGAGCACCAGGCCCGAGAGGTCCGCGAGGCCGAGCATGCCCTCGATCTCGATCACCTCGCCGTCGTCCACGCCGAGCTCGCCCATCACGGTGCGGCGCAGGCGGGCGGGCGCCCCGGCGCTGAGCGTCAGGCGGATCACCTCGCCGCGGCGGCGGCGCTTGAGGGCGGTCTCGAACTCGCGCACGAGGTCCTCGGCCTCCTCCTCGACCTCGAGGTCGCTGTCGCGCAGGACGCGGAACGCGCAGTGGCCCTTCACCTTGTAGCCGGGGAAGAGCGCGTCGATGTGCAGCAGAAGCACCTCCTCGAGCGGGAGGAAGCGGGCGGCGCCCTCCGCGTCGGGCAGCCGCACGAACCGGTCGAGCTTGGCCGGGATCGGCAGCAGGGCCTGCAGGTCGCGGGCGCCGCGGCGCGCCATCTCCAGCGCCAGGGAGAACCCGGCGTTGGGGATGAAGGGGAAGGGGTGCGCGGGGTCGATCGCGAGCGGCGACAGGACCGGGAAGATCGTCTCCAGGAACGTCGTGCGGACATGCTCCCGGTCCGCCCCGGAGAGGTCCGCGCCCGTCAGCAGGCAGATGCCGATCGAGGCCATCTGCGCGCGCAGCTCGATCAGGACGGCCTGCTGACGCTCCATCAGGCGGCGGGCGTCGGCGTCGATCAGGGCGAGCTGCTCGGCCGGGGAGAGCCCGTCGTCGCCCGGCGCGGTCTTGCCGGCCTGGGCCAGCTCGCGCAGGCCGGCGACGCGCACCGTGTAGAACTCGTCGAGGTTCGCGGCGCTGATCGAGAGGAAGCGCAGCCGCTCGAGCAGGGGCACGCGGATCGTCTCGGCCTCCTCGAGGACGCGCCAGTTGAAGGCCAGCCAGGACATCTCCCGGTTGAAGAACCGGGACGGCCCGTCGCGGGCAAGGTCCGGCAGGCTCGAAGGGGCCGGACGCGGCGCATCGAGGAAGTCGGTCTCGGTCATGGGTCCTCCTGCGCGCCGCTGCCCCGTATCTATAGGCGCAGGACCTCCCGTGCGAGGGGGACGGACACGTCGCGGCCGCGTTCGAGGGCGGCGGCGTCCAGGCGGGCGACCGCGTCCTGCGCGGCCGCCGCGCTGCGCTCGATGCGCAGGGCGAGCCAGGAGACCAGGCCGCGGGGCGGCGCGATCTGGCGGTCGGCGAAGTGCTTGGCCAGGAGGGCGGTCAGCAGCGCGTCGTCCGGCGGCGGCACCTCGATCGGCAGGGTCGCGGCGAGGCGGCTCGCGAGGTCCGGCAGGGCGACGCGCCAGCGGGCGGGCGGCGCCCGCCCCGTCAGGAGGAGGGGGCGCCGGGCTTCGGCGGCGGCGTTCATCAGGTGCAGGAGCGCGGCCTCCGCGGCGGGCCCCTCTGGCGCCGCGTCCTCCAGCGCGAGGGCAGGCGGCCCCCCGCCGCGCGCCAGGTCCGCGGCGAGCCCAGGCGCCGCGCCCGCTTCCGCGACGCGCGCGCCGGCGGCCTCGGCCCAGACATGCGCCAGGTGCGACTTGCCCGAACCCTGCGGCCCGGTCAGGGCGGCGCGCCCCGAGGGCCAGCGCGCCCAGTCGTCGAGCAGGGCCAGCGCGGGGGCGGCGCCGGGCGAGACGACGAAATCCTCCCGGCCGAGCGCGGGGCGCAGAGGAAGGTCGAGCGCGAGCTGCGTCACCGCCCCTCCGGCGGGCGCGGCTCCGCCGGCGCGGTGGTCCCGAGATAGAGCGGCGAGGCGGTGTAGCGCTCGGCCACGAACCGCGCGACCACGCCCAGGGCCGCGGCGACCGGCACCGCCACGAGGAGGCCGACGAAGCCGAACAGCGCCCCGAAGGCCGAGAGCGCGAAGAGGAGCCAGACGGGGTGCAGCCCGACCGAGCCGCCCACCAGCTTGGGGGTGAGGAAGTTGCCCTCGATGAACTGGCCCGAGACGAAGATCGCGGCGACGATCGCGACCATCCACCACTCGCCCCAGAACTGGAACAGCGCGAGGCCGATCGCGAGCCCCCCGCCGACGATCGCGCCGACATAGGGGATGAAGGTCAGCAGCCCCGCGAGCGCCCCGACGATGACCCCGAAATTGAGCCCCGTCACCGCCAGCGCGGTGGCGTAGTACGCGCCGAGGATCAGCATCACCGTGCCCTGGCCGCGGATGAAGCTGGAGAGCGTGCGGTCGATCTGCCCGGCGAGGGCGCGGATCGTGGGCGCGTGCTCGCGCGGCAGGAGCGCGTCGATGCGCGCCACCATGCGGTCCCAGTCGAGCAGGAGATAGACCGCCACCACCGGCACGATCACCAGGAGGAGGACCATCCCCAGGAGGCCGCGCCCGGCCGTCAGCAGGCCCGAGACGATGGCGCCGCCCCGTTCGCGCAGCGCCTCGGCCCCGGCGATGAGCGTGCTCTCGATCCGGCCGCGATACTCGGCGAGCGCGGGGAAGCGACGGATGAACGGGCCCTCGGGGTCGATGATGCTCTCGACGAAGGCCGGGCCGGTGGCGATCAGGCTGCGGATCTGGTCGTCGATCGTCAGGACCGCGGGGATCACGACGGCCACGAACAGGAGGATCGCGACTATGGTGATGACCAGGACCGCGAGCGCGCGCGACAGGCCCAGCCGTTCGAGCCGGTCGGCCACCGGGTCGAGGAAGTAGGCCACCGCCCCGCCCAGGACGAAGGGGAGGATGACGTCCCCGAGCGCCCAGAGGATCGCCGCCGTGGCCAGGGCCACCGCGCCCCACCATATCGCTTGTCGTCGGATCGGGACGGCCATCGGCGGCTCCTCGCGGCCCCGGACCGGGACCGCCCCGATCTATGGCGGCGGGCGGGCCGTGCGCAAGGCGCGCGCCGCCCGTCGCGACGGCGCCGCCGATCAGCCGCAGGCCGGGTTCGGGCCGGGGATCAGGACGGTGTCGATCACGTGGATGACGCCGTTGTCGGCCTCGATGTCCGCGACGATCACGTTGGCGACCTGGCCGGCCCCGTCGGCGATGGTCACGCCGTCCGCGCTGGTCACGCACAGGTTGGCGCGCGCGAAGAGGGGCTGCACCGCGGTGCTGCCAGCGGGGATCGCGGAGGAGGGGATCTCGGTGCCCAGCACGTGATAGGTCAGGATCGAGGTCAGGGTGTCGCGCGCGGAAGGCTCCAGCAGGCCCGCGACCGCGCCGTCGGGGAACTTCTCGAACGCGGCGTCGGTGGGCGCGAAGACGGTGAACGTGCCCGGCCCGGCCAGCGTCTGCGCGAGGCCCGTGGTCGTCACCGCCACGACGAGGGTCTCGAACCGGTCGTCGCCGGAGGCGATCTCGGTGATGGACTGGGCGTTCGCGCCGGCGGCCAGGGCGGTCAGCGCCGCGGCGCCGAGGATGGTGCGGATGGTCATGGAGCGTCTCCGTCGTTTGGCCGCCCGCGGGGCGGCATCAGGTCTACGTAGGGGAACCTAGCGCCGGATCGCCGATGTCACCCCCCCGCCGATCCCGCGATCGCGGGGCGGCGGCGGCCCGCCGGTTGCGGGGCGGCGGGCGCGGCGATACGCGAGGGCCGCAGCCGCCCCGGAGCCCCCCATGCGCCTCTCCCGCTACTTCCTGCCCGTCCTGAAGGAGACCCCGGCCGAGGCGCAGATCGCCTCCCATCGGCTGATGCTGCGGGCGGGGATGATCAAGCAGGCGGCGGCTGGCATCTACTCCTGGCTGCCGCTCGGCCTGCGCGTCCTGCGCAACGTGCAGCGCATCGTCGAGGAGGAGCAGCAGCGCGCCGGGCACATCCCCGTCCTCATGCCGACGATCCAGCCTGCGGATCTCTGGCGCGAGAGCGGGCGCTACGACGATTACGGCGCCGAGATGCTGCGCATCCGCGACCGGCAGGACCGCGACCTCCTCTACGGGCCGACCAACGAGGAGATGATCGCCGACATCTTCCGCAGCCATGTCAGCAGCTACAAGACCCTGCCGCTGACGCTCTACCACGTGCAGTGGAAGTTCCGCGACGAGATGCGACCCCGCTTCGGGGTGATGCGCGGGCGCGAGTTCCTGATGAAGGACGGCTACAATTTCGACCTGACCAAGGAGGCCGCGCTCCACGCCTACAACCGGCACCTCGTGAGCTACCTGCGCACCTACGAGCGCCTCGGCCTGCAGGCGATCCCGATGCGCGCGGATGGCGGGCCGATCGGCGGCGACTACACCCACGAGTTCCTGGTCCTGGCCGAGACCGGCGAGAGCGAGGTGTTCTACGATTCGGCCGTCACGGACCTCACCTTCGGCGACCGGGAGATCGACTACGACGACGAGGCGCAGTGCGCCGCGGTGCTTGAGGAGTTCACCACCCGCTACGCGCGAACGGACGAGACCCATGACGCGGCGGAGTTCGCCAAGCTGCCCGAGGAGCGCCGCCGCACCGCGCGAGGCATCGAGGTCGGTCAGATCTTCTATTTCGGCACGAAGTACTCGGAGCCCATGGGCGCCACCGTGCAGGGGCCGGACGGCAAGCCCGTGCCGGTCCACATGGGCAGCCACGGCATCGGCGTGAGCCGCCTCGTCGGGGCGATCATCGAGGCGAGCCACGACGACAAGGGCATCGTCTGGCCCGAGGGCGTGACGCCGTTCCACGCCGGGATCGTCAACCTTCGCCAGGGAGACGCCGCCTGCGACGCCGCCTGCGACGCGCTGGAGGCCGGGATGATCGCGCTGGGGCTCGATCCCCTGCACGACGACACCGACGAGCGCGCGGGCGCCAAGTTCGCGACCATGGACCTGATCGGCCTGCCCTGGCGCATCGCTGTCGGGCCGAGGGGTCTCAAGAACGGGCTGGTCGAGGTGACGCGCCGCGCCACCGGCGAGACCGAGGAGATGAGCCCCGCGGGCGCGCTGGCGCGGGTCGCGGGCGCCTACGGCATCGCGGCGGTGCTCGAGGGCTAGGGATGGGCGCGACGCTCGCGCTCGGGGCGGCGTTCTCGGCCGGCTGCGCCGCGGCGGTCATCGCCATCTGGCTCGCCGCGCGGGCGGTGCTGCGCCAGCTGCACGTCGAGGACACGCGCGACCTGGCCGGGGCGGTGGCGTTCCGCATCGCGGGGCTGCACGGGCTGATCCTGGGCCTCGTCTTCGCCGGGCAGCTCGGCGAGTACCGCGACCTGCGCGGCGAGCTGGTGCGCGAGGCGAGCGCGCTGGCCGACATCCATGCCGACGCCGGCCGCCACGGCCCGGACGCGGACCCGATCCGGCCGCTGGTGGAGCGCTACCTGGCCGAAGTCGCGCGCGCGGAATGGGCGTCCATGGCGGCCGGCGAGGGCCTGACCCCCGCGGCCTGGGCGGCGTGGGACGGGATCTACGCCGTCGTGCTCGACCTGCCCGAGGGGAGCCCGCGCCAGGCGTCCCTGCGCGCGCACATGCTGGAGGACGTGCGCGCGGTGGCGGCCCTGCGCGACGCGCGGGTCGGGCACGGGGGCGCGGGCGGGCCGACGGCGCTGTTCTGGTGGGCGGCGGCGGCTGGGCTGGCGCTGGTCGCGGCGACGTTCCTGACCTGGCCGGCGACCGTGCTGAACGGGCTGCTGATCGGGGCGTTCGGCGCCTATGCGGGGGGCGTCGCGTTCCTGATCTGGGCGGTGAGCGATCCCTACGCCCCGCCGGGCATGCTGGGGCCCGCGCCGATCGAGGCGCTGTCGGCGACGCTCGCGGCGGGGCGCTGACCGCGCGGTGCCACAACGTGGCGTTCATCCTGGCGGGGCATAACGCCCCCCGCGATCGCATCGAAGGACAGCGGGATCTCGGAGCGCCTCGGCCGGTGTAGCGGCCGGCCGGCGCGCTCGTGTCTCACCGGTGAGAACGGCGGGGGTGACGCCCCGATCCGGCCCCCGCGCCACGCGGCGCCGCGTCCCCTTCACACCCTGCGGGTGGGCCACCCCGGGGGAGCATCGATCATAGGGCGCGCCGGGTTCGGCGAGCGCCCCTTTCGGCGTGCGCGGTGCCGGCGGCGGCCGGCCGCGCCTTGACCGCGCGCCGCGCCCCGCCCATCCCGGCGCGCATGGCCGCCACACCCCCCTTCGCCCGCTTCGAATGGTTGATCGCCTGGCGCTACCTGCGCGCCCGCCGCGCCGAGGGCGGCGTCAGCGCGATGACCTGGATCTCCCTCATCGGCATCGCGCTCGCGGTCTTCGCCCTGATCGCGACGCTCGGGGTGCGGGCGGGCTTCCGGGCCGAGTTCGTGGACACGATCCTGGGCTCGGGCGCGCACGTCACCGTGTACCAGGTGCCCGACCCGGGCAGCGCGGATCGCCGCATCGCCGATTACGAGGCCCTCGCGGACCGTCTGCGCGCGGTGCCCGGCGTGGACCGCGCGGCGCCCCTGGTGCGCGGCAGCGTCCTGGCCACGAGCCGCGGCTACTCGATGGGCGTGCAGGTCCTGGGCATCTCGCCCGCGGACCTGGCGGCGATCCCCCGCGTCGCCGATCCCGAGGCGCAGCTGGGCACCCTCGAGCGCTTCGAGGGGGGCGTCTCCATCGGATCGGGCGTCGCGCGCGAGCTGGGCCTGTCGCTGGGCGATCCGGTGCGCCTCCTCTCCCCCGATGGCGCGCGCACGGCCTTCGGCACCTCGCCGCGCGTGGGCAGCTACGAGGTCGTCCACGTCTTCACCGCCGGCCGCTGGGACATCGACCGGACGCGCATCTACATGCCCCTGACCGAGGCGCAGAGCTTCTTCAACCGCGAGGGGGCCGCCGACGAGATCGAGGTCATGGTGGACGCCCCCGAGGCGGTGGACGCGCTCGCCCCGGCGCTCTTCGCCGCCGGCGGGGATGGCACGACCCTGTGGACCTGGCGGGACCAGTCCGGCGCCTTCCTCCGGGCGCTCGACATCGAGGACGACGTGATGTTCGTCATCCTCTCGGTCCTCGTCCTGATCGCGGCGATGAACATCGTCTCGGGCCTGATCATGCTGGTGAAGAACAAGGGCCGCGACATCGGCATCCTGCGCACCATGGGCCTGACCGAGGGCACGATCCTGCGCGTCTTCTTCATCTGCGGCGCCGGCGTCGGGCTGCTCGGCACGGCGGCGGGCGTGGCGCTGGGCTGCCTCTTCGTCTGGCAGGTGGACCGCATCTTCGGGCTGGTGAACTGGCTCGCGGGGGGCGGCATCTGGGACCCGTCGATCCGGGGCCTCTACCGCCTGCCGGCGATCCTGCGCTGGCAGGACGTGGGCGCCGCTGTCGCCCTGTCGCTGTTCCTCAGCTTCGTGGTCACCATCTTCCCGGCGCGGCGGGCCGCGCGCATGAACCCGGTCGAGGCGCTGCGCTATGAGTGAGGCGCTGCGGCTCGACGGCATCGTCAAGGGCTACGGGGATCTCGCGGTGCTGCGCGGCGTGTCGCTCCGCGTCGCCTCGGGGGAGATCGTGGCCCTGGTCGCCCCCTCCGGCGCCGGCAAGTCCACGCTGCTGCACGTCGCCGGCCTGCTGGATTCCGCGGACGCGGGGACCATCGCCATCGGGGGCGTGGACGCGACCGGGCTCGGCCCCGGCGCGCGCACGGGCGTTCGGCGGGAGCGGCTGGGCTTCGTCTACCAGTTCCACCACCTCCTGCCGGAGTTCACGGCGCTTGAGAACGTGGTCCTGCCGCAGCTCGCCAATGGCGTGCCCCGGCGGGACGCCGAGTCGCGGGCGGACGAGCTGCTTGGACGCGGTCGGCCTCCGGCCCCGGCGCGGCCACCGTCCGGCGGCGCTCTCGGGCGGCGAGCAGCAGCGCGTGGCCTTCTGCCGGGCGCTGGCCAACGGGCCGGCGCTCCTGCTGGCGGACGAGCCGACCGGCAACCTCGACCCCGGCACCGCCGAGACGGTGTTCGACGCCCTGACCGCCCTGGTGCGCGGCACGGGGATGGGCGCGCTCATCGCGACGCACAACCTGGCGCTGGCGGACCGGATGGACCGGGTGCTGCGCCTCGACGCGGGCCGCCTCGTGCCGGCCTAGCGCAGCGCGCCCAGCAGGATCTCGGCCAGGAGCTTGCGCTCCACGGTCTCGGCGAAGCTCTCCTCGGCCTCCACCGCGACGACGAAGGCGCCGGGCCCTCCGATCAGCTGCTCGCGATAGGCGTCCTCCAGCCCCGGGCGCGGCACGTCGCAGGTCCGGCAGGCCAGCGCGAGCGCGTTGATCGTCACCCCGGCGTCCACGAGCCGCGCGCGGGCCTCGGCCACCGAGGGGCCGGAATAGTTGTTGATGCTGTCGCCCGAGAAGTCGACCACGCGGCGCAGGCCCTGGACGTCGTTCGCCTCCATCAGCGCGAGCGCCGAGAGGAGCGCCCGCCCGATGGCGTTGCGCCCCGAGGCCATGCGCGGCGGGGCGAGGAGCCGCTCGGCGAAGGCCTCGGCGTCGGCCTCGGTGCGCAGGACCGTCCAGGGCGCGACCAGCCCGGTATCCGCCGCCCACTCCACGTAGGTGACCGCGACGCCCCCCGTGGCGGCGATCACCGCGGCCACCTCCGGCGAGCGCAGGGCGGCCGCGTAGCCCCGCCTCTGGAACGCGATCTCAGCATTCGTGATGGAGCCCGAGGCGTCGGCCAGGAGGACGAGCTCGAGAGGCACGACCTCCTGCGCCGCCGCGGGCGGGGCGAGGGCGGCGAGCAGGGCGAGGGCGGCGAGGAGGCGGCGCATCACCCTAGCATAGGGCGCCCCGGCACCCGGGCGAGCGCCGGCCCCTTGTAGAGCGACGATGCGCAGGCCGCGCCCAGCCCCATGGCGAACAGCACCACCCCGGCTGGGGCCTGCGAGCCGATGTTGCCGCCGAGCCGTGCGTTGAGGGCGGCGAGGATGGGGATGCCGATGCCGGCGAGGAGCATAAGGAGGGCGGGGGGCAAATAACGTCTCTAAGCTTTTGGTTCAGAAGGAGTTCGATCTGCGAGCATCCAAAGTCTCGTCTCTCGATTGTAGACCAGCCGTCCCTCATCCTTAAGTCTTGAAAGCTGTGGAGACAGTGAGGATCGCGGAAGGCTCTCGCCAAAGTCTTGCTCAATCCATGTCAGAATTTCTCCTGAAGTTCCTGACCCATCCCGGAACGTCAAGCCATCTATCACCATATCTTTGATTGTTCTTCCGTCACGTCGACGGTTCTGACGTCGATCGACTGCATCCGAAGAACGGGGCGAACGACTAACCCGCTCCGATTCTGCCGGGGTAACATCAGTCTTCTCGATGAAGGACTTTAGTGCCGCCTCTTCTATTGTGCACTGCTCCAGATTAGCACGCAGGCGAGATATTTCCTCCTGCACATTAGCAAGCCGAAGTTTTACCGCTTCGACTAACTTCCTCATTTCGTTCGTCATTTTGGCCATCCCTCGGCACGTGGAGCCGGCTACTTGCCTCCAGACTATGGCTATAGAATACCGCGGACTCCACCGTTGTCTTGCTCTGACGCGTCTGGTAGAAGTCTTGTGTGGTTAGCGAGCACCAAAGGCCCAGACGACCAGTTCTGGTGGGGCAAAGGGGCACCTCCGGTGGTCCGGGACAAACCCGGAAACTGCGAAGGAGTTCGCGATGATCACATGTGCCTGGCCGAAACCGGTGAGCGTAAGCTCATACGTCCGGTTTCGGTTTGGTCGGTGGGAGTGGGTAGTCGCCCACTGTCGCAGCTACCCGTCGAGCTGATTGAAACCCGGCCGCGACGGTAACACGAGGACGAACGGCTAGCCGTTCGTCCTCACATTATCCAGAGTTCCGAGCTTAGTGTCTAGCGCATTTCCTCATACATCCAACTCCTCCACGAACGCCGCGTTCTCCTGGATATACGCGAACCGCATCTCCGGCCGCTTGCCCATCAGCCGCTCCACCAGCCCCTCGGTCCCGTCCTCGCCGGCCGACACCCGGATCAGCGTGCGGGTCGCGGGGTCCATGGTGGTCTCCTTGAGGTCCTTGGCGTCCATCTCGCCCAGGCCCTTGAAGCGCTGGACGTCGATGCGGCCCTTCCCGCCCAGCCCGCGGGCCATCATCCGGTCCTTGGCGGCGTCGTCGGCGACGTAGAGGCGCTTGGCCCCCTGCGTCAGGCGGTAGAGCGGCGGGCAGGCGAGGTAGAGGTGGCCGGCGTCGATCATGCCGCGCATCTGGGTGTAGAAGAACGTCATCAGGAGCGCGGCGATGTGGGCGCCGTCCACGTCCGCGTCGGTCATGATGATGACCTTCTCGTAGCGCAGGTCCTCCAGCGCGAAGCGGGAGCCCATGCCGCAGCCGAGCGCCTGCGTCAGATCCGATATCTCCTGATTGCAGCCCAGCTTGGAGGAGGCGGCGCCGAGCACGTTGAGGATCTTGCCCCGGAGCGGCAGCAGCGCCTGGTTCCTGCGCTCGCGCGCCATCTTGGCCGAGCCGCCGGCCGAGTCCCCCTCCACGAGGAAGATCTCCGGTCCCCTCGCGGGTGGCGGAGGAGCAGTCGACCAGCTTGCCCGGCAGGCGCAGGCGCTTGGTGGCGGACTTGCGCTGCGTCTCCTTCTCGGCGCGGCGGCGCTGGCGCTCCTCGGCGCGCAGGACGAGGAAGTCGAGGATCGCGCCCGCCGCGCGGGTGTCGCCGGCGAGCCAGGTGTCGAAGCGGTCGCGCACGGAGGCCTCGACCATGCGGGCGGCGGCCTGCGTGGCGAGGCGGTCCTTGGTCTGCCCCACGAACTCGGGCTCGGCCACGAAGCAGGACACCATGGCGCAGCCGCCGGCGATCAGGTCCTCGCGCGTGATCTGCGCGGCCTTGCGCATCCCGGCCAGCTCGCCGTGCGCCTTCACGCCCTTGAGGATCGCGGCCCAGAACCCGGCCTCGTGGGTGCCGCCCTCGGGCGTGGGCACGGTGTTGCAGTAGGAGCGCGTGAACCCGTCGCGCGCGGGGGTCCAGTTCACCGCCCACTCGACCGAGCCCGCGACGCCGAACCGCTCGCGGAAGGCGACCTTCCCGGCGAAAGGCGCGTCCGAATAGGTCGGCGCGGCGCCCAGGGTCTCGGTCAGGTGGTCGGCCAGTCCGCCGGGAAAGCGGAACGTGGCCTCGGCCGGAACGTCTCTCCTCCTTGGTGGTGCTTCCAGCGGATCTCGACCCCGCCGAAGAGGTAGGCCTTCGACCGCGCGGCGCGTGCAGGCGCGCGGGCTTCAGCGCGAGGCCGCCGAAGATCTGCGCGTCGGGATGGAAGGTGACGGTGGTGCCGCGCCGGTTGGGGGCGGCGCCGACCTCCTCGACCGGGCCCAGCGGCAGGCCGCGCGAGAAGGACTGCCGCCAGAGGCGCCGGTCGCGCGCGACCTCGACCGTGAGCGCGTCCGAGAGCGCGTTGACGACCGAGATGCCGACCCCGTGCAGGCCGCCGGAGGTCTCGTAGGCATCGCCGCCGAACTTGCCGCCGGCGTGGAGGGTGCAGAGGATCACCTCGAGCGTGGAGCGGCCGGGGAACTTGGGATGCTCCTCCACCGGGATGCCGCGGCCGTTGTCGCGAACGGTGACCGAGCCGTCCGCGTGGAGCTCGACCTCTATGCGGGTGGCGTGGCCGGCGACGGCCTCGTCCATGGCGTTGTCGAGCACCTCGGCCACGAGATGGTGCAGGGCGCGCTCGTCGGTGCCGCCGATATACATGCCGGGGCGCTTGCGGACGGGCTCGAGCCCCTCCAGCACCTCGATCTGCGCTGCGCCATAGGCGGGCTCGCCGCCCGTGCCCAGTAGGTCGTCCGCCATGCCGCGCCCCGATGTTCCCGCCCCGTTCGGGGGGGTATGGCAGGCCGCCGCCAGCGCCGCTAGCCTCGGGGCAGGGCGGCGGCCTCGGACGCCAGGGCTGTGATGCGTGCGCGATCCCCGGAGGCGACGGCGTCCTTCGGCGCGACCCAGGAGCCGCCGGCGCAGAGAACGTTCGGCAGTGCGAGGTAGCCGGGCGCGTTGGCGAGCGTGACGCCGCCGGTCGGGCAGAAGCGCACCTGCGGGATCGGCGCGCCGATGGCTTTGAGCGCGGCCGCGCCGCCCGACGCCTCGGCGGGGAAGAACTTCTGCACCGTGTAGCCGCGCTCGAGGAGGGCCATCGCCTCGGTCGCGGTGGCCGCGCCGGGCAGGAGCGGCAGGCCGTTCGCCTCGCAGGCGTCCAGCAGGCGGTCCGTGGCGCCGGGGGAGACGCCGAAGGTCGCGCCGGCGGCCAGCGCGGCCTCCACGTCCGCGGGGGTCAGGAGCGTGCCCGCGCCCACGTGCCCGCCCGGCACGCGCGCCATCTCGCGGATGACGTCGAGCGCGGCGGGCGTGCGGAGCGTGACCTCCAGCACCGGCAGCCCGCCTTCGATCAGCGCCTCGGCGAGGATGGCGGCGTGGGCGGCGTCCTCCACCACCAGCACCGGGATGATCGGGGCGAGGCGGCAGAGCCGTTCGGAGGCGGCGGAGGCCTCGGCCGGGGTCATTCCGCGGGCTCCACGGCATGCGCGGCATGGGCGACATGCGCGCCATAGACCGAGCAGGCGCCCGCATCGGCCGGACCGACCGTGGTGCGGAACGATTCGAACAGCTCGCGGCCCATGCCCACGCGGTTGGCCGAAAGGTCCGGCATCACCGCCTCCCGCGCCTCCCAGCCCTCGGTCAGCACGTCGAGCGTGCCGGCCACGGCGTCCACGCGGATCACGTCCCCGTCCATCACCTTCGCCAGCGGCCCGCCATGCGCGGCCTCCGGGCAGACGTGGATCGCGGAGGGCACCTTGCCCGAGGCGCCGGACATGCGCCCGTCCGTCACCAGCGCGACCTTGAGCCCCCGGTCCTGCAGGACCGCGAGCGTGGGGGTGAGCGAGTGCAGCTCGGGCATGCCGTTGGCGGACGGCCCCTGGAAGCGCACCACGCAGATCATGTCCCCGGTCAGCTCGCCGCGCTGGAAGGCCCGGCGCACGTCGTGCTGGTCGTGGAACACCCTCGCCGGCGCCTCGACCACATGGCGCGAGGGGTCCACGGCCGACGCCTTCATCACCCCGGTGCCGAGGTTGCCCTTGAGCTCCTTGAGCCCGCCGGTGGCCTGGAACGGATTGGCGGCGGGGCGCAGGATGCGCTCGTTGTGGCTGGTCTCGGTGCCCGGGCGCCACTCGACGCGCCCATCCTTCAGGATCGGCTCCTGGGTGTAGCGGTCCAGCCCCTCGCCGGCGATGGTGCGCACGTCCTCGTGCAGGAGGCCGAGCTTCAGGAGCTCGCCGATGAGGAACCCCAGACCCCCGGCGGCGTGGAAGTGGTTCACGTCCGCGAGCCCGTTGGGGTAGACCTTCGCCATCAGCGGCACGGCGTCCGAGATGTCCGAGAAGTCCTGCGGCGTCAGGGTGATGCCCGCCGCGCGCGCCATGGCCGGCAGGTGCAGCACCAGGTTGGTCGACCCCCCCGTCGCCATCAGGCCGACCATGCCGTTGACGAAGCTCCGGATGCCGAGGACCTCGCCCGCCGGCGTGAACTCGTTGCCGGCGGCGGTGATCGCCAGCGCCCGCTCGGTCGCGGCCTCGGTCAGGGCCTCGCGCAGCGGGGTGCCGGGATTGACGAAGCTGGCGCCGGGAAGGTGCAGGCCCATCACCTCCATCAGCATCTGGTTGGTGTTCGCGGTGCCGTAGAAGGTGCAGGTCCCGGGCCCGTGATAGGAGGCCATCTCGGCCTCCATCAGCTTGTCGCGCCCGATCTCTCCGGTGGCGAAGAGCTGGCGCACCTTGGCCTTCTCGTCGTTCGGCAGGCCCGAGGTCATCGGCCCGGCGGGCACGAAAACGGTCGGCACGTGGCCGAACGTGGCGGCCGCGATCACGAGGCCGGGCACGATCTTGTCGCAGACCCCGAGATAGAGCGCCGCGTCGAAGCAGTTGTGCGACATGCCCACGGCGGCGGCCATCGCGATCACGTCGCGCGAGAAGAGCGAGAGCTCCATGCCCGGCTGCCCCTGGGTGACGCCGTCGCACATGGCCGGCACGCCGCCCGCGACCTGCGCGGTGGCGCCGCTCCGGCGGGCGATGTCGCGGATGCGGTCCGGGTAGTCCTCGAACGGGCGGTGGGCCGAGAGCATGTCGTTGTAGGCGGTGATGATCCCGAGGTTCGGGGCCTCGCCCCCCGCGAGCGTGCCCTTGTCGCCCTCCATCGCCGCGTAGGCATGGGCCTGGTTCGAGCAGGAGAGATGGGCGCGGACCGGCCCCGCGTCCACCGCGGCCTTCATGCGTCCGAGATAGGCGCCGCGGGGTCCTTCGGAGCGCTCGCGGATGCGGTCGGTGACGCGGGCGATGCGGTCGTCGAGGGGCATGGGCTGTCCTCCGGGTGCGGGCTTCGCGCCGGGGTATCATGCGGCCGCTGGCGAGGGCCAGCGGGCGAGCGCGTCCGGCGCGGGTTTCACCCGGCCACGGCGCCCGGTAAGGCGCGCCCATGACCGACGCCGCCGACCTGCCCGAGGACCGCCCGGTCCTGCGACTCAAGCCCAAGGCCGACCCGCGCCGCGTGCGCCGAGGCGCGCCTTGGGTGTACCTCTCCGACATCGTGGCCGACCGGCGCGCCAAGGCGATCCCGGCGGGCGCGATCGCCACGCTGGAGGATGCCGAGCGCCGGCCCGTCGCCACGGTCGCGGTGAACATGGGATCGAAGATCGCGGCGCGCGTGATGGACCACGACCCGGGCGCCGTCATCGACGGGGCGTGGATCGCGGCGCGGCTCGCGTCGGCCGCGGATCTCCGGGCGCGGGCCTACGACGCGCCGTTCCACCGGCTCGTCCATGCCGAGGCCGACGGCCTGCCCGGCGTCGTCGTGGACCGTTTCGGAGAGGTCGCGGTCCTCCAGCCCAACGCCGCCTGGGCCGCGCGGATGGAGGGGGAGATCGCGGACGCGCTCGTCGCCCTCGGGATGCCCTGCGTCCTGCGCAACGCCGGCGGACGGGCGCGCGAGCTGGAGGGGCTGGACGCGGTGTCGGGCACGCTGCGCGGCGCCGCGCCCGCTGCGCCGGTCCGGGTCGGGATGAACGGCGCGACCTATCTCGCCGACCTGACGGGCGGGCAGAAGACCGGCCTCTACTACGACCAGCGCGCAAATCAGGCGATGGCGGCGCGGCTCGCGCGGGGCTCGGTGCTCGACGTGTTCTCCCATGTGGGCGGCTTCGCGCTCGCGATGCTCGCGGGCGGGGCGGAGCGGGCGCTTTGCGTGGACGGCTCCGCGCCGGCGCTGGAGCTCGCGATCGCAGGCGCTGCGGCGAGCGGCGTCGAGGGGCGGCTCGAGACCCGGCGCGGCGACGCGTTCGCCACGATGGCGGCGCTCGCGGCCGAGGGCGCGTGCTTCGACACCGTCGTGTGCGATCCGCCCGCCTTCGCGCCCGCCAAGGCCGCGCTGGAGGCGGGGCTCCGCGGCTACGAGAAGGTCGCGATGCTGGCCGCGCCGCTCGTGATGCCGGGGGGCTGTCTCGCCTTGTGCTCGTGCTCGCACGCGGTGGACCTCGCCGCGTTCCGCACCGCCTCCCTCCGCGGCCTCGGACGGGCGCGACGGCGCGGGCGGATCGTGCACACGGGCTTCGCCGGGCCGGACCATCCCGTGCATCCGCAT
This sequence comes from uncultured Alphaproteobacteria bacterium, assembly GCA_963832275.1. Classification (GTDB taxonomy): domain Bacteria; phylum Pseudomonadota; class Alphaproteobacteria; order Rhodobacterales; family Rhodobacteraceae; genus Hasllibacter. The sequence goes on from CAWHTQ010000019.1 coordinate 1,729,520, forward strand.
CTGGCGGAGAGCGGCTATCTCAAGGCGATCTTCCTGAGGCTGGACTAGGCGTGCGGGCCTGCCTCGACGCCTGCGTGCTCTATCCGACCGTGATGCGCGCGGTCCTGATCGGCGCGGCGCGGGCGGGCCTCTACGAGCCCGTCTGGTCGGCGCGGATCCTGGAGGAGTGGCGCCGGGCGGCGGCGCGGCGCGGGGAGGGTCCCGAACGCGTCGCCGGCGAGATCGCGGTCCTGCGCGGCGGCTTCCCTCGCGCGGAGGTTTCGGCGCCGGCGATGGACGTCTGGCTGCCCGACCCGGACGACGTGCACGTCCTGTCCGCCGCGATGGCGGGGGGGTGCGATACGCTGATCACGGCGAACCTCAGGGACTTCCCCACCCGGGTGCTCTCGAGCCACGGGGTCGTGCGACGAGACCCCGACGGGATCGCCGCCGAGTGGATGGCGGAGGCGCCCGGCACGATGGCGGCGGTCGCCGACGAGGTGCTGCGCGCGGCGGAGGCCCTGCCAGGCGGCCCGTGGACGCCTCGGACGCTGTTCCGGAAGGCCCGCATGCCCCGCTTCGCCAAGGCGGTCGAACGCGCGGGGTGAGATCCTCCCGCCCGCCCCCGGCGCCTCGCGGCGCCCCGGGCGGTTGGGCCGGGCGCCTCGTCGCTGCGCGACCACGGCGCGGCCCGCTGCGCTGGCGGGGGGCGTTCTCGGGGTGAGAACGCCTTGAGCGAAGGGGCTGCGCGGGCAGGGGTACTCGGCTCGAGATGAGGAGGAGGGTCGGTCTTCTGGCCCTCGTCCCTCACCTCGACGGACGTATCCCGGGGAGCGGGAGGGGCGGCGCCCCTCGCGGGGCCGGGCGAGGGGGCGCCCCTCCCCGAGCCCGGCCCTTCCCCCTCAGGCGAGTGCCCAGCGGGCCTCGTTCCGCTCGATCGCGGCGATGCGCTCGGCCGTCTTCGGGTGCGACATCATCCAGGCCGGCACCGCGCCGCCGCGCGCCCGGGTCAGCGCCTCGAGCTTGCCGAACAGCGACTTCTGCGGTGCCGTGCCGATGCCGGACTTGACCAGGAGGGCGCTCGCATAGGCGTCCGCCTCGTACTCGTCCCCGCGGCTCAGGCGCGCGGCGAGGAGCGAGCACAGGGCGCCCGCGATCATCACGCCGAAGCCCGGCAGGACCTTCGACAGCACCATCGCCAGGGTCGTGCGCAGCGCGTTCTGTCCCGAGAAATCGATCATCCGCCGACGCGAGTGGCCCAGGGCCACATGCCCCAGCTCGTGCGCGATGACCGAGGCGATCTCCTCCGCGGTGACCTCTCCGGCGCGATACTTCCGGTAGAAGCCCCGCGTGATGAAGATGCGGCCGTCCGGCGCCGCGAGCCCGTTCACCGGGTCGGTCTCGTAGATGTGGACCCGCACGCGCTCGACCTCCAGCGCCTCCGCCATGCGGGCGCACAGCGCGCGCAGCGGTCCGTCGGCGAGCTCGCTCGACTTCTCGTCGAGCTCCCTGGCCGTCCGCCAGGCGGAGAAACGGTAGAGCACCAGCCCGTAGAGGACGGCGAGGAGGATGGGGGTCACCTTGATCATGTCCGGAATATGGGGCGCCCTGGCGGAACGGAGTAGGGGTTCTGCGCGTCGAGGGCGAAAGGACGCATCGCATGCCCGACATACCCGACTGGACCACGCCATTCCTCGACGCCGCGATCCTGGTGCCTCTGACCATGCTCTACGTGCGCGTCGTCGGCCTGCGGGCGTTCGCGAAGATGAGCGCGCACGACTTCGCGGTGACGGTGGGGCTCGGCTCGGTGCTGGCCGCGACGGTGCTGGACCACGGAACGCCCTGGTGGCACGGGGCGCTGGCCCTGGCCGCCCTGCTCGGGGTGCAATGGTCGGTGGGATCGGTGCGCGCGCTCGCCCCCGGGGTGCAGCGGTGGACCGACAATGAGCCGCTGGTCCTGATGACGCGCGGGGAGGAGCGTCCCCGCGCCATGCGCCGCGCGCGCCTCACCTCCGACGACCTGCGCCAGAAGCTGCGCCTCGCCGGGATCGCCGATCCGTCCGCCGCCGCCATGGTCGTCCTCGAGACGACGGGCGACGTCGCCGTCCTGCGGGACATGCCCACGGTGCCGCTGACCGCCGAGGTGCGCGGCGCCGCCGGAGCGAGATCGAGCCTCTAGCGGAACCCACGCCGTCATGCGTTCGCGCCCCTCCGGTCGGCGCCTCTGCCGGGAGCGGCTCAACGCCAGGCGATCGTCCTCGCGGCGATCTTCGCCGCCATCGCCGCCGCGTCGCCGGCCGCGGCCTCGTCCATCGCCCTGGGGGTGGGGTTCGCCCTGACGCCGGATGGCGGCGACCGCGGCTCCGGCGCCGTCCTCGCGCGCCGAGAGGGCCCGGCCCGCGCCGCTTCGATCGCCGCCTCGCGCGTGTCCGACGTGATCGGCGCCGCCGAACCGATCGGCCATGGCAGCCACGGGGCCGGCGGCGGGTCGGTCGGCCTCGTCGCGGCCGGCAACCGGCTCGACGGGTCCTCCGCCGCCGCGGAGGCCGCTCCGACGAACTTCGATGCGGACGGCATCGGGGGCGTGCCGATGGATGGCGCGCTGCCGATTCCCCGCCATCCTCGGGCGGCCATCGGCGGCGGTATGCCGCGCCCCTCCGTCCCGGGCGAGCGCGGCGACGACGCGCCCTCGACCCCGTCGGCGCGGCGTTCGGCGCCGGTGCCGCTCCTCCGGCGCGCGATCCGCGGGATGGACCTCGCGGCGCGACGGGGCGCCGGGAGGCCCATCGGGCCCCCAGGCGACGCGCGGCGGCCCCTCAGCTCAAGAGGCGCATCCCGCGCGTCAGTCCCTCGAGCGTGAGGGGCACCATCCGGTCCGGGCCGATGATCTCGCGGATCATCCCGGTCGACTGCGTGTGCCGCCAGTGCGCCTCCGGCACGGGGTTGATCCAGAGGTGACGCGGCCAGCGGGCGGCGAGCCGCCCGAGCCAGACCTGCCCCGCCTCCGCGTTCCAGTGCTCGCTCGCCCCGCCCGCCATCGCGAGCTCGTAGGGCGACATGGCCGCGTCGCCGACGAGGATCAGCGTCCAGTCCGGGCCGTAGGTGTTCAGCACGTCCGCCGTCGGCGTGACCTCCTCCCACCGCCTGCGGGCGGAGCGCCAGAGCCCTTCGTAGACGCAGTTGTGGAAGTAGAACTGTTCCAGGTGCGCGAATTCGGACCGCGCGGCGGAGAAGAGGTCCGAGGCCACGCGCACGTGGTCGTCCATCGAGCCGCCCACGTCGAGCATCAGCAGGACCCTGGCCGCGTTGCGCCGCTCGGGGCGCATCACGACGTCCAGGTAGCCCTGCCGCGCGGTGCCCGAGATCGTGGCGCCGAGGTCGAGCTCCTCGGCCGCGCCCTCGCGCGCCCAGCGGCGCAGCCGTCGGAGCGCGACCTTGATGTCGCGGGTGCCGATCTCGCGCCGGTCGTCGTAGTCGCGGAACGCGCGCCGGTCCCAGACCTTGACCGCGCGGCGATGGCGCGAGGCATCCTGCCCGATGCGCACGCCCTCGGGGTTGTAGCCGTAGGCGCCGAAGGGGGAGGTGCCGGCGGTGCCGATCCACTTCGAGCCGCCCTGGTGGCGGCCCTCCTGCTCGGCCAGGCGTTCGCGGAGCGTCTCCATGAGCTTGTCGAACCCGCCCAGCGCCTCGACCTCGGCGCGCTCCTCGGGGGTCAGATGCGCTTCCGCCTGGCGGCGCAGCCAGTCCTCGGGCAGGTCGAGCGCCGCCATCACCGCCTCGTCGGGGATGGCCTCCACCCCGTCGAAGGCCTGGGCGAAGGCGCGGTCGAAGCGGTCCAGGTGGCGCTCGTCCTTGACCAGCGACAGGCGCGCGAGGTGGTAGAACGCCTCGACGTCGCCGATGCCGAGGCCCGCGCGCAGGGCGGCCAGGAAGTCGAGCCATTCGCGCATCGACGCCGGCACCCCGTGCGCCCGCAGCGCCCCGAAGAAGGGCAGCAGCACTAGAGCGCGTAGCGGTCGAGGACGATCGCGAGGATCAGGCCGGCGATGCCGGCGGCGATGCCGAACCCGGCGCCGTATTGCAGCTTGTCCAGGCGGTTGCCACCGCGCTTGCCGGCGAGGCGGACGCCGTAGGCCGCGCCCAGGGCGGCGCAGATCAGCGGGATCATCGCGGGCCTCACATGGTCGTGCGTCGGGCGATCCCCGTATCGCGCCGCGCGCGTGCTGTCGAGCGCGGGGCCCTAGCGCCCGCCGCGCGACAGGAACGCGAGCCGCTCGAGGAGATGCACGTCCGCCTCGGTCTTCAGGAGCGCGCCGTGCAGCGGGGGCAGGGCATCCTTGCCGGTCGCGCGCAGGTCCGCGGGCGAGAGGTCCTCGGCCAGGATCAGCTTGAGCCAGTCCAGCATCTCGGAGGTGGAGGGCGGCTTCTTCAGCCCCGGCGCGGCGCGAACCTCGAAGAAGCGCGCCAGCGCCGCCGTGAGGAGGGCGTCCTTCAGGCCGGGCTGGTGCACCTCGACGATGGCCCGAAGCGTCGCCTCGTCGGGGAAGGCGATGAAGTGGAAGAAGCAGCGGCGCAGGAACGCGTCGGGCAGCTCCTTCTCGTTGTTCGAGGTGATGATGACGATGGGGCGCAGCTCGGCGCGCACCGTCTGCCCGGTCTCGTAGACGTGGAACTCCATCCGGTCGAGTTCCTGCAGGAGGTCGTTCGGGAACTCGATGTCGGCCTTGTCCACCTCGTCGATCAGGAGGACCACGCGCTCCGGCGCGGTGAACGCCTCCCAGAGCTTGCCGGGGCGGATGTAGTTGGCCACGTCCGAGGTGCGCGGATCGCCGAGCTGGCTGTCGCGAAGGCGGCTCACGGCGTCGTACTCGTAGAGGCCCTGCGCGGCGCGGGTGGTGGACTTCACGTGCCACTCGATCAGGGGCGCGCCGATGCCGGCGGCGACCTGCCGCGCCAGCTCGGTCTTGCCGGTGCCCGGCTCGCCCTTCACCAGCAGCGGCCGCTCAAGCAGCATCGCGGCGTTGACCGCCTGCATCAGGGCCGGGGGCGCGACGTAGCGGTCCGTCCCGGAGAAGGCGTGTCTCATGGCAGGTCCTCCGGCGGCTGGTGCGCCGGCCATAGGCCCGGGGCGCGGCGGGCGCAAATGGCGCGCGGCGCGCCGCGTGACGTCCCCGTAGTGACAGGCCCGCGGAGCCGATGTATGGCCCCGCCACGCCCGGCGCCCCCGGGCCACGGGACATACCCGCGCGGCACGCCCAACGATGCCGCCGGTAGGAACAGGGACGAACACCGCATGAAAGCCGAGACCTTCGCCGACGACGAGTACCGCCCCGCCGAGGACGAGCCCTTCATGAACGAACGGCAGCTCGACTACTTCCGCCGCAAGCTGGAGGCCTGGAAGGCCGAGCTGCAGGCCGGCTCGCGCGACACCGTCGCGGGGCTCCAGGACGGCACCCGCAACATCCCCGACAGCGCCGACCGCGCCTCCGAGGAGACCGACCGATCGCTCGAGCTGCGCACCCGCGACCGGCAGCGCAAGCTGGTCGCCAAGATCGACAAGGCCCTGCGCCGGATCGAGAACGACGAGTTCGGCTTCTGCGAGGCGACGGGCGAGCCGATCAGCCTCAAGCGCCTGGACGCGCGGCCCATCGCGACGATGAGCCTCGCCGCCCAGGAGAAGCACGAGCGCCGCGAGCGGGTGCACCGCGCCGACTGACCGGCTCCCGCCAGGGGCCAATCTCGGACGGGAGGTCTGCGTCGTCGGCGGGGGGATCGGCGGGCTGACCGTGGCCACCGCCTTCGCCCGGCGCGGCGCTCGGGTCACGGTGGTCGAGCGCGCGCCGGCGCTCGCGGAGGTCGGCGCGGGGCTCCAGCTCTCACCCAATGGGGGCGCGGTGCTGGCCGCGCTCGGGCTCCGGGCCCGGATCGAGGGCGCGGGGGACGCCTCCGCCGCGGTCACGCTGCTCCGGGGCCGCACGGGGCGGCGCGTGGCCCGCGTGCCGCTGCACGCGCCCGCCGGGCTGCCGGCGCACCGCCCCCTCCACCGCGCCGACCTGATCGCGATCCTGGCGGATGCGGCGCGGGGCGCGGGCGTGGACCTGCGCCTGCGGACCGAGGCCGTGGGGGTCCAGCTCCGCCCGGACGGCGCGCCGGTGCTGCGCCTGGCGGATGGCGGCGTCCTGGCCCCGGACCTCCTCGTCGGCGCGGACGGGATCCGCTCGCGGCTGCGCGCCGCGCTCGGCCCGGCGGCGCCGGCGCGGTTCACCGGGCAGGTCGCCTGGCGCGCGATGGTGCGGGGGACCGGTCCGGAAGCCGCGGCGGGCGGCGGCGCGGGCCCGGCGATCCACCTCTTCGCCGGCCGTCACGTCGTCGCCTATCCCCTGCGGGGGGGCGCGGCGGTGAACCTCGTCGCCGTCGCCGAGCGGGACGGCTGGGCCGAGGAGGGCTGGTTCCACGCGGACGACCCCGCGCATCTGCGCGCCGCCTTCCCGGATGCCGCGCCGGGCCTCGCCGCGCTCCTGGGCCGGGTCGAGGCCTGCGCGCTCTGGGGCCTGTTCCGTCATCCGCCCGCCGCGCCGATGGCGGCCGGGCGCATCGCGCTCCTGGGGGATTCGGCGCACCCGACTCTGCCCTTCCTCGGTCAGGGCGCGAACCTGGCGATCGAGGACGCCTGGGTCCTGGCGGCCGAGACGGACGCGCACGTGCCCCTGCCGCTCGCGCTCGAGCGCTACGACACGCGGCGCCGGCCACGGGTCCTGCGCGCCCTCGCGGCGGCGGATCGCAACGCGGTGGACTATCACGTGGGCGGGGCCCGGCGGCTGGCCGCGCATGCCGCGCTCGGCGTCGCGGGGGCGCTCGCGCCCGCCCTCCTGACCCGTCGCTACGCCTGGCTCCACGGCCATGACGTGACGGCGGGGTGACGGGGGGCAAGCTCCCCCTAGACGTCCAGCTCGATCCAGACGGGGGTGTGGTCGGAGGGCTTGGCCTTGGCGCGGGGGTCGGTCTCGATCCAGGCGCCGGTCAGTCGATCGGCGGCCTGCGGCGTCAGGAGGTGATGGTCGATCCGAAGGCCGAGGTTCCGGTCGAAGGCGCCGCCGAAATAGTCCCAGTAGCTGTACTGCCCGGGCCCGGGCTGGCGCAGGCGAAGCGCGTCCGAGAGGCCGAGATGCGCGATCCGCCGGAACGCCGCGCGGGTCTGCGGCAGCATCAGGGCGTCGTCGCGCATGCGCTCCGGCCGGGCCGCGTCCTCGTCCTGCGGGATCACGTTGTAGTCGCCCGCGATCACGGCCGGGACCTCGTCGGCCAGGAGCGCGCGCACGCGGTCCTCCAGCCGCGCCATCCAGGTCAGCTTGTAGTCGTATTTCTCGCCGGGCGCGGGGTTGCCGTTGGGCAGGTAGAGGCAGCAGACCCGCAGCGCGAGCTCGCCCACCACGGTCGCCTCGATCCAGCGCGCCTCGACGTCGTCCGCGCCCTCCCGCCCCGCGCCCGGCGCGCCGGGCAGGCCGCGCGAGACGTCCTCCAGCGGCAGCTTGGAGGCGATGGCCACGCCGTTGAAGCCCTTCTGGCCGTGGGTCTCGAGGTTGTACCCCCGGTCCTCGAAGAGGTCCCGCGGGACCCCCTCGTCGACGGATTTCAGTTCCTGGAGGAGGGCGACGTCCGGCGCGCTCTGGTCGAGCCAGTCGGCGACGGCGTGCGCGCGGGCCTTGATGCCGTTGACGTTGAAGGTGGCGATCTTCATGGCGCCGGTGTCGCGCCTGCCGCCCCCGGTGTCGAGTGGCCCCCTCCCGGCGCGGCGACGGGGGATCGCCGCGCCGGGATCGGACGGTCCGGGGGACGGACGCCCGCGGGGCCAGAGGCCGGTCAGCGCACGGGGTGGAACGGGTCCCGATACCGGCCTGGCCATCTCTATAGGGCGTCGCCGCTCAACCCTGACGGGTATCCTGACGCAAGGGCAATTTGGGCGCGATGCCGCCATTCTGCGGGCGAGGGTGAGCGGCTATCCGCCGATGCGGCGCTCAGGGCGCGGCGCCCTACATCGAGAAGGAGACACCGCAGCCGCAGGAGCTGCTCGCGTTGGGGTTGTCGATCACGAAGCGCGAGCCGATCAGCTCCTCGGCGTAGTCGATCGTGGCACCGGCGAGGAAGGGCAGGGACACCTCGTCCACCAGGACGGTCTCGCCGTCCGCGGCGAGCCTCAGGTCGCCATCCGCCGGCTCGCCGAGCTCGATCTGGTACTGGAAGCCCGAGCAGCCGCCCCCCTCCACCGCGACGCGCAGCGCCTTGCCCTGCGCCGCCGCGCCGATCTCGGCCAGGCGCTCGTAGGCGCGGGGCGTGACCATGGGGGGAAGGAACATCGCGGAGCCTCGCGGATTCACATGCTGCACCCGCCACCATATATGGTAGGCGCGAGACGTCACAAGCCGGAGGGGCCATGCCCGCCGCCAGCCCGTTGATCCTGATGCCGCCGCGCGCGCCGGAGGCGCCGCCCCTCGCGCCCGCCTGCGTGCCGAGCGCGAGCCGCGGCCGGCTGCATCCCGAGGCGCCGAGCCCCCACCGGTCCTGCTTCCAGCGCGACCGCGACCGCATCATCCACGCCAGTGCCTTCCGCCGCCTCAAGCACAAGACGCAGGTCTTCGTCGAGCACGAGGGGGACTATTACCGCACCCGTCTCACGCACTCGATCGAGGTCGCGCAGGTCGCGCGGACCATCGCGGGGGCGCTCGGCCTGAACGGCGAGCTGACGGAGGCCATCGCCCTGGCGCACGACCTGGGCCACACGCCGTTCGGCCATACCGGGGAGGACGCGCTGGCCGCCGCGATGGACCCCCATGGCGGATTCGACCACAACGCCCAGGCGATCCGCATCGTCACCCGGCTCGAACGGCACTACGCCGCCTTCGACGGCCTGAACCTCACCTGGGAGACGCTCGAGGGCATCGCCAAGCACAACGGGCCGGTGCGCCGGGGCGGGGGCGACGGCCCGGCCGGTGGCGAGATCCCCTGGGCCCTGGCGGAGTACGACGCCTGCCACGACCTCGAGCTCGCCACCCATGCCAGCGCCGAGGCGCAGGTGGCCGCGCTCTCGGACGACATCGCCTACACCAACCACGACCTGCACGACGGCCTGCGCGCCGGGCTCTTCGCGGAAGGCGAGGTCGCGGACCTGCCCCTCCTGGCGCCGGCCTATGCCGAGGTCGACGCGCTCCACCCCGGCCTGGACGCCAAGCGGCGGCGGCACGAGGCGCTGCGCCGGGTCTTCGGGGCGATGGTGTCGGACGTCATCGCCGCCTCGCGCGTCCGCCTGGCGGAGATCGGCGCGGGCGGGCCGGAGGCCGTGCGCCATGCCGGGCGGCCGGCGATCCTGTTCTCCCCCGCGATGCGCGGCGAGATCGAGGGCGTGCGCGCCTTCCTCTTCGAGCGCATGTACCGGGCGCCCGCGGTGATGGAGATGCGCGCCCGCACCGCCGAGGTCGTGGCGGACCTGTTCCCGCTCTACATGGCGCGCCCGGACCTGCTGCCCGCCGCCTGGGCGGCCGACGTGGCCGCCGCGCGCGGCGAGACGGCGCTGGCCCGCATCGCCTGCGACTACGTGGCGGGAATGACCGACCGCTTCGCCCTCAAGGAATGGCAGCGCCTGACCGGCTAGGGGCCGCGTTGCGCGGGGCGGGGGCGCGTGGCAATGGAAGGCCCGTCCACCCCATCCGGAGCGCGCCATGAACCTCTTCGCCGACATCCGCGCCCTGGTCGCGGACGCGCTGGGCGCGATGGCGCGGGACGGCGCCCTGCCCGAGGGCCTGGACCACGGCGCCGTCACCGTCGAGCCGCCGCGCGACGCCGCCCATGGCGACATGGCGACCAACGCGGCGATGGTCCTGGCCAAGCCCGCCGGCCGAAAGCCCCGCGAGATCGCCGAGGCCCTCGCGGCGCGCCTGGCGGACGACCCCCGCATCGAGGCCGCCGAGGTCGCGGGGCCGGGCTTCCTCAACCTGCGCCTCTCGGACGCGGCCTGGCAGGGCGTCGTCGCCGCCGCGCTGGGCGACGGATACGGCCGCTCGACCATCGGCGCCGGGCGGCGGGTGAACGTGGAGTACGTGTCGACCAACCCGACCGGCCCCCTGCACGTGGGCCATACCCGCGGCGCGGTGTTCGGCGATGCCCTGGCGGCGCTGCTGGAGTATTCCGGCCACGAGGTGACGCGGGAGTACTACGTCAACGACGGGGGCGGGCAGGTCGATACGCTCGCGCGCTCGGTCTACCTGCGCTACCTGGAGGCGCATGGCCGGGACGTCGAGTTCCCCGAGGGCGTCTATCCGGGCGACTACCTGATCGCCGTGGGCGAGGCCCTCAAGGACGCCGTGGGCGACGCGTACCTCGATTCCGGCGAGGAGCGCTGGCTCGCCCATGTCCGCAGCTTCGCGACCGACGCGATGATGGCGCTGATCCGCGCGGACCTGGCGTCCATCGGGGTGGAGATGGACGTCTTCTTCTCCGAGAAGTCGCTCTACGGGACCGGACGGATCGAGGCCGCGATCGACGCCCTGCGCGCCAGGGGCCTGATCTACGCCGGCACGCTCGAGCCGCCCAAGGGCAAGCTGCCGGAGGATTGGGAGCCGCGCGAGCAGACCCTGTTCCGCTCGACCGCCCATGGCGACGACGTCGACCGGCCGATCATGAAGTCGGACGGGTCGTGGACCTATTTCGCGCCCGACATCGCCTATCATTTCGACAAGGTGGAGCGCGGCTTCGACGAGCTGATCGACGTGTTCGGCGCCGATCATGGCGGCTACGTCAAGCGGATGAAGGCGGCCGTCTCGGCCCTGACCGACGGGGCGGTGCCGCTGGACGTGAAGCTGGTGCAGCTCGTGCGGACCTACCGGAACGGCGAGCCGGTGAAGCTCTCCAAGCGGTCGGGCAACATCATCCTGCTGTCGGACGTGGTCGAGGAGGTCGGCGCGGGGGCCACGCGCTTCCACATGCTGACGCGCCGCAACGACGCGCCGCTCGACTTCGACTTCGCCCTGGTGCGCGAGCAGAGCCGGGAGAACCCCGTCTTCTACGTGCAATACGCGCATGCCCGCGTGCAGTCGGCGCTGCGGAAGGCCGGCGAGGCGGGCATCGACCTCGCGCCGGCGCCGGACCTGTCGCTCCTGACCGATGCGGCCGAGATCGGCCTAGCGCGCAAGATCGGCGAATGGCCGCGCCTGGTGGAGATCGCGGCGCGCGGTCACGAGCCGCACCGGATCGCGTTCTACCTCTACGAGCTCGCCTCGGAGCTTCACGCGCTGTGGAACCGCGGCAACGAGATCCCGCATCTGCGCTTCGTCCGGGAGGACGATCCCGATGGCTCGCGCGCGCGTCTGGCGCTGGCGCGGGCGACGGGGCGGACGATCGCCGCCGGTCTGGGCGTGCTCGGCGTCGAGCCGCTCGACGAGATGCGATGATGCCGCACCGGCGATGCGGGGCGGCCACGGCGGCGCCGCGGGCCACGCGCGCCGGGTTGCGGACGGCGCGCCGGGGCCGGTAGCCTGATCCGGCCCGGACAGCATCGAGACGGCGCCGCCACGACGCGGCCCGCCAGCGCCGGGCACGAGGCGGAGCAGCGAGCGGGCGCCCCGGCGCCGCGCAGGCGGAAGAGGCAGGCATGACGACATTGGACGGCGGCGGAGGCTGGGCGAGCCAGGCGGACGCGCAGGCGCAGGGCTGGCACCGGGACGACCTGATGGAGGATTACCGAACCCCGCGGAGGGGCACGGCGACGCTGCGGGCGCTCGGGCACTGGGTGGGCGCGCTCGCCTCCCTCGCCCTCGTCGCGGGGATCGTCCTCTGGGGCTGGCAGACCGTGACCCGCGAGGCGCATGGCGTGCCCATCGTGCGGGCGCTGGCCGGCGAGGCGCGAATCGCCCCCGAGGCGCCGGGCGGACACGTCGTGGCGGACCAGGGGCTGACCCTCGGGAGCGTCCAGGAGGGCCGCGGCACCGCGGCCGCTCCCGAGAGCGTGACCCTCACGCCGAGCGGCACCGACCTCGCGATGGAGGACAGGCTGATCCCCTTCTCCGGCGCGGCCCCTGTGGCCGAAGCCGAGCCCGCGCTCGCGCCCGCGCTCGTGGACCTCGTGGAGGCCGCGCCCGAGGCGCCGCCCGCCGCGCCGGCCGAGCTGGATGCGTCCGACATCGTGGCGGCGACCCTGCCCGGCGTGGCCGCCTCCCCGCGGCCATCGGGTCGGCCGGCGATCATGGTCGCGCTCGCCGCGGCCATCGGCGGCACGCTCCCGCCCGCCGCGGCGACCCCGGCGCCGCCCCCCGCCGAGGCGCCCGGCGCGGTCACGGTGCAGCTGGGCGACTTCGCGACCGAGGCGGCCGCGCGCGCCGCCTGGGCCGACTTGACGGCGGACGGGCGCATGGCCGCCCGGACCCCGGCGATCGGCGCGGTGAGCGAGGGCGGGCGCGACTTCTGGCGCCTGCGCGCGGCCGGGTTCGCCGCGCCGAGGGATGCGGTCCGCCTGTGCCTGGAGCTCGAGGGAGAGGGCATCGCCTGCGTGCCCCCCGGCCTCGGTTGAGATGCCCGCGCCCCTGATCCTCGGCTGCGCCGGGGACGTGCTGGGGCCCGGCGAGGCCGCGTTCTTCCGCGAGGCCGACCCTTGGGGGTTCATCCTCTTCGCGCGCAACGGATCCGATCCCGAGGGGCTGCGCCGCCTCACGGGCGACCTGCGCGCCGCCGTCGGGAGGCGGGCCCCGGTCCTCATCGATCAGGAGGGTGGCCGGGTGCAGCGCCTGCGGCCGCCGCGGTTCCGCGCCCACATGCCCGCGCTCGACATGATCCGCGCCGTCGGGCCGGACCGCGCGGAGGAGGCGATGGAACTGCGCTCGGCCCTGATCGCGGCCGAGCTGATCGCCTGCGGGATCGACGTGAACTGCGCCCCGCTCGCCGACCTGGTGGAGCCGGCGACGCATCCGGTGCTGCGCAACCGGCTCTACGGGGACGACCCTTCGACGGTGGTCACGCTCTGCCGGGCCGCGCTTCGGGGGATGGAGGCACGGGGCGTCCTCGGCGTGGTGAAGCACGTGCCGGGTTACGGGCGGGCGGTGCTGGACGGGCATCTGGCCGTCTCGCGCCTGTCGCAGCCGCTGACCGAGCTCGAGGCGCGGGACTTCGCGCCGTTCCGCGCGCTGGCGGACGCGGCGATGGCCATGACGGCCCATATCGTCGTGGAGGCGCTGGACCCGGATCGGCCCGCCACGACCTCGCCGGCGGTCCTGGCCCATATCCGCGGCGCGCTCGGCATGGACGGTCTGATCATGACGGACGACATCTCGATGGGGGCGCTGGGCGGCCCGGTGCCGGAGCGCGGCGCGGCCGCCCTGGCGGCGGGCTGCGACGTCGTGCTGCACTGCGACGGCCGGATGGCGGAGATGGCGGCGCTCGCGCAAGCCCTCCCGCCGATGACCGCCGAGGCGGGCCGCCGGGCCGGGCGCGCCCTGGCGGCCCGCCGCGCGCCAGAGCCGTTCGACGCGCCGGAGGCCGCCCGCCGGCTGGCATCCCTCGGCGGCCTGCCTTGACATGCGGACGCCGCGCGCGACCCTGACGTCATGGACGAGGAGACGCGCGCGCGGCGCGCCGCCGAGGCGCTGGTTGTGGACGTGGACGGGTTCGAGGGGCCGCTCGACCTGCTGCTGACGCTCGCGCGGGCGCAGAAGGTCGATCTGCTGGAGATCGACGTCCTCGCCCTGGTCGAGCAGTACCTCGCCTTCGCCCGCGCCGCCGAGGGGCTGCGGATCGAGCTCGCGGCCGACTACCTCGTGATGGCGGCCTGGCTGACCTATCTCAAGTCGCGCCTCCTCCTGCCGCCCGAGCCGGGCGAGGAGGCGCCGGATGCGGACGCCCTGGCCGCGCATCTCGCCTTCCAGCTCCGCCGGCTCGAGGCGATGCGCGAGGCCGCCGGGCGCCTGATGGCGCGCGACCGCCTCGGGGAGGGGCGATTCGCCCGTGGCGCGCCCGAGGATGGCGGGCGCGAGGTCCGCACGATCCTCTCTGCCAATGTCGTGGACCTGATGCGCGCCTATGCGCGCCTCCGCACGCGGGACGAGTTCCGCCCCTATGTCGTCGACCGGACGGACCTCTACACGATGGAGGAAGCGCTTGAGCGGCTGATCGCGGCGGTGCCCGGCGCGCAGGACTGGACGGGCCTCGCCGCCTTCCTGCCCGAGGGGTGGACACGGGGGCCACGGGCCCGGTCGGCCACCGCCGCGACCTTCGCCGCCTCGCTGGAGCTGGTGCGCACGGGCGCGGCCGAGCTGCGCCAGGGACCCGGCGCGCCAGAGCTGCGCGCCCGGCCGTGAGCGGCGCGCAGCCCGCCCTCTGGGAGGCGCCCGCCGCCGAGGCGCAGGAGCGCATGGTCGAAGCGCTCCTCTTCGCCGCCGCCGCGCCCCTGACCCTGCGCGATCTGGCCGCCCGCCTGCCGGAGGGCAGCGATCCGGCCGCGGCGCTGGACGCGCTGCGCCGCCGCTACGAGGGGCGCGGCGTGCGCGTCGAGCGGGCCGGCGACGGCTGGGCCCTGCGCACGGCGCCCGACCTCGCGCCGCTCCTGCGCCAGGAGGCGGTGCGGCACCGCAAGTTGAGCCGGGCGGCGATCGAATGCCTGGCGATCGTCGCCTACCATCAGCCCGCGAGCCGCGCCGAGATCGAGGAGATCCGCGGCGTCGCCCTCGGGCAGGGCACGCTCGATCAGCTCCTGGAGCTCGGCTGGATCGGCCCGGGGCGCCGGCGCGAGACCCCGGGCCGGCCCGGGACGTTCGTGACGACGACCGCCTTCCTGGACCATTTCGCCCTGACGAGCCCGCGGGATCTGCCCGGCCTCAAGGAGCTGCGCGCGGCGGGGCTGCTGGATGCCCGCCCGCCGCCGGGCGGGGCGGGGGCGGCGCCGCGGCTGGACCTGCCGGAGGACGGCTAGGGCGCGGCGAAGTGCTTGGAGAGCTTGAGCCCCTGGCCCTGATAGTTGGAGCCGCGTCCCGATCCGTAGAGCGTCTCGGGCGGCTCGGTCATCGCCTCGTAGATCAGCCGGCCGACGCTCTGGCCGTGCTCCAGGGCGAAGGGCGCCTCGTGGCAGCGCACCTCCAGCACGCCGCGCGCGCCGGCGCCCCCGGCCGGCCCGTGACCGAAGCCGGGGTCGAAGAAGCCGGCGTAATGGACGCGGAACTCCCCCACCATCGCGAGATAGGGCGCCATCTCGGCCGCGTAGCCGGGCGGGATGTGCACCGCCTCTCGGCTCACGAGGATGTGGAACGCGCCGGGATCGAGGATCAGGGGCTCGCCGTCGCGAACCGTGAGCCGGTCCCAGAAGGCGGCCGGGGCGTGGGCGCCCATGCGCCGCATGTCCACCACGTCCGCATGGGGCCGGGCGCGCCAGCCGACGAGGCCGTCCGCGCCGGGCCGAAGGTCGACGGAGAAGCCGAGCCCGTCCTCGATATGGGCGTCCCCGTCGACCAGGGGGGTCTCGGCATGGAGCGCGGCGAGGGCGGAATCGTCCAGCCGGGGCGTGCCGCGGCGGAAGCGGATCTGTGCGAGGGACAGCCCCGCCTCGACCAGCACGGCGAAGCTGCGCGGGCAAATCTCGGCCCAGAGGGGGCCGTGATAGCCGGGTGGGATGCGGTCGAACTCGGTGCCGTCATCGGCGATGATCCGGGTGAGGATGTCGAGCCGGCCGGTGCTGGACTTGGCGTTGCAGGCCGCGCGGAGGTCCGCGGGCAGGGCCAGCCCCTCGGCCAGCGGCACGAGGTAGACGCAGCCGCGCTCGAGCACCGCGCCGGGGCGCAGGTCGAAGGCGTGCATCTCGAACTCGGGCAGCCGGTCGGCGACCCGGCGACCGGCCCCGGCGAGGAAGCTCGCCCGCACGCGGTGCGCGCGGGTCCCCAGGCGCAGGTCGAGGGAAGCGGGCTGGATCGCGGCGGGATCGACCGGAGGGTCGGCGCGGATCGCTCCGGAGGCGACGAGCGCCGCGATGGCCTGGGAGGGGAGGACGCCGGCGGTCACGGCGTCGGTATGGTCGGGCCAGCGAGATTCGAACTCACGACCTTCCGTCCCCCAGACGGACGCGCTACCAAGCTGCGCCATGGCCCGACGAGGCGGTTCCTAACCGATGCGCCGGCGGGCGCAAGGCCCAGGGCGCGGCTCACGCCGCGAGGCGGTCCCGGAGGGCGCGCGCCTCCGCCAGCCAGCGACGGGCGCGCGCGGGGTCGAGACCGGGCGGGAGCGCCGAGAAGGGCGGCGCGGTCAGGGCGGGCGGCAGATCGAGATCGCCGGGCAAGGGCGCCGTGGCCTGCGATCTGGGTTCGGGGGCCGGGCGGGCGGCGACGACCTCCGCGATCTCGGCCTCGGGCGCCGCGTCCGGCAGCGGCGGCGTCGCGGTCGGGATCGCCTCCACGGCGCCTCCCGACATGGCGGCCTCGTCCGGTGCCGGTCCGCCATCGGCCGCGACGCCGCGCTCCCCCGGCAAGGCCGCGACATGGGCCGCGCCATGCTCGGCCAGGATGCGCTGCACGCCCTTGATCGCCATCATGTCGTCGCGCAGCAGCAGGCGGATGCCGCCGAGCAGGTCGACGTCCTGCCGGCGGTAGTAGCGGCGCCCGCCGGCGCGCTTGACGGGCTTGATCTCGGGGAACTTCGTCTCCCAGAAGCGCAGGACGTGCTGTTCCACGCCGACCGCCTCGGCGACTTCCGAGATGGTGCGGAAGGCCTCGGGCGACTTGGGCTGCGCCACGGGGCGTCAGCGCCCCTGCGCGGCGGCGTTGCCCGCGGCGACGCGGCCCCGCATCAGGTGCGAGGCGCGGAAGGACAGCACCCGGCGCGGCGGGATGGGGACCTCCTCGCCGGTCTTGGGGTTGCGGCCCACGCGCTCGGCCTTCTGCCGGACGGAGAAGGTGCCGAAGCCGCTGATCTTGACCTGCTCGCCGGCGACGAGCGCGTCGGAGACATGGCGCAGCACGTCTTCGACGAGCTGCGCGCTTTCGTTTCGCGACAATCCGACCTCGCGATGCACCGCCTCGGACAGGTCCAGTCGTGTCAGCGTAGAGCCTGGCATCGCGTTTCCCCGCAAGCGTGTCCCGCGACCTTGGGGCGGCCGCCGGGCCAAGTCAAATCCCCGTTATCGCCCCCGCGCCCTACCACCGCAGGACGACCGATCCCCAGACCAGTCCGCCGCCGATCGCCTCGACCGCGACGACCTGGCCGGCCTGCAGCCGCCCGTCCGCGGCCGCGACCGCGAGCGCGAGGGGGATGGAGGCGGCGGACGTGTTGCCGTGGTCCGCGACCGTGACGACGACGCGCTCCATCGGCACGCGCAGGCGCTTCGCCGTGCCCTCGATGATGCGGATATTGGCCTGATGCGGGACGATCCAGTCGACCTCGTCATGCGTCAGCCCGGCCTTGTCGATGGCGGCGCCGGCGGTCGCCGAGAGCTTCTCGACCGCGTGGCGGAAGACCTCGCGCCCGTGCATGCGCAGCTTGCCGGCGGTGCCGGTGCTGCTGACCCCGCCGTCGACATAGAGGATGCCGGCCTGCGCGCCGTCCGAGTTCAGGTCGGCCGCGAGGATGCCGCGCTCGCCCTCCGCGCCCTCCAGCACGACCGCGCCGGCGCCGTCGCCGAAGAGGACGCAGGTGCCGCGGTCCTCCCAGTCGAGGATGCGGCTGTAGGTCTCGGCTCCGATCACCAGCACGCGGCGCGCCATCCCGGCGCGGATCATCGCGTCGGCATTGGCCAGCGCGAAGACGAACCCCGCGCAGGCGGCCATCACGTCGTAGGCGAAGCCCAGCGCGCCCAGAGCGGCCTGCACCTTGACCGCGGTGGAGGGGAACGTCGCGTCGGGCGTGGTGGTGGCGACGATCACCGCGTCGATCGCGCCCGCGTCCATGCCGGCATCCGCCAACGCGGCGCGGGCGGCGTGAATGGCGAGGTCCGAGGTCAGCTCGCCTTCGGCCGCGAAATGCCGCCGCTCTATCCCGGTGCGGGCGCGGATCCATTCGTCGGAGGTGTCGAGGATCCCGGCGAACCAGTCGTTCTCCACCACGCGCTCGGGGAGGTGGGCGCCGACGCCGCGGACCACCGAGCGCAGCGTCACGCGGCGGCCTCCGGCAGGCTGGCGATGCGCTCGCGCAGGCGGTCCTCGAAGCCCGAGCGCGCGAGCCGGGCCGCCAGCGCGACGGCGGCGGCGATTCCGGTCTCGTCGGCGCTGCCATGGCTTTTGACCACCGTGCCGCCGAGGCCGAGGAACACGCCTCCGTTGACGCGGCGCGGGTCGATCCGCTTCTGCAGGCGCTTCAGGGACGTGAGCGCGAGGACCGCGGCGAGGCGGGACAGGGGCGTGAACTTGAACGCCTCGCGCAGCGCGTCGGAGATGAACTTGGCCGTGCCCTCTCCGGTCTTGAGGGCGATGTTCCCGGTGAACCCGTCGGTCACGATCACGTCGACGCGCCCCGACGGGATGTCCCCGCCCTCCACGAAGCCCACGTAGTCGATCCCGGCGCGCTCCGCCTCCGCGGCGATGCGCTCGGCGGCCTCCTTGAGCTCGGGGCGGCCCTTGTGCTCCTCGGAGCCGACGTTGAGCAGGCCGACACGGGGCCGCTCCAGGCCGAGGCCGTTGCGCGCGTAGGACGCGCCCATCAGCGCGTATTGCGTGAGGTTGACCGCGTCGGCGCGGATGTCGGCGCCGACGTCGAGCATCACGTTGAACCCCGACGGGCTTCGCGACGGCCACAGGCAGGCGATCGCCGGCCGGTCGATGCCCGGCAGCTTGCGCAGGCGCAGCATCGAGACCGCCATCAGCGCGCCGGTGTTTCCGCAGGAGACGGCGGCGGCCGCCTCGCCGGCGCGCACCGCGTCGATCGCGGACCACATCGAGGTGCCCTTGCCGTTGCGCATGACGTGGCTGGGCTTGGCGTCCATCGTGACGATCTCGGCCGTGCCGCGCACCAGGGCGCTCTCGCCGAGCTTGCGGCGATGCACGAGCGCCGTGAGAGCCGCCTCGTCGCCATGGACGATGAAGGCGAGGTCCGGGTCCTTGGCCGCCGCGCGGGCGAGCCCGGCGACGACGACGGCCGGTCCCTGGTCGCCTCCCATCGCGTCGACGGAGATGACGGTCCGTCCGGGGAAGGGCGGCTCGCCGCCCTCGCTCCCGTCCTCGGAGGCCGTGTCCGCGGGGACCGGGTTGGTCACCGGAGCGCCTCCTGGATCAGGCCGCGTCCTCGTCGAGGTCGACCTCGGCCGTCATCGCGACGACCTCGCGGTCGGCGTAGTGGCCGCAGGCCGAGCACACGTGGTGCGGGCGCTTGAGCTCGCCGCAGTTCGGGCACTCGTTCGGGTTCGCGGGGGTCAGGCTGTCATGCGCGCGGCGATTGTTGCGGCGCGACTTGGACACCTTGTTCTGCTGGACTGCCATGATGGGCCTCGTTGGGGGCCGGCGGGACCGGCGCAAAGCGTGCGGCCGGACGGGCCGGCGCAGGGCGGATGACGGATGCGCGGCGCCACGCGGCCCGCGGCCGCGCGCGGGAGGACCCCGGACGGCAGGCGGCCTACATACCGCGATCGCGCGAGCGCGCAAGGCCCCCCAGGGGCCGCGGGCGGCTCAGTCGTCGTCCGGCTCCCCGTCCGGCTCCTCGCCGCGCATGGCGTCGCGCATCCCGGCGAGGCCGGCGAAGGGGCGGGCGGCCGCGTCGGTCAGGGGCTCGGCGCCGGGCGGAGCGGCGCGCGCCGCCACCGGCTCGGCGCCGGCCGCGCGTGGGTAGTCCGGCATCTCGATCGCCAGGGCCTCGGCGACGAGATCGGCGAGGTCGACCGCGCGGGGCAGGGGCTCGATCCGGTCGGCGTCCTGCGCCATCTCGGCCTCGGGCGCCTCGAAGGCGGCGCCCACCTCCTCGCGGTAGAGTCGCAGGACGTTCGCCTCGATCCGCGTGGTCACGTCCTCGGTCGTGGCGACGCAGGCCTGCACGGCTGTCGCGCCCAGACGCGCCTCCAGCCGCCAGTCGGCGCGGCCCTCCGGGATCAGGGTCCCGTGCAGCCGGACCTTGCGCAGCGCCCGCGCGCCCGCCGACGCGGCCAGGGCGGGCAGGGCCGCCGCGCCCGGGCGCCAGTCGACCGCGTGGGGCGCCGCGCGCGGCAGGGATGCCAGGCGCAGGACGGACGGTCCGCCGTTGTCATCGCTCATCGACTCGAAGCCCCAGTCCGCGCCGCGCTTGAACGCCCGGCGGGCGCCGTATAGCCCGGAGCCAGCGGGCGCGCGAGGATCGGTGCCCCGCGGGAGGGACGAGCCGGCCATGCACGCATGCATCCGCACCGCAGGGGGCCAGGTCCGCGCACGGCTCGCGGCCCTCGGCGTGGTCCTCATCGCCGGGTGCAGCCCGACCTTCACCGATCACGGCTACGTCCCGTCCGAGGCCGACCTCGCGCTCGTCACCATCGGTGTGGACACCAAGGAGAGCGTGGCCGCGGTCGTCGGGCGGCCGTCCTCGGCCGGGATCCTGGCGGACAGCGGCTATTACTACGTCGCGTCGAGGCGCCGGAACCTCGGCATCCGCCAGAACGAGATCGTGGACCGCGAGGTCGTGGCGATCAGCTTCGACGCCGGCGGCCGGGTCTCGAACGTCGAGCGATTCGGCCTCGAGCGCGGCCGCGTCGTCCCGATCTCGCGGCGCGTGACCGAGACGAACGTGCGGGGGCAGGGCTTCCTGCGTCAGCTCTTCGGCAACATCGGCAACTTCAACCCGGCCGACTTCTTCGGCGGGAACGACGCCTAGGCGCCGCGGCGCCTCACGTGGCGGCCTTGAACTCCAGCGCGACGCCGTTGATGCAGTAACGCAGGCCCGTCGGACGGGGCCCATCCGGGAAGACATGGCCCAGATGCCCGTCGCAGCGGTCGCAATGCACCTCGGTTCTCTTTGAGAACCAGGAGTTGTCTTCCTGCTCGCCGACCGCGCCCTCGACGGGGGCGTAGAAGCTGGGCCATCCGGTGCCGCTGTCGAACTTCGTCGCCTGCTCGAAGAGGGGCGCGCCGCAGCCGCGGCACGCATAGGTGCCGGGGTCCTCGGGGAAGTCCTCGTGCGTGCCGGCGCGCTCGGTGCCGTGCTTGCGCAGCACCTTGTAGGCCTCGTCGCCGAGCTGCGCGCGCCACTCGGCCTCGCTCTTGACCACCTTGTCCATCGTTTCTCCCCTCGGCCCGGCCGATTGACCGGGCGCCGTTTCGTGCCATCCTGACGCCGCAACCTATGGTGCGCGCGGCGCGTGCCAAGGCGCGCAGCGTCCCGGAGATCGCCATGACCGACGCCGCCCCACGGCGATACCGCGCGCGCATCGCCGACGGGCCGGACGACATGACGGCCGCGCTCGCGCTGCGCTCGGCGCGCTTCCGCGGCGGCGCGCCCGACGGGGATTCGTTCGACGCCGCGTGCGATCACGTGCTGGTCGAGGACGCGGACGGGCTCGCCGCGACGTTCCGCACGATGACCTGCCCCGCCCGCGGCGCGGGAGCGAGCTACTCGGCGCAGCACTACGACCTCACGGCGCTGTGCCGTCACGACGCGCCGATCGTGGAGCTCGGGCGCTTCTGCACCCGGCCGGGCGCGCCCGACGCGGACGTGCTGCGCGTGGCCTGGGGCGCTCTGGCGCGGATCGTCGAGGCGGCGGGCGCGGGGATGCTGATCGGATGCTCGTCCTTTCCGGGCACGGACGGGGCGGCGCATCGGGCCGCGTTCGGGCGGCTCGCGGCGCATCACCTGGCGCCCGCGCGCTGGGCACCGGGGCGGCGGGCGGCGGAGGCTCTCCCCCTGGTGCCCGGCCCGCACGACGCGCCCGCCGCGATGCGGGGGATGCCGCCGCTCCTGCGGACCTACCTGGGCCTGGGAGGGCGGGTGTCGGACCATGCGGTCGTGGACCGGGACCTGGGCCGACTGCACGTGTTCACCGGGTTGGAGGTGGCGGCGATCCCGGCCGGGCGGCTGCGCGTCCTGCGGGGCTTGGCCGCGGCCTGATGCGGGCGGGCGCCGCGCGGGGGCCGTTGACCCCCCGGGGCGGGGCGCCTAGCTGCCGGCCATGGCGCGCGCACCCCTCCTCCAGCTCTCCGGCATCTCCCTGACCTACGGGGGCGATCCGGTCTTCGACGACCTGTCCCTGGTGATCCACGAGGGCGACCGCGTCGCCCTGGTGGGCCGCAACGGGGAGGGCAAGTCCACCCTGATGAAGGTGATCGCCGCCCAGGTGGAGCCCGATGCCGGCGAGGTCGTGGCCGGGGCCGGCATCTCGGTCGGGCACATGGAGCAAGACCCGGACCTCTCGGCCTTCGCCACGCTGGGCGAGTTCGCCACCGCCGGGATCGAGGCGCACGAGCTCTGGCGCGTCGAGGCGGCCTCCGAGGGGCTGGACTTCGATCCGGACCGGCCGGTGGCCACGGCCTCGGGAGGCGAGCGGCGGCGCGCGGCGATGGCGCGCCTGCTGGCCGAGGCGCCGGACCTCATGCTGCTGGACGAGCCGACCAACCATCTCGACATCAACTCGATCGCCTGGCTGGAGGAGGAGCTGTCGCGCACGCGCGCGGCCTTCGTCGTCGTCAGCCACGACCGCGCGTTCCTCCGGGCGCTCACCCGCGCGACCCTCTGGATCGACCGGGGCGCGGTGCGGCGGCAGGAGAAGGGGTTCGCCGCCTTCGAGGACTGGCGCGACGAGGTCTGGGAGCAGGAGGACCTCGAGCGGCACAAGCTCGACCGCAAGATCAAGGCCGAGGCGCGCTGGGCCGTGGAGGGGATCAGCGGACGCCGGAAGCGCAACATGGGCCGGGTGCGGGCGCTCCGCGAGATGCAGGAGGGCCGCGCCGGTCAGGTGCGCCGGCAGGGCACCGCCGCGCTGGCGCTGGACGAGGGCGCGCGCACGGGCAAGCGGGTGATCGAGGCGCGCGGCATCGCGAAGTCCTACGGCGACCGGACGATCCTGGCGCCCTTCGACCTGCGGATCGAGCGCGGCGACCGGATCGCGTTCGTCGGGCCGAACGGCGCGGGCAAGACCACGCTCCTGCGCCTCCTGACCGGCGCGCTGGAGCCGGACGAGGGCTCCGTGAAGATCGCCCAGACGGTCGAGATCGCCTATTTCGACCAGCAGCGCGCCGCGCTCGACCCCGAGATGACGCTGTGGGACTCCCTCACCGGCGATCCCGAGATGCGCGTGGGCGGGCGCGCCGATCAGGTCATGGTGCGCGGCCAGCCCAAGCACGTGGTCGCCTACCTCAAGGACTTCCTCTTCGACGAGGCGCGCGCGCGGGCACGCGTCGGCTCGCTCTCGGGCGGGGAGCGGGCGCGGCTGCTGCTGGCCAAGCTCTTCGCCAAGCCGTCCAACGTCCTGGTGCTGGACGAGCCGACCAACGACCTGGACGTCGAGACGCTGGACCTGCTGCAGGACGTTCTGGCCGACTATCCGGGCACGGTCCTGCTGGTGAGCCACGACCGCGATTTCCTGGACCGCGTGGCGGCGCGGACCGTCGCGATGGAGGGAGGCGGACGGGCCACGCTCTATGCCGGCGGCTGGACGGACTACCTGTCCCAGCGCGGCGAGGTCGCGGCCAGGGCGGGCGCCGACGCGCCGACGCCGACCAAGCTCATGGCCAAGCCGGCGCCGGCGCCGGCCCCGAGCGGCCTCAGCTTCACCGAGGCCCACCGACTGGGGGCGCTGCCGGCGGAGATCGCCCGGCTTGAGGCGGAGATCGCGAAGCTGACGGACTACCTCGCGCAGCCGGACCTCTATGCGAGCGCACCGGCGAAGTTCGCCAAGGCCACGGAGGCCCTGGGCGAGCGGCAGGCCGCGCTGGGCGGGGCCGAGGAGGAATGGCTGAAGCTCGAGGAGCGCGCCGCGGGCTGATCGCGGCGCGCCGGGTGCCCCCGGAGCGGGGGCACGGTCGGTCCCGCCTCAGGCGGCGGCCTCGTTGATCCCGCCGGTGGCGAGCGCGGTCATGTGGCGGTCGCCGTCCCAGGTGCTCTCCAGGCAGGTCTTCAGCTTGGCCGCGTCGTCCTCCAGGCCGAGGCGGTTGGCGAACGCCTCCAGGCAGCCCCAGCCCGCGATCGCGTAATGGGCCATGCGCTGATACTGCGTGATGATCATCGCGTCCTGGGCATCTTCGTCGCCGAACTCCTCCTCGAGGGCATGGCTGCGCGCCTCGGTGACGAGCCCTTCCATCCCCTTGCAGTGCTCGCCCTCGGCATCGACGCCGTGCTTGGCGGCGATCTCCTTCACCGCGGTCATGCCGTCCTTGATGCCCGCCGCGCCGGCATCGAGCGCGTCGCGCAGTTCGGTCGACTTGGCGGCCTTGGCGAGGGACAGCGTCACCTCCCGCGACTGGGAGCAGGCGCTCCAGAGGTCGGCGAGCTGGTCGGTGTAGACGTCCTTGAGATTCTGGATGGCCATGGTGTCGGTCTCCTCTTCATGTCGCGTTGTGTCGCCGGGAGAACCCTCCGGAGGCGTGCGCTGTTCCACGGCGGCGGCCCGCCGAAGCGCCCCCGGGGGATCGGAACCGGCCCCCCGGGGCGCGTGTTTCAATTCCCGAGAGCGGGGCCGCGCCCCGCCATCGCACACATGCACCGCGACGCGCCCCGGGGGTCCGTCCCCGGCGGCGCCGCACACGAAGGAGACAGATCATGTCCGACCGCGAAACCGCGCTCACGCACCTGCACACCCGCCTCCACGATTCCGTGGACGGCTATCAGGCCGCGCTGGAGCGGACCGACAGCCCGATGCTCAAGGACACCATCCATGAGATGCTGGCGGTCCGCCGCACCGCCGTGGCCAAGGTGCACAAGTACCTCGCCGGGATGGGCGTCGAGGTGAGCCATGACGGCTCCACCCTCGCCGATGCGCACCGGGTGTTCCTCAAGCTCAAGGACAGCGTCACCGGGGCGGGAGACGCGGCGGTGATCGCCGAGATCGCCCGCGGCGAGGCGAGCTTGGTGAGCGCCTATGACGACGCGATCGAGGCGGCCGGCCCGTCCGATCCCGAGACGATGTGGCTGACCCGTCAGCGCGCCGAAGTCCAGGCCAAGGTCGACGCCTTCGAGGCGCGCGCCAAGGCCGCCTGACCGCGAGCGCGACGCGCGCCGCAGGGCCGTCCCGTCGGGGGCGGCCCCTTTCGATTCCGGCCCGGCCCCGCGCCGCGCCCTAGCTGGGAACGCCATCCATGAGCACCACCGACGACATCACCGCCCCCACCGGCACCGCGATCGTGGCGGGGGGCTCCGCCGGGGTCGGCCGCGCCGTGGTCGAGCGCCTGATCGGGCGCGGCTACCGCGTGGGCGTGATCGCCCGCGGCGAGGACCGCCTCCAGGAGATGGAGCGCGAGTTCGGCCGGGACTGGGTGCGCGGCGTGTCCGCGGACGTGGCCGACCACGCCGCGTTGGATGCGGCCGGGGACGAGATCGTGGCCGCGTTCGGCGCGCCGACCGTCTGGGTCAACAGCGCGATGCTGACCGCGTTCTCGCCCTTCTCGAAGATGCCGCCCAAGGAGTTCGACACGATCGTCGGCGCCACCTTCACCGGCCAGGTGAACGGCACGCGCACCGCCCTGCGGATCATGAACGGGGCCCGCGACGGCTCGATCGTGTGCATCGGCTCGGGGCTCGGTCATCGCGCCGTGCCGATGCAGACGGCCTATGTCGCGTCCAAGTTCGCCGTCAACGGCTTCGCGCAGGCGCTGCGCTCCGAGCTGATCGCGGACAAGAGCCCGATCGCGCTGAGCGTCGTGCAGCTGCCGGCGATCAACACGCCGCAATTCGACTGGGCGCAGAACCGGCTGGAGGACCACCCCCAGCCCGCGCCGCCGATCTATCAGCCCGACCTGGCCGCGCGCGCGGTGATGAAGGCGATCGATGGCGGCAACCGGGAGATCCTCGTCGGCGGCCCCGTGCTCCAGCTCCTCTTCGGGGAGATGCTGGCCCCCTGGGCGCTCGACCGGAAGCTCGCCCGCGACGGGGCGGACATGCAGCAGACCGAGGAGGGCGGTCATCCGGACCTCGGCCCCAACACCTACGCGCCCGCCGCCCGCCGCAGCAGCGCCAAGGGCAGCTTCGGCGACCGAGCGAAGGAGAGCGGCCTGATCGTGGACAGCGACGTGGCCCGCGGGGTCGTCCTGCTCGGCCTTCCGCTGGCCGGGATGGCGGCGGCCGCGCTGGCGACCCTCGCGGCCCGGCGCCGCTAGGACGCCGGAGGCGCGCACAACCGTAGGTCGCGCCCGGCGCCCCGAGCCTCCCCGGCCGCGCGAATCGCGGCCGCGCGTCAAAGGCTCCGAGGGCGTGGCGATGCGCTCCGTTTCGCAGACATCTTCTATCGCCACGATCCGTGTCCGTCGTTTCGGTGCAATTGTCCGCGAATAGGAGGAATACTCTGTTTCCGGCATCGGTGATGACCTTCGGGTCCGGCCGGAACGAAGACCGATCCAGTGCTGAGAGAGGCAATTCAGCCTCGTGCCAACGGATCGGATCCATCAATGATCAAGACCATCGCCATCGCCAGCGCCATCGCGCTGACCGCCGGGGCCGCGTCGGCCGCGTCCATCACCGTCGAACTGTTCACGCAGGACGCCTATGATGCCTACGTCTCGAGCTTCGCCCGAACCACGGTCGAGGATTTCGAGGGCTTCGCCGGTGCCGTGGGCACGGGCGCGGAAGTCTCGCCCGTGACGACCGCCGTCGGCACGTTCACCACCATCGGCGCGACCGGCTCCGGCGGCTCGGTGATCGGCGGCGGCGACGCCCTGACCGTCCGCACGCAGGGCTCGAACGGGTTCGGCCGCGTGAACACCACCGTGGGCGGGTCGTACTATCTCGACAGCAACGACACGTTCGGCGTGGACTGGGACGCGATGCTGGGCAATGGCGCGGCGTTCAACTCGCTGGCCTTCTCGCTCTCCGACGCCGCCGACCAGGGCGCCCGCCTGCGGATCTCCGCCGGGGGCGACGAGCTCGAGACGCTGCTGAACCTGCCCAACGGCAACGTCCAGTTCGTCGTCGTCTCGTTCGAGAACGCGGTCACCGGGGCCTCGATCGAGCTGGCGAACATGAACGCCGCCGGCACGATGCGGACCAATGACGGCTTCGGCATCGACGACGTCGTCATCGCGGCCGTCCCGGTCCCGGCCGCGGGCCTGCTGCTGCTGGGCGGCCTCGGCGCCCTGCGCCTCCGCTCGCGCCGCAAGGCCTGATCCTTGGCTAATTGATCGGCGGGGCCGGGCCGGAGACGGCCCGGCCCGGCTGCGTTCACACGCGGCGTGGCCGGCGCAGCGCGGCCAGCCCGCCCAGGGCGCCCATCAGGAGCGCGGCGCCCGCCGGCAGGGGGATCACCGCCGCCGGGGGCAGATCGGCGACCGTATACGCGTTCGCCCCGGACGCCGTGCCGACCGTCGAGAACGTCCCGCCGGCCTGCACCAGCGCGAAGAGGCTGCTGCCGTCGCGGGCGAAGCGGAGCTGCACCAGCGCTCCGGGGTCGGCCGCGTCGTTGCGGATCGTGATCTGCGGCCCGACGCCGAAGAGGTTCGATCCCAGATAGCGGAAGTCCGCGAGGTCCAGGTCGGGATCCTCCACGCTGAGCATGAAGCTCAGGTCGTCGACCGCGCTGGCGCCCGCGAACGTGTTCGGCACGGTCGCTGTCGAGGATGAACGACCCCGTGATCGGCAGGATCGGCGCCTCCGGACCGGCGAGGCCCTGGGTCACGCTGGTGAACGCGAAGGTGAAGAGCTGCGGCGCGGCGTGGGCGCCGAGAGGAAGGGCGGCCAGGGCGGCGGCGAGGGCAAGTGGTCTGGATTTCATTCGAGCGCTCCGCGGTGCGGCGTCCGCGGCATGCGGACTGCCGGCACGCTGCCCCGTCCGGGTCACGCCCTCGCGATCCGCCCGTGACCCTCACATGACATGGCGGCGCGTGAGGGCCTCTGGCGACGCGGCTCAGGTGCCGAGCGTCTCCTCGATCCGCCTGGCCTCGCCCGCGTCCAGGCCCAGGGCCTCGCGCAGCTCCTGAAGGTAGCGAGCCTCCTCGGGCGTGTCGACGTCGATGGCCAGCAGGCTCATCAGGTAGGCCTGGGCCTCGAGCCCGCGCGGCACGCGGGCGGCCAGGGCGCGGGCGTCGACGTCGCGCTCCATCTCGGAGCGGACGAAGGCCACCTCCTCGGGGGTCGCGTCGCCGACCTGCTCGAGGATGCGGGACCGCTCCTCGTCGTCGATCCGCCCGTCGGCCTTGGCGGCCTGGATCATCGCGGCCAGGAGCACGCCGGCCGCGTCCTCCTGCTCGGCGGTGGGGGTCTGCTCGGGTTCGGTCCCGCCACCCTGGAGCGCCTGATTCAGGAGGGCGCCGAGCCCGCCCGCACCGGCGCCCGCCGCGGCCGCGCCGCCCATGGAGCGCCCGCCGCCGAGTTGCTGCAGGAGCCCGCCGAGGCCGCCGGAGGCCCCCGAGCCGGTCTGCGTGCCGCCCGAGAGCGCGCCGCCCAGCATCGAGCCGATCCCGCCGCTGCCCCCGAACTGGTCGAGAAGGCCACCGCCGCCCGGGCGCGCGCCCGCGCCGCCGCCCATCCTATGGCCGGCCCCCGCGTTCGGCGCGCCCTGGCCGCCGCCCATCATCTGGCTCAGCATGCCGCCCAGGGGCGAGCCCCCGCGGCCGCCGCCGCCGAGCAGTCCGCCCAGGCCGCCGAGCTCGCCCGGCCGCGGCCCGCGCCCGACCCCGTCGTTCCTGCCCGAGGACATGGACTTGACGCCTTTCGCGACCGCGACGCCGATGGCGACCTTGGCGAGTGTCCGGACGAGGCTCATGACGTGTCTCCGCTGTGAGGTTCGTGGCTTCAATCCCGGCCACGCTGGGGGGGTTCCCGCCCGCCGCCGCCGCGAGGGGCTTTCCCGCGCCCGGCGCGCGCGTATGAGGGCGGCGGGAGGCGCATCGCATGGCGCAGGTCGGGATCGGCGAGCGGGGCGCGGCGCGTTGGCGGCGGCGCGCGCACGTGCGCGCCGTCCTGATCCTCGGGCTGCCCCTGATGGCGAGTCACCTGGCGCAGATGGCGATCCACGTCACCGACACGCTCATGCTCGGCCGCTACGACGTGGCCGCACTGGCCGCGGCCACGGTCGCGACCTCGCTCTTCTTCGTGGTGTTCATCGTGGGATCCGGCTTCGCCATGGCCGTGATGCCGATGGTCGCCGAGGCGAACGCGGCCGGCGACCTCGTGCGCCTGCGGCGGGTCACCCGCATGGGGATGTGGGTCTCGATCCTCTACGGGGCCGCGTTCCTGCCGGGAATCTGGTTCGCCGAGGCGATCCTGCTGGCGATCGGGCAGACGCCGGAGGTCGCGGCGCTCGGGGGCGACTACCTGCGGATCGCGGGGGTGCTCGGGCTGGTCCCCCAGCTCCTGATCATGGTGCTCAAGAGCCATCTCTCGGCCCTGGAGCGCACGCGCCCCGTCCTTCTCGCGACGCTGACGGCGGCGGCGGCGAACGTGCCCTTGAACTACGCGCTGATCTTCGGGCGATGGGGCGCGCCGGAGCTGGGGATCGAGGGCGCGGCGATCGCCTCGGTGATCGTCACCGGCATCGCGCTCCTCTGGACCGGGATCGCCGCCACCCGCGCGATGGAGGGCGCTGCGCTCTACGCGCGGCTCTGGCGCGTGGACGGGGAGGCGCTGGGCGCGGTCGTGCGGTTGGGCTGGCCCATCGGCCTGACGATGCTGGCCGAGAGCGGCCTGTTCTCGGCTTCGGCCGTGATGATGGGCTGGCTCGGGACCGTTCCGCTGGCCGCGCACGGCATCGCGATCCAGATCACCGCGCTGGCCTTCATCGTCCATGTCGGGCTCAGCCAGGCGGCGACGATCCGGGTCGGCGCCGCGTACGGGGCGCGCGACCGGCAGGGGCTCGCCCAGGGCGCCCTCGTCGCCCTGGCGGTGAGCGCGTCCATCGTCGCGGTCGCGGCGACGGCGTTCTGGGTCGTGCCCGACTGGCTGATCGGCCTCTTCCTGCGCCCCGGCGAGCCGGACGCGGCCGGCATCGTCGCCCTCGGCGCGACGCTCCTGCTGGTGGCGGGGCTGTTCCAGATCGCGGACGCGATGCAGGTGATGACGCTGGGCCTCCTGCGCGGGGTCCAGGACACGCGCGTGCCGATGATCCTGGCGGCGCTGTCCTACTGGGCGGTGGGCATGCCGCTGGGCTGGGCGCTGGCCTTCCCGCTGGGCCTGGGCCCGATCGGCATCTGGCTGGGCCTCGCCGCGGGACTGTCGCTCGCGGCGGCCGCCCTGTCCTGGCGGTTCTGGGCGGTGCTGGTTCCCCGACTGCCGCAGCCGCGCGCCGCCGCGGGGTAGGGCGCGCGGGGCGCGGCGCCGCGGCGGCGGGCAAGTGGCCTCCCTCGGGCCGCGCCGTCCGCCGCCCCTAGCGCAATCCGTCCGCGAAGGCGCGGATGCGGCCCATCGCGTCCTGTAGGACCGCGTCCGCCTCGGCGTAGCTGACGCGGAACGCCGGGCACGCCCCGAACGCCGCGCCGTGCACCACCGCGACGCCCTGCTCCTCCAGGAGCGCCTCGGCGAAGGCCGCGTCGTCCTCGATCCGCGCCCCGCCAGCGCTCGTGCGTCCGATGCAGCCCGAGATCGATGGATAGACGTAGAACGCCCCCTCCGGCACCGGGCAGTCGATGCCGGGGCAGGCGTTCAGCGCCGTGACGACCATGTCCCGCCGCCGGGCGAAGGCGGCCCGGCTCTCGGCCACGAAGCCCTGCGGCCCGTCCAGCGCCGCCACCGCCGCCCATTGCGCGACCGAGCAGGCGCAGGACGTCGTCTGCGACTGCACCAGCGTCATCGCCTCGATCAGGGGCGCCGGCCCCGCGCCGTAGCCGATGCGCCAGCCCGTCATCGCGTAGGCCTTCGACACCCCGTTGAGCACCAGCACGCGGTCCCTCAGGCGCGGCTCGACCTGCGCCAGGGTGGCGAAGGTGAACCCGTCGAAGACGAGATGCTCGTAGATGTCGTCGCTCAGGACGTGGACATGGGGGTGGCGCAGCAGGACCTCCGCCAGCGTCCGCAGATGCTCGGCCGCGTAGCCCGCGCCGGTCGGGTTGCCGGGCGAGTTTAGGATCAGCCATTTCGTACGCGGCCCGATCGCCGCATCCAACGCCTCCGGCGTCAGGCGGTAGCCGTCCTCGGGCGCGGTCCGCGCGATCACCGGCGTGCCCCCGGCCAGGCGGGTCATGTCGGGATAGCTCACCCAGTAGGGCGCGGGCACGATCACCTCGTCGCCCGGATCGAGCGTCGCGGCGAAGGCGCTGGCGATCACCTGCTTCCCGCCGGTCGCGACGACGATCTCGGTCGCGGCGTACGCGAGCCCGCTGTCCCGCTCGAGCTTGCGCGCGATCGCGGCCTTCAGCTCGGGGATGCCGCCGGGCGCCGTGTATCGGGTGCGCCCGGCGTCGATCGCGTCCTTCGCGGCCTGCGCGATATGGGCGGGGGTGTCGAAGTCCGGCTCGCCGGCCGAAAGCGCGATGACGTCGCGCCCCTCGGCCTTCATCTCGCGCGCGCGCGTGCTGATCGCGATGGTGGGCGACGGGGCGACCCGGGAGAGCGTCGCGGACAGAAGGGCCATTGTCGTCTCCGGGCGGATGATCTGGCCCGATGGGTCCTAGCACCGGGGGTGCGGCGCACAAGCATCGGAGAGGCTCATGGACGGCATCGACTGGTACTCGGACGAAAGGGCGACCTTCGGCGACCGCGTGGCGGCCGCGCGCGACGCCGTCGGCCTGACCGACGAGGAGCTCGCCCGGCGGCTGGGCGTCGATCTGGCGGACGTTCGCCGCTGGGAGGGCGACCTCGACGAGCCGCGCGCCAACCGGCTGCAGATGCTGTCGGGTATCCTCGGGGTCTCGCTCGCCTGGCTGCTCACGGGCACGGGCGAGGAGCCAGGCGTGCCCGTCCCGCCCGCCGGCGAGGATGTCAGCGCCATCCTGACCGAGATGCGGCAGGTCCGGAGCGAGATGGCGGGCGCGGCCGAGCGGCTCGGCCGGCTCGAGAAGCGCCTGCGCGGGGCGCTCGCCACGTGAGCGCGCTGCGCGAGGGACCGATCCCGGGGGAGAGCGCGGACGCGCGCGTGCGGCGGCTGAAGCTGCGCGCGATGCGTCGCGGGATCAAGGAGATGGACGTGATCCTCGGCCCGTGGGCCGCCGAGAACCTCGATGGCGCGGACGCCGCGCGCCTGGACGCGTTCGAGGCGTTGCTGGCCGAGAACGATCAGGACCTCTACCGCTGGGCCACCGGCCAGGCTCCGGCCCCGGCCGCGTTCGCTCTTCTGCTCGCCGAGATCGCGGGTGAGGCGGCGGGGCGGGTCCGCCATGGCGCGGTGCCGCCCGATGGATCGCATTCGTCTTAACTCTTTCTGCACTTTTCGTCCGCCATACCGGGCCGACACCGGATGGAGGACGAATGATGAACGTGACGACCGAGATCGGGATGGGCGCCACATCCGCGCCAATCAAGCCGTTCATGGCGGGCTATCTCGAATCGCTCGGCCTTCTGGAGCGGCTGCATCGACTGATGCTCGACGTCGTGAAGGACGAGTTCGAGCGGGTCGGCGTGCTCGACGTCAACGCCGTTCAGGCGCTGCTCCTGTTCAACGTGGGCGACAACGAGGTGACGGCCGGCGAACTGAAGACGCGCGGCTACTACCAGGGCTCGAACGTCAGCTACAACCTCAAGAAGCTGGTCGAGATGGGCTACATGCATCATCAGCGATGCCAGATCGACCGGCGGTCGGTGCGCGTGCGCCTGACCCCCGAGGGGCAGAAGGTCCGCACCATGGTCGCCGACCTCTTCGACCGACATGCCGAGGGGCTCGAAGGCCGGGGGATCGTCGACATCGCGGCGCTGGAGGACGCGAACGTCGCGCTGCGCCGGATCGAGCGGTTCTGGACCGACCAGATCCGCTACATCTACTGACCCGGCCTCAGCCGGGCCGCCGGACGGACACGCTCGGCCCGGCGCCGACGGCGACGTCGCGCAGCTCGCGCAGGAGCTTGCGCCGCATGGCGTCCTCGTAGTCCTCGAAGCCCAGCGCCGCCTCGACGAAGGCGTCCGGGCCGCGGATGACCTCGGCCCGGAAATAGGCCGTCAGCTCGGAGATGCGGACCTGCCGCTCGTCCCCGACCGCGGGCGCGTCGGCGCCGATCGCGAGCGCGTTGACCGTGACGCCCGGCGGCGCGGCGACCCCCTGCGGCCGCGGGCCGGTGTTCGCCTTCCCGTCCCCGGAGAGGTCGAGGGTGAGGCGCGCGCAATCGGGCCGCTGCGCCAGGAGCGCGAAGCCATGCCGCATCGCCGCGCCGATCGCGGTGGAGGGATCGCCCGGCGCGCGCCGGGCGGCGCGCAGCCGCTGCGCGATCCCGGCGAGGGCGGCATCGTCCACCGCGTCCGTCCAGGGGACGATCCCGGTCGCGTCGGTCGGCCCGGACCACTCGTAGACGGCGATGGCGACGGTGAAGCCCGGGATGCCGGTGATCGCCCGCGCCACCTCTGGCGCGGTCAGAGCGGCGGCGAGCCCGTCGAGCTGCATGCGGTACTCGGCCGCGTCGACCGAGCCGGAGACGTCCAGCCCGAGCGCCAGCGCCTGCCGGCAGGCGGCGCCGGCCGGCGCGCCCGCCACGAGGCACGCGAGGACGGAGGCGGCGAGCCGCCTCACCAATGTCCGGTGTTCTCCATCGACGCCCAGGGGTCCTGCCTCGGCAGGGCCTCGCCCCGCTGCAGGAGCTCGACCGAGACGTTGTCGGGCGAGCGCACGAAGGCCATGTGCCCGTCGCGGGGCGGGCGATTGATCGTCACGCCGTTGTCCATGAGGTGCCTGCACGTCGCGTAGATGTCGTCGACCCGGTAGGCGAGGTGACCGAAATGCCGGCCGTCGGAGGGCAGGCCCTCGTCCCCGTCCCAGTTGTGGGTCAGCTCGACGGCCGCGTTCTCCTGTCCCGGCGGGGCCATGAAGACGAGGGTGTAGCGCCCTTGCTCGCGCTCCATGCGGCGCGTCTCCTCAAGCCCCAGCAGGCGGTAGAAGGCGATGTTCTCCTCCAGGTCGCGCACGCGGACCATGGTGTGCAGGTACTCGATGCCCATCGGCGTCTCCTCCATCCGTTCGCCCATGTGATGCCATGTCGCCCCGCAGGCCGCACCACCAAATCCGCTGCCGCCGGACAAGGCGGGCTTGCCCGCGCTAGAACGGGCCGACGCCCGGGAATCGGAGACCGCACATGCCCCTGACGGAAGACCAGCGCGCCGAGATCGAGGGCGCCCGCGCCGAGGCCAGGCCCACCCGGCGCGCCGTCGCCGAGGGGATGGAGATGCATCTCTACGAAGCGGTGCCCGTGCTCGACCACGGCTTCGTCAGGGTCGTCGACTACATGGGCGACGACGCCGCGATCGTGCAGGCGGCACGGGTCAGCTACGGCCGCGGCACGAAGTCGGTCACGAGCGACGAGGGCCTGATCCGCTACCTGATGCGGCACTGGCATTCGACGCCGTTCGAGATGTGCGAGATCAAGCTGCACGTGAAGCTGCCGATCTTCGTGGCGCGGCAGTGGATCCGCCATCGGACGGCGAACGTGAACGAGTACTCCGCGCGCTACTCGATCCTGGACCGGGAGTTCTACGTGCCCGCGCCGGAGGCCCTGGCCGCGCAGTCGGCGACGAACGCGCAGGGCCGCGGCGCCGTGCTGGAGGGCGCCGAGGCGGCGGCGGCGCTCCGGATGCTGCAGGCCGCGGGCACGGGCGCCTTCGACGATTACGAGGCGATGCTTTCGGAGGACGGGCAGCGGGGGCTGGCGCGGGAGCTGGCACGGATGGTGCTGCCGACCTCGACCTACACGCAATGGTACTGGAAGACGGACCTGCACAACCTGCTGAACTTCCTGCGCCTGCGCGCCGATCCGCATGCGCAGATGGAGATCCGGGCCTATGCCGACGCGATCGGCGCCATCGTCGCCGACTGGGTGCCGCTCACTTGGGCGGCGCATCTGGACTACCGCGCGGGCGGCGCGCAGCTCTCGACCAGGGGGCTGGACTGCGTGCGCCGGATGCTGGCGGGCGAGGACGTGACGCAGGAAAGCAGCGGGATGTCCAAGGGAGAATGGCGCGAGCTCCGCGCGACGCTCTTCGACGGGTGAGGGAACCCCGGCGGGGCGCTTCGGTTGGGCGATACACGCATGCCGACGAACCGATCCGGAGAGACACCATGGCCCAGCCGATCACCGCGCACGCCGCCGCCGAGGCGCAGCTCGACCGGGGCGGGCGCGCCACCTGGGGCGCGATCTTCGCCGGGGGCGTCGTCGCGCTCGCGACGTTCCTGGCGCTCGCGCTCCTGGGGCTCGGGATCGGCGTCGTCGACATCGACCCACGGTCCGCGGACCCGGTCGAGGCGAGCCTCGTGGGCACCGGCGTCTACGTCTTCGTCGCGCAGCTGATCGCGCTGGGGGCGGGCGGCTTCGTCGCGGGGCGCCTCGCCGGCGTCCTCCACACGCTGGGCTCGGCGCTGCACGGCGCGACGGTCTGGGGCCTGACCACGCTGGCGTCCGCGTGGCTCGCGACCTCGGCGGCGACGGGCCTGTTCTCGCTCGTCGGCAACACGGCGACGGCGGCGCTTTCCGGAGCGTCCTCGGCGGCGCAGGCCGTGATCCCCGACGACCTCTCGCTCCCGGACCTGAGCGCCGGCGCCGTCGGCTTCGACGACCTGCCGGACAGCGTGAAGGCCACGCTGGAGGAGAACGGCATCACGCCGGGCAACTTCCAGGACGAGGCGCGCGAGGCCTTCCGCTCGGTCGTGAGCGAAGGCGAGCAGGCCCGTGCCCGCGACTCCGTCATCAGCACCGCACAGGACATCGTCGCCAGCCCGGGCGACGCGCGTGCCGAGATCGCCGAGCTGACCGACACGCTGTTCGGCGCCGGCGGCGTGCTGGGCGAGGAGGACCGGCAGGAGGCCCTCGCGGTGATGGAAGAGCGCTTCGGCATCACGGAGGAGGAGGCCACGGCCTATCTCGACCAGGTCCAGGCGCGGGCCGAGGCGATCCAGCAGCAGGCCGAGGCCGCCGTCGAAGAGGCCCGCATCCAGGCCCTCGAGGCCGCCGAGACCGCCGCGCAGGCCGTGCAGGCGGCCGGGATCGCCGGCTTCATCGCCTCCTTGATCGGGCTGATCGCCGCCGTCGGCGGAGCGATCGCCGGCCGCGTCAAGTTCGCGCCGCGATATTGATGCCGCGCCTCGGCGGGGTAGGCCGGAGGCGCCGAGCGTGATCGAGATATGGGGGCTGAAGACCTGCGACGCCTGCCGCAGTGCGCTGCGCGAGGCGGTCGCGGCGGGCGTGCCCGCGGAGTTCCGGGACGTCCGGAGCGACGTGATGCCGGGCGCGCTGCGGGCGCGGGCGGCGGCGGCGTTCGGCGACGCGCTGGTGAACCGGCGGTCTGCGACGTGGCGGGGCCTTCCCGACGCGGCGCGGGCGACGGCGCCCGAGGCGCTGATCGCGGCGCATCCGGCGGTGATGAAGCGCCCGCTCGTCGTGGCCGGGGACGCGCTGTACCTGGGCTGGGACGACGCGGTGCGCGCGGCCGTCCTGTAGCGCGCGGGGCAGGGCAGCCCTGCGCCGGTTGCGCGCGCCGCGCCGGGGCGTAGGGTCCGCCGCCGGCAATTGGGGAGTGCGGATGGAACGGACGGAACTGGGGCGCTCGGAGATCGAGGTCTCCGCAATGTGCCTGGGCACGATGACCTACGGCACGCAGACGGGGCCGCAGGACGCGCACCGGCAGATGGACATGGCGTTGGACGCCGGGATCGACTTTCTCGATGCGGCCGAGATGTACCCGGTCAACCCGGTCGCCGCCGAGACGGTGGGCCGGACCGAGGAGATCCTCGGCGACTGGTTCGCGCGCACCGGGCGGCGGGAGGAGTGGACCGTCGCCACGAAGATCACCGGGCCGAACGGCGGCTTCGTTCGGGATGGCGCGGGCATCTCGCCGGAAGCCCTGCGAGCGGCGGTGGACGCCTCGCTGGCGCGGCTGCGCACCGAGCGGATCGACCTCTACCAGCTTCACTGGCCCAACCGCGGCAGCTACCATTTCCGCCAGAACTGGACGTTCGATCCCTCGAAGCAGGACGGCTCCGAGGTGCGCGAGCACATGGACGGCGTGATGGCCGCGATGACGGAGCTCGTGGCGGCCGGAAAGGTGCGCGCCTTCGGCCTGTCCAACGACAGCGCCTGGGGCACGGTCCGCTGGGCCGACGCCGCGGAGCGCGCCGGCGGGCCCCGGCCCTGCGCGGTGCAGAACGAGTATTCGCTCCTCTGCCGGCTGTACGACACCGACATGGCGGAGGCGGCGCGGCACGAGGGGGTGACGCTGCTGGCCTACTCGCCCCTCGCGGCGGGGCTGCTGACGGGCAAGTATCACGGCGGCGAGAAGCCGGCGGGCAGCCGGGCGGACGTGAACGGCAACCTCGGCGGTCGGTGGACGGACCGGGCCCTGGCCGCAGCGGCGTCCTACGTGGCGTTGGCGCGCACGCACGGGCTCGACCCGGTGAACATGGCGCTGGCCTTCTGCCGCCAGCGGCCCTTCCACTGCATCCCGATCTTCGGCGCCTCCTCCGCGGAGCAGCTCGAACGCATCCTGAAGGGCGCGGACCTGGTCCTCGAGGCGGACGTGCTGGAGGGCATAGAGGCGCTGCACCGGGCGCATCCCATGCCCTACTAGGTGGAGGCCTGGGTCCTCCTGTCGGTCCTGGCGGCGGCGTTCCAGACGGCGCGCTTCGCGCTGCAGAAGGTCCTGGCGGGCGGGCCGCCGGGGCCGGGCGCCGGCGCGGTGGCGGCGACCTTCGCGCGGTTCGTATGGGCGGCGCCGCTTGCGATCGGAGCGCTCGGGGTCATGGCCGTCCGCTGGCCGGTCCCGTCGCCGAGCGCGGCGTTCCTCGCCTGGGCCGGCACCGGCGCGCTGGCGCAGGTCGCGGCGACGCTCCTGGTCGTGCGGCTCTTCGCGATGCGGGACTTCGCGGTCGGCATCGCCCTGAAGAAGACGGAGGTGATCCTGACGGCCATCGTCGGCCTGGCGCTCCTCGGCGACAGGCTCGGACCGGGACAGGCGGCGGCGCTCGTTACGGGACTTCTGGGCGTGACGCTGCTGTCGGACGCGCGACCGGCGGACTGGCGTCCGGGGCCGGCGCTCTGGATCGGGCTCGCCTCGGGCGCGGCGTTCGCGCTGTCGGCGGTGGGCTACCGGGCGGCGGCCTTGTCGCTGGAGGCGGGCTGGGCGGTGCGGGCGCTCACGACGCTGGCATGGGCGACCTGTGCGCAGGCGGGGGGGATGGCGCTGTGGTTGCGCTGGCGGCGGCCGGGAACGGTGCGCGCGGTGCTGTCGGACTGGCGGCGCACGGCACCGGTGGGCGCGACCTCGGCGGCGGGATCGGCCTGCTGGTTCGGGGCGTTCGCGCTGCAATCGGCGGCCCTGGTCTTCGCGGTCGGGCAGGTCGAGCTGATCTTCTCGCTGCTCCTGGGACGGCTGGCGTTCGGCGAGCGTCCGCGGCGGCGGGCGCTGGCCGGGATCGCGCTGATCGGGGCCTCGGTCGTCGCGGTGGCGCTGGGCGCCTAGGCGGCGGTCAGGCGGCGCACGTCACTCTCGTCCTCGTTGCGCAGGAACGCGATCCCCCGCGCCGGCGCGCCCGAGAGGTGGGCCGCCACCTCCGCCAGGGCGACCTCGGTCACGAAGGGCACGTCGAGGCGGGCGGCGCGCTCCAGCGAAATCCAGTCGAGGTCCGAGAGCTTCGTCACCGGCGGCCGAGAAATCGTCCGGGTCGCCGATCAGGGCGGCGGCGTCCGCCAGCAGGAACCGCGCGTCGAAGCGGCGCGGGCGGCCCGGCGGCGTCAGCGCGCGGAACACGAAGCGGAGGGGCGCGGCGGTCGGGACGTGGCCGCCGGCGGCGAAGCCGCGCCAGCCGGGCGGCGCCGGCCAGTCGCCGGGCAGCGCCAGGCGCAGGCCCGCCTCCTCCCAGAGCTCGCGGATGGCGGCGGCGGCGATGGCCCGCGGCGCGGTGGCGGCGTACGCGGCGAGCGCGGCGGCTTCCTCGGGCGCGAGGGGCGCGGCCAGCGGGACGGCCGCGTCGCCGGTGTCCACGGCGCCGCCGGGGAAGACGTGCTTGGACGGCATGAAGGCGGCGCGCGTCCCCCGCCGGCCCATCAGGACCGCGGGACCCGAGGACGTGCGCCGGACGAGGACGATCGTCGCCGCCGCGCGGATCGCGTCAGGCGCGGCCGAAATCGCCCAGGCCCTTCGCCCATTGCAGGCCGACGATCCCGCCCTTGATCCGCGGCAGCATCAGGAGCGACAGGACGGTGCAGCCGATCCCGAACACGGCGACCATCTCCCACGGCTCGGGACGCAGCCGCACGAAATAGAGGTGCAGGATCGGCGCCATCAGGTGCCCGACGATGAGGATGGTGAGGTAGGCCGGCCCGTCGTCGGCGCGCGCCGCCGTGAAGTCCTGCCCGCACGCCTCGCACGCGGAGCGGATCTTCAGGTAGGACCGCAGGATCCGCCCCTCGCCGCAGTTCGGGCAGCGACCGCGCAGGCCGCGCAGGAGGGCCGGCCCGGTGGCTCGGTCGGGCACGGGCGGCGCGGCGGCGGGCTGGGTCATATGGCGGTCCTCGGCTCGATCGGGGGCGCAGGGGCAACCCCCGCGCGGCCCCCGCGTTCCGCCGCCGGGCTCAGGCAGCGCTTTCGAGCGCCACGGCCACGCGGTCTCGGCCGCCGTCCTTGGCACCGTAGAGCGCGCGGTCCGCGGCGGCCATCAGGCGCGCCGCCTCGTGTCGGCCGTCCAGGGCGCCGTCCGGCCCCGCGCCCGGCGGTCGCCCCCCCATCGCGAGCCCGATGCTCATCGTGACCGTGACCGACCCGCCGCCGGGCAGGCCGATCGGCGAGGCGGCCGCGATCGCGCAGAGCCGTTCGGCCGCGCGGCGGGCATCGTGCAGGCCGGTGTCGGACATCACGACGAGGAACTCCTCGCCGCCGACGCGGGCGATCACGTCCGGGAGGCGGAGGTTGGCGCGCAGGCGGGACGCCGTCTCCGCCAGGACGGCGTCGCCGGCCGCATGGCCATGGGTGTCGTTGACCGACTTGAAGCGGTCGAGGTCGACCAGGAGCACCGCGAACTCGCGGCCCGTGGCGGCCGCCCGCTCGGCCGTGCGCGCGAGGTGGGGGATCGCGTAGTGGCGGTTCCAGAGTCCGGTCAGCTCGTCGGTCACCGAGCGTCGGAGCCCGTCGCGCACGGTGTCGCGCAGGCGGTCGCGTGCCTGCTTGGCGCGGACGAGGGCGCGCAGGCGAAGCGCCGTCTCCGCCGGATCCGCGCCGGCCCGCACGACGTCCTCGGCGCCGAGGTCCAGGGCCAGGGCGGCCGCGGCGGGGTCGTCGTCGCGCACCGCGACCACGAGGGCCACGCGCCCGCTCCGGCCGCGGGCCAGCATGTCGGGGATCTGCTCCATCAGGGCGGCGTGCCCGGTCTCGCGCGAGAGGTCGAGGAGGGTGACGTCGGCTTCGTCCTCCGGTGCCGGCGCTCCGTCCTCGGGCGTTGCGGGCATCTCGACCGTCACACGGTCGGGGAGATGTGCCGCCAGGCGCCGGCCCAGGCTGCGCGCATCCTGCGGGCGCTGGGCCAGGATCGCGATATGGCCGGGGCGCTCGATCTCGGGCGAGGCGGCTTCGGCGAGGCCCAGCGCCCGGCTGGTCCCGTCGCGCAGCTCCAGCTCGTCCGCCGCGCCGGTCCGGCGCAGGAGCGAGCGCACGCGCGCCATCAGGAACGCGTGGTCGAGCGGACGCGGCAGCGCTTCCGCGGCGCCGGCCGCCAGGAGCGCCCGGATGGACGGGGCCGGCGTGCCCTGGCCGTCGGCTATGGCGAGGATGGCGGCGCTCCCGAGGACGGGATCGGCGGCGATCCGCGCGACGAGGGCGACCGCCGCGGCGGCCTCGCCCCCGACCGCCACGAGGACCAGGCGCGGAGGCGCCCTGCGCGACAGGCGCCGCGCCTCCGGAAGATCCTGCGCCGAGGCGGTGTCGTACCGGGCGGCCGCGAGCTTCACCTTCAGGGCGATGCGCGTCGTCGGCGAGGGATCGAGCACGAGGATGCGGGCGGTCATGTCGTCTCCCTTCGTGCTGCGCTATGCGCCGGTCGAACGCGCCAATCGCCCCCGGGTTCGGGTGACGCTCATGGACCATGATGGCCGAAGGGTTAACAAACCCTTTCCCAATTTTAGGAGAAATAGACATGCAGCGGGAAGCCGCCGAGACGATCGCCCTGCGGGCGCTGGCCTGGATCGCTGCCGACGAGGAGATGGCCGGGGCGTTCCTCGGGAGCACGGGGGCGAGCGCCGCGGAGATCGCGCAGCGCGCGCAGGACCCGGACTTCCAGGTCGCGGTGCTCGACTTCCTGACGGCGGACGACCGCAGCGTGCAGGCCTTCTGCGACGCGCAGGGGCTGGACTACGACGCGCCGCTGGCCGCCCGCCGGGCGATCCCCGGCGGCGACGAGGTCCACTGGACGTGACGGTGGGCGACGTCGACGCGGTGCTCCTCGACAAGGACGGCACGCTGTTCGGGTTCCAGGAGACTTGGGGGCCGTGGGCGACGGGTCTCCTGCGCGGTCTCGGGGAGGACGCGGAACACGCGGGGGCGCTGGCGGACGCGCTGTGCTTCGACCTGGCGGCGGGACGGTTCCGGCCGGAGAGCCCCGCGATCGCGGGGACGCTCGACGATCAGGTGGCGATCCTGCTCCCGCTACTGCCGGGATGGGACGCGCCGGGGTTGCGGACGCATGTCGCGACCAGCTCCGCGCAGGCCACGCCCGTCCCCGCCGCGGACCTTGCGGCCGTGATCGGGGCGCTGCGCGCGCGCGGCCTCGGCCTCGGCGTGGCGACGAACGACGGGGCGGCGGCGGCGATGCGGCACCTCGCGGCGGCGGGGCTGGAGGGGGCCTTCGACTGGATCGCCGGATATGACAGCGGCCACGGCGCGAAGCCGGCACCGGGAATGCTCCTGGCCTATGCCGAGGCGGCGGGGACCGTGCCTGGACGCATCGTGATGGTCGGCGACAGCACGCACGACCTCTACGCCGCGCGGGCGGCGGGGATGATCGGGGTCGGCGTGCTCACGGGACCGGCGGTCCGGGACGAGCTCGAGCCGCACGCCGCCGCGGTCCTGGCCAGCGTCGCGGACCTGCCGGCCTGGCTGGACGCGCGAGGCTAGGCCGGCGGACGCCCTTGCCGGGCCGCCTTCGGCGACCGGCGTCGCCCGCCCGCCGCCCCGCGCCGCGGACGGACAGCGACGCGCGAAGTCGCATTCGGGGGCGCGGTCGGGAAAGGCCCGCTGCCATGATGGCCTCGGGCCGCCGCCCGCCGCCGGAGGAGCCGAGACATGACCGATCAGACACCCCCCCAGGGACGTCGCGCGGGCCGCCGCGGGGGCGGGCGCGCAGGGGCCGCGGACCGGCGCGGCGGCGCCGCGATCGAGCAGATGCCCTTCCGCCAGCCCCGCAACCGCGACCGACCCACGGAGCCGCTCGACGAGGAGGGCGTGGCCGCCATCCATGACGGGGCCATGCGCATCCTCGAGGAGATCGGGATCGAGTTCCTCAACGAGGAGTCGATCGACATCCTTCGCGCGGCGGGCTGCACGATCGACGGCACCAACGTGCGCATGGGCCGCGACTGGGTGATGGAGATGATCGCCCAGGCGCCGGCGGAGTTCACCATCACCCCGCGCAACCCCGATCATACGATCCGCATCGGAGGGGACTGGATGGCGTTCGGCAACGTCTCCAGCCCGCCGAACTACTGGGACCTGAAGACCGGGAAGATCCCCGGCACGCGAGAGAAATGCCGCGAGCTCCTTATGCTGACGCAGGCGTTCAACTGCATCCACTTCGCGGGCGGCTATCCCGTCGAGCCCGTCGACATCCATGCCCGCGAGCGGCACCTCGACGTGCTCTTCGACAAGCTGACCCTCACGGACAAGGTGCCGCACGCCTACTCGCTCGGGAAGGAGCGGGTCGAGGACGTGATGGAGATGGTGAAGATCGCCGGCGGCTACGACGAGGAGGCGTTCCGCGCGACGCCGCGCATGTACACCAACATCAACTCCACCTCCCCGCTCAAGCACGACGTCCCGATGATCGACGGCTGCCTGCGCCTGATCCGGCGGGGGCAGGCGGTGATCGTCACCCCGTTCACGCTGGCGGGGGCGATGGCGCCGGTGACGATGGCCGGGGCGGTGGCGCAGTCGATCGCCGAGGCGCTGTGCGCGATCGCGCTCTTCCAGTACGTGACGCCCGGCTGCCCCTGCGCGATCGGCACGTTCACCTCGAACGTCGACATGAAGTCGGGCGCGCCCGCGTTCGGCACGCCCGAGTACATGCGCGCGACGCAGATGACC
The DNA here is from genome assembly GCA_963832275.1 of uncultured Alphaproteobacteria bacterium. Lineage (GTDB taxonomy): Bacteria > Pseudomonadota > Alphaproteobacteria > Rhodobacterales > Rhodobacteraceae > Hasllibacter. The sequence goes on from CAWHTQ010000019.1 coordinate 1,772,948, forward strand.
GGGCAGATGGCGCGGTTCTACGGCCTGCCGCTGCGGTCCTCGGGGGCCTGCGCCGCGAACGTGCCCGACGGGCAGGCGATGTGGGAGACGTCCAACAGCCTCTGGGCGGCGGTGCAATCGGGCACGAACGTCGTCTACCACGCCGCCGGCTGGCTCGAGGGCGGGCTGATCGCGAGTCCCGAGAAGTTCGTGATGGACTGCGAGGTCATCCAGATGATCCAGCGCTACATGGACCCCGTCATCACCGCGACCGGCCCGGACGAGATCGCGCTCGACGCGATCCGCGAGGTGGGCGGCGACGGGCATTTCTTCGGCACGCAGCATACCCAGGACCGCTACGCCACCGCATTCCACCAGCCCTTCGTCTCGGATTGGCGCAACTACGAGGGATGGGACCTGGCGGGTGGGGTCTGGACGGCCGAGCGCGCCCACGGTGTCTACCGCCGGATCGTCGACGAGTTCGAGGCGCCGCCCATGGACGCCTCCGTTCGCGAGGAGCTCGCGGCCTTCGTCGAGCGGCGGCGCGCGGAAGGCGGTGCCCCAACCGACTTCTAAGGACGCGCCGTGCCGATGGAAGGACTACGTTAACCCGGCTGTCCTAGGGAGACCTCGAACGGGCTCCAGGAGGCACGGATGCACGGATTGTACGGCAAGGCGTTCCGGTCCTTCGTGACCGACACCTACGGGGAGCCGGCCTGGACCCGCGTGGCGGAGCGCGCCGGCATCGCACCGGACGGGTTCGAGGCCATGTCCGACCAGCCGGCCTCCGCGATCGTCAGTGCCGTGGCCGCCGCGGCCGAGGTGCTCGACAAGTCACGCGGCACGATCCTCGTCGATGTCGGCGTCTATCTCGTCTCGCATCGCAACACCGAGCGCCTGCGCCGGCTCATGAGGTTCGGCGGGACGGACTTCAACGCCTTCGTCCATTCGGTCGAGGATATTCCAGAGCGTGCGCGCCTCGCCGTCCCGAACCTGCGGCTCCCCGCGATGGAACTGTCGGACGAGGGGTCCGGCTACGTCCTCACGGTCACGTCGGCGCAGCCGGGTTCGGGTTTGGTGATCCTCGGCGTTCTGCAGGCGATGGCGGACGATTACGGCGCCCTGGCGATCATGGAGTATGGCGGGGCGACCGCGGTCGGGGATCTCGTCGTGGAGCGCATCGCGATCGAGATCGCGATGCACAGCTATGCGGAGGGGCGCCGGTTCGATCTCGGCGCGCGCCCGTCATGAGGCTCTCCAGACCTGCCGACGCGGTGGACGGGCGGCCCCGCGCCGCGCTCGCGGCACGCCCGCCCGGCGATGGCGGCCCCCGCGCCGTGATCGAGGGCGCCGCGCTGTCACTCGCGATGCCGATGCACATGCTGACGGACGAGGGGGGCCGCGTCCTCTCGGTCGGGCGGACCCTGGCGAAGTTCATGGATGGTGGCGCCGCCGCGGCCCTCGGCCGGCCGCTCTTCGACGTGATCCGTCTGCGCCGACCGAGCGGGGTCTCGGATCTCGCCGGGCTGCTCGGACATGCGGGCGCGCCGCTGCGCATCGACATGCCGTTGGCGGAGCCGGTTCGCTATGTCGGAGTGGCCGTGCCGGCGGGGGACGGCGCATTAATGATGCTCTCGCCGGGGATCGGCATCGTCGAGGCGGTGGCGCAGCACCGTCTCACGATGTCGGATTTCGCCCCGACCGATCTGTCGGTGGAGCTGCTCTACCTGGTGGAGGCGAACAACGCCGCCCTGAAGGAGGCGCAGAGCCTGAACGGGCGGCTGGAGGACGCGCGCATCCTCGCGCAGGAGGCGGCGTTCACAGATGCGCTGACCGGCCTTCGCAATCGGCGGGCGCTCGACCACCTGCTCAGCCGCCTCGTGGCGGCGGGCACCCCCTTCGCCCTGCTGAACGTCGATCTCGATCGGTTCAAGGCGGTGAACGACACCCATGGGCACGCCGCCGGCGACCACGTGCTGGAGGCCGCTGCGGCCCATATGCGCCGCGCCGCGCGGCGCGACGACGTGGTGGCGCGGACCGGGGGTGACGAGTTCGTCATGGTCCTGCGGGGCGAGGTGGCACCCGAGCGCCTGCTCCGGATCGCCGAGGAGCTGATCGCCGCGATCGAGACTCCGGTGCGCGTCCCGCAAAGCGCCGGCGGGGCCACGTGCGGGATCTCTGCGAGCATCGGGATCGCGAGATCGGCCGATTACGCGACCCCCGATCCCGGCCGCATGGCTCAGGACGCCGATGCCGCGCTCTACGACAGCAAGCGCGCGGGCCGCGGCCGTGCGGGGCTGCATGCGTCCGGGGCGGCCACCTAGGACACCGGAGCCTGTCCCGAGGCAAACCGATCTGGGGCGGAGTGCTGGAGCCGGGTCGTCGATCGCGCGATGGCGTCGGCTCGCTCGGCCCGACATCATCGCGGGACGGGCGCGGCCGCATGTCGTTCCAGGCCCCTCCGAAGAGAGGGGAAGCGCCGCAGGCTGCGTGGACCTCTCAGGTGAATGGACCCGGAGGGGAGGGCAGGATCAGCGGCGCCCTCGACTTGGACAATGCCCCTACGGAAGTCGGCGGCCCTCGGGCCGAAAGGAGAGCGCGCAAGGCCGCCGCGACCTGCGGACCGATGGGGGGGACCACGCCAGGACCGAAGTTCCACGGCTCGACCGACTGCGGGGGCGGCACTGTGGTGCGGCAGGGTCTTCCGGGGCCCTCGGGGCCGCGTCCGAATGATCGATCCGCTGCGGCCGCCGGCGGCCGACCCCGCGAGCGGCTCGGGGAGGGGTCCAGGTCAGGTCGCCGGCGGTTCGCCGGAAGGGAGCCACTGCGGGGCGCCGCGATACCTGGTCCCGAAGCGGGTCCTGGCCGTCATCGAGAGGCGGCGACGGTCCTGCCGTGACCAGGAAGCCCGCCGAGCAAGCGGCGTCGTGGGAGGCATTCCAGAAGCGCGGACGTCCCCTTCCGAGCCGCGACGACAGGGTCCGGCGACGGCGCCCTTCGCCAGGGCCGACGGCGGATCACGGTACCGCGGACGCGAGATTCGACCGGTTACGGTTCCCCGGTCTCACCGACAAGCCGTCGCGGCAGCGGGCACTGCCGTGGGAGAGGCGGGGCCATTCCCACCGTCCCGGCGCGTCGAGCCGGCCGTCTGGTCGATGGTCAGGCAGTGGACGGCCCTGAACTCCGGGGCGACGGCGTCGAGGCGCCGGTCGCGTCGCGAGCAGGGTATTTGGCCAGCCCCGAAGGTGTCTGCGTCACCGTGCGGGTATCCCGCACATGCGAACTGGCGAGCCGCGGCCGTCTCGTGTCGGATCGACGCCGCGCGGCGTCGCGTCGGTTGCCGTGTTCGCTTCTCCGAGTATCGCGGAGATGCATGAACATCCTTGGCCGCATCGCGGCGGCTGACAGGGCTGGCGCGACTGTCTGATACCCGCTCTCGCGATCTGGCACCCCCCCTCGTCAATTCTGTCGAAGGCGCCCGGGCGAGTTCGGGGAGGCCGTTCGGGGTGCCGCGGTCTGCGTCCGCACGCCGATGCCTCGTCGGGGCCCCCCATCTGTTCGATCCTCGGCCGCCGTTGGTCACCGCATGCCGCCGGCTCCGGCGGCAGTTCCGAGGAAGGTGCGATCCTGCCTCTTCTCAGCGGCCTCGGTCCGACCCTCCGGAGCAAGTCGGCATGAGCCCCGAAGGTCGAACCCGGGCCCAGGGACATCTCCGGAGAGGATGCGACGCGCCAATTGGATGCCCATGACCTCTGCCATCGCGGGCGCCGGTTCGGCGAGACATATCATGCGGTCGCCGCGCGCGGAGAGGACCCGATGTCCGGGGTGGACGACCGGGACGCGCGACGCCGCGGCGCGCGGCAATCGCGGCGTCGACATCCATGCGCGATCGTTCGTCACAGCCGCCGAGGACCGCGTCGACGCGTCCCGCAGGACGTAGCTCGGGACGACCACGCAGCCCATATCGGCGATGGAGGCCCATTGGCGGACGGGACGGGCGACGAAGCGCCCGCAGGGCTTCGTCGCCGATCGCGCCCCGTGGGCAAGCGCCGATACCTCCGGCGGGTCTCCAAGCCATCCTTCGCCGAGAGGAATCGCGGCCCCCCGACCGGTGCGATTACGGAACCGGTGATGTCGGTCGGCGAGTTTGCCGCGGCATCGGTGATCGCCGCCTTCGCCTCAGTCGGGGCGGGAGGCGGGAGGATCGAGAGCGGCCCGCGGCGCGGACGTCGACCTGCCTCGCATCACGATCCTGGGTCCGCTGCTCGACGAGGTGATGTCGACGATCGCCTGAGCATCTCGAAAGGATCGCACGCGCCGGGCGCCTGCGGCACCCTTCGCGGCGCATCCGGTCGGCCGACCCGTCGCGGCGACCCCCGCGGCACCCGCGTCCGCGCATACGACATGACAGGTGCCCGCTCCTGGGCCGGCGAAACCGGGGGCCAGACCACGCGCTCGAGTGCCCGATGGCGCAGGCGATCGTCCTTCACCGTGGTCACCTTCTCTACCAGACCCGTCACGGGCGGCCGGGCGAAGAGCCCCTCCCGCAGACGCGTCCCACGGCCCCGGCCTTTCCGTCGTCACACCGGTGGGTCGCGCGCCCGGCTCTCGACGCGCACCCGCCCCTCCTCCTACGCCGACCTGTCCCGACCAACGGGACGTGGCCGCCATACACCGCCGATCACCCATGCTCTCCGGACTCGCCGTTGGCCGATGGGGCGCCGGCTCCGCTACGGTTCGGGCCACCGCGGCGCGGCGCGCGCGCCTGGCTCGGCGGGGATCGCCCGGGCCCGCCATGGACATATGCCGACGGCCCGTCCGGCGGGAAGGTCGACGCGGTCCGTCGCGCGATGACCCCAGGCAACCACCGTGATGAGGCGCGCGTCACCGCCCTCACCGCCTCCGCGCGAGGGCCGGCGCGGTGCCTCGGCCTCCCCTTTCATCCATCGGGGCGAAGAGGGCCCGCGGCGGCTTCAGACCAGTCGTGCGCCTACCGGCCCACTTCATGCTGCGCGCGATTCGGCGCCGTTACCCTGACCCGTTCCGGCGGGCCGGGGACGGGACGTTCCTCTTCGATCAGTTCGACCGAAGAACCCTCAAGGCCCTCACGCCGAGCCGGAACCGATGGCGGCCCTTTTCGGGCCGTCGCGCAAGGCTCGCTCGTCGCCGCGCCCCCGCTTGGTCCAGGCACCTAGAGCGGCCTTCGACACCCACGACGTCGACCATTCGCACGCCTGCGCGACGTCGCGCATCGCCGATGCCGGTCGTCCGCGCCGATCGCGCCCCAGGCTAGGCGCCGGGCTCTCTGGCCCGGGACAGCCATGCTGGTGAGGGCAGCGACAGTCGCGCATGCGATACAAGTCCGGCCAGTCAGCCGCCGGGCGGCCGGCGTGGGCGCCTGGCCGCCGGGGCGATCCGGGGCGGATAAGGCGGTCGAACGGCTCGCGCAGGCAGGACGAACGCGGCTACGGGACATGGCCCGGCCGGTCGACCGTGAAGGGGGCGGCGCCGACGAGCCGCCCTGGAAGAGTCACGGCGTCGGTGGCGAGGATGCGAGGTGGTCCCGCCCGCCCCTCGCCGATCCCGCTCTTCGGCGGCGCGCCGCGTTCGGTCGCTTCGGCGACCTTGCGCCCGTCCTCCCGCCGCCGGGTTCGGGGTCGGTCGGAACCGCGCCGCGGGCGCTGCCCACGACGAGGATGGCCGAACCCGATGCGGGCACCGGGCGCCCGGATCGCGCCGCCTCCGTCAGGCCGCCCGGCGGAAGAGGCGCCGCTAGTGCGCGGGCACCTCGATCAGCGCCAGGAGCGACGCGGCCGCAAGCCCCCCATCTTCAGCGTCGCCAGCGGCTTGCCGAACGCCCCGCCGTCCGACGCCATCGGCGGCAGGCCCAGAACCTTGGTCGTGGAAGTCGACGCGATCGGCCGGAACCGCTCGGCCGCCCCCGCGACGATGGCGACGTCGCGGTCCAGGTTCGCATGCTCGATGTCGATCCGTTCGATCATCACGATGGCGTCGTTGGTGATGTTCCCGGTCAGCGCCATGCCGACTCCGCGGAAGCTCTCCAGCCGTGTCGGCAACGTGCCAAGCGTCACCGCGAGCGCCAGCGGCAGCCCGCCGCCCGGCCTAGTACGCATCTCGGCGCCGTTCTCGAACCCGCCGCCGATCCGGATGCGGCGGGCCAGGCCGGGCCGTTCGGGAAGCGCACCCCGGTCCGACCTTACCGGCCCGTAGAGGTCGGAGGCCGTCATCGTGGACGGGATGGCCGCGATGGTCATCGTCCGCCGCCGGTCGACCCGCCGGAGCGTCGAGACCGCCAGCCGGCGCCGCCGGGTCGCGATCTGGGCAAGGGAGGGGATCTGCGATCGCTTCGTTCGCGGCGTCGGACGGGGCCTCGAACTGGCCGTGGTCGCCGGGCGCGCCGCGAAGGACGATCGGATGGAGGTCGCCGCCCTCGCGGAAGGTGCTGATCTTCCGCCCGTCGAAGAAGCCTGCCAGCGCCTCGGAGAAGTCGCGCGAGGGGATGCCCTGGTCCCGGATGCGGCCCTGCGCGATCTCGATCACGCCAGCGACACGGCGCGCGCCCCGATCGTTGCGGTGCTTCGTCAGGCCCGGCGCGCGGGCGAAGATCGCCTCGACCTCGCAGGCCGGTCCTGGGAACGTATCCGCGTTCGGGGTTGGGAAACCTCGGCTTCGACGCTGGAACTCCGGCCCTCCATCGCGAGCCGCTCGAACCGCACCGAGGGTTTCGGCAGCTCCGCCGCGGCCCATCTCGAGACCCGAACCGGTGGTCGCGAGATCGGCGCCGTCGATCACCAGGTCGGCCGCCGCAGGGTCCGTATCCGCCGGATCGACCGCGCGGACGAAACGTGGCGCGCCCGAGCCGACATAGGCCGTGGCGCCCGTGACCTCGGGGGTCACCGGCCCGCCAAGCCAGTCCGACAGGCGCGGGAGCGGGCCGAGCGCCGACAGGAAGCGCCCGGTCAGCATTAGGAGCACCACCGCGCCGAGGGAATAGCCGTGCTCGCCCGCGGCCCCGTCCGAGACGAAGAGCGGGCGGAAGGCCGACCCCGTGGTGATGGAGGGGATGAGAAGGGGGGTGGCGTCCTGCCGGCGCCCCGCGACCGCCGCGCCGCGACGCTCGGGGCCGCCACGGGTGCGCCGCTGCATGTCCCCCACGCTGACGCGCCCGTCGTCGACGAGGAGCGCCAGGCTGAAGATGGTCGCCGCACTCCGAACGGGCACATCAGGGCGAAGGCGAAGCCGACCGCGAACGGCAGGATGGAGGCGAGCACGACCGCCGCGCGCAGTCCCAGGACCAGGAGCATCACGCCCGGCACCACCGCGAGGGCCCGGCTCAGGTCGACCGGCGCGACGTTCACACTGGCCGACACGATGTCGGGCTGGGAGGGGGAGAACGTCGCCTCGATGCCCCGGGATTGATCGGCCGGGAAGGCCCGGGCCGCGGCGCGCGGCACGGGGCCGGGGGCGATGATGTCCGCGCCGCCCTCCATCTCCACGGCGACGATCACGGCCGGCCGTCCCGGAACTCAGGAGGCCTCGGCCGGATCGTGCAGCCCGCGGCGCAGCGTCGCCGGGTCGCCCGGTCGCACGGGGCCCACATCGGGACGCCCGACGAGCACCGCCGCGACCTCGCCCAGATCGCCCGTCGTCTCCAGGGGCATCCGCGTGGTGCCGGTCACGAACGAGCCCGCCGGAGGGCGCACGCTAGGCCCCTGCACGGGGACGAGGATCGGCGCGAGCGAGACGCCGATGGAGGCCCCGGTCGCCCGCGAGGGTGAACACCTCTTCGCGGACGTCGTGGAGCGTCACGGCCGGGACCGCTTCCGGGGAGTCGAGCCGGTCGCGCGGAGTCGCGGCAGCGCTCGCATCCGGGGCGGGTCGAAGCCCTCGCCGGTCATCGCGACCGTCGCCGCCGAGACGTCGCCGATCCCCGGGTCCACGATCGGGCCCCGCGTGCCGTACGGCAGGCAAGCCGCCAGCACGTCGACCTCGACGCGGATCTCCTCGAAGACGCGCTCGAGGGCCGCCTCGGACAGGGAAAGAGTAGGGCCGCCGATCAGCAGGGTGCGCACGTCGTCCACGCCGGGGATGGCGCCTGCGGCCTCCCCAGTCGGGCGCGCGACCATCAGCTCCAGCTGCTCGATCTCGAGCCCCGGGTGGGCCGCGACGACGCCGGGGTGCGGATCGAGATCTCCGGGTCCTCCCACATGGGAAAGTCTAGATTGCACACGAGATCGCTCATCGGCGCCAGCTTGATGCCGACGACCGTGATCCGGCCGAAGCGAAGGCCGGGGCCCGTCCGCCCGGCCATCGGCCACCGCCGCGGGAGCCGCGGCCCGGCCGTCACCGCCCGCTCGCCCGGCGCGATGCCATCGACCGCCCGGAGGCGCCCGGCCACGGCCCCGCACCGGACGTCTCGGAACTCCAGGACGGCCAGCCCGTCCTCTACCGGCACCGCGATGAGGCGTCCGCATGTCGATCTTCCGGGTCGTCCAAGGCGGCGGGCCTCTGTCTCGCCAGCGCCGCCTGGGGCAGGGGGATGCCGCGCGCGGCGAGCGGGCCGACGAAGCCCGCCACCACCTCCACGGCCATGCCCCAGGGCAGGTCCGGCGGGGCCCCGTGGAAGCCGACGACCACCGGGACGAGGCGCGCGATCTCGGCCACCGTCGCAGGCAGGGGCAGGCGATCGCCGTCGGTCGGGACGACCGACACCGCCTGGCCCGCCGTGAGCCGCGAGGCGACCGCGTAGCGCACCAGCAGACCCGCCCGGCCCGCGCCTTGCTCGTTGAGCATCACCACCGGCTGCCCGGCCGTGACGCCGCCGAAGGCCTGCACCTCGATCGCCCCTTGGCAGGGCCCGCAGGATCGTCCCGCGCCGACGCCGCAAAGGCCCCGGGCGCTCGCGCGTCCGAGGCACCCCGATCGTCTAGCCCGACGATGATGCCGGGGCACCTCCCGTCCGGCAGGCTGTGCATGGCGAGCGGTCCACCTGGGCGAGCCTTTCGGCCCGCTGGGCGGCGCTCCGCGCGTTTCGCTCGCCAAGGGCGGCCGTGATGGTCCGGCCGGCGCCGCTTCGGGCGCATCCGGTGGGCGGCGCGGTCCCGAACGCGTCGACGGTCCGGCCCAGGTCGTCCGGTGTCGGCGCGTCCGCCAGGGCCGGGACATGTGACAGCGCCGTCCCTCCCGGTCGCCCGGCGGCGCCGGGGCGTCCTTCCATCGTCCCGAAACGGCGAAAGATCGGACACCCCCGAGAGGCCCGCGCGGCGCGCGATCCGCCCGGCCGAGAGGCCCGGCGTCGCGATTCCGGCGATCCTGCGAAGGGTCGAGGCGAGGGCCGCCTTGTCGCGCGTTCTTCCTCGGCCGGCTTCGAGGACGTCGCGGCCCGATCGCCCGCCCGGACGGGCCGACGCTCCGGCGACGGGGACCCTACGCCTCGGCCGCCCCGCCGCCGCGTGCCGGCAGCCCGGCCGCGCGCCGGGCGTCGATGCGGGGGGGCTCCCGCGTGCGCCCTCGCCTGATAACCTGGAGCGACGCGCGGCGCGCAGAAGGATGGGCCGAGATGAAGATCACCGGGCTGACGACGACGCGGATCGAGGAGCGGCCCAACCTCATCTGGGTGGAGGTCGAGACCGACGAGGGGCCGGCCGGCCTGGGCGAGACGTTCTTCCTCTCGCGCACCGTCGAGGCCTACCTGCACGAGCACGTCGCGCCGATCCTGATGGGCCGCGATCCCCTGCGGATCGACCTGATCGCCGCGGACCTCACGGGCTATCTCGGCTTCCGCTCCACCGGGGTCGAGACGCGCGGCAACTCGGCCGTCGACATCGCGCTCTGGGACCTCTTCGGCCACGCGACCGGCCTGCCGCTGGTGCAGCTCCTGGGCGGGGCGACGCGGGACGCGATCCGCACCTACAACACCTGCGCCGGGACCGAGTACATCAAGGAGGCGGGCGGACAGGTCTCGTCCAATTTCGGCCTCGGCGCGGCGGCGGCCTACGACGATCTCAACGGCTTCCTGCACCGCGCGGACGAGCTCGCCGAGGACCTCCTGTCCGAGGGCATCACGGCGATGAAGATTCGGCCCTTCGACATGGCGGCCGAACGCACGCGCGGGGCCTACATCTCGCCCGAGGACATGGCGGCGGCGCTGCGGCCCTTCGAGCTGATCCGCGGGGCGGTGGGCGACCGGATGGACGTGATGGTCGAGTTCCACTCCCTCTGGCAGCTCCTGCCCGCGATGCGGATCGCGCGCGAGCTCGCCGCCTTCGACACGTTCTGGCACGAGGACCCGATCCGGATGGACAGCCTCGGCAGCCTCGCGCGCTACGCGCAGGCCAGCCGCGCGCCGATCTGCGCCTCAGAGACGCTGGCGAGCCGCTGGGCGTTCCGCGACCTGCTGGAGACGGGGGCGGCGGGGGTGGTGATGCTCGACGTGGCGTGGTGCGGCGGAATCTCCGAGGCGCGCAAGATCGCGTCCATGGCCGAGGCCTGGCACCTGCCGGTCGCGCCGCACGACTGCACCGGGCCGGTGGTCCTGGCGGCGAGCACCCATCTGTCGCTCAACGCGCCCAACGCCCTGGTGCAGGAGAGCGTGCGCGCCTTTCACCGCACCTGGTACCGCGACCTCGTGACCGGCCTGCCGACGATCGAGCGCGGCATGATCGCGCCGGCCCCCGGCCCGGGGCACGGCTGCGCGCTGCATCCCGACCTCGGCCGCCGCTTCACCGTCCACCGGCGCCGCACGGGGGCGGGCGACCTCTAGCGCCCGGTGATGCCCGGAAAGATCAGGAGCATGGCCAGCGCCAGGATCTGAAGCGCGATGAACGGCAGGAGCGCGCGGAAGATCTCGCCCAGGGAGATGTCCGGCGGCGCCACGGACTTGAGGTAGAACGCCGCCGGCCCGAACGGGGGCGACAGGAAGCTGACCTGCATGTTCATCGCGAACACCACGCCGAACCAGATCGGATCGTATCCCAGGTCCTTCACGATCGGCACGAAGATCGGCACCGTCAGGAGCGCGATCCCCACCCAGTCGAGGAACATGCCCAGCACGAAGAGCACGAGCATCATGAAGAGGATGATCACGGTGGGATCGTCGGAGATGCCGGTGATGAGGGCCTGCACGAAGCGCAGGCCCCCCATAAGGTTGAACACCCCCACGAGCGCCGTCGCACCGATGCCGATCCAGACGATCATGCCCACGGTGGCCAGCGTCTGCTTGGCCGCGCCCATGATCAGGCCGGCAGTGAGCTCGCCGCGCAGGAGCGTCGAGACGGTCACGCCCAACACGCCCACCGCCGACGCTTCCGTCACCGAGGCGATGCCCCCGTAGATCGAGCCCAGCACGAAGATCACCACCAGGATCGGCAGGATGACGCCCTTGAGGAGGCGGACCTTCTCCGCCCGCGGGATCGACCCCGCCTCGGGGATCGGCGCGACGTCGTGGTCGGCATAGGCGCGCACGAGGACGTAGGCGACGTAGAACCCGGCCAGCATCAGCCCCGGCAGGAAGGATGCGGTGAACAGCTCCCCGATCGAGACGTTGGCCGAGAGGCCGTAGATGATCAGCACGATCGAGGGCGGCACCATCGTGCCCAGCGCGCCGCCGGCGCAGCACACGCCGATGGCGATGCCGCGGTCGTAGCCGAGGCGCAGCATCTGCGGCAGGGCGATCACGCCCAGGAGGACCACCTCCCCGCCGATGATGCCCGACATCGCCGCCAGGATCACCGCCACGATCAGCGTCTGGATCGCGACCCCCCCGCGCAGCCGCCCGCCCACGAGGCGCATCGCGTCGAAGAGGTCGCGCGCGATGCCCGACCGGTCGAGGATCGCGGCCATCAGCACGAACATCGGCACCGAGACGAAGACGAAGCTGTTCACGAAGGAGAAGATGCGGCTCCCGATCAGGGAGATGCCCGCCGGACCGAACCAGCCCAGCAGGAAGATCAGCGCCACCAGCAGCGTGACGAACGCCAGCGGCATCCCCGTCAGCAGCAGGATCAGCAGCATCGCGAACATCGCCGCCGTCGCGCGCTCGATGCCCCAGGACTTGATGTCGGGGATGAGGGCGGTGACGCCGTGCAGGACCGCGTCCCCGCCCTGGGTCAGGATGTCGATCACCCGCGGCCCCCGCGCGCGTAGCCCCAGGCAAGGCGCGCGAACTGCAGCGTCAGCAGGACCATCACGACGAAGAGGAAGAGCTTGATGATGCCCGGCGTCGGCGGGTTCCAGGCGCTGCCGGTGGTGTCGAAGCGGAACTCGCCCGTGGGGGTGAACATCGCGGCCTCGGCGACCTGCCAGGAGGCGAGGGCGAAGATCAGGCAGGCGAGCATGTTGACCAGGCTCAGGATCACGTCCGTGATCCGGCGCGCGCGGGGCCCCAGCGCGTCGTAGACCAGCACCACCCGGATGTGCCGGTCCCGGCTCGCGACGTAGAGCCCGCCGAAGAGGAAGGTGATCGCGGTGAGGAAGATCACCGCCTCGTGGCCCCAGATCGTCGGCCGGTTGAACCCGTAGCGCAGCGCGACCTCGGCGATCAGGATCCCCGCCGACAGGACGATCGCGAGCGCGAACACCCCGCCCAGCGCGTCGACCGCCCGGCCCAGCGTCCCCGCCTCGGGGATCGCGCCGGCCTCGCTCGGCCGATGTACCGCCGGCGCCGGCGCGGGGGCCGCCGGGTCAGGGTCGGGTCCGGCCATGGCCGCGCCCCTTCGTGTGGAGGAGGGCGGGGCGCCGGTCCGGCGCCCCGCTCGGGGCCGATGGCCCGGTCACTCGGCGATAAGGCCGTTCTCGCGCAGGTAGCCGGTCAGGGTGTCGTAGACCATCTGCGCGTTCTGGGACTGCCCGGCGAGCGGCTCCCACTGGCTCACGGCGATCGACCGGAAGCGGGCGCGCTCCTCCGGGGACCAGTCGTGGACGGTGACCGTCCCGCCGGCCTGCGCCTCTGCGACCGCGGCGATGTCGGCCTCGCGCAGGGCGGCGACCTGCATGTCGGCGAACTGCGCCACGCTGTCCGTCAGGGCGGCCTGCAGGTCCTCGGGCAGCTCGTTCCACCGCTCGAGGTTCATCGACACCTCGACCAGCGGCATCGAATGGAAGCCCGGATAGACCGGGTGCACCGCCACGTCGTGCAGGCCCTGCGCCTGGTTGGTGGAGAAGACGCTGTAGTCGGCCGCGTCGATCACGCCCTTGTCGAGCGAGGTGAACACCTCCGAGCCGGGCAGGTTGACCGGCGAGGCGCCCGCGGCGGCGAAGACCTGCTGCACCAGCCCCTCCGGCGCGCGCATGCGCAGGCCCTCGAGGTCGTCGACCCCGTCGAGCGGCACGTCCGAGACGAACGCCTCCAGCCCCGGCGTGGTCGCGCCCAGGAACTTCAGGCCGTAGGGCGCGAGCATCCCGTCCATCATCTCGCCGCCCGGGCCCTCCCGCATGAAGGCGAACATCTCCTCGGGCGCCGACCAGGCGCCGACCGGGTTGGCGACGAGGCCGAAGGCCGGGTCCTTGCCGGCGAAATAGGACGTGTCGGTGATGTGCCCGTCGAGGAGGCCCGCCGCGATCGCGTCCTGCGTCTCGGTATGCGCCACGATCGATTCGACCGGCAGCAGCTCGATCGCCACGCGCCCGTCCGTGGCCTCGGTCACCATCTCGGTCCACTGCTGCTGGAGGATGAAGTTGGGGTTGCCGGCCGGGTCCGAGGATTGGAAGCGGTAGCTGTAGTCCTGCGCCGCGGCCATGCCGCCGAACGTGGCGGCGAGGGCGAGGGGTGCGATGATCTTCATGGGTGGTCCTCCCTGATCCGCGCGAGGCGGGGCGTGGTGCGGCGGGGGTTCGTCCCCCGTCACGCATGATGGTGCGGGGACTATGGGCGGGGCGGAGGCGCATCCGCAAGCATACCGTCGGGCGGCCCCCCGCCGGCTCCGTCCTGGCCGGGCATCATTCCGCGGCCTCCAGGCGGAGGGGGGCGGCCGGCCGGGGACGCGCCCGCTCGGCCGGGATCGCCGCGAGGGCCGCCGCCGGGGCCCGCCGCCGCGCGTAGGCCAGCCGGAAGGCCGGCGGGACGAAGTAGAACGAGACCACGGCGCTCAGGGCCACGCCGCCCGCGACCGCCATCGCGAAGGGCGGCCAGAACCCCCCGCCCGCCAGGATCAGGGGCAGGAACCCCCCCACCGTCGTGATCGTGGTCGAGACGAGGTGCCGCGACGAGGCCATGACGACGTCCGCAATCGCCTCGGCATCGCCCGCGCTCGCGCGCGCGTCCTCCTGCAGCGCGGTCATCAGGATGAGGGCCGCGTTGATCGACACCCCGATCGAGCCGATCAGCCCGATGATCGCGTTGATCCCGAACGGATAGTCGAAGATCGCGAGCGCCAGCATCGAGAGCCCCGCCGACAGGCCGCTGACCACCAGGGCGACGCCGCCCAGCCGGAACGAGCCGAAGGTCGTCACCACGACCGCGACCGACAGGGTGACGATCAGGCCCAGGGGCGCGATCAGGTTCGTGAGGGTCGAGGCGCGCGCGTCGCTGTCGCCGCCGACCTCCAGCCGCATCCCCGGGGGCGGGGCGAAGCCGGCCTCGTCCATCGCGGTGCGGATGCCGGCCAGCGCCTCCTCCGGCAGGATGCCGCGGGGGAGGAAGGCCTGCACGGTGTTCATCCGCTCGCCGTCCCGGCGCGTGATCTCTCCCGCGCCGGGGACCAGCGCGATCCGCGCCACCGCCGAGAGGGGGATCGGCGCGGCGCCCGGCACGGCGAGGGGCAGGTCCCGCACCGCCTCAGGCCCCGCGCGGCGGTCGTCCGGCAGGCGCACGCGCACGGGGATCTCCTCGGTGCCCTCGACCATCGAGCCGCCGGTGACGCCGGTCAGCGCGGCCTCGAGCTGGCGCGCGACGGCGCCCGGATCGAGGCCGACGAGCCGCGCCCGCGCGTCGTCGAGGGCGACGTCGAGCCGCGGCGCGCCCTCGGTCAGGGAGGCCCGCGCGAGCAGCACGGCGTCCTGTGAGGCCACGATGCGGCGCAGAGCCTCGCCCGCGGCGCGCAGCGCGGGCAGGTCGTCGCCCACCAGGCGCAGCTCCACCGGCGCGGCCACGGGCGGGCCCTGCACCAGCCCCCGCACCAGGACCTGCGCCCCCGGCGCCACCTCCGGCAGCGTGCGCTGGAGCCGCGGCAGCACCGCCTCCGTCGCCTCGGCCGAGGCGGTGCGGACCAGGGCCTGCGCGTAGCGCGGGGCGGCGTCGCGACCGCCCGTGATGTTGTAGTAGAACGCCGGGGCCGATCGGCCGATCGTCCATACCACGCTCTCGATCTCGGGCGCGGCGCGCAGGGCCGCGTCCAGCCCCGCGACGACCGCGCGGGTCCGGTCGATCCCGGTGCCCGGCGGCATGTCGATCTCGACATGGAACTGGTCGCGGTCCACGCCGGGGAAGAACTGCGCCGTCAGGAGCGGCAGCGACGCGAAGCCCAGGACCGGGAGCACCAGGGACAGCGCGATGGCCCGCAGCGGATTGCGCGCCGCCAGCGCCAGCGATGCCCGGAACACCCGGCCGACGGGCCCGGACGGGACGCCGTTCGCCCACGCGCCGCCGCGGCCCGCCTCGGGCAGGACCCAACCCGCGACGGCCGGCGTGATCGTCACCGCCACGACGAAGGACCAGCACAGCATGATCACGACCGCCAGGGCGATCGAGCCGACGAAGTCGCCCGCCGGCCCCGGCAGCAGGATCATCGGCACGAAGGACAGCGCCGTCGTCGCGGTGGAGGCGAAGAGCGGCATCGCCAGGCGGGCGACCGCGCCGCCCACGGCGTCCGCGCGCGCATCCCCCGCGCGCAGGCGACGGCCGATCTCGTCCGTCATGACGATCCCCGCGTCGACCAGCAGGCCGAGCGCCACGATCAGCCCGGTGACCGACATCTGATGGATCGGCAGGCCGATGAGGTTCATCGTCGCCAGCGAGGCGAGCGAGACCACCGGCAGGATCGTCGCCACGATCAGCGCCGAGCGCAGGCCGAGCGTCAGCAGGAGGACCGCGACCACCAGCCCGATGCCCAGCGCCATGTTCCCACCCACCTCCGCCAGGCGGGAGGCGGTGTAGGTCGACTGGTCGAAGGCCAGCTCCGCCACCAGGCCCGCGGGCAGGCGCTCCTGGAACGCCGCCAGCTCCTCGCGCACGAAGCCCGCCCAGACGTCGACCTGCAACCCGTCTTCCAGCTTGGCCGCGACCAGGACCGCCGGGCGCCCCTGTGCCAGCGCGAGCTCGGCCGCCGGCGCGCGCGGCCCGCGCTCCACCGCCGCGATGTCGGCCACCCGCAGGGCGCGGCCGTCCGGGCCCTCCCGCAGCACCGCGTCGCGCACGCGGGCCAGCGTCTCGATCTCGCCCGACACCTCAAGGATGACGTCCCGCCCCCCGCCGGTCAGGCGCCCGGCCCGCACCTTGGCGTCGGCGCGCCCGATGGCGGCGGCCACGTCCTCCGCCGTCAGTCCCATCACCGCGGCGCGCGCCGCGTCCAGGGTGACGGTGATCTCCTCGTCCGGCGCGCCGAACGTCCGGACCAGCTTGGTGCCCGGCACGTTGCGCAGCCGATCCCCGAGGTCGTCCGCATAGCGCGCGAGCAGGCTGAGGGGGACGTCCCCCCGCGCCCCGGCGAGGGTGACGATCGCGCCGTAGGCACCGGCCCCGTCGCTGTCGAGCTCCGGCGGGCGCACCCCGGCGGGCAGCCCGGGCTCGACGTCCGAGAGCGCGTCGCGCAATTCGGTCCAGACCTGCTCGATGCGGCCGGATTCCAGCGTCTCCAGCAGGTCGATCCGGACGATCGACACGCCCGTCGCTGAGACCGACTGCAGCACGTCGACCTCGGCGACCTCGCGCAGCGCGTCCTCGATCGGCGTCGTGACCAGAGCCTCCACCCGGGCCGGGTCGGCGCCGGGATAGGCCGTGGTCACGGTGGCGAAGATGTTGGTGATCGTCGGGTCCTCCTGCCGCCCGATCGCGAGGAGCGCCGAGGCGCCCGCCGCGACGACGACCATCAGGGCCAGGGCGACGGCGCGGGGCTGTCGCCATCCAAGCGCGCCCCAGCCGCTCATCGGTCCGCCTCCCCTGGCGCCGCGTCCAGGAGCCGGACCGTCTCTCCCGGCACGACGCGGTGCGCGCCCTCGGTGACGTAGGCCGCGCCGGCCGGGAACGTGCCCCGGACATAGGCCCGCTCGCCCGCGGCGTGGACGATCTCCGCCGCCTCGACCGCGATCCGGGGCGGCGCGCCGGCCACCGTCAGGAGCTGCCAGGAGCCGCCGGGGCCGGGCCGGAGCGCCGATACCGGCACCCAGGCGCCCACGCCGGGCACCTCCTGGACCAGGACCACCTCCCCGGTGCTGCCGGCGGGCGGCAAGGCCCCGCCCGCCACGGCGAGGAACGCCGTGCGCGTCCGCGTCGCCGGATCGAGCTGCGGCGAGAGCCGGACGAGCCGCGCCGCATGGGGCGCGTCGTCCGCCTCCACGACCATCCGGGTCTGCGCCGTCAGGCGCGCGGCGAGGTCCGGGTCGAGCCCGACCTCGAACAGGGCCGGCCCGTCCTCCAGCAGCGCGACGACTGGCGCGCCGGGCGCCGCGACCGCACCGGCATCCATCAGGCGGGCGCCGATCCGCCCGGCATAGGGGGCGACGATCTCTGCCTTGGTCAGGCGCACGTCGATGCCGTCGATCCCCGCATCGGCCTCCGCGATGCCGGCCTCGAGGCGCGACAGCGTCAGCGAGCTGTCGTCGAGGGCCTGGTCGCTGGCGAAGCCCCGCCTGCGCAGCTCGGCCTGCCGGACGTTGGTGCGGCGGGCGAGCTCGGCCTGCGCGGCGAGGCCACGCCGGGCCGCGACGAGCCGGTCCCGCTCGGCGGACAGAAGGCGCGTGTCCAGGCGGGCGAGGGGCTGGCCCTCGGCGACCGGGTCGCCCTCCTCGACGAGGACGGCCGCGACGGAACCACCGAGCTCGAAGCCGAGCATCGTGGTCTGAGGCGGCTCGAACTCTCCGGCGAAGCGGCGCGTGACGGCGTAGGCCTCCCGCATCTCGATCCGGCCCGTGGCGACGGCGGTCCGCGGCGCGGCGGGCGGGCCCGCGGCCTCCGCCCGCTGGGACGCGAGCACCTCGCGCGCCAGGATGACCGCGAGGACGGCGCCGGCCACCACGGTGAAGGTGATCGATATCCGCAGGACTGCGCGGAGGGCACGGGCGAGGGGGGTGGGGCGGTCCATCGAGAGGCTCCCATGTTAGCGTTGCTAACTAATGTAAGCGTCTCTAGCTTATGGCAAGCGGGATTTTCGCCCGAGCGTCGCAGGAGATCCCAAACCGTTGGCGGACAAGAAGAAGTATCATCATGGCGATCTTCGTGCCCATCTGGTCGAAACGATCCGCGAGCTCATCGAGGAATCGGGGCCCGACGGGTTCCGCATCGCCGAGGCGTGCCGCCGGGCCGGAGTCTCGACGGCCGCCCCATACAAGCACTTCGCCGATCGCGACGCGATCCTGCGCGCGGTCGCCCTGTCGGGCATGGAGCGCCTGCGCGACGCGATGGCGGAGGCCGCCGCCAGCCGGGCCGTCGGCGATCCGGCCCGCATCGCCGCGCTCGGCCGGTCCTATGTCGAGTTCGCCCGCCGCGAGCCCGGCGTCTTCCGGATGATGTTCGGCCTGACCGAGGCGCATGGCGGCGATGCCGGCCTCGAGGCCGTGGGCGAGGCCGCCGAGGGCATCGTCGCCCGCGTGGTGGCCGAGCACATGGGCTGGGAGCCCGCCTCGCCCCGCGCGCGGCTGCGGGCCTACGCCCTGTGGTGCTTCGTCCACGGGCATTGCTTTCTCATGCTCGACGGCAAGCGCGCCGGACACGCCGGCGAGGTCGATGAGCCGGAGATGCTGGCCGAGGTCGGCCGCCTGATGCTCGCCGCGGACTAGCATCCCCGCCCGACCGCCGGACACGCCCCCACGCGTCCCATCCGGGCGAGCCGCAAGACGGTTCGGGAGAAGCCCCGCGCCGCGGTCCCGAAGCCCCCAGCTGGGCGACGTCCGAGTCGGATGGGGATGGCAGCCCGTAGGGGAATCGAACCCCTCTTTCCAGGTTGAAAACCTGGCGTCCTAACCGATAGACGAACGGGCCAGCGCGCGCGTGGAGTGCGACCTAGCCGGGGGCGCGGGGGAGGGCAAGGGGGTCCGACCCGCCCGGCGGTCAGGCCGGCGCGGCGTCGGAGACGCGCAGCTGCACCCGCGCGCGGCCGTTCCAGTGGTTGGCCTCCAGCGTGCCGGCGACGTGCGCCCGCCGGCCACCCAGATCGCGCAAGGCCGCAAGAGGACCGGTCGCGGCGCCGAAGGCGATGGCGTCCAGCCGCGCGCCGCCCGGCTCGCCGAGCGTCAGCTTGAGGTGGTCCGCCCCCACCGCCCGCGCGTCCAGCACGCGCACGTCCGGAAAGGCGAAGCGCGGGGCCGGCGCGTCCTGCCCGTAGGGGCCCGCGCGCTCCAGGGCGTGCACCAGGTCAAGCGTGGCCGCCTCGGGCATCAGCATCCCGTCGAGGCGCAGGGCGCGCACCGGCGCCTCCCCCGCGCCCTGGCGGGCGAGCAGCGCCCCGAGCCGCTCCATGGCGGCCTCGATCCCGGCCTCGGGCAGGGACAGTCCGGCCGCCATCTCGTGGCCGCCGCCGGTGGTCAGGAGCCCCTCGGCCAGGGCGCGCTGCACCGGGCGGCCGAGGTCGATGCCCGGCACCGAGCGGCCCGAGCCCTTCGCCACGCCGCCCAGGGTTCCCATCACGATCGCCGGCCGCCCGGCGAGGCGCGCCAGATGCCCCGCGACGATGCCCAGGACGCCGGGATGCCAGCCTTCCCCGGCGGCCCACACCAGCGGGCCGTCCAGGCCGCGCGCCTCGGCCTGCGCGGTCGCGGCGTCGGTCAGGACCGCCTGCAGCGCCCGTCGCTCGGCGTTCACCTCCTCCAGGCGGGCGGCGATGCCGGCGGCCTCGTTCGGGTCGTCCGCGGCGAGGAGGCGCGCGCCCAGGTCCGCCCGCCCGATCCGCCCGCCCGCGTTGATCCGCGGGCCCAGGACGAAGCCCAGGTGATGGCAGGCGGGCGGCGCGGTCAGGCGCGCGGCCTGCGCCAGCGCCGCGAGCCCGGGGCGCGCGCCCCGCGCCATCAGGCCGAGCCCCGCACGCACGAAGGCCCGGTTGACGCCGCGCAGGGGGGCCACGTCCGCCACGGTCGCGAGCGCCACGAGGTCCAGGAGGGGCGCCGCGTCCGGCGCCGGGAGCCCGGCCGCGCGCCGCCGCCGCGCGGTCTCCACGATCAGGAGGAAGGTCACCGCCGCGGCGCACAGGTGCCCCAGCGCGCCGTCCTCGTCCGCCCGGTTGGGGTTCACCACCGCCAGGACGGGGGGCGCCGTCTCGGTGCCGAGATGGTGGTCGACCACGACGATGTCGGCCGCGTCGCCGGCCGCGAGCGCCGCATGCGCCGCCGTACCGCAATCGACGCAGAGGATGAGGTCGTGATCGGCCGCCAGCGCCGCGATCGCCGCCGGGTTCGGCCCGTAGCCCTCCGCGATCCGGTCGGGCACGTAGAGCGTCGCCTCGCGCCCGAGCGCGCGCAGCCACCAGATGATCTGCGCCGCCGAGGCGCCCCCGTCGACGTCGTAATCGGCGAAGATCGCCACGCGCTCGCGCCGCTCCACCGCCGCGGAGAGCCGGTCGGCGGCCACGCCCATGTCCTTGAGGCGCATGGGGTCCGGCATCAGGTCGCGGAGCTTGGGCTCCATCCAGGCCGCCGCGCCCTCGGCGTCCACGCCCAGGCGGGCGAGCACGGCGGCGACGGGGGTCGGCAGGTCCGCGGCCTGCGCCGTGCGCTCGGCGGTGCGGCGCGTCTCGCCCGCAGGCCCGGTCCAGCGGCGGCCCGTCAGGGACCGCTCGACGCCCAGGAAGGCGGGCTCTGGGTGGTCGTCGCGGGGCATGGCCGCGGTCTAGGCCGCGCCGGAGTCCGGGGGAAGCCCCCCGGGGTTCAGCCCGCCTCGACCGGATTGCGGTAGATCATCCGCCGGACGGATCCGGTCTTGGACCGCATCAGGATCGTCTCGGCCGTCAGGAACCCCGGCTCGCGCTTGATGCCGTGCACGATCGAGCCGTCGGTGACGCCCGTGGCGGCGAAGATCACGTCCTGCGTGACCAGCTCGTCGCGCGCGTAGACGCGGGTCAGGTCCTCGATCCCGGCCTTGGCGGCCCGCCCGCGCTCGGCGTCGTCGCGGAAGAGCAGGCGCCCCCACATCTGTCCGCCCATGCACTTCATCGCCGCGGCCGCCAGCACGCCCTCGGGCGCGCCGCCCGAGCCCATGTAGATGTCGATCCCCGCGTTCGGGTCCGCGACGTGGATGATGCCCGCGACGTCGCCGTCGGTGATGAGGCGGATGGCGGCGCCGGTGCCCCGTATCTCGGCGATCATCTCGGCATGCCGCTCGCGGTCGAGGACGCAGACCATGATGTCCTTGGCCCGCACGCCCTTGGCCTTGGCGAGCGCGCCGATCCGCTCGCGCGGCGACATCTCGAGCGAGACGACGTCCCGCGGCAGCCCGGGGCCGACGGCGAGCTTGTCCATGTAGACGTCCGGCGCGTGCAGCATGGAGCCGCGCGGGCCCATCGCGATCACCGTGAGGGCGTTGGGCATGTCGAGCGCGGTCAGCGTCGTGCCCTCCAGCGGGTCGAGCGCGATGTCGACCGAGGGGCCGTTGCCGGTGCCGACCTCCTCCCCGATGTAGAGCATGGGCGCCTCGTCGCGCTCGCCCTCGCCGATGACCACGGTGCCGTCGATGTCGAGCATGTTGAGCTGCTCGCGCATCGCGTTCACGGCGGCCTGGTCGGCGGCCTTCTCGTCGCCGCGCCCGATGAGCTCGGCGGAGGCCAGCGCCGCGGCCTCCGAGACGCGCGCGAGGCCGAGGCTGAGCATCCGGTCGTGGAACTTGCGGGGCATGGGGGCCTCCTTCGGGGGGTCAGACGTGTTCGATGCGAAGCGCGACCGGCTCGGCCGCCAGCACGCGCGAGGCGCGGGCGGCCTCCATCGCGGCGGTCACGTCGGCGGGCGCGCACGGATGCGTGACGATCAGGACGGGCGCCTCGGCGCCCTCGTGCTCGGCCTGGCGC
This sequence comes from uncultured Alphaproteobacteria bacterium, assembly GCA_963832275.1. Taxonomy (GTDB): domain Bacteria; phylum Pseudomonadota; class Alphaproteobacteria; order Rhodobacterales; family Rhodobacteraceae; genus Hasllibacter. The sequence goes on from CAWHTQ010000019.1 coordinate 1,795,087, forward strand.
ATCCGGTCGATGGAGATGCCGGCGTCCCCGAGGGCCGCCGCGACCTTGGCCAGCGCGCCCGGCCGGTCGGCCAGCAGCAGGCGAAGATACCAGGCCGCGGGCGCGGCGGCGGCGGCGGGCACCGGCTCGCGCAGGTCGGCGGCCGGAATGCCGAACACCGGGGCCGGCCCCCCCCCGCCGCGGGCGATGTCGATCACGTCGGCCATGACCGCGCTCGCGGTCGGCCCCTCGCCGGCGCCGGCGCCGCGCAGCACGATCTGGCCGACCGCGTCTCCCTCGAGGATGACCATGTTCGTCGCGCCCTCGAGCTGCCCCGGCGGCGAGAGCGCGGGCACCAGGCAGGGCGACATGCGCTGCTCCAGCCCGCGCCCGGTCTGCCGCGCGACGCCCAGCAGCTTGACGCGATACCCCATCTCGGCGGCCTCCCGGATATCCTGGATCGTGACGCGGTCGATGCCCTCGATCTCCACCGCGTGAAACGCCGGCCGCGTGCCGAAGGCCGCCGCCGCCAGGATCGCCAGCTTGTGCGCGGCGTCGATCCCGCCCACGTCGAGGGTGGGATCCGCCTCCAGGTAGCCCAGCGCCCCGGCCTCGGCGAAGACGTCCCCATAGGGCAGGCCGGCCGATTCCATGCGCGTGAGGATATAGTTGCACGTGCCGTTCAGCACGCCCATCACCCGCGTGATCGCGTTGCCGGCGAGCCCTTCGGTCAGGGCCTTCACGCATGGGATGCCGCCCGCGACCGCCGCCTCGAAGCGCAGGGCGGCGCCGTTGGCCTCCGCCAGCTCGGCCAGCGCGTGGCCGTGCACGGCCAGGAGCGCCTTGTTCGCCGTCACGACGGGCTTGCCGGCGCGCAGCGCGGCCTCGACCGCGGCCTTGGCCGGCCCGTCCTCCCCGCCGATCAGCTCGACGAGCACGTCCACGTCGGCGCGCGCCGCGAGGGTCGCGGCGTCCTCCTCCCAGGCGATGTTCGCCAGGTCGACGCCCCGGCCCTTCCCACGGTCCCGCGCGCTCACGGCCGTGACCTCGATCCGGCGGCCGGCCCGCGCGGCGATGACGGCAGCGTTGCGGTCCAGGAGGCGCAGCACCCCGGCGCCCACGGTGCCGAGCCCCGCGACGCCGAGGCGGATCGGGTCGGTCATCGGCGGGGCTCCGGCAGGGCCCCGTCAGCCGGGGCGGTCCGGCGCGTCCTAGACGAGCCGCCGCAGGGGGGCAACGCGCCTCACCGCATGGCCGGCCGGGTCAGGCGCGCGCGGGCGGCGCCGTCGATCACCGGCCCGGACAGGGATTCCGCGCGGGCCCGCAGCCGGGCGGCGCGGTCCGAAGCGCGGCCTCCGACGCCGCGTCCAGCCGCGGGACCGGCGCGGCCGACAGGTCCGCGACCGGGAGGATGCGCGGCCAGGGCCCCTCCAGCAGGGCCACGCGCGCGGACGGCGCCTCCGGCGGGACCGCGCATCCGGCCAGCAGCGTCAGAAGGAGGGCGGCGCGCATCCCGCGATCCTACGGCGCAATGGGGACACGCGAAACCCGGCCCTCGCCACCGCCGGGCGCCCGGGCTACGCCGCCGCCGGACCGGAGGAGGGGATCATGGACTTGAAGCCCGCTTGGAGCGGCGAGCTCGCGGTCGGCGTCTCCGCGGGGCGGCGGGCCTTCGGCAGCGGCACGCTCGGCGCGCTCGGCGCGCTCCTGCTCTGGATCGCCGTCGCCGCGCCGCCCGATTCCCTGCCGCTGATGCTCTTCCTCGTCGCCTGCGGGGTCGCCGCCATCGCCCAGGCCCTGCGCCTGCTGACGGCCACCTCGGCCGGCCTCCTCTACACGGGCGGCGTCCTGCGCGAGGCCGCGCCCGGGGGCCGGATCCTGGCGCGGCTCGAGGATATCGAGGGCGTCGACCGCGGCGTCTTCGCGTTCAAGCCGTCCAACGGCTTCCTCCTGACCTTGCGGCGCGAGGCGCCGGGGGCGCGCGGCTGGGCGCCGGGCCTGTGGTGGCGCGTGGGCCGGCGCGTCGGCGTGGGCGGCGCCGTCCGCGCCGCCGAGGCGCGCGCCCTGGCCGAGGTGCTCGCCCTGCAGGTCGCCGCCCGCCGCTAGTCGCGCCAGAGCACCTGCGGCACGAAGCGCGCGCGCGCGACCGTGACCTCCTGGAACGTCCGCCCGACGACCTGCGACGTCGCCGGCGGCGTCCAGTCGAGCCAGCTCTCCACCACGATGACCTGGTCGCCCACCGCCATCTCGGGGATATGCGCCGCCAGGTCGGCCGCCGCCGAGACCGCCGGCAGGCCCGGGTCCGAGCTCGCCGACCATCGCAGCGCCAGCTCCTCGCCCATCCCGTCGACGGTCAGCGTGTTGGCGACGACCGACACCCGCAAGGAGGAGTCCCCGCGCGCCCCCGCGAGGAAGGCGAACAGCGCGTCCATCCTGTCGATATAGGCCGTGTCGATCGGCGAGGTCTCGCGCGAGATCGCGTCCGAGACCGTCACCGCCGCCTTCAGGCCGGCGTTGCGGTGGCGGAACCCGTCCCAGATCGCGGTCATCCCCACGAGCGTGGCGATCAGAACGGGGACCATGATCACCGTCTCGACCGAGATGGCGCCCCCTTGGGCGCGCGCGAAGCGGCGGAAGGGCCGGGCGAGGGCCGCGCGCACCCGTCAGGGCTCCTGCACGTAGGCCGACACGGCCGAAATGCGGTACCGGCCGTCCTCGTCCTTGGGCATGGCGGCGCCCATGCCGAACTTGGGGAAGATCGGCTCGAACGTGGCGCAGGCGCGCACGAGCATGACCTCGTTCGCCGCGCCGGGCACGAAATTGGTCTCGTTGAGTGGCTCGATCGCCTCGCTGCGGTTCACGCAGCGGATCTCGCCCCCCATCTCCGCGAGGTTGGCGGCGGTGTAGGGGCGCAGCTCGATCTGGAGCACCTCCATGCAGTCGGGGACGAAGGCGCTCGTCGCGCACACGTCCGCGCGGAACTCCTCGAAGCTCGGCGGCACGGCCGTGCCCAGCCGCAGGCCGCGCACGGCGAGGTCGAGCGAGCGGTCGAGCATCGCCCCGCGGGTCAGGACCATGCTCGTCTCCACCGTGTTGGAGATGAAGAGGAACATCGCGGGGATGATGACCACGAACTCGAGCGTGGCGGCGCCATCCTCGCGGCGCAGGGCCCCGGCCAGGCGGGCGCGCAGTCGTCGCCAGCCCGCGCGGGCGCGCAGCCCGGTCACTCGATCAGCCTCAGCTCGTTGATCTGGCTGGCGATCGCCCGGAACGCGGTCTCGATCTCGGCGTCCTGCACGTCGAAGAAATGGCTGTCGGCGGTCGCGCAGTCGCGCATCTCCCGGCGGCCCTGGCTGTTCGCCTCGAAGGCGACGGAGTAGACGACGACCCCGCGCGCCTTGGCCGCCGCGCAGATGTTGGCGAACTCCTTGCGGTTGTCCCCCTCCGACGAGATGCGCCGGCTGAGCTTGCCCTTCTCGCCCAGATGGTTGCGCTGCTCGACGAGCTCCTTGACGTCATTCATGTGGCCATGGTCGAGGAACGCGATCCCGGGGCCTTCGCCCGCGTCGTGCGCCTCCATCCGGTCGAGCATCGAGCCTGCGGTCTCTCCGTCCTCCATCCGGACCGTGCCGTGCGTGATCTCGACCGTGCGCGCGGCCGGATCGGCGTCCCGCAGCGCCTCGCGCAGCGCCTCCAGGGTCTCGGCCCCGTCCATCGCCATTCCGGAGCGCCGCCCGTCGGAGTAGGTCAAGTTCGCGTCGAGGCGTGCGAGTTCCTCGCGCTTGCCGCCATGCCAGAACACCGGCTCGTCGTGCAGGGGATGGACCTGTTCCGTGATGTTGCCGTCCGTCATCAGGACGATCACCTTGAGGTTCCCCTCCGCGTCCCACTCGTGCGGCCGGCCCGCGGAGATCGGCCCCGCGCGGCCCGCGGCGTGCAGGGACGCGACCTCGTCACGGCTGGTCGGATCGAGGAGCGCGAGCCCCCATTTCATCCCGATATGCGTCGCCGTCCCGTCGTGCAGTCGGAGGGCATCGACATAGGCGTCGATGTCCGCGCGGTCGCTCGTGAACGGCAGGATCGCCGAGGTGGGCTGCGGGCACCAGCCCCAGTCCATGTAGCCGCGGTTGATCTGCCAGTTCATGAAATGGGGGACCTGACGGCTCGACGCGTTCGGCAGGGCGCTGTGCTCGTACTCGGCCGGGCCAAGAGCGAGGCAGGACGAGCTGTCATGGGTGCGCACGCCGCCGACGAGGTCGAAGAGCTCCGCGCCCGGGTTCACGTGACCGGCATAGGGCACGATCGAGATCGTCGTGTCCTCCGCGCGGGTGCCCTGCAGGACGGTCGCCGCGAACTCCTTCGATGCGGTGCGCAGGGGGCCGATCCGGTCGCGCAGGCCGCTCGAGGTGCCGAACCGCATCGAGCCCGAGATGTCGATCACCAGGCTGATCTCGACGTCGGGGATGGTCTCGTTCGCCGCGCAGCGGACCGCGAGGGGGATGGTGTCGATCCCCACCATCCGCAGGAACGAGGTGGGCGCGTCCTGCTCGGCCCCGGCGCGGACGGTGCGCGAGTTCAAGGTCTGCTCGACCGTGGGCGCCCCGGAGAGCGTGTCCTCCAGCCCGGCGGTCCGGAAGTAGCCGCGCACCACGTCGGTGGGCACGTAGGGCTGATCCAGATCCGCGGCGGCCAGCGTGGCCCGGTCGCAGGTGGCCTGGAGGTGCGTGCGCCGGTACTCCGCGTTCATCGCGTCCACCGCGAGGCCGAGCGTCATGAATGTGATCGACGCCACGAACAGCCCGAAGATGACCATCGAGCCGTCTTCCTCCCGCGCGAAGCGGCGCGGCGCGGACGGGGCGGTCTGCCGTCTGTCGTCCTTGTCCTGCGGTCGCATGTCGCCTCCGGGATCTGCCACGGGCCGCGGTGGTGCGCCCGCGCCGTGGCGAGATTGCGGCGATCGCGTGCGCAAGGTGGGTGTTTCGTGTCCGGTTGGCGGCGTTAAGGTGCCGGCAAGGACCCCGCCGCGCCGGCGAGGCCCCCGACCCGAGAGGCCCGACATGTCCCTAGACGCCACGATGCCCGCCGCCGAGCCCGGTTTCCGCGAGAGCGTGAACGCGATGTTCGAGAAGGCCGCCGCCCTCACCGACATCTCGCCCGGCCTGATCGCGAAGATCCGCATCTGCAACTCGACCTACACGGTGCGCTTCGGCGTGCGCCTGCGCGGCGAGATCCACACCTTCACCGGCTACCGCTCGGTCCATTCCGAGCACATGGAGCCCGTGAAGGGCGGCATCCGCTACTCCCTCGCGGTCAACCAGAACGAGGTCGAGGCGCTGGCCGCGCTCATGACCTACAAGTGCGCGCTGGTCGAGACGCCGTTCGGCGGCTCCAAGGGCGGCCTGTGCATCGACCCGCGCGAATGGGACGCCGACGAGCTCGAGAAGATCACCCGCCGCTTCGCCTACGAGCTCATCAAGCGCGACCTCATCAACCCCGCGCAGAACGTGCCCGCCCCCGACATGGGCACCGGCGCGCGGGAGATGGCGTGGATCGTCGACCAGTACCAGCGCATGAACACCACCGACATCAACGGCCGCGCCTGCGTCACCGGCAAGCCGCTCAACGCGGGCGGCATCGCCGGCCGCGTGGAGGCCACGGGCCGCGGCGTGCAGTACGCGCTGCGCGAGTTCTTCCGCCATCCCAAGGACGTGGCCCGCTCCGGCCTGACCGGCACGCTCAAGGGCAAGCGCGTGGTGGTCCAGGGCCTCGGCAACGTGGGCTATCACGCCGCCAAGTTCCTCCAGGAGGAGGACGGCTGCCTCATCGTCGGCATCGGCGAGCGGGACGGCGCCATCGTCAACCCGGACGGGCTCGACGTGGAGCAGGTCGCGGCGCACCTGCGCGGCGAGGGCGGCGTGAAGGGCGCGCCCGGCGGCACCTATGACGAGGACGGCGCCTCGGTGCTGGAGGTCGAGTGCGACATCCTCATCCCCGCCGCCCTCGAGGGGACGATCAACATCGGCAACGCCGCCCGGATCAAGGCGCCCCTCATCATCGAGGCGGCGAACGGCCCGGTCACCTCCGGCGCGGACGAGATCCTGATGGAGCGCGGCTGCATCATCATCCCCGACATGTACGCCAACGCCGGCGGGGTGACGGTCAGCTACTTCGAATGGGTCAAGAACCTCAGCCACATCCGCTTCGGCCGGATGCAGCGCCGGGCCGAGGAGGCGCGGCACCAGACGCTGGTGGACGAGCTCGAGCGGCTCTCGGAGAACCCGACCGTGAAGTGGAAGCTCTCCGAGGGCTTCAAGGAGAGCTACCTGCGCGGCGCCGGCGAGCTGGAGCTGGTGCGCTCGGGCCTCGACGACACGATGCGCTCCGCCTACCAGTCGATCTCGAAGGTTTGGAACGAGCGCGACGACGTGCCGGACCTGCGCACGGCGGCCTTCCTCGTGGCGATCGACCGGGTGGCGAAGGCCTATGCGGCGAAGGGCCTCTAGCGCGGCCGGAACGCGGGGTCCGCGCCGCCGTTGAGGGGCGCACACCGAAGGAGGACCCAAGATGCCAGACGAGCCGAAGATCCACGACGCCGACCGCCCCTCCGAGACCGCCGGCCTGCCCGAGATGGGCGACGGCGCCTCGGCGCGGCACTACCTGCGGGACGTGGACACGAAGAACAGCGAGGCCGACACGCGAGAGCCGGCCGATGCGGACCTGGACCAGCTCGCCGAGGACCCGTCCGCGCCCGGCGGGGAGGGCAAGCCCGTCCGCCGGGACGACTGAGGAACGGCGCGCGCCGGCCCGACGGGCCGGCGCGCGCCATGACATCACGCCTCGGGGGGCATGATCACGGCGTCGATCACGTGGATCACGCCGTTGGACGCCTCGATGTCGGCCGTCGTCACGTTCGCGCCGCCGACGGTCACGCCGCCTTCGGTCATGATCTCGACCTGCGCGCCGTTGACGGTGTCGGCCATCATGCCGTCCGTCAGGTCGGTCGACATGACCTTCCCCGGAACGACGTGGTAGGTGAGGATCGCGGTCAGCGCCTCGGTGTCCTCCAGCAGGCCCTCGACCGTGCCTTCGGGAAGGGCGGCGAACGCCTCGTCCGTCGGCGCGAAGACGGTGTAGGGGCCCTCGCCCTTGAGCGTCTCGACCAGGCCGGCGGCCTCGGCGGCGGCCAGGAGGGTCGTGAAGTTGCCGGCCTCGGTGGCGGTGTCCACGATGTCCTTGGTATGGGACATCGCGAAGGCGGCGCCGGTCATTGCGGTGCCGGCGGCGAGGGCGAGAAGGGTTCTACGGATCATATGAAATCTCCCTAAGGACCGGCGCCAGGGTGGCGGCGGCTCGCAGGTGAAACGCCGCGGCGGCCCGATCGGATCGCCGGGCCAGACGACGCATGCGCGCCAACCTGCTCATATCACGCCATATTGGCGGCCCGCCGCCGGTATCAGGGTGCTGGCGCGGACGTGATCTGACCTCCGGGTAATGGGCGCTATCTCATTGCGACTTCCCGGGCGTGGACCATGCGTCATGTCGCGTCCCGACCCCCGCGCGCCGCACGCGGAGGGGAACGGCGCAGCGCCGCGGCCCTATGGCCCCTTGAGCATCCGCGCCGGAGGTGCTGGTTTCCGCGCGGCTGTCCCACGGGGGACTGAGGAGCGGCGCGCGCATGGGCCATTCGGGACGGTATTCGGGCTTTCGGGTGCTCGCCGAGGGCCTGCGCGGCAATCGCGGCTGGCGCCCGGCCTGGCGCGATCCCGCGCCCAGGGCCGAGTACGACACGATCGTCATCGGCGGCGGCGGGCACGGCCTCTCGACCGCCTGGCACCTCGCCGAGAAGCACGGCCTCCGCGACGTCGCGGTGCTGGAGAAGGGCCATCTCGGCTCCGGCAACATCGGCCGCAACACGACCATCGTGCGCGCCAACTACTTCCTGCCGGGCAATTCGGAGTTCTACTCGCACTCCCTCAAGCTCTGGGAGCGGATGGAGCGCGACCTCAACTACAACGTGATGCATTCGCAGCGCGGCCTCATCAACCTCTTCCACTCGGACGGGCAGCGCGACGCCTTCGTGCGCCGCGGCAACGCGATGGCGAACCAGGGCGACGACGCGGTCCTCCTGGACCGGGCGGGCGTGCGCCGGCTCCTCCCCTGGCTCGACTTCGACAACACGCGCTTCCCGATCTACGGCGGCCTCCTGCACCCCCGCGGCGGCACCGCGCGGCACGACGCGGTCGCCTGGGGCTACGCCCGCGGCGCCGACGCGCGCGGCGTGGACCTGGTGCAGAACTGCGAGGTCACCGGCATCGACATCGAGAACGGCCGCGTGCGGGGCGTGCAGACGACCCGCGGCGCGATTCGCGCCAAGCGCGTCGCCATCGTCACCGCCGGCCGCTCGGGGCAGGTCGCGGCGATGGCCGGCCTCCGCCTGCCGATCGAGAGCCACGTCCTGCAGGCCTTCGTGACCGAGGGGCTCAAGCCCGCGATCGACCACGTGATCAGCTTCGGCATGGGCCATTTCTACATGAGCCAGTCCGACAAGGGGGGGCTCGTCTTCGGCGGCGACCTCGACTTCTACGCCTCCTATGCCAGCCGCGGGAACCTGCCCATGGCCGAGCACGTGATGGAGGCCGGCATGACGCTGATGCCGATGATCGGGCACGCCAAGGTCCTGCGCTCCTGGGGCGGGATCATGGACATGACGCCCGACGGCTCGCCGATCATCGACAGGACCCCGGTGGACGGGCTCTTCGTCGATTGCGGCTGGTGCTACGGGGGCTTCAAGGCGGTCCCGGGATCGGGGGACTGCCTTGCGCACCTGATCGCGACGGGGAACCATCACCCGGCCGCCGCGCGGTTCCGGCTGGACCGGTTCGCCGCAGGACGCGGCCTGATGGACGAGGAGGGGACCGGTGCCCAACACAACCTTCACTAGGGGGCTCGCAGCGGCGGGCCTGATCGCCCTGGCCGCTTGCGGCGCGCGCGAGGAGCCCGCGGGACCCGTCAGCGTCCTCGACGCCGGCGCGCCCTCGGCCGCCGCGGACTTCGCCGCTCGCGAGGTCGAGGCCGACCTGCGCGCCGAGATCGGGCCCGCGGGCGGCGGCGCCCTGACGGACGTGCGCCGCGACGGCGGCACCGTGACCGCGGTGCTCGAGCTGCCCATCGCCGCCGAGGGCCTGACCGCGGCGCAGCAGGACGCGGCCGCCGGCGCGATCCGCGACACCTTCGTCGGCGGCGTGTGCAGCCGGGCGGGGCTCGCGCCCTTCTTCGCCGCCGGCGGCGTCCTGCGGATCGAGGCGCGGGGCAGTGACGGAGCGCCCCTCGCGGATCTGCCGGTCACGAGCTGCGGCGTCTGACCCCATGCGCATCCCGTGCCCCATCTGCGGCCCGCGCGACCGGCGCGAGTTCTACTACAAGGGCGCGGCCCTGGACCGCCCCGAGGACCGCGACTGGTCCGAGGGGTGGGACGACTACCTGCATCTGCGCGACAACCCGGCCGGCGAGGTCCGCGACCTCTGGCAGCACGAGGCCGGCTGCGGCGCCTGGCTGGTCGTGACGCGCGACACCGCGACCCATGCGGTCCGGGGCGCCGCGCTCGCCCACACCCTGGGCGGGCACGTCGCGCAGGGCGCCGCGTGAGGGTCCGGGACGGACGGCTGACCGGCCCCGGCCGCGCCGCGTTCACCTTCGACGGTCGCCGCGTCGAGGCGCGGCCGGGCGACACGGTCGCCTCCGCCCTCCTGGCCGAGGGCACGCGCCTCATGGGACGCAGCTTCAAGTACCACCGCCCCCGCGGCGTCATGACCGCCGGTTCCGAGGAGCCCAACGCCCTGATCGAGACCGGGCGCGGCGCGCGGCAGGTCCCCAACGTGCGCGCCACCGTCCAGGAGGTCTGGGACGGCCTCGAGACGCGCAGTCAGAACCGCTGGCCGAGCCTCGCGCGCGACGTGATGGCGGTGAACGACCTGGCCTGGCCGGTGCTGTCGGCGGGCTTCTACTACAAGACCTTCATGTGGCCCCGCCGCGCCTGGGAGCGGCTCTACGAGCCCGCGATCCGCCGCGCCGCGGGCCTGGGCTCGCTGTCGAAGGACCACGCCCCCGACGAGGCCGAGCGCGCCTTCGCCTGGTGCGACGTCCTGGTGATCGGCGCGGGCCCCGCCGGGCTGATGGCGGCGCTCGCGGCCGCCGAGGCCGGCGCCTCCGTCATCCTCGCCACCGAGGAGGTCCGCGTCGGCGGGCGCCTCCTGTCCGAGCGAGAGGAGGTGGACGGCCGGCCCGGCCACCTCTGGGCGGACGCCATGGCGGCGCGGCTGGCGGACATGAATGTCCGCATCATGACCCGCACCGCCGTCACCGGCGCCTACGATCAGGGCACCTACGGCGCGCTCGAGCGCACCGGCCTGCACGCCGCCCCGGCGCCCGACCTGCCGTCCGAGACGTTCTGGCGCATCGCCGCCGGCGCCGCGGTGCTGGCCGCCGGATCGCTGGAGCGGCACGTGGCCTTCGCGGACAACGACCGCCCCGGCGTCATGACCGCCTCGGCCGTGCGCGCCTACCTGCACCGCTACGGCGTCCTGCCCTCGGACCGGATCGCGATCTTCGGCAACAACGACGACGCCTGGCGCACCGCGCGCGACGCGATGGACGCCGGCGCCGAGGTCACCCTGATCGACAGCCGGGAGGACGCCGCGCCGGGCCTCGACTGCCGCACCTTCACCGGCGCGCGGGTGACCGGGACGCAGGGGCGCCACGGCCTGACCGAGATCGCGGTCCGCCACGCCACCGGGACCACGAGCGTCCGCGCCGGGTGCCTCGCCGTCTCCGGCGGCTGGAACCCCTCGGTGCATCTCGCCTGCCACATGAACGGCCGCCCCGACTGGCGCGCGGACATCGCCGCCTTCGTGCCCCGCCCCGGCATGGTGCCGGGACTGCACGCGGCCGGCGCGGCGAACGGCGTCTTCTCCACCCGCGCGTGCCTGGAGGACGGGCTGCGCGCGGCCGGGGAGGCCCTGCGCGAGATCGGCCGCGACGCCCCCGCCCTGGACGCCCCGCCCGCGGAGGACGGCGCCTATGCCTGCACGCCGCTCTGGGTCGTGGAGCCGGGCCGCCGCCGCGCCTGGCTCGACCATCAGAACGACGTGACCGTGAAGGACGTGCGCCTCGCCGCGCAGGAGAACTTCCGCTCCGTCGAGCACATGAAGCGCTACACCACGCAGGGCATGGCCCCCGACCAGGGCAAGACCTCCAACGTCGCCGCGCTCGCCGTCCTCGCCGATGCCACCGGCCGCGACATCCCCGGGACCGGCACGACCACCTTCCGCCCTCCTTTCGTGCCCGTCAGCATCGGGGCGATGGGCGCGGGCGCCTCCGGCCACGGCTTCGCCCCCGAGCGGCACACGACCTCCCACGCCGCCAGCGTCCGCGCCGGCGCGCCGATGATCGAGGCCGGGCTCTGGTACCGCCCCTCCTACTTCCCCGCCCCGGGCGAGCGCACCTGGCGCGAGGCCTGCGACCGCGAGGTCCGCACCGTCCGCGAGGCGGTCGGAATCTGCGACGTCTCCACCCTGGGCAAGATCGACATCCAGGGCCCCGGCGCCGCCGCGCTCCTGGACCTCGTCTACTGCAACACCTTCTCCACGCTGAAGGAGGGCCGCGTCCGCTACGGCCTGATGCTGCGCGAGGACGGGCACGTCATGGACGACGGCACCACCGCGCGCCTCGGCCCCGAGCGCTACGTGATGACCACCACCACGGCGGCGGCCGGCGAGGTCATGCGCCATCTGGAGTTCGTCTCGCAGGTCCTGCGCCCCGATCTCGACGTGCGGCTCGCCTCCGTCACCGAGCAATGGGCGCAGTTCGCCGTCGCCGGCCCGCGCGCGCGCGCGCTGCTGGACGGCCTCCTCGCCGAGCCCCTCACCGATGCCGGCTGGCCCTTCATGGCCTGCGGCGCGGTGCGCGTCCTCGGCGTGCCCGGCCGCCTGTTCCGCATCAGCTTCTCGGGCGAGCACGCCTACGAGGTCGCCGTCCCCGCCCGCTACGGCGCCGCCCTCTGGGAGCGGCTCGTCGCGGCCGCCGCGGCCCTGGGCGGCGCGCCCTACGGGATGGAGGCGCTCAACGTCCTGCGGATCGAGAAGGGCTTCATCACCCATGCCGAGATCCACGGCCGCGTGACCGCGTTCGACATCGGCATGGACCGCATGGTCAGCCGCAAGAAGGACTGCATCGGCCGCGCCGCCAGCACGCGGCCGGGCCTCTCGGGCCCCCATCGCGAGCAGCTCGTCGGCCTGCGCCCTCTGCGCGGCGGCACCCTGAGCGCCGGCGCGCATCTCTTCGCCCCCGAGGCCGCGGCCAAGGCCCCGAACTCGCAGGGCTACGTCACCTCCATCGCCCATTCCCCGACGATGGGCGGCATGCTCGCGCTCGGATTCCTGCGCGGCGGCCGCGCCCGCCACGGCGAGCGCGTGCGCATGGTCGACCACATGCGCGGCCTGGACACGATGGTCCGCGTGACCGATCCCGTCTTCCTCGATCCGGCCGGGGAGCGCGTTCGTGGATGACCTGACCGCCACCCGCCCCGGCGCGGGGCACTTCCCCATCGTCGCCGCCGGCACCGTCGCCGCGGAGGCCGACTGGACCCCCATCCACTCCGCCGCCCCCCTGGACGGGGGCGCGGATGGCGTCGCGGACGCCCTGGGCGGCTGGCCCGAGCCGGGGCGGTGGATCGACGCGGGCGGCCGGCGCATCGCCTGGTCCGGCCGGGGGCAGGCCATGATCCTGGGCGCCGCGCCCGACCTGCCCGGCGCGGCCCTCACCGATCAGTCCGACGCCTGGTGCCGCGTCGCCCTGACCGGGCCGGGCGCCGCGGACGTGCTGGCGCGCCTCGTCCCCGTGGACGCCGCCGCCATGGCGCCCGGCGACGCCGCGCGCACGCTGGTCGGGCACATGATGGGCCTCGTCCTGCGCACCGAGGCGGGGTTCGAGATCATGGTCTTCCGCTCCATGGCCGGAACCCTGGCGCACGATCTGGGCCGCGCGATGCGCGCCGTCGCCGCCCGCCGCGCCATCGCCTGAGCGCGCCCGGCTCTCGACTCGGGCCGCCCGCGCGGGCATCCCTGGGGCATGGACCTCACGCCCCAGTTCCTCGACGAGCTGCGCGCCCGGACCTCCCTGGAGGGGATCGTCGGCCGCCACGTCGTCTGGGACGCGCGCAAGTCCAACCGCGCCCGCGGCGACCTCTGGGCGCCGTGCCCGTTCCACCACGAGAAGACCCCGAGCTTCCACATCGAGGAGGCCAAGGGCCGCTACTACTGCTTCGGCTGCCAGGCCAAGGGCGACGCGATCACCTTCCTGCGCGAGGTCGAGGGCCTCGAGTTCCTCGACGCCGTGCGCCAGCTCGCGGACGCCGCCGGCATGGACCTGCCGCAGCGCACGCCGGGCGCGAAGCGCGCGCAGGACCGCCGCGAGCGCCTGGCCGAGGTGGTCGAGGCGGGCATCGCCCATGCGCGGATGATGCTCGCCGGCCGCGCCGGGGCGCCCGCGCGCGACTACCTGCGGGGCAGGGGCCTGTCCCAGGCCGATCTCGACCGGTTCGAGATCGGCTACCTGCCCGCCGCCCGGACCGGGATGCTGGACGCCCTCGCCGCCAAGGGGATGGACGCCGCCCTCGCGGTCGACAGCGGCCTGTGCGCCGCGCCCGAGGATGGCGGCGCGCCCTACGACCGCTTCCGCGACCGCATCGTCTTCCCCATCCGGGACGGGCGGGGGCGCGCCGTCTCCCTGGGCGGGCGCGCCATGTCGCCGGACGCCCGCGCGAAGTACCTCAACGGCCCGCAGACCGAGCTCTTCGACAAGGGCCGCACCCTCTACAACCATCGCGCGGCGCGGGCCGCGGTGGGGAAGGGCGCGCCCCTTATCCTGGCCGAGGGCTACATGGACGTGATCGCGCTCGCCCGCGCCGGGATGGACGGCGCCGTCGCCCCCCTCGGCACGGCCGTGACCGACACGCAGCTCGCGATGCTGTGGAAGATGGCCGAGGAGCCCATCGTCGCCCTGGATGGCGACGGCGCGGGGCTGCGCTCGGCGATGCGGCTCATCGACCTCGCGCTGCCGCTGCTGGCGCCGGGCCGCTCGCTGCGCTTCGCCCTCCTGCCGCCGGGCAAGGACCCGGACGACCTGCTGCGCGAGGGCGGGGCGCCCGCGATCGCGGCCGCGATCGGCGCGGCGGTGCCGCTGATCGACCTGCTGTGGCGCCGGGAGACCGAGGGCGTCGACCTCGCGGTGCCCGAGCGCCGCGCGGCCTTCGACGCGCGGATGCGCGGCCTCCTGCGCGCGATCCCCGACAAGTCCGTGCGCGGGCACTACGCCGACGCGATCTTCGAGCGGCGGCGCGCGCTCTTCGCGCCCCCCCGCCGCGACCGCGCCCCCTGGAGCCCGGGGCCGAAGGCCTATGCCGCGCCGCGCCCCGCCGGGCCGGGCCCCGCCGTCCGCTCCATGCTCGCCGGCGCCGAGCTCCCCGCCGTGGAGGCCCTGCGCGAGCGGGTCATCCTGGCCGTGCTCCTGGCCCATCCGGCCCATTTCGAGGGGATCGAGGACGCCCTCGACCAGATCGAGTTCTCCGCCGCGAACGCCGCGCTCGCGGCCGCCGTGCGGGACTGCGCCGCCGACCCCGAGGCCTGCGAGCGTGCGGTGGGCCGGGCCGTCCTTGAAAGCCTGCGGGCCGATCCTCATGTCCGCCTCACGCTGCGCACGGAGGACGCGAGCGGCGCGCGCGCCCTCGTGCGCCAGGAGATCGCCAAGCTCGCCGCCGCCCGCGCCAGGGCGGGCGAGATCGCCGAGATGATGGGGGAGGACGATCCCGAGGCCGCCCTCGACGATGCGCGGACCTACCGCCTGGGCCAGGTCGCGGGCGCGGCCGAGGCCGCCTTCGCGGCGCTGGGCGAGGACGCGGCCGCCTTCGACGTGGCCGAGAACGGATTGCAGCTCGACCGCGAGGAGCGCGCCCGCGCGGCCGCCCTCTACGAGGGCCTGGGGCTGGCGCCCGAAAAGGGGGCCGTCTAGCGGCGAGCGCCGCGAACATGTGACGTTGAAGGGTTCGGTAAGGGAATCGAGGTAAACGGGGTGTTCCCACACCCGCGCCGGGCTATTGATTCGCATCCGCGAATCAGCCCGCTCGCTCCCCCGAATCGCCGTGGATACCCGCAGGAGACTTGCCGATGGCCAAGGACACCGACGACCGGAACGCCCCGGACCAGGGCGACGCCATGACGCTCGACATGAGCCAGGCGGCGGTCAAGAAGATGATCTCCGAGGCCCGCGAGAAGGGCTACATCACCTACGATCAGCTCAACGCCGTCCTGCCGCCCGAGCAGGTCAGCTCCGAGCAGATCGAGGACGTGATGAGCATGCTCTCGGAGATGGGCATCAACGTCATCGAGGACGAGGAGGCCGAGGAGGAGGACGGGCGCACCACCGCCGTCGCCACCAAGGAGCAGGGCGCCCGCGACGTCACCCTGGGCAACGCCACCGGCGAGAAGCTCGACCGCACGGACGATCCGGTGCGCATGTACCTGCGCGAGATGGGCTCGGTCGAGCTCCTCAGCCGCGAGGGCGAGATCGCCATCGCCAAGCGCATCGAGGCCGGTCGCAACACCATGATCGCGGGCCTGTGCGAGAGCCCGCTGACCTTCCAGGCGATCACCATCTGGCGCGACGAGCTCCTCTCCGAGGACATCCTCCTGCGCGACGTGATCGACCTGGAGGCGACCTTCGGCAACACGATGGGCGAGGACGAGGACACCGCCGTCACCGCGTCCGCCCCCGCCACCTCCGCCGGCGCCGCCGCGCAGGAGCTCGACGCCGACGGCAACCCGATCCAGGCCGACGACGACGACGACGAGGACGACGTCGCCAACATGTCCCTCTCGGCGATGGAGGCGGCGCTCAAGCCGCGCGTGCTCGAGGGGCTGGACGTGATCGCCGGCGGCTATGCCGAGCTCTCCGAGATGCAGGACAGCCGCATCAGCGCCACGCTCAACGAGGACGAGAGCTTCGGCACCCGCGCCGAGGACGACTACCAGGCCCTGCGCACGCGCATCGTCGGGCTCGTCAACGAGCTGCACCTGCACAACAACCGGATCGAGGCGCTGGTCGACCAGCTCTACGGCATCAACCGCCGCGTCATGGCGATCGATTCCAAGATGGTGAAGCTCGCCGACCAGGCGCGCATCAACCGCCGCGACTTCGTCGAGGCCTATCGCGGCGCCGAGCTCGACCCGACCTGGATGGAGCGGATGCAGGCCAAGCCCGGCCGCGGCTGGTCCGCCCTGTTCGAGCGCTCCGCCGCCCCGATCGAGGAGCTGCGCGCCGAGATGGCCCAGGTCGGCCAGTACGTGGGCGTCGACATCCCCGAGTTCCGCCGCATCGTCAGCCAGGTCCAGAAGGGCGAGAAGGAGGCCCGCCAGGCCAAGAAGGAGATGGTCGAGGCCAACCTGCGCCTCGTGATCTCCATCGCCAAGAAGTACACCAACCGCGGGCTGCAGTTCCTCGACCTGATCCAGGAGGGCAACATCGGCCTGATGAAGGCCGTCGACAAGTTCGAGTACCGCCGCGGCTACAAGTTCTCCACCTACGCGACCTGGTGGATCCGGCAGGCGATCACGCGCTCCATCGCCGACCAGGCGCGCACGATCCGCATCCCGGTGCACATGATCGAGACCATCAACAAGCTGGTCCGCACCGGCCGGCAGATGCTGCACGAGATCGGCCGCGAGCCCACGCCCGAGGAGCTGGCCGCCAAGCTGCAGATGCCGCTCGAGAAGGTCCGCAAGGTGATGAAGATCGCCAAGGAGCCGATCTCCCTCGAGACGCCGATCGGCGACGAGGAGGACAGCCAGCTCGGCGACTTCATCGAGGACAAGAACGCCGTCCTGCCGCTGGATTCCGCCATCCAGGAGAACCTCAAGGAGACGACCACGCGGGTGCTCGCCTCCCTCACCCCCCGCGAGGAGCGCGTCCTGCGCATGCGCTTCGGCATCGGCATGAACACGGACCACACGCTGGAGGAGGTCGGCCAGCAGTTCTCCGTCACCCGCGAGCGCATCCGCCAGATCGAGGCCAAGGCCCTGCGCAAGCTCAAGCACCCCAGCCGCAGCCGCAAGCTGCGCAGCTTCCTCGACCAGTAGCATGTCCTGGCTCACGAGGCTCCTGGGCGGCGGCGAGATGGCGCGCGCCGACGCCCCCGCGCCCGGCCCGGCGGAGGAGCATGCGGGCTTCACCATCCGGCCCGAGCCGGCGCAGGCCTCCGGCGGCTGGCGCATCGGCGCGCGCATCGAGAAGGAGGTCGCCGGCGAGACGCGCACCCATCACCTCGTGCGCGCCGACGTCCTCGCGGACCGCGCCGCCGCCGAGGCCGCCTCCCTCGCCAAGGCCCGGCAGGTGATCGACGAGCAGGGCGAGGCGCTCTTCCGCTAGGCCCCGAGCGCGATTGACAGGCGGGGCCGGGGCGCGAAGGGTCCGCGCGACCGCCCCCGACCCCGGTGACCGATGCCCGACCCAGTGATCCTGATCGCCCTCGCCGTCGCCGGATGGCTGGCGGCGCTCCTCCTCGCGGTCCTCTGGCGCCGCGCCGCGCCGCACGCCGCGCGCGCGGCGGACCTCGCGCGCCGGCTGGACGCGGCCGAGTCGCGGCACTCCGAGACCTCCGCCCGCGCCGACGAGCATCAGGCCCGCGCCCTGGCCCTGCACGGCGAGAAGGCCGGCCTGGGCGAGGCGGTCGCCCGGCTCGAGGCGCAGCTCGCCGAGGCCGCCGCGCAGCGCGAACGCATCGCCCGGGACGCGGCGGAGGAGCGCCGCGAGATCCAGTCCCGCCTCGACGGCGCCCGCGAGGAGATCAAGGCGCTCGAGGTGTCCCAGGAGGGGATGACGACGCGCCTCGCGGCCCGGATCGCGAAGCACGACGAGGACGTCGCCCTCCTCACCCAGCTGCGCGACGACATGACCGACCGGTTCAAGGCCCTCGCCGAGGCGACCCTGGCCGATCAGGGGCAGAAGTTCGGCACCCTGAACCGCGAGCGCGTCGAGGCGCTGATGAAGCCGGTGCGCGAGCAGGTCGAGCACTTCCAGCTCGAGCTGCGCAACGCCCATCAGGGCGCCGCCAAGGACCGCGCCCGCCTCACGGCCGAGATCGAGGGCCTGTCGCGCCGCTCCGAGGAGGTCTCGAAGGAGGCCGTCGCCCTGACCAACGCCCTCAAGGGCGAGAAGCAGCGGCAGGGCGCCTGGGGGGAGATGATCCTCGAGCGCGTGCTGGAGGATAGCGGCCTCACGAAGGGCCGCGAATACGAGATGCAGGTCTCCGTCACCGCCGAGGATGGCGGCCGCCGCCGCCCCGACGCCATCGTGCGCCTGCCCGGCGGCAAGGTGGTGGTGATCGATTCCAAGGTCAGCCTCGTCGCCTACGAGGCGGCGGTGAACGCGGAGGACGAGGCCGGGCGCGCGCGGCAGATGAACGCCCACGTCCTCGCGGTCCAGAAGCATATCGACGAGCTCGCCGCCCGCGACTACGGCGGCCTGGTCGACGGCGCCGTCGACTACACGGTCATGTTCATGCCGGTCGAGGGCGCGCTCGCCGCCGCCCTCCAGGTCCGCGACGACATCACCTCCCGCGCCATCGCCAAGCGCGTCGGCATCGCCACGCCCACCACGCTCATGATGGCGCTGCGCACGATCCAGCACGTCTGGGCCGTCGAGCGCCGCGAGAGCAACGCCGAGGAGATCGCCGACCGCGCCGGCAAGCTCTTCGACAAGATGGCCGGCGTGGTCGAGGCGTTCGAGAAGGTCGGCGACCATCTGGGCCGCGCCCGCTCGGAGCACGACACCGCGCTCGACCGCCTCTCGCGCGGCAACGGCAACGTGCTGGGGCAGTTCGACAAGCTCGCAAAGCTCGGCGCGCGCACCGGCAAGTCCTTCCCCGTGCCCTTCGACGAGGAGGCGGACGATGCCGCCGCCGCCCTCGCCCCGCTCGCCGCCGCCCCCGACTAGGCCGGCCCGGCGCCCGGCCGACGGGAACTAGGTCCCCCGCCGCGCCAGCAGCTCCGCCCGGTTCATCGCCCGCGTCCAGCCGCGCGCGTTGACCCCCTTGTGGACATATGGCCGCCGCGTCCGCGGATCGGTGGGCGTGAGCACGTCCTCCGCCAGCGGCGGCTGCGCCCCGCCGCCCAGCGCCGCGACCTCGCCGGGCGTCAGGTCGCGGAACCCCCGCACGCCCGGCCCGTCCAGCCGCGCGGCGATCCGCGCCCCCAGCGTCGGACGCCCCCAGCGCGAGGTCGGCACCTCGGGCAGCTGCGCGGCGAACGGCCGGTCCAGATGCGCCATCGGCGCCAGCCCCAGGCGCATCGCCTGCCGCGCGTTGTCGCCCTCCGTCCCCTCGAACCGCCAGCCCGCCGCGACCAGCCGCGCCCGGTCGAGGATCGAGATGGCGGTGTAGTGCTGCGCCGTGATCGACCCGGCGCCCTCCTCGGGCAGATAGTGCCAGGCGCCGCCGGGCGCGGGCGCGAAATCGCCCTGCCGCCGCCCCTGGCGCGGTCCCATGCGGATGGTCGGGGTGACGACGGCCTGCCCCGGATCGCCGGCGAAGGCCGCGTCGATCTCCGCCAGGACGGTGTCGTCCACAGGCCGGATGAGCTGGCAGTCGTCCTGGAGGAACAGGATACGGGGCGCCGCCGCCCGGTCGAACGCCGCCTGCAGCCCGGCATAGAGCCCGCCGAGCCGCCCCGGGCCCCGGCCCACCGCGCGGCGCACCTCGAACGGCGCGGCGTCCAGGACGGCCAGCGTCGCCGCGTCGTCGGACCCGTCGTCGAGGATCGTCACCGGCAGGGCGCCCGCGTGCCGGGCGATGCTGCGCAGGCACCAGTCCAGGTGCGCGCCCCGGTTGTAGCTGGAGACCGCGATCTCCAGCGGCGCGGTCGTCATCTCGAAGGTCCCTCCAGCCGCTCTCCCGCCGCGGTGCTACACCGGGCCGGCGGCGGGGGCAGCCCCGGGGTTCACCGCTCGTCGGTGCCGGGCGGGGGGTAGACGTCGCCCTTCGGCTCGGCATCGGTCATCGTCGTGACCGAGTTGGGATCGTGCGTCGTGCCGGGCATCCGCCCGGCCGCGGTCGCCGCCCTCGCGCGCGCCGCCTCGGCCTCCTCGGTGCGGGCCGCGCCCTGCGGCTCGTCCGCCCCATGCGCCGTCCCGGCCTCCGGCGCCGCTTCGGCCTCCGGCCGCGGGGCGGTGCCGCGGGCGTGCGCATCCTCGCGCGGACCCACGGGCGGATGCGGATCGGCCGCGAACGGGTCGGCCGCGTGCAGCCGCACGCCGGGCTTCTCGCCGCTCATCGCCGGTCGCTCCGCGCGCGGTCGCGCTCGTCCAGCCGCACGGGCACCCCGCGCGGCCGCACGGCCATCGCGGTCAAGGCCAGGGCCGCGCCCGCCAGGATCAGCGTCAGCCCCAGGGGCGAGGCGAGGAGGAGGATCGTCGGGATCATCGGCCTGTCCTTCGATTGCATGTGTGCCCGCTCAACCGCCCATCCCGGCGCCCGGTTCCCTTGCGCGGCCCCGCGGCCCGTCGCACCCTTCCCCCATGATCCGCACCATCGAGATCGACACCCACGGCCCCGGCCTGACCGACATCACGCGCCGCCTCGCCGCCTTGCTCCCGCAGGGCGACGGCCTCGCGACCCTCCTGGTCCGGCACACGTCCTGCTCCCTCCTCGTCCAGGAGAACGCCGACCCCGACGTGCGCGCCGACCTCGAGGGCTGGGCCGCCCGCGCCGTCCCCCGCGCGGACGACCCCTCCATGCGCTGGCTGCGGCATACGGCCGAGGGCCCCGACGACATGCCCGCCCATATCCGCGCCGCGATCCTGCCCGTCTCCCTGGGCATTCCCTTCGCGGCCGGGCGCCTCCTGCTGGGCACCTGGCAGGGCGTCTACCTCTGGGAGCACCGCGACCGCCCCCACCGGCGGCAGGTCGCGGTGCATCTCGGGCCCTAGTCGTCGAGCACGAAGGTCACCATCATGTTGACCTGGAACTCGCTGATCCCCCCGTCCGTGACCCGGACGACCTGCTCCTTGACCCAGGCGCTCTTGACGTTCCGGAGGCTGGCGTTCGCGCGGGTGATCCCCTCGCGGATCGCGTGCTCGAAGCTGTCGGTGGACGTGGCGGAGATCTCTGTGACGCGTGCGACGGACATGCTCTGTCCTCCCTTGGTGGCGTGAGGCGCCATCCTGACCGCATCCGGCCCCGCCGCCCACCCCATCATCTGGTTGCGCGGCGGGCGCCCTACCCAATCCCTCGCGCCCTGCCTATACGAGGACGGGACTCTCGGGGGAGGAGCCGATGCGCTGCCCGTTCTGCGGCAACACCGACACCCAGGTGAAGGATTCGCGCCCCGCCGAGGACCACGTCGCCATCCGCCGCCGCCGCCTCTGCCCGGCCTGCGGCGGGCGCTTCACCACCTACGAGCGGGTGCAGCTGCGCGACCTCGTGGTCATCAAGTCCACCGGCCGGCGCGAGGATTTCGACCGCGGCAAGCTGGAGCGCTCGATCCGCATCGCCCTCCAGAAGCGGCCCGTCGATCCCGAGCGCATGGATCAGATGATCTCCGGCACCGTCCGCCGCCTCGAGAGCCTGGGCGAGACCGACATCCCGTCCTCGCGCATCGGGGAGATCGTGATGGAGGCCCTGAGCCGCGTCGACACCGTCGCCTATGTCCGCTTCGCCAGCGTCTACAAGAACTTCCAGGAGGCGGAGGATTTCGACAAGTTTGTCGCCGAATTGCGCCCCGGCCCCCCGGACGGCCCGGCCAAGCCGTGATCCGCCACCGGCGGCCGGCCGGTCGGCCAACCGTGCGGCGCCCCGTCTGGCAGCCTGTGGGGCGTCCCGCCCGGTGATGGGGCGGCCGGAGGATGACGGCTGGATGCGCGCCGCCCTGGCCCTCGGGCGGCAGGGCGCGGGCCGCTGCGCCCCCAACCCCGCCGTTGGCTGCCTGATCGTCTCGCCGGAGGGCCGCCTGATCGCCCGCGCCCGCACCGCGGATGGCGGCCGCCCCCATGCCGAGGCCGCCGCCCTCGCCGCCGCCGGCCCCGCCGCCCGCGGCGCCACCGCCTATGTCACGCTCGAGCCCTGCGCCCACCACGGTCGCGCCGGCCCCTGCGTGGACGCCCTGGTCGCCGCCGGCATCGGCCGCGTCGTCGTGGCGATGGCGGATCCCGATCCCCGCACCGCGGGGCAGGGGATCGACCGGCTGGCCGCCGCCGGCATCGCCGTCACGACCGGCATGCGCGCCGCGGAGGCCGCGCGCGACCACGCCCCCTTCCTCGCCCGCCTGGCCCTCGGCCGCCCCCATGTCATCCTCAAGCTCGCGACCTCCCTGGATGGCCGGATCGCCACCGCCTCCGGGGAGAGCCGCTGGATCACCGGCCCCGAGGCCCGCCGCCATGTCCACGCGCTGCGCCTGCGTTCGGACGCCGTGATGGTCGGCGCCGGCACCGCCCGGGCGGACGATCCCGACCTCACCGTGCGGGGGATGGGACCCGTGCCGCAGCCCCTGCGCGTCGTCCTCTCGCGCCGGCTGGACGTCGACCCCGCCGGGCGCCTGGGCGCCACCGCCCGCACCGCCCCCGTGCTGATGGTCCACGGCCCGGGGGCGCCCTCCGGCCTCGTCGCGGCGTGGCGCGCCACCGGCGCGGACTGCGCCGAGATCCCCGGCACCCCCGGCCGGGCGCTGGCGCCCGAGGCGGTGCTCGCCGCCCTCGCGGACCGCGGCGTGAACGCTCTGCTGGTCGAGGGCGGCGGCGGGCTCGCCGCCGCCCTCCTGGGCACGGACCTCGTGGACGAGCTGCACGTCTTCTCCGCCGGCCGCGTCCTCGGCGCCGAAGGGCGCCCCGCCATCGGCGCGATGGGCCTGGCGCGCCTGTCCGAGGCCCCGCGGCTCGCGCTCCGCGAGGCGCGCACCGTCGGCGCCGACCTTCTCCACGTCTGGACGCGGGACCGGCCGCCGCCTAGGTCCTGACCGCGGAGGGCCTCCACATGTTCACGGGCATCGTCACCGATATCGGCCGCGTCGCCGCCATCGAGCGGGACGGCGACACGCGCATCCGCATCGCCACCGGCTACGACACCGCCACCATCGACATCGGCGCCTCGATCGCCTGCGCCGGCGTGTGCCTCACCGCGATCGCCCTCGGCCCCGCCTGGTTCGAGGTGCAGGCCAGCGCCGAGACCCTGGAGCACACCACCCTGGGCGCCTGGGCGGAGGGCACCCGCGTCAACCTGGAGCGCGCGCTGCGCGTGGGCGACGAGCTCGGCGGGCACATCGTCTCGGGCCATGTGGACGGCACCGCGACCATCACCGGCCTGCGCCCGGAGGGCGGCTCGATCCGCTACACGTTCGAGGCCCCGGCCGCGCTCGCCCGCTTCATCGCGCCCAAGGGCTCGGTCTGCCTGGACGGCACCTCCCTCACCGTGAACGAGGTCGTGGGCAGCAGCTTCGGCGTCAACCTCATCCCTCACACCCAGT
The DNA here is from genome assembly GCA_963832275.1 of uncultured Alphaproteobacteria bacterium. GTDB lineage: Bacteria > Pseudomonadota > Alphaproteobacteria > Rhodobacterales > Rhodobacteraceae > Hasllibacter. The sequence continues at coordinate 1,818,624 of CAWHTQ010000019.1, forward strand.
CCGCGACCACCTGGGGCGACCGCTCGGAGGGGGATCCCGTCAACCTCGAGATCGACACGCTGGCGCGCTACGTCGCCCGCCTCGCCGAGGCGCCGTCCCCGGCGCTCGCCGAATGACGCCGCCGGGCGAGGGCGCCGCCGCGCCCGCGGGCATGGGCCATAACCGCGGCCCGTCGCTCGCGCCCGGCCGGGGGTTCCGCACCTATGCCTGGGGCCGCGCGCGCGCCGCCCTCCTGCCGAAGCTCCCGGTGGAGGTCGTGCGCCTGCACGTCCGTCGGGCCAGGGCGCTCGGCCTCGACTACACGACCTATGCCGGCATCCGCGCGACCACGGGGCGCGACCTGATCGCGTTCCTCTACTCGTCCAACGCGCTGGGCATGACCCGCCCCGGCGCCGGGCCCGCTCCGGACCGCGCCGCGCGGGCGGCGGCGAGCACGGCCGCCGCGATCCTCGCCGTGCCGCCCCCGATGACGCCCGGCGCGGTGGCGGAGGCCTGCGCGGCCGCCGGGCTGCACGCCCTGCGCGCCGGCCGCGCGCCGGTGCTCGCGGACGGCCCCCGCGCCGCCGCCGCGATGCTCGGCGCCCTCGCCGAGGGGCTGCCGCGCGACGCCGTCCTCGTCGTCGGCGCCGCCCCGCCCGAAGCCGGCTGGACCCTCGCGGGCCGCTTCGCCGGCTACCTGCCGGCCGAGCGATGGGTTGCGATGGGGTGAACGCGCCGCGCAATCCATGCGCATGGGATGCGCATGGGATGTGCATGCCCGGTGCATCCCCCGCGCATGCCCCGCGCGGGCCGCTTCCCATCCCGCGCCCGCCGGCCTATCTGCCCCCCAGACGTCCCCGATCCCGGAGCCACGCCATGACCTACGAGCGACCCGGCCCCGTGGAGCACGACTGGTCCGACGCGATCAGCGCCATCGACGAGATCATCGAGGATGCCCGCAACGGCCGCATGTTCGTCCTCGTCGACCACGAGGATAGGGAGAACGAAGGCGATCTCGTGATCCCCGCCCAGATGGCCACGCCCGACGCGATCAACTTCATGGCCACCCACGGCCGCGGCCTGATCTGCCTCGCGCTGCCCGCCGCGCGGATCGACGCGCTCGGCCTGCCGCTGATGTCCTCCAACAACTCCAGCCGCCACGAGACCGCGTTCACCACCTCGATCGAGGCGCGCGAGGGCGTCACCACCGGCATCAGCGCCCACGACCGGGCCCTCACCGTGTCCATCGCCATCGACGCCTCCAAGGGCGCCGCCGACATCGCGACGCCGGGCCACGTCTTCCCGCTGCGTGCCCGTGACGGTGGCGTGCTCGTGCGCGCCGGGCACACCGAGGCGGCGGTCGACGTGGCCCGGCTGGCGGGGCTGAACCCCTCGGGCGTGATCTGCGAGATCATGAACGAGGACGGGCACATGGCGCGCCTGCCCGAGCTCGTCGCCTTCGCCCAGAGGCACGGGCTGAAGGTCGGCACCATCAGCGACCTGATCGCCTACCGCCGCCGCAACGACAATCTCGTGCGCAACGCCTCCGAGCGTGTGGTATCCTCCGAGTTCGGCGGCGACTGGACCATGCGGATCTACACCGACGAGACCGAGGGCGCCGAGCACATCGCGCTCGTGAAGGGCGACGTGACCGGCCCCGAGCCGGTGCTCACCCGCATGCACGCGATGGACCCCCTCCTCGACGTTGTCGGCCTCGGCGGGGCCGGCCGCACGGGGGAGTTCGGCGACGCGATGCGCCTCATCGCCGAGGAGGGGCGCGGCGTGCTCGTCCTGCTGCGCGACCTGCACATGAAGCTCGCCGCCTCGGAGGAGGTGTCGCCGCAGACCCTGCGGCAATACGGGCTCGGCGCGCAGATCCTGTCCTCGCTCGGCCTGTCGCGCATCACCCTCCTGACCAATTCGCCCCGGCCCAAGGTCGTCGGCCTCGAGGCCTATGGCCTCGAGATCGCCGGCACCCGCCGCATCACGGAGTAGCCCCATGGCCGGCGCCGCCCACCACGTCCTGCCCACGCCCTCGTTCGAGGACCCGGCGCCGAGGATCCTGATCGTCGTGGCACCCTATTATCGCGAGGTCGCGGACGCCCTTCTGGCCGGCGCGCGCGGCGCGATCGAGGGGGCCGGCGCGACCTACGATACGGCCGAGGTTCCCGGCGCCCTGGAGATTCCCACCGCCATCGCGATCGCGCACCGCATCGGGGATTACGACGGATACGTCGCGCTGGGCTGCGTCGTGCGCGGCGAGACCACGCATTACGACACCGTGTGCAACGATTCCTCGCGCGGCCTGACGATGCTGGGCCTCTCGGGCGCCTGCGTCGGCAACGGCATCCTGACGGTCGAGACGATGGATCAGGCCCGCGTTCGGGCCGGCGAGCAGGACAAGGGCGGGGGCGCCGCGATGGCGGCGCTGCACCTGATCGCGCTCACGCGCCGGATGGGCCGCGCCCCGCGCGACGTCGGCTTCCGGCGCGGGGACATCCACCTGGCCAAGGGAGGGCTGACCGTATGACCGGCGCGCCCGAGGCCATGCGCGCCCCGCTCAGCAAGGCCGAGCTGCGCGAGGTCTCCAAGCGGATGCGCTCCGCCGCGCGGCTTTTCGCGGTGCAGGCGCTCTACCAGATGGAGCTGACAGGCCGCACCCTCGACGCCGTGCGCGCCGAGTTCGAGACGCACCGCTTCGGCGAGCGGTTCGAGGACCACGAGATGGAGGAGGGCGACGTCGACCATTTCCGCGCGCTCCTCGAAGGGGCGGTGGCGCGCCAGTCCTCCATCGACAAGGCGACCGACCGGGCGCTGGTGGACCGCTGGCCCCTGGGCCGGGTGGACCCGACGCTGCGCGCGCTGTTCCGCGCGGCCGGCGCCGAGATGGGCATGAAGACGCCGCCGAAGGTCGTCATCACCGAGTTCGTGGATGTGGCGAACGCGTTCTTCCCGGGCGGGCGTGAGCCTCGGCTCGTCAACGCCGTCCTCGACCACATGGCCCGCGAGGCCCGTCCCGAGGCGTTCTAGCCCCCGAGGGCCCGGAGCCCGGCCGCTCTGTCCACGACGCCGCGCCACCCCGCCGGAAGCGTCACCGGAGCCGCGGCGCTCCCGTCCGGCCAGATCACCCGCACCGACACCTCCGCCGCCGCGCCGATCCCGAAATGCTGCGGCCCGGACGTGCCGCCCGCATGCCCGCCGCCGACCGTCACCTCGCGCACCCAGGTCCGGCCATCCGCCGTCACCTCGACATGGGCGCCCACGGCGAAGGCGTTGCCGCCCGGCTGGCGCGGTTCGACGGCGATCGAGCCGCCCCCCGGCGTCACGTTGCGCCAGACCTCGAGCGGCGCGCGACGGTTCACGAGCGCGACGTCGAGCCGTCCGTCCCCGTCGAGATCCGCCAGAGCCGCGCCCCGCCCGCGGTGGAGGGAGGCGATGCCGGCCGCCGCCGCCGCCTCGGCGAAGGTCCCGTCCGCCCGCTGCATCAACAGGTTGGTCGGGTCCTCCATGGCCATGCCGGGCATCTGGTCGACATTGCCCTTCGCGATCAGCAGGTCGTCGCGACCGTCGCGGTCCACGTCGCCCCATTCCGCGTGCCAGCCGGTGGAGGGGCGCCCGTCGCCGCCCGTGTGCGGCGTGGTCGCGGCGATCCCCGCCTCCCAGGGCGCCAGCGCATAGCCTCCCGGCGCGCTCAGTTGCAGAAGCTGGTCGCCCATCGAGGTCAGCGCCACGTCGGCGCGCCCGTCGCCGGTCACGTCGCGGCTGGCGATGCCCATGCCCCAGATGCTGATCGGCTCCCACCCATCCCCGGGGCCGAGCGGGCGCAGGGCGGGCATCTCGAACATCTGCTCGGCCCCGCCGGTCACGTAGTAATGCCGGTCGTTGCTCACGCGCAGGTCGGGCACGCCCCGCCGGCGCCAATCCGAGAAGAGCATGGACAGCGCGCAATAGCCGGGCGCGATCGGCTCGGCCGCCCAGCCCGCCGCGACGGGCCGCATCAGCGCGCCGTCGTCGCAGGTGCCGAAGGGCCCCTCGGGGTCGGCGCGGTCGACATAGGCGCCGAAGGCGAGCGTCGGGCGCAGGTCACCGGGCATCCATGCGGCCGTGAACGCCGTGGACCACGCGTCGTCGCGGTGGGGCAGGGCGATCTCCGGCCCCAGCGCGCAGTCCGGCCCGCCGCGCAGCGCCACGTCCCGGCCGACGCGCAGCAGCACCACGTCCCGCACCGCGTCCCCGTCCAGGTCGACGGCATAGGCGCCCGTCACCCCCGTCGGGAGGCCGGCATCCGCGTCCTCGAACGCGATCCGCCCGGGCACCGAGCGGTTGCGCAGCAGGGTCGCGGGCGCGGTGCCCCCGGCGGCCAGCAGCTCGGGCCGGCCGTCGCCGTCGCAATCCCAGACGGCGAGCCCGCCGCCGACGAAGTGCTCCCAGCCGCCGACATACTCGTGGGGCGGCATGGCGACCGGCTCGAAGCTCGGCTGCGCCTGAGCCGCGCCGGCCGCCAGGAGCGCCAGCCATCTCATGCCGGCACGATCCGCTCGCCGCCCAGCGCCGCGTCCACCGCGTGCCCGAGCGCCAGCGCGCCGGCGCCGCGGGCCCAGATGGCGCCCCCCCAGGCGTGGATCTCGACCGGCGTGGGCGCGCGCCCGCCCCGCAGGGTCGCGGCCTCCATCTCGCCCAGCACCTCGCGCGCGTAGAGGAGGTCGAAGCGCATGCGCTCGCCCGAGAGGATGATGCGCGCCGGATCGAACAGGTGCGCCACGTTGCTGAGGCCCAGCGCCACGTAACGTCCGGCCCGGCGGAAGATGCCCATCGCCGCCGGGTGGCCCGCCTTCGCCTCGGCGTGGAGCGCGTCCAGGAGCCCCGGCGCCGGCGCACGGCCCAGCGCGGTCGCCGCCTCGCGCACCAGCGCGTAATCCGAGACGTAGGCCTCCAGGCAACCGCGTCGGCCGCAGCGGCAGAGCGCGCCGTCGAGCTGCACCTTGGTATGGCCCAGCTCCATCCCCATTCCGAGCCCGCCCCGGAACAGCCGGTTGTCGATCACCAGGCCCATCCCGACGCCGTTCTCGATGGTGACGACCGCGAAGCCCGGTAGGTGACGGCCGGCGCCGAACCAGAGCTCGGCGAGGGTGACGGTGTTGGAATCGTTGTCCACATGCGTGGGCAGGCCGGTCGCGGCCGCGATGTCGGCGGCCAGGGGCAGGCCCGTGCCCTCGATCACCGGGGACCAGGCGACGCGCCCGGCCTCGTGGTCGATCATGCCGGGTAGGCCGACGCCGATCGCGGCAAGGGCGGCGGGTGTGACCCCGGCGGCGCGCGCGGCGTCCGCCACCGTGGCGGCGACGCGGGCGACCACGTCCGCCTGCGCGCGGCCCGCCGCCCCGCCGGAGCGCCGCGCCTCGCCCAGAACCGTGCCCGCCATGTCCAGGATCACCGCGTCGCAGGCGGAATCCCCGATCTTCACCCCGGCGACCAGCCTCGCGCCCGGCACGATGCCGAGCGGCGCGGGCGGGCGGCCACGCCCCGCGCCGCCCGCCCGCGCCGGAACCGCCACCTCGCGGAGGTATCCTCCCTCGATCAGCTCGGCCGCGCCGGCGGTGACCGTGCCGGGCGAGACGCCGAGGGACTTGGCGATCTCGGCCCGGCTGGCATGCCCGGCGCCTCGCACCCGCTCGTAGATCGCCAGGCGCAGGGGCCGAGCCGGCCCGCCGCCGGTGGGCGGCAGCGCCGGGCCGCAGCCGATCGGGGCCGGGCCGGGCACCGGCCGCTCGTTCATCGGGGATCGGGGCGGATTAACTTCGGCGCTGCCACGAAATCCCCCCTCGAACTTTCTGCGCGCGCATCTCCGCACCGCAGAAACGGGCGGATGCCGGTCCAGTAGGCGCCGCCCGTCCCGACGACGTCAAATTATTTTTGACACCCGAACAAAATATGCGATGAGGGGGCGAGCCGGAAAACCGGTCGCCGATCCGGGAACCGGGCGGCTGCGACGATAGGGAGACGACACGATGCGCATTCTGATGACGTTGGCCGCGACGACGGCCCTCACGCTCGGCACCATGGCGACCGCGCAGGACGGCATGACCGTCGGCGTGAGCTGGTCCAACTTCCAGGAGGAGCGCTGGAAGACCGACGAGGCGGCCATCGTCGCCGCGCTGGAGGCGGCGGGCGCGAGCTACGTCTCGGCGGACGCGCAGTCCTCCTCGGCCAAGCAGCTCTCGGACGTCGAATCGCTCATCGCGCAGGGCGTGGACGCGCTCATCATCCTCGCGCAGGACAGCCAGGCGATCGGCCCGGCGGTGCAGGCCGCCGCGAACGAGGGCATCCCCGTCGTCGGCTACGACCGGCTGATCGACGATCCGCGTGCGTTCTACCTGACCTTCGACAATGTCGAGGTCGGCCGGATGCAGGCCCGCGCCGTCCTCGAGGCGGCGCCGACCGGCAACTACGTGATGATCAAGGGATCCCCGACCGATCCGAACGCCGACTTCCTGCGCGGCGGCCAGCAGGAGGTGCTGCAGCCGGCGATCGACGCGGGCGACGTGACCATCGTGGGCGAGGCCTATACCGACGGCTGGCTGCCTGCGAACGCGCAGCGCAACATGGAGCAGATCCTCACGGCCGAGGACAACATGGTCGACGCGGTCGTCGCCTCCAACGACGGCACCGCCGGCGGCGCGGTCGCCGCGCTGACGGCGCAGGGGATGGAGGGCATCCCGGTCTCCGGACAGGACGCCGACCAGGCGGCGCTCAACCGCGTGGCGCTGGGCACGCAGACGGTCTCGGTCTGGAAGGACAGCCGCGAGCTCGGCCGCGAGGCCGCCGAGATCGCGCTGGCCATGGCCGGCGGCACCGAGCCGATGGCCGTCGAGGGCGCGATGGAGTTCACCTCCGACGCGGGCAACGCGATCCCGGCGAAGTTCCTCGCCCCCGTCCCGGTGACCCGGGACAATCTCGACGTCGTCGTCGAGGCGGGCTGGATCACGCAGGAGGACCTCTGCCAGGGCGTCTCCGGCGACGTCGCCGCCTGCCAGTAAGTCCGAGCGAGGCGGCGCCCGTCCGGGCGCCGCCGACCAAGGCGCGAGGGACAGACCATGACCGAGACCGTCGGCGCCTCCGTTCCCGGCGCGCCGCAGAGGACCGGCGAGACGCCGGGCGCCACCGGCCCGGCCCGCACCGCCCGGCGCAGCCTGATGCGGAACCTCGAGGTGGACACCCGCCTCCTTGGGATGCTCGGCGCCTTCCTCCTCATCTGCGTGATCTTCCAGATCCTGACCGGCGGCCTCCTGGACGGCCGGTTCCTGACCCCGCGCAACGTCTTCAACCTGACCATCCAGACCGTGAGCGTCGCGATCATGGCGACGGGCATGGTCTTCGTCATCGTCACGCGGAACATCGACCTCTCGGTCGGCGCGCTCCTCGCGACCTGCTCGGCCGTCATGGCGATGGTCCAGACGCGCTGGCTGCCGGAGACGCTGGGCCTGCCGCTGGGCCACTGGGCCATCGCGCCACTCGCGATCGTGTCGGGCGTGGTCGTGGGCACGATGATCGGCGCGTTCCAGGGCTACCTCGTCGGCTATCTCCTGATCCCGAGCTTCATCGTCACGCTGGGCGGGCTCCTCGTCTGGCGCAACGTCGCCTGGTACCTGACGAGCGGTCAGACGATCGGCCCGCTGGACGAGACGTTCCGCACGCTGGGCGGCATCGGCGGCACGCTGGGCGAGGGGCTGTCCTGGGCGGTCGGCCTCGCCGCGCTCGCGGCCGCGCTCTGGGGGCTATGGTCCGCCCGGCGCGCCAAGCGGCGCCACGGCTTCCCGGTCAAGCCGCTCTGGGCTGAGGCGGTCGTCGCGGCCATCGCGGCGGCGGGCATCCTGGGGTTCGTCGCCTTGCTGAACGCCTACGAGATCCCGTCCCGCGTGCTCGCGCGCGATTTCCAGGCGCGGGGCCTGGAGGTGCCGGACGGGTTCGTCGCGGCCTATGGCATCCCGTTCTCGGTCCTGCTGCTGATCGCCATCGCCATCGGCATGACGGTGGTCGCCCGGCGCACCCGGCTCGGACGCTACATCTTCGCGACCGGCGGCAACCCGGACGCGGCCGAGCTCTCGGGCGTGAACACGCGGCTTCTGACGGTCAAGGTCTTCGCCCTGATGGGCGCGCTCTGCGCGATCTCGGCCGTGGTCGCCTCCGCACGTCTGACCAACCATTCCAACGACATCGGCACGCTCGACGAGCTGCGCGTGATCGCGGCGGCCGTGATCGGAGGCACCGCGCTCGCGGGGGGCTTCGGGACCATCCACGGCGCCATCCTGGGCGCGCTGATCATGCAGTCGCTGCAATCGGGCATGGCGATGGTGGGCGTGGACGCGCCACTGCAGAACATCGTCGTGGGCGTGGTGCTGGTCGCCGCGGTCCTCATCGACATCCTGTACCGGAAGAGGACGGGCGCGCGATGAGTGTGGACAGGACCGGCACGCCGCTCGTCGAGCTGCGCGACATCTCCATCGCCTTCGGCGGCGTGCGCGCGGTCGACCATGTGAGCGTCGACCTCTGGCCGGGCGAGGTCGTCGGATTGCTGGGCCACAACGGCGCGGGCAAGTCGACGCTGATCAAATGCCTCTCGGGCGCGTATCAGGCCGATTCGGCGAGATCTACGTGGACGGCGAGCGCGCGACGATCACCAACCCGCGCGACGCGCGGCGCTACAACATCGAGACGATCTATCAGACCCTCGCGCTGGCCGACAATCTCGACGCCGCCTCGAACCTCTTCCTCGGGCGCGAGCTGACCACCGTCTTCGGGCTGGTGGACGATGGCGCGATGGAGGCCGAGACGCGCCGCATCATGGCACGGCTCAACCCCAACTTCGCCAAGTTCGCGGAGCCCGTGAGCGCGCTCTCCGGCGGGCAGCGGCAATCGGTGGCGATCGCCCGCGCGGTCTACTTCAACGCGCGCATCCTGATCATGGACGAGCCCACCGCCGCGCTCGGCCCGCAGGAGACGAAGATGGTCGCCGAGCTGATCCAGGAGCTGAAGAGGCAGGGGATCGGCATCTTCCTCATCAGTCATGACATCCACGACGTGATGGAGCTCTGCGACCGCGTCTCGGTGATGAAGAACGGCGCGCTGGTGGGTACCGAGCACGTGGGCGACGTCACCGACGACGACATCCTCGGCATGATCATCCTCGGCAAGAAGCCGGCGAAGGCGGCCTGATGACCGCGCTGGCCAACCGACATCCGGTGTCCCCTGCGCCATCCCCGCCCCCCGCCATCCTCCGGCTCGACCGGAGGAATCTCAGACCCCGGCGGCGCGCCCGTCCGGAAGGCCGCCCCTTGTACCTAGGCCTTGACCTCGGCACCTCCGGCCTCAAGGGCCTCCTCCTCGACGGCGATCAGCGCCCGGTCCGGGAGGCCACCGCGCCCCTGACCGTGCAGCGGCCACATGACGGATGGTCCGAGCAGGACCCCGCCGCGTGGCTCGCCGCCTGCCGCGAGGTCTGCGCCGCACTGGGCGATCTGTCCGGGGTGCGCGCGGTCGGGCTCTCGGGCCAGATGCACGGCGCCACGCTGATCGGGGAGGACGGCGCGGCGCTTCGCCCTTGCCTCCTGTGGAACGACACCCGCGCCGCCGCAGAGGCCACCGGGATGGACGATGCCGAGGCGCGCCGGATCACCGGCAACATCACCTTCCCCGGCTTCACCGCGCCCAAGGTGGAATGGGTCCGCCGCCACGAGCCCGAGGTCCTCGCGCGCACCCGCCTGGTCCTCCTGCCGAAGGACGCGCTGCGGCTGTGGCTGACGGGTGCGGCGGTCTCGGACATGTCGGACGCGTCCGGCACCGCCTGGCTCGACGTCGGCGCGCGGGACTGGTCGGACGCGCTGCTGGCGCGCTCCGGCCTGACCCGCGACCACATGCCGGCGCTGGTGGAAGGGTCCACGCTCTCGGCGCGCCTGTCGGACGAGGGCGCGGCGATGACCGGGCTGCCCGAGGGCGTGCCGGTCGCGGGCGGGGGCGGGGACAACGCGGCCTCGGCGGTGGGCGTCGGCGTGGTGTCCCCGGGCACGGCCTTCGCCTCGCTTGGCACCTCCGGCGTGCTGTTCGCCGCGACCGGGGGCTACGCGCCCGCGCCGGAGACGGCGGTGCACACGTTCTGCCACGCTCTGCCGGGGGCGTGGCACCAGATGGGCGTGATCCTCGCCGCATCGGATGCGCTCGAATGGCTCGCGCGGCTAACCGGCCGCGGGGCGGCCGACCTGACATCCGGGCTCGGCGCGCTGCGGCCGCCGGGGCGGGCGGCGTTCCTGCCCTATCTCGGCGGCGAGCGCACGCCGCACAACGACGCCGGCCTGCGCGGCGCCTTCGCGGGGCTCGGCCACGCGTCGGACGCGGACGCCCTTGCCCGCGCGGTGCTCGAGGGGGTCTGCTTCGCCTTCGCCGACTGCCGGGACGCGCTCGCCGCGACCGGCACCCGCATCGAGCGCCTGATCGGCGTGGGCGGTGGCACGCGGTCCGACTACTGGGTGGCGGCGCTGGCCGCCGCGCTGGACCTGCCGGTCGAGCTGCCCGCCTCGGGCGACTACGGCGGCGCGTTCGGAGCCGCGCGCCTCGCGATGATGACGGACGGCGCGGACGCCTCCATCGCCACCATCCCGCCCATCGCCCGCACCGTCGAGCCCGATCCCGCACTGCGGGACGCCTTCGCCGAGGGGCATGCCCGCCACCGCCGCCTCCACGACCGATTGAGGGACATCCGATGAGCTATTTCGACGGCATCGCGCCGATCACCTTCGGCGGCCCCGATGCGGACGGCGACCTCGCGTTCCGCCACTACGACCCGGACGAGACGCTGATGGGCCGCCGGATGGAGGACCACCTGCGGTTCGCCGTCGCCTGGTGGCACAGCTTCGCCTGGACCGGGACCGATCCGTTCGGCGGCGACACGTTCCAGCGGCCCTGGTTCGGTGAGGGGATGGAGCAGGCGAAAGCCAGGGCCGACGCCGCCTTCGACCTGTTCGCCATCCTCGGACAGCCCTTCTTCTGCTTCCACGACGCCGACGTCCGGCCCGAGGGCGGGACCTTCGCCGAGACGACGCGCAACCTCGAGGAGATGACCGACTATCTCGCACGCAGGATGGAGGGCGGGCCGAAGCTGCTCTGGGGCACGGCGAACCTGTTCTCTCACCGGCGGTGGATGGCGGGCGCGGCGACCAATCCCGACCCCGAGATCGCCGCCTACGCCGCGGCGACGGTCAAGACCTGCATGGACGCGACCCATCGGCTGGGCGGCGCGAACTACGTGCTCTGGGGCGGGCGCGACGGGTACGAGACGCTGCTGAACACCGATCTGGGCCGCGAGGACCGGCAGGCGGGGGACTTCCTCAAGAAGGTGGTCGAGTACAAGCACGCCATCGGCTTCGAGGGCGCGATCCTGATCGAGCCGAAGCCCCAGGAGCCGACCAAGCATCAGTACGACCACGACGTCGCGACGGTCTACGGCTTCCTCGCGCGGCATGGGCTGGAGCGCGAGGTGAAGGTCAACGTCGAGCAGGGGCACGCGATCCTCGCGGGCCACAGCTTCGAGCATGAGCTCGCCACCGCGGCGGCGCTGGGCCTGTTCGGGTCGATCGACATGAACCGGAACGATTACCAGTCCGGCTGGGACACCGACCAGTTCCCGAACAACGTGCCCGAGATGGCGCTGGCCTACTACGAGGTCCTGCGCGCCGGCGGATTCACCACGGGCGGCACCAATTTCGACGCCAAGTTGCGGCGCCAGTCGCTCGATCCCGAGGACCTCGTGGCGGCGCATGTCGGTGCGATGGACTGCTGCGCGGCGGGGCTGAAGGCGGCGGCGGCGATGCTGGAGGACGGCGGGCTCGAGGCGGCACGGGAGGCGCGATACGCCGCCTGGGACCGGACCGATCTGATGACCGGCGGGCTGGATGAGATCGAGGCGCGCGTGCGGGAGCGCGGCCTCGACCCGCAACCCGTATCGGGGCGGCAGGAGCGACTGGAATCGCTCGTGAACCGCTATCTTTGAGCCGGCGCGTCAAGCCGCCGCGGATCCGAGGGTTTCGGATGAGCTCCCCTGGACCATGCGGGCAGGCATGGTGAAGGCGACGCCCGCGCCCTCGCCGAAGGCCGAGGGGGCCGTGCGGACGCGCCCGCCTCGCGTCTCGACGACGTATTTGACGGCGGCCAAGCCGTAGCCATGCCCGGTGGCCGACCGCGTCTCGTCGCAGACGTCGAACGGGTCGAACCCGGCCGGAAATCCCAGGCCGTCGTCCGAGACCAGGAAGCGGAGGAGGTCGGGCTCGCTGGCCGTGTTCTGGACGTCGATCGATATGCGCTCCCGGCAGTGCCTGCGCGCGTTCGTGAGTAGGTTGCGCAGCACGAGGTGGAGCGCGACCCGGTCGCACAGGATGGTCGCCTCGGGATGGGTGATCCCGATCTCCTCGTTGGGATCCGTCATCGCGGCGAGGTCGCGGCAGAGGTGTTCGAGGTCGACGACCGACTCGATCGGGGCCAGCTCCTCGAACGTGGCGCAATGCAGGAGCAGCTCGTCCATGTGCTTGCGGGCGCTGCGGGTGACGAAGCTGAGCTGCTCGATCAGCTCGCGCTTGCCGTCGTCGGCGTCGAAGAAGTCCTCCAGGATCAGCTCGACGAGGGAATCGATGGTCGCGAGCGGACTGCGCACGTCATGGGCGGCCATGGCGGAGAACACGCGCACCTCGTCCGCGGTGCGCCTGAGGCGCGCGATCTGGGCGGCGTCCCGAAGCTCGCGCTGCCGGATATCCGTGATGTCGGAGGAGGAGCCGAGGATCGCGAAGACGGCGCCGTCCGGCGTTCGGACGGCGCGGATGGTCGTGTTCCAGGCGGCCTTTCCCGACGGGGTGGGAATGTCCTCCAGATAGGAGATCGGCCCCTCCGTCGAGATGGCCCGGTGATAGTTCTTCAGGACCGAGGCCGCCATCCGAGGCGGAAGGAGCTCCTGGAGCGTCACGCCCGCGGAAAGTCCGGTCGCCTCGATCATGGGGGCATTGAAGTGCGCGAACCTCGCGCGCTCCGTGGTCAGGGGGCCAGGCTGGCCCGGATCGTCGATCGACACCAGGAACGCGGGGACGATGGTCAGGTCCGTCGCCCGGCGCAGCTCGCCCAGGGCGGCGGCGATGTCGAACCGCTCGACGCGCAGGCCCGCCGCCTTCATCTGGTCCTCGGTCATCGCCGTCCTCCACCATCATCGGTTCCGGCGAGCTCTCGCCGGGCCGATCCCCCCGCCCTCCATGCAGGACGGGGGGTTAAACGGCGGTTAAGCGGACGAGGTCAGGTGAACTGATAGCTCGCGGGGACCCAGCGGAAGCCGTCGCCGTCGGTCTCGACGAAGCCGGCGGCGGGGAAGGGCATGTGATAGCCCGTCATCGGCATCCGCTCGGCGGCCAGCATGCCCAGGACGCGCCGGCGCGTGGCGGCCGCGGCCTCCTTGTCGGCGTCGAACCGCACCTCCCAGTCAGGATAGGCGAGAGACCAGACGTAGTGGTTGGCCGTGTCCGCGAAGATCAGCATCGAGGACTCGCCGTCGTCGATCCGGTAGACCATGTGGCCGGGCGTGTGCCCGAACGCGGCCATGCCGGTGACGCCCGGCGCGATCTCGGCGCCGTCGCCCACGAGGGTGAAGCGGTCGCGCATTGGCAGCACGTTGGCGGTGACCGCCTCGCTCGGGTTCTCGGCCCAGAAGCCCATCTCGACCTCGCCGGCGACGTGCTCGGCGCCCTCGAAGGCCGGCGCGCCATCCGCCATCAGACCGCCGACATGGTCGGGGTGCATGTGGGTCAGGACGACATGGGTGATGTCGCCGGGCGAGAGGCCGGCGCTGGCGAGCGCGGCGGGCAGACCGCCCTGGCCGAGGCCGGTATCGAAGAGGATGGTGTTGCCGCCTTTGCGCACGACGACGGGGGTGAAGTAGAACTGCGCCATGTCGACCGGGATGAAGTTCTCCCGGCTGACCTCCGCGAAGGTCTCCGCATCGACGTTCAGGCCGAAGATGCCCTGCGGCTCGTCGCGGGCGGCGGTGCCGTCCAGGAGGGTGATGACCTCCGTCTCGCCGAGCTTCAGCGTGCGATGGAGCTCGCCGCGCATCGGCGCCGCGTCCTGCGCGGCGGCGCCGCGGGGCAGGGCGGCGGCGGCGGGGATCGCGGCGGCGGCCGTGAGGGTCTGGCGTCTCGTGAGCGTCATGGTGGGTCCTCCTGGGTTCGCCCGTGAACATAGCGTCGCGGGGGAGGCTGGGAAGCTCTCGGCCGCGTCACTCCCACCAGCGATCGACGGCGGCGATGTCCGAATCGGACCATCCGAAGTGATGGGCGAACTCGTGGACCGTGACATGGGAGACCAGTGCGCGAAGCGAGACGTCCCCGCGCCAGGACCACTCGTCCAGGATCGGTCGGCGGTAGAGGAAGACCGTGTCGGGCCGCCCGCCGGGATCGGAGACGCTGCGCTCCGTGAGGGGGGTCCCGTCGTAGAGGCCCGTGAGCTCGTAGGCGTCCTCGATCTCCAGATCGTCCAGCACGGTGTCGGGCGGCCAGTCCAGCACGACGATCGCGACCTCGGCGGCGAGGGCGGCGAAGGGCGCGGGGAACGCGTCGCGCGCCGCCTCGGCGACGGCGTGCATCTCGTCGAGCGAAGGAGCCGGCGCGTCCATGCCCGGGACCCTGACCGGCGCCGCCCGCGATGGCCAGGGGGGGCGGCTCCCGAGGCCTCGGCGCGCTTGGTGGCGCACTTGGACTCGGGCCGGCCCTCGTGCCGCGCACATCGGCGCCCCTGCACGGAGGCGGGTCACCCGGCAGGCGCGGGCGGCCCCGTGGACAAGGGGCGCCCGCCGGCGCTAGGCCCCGCTGGCCGCGCCCCGCCAAAGGACATCGCATGACCGTGACCCGCTTCGCCCCCTCGCCGACGGGCTACCTTCACGTCGGCAACCTGCGGGCCGCCCTCTTCAACTGGGCGATCGCGCGCCGGGCCGGGGGCACCTTCGTCCTGCGGCTGGACGACACCGACCCCGAGCGTTCGAAGACGGAATATGCCGACGCGATCCAGCGCGACCTGGAGTGGCTGGGCTTGACCTGGGACCGCATCGAACGCCAGTCGGCGCGTCTGGACCGCTATGCCGAGGCGGCGGACCGGCTGCGCGCGGACGGGCGGCTCTACGAGGCGTTCGAGACTCCGGGCGAGCTCGACCTCAAGCGCAAGAAGCAGCTGAACATGGGCCGGCCGCCGGTCTACGACCGCGCGGCGCTGGAGCTCCCGGAGGCCGAGAAGGATCGCCTGCGCGCCGAGCGGGGCGGGCACTGGCGCTTCCGCCTGGATCACGAGCGCATCGAGTGGGAGGACGGCATCCTGGGGCCCGTCTCCATCGACGCGGCGAGCGCCTCCGATCCGGTCCTGATCCGCGGCGACGGGCAGGTGCTCTACACGCTGGCCTCGGTGGTGGACGATGTCGAGATGGGCATCACCGACGTGGTGCGCGGCTCGGACCACGTGACCAATACCGCGACGCAGATCCAGATGATCGGCGCGCTGGGCGCCATGGCCCCGCGCTTCGCGCACCATTCCCTCCTGACCGGGCCGCAGGGGGAGGGGCTCTCAAAGCGCCTCGGCACGCTGGCGCTGCGCGACCTGCGCGCGCAGGGGATCGAGCCGATGGCGCTCCTGTCGCTCATGGCGCGGCTGGGGAGCGCCGATCCGGTCGAGCTGCGGGGCACGCCGGAGGAGATCGCCGAGGGGTTCGACCTGTCCCGCTTCGGCGCGGCGCCGACGAAGCTCGACGTCGCGGACCTCGCGCCGCTCAGCGCGCGGCACCTGCAGTCCCTCCCGGTGGCGGCGGTGGACGCCGCGCTGGCGGCCGCCGGCGTGCCCGAGGGCGAGCGCGGCGCCTTCTGGGAGGTCGTGCGCGAGAACGTGGACGCACGGGCCGATATCGCCGGCTGGTGGGACCTGGTGGAGCGCGGCGCGCCGCCGCTCGTCGCGCCGGGGGACGAGGCCTTCGTGGACGAGGCGATGACGCTCCTGGGCGCGCCGCCCTACGATGCCGGGGCCTGGGGCGAGTGGACCGGCGCCGTGAAGGCGGCGACGGGGCGAAAGGGCCGCGCGCTGTTCATGCCCCTGCGCCATGCCGTGACGGGCCGGAAGCGCGGGCCGGACATGGCGGCCCTGATGCCGCTCCTGAAGACGCGGCCGGGCGGCGGGCGCTGAGCCGCAAGTCGCTCGGCGCTCTGAGCCGGCGGCGCCCGAGGCCCGCCGGAGGGGCCGCCGCCCCGCCGGAGGCGCCATTGACAACCTCAGGAGGCGCTTCGATAAGGCGCCCCAGTGGGGCCGTAGCTCAGTTGGGAGAGCGCGTCGTTCGCAATGACGAGGTCGTCGGTTCGATCCCGATCGGCTCCACCAGCCAAACCGGCCCGTGATCGACCGCTCCGGGTCGGCCCCGCATCTACGGGCGCTTCCGGCGAGCCGCGCCGCGGACCCGTCGCGTTCCCCCGTGTGCTGGAGACTTTGTCAGGTCGCAGAGCGCTTCCGTGTGGAACCTGCCCCTTGGCGAACTGTTCGCCCCGTGACGCTCGCTTTCGTCGGCGGCCGTCCCGAGGAGCACGCATGTCCGATGAGAGTTGCCTAGTGAGCCGTCTGTCCACCTATGTGGACCTCACCCGGCGCGAGCTCGAGTTCCTTTCGGAGATGGAGGAGGACCGGCGCACCCTCGGTGCCGGGCAGACCATCGTCAGCGAGGGCAGCAGCGACGGGGGCATCCACGTCCTGCGGGACGGCTGGGCGATCGTGCGCAGCCAGCCCGTGCGCGGCCGATCGTCGATCCTGCGCATCTACCTCCCGGGCGAGATCGTCGGGATGGGCGAGCTCGGTCCTCCGACCGCGCCGCACCAGATCCTGATGCAGACCGAGGGCACGGTCTGTCCCTTCCCGCGCCGGGGCATCGCGCGTCTTCTGCTGGAGCTGCCCCGCCTGGGCGCGCTCCTGTGCGCCCTCGCCTCGCTCGACCAGATCGCGCTGCGCGACCAATGCGCGGCGCTCGGCCTGATGACGGCGGAGGACCGGCTGATCCATTTCCTTCTGCAACTGCGCGCCCGGCTCGCGATCTCGAATGCCGAGGTCGGCAATCGGTTCCTGGTGCCCTTCAGCCAGGCCGAGATCGGCGAGGCCGTCGGGATGACGCCGGTCTACGTCAACAAGCTCCTGCGCAAGCTCTCCGCCGAGGGGCGCATCCAGGTCGAGCGCCCATTCATGCGCCTCCTGGATCGTGGCGGGATGGAGAACCAGATCGCGTTCCGCAACCGCTTCGAGCGGCTCGACCATTCGTGGTTCCCCGCGGCGGCCTGACGCCCCGGCCATGCGCGTCGCCCTCCTCGCCCACGCGCGTCACCCCATCGCGCCGCCGTTCATGGGCGGCATGGAGGCCCACGCCTGGCATCTCGCGCGCGGCCTGCGGGACCGGGGGCACGAGGTGACCCTCTTCGCCGCGGGGGATTCCGACGCCGGCGTGCCGCTGCATGCGGTGCGACAGGTGCATTACGACGCCGACTGGCCGGGGGCGGACTGGCACGGCTCGGATGCGCTGAACGCTCATGTCGACGCGCTCTGGGCCGCCGTCCTGCCGCGGCTCCGGGACGGGGCGTTCGACGCGGTGCACAACAACACCCTCCACCGCTATCCGCCACGTCTCGCGCGCGCGGCCCGCGTGCCGATGGTGACGTCGCTCCACGTGCCGCCCTTCGATGCGCTCCACCGCGCGATCGCGGAGACGGCCGCGCCCTGGCATCTCGTCACGACCACCTCGCGACAGCAGATGGGTCGGTGGTGGGACGCGCCGCCCCCCTCGGCGCGGGTCCTGCACAACGGGATCGACCCCGCCGCATGGCCCTTCGCGCCGCGGGGCGGCGGAGGCGCCGTCTGGGCCGGGCGGATCACGCCGAACAAGGGCACCGCGCAAGCCATACGCGCGGCGCGGATCGCGGGCCTGCCGCTCACCCTCTTCGGCGCGGTCGAGGATCGGGACTATTTCGACGCCGAGGTCGCGCCGCTCCTCGGCGGGGACGTCCGGCACGCGGGGCACGTCGCGGGGGCGGCGCTGGCGTGCGAGCTGGGCCGGGCGGACGTCCTCCTCTTCACCCCGATGTGGGACGAGCCCTTCGGTCTGGCGGCGATCGAGGCGATGGCGTGCGGCCTACCGGTCGCGGCCTTCGACGCGGGCGCCGTGCGCGAGGTCGTCGGACCCTGCGGCGCGTTCGCCTCGCCGGGCGACACGGCGGGGCTCGCGCGGGCCATTCGCGAGGCGGCGCGCCTGCCACGGGCGGCCTCCCGCGCGCGGGTCGAGGCGCTGTTCTCCCTGGAGCGGATGATCGACGGGTGCGAGGCGCTCTACGCCGAGGCCGCTGCCGCGCGGCACGCGGACTGGCCGGACATCCGGTTCTCCACCCGCGAGCTGGCCCTGTGAGCTATTCGGCCGCGACCTGCCGGGCCTCCAGCATCCGGATCACGCGGGCCGAGTTGGCGTAGGGCATGTGGGCCTGCTGCTCGGTGAGGGCGCGGTCCTCCGCGTTCGGCTCGCGCAGCTTGCGGTAGCCGCCGCCGGTCCGCGCGACGAGGCCCATCATCTCGAACGCATGGAGCCAGTGGCCCATCGTGTGCTGGCCCCAGCGCGCGCGGAACACCTCGGTGTTGCGCAGGATCGAGTCGAGATGGTGGACGGGCGGCATGTGATGGGGGTGGTGCTGGTGATAGGCCCTCGCGCCGGTCATCCATCCGATCGGGATTCCGGCCTCGTCCAGGACGCGGCCGTAATCGGTATCCTCGCCGCCATAGCCGGCATAGTCCTCGCAGAAGCCCCCGGAGCGCGCCCAGGTCGCCGACGACATCGCGAAGTTGAGCGACCAGAAGCACCGGTAGTCGTTGCACGGCCGGATGCCTTCGGGCGGCGGGCCCTGGCGGTCGGAATGGCGTTCGGCCACGGCGGCGAAGCGGTCGTACGTCCAGGGGCCGGACGCGGCGCCGGCCGGCAGGTACATGACCTCCCCCATCAGGACGCCGTCCCAGGCGGCGAGGGCTGCGGCCGTCTGGGCGACGAAGGGCGCGTCGGGGATGCAGTCCACGTCGAGGAAGACCAGGAGGTCCCCACGCGCCGCCCCGGCGACCGCGTTGCGCGCGCGCGCCAAGGGGATCGGATCGCCGGGCACGAGCACCTGCCTTATCGGGAAGGGTGCCTCGGGCAGACCGTCATAGGGCGCGTCCCCCATGACCCCGATCACCATCTCGTCCGGCAGCCGCGACTGCATCGCCGCGCCCCGCACCAGGTTGGCCAGATGCGCCGCCCGTCCGCGGGCGATCGTCAGGAGGGAGAGGGTCATCGACGGGTCCTTCGATCCGGGAGAGCGTTCATTGGGCGGCCATCGCCAAGGGCGCGGGACGCCATAGGCGCACGGCGAGGGCGGTCAGCCAGGCGGCGGCGCGCTCGGCCGCGCGGGGATCGACGAGGGCGCGCTGCACCTCCGGGTCGATGGCCCGCGCGGCCTCCACCGCGGCGCGCCACCCCTGAGGCGTGCCCGGCCAGGTGATGCGCATGTGGGCGGCCCTGGCGCGGTGCAGGGCCTCGGCCTTGTAGAGCTGCTCCTCGAAGTAGCGCCATTCGGGGATCGCGATCCACGGGCGGCCGGTGGCCAGGACATGATGGCAGGTGGTGTTCCCGGTGGAGGAGATCACGAGGTCCGCCGCTGCGATCCAGGTCTCGGGCGCGTCGACCCAGCCGTCGTGCCGGAGGTTGCCCGGCTCGGTCTCGTGACCTTCGCGTCCGATCCGCCCGATCGTGCGGATCGTCCAGTCCGGCAGGGCACGGGCGGCCATCGCCAGCGGGGCGAGCGGCGTCCCAGCCCCCCCGCCGCCCGAGACGACGACCGCGAGCGGCTCCTCGCCCACGCCCAGCACCCGCCGCGCGGCGGCCCGCAAGGGGACGTGCGCGACGTCCACCCCGAGGCCTCCGGCATGATGGGTCATCGCGCGCATGAAGGCGGGCCGATCCGGCTGTTCGAGGGCCTCGGCATAGGGGGCGAGCAGGCCCTCGCACCCTTCGTAGGCGCGCATGTGGCCGTCATCGGACCGATCCCCATGCTGGAGGATCTTGACCACCGGCACGGAGCACAGGCGGGCGAGCTGCGCGATCTCCGCGGAGACGTCGACGACCATCAATTCGGGGTCCGCCTCCTGGAACCACGCCGTGAGGGTGGATGTGGCCGCGCGGATCTGGGGCCAGCCGAGGGGCGCGCAGTGCATGCTCGCCGGCGTCCGCGCGGCGGCGAGGGCGGGCGGCTCGGGCGCGTCCGCCGGCTCGAAGAGCGATGGGATGCGCACGATGCGCACGCCCCGGCGAAGGGGCGGGAAGATGTCGTCCCGCGCGCAGAAGACGGTCACCGGCCGCTCCGCCGGCAGGGCGTTCACGATCGCGGCGCAGCGGGTCGCGTGGCCCCGGCCCTGGTGATGGACGAAATAGCCGAAAGGCCTCACGCCGCGGCCCTCGTGCACGGGGCAGGGGCTGCCTCGGCGGCGGCGACGCCCTCGAGGACGCCGTGCGCGTGGGGCGCCGACGCGCGCAGGAGGCCCGGGCGGGCGCGCAGAACCGAGAGCTCGTCCGACGCGTTGGCGACGACGACCGCGCGGGGCGCGGCGTCCAGCATGTCGGCGTCGTTCCCGGAATCGCCCGCGGCCAGGACCGCATGCTGCGGCACGCCCAGACGCTCAGCGATCCGGCGCATCGCGGCGGCCTTGCCGGCCCGCGCGGGCAGCACGTCGATCAGGCATCCGTGCGAGTGGACCACCCGCGCCGGGAGCGCCGCAGCCCGGAGCGCCGCGCGCGCGGCCGCCGCCGCCTCGGCGGTGCCGACATAGCTCAACTTGAAGCGACGCTGCTCGACCGGGTCCTGCGGCACGAGGCCGGCGACGCGGGTCAGCCGCCGGGCGACGGCGCCGCGGTCCCAGTCGCAGGCGATCCATCGGGCGAAGCCCGTATCGAGCCGAAGGCCGCCGGGGCCGGTCAGGTAGATCTCCGTTCCGACGGAGGCCGCGATCGCGTCCGGATCCGGCAGGTCCCAGCGCGCCGCGACGAAGCGCGCCTCGGACAAGGACCGCCCGGTCGCGAAGGCGAGGCGCCAATGGCGCGCGCCCCGCCGCCAGGATCGAAAGCGCGCGGCGCCATCCGCGCAGCCGGTCAGGGTGCCGTCGATATCGCTGACCAGAAGGTGCTCTGCCGGCCCCGTGGACGCGGGCGGCGTCAATCCGGCGACGACGCGGGCGTGCTCGCGCGCGTACCGCGCCCAGGTCCAGCGCGGGAGGCGCGCCCGGGCCGCCGCGGCCGCCGCGTCCCACGCCGCGCGATCCCCCAGCATCCTCGCCAGCGCTTCGCCGAAGGCCGGCGCATCGGCCGGATCCGCCACGACGCCATGCCCGATCAGGTCCAGGATGTCGCGCGGCCCGCCATTCGCGGTCGCGACCACCGGCAGGCCCGCCGCCGCCGCCTCCAGCACCGTCAGGCCGAAGGGCTCGGTCAGGGCCGGGTTCGCGAAGACGCCGCGCCCGTCCGCCGCCAGGGCGTACATCCCGGCGACATGGCCCGGCGCGTGGCGCTTGGGCAGGGCGACGCGGCCCCAGAGGTCGTGCCGGTCGATCGCGGCGAGGAGGGCGCGATGCACGCGGGCGGATTCGTCCTCCGCCGGGGGCGCGTCCACCCCGCCCCTGAGGCCGGCGAGGATCACGAGGTTGGCGCGATCGGCCAGCCCGGGGGTGCGCGCGAAGATCTCGACCAGGGCGGGCAGGTTCTTCTTCTCGACCGGGCGGGCGATGGCGAGGACCATCGGGCGGCCCGGATCGCGCAGGAAGGGCGCGAGGAGCGCGGCGGCGCCCGCCCGGTCCGGCGCGTCCGGCACCGCCGTCCCCGGCATCACGCGGTGGATGCGCGCCGGATCGGCGGACGGGTAGAGCGCGAGCTGACGCTCGGCCTCGTCGCGCGAGGAGGCGACGATCGCGGCGGCGCCCGCGATGGCGGCGTCCTCGCGGGCGATGCGCCGCTCCAGCGCCGGGCCGGCACCTCCGGCTGACCGCTTGTCGATCCCCAGCGAATGGGCGGTGTAGATCATCGGCACGCCGAGCGCTTCGGCCACCGGGCGGACGGCCTCGGCGGCATCCGCGAAATGGGCGTGGATCGCGTCCGGCCGCGGGCCGGCCGCGAGGTGCCGCCCCAGGGCTGCCGAGAGGGCCGGGATCAGGCGAGACAGCCCGTCCTTGCTCCGGTACCGCGGATCGCCGTCGTCCAGCCGCACGATGTCCAGGCCGGGCGCCACCGCCTCGCGCGCCGCGCCATAGGGTGCGCCATGGTCGTCGAACCGGCGGGTGACGATCTCTACGGACGCGTTCGGCATCTCGGCTTGAGCCATGGCGGCGCCCAGGACGTAGGCGATGTGTCCGCCGGTATCCTCGGTCGCGCCGTAGGCGACGGGCGGGGCCTTTATGAGCCCGCCCAGAGCGACGTGAACGATCCTCATGGGCGACCTCCACCTGCTGTTCCGACGCGACGCATGTCGGCAATCTGGCGAAGGGCGAGTCGGTTCCGCCGAATCGGCCTGGCCTTAACTTTATTAATCCCGTTTAAGTCCCCCCCGGTATCCCGGGGGATCGCGGGCCGTATCCCCCTCGCGGAGTTCGTGATGAAGAAGGAAGTGCCTATCCGCTACGTCTTCGTCGGGGGGCTGCACCGATCGGGCACCACGCTGCTGGCGGACTGCCTGGAGGCGCACCCCGACGTCCGCGGACTTCCGGGAGGGATCGCGCCGGAGGGCGAGGGCGCGTTCCTGCAAGGCGCGATCGCGCATGACGCGGCCGCCGGAATGCCGGGGCGCTGGGCGACGGAGCCGGGCGCTCGCCTGTTCGACGGGGGGCCGTTCGATACGCTGGAGGTCCGAGACAGGATGCGGGTCGACTGGGATGCTTGGTACCCGCCGGGCGGGGTCTGGCGGGTCGAGAAGTCTCCGGTCAACCTGCTGCGCGCGCGGCTCTATCAGCAGCTCTTCCCCGCTTGCCAGTTCGTCTTCGTCCTGCGCGATCCTGTCGCGGTCGCGCGGGCGACGGCGAAATGGTCCGACCTGCCGGAGGCGGCGTTGATGGACCATTGGGAGGCGGCGCATGTCGCGCTGCTGGAGGACCTTCCGCGGCTGCACAACTGGCTCGTCGTGCGCTTCGAGGATCTCTGCGCCGATCCGGCCGCGGAGTTGGCGCGGGTGTTCGCCTTCCTACGGCTGGAGCCGGTACCGCCGCCACGGAGGATCGAGGACGGGCTCAACGACGCGTACCTGGGCGCCGGGCCACCGGCGGCGCCCTACGGGGTCGCCGCCGCACGTTTCGGCTACCCGTCCGGGGAGAACCGCCATCGCGGCGGCCACTGGTTCCGCGACGTGCGCGAGGCGATCGCCTGAGCGGTCAGGCGTGGATCATCTCCCAGGCGCGCTTGAGGTCCGCCTCGAACGCGGCCTCCTCGCGCGCTCGGCTCTCGGGGTCCGGCAGTCGCAGCAGGAAGCTTGGGTGCACCGTTATGTAGACCGGCTCGCCGGCTCCGCCGATGGCCGTCTCCACCGCGCCGCGCCGCTTGAGGACCCCCTTCTTGTCGCCGGTGAGCGCATGCACGGCGCTGCCCCCCATCGCGAGGATCATCTTGGGCGCGACCAGGGCGCGCTCCTGGTCGAGCCACCAGCGGCAATGGTTGATCTCGCCGATGGACGGGGATTTGTGGATCCGCCGCTTGCCGCGAGGCTCGTACTTGAAGTGCTTGACGGCGTTGGTCACGTAGACGCGGGATCGGTCGAGGCCGGCGCGCTCGGCGATCTCGTCGAAGAGCTGTCCCGCCGGGCCGACGAAGGGGCGCCCGGCGAGGTCCTCGCGGTCACCCGGCTGCTCGCCCACCACCATGAGGTCGGCGTCGGCCGGGCCCTCGCCGAACACGAGCTGCGTCGCGTTCGCGTAGAGCGGGCAGCGGGTGCAGCCCTCGGCGTCCGCCTTCAGCGCCGACAGGGAGTTGTGGCCGAAGAGGCCCGGTCCGTCGTCCATGTCGTTCTCCTTGAGCTGCGCCGTGATCGCGGCGGCACGTGCGGGCGGCACGCTCGGTCCGGCCGCGCGCATCGCCGCCACGCGCGCCTCGGCGCCAGCGATCAGGTCGGGAATCGCGCGCGTCTCGGGAAGGTTCCGCCAGTACTTCAGCGGCATTTCCGCGCGCATCGCGCCGATCTTGACCCGGGCCGGATTGAAGATGTTGGCGAAATAGGTGTTCCAGAGCGCCTGCGTGGCGTCTTCCGGGGGGGACTCGGGTGGCGCGTCCTCGGTGAACCGAAGGGCGCCGTCCTCGTAGATCGCGGTCAGGTCCGGTGTGGCTATGGTCCAGTCCATGTCGGTGAACCGCTCGGCGAAATGCGGGGCGCCGAGTTCGACGATCGGGTGGTCGGGTTCGAACCAGGCGCCGAACCTGCGGCGCCGCGGTGCGCGTTCGGACGCCCGATGGGTGTCCTCCGGCGGCACGATCTCGCGGAACCGGGCGAACGCGTGCATCTTGTGGCGGTCGCGGCGAACGGATTTCTCCATCCCATGAAGGCGGCCGACGAGGGTATCGCTTCGAAGGTCCATCAGTCCGCGCTCGTCCTGCAGCCGGATCAGCAGCGCGTAGAGGAGCGCGAACCGCTCGGGGTCCGAATGGTGCGCGACGATCCTGGCGAAGCCGGGGAACGCGCGCGGCACGCGCAATTCGCGCACGGGGGATGCGTCGACCTGGGGCAGGACGAGGAGGGACGGCTCCGCCGCCCCGCGCGACCACGTGATAACCTGCGGCGGGATGTCCGCGGCGGCGAGCCTTCTGGCTTCGGCACGGAAGGCGTCCCAGGTGCCGACAATGGGGAGCGTCACGTGCATGGAGGACGAAGCCCGTGGCCGATGATCGGGTTCCAGATGGCGGAGCGGCGGGGCTCGGGAGAGGCGCTGCGCCTCGGGCGCGCCAGACCGAGGATGGTATCCGGTCCCGAGCGCAGGAAGTCGCCAGCGGATATGACCGATGCGGGCAGCTCGGATGGGAGACACGTTCGACACCATGCTGATGGAAATCGAGGCCGGGGGAGTGATCGGCATCGGCGAGCGCACCTCCGCCCAGGACCGGGGCCTGACCACCGCCATCGTGGGGTGGATGGTCGAAGGGGTTCAGGGGCGATCCCCGGCACCGTGCTGCTGTCCGGGACATTCTGGGGCCCATTCGACTCGGTGCGGATCGCTGTCGGCCGCCGGAGTTCGGGTCTCTTGCATAGACCCATGCGGCGAGCTGCCGGGCCGCCACATCCGGGACCTCCTGGCCGGAGCGGGCGGTGCGGACGTGGGCCACTTCCACGTCCTTCGAGGGGAGCGTGCGGATGCGGTTGCCGCCGACGCCCCCACCGCGGTCGCGCGGTGGGTGCCCGTCCTCTATCTCGGCGCCGGGGGGGCGAGACGCCCGACGCAACCGCCTAGTCGGCGGGACGCGAGGTCGCACCGGAGGCACGGCTGGACGCGACCGGAGGCTGGCCGGTCGATGTCGCGTCGCGTATGGCGTTCCAGGTCGGCGCCAATGCCGCCGCGCATGTCGAACGGTTGGTGCCTGCCGCCTCGATCGAAATGCTCGCCCGGCTGACCGTATGTCCAAAGTTCTGGATCGGTGCGGTGCATTCGGCGTCCGCATTCAAGGACGCGCACCGGCTCGCGGCCTCGGGCGGTTCGGCACGGATCGCAGTCGGCCCGCGCGAGGCTGGCGGCCTGCGCACCGCCTCGCACGTCGCGGTCCTGGCGATTGAATCGCAGATGACGCCGTGCATCAGGCTTCTCCATGACCAAGGGCAGCGCCACGGCCACCCGCTCATCACGCTGCGCGCGCCATCCTCCGCCTCGACGCCGCCGATAGGATCGCGGGGCAACCGGTGGCCCGCGGGGTCGGAGCCTCGTTCCCGCTCTGCCCGGTCAGCGGCCGACCCGTGCTGCTGGACGTGTCAGGGCTGGGGATCGCGCTGGACGGGGATGGCGTGTCAGCGGCACACGCGAGCGACGAATGGCCGAAGGTGCTACCCGCACACGCCTGGCCGCGATTGGCGCTGCGCCGAAGATCGCCGCACGGGTGGCCGCCGCGTCGTCCTAGAGCGAGGCCGAGGACGGGGATATCCTATGCTGGAACGGCCCGTTTGTCCTTGAAGAGCGGCGCCAGTCCGGCCGGGCTCTCGGGCGGCGGGTCCGGCGGCATGCCGATATCGAACCTTCCGGGCTGGGTTTCGCCGTAGCGCCGGTCTCGGTCGCGCCGCCGGATAGTCCGCGGCCGCTCCATCAGACCGACCCATTCGCCGTTGCCGTCGCCGTCGCCGCACGGTCGGCGCGCCGTGCGCCGCTCGGTCTCGGCCAGGCGATTTCGGCTATGACGAGACCGGAGGTGAAGATGAGCGCGGAGGTCTGGTGCGCGCTGGCTCCCGGCACAGCGGTCGTCCGGTGAGCGGACGACCTATGTGACCACCGCCCACGAAGCTTCGCTTCGAACAGCGGGCTGGCGAAAGAGGTCCGATGTATCGCTCTCCGTCCGGCCGTTCGATCCCGCCGCAGCGGGTGTACGGCTCTCTGGCGGAGCGGACGCGCATGCGTCGCTCGGCCAGATGATCGCGCGCTCGTCACAGGCCCACCGCAGAACGGAGGCGCAGGGAGGCCGTCCGCTGACCTGCGTGCCGCGGGTGCGCATGCGCCAGACGGAGGGAGGACCGTGGACCGGAGAGAGCACGCGGTTCGGAACGGCGCGAATTGAGCGGGAGGTCGCGTGGAGGCTATCAGGATCCTCGCGACGTTCGAGGCGGGCGCGTTGCCTATCGGCCGATCGGAGCGCGGTTCCGTCTTGACGCTCCCTTCTCCGGGTTCCTGCGCCTTTCGGGGGCTAGGCCTGGGCGATCGCGCGCTCTGACGCGGCCGCGTCGGCATATGGGAATGGGTGTCCCCCGCGTGGCGGATGCCCGAACGGGACCCGATGGGACCGCGCCGCGCCGCGGGCCTCGGGCCGATACCCGATGCGCCACGCTCCTCGACCGAAGTGGGGGCTCTGCGGACCGCGTGACGTCGGTGAGCGGCGGCCTCTCCGGACGGCGCGGCGGATGTCGCCTGGTCTGGAGGTCGAAGCCGATCCACCCGGAACGAGGGACGGGCTCGTGCGCACGTCCTGTCGGGATGCGTCGAAAGCGGACCCTCAAGCCGCGTCCGGGCGGCAGAAGATCCCGTAGAGCGCGGTCATGATCGCCTCGGTTTGCGGGTCGTCGATCCGGTAATGGATGGTCTGCGCCTCCCTCCGGGTGGCGACCACGCCGTCCTCCCGAAGCTTGGCGAGATGCTGCGACAGAGCCGACTGGCTGAGGCCCACGACATCCCGAAGAGCACCGACGGACGCCTCCCCCTCGCTCAGACGGCACAGGATCAGCAGACGGCTTGGATTTGCCAGCAGCGACAGGCGGCGCGCGACGTGGTCCGCCCGGTCGGCCAGTTCGGAGGGCGCGGCGACATCCGGGACCATCTGCGACCCAAACTCTTGCATCAGCTTTGCCTAATGTAGATAAGCCGCATACATACGGCCGCGGGTTCGCCGGAACAAGCCGGCCTCGTCGAAGCATGGATCGGGAGAAGCGATGGAACCCGTGGTCCCGACCGAGTTCACGCCCTGGGCCTCCCTCGCGGGCGGCGTCCTGATCGGGACGTCGGCCGTGATGGTCATGGCGCTCTTCGGCCGCATCGCAGGCATCGCGGGCATCACCACCGGCGCGATGGGCGCGCTCGTCCCCATCCGTGCGGCGCGCGACCGTGCATGGCGCTTCGCCTTCATCGGCGGCCTGATCGCGGCCCCGGTCGCCGTGTCGTGGTTCGATCCGGAGGCGGTGCGGCAGACGGTCTCGCCGAACCTCGTGGGAATGATCGTCGCCGGCCTGCTGGTCGGCATCGGCACCGCGTTGGGATCGGGCTGCACGTCCGGTCACGGGGTGTGCGGGCTGGCCCGGCTGTCCGGGAGGTCCCTCGCGGCGGTCGTGACGTTCATGGCGGCTGCCGCCGCGACCGTTCTCGTCCTCCGCCATCTCCTGTGAGGCTCTGATCATGCACATCCCCTTCGGCTTCCTGTCGGGACTGGTCTTCGGCATCGGCCTCGTCGTCTCGGGAATGAGCGATCCCGCGAAAGTGCTGAACTTCCTCGACGTCCTCGGTCCATGGGACCCCTCGCTCGCCTTCGTCATGGGCGGGGCGAGCATCACCGCCTTCGTCGGCTACCGCCTCGCCCGTGGGCGTGCGTCCCCGGTGCTGACGGACACGTTCGACATCCCATCGGGCACCTCCATCGATCGACCGCTCCTCGGCGGCGCCGCGCTGTTCGGCATCGGGTGGGGGATCGGCGGCTTCTGCCCCGGACCGGCCTGGACGGCTCTGCCCCTCCTCGCCCCCGGCACGCTCGCCTTCGTGCCCGCGATGCTCGCCGGCCTCTGGGCCGGAGACCGCGCCAAGGGCTCGCGCATCTTCGCGACCCCGGTCACGGCCTGAGGCTTCGGGAAGCACCCATGCGCGAACACGATCACCTGACCCGTCACAGCCCGTCCAACGGGTCCGGCAGCCCGGACGTCTGGGGCGTCTACGAGGCCGTGACGGGGTCGATCCAGTACCTCGCCGCGTGCCCCGAGACGAAACGTGCCGTGCTGATCGACACGGTGCTGGACTTCGACGCGGCGGCGGCCCGCACCTCGACGAGAAGCGCCGAGCGAATGCTGGGGCTCGTGGAGGAGCAGGGCCTCGGCCTCGACCTGATCCTCGACACCCACCCCCATGCCGACCACCTGATGGCATCGCGCTGGCTGCGGGATCGGACCGGCGCGCCGAGCGGCATCGGGGAGAAGACGAAGGAGATCGCCGCGCTCTGGCGCGACCTCTACCACCTGCCGGGCGGCCTTCGTGCCGAGGACCAGTTCGACCGCCTCTACGCCCATGGCGACACGTTCGCGGTCGGCGATCTGGAATTTCGCGTGGTTCTCTCCCCGGGCCATACCCTGGGCTCGGTCAGCTATCTCGCGGGCGATGCCGCCTTCGTGCACGACACTCTCATGCATCCCGACTCCGGCACGGCGCGGGCTGACTTCCCCGGCGGCTCGGCTGCGGACCTGTGGGCCTCGATCCAGACGATCCTCGCGCTGCCGCGGGAGACGCGCCTCTTCGTCGGCCACGACTACGGACGCGGCGAGCGGACCGTGCCGGCCTGGGAAGCGACGGTCGCCGACCACCTGGCGGCGAACATCCATGCGAAGGCTGGAACGGCGAAGGAGGACTTCATCCGCATGCGCGAGGCGCGCGACGCCACCCTCTCGCTGCCCGACCGAATGCTCTACGCGCTTCAGGTGAACCTGCGTGGCGGCGCCCTTCCCGAGCCGGAAGAGGACGGGCGAAGCTATTTCAAGATACCCGCGAACCGGTTCTGATCGGAACGGCCTGGCGACCGCCCCTTCCCGGTCTGCGGCCATCCCCGTCCGAACGTCGCACGACTTGGCCATCGGGCGACGCCTGGGCGACCCCCTCCCGCCAACGAGTCTCCGGGACGTGGGCTTGCTGGGAATTGTCGGGAGCTGCCGGCGCAGTTCGTGGGGTCCTCGTTCGCGGGAGCTACCGTTCGCCTGGGCGCATGAGGCGGCGGCTCGTCTATCGCCGCGTCCACCGCTGGCCGGCGCGGCGGTGGGTTGCTGCTCCCAACACGGGCCATTCTCACCGTCCTTCGCGACGGCCCGCCTCGAGCGTTCATTGCCCGATGTCACGGATGGCCTGGATCGGCCTCGCGGCATTCGCCCTGCGAAGATGGTGGGTCGGCGCGGGCTTGGACCTTTCCTCGAGGACGTCCCGAAGGCCGGGGGGGGCAGGCCGGCCCGAACCGCTGAACGCCGTCCGGCGGTGAGCCCGTGCAGCCCGCGGAGCATGGCCGGCTGGGCGCCTCGCGATGGCGGCCGTCCTTCGCAGACGGTGAAACTTGCAGACGATGTGGGCTGTCGAGGAACCCGTCGGTCGGCCTCGCCTCCCCGCCGAGACGGCGCGGCAGGCCGCGCGTCATGACAATCGTGAACGAGAGGGCCGTCGCTCGGATTGGCACTGCCTGCGGACGCACGCGCGCGGGAGGCGGGAACTCGCGGGTTGGCTCCCGGGATCATGTCATCGGGCGCCCCGTGCCCGGACGCGGCCGGCCTGGGCTTCCATCGCCCCGATGCCCCAAGCGGACGAACCGAAGGAGAATGTGCGGGAGAGCCCAATTGACGGCGGCGATGCCAAGAAAGCCAACCCGGCGGTCAGGCCCCGCAGCCGCTGGGCCGCCTACGATCCCGACCGGACGGGCCGGCTCGATCTGCGCCACGGGAGCGCGCTCATGACCGGAGTGGAACATTTCCCGCGAGGCGCTCCCATCACGCGAGCGCGGCGACCGCGCCGACGTCGCAGCGCGGCGCCCGGCCCAGTCGAACCAGGCGCGGCAAGACGCCGGGAACGGGCGGGAGCGGTCACTTCGCCAGGGCGGTCAAATCAAGGCGAGTTGCTCGGGTGGCGGCGCGAACCGTTCTCGCAGGGCCGCGCTGTCGGTCAGGCCACGGGGATGCCAGTCGAGGACCTCGACGAAGGGGGCCGCCTTCGTCGTGAGCGCCCCGACCTTGCGAAGGTCGTCCCAGCGCAGGCCTTTGTGTCGGCGCAGCTTCAGGAGGCGGTCGACCGTCTTCGCCCCGAACCCCGGAACCCGGAGGAGGATATCTCGCCCCGCCCGGTTGGCGTTCACGGGGAACAGCCCCCGATGTCGCAGCGCCCAGGCGAGCTTGGGGTCGATGTCGAGGTCGAGCATGCCGCCACCATCCGAATCGGCGATCTCGTCCGCGCGGAACTCGTAGAAGCGCATCAGCCAGTCGGCCTGATACAGGCGATGCTCGCGCGCCAGCGGCGGCGCGATCAAGGGCAGGGCGGCGGCGCTGTCGGGAATCGGTGAGAAGCCCGAGTAATACACGCGCTTGAGCCCGTAGCTCGAATACAGCCGCGCGGAGGACGCGAGGATCGTCCTGTCGTCGGCGCCGTCCGCACCGACGATGAGCTGCGTCGACTGGCCTGCCGGGGCGAACCGGGCGGCCCGTCGTCCGGTATGGCTGCGCTCCCGGCTCGCCTCCCTGCGCAGGCGCACGCCGCCCATGGCCTGACGGATCGTCGCGGGGTCCTTCTCCGGCGCATAGGCCTTCACCCCCGCGTCGGTGGGCATCTCGATGTTGATCGACAGCCGGTCGGCATGAAGCCCCGCCTCCTCGATCAGCTCGGGGGCGGCGTCGGGGATCGTCTTGAGGTGGATGTAGCCCTTGAACCCGTGGACCGTGCGCAGCTCGCGCGCGATGCGGACCATGTCGCGCATCGTGTCGTCGGGGGACTTGATGATGCCGGAGGAGAGGAACAGCCCCTCGATGTAGTTGCGCCGGTAGAACTCGAGCGTGAGGGAGATGACCTCCTCGGGGGTGAAACGCGCGCGCTCCACGTTCGAGGACACGCGGTTGATGCAGTAGGCACAGTCGTAGACGCAGAAGTTCGTCATCAGGATCTTCAGCAGCGAGATGCACCGGCCGTCCGGCGCATAGGCGTGGCAGATGCCGTGACCGGAGGTCGACCCCAGGCCGCCGGCTTTCGAATCGCGCTTGTCGGTGGCCGAGGACGCGCAGGACGCGTCGTACTTGGCCGCGTCCGAGAGGATCGCGAGCTTCTCCTGGAGGGTGCGCGGCGCCATTCGTTCCATATACGTTCCCCGGCCGGTCCGGGCAATGGCGCGGCCTCGGGAACGCCGGGTGCGGCGGAGCGTTCGGCCGGTGCAACGCGGACGGAGGGCGACATGGCGCGCAAGGCGAGAAAGCGGGGCCGCGCGGCTCCCAGGGTCGACCCCGCGCATCCCCGCACGGCCGACCTCGCACGCCTCGATGCCCTCGCGGACCTGATGGACAGCCGGTTCCGCGTGCCCATTCTCGGCTGGCGGTTCGGGCTCGACGGGATCCTGGGCCTCGTTCCGGGGATCGGGGATGTCGCGGCCCTGGGACCATCCGCCTACCTCGTCTGGCAGGCGCGGAAGTTGGGCGCCTCGAACGCCACGATCGGCCGGATGGCGGCGAACACGGCGGTCGACTTCGCGGTGGGCGGGATTCCCGTGATCGGGGACATCTTCGACGTGGCGTTCAAGGCCAACCGGAGGAACATCGCGCTCCTGCGTGCCGAGATCGAAGGGGCCAGTGCGGCGAAGCGTCCCAGCCGCGGTCCCCGGCCCTGAGGCTGCGCGTTCTTCGCGCTGCAGACATGCGAGGAGCCAAATCATGACCGACCAGGGTCTGGCCGCCGATGATGGCGGTCCGCTGGCAAAGCTCCATACCCGGGTCATCGACGTGATCGCCGGGTACGAGGAACTGCGAGAGCGCGCGGCGCCCGAGCTGATCGGTCTCGCGCGGTCAATGCTCGCCTTGCACGAACGGCACCGGGACGCCCTCGCCGATCTCATGGCCGCGCGGGGCCATGTGCCCGACGGAGAGGGCTCGTTCATGTCCCTCGTCCAGGAGGGCGTGATCCGGGTGCGGTCCTGGTTCGAAGATCTCGACGCGGAAATCCTTCCCCGCATCCGCGAGGGTGAGGAGGCCCTCGTGGAGCTCTACGACGACGCGATCGCCAACGCAGGGGCCCGCCGCCCCGAGCATGCGGCGCTGACGGTCCAACGCGCCGAGATCAGGTCGCAGATCGCCGAGATGGAGGCGCGCGAGCAGGGCTGACCGTCCCGCTTCGCCGGCCGGGGCCGGCGCAGCATGGTCGGCCGTGGGCGGAACGAACGGGCAAGGGCCGCGTTGGTGCTGCGATCGAAACAGAACGCGAGTGCGCCAGCAATGCGGAGCTTATTCTATATTATCGGCCTGATCGTCGTCGTTCTGGCGCTCATCAACCTCATCGGCTGACCCGCGCGGGTCGCGATACCCCGCTGCCCGGCGAGACGATCACACGCACCTGCACACAACGACGGAAGGATATCGACATGTCCGACGACACGCACCCCACCGGCTCCGGTCCGGCCTCGCAAAAATCGTTCAAGGAAGAGACGATGGAGGCGAAGGCCGACGCGACCGCCGAGCTGAAGGCCGCTCAGACGGAGGCGCACAGCCGTGCCGCCGCCGCCACCAGCGAACTCAAGGACGAGGCCGCCGACCTCGCCGACCAGGCCCGCCGCCGCGCCGAAGCGCGCGCGATGGAGGCCAAGGAGACCGTCGCCAGCCGCGGCAACGAGATGGCCGAGCGCCTGCGCGCTGCCGGGCATGAGTTTGGGGACGGATCCCTGCCCGACCGCTACGTCGGTCAGATGGCCGACAGCCTCTCGGGCGCCGCGAATGCGTTCGCGAACAAGGACATCGGCACGCTCCTCTCCGACACGTCCAACTTCGCCCGCCGCAATCCGACCGCCTTCGTCGGCGGTGCGGCGCTGCTGGGCTTCGCGGCGGCGCGGTTCCTGAAGTCGACCGAGCAGGCCGACGACGAGCCCGAGCCCTACGCCCCGGGTGGGTACGAGCCGCGCGGATACGCCCGCAGCGCCCCGCCGCGTCCGTCCTATGCGATGGACCCGCCGCCGCCGGCCCCGCGTCCGGTGACCCCGATGCCCGCGTCCTCGGTTCCGCCGTCCTCTTCCTCGGCCTCGCCGTCCTCCACGGTCGCGTCGCCCGCGATCAAGCGCCCGGGTGACCAGGCATGAACACGGCCGACGAGGACCTGAGCGCCGTCCCCCGCGGGACGAGCGCCTGCGAAAGCAGCCGAGCGCGGCGTCCCTGATCACCGAGACGCTCGGCCATGTCTCGAACCTGGTGCGCAAGGAGGTCGACCTCGCCCGCGCCGAGATGAGCGAGAACATCAAGAAGGCGGCCATCGCGGTCGGCCTTCTGGTCGGGGCGATCGTGGTCGCGCTCGTCGCGCTCAACGTGCTGGCGGCGGCCCTGACGGTCGCGGTCGCGGAACTGCTCGGCGATGGCGCCGAATGGGCCCCGCTGATCGTGGGCGGGCTCCTGGCGGCCGTTGCCTTCGCGATGGTCGCGAAGGGGGTCAACGACCTCAAGGGGAGCAGCCTGGCGCCGACGCGGACGGTCAAGAACGTGCGCCGCGACGGCGAAGCGATGAAGGAGGCCATCTGATGGCGGACGAGAAGAGCCCCGTCGAGATCGAACGGGAGATCGAGGTCGAGAGGGCGCAGCTCGCCAGCTCCCTCGATCAGCTGAGCGACCGGTTCTCGGTCGACAACATGGTGCGCACCGTCTCCGACCAGGTCTCCGACCACGGCGGGGAGGCGGCGGCGAACCTCCTGCGCACCGTCAAGGGCAATCCCGCGGCGGCGGTGCTGGCGGGCGTCGGGATCGCCTGGTTGATGACGTCGACCGGCACGACGCGGGAGGGTGGCCGGGCGCGCGTGACCGCGCGACCCGACATGGCGCCCGGACCCTACGTCCGGTCCGACTACGACACCCCGGGCGACTACCGACGCTCGGAATACGGTCGCACGCCCGCCGCGGTCGCGGGGTCCGGCTTCGACGCCGGTCGTCCCGAACCCACGGAGGACCTGACCCCGGCGCCGGCCTATGACCGCTCCGGCGGCCCCACGGCCCGCGGCTTCGCGGACACATATCCGGCCGGCGACTTCACCACCCGCGTCGCGGCGGCGGACGGCCGGATGCGCTCCTCACGTTCGAGCGCCGCGGACTGGTCCGATGACGGCGACGAGGACGATGGCTTCTTCGAGCGCCTGGGAGATCGGGCCGAGGGCATCTGGGCGAGCGCCGTCAGCACCGTGCGCGGGCAGGCGCGGGGCCTGATGGCCCGCGCCGGCGATCTGCGCGACAGCATCATGGAAGGAACCGAAGGTATGGACGATCATGGACAGAGCCGCGTGGCACAGGCCCGCGCCCGAGCCTACGCGGCGCAGGCCCGTGCCGAGGAGATGGGTCGCAGCGCCAGAAGGGGCACGACCAACTTCTTCTACGACCAGCCCCTGGTGATGGGCGCGCTCGCGCTCGCCACCGGAGCCGCGGTCGGGGCGCTCCTGCCCCGCACGCAGCGCGAGGACCATGCCTTCGGCGCCTATCGCGACAGCCTCTTCGACCAGGCCGACGAGGTGTTCCAGCAGGAGCGCGCACGTGCCGAGGCCGCCGCGGGTGCCGCGCTCCGCGAGGCCAAGCAGGTCGCCGTCGAGACGAAGGACCGCGTGATGGGCGCCGCGGACGGCAAGGAGACCGTTCACGAGGCGGAGGCGGAAGCCCGCTCGGCGGTCAAGCGCGTGGCCGACGCCGCCAAGGAAGGCGCCGGCAAGGCCTGATCCGCCTCGGTCCGGACGGACGGAGGGGCGCCCCGCGGGGTGCCCCTCCTGGCATCCGGCCCCGGCCCGTCCGAACGGGTCAGCGCAGGTCCGGCGGCGCGGCTTCCGCGGCGAGCTCGGCGACCGCTGCCTCCATCGGCAATGTCAGGGTCCGCTTGTCGCCGAGCCGCCGGAGGGTGACGGTCCGGTCCTCGACCTCCCGCGCGCCGATGGCGAGGATCGCGGGGACCTTGGCCATCGAGTGCTCGCGAACCTTGTAGTTTATCTTCTCGTTCCGGACGTCCCCTTCGGCGCGCAGGCCTGCGGCGGTCAGGGCGGCCGTGACCTCGCCCACGTATCCGTCCGCCTCCGACACGATGGACGCCACGACCGCCTGCCGCGGAGCGAGCCACATTGGCAGGCGCCCGGCGCTGTTCTCGATCAGGATGCCGATGAACCGCTCGAAGCTGCCCAGGCAGGCGCGGTGGAGCATGTAGGGCCGGTGCTTGGCGCCGTCCTCGCCGACATAGGTGGCGCCGAGGCGCTCGGGCAGGTTCGGGTCGACCTGGAAGGTGCCGCACTGCCAGGTGCGGCCGATGGCGTCGGTGAGGTAGAAGTCGAGCTTCGGGCCATAGAAGGCGCCATCGCCGGGCTCGAGCCGGACGTCGCGCCCCGTGGAGCGGATCGCCGCCTCCAGCGCGCCCTCGACATGGTCCCAGCTTTCGTCCGACCCGACCCTCTTCTCGGGGCGGGTGGCGAAGGCGATCTCGAACTCGGGGAAGCCGAGATCGGCGTAGACCGAGGCGAGGAAGTCGATGAAGCGCGCGCATTCGGCCTCGATCTGATCCTCGGTGCAGAAGATGTGCGCATCGTCCTGGGTGAAGCCGCGCACGCGCATGATGCCGTGCAGGGCGCCCGAGGGCTCGTAGCGCGCGCAGGAGCCGAACTCGGCGAGGCGCAGCGGCAGGTCGCGATAGGACTTGAGCCCCTGGTTGTAGACCTGCACGTGGCAGGGGCAGTTCATCGGCTTGAGGGCGTTGACCGACTTGGTGGCGGCGTGCTCCTCGTCGACCTCGACGACGAACATGTGCTCCTGGTACTTGTCCCAGTGGCCGGACTTCTCCCAGAGCCTGCGGTTGACGACCTGGGGGGTGTTGATCTCCCGGTAGCCCCCGGCGCGCTGGCGGCGGCGCATGTAGTCCTGCAGCGCGGTGTAGATCGTCCAGCCGTCCGGGTGCCAGAACACCTGCCCGGGCGCCTCCTCCTGCATGTGGAAGAGGTCCATCTCGCGGCCAAGGCGGCGGTGGTCGCGGGCGGCGGCCTCCTCGAGGAAGGTGAGGTGCGCCTTGAGCGCCTTCCGATCGCGGAAGGCGATGCCGTAGATGCGCTGGAGCGAGGGCCCGGTGCTGTCGCCAAGGAAATAGGCGCTGGCGACGGAGGTGAGCTTGAACGCGTCGGCCGGGAGCTGGCCGGTGCGCGCGAGGTGCGGGCCGCGGCAGAGATCCTGCCAGGCGCCGTGCCAGTACATGCGGATCGGCTCGCCTTCGGGAATGCGGTCCAGGAGGGCGATCTTGAAGGGCTCGCCGGCGGCCTCGTAATGGGCGCGGGCGCGCTCGCGATCCCAGAGTTCGGTCCGCACGGGATCGTCGGCGGCGATGATGGCGCGCATGCGCTCCTCGATGGCGCCGAGGTCTTCGGGGGTGAAGGGCTCCGCCCGGTCGAAATCGTAGAACCAGCCGTGGTCGCGGACGGGGCCGATGGTCACGCGGGTCTCGGGCCGAGATCTCCTGCACCGCGCGGGCCATGACATGCGCGAGGTCGTGGCGGATGAGCTCCAGAGCGGGCGCGTCGTCCTTCATCGTGTTGATCGCGAGCGCGCCGCCCGCCTCCAGCGGCCAGGCGAGGTCGACATGGGCGCCGTCCAGGGTCGCGCTGATCGCGCGCTTGGCGAGGCTTGGCGCGATGTCGGCGGCGATCTGGGCGGCGGTGGTGCCGGCGGGATAGGCGCGCGACGCGCCGTCGGGCAGGGTGAAGGTGATCTGTCGGACGCCGTCCATGGCGCGGCCCTCCTCGTCGGTTCGGCGCCCACGGTCGCGCCCGGCTGCGGGTCGCGGCGTGATGGCGCCGCGCGCCGGCCCGGTCAAGCGCCCGGCGCTTGCGCCCGCCCGCCGGCCCGCCCAATCAGGGCGCAGGGAGGACGCGGATGAGCGAGACCGTGATGATCGACACGCCGCAGGGCCGGCGCCTCGCGGTCCGCCGGACCGGAGGCGCGGGGCCGGGAATCATGTTCCTGGGCGGGTTCCGCTCGGATATGACCGGGTCCAAGGCGACGTTCCTGGAGGGGTGGGCCGCCGAGCGGGGGCGGGCGTTCGCGCGGTTCGACTATTCGGGGCACGGCGCCAGCGAGGGCCGCTTCGAGGACGGGACCATCGGCCGGTGGGCGCAGGACGCCCGCGCGGTCCTGGCAGGGGCGGACGGCCCGCAGGTGCTCGTGGGCTCCTCCATGGGGGCGTGGATCGCGCTCCTGATCGCGCGCGAGACGCCGGAGGCGGTCCGGGCGCTGGTGCTGATCGCGGCGGCGCCGGACTTCACCGAGGATGGGTTCTGGGCGGACCTGCCGGACCTGCTGCGCGCCAAGCTGATGCGGGAGGGACGCGTCGCGCTGCCTTCCGATTACGGCGATCCCTACATGGTCACGAAGGCGCTGATCGAGGATGGGCGGGACAACCTCGTCCTGCGCGATCCCCTGCCCATGCCGATGCCCGTGCGCCTGCTCTGGGGCACGCGCGACGTGGCGGTGAGCGAGGCGCAGACGCTGCGGCTGCTGCACCACGCGGACGCGGCGGACATGACATTGACCATCGCGAAGGGCTCGGACCATTCGTTCAGCGCGCCGGCCGACCTCCGGCGAATCGCGGCGGCGCTGGACGATGTCGGCTAGCGGTCCCGTGCTGGGTCGGACGACGGCTCGGACGCGGAGGCTCCCGCCCCCCTCCGGCGCCTGGCGGCGCCTTCGGGCGTTGGGCCGGGCCGGGGGGCCGGCGGCCCCCCGGGCCCCCCGCGGGCGGGCAGGGGCGTGATCGCGGACGCCCTTGAGCGGATGGCACGGCCGGGAATGCCGGGCGCCCGCGCGGCGCTGTCGGGCGCCCTGACCGGCGCCCCGGTCCGCCTGTGCCATCCATTCGGCGACCTGGACGGCGGCGCCGGCTGGTGGGCGGCCGCGCTCGGCCCGCTCCGGTCCGCGATGCCCGACCTCCAACGACGGGAGACGATCCGCATCGAGGGCGTCACCGCCGCGGGGGCGCGCTGGATCGGTTCCTGCGGCGCGTATGTCGGCCAGTGGGAGGCGCCGTTCCTCGACATTCCGCCGACCCGGCGGTTCGCCCACCTGCGGTTCCACGAGTTCTTCCGCCTGGAGGACGGGCGCTGCACCGAGGTGCAAGCGCTCTGGGACCTGCCCGAGATGATGCTGCAGGCGGGAGCGTGGCCGATGGCGCCGAGCCTCGGGCGCGAGATGCACGTGCCGGGTCCGGCGACGCAGGACGGGCTCGGGCCCCATGGCGACGGCACGGCGGCGCGGGACCTCGTCGAGGCGATGGTGACGGGCCTGGGCCGGTCGCAGGACGGCGTCGCCGCCATGGGGCTGGACCGGCACTGGCATCCGGCCTGCACCTGGTACGGCCCGGCGGGGATCGGCACGGCGCGCGGCATCGGAGGGTTCCGGGCGCACCATCAGGCGCCGTTCCTGGCCGGAATGCCGGACCGGACGGGCGATCCGGCGGGCGGGCACCTCTTCGCGGCCGGGAACTACGTGGGGTTCACCGCCTGGCCGGGAATGCGGATGACGCTCACGGGCGGCGGCTGGCTGGGCATGCCGGCGAGGGGACAGCCCCTGACGATGCGAAGCCTCGACTTCTGGCGGGTGCGGGACGGGCTGATTGAGGAGAACTGGGTTCTCGTGGACCTGCTCCACGTCTACGATCAACTCGGGGTCGACGTGCTGGCGCGGATGCAGGCGCTGACGGGAGGGCGGGAGCCGGGATGGAGCAGCGGATCAGCCTGATCACCCTCGGGGTGGTCGACATGGAGGTCAGCGCCGCGTTCGGGAAGGCGATGGGATGGCGACGTGTGGCGACCGCGGACGACGTGGTGGCGTTCGACATGCCCGGGATGTGCGTCGCCCTCCATCCCCGTGCGAAGCTGGCCGAGGATCTGGGCATGGAGGAGGGGCGGCTCGGGACCGGGCTATCGACCATCGGCTACAACGTGCGCGAGCGTGGGGAGGTTTCGGGCGTCCTCGCCGCCGCCGAGTCCGCGGGCGGCCGGATCGTCAAGGCGGCGGCGGACGTGTTCTGGGGCGGGCATCACGGCTTCTTCGCCGACCCGGACGGGCATCTGTGGGAGGTGGCGCACAACCCGTTCTCGCCCCTCGGCCCGGACGGCGCATTCCGCTGGAACGGGCATGGAGAGGACGATGCACCGACCTGACCTTATCCCCTATCTGAGCTACCGCGACGGCGACGCGGCGATCGATTTCCTCACGCGTGGGCTCGGCTTCGAGGTGGTGATCCGCAGCGATGCCGAGGACGGGAGCGTCACCCATGCCGAGCTGAAGCGAGGGAACGGGATGATCCTGATGGGCACGGCCGACCTGCCGCGGGGCAATCCGGGGCTCTACCTCGTGACCGAGGATGTGGACGCGGCGCGCGAGGTCGCGATGGCGGCGGGCGCCCAGGAGGTGTACCCGCCCGAGGACACCGAATGGGGCACGCGCCGCTGGCGCATGCGCGACCCCGAGGGGCAGGAATGGACGCTGGGCACCTACCGCCCGCAGAGCGAGCCGCCGGCCTGGGGCTGATGCCGGCGCCGTTCGATCCCGAGGAGGTGCTGGCGCTGCCGCTGATGGCGATCCTGTCCACCGCCTCGCCCGAGGGGCCGCGCGGCGCCCCGGTCTGGTACCACTGGGAGGAGGGGGCGCTCTGGATGCCGTCCTCGACGGGCGCCTCCTCCGCACGGCGGATCGCGGACGACCCGAGGGTCGCGGTGGAGATCGTGGACTACGACAACGGCGCCGGGGTGCTGCGGCATCTCGGCCTGCGCGGGCGGGCGAGCGTGGTGGCGGAGGATGCGGCGCTCTTCGAGCGGCTGCTGACGCGCTATCTCGGCCGGGACCGCCATGCCTGGAACACCTGGTTCGTTCGCGCGATCGCGCGCATCGGGGCGCCGGACGGGCGGATGATCCGCCTCGTGCCCGAAAGCGTGTTTATCAACGATGTGAGCTACTTCCGCACCGGCCCGGACCTGGCAGCGCGCGGATGAGCCGCCGCACCCCACGCGGGCCCGCCGCGTCGATGGCGGGGCGCTTGGTGCGCCGGTTTTGGCGCATGTCTCCGCATGACGTGGTTCGGAGGTCGGTTTGGCCGACCCCCTGCCGAACCTTCCGGTGGATATGGACCTCGCCATCGCGGCGGACACGGGGCGCGCCTGCCAGCCGTCGGATATGCCTGTGATGACGTCCGGGCCGATCCATTTCCGCCAGGACGACCGCTCTTCGACGCTCGGCGGCGACGGCGACGCCCGCCAGCGCGGGGGCAAGCGCGGCGGGGATGACGCCTCGAATGCCGCGCGGCAGACCTGGGACCGGCGCACGCCGGACGGCCGACCGGGCGCCTCCGCCAGCGTGGCGGTCCCCTGGCCGGTCGACCGCCGCAGCGGGACTGGAGCGATCTCGCGTGGAGACTGCGGGACCATCTGCCGTCCGGTGCGATATGGTTGCCCCCGGGCCAGGGGGCGTTCGACCTCATCTGCCGCGCGGCGCGCTGTGCGGGCGTCCTGTCGCGGCGCGGGATCGCCGATCCGCGATCTTGCCCGGCGTCGGCCCGGGCCATAGGGTTTGCATACGATTGCATCCGAGGCGCCCCGATCCATGGACCTGCCCCGCACCCCATCCTTCCGGCTCGACGGACGCCGCGCGCTCGTGACGGGCGCCTCGCGCGGCCTTGGCCTCGGCTGCGCCGCGGCGCTGGCGGAGGCGGGTGCCCACGTGGTCTGCGCCGCCAGGGGGGCGGAGGCGCTCGCCGCGGCGGTGGAGGCGCTCCGGTCCGCGGGCCATTCGGCTGAGGCGCTGGCGCTCGACGTGACCGACGACACCGCCGTGCGCGCGGCCTTGGCCGAGCCCGTCGACATCCTCGTGAACTCGGCCGGGCTGGCCCGGCACGCGCCGGCCCTCGAAACGGCGCTGGAGGATCTCGACGCGGTCATGGCGGTCAACGTGCGCGCGGCCTACGTCCTGGCCGTGGAGGCGGCGCGGGGCATGGCGGCGCGCGGCGCCGGGTCCATCGTGCAGGTCTCGAGCCAGATGGGCCATGTCGGCGGCATCGACCGGACGGTCTATTGCGCGACCAAGCATGCGGTCGAAGGCATGACCAAGGCGATGGCGATCGAATGGGGGCCGCGGGGCGTCCGGGTCAACACGGTGGCGCCGACCTTCGTTCGCACGCCCCTGACGGCGTCCACCTTCGCCGATCCCGCGCGCCTGGCCTGGATCGAGGACAAGATCGTGCTCGGCCGCGTCGGCGAGGTCGAGGACGTCATGGGCGCCGTCCTGTTCCTCGCCTCGGACGCCTCGGCCCTCGTGACCGGCACGTCGATCCGGGTGGACGGCGGGTGGACTGCCGGGTGACCGGGAAGCCCACATCGGTGGACGTCGCCGCCCGCGCGGGAGTCAGCCAGTCGGCGGTGAGCCGGGTGTTCTCCGGCGCGTCGGCCAGCCCCGAGACCGCGCGCAAGGTTCGCGCCGCGGCGGCCGCCCTCGGCTACCGGCCCAACGTCCTGGCGCGCAGCCTGATCACCGGGCGCAGCCGGATCGTCGGCCTCGTCGTCGCCTACATGCACAACCAGTTCTACCCGGAGGCGATCGAGCGGCTGAGCCACGCGCTCTCGGCGCGGGGCTACTCGATCCTCCTCTTCATGGCGGGAAACGACGGCGATCTCTCGGAGGTGATCGAGCGGATGATCGACCATCAGGTCGACGGCATAATCGCCGCCTCGGTCGCGGTGGACGCCGCGCTCGCCCGGCTCTGCGCCGGCGCCGGCATCCCGGTGGTCCTGTTCAACCGCGGGGCCGACGGCACCGGGCTCACGCAGGTGACGAGCGCGAACCGCGCCGGCGGGCGGGCGGTCGCGGAGTTCCTGCTCGCGGGCGGGCACCGGCGCATCGCCCAGATCACCGGCTGGCAGGGTGCCATGACGGGCCGCGACCGCGCCGCGGGGTTCGAGGACGCCCTGTGCGCGGCGAGAGCGCGCCCCGTCGCCACGATCGACGGAATGTTCCGCCGGGACGTCGCGGCGTGCGCCGCCGAGGCGCTGTGGCGCGACGCGGCGCCGGACGCGATCTTCGTGGGCAACGACCACATGGCCTTCGGCGCGATCGACGCCCTGCGCGCCGCGGGGGTCCGCGTGCCCGAGGACGTCAGCGTCGTGGGCTATGACGACGTCGGGGCCGCGTCCTGGGGCGCCTATGACCTGACGACGGTGCGCCAGCCCGCGGAACGCATGGTGGACGCGGCGGTCGAGGCCCTGACCGCCTTGATCGACGAGCCCGGTCGCGCCGCCGCCCGGCTCGAGATCGAGGGCCCTCTGATCGTTCGCGGATCGGCGCGCAGGCCCGAGGGATGCGCGCGCACCGCCCCGAGGGGGCTGTCGGAGACGTCATGAGCAACCGTTACGCCGACTTCCCGGACTGGATCCTCGGGATCACGCGCGAGATTTGGGAGGATCGCGGCCTGGGTGCCGCGATGAAGCAGCATTACGGGCGGGACGTGATCGTGCGCATGCCCGGCGGGATCGGCACCGGGGAGCCCGGCGCCACCGCCGCCACCGTCGCCTCGCTGGCCGAGCTGCCCGACCGGCAGCTATTGGGCGAGGACGTCATCTGGTGCGAGACCGCCGAGGGCGGGCGCCTGTCCTCTCACCGCATCCTGAGCACCGCGACCCATGCCGGCGGCGGCGCCTTCGCCCCCGGGGCGACGGGACGGCGCCTCACCTATCGCGCGATCGCCGACTGCTACGCGAAGGACGGGCAGATCACCGACGAGTGGCTGATCCGGGACAATGGCGCGGTCGTCCGGCAGCTCGGGATCGACCCGCGCGACTGGGCGGCGGCGGCCGTGGCGGCCGGGCGGGGCGGCGCCTTCACCCCCGACCAGGACCGGCCCGGCCCCTATCTGGGCGTCGGGGATCCGGGGGTCTGGGGCGCGCGCTATGCCGACCTCCTGACCCGGCTGATGGCGGCGGAGTTCTCGGCCGTGCCGGCCAACTGGGACCGGGCGTGCCACCTGGAATACCCCGGGGGGGTGACGACGCATGGTTGGGACGCGGTCGACCGGTTCTGGCTGCCG
The DNA here is from genome assembly GCA_963832275.1 of uncultured Alphaproteobacteria bacterium. Classification (GTDB taxonomy): domain Bacteria; phylum Pseudomonadota; class Alphaproteobacteria; order Rhodobacterales; family Rhodobacteraceae; genus Hasllibacter. Next base: position 1,862,451 of record CAWHTQ010000019.1, read on the forward strand.
CTGCGTGCGGCCTTCCCGTCGGCGGCGTTCGCCGTGCACCACGTGATCGGCCGGGGGGACGACCCCATGATGCCGCCGCGCGCGGCCGTGCGCTGGTCCCTGACGGGGCGGCACGAGGGGTGGGGCCCGTTCGGCCCGCCGACGGGGGCGCCGGTGCACGTCATGGGCATCTGCCATGCCGAGTTCGGACCCTTCCGCGCGGGCCGCCACGCGCCGGGCGAATGGTCCGTGCGCCGCGAATGGGTCCTGCTGGACGAGACGGCGATCTGGACGCAGATCCTGACGCATCTGGGATGAGGAGGCTCGCATGATCTTCACCGTCACCGCCGAGCGGGACCTCGCGTCTTCGCCCGAGGACGTGTTCGCCGCGTGGCTCGACCCCGCCCGCCGCGCGCGGTTCGAGACGCCCGAGGGATCGGGCATGCGGCTGGCGACCCTCGACACCCGCGAGGGCGGGCACGAGGAGGTCGCCATCGGCCCGCAGGGCGACGAGACGGGGCGGATGCCGACCGATATCCGTGTCCTTCGCCCTCCGGCGGACGGCGCGCCGGGCCTCCTGGTGGTGCACGGCACCGGCGTCTTCGGCGGGGTCGTGGCGATGGCCATGCAGACGGTCGTGACGGTCCGCGGCGCAGGGCGCGGGCGCCCGCCTGACCGGCACGTCGCAGATCGTGGCGCCGGGCGGGCAGCCGACCGCAGAGCAGGTGCGCGAGGGATGGGAGGCGATGCTGGACCGCTTCGCCGCCGACCTGTCGGAGCATCCGTGATGGCCGGGATCTATGGCGCCGCAGGGCGCGTCATGGGCATGTCCGGCCCGGTCTGGCTGCGCCACGCCAACCCCTGGAGCGTCTGGACCCGCATCCTGACGCCGCTGCCTCTGCTGATCGCGACGGCGTGGAGCCGGGTGTGGATCGGCTGGTGGGCGGCGGTGCCGCTGGCGCTCGTGATCGCGTGGATCTGGATCAACCCGCGCGCCTTCTCCGCACCGTCCGAATATGGCGGATGGGCGCAGAGGGCGGTCCTTGGCGAGCGGATATGGCTGGGCCGGGACCGGTTCGACCGGCCCGCGCACCACGCCCGCGTGCCGCATGTGGCGACGGCGCTGGCGGCGGCGGGCGGGGCGGCGATGCTCTGGGGGCTGGCCGTGCTTGACCCCTGGGCCGCCGGGCTCGGCGCGCTGCTGGCGGTCGCGGGCAAGGCCTGGTTCTGCGACCGCATGGTATGGCTGCACGCGGACGTCACCGGCATCGCGCCTGGCGCGCCGATGGCCCGCCCCATCCCCTTCGACCTCAACATGGGAGAGACGACATGAGCCTCGACACGATGAGCCGGACCGACGCTGCGATCTCGACCACCGAGCCGACGGTCGTGCGCTACGGCGAGCTTCGGCCCTGCAAGACCGCGTTCATCGACGCGCACACCCCGGGCAGCGACGCCAAGGAGAATTTCACCATCATCGGCGGCGGCGTCTCGGAGAGCGCCGATCAGCACGTGCACATCGCGGCGCCCCACGGCTTCAACATCGGCGCCGCCGGGCAGCCGCCACGCTGCCGCAACTCGCTGCACTCGCATCGCACGGCGGAGGTGTTCTTCGTCCTGTCGGGCCGCTGGCGCTTCTTCTGGGGCCGTCGCGGGGACGCGGGCGAGGTGGTCCTGGAGCAGGGGGACATCATCGATATCCCCACCGGAATCTTCCGGGGCTTCGAGAACATCGGGACGGATTACGGGATGATCATGGCCATCCTCGGCGGGGACGATGCCGGCGGCGGCGTGATCTGGGCGCCCCAGGTGATCGAGGACGCGGCGGCTCACGGGCTCGTCCTGGCCGAGACGGGCAAGCTCTACGACACCAAGGCCGGGCAGGCCCTGCCGGAGGGCGTCGGCCCGATGAAGGCCCTGACGGCGGCGGAACTGGAGGACTATCCCGAACTGAGCCCGGCCGAGGTCGTGGGCTTCGGCGTGCGGCGCTACCTGGACCTTGCGGCGCTCTCGGCGTCGGCACCCTGCAGCGTGATCGGCGAGCGCGGCGCGATCCGCGACAAGCCCGGCTTCGAGGTCGCGCTCGTCACCCGCGGCTCGGCGACCGACACGCCCCATTCGCACGACCGCCCCTCGGTCCTGATGCCGGTGCGCGGGCATTGGCGCCTCACCTGGGAGGGCGGGGCGTCGACCCTGGCGCCGGGCGACACGGCCTCCGTTCCGGCGCACCTGTCCCACGCCGCGGTGCCCGCGATGGAGGGGGAGGCCGCGCTCTACCACGTCGTCGCGACGGACGATCCGGCGGGGCCGACCTGGCGGGGGTGATCGCCGAGCGCGGCCGGATCCTCGATCCCCGTCGGTCCTGGCCGGCCTATCTCGCGACGACGGGGGTCGTCCTGGCGGCCTTCCTCGCGCTCCTCGATCCGGCGCCCTCGCGCGGCCTCGGGCCGGCGGCCCGCGCGGGTTTCTGGCTGCTGCACGTCCTCGGGCCGCTGGCCCTGGCGCAGGCCGCGACGATCGTCTTGACGCGCCGCATCGACGTCGGCGGCCTCCGGGGCTGGGCCGTGATCGCGGCGGGCGGCGCGGTCGCGGCCGTCCTGTTCGCGCCCGCCGCCGCGCTCGTCGACCTGGCGCTTCAGGAGCCGTCCGGCGACGATCTCACCCCGGCCGCGGTCGCGTCGGAGGCCGCGGCGCTGCTCGTGCCGGTGACGTTGGCGTGGACGGCGATCAACGGCTCGCGGTTCCTGCGGCTTGGGGACCGATCGACCGCCGCGGAGGTGGCGGTCGATCGGGGCGCCCCGGCCTTCCTCGGGCGGCTCCGGCCCGGCCTCGGCGCGGATATCGTCGCGCTCTCGGCGGAGCTGCACTACCTGCGGGTCCACACGGCGCTCGGCGACGACCTCATCCTCTACCCGTTCGGGCGCGCCGTCGCCGAGATGCCGGAGGGCGCGGGCCTGCGCGTCCACCGCTCGCACTGGATCGCGCGCGGCCACCTGACGCGGATCGAGCGGTCGGGCAGCGCCGGCCGCGCCGTTCTGGGGACCGGTCTCGAAGTGCCCGTGGCCCGCAGCCGGATGGCCGCGGCGCGCGCCGCTCTCTGACCGGTCCGACCGTTCGTGCAGGCCCGGCGACCGCTGGTGCAAGGCCGCGTGCGCGCCGCGGGCGCAGTGGGCATCCGGACGAGGCGCCCGCCGGGCGCAGCCCCCAGCCCCGGAGTCCCGACATGACACGATCCTTCCTCCTCGTCCCCATCCTCGCCGCCCTCGCCGCGCACGCACATGCCCAGGACGGGTTCTACGTCGAGGGGTTCGGCGGGGCCTCCGCCATCGCGGACACCGAGCTCGACTTCGGCGCCACCTCCCCGGAGGAGGCGTTCTCCGCCGGTCCGGTCGCGGGCGGCGCGGTCGGGTTCGACTATGCCGGCAGCCCCTGGCGATCGGAGCTCGAGTTCACCTACCGCTCGGCGGGGCCCGACGATCTGGACGGCGACTTCGCGTCCACCGCGCTCGCGGTGAACGGGTACTACGAGTTCGGCGCGGCGGGCGCGGTCCGGCCCTATCTGGGCGCCGGGCTGGGATACGTGACGGAGATCGACCTCGACGTCGAAGGCGGCCCGGACGCCGGAGAATACGCCGATCGCGGCGGCGCGCTGTGGCAGGCGATGGCCGGCATCCGGTTCCCGGTGAGCGACCGCCTCACCGTCGCCGGCGAACTGCGCTACTTCGATGCGGGGCGCCGGACCCTGGACGGCGACGCCGGGTCCGTACGGGCGGAGTATTCCGGCGTGGAGGCCACGGTCGCGCTCGCGGTCCGCTTCTAGCCGCGTTGCCCGGGGTGCGGATCGGGCATACCCCTCACGCAGCAACCGCGCGAGGGAAGACGCCATGATCCGCACAACCCATGTCGGCAGCCTGCCGCGCAGCCAGGAGGTCGTCGACTTCATCTTCGCCCGCGAGCGCGGCGAGCCCCATGACGCCGACGCCTTCGCGGCCGCGATGACCGCCGCCGTCGACGAGACCGTGCGCCGGCAGGTCGCCGCCGGGATCGACGTGGTCAGCGACGGCGAGACCTCGAAGATCAGCTACGCCACCTACGTCAAGGATCGCTACACCGGCTTCGACGGGGACAGCCCGCGAAACGCGCCCGCGGACCTCAAGCTGTTCCCGAGCTTCCTCGAGCGGCTGAAGGACGAGGGCGGCACGCCGACCTACGCACGCCCGATGTGCGTGGGCGAGGTCCGCTCCAAGGGACAGGGCGAGCTGCAGGCGGACATCGACAACCTGCAGGCGGCGATGGCGGCGCACGGCGCGGCGGAGGGCTTCATGAACGCCGCATCGCCCGGCGTGATCTCCCTCTTCCTGCAGAACGACTTCTATCCCACGCGGGGCGCCTACCTCGCCGCCCTCGCGGACGCGATGCGGGACGAGTACCGCACCATCGTGGATGCGGGCCTCATCCTGCAGCTCGACTGTCCCGACCTCGCGTTGTCGCGGCACATGCTCTTCGCCGACCTGACGGATGCGGAGTTCGTGACCATCGCCGAGAGCCATGTCGAGGCGATGGCCTCCGCGCTGGACGGGATCGACCCCGCGCGCGTGCGGGTGCACATCTGCTGGGGCAACTACGAAGGGCCCCATGTCTGCGACATCGACATGGACAAGGTGTTCGCCACCCTGATGAAGGTGCCCGCGCGGCATATCCTGTTCGAGACGTCCAACCCGCGGCACGCGCACGAGTGGACGGTGTTCCGCGACCGGGCCGGCGAGATCCCGGAGGACAAGGTGCTCGTTCCGGGGGTGATCGATTCGACCACCAACTTCGTCGAGCATCCAGAGCTTGTCGCGCAGAGGATCGAGCGCTTCACCGACATCGTCGGCCGGGACCGGGTCGTCGCCGGCAGCGATTGCGGCTTCGGGACCTTCGCGGGCTTCGGCGCCGTCGATCCCGAGATCGCCTTCGCCAAGCTCGCCGCCCTGTCGGAGGGGGCCGCGATCGCGTCGGCCCGCGCGTGAGCGAGCCCCTGGTCCTCATCCCCGGCATGATGTGCGACGCGCGGCTCTTCGCCCCGCAGATCGGCGCGCTGTCGCATGCCCGCGCGATCCTGTGCGCGCCCCTCCTGGGAGAGACGGTCGGCGACATCGCGCGTGCCGTCCTCGACGCGGCGCCGCCGCGCTTCGCGCTCGCGGGCCTCTCGATGGGCGGGATCGTCGCGATGGAGGTGCTGCGCCGCGCGCCGGTGCGGGTGACGCGCCTCGCGCTGATGGACACCAACGCCAGATCGGAGACGCCCGAGGTCGCCGCCCGGCGCGAGCCGCAGATGGCGGCCGTGCGCGCCGGCCGGCTGGAGGAGGTGATGCGCGACGAGATGAAGCCGCACTACCTCGCGCCGGGGCCGGGCCGGGGGCCGATCCTCGACCTGGTGCTGGAGATGGCGCTGGCGCAGGGAGCGGACGCGTTCGTGCAGCAGTCGCGCGCCCTGGCGTCCCGCCCCGATCAGCGCGAGGCCCTGCGGGGTTGGGCCGGCCCGGCGCTGGTCCTGTGCGGCCGTCACGATGCGCTCTGCCCCCTCCACCGGCACGAGGAGATCGCGGGTCTCCTGGCAGACGCCGAGCTGCACGTGGTCGAAGGGGCGGGGCACCTGCCGACGCTGGAGGCGCCCGGCGCCGCGACCGATGCCATGGCGGCCTGGCTCGCGCGCGCGTAGGGCCGCCGCCCGCCGTCAGACCGGGGTCGGCCCGCCGACCGGGCGGTCCGCGCGCATCGCCTCGGGCACGGGCGTGCCGGCGCGCGCGGCCTTGCCGCCACGCGCCCGGCGCTTGGCCGGATCGAGCTGCGCGTTGGCGTCGATGAAGTCGAGGACGCGGGGGCGGATGTCGTTCCGCCAGGCGCGGCCGGCGAAGATGCCGTAATGGCCGGCGCCGGACTGGAGGAGGGCGGCCTTGCGCTCCGCCGGCAGGCCGGTGAGCAGGTCGAGCGCGGCGAGGCACTGACCCGGCGCGCTGATGTCGTCGAGCTCGCCCTCGATCACGTGGACGGCGGTGCCGTCGATGCGGCCGATATCGGCGTGCCGGCCCTCCACGTGGAAGGCGTTGCGCGCGATCTCGCGCCCCTTGAACACCCGCTCGACCGTCGAGAGGTAGAACTCCGCCGTCATGTCCATCACCGCGAGGTACTCGTCGTAGAAGCGGTTGTGCTTGTCCCGGTCGCCCGCCTCGCCCTTGGCGACGCGCATGATCTGGTCCTGGAACGCGCGCGAATGCTTCTCGCCGTTCATCGCCATGAAGCTCGCGAGCTGCAGCAGGCCGGGATAGACCATCCGCCCCGCGCCGGCGTGCTTGAAGCCGACGCGCTGGCACATCGTCTCCTCGAGCTGGCCCATCGTGACGCGGGCGCCGAAATCGGTGACCTCGGTGGGCGCGGCGTCGGGGTCCACCGGGCCGCCGATCAGGGTCAGGGTCGCGGGCTGGGCGCCCGGCTCGTCCTGCGCGATCAGGGCGGTGGCGGCGAGCGCCAGGGGCACGGGCTGGCACACGGCGATCACGTGCACGTCCGGGCCCAGATGGCGCATCTGCTCGGCCAGGAGGAGGGTGTAGTCCTCCACGTCGAACTTGCCGGCGCTGACGGGGATGTCGCGGGCGTTGTGCCAATCGGTGATCCAGACGTCGGCGTCGGGCAGGAGGCTGACCACGGTGCTGCGCAGGAGGGTGGCGTAGTGCCCCGACATCGGCGCGACCACGAGGATGCGCCGCGGGGCGGGGTCGCGCCCGGCCACGTCGAAGCGCAGGAGGTCGCCGAACGCGCCGCGAAGCTCGGGGATGGTGGTCACGACATGGTCGAGCCCGTCCTCGCCGACGACGCTGTCGATATCCCAGTCGGGCTTGGCGATCATGCGGGCGAAGGTGCGTTCGGTGACCTGGCCCCAGGCGGTGAGGGCGCGGAGCGCCGGGCTCGGGAGAAGGCCGAACGCGGGGTAGGAGCCGAACGCGGCGGCCGAGGCGCCGAGCCACTGGTTGGTGACCCGCATCGACTCCATCAGGTCGTACTGTATCATGTACTTCACGCGTCGGCTCCTTCTGACGTCCGGCGCGGCGCGGGGCGTACGATGCGCTGCGCCGCACCGCGGCGAGGTTCGCCGAATGCTGCGGATGCGAAGGTAGGGTGGTGCGGGTCACGTGACAAGCGATCAGGCCGATGGGACGGAGAAACAGAGCGGCGGCGATGCCGTCCGGCTCCAGGCGAACCTCGGCCGGATAGAGGAGCTGTCGGAGCGCCTGGTGGGCGCGATGGCGCAGCCGCGGACCGTCCGGCCGGCGCTCCAGGCGCCCGGCGGCGACCTCTTCGTCAAGGCCGCAGCCGCCTACATGGCCGAGATGATGAACAATCCCGGCCGGATGATCGAGCATCAGATCGGCTACTGGGGCCGCGCCCTGCGCCATCACGTCGACGCGCAGCAGGCGCTCGCCAAGGGCACGCTGGAGGCGCCGGAGGACCCGCTGCCCGAGGATCGGCGCTTCGCCAGCCCGCTCTGGCGCACGCATCCCTATTTCAACTACGTCAAGCAGCAGTATCAGCTGTCGGCGGACGCGATCGCCCGGGCCGCGGGGCAGATCGACGGCCTGGACCCCAAGGATCGCCGCAGGGTCGAGTACTTCTCCCGTCAGATCGTGGACATGTTCAGCCCGGCGAATTTCCTGGGCACCAACCCGGAGGCCCTGGCCCGCGCGGTGGAGACGGACGGGCAGTCCCTGGTCGACGGGCTCGAGAACCTCGTGCGCGACGTGGAGGCGAACGACGGTCAGCTCCTCGTCACGCTGGCGGACAAGGACGCCTTCGTCGTCGGCGAGAACCTGGCGACCACGCCGGGCAAGGTCGTCCAGCGCACGCCGCTCTACGAGCTGATCCAGTACGCCCCCGCCACGCAGGAGGTGCACGCCCGGCCGCTGGTGATCTTCCCGCCCTGGATCAACAAGTTCTACATCCTGGATCTGAAGCCCGCGAACAGCCTCATCAGGTGGATGGTGGAGGCCGGGCACACGGTCTTCGTCGTGTCCTGGGTGAATCCGGACGCCTCGATGCGCGACGTCGGCATGAGCGAGTATGCCGAGGACGGCTACATCGCGGCGATGGCCGAGGTGCGGCGCCTGACGGGGCAGGACAAGCTGCACGCCACCGGCTACTGCATCGCCGGCACCACGCTGGCGATGACCCTGGCGCTGTTGGAGCGCCGTGGCCTCGACTGGGTCGAGAGCGCGACCTTCTTCACCACGCTGACCGATTTCTCCGACCAGGGCGAGGTCGGGGTGTTCCTCGACGACGACTTCGTCGGCGGGATCGAGGCGGAGGTGGCGGAGGCGGGCATCCTGTCGTCCTTCTTCATGAGCCGGACGTTCAGCTACCTGCGGTCCAACGACCTGATCTACGGCCCGGCGATCCGCAGCTACATGATGGGTCAGCCGCCCCCCGCCTTCGACCTGCTCTACTGGAACGGCGATTCGACCAACCTGCCGGCGAAGATGGCGACCGAGTACCTGCGCGGGCTGTGCCAGGGGGACCGGTTCGCGACCACCGGATTCGAGCTTTGCGGCGAGACGGTGCGCCTGCCCGAGGTGAAGGCCCGCCTGATGGCGGTGGCCTGCGAGACGGATCACATCGCCGCCTGGACGTCGTCCTACGACGGGATGCGGCAGACGGGATCGGAGGACCGGACCTTCATCCTGTCCGAGAGCGGGCACATCGCCGGGATCGTGAATCCCCCCGCGAAGCAGAAGTACGGACATTGGACCAATGCCGACTGGGCCGGGGACGCCGCGGCCTGGAAGGCCGGTGCCGAACGGCACGGCGGCTCCTGGTGGCCGCTCTGGGACCGCTGGCTGGCCGAGCGCGGCGGCGGCAAGGTGCCCGCGCGGGACCCCGGCGCGGGGCTCGCCGACGCGCCGGGAACCTACGTGAGGTCGGATTAGGCATTTTTTCGCTGCGGTGCGGCAACGGCCCTTGATATGCTGCGGTGCAGCATGTATCTCCTCCCCAACGGCGAAGGAGGGGCGACCTCCGGCCCGCCACCACCCGGAGGAGAGACCCGATGACCAACGACATGAACAAGATGTTCACCGACATGCTCGGCGCGTTCCCGATGGACACGTCCGCCATGCAGGACGCGTTCAAGACGCAGGCCGCCCTGGCCGAGCGCCTGAGCCGCGTCGTCCTCGACGCTGCCGAGACCTCGACCGAGATCTCCGCGCACTGGACCAAGGACACGATCGCCAAGATGCAGGGCGTGACCGCGATCAAGGACGAGCCGGCCGACTACTCCAAGGCGATGACCGACTTCGCCTCCGCGCAGGCCGAATCGACCGCCGAGACCATGGCCCGCTTCGCCGAGGTGGCGAAGAAGGTGCAGATGGAGACCGTCGAGATGATGCTCTCGGCCGGCAAGGAGACCGCGGGCGACATGACCGCCGCCGCCCAGTCCGCCGGCGCGCAGATGACCTCCGCCGCGAAGACGAGCATGGACAACGCCTCCCGTGCCGCCACCGACGTGACGCCGAAGCCCGCCACGGCGAAGTGATCCGCCGCCGGGCCGCGGCCCGGAGCGGGACGTGACGACGGCAAGGGGGCGCGCCGCGGGTCGGCGCGCCCCCTCTTTCCGCATGGGCGACGCTTCCGCTTGAGTGCGGTGCGGCGTAGGATCCTCTGCGACGCGGCGAGGCCGCCGCCGGGAGGGAGCCGATGACCGAACCAGCCCCGCTACTCATCAAGCGCTATGCCAGCCGGCGCCTCTACAATACCGAGACATCGGACTACGTCACGCTGGAGGACATCGCCCGCTTCATCCGCGCCGGCCGCGAGGTGAAGATCGTCGACCTCAAGTCCGGTGACGACCTGACGCGGCAATACCTCCTGCAGATCGTGGCCGAGCACGAGAGCCGGGGGGAGAGCGTCCTGCCGATCGACGTGCTGACGGACCTCGTGCGCTCCTATACCGGGGCGGCGCAGTCGGTCGTGCCGAGCTTCCTGGCCGCGAGCTTCGACATGCTGCGCGGCGGGCAGTCGAAGATGGTCGAGAACATGACCGCCCTGAACCCGATGGCCGCCATGCCCGGCTTCGAGGCGATGCGCGCGCAGCAGGCCGCGTTCATGAAGGCGATGACGGGGGGGCTCGCCCCCGGGGGACTGGCCCCCGGCTCGGCCAGGCCGGCGGAGCCCGGCGACGAGCTCGCGGACATCCGCAGGCAGCTCGCCGAGCTGCAGGAGAAGCTCAGCCGGATGAACTGACGTCTCGCGCCCGCCATTCGGCGCGGGTGATCGCGAACCGGGTCCGGTGGGGGAACGGCTCGCCGTCGAGCATGGCCGGGCCGTCCGGGCGGGGCGTCGCGCCGATCTTCGCCGCCGCGCGCTGCGAGCGGAGGTTGTCCGGCCCGATGTGGAACCACGCCTCCTCCGCCCGGTCGAAGAGATGGCCCAGCATGAGCCGCTTCATCTCGCCGTTCGTGGCGCCGCCCCAATGGTCCCGGACGAGGAAGGTGTAGCCGATCGCGACCGCGCCGGGTGGCAGGTCGCCGGTCACGTAGAACCGCGAGGCGCCGATGATCCGGCCGTCCGGATCGCGCGCGACGAGGACGCCGCCGGCGTCCAGCAGCCAGCGCGCGTAGGCCTCGGACCCTTCGGGCGTGCCGCGCTCCGGGACCGGATGCTGCGCCCAGATCCCCGGATCGCGCATCGCGGCCGCGAGCGCGGGCAGGTCGCCCTGCGTGATCGGCGCGAGGCTCAGCCGCTCCGACCGCAGCGTCGGGGCGAGATCGAAGGTCACGCGATCTCGGCGAAGACCTGCCGCAGCGACCGGTCCAGGAGGTCGAACATCTCGTCCATCTCGTCCTCCGTGATCGTGAAGGTCGGGCACAGGACGATCGCCTGACCCAGAGGCCGGCAGATCAGGCCATGATCGGTGCAGGTGTTGGCGATGCGCTCGGAGACGGAGAGGTGCCCCTCGAACGGGGTCTTCGTGTCCTTGTCGCGCACCGCCTCGAGCGCGCCCATCAGGCCCATCCCGCGCGCCTCGCCGATATTCGCCATGGTCGCGATCTCGGCCATGCCGGCCTCGAACCGCGGCGTCAGGCGGCGCACGTTCTCGATCAGGGGCGGCGCGCCATCGGCGCCGTGGAGGATCACCTCGATCGCCTTGGAGGCGATGGCGCAGCCGACGGGATGGCCGGAGGCGGTGAATCCGTGGGGGAACTCCTCGATCGCCTCCGCCGCCGCCTGCAGCCGGTCCGACAGGTCCGGCCCGAGGATCACGGCGCCCATGGGGAAGTAGCCCGCCGTCAACGCCTTGGAGGATATGATCGCGTCGGGGACGAAGCCGAGCGCCTCGCAGCCCCAGGGCGCGCCGGTGCGGCCGAACCCGGTGATGACCTCGTCCGCGATCAGGGGGATGCCGTGGCGGCGCAGGATCGGCGCGACCGCCTGGAAGTAGCCCGCGGGCGGGGGGATCACGCCGCCCGCGCCCATCACCGGCTCGGCGACGAAGGCGGCGATGGTGTTCGCGCCCTCGCGGGCGATCACGTCCTCCAGCTCGGCGGCGAGGCGGGCGGTGAACGCGGCCTCGTCCTCGCCCGCGCGCCCCTCGCGCCAGAAATGGGGGCATGTCAGGTGCACGAAGCCGGGCAGCGGCAGGCCGAAGACCGCGTTGTAGGACTTTCCCGTCATGGACGCGCTGACGGCGGTGACGCCGTGATAGCCGTTCGCGCGGGTCAGGATCGTGCGCCGCTCGGGGCCGCCCTCGGCCCGGCCGAGGAACCACAGCATCTTGACCAGGGTGTCGTTCGCCTCGGATCCCGAGTTGGTGTAGAAGACGCGTCCGCGCTCGAACGGGGAGACGGCGATCAGCGTCTCCGACAGTTCCACCGTGCGGTCGGACATGCGGCCGAAGAAGGCGTGATAGCCGGGGAAGCGCGCGTACTGCTCCTGCGCGGCGCGGGTGAGGCCCGGATGGTCCCAGCCGGCGACCATGTTCCAGAGCCCCGCGTTCGCGTCGAGATAGCGGCGGCCGTTCACGTCCACGACATGCGAGCCGGTGCCGTGGGTGAGCACGACCTCGCCGCGACGATGGACGGAGGGAAGGTCGGTGAAGCCGTGGAACGCGGTGGCGCCCGCGCGGGCTTCCCAGCTCTGTGGAACGTGCTCGGTCATGCGCGGATGCCTACGCTCGCGGGCCACCGCCGTCCATCGCCGGCGCGCTACAGGCCTACGCGATCGCGCAATGCGAAGGCGCCCATGGCGAGCGGCAGGAGCGCGGCGCGGCCGAGCCGACCGCCGGGGAAGGGCCGCGCCGGCAGGGATGCGAGCGCGTCCCAGTCGGGGCAGGGGCCGGCGGCCCGCCGCGCCGCGAGCGCCCCGGCATGGCAGGCCAGCGCGACGCCGTGGCCGGAATAACCGGCGGCACTCAGGAGGCCCGGCGCGGGCTCGGCGATGTGGGGCAGGCGCGAGACCGTGATGGCGAGCGTGCCGCCCCAGGCGTGGTCGATGCGCACGCCCTTCAGCTGCGGATAGACGCGCTCCAGCGGGCGGCGGACGAGGCCTGCGATATCGCGCGGGAAGCGGCGGCCCCATGTCTCGCCCCCGCCGAAGATCAGGCGGTGGTCCGGAGACTGGCGCCAGTAGTTGACGACGAAGTTGGAATCGTAGGCGGCGACCGGCTCGGCCATCAGGCCGGGCAGGGGCTCGGTCGTGACGATGAAATTGTTGATCGGCAGGACGCGAGCGTCCACGCGGGCGTCGAGGCCGCGGAGGTAGCCGTTGCCGGCGAGGAGGATGCGCTTCGCGACCACGCGGCCCCGGTCGGTGTGGAGGATCGGCTCGGCGCCGGGGGTGATCCGGTGGGCGCGGCTGCCCTCGTGGATGGCGGCGCCGGCGGCGGCGGCGGCGCGCGCGAGGCCGAAGGCGAGGCGCAGGGGGTGCAGGTGCCCGGCGGTCCGGTCCAGCACGCCGCCGGCGAAGCGAGGGCTGCCCGTCAGGCGCGCGGCGGCGGCGGCGTCGAGGGCTTCGGCCTCCAACGCGCCGGTGCGGGCGGCGACATGGCGCATCTCGGCGGCGGCGGCATCCGCGCCGCGCGCGGTATATTCGAGATGGGCGATGCCGGGGCGCCAGTCCGCGTCCGGCGCATGGGACGCGACGAGCCGCCGGCAGGTCACCTTCGCGTCCTCGCCGATGCGCCAGAGGCCCAGGCCGCGCTCCGGGCCGAAGCGCGCCTCCAGCTCGGAGAGCGACAGCCGCTGCCCGCTGCCGACCTGACCCCCGTTGCGGCCCGACGCGCCGAAGCCGATCCGGCGCGCCTCCACCAGCACCACCGACGCGCCGGCCGCCGCCGCCGCGAGCGCGGCCGAGAGCCCGGTGAAACCGCCGCCAACGATGGCCAGATCGCAGCGGACCTCGCCCTGGAGCGACGAAAAACGGGGCGGCTCGCCCGCGGTTGCCGCATACCAGGAGGCGGGGTGCCCCTCCTGCGGGTCGTTGGCGCGCAGGAGGTCCGCCACGGCTCAGAACGTCTGGTCGTACGGGCCGACGGCGGGCTCCTCGCGGATCACGGCGTCGAGGTCCTCGAAGATCGCGCGCAGCTGCTCGCTCGCTCTCGGGGCTCTCGCAGACGACGACGAGGTTGGGCGTGTTGGAGGAGGCGCGCACCAGGCCCCAGCCGCCGTTCTCGAGCTGCACGCGGGCGCCGTTGACCGTCACCACCTCCTTGATCGGCACGCCGCCGAGGGCGCCGCCCTCCTCGCCGCGCTTCACGAGGCGCGCGACGATGCGCTCCAGGATGTCGTATTTCTCCTCGTCCGCCGCGTAGGGGGACATGGTCGGCGTGTTCCAGACCTTGGGCAGGGCGCGGCGCAGGTCGGACATGGACTTGTCCGGGTTGCGGTCGAGCATCTTGCAGATCTCGACCGCGACGCGGGCGCCGCAGTCGTAGCCGCGGCCGATGGGCGGGGCCATGAAGTAGTGCCCCGACTTCTCGAACCCCGCCAGCGCGCCCAGCGCGTGCACGCGCCGCTTCATGTGGGAATGCCCGGTCTTCCAGTAATCGGCCTTGGCGCCGTTCGCCCGCAGCACCGGGTCGGAGGCGAAGAGGCCGGTGGACTTCACGTCGGCCACGAAGGTGGCGTTCTCGTGGATGGCCGAGAGGTCGCGCGCCATGATGACGCCCACGATGTCGGCGAAGATCTCCTCGCCCTCGTCGTCCACCACGCCGCAGCGGTCGCCGTCCCCGTCGAAGCCGAGCGCGAGGTCCGCGCCCGACGCCTTCACCGAGGCGGCCATGTCGTGCAGCATCTCCATCGCCTCGGGGTTCGGATTGTAGTTGGGGAAGGTGTAGTCGAGCTCGTTGTGGGAGGGCACGACCTCCACCCCGATCCGCTCGAACACCTCGGGGGCGAAGGCGGAGGCGGTGCCGTTGCCCGTGGCGCACACGACCTTGAGCTTGCGGGTCATGCGGAAATCGCCGACGAGGTCGTCGATATAGGCCTCGCGCACGCCGTCCACGAACTCGTAGGCCCCGCCCTCGGTCTCGTCGAAATCGCCGCCGAGGACGATCCCCTTCAGCTCGGACATCTCGTCCGGCCCATGCGTCAGGGGGCGCTCGAAGCCCATCTTCACCCCGGTCCAGCCGTTGGGGTTGTGGGAGGCGGTGATCATCGCCACCGCCGGCGCGTCCAGGTGGAACTGCGCGAAATAGGCCATGGGGGAGACGGCCGGGCCGATGTCCTGCACGTGGATGCCGGCGCGCATCAGGCCCTGGATGACGGCCAGCTTGATGGCGAGCGAGTAGTCCCGGTAGTCGTTCGCGACCGCGATGCGCGGCTCGATCCCGCGGCGGCGCATCTGCGTGCCGAGGCCCAGGCCCAGGGCGACCATGCCGGGCAGGTTGATCTCCTGCGGGTAGAGCCAGCGCGCGTCGTACTCGCGAAAGCCCGTGGGCTTGATCATCGGGTCGCGCAGGAAGGCCCAGGTGTTCGGGGCGACGTCGGGGAGGGGCTTCATCATGGGGACGATCCGGTGCGTTCGTGGCGTTTCGCCTCCCCTAACGCACCCGGGCGGCGGCGCCTACGGGCTAGACGTGGAGGGGATCGGCCTTGGCCAGCCGGTCGAAGGCCATCAGGCTCTCGATCAGGGCCGGCATCCGCGCGAGCGGGATCATGTTCGGCCCGTCCGATGGGGCGGTGTCCGGGTCCTCGTGCGTCTCGATGAACACCCCGGCGATGCCGAGGGAGACGGCGGCGCGGGCCATGACGGGGGCGAACTCGCGCTGGCCCCCGGAGGCGCCGCCCAGGCCGCCGGGCTGCTGGACGGAGTGCGTCGCGTCCATGACCACGGGGTAGCCGGTGCGCATCATCGTGGGCAGGGCGCGCATGTCGGCGACCAGCGCGTTGTAGCCGAAGGAGACGCCCCGCTCGGTCAGGACGATGCGCGCGTTGCCGGTGGAGGCCACCTTCTCGGCCACGCGGGCCATGTCCCAGGGGGCGAGGAACTGACCCTTCTTGACGTTGATCGCGGCGCCGGTGCGGCCGGCGGCGAGCAGCAGGTCCGTCTGGCGGCAGAGGAAGGCCGGGATCTGGAGGATGTCGGCCACCTCGGCCACGGGGGCGCAATGGTCGGGCGCGTGCACGTCCGTGAGCACGGGCACGCCGAGCGCCGCCTTCACCTGGGCGAGGACGGCGAGCCCCTCGTCCATGCCCAGGCCGCGGCGGCCTTCGAGCGAGGTGCGGTTGGCCTTGTCGTAGCTGCCCTTGAACACGAAGCCGGCGCCGGCGGCGCGGCAGGCCTCCAGCATGGTGCCGGCGATATGCTCGGCATGCGCGCCGCTCTCGAGCTGGCAGGGGCCGGCGATCACCGTGAGGGGCGCGTCGTTGGCGAGGCGTGCCGGATGGCGCGCCGCGATCTCGACGGGGCGCATCGCATTCATCCGTGCTGCTTCCTCACGCCGGTGAGCTTGCCGGCGGCGAGGGAGACGGCGGCCGCCGCGAAGCTGAAGAGCGCGCCCATCTTGGCCGCGTCCTGCACCGGGCCCGGGTCGAAGGCGACGGCGGCGATGAAGAGGCTGACGGTGAAGCCGATGGCGGCGACGCAGCCGATCACGAAGAGGTCGACGATGCGCATCCCGGCCGGCAGCCCGAGCCTGAACACGCTCGCCCCGAGCCAGCCGAACAGCAGGACCCCCGCCGGCTTGCCGATCATCAGGCCGGCGAGCACGAGCCAGGTCGGCTCGCCGATGGCGCCGAACTCGACCCCCGCGTTGAGGAGGCCGAAGAAGAAGAGGATCACCTCGACCGGATGCTTGAGCATGTGCTCGATGCGGTTGAGCAGGTCGGTCAGGTGCTTCTCGGCGTCGGAGAAGAAACCGAAGGCGCGGTCGGCATGGGGGATGGTCGGCACGATCGGCAGGAGGCCCAGCGCCGGGTGCAGCCCGGCCTCGGCGAAGCCGTACCAGCTCAGGGCGCCTGCGATCAGGTAGGGCCAGAAGCCCAATGTTTCGCGTGCGAAACTCGACCGGGGGCGGAGCTGATCGCCGCGGTCCAGGCGCCGGGGAAGCCAGTTGGCCAGGAAGAACACGCCGAGCGCCGCGCCCAGGGAGAGAAGCAGCATCTCGGGCGCGAGCTCCCCCGACGGGTAGAACACGGCGAGGATCACGAGGCCGGCCGCGTCGTCCGCGATGGCGAGGAGCAGCAGGAACCGCACCGCCGGATGCCCCGCGCCGAAGACGAGGCGTCCGACGAGGTAGGAGAACGCGATGTCGGTGGCGGTGGGCACGGCCCAGCCGTTGGCGACCGCGTCGTATGTCTCCGAGCCGAAGACGAAATAGGCGAGGCCCAGATAGACCGCGACCGGTCCGGCCATGCCGCCGAAGGTCGCGAACAGGGGGGTGGCGGCCTTCTTGCCGCGCAGGGAGCCGTTCTTGAGGATGACGGCCTCCCAGACCTCCTTGGCGGCGATGGCGAAGAAGAAGGCCATCAGCACGTCGTTCACGAGGTAGTGGAAGGTGAGGACCCTCTCGGGCGGCACCAGGCCGAGGCGGTTGTCGAACGCGTGGGCGTCCTCGCCCATCATCTCCTCCCAATGGTGGAGGTCGGCGCCGACGAAGTCGTTGAACCAGATCGGGAATTCGACGATCGCATGGTAGGAGTGCGGGTCGATGTTGGCCCAGATCAGAGCGATGATCGCCCCCGCGATGAGCAGGAGCGAATAGTTCGTGACGAAGTTCCAGACCTTGTACATGCCGTTCCCCGCCCGCTCCGCTCCGCGCGGTTCTGGCGGCCGGAGGGCGGATGCACAAGCCATGCACAACGCATGCACATGCCATGCGCATGGCCGCCGGGCGCCGGGCGCGCTAGGCCTGTCCGGATGGAGACGCTGCCCGCCCTCAAGTCCCGCCTCGCGGGCTGCACGATCTGCGCCGAGCGGTTCGCCGCCACCGCGACGGCGCACCGCCCCAATCCGGTGATCTGGTTCGAGGGCGGCGCGCGGGTGCTGATCGCGTCGCAGGCGCCGGGCCTGCGGGTGCACGAGGCGAACACGCCGTTCTGGGATCGCTCGGGCGTGCGGCTTCGGGAGTGGATGGGCGTGGACGAGGCGACGTTCTACGACCGGGACCGGGTGGGGATCGTGCCGATGGCGTTCTGCTTTCCGGGCTACGACGCGGCGGGCTCCGACCTGCCGCCGCCGCCCGTGTGCGCCGCGACGTGGCGGGCGGCGATCCTGGAGCGGCTGCCGCGCATCCGGCTCACCCTCCTGATCGGGGGGCACGCGCAGCGCTGGCACCTGGGCGCGGCGGCGAGGGGGGGCGTGACGACGCTGGTCGCGGACTGGCGGCGCCATGCGCCGGACCTCTGGCCGCTGCCGCACCCGTCCTGGCGCAACACCGGCTGGCTCAGGCGCAACCCCTGGTTCGAGGCGGAGACGGTGCCGGCGCTGCGCGCGCGCGTGGCGGAGGCGCTGTCGTGAGCGGAGAGGCCTCCGGCGCGCCCGGAGAGACCACGCCCCTGGACGCGGCCTATGCCGAGATGGCGGCGGCCCCGGACGGGGAGGACGCGCCGCGCCTGCGCTTCTACGGACGGCTGGCGGCGGGGGAGGCGTTCCTGCTGCTGGAGCGGGAGGCGGAGGGGGACAGCGTCGAGCCGCGGCTCTTCGACCTGGAGGACGGGCCGGTGGCGCTTATCTTCGACCGGGAGCACCGGGTGGCGGCGTTCACCGGGGGGCCGGCGCCCTATGCCGCGATGGCGGGGCGGGTGGCGGTTGGGCTCCTGGCCGGGCGGGGGATCGGTCTGGGCGTGAACCTCGGGGTGGCGCCGTCCTCGATCCTGCTGCCCGCCGAGGCCGTGGACTGGCTCGCCGAGACCGCGGCGGCGGTGCCGGAGGAGGCAGAGGGCGTGCCCGAGGAGGTGCGCGCGCCCGCGGGCCTGCCCGAGCCGCTGCTCCGGGCGCTGGACGCGCGGCTCGCCGCCGCGGCGGGGCTGGCGGTGGCGGCCTACCTCGCGGGCGTGACCTACCGGGGCGGGCGGCGCACGCATCTCCTGGCCTTCGTCGGCGCGGCGCCGGGGGCGGAGCCGTCCCTGGCGCGCGCGGCGGCCGAGGCGCTGACCTTCTCGGGGGTGGAGGCGGGGACGCTGGACGTCGCGTTCCTGCGCGCCGCGGACCCGGTGGCGGCGCGGCTCGCGAAGGTGGGCCTGCGCTTCGACCTGCCCGAGGCGCCGCGCGCGGCGGGGCCGCGGGCGCCGGGATCGGACGGGCCGCCGCGGTTGCGGTGAGGGCCCTCGAGGGGCCGCCCCGGACCGGGTCCGGCGCGGCGGCGGCCATACGGGCGCGGACGCCTCAGTAGCCGCGGGCGCGGTCGACGAGGCCCTCCATCGGCGCGCCGCGGAGGGCGCGGGCGATGTTGGCCGCCGCGGCGCGGGTGGCGGAGGCCGGGCGCGTGGCCGAGGCGACATGCGGCGTGATCGTGATTGCCGGGTGCGGCCAGAACGGGTGGTCCGCCGGCAGCGGTTCGGTGCGGAACGTGTCGAGCGTGGCGGCGGCGGGGCGGCCGGCCTCCAGCGCCGCGAGGAGCGCGTCCTCGTCGATCAGGGCGCCGCGGCCGGGGTTCAGGAGGGCGGACCCCTCAGGCATCCAGGACAGGCGCTCGGCGTCCATCAGGCCTTCGGTCTCGGGCGTGCGAGGGACGAGGAGGATCAGGATGTCGGAGCGCGAGACGACCGCGCGCAGGCCGTCCGCGCCGGTGTGGGACGCGACGCCTGGCACGTCCTTGGGCGAGCGGGACCAGCCGGCCGTGTCGAAGCCGAGCCGGGCGAGCGCGGCCGCCGCGGCGGCGCCGAGCGCGCCCAGTCCGAGGACGCCGGCGCGCCGGTCGGCGGCGAGGGGCGGCAGGTGGCGGTCCCAGTGCGGGGCGGCGCCGAGATAGCGGTCCATCCCCAGATGATGGCGCAGGGCGTGGCCGAGCACCCATTCGGTCATGCCGGCGGTCAGGCCCTCGGGGTCGATCAGGCGGACGAGGGGCAGGGACGCGGGCAGGCGGGGCATCATCCGGTCCACCCCGGCCCAGAGCGCGAGGGCCGCGCGGGCGCGCGGGAAGGCCGCGGCGTCGAACCCCTCCGGGAGGTCCTGCAGCACGAGCCAGTCGGCGGCGGCGTCGGCGTGGCGCCGGGCTCGAGCAGGCGGGCGCCGGGGACCGCCGATGCGAGGGCGGCGGCCAGCGGCGCGGCGTAGCGGGCGCGGGCGCCCGGGTCCGCGACGAGCGCGACGGTGGGTCCCCCGGCGGCGGCGATCTCAGCCACGGCGGGGGCGGTGGACATGCGCGCTCTGCACCAGGCCGAAGGCGCCCAGGAGGACGAGCATGGCCGAGCCGCCGTAGGAGACCAGCGGCAGGGGCACGCCGACCACGGGCGCGAGGCCGGTGACCATCGCCATGTTGACCGAGAAGTAGAGGAAGAAGGTCGCGCCGATGCCCAGGGAGAGGAGCGAGGCGAAGCGGTCGCGGGTGCGCAGCGCGGTGAGGATGCAGAACACCGTGATCCCCACGTAGATCGCCAGGAGCGAGACGCCGCCGACGAAGCCGAACTCCTCGGCCAGGGTGGTGAAGATGAAGTCGGTCTGCTTCTCGGGCAGGAAGTTCAGGCGGCTCTGCGTGCCCTGCATGAAGCCCTTGCCCGACCAGCCGCCCGAGCCGAGCGCGATGGTCGCCTGGGTGATGTTGTAGCCCGCGCCCAGCGGGTCGACCGAGGGGTCGAGGAAGGTGTCGATGCGGCGGTACTGATACTCCTCGAGGAGGGCCCATTCGGTGCCGCGGCCCTCGAGGACGGCGTAGACGGTGCCCACGCCGGCCGCGATCACGGCGCCGAAGTACCACCAGGACACGCCGGCGCAGAACATGACGACGCCGCCGCCCGCGACGAGCAGGATCGAGGTGCCCAGGTCGGGCTGGTCGAGGACCAGGGCGGTGGGGATCAGGATCAGGACGACGGGGAGCGCCACCCAGAACGGGTGGCTCACGCGGCGCACCGGGAGCCAGTCGTAATAGGCGGCCAGCATCATCACGAGAGCGACCTTCATCAGCTCCGAGGGCTGGAGGCGGAAGCCGCCCAGGTCGAGCCAGCGGGTCGCGCCGCCGCGGGTCTCGCCGACGAGCTCCACCCCGACGAGGAGCGCCAGGCCGAGCGCGTAGGCGAGGGCCGAGAGGTTGCGCCAGAACCAGATCGGCACGAGGCCGATGACGAGCATCGCCAGGAGCCCCACGCCGAAGCGCTCCGCCTGCGGGCCGGCCCAGGGCGTCCAGGAGCCGCCGGCGACGGAATAGAGCATCAGCACGCCCGCGCTCGCCGCGGCGCAGATCAGGACCGTGAGCGGCCAGTTGAGATGGAGGATCTTGGCCGCGCCCGTGGGGACGGCGCGGTACTGGCTCTCGAGATAGCTCACGCCTCGGACTCGGCGGTGCCGGGGGCGCCGGGCACGGGGCGGGCGGCCATCTCGTCGTACATGGTGGCGATGCGGCCGCGCTGGTCGGAGGGGTAGGTCTCGATCGGGGGGCGGCCGCGATGGAGCGCCCAAAGGAGGATGTCGCGCGCCGGGGGGGCGGCCGCGACGGAGCCGCCGCCGCCATGCTCGACGATGACGGAGATCGCGTAGCGGGGGGATTCGTAGGGGGCGTAGCCGACGAACAGGGCGTGGTCGCGACGGTTCCAGGGAAGCTGCTCGTTGCTGATGACGCCGCGGGCGCGCTCCTCGGCGGTGATGTTGCGCACCTGGGAGGTGCCGGTCTTGCCGGCCATGCGGATACCGCCGACGGTGCGCGAGCGACGGGCGGTGCCGCGCGCGGCGTTGGAGACCGCGTCCATGCCGCCGCGCACGAGGCCCAGGGCGCGGACCGAGACGTCGAGCGGCGCCGCCTCGGGCACGTCCACGGGCACGCCGTCCACGCGGTGCACGAGGCGGGGCATCACCGCGCGGCCCGAGGCGATGCGCGCGGTCATGACCGCGAGCTGGAGCGGCGTGGACAGGACGTAGCCCTGCCCGATGGAGGCGTTGAGCGTGTCGCCGACGCGCCAGGCGGCGTCGTGGCGGTCGCGCTTCCAGGCCTTGTCCGGCATGATCCCGGTGCGCACGGCCGAGAGCGGCAGGTCGCCGAAATCCTCGCCCAGGCCGAAGCGGCGGGACATGGCGGCGATCGCGTCGATGCCGACGCGCTGCGCCATCTCGTAATAGTAGACGTCGCAGGACTGCTCGAGGCTCTCGTTCAGGTCCATGTTGCCGTGGCCGCCACGCTTCCAGCAATGGAAGCGGCGGTTGCCGAGCTCGGTGTAGCCGGGGCACCAGACGGTGTCGCCGGGGCCGACGACGCCGGCCTCGAGCGCGGCGAGGGCGACCATCATCTTGAACGTGGAGCCGGGGGGGTAGGCGCCCTGGACCGACTTGGTCGCCAGGGGGCGGTGGTCGTCGGCGGTCAGGGTCCCGTAATCGGCCGAGGAGATGCCGCGGATGAAGAGGTTGGGATCGAAGCTGGGCGCGCTGCCGACGGCCAGGAGGTCGCCGCTCTGCACGTCCATCACGACGGCGGCGGCGCTCTCCCCGGCGAGGCGGGCCTGGACGAAGGATTGCAGGCCGGCATCCACGGTGAGCTGCACGTCGGCGCCGGGGCGGGGGATCTGGCGGCCGATCTCGCGCATGACGCGGCCGGCGGCGTTGACCTCGATCCGCTTGGCGCCGGCGGCGCCGCGCAGGCTCGCCTCCAGCTTGTTCTCAACCCCGGTCTTGCCGATCTGGAAGCGCGGGATCTGCAGGAGGGGGTCGGGATCCTCCAGCTTGGAGAGGTCGTAGTCGCTGACCGGGCCGACATAGCCCGCCACATGGGCGAAATCGGGACCGAGCGGGTAGTCCCGGCTCAGGCCGACCTCGGGGGTGATGCCGGGCAGGGCGGGGGCGTTGACCGCGACGCGGGAGAGCTCCTCCCAGGTCAGGCGGTCGGCGATGGCGACGGGGACGAAGGGCGAGCGGCGGGCCAGCTCGCGGCGCGCGCGCTCGAGGTCGTCCTCGTCGATCTCGACGAGGGTGCGCAGGCGGGCGAGGACGGCCTCCACGTCGCCGGCGTCCTCGCGCACGATGACGACGCGGTAGTTGGCGACGTTGCCGGCGATGAGCCGCCCCTCGCGGTCGAAGATCTGCCCGCGGGCGGGGGGCAGGAGGCGCAGGTTGATGCGGTTCTCCTCGGCCAGGAGGCGGAACTGGTCGGCCTCCTCGACCTGGAGCTGGTGCATGCGGGCGGCGAGGAGGGCGGCGATGCCGAGCTGCGCCCCGCCCAGGACGAGGCTCCGGCGCGAGATGCGGCGCGCCGAGAGCGCGGTGTCGGCGGCGGTGCGCTTCATGCGGAGGCCTCCTTCGGGGCGGCGCGGGCGCGGCCGGGCACGGGGCGCCGGCGCAGGCCGAGGACGAGCGCGGCGCAGGCCGCGAGGACAGGATAGAGCAGCGCGCCGGAGATCGCACGCAGCAGGACGGGGCCGAGATCGGGCGCGGGGGTGAGCGTGAGGCTCATGAGCGCCCGCTCGGCCACCGCGATGCCCAGGACGATGGCCCCGGCGCGGGCCCATTCGGCGGCGAACCCCTCCGGCAGGTGGGCGCGGGCGCGCAGGTGCTCGGCCGCCAGAAGGACCAGCGCGGCGCGCAGGCCGGGCGGATGGCCGGTGACGAAATCCGCCGCGAGGAACACGAAGGCCAGCGAGGCGACCGGCAGGTGCGCGGGGCGCCGCACCAGCCAGGCCAGCGTCAGGAGGAGGAGCACGTCCGGCACGGGCCAGCGGCGGGGCAGGGCCTCGCCGGGCAGCATGGCGAGCACGGTGATCGCGGCGGCCAGCGCGAGGTAGCCGGCGCGGCCGGCCGCGACGCGGGCGGGGGAGGACGGGAGGCTCATCCGCCGGACTCCCGGGCGGCGGCGACGGCGTCCTCGATGCTGGCCGCGTCCGGGCCACCCGCGGTGGGGCCATCCGCGGTGGGGCCATCCGCGGTGGGGTCGGCTGCGCGGGAGCCGTCTGCCGCGGGATCGGCGGGGTCCGGCCCCATCGCGGGTGCCCGCACCGGGCCGATCAGGCGGCCGGGGTCGGTCACGGCCTCGGGCGGGCGGGCGCGGATGACGCGGAGGAACTCGAGCCGGCCGTAATCGGCCGCGAGGCGCGCGCGCAGTCGGCCGCCCGCGTCGACCGCGACCTGCCCGATCAGGAGGCCGGGCGGGAAGACGCCGCCATCCCCGGAGGAGACGATCCGGTCGCCGGGGCGCACGGCCTCCGGGTCCTCGACGAAGTCGAGCGCGGGGGCGGCGCCGTTGTCGCCCTGCGCGATGGCCGTGGCGCCCGAGGGCTGGATCGTGACCGGCAGGCGCGAGGCGCCGTCGGTCAGGAGGATCACGCGGGCGGTGCGCCGCCCGGTCCCGGAGATGCGCCCCACGAGGCCGAGCCCGTCCATCGCGGCCCATCCGTCGGTCACGCCGTCGCGCGCGCCCACGTTCAGGAGGACCGACTGGCGGAAGGGCGAGCCGCTGTCGGCCATGACGCGGCCCGTGATCCAGGTGTGGCGCGGGTCCAGGCGGACGTTGTTGAGCTCCAGCAGGCGGGCGTTCTGCTGCTCGAGCTGGAGGGCGGCCTCCTTCCAGGCCTGCATCTGCTGGAGCTCGCGGCGAAGCTCGCGGTTCTGCTCGTGGATGCGGGCATAGGAGCGGAAGTCCTGCGCCATGCCGGTGGCGGCGCCCAGCGGGGCGAGCGCCCAGTCGAGGCGGGGCACGATCGCGTCGACCACGTCGGCGCGGATGCGCTCGACGCGCGGGCTGTCGATCCGCCAGACGAGGAACAGCGCGAGGCACAGCACGATCGCGCCCAGCGCGAAGACCCGCCGCAGCGGGCCGCGATAGTCCTGCGCGTTGGGCCGGATGGCGGGCATGGGCGCTCCTCGGGCGGTCCCTAGCTGTCGTAGTCGATCACGTGGCGCAGCTTGTGCTCGTATTCCAGGGCCTTGCCGGTGCCGAGCGCCACGCAGTTGAGCGGCTCGTCGGCGATGGAGACGCCGAGCCCGGTCTGCTCGCGCAGCGCGAGGTCGAGCTCGTCCGAGGAGCGCGCCGCCGCCGGTGAGCATGACGCCGCGGTCGACGATGTCGGCGGCGAGGTCGGGGGGCGTCGCCTCGAGCGCGGTCATCACGGCCTCGCAGATCTGCTGCACCGGCTCGGAGAGGGCTTCCGCGACCTGGGCCTGGTTGATCTCGGTCTCCTTGGGCACGCCGTTCAGCAGGTCGCGCCCGCGGATGCGCATCGAGGCGCCGCGGCCGTCGTCCGGCATGCGGGCGGTGCCGATGGAGGTCTTGATGCGCTCGGCCGTGGCCTCGCCGATCAGGAGGTTATGCTGCCGGCGCAGGTGGGAGATGATCGCCTCGTCCATGCGGTCGCCGCCGACCCGCACCGAGCGCGCGTAGACGATGTCCCCGAGGGAGAGGACCGCGACCTCGGTGGTGCCGCCGCCGATGTCGACGACCATGTTCCCGGTGGGGTCGGTGATGGGCATGCCGGCGCCGATGGCGGCCGAGATCGGCTCGGCGATGAGGCCGGCGCGGCGGGCGCCGGCGGAGAGCACGGACTGCCGGATGGCGCGCTTCTCGACGGGGGTGGCGCCGTGGGGCACGCAGACGATGATCTTGGGCTTCGAGAAGGTCGTGCGCTTGTGGCACTTGCGGATGAAGTGCTTGATCATCTCCTCGGCGACGTCGAAATCGGCGATCACGCCCTCGCGCATGGGGCGGATCGCCTGGATCGTGCCGGGCGTGCGGCCGAGCATCAGCTTGGCGTCCTCGCCCACGGCGAGGACCTTCTTCACGCCGTCCTTGACCTGATAGGCGACGACCGAGGGCTCGTTGAGGATGATGCCGCGGCCCTTGACGTAGACGAGCGTGTTCGCGGTGCCGAGGTCGATGGCCATGTCGGTCGAGAAGAGGCCGGACAGGAAGGACATGGCGGGGACGTGCTCCAATGGGCGGATCGTGGGCGGCGCGGCCGGGGACCGCACGGCACATAGACCCGCCGGCCGCCAGAGGGAAGCGAGCGCGGACGGGAGCGGCCGGCGGGCGCACGCGGGGGGGGCGTCGTTGTGCCGGTGCCGGGCGCGTGCTACCCGCCGCGGCGCCGGTTCGATGAGGTCTCGTCGACGATGACACCCGCCATTGCCGACACGGATGTCGACGTGATCGGCCTGATCCGCTTCAGCATGCTCGTGGATCGCGGCGCGGGCGCCTGGAACATCGGCCGGGCGCGCGCGCCCGAGGACTACCTGGCGGACCTGTTCTCGCCGGCGCGCCTGGAGCGGCGCTTCGCCCTCTTCGAGGCGATCACGCTGCCGAGCCTGGACGCCCAGGGCGACGGGCGCTTCAGCGTGCACGCGATGACGTCCGACCGGATGCCGGAGCGCTATCACGACCGGCTGGCGGCGCTGGCGGAGGGCCGGCCGTACCTTCGGATCGGGCGGACGGCGCCCGATGTCGACGTGCGCGCCGCCTCGGCCGCGATCCTGCGGGGGGCGGGGACGGCCCGGGCGCGCGCGTCCTTCCGGCTCGACGACGACGACGGGCTGTCGCACGCGTTCGTCGGGGCGCTGCGGGCGGCGGCTGCGGCGCGCCCGCACGGCACGGTCATCTCCTTCGCCGACGGGCTCTACGCGCGGCCGGCGGCGGACGGGCGGCGCGTGCAGGTGGCGCGCATCGCCTATCCGGGCAACGCGCAGGGCCTCGCCCTGCTGGAGGTCGGGGACGATCCGCAATCGGTCTTCTCGATCGGGAGCCATTCGAAGATCGACCGCGACGGGCCCGGCATCGTGCGGACGGACCGCCCGATGTGGCTGCGCGCGGTCCACACCGAGGCCGACAGCCAGATGGCGGGCGACGTGTTCCGCAACCACGTGGGCGGCCGGCGGTCGCGGCTGCTCGACCCGGACGCCGCGCCGGCCTGGGGCGGCGGGGCGTTCCCGCGCCTCCGCCTGGAGGCGATGCTGCGGGCGATGCGGCTCTGAGGGCCGGGGGCGGCCGCGGTCCGCCCCCCGCCTCACACGGACTGCCGGTAGTCGACCATCTTGCGGTCGGTGCCGACGCGGGCGCGGCGCTCGATCAGGCGGTTGAGCGCGTTGACGTAGGCGCGCACGCTGGCGACGACCGTGTCGGTGGCGGCGGACTGCCCGGTGACGACGCGGCCCTCCTCCTCCAGGCGCACGGTGACGGTGGCCTGGGCGTCGGTGCCCTCGGTCACGGCGGAGACCTGGAAGAGCTGGAGCCGGGCGCGGTGCTCGACCAGGGCCTTCACCGCGTTGAAGGCGGCGTCGACGGGGCCGTCCCCCTCGGCGGTGGCGTGCTGCGCGGCGCCGTCGATGGTGAGGCTCAGCTCGGCCTCGGCGCGGCCCTCGGTGCCGCACACGACGCGCAGGCGCTCGACCAGGATGGTGTCGGCGGCGGCGCGCTCGCCGGTCTGCATCAGGGCCAGGAGGTCGTCGCCGGTGATCTCCTTCTTGCTGTCGGCCAGGGCCTTGAAGCGGACGAACACGTCGCGGAGCTGGTTGTCGCCGAGATCGAAGCCGAGCTCGCGCAGCTTGGAGCGCAGGGCCGCGCGGCCCGAATGCTTGCCCATGACGATCGACGTCTCGGTCAGGCCGACATCCTCGGGGCGCATGATCTCGAAGGTCTCGGCGTTCTTCAGCATCCCGTCCTGGTGGATGCCGCTCTCGTGGGCGAAGGCGTTCTTGCCGACGATGGCCTTGTTGTACTGCACCGCGAAGCCCGACACGGAGGCGACGAGGCGGGAGGCCTGCATCAGGCGCCGGGAATCGATGCCGGTCTCGTAGGGCAGGATGTCGCGCCGGACCCGGAGGGCCATCACGACCTCCTCCAGCGCGGTGTTGCCGGCGCGCTCGCCCAGCCCGTTGATCGTGCACTCGACCTGCCGGGCGCCGCCCTCGACGGCGGCGAGGGCGTTGGCCGTCGCCATGCCGAGGTCGTCATGGCAATGGGTGGCGAAGGTCACGTCGCCCGCGCCCTCCACCTCGGCGATGAGGCGGCGGATGAGGGCCGCGCTCTCGGCCGGGGCGGTGTAGCCGACCGTGTCGGGGATGTTGATCGTGGTGGCGCCGGCGCGGATGGCGATGTCGACGGTGCGGGCGAGGAACTCCCACTCGGTGCGCGTCGCGTCCATGGAGGACCACTGCACGTCCTCGCAGAGGTTGCGGGCGTGGGTGACGCAGTCGTGGATGCGCTGCGCCATCTCGTCCATCGTCAGGTTCGGGATCGCGCGGTGCAGGGGCGAGGTGCCGATGAAGGTGTGGATGCGGGGGCGCGCGGCGTGTCGCACGGCCTCCCAGGCGCGGTCGATGTCGCCGATCTGCGCCCGGGCGAGGCCGCAGACGACGGCGCGCCCGGTGCGGCGCGCGATCTCCGCCACCGCCTCGAAATCGCCTTCGGAGGCGATGGGGAAGCCGGCCTCGATGATGTCGACGCCCATGTCGTCGAGGATCTCGGCGATCTGGAGCTTCTGGTCGTGGGTCATGGTGGCGCCGGGCGATTGCTCGCCGTCGCGCAGGGTGGTGTCGAAGATCTTCACGCGGTCCATGTGTCCGGTCCTTGCCTGGTCCTCCGGCGCTGATCCCGTCCGAGCGCGCGGCGCCGGATGGGGCGCGCTCAGCGGAGGCTAAGGAGGAGCAGGCTGGACATGGGGGGAGACTACCGATCCGGGCGAGGGGATCAACGGGAAAGGGGGCGGGGGGCCGCAGGCCCCTCGCGCTCCCCGCCTCGAGGGGGTCGCGGCCCCTTGAAAATCCCCCGGCGCCGTTAGCTGGGGTGGCATGGAACGGGTGTTGATCATCGGGGCGTCGGGCGGGATCGGCGGCGCCATGGCGGCGGAGGCCGAGGGGCGCGGCATGGTCGTGGAGCGGCTGGCGCGCTCGGAGGGCGGCCCGGACCTGACCGACGAGGCCGCCGTCGCCGCGGCGCTCGGCGCGCTGGAGCCGGGCATCGACGCGGTGGTCGTGGCGGTGGGGGCGCTGGCGCCGGGGCGCGAGGCGCCCGAGAAGCGGATCGCGGAGGTGACGCCCGAGGGGCTCGCGGCGGCCTTCGCGGTGAACGCGCTGGGGCCGATGATCGCGCTCAAGCATGCGCTGCCGCTGCTGCCGAAGGACCGTCCGTCCGTCTTCGCGGCGCTGTCGGCGCGGGTGGGGAGCATCGGGGACAACGCCATCGGCGGGTGGCATTCCTACCGGGCCTCCAAGGCGGCCCTGAACCAGTTGATCCATGGCGCGGCGGTGGAGATGGCGCGCACGCACAAGGAAGCGGCGGCGATCCTGCTGCATCCGGGCACGGTCGCGACGCCGTTCACCGCCGACTATGCGGGGCGGCACCGGACGATCCCACCGGAGGAGGCGGCGCGGCGGCTCTGGGACGTGATCGGGCGCGCCGGGCCGGAGATGTCGGGGGGCTTCTACGACAACGCCGGGGCGCGGATCCCGTGGTGAGCCCGCGGCTCGTGCTGGTGCTGGGGGACCAGCTGTCGCCCGAGCTCTCGGCGCTGCGCGAGGCGGACCGGGGGCGGGACGTGGTGGTCATGGCGGAGGTCATGGACGAGGCCACCTACGTGGACCACCACCCCAAGAAGATCGCGTTCCTGTTCAGCGCGATGCGCCATTTCGCCCAGGAGCTGCGGGCGGACGGGTGGGACGTGCGGTATTCGCGGCTGGACGATCCGGAGACCGGCACGTCGATCACGGGCGAGCTCCTGCGCCGGGCGCAGGAGTGCGGCGCGGCCGAGGTGCTGGCGACCGAGCCGGGGGAGTTCCGCCTGATCGCCGCGCTGGAGGACTGCCCCCTGCCGGTGCACCAGTTCGAGGACGACCGGTTCCTGGCCTCCCATGCCCGGTTCGACGGCTGGGCCTCGGGGCGCAAGGAGCTGCGGATGGAGTGGTTCTACCGCGAGATGCGGCGGGCGACCGGATTGATGATGGAGGGGGAGAAGCCGGCGGGCGGCAAGTGGAACTACGACCACGACAACCGCAAGCGGCCGCCCAGGACCTTCGACGGGGCGGCGCCGATGCGGTTCGCCCCGGACGCGATCACGCAGGAGGTGCTGCGCACGGTCCGCGAGCGGTTCCCGTCGAACCATTATTCCCATGACGGGTTCTGGTTCGCCGTGACGCGGGCGCAGGCGCGGCGGGCGCTGGCGCACTGGGCCGCGAAGCTGTTGCCCGCGTTCGGCGACCACCAGGACGCGATGATGGCGGGGGAGCCGTTCCTGAATCACGGGATCGTCGGGCTCTACCTCAATGCCGGGCTGCTCGGCCCGATGGAGGTGTGCCGCGCGGTCGAGGATGCCTGGCGCGCCGGCGCGGTCCCGATCAACGCGGCGGAGGGATTCATCCGGCAGGTGATCGGCTGGCGGGAATACGTGCGGGGGGTCTATTTCCGGGAGGGGCCGGGCTACGCGGCGCGCAACGCGCTGGGGCACGGGCGCGAGGTGCCGGCGTTCTACTGGTCGGGCGAGACCGACATGCGCTGCATGGCCGAATGCGTCGGCCAGACGATGGAGCACGCCTATGCCCACCACATCCAGCGGCTGATGGTCCTGGGCAATTTCGCGCTGCTGGCGGGGGTGTCGCCGCAGGGCCTCCAGGACTGGTTCATGGGCGCCTATGCGGACGCCTACGAATGGGTGATGTCGGCCAACGTGATCGGCATGAGCCAGCACGCGGACGGGGGGCTGATGGCGTCAAAGCCCTACGTGTCGTCGGGGGCGTATATCGACCGGATGAGCGATTACTGCGGCGGCTGCGCGTACGCGGTGAAGACGAAGGTCGGCGAGGGGGCCTGCCCGTTCAACCTGCTGTACTGGCACTTCCTGGACCGGCACCGGCACCGGTTCGAGGGCAACCCCCGCATGGCCAACATGTACCGGGTCTGGGACCGGATGGACGAGGGCCGGCGGGAGGCGGTGCTGCGGGAGGGCTCGGCATGGCTGGCGCGGATGGAGGCGGGGGAGCGGGTGTGAGGGGCGGTCCGCCATGCCGGACGGGGCCGCCGTTCGATATCAGACCTCGGATGTCCGCCTGCCTTGTGGGGCTATACCCAAACCTAGCTCCGTCGAGAACGTCATCGGTCCGGTCGGCCGCGAGCCGGTAAGACCGCTCGGCCGTCGCTACCGGCACCCACCACGCCGTTCGAACGTCGAAGCGCAGTCGCCCGGAGGTCCTGCGTCAGCCCCCTGGGATAACGCCTTTACACGTGACCATATAGTAACGTATCGTCCTCGCATGGACGCGATCTTCAAAGCACTCTCCGATCCGACTCGCCGAGCCCTGCTCGACGGCTTGCGCCGCAAGGGCGGACTCACCTCCGGTGAACTCGAAGCCGTCGTCGCGAACATGCAGATGACGCGCTTCGGCGTCGCCAAGCATCTGAAGGTCTTGGAGGAAGCGTCCCTGGTGGTCACCCGCAAACAGGGCCGGTTCAAGCACCACTACCTCAACGCGGTTCCGCTCCTGGAGGTCGTCGACCGCTGGATCGAGCCGTTCACCCAAGCGCCGACGGCACGAGCCATGCTCGGCCTCAAGGCAGAGCTGGAGGCCCCCATGAAGACCACGGACGAGCCGGACTTCGTGTCGCAGACGTATATTCGCGCCGACGCCGCGCGCGTGTGGAACGCGTTGATGAGCGAGGAGGACACCCACAAGTACCATTTCCTGCGCGCATCCCTGAAGACGAACGGCCACAAGGGAGGGCGCTACGATCAGTTCCGCCCGAACGGCGAGCCCATGATCGAGGGCGAGATCACGGCGATGGACGAGGGCCGCGCCTTCGAGACCACCTTCGTGCCTCGTTGGATGCCGGATGGCGAAGCCTCCCGCGTGCGCTACGAGCTGGAGCAGGTCGGCGATCTGACGCGGCTCACGGTCATGCATTTCGCCATCCCTGCTGGTCAGGACGGCGTGAAGGACGGCTGGGTGCGCTATCTCGCGAGCCTGAAGAGTTGGATCGAGACCGGCGAGCCGCTCTCCTTCCCGACGCCGGAGGCAGCGTGATGGCGCTTTCGATGACCGTCGAGCTGCACATCCTGCTGACGAGCGCCGTCCTCACCGGATCGGCTTGGATCCCCTACATCGTGGGCGTCAACACGACGGCCTATGGGGGCGAGGAGGACACGTTCGTGCGCCCGCCGGACCAGGCCCTGATGGAAGCATGGGTCCACCGCGCCCACCGCGCGCAGGCCAACCTCGTGGAGCAGTTCGCGCCGTTCGCCGTCATCGTGCTGATGGCCGCGATGCTCGGCGTTTCCAACGTTTGGACCATGGGCTGCGCCGTCGCGTTCCTGGCGCTTCGGCTCCTCCATGCCTGGGGGATGATCGCGGGCTGGGCCCGGCATCCGACCCGGCCCGCGATATTCACGGCAGGTTGGGCGGTGGTCGTCATCTACGCTCTCGCCGTGTGGGCGAACGCGCCGACGGCGTAGAAGGAAGGATCGGGGTCAAGGTGCCGTAGATGAACGGCGAGGCAGGCCGCGACGTCGTCTTGCTCTACCTACGGACCTCAGTTGCCGGCTTCCGTCTTCAATTAGGTGTGCCCGTGGAGAACGGCGACGTGGAACGCTCCGGCTGTCACGGCAGGTTCAGTTCCGCGATCCGGAACGGACGTTGTGGTCGGCCCAGAGCCATGCGGGATGCCTGATGGGGTCCGATCGCCCGAACCGGCGGACGTTCATTGATCGCGCGGCATCCGGCAGGCAGGGCTCGGAGCCGGACATTCGCCTGAGGGGGTCGAGGGCGCGGTGACCGGTCCGGGTCGGCGTCGATGCCGGCCCCTGGCGACGACGGCCTTCTTGGGCATCCATGGTTCCCCGCGCGCCGTCCCTCGAAGCATCCGCCTCGGCCGACGGCGATCAGCCATCCGTCGGCGCCTCGGCCTCCGCCGCGCTGCCGCGCAGGAGGGAGCCGTCGACCCAGTCGCCGCTGGCGACCTGGCCGGTGGCGTAGCGGATGGTGCCGTCGCCCTGGCGCTGGCCGGCGCGGAAGGTGCCCTCGTAGACGTCGCCATTGGCGTAGGTGGCGGTGCCCTGGCCCTCGATCTCGCCCTCGGACCAGTCGCCCTCGTAGGTGAAGCCGCCGGGCATCTCGATCCGGCCCGTTCCGTGGCGCAGGCCGCCGGCGAAGCCGCCGGTGTAGACGGTGCCGTCGGCATAGGTCGCGGTGCCCGTGCCCTCGCGCTGGCCGTCGATCCAGTCGCCCTCGTAGACGTAGCCGTCCGGGTAGGTCATCCGGCCGCGGCCGTGATTGCGCGCGCCCCGGAAGGCGCCGACATAGGTGAGGCCGCCGGCATAGGTCGCGGTGCCCGTCCCCTCGATGACGCCCTCGCGCCAGTCGCCCTCGTAGGTGTTGCCGTCGGGATAGGTGATCTTGCCGGTCCCGTGGGCGAGGCCGCCCGCGAACGCCCCCTCGTAGACCGAGCCGTCGGGGTAGCGCGCCGTGCCCGTGCCCTCGATCGCGCCGCCGCGCCAGTCCCCCTCGTAGACGAATCCGTCCGCCCCCGTGAACGTGCCGCGCCCCTGGCGGGAGCCGTCCGCGAAGCCGCCCTCGTAGACGTCGCCGGAGGCGTAGGTCACGCGGCCCTCGCCCGCGCGCCTGCCGTCCGCGAAGGCGCCCTCGTAGACGTCGCCGCCGGGATGGGCGAGCGTGCCGGCGCCGTCGATCTCGTTGTCGGCCCAGTCGCCGGTGTAGACCGTGCCATCCGGCATGGTGAGGGTGCCGGTGCCCTCGCGCAGCCCGACCTCGACCGTGCCCTCGTAGACGGCGCCGTCGGGGTAGACGATGCGGCCCTCGCCCTGGCGCTCGCCATTGACCCAATCGCCCTCGTAGACGTAGCCGGTGGGGCTCTCCATCCGGCCCTGCCCATGGTGCTTCGCGGCGCGGAAGCCGCCTTCGTAGACCACGCCGCCGGCATATTCGGCGCGGCCCTGGCCGGTGATCTCGCCATCCGACCAGTCGCCCTCGTAGGTGCCGCCGTCGACGAAGGTGATCTTGCCGGCGCCCTCCGGCTTGCCCCGCGCGAACGTGCCCTCGTAGACCGAGCCGTTGGCGAAGGTGGCGCGGCCCTGGCCCTCGATCTCGCCCTCGACCCAGTCGCCGGAATACTCGTAGCCGTTGGGCAGCCGGTAGGTGCCGGTGCCGTGCTGGAGCCCGCCGAGGAAGGTGCCCTCGTAGACGCCGCCGTCCTCGTACTGCTTGGTGAAGACCTCGCCATCGGCCTGGGCCCGGGCGGGCGCGGGGGCGAAGGCGATCAGCGCGGCGATCAGCGCGGGGGCGGCGGGATGGGTCATGGCGGGCGGTCCCTGCTGGCGTGGGGCTCGAGGGTACCGCGGCGAGGGTGGACCCGCAACGCCGGGCCGGCGCGCTTTCGCCCCGCGCGGCGCCGGTATAGGGCGGCGCGCGGGGCCCCGCCCCCGCAACCCGGAGGGCCCGCCGTGACCGACCGCTTCCGCATCACCCTGGCGCAGCTCGACGCGGTCGTCGGGGACATCGCGGGCAACGCGGACAAGGCGTTCGCCGCCTGGGAGACGGGGCGCGCGGCGGGCGCGGACCTGGTGATGCTGCCCGAGATGTGGATCACGGGCTATCAGACGCAGGACCTGGTGATGAAGCCGGTCTTCGCCGCCGAGGCGATGGCCGCGATCGAGGCGCTCGCGCGCCGCTGCGCCGCGGCCGACCCCGACGGGCCGGCCATGGCCGTCGGCGGGCCGCGGATGGAGGGCGCGCGCCTCTTCAACGGCTACTGGTTCGCCAGGGCCGGGGCGGTGATGGCCACGGTCCTCAAGCACCACCTGCCCAACGAGACGGTGTTCGACGAGGAGCGCCTGTTCGAGCGCGGGCCGCTGCACGGGCCGGTCGCCCTGGGAAACGAGATCCGCGTCGGCTGCCCGATCTGCGAGGACGCCTGGCACCCCGACGTCGCCGAGACGCTCGCCGAGACCGGGGCGCAGGTGCTCCTGGTCCCGAACGGCTCGCCCTACTACCGCGGCAAGTTCGACGTGCGCATGAGCCACATGGTGGCGCGCGTGGTCGAGACCGGGCTGCCGCTCGTCTACCTCAACCTCGTGGGCGCGCAGGACGATCAGATGTTCGACGGCGGATCCTTCGTGCTGAACCCGCATGGGGAGCTGGCCGTGCAGATGCCGCTGTTCGAGGAATGCGTGCGGCATGTCGACTTCGAGCGCGGGCCGGAGGGCTGGCGCGCGCTGCCGGGGGAGGTGACGCGCCATCCCGGCGAATGGGAGCAGGACTACCGCGTCATGGTCGAGGCGACGCGGGGCTACTTCCGCAAGACGGGGTTCTCGCGCGCGCTCCTGGGTCTCTCCGGGGGGGTGGACAGCGCGATCGTCGCCGCGATCGCGGTGGACGCCTTGGGCGCGGACAAGGTGCGGGGGGTGATGCTGCCCTCCCGCTACACGTCGGCGGACTCCCTGACGCACGCGGCGGAGGTCGCGGGGGCGCTGGGCATGGCCCTGGACGAGGTTCCGATCGGGGGGCCGGTGGACGCGGTCGAGGGGGCGCTCGCGCCGTTCTTCGAGGGCACCGAGGCCGGGATCGCGGAGGAGAACCTGCAGTCGCGGCTGCGCGGCCTGCTGCTGATGGCGCTGTCGAACAAGACCGGGGAGATGCTGCTGACCACGGGCAACAAATCCGAGGTCGCGGTCGGCTACGCCACGATCTACGGCGACATGTCGGGCGGCTACAACCCGGTGAAGGACCTCTACAAGACGCGCCTCTTCGAGACCTGCCGATGGCGGAACCGGGAGCACCGCGACTGGATGATGGGGCCGAAGGGCGAGGTGATCCCCCCATCGGTGATCGAGAAGGCACCGTCCGCCGAGCTGCGCGAGGATCAGCGCGACGAGGATTCGCTGCCGCCCTACGCCGTGCTCGACGACATCCTGGAGCGTCTGGTGGACGGCGAGCAGTCGGTCGGGGACTGCGTGGCGGCCGGTCACGACCGGGAGGTGGTGAAGCGGATCGAGCACCTGATCTACGTCAGCGAGTACAAGCGGTTCCAGTCGGCGCCCGGCCCGCGCCTCACCGGGCGGGCGTTCTGGCTCGACCGCCGCTACCCGATCGTGAACCGTTGGCGCGACGCCGGCTGAGGTCCTCCCGCCCGCCCTCGGCGCCTCGCAGCGCCTCGGCCCGCCCGCCCTCGGCGCCTCGTCGCTGCGCGACCTCGGCGCGGCCCGCTGCGCTGGCGATGAGCGGCGTTCCGGTGGGAACGCCCGGGTGCCGGGCGCGCCTCCGCCGGGGATCCTAGGATCAAGGCGAGGAGGAGGGCCGGCCCTCTGTCTCGTCGCCTCATCTCGAAGGCGGCATCCCTGGGAGAGGGAGGGGCGGCGTCCCCCGCAGGGCCGGGCGAGGGAGGCGTCGCTTCCCGAGCGCGGCCCTCACCTACTCCGCGGAGGGCTGCTTCAGCAGACCGTACTTGCGCAGCTTCACGTAGAGGGACTGCCGCGAGAGGCCGAGCATCTCCGCGGCGGCGACACGATTGTTCGACGTGAGCTCGACCGCCGTCTCGATGCACATCTTCTCGACCACGTCGGTGGTCTCGCTGACGATCTCGCGAAGGGTGGACTGGCCGACGAGTTCCATCACCGAGCGCACGGCGTCGTCGCTGACGGCCGTGCCGGGCCGCCGGGCGCCGTCGGAGCGGCCCGCATCGCGCAGCACGAAGGCATGGGCCGCGGCGGAGCCTTCGGGCAGCGCACAGCCCGAGATCTCCACCGGCATCTCCTCGCCGTAGCGGGGGAGGAGGCGGGTCGCGTAGAGGCGCAGGCCCCCCGGGCTCGCGGACTGCTCGAGGAGGACGCCCAGGTCGAACGAGCCGCGCCCCAGGTGGTCCGCCATCGACCGGCCGCGGACGCCGCGCGCGGTCGGCGCGCCCGCCATCGCCGCGAAGGCCTCGTTCGCCGCCAGCACCAGCCCGGCCGCGTCGGTGAACACGATGCCGTCCGGTCCCGCCGCCCAGAGCCCGGAGAGCCGGGAGTCCATCGCGCTCCCCGCCGGGGCGCCGGCGCCCTCGTCCAGCCGGACCAGCAGCACGCGCTCGCCGCCGGCCCGGAAGATCGTCGGGTGGAGGCTCGC
Organism: uncultured Alphaproteobacteria bacterium; assembly: GCA_963832275.1. Classification (GTDB taxonomy): domain Bacteria; phylum Pseudomonadota; class Alphaproteobacteria; order Rhodobacterales; family Rhodobacteraceae; genus Hasllibacter. The sequence continues at coordinate 1,899,120 of CAWHTQ010000019.1, forward strand.
GGCCCTCGCGCCGCCGGGCAGGCGAAGGTCCACCGCGCCGGGGGGCTCGGCCTCGGCCGCGGCGGCGAGGCGGCGGCGCAGGTCCTCGCCCCCATCCGGGAACAGGTCCGCGAGGCGCGCGCCCGCAAGCTGTCCGCGGGCGCGGCCGAGCATCCCCGCGGCGGCGTCGTTGCCCTCCATCACGCGGGCGTCGCCCTCGGAGACGAAGAGGATGCCCGCCGGCACGGCCTCCATCAGGGCACGGTAGCGCACGCCGAGCGCGCGCCGGTCCTCGTAGTCGCGCTCGAGCGCCATCTGCGCGCGCACGAGCTGCTGCTGCATCTCGGCGATGGGCTGCATGTCGTGCCCGAGCATCAGGACGGCGCCGTCGGGCCCGATCTGATGGAAGCTGTAGCGGACGGGGAAGTCCCAGCGCGCGTCGCCCGAATGGTTGAGCTCGGCGGGTCGGGGGGTCGCGCCCCCGGCGGCCACGTCGAGGGCGGCGTCGAGCTTGACGACGCTCTCGCTCTCCAGGAAGCGCCGCAGGTCGGCGCCGACCCAATGATCGAGACGCCCGTGGGTCCGGTGCGCCGCGTTGGTCAGGACCGACAGCACCCGCCCCTCGGCCGTCACGACGACCGAGAGGTCCGCGACCCCGGCGATGATGTCGCCCAGGATCTCGGGCGCGATCAGGGGGATCGCCCCGCCGTTCCAGTATCGGGCGCCGCGCGAGGTCATGTCGGGCCGACCGGGGGCGGGCGCGCGCCGGCCGCGCCGCCACGCCGCGCCGGGCCGATGACCCCGCAGGCGACCGCGGCGTGCACGATGTCGGTTCCGACGTGGTCGGCGCCGCAGGCCGTGCGGATGCGGTCCAGCCCGTGGTCCGCGGCGTAGGCCTCGGCCGAGACGATCGAGCCCCCGACCGCGATCCCGACCGGGCGGTCCGCGGCCGCGCGCACCAGGGCCACGAACCCGCCCAGGACCTGCGGATCCTGCGCCGCGCCGGCGGACAGGGCGATCATGTCGAACCCGCCGCCGCGCACCAGGTCCAGCACCTCGTCGTCGGGACGCCCGACGCTCAGGCGCACCGAGACCGCCGCGCGCCGAAGCTGGGCGGCCGCGATCATCGCGCCCAGGCTGTGATCGTCGCCCTCGCGCAGGACGAGGAGCGCCGTGCCCCCGTCTCCGCCGCCGCGCTCGGGCGGGCCGGAGCGTTCGGCGAGGTCGCGTAGCAGCGCCTGCAGGCGAGCGGTGCCGACGGTCACGGCGGCGAAGCTCATCTCGTCGCCGACCCAGGCCTCTCCGAGGCGGCGGGCGGCGGCGGGCAGGTAGACGTCGACGATGTCCTCGGGCGTCAGGCCGGCCGCGGTCATCGCGTCGATCGCGGCGCCCAGGCGGCCGCGATCCTCGTCGGAGAGGGCGGCGAGGAGCGAATCGAGCACGTCGGGATCGGGCTTGCCGGTCGCGGCCGGCGCGACGAGGCGCAGCTTGGTGAGGGCGCCGCGGGCGAGCGCGTCGTGGAGGCCGGACGGTCCGCGGGCCCCTGCCGCGCCGGGGGACGCGCGGTCCTCCTCGATGCCCTGCTCGCGGCGGTTCTGGCGATCATCAGTCATCGGTCGGCCCTCCCGGTTCCTCGATGCGTGACCATGCGGACCCATCCCCGTCCTGTCGATCCGGCGCGTGCGGCCCGATCGCCGCGGCAGGGCCGACGCGACGCCCCCTGACGGCGACACATTGGCGCAGGCGCCGGATCTGTCAACCGAAATGGACAGCATGGGCGCCAATCAAGTGCGTAACAGTGTAAATAGGGAGCGGGCACATGTGTAACGCGGAGTTGACACATTGCCGGCGCCCGATCATGTTCGTCGGCGAACGGGCCGCTCGGGAGGAGCGACATGACCTCGACCACCGCACCGGCCTCGGCCCTCTACACCCCCGCGGAGCGCGTCCGCCGCGACGCCACGCCCTGGACGCTGGTGCAGGGGGTCCTGGCGCCGGTCCAGTTCGCGGTGTTCCTCGTCTCGCTCGTCCTCGTGATCCGCGCGCTGACCACCGGCGAGGGGCATCAGGCGGCGGCGCTCTCGGTCGTCGCCAAGACGGCGGTGCTCCTCACGATCATGGTCACCGGCTCGATCTGGGAGAAGGTCGTGTTCGGCCACTGGCTCTTCGCGCCGGCCTTCTTCTGGGAGGACGTCGTGAGCATGGGGGTGATCGCGCTGCACCTGACCTATTGCTGGGCGCTGTTCACCGGGGCGCTGGGCACCGACGGGCAGCTCGCGATCGCGCTCGCGGCCTACGCGGCCTACGTGGTCAACGCGGGCCAGTTCGTCTGGAAGCTGCGGATGGCGCGGCTGTCGGCTCCGGCGGCGGGGCTCCCGGCATGACCGGCTGCACCGACGCTCCGGTCCTGCGCGAGCGGGGGCAGCGGGAGGTCTTCTGTGGCCTGACCGGCATCATCTGGCTGCACCGCAAGATGCAGGACGCGTTCTTCCTGGTGGTGGGCAGCCGCACCTGCGCGCACCTGCTGCAATCCGCCGCCGGGGTGATGATCTTCGCCGAGCCGCGATTCGGGACCTGCATCCTCGACGAGGGCGACCTCGCGGGGATGAACGACATGCACGACGAGCTCGACCGCGAGGTCGCGCGGCTGCTGTCGCGCCGGCCGGACATCAAGCAGCTCTTCCTCGTCGGCTCCTGCCCCTCCGAGGTCATCAAGCTGGACCTGGAGAAGGCGGCGCAGCGGCTGGACGGGATCACGGACGGGGTCCGGGTGCTGAACTACTCGGGCTCGGGCATCGAGACGACGTTCACCGAAGGCGAGGACGCCTGCCTCGCGGCGATGGTGCCGCAGCTCGCGGCCACGGACGCGCGGCAGCTCATCGTCGCCGGCGCGCTGCCCGACGTGGTCGAGGACCAGATGCTCGCGCTGCTGGATGCGATGGGCGTGGGGCCGGTCGCGGTCCTGCCGGGGCGCACTGCCGGGGCGGCGCCCGCGGTGGGGCCGCACACGGTCTACGCGCTGGCGCAGCCCTTCCTCGGCGAGACGGCGGCCGAGCTGACCCGCCGCGGCGCGCGGCACCTGGCCGCCCCGTTCCCCTTCGGCGAGGCGGGCACGACCGCCTGGCTCCGGGCGATCGCGGACGAGTTCGGCGTCTCGGACGAGACCTTCGAGGCGGTCACCGCGGCGCCCCGCGCGCGCGCCGCCAAGGCGATCTCGCAGGCGGCCGAGATGCTGGACGGCAAATCCGTCTTCTTCTTCCCCGACAGCCAGCTGGAGATTCCGCTGGCCCGGTTCCTGACGACCGAATGCGGCATGACCGCCATCGAGGTCGGCACGCCCTACCTCCACCGCGGCGTGCACGGGCCGGACCTCGCGCTCATCCCCGAGGGGCCGGTGATCTCGGAGGGGCAGGACGTCGATCTGCAACTGGATCGCGCCCGGGCGGCCAGGGCCGACCTGACCGTCTGCGGCCTCGGGCTGGCGAACCCGCTCGAGGCCGAGGGCCTGACGACGAAGTGGGCCATCGAGCTCGTGTTCACGCCGATCCACTTCTACGAGCAGGCCGGCGACCTCGCCTCCATCTTCGCCCGGCCGCTGCGGCGGCGCGCGGCCATCGCGGCGCTGCACCCGGCGCGGGCGGCCAGCCGCCTCGAGGCCGCGGAATGAAGCTGGCGCTCTGGACATACGAGGGCCCGCCGCATGTGGGCGCGATGCGCGTCGCGACCGGCATGACGGGCCTGCACTACGTCCTGCACGCGCCGCAGGGCGACACCTATGCCGATCTGCTGTTCACGATGATCGAGCGCCGGGGCCACCGCCCGCCGGTCACCTACACCACCTTCCAGGCGCGCGACCTCGGCGCCGACACGGCCGGGCTCTTCAAGGACGCCTGCCGCGCGGCCTACGAGCGGCACCGGCCCGAGGCGATGATCGTCGGCGCGTCCTGCACCGCCGAGCTGATCCAGGACGACACCGGCGGCCTCGCCGAGGCGCTCGGCCTGCCGATCCCGGTGATCCCGCTCGAGCTGCCCTCCTACCAGCGCAAGGAGAACTTCGGCGCGGACGAGACGTTCTACCGGATCGTGCGCGCGCTGGCGCAGCCCTGCGAGCGCACCGCGCGCGTCTCCTGCAACATCCTCGGCGCGACGGGCCTCGGCTTCCGCCACCGCGACGACGTGGAGGAGATCACGGCCCTGCTCGACGGGCTGGGGATCGACGTGAACGTGGCCGCGCCCATGGGCGCCCGGCCGGCCGACATCGCCCGCCTGGGCGCCGCGCATTTCAACGTGCTCCTCTACCCCGAGACCGCCGAGAGCGCGGCCCGGCACCTGGAGAAGACCTGCGGCCAGCCCTACACGCGGACCATCCCGATGGGCGCCATCGGAACCCGAGGGTTCGTCGCGGAGGTCGCGAAGCTGGCGGGCCGTGCGCTGGAGCTCGACGAGAGCCGGATGCGGATGCCCTGGTGGTCCGCCTCGGTCGATTCGACCTACCTCACCGGCAAGCGGGTCTTCGTCTTCGGCGACGCGACGCACGCGATGGCCGCCGCCCGCGTGGCGAAGGACGAGATGGGTTTCGAGATCGCCGGCCTCGGCTGCTACAACCGCGAGTTCGCGCGCCCCGTGCGGGCGCTGGCGCGGGAGCTGGGCGTCGAGGCCCTGATCACCGACGACCACATGGAGGTGGAGGCCGCGATCGAGGCCGCCGCGCCCGAGCTGATCCTCGGCACGCAGATGGAGCGGCACATCGCCAAGCGCCTCGGCATCGGCTGCGCCGTGATCAGCGCGCCGGTCCACGTGCAGGACTTCCCCGCCCGGCACTCCCCGGTGATGGGCCCGGAAGGCGCGAACGTCCTCTTCGACACGATCGTGCACCCGCTGGTCATGGGGCTGGAGGACCACCTCCTGCACATGTTCCGCGAGGATTTCGAGTTCCACGGCGCGGCCGGGCCGTCGCATCACGGCCATCACGAGGACCGGCGGGGCGCCGACCTCGACGACGGGCCGGCGGCCGCCGCCAACGCCCCCGAGCCGGCCGTGCCCGATCCCGCCGGGATCGTCTGGCTGGCGCCGGCGGAGCGCGAGCTGCGGAAGATCCCGTTCTTCGTGCGGGGCAAGGCGCGCCGCAACACCGAGAGCTTCGCCGCCGAGCGCGGCGTCGCGGAAATCAGCGTCGAGACGCTCTACGAGGCGAAGGCACATTATGCTCGATGACGCGAACCTCCGCCCCGCGACCTACCGGGTCGTGATCGTCACCCTGGACAGCCATGCCGCGGGGCCCGCGGCGCGCGCCGCCGCCCGCATGGGCGCCGACTTCCCCGGCCTCTCGGTCGAGATCCACGCCGCCGCCGAATGGGGCGCCCATCCCGAGGCCCTGCGCGCCGCGCAGGACGCGGTGGGGCAGGGTGACATCGTCATCGCCAACCTGCTGTTCCTGGAGGAGCACGTCGAGGCGATCCGCCCGGCGATGGAGGCCCGCCGCCCCCATTGCGACGCGATGGTCGGCCTGATCTCCGACAAGGCGATCGTGCAGCTCACCAGGATGGGCGACCTGGACATGGCGCGCCCCGCATCGGGCGTGATGAAGCTCCTCAAGAAGCTGCGCGGCGGCAGCGCCGGCAAGCCCGCCTCCGGCGCGGGGCAGATGAAGGCGCTGCGCCGGCTGCCCAAGCTGCTGCGCTTCGTGCCGGGCACCGCGCAGGACCTGCGTCAGTGGTTCCTGTCGATGCAGTACTGGCTCGGCGGGTCGGACGAGAACGTCGAGGCGATGCTGCGCGCCCTGATCTCGCGCTACGGACGCGAGGACTGGCGCGGCGGCGAGGTGGCGGCGCCGGTCGAGTACCCCGACGTCGGCCTCTGGCACCCCGCGACGGGCATCGTCACCGAGGCGTCGGACCTGCCGCGCCCCGCGAACGCGGTCGCGACCGTGGGCCTCCTGATGATGCGCTCCTACGTCCTGTCGGGCGACACCGCGCATTACGCCGCCGTCATCGCCGCCTTCGAGGCGCGCGGCCTGGCGGTGGTCCCGGCCTTCGCCGGCGGGCTCGACGGCCGCCCGGCGATCGAGGCCTATCATGCGGGCCGCATCGACGCGCTCGTCGGCCTGACCGGCTTCTCCCTGGTCGGCGGGCCGGCCTACAACGACAGCGCGGCGGCGGCGCGGACCCTGGGCGCGCTCGACGTGCCCTATCTCGCGGCGCACCCCCTCGAGTTCCAGACGCTGGGCGAATGGGCCGCGGACGGGCGCGGCCTCGGCCCGGTCGAGACGACGATGCTGATCGCCCTGCCGGAGATCGACGGCGCGACCAATCCGTCGGTCTTCGCCGGGCGACTGTCGGGCCGGCCCTGCGCGGGCTGCGCGCGCGGCTGCCGGGGCGCGGGCGACAAGGCGATGGCGCCGTGCCCCGAGCGGATCGAGGCCCTGGCCGGCCGGGCGCTCAAGGCCGCGCTGCTGCGCCGGGCGCGCAACGAGACGCGGCGCGTGGCCGTCGTGCTCTTCGGCTTCCCGCCCAATGCCGGCGCGGCCGGGACGGCGGCGTACCTGTCGGTGTTCGAGAGCCTGCACGCGACGCTGCTGCGGATGCGCGCCGAAGGCTACGCCGTCGACGTGCCCGAGACCGTGGACGACCTGCGCGCCGCGGTCCTGCGGGGCGGCGAGGCCCAGGGCATGGACGCCAACATCGCGGCCCACGTGCCGGCGGACGCGATGGTCGCGGACTGCCCCTGGCTCGAGGAGATCGAGGCGGCCTGGGGCCCCGCGCCGGGCCGCGCGCAATCGGACGGGCGCGGCGTCTTCGTCCTGGGCCGGCAGTTCGGCAACGTCTTCGTCGGGCTGCAGCCGGCCTTCGGCTACGAGGGCGATCCCATGCGCCTGATGTTCGAGGGCGGCTTCGCCCCGACGCACGCCTTCGCCGCCTTCTACCGCTGGCTGGCGCGCGACTTCGGCGCCGACGCGGTCCTGCATTTCGGGATGCACGGCGCGCTCGAGTTCATGCCGGGCAAGCAGTCGGGCGCGTCCGGCGCGTGCTGGCCCGCGCGCCTCATCGGCGACCTGCCCAACGTCTACCTCTACGCCGCGAACAACCCGTCGGAGGCGACGCTGGCCAAGCGCCGGTCCGGCGCGGTGACGGTCACGCACGTGACCCCGCCGCTGGCGAAGGCCGGGCTCTACAAGGGGCTGACCGAGCTCAAGGAGAGCCTCGGCGCCTGGCGCCGGATGCCTGCCGAGGACCGCGACGGAGAGGCGGGCGCGGAGCTCGCCGCGATGATCGAGGGGCAGGCGGCGGCGGTGGACCTGGCCGGCGCGCCGGGCGATCTGTGGCGGACGGTCCTGGAGACCGAGAGCGCGCTCATCCCCGACGGGCTGCACGTGGTCGGCCGGGCGCCGACGCCGGGCGCCCTCGCGATGCTGATGGAGAGCGCGGGCGTGGACGCCGCCGAGGCCGCGCGCCTCCTCGATCCCGCGCACGAGCTCGACGGGCTCATGACCGCGCTGGAGGGCCGCTTCGTCGCGCCGGTCCCGGGCGGCGACCTGATCCGCAGCCCGGCGATCCTGCCGGCCGGGCGCAACATCCACGCGTTCGACCCGTTCCGCATGCCCACCGCCTTCGCCATGGCCGAGGGGCGCCGCCAGGCCGAGCTCCTGCTCGCCGCGAGCGCGGCGCTGCCCCGCTCGGTGGCGCTGGTCCTGTGGGGCAGCGACAACATCAAGTCCGACGGCGGCCCGATCGCCCAGGCGCTGGCCCTCATGGGCGCCGCGCCCCGCTTCGACAGCTTCGGGCGGCTCGCGGGCGCGGACCTCGTGCCGCTGGTGGACCTGGGCCGGCCGCGGATCGACGTGGTGATGACCCTCTCGGGCATCTTCCGCGACCTGCTGCCGCTGCAGACCAAGCTGCTGGCCGAGGCCGCGCTGAAGGCCGCGTCGGCGGACGAGCCGGCCAGCGAGAACTTCGTGCGCGCCCACGCGCTGGCGCAGATGGCGAAGACCGGCTGCACCATGGAGGAGGCGGCCCTGCGCGTCTTCTCCAACGCCGAGGGCGCCTACGGCTCCAACGTGAACCAGCTCATCGACAGCGGCGCCTGGGACGACGAGGGCGAGCTCGCGGACGCCTACGAGGCGCGCAAGGGCTTCGCCTACGGGGTGGACGGCCGCGCGGTGCGACGCCCGGACCTCCTGGCCGCCGCGCTGGGCCAGGTCGACGTGGCCTATCAGAACCTCGAGAGCGTCGAGCTCGGCGTCACCAGCGTGGATCACTATTTCGACACGCTGGGCGGCATCTCCCGCGCCGTGAAGCGGGCCCGCGGGACCGAGGCGCAAGTCCTGATCGGGGACCAGACCCGCGGCACCGCCAAGGTCCGCACGCTCAAGGAGCAGGTCGCGCTCGAGACGCGTTCGCGCGCCCTCAACCCCCGGTTCTACGAGCCCCTGCTGGAGCACGGACACGAGGGCGTTCGCGCCATCGAGAGCCACGTGACCAACACGCTCGGCTGGTCCGCCACGACCGGCGAGGTCGACCCGTGGGTCTATCAGCGCCTCTCCGAGACCTTCGTCCTCGACGAGGCGATGCGCGAGCGGCTCGCGACGCTCAACCCCGCGGCGTCGTCGCGGATGGCCAACCGGCTGCTGGAGGCGTCCGACAGGGCCTTCTGGTCGCCGGACGAGGCGACGCTGGCGGCGCTCCACGGCGCGGCCGACGCTCTGGAAGACCGGCTGGAGGGGGTCGCGTGAGCGGATCCCGGGACACCACCACGGCGCACGGCGCCACGGAAAGGAGGGCCGCATGAGCCCGCTCGACATCACTCCGCCGCAGCTTCGCGGCCACCCCAACGACCGCGGCTCCGACGGCGAGGGCTCGGTCCAGGTCCATCAGGACGAGGACGCCAAGATCGAGGGGGCCAAGGTCTTCTCGGTCTACGGCAAGGGCGGGATCGGCAAGTCGACCACCTCCTCGAACCTCTCGGCCGCCTTCGCCTCCATGGGCAAGCGCGTCCTGCAGATCGGGTGCGACCCCAAGCACGACAGCACCTTCACCCTGACGGGCACGCTGGTGCCCACGGTGATCGACATCCTCAAGGACGTGGACTTCCACCCCGAGGAGCTGCGCCCCGAGGACTTCGTGTTCGAGGGCTGGGGCGGGGTGAAGTGCGTGGAGGCGGGCGGCCCGCCGGCGGGCACCGGCTGCGGCGGCTACGTCGTCGGGCAGACGGTGAAGCTCCTCAAGCAGCACCGCATGCTGGAGGACACCGACGTGGTGATCTTCGACGTGCTGGGCGACGTGGTGTGCGGCGGGTTCGCGGCGCCCCTCCAGCACGCCGACCGGGCGCTGATCGTCACGGCCAACGATTTCGACTCCATCTACGCGATGAACCGCATCATCGCGGCGGTGCAGGCCAAGTCGAAGAACTACAAGGTGCGCCTCGCCGGCTGCGTCGCCAACCGCTCCAAGGACACCGACGAGGTGGACCGCTACTGCCGCACGGTGGGCTTCAACCGCATCGCCCACATGCCCGACCTCGACGCGATCCGCCGGAGCCGCCTGAAGAAGAAGACCCTCTTCGAGATGGACGGCGATCCCGAGATCATGGCCGTGCGCGCCGAGTACGTGCGCCTGGCCACGACGCTCTGGAACGGCACCGACCCGCTGGCGCCCGCGCCCCTGCCGGATCGCGAGATCTTCGAGCTCCTGGGGTTCGACTGATGTCCTACGAGGCCACCCGCGACCGGCTGGAGACCTATTTCGACCGCACCGCGGCCGCGACCTGGGCGCGGCTGACCTCGGACGCGCCGGTGAGCCGCATCCGCGCCACGGTGCGCGCCGGGCGGGCCGAGATGCGGGACCTCCTGCTCGCGCAGTTGCCGCAGGACCTGACCGGCATGCGCGTGCTCGACGCGGGCTGCGGGCCGGGCGACGTCTGCGTGGCGCTCGCGCGCCGCGGCGCGGACGTGGTGGGCGTGGACCTCTCGGCGAGCCTCCTGGACGTCGCCCGCGAGCGGATGCCCGGGGACGTCGCGCACCGGATCGACCTGCGTGCCGGCGACATGACCGACCCGGCGCACGGCCGCTTCGACGCGGTGATCGCGATGGACAGCCTGATCCATTACCGCACGCCGGACCTGGCGGGCGCGCTGGCGCGCCTCGCGCCGCGCACCGCGCGCACCGTGTTCACGGTCGCGCCCCGCACGCGGATGCTGATGGCGATGTGGTGGGCGGGCAAGCTCTTCCCCCGCTCGGACCGCTCGCCGATGATCGTGCCGCAGGACGCGCGCCGCCTCGCCGCCGCGCTCCGGGACGCCGGCGTGGCCGCCGCGCTGGAGCCCGGGCGCACCGTGTCCTCCGGCTTCTACACCAGCCGCGCGATGGTCCTGTCGTGAGGATCGTGCAGCGCCTCCCGGCCGGCTGGCTGCCCTTCGCGGACGCCGCCTCCGAGGGGCTGCCGATGGCGCAGCTCCTGCGGATGTCGCTGTTCCAGGTGTCGGTCGGCATGGCCTCGGTGCTGCTCCTGGGCACGCTCAACCGGGTGATGATCGTCGAGCTGTCGGTGCCGGCGATGATCGTCGCGTTCATGGTCGCGCTGCCGGTGCTGATCGCCCCGTTCCGCGCGCTGCTGGGCTTCCGCTCGGACACGCACCGCTCCGCCATCGGGTGGAAGCGGGTGCCCTATCTCTGGTTCGGCTCGCTCTGGCAGATGGGCGGCCTCGCGATCATGCCCTTCGCGCTCCTGGTGCTGGCCGGGCAGCAGGCGGTGGGCCCGGCCTGGGCGGGCGAGGTCCTGGCGGCGCTGGCCTTCGTGATGACCGGCGCGGGGATGCACATGGTGCAGACCGCGGGCCTCGCGCTCGCCTCCGACCGGGCCGACGAGGCCACCCGCCCGCGCGTGGTCGCGCTCCTCTACATCGCGTTCCTCGTCGGCATGGCGCTCTCGGCGGTGATCGTCGGCCTCCTGCTGCGGGACTTCGCGCCGCTGCGCCTCGTGCGGGTGGTGCAGGGGGCTGCGCTGGTCGGGCTCGGCCTCAACGTGATCGCCCTCTGGCGGCAGGAGAAGATGGCGCCGATGACCCGCGCCGAGCGCGCCGCGCCCCGGCCGAAGTTCCGCGACGCCTGGAGCGACTACGCCGCGGGCGGGCAGGCCGGGCGCCTCCTGGCGGTCGTCGCCCTGGGCGGGCTCGGCTTCGGGATGCAGGACGTCCTGCTCGAGCCCTATGGCGGGGAGGTCCTGGGCCTGTCGGTCGGCGCCACGACGCTGCTCACCGCGCTCTGGGCCGGCGGCGCGCTGGCGGGCTTCGTCCTGGCGGGCCGCCGGATGATGCGGGGGGCGAACCCCTACCGGGTCGCGGGCACCGGGCTGCTGGTCGGGATCGCGGCGTTCTGCGCGGTGATCTTCGCGGCGCCGACGGGCTCGGCCGCGCTCTTCTACGCCGGCGCGGGCGGCATCGGCCTGGGCGGCGGCCTCTTCGCGGTCGCGACGCTGACGGCCGCGATGACCATGCCGGCGCGCGGCGCCGCGGGCCGGGGCCTGGCGCTGGGCGCCTGGGGCGCGGCGCAGGCGACGGCGGCGGGCGCGTCGATCGCGCTCGGCGGCGCGATCCGCGACCTGGTCGGCACGCTGGCGGAGGCCGGAGCGTTCGGCCCCGCCCTGGCGGACGGATCGACCGGCTACTCGGTCGTCTGGCACCTGGAGATCGGGCTCCTCTTCGCCACGCTCGTGGTGCTGGGCCCCCTGGTGCGCACCGCCGGAACCCTCACCATGCCGGGCCGGATCGGCCTGGCGGAATTCCCGAACTGAACGATCACGGAGGAGACCACCATGATACTCGACCATATCGACCTCGCGCAGGTGGCGATCTGGGGCTTCTGGCTCTTCTTCGCGATCCTGGTCTACTACCTCCAGACGGAGAACATGCGCGAGGGCTACCCGCTCGAGAGCGATGACGGGAAGCCGTCGGCCAACCAGGGGCCGTTCCCCCTGCCGAGCCCCAAGACCTTCATCCTGCCGCATGGCCGCGGCGAGAAGACCGTGCCCGACTACAAGGGCGAGGACCGCGAGCTGCCCCTGGCCCGCACGTCCGAGGCGAACGGCTTCCCCTTCGCCCCCGTCGGCGATCCGATGGAGGGCGGCGTCGGCCCCGCCTCCTGGGCCCCGCGCCGCGACGTGCCCGAGCTCGACGGCAAGGGCCATGCCAAGATCGTGCCCATGAGCCATGCCGAGAGCTTCTCCGTCTCGGCCGGCAACGATCCCCGCGGCCTGACGGTCGTGGCCGGCGACGGGGTGCCGGTGGGCAACGTCGTCGACATGTGGATCGACGAGCCCGAGGCGCTCGTGCGCTACCTGGAGGTCGACCTCTTCGAGGGTGGCGGGCGCAAGCTGATCCCGCTCTACTTCGCGCGGATCCGGTCCGACCGGGTGCTGGTGCGCTCGATCTTCTCCGAGCACTTCGCCAAGGTGCCGGGGATCAAGTCCTCGGGCCAGATCACCCTCCTCGAGGAGGAGAAGATCATGGCGTGGTACGGCGGCGGCACGATGTACGCCACGCCGTCCCGGGCGGGGCGCTGACATGGCGCGCACCCATCGCATGGGCGGCACCCATCCCGAGGACGACATCCGCCCCGAGCCCGTGCGCGGCCTGCCCGAGATGCTGCCCGAGGGCGAGCGCATCGTCTGGCAGGGGGCGCCGTCCCCCTGGCAGCTCACGACCGAGTGCCTCAAGGCGCGCTGGATCGTGATCTGGTGCGCGCTGCTGGCGGTGTGGCGCGGCGGCGCGACGCTGGCCGACGGCACGCTGCTCGACGCCGGCCGCGCGGTCGCGACCTATGCCGTCATCGGCGCGGTCGCGGTGGCGATCCTGTATCTCTGCGGCACGGTGATGGCGCGCTCCACGGTCTACACCCTCACGAACAAGCGCGTCGTGATGCGGATCGGCGCGGCGCTCACCGTGACGCTGCAGATCCCGTTCTCCCGGATCGGCTCGGCCGACGTCGCCGAAGGCCGCGCCGGGCACGGAACGATCTCCTTCGCGCCGATCGGCGACGGCAAGCTGGGCACGCTCGCGCTCTGGCCGCATTGCCGCCCCTGGGCCAAACGCGCGCAACCGGCGTTCCGGGCGATCCCGGACGTGGCCTATGTCGCCGGCCTGGTCGGCGACCTGGCCACCGGCGGCGCGCCCGTCGCCCGACCGTCCCCGGCCCCGGCCCGGGACTATCCCGCCGCCGGCCTGATGCCGGCCGAATAAGGAAGGACAGGACATGGACGCGCAACTCCGTCAGCTCCGCGAGCGCGACAAGGAGATGATCCCGCCGAACCTCTTGCGGGCGATGCTGGCGCTCGCGCTGGGCTCCCTGGCGCTCGTGACCTTCGGGGTGGTGACCGACATGCCCCATGCCGGCGTGCCCGCGATGGGCGCGGTCGTGGCCGAGGCGCCCGTCGCCTTCGTGCGCGAGGCGGAGGGCGTGCGGATCGTCACGCGGGACGGCGCCGTGGTCGCCAAGGGCGAGGATGCCGGCTTCATCGACGCCTTCTCCGTCGCGCTGCAGCGCAAGCGGCTCGTGCACGGTGTCGACCGGGAGCTGCCGATCCGCGTGGTCCGGCTCGAGGACGGGCGCATCACGCTCATCGACCCCGAGACGGGCTGGCGCGTCGACGCCCGCAGCTTCGGCGACGTGAGCCAGGCCGCGTTCGCCCGGTTCCTGCCGGGATAGGGCGCCTGGGTCGCATGGTGTCCGCCGGGCCGATGCGGCAGCTTGGGACGAAGGGCGCGTTCGCCCGGGACGTAGGAGGGGAGGCCGGGATGGGTCTGTTCACGAGAGAGATCGAGACGGCGCCCTGCACCGTGGAGGTCAGCCACACCTTCGACAGCCTGCACGCGCACGTGCGGCTCGACGACGGCTCGGTGGTGCATCCAGGCGATGCCATCGAGGTTTCCGGCGCGCCGATCCTGGCCGCCTATGGCGAGGTCGTCGTCGAGCGGCGCACCGCCACCATCACCCGCGCCAGCCGCCTCGAGCGGGCCTGGACGCGCCTGACCGGGGATCTCGAGTTCATCGAGCTCTGCGAGTTCAGCTTCTCCGAGGACCGAATGGCCCCCGCCGCCGCGCCGCGCGGCACGATGGAAGGAACGCCCGCATGACCGTGCAGCACACCGAGATCGAAGGCACCAAGATCGACACGTCGCCCCTGCCCGAAGGGCTCGACACGACGGCGATGGCGACCGAGAGCCACATGCTCAACCCGCGCTTCTACACCACCGATTTCGACGAGATGGACCGGATCGACGTCTCCCCGGTGCGCCCCGAATGGGACGAGCTCGTCGCCCGGATGGTGAGCGACCCGAACAAGGGCCACTTCAAGAAGACCGCCGACTGGGACCATGTCGACTGGGACGGCATGGAGCCGGGCCTGCGCGCCGAGTTCATCGACTTCCTGGTCTCGTCCTGCACGGCCGAGTTCTCCGGCTGCGTCCTCTACAAGGAGATGAAGCGCCGCGGGAACAACGCCGACATCTGCCAGCTCTTCCAGCTGATGGCGCGCGACGAGGCGCGCCACGCGGGCTTCATCAACGACGCGCTGCGCGAGGCCGGGGTCGCGGTGAACCTCGGCTTCCTCACCAAACAGAAGAAGTACACCTACTTCCGGCCGAAGTTCATCTACTACGCGACCTACCTCTCCGAGAAGATCGGCTACGCCCGCTACATCACCATCTACCGCCATCTCGAGGCGCATCCCGAGCAGCGGTTCCACCCGATCTTCAAGTGGTTCCGCGAGTGGTGCAACGACGAGTTCTCGCATGGCGAGGCGTTCGCCCTGCTGATGCGGACCGACCCCAAGCTGACCTCGGGCGCCAACGTCCACTGGATCCGCTTCTTCCTCACGGCGGTCTACGCGACCATGTGGGTGCGCGACCACGCGCGGCCGAAGTTCCACGAGGCGCTCGGCGTCGACATCGACTGGTACGACCAGGAGGTGTTCCGCAAGACCAACGCCATCTGCGCCCAGGTCTTCCCGATCGCGCCGGATATCGACCACCCCAAATGGCTGCCGACGCTGCGCCGCTTCGAGGCGGCGATCATCGACATGGACGCGGCCTCCCGTCGCGGCGGCCTGGCCGGCCGCGCGGCCAAGGCGGCGGCGGCGGCGCGGGTCGCGGCGGCCTTCGCGCGGCTCTACACCCTGCCCGTGATCAGGCGCGAGACGCCGGCCGACGTCCGGATGGAGCCCGCGTACTGATGGACGGCGCGGGCGCGCCCTGGATCGCGGCCGCGCTGGCCGTCGCCGCCTGGTGGGGCGCGACGGGCGCCCTGATGTGGCGCGTGGCGCGGGCCGACCGCGCGGGGCCGCAGGCGCATCGCCGCTCGGTCGCCCTCGGCACCCCGCTGCTGGCCGCCGGGATCGCCGGCGTGATCCTGTCGCGGGACGCGGTCGGGCCGGGCGGCGCTTGCGCCGCGTTCCTCTCGGCGCTGGCGGTCTGGGGCTGGATCGAGCTCGCGTTCCTCTCGGGGATCGTGACCGGGCCGAACCGGGCGCCCGCCGCGCCCGGGCGGGGCCGGTTCTGGCGCGCGCTCGGCACCGTGGCCCATCACGAGGCGGCGCTGGCGCTCGGCTTCGCCGCCGTGATCGCCGCCGCCTGGGGCGCCGGCCAATGGCTCGCCCCCGCGACCTACGCCGTGCTGCTGGCCGCGCGGACCAGCGCCAAGATCAACCTCTATCTCGGCGTGCCGCGCTTCACCGCGCAGTTCCTGCCGAGCCCGCTGGCGCACCTGCCCAGCCATTTCGGCGCGGCGCGGCTGAACCGGTTCTTCCCGGTCAGCGTAACCCTTCTGACCGGGGCGGCGCTGCTGCTGGCCGAGCGGGCGGCCTCGGCGCCGAACCCCGGCGCGCAGGCGGCCCTGGCCCTGACGGCGATGCTGACGGCGCTGGCGGCGCTGGAGCACTGGCTGATGATCCTGCCGGTGCGGGACGATGGATTGTGGCGGTGGATCACCCCCACGCAGACGACCGAGACGGGGGGGACCCATGGGGTTTGACGAGATGTTCGACGCGCAGCTCGATGCGCTCAAGGCGATGGGCAACTACCGCCATTTCGCCGAGCTGGAGCGCCGCGTCGGCGCGTTCCCGTCCGCGGCGCATCATGGCGAGGGGCCCGACGAGGTCACCATCTGGTGCTCGAACGACTATCTCGGGATGGGTCACAACGCGGCCGTGATCGACGCGATGTGCGAGACCGCCCGCGCCGCCGGCGCCGGGGCGGGCGGCACCCGCAACATCTCCGGCACCGCCCGCCACCACGCCGAGCTCGAGGCCGAGCTCGCCGACCTGCACGGCAAGGCGGCGGCCCTCCTCTTCACCTCCGGCTACGTCAGCAACTGGGCCTCGCTCAGCGTGCTCGGCGCGCGCCTGCCGAACGCGGTCATCGTCTCGGACGAGAAGAACCACGCGAGCATGATCGAGGGCATCCGCCATTCCAAGGCCGAGAAGTCCATCTGGCGGCACAACGATCCCGCCGACCTCGACCGCAAGCTCGCCGCGCTGCCGGCCGAGGCGACCAAGATCGTCGCCTTCGAGAGCGTCTACTCGATGGACGGCGACATCGCCCCGCTGGCCGAGATCCTGGACGTCTGCGAGGCGCACGGCGCGATGAGCTATCTCGACGAGGTGCACGCGGTCGGCATGTACGGCCCCCGCGGCGGCGGCGTCGCGGAGCGCGAGGGGCTGATGCATCGGGTCACGTTGATCGAGGGAACGCTGGGCAAGGCGTTCGGCGTGGTCGGCGGCTACGTCGCGGGCTCGGCCTCGCTGGTGGACTTCATCCGCAGCTTCGCGTCCGGGTTCATCTTCACCACCGCCCTGCCGCCCGCCTGCGCCGCGGCCGCGACCGCGTCCGTCCGCCACCTCAAGGCGTCCGAGGTGGAGCGCGCGGGCCAGCGCCGCGCCGTCGCCCATCTGCGCCGCGCGCTCGACCGCGCCGGCATCCCGCACATGCCGAACGAGAGCCACATCGTGCCCGTGCCGATCGGGGACGCGGTGAAGTGCAAGATGATCTCCGACATCCTGCTGCGCGAGCACGGCATCTACGTGCAGCCCATCAACTACCCCACCGTGCCCGTCGGCACCGAGCGCCTGCGCTTCACGCCGGGCCCCAGGCACGGGCCGCGCGAGATCGACCGCCTCGTCGGCGCCCTGTCCGAGCTCTGGAGCCAGTGCGCCCTGTCGCGTGCCGTCGCGTGAGGCGCACGTCATCGCATGACCCGGCGCCCCGATGCGGCCCCGGTCGGCACGATCCCCGTTGCCGCCAACCCAGACTAGTCTAGCTTGATTCAAGGAACGAACGCCCGGGACGGGGGGTTCGCCGATGACGCCACCCTTGGGAGGACCCACATGAAGTACATCGCAACCCTGACCGCCGCGACGCTCCTCGCGGCACCCGCCTTCGCCCAGACCTCCGGCGACGCCGCCGCGGGCGAGGAGGCGTTCTCGCAGTGCGTCTCCTGCCACGTGGTGCAGAACGCCGAGGGCGAGACCCTGGCCGGCCGCAACGCCCAGACCGGGCCGAACCTCTACGGCGTCGCCCTGCGGCAGTACGGCGTCGTCGAGGATTTCCGCTATTCGGACTCGATGGTCGAGGCCGGCGAGGCGGGCAACGTCTGGACCGAGACGGCCTTCGTTCCCTACGTCCAGGACCCGACCGGCCACCTGCGCGAGGTGCTCGACGACCGCCGCGCCCGTGGCAAGATGACCTACAAGCTGCGCGGCGGCGAAGAGGAGGCGGCCAATCTCTACGCCTACCTCGTCTCCATCGGGCCGGAGCTCACCGAGGAGCAGCAGGGCCAGCTCATGGGCGGCAGCTGATCCGGCGCCGCCGGGCGATCCTCCGGCGGCACGCGGCGACATGACGGGGCGCGTCCGGCGACGGGCGCGCCCCGCCTCGTGCCGGGCCCTCGCGCGCGCCTCCGGCCTCCGGCCCGCGACGCGGCGGACCCGGGGGCCTCGCCCTGCGGGCATCGGCCCCGGTCCACGCCCGCTCAGGCGTCCAGATGCGCCAGGATCGCGGCCGCCACGACCTCCGGCGCCTCCTCGTGCGCGAGATGTCCCAGCCCCGGCAGATGCAGCGCCCGCGCCCGCGGCATCGCCTCCGCCGCCTCGGTCGAGACCGAGGGCGGCACGGCGGCGTCCCCCTCCCCGGCGATCAGCAGCGTCGGCACGCTCGATCCCCGGCAGGTCGCGCCGCAGGCCCGAGAGCGACCACCGCGCCATCATCCGCAGCGTCGCGTCGACATGGCCCCGGTCGGCGAAGAGGCGCGCGTAGCAATCCAGCCCCGCCGCATCGATCCGCGAGCCCGTCGAGCGGAGGATCCCCTCGGCGCTCCGGCGCGTGGCCATCTTGCTGATCGTCAGCGCGGTGAGGGGGTTGGCCGCCAGGAGCCGCGCCATCGCCGGGAACAGCACGCCCGCCAGGCCGGGGAAGTCGCCCGAGCGCGGCGTTGACGCAGGCGACCCGCTCCGGGCGCAGCGCCGACGCGAGCCGCAGCGCCACCGCGCCACCGGCGGAATGCCCGACGATCGCCCGTGGCGCCCAGCCCCGCGCCGCGCACAGGCGCGGCGATGTCCGCCGCCACGAGGTCCAGCCCCTCGCGCCCGCGGGCGCCGCGGCGCGTGAACCCCTGGCCCGGCAGGTCGAGCGCGATGGTCCGGTGCGTGCCCGCCAGGATCGGCGCGACGTCGCGCCAGCTATGCGTGGCGCCGCCCGCACCGTGGATCAGCAGGATCTCCGGCCCCTCGCCCATGACCTGCACGTGCCAGTCGTGCACGTCGCGCACCTGCCGCGAATGGGCCGCGTGGGGCCAGTCCGGCGGCACGCGGGTCATGCGAGGCCGGCCAGGGCGCGGGTCAACGCGCCGTCCGGCGCGCGGGGCAGGGCGAGGTGCCGCGCGCCCATCGCCGCGGCGAGCGCTTCGAGCGCCGGCGAGGGCCGGACCCCGGTGTCGAGCACGAGCGCGGGCACCCGGTCGGCGCGGATGAGGGCGGCGAGCCGGGCCGCGTCCTCGCCCGCCGCCGCGCGGTCGCCGCGCCCGTCCAGCGCCACGTTCGCGCGTCCGTCGGTCAGGAGCGCGATCGAGGGCGACAGGCCGCGGGCCGACATCCGCCGCGCCAGCGCGAGCGCCGTCGCGAGCCCCGCGGCGAGGGGCGTGCCGCCCCCGCCGGGCAGGCCCGCGAGCCGCCGCTTGGCCTGCACCAGGGAGCGCGTCGGCGGCAGGGCGATCTCCGCCGCGGCGCCGCGGAAGGTCACGAGCGCCACCCGGTCGCGCGAGGCGTAGGCCTCCGCCAGCAGGCGCTCGACGGCGCCCTTGGCCTCGGCCAGGCGGGCCGCGGCGGCGCTGCCCGAGGCGTCGACCACGAAGATCAGCAGCCGCTCCGCCCGTTCCTGCGCGCGCGCGAGATGGATGTCGGACGGCCGCACGACGACCGCGCGATCCTCGCCCGGGCCGGGCGCGGCGGATCGTCTGCCAGGGCGCGGCGGCACGAAGCGTCGCGACGAGGTCGACCCGCGCGTCCGAGGAGATCCGGCCGGGCCGAGAGGGCAGGGGCCGTCCGCGCCGCCCGATCCGCGCGGCCCCCGCCCCCGCGCGCGGCGCGCCCAGGGCGGCGCCCGCCGCCAGGGCCGCCAGCAGGCCGGGCGGCAGCATCGCCGCGGCCGCCGCCAGCACGCGGTCGGGCAGGGGTCCGTCCTCTCCATCCTGCCGGTCCCCGGGATCGCCCGGATCGGCCGCGTCCTCGCTCGGATCGGGCGGGGGGCGTCCTGCGCGTCCTCCTCGGGGGCGGGCATCCGGGTCGCCCGAGGCACCAGCACGAGGGCCGCCGCCGCGGCGAGGTCCTCCTCCTCCACCTCGTCCGCGGCGCGCAGCGCGGCGCCCGCGCGCGCCGCCCGCAGCGCCAGGATCGGCGCGTCCATCCCCGGCACGCCGAGCCGCTCGGCCAGGGCGCAGATCGCCTCGCGCGCGGCATCGGGGACCGTCACCTCCGCCAGCCCCGCGCGGGCGGCCGCCGCGTCCTCCGCCGCCCCGGCGAGCCCCGGCGGCGGACGCGCCCCCTCGGGCGCCGTCACGTGCAGCGCGAGCCGCGCGGCCAGCGCGCGGGGCGGCGCCTCGTCCGCCTCGAGCCCCTCGTCGAGCGCCACCAGGCAATGCCCGCCCGTCGTCGAGGGCGCGCGCGAGGATGCCGGCGGTCTCCGGCGGCACGCGCTCCGCCCCCGGCAGGAGGAAATGCCCCGGCGCCGCGAGCAGCCCCGGATCGAGGACCGGCCGCCCGGACGCCAGCGTGGCCGCGAGGTCGAGCCCCCCGGTCAGGCGCGCGGCATCGACCGCCGCGGACAGGCGCCGCAGAGGCGGCAGGTCGAGCGCGGCGATCGCGGCGTCACGCGATCGGCCCGGCGCGGGCGCGCAGGACCATGCCCCGCAGGCCGGCGGGATCGACCGAGAGCAGCGCGACCGCGCGGATCAGGAGCGCGGCGGCCGGATCGCCCTCGTCGCTCACGCGTCCCAGAGCTGCGCGATGGCGCGCTCCACCCGCGCGCCGGACCCGGCCTCGTCCAGCGGGTCGCGGCGCAGCCGGTGGCGCAGCGCGGCGGGCGCGACCACGCGGATCTGCGCCCGGCCGATCGCCGCCTCGCCCTCCAGCGCCGCCAGCGCCCGCGCCGCGCGCAGGAGCGTCAGCTCGCCGCGCAGCCCGTCCGAGCCGAGCGCGAGGCACAGCTCCGCGCAGTCGCGCAGCGCCGCCTCGGGGGTCTCGACCCCCGCCAGAGCGCCGCGCGGCCGCCACGATGCGGTCCCGAAGGCCCGCGTCCTCGGCGGCCCAGCCTGCCAGGAACGCGGCCCGGTCGGTCTCGTAGGCGTCCCGCCGGCGCACCACCTCGACCCGCTCGTCGATCGTCGTCGGGCTGCCGACCTCGACCGAGAGGCCGAACCGGTCGAGCAGCTGCGGGCGCAGCTCGCCCTCCTCGGGGTTGCCCGAGCCGATCAGCACGAAGCGCGCCGCATGCCGGATCGACAGCCCCTCCCGCTCGACCACGTTCTCCCCCGATTGCGCGACGTCGAGCAGGAGGTCCACGACATGGTCCTCCAGCAGGTTCACCTCGTCGATGTAGAGGAATCCCCGGTTCGCGCGCGCCAGCAGCCCCGGCTGGAACGCCTTCTCCCCCCGCGTCAGCGCCCGCTCGATGTCGAGCGCGCCGGTCACGCGGTCCTCGGTCGCGCCCAGCGGCAGGTCCACGACCGGCGTCGGCCGCTCCGCGATCTCGGTCCCGGCATCGGCCCAGTCGGGCACGTCCTCGACCCGCGCGGAGGCGACGGGGCAGCCCACGACCGCCAGGATCGGCGGCAGGAGGGCGGCCAGCGCGCGCACGGCCGTGGACTTGCCCGTCCCCCGGTCGCCGAACACCAGCACGCCGCCGATCGCGGGGTCGATCGCGGCCAGGATCACGGCGCGCTTCATCTCCTCCTGTCCGACGATGGCGGAGAAGGGGAACGGCTGCGTCATGCGGTCCTCGCGCGGATGGGGCGGGGCCGTGTCGCATGCCCGTCCCAGGAGGCCAAGCCGGCCAGGGGGCCGCGGCCCCGCCACGTGCCCTCGACCGCCGTCACCGCCAGGCGGGCGTAGAGCTCCTCGGCGAACCAGTCGCCGGCGCGCACGGCGGCGATGGCGCGCCCGTGCGGCGTGTCCCCGCGGGCGAACCGCGCCATCGCCGCGGCGTCCGGCCAGATCGAGAACGTCACCTGATGCAGCCAGGGCACCTCCCCGATGCCCGACCTTCAGGAGGACGGCGGGGTCCGCGCCGATCGCCGCGCTGATCCCCGGCACCCGGCGCCAGAACCGCGCGAGGTGCCGCGCCCGCACCGTCCCGCGCGTCAGCACCGCCATCGGCCCCTCCGCCGGCGGCCCGCCCGCCCCGAACGGCGCCCGCCCCGACCACGTGCCCCGCACCGCGACGGGCCGCATCGTGCAGCGCAGGTGCTCGTCCGCCCGCCGGCGCCAGGCGGCCGAAGGGAGCGCGCCCCCGCGCCGCCTCGGCCGCGGCCGCGTCCTCCCAGACCGCGAGGATCGCCCAGTGCCGCGATTCGGGGCGCGCGTCGAACCCTTCGCCGGCGCCGGATCCGCACAGCTTCCAGAACGTCAGGCCCCGCATCCGCATCAGCGGCAGCCGCGCCGAGACCCATCTGCGCGAAGGCCCACGCGCGGTCCCGCACCCGCTCGAAGCGGTGCAGGTCGAGCGTGACGACGGGGCCGTCATGCGGCGGAACGGGCGGCGGAGCGGGATCGGTCGGCATGGGGTCAGAGTGCCGCGGCACGGGGGCCTTGGAAAGGGGGCGAGACATGGTATTGTCAACTTGACTAGACAGGTGGCCGGAGACGACATGATGCGGATGGATCCAGGCGAGGCCCGCCCGCGGGCGGTGGTGATCGGCGCGGGCCTGGGCGGGCTCGCCTCGGCGATGCGCCTGGGCGCCAAGGGCTACGCCGTCACCGTGCTCGACCGGCTGGACATGCCCGGCGGGCGCGGCTCGGCGCTCCATCGGGGCGGCCATCGCTTCGACCTCGGGCCGACGATCATCACCATGCCGGACCTGCTCCGCGACCTCTGGGCCGCCACGGGCCGCGACTTCGATGCGGACATCGACCTGCGCGCGCTCGACCCGTTCTACGAGATCCGCTGGCCGGACGGCTCCACCTTCACCATGCGCTCCGGCCGCGAGGCGATGCGCGAGGAGGTCCGCCGCCTCGCGCCCGGCGACCTGCCGGGCTACGACCGCTTCCTCGCGGACGCCGCGGCGCGGTTCGAGGTCGGGTTCGTCGGCCTGGGCCGCCGCCCGATGCACAGGATCGGCGACATGCTGAAGGTCCTGCCGACCTTCGCGCGCCTGCGCGCCGACCGCTCCCTCGCCGCCCACGCCGCCCGCAGGGTCCGCGATCCGCGCCTGCGCATGGCGCTCAGCTTCCACCCGCTCTTCATCGGCGGCGATCCCTTCAAGGTCACCTCCATGTACGCGCTCGTCAGCCACCTGGAGGCCGAGCACGGCGTCCACTACGCCATCGGCGGCGTCGCCCGGATCGCCCAGGCGATGGCCCGGATCGTCGGCGAGCAGGGCGGGCGCGTCCGCCAGGGCGCCGAGGTCGACCGCATCGCCGTGACGGACGGGCGGGCGCGCGGCGTGACCCTGACCACCGGCGAGAGGGTGCCCGCCGATATCGTCGTCTCCAACGCCGATCCGGGGCACACCTACGACCGCCTGATGCGCGACGTGCCCAAGCGCCGGTGGTCGCCGCGCAAGCTCGCCACGCGCCGCTGGTCGATGGGTCTCTACGTCTGGTATTTCGGGACCCGGGGCTCCCGCGCCATGTGGAAGGACGTGGGCCACCACACCATCCTGAACGGCCCCCGCTACGCCGGGCTGGTGCGCGACATCTTCCGCAACGGGACCCTGTCCGAGGATTTCGCCCTCTACGTCCACCGTCCCTCGGTCACCGACCCGACCGTGGCGCCGGAGGGGGACGACACGTTCTACGTCCTGTCCTGCGTCCCCCATCTGGGCCATGCGGACCCGGTCGACTGGGACGCGATGCGCGCGCCCTACCGCGCCCGGATACTGACGGCGCTCGAAGGCGTCATGCCCGGCATCGGCGCGCGCATCACGGAGGAGGAGATCCTCGCGCCGCCCGATTTCCGCGACCGCTACCTCTCGCCGATGGGCGCCGGCTTCTCGATCGAGCCGCGCATCCTGCAATCGGCCTGGTTCCGGCCCCACAACGTGTCCGA
This sequence comes from uncultured Alphaproteobacteria bacterium, assembly GCA_963832275.1. GTDB lineage: Bacteria > Pseudomonadota > Alphaproteobacteria > Rhodobacterales > Rhodobacteraceae > Hasllibacter. The sequence continues at coordinate 1,922,896 of CAWHTQ010000019.1, forward strand.
GGAGGCGCGGGGCCTCTACCTCGTCGGCGCGGGCACGCATCCGGGCGCGGGCGTGCCCGGCGTCATCGCCTCGGCCGAGGTGCTGGCCCAGCTCGTGCCGGACGCGGCCCTGCGCGCCGTGCCCGCGGCGCTGGCCGCGCGATGACCGCGCGCGCGGCGCCCCGGCTGGCGGGGCAGGCCTATGCCGCCGACATGGCCCATTGCCGGGACGCGATCCGCCACGGCTCGCTCTCCTTCCACGCGGCCTCCCGCCTGCTGCCTTCGCGGGTGCGGGACCCGGCGCTCGCGCTCTACGCGTTCTGCCGGCTGGCGGACGACGCGGTGGACCTCTCCGACGATCCCGGCGGCGCGGTCCTGCGCCTGGGCGAGCGGCTGGACGCGGTCTATGCCGGCACGCCCCGCAACGCGCCCGCCGACCGCGCCTTCGCCGCCGTGGTCGAGGCGCACGGCATGCCCCGCGCCCTTCCCGACGCCCTGATCGAGGGGCTGGCCTGGGACGCGCTGGGGCGCGAGTACCGCACGCTGGGCGAGCTGCACGACTACGCCGCGCGCGTGGCCGGCGCGGTGGGCGCGATGATGTGCGTCCTGATGGACGTGCGCGACCGGCACGCGCTCGCGCGCGCCTGCGACCTCGGCGCCGCGATGCAGTTGACCAACATCGCGCGCGACGTGGGCGAGGACGCGGCCCTGGGCCGGGTCTACCTGCCGCTGGACTGGCTGGAGGAGGCGGGGCTGGACCGCGCCGCGTTCGTGGCGCGGCCCGCGCGCGACGCCCGAGGTGCGCGCCATGGTGCGGCGGCTCCTGGCCGAGGGCCGGCGCCTCTACCTGCGCTCGGAGGCGGGGATCGCGGCCCTGCCGCTGGCCGCGCGGCCCGGCATCTGGGCGGCGCGCCACGTCTATGCCGGGATCGGCGGCGCGGTCGCGCGCGCGGGCCATGACAGCATCACCGGCCGCGCCCGCACCGGCCGGGCGGCGAAGCTCGGCTGGCTCGCCCTCTCGGGCGCGCGCGCCGCCGTGGGCGCGGTGATGCCGCGGGACGCGACCCTCTACGGCGCGCCCCTGCCGGCCGGCGTCCTTCCTGGTGGACGCCGCCGCCGGCCAGCGCGCCACGCCCGGCTGGGGCGAGGGCCGCGCCGGCGCCCTGATCGGCCTCTTCGCGCAGCTCGAGGCCCGCGACCGCGCGCACGCGTCCATGGGCGTGCCCGGCGAGTGACGCGGCAAGATCCTTGAGCAAGGATCTTCCGCCCGGCCCCCCGATGCGCGCAGGGCCGGAGCGTCGACCGCGGCGGTGCGGCCGCATGTCGCCATCTCCGCGCGCGGTGCTATATCGGGCGGATGGATTGGGCCCTCTTCTTCGTCTTCTTCCTCGCGGCCTGCGGCGCCGGCGCGACGGGGGGAATGTTCACGCCGGGCCAATGGTACCGCGACCTGGACAAGCCGTCCTGGACCCCGCCCGACTGGGTCTTCCCCGTCGTCTGGACCTACATCTACCTCGCGATCTCCTGGGCGGCGGCACGCGTCGCCGGCCTGCCGGGGGTGGAGGTCGCGCTCGCCCTTTGGGCGGTCCAGATGGCGTGGAACGGCCTCTGGACGCCGGTCTTCTTCGGCCTGAAGAACCCGCGCGGCGGCATGATCGTGCTCGCCGTGCTCTGGCTCGCGGTCGCCGCCTGCGCGGTGGCCTTCGCGGGGCTCGACCGCTGGACGCTCCTCGCCTTCGGCCCCTACCTCCTCTGGGTGACCATCGCCGGCGCGCTCAACCTCTCGGTCATCCGGCGCAATCCCGCGACCGGCGCGGCCGCCTAGGGCCAGCGCGCCCGGCGCGGCACCTTCATCGCGATCATCGGCTTCAGGAGCGGCCAGGCGAAGCGGTCCAGGTCGATCGCCTCGTGCACCCCCTCCACCTCGCGCCCGCCGAGCCGCGTCGTCACCGCCGAGCGGGTGTAGAACGGGGTGTCGAGCATCGCGCGCGACTGCCGCGCCCGCGCGCCGTCCTCGCCGCGCGTGCGCCGGCGCACCGCCCAGAGCGACCGTCCCAGCCCCACCTCCGGCGGCGGCTCGATCGCCTCCGCCGAGCCGTCGGCCCCGAACCGGGCCGCGAAGCCGAGCCGCGTGCCGTCCCGCCGGTCGGGATCGTAGAACACGGTCGATCCGTCCCCGTGCGGGAACCGCCCCCAGGTCCAGTAGGAGAAGTCCGCCTCCAGCGGCCGCAGCCCGAAATTGCTGTCGAGATAGCCGTGCCCGTCCCATTCCCCGTGCCGGCCCAGGCGCACCTCGATCCGCGCGGTCGGCGCCAGGGGCCGCCAGACATGCGCGCCGTCGGGGGTCAGGGCCAGCTCGACCTCGGTGATGGCGGTGGGGATCAGGCGCACCTCCCCGCGGATGCGCGTCATGTGCGGCCAGGTCATCTCGTCCACCCGGATGGTCATCGCCCGGCCGTCCCACGCCATCGAGGACGGCCCGATCCCGATCCGCGCCGCCGAGCGGTCCAGCGCCGCCTCGCCCCGGTCCGTCATCGCCCACCGGCCCCCGGCCCCGTAGGTCACGACGTTCAGGCAGCAGTTGTTCGCCGGCCTGCCGCGCCCCGACCATCCGAACCAGGGCGAGAAGACCGAGCCGATGAACCCGATCAGGCTCACCCCCCGGCCGGCGCCCCCCTCCTCGAGCCCGTCGACATACCACCAGCCGTAGCCCCCGGCCGGGACCTCGACGTCGAAGTGAGGTCCGCGCAGATCGCCGCGGCCGCGTGCGCGCCGGAAAGCGCCGCCATGGGCAGGCCAGCCCCCGGATGCGCCCCGCCCCCCGCCAGGTACAGCCCCGGCAGGGGCGTCCTCGCCCGCGGCCGGGCCATCGCCGCCATCAGGCCGTGCGGGCTCCGCCCGTAGAGCGATCCGGCCGAGCCCGGGCTCAGCGCCTCGAACCCCGCCGGCAGGGTCAGAGACTCCTCCGCCGGCGCCGGATGGAACGTCAGGCCGAACCGGGCCAGGCTCGAGAAGGTCGTCTTGCGGCATGTGGGGGCATCCTCGGTGTCTGGCGCGCGCGCCGTCAGGGGCGCGGCGTTGGCGATGATCTCGAACCTCTGGAGGTCGGCGCGCGCCTGGCCGGTGCCCCGGTCCTGCGCGCAGAGGTAGAGCGTGGGCGCGGCGGGCCGCCGCCCGGCGGCGATGGCGGCGAACTCCTCCTCCGGCTCGGCGGCGAAGAAGACGTTGTGATGCGCGAGATCCGGGCCGGACGGTCGCGCCGCGAACGCCCAGACCTCGGCCGAGAGCGAGCGCGGCTCCACGCCGCGCCGCGCCACGGCCCCGGCGGTCCCGGGTCCCAGCAGCCCCTCGGCCAAGGCCCGAGGGTCGCCGGCGAAGACCACCGCCTCCGCCCGGTGCGTCGCCCCGGACCGGCAGGTCACGCGCCAGCCGCCGCCGTCTCGCTCGACCAGGGCGGCGCCGTCGCCGCAGGCGATCCGGGCGCCGGCCCCGCGGGCCAACGTCGCGACCGCGGTGGCGAGCACGTGCATCCCCCCCGCCACGCGCCAGATTCCGGACGCCTCGGAATGGAAGATCAGCGACAGGAGCGCCGGGGACCGCCGCGGATCGCCGCCCACATAGGTCGCGTAGCGGCCGAAGAGCTGGCGCAGGCGCGGATCGCGGAACCGCGCGGCCAGGGCGCCCGCCAGCGCGCGATGCGGCGCCATGTCCGCGATGAGGCGCGGCCGCCGCATCACGGCCGCGGCGAGGCGGGCCTCCGACGGCTCGGGCGCGTGCATCATCGGCGCCTCGAACGCCTCGAACAGGCGGCGCGCCGCGGCGCGGAAGGCGTCGAAGGCCGCGGCCTCGCGCGCGCCCGCGAAGGCGGCGACGGCCGCGCGCGCGGCGCCCGGGTCGGCCGGCAGGTCGAGCGTCGAGCCGTCGGTCCAGAAATGTCGCGCCAGCACCGCCTCGCGCACCATCGGCACCCGCTCGGCGAGGGAGGCGCCGCAGGCGTCGAACAGCGCCTCGAACACCGGCCGCATCGTCAGCACGGTCGGTCCCGCGTCCACCGGCCCGGCGGCGGAGGGCAGGGCACGCATCCGCCCGCCGGGGGCGGCCTGCCCCTCGATCACGGTGACGCGGTGCCCGGCCGCCGCGAGCCGCGCGGCGGCGGCGAGCCCGCCGATCCCGGCGCCGATGACCGCGATCTCGCTCACCGCGCGACGAGGAGGATTGTAAAGCGCGCCTGACATGTCATGCTGTCAGGGATACCTTACAGTCCGCGACCCGTGCAAGCGGGGGCGGACGCGGAACCGGAGATGCCCATGCCGCTCGCCCTCCGAGTGAACGCCGCGATGGATGCGGCGATCGCCCACGGCGCCGCCCCGGGCGCGCCGCCCAAGCTCGCGCACGCGCTGGGCTACGCCGTCACCCCCGGTGGCGCGCGCATCCGCCCGACGATCCTGCTGTCGGTCGCCCTGGCCTGCGGCGACGACGCGCCCGCGCTGTCGGACGCCGCCGCCGCCGCGCTGGAGCTGATCCATTGCGCCAGCCTCGCGCATGACGACCTGCCCTGCTTCGACGACGCGCCCATCCGCCGCGGCAAGCCCTCGCTCCACCGCCGCCATTCGGAGCCCCTCGCCGTGCTCGCCGGCGATTCGCTCATCGTCCTCGCCTTCGAGACGATCGCCCGCGCCGGCCGCGGCCGGGCCGAGCGCGCGCTCGAGCTCACCCGCATCCTCGCCGCGCGCACCGGCATGCCCGGCGGGATCTGCGCGGGGCAGGGGTGGGAGAGCGAGGCCGAGGTCGACCTCGCCGCCTATCACCGCGCCAAGACCGGCGCCCTCTTCGTCGCCGCCACGCAGATGGGGGCCGTGGCGGCCGGCCACGATGCGGAACCCTGGGAAGAGCTGGGCGCCCGCATCGGCGAGGCGTTCCAGGTCGCCGACGACCTGCGCGACGCCCTCCTGACCGAGGACGAGATGGGCAAGCCCGCCGGTCAGGACGCGGCCCACGCGCGTCCCTCCGCCGTCGCCGACCTCGGCGTCGCGGGCGCCACCGCGCGCCTCAGGGACATCCTGGGCGGCGCCATCGCCTCCATCCCCGCCTGCCCGGGCGAGGCGATGCTGGCGGAGATGGTGCGCCGGCAGGCCCGCGCGATCGTGCCCGCCCCGGTGCGCCACGCCGCGGAGTGATGTCCGACCTGCCCTATGACGCCCCCCCGGCGGCGCCCCGCAGGGGGGACTGGCGCGGCTGGCGCAACCGCCTCGCCGCCTCGCCCCGGTTCCAGGCCTGGGCCGCCCGGAGCCCCCTCACGCGCCGCCGGGTCCGGCGGGACGGCGAGGCGATGATGGACCTCGTCGCCGGCTTCGTGCACGCCCAGGTCCTCGCCGCCCTGGTCGAGCTGCGCCTGCTGGAGCGCCTGTCGGACGCGCCCGCGGCGGAGGGCGCGCTCGCCGCCGCCCACGGCATCGCGCCCCACCGGATGACCGCGCTCCTGCGCGCCGGCGCCGCGCTCGGCCTCCTGGAGCGCCAGGGCACGCTCTGGCGCACCTCGCTGCGCGGCGCGGCCCTCACCGGGGTGCCGGGCCTGCGCGGCCTGATCGCCCATCACGGCGCCCTCTACCGCGACATGGGCGATCCCGTGGCCGTCCTGCGCGGCGGGGAGACGGAGCTGGCGGGCGTCTGGCCCTACGTGTTCGGCGCCGGCGCCGCGACCGACCCCGAGCGGGCGGCGCGCTACTCCGCCCTCATGTCGGGCAGCATGGGCCCCGTGGCCGAGGAGACCCTGGCCGCGATCTCCCTGGGCGGCGTCCGGCACCTGATGGACGTGGGCGGCGGCACGGGCGCCTTCCTGACCGCGGCCGCCGCGCGCACCGACGCCGCCCTGACCCTCTTCGACCTGCCCGCCGTGGCGCCGGCGGCGGCCTCCCGATTCGCCGCCCACGGCCTGTCGGGCCGGACCCGGATCGTGCCCGGCAGCTTCACCGCCGATCCCCTTCCCGAGGGGGCAGACGCCGTCACCCTGGTGCGCGTGCTCTACGACCATGCCGACGAGACGGTCGCGATCCTCCTCGCCGCCGCCCATGCCGCGCTGCCGCCGGGCGGGCGCGTGATCGTGTCCGAGCCGATGTCGGGCGGCGACCGGCCGACCCGCGCCGGGGACGCCTACTTCGCCTTCTACTGCATGGCGATGGGGACCGGCCGGGTGCGCTCCGCGGACGAGATCGGGGCGCTCCTGCGCGCCGCCGGCTTCGCCGGCGTCCGCCGGCGCCGGACGGGCCGCCCCTTCGTCACCTCGGTCGTGGAGGCCCTCAAGCCGGCCTGACAGACACCTGTCTATTTTGGTTGACACTCCGAGGCCGCATCGTATGGTTCAGGGAGACGGCGCCGAACCACCGCCGCCCCTGGGGAGGGAGACCGACATGCGCACCGAAGCCGCCATCATGACCGCCCCCGGCGCGATCGAGCTCGCCGCCCTGGCCCTGCGCGACCCTGCCGAGGGCGAGATCGTGGTCGAGATCGCCGCCTCCGGCATCTCCACCGGCACCGAGAAACTGTTCTGGACCGGTGAGATGCCGCCGTTCCCCGGCATGGGCTACCCGCTCGTGCCCGGCTACGAGGCCACCGGCCGCGTGGTCGAGGGGCGCGCCGCCGGGCTGAAGCCCGGTGACGCCGTCTTCGTGCCGGGCGCCAACTGCTTCGAGGACGCGCGCGGCCTCTTCGGCGGCGCGGCCCGCCGGCTGGTGACCCCCGCCGCCCGCTGCGCCCGGATCGACCCGGGCCACGGCCCCGAGGGCGCGCTCCTGGCGCTCGCCGCCACCGCGCGGCACGCGCTCGCCGGCATGGGTCAGGCGCTGCCCGAGCTCATCGTCGGGCACGGCGCGCTCGGCCGCCTCCTCGCCCGCCTCACCGTCGCCGCGGGCGGCGCGCCCACCGTGTGGGAGACGAACCCCGCCCGCCGCGCCGGCGCCGCGGGCTACGACGTGATCGACCCCGAGGCGGACGGCCGCCGCGACTATGGCGCCATCTACGACGCGTCGGGCGACGCGGGCCTGATCGACACCCTGATCGCCCGCCTCGCCAGGGGCGGCGAGCTGGTCCTCGCCGGGTTCTACACCGGCCGTCCCAGCTTCGCGTTTCCGCCCGCCTTCATGAAGGAGGCGCGCCTCCGCATCGCCGCCGAATGGACGCCCGCCGACCTGACCGCCACCCGCGACCTCGTCGAGGGCGGCCACCTGAGCCTCGCGGGTCTCATCACCCACACCATGCCGGCCGCCTCCGCGGACACGGCCTACCGGACCGCCTTCGAGGACGCCTCGTGCCTCAAGATGATCCTCGACTGGGAGGGCCACGCATGAGCCTCGACGTCCCCATCCTCACGCAGCAGGCCGCGGATCTCCGGAAGGAGGCCGCCGAGCCCACGCTGGAGGTGCCCCAGAAGGCGCCCACCAAGAAGACGCAGATCATCGCGATCTACGGCAAGGGCGGCATCGGCAAGTCGTTCACCCTCGCCAACCTCAGCCACATGATGGCCGAGCAAGGGAAACGCGTCCTCCTGATCGGCTGCGACCCCAAGTCCGACACGACATCGCTGCTCTTCGGCGGCAAGGCCTGCCCGACCATCATCGAGACCTCGACCCGCAAGAAGCTCGCGGGCGAGGAGGTGAAGGTCGGCGACGTCTGCTTCAAGCGCGGCGGCGTCTTCGCGATGGAGCTCGGCGGGCCCGAGGTAGGCCGCGGCTGCGGGGGCCGGGGCATCATCCACGGGTTCGAGCTCCTCGAGAAGCTGGGCTTCCACGACTGGGATTTCGACTACGTCCTCCTCGACTTCCTGGGCGACGTGGTCTGCGGCGGCTTCGGCCTGCCGATCGCCCGCGACATGGCGCAGAAGGTGATCCTCGTCGCCTCCAACGACCTGCAGTCGCTCTACGTCGCCAACAACGTCTGCTCGGCGGTGGAGTACTTCCGCAAGATGGGCGGCAACGTGGGCGTCGCCGGGCTCGTCGTGAACAAGGACGACCATTCCGGCGAGGCGCAGGCCTTCGCCAAGGCGGTCGGCATCCCGGTCCTGGCCGCGATCCCGCAGGACGACGACCTGCGCAAGAAATCGGCCAACTATCAGATCGTCGGCACCGCCTCCTCGCAATGGGGCGCGCTCTTCGCGGCGCTCGGGGACGAGGTCGCCGCCGCGCCGCCGGGCCACCCGACCGCGCTCGATCAGGACGGGCTCCTGGCCCTCTTCGACAGCAAGGACACCGGGGGGGACGTCACGCTCGTGCCCGCCACCGACGCCGACATGCGCGGCAAGCACGCCGCGCCCAAGGTCAGCCTGGAGGTCGTGTACGATGACGCCTGAAGCCGCCACCCCGTTCGACTATTCCGCCCTCGCCGCGCTCGACGCCGCGCTGGCGCGGATGTCCGAAGGCGAGCTGACCGAGATGCTCGGCGCGCTCGAGGAAGCCGAAGAGTGAAGGACCTGCCCGAAACCGGCGTCGCCGACGCGCCCGCCACCGGCGGCTGCTCGTCCAGGGGCGAGCTCGAGGCCGCGACCCGCGCCGCGGGCGGCTCCGAGATGATGGACCGGTTCCGGGCGGACTATCCTGTCGGCCCGCACGACAAGCCGCAGGGCATGTGCCCGGCCTTCGGCTCCCTGCGCGTCGGCCTGCGGATGAAGCGCGTCGCCACCGTCCTCTCGGGCAGCGCCTGCTGCGTCTACGGGCTCACCTTCGTCTCCCATTTCTACGGCGCGCGCCGCTCGGTCGGCTACGTGCCCTTCGACAGCGAGAGCCTCGTCACCGGCAAGCTCTTCGAGGACATCCGCGACGGCGTCCACGAGATGGCCGATCCCGCGAAGTTCGACGCCATCGTCGTCACCAACCTCTGCGTGCCCACCGCCTCGGGCGTGCCGCTCCGGCTCCTCCCGAAGTCGATCAACGGCGTGCGCATCGTCGGCATCGACGTGCCCGGCTTCGGCATCCCGACCCATGCCGAGGCCAAGGACGTGCTCGCCGGCGCCATGCTCGCCCACGCGCGGGCGGAGGTGGAGGCCGGCCCGGTCCCCGCCCCCGAGGGCCGCCGGGAGGACCGCCCCACCGTCACGCTCCTGGGCGAGATGTTCCCGGCCGACCCGATGATGATCGGCGCGATGCTGGCGCCGATGGGCCTGGCCGTCGGCCCCACGGTTCCCTGCCGCGAATGGCGCGAGCTCTACGCCGCGCTGGACTGCGGCGCGGTCGCCGCGATCCACCCCTTCTACGCCGCCGCCATGCGCGAGTTCGAGGCCGCCGGCCGCCCAATCGTGGGCAGCGCCCCCGTGGGCCGCGACGGCACCGCCGACTGGCTGGCCCGCATCGGCGAGACTTTCGGGATTCCCGCGGACAAGGTCGCCGGCGCGCAGAACGCGGTCCTGCCCGCCATCGAGGGCGCCCTCGCGGGCAGCCGCATCGACGGCACGATCACCGTCTCCGGCTACGAGGGCTCCGAGCTCCTCGTCGCCCGCCTCCTGATCGAGAGCGGCGCGACCGTCCCGTACGTCGGCACCGCCTGCGGCAAGACGCCGATGTCCGCCCATGACCGCGAATGGCTCGAGGCGCGCGGCACGGTGGTCAAGTACCGCGCCTCGCTCGAGGACGACCTCTCCGCGATGGAGGGCATCCGCCCCGACCTCGCCATCGGCACCACGCCCGTGGTGCAGAAGGCGAAGGAGGCGGGCATCCCCTCGCTCTACTTCACCAACCTGATCTCGGCCCGCCCGCTGATGGGCCCCGCCGGCGCCGGATCGCTCCAGGAGGTCGTGAACGCGGCCATGGGGAACAAGGCCCGCATGGGCTCGATGAAGGCCTTCTTCGAGGGCGTCGGCACCGGCGACACCGCCGGCGTCTGGGAGGGCGCGCCGAACCTGCGCCCCGACTTCCGGGCGACGAACCTCAAGAAGATCGAGAAGAAGGCCCGCGCCGACGCCGCGGCGGCGATGATATGACCGCGCTCGCCATCTGCCCCGCCGCGTGGATCGCCCCCCGGGCGCGCGCCACATGCGCATGGGATGTGCATGGGATGTGCATGGGATGTGCATCCCCCGTGCGGGGGGCCGCGCCATGCTGATCCAGGATCACGACCGGGCCGGCGGCTACTGGGGCGCGGTCTACGCCTTCTGCGCGATGAAGGGCCTCCAGGTCGTCATCGACGGCCCGGTGGGCTGCGAGAACCTGCCCGTCACCAGCGTGCTGCACTACACCGACGCGCTGCCCCCCCACGAGCTGCCCATCGTCGTCACCGGCCTGGGCGAGGAGGAGCTCGGCCGCGACGGCACCGAGGGCGCCATGCGCCGCGCCTGGGAGACCCTCGATCCGGCGCTGCCGGCGGTCGTGGTCACGGGGAGCATCGCCGAGATGATCGGCGGCGGCGTGACCCCGATGGGCACCAACATCCAGCGCTTCCTGCCGCGCACCATCGACGAGGACCAGTGGCAGGCCGGCGACCGCGCCATGACCTGGGCCTTCACCGAGTTCGGCATGACCAAGGGCCGGATGCCGAAGGAGGCCAAGCGCTCCGAGGGCGCCGCCCCCCGCGTGAACATCCTCGGCCCGATGTACGGCACCTTCAACATGCCCTCCGACCTCGCCGAGATCCGGCGCCTCGTCGAAGGCATCGGCGCCGAGGTGAACATGGTCTACCCGCTCGGCGCCCACGTGGCCGAGATGCGCGATCTGGTGAACGCGGACGTCCAGGTCTGCCTCTACCGCGAGTTCGGGCGGGGCCTCTGCGAGGTCCTCGGAAAGCCCTACCTCCAGGCCCCCATCGGCGTGGAGCAGACGACGCTCTTCCTGCGCAAGCTGGGCGAGATGCTGGGCCTCGACCCCGAGCCCTTCATCGCGCGCGAGAAGCACTCCACGCTCAAGCCCGTCTGGGATCTCTGGCGCTCCGTCACGCAGGACTTCTTCGCGACGTCCTCCTTCGGGATCGTCGGAACCGAGACCTACACCCGCGGCATCCGGCGGTACCTGGAGGACGAGCTGGGCATGCCCTGCGCCTTCGCGATCCCGCGCGTGGCGGGCAAGAAGAACGACGGCGAGGCGATCCGCCAGCAGGTGCACGCCAAGCGCCCCCTGATCCTCATGGGGTCCATCAACGAGAAGATGTACCTCGCCGAGATGAAGGGCGGCTTCGGCCCGGCCCCGACATTCATCCCCGCCAGCTTCCCGGGCGCCGCGATCCGCCGCGCCACGGGCACGCCGTTCATGGGCTACGCCGGCGCGACCTACCTGCTGCAGGAGGTCTGCAACGGCCTCTTCGACGCGCTCTTCCACATCCTGCCGCTCGCCTCCGAGATGGACGCGGGCGCGGCCGCCACGCCGCTCCGGCGCGACCTGCCCTGGGAGCCGGAGGCGCAGGCGCTGCTCGACCGGATCGTGGCCGAGCATCCGGTGCTGACGCGGATCAGCGCGGCCAAGGGCCTGCGCGACGCGGCCGAGCGCGCCGCGCTCGAGGCAGGGGCCGACGCGGTCGACACCAACACCGTCCGGGGGCTCGCCCCGTCCGGGATCACCCAGACACTCAAGGAGGGACAGCCATGAGCGACCAGACCACGGACATCTTCGTCGCCCCGCGGCGGGCCAACCCGGCGGCGGAGCGGCGCGAGTTCTACGCCTATTTCGCGGTGATCTTCCTGGCCACGCTGCCTCTGACGCTCCTGACCTGGGCGCTCACGGCGCTGCGCCACCTCGCGTGGCCCGAGCGCGGCCCGGTGGCGCGCGCCTGGAGCCAGGCGCGGGTGATCACGCCCATGATCTTCTCCGGCGCGTGAGCGCGACGGAGCATCCCCATTCGCCCCGGACCTCCGGGACGATGATGCGGGGCGCACGTCCCGCAGACCCGGCCGCGGGGCCCTGCGGCGCACAGCAGACTGTCACAAGGAGATAGTAATGGCTGAACAATCCGGTCTGTCGTTCACGGGCCTCACCGACGACCAGGCCCAGGAGCTGCACAGCGTCTACATGAGCGGCCTGTGGCTGTTCACGATCGTCGCGGTCGTGGCGCACATCGCCGTCTTCATCTGGGCACCCTGGTTCTGAGGAGGGACGCGTCATGAGCAAGTTCTACAAAATCTGGCTGGTCTTCGACCCGCGCCGCGTCTTCGTGGCCCAGGGCGTGTTCCTGTTCCTGCTGGCGGCGATGATCCATCTCGTCCTGCTCAGCACGGACCGGTACAACTGGTTCGAGAGCGCGGCGATCAAGTACAACGATCCCGCCCTCGTCGTCATCGAAGAGTGACCTTCCCGGCCGCGGCCGGGGCGACCCCGCCAAGGCCGGTTCGACATCGCCCCGGGCGCCCAGGCGCCCGGCGGCCACCCCGATGGAAACCCGCGTTCGCGGCCGCAGGCCCTCCGCCCGATGGCGGGCTCCGGCGCCGCCCCTGACACAGGGAGACGAAGATGGCTCTGCTCAGCTTCGAACGGAAATACCGGGTGCCCGGTGGCACCCTCATCGGCGGCGATCTCTTCGACTTCTGGGTGGGCCCGTTCTACGTGGGCTTCTTCGGGGTCACGACGATCTTCTTCGCCGCCCTCGGCACCATAATGATCTTCTACGACACCTCGATGCAGGGGGTCTGGAACCCCTGGCTCATCTCGGTGAACCCGCCGCCCCTCGAGGTCGGGCTGGGCATGGCGCCGCTCGAGAACGGCGGCATCTGGCAGATCGTCACCATCTGCGCGCACGGGGCGTTCATCTCCTGGGCGCTGCGCGAGGTCGAGATCTGCCGCAAGCTCGGCATCGGGCTCCACGTGCCCTTCGCCTTCTCGGTCGCGATCCTCGCCTACACGACCCTCGTGGTGATCCGCCCGGTGCTCATGGGCGCCTGGGGACACGGCTTTCCCTACGGGATCTGGACGCACCTGAACTGGGTCAGCAACGTCGGCTACCAGTACGGGAACTTCCACTACAACCCGGCGCACATGGTGGCGGTCTCGCTGTTCTTCACCACCACGCTGGCGCTGGCGCTCCACGGCGCGCTGATCCTGTCGGCCGCCAACCCGCCCAAGGGCGAGGAGATGAAGGCGCCCGATTTCGAGGACACCTACTTCCGGGACTTCATCGGCTATTCGGTGGGCCCGCTGGGCATCCACCGGCTCGGCCTGATCCTGGCGCTGCAGGCGGGCCTCTGGTCGGCGATCTGCATCGTGATCTCGGGCACCATCTGGTTCGACGAGTGGATCGCGTGGTGGGACTGGTATCTCTACCTGCCCTTCTGGGCCGACCTGTGAGGGGGATGAGCAATGGCTGAATATCAGAACATCTTCACCCAGGTTCAGGTCGCCGGACCGCCCGAGATGGGCATGGCCGGCAACCAGAACCTCGAGAACCGCACCGACGGAGCGCGCTTCTCGACCCTGGCGGGCACCCTGGGGAACGCCCAGATCGGGCCGATCTACCTCGGCTCCTGGGGGCTGATCTCCTTCGCGACCGGCACGATCTGGTTCGTGATGGTGGGCCTGAGCTTCTGGGCGCAGGTCGACTACAACCCGGCGATCTTCCTGCGCGAGCTCTTCTATCTCGCGCTGGAGCCGCCCGGGCCGGAATACGGCCTGACGATCCCGCCGATGGCCGAAGGGGGCTACTTCCTGATCGCGAGCCTCTTCCTGCTGATCGCGGTGCTCACCTGGTGGGTGCGGTCCTATCAGCTCGCGGACCGGCTCGGGATGGGCAAGCACGTGAGCTGGGCGTTCGCCTCGGCGATCTGGCTGTTCCTCGTGCTGGGCCTCTTCCGCCCCCTCCTGATGGGCTCGTGGTCCGAGATGGTGCCCTACGGCATCTTCCCGCACCTCGACTGGACGAACCTGTTCTCGCTCAGCTACGGCAACCTCTTCTACAACCCGTTCCACGCGCTCTCGATCGTGTTCCTCTACGGCTCGGTGCTCCTCTTCGCGATGCACGGGGCGACGATCCTGGCGGTCTCCCGCTACGGCGGCGACCGCGAGCTCGAGCAGATCGTCGACCGGGGAACCGCGACCGAGCGGGCGGCGCTGTTCTGGCGCTGGACCATGGGTTTCAACGCCACGATGGAGGGCATCCACCGCTGGGCCTGGTGGTTCGCGGTGCTGACCACGCTCACGGGCGGCATCGGCATCCTGCTCACCGGGACGGTGGTGGACGACTGGTTCAGCTGGGCGCAGGCCCACGGCTACGCGCCGCTCGACGGATAGGAGGACGATCATGAGCCAACAGGGCATCCCCCTCGCCGGAGCCGCGCCGGCAAACCCGAGCGTCGTGACCTACGACACCCCGCTCGGGGCCTACGCCTACTCCAACCGCGACGCGATCCGCAGCCAGATCACCAAGCTCATGCTCAAGGGCGCGGGCTACGCGGCCTTCGTGTTCTTCGGGTCGGTCGCGGTGATCGTCGGGCTCTGGGCGGTGGGGCTCCTGCTGCCGGAGGCGAGCAAGGAAGCGCCGGACCCGTCGCTCGAGACGACGATGGCGATCGTCCCGCAGCTGCCTCGCGCCTGACCGGCGGCAGGCCTCGGGCCGGAACGACGAAGGGGCGGCGCCGGATCGGCGCCGCCCCTTCGTCGTTCGAGGCTCGCCCGGCGGGGCTAGGCCGCCAGGAGGGGGCCGAAGATGCGGCCCGCGTGCTCCGTCAGGTAGATGCGCAGCCAGGGGGTGTAGCGCGCCGGATGGTCCACGACCTCCCGCGCCAGGGATCGAAGCGACATCCAGCGGATGTCCTGCACCTCTCCCGCATTGGGCGCGATGCGCAGGCCACGCGGCGCGGCGGCCGTGAAGAGGCGCACGACCTCGTGCTCCGTCAGGCCCGCGCCGACCTCGGCGCGATACTCGACCTCGCCGGCCTCGCGCATCTCCAGCCCCTCGATGCCGAGCTCCTCGCGCAGGCGCCGCGCGGCGCAGGCCGCGGGCGCCTCCGGCCCATCGTCCGTCCACAGGGGATGCGTGCAGCAGGTGTTCGCCCAGAGGCCGGGGGTGTGGTACTTGCCCGCAGCCCGCCGCTGGATCAGCGTCTCGGTTCCCTCGGCGGAGGGACGCAGGACGAAGACCGAGACCGCGAGATGGCGCAGCCCCTCGCGATGCGCGGCGAGCTTGGGGTAGGGCGTCAGCGCGCCGTCCACCCAGGCGGGGATCCGCGCGTCCGCCTCGCTCATACCGATTCGGCGGGGACCAGCCCGGTGAGGTGCGCGAGGTTCTTCACCCCGATCTTGAGGTGGGCGAGCGGCCGGGCAGCCACGAGCTTCTTGTTCATGTAGGCCTCGAAGGTGAGCTTCTGCACGTCGACATCGTGGCACAGCGAGACGAAGCGCTCGCGCCGGTCGTCAGAGCGGTAATACGCCTTCTGCATCGCGCCAAGGACACGGAACACCGATCCGTGCTCCTTGAGGAACGCGCGGCGGGCATTTCGCAGCGGCTTGGCGCGCTGCGCCACGAGGCAGGCCTGGACCGCCTCGGCCGCGACCTGGCCGCCGATCATGGCATAGTAGATGCCCTCCCCGGAGGATGGCGCGACCACGCCGGCGGCGTCGCCGGCCAGCACCACGTCGCGCCCGTTGTCCCAGCGGTCCAGCGGCTTGAGCGGGATCGGCGCGCCCTCGCGGCGGATCGTGCGGCACCCGGCCAGGCCCGAGGCCTCGCGCAGGGCCGCGGTGGCCTTCTTGAGGTCCACGCCCTCGACGCAGGTGCCCATGCCGACGCTGGCCGACGTCCCGTGCGGGAAGACCCAGCCGTAGAAGTCCGGGCTGATCGCGCCATCGTAGATCACGTCGCAGCGGCGCGAATCGTACCCTTCGCCGTTCTCCGGGGCCTCGATGATCTCGTGGTAGGCGATGACGTAGGGGATGTCCTGGCCGCCGGGGATCTCGGCCCGGGCCACGTTCGAGCGCGCCCCGTCCGCGCCGATCACGTAGCGGGTGGTCAGCCGGCGCTCCTCGCGGGTGGCCTTGTCGCGGTAGACGACGGCCGTGATGTCGCCGCGTTCGATCCGGAGGTAGGTGCCCGTGTGGCGCCGGGCGCCCGCCTTCTGGGCGCGGTCCCGCAGGAAGGGGTCGAAATGCTCCCGGTCCACCATTCCGACATACCCGTTCTCGATCGGGATATCGACGCGGCGCGCGGTCGGGGAGATCATGCGCGCGGTGCCGATCTTGGCCACGATCTGGCTCTCGGGGATATCGAAGTCCTGGATCAGGCGAGGGGGCACGGCGCCGCCGCAGGGCTTGATCCGCCCGTCCCGGTCGATGAAGGCGACCCGTCGGCCGGCCCGCGCCAGGATCTCCGCGGCGGTGGCGCCCGAGGGGCCGCCCCCGACGACGACGACGTCATAATCCATGCTCATTCTCCGGGCACGAGGGATGGGGCGGCCTGCCGATCCCTCACGGGGGCGGGCCGGATGACACGCGCCGCCATACCTGCGGCGGCGAGGAAGAGCGCGCCCTCGGCGGCGAAGACGGCCCCGAAGGCGGCGGCGTCCGGCAGGGCGAGGCGGAGCGCGTCGACGCCGGCGGCGCCGAGCAGACCGCCGAAGCCGGCGGCCAGCGCCTGCGCCGCGCCCCACAGGCCCATGCGCGTCCCCTCGCGGCGCGCGCGGCCTTCGCCGGCGAGCTGCATCATGGAGCCGATCGCGGCGACCGCGAACATGCCGTTGAACACGCCGAGCGCGACGGTCGCGGGGACCAGAGGCGCGCCCGAGGCCAGCGCCGCCAGCGCGCCCGCCGAGCCGAGGCAGCCCGCCACGACCCAGCCGCGCAGGGTGCCGACCCGCGAGCCCCGAGGCGAGGAGGCCGACCGCCAGCATGCCGACGAACACGCCGCCGTTCTGCATTCCCGAGAGCTGCGTCGAGGCGCCGGGGGTCAGGCCGTGCACCAGCCCCGCGAAGGGCTCCAGGATGAGCTCCTGCATGAAGTAGGCGGTCATCGAGAGGAAGACGAATATGGTGAAGGCCCGCGCCTCGGGCTCGGCCCAGACCTCGGCCAGCCCCTCGCGGAAGGAGGCGGGCTCCGGCGGGCGAACCTCCGTGACGCGGGCCTCGATCCCGCGGACGGCGAGCGCCGTGACGGCGAGGGCCGCGGCGCAGGTCGCCGCGACGACCGCCATCAGGCGCGCGGGCGTGTAGGGGTCGATCAGGGCGCCGACGAGCCCGGCGGTGAGCGCGATGCCGAGGATCATCATCAGCCAGGTCGTCATCGCCGCCGCCGCCCGGTGCCGCGGCGCCGTGGCGCCCGCCAGCAGCGCCAGGAGCGACGTGCCCGAGGCGCCGACGCCCAGGCCGATCAGCGCGTAGGCCGCGATCGAGACGCCGAGCCCCAACGCGACGTTCCCCGCGAGCAGGGCGACCCCCCAGGCGGCCAGGACGCCCCCCGCCGCGAGCGCCGCCATCCCGCCCACGATGAAGGGGGTGCGCCCGCCGCGCGCGTCCGAGCGGAAGCCCCAGTGGGGGCGCGTGATCTGGATGCCGTAGTGCAGCGCGACGAGGAGGCCGGGCAGCACAGCGGGCAGGGCGAGCTCGACGACCATCAAGCGGTTGAGCGTCGAGGTGGTGAGCACCACGACCGCGCCCAGCGCCATCTGCGCCAGCCCCAGGCGGACGATCTGGTGCCAGCGCAGGGTGCGCGTCACGCCAGCCCCCGCAGCGCGAAGGCCGCCACCATCATCCCGGCGACGTAGAGCGTGACGCCCGTTCCCTGGTACCAGGGCGCCCGGGCCTTGGGATCGCCCAGCATCACGGTCATCGCCCAGAGCTGCAGCGCGAGGAGCGCGGCGATGGCCATCGCCTGCCAGGGGCGGTCCCAGTAGTCCAGCAGGCCGATGACGATCACCTGCGGCGCGGCCATCACGAAGCAGGCGATGCGCGCCGCCCGGCGCGGCCCGAGGGTGGCCGGCAGGGAGCGCACCCCGGTCGCGCGGTCCCCCTCGATCGCCTTGAAGTCGTTCAGCGTCATGATCCCGTGGGCGCCCAGCGCGTAGAGGCCGGCGACGATCACCACCTCGAGCGCGGGAGCGCCCGCGGCCAGGACCGCGGCGCCGGTGAACCAGGGCAGCCCCTCGTAGCAGAGCCCGACCAGGCCCGGCCCCGCCCATCCCGAGCGCTTCAGGCGCACGGGCTCGGCCGAGTAGGCCCAGGCCGCGAGCACCGCGACCACGGTCGCGCCGAAGCCCCAGGGACCCAGGAGCGCGCCGAGCGCCAGCGATGCCGCGCTCATGGCGAGCGCGACCCAGAGGCCCCAGCGGCCGGGCACGCGGCCCGAGGGGATCGGCCGCCCCGGCTCGTTGATCGCGTCGACATGCCGGTCGCACCAGTCGTTGGCGGCCTGACTCATGCCGCACACGACCGGTCCGGCCAGCAGGATGCCGAGGAGCACGAGGCCGAAGCTTTCGAGGATCGGCTGGCCCGCCGAGACGATCCCGCACAGATAGGCCCACATGGGCGGGAACCACGTGATCGGCTTGATCAGCTCCAGGAGAGCGGCCGGATCGGGGCGCGACGGGGCGGGGTTGTCAGGATAGATGGACATGTGTGTAACGCTAGACTGACACATGGCGCGGGGAAAGCGGACTTTACGTCGCGGGCGACGATCGGCTTGAGCCCGGGTCCCGATCGCGCGATCCAAGGGCATGCGCGCCCTCGTCCTGCCCCTGATCCTCGCCGCCGCCACGGCCGCCGCGGACCCACTGCCGCGCGCGCCCTCGGAGGCCGACTACGCACCGGTGGACGCCGCCCAGGCCGCGCTGGGGCGGCTTCTCTTCTACGATCCGATCCTGTCGGGGAACCGCGAGGTCGCCTGCGCCACCTGCCACCATCCGCGATTCGCGACCGCGGACGGGCTCGCCCTCGGCCTGGGCGACGGGGGCCGGGGCCTCGGTCCCGCGCGCGCGGCGGACCCCGCGAACCCGCCCGAGCAGCGCATCCCCCGCAACGCGCCGGCGCTGTTCAACCTCGGCGCGCGGGCGTTCACGGTCCTGTTCCACGACGGCCGGATCGAGGACGGCCCGGACGGCCTCCGCACGCCGCTGGGCGCCGAGATGGAGGCCGGGTTCGCCTCCCTCCTCTCGGCGCAGACGATGTTCCCCGTGCTCTCGCCCGACGAGATGGCCGGGCACTACTCGGAGAACGAGGTCGCGCAGGCGGTGCGCCGCGGCGTGATCACCGGGCCGGGCGGCGCCTGGGATCTGATCGCGCAGCGCGTGCGCGACGTGCCGGGCTACGCGGCGCCCTTCGAGGCGGCGTTCCCGGGACGCGAGATCACCTTCCACGCGGTCTCCGACGCGGTCGCGGCGTTCATGGCCGCCGAATGGCGGTCCGATGACAGCCCCTTCGATGACCACCTGCGGGGGCAGGTTCCCCTGACCGGCGCGGCGGCGGAGGGGATGGGGCTGTTCTACGGCACAGCCGGCTGCGCGGCGTGCCACTCCGGGCCGTTCCAGACCGATCACGGCTTCCACGCGATGGGCGCGCCGCAGGTCGGGCCGGGCAAGGCCGCCCGATTCGAGCGGCACGCCCGCGACACCGGGCGCCAGCGCGTCACGGGCGATCCGGCGGATGCCCATGCCTTCCGCACGCCGTCCCTGCGGAACGTGACGCGCACGGGCCCCTGGGGCCATGCCGGCGCGCATGACGACCTGGCCGCGTTCCTGCGGCACCATGCCGACTCCTCGGGCGACTGGCCGGCGCTGCCCGCCCTCCCGGCCCTGGCGGTGGACGACGGGCGCATCGCGGCCGATCCGGCGGAGGTCGCGGCGATCCGCGCGGCGGCGCCTCCGGGCCGCGCTCTGGCAGGGGCCGAGGTCGACCTCCTCCTGGCCTTCCTCGCCGCGCTCGACGATCCCGTCGCCCTGGCCGGACGGGCGGGCGTGCCGGACGCGGTGCCCAGCGGCCTGCCGGTCCCGCGCTAGGGCGCGGCTTGACCCTCGCGCGCCGGGGGCCCAACCCTCGCCGCCGTGATCGACCCCCGCGCGCCCCTCTACGTGATCGGCCTCCTCGTCGCGGCGCTGGGCGTCTCGATGCTCGTCCCGGCCCTGCTCGACGCGAGCCTGGGCGATCCGCACGGCTACGACGTCCTGTCGGCGGCGATCGTGACCGCGCTGGTCGGCGCGCTCACGGCGATGGCCTGCGCCAACGGGGCCGGGCCGCGCCTGACGATCCAGCAGACGTTCCTGATCACGGTCGGCGTCTGGGCGATGCTCCCGGTCTTCGGCGCGCTGCCCTTCGTCATGGGCGCCACGCAGTCGGATTTCGTGGACGCCTATTTCGAAGCGATGTCCGGCCTAACGACCACCGGCTCGACGGTCCTGACGGGGCTGGACGACCTGCCGGCCGGGCTCCTCCTCTGGCGCGGCATGCTGCAATGGTTCGGCGGCATCGGGATCATCGTCGTGGCCATGGTCTTCCTGCCCGAGCTGCGGGTGGGCGGGATGCAGATCTTCCGCACCGAGGCGTTCGACACGTTCGGCAAGATCCTCCCCCGCGCCGGGGAGATCGCGAGCCGCATCCTGGTCATCTACCTGATCCTGAGCGGGGCGTGCGCGCTCGCCTACTCGCTGGCCGGGATGACGCCCCTCGACGCGTTCACCCACGCGATGACGACGATCGCCACGGGGGGCTTCGCCAACTCGGACATCAGCTTCGCCGCGCACTCGCCGGCGGCGCAATACGTCGCCTGCGCGTTCATGCTGCTCGCGGCGCTGCCCTTCGTGCGCTACGTGCAGCTCCTGGCCGGGACCGCGCGCCCGCTCTGGCGCGACGCGCAGGTGCGGGCCTTCTTCGGGACCGTCCTCGTCCTGGTCGCGGGGCTGACGGCCTGGCGGGTGGAGGACGCGATCACCGAGGAGACGCCAGGCCTGATCCTCGCGGGGACCACGCTCGAGGCGACGATCCGCGAGACGCTCTTCAACACCGTCTCGATCATCACGGGCACGGGCTATGCCAGCGCCGACTACATGACCTGGGGCGCGTTCCCGGTGGCGTCGATCTTCTTCATCGGGCTGATCGGCGGCTGCGCCGGCTCGACGGCCTGCTCCGTGAAGATCTTCCGCTATCAGCTCCTCTTCGCCGCCATCGGCGCACAGGTGCGGCGCATCCAGCAGCCCTCCGGCCTGTTCCAGCCGCGCTATGACGGTCGCCCGGTGGGCGAGGACGTGCTGTCCTCCGTCATGAGCTTCTTCGTCCTGTTCCTCGCGGTGCTGGGCGCGGTCACGGTCGGCCTCGCGGCGACGGGCGTGGACATGCTGACGGCCATCTCGGGCGCGGCGGCGGCGCTCGCGAACATCGGGCCGGGACTGGGCGACGAGATCGGGCCCGCGGGCACGTTCGCGGGCCTCACGGACGCCGCGAAATGGCTGCTGTCGGCGGCCATGCTCGTCGGCCGCCTGGAGGTCCTGGCGGTGCTGGCCCTCTTCACCCCCGCTTTCTGGCGGGCCTGAAGGCCTAGTCGTAGCAGGCCACCAGGACCGTCATGTCCCCGGCCAGCGCGGTCAGGTCCTCCGGCGCGAGGGCGGCGCCGGGGGCGGCCGTCCGGACGGGCTCGCCGCGCGCGGCGAGCGCGTCCAGGATGGCGGCCGCGTCGATCCCGAACGCCGCGCCCTCTGGCAGGACGATGTCCGACCGCCCCGGCCCGGGCAGGAGGAGTCCCGCCACCGCCCCCGACGGGGTCAGGACCGGCCCGCCGAGGTCGCCGTCCGCGGCGGCGAGCTCGTAGCGGTCGAGCCCGTCCTCCCCGCCCAGGCCGCGCACGTCCGCCAGGCGGCCGAAGGTGAGGGAGGCCCGCCCCAGCGCGCCGCCGAACGGATAGCCCGCGACCGCGACTTCCGTGCCGATCCGAACGCCGTCCGCGGCGAAGGCCGCCGTTCCCTGCGGCGCGAGCGGCGCCTCCGGCGTCAGGAGGGCGAGCGGCCCCTCGGTCCAGGCCACCGTGGCGCGGTGCACGTCGTCCAGGCGCAACTCGCCGCAGGCCTCGCCCGCGACCTCCGCCGTGGTCAGGACGCTGCCGAGCTGGCCCAGGAACACGCCCGAGCGGCTGAGCGTCGGGCGCCGGATCTCGAGCCCCGAGACGAGGTCGACCGACTGCTCGGCGGCGGGGGTCTCGAACGCGTCCCCCAGGACGCCCGGCGCGGCGCCGTCGAAGCTGCCGCGCATGCGCTGCCAGACGCGGTCCAGCCGGTCGTCCCCGGCCGGCCAGATCAGGGTCAGGCCCTTGATCCGGCCCCCCTCGGTGCGGGCGAAGGTCCGGCTGACGATGCCGCCGCCCGTGCCCTCGATCTCGAAGGCGTCCCGCGACCGGGACCGCGGCCCCTCGCGCGGCACGATCGAGAGGGTCTGCAGGATCTCGTAGAGCCCGGCGAGGCGGTCCGGCCCGCCCTCCTGGCTGATGAGGAGGACGCGCACGCGGGAGTCCGGGCCGTCCGCTGTGGTGGGCTCGTAGCGGGCGAACGGGGTCTCGCGGCCGGCGAGCGCGACGCGGGCGGTGGGCATCTCGACGGTGATGCCGGCCGCGCCGTCGGTCACCGGCGCCATGTCCAGGCCGTCGAACACCGCGTCGTACTCGCGCAGCAGCGCCGTGCGCTGCGCGGTCGTGAGGATGCCGGTCGGCTCGTAGCCGCGTGCGGACTGCCAGGCGCCCATCGAGGCGCGCGTGCCCCGTCCGAAGGCGCCGTCGATCGCGCCGCCGTAGAAGCCCGCCCAGGCCAGGGCGACCTGGAGCCCGTCGCGCTCGCCGCGTGTCAGGAGACCCTCCGAGATGCGCGCTTCCCGCGGAGTCTCGTCCACGATCCCGGTCGGCGCGGACACCTGCGACGGCGCCTCAGGCGCGGCGGGCGCGAGGGGCAGGGCGCGCACGCCCGCCAGCACGGAGGTCCCGGCGGGATAGAACTGCCCGCGATAGCTCGAGGAACGGGTGAGGAAGCTGTCCTGCGGGATGCGGCCTTCGATCCGCAGGCGGGCCAGCCGGCTGCGCGCCTCGGCCTCGGGGAACGGCCCCAGCGCGACCGCGTACCAGCCGCCGGGGGCGGCGAACCCGTTCACCCCTGCGACCCGGCCGGCGAAGCGGCGCGCCGCGGCCTCGCCCTCGCGCAGCGACGGATGCGCCTCGATCTGGATGAAGGTCCCTGCGTCCTGGGCGGCGGCCGGGGCGGCGCCGAGGATCGCCGGCGCGGGCGCGGCGCCCATCGCAAGGAACGCGGCGCAGGCGGCGGCGCGGATCGCCCGCGCGCGGCGGGCCGGGAGGGTGGTGCTCATCGTCGTCCTCGACCAGGGCGCGGCCGGCGGCGAGATGCCCGGCCGCTGCGTCGCGGCGCAGTCTTAGCGGCGTCGCCGGGCCGATCCAGCCCCGCCGTTGCCGGGCCGCATCACCTGCGGCCCCGGCGCCGCACAGGGGCCCCGCCGCCGCCTCGCCCCCTGCGTTGACCGGCCTGCCGGCCCGCCATAAGGCTCGGCCGGCACCCAGGCCGAGGCCCGCCATGACACAAACCGCGCCCCGCTCGTTCCAGGGCATCATCCTCGCCCTGCAGGACTACTGGGCCGCCCGCGGCTGCGCGATCCTGCAGCCCTACGACATGGAGGTCGGCGCCGGCACGTTCCATCCGGCGACCACGCTCCGGGCGCTCGGGCCCACCCCCTGGGCCGCGGCCTACGTCCAGCCGTCCCGCCGGCCGACCGACGGGCGCTACGGCGACAGCCCCAACCGATGGCAGCACTACTATCAGTTCCAGGTCCTCCTGAAGCCGTCGCCCCCCGACCTGCAGCAGCTCTACCTCGGCAGCCTGGCCGCCATCGGCATCGACATGGACCTGCACGACATCCGCTTCGTCGAGGACGACTGGGAGAGCCCGACCCTGGGCGCCTGGGGCCTCGGCTGGGAGGTCTGGTGCGACGGGATGGAGGTCTCGCAGTTCACCTACTTCCAGCAGGTCGGCGGGCACGACTGCCGCCCCGTCTCCGGCGAGCTGACCTACGGGCTGGAACGGCTGGCGATGTACGTGCTGGGCCATGACGACGGAAACGCGATGCCGTTCAACGACCCGCATTCGCCGATCCCGCTGACCTATGGCGACGTGTTCCGCGAGGCGGAGGCGCAGTACGCGCGCTGGAACTTCGACGTCGCCGACACCGAGATGCTGACGCGCCATTTCGAGGACGCCGAGGCCGAATGCGCCCGCATCCTGTCCGCCCCGGCCGAGGATCCGCGCACCGGCCGCCGCATCGTCATGGCGCAGCCGGCCTACGACCAGTGCATCAAGGCCAGCCATCTCTTCAATCTCCTGGACGCGCGCGGCGTGATCTCGGTGACCGAGCGGCAGGCCTATATCGGCCGCGTGCGCGCATTGGCGAAGGCCTGCGCCGACGCGTGGCTGGAGACCGGCCCCGGCGGTTGGCGGCCCGAAGCCGCATGATGGGCCGCGTCGCGGTCGGCGCGCTGGTCCTGGCGGGCCTGATCGCGGGGGGGCTCCTGTGGTGGCTCCAGACGCGCGCCTATTACGACGAGCCGGTTTCGGCGGACGCCGTGACGCTGACCATCGACGGGGCGGAGGTGCGCCTGTCCGCATCGGTCACGTCGATCGACGCTGCGAGCAGCCCGCTGCGCTACCGCGCCTGCTTCGCCCTTGACGCCCCCCTCGTGGGCACGCCGACCGCGCCGGAGTTCGCCTCGCCCACCGTCGCCCCGGGCTGGTTCTCCTGCTTCGACGCGGACGCCGTCGGCGCCGATATCGAAGGCGGGCGCGCCCTGCCGGTGCTGGCGCAGGCAGAGGTCGAGTACGGCGTCGACCGCGTCGCGGCGCTCTACCCGGACGGGCGCGGCGTCGCCTGGCACCAGATCAACCGTTGCGGCCGCGCCGTGTTCGATGGCGAGCCTCTGCCGTCCGGTTGCGCGCCCCCGCCGGACGGCTAGCGGGTCCGCAGCCTGCGCGCCCAGAATGCGGCCGTCCCGTGGATCATGTCCGGGCCCCGGCTGACATAGGACGTCGCCGCGCGCATCGCCCGGGACAACTCCCCGCGAATGGCGGCACGCACCACCTCCTGCGGAATGAACTGCCCGTAGTAGCGCGCCCAGTGCCGCCGCGCCCGCGCGAGAAGCGCCGGGTCCGCCATGCCGCCTCCGGGGCCGACATGCGCCTCGATCACCGCCATCTGCGCGCGATACAGGCGGCTGGGCGACTTGGTCTGTTGGTTCCCGTGCAGGCGGTAGGACATCACCGGCTGGCCGTGACAGTACCCGCGATCCTCCGCGCCGAGCAGGCGGAGGTTCAAGTCGTGGTCGGCGGCCGGTCCGGCCTCGGCGCGGAAACCGCCGATGCGGGCGAGCGCCGCGCGGCGGTAGAGGCACTGCGAGAAGGACGGCGTCATGCCGAGAGCGACGTCCCTCCCGGAGAACGCCCCCGGTGTCAGGTCGTTGCGGCCGGTGACGCGCCCTGCCGCGTCGATCAGGTCGTTGCTGCCCACGACCATGTCGATCCCGTCGCCCAGCGCCGCGAGATGGCGCCGCGCCGCGCCGGGGTGGAGGACGTCGTCGTGATCGAGGAACATCACGAACCTCCCGCGCGAGGCGTCGAGCCCGACATTGCGCGCGGCTGCGTCCCCGGCGTTCGCCTGCTCGATCACGACGCGGACGCCGAGCCTCCGCGCCGCCTCCGCGGTGCCATCGCCCGAGCCGTCGTCGACGACGATGACCTCGACGCCCCCGGGCACGTCCTGCGCCAGCGCACTTCCGAGTGCGGGCTCCAGAAATGGCCCGGTGTTGTAGGTCGGAACGACAATGCTGACCTGGACCACGTGAAATCTCCCGGAATGTACAAAGAATTCGACGAAAACTATCGCGTGGTCGGGGTAACGCGGGCACGTGTCAAGCGATTTGTGGGCTCGGTGGACACCGGCGCCGGTCCGGTCCATCCCCCCGCGGTGTCGAAACGAGGACATCCGATGCCCGACCTCCTGATCGAGCTCCTCTCCGAGGAGATCCCCGCCCGGATGCAGCCGCGCGCCCGCGCCGACCTGATGGGGATGGTGACGGACGGACTGGTGGAGGCGGGCCTGACCTATGCGGGCGCACGGGCGTTCTCGACGCCGCGGCGCCTCGCGGTGGCGGTCCAGGGCCTGCCGGACCGGTCGCAGGGCACCGTCGAAGAGAGACGCGGGCCGCGGGTGGGCGCGCCGGACAAGGCGGTCGAGGGGTTCCTCCGCGGCGCCGGGGTGGAACGCGCCGCGCTCGAGGAGCGCGAAGAGAAGAAGGGCGCCGTCTACGTCGTCACCATCCGCACGCCCGGCCGCGACGTTGATGCCATCGTGGCGGACGTGCTCGAACGCGCGATCCGCGGCTTTCCCTGGCCGAAGTCGATGCGCTGGGGCGAGGGGACGCTGCGCTGGGTCCGGCCGCTGCGCCGCATCCTGTGCGTGCTGACGGACGAGGGCGGGCACCGGATCGTGCCGCTGGAGGTGGACGGGATCGTCGCGGGCGACGTGACGGAGGGCCATTCCGCCATGGCCCCCGCGGCGTTTCCGGTCACGGGGTTCGCGGATTACGCGGCCCGGCTCTCCCGCGCGCATGTCGTGCTGGACGCCGCGCGCCGTGCCGATGCGATCCGCAGCGACGCGGCCAACCTCGCGTTCGCGGCCGGGGCGAGCGTGGTCGAGGACGAGGGCCTGCTCGAGGAGGTCGCCGGGCTGGTCGAATGGCCCGTCACCTTGATGGGGGCGATCAACGCGGCGTACCTGGACCTACCCGCGGAGGTCCTGCGCACCTCGATGAAGGAGCATCAGAAGTTCTTTTCCGTCGCGGACGGGCAGGGACGGATCACCCGTTTCGTCACGGTGGCGAACCGCGAGACGGCGGATGACGGCGCGACGATCCTGGCCGGGAACGCGCGCGTCCTCGCGGCGCGGCTGGCGGATGCGAAGTTCTTCTGGGCGAACGATCTGGCGGTGGCGAAGGCGGGCATGGAGCCGTGGCTGGAGAAGCTGCGCTCGGTGACCTTCCACGCGAGGCTGGGTTCGCAATACGAGCGGATCGAGCGGATCGCGGCGCTGGCCCGCGAGATCGCGCCCGCGGTCGGGGCGGACCCTGAGGAGGCGGCGCGGGCGGCCCGGCTGGCCAAGGCGGACCTCGCCTCCGAGATGGTCTACGAGTTCCCCGAGCTGCAGGGCGTGATGGGCCGCTACTACGCCCTGGAGGCGGGCGAGAGCGAGGCCGTGGCCGACGCGGCGCGCGACCACTACGCGCCCCTCGGTCCGTCCGACGACGTGCCGACCGCGCCGGTGACCGTGGCGGTGGCGCTGGCCGACAAGATCGACACGCTCACGGGCTTCTGGGCGATCGACGAGAAGCCGACGGGATCGAAGGATCCGTATGCATTGAGAAGGGCGGCGCTTGGGGTAATTCGACTTTCTGCAACGGAGCAGGCTTTTCGAACAACAAGGGGGACATTTAGAGCTGCAATGCTTGAGAACATTGCGGCCTCCATATGGATCGAGCGACTTAGTGATCCGAATCCCGATGAGGTCGCGGCAGTAGAACGTGATGGCTACGAGGCGCTGAGGGATGATGTGTTCAAGACCATCAACCAAGGTGCACTCGACAAGAGGCTCTCAGACCTCCTCGCTTTCCTCCAAGATCGCCTCAAAATTTTCCTTCGGGACCGCGGTATTCGCCACGACATCATAGATGCGTCGATCGCTAGAAACGACGCCGACGACCTCGTGCTGCTCACCCGGCAGGGCCGAGGCACTGCAGGCGTTCCTCCGCACAGCGGACGGGGAGAACCTGATCCAGGGATTCCGGCGGGCCGACAACATCCTGACGCAGGCGGAGGCGGCGGACGGGGTGGAGTACTCCTACGGCGCCGACCGCGCCCTGATGCGCGCGGACGAGGAGCGCGGGCTGTTCGATGCGCTGGACGTCGCCGAATCACAGATCGACGCGGCGATGGCCGCCGAGGACTTCGCCGCCGCCATGACCCGGATGGCCGCCCTGCGCGGCCCCGTCGACGCGTTCTTCGACGCGGTGCAGGTGAACGATCCCCACGCCGCCACCCGGCGCAACCGGCTGAACCTCCTGCACCGCATCCGCACGGCCTGCCTGAAGGTGGCGGACTTGCGCCGACTTGAGGGATAGGCGGTCGCGCGGCATTCGCGGCACACCCGACTGGACGCAGGCGCCGCGATCCCTATGCTGCACCGCATAGGAGATACGCCGCAGTGCAGCACGACACGCCGGAAGCGCCCTACGCCCTCGTCACCCGGACCGCGGACATCGCGGCCGGGCGCCACGGCCGGCGGGCCAAGTGCCTGCAGCGGCTCCTGCGCCTGGACCTGCCGGTGCCGACGACGGTCGCCCTGCCGTTCGGCACCGTTCGGGCGATCGCCGCCGGCCATCCGCCGGATCTCGCGGCGGTCATGTCCCATTTCGGAAGGGCGCCGCTCCTGTCGGTGCGCCCGTCCAGCCAGGACCAGGACTGGGGCGGACCCGGCGCGGTCCTGAACATCGGGTTGAACGACTCCCGCCGCGCGGCCCTGGCGGAGCGCCACGGCGCGGACGCCGCCGCCGCGCTCCACCTCGCCTTCGTCGAGACCTGGGCGGCGCAGGTCGCGCGCCTCGACCCGGACCATTTCGACCCGCCGGAGGGCGCCGGGCCGCAGGAGGCCCTGCGCGCCGCGCTCGCCGCCTACCGGGCAGAGGCCGACGAGGACTTCCCCCAGGACCCGGAAGTGCAGCTCGCGGGCGTCCTGCGCGCCATGGCCCGCGCCTGGGAGGGCACCTCCGCACGCCTCCTGCGCCAGGCCCGCGGCGCGCCGGAGGACGCGGGGCTCGGCCTGGTGGTGCAGGAGATGGCGCTGGGCCTGGGCTCCGCGGAGAGCGGGTCCGGGGTGATCCAGTTCGTCTCCTCCGACAGCGGGCACGCCCGCGTGACGGGCCGCTACCTCGGCGGGGCGCAGGGCCGGGCCGCGCTGCGCGCCGAGCGCGCGCTCTATCTCGCGGCCGATCCGCGCGGCCCCTCGCTGGAGGAGCGCGCGCCCGAAGCGGTGGGCGCCCTGCGCGCCATGGGCGCGATCTGCCGCGCGGGACTGCGCGAGGAGATGCAGATCGAGTTCACCCTGTCGGACGGCACCCTCGCGGTCCTCGACGCGGTACCGGTGCCCCGCACCTCGCGCGCCGCGGTTCGGATCGCCGTCGCCCTCGCCGAGGACGGGGTGATCGGCCGGGAGGAGGCCCTGATGCGGATCGAGCCTGGAGCCGTGACCGAGCTCCTGCACCCGCGGATCGACCCGGCGGCGCCGCGCGACCGGGTCGCCGCCGGTATCGCCGCCAGCCCCGGCGCCGCGACCGGCCGGCTCGCCTTCTCCGGCGCTGCGGCGCAGGCGATGCGCGCCCGCGGCGAGGCGCCGCTCCTGGTCGGTCGCGAGACGGCACCCGAGGATATCCGCGGTCTCTCCGCCGCCGCCGGGGTCGTGACGGAGAGGGGCGGCATGTCGAGCCATGCCGCCGTGATCGCCCGCGGACTGGGCATTCCCTGCGTCGTCGGCGCCTCGGAGATGCGCTGCGACCTGCGCCGCCGGAGCCTGACCGCTCATGGCCGGACCTTCCGCGAGGGCGACGAGATGACCGTGGACGGCACCGCCGGCACGCTCCTCGCCGGGGCCGCCGAGATGCTGCCCCCCGCGCCCGGCGAGGGCGCCGAGACACTGCTCGCCTGGGCCGACGACGCGCGCGACATCGGCGTGCGCGCCAACGCCGACACGCCCGAGGACGCCCGCCAGGCGCGGCGCTTCGGCGCGGAGGGGATCGGCCTGTGCCGCACCGAGCACATGGTCTTCGAGGAGACGCGCCTCACGCTCCTGCGCGAGATGATCTTCGCCGAGGACGCGGCCGGGCGCCGCGCGGCGGTCGCGCGCCTCCTGCCCCTGCACAAGGCCGACTTCGCCGACATCTTCCGCGTGATGCAGGGGGCGACGGTCTGTCTGCGCCTGTTCGATCCGCCGTTGCACGAGTTCCTGCCCGCCACCCGCGAGGGCCTGCGCGACCTCGCGGAGGCGCTCAACCAGCCGCTCTCGGACGTGATGCGCCGGGCGCGGGACCTCGCCGAGTTCAACCCGATGCTGGGCATGCGCGGCGTGCGCCTCGGGATCGCCCTGCCGGAGATCTACGACATGCAGGCCCAGGCGATCCTGGGCGCCGCGGCGGAGGTCGCGGCCGAGGGAATCGAGATCGTGCCCGAGATCATGATCCCCCTCGTCACCGGAAGCCGGGAGGTCGAGATCGTGACCGCCGCGCTCGCCGCCGCCGCCGAGCGCGTGCGCCGCGAGACCGGACACGCGGCCGCCTACTCGGTCGGCGTGATGGTCGAGACTCCGCGCGCGGCCCTGCGCGCCGGGGACATCGCGGCCCGCTGCGATTTCCTCTCCTTCGGGACCAACGACCTGACCCAGATGACCTACGGCCTGAGCCGGGACGACGCGGGGCGCTTCATGGACGCCTATGTCCGGCAGGGGGTGTGGCCGGAGGACCCTTTCATCCGGCTCGACACCGAAGGGGTGGGCGAGCTCCTGACGATCGCGGCGGAACGGGCACGCGCCGTGCGGCCGGGCATCGCCCTGTCGCTGTGCGGCGAGCATGGCGGGCACGGCGCGTCGATCGAGTTCTGCCGGCAGGCGGGGTTCGACTACGTCTCCTGCTCGCCTTACCGGGTGCCCGTGGCGCGCCTCGCGGCGGCGCGGCTGGCCATCGCGGACCGCGCCCGGACCTGACCCTCTTCCGCCCCTCCCCGCGGAGATCCGCCGCCGATGGGCAGGGTTCTGCCGATCCTGGGCATCAGCGATCCCGTAGGATTGCCGCCACATCTGCTGCCACGTAATCGCGCGATGTCTGGGGGCCGCGCGGGGATTGGCGGATGGGATATCTGGGATTGGCGGGCGCGCTCGCCCTCGCCGCGGCGTCGGCCATCGTGGCCGGGCCCGCCGGCGCGGTGGCCGATCGGGGGCCTTCGGCCGTCGCCGTGCAGGGGGAGCCCTGGTCCCGCGCCTGGCTCGCGGTGCAGCCGGTGCCCGCCATCGAGGGCCCGGCGCTCGATTGCCTCGCCGAGGCGATCTACTTCGAGGCGCGCGGCGAGCCCGTCATGGGCCAGTTCGCCGTCGCCGAGGTGATCGTGAACCGCGTGCGCTCGCCGGCCTTCCCGGGCTCCGTCTGCGACGTGATCGGTCAGGGCACCGGCAAGCGCTACCAGTGCCAGTTCACCTATACCTGCGACGGGCGGCCCGAGACGGTCCGCGACACCGACGCCTATGCGCGGGGGCGCAAGGTCTCGGCGATCATGCTGGCGCGGTCTCGCGCGGGCCGGCCCGGCGAGCTGACGGGCGGGGCGCTCTACTACCACACGCGGGCCGTCAATCCGTCCTGGGCGGCGGTGTTCGAGCGGACGACGACCATCGGCGCGCACCACTTCTACAACTCCGACGCATGGGATCGGTCCTGATGGGACGTTGACGCCCGGCCCCGGCGGGGTGCAGACCCGCGCGAGACGAGAGGGACGCGCGATGAAGCTCTTCGGGACCGACGGGGTGCGCGGCACCGCCAACACCGAGCCGATGACGGCCGAGATCGCCCTGCGCCTCGGTCAGGCCGCCGGCCATCACTTCCGCCGCGACGGCAGCGCCGCCCACCGCGTCGTCATCGGCAAGGACACGCGCCTGTCGGGCTACATGCTGGAGACGGCGCTGACCGCCGGGCTCACCTCCACCGGAATGAACGTGCTCCTCCTCGGCCCGGTGCCGACGCCGGGCGTCGCCTTCCTCACCCGGTCGATGCGCGCCGATCTGGGGATCATGATCTCCGCCAGCCACAACCCGGCGCATGACAACGGGATCAAGTTCTTCGGCCCCGACGGGTTCAAGCTCTCCGACGAGGACGAGGCCCGGATCGAGGCGCTGACCGCCGCCCGCGTCGCGCCCTGCAAGCCGGCCGAGATCGGCCGCGCGCGCCGCATCGAGGAGGCGGGCGGGCGCTACGTGGAATACGTCAAGACGACCTTCCCGAGGGGCGGCGGACTCGGCGGGCTGAAGGTCGTCGTCGATGCGGCGAACGGCGCGGCCTACCGCGTCGCGCCGGACGTCCTGTGGGAGCTCGGGGCCGAGGTGGTCGCCGTTGGCGTCGCGCCGAACGGCCACAACATCAACGCCGAATGCGGCAGCACGCATCCCCAGGCCGCCGCGATGATGGTGCGCGAGAGCGGCGCCGATGTCGGCATCTGCCTCGACGGGGACGCCGACCGGCTCATCCTGCTGGACGAGACCGGGGCGGTGGCGGACGGGGACCAGATCATGGCCCTCCTGGCCGGCCGGTTGCACGCGACGGGGCGGCTCGCGAAGGACACGCTCGTCGCCACCGTGATGAGCAATCTCGGGCTGGAGCGGCATCTCGCAGCGCAGGGGATCGACCTCGTGCGCACAGGGGTCGGCGACCGCCACGTGGTCGAGGCGATGCGCCGGGGCGGCTTCGCCCTGGGCGGCGAGCAGTCGGGGCACATCGTGATGACCGACCACGCCACGACGGGCGACGGTCTGATGGCGGCGCTTCAGTTCCTGGCCGAGATGGTGCGCTCGGGCGCGCCCGCCTCGACCCTTCTGCGACAGTTCGAGACGGTGCCGCAGAAGCTGGTGAACGTGACGTACGAACGCGGAGCCGCCCCGCTCGAGGCGAAGGCCGTGATCGCCGCCATCGCCGAGGGCGAGGCGCGCCTCGACGGGACGGGCCGCGTCCTGATCCGCGCGAGCGGCACGGAGCCGAAGATCCGCGTGATGGCCGAGGCCGAGGACCGGGCGCTCCTGGACGACGTGGTCGACACCATCGCCGACGCGGTGCGCGCCGCCGTCTGAGGACGCCGCCCCCGATGCCGTGCTAGGGTGCGCTCGCCCCCCCGCCGGAGCCCGCCCGATGCCCGACCATCTCGTCGCCTTCTGGAACCTCGAGAACCTGTTCGGCCCCGAGGACCATCCGCCCCGCATTCCCTGGATCGCCGAGATGGTCGCGCGCGACCTCGCGGGCTGGAGCGAGGCGCTCTACCGCACCAAGATCGCGCAGCTCGCGGAGGCGATCGCCGGACTGGACGGGGGCCGCGGGCCCGCGATCCTGGGCGTGTGCGAGGCGGAGGACGGGGTCGTGCTGGCCGACCTCGCAGCCGCCGTCGCCGCGCGCACCGGGCGGCGATGCGCCGTGGTCCATGCCGACAACACGTCCGACCGGCGCGGGATCGACACCGCCTTTCTCTACGACCCGGACGCGTTCACGGTCGATCCGGCGCTGATATTCAACCACTGGGTCCTGCGCCGCACCGGCACGCGCGACATCCTCCAGGCGACGTTCCGCAGCGCGGCCGGCCACGACCTCATCGTGCTGGCGAACCACTGGCCCTCGCGCTCGGGCGGGGCGGCCGAGAGCGCGGGCTTCCGCGCCACGGCGGGCGAGACGCTGGGCTACTGGCACGAGCGCATCCGGGAGGAGGCCGGCGCCGACGCGGCGATCCTGGCGATGGGCGATTTCAACGATGATCCATGGGACCCCTCGCTGCGCTACAACGCGCGCGCCTGGCGCGAGCGGGGCGACGTGGCGCGCACGCGGTCGGCGCGGTTCTGGAACCTCGCCTGGAGCTTCGACGGCTGGAACGTCGTCGATCACCGCGGCGATCCGCGGCGCCTCGACGGGACGATCTACTTCCAGGGCGACGGCAACCTCTTCGACCAGATCCTCGCCGCCCGCCCGCTCCTCGACGGGCGCGGCGCCTTCGCGTTGCGGGAGGGCTCGTGGCGCGTCGAGGCGCCGCCCGCCATGGTCTCGCACCGCGTCTCGGAGGGAGCCCGGCGCTTCGGACTGCCGCGCGGCGATCCGGGGCGCGTCGACCCCACCGGCTATTCCGACCACTTCCCCGTCAGCGTGATCCTGGAGGAAGGGGGGACGGCCTGACCGCCCCCCGCGCCGGGATCAGTTCTTGGCCTGGTCCACCAGCTTGCCGGCGGAGATCCACGGCATCATGTCCCGGAGCTTGCGGCCGACCTCCTCGATCTGGTGGGCGTCGTTCATCCGGCGCGTGCCCTTGAAGAAGGGCTGGCCGACGGCGTTCTCCTGCATGAAGTCGCGCACGAAGGCGCCGCGCTGGATGTCCGTGAGGACCGCCTTCATCCGGGCCTTGGTCTCGTCATAGGGCAGGATGCGCGGGCCGGAGACGTACTCGCCGTACTCGGCCGTGTTCGAGATCGAGTAGTTCATGTTCGCGATGCCGCCCTCGTAGATCAGGTCCACGATCAGCTTCACCTCGTGCAGGCACTCGAAATAGGCCATCTCGGGGGCGTATCCGGCCTCGACCAGCGTCTCGAAGCCCATGCGGATGAGCTCCACGAGCCCGCCGCAGAGCACGGCCTGCTCGCCGAAGAGGTCGGTCTCGCACTCCTCCTTGAAGTTCGTCTCGATGATGCCCGAGCGCCCGCCGCCGATGGCCGAGCAATAGGACAGCCCGATCTCCAGGGCCCGCCCCGACGCGTCCTCGTCGACCGCGACGAGACAGGGAACTCCGCCGCCCTTCACGTACTCGCCGCGAACGGTGTGGCCGGGACCCTTGGGCGCCATCATGATGACGTCGATGCCCGGCTTGGGGTCGATCAGCCCGAAATGGATGTTGAGCCCGTGCGCGAAGGCGATGGCGGCGCCCTCCTTGATGTTGTCGTGCACGTACTTCCGGTAGGTCTCGCCCTGCAGCTCGTCGGGCATGGTGAACATGATGAGGTCGGCCCAGGCGGCGGCCTCCGCGATCTCCATGACCTTCAGGTTCTCGGCCTCGGCCTTTGCCTTGGACGCCGAGCCCTCGCGCAGGGCGACGACGACGTTCTTGGCGCCGGAATCCCGCAGGTTGAGCGCATGGGCGTGACCCTGCGAGCCGTAGCCCAGGATCGCCACCTTCATGTCCTTGATCAGATTGATGTCGCAGTCGCGATCGTAGTAGACGCGCATGTCCGCCCCCAGCATTTGTCGTGTAGGGTCGGACCGCAGCCGGCCGCCCCCGGGCCCCTCTGGCCGGTTCGCCGGTTCTAACCAATCGCGCGCCGGGCACAACGCGGCGGCACTTCCCTAGGAGGACGCCATGAAGGACATCGCCGACACCCACCCCCCCGCGACCGCGCGCGCCATCGATCCTGGCGGGCTCGCCGAGTTCTCGGTCGTGTTCACCGACCGGTCGCTCAACTCCATGTCCGCCCGCTTCCAGGAGGTCATGCGCGATCTGTCGGCCGGCCTGCGCGACGTCTACGGCGCGCAGGCCGTGGCGATCGTGCCCGGCGGCGGGACCTTCGCGATGGAGGCGGTGGCGCGATCGCTGGCCCACGGCAAGCGCGTCTTCGTGGTGCGCAACGGCTGGTTCTCCTATCGCTGGTCGCAGATCCTGGACGCCACCGGCGGCGCCGCCGACGTGCAGGTCGCGATGGCGCAGCCCGTGGACGGCGCCTACGCGCCCCCGCCCATCGACGAGACCTGCGCGGCCATAAGGGCGGCCAAGCCGGACGTCGTCTTCGCCCCGCATGTCGAGACGAGCGCGGGCCTCATCCTGCCGGACGACTATGTCACGCGGCTGGCGGAGGCCGCGCACGAGGTCGGCGCGCTGCTGGTGCTCGACTGCATCGCGTCGGGCTGCGTCTGGGTCGACATGGCCGCCACCGGCGTCGACGTGCTCATCTCCGCGCCGCAGAAGGGGTGGTCGAGCACGCCCTGCGCCGGGCTGGTGATGATGTCGGAGGCCGCCGAGGCGCGCGTGAAGGCCGCGCGGTCGGACAGCTTCGCCATCGACCTCGCCAAATGGCGCGCGATCATGGCGGCTTACGAGGATGGCGGGCACGCCTATCACGCCACCATGCCGACGGACGGGCTGGAGCAGTTCCGGGACACGATGCGCGAGACGCGGGCCTTCGGCTATGCCGAGGCGAAGGCGGCGCAATGGCGTCTCGGGGAGGCGGTGCGCGCCGCCCTGGCCGAGCGGGGCGTGCGGTCCGTCGCGGCCGAGGGGTTCGGCGCGCCGGGCGTGGTCGTGAGCTACACCGACGATCCCGCGGTCAAGTCGGGCAAGGCCTTCGCGGCGCGCGGCACGCAGATCGCCGCCGGCGTGCCCCTCATGGTCGGCGAGCCGGAGGGGTTCTCGACCTTCCGGCTGGGGCTCTTCGGCCTCGACAAGCTGCGCGACGTGGACGCCACGGTCGCGCGCCTCACGCCCGTGCTCGACGAGGTGCTAGGCCCCCAGGCCTAGTGCCATCAGGCGGCGGCGCGCGGCGGGCGCCGCCTCCAGCGCCCGGATTCCCCAGCCGCGCAGCACGTCGAGCGGCCCCGCGCCGATGGCCGCCGCGTTCAGCGCGGTGACCGCCGCGACGCGCATCAG
Source organism: uncultured Alphaproteobacteria bacterium (assembly GCA_963832275.1). Classification (GTDB taxonomy): domain Bacteria; phylum Pseudomonadota; class Alphaproteobacteria; order Rhodobacterales; family Rhodobacteraceae; genus Hasllibacter. The sequence goes on from CAWHTQ010000019.1 coordinate 1,959,245, forward strand.
GACATCGGCCCGGCGCGCGCGGTCATAGGCCGCGAGCGCCGTCCGATCGCCCGGCTCCCGCGCGCAGGCCACGCGCAACGCGGCCACGTCGGCGAGGGACATGTTCAGCCCCTGCGCGCCGATCGGCGGCACGGCGTGGGCGGCCTCCGCCATCAAGGCCACGCGGGGGCCGTCGAACCGGTCCGCGACCCGTGTGACGACGGGCCAGACGGCCGTGGGCCCGACCCGGCGCAAGGCGCCCAGGACAGCGCCCGACCGGGCGGTCGCGGCGGAGTCGAACGCGGCGTCCGCCATCTGCTCGAGCGCGCGCGCCTGGCCGCCGGGCACCATCCAGACGACCGCCGAGCGGTGCTCGCCCGCCGTATCCGGCAGGGGCACCAGGACCATCGGCCCGCCCGCATCGTAGATCTCGGTGGACACGCTCGCATGAGGCACGTCGTGCGCCACCGCGAAGCTGAGGGCCTTCTGCCCGGTGCGCAGCGTGCGCGCGCCGATGCCGGCGGCCTCCCGCACGCGGCTCTCCTTGCCATCCGCGCCCACCACGAGGTCGCAGCGCAGGCGCGTGCCGTCCTCGAGCGTGACGAGCGCCTCTGCCTCGCGCAGGAGAAGGTCGCGCACCGACCCCGTGATGTGCCGGACGCCGAGCGCCTCCGCCCTGGCCGCGAGCGCGCGCCGCAGCGCGCCGTTCACGACGTTCCAGCCGAAGGGCCGGTCCGAGATCTCCGCGGCGACGAAGGCCGCGGACGCCCCATCGCGCAGGTCCAGCACCCGCATCTCCGCCAGCGGGGTGGGCGGCACGTCCATCTCCCAGGCGCCGGCGGCGGCGAGCATGTCGCGCCCGGGCTGCAGGATCGCGGTCGTGCGCCGGTCGGCGGCGCGCGCCTCGCCCGGCTGCGGTGGGGGCGCGGGATCGACGAGGGTGACCCGGTGCCCGTCCGAGGCCAGCGCGACGGCGGCCGAGAGCCCGGCGAGCCCGCCGCCCGCGACGAGGATGGGGACATGTTCCATGATGGTTCAGCTAGCCCCGGAGGGGGCGTCGGCCAGCACCCGCAGGAATCCGGCGAGGTCGTCCGTGGCATGGTCCGCATCCCCGCCGGGGACGGCGCCGGGGCCGACGAGCACCGTGCGCATCCCCCAGAGGCGCGGCACCGCGAGGTTTCGCGGCGCATCCTCGAACATCGCGGCGCGCGCGGGGTCGAACCCGTCCGCGGCGCGTATCGCCTCGAAGGCCGCCAGCGCGGGCTTGGATACCAGGCCGGCGTCATCCACCCCGTAGAGCGCATGAAATGCGTGGCCGATCCCCAGGGCGCCCACGACGTCGGCCGCGTAGTGCCGCGGCCCATTGGTGAAGACGATGCGCCGTCCCGGCAGCGCCGCGATCGCGGCCCCCAGGGCGGGGTCCGGCGCCAGGACCGACAGGTCGAGCCGGTGGACCTCCTCGAGATAGCGCATCGGCTCGACGCCGTGGGCCCGTACCAGCCCTTCGAGGAGCGTGCCGTGCGCGTCGCTATAGGCGTCCCGAAGGCGGTCGGCTTCGGCAGCGTCGACGCCGAGCTCGGCCATGAGGTAGCGCGACATCAGGGGATGCATCTGACCGAAGAGATCCGCCTCGGGCGGGTAGAGCGTGCGATCGAGGTCGAACACCCAGGTGTCGACATGGGCGAAGTCGGGATGCATGGGGCGCGCCTAATCCGCGCGCGGGCGCGACGCTAGTGCGCGGTCTTGTCCCAGTAGAACGGCGCGACCGCGATCTCGATCAGGGCCTTCCACGCCGCGAACGTCGCCAGGGGGAAGTAGAGCAGCATCGTCGGCACCAGGACCGCGTGGCGCATGATCCCGGCCCGCCGCGCGCCCAGGACGGCCACCGTCCAGTTGACCGCCTCCGACAGCAGCAGGAGGCCCGCCAGCGTCCAGGCCAGGGCCGAGGCCCCGGCGCCGGCCGGCAGGCCGAGCCAATAGAGCCAGAGCGCGGGCGCGAGGGCGAATTGCAGGAGGGTGCCCAGGAGGATCACCTGCACCCCCGCCGCGCCCCAGGGCCCGAGGTCCCGGATCAGGCGGAGGGGCTGGCGCGTGTGCACCATCCAGGTGATCGCGTAGCCCTTCAGCCAGCGCGACCTCTGCCGGATCCAGGCGAGCGGCCGGGTGTTCGGCTCCTCCACCGTGACCGTATCGATCAGCGCCGTGCGGTAGCCGTGCCGCGCAAGCCGGATGCCGAGGTCCGCGTCCTCGGTGACGTTGTGCGCGTCCCAGCCGCCGACCGCCTCGAGCGGCCCGCGGCGCAGGAACAGGGTGGTCCCGCCCAGGGGGATCGGCAGGCCAAGCGCCTCCAGCCCCGGCAGGACGATCCGGAACCAGCCGGCGTATTCCAGCGCGAAGCAGCGCGCGAGCCAGCCATGCCCGCGGGTGGCGAAGGCGAGGCGGCCCTGGAGGCAGGCGACATCCGGCGGCGCGGCGGCGAACTCGGCCGCCACGCGCAGGAGCTGATCGGGGGCGGGCGCGTCCTCGGCGTCCCACACGCCGACGATCTGGCCGCGGCAGCCGTCGAGCGCGTAGTTGAGGGCGCGGGGCTTCGTGCGGATCGGGCCGTCCGGGACCGGCACGACCGTGACCCAGGGCGGAAGGGACGCGGCGGCGAGCGCGTCACGGGTGGTGGTGTCCTCGGCCTCGGTCACCAGGCGCAGGTCGAGGAGGCCGCGCGGGTAGTCGACGCGGCCGAGGCGCACGAGGAGCCGCTCGGCGATCGCGGCCTCGCGGTAGAGCGGCACCATGACCGAGATGGTGGGCAGGGCATCCGGAACCGGCGCCCAGGGCGGACGGCGCCACCCGCTGGAGAAGAGCGCCGCCGCTCGCAGGACGGTTCCCGCCAGGACGAAGAGCGCGGCGACGACCGAGGCGGCGGCGAGGACGGCCATGGGCGCGAGCGCCAGCGCCGCGGCGAAAGCTCCCAGCGCGGCGGCCGCGCCCGCGCCCCAGCCGCGCGCCCCGAGCCAGCGGCAGCTCTGCGCCGCCGGCGTGCGCATGGAGGCGGCCTCCGCCTGCCGCGGGGCGACCCGGCGCAGGGCACGGGCCACGTCCTGCGGCGCGGCGAGGGCGAAGCGCGCGCCCATCGCCGCCCCGCCGCCCGAGGCCTCCCAGGCGGCCGCGAGCGCCGGCAGGGCCTCCGGCCGCGTCCCGGCGAAGACGACGCCGCCGCCGATCCGCCGCCAGGGCACCGCGTCCGACGCGAGGAGGACCCCCGGCGGCATCCTGTCGATCAGCCGCGCGTCCGGCGGGCGGCCGGCAGAATCCGCGAGCCCGGCGGGGGGCCGCGAACGGACCACCCCCTCCGGCCGCGCATCGCCGCGCCAATCCATCGCGTGCCTCCCGCGCCGGGCGCGTCCGGGCCCGACGGCGGATCATCGGCCGCGCGTGGTTAAGGTGTGGTTAACGTCGCCTCACGCCGAGCCGTCCCGCGCGTCCATCGCGGCGGCGAAGCGCCGGAAATGGTGGCCGGCATCGTGCGGGCCCGGGCTGGCCTCGGGGTGATGCTGAACCGAGAACACGGGATGCCCCTCGAGGCGCAGGCCGCAATTGGACCCGTCGAACAGGCTGACATGAGTCTCGCGCACGTCGTCCGGCAGGCTCTGCCCGTCCACGGCGAAGCCGTGGTTCATCGACGTGATCTCCACCCGCCCGGTCTCGCGGTCCTGGACGGGGTGGTTCGCGCCGTGATGGCCGTGGTTCATCTTCACCGTGCGCGCGCCCAGGGCGAGGCCGAGCATCTGATGCCCGAGGCAGATGCCGAAGACCGGCAGGCCCGCCTCCACGACGCCGCGGATCGCGGGCACGGCGTAGGCGCCCGTCGCCGCCGGATCGCCCGGTCCGTTCGAAAGGAACACCCCCTCGGGATCGTGCGCGAGGATGTCCGCCGCCGTCGCCGTCGCGGGCAGGACGGTCACGTCGCAGCCCGCGCTCGCCAGGCTCCGCAGGATGTTTCGCTTGGCGCCGTAGTCGACGGCGACGACCCGGCGGCCCGGCCCCGTGCGGCGTCCGTGGCCGTCGGGCCAGGCCCAGACCGTCTCGTCCCAGCGATAGGGCTCTCGCGTCGACACCTCGCGCGCGAGATCCGTGCCCTCGAGCCCGTTCCACCCCCGCGCCCGCGCGACGAGCGCCTCGATGTCGAACGCCCCGGCCGGATCGTGGACCAACGCGACGTGCGGCGCGCCCTGCTGACGGATCGCGCGGGTGAGGGCGCGGGTGTCCACCCCGCCCATCCCGATCCGGCCCCGGGCGGCGAGCCAGTCGGAGAGTCCCCCGGCGGCGCGCCAGTTGGACGGCTCCGTCGGATCCCAGCGCACGACCATGCCCGCGGCGACCGGATCGGCGGTCTCGTCGTCCTCGGGGGTGATGCCGGTGTTGCCGACATGGGGGAAGGTGAAGGTCACGACCTGCCCGGCATAGGACGGATCGGTCATGATCTCCTGGTAGCCGGTCATCGCGGTGTTGAAGCACAGCTCCGCCAGCGCCTCCCCGGTCGCGCCGAAGCCGCGACCGTAGAACACGGTCCCGTCGGCGAGGGCGAGGCAGGCGGTCGGGCGGGGCATGGCGCGTCTCCGGGGCGGGGGCTGTCCGCGGCTAGGCCGCGCGCCCGGTCCGGTCAAGCGCCGCCCTTGCGCCGGACCGCCCCGGCCCCTATCTCGCGCGCCTCCCCAACGACCGAAGTGAAGCGCGGCATGACCACCGGATTGCGGACCAGGATCGGCACCTCCCTCAAGGAGGCGATGAAGGCCAGGGACGCCTCGCGCCTGGGCACGTTGCGGCTGGTCAACGCGGCGATCAAGGATCGGGAGATCGCGCTGCGCGGCACCGACGGGGCCGGCGAGGTCGGCGATGCCGAGGTGCTCGAGATCCTGGCCAAGATGGTCAAGCAGCGCCGCGAGAGCGTGCGCGCCTACGAGGAGGCCGGCCGCCTCGAGCTCGCCCAGGGCGAGGAGGACGAGATCGGCGTGATCGAAGGGTTCCTGCCCCGGCAGCTGACCGAGGAGGAGGCCGCTTGCGCCATCGACGTCGCGGTCGAGGAGACGGGCGCCGCCTCGATCCGCGACATGGGGCGCGTGATGGGCGCCCTCAAAGCGCGCTATGCCGGCCGGATGGACTTCGCCGCCGCCGGCCCTCGGGTCAAGGAGCGCCTGAGCGCCCCCGCGGCCTGAGGCCTAGTTCGAGAGGGCCGGGTTCGCCAGCATCTCGACCGAGAAGACGCCGGCCGCGCCCGGCGTCGCGGTGATGCGCACGGCATGCATGTCGGCCGCGCCCGGCACCTCGACGGCCATCAGGTTCGGCGCGCCCTCGGGGAAGGGGCGAGACTGCCGGAAGCGGTGGCTGTCGCCGTAGACCAGCAGGACCGGCCCGCCGAAGGCCGCCGCCTCCTGGACCAGGGCCGGGCCGAAGGCGGCGAAGCCCGAATGGCGCAGCCAGTCCTCGGGCGACCAGGCTGGGCCGAAGTCGAACTCGAACATGTCGGCGTGGATCGCCACGACCACCGCTTCGGACCCGGCCTCCCGCGCGGCGGCGAAACCCTGCGCGAGCCAGGCGACGTTGGCCGCGTCGCGGTCCATGAACTCCTGGATGGCGGCCATGTCGCGGATCTCGAAGTTGTTGTTCGAGCCGACGACATGCGCAGCCACGAAGGTGACGTCGCGCATCGTGAGGATCGCATTCTCCGGATAGCCCTCCGCGCCCTGATGGGTCAGGTCCACGGGCGCCTGTCCGAAGCTGGTCTCCGGCGCGTCGAAATAGGTCCGGCGGATATGGGCCAGCCGCTCCATCGGATCGAACCCCCCGGCGTTCTCGCGGTGGCAGTCCGTCCACTCGTTGTCGCCGGGGGTATAGATCACGGGCGCGGCGAAGCTCTGCAGGAAGGCGAGCTGATCGCCCAGCATCTCGTCGCTGCACTCGGTGCCGCCCGACTTGGTGTCGCCGACATGGATCACGAGGTCGGGGCCGGCCGCGTTGATCGTGTCGATCAGCGTGCGGAACGGGGCGTAGACCTCGGCCGGCTCGCCATAGGGCGCATCTCCGAGGACGACGAACTCCAGCGGCTCCGCGACGGCGGCTCCCGCGGCGATCAGGGCGGCGAGGCCGGCGGCGGCAAGACGGTCGGTCATGGGGATTCCCTCGGAACGTTGCGTCCGGCCGGGATGGGCGCCGCGCGTCGCGGGCGCGTGAGGATCGCGTGTCGGCGGGATGACGATGGCCGGCCTCGGCGGCGCGCCGCCGGGGATCAGGCGTTGCGCACGTCGTCCAGGGCGGATTCGAGGACGGGGTGAAGCGCGGCGCGCTCGTCGGCGGAGAGGAAGGCGCCGATCTCCACCTCCCTCGGCCCGCCCTGGAGGGTGATGTAGTTCTCCACCGGCCCGCCGGAGGGATGCAGCCGCGCCCGCACCCAATAGGGGTTCGCCTCCCAGTCGCGGCGCGTGCCGTCGGGGTCTCGGCGGTCCAGGCGCACGCGGCCGGGCGCCAGGCGCAGCTCCTCCACCATGTCGCCGGAGCGGTAGCTCTTGCGCAGCAGGACCCAGAGCAGGACGAAGGCCAGCACCTCGAAGGGCAGCAGGCCCCAGAGGACCGGCGTGCCGAGCATCGCGAGGGTCGGCAGCGCGATCAGGGCGGCGGTCCCGCCCATGAACCAGGCGAACCCCCGCTGCGGCAGCGAGCGATAGGGCCACAGGGACAGGACCCGCACGCGGCGCGGGGCCCCGGTATCGTCCGGAGCCCCGCTCTCATGCGTCCATTCGGTCGGCACCGGCCTACTCGGCCGGTGTCGATGCGCCCCGATTGTGGCCGTCGTTCTCGGCCCGGGCATGGGCGTGGGAACGATCCCACATCTCGCGCGTCGGCAGGGTCTCGAACGTGTGCTCCGGCGGCGGGGAGGGCAGGGTCCACTCCAGCGTGTCGGCGTGCTCGTTCCAGTAGTTGTTCTCGGTCACGCGGCGGCCCCAGACGAGGGTGTAGGCGACGATGCCGATGAAGAAGAGGAACGAGGCGAAGGACAGGAACGCGCCCCATGAGGAGACGTAGTTCCAGAGCGCGAACGCCTCGGGGTAGTCGATGTAGCGCCGGGGCATGCCCTGCCGCCCGAGGAAGTGCTGCGGGAAGAAGGTCATGTTGGCGCCGATGAAGAAGGTCCAGAAGTGCACCTTGCCGGCCCATTCGGGGTACTGCCGGCCCGACATCTTGCCGATGTAGAAGTAGATCCCGGCGAAGATGGTGAACACCGCGCCCAGCGACATCACGTAGTGGAAGTGCGCCACGACGTAGTAGGTGTCGTGATAGGCCCGGTCGATGCCGGCCTGCGACAGCACGATGCCGGTCACGCCGCCCACGGTGAAGAGGAAGAGGAAGCCGAACGCCCAGAGCATCGGCGTCTTGAACTCGACCGAGCCGCCCCACATCGTCGCGATCCAGGAGAAGATCTTGATGCCCGTGGGCACCGCGATCACCATCGTCGCCAGCATGAAGTAGGACTGCTGCGTGAGCGACATGCCGACCGTGTACATGTGGTGCGCCCAGACGACGAAGCCGAGCACCCCGATCGCGATCAGCGCCCAGACCATCGGCAGGTAGCCGAAGATCGGCTTGCGGCTGAACGTGGCGATCACGTGGGAGATGATGCCGAAGCCCGGCAGGATCACGATGTAGACCTCCGGGTGCCCGAAGAACCACAGGATGTGCTGGTAGAGGACCGGGTCGCCGCCGCCCGCCGGGTCGAAGAAGGTCGTCCCGAAGTTGCGGTCCGTCAGGAGCATGGTGATCGCGCCCGCGAGCACCGGCAGCGCCAGCAGGATCAGCCAGGAGGTCACGAAGATCGACCACGAGAACAGCGGCACCTTGAAGAGCGTCATGCCCGGCGCGCGCATGTTCAGGAAGGTCGTGATCATGTTGATCGCGCCCAGGATCGAGGACGCGCCGGAGACGTGGACCGCGAAGATGGCGAGATCCGTGGAGAATCCCCCTTCGGTCGTGGAGAGCGGCGGGTAGAGGACCCAGCCGATGCCCGAGCCCGACTGGCCGTTGCCGCCCGGCGCGAAGACGGAGGCGACCGCCAGCGAGGTGCCGGCGACGAAGAGCCAGTAGGACAGGTTGTTGAGCCGCGGGAACGCCATGTCCGGCGCGCCGATCTGCAGCGGCATGAAGTAGTTGCCGAAGCCGCCGAAGAGCGCGGGGATCACGACGAAGAACATCATCAGGATGCCGTGCGCGGTGATCAGCACGTTCCAGAGATGCCCGTTCGGCGAGCAGACGTCGCCATCGCCGGCCGGCAGCATCCGCGCCCCCTCGAGGCACATGTACTGCACCCCCGGCTCCATCAGCTCCATCCGCATGTAGACCGTGAAGGCCACCGAGATGAAGCCGACGATGCCGGCCGTGAAGAGATAGAGGATGCCGATGTCCTTGTGGTTCGTCGACATGAACCAGCGGGTGAAGAAGCCCCTCTGGTCCTCGTGCTCGTGTCCGTGGATCGCGGCGTCGGCCATGCGGACGGCCTCCTTGAGGTGATTGCGTGCCGGGGGGACGGATCGCCTTCGCCCCGCGTGTGGGGTGAGCTAGCGCGCGACCCCGCAGGGTGCAATGCGCCGACCGGTCGCGGGGGCGCCGTGCCCCCGGACCGGCCGTGCCGTCATACGGAGCGCCCGAGCGCCGGATCGGCGGAGGGCCGGCTCAGGCGATCAGGTCGTAGTCGCCGACCATCACGAAGTCGGAGGCGACGGCGGCCGTGCCCGCGCCGAGGTCGAGCACGGCGCGCTCGCCGTAGTAGACCATCCCCTCCGCCGGGTCGTAGCGCACCGCGGCGTAGACGCCCGGCCCGCCCGGCCCGATATGGGCGAAGTCGTCGTAGACCCCGTCGCCGAGCAGGAAGTTCTCGATCACGACCTTGTCGCGGCCGCTCTGGAAGTCCTTCACCTTGGCGCGGACGTCGCCCGTGAGGGGACGCATGTCGAAGAGGAAGGTGTCGCGACCGGCACCGCCGCGCAGGACGTCGGCCGGCCCCGCATCGCTCAGCACGAAGAGGTCGGCGCCGCGCCCGCCGTTCGCCCGCTCCAGGCTGCCGCCGAGCTCGAACGTGTCGCGCCCGCCGCCGCCCGCCACGCGGAACACCTCGTCGCCCGGCGGCGTAATAGCTGGAGACCTCGGATCGGTAGACGTCGTTCCCCCGGCCGAGGTTCACCGAGCTGCGCCCGAAGCCGTCCGCATCGTAGTAGAAGTCGACCGTGAACACGTCGTCCCCGCCGCGGAGGTTGACGCGGGCGCCGTCCGCTCCGGTGCCGCCGTCGAGCTTGAAGGTCACCTCCTCGGCCAGCTTCGAGCCCTGCAGCCGGAAGCCGTCGAGCGGGCGGCTGCCCTGCGCGTCGAGGACGATGTCCACGAGGCGCTGCTCCACGCGGTCCACGTTCCGCCACAGATGCGCGAGGTTGCCGCGCGAGTCGTGACGGTCGACCGTCAGCTCGACCTCGATCGTGTCGAAGCCGGCGCCGCCGTCGAAGTCGATCCCCCTGACCAGGGCCTGGCGGCCGACGGGGAGGTAGAGCTCGACGTCGAGCAGCGAATCGTCGCCGGTGCCGCCCTCGAACACGTCGCGGTCGCGCAGCGCCCGGAAGATCAGCTGGTCGTCGCCGGCAAGGCCCTTGACCAGGTCGCGGCCGGGATCGTTCTCGGCGGAGATGTAGTCGTCGCCGCGCGTGCCCCTGATGGTTGCCATCGCTGCCCCCGTCACGTGTTTCCGTAATCTCCGACCGGGATAGTGCGCCGATTCCTCGGCGGCAAGCCGGCGAGCGGTCCTGCGACCGTCCGGCACGGGTGGGTGGCGGATCGTCGCCGGCCCGCTCGGGGGCGCCCTCGGACGCGGGGGTGCGCGGCTCCGCACGGGGCAGGGCGGCCGCCAGTGCGGGGAGGGTGCGGCGCAGCGCGTCGTCGAGGTCGTCCATCGTCACCGGGAGGCCCAGGTCGACCGGGCTCGTCACCCCGCGGCCGCGGATCCCGCAGGGCGCGATGCCGTCGTCGTGCCCGAGATCCGGCTGCACGTCGACCCACGGCCCGTCGAACGCCGCCCGCTTGCGAACGCACAGGCCGATCGCATCCACCTGGTCCTTGCGAGGGGCGCCGTGAGGCAGGGGCGGCCCGTCCGGCCGCGATGCGCCCGCGATGCGCGCCACGGAGGACGCGCCGTCCCGTCCGGTCAAGCCTCAGGGGGTGCGGCCGAGCGCCCTGTTCTCGGCCGGGATGCGCACGAGGCCCAGGAGCGCGAGGTTCAGGATCGAGAAGACGAGGGCGACCCAGCCGAGCCCCAGGACCAGCGGCGCCACCGCGATCTCCGCGACGACGACGGCGTAGTTCGGATGGGGCAGGACGCGGAAGGGCCCGGACGTGACCGGCGGCTCGGGGGTGACGATGATCCGCGTCGTCCAGCGATGCCCCAGCGTCGCGAGGACCCAGACCCGCAGGAGTTGCAGCACGGCGAAGATCGCGAGCCAGCCGGGGCGCACCGTCTCGTCCCAGCCCAGAAGGACCAGCGCGCCGATCCAGGCGGTGTGCAGCGCGACGATCGCGGGGTAGTGCCCGGCCCCGTGCTCGACCGCGCCCGCCGCCAGGAGCCGCGCGGTGTTTCGGCGCGCGATGCCGAGCTCCGCGAGCCGCTGCAGGACGATGAACGCCAGGAAGACGATGGCGCCCGTCATCGGCGGGCTCAGGCCGCGAGGGCCATCGGCACGAAGGACGCGGTGAAGCCCGGGCCCATCGCGGTCATCAGCATCGAGCCGGTCCGGCCCTCGCGGCGCGCGGCGTCGAGCACGAAGAGCACCGTGGGCGCGCTCATGTTGCCATGCTCGCGCAGGACCTCGCGCTCCAGGTCGAGCGCCCCCTGACCCAGGTCGAGCGCCGATTCGAGCGCGGTGATCACCTTCGCGCCGCCGGGATGGCACAGCATCCGGTCGAACTCGTCGCGGCGCCGCCCGATGGTGGAGAGGGCCGCGTCGGTGGCCGCGGCCATGTTCGCGGCCGCGAAGGCGGGTATCGAGCGGTCGAAGACGACGCCGAGCCCGGTCTCGTCGACGTCCCAGCCCATGATCCCGAGCGTGTCCGGCCACATGTGCTGGGCGCCGGGCACGCATGTCATCGCGGCCTCGCCGCGCGTGGAGAGGCAGCACGCCGCCGCCCCGTCCCCGAAGAGGACGGTGGCGATGATGTCGGCCTTCTCCATCCGGTCGGCGCGGAAGGAGGTCGTGCACGCCTCGACCACGACCAGGAGGACCCGGCTGCCCGGCCGCCCGGTGGCGAGCTGCGCCGCGATGGACAGGCCCGTCGCCCCGCCCGCGCAGCCCAGACCGAAGACCGGCACGCGCAGGACGTCCGCGCGGAAGCCCATCCGCCCGGCGACGACGGCCTCGAGCGTCGGGGTCGCGATGCCGGTGGAGGTCACGGTGACGATGGTGTCCACCTCGCCGGCGGTCCATCCGGCATCGGCCAGGGCCGCGGCCGCGGCGTCCTCGAACATCGCGCGGCAGCCGTCGTGCCAGAGGCGGTTGCGCTCCTCCCAGCCATGGGAGGCGTCGTCGAACCACTCGAACGGCGCGACCGACCGGCGGCGGTCGATCCCGGCGGCGGCGAAACTCTTCAGCAGACGGGAGAACTGGGGGTATTTCGGGCCCAGGATCTCCTCCGCCCGGGCGGAGACGACGTCCTGGCGCAGCTCATGCGGCGCGAGCGCCGTCGCGAGGCCGTGGATGTTCACGTTCATTCAGGTCGCTCCCGCGCACGGCGGGGCCCATCCACGTCGTCCGCTCCGTAACCGCGTGACCTCGCGTGCGGGTCCATCACGTGAGCGTGTGGGGACGCCTCAGCCTCGCGCGGCGTATGGAGACGTCCGCCGCAGGGCGTCGTCGAGGTCGTCCATCGTGACCGGAAGCCCGAGGTCGACGAGCGACGTGACGCCGTGGCCCGTGATCCCGCAGGGCACGATCCCGTCGTAATGGGCGAGGTCGGGCTCGACGTTGATCGACAGGCCGTGGAACGCGACCCATCTGCGGACCCGCACGCCGATCGCCGCGATCTTGTCCTCGCGCGGGGTCCCGTCCGGCAGGGGCGCGCGGTCCGGGCGGGCGATCCAGACGCCGACCCGGCCGGGCCGGACCTCGCCCCGCAGGCCGAACTCGGCGAGCGCGGCGACGGTCCACGCCTCGAGCGTGCGGACATGGGCGCGCACGTCGCGCCCGCGCGCGGCGAGGTCGACCATCGCGTAGACGACGCGCTGCCCCGGCCCGTGATAGGTGTACTGCCCGCCCCGGGGCGCGACGTGGACCGGCAGGCCGCGCGCGTTGGTGAGGTCCGCGGGCCGGGCGGAGGTGCCGGCGGTGTAGAGGGCGGGGTGCTCGAGCAGCCACAGCGCCTCGCCCTGCGTGCCGTCGCGGATGGCGGCGACGCGGGCGTCCATGACCTCCAGCGCGTGGGGGTAGGCGACCGGCGCGCGGCTGACGATCCATTCCACGGGCGGGCTCCCTTCGGCGGCGGGCCTACCCGGCGAGGCCGCCGGCCGCCAGATGCCCGGCGGCACGGGACGTTTCGCGCGCGAAACACAGGGCCGCACCGGGGGTGGAATACGGCTTCACATCCCTTCTCCGCTTCGCTAGGGACCGCGCGTCCGGGCCGGGCGATGCGGTCGTGGCGGAATTGGTAGACGCGCAGCGTTGAGGTCGCTGTGGGGTAACACCCGTGGAAGTTCGAGTCTTCTCGACCGCACCAAGCCCGATGTCCGGACGGCGATCTGTGCAGGAATGCCGATGCACATCCCATGCGCATGCGATGCACGGCCCATGCGGACGCGGTGCGCATGGTCGACCTGACCCTGCCGCGCTGCTTCGGATCGGGGTCCGCGCTCTACGCCCGATATCATGACGAGGAGTGGGGCGTGCCGGTCCGGTGCGACCGCGCGCTGTTCGAGGCGCTGATCCTGGAGGGCGCGCATGCCGGGCTCTCCTGGGAGACGGTGCTGCGCAAGCGGGAGGGCTACCGGGCGCGGTTCCACGGGTTCGACGTGGCCCGCGTGGCGGCGATGACCGACGCGGAGCTGGCGGAGGCCCTGGCCGATCCCGGCATCGTGCGGCACCGGCAGAAGGTCGCCGCGACGCGGGGCAACGCGCGCGTGTTCCGCGCGATGCAGGCGGCGCATGGCAGCTTCTCGGACTGGCTCTGGGACCATGTGGACGGGGTGCCGGTCGACACCGCCTGGGCGCGCCGCGAGGCGGTGCCCGCGGTCACGCCGCTGGCGGCCGCGATCTCGAGGGACCTGAAGGCCCGCGGCATGGGCTTCGTCGGGCCGACGATCGTCTACGCCTACCTGCAGGCCGTGGGCGTGGTGCGCGACCATTGGGCGGGGTGCTGGTCGCGCCGCTAGCGGCGGCGCCGGGAGTGGCGGCGCCGGCTAGCCGGTCAGCACCCAGAGCCAGCCCGACACCGACAGGACGCTGGCCGCCGTGGCGACGAGGACGCCGGTGGCGGCGACCCGGCGGGCGCGGCCGTACATGTCGGCGAAGACGTAGGTGTTGATGCCGGGCGCCATCGCCGCGGTGATGACGGCCGAGCGGAGGCTGGCCTCGGGCAGGGCGAAGGCGGCGCCGAGCGCCCAGGCGACCGCGGGGTGCAGGCCGAGCGAGAGCGCGCAGATGAGGCCGATGATCCGCAGGTCCCCCTCGGGCCGGTAGCGCACCAGCACGCCGCCGAGGCCGAACAGCGCCGCCGGCAGGGCCGCCTGGCCGACGAGGGCCACCGCCTCGCCGAGGACGCCGGGGACGGGCGCGCCGGCGAGGTTCACGGCGAGGCCGAGGGCGATGCCGATGATGAGCGCGTTCGAGAACATCGCGCGCAGCACCTTGCCCGCCAGCCGGAGCGCGCCGCCGCCGGGCGCGGCGCGGGCGCGAACGACCTCCATCGCGGTGATGCCCAGCGCGTAGCAGAACGGCGCGTGCACCGCGATGATCGCGAAGTTCGCGGTCAGGGAGTCCGCGCCGAAGGCCCGCTCGCTGATCGGCAGGCCGAGGAGGACCGAGTTGGAGAAGAGGCAGCAGAACCCGATCGCGACCGCGTCCTCGGGCCCGCGGCCCAGGAGGCGCGCGCCCAGCGCCCCGGCCGCGAAGGCGGTCGCCGCGCCCGCGTAGAAGGCGCCCAGCAGGCGCGGGTCGAACCCCGTGCCCAGGTCGAGCGTGGAGATCGCGGTGAAGAGGAGGGCGGGGATCGCGAACTTCTGGGTGAAGGCCATCAGCCCGTCGACGGTGCCGGCGGTCATGGCGCCGGTGCGCGCCGCCAGCCAGCCCGCGCCGATCACGAGGAAGACCGGCAGGACGACGAGGGCGATCTCGCCCATGGCCTCAGAGCTCGGCCGTGAGGGTCATCCCGTCATGGGCCGGCGTGATGTGGGCCGGCGTCTCGGCCTCGACGGTGGCGCGGTCGAGGTCGACATGCATGTTGGTGAGGACCGCGCGCGCGGGCCTCGCCCGGTCGATCCACTCCAACGTCCGGTCCAGATGGGCGTGGGTCGGGTGGGGGCGGCGGCGCAGCGCGTCCACGATCCAGAGGTCGAGCCCGCCCAGCAGGGGCCAGGACGCCTCGGGGATGGTCACGGCGTCGGGCACGTAGGCGGCGCGCCCGATGCGAAGGCCGAGGGTCGGCATGGCGCCATGCGCGACCTCGATCGGGGCGAAGGGCACCGGGCCGCCGGGGCCGGGCACCTCGAAGGGCGCGTCGAAGACGGTGAGGTCGCAGATCGCGGGGTAGGACGATCCCTCTTCCTGCTCGAACACGTAGGCGAAGCGCTCGCGCAGGATGGCGGCCGTGGGCGGATGCGCCCAGCCGCGCACCCGTTCGCGGGCGTTGAAGACGATCATGCGGATGTCGTCGATGCCGTTGGTGTGGTCGGCGTGGCCATGGGTCCAGACGATCCCGTCGAGCCGGCCGATCCCGGCGGCGAGCAGCTGGGCGCGCATGTCCGGCGAGGTGTCGACGAGGACGCGGGTGGTGCCGTCCGGCCCGTCCCGCTCGACCAGGAGCGAGCAGCGGGTGCGGCGGTTTCGGGGGTCGGCGGGGTCGCAGTCGCCCCAGGCGCCGCCGGGCGCGTCCGAGAGGCGCGGCACCCCGCCCGAGGATCCGCAGCCCAGGATGGTGAGGCGCAGGGTCACGCGCCGGCGTCCCCGGCGGTGATGACGGGCGCCGCGGCGGCCGGCTCGTCCCCACCGGCCGACCCGTCGCCGACGGCCGACCCGTCGCCGACGTTCGGCCCGCCGCCGACGTTCGGCCGCCAGGCGGCGGCCTTGGGGAAGAGGCGCTCGAAATTGGCCTCGGTGAGGGCGGTGAAGGCGGGAAGGTCGAGGTCCAGCGCGGCGGCGCCGGCGGCGGCGGTATGGGCGACGAAGGCGGGCTCGTTGGGGCGGCCGCGATGGGGCGGGGGGGCGAGGTAGGGGGCGTCCGTTTCCACCAGGATGCGGTCCCGGGGGGCGGCGGCGAAGATGGCGCGCAGGGCGTCCGAGCGGGGGAAGGCGGCGATGCCGGACATCGAGAGCGCGAAGCCGAGGTCGAGGGCCGCCTCGGCCAAGGCGGGGCCGGAGGAGAAGCAGTGCATGACGCACGAATAGGGGCCGGCGCGGTGCTCCTCGGCCAGGATGCGGGCCATGTCGTCGTCGGCGTCCCGGGCGTGGATGACGAGGGGCAGGCCGGTGCGGCGGGCGGCCTCGATATGGGTGCGGAGGGCGTCCTGCTGGGCGGCGGCGCTGTCGCGCGTGTAGTGGTAGTCGAGGCCGGTCTCGCCGATGGCGACCATCTTGGGGTGCGCGGCGAGGGCGACGAGGAGGTCGAGGTCCGCCTCGGGCTCGCCCGCGACCTGCATCGGGTGGGTGCCGGCGGCCCAGAAGACGGGGGCATGCGCCTCCGCGATGGCGCGCACGGGGGCGGCGCGGTGCGGGCGGGTGCAGATGGTGACCATGCGGTGCACGCCGGCGGCGGCGGCGCGCGCGATCACGGCGGGCAGGTCGGCGGCGAGGCCCTCGAAGTCCAGATGGCAATGGCTGTCGGTCAGGCGGGGGGGCGTGTCGGTCACGGGGGGCGCCTCATCGGGAGGGCAGCGTCGCGGCCCGCCCGTCAATCGCGATCAGCGTATCCGCGCAGAGCATGGCCGGGTCAAGGTTGACCGCCAGGCCCTCGCGGGCGCGGGGGGCGAGGTCGGCATGCGCCTGCGCCCAGGCGCGGCCCGCGGCCGGGCCGGGGGCGAGGCGGGCGAGGATCGCGCCCTCGCCGGGGGCGGCCTCGGGGGCGGGGGGGCGGCCGGTGGCGCCGGTGGCGGCGAGGCGGGCGAGGGCGGCCTCGATCATGGCGAAGGTCGCCTGCGCGCGCTCGGCGCCGCCGCGGCCGGCGAGGGGATCGGCGAGGGCGAGGACGGCGCGGCGGTCCATGCCGGGGGCCTGCGCGAGGAGGTGCAGGATGGCGGCGTAGGTCGCGCCGGCCCCGGCGGCCGCGAGGCGCAGGGCCTCGCCGGCGGAGCCGCGCGCGAGGGCCGTGGCGACGGGGTCGGCGGGGGCGCCGGCCTGCTCCAGGACCTGCGCGATCTCGTCGGGCGCGAGCGGGCCGAGCCGCAGGCTCCGGCAGCGCGAGCGGATCGTGGGCAGGAGGGCGCCGGGGCGGTGGGCGACGAGGACGATGACGGCGCCGGGGGGCGGCTCCTCGAGGGATTTGAGGAGGGCGTTCTGCGCGGGGATCGTCATCTCGTCGGCGGCGTCGATCACGGCGACGCGGCGGCCGCCGCCGGTCAGGGACAGCGCGAAGAAGGCGCCGAGGGCGCGCACCTCCTCGACGCCGATCTGCGCGCGGTGACGCCCGGCCTTGGCGTCCCAGGCGCGGCGGATGGGCAGGATGCCGGGCTCCGAGCCGGCGCGGATCCGGGCGCGCACCGGATGGTCCGGCGCGACGTCGAGCGCGGCCCCGCCCGCGCGCAGGGCGGCGGCGAGGCGCCAGGCGAGGGTCGCCTTGCCGACGCCGCGCGGGCCGGTGAGCAGCCAGGCATGGTGCAGGCGCCCGGCGGCGAGCGCGGCCTCGAGCTCCGCGGCGGCGGCGGCGTGGCCGATCAGGCGCGGCGCCTCGCGCGGGTGGGGCGCGCCGGGCGGGGCGTCCGCTTCGGGCGGGGCCTCCTCGGCGGGGATGGCGGAGGTCCTCACGCGAGCGCCGCGTCGACGCGGGCGGCGACGGCGTCCTCGGGGCCCGCGGCGTCGATCATGCGGCAGCGGGCGGGGAACTCGGCGGCCAGGACGCGGAAGCCGGCGCGGAGGCGGGCCTGGAAGAGGGGGCCGAAAGTCTCGAAGCGGTCCTCGGGGAAATCGGCGCCCTCGATCTCGCCGGCCGCATCTGCCAGCGCGTGTGCGTCGGCGGCCCTCGCGGCGGCGTCCGCCACCGCAGCGGCGCCAGCCTCGGGGCCTGCGCCCGCGGCGGCTTGGGCGGCGGCGTGGGCCGCGCCCGCCGCGCTGACGGCCGACAGACGGCGCAGGCTGCGGGCGAGGGCGGCCTCCGGCGCCATGTCGAAGATCAGCGTCACGTCCGGTTCCACCCCGATCAGGGCGTCGTGGAGCGTGTCGACGAGGGCGCGCAGGTCGCCGCGGGCGGCGCCTTGGTAGACGCGCGTCGAATCGGCGAAGCGGTCGCAGATCACGGTGGCGCCGCGGTCCAGGGCGGGGCGGATCGTGCGCTCGAGATGGTCGCGGCGCGCGGCGGTGAAGAGGGCGATCTCGGTCTCGGGGGACCAGCGGCCGGGATCGCCGGTCAGGAGGAGGGCGCGGATCTCCTCGGCGCCGGGGGAGCCGCCGGGCTCTCGGGTCAGGACGACGTCGCCGGGCAGGCGCGCGGCGAGGCGGCGCGCCTGGGTGGACTTGCCCGAGCCGTCGATGCCCTCGAAGGAGATGAAGCGCCCCGCCATGCGCCCCGCCTAGCAGCGCCGTCCTCCGTCCTCCAGGGACGCGGCGCGTCCGGGGCGGCTCCGGCGCCCCCCGCAGGGGCGGGCCGCCGCGGCGCGGCCGCGCGGCGCCGGGTCCCGCGCGGCCGAGGCGCCCGCAGGGCGGCCGCGGACGCGGGGAGGGGCCCCGTCGATGCCGTGCGGGACGCTCCGCCGGTCCGCGGCGGGGCGCCGGCCGCCTCGTTCAGAGCCCCGGCGCGTCGCCGAGCAGGTCGCCGGCCAGGCGGCGCGCCGCGACGGTCATGCGCCCCGCGATCCCGGCCCGGGCCACCGCCTCCGCCGCGACCACGGGCACGCGCAGCTCGGGCAGGTCGGCGCGGGTGACGATCAGCTCGCCGACCCGGGTGCCCGCCGCGACGGGCGCGACCAGGGGGCCGTCGTAGACGATCTCGGCCGTGGTCTGATCCGCGGCGATCGCGCTCACGAGCATCTCGACGTCCTGCGCCGCGGTGAGGACGACGGTGGGCGCGGCGCCGAGCCAGACCTCCGCCTCGGCGAGGCGGGCGCCGGCGCGCACCGCGTCCTGCATCACGAACTGCCGGAAGCCCCAGTTGACGATGCGCTCGGATTCGTCGGCGCGGGCGGCGGCGCTGTCGAGGCCGGTGATCACGAAGATCAGCCGCCGGTCGCCCTGCGCGGCGCTGCCCACCAGGCCGTAGCCGGCCTCCTGGGTGTGCCCGGTCTTGAGCCCGTCGGCGCCGATCCCGAGGCCCAGGAGCGGGTTGCGGTTGCCGTGGTTGCCCGGGACGCGGCCATCGTAGGGGAAGGTCTCCTCGGCGAAGTAGGGGTAGTATTCGGGGTAGTCGACGATGAGGCGCTCGGCGAGGATGCCGAGGTCGCGCATCGACATGCGCTGCGCCGGGTCGGGCCAGCCGGAGGAGTTGGTGAAGGTCGCGGTGCGCATGCCCATGTCGCGGGCGCGGTCGGTCATCTGCCGGGCGAAGGCGTCCTCGGTCCCGGCCAGCCCTTCGGCCACCACGACGGTCGCGTCGTTGCCGGACTGAACGATGATGCCGCGGATGAGGTCGAGCGCGGTGGGGCGGTCGCGCTCGGTCAGGAACATGGACGAGCCGCCCATGGCCGCCGCGCGGGCGGAGACGCCGAACGTGTCCTCCATCGCGACGCGGCCGGAGTCGACCGCCTCGAACAGCATGTAGAGGGTCATCAGCTTGGACATCGAGGCGGGGGGCAGGGGCTCGTCGGCGTTCTTGGCCATCAGGACCGTGCCGGTGGTCAGGTCGCGCACATAGGCGGCGCGGGCGTTCGTCTCGAACGCGGCGGCGGGGAGCGCCAGGAGGAGCGCGAGGAGCATCGCGAGGGGGCGGAACGGCATGGGCGGGCCTTTCGGTCGGATCAGGGGTCGGCGGCGGCGTCGGTGGCGGGCCCGGGTTCGGGCACCGGATCGGGCACGGGCGCGGGCTCGGGCACGGGCCGCAGGGCGGTCACGGCCAGGGTGCGGGCGGTGCCGGGCGGGATGCCGAGGAGGGTGGCGGCCTCGGAGCTGAGCTGGAAGGGAGGGCCGGCGCTGTCGCGCTCGCGCCGGAAGAGGGCGCCGGCGATCGCGGAATCGCCCGAGGCGATGCGCACCCGCTCGGGCGCCGCGACGTCCGGATGCGCGACCCAGACCCCGCCCAGCGAGGGGCGCCCGTCCCACAGGCCCTCGGCGGTGAGGTCGAAGACCTCGGGCGCCGGGGCCTCGGCGGGGGCGGCCTCGGGCGCGGAAGCGGCGGCCGGCCGCGAGGGCGCGCCCTGCAGCGCCGCGATCCGGTCGCACCCGCCCAGCGCGAGCGCCGCGCACAGGATCGTCAGGGGGGCGGGGGGATGATGGTCATGCCGTCACTCGCGCTGGGCCGGCCTGGCCGGGAGATGCCGACGATAGGCGCAGCGGGCCGGGTCGCCAAGCGCCCGCGCGCACTGGCCCGGCCGGGCGGTCCGCGCTACCACGCGGGGCACGGGGACGTGGCGGAGCGGTCGAACGCGGCGGTCTTGAAAACCGTTGGGCGCGAAGGCGTCCCGTGGGTTCGAATCCCACCGTCCCCGCCAGCGCTCAGCCGGCCGTCGCCACCAACGGCGTGCTGGCCGCGATCGCCCAGGCGAGGACGAGGCTCAGGGCGAGGGGGATCGCCGCGCCGCCGGCGGTGCGGAATGGCGCGGCGGCGGTGCCGTAGACCAGCCAGAACAGGGCCGCGACCGGCAGGACGGTGAAGGCGATGCCCATGCGCGGCTCCACCAGCATCGCGGCGAGGAGGGCCAGGAGCGGCACGGCGCGGCGAGGCGGCGCGCAGCGGCCAGGGCGCGCCGCGGGTCAGGAGCGCGTCGCCCAGGAGGAGGGGGCCGGTGCCCAGCGCGAGGAGGGCGGCGACGGCGACGCGCGGCCCCGTGGGCACGAAGGCGGCGCCGTAGCGGTCGAGCGCGAGCGCGAAGAGGAGCGCCCAGGCGAGGTAGAGCGCGCCCGCCGCCCAGCCCGGCGCCGGGAGCCGGCGGCCGGCGCGCCAGAGGACCGCCGACTGCACCGCGCCGAACGCCGCGAGGAAGGCCGCGAGCTGACCGAAGGCGGAGAGGCCGAGCGCGCCGGCGGGGGCGAGGGCGGCCGCGGCGACCGCGGCAGGGGCGGGGAGGAGGATCGCGGCGGCGGCCACGCGCCAGGATGGCGGGGCCGGGGCCGGGGCCTGGCGCGGCGCGGCTGCCGCGAGGCGGGACAGGGGCCAGGCGAGCGCGAGGATCGCGGCGAGGAGGAGCGCCGTCAGGGGGCCGCGGCGCGGCAGGGCGCCGTCCTCAGCGCCGATCCAGGCGCGGGCCTCGCGCATGGTGGCGGCGCTGTAGAGGACGCCGACATGCTCGGTGCGGGGCGCGGCGACGGCGCGGCGCTCGGTGGCGCCGGCGCGCACGGTCTCGCCCTCCCGCGCCGGGCCGACCTGCCGCACGGCGTCCAGCGCGACGGCGCGCAGCCGGCCCTCGGCGGCGCCGGAGACGATCAGCAGGCGGGCGGGGGAGTCCGGGGTGACGGCCTCGGAATACATCGAGATCGCGACGACGGTGCCCACGTCCAGGGCGGGCGCGGCGCGGACGACCACGTCGGTCGCCATGGAGTGGCCCAGGAGGGCGGCCGGGGGGGTCACGCCCGGCAGGGCGCGGGCGGCCCGCGCGACGGCGAGGGTCTGGCCCACGAGCTGGGCGGTCGTGCCCTCGAGGGAGGTCACTTCGGCGTCCATGGGGACGGGGTGGCGGCCGTGGCCGTGGAAGTCGAAGGCGAGGGCGGCGTGCCCGCCCCGGGCCAGCGCGATGGCGAGGGGGGCCATCATCTGCCGCGAGCCGCCATAGCCGTGGGCGACGATCACGAGGGGGGCCGGACCGGGGCCGGCGGGGCGCCAGAGGGTCGCGGGCGAGCCGGCGAGATTCAGGCGCTCGGCGGTGACGGAGCCGCGCGCCTCCCCCTCCAGCAGGGCGACGCAGAGCGCCGCGACCAGCCCCGCGAGGATGCCGAGGGTCCAGGCGCGCGCGGCGGCGGCCCGGCGCGCGCGGGCGGCGGCGCGCGCCTCGGCCCGCATCAGGCGGCCGGCGGGATCAGGGCGCCGCGTTCGCGCCGATGAACCAGCCGTCCTTGTCGATCTGGCGGCTGACCTCGGTGAAGAGGTCGGCGGTGTCCTCGTCGCCCGCCTCGCCGGCGGCGTCGATCGCCGCGCGCACCCGGCCGCCGACATCGGCGAAGCGCGCCGTGAGGGCGCGGACATGATCCTCCACCGCGACGATGTCCGTGGGGTAGGGGTCCATCCGCGCGGCCTCGGCGGCGACCTCGACGGTGCCGCGGGCCTGGCCGCCGATGACCTGGCAGCGCTCGGCCATGGTGTCGGCGCTGCCGCGCAGGCGGACGGCGACCTCGTCGAGGAGCTCGTGGACGCCGATGAAGCCGGGGCCCTTGAGGTTCCAGTGCGCCTGCTTGACCGCGAGGGTGAGGGCGATGGCATCGGCCAGCCGCTCGTTGAGGAGCTCGGCCATCGCGGCGCGGGTGTTGTCGGCGAGGCCGCCGACGAAGCGGGTGTCGAGGGTATCGGCCATGGGGTGCCTCCTGTGCGTCCTGGGGAGGGGAAACGGCGCCGTGCGCGGGCGGTTCCGCCCCTAGCCCGGCGCGCGCTCGGCCCAGCCGGCGAAGGTCCGCTCCAGCGCCACGACGATGTAGAAGAGCACGATCCCGAGGAAGGCCAGCGCGATCAGGACCGCGAACATGAGCGGGTAGTCGGCGTTGATCTTGCCGCTGTCGAAGAGGTGGCCGAGGCCGCGGCCGTGCGGCTCCACGATCTCCATCAGGTTGGTGCCGATGAAGGCGAGCGTGACCGAGACCTTCAGCGCGCCGAAGAACTCGGGCAGCGTCTTCGGCAGGGCGATCTTCCAGAACACGGTGACCTGGGAGGCGCCAAGGGAGCGCAGGATGTCGCGGTACTCCGGCTCCAGTGTGGAGAGGCCGATGGAGATGCTGACGGCGATCGGGAAGAAGGAGATCATGAACGCGATCAGGATGGTGTTCATGTCGTGCTGGCCGACGAAGAGGAGCGCGATGACCGGCACCACGGTCGCCTTCGGGACCGCGTTGAAGCCGACGAGGAGCGGGTAGAGCGCGTCTCGCGCGGTGCGCGAGAAGCCCATGACCATGCCGAGCGCCACGCCGAACACGACCGCGAGCGCGAGGCCCGCGACGGTGCGCCAGAGCGTCTGCCAGCCGTATTCGAGGAACAGCCAGCGGAAGCGCCAGAAGGCCGGCCAGAGGTCGGAGGGGGAGGCCATCTTGTAGTTGGGCCAGTCGTTGACCCAGACGAGCCATTCCCAGGCGAGGAGGAAGGCGATCACCGCGGCGAGGGGGACGAGGACCTTGCGGAGGGTCATGCCGGGGTCTCCGGGGCCGCGGCGGCGCGGGCATGGGGCGGCACGCGGGTGGGGATCGCGGGCCGCGGCGCCGGCTCGGGCACGTCGCGGCCCTGCGCGATCTCGATCTGGCGGCGGAGGATCGCGAGCCGCTCGACCGATTCGGGGCTGTAGAGGTCGTCCAGCGTGCGGGCGGTGCCGCCGGGGACGCGCATGACGTGCTGCGCGGTGGCGGGGCGGCCGGACAGGACGACGACCTCGTCGGCGAGGAACACGCTCTCGCGCAGGTCGTGGGTGATGAGGAGGGTTGTGAAGCTCTCCTGCGCGCGCAGCCGGTGCATGGTCTGCCAGAGATCCTCGCGGGTGAACGCGTCGAGCGCGCCGAAGGGCTCGTCGAGGATCAGGATCTCCGGCCGGTGGACGATCGACCGGCAGAGCGAGGCGCGCTGGCGCATGCCGCCGGAGAGCTCGGAGGGGCGGTGGTCCTCGAATCCTTCCAGGCCGACCAGCGCGAGGAGCTCGCGAGCGCGGTCCTCGCGCTGGGTCCTGGTGAGGCGGTTCTTCACGATCTCCAGCGGGAGCATGACATTGGCCAGGATGGTGCGCCATTCGAGGAGGACGGGGTTCTGGAACGCCATGCCGACCGTGGCGCGGGGCGAGCGCACGACCTCGCCGCCCAGGCGCACCTCGCCCGCGTCGGGGCGCATCAGGCCGGCGATCAGGCGCGTGAGCGTGGACTTGCCGCAGCCGGACGGGCCGACCACGGCGCAGAACGCGCCCTCGGGGACCTCGATGGAGAGGTCGTTCAGCACCGGCAGCGGGCCGGATTCCGTGCGGTAGGCGTGGGTGACGCGGTCGAGCGTGATGGGGACGGACATGGCGCGCCTCTCGGGTGGGGACCCCCGGCTCGGCCGGAGGCCCCGGGGCCTCAGTTCAGGGCGCGATCCTCGGGGAGGTAGGCGTCGGTGAAGATCGCCGCCATGTCGGGCTCGTTGGTGAAGGGCTCGCCGACGGCGAGCTGCTCCATCGCGCGGGACATGCGCTCGGGATCGACGCCGCCCATGCCGTTCGCGCGCACCGCGTCGGTCAGGATGTTGGCGTCGATGGCGAGCTGCAGGCGCCGGGCCTCGAGCGCGACGTCGCCGGCGGGGTTGCGGTCGATCACCGCCTGGGCGCCGGCCTCGGGGTCGGCGATGGCGTCGCGGGTGCCGGCGATCACGGCCGCGAGGAAGCCGGTGACGAGCTCCGGATTGGCCTCGGCGAAGTCGGTGTTGGCGATCACGGCGTTGCCGTAGAGCGCGAGGCCGTGATCGGCCATCAGGATGGTGGTCAGGTCGTCCTCCGGCACGCCCAGGCGCACGAGGTTGAGATAGGACGAGAAGCTGAAGCCGGTGACGCCGTCGACCTCGCCCTCGGCCAGCATCGGCTCGCGGGTCGGGAAGCCCACGGGCTCGACGGTGACGGTGGCCATGTCGATGTCGTTGGCCTGCGCGAAGGCGGCGAACTGCGCCCAGGCGCCGTCCGGGCGGCGGGGCGCCCAGGCGCATGCCCGCGATGTCGTCCACGCCCTCGATGCCGAGGGACTTGCGGCCGACCACGGCGAAGGGGGGCTTGTCGTAGAACATCATCACCGCGGTGACGGGGGCGCCGGGGTTCTGGTCGAGGAAGCGCACGAGGGAGTTGATGTCGGCGATGCCCATCGGGAAGGCGCCGGTCGCGACCTTGGGGATCGCGTCGAGGCTGCCCTGGCCGGCGGAGATCTCGACGTCGAGGCCGGCCTCCTCGAAATGGCCGTTGTCGATCGCCAGGAAGAAGGGCGCGGCGGGGCCCTCGAACTTCCAGTCGAGGGCGAAGGGCATCTCGGTCGTCTGGGCCTGCGCGCCCGCGGCGGCGAGGGCCAGCGTGGCGGCGGCGAAGGTGGCTCTGATCATCGGGGCGTCTCCCAGCGGGTCATCCGGCGCGGCACGCTGTCCCGCCGGGGCGGGACATGGAAGGGCGGGGCGTGCCCGCTCGCGGGGCGTGCCCAAATCTTGAGCGGTCCCGCGGTTCAGGCGGCGATGCGCTCGAAGGCGCGGATGGCGGCGGCGAGGGCGGGCTCGTCCACGTCCAGGTGCACGACCATGCGGATGTCGGGGCGGGGCGCGCCGATGCGCACCCCCATCGCGGCGAGGCGGGCCGGCGCGTCCGCGAACCCCTCCGCCGGGGACCAGAAGACCATGTTGGTGCGCACCGAGACTGCGCCGATGCCGAGCGCCTCGATCGCGGCGCCCAGGCGGGCGGCGCCGGCATGGTCCTCGGGCAGGCGGGCGGCGCCCGAGTCCAGGGCGACGAGCCCGGCGGCGGCGAGCACCCCCGATTGCCGCATGCCGCCGCCGAGCATCTTGCGCAGGCGCCGCGCGCGCGCGAGGGCGCCGGCCTCGCCGACGAGGACCGATCCGGCGGGGGCGCCCAAGCCCTTGGAGAGGCAGACGGAGACCGTGTCGAAGGGGGCCGCGACCTCCGCCACGTCGACGCCGAGGCCGAGCGCGGCGTTGAACAGGCGCGCGCCGTCGAGATGCACCGACAGGCCCGCTTCCCGCGCCGCCCGGGCCGCGGCCTCGGTCCGCGCCAGGGGGATCGCCCGGCCGTCATGCGTGTTCTCGAGGCTCAGGAGCCGGGAGACGGCGAAGTGCGAATCGTCGGCGTTGACGGCGGCGGTCACCTCGGACGCCTCGACCGCGCCGTCGGCCGCGACCGGCAGGGTGCGGATCGAGACGCCGCCCAGGACCGAGGCGCCCGACGCCTCGTAGACCGCGACGTGGTAGCTGCGCCCGATGACGACCTCGTCCCCGCGCCCGCAATGGGCCAGGACGGCGGCGAGGTTGCTCATGGTGCCGGTGGGCAGGAACAGGGCCGCGGCCTTGTCCAGCCGCTCGGCGCAGGCCGCTTCCAGGCGGCGGACGGTCGGGTCCTCGCCATAGACGTCGTCGCCGACCTCGGCGCCCGCCATGGCGGCGCGCATCGCGGCCGACGGCCGGGTGAGCGTGTCCGAGCGCAGGTCGCAGGCGAGATCCGTGGCCGCTCGGGTCGGGGCGTAGGCGTTCATGGCGCGGTCCTCCTGGGGGCGGACACTGCCCGCACGGCGCCCCGCATGCCAGCGCCAGACGCGACATGCGGCCGTCGCCCATGGCCATTCCGGCGGCGCCGCGCCATCGTGCGGTCAAACGGGAGGCGCCATGTCCATCGCCGGAGAGCCGAAGCTGCCGATAGGCGCGCTGGCGGGGGCCGGGTTCGACTGGCTCGACGAGCGCGCCTACCGCCTGTTCGACGCGATGTCGGACGCGGTGGGCGCCCTGATCGACGCGATCCTCTGGGCGTTCCAGACGCCGCCGGCGCTCGTGGTCGTCGCCGTCTTCGTCGCGCTCACCTGGTCGCTGCAGCGGCGGGTCTCGACCTGCGTGCTGGTGCTGGCGGGGTTCCTGTTCATCCTCAACCAGGGGTACTGGGAGGAGACGACCGAGAGCCTGACGCTGGTGCTGGCGGCGTGCCTGGTGTGCATGGCGATCGGGGTGCCGATCGGGATCGCGGCGGCGCACCGGCCGAAGCTGTTCCGCGCGATGCGGCCCGTCCTCGACCTGATGCAGACGCTGCCGACCTTCGTGTACCTGATCCCGGCGGTGGTGTTCTTCGGGCTGGGGATGGTGCCGGGGCTGCTGGCGACGGTGATCTTCGTGCTGCCGGCGCCGATCCGCCTGACGGCGCTGGGCGTGGCCTCGACGCCGCGGCCCCTCCTGGAGGCGGCGCAGGCGTTCGGGGCGACCCGGGGGCAGGTGCTGCGCAAGGTCGAGCTGCCGCACGCGTTCCCGCAGATCATGGCGGGGCTGAACCAGACGATCATGCTGTCGCTCTCGATGGTGGTGATCGCGGCGCTGGTCGGGGCGGACGGGCTCGGCGTGCCCGTGGTGCGCTCGCTGAACACGATCAACATCTCCCTGGGGTTCGAGAGCGGGTTCGTGATCGTGGTGGTGGCGATCATGCTCGACCGGATGCTGCGGGTGGAGCGGCGATGAGGGGCGCGGCCCCGCCCGCCGGCCGCGCCGCATCCGCCGGCGCTCCTCCGGGCGGGGACGCGCCGGCGCCCGCCGTCACGTTCGAGGACGTCTCGATCCTCTTCGGCGGGGACATGGCGGCCGCCCTGCGCATGGCCGACGAGGGGCGCGAGCGGGCCGAGATCACGGAGGCGACCGGCTGCGTGCTGGGGGTGCACGATGCGCGGCTGACCATCGGGCGGGGCGAGACGCTGGTGCTGATGGGGTTGTCGGGCTCGGGCAAGTCGACCCTGCTGCGCGCGGTGAACGGCCTCAACCCGGTGGCGCGCGGGCGGGTGATCCTGGACGGGGAGGTCGACGTCTCGGCCGCCAGGGGCCGGGACCTGCGCCGCATCCGCGCCGAGCGCGTGGCGATGGTGTTCCAGCAGTTCGGCCTGCTGCCCTGGCGCAGCGTGGCGGACAATGTGGGCCTGGGGCTGGAGCTTTCGGGGATGGGGCGGGCCGAGCGGTCCGCCAAGGTGGACGAGCAGCTGGCGCTCGTCGGGCTGGTGGGGCAGGGGGAGCGGCCGGTGGGCGAGCTCTCGGGCGGGATGCAGCAGCGCGTGGGCCTGGCGCGCGCCTTCGCGACGGAGGCGCCGATCCTGCTTGATGGACGAGCCATTCTCGGCGCTCGACCCCCTGATCCGGGCGCACCTGCAGGACGAGCTGATGGAGCTGCAGGACCGGCTGCAGCGGACGATCGTGTTCGTGAGCCACGACCTCGCGGAGGCGTTCCGCATCGGCGACCGGATCGCGATCATGGAGGGCGGGCGCATCGTGCAGGTCGGCACGCCGCGGGAGATCTACGCGGCGCCGGCCTCCGAATACGTGGCCAACTTCGTCGCGCACATGAACCCGGCGGACGTGCTGGTCGCCGCGGACGTGATGACCGAAGGCGCGGCGGACGGCCCCGAGGTGGCGCATGACGCGCCGCTGGGCGAGGTGATGGCGGCGCTGGCGGAGGCGCCGGCGATCGGGGTGACGCGCGGGGGCGCCCCGGTCGGGCGGATCGAGCGGGCGGACGTGCTGCGCCGGCTGGCGTGATCCGGGACTAGAGGCGGGAGGCGAGGACCGTCAGGACCGCGCATTCGGCCAGCACCTGCGCCGCGCCGAGGACGTCGCCCGTCTGCCCCCCGACCTTCGCCCGGGCGAGGGCCGATACACCGGCGGTCACCGCGACGACCGAGATGATCGCCGCGAGCGCCGCGTCCGGCGCGAGGCCGCAGGCCGCCACGCCCAGGATGCCCGCGCCCAGCATCGCGTTGCGGCCCGGCCGGCCGACGGAGGCGCCGAGCCCGCCGGGGCGCGCCGGTGGCAGGAGGCCGGCCAGCGCCGTCATCGCCGCGCGCGAGGCGACGGCCGCGATCAGCGCGCCGATCCACGCCCCCGTCGCCGCCAGCGCGGTCAGCGCCGCCCAGCGCAGCAGGAAGGTCAGGACGAGGGCGCAGGCGCCGTAGGCGCCGATCCGGCTGTCGCGCATGATCTCCAGACGGCCCGCCGCGTCGTGCGCGCCCCAGACGCCGTCGGCCATGTCGGCGAGCCCGTCCTCGTGCAGGGCGCCGGTGAGGAGGCAGGCGGACGCGAGCGCGAGGGCCGCCGCGACGCCGGGCGGCAGGCCCGTGCCGGCCGCGAGGATCGCCGCCGCGGCGCCACCGGGGACGAGGCCCGCAAGGGGCCAGGCCCAGGCGGCGCGCCCGCCCCGCGCGGCGGCGCGCCTCGGATCGACGCGCATGGGCAGGCGCGTCAGCAGGCCGAGCGCGATCGCCGGATCGCGCACGGCCGCCGCGATCCCGTCGCCTTCGAACCTGCTCGTCATCATGCGCCCCGTCTGGCCCCTCCGGCCCCGTTCGGTCTAGGCGGGCGTCGTCCCCGATCCAAGAGGCCCAGATGGACCAGTTCGACGCCATTCGAGACGTCTTGCGCGATCTTCCCCCGCCGGACGAGGACGGCCGCGCGGCGGCCCGCGCCCGCGACGCGACCTTGACCAAGCCGCCGGGGGCGCTGGGGCGGCTGGAGGAGATCGCGATCTGGCTGGCGGGCTGGCAGGGCGTGCGGGTGCGCGCGCCGCATGTGGCGGTCTTCGCCGGCGAGCACGGGGTCGCGGCGCCGGGGCGGGCGCGGGGCGCGGTCTCGGCCTTCCCGGCGGAGGTCACGGCGCAGATGGTGGCGAACCTCGAAGCGGGCGGGGCGGCGGCGAACCAGCTCGCGCGCGCGGCGGGCGCCACGTTCGGCCTCACGGCCATCGGGATGGGCCTACCCACGCGCGACATCGCCGAGGCGCCGGCCATGGACGAGGGCGAGGCCTGCGCCGCGATGGCGGCCGGGGCCGCGGCCCTGCCGGGGGGGTGCGACCTGCTGGCGCCGGGCGAGATGGGGATCGGCAACACGACGGCGGCGGCCGCGATCTGCCACGGGCTCCATGGCGGCGCGGCGGCGGACTGGACCGGGCGCGGCACCGGTGTGGACGATGCGGGCCTGGCGGCGAAGGTCCGCGCGGTGGAGGCGGCGGCGCGCCGCGCGGGCCCGGTCCGGGGCCTGGAGGCGCTGCGGCAGCTCGGGGGGCGGGAGATCGCGGCCATGGCGGGCGCGATCCTGGCGGCGCGGCGGGCGCGCGTGCCGGTGATCCTGGACGGCTACATCTGCTGCGCGGCGGCGGCGTGCCTGGCGGACGAGGCGGCGGCGCTGGGCGTGCGGGGCGCGCTCGATCACTGCGTTGCGGGGCATCTGTCGGCGGAGGGCGCGCACGGCGCGCTGCTGGAGCGGCTGGGGCTGGCGCCGATCCTCTCCCTCGGGATGCGCCTGGGGGAGGGGTCCGGCGCGGCGCTGGCGATCGGGATCGTGCGCGCGGCGGCGGAGTGCCATGCGGGCATGGCGACCTTCGCGGACGCGGGGGTCGCCGGCGGCGGGCGCGGCTAGCTCTCGGCGGCGGCGCGCCCGCGGCGGGTGTCGGCGCGCGCGTCGCCGTCGTCGCCCTCGTCGAGCGAGGCGACGAGGGCGGCCTCCAGCTCGGCGTTCAGGGCGTGCACCCGCTCCATGTAGGGCGCGTTCTGCGAGACCGGCACGCCGGGACGCCACAGCTCGGCGAGCTCTCGGAGGGCGCGGCGGTCGTAGGCGTAGAAGGCCTTCTCCGCCTCGGCCGCCTCGTAATCGGTCAGGCCCATCGCTTCGAGCACGTAGCGCCCGGCGCGCAGCGAGCTGTCGAAGGTCTCGCGCACGATGTCGTCGGCGCCCGCGGCGAAGAGCTCGTAGACGTGGACCCGGTCGCGGGCGCGCGCGACGATGTGCAGGTCCGGCCGCTGCGCGCGGGCGTAGCGCGCCAGGCGCAGGGCCGCGTCCCGGTCGTCGAGCGCGATGACGAGGACCTTGGCGGTGGCCAGCCCGGCCGAGGCGAGGACGTCGGGGCGGGCCGGATCGCCGAAGAAGCCGCGGAACCCGAACCGGCGCATGAGCTGCACCGTCTCCATCGAGGAATCGAGCACCGTGACGGCGAAGCCGGACCCCTGCGCGAGGCGGTTCACGATCTGCCCGAAACGGCCGATGCCCGCGATGATGACCGGCGCCGCCTCGTCCATCGCGTCGGCCTCGGGCGGGGGGGCGGCGGCCTCCAGCCGGCGCGCGATCGCCTCGTAGGCGATGAAGAAGAGCGGCGTGAGCAGCATCGAGAGCGCGACGACGACCATCAGGGTGTCGGCCAGGGCGGTCGGCAGGACCGTTTGCTGCACCGCGAAGGTGGTCAGCACGAAGCCGAACTCGCCGGCCTGCGCGAGCGCCAGGGTGAAGAGCGCGGCGTCCCGCCCGCGCAGGCCGAAGAGGAGCGCCAGCGGCAGGAGGATCGCGGCCTTCACCGCCATGAGCCCCACGGCCATCGCGGCGATGCGGACGGGCTCGGCGGCGATCAGGCCGAAGTCGATCCCCGCGCCCACGGTGATGAAGAAGAGCCCCAGGAGCAGGCCCTTGAACGGCTCGATGTCGGATTCGAGCTCGTGCTTGAACTCCGAATTGGCGAGGACCACGCCGGCCAGGAACGTGCCCAGCGCCGGCGAGAGGCCCACGAGGTTCATCAGCGTCGCGATGCCCACGACGATCAGGAGGGCGAAGGCGACGTACATCTCGCGCAGGCGGGCGCGGTCGATGAAGCGGAACGCCGGGCCGATCAGGTACACCCCCGCCAGGATCACCGCCCCGACCGCCGCGAGCGTGACCAGCGTGACGCCCCAGGCCGGCAGGCCCTCGACGAGGCTCATGCCGTGATGGGCGTCCTCGGCATGGGCGTCCGGTCGCAGGAAGGAGATCGCGAGGAGCGGCAGGACCGCGAGGATCGGGATCACGGCGATGTCCTGGCTCAGGAGGACCGAGAAGATCGAGCGCCCGCCCGAGGTGCGCATCAGGCCCTTCTCGTCCAGGGTCTGCAGGACGATGGCGGTCGAGGAGAGCGCGAGGACCAGGCCCGCCGCGGTCGCGGTCGCGAGCGGCAGTCCGATGAGCGTGCCGATCCAGGCGAGCGCGGCGGTGGTCAGAACGATCTGGAGGCCGCCCAGGCCGATCAGCTTGCGCCGCATGTCCCACAGGGCGCGGGGGTCGAGCTCGAGCCCGACGAGGAAGAGCATCATCACCACGCCGAACTCCGCGACGTGGCGCAGGCCCTCGATGTCCCCGGCGATGAGGCCGAGGGCGGGGCCGATCGCGATGCCGGCCAGGAGGTAGCCCAGGACCGACCCGAGCCCGAGCCGCGTGGCGAGCGGGACGGCCAGGACGGCGGCCCCGAGGTAGATGGTCGCCTGGAGGAGCGCGTCTTCCATCGGGGTGGCCCCTCGCCGGTGCGGTCGGGCCGGGTCTAGGGCGGCGGCGGCGCGCTGTCACGCCGCGCGGGCCTATCCGGCGGGCATCTGGAGCGTCTGCGAGCGCCCGCCCTTCACGTAGAGCAGGGAGGCGGCGCCGATGGCCTGGACCTGCCCGCCGTCGACGCGGTCGCCGACCTGGACCTTGGTGTAGCGGCCCGAGGGCAGGCGCACGAGCGCGCGGCGGGCCGAGGACGTGCCGTAGACGCCGACGAGCGCGACGCGCCGCATCGGAATCGCGTTCTGCACGGTGGCCGCGCGCGCGACGGAGGCGCGCGTGGGCAGGGCGGGCGCGGCCCGGGCGGGGGCGGCGGGCGCCGCTCTGGCCGGAGCGGCGGCCCGTGGAGCGACGGCCTGCGGAGCGGCGGCGGCGACGGCCGCGGCGGCGGCCTCGGCGGTGCGCCGCTGCAGGATGGCGGCGGCGCGGGCGGCGATGTCGCCGGGGCGCGCACCGGGCCGTAGCGAGGCCGCGACGGCGAAGCCGGAGGCGGTGAACTCGACGACCTCCGGCTGGGGCGCCGGCGCGGACACGGCCTCCTCCGCGGCGGGCGGCACGTCGGGAGCGCCGGGCACCCTGACGAGCGATGCGAGGGCCGCGGGCCGGGGGGGCGGCGTCGGCCCGCTGCTGGCCACGCGGACCTGCGGCTCGTCCTCGGCGGGCGGGGGGGTGCCGGCCGCGGCGGCCGGGCGGGGCGCGGGGCGGCGGCCGGCGAGGGCGGGATCGGCCAGGGCCAGCGCGACGGCGGGCGCGGCGTCCGCGATCTCGGGGGCGGCGGGCGCGGGCGCTGCCGCGCCCTGGGTCGCCGGCGCCCTCCCCGGATCGGCGGCGGGCGCCGTCTCGGCCGCGTCCTCCGGGGCGGGCTCCGCGGGGGTCGAGGCCGTGCCGGCGGGTTCGGCCGCCTCCGGCGTCGGCGCGGGCACCGCGCGGCGCGGGCGGGGGGCCGGGCGGACCTCGGACAGGGCCGGGTCGGCGAAGCTGCCGAGGACGCGTGGCGGGGCCTCCGGGCGGACGGGCGGGCGGACGGGCGGGAGCCCGGCGAAGAGCAGCACGCCGTCGATGCCGCGCGCGCCGTCGGGTTCGGGTTCGGGGCGGGCGAGCGCGGCGCCGGAGGCGTCCGGCCGCGGCGGCAGGCCGATGACGGGCGCGGCGCCCCTGGCCTCCGCGACGGCGCCAAGGATCGGGCCCGCCGCGGGGGCCTGCGGCGGGCGTGGCCGGCTCGCGTCCACGCTCCCGGCCTCGGGCGCGCGAGGGGCGGCCTGGCTCGCGGGAGGGATCTGCCAGATGCCGGTCGCGGCATAGCTCGCGAGCGCCATCTCCTGCGGGGCGGCGTCGGCGGCGAAGCTCGGCTCGGCGGACGGGGCGGCCCCGGCCGCGTCCAGCGGCGGGACCGCGCCGGAGGCCGCGAGGGCGAGCCGGTCGAGCGGTGGGTCGGGCGCGGCCTGCACCAGCGGCACGGCCTCGGTGGCGGCGACCGGGGCCGAGAGCGGCCGCGGGGCGCGGCGCACGGCCTCGGCCTCCGCGTCCGGCAGGGCGGGCACGGCCTCCGGCTCGGCCGCCTCCGGCTCGGCCACGGCGACCGAGGCGGTCGCCACGTCCAGGGGGGTGGGCCGCTCGGCCGGGGCGGGGGACGCGGACGCGGCGTCCTCGAGGGGGGCGGCGATGGCGGTCTCGGCGACCTCCACGGCGATCGCGGCGTCGGCCTCCGCCTCGGGATCGAGGGCGAGCTCGGACGGATCGCCGATCTCGGCCCAGAGCCAGATCGCCACGGCGAACAGGGCGATCACCGCCGCCGCGGCGATCCCCAGCCGCAGGAGGGCGGGCGGCACGCGCGGTTCCGCCTTCCCCCGCTCGGCGAAGAGGGTCAGCGGATTCGGCGATCTCGTCCGGGGTGCGCGCGCGCAGCGGCTCGGCGGGCGGCCGGCTCGCCGGGCCGGTCACGCGGCTCAGGCGGGCCTCGACCTCGGGGCGGGACACCGCCGGGGTGGGGGACGGCGCCGGGGCCGGGGGCGGGGCGGGGGCGTCGGGCCCGGCGGCCGGGCCCGGCTCGCCCGGGCCCCAGCGCTCGGCGGCCATGCGGATCTCGGCCGGGGGATCGGCCGGCATCCCGTTCGGCGCGGCTCCGGGCGCGGCGGGGCCCCGGCGCGAGGAGAAGACGGGGGCCGCCATGTGGCTCGCGGCGGCCCGCACCGGAGCGCCGCCGCGGGGGATCGCCGCGCCCTGCGCCGCGGCGCCGGCCGCGAGGACGGCCTCCGCGCCGAACGACGCCTCGGCCGGCGAGGCGGCCTCGCTCGCCGGGCGCGGCGCGGCGACGAGGGCGACCGGCGCGAAGCCGTGGGAGATCGCGAAGGCCTCGGCCTCGGCGAGCGTCTCCTGCGCGGTCACGGCGACGACGCAGCTTCCGTCCGGCGCGTCGAACCAGTCGAAGGCGAGCGCGTCCACGGCATAGGGCGTGCGCCCGGTGAGGGCGCGGCGGATGGCCACCTCGCGCTCGGCCTCCGTGCCGGCGGCGCCCGGGACCTCCAGGTAGAGGATATGCTCGGGCGGGATCACGACGCGCACCGGGGCGGGACCGCCATCCGGGCCGGTGCGGGCGGCGGCGGACAGATCGGCGAGCGCGTCCTCCATGCCGTCGCCGACGGGGGCCTGGCCCACGACCTGCCAGGTCAGGCCGTCGAGGGCGAGGAGGGTCACGGCCTCGGGCGAGAAGTCGAGCGCATGGCGCGGCGTCATCGTCGGCTCATCCTCCCTGGCGGCCGGGCCGGCGCCGGCTGCGTCCCCCGACTAGATAGCGCATCGCCCGCGGTCCCGCAAAGCCGGGCGAGGCGGGCTCCCGCCGCCCCGCCGCGGGCGCCGGTCAGGCGGTCGCCTTGGCGAGGGCCTGGTCGAGGTCGGCGATGAGGTCGTCCGCGTCCTCGGTGCCGATGCTCACGCGCACCACCTCGGGGTCGGCGCCCGCCGCGCGCTGCTGGTTCTCGTCGAGCTGGCGGTGGGTGGTGGAGGCCGAATGGATGATGAGGCTGCGCGTGTCGCCCAGGTTGGCGACGTGGGAGAAGATCTCCAGCGCGTCGATCAGCTTGATGCAGGACTCGTAGCCCCCCTTCACGGCGAAGGTGAAGAGCGCGCCCGCGCCGCGCGGCGACTGGCGCTTCGCGAGATCGTGATAGGGGGAGGAGGGCAGCCCCGCATAGGTCACGTAGTCGACGCGGGGGTCGTCCTCGAGCCATCTGGCGATGCGCTCGGCGTTGGCGACGTGCTTGGCCATGCGCAGGCTCAGCGTCTCGATCCCCATGAGCGTGTAGTGCGCCGCCTGGGGGTTCATCGTCATGCCGAGGTCCCGCAGGCCGATTGCGATGGAGTGGAACGTGTAGGCCAGGGGGCCGAAGGTCTCGGCGAACTTGAGGCCGTGATAGGCGGGCTCGGGTTCGCTCAGCGACGGGAACTTGCCGGAGGCGGCCCAGTCGAACGTGCCGGAATCCACGATGCAGCCGCCCGTGACGGTGCCGTTGCCGGTCAGGTACTTGGTGGTGGAATGCACGACGAGCGTGGCGCCGTGCTCGATCGGGCGGACGAGCCAGGGGGTGGCGGTGGTGTTGTCGATGATGAGCGGCAGGCCGGCGGCGTCGGCGATGTCGGCGATGGCGCGCACGTCCATGACGTAGCCGCCCGGGTTGGCGATCGCCTCGCCGAAGACCGCGCGGGTGTCGTCGTCGATGGCCGCCTTGACGGCGGCGTGGTCGTCGAAGTCGACGAACTTCGCGGCCCAGCCGAAGCGCTTGATCGTCTGCGTGAACTGCGTGACCGTGCCGCCGTAGAGGCGGGTCGAGACGACGATGTTCCGCCCCGGCATCATCAGCGGGAAGAGCGCCATGATCTGCGCCGCGTGCCCGGAGGAGCAGCAGGTCGCGCCGACCCCGCCCTCGAGCGTGGCGATCCGCTCGGCCAGGGCCGCGACGGTCGGGTTGGTGAGGCGGGAGTAGATGTACCCCACCTCCTGGAGGTTGAAGAGGGCGGCCGCGTGCTCGGCGTCGCGGAAGACGTAGGCCGTGGTCTGGTAGATCGGCACCTGCCGCGCGCCGGTGGCCGGGTCGGGGCGCGCGCCGGCGTGGATCTGCAGCGTGTCGAAGCCGTGGGTCTGTTCGGTCATGGTCGCCTCCCTCGTTGCCGGCCGGATTAGTGCGCCGGCGTGGCGCTGGCTAGCCGAGAAGCAGGCGCGGCAGCCACATGACGATGCCGGGAAAGGCGACGAGCGCGGCGATGGTCAGGGCGTCGGCGACGAAGAAGGGGGTCACGCCCTGGAACACGTCGCCGCACGGTCAGGTCGTCGCGCACGCCGGCGACGACGAAGCAGTTGAGGCCGATGGGCGGCGTGATCAGGCAGAACTCGGCCATCTTCACCACGATGATGCCGAACCAGATGCCGACCTCCGCGCCGGACAGGCCGAAGGGGGTGTCGGCGGCCAGCACGCCCGGGCCGCCGTTGAGCGCGATGATGGCCGGGTAGACGATGGGCAGCGTCAGCAGCAGCATGCCGATGGCGTCCATGAACATGCCCAGGACGGCGTAGGCCAGCAGGATGAAGACCAGCGTGAGCATCGGCGACTGGTCGAGCCCGGCGATCCAGTCCGAGAAGGCGCCGGGCAGGTCCGCGAAGCCGAGGAAGCGCACGTAGATCAGCACGCCCCAGATGATCGTGAAGATCATCGCCGTGAGCTTGGCGGTCTCGACGATGGCGGACTTGAGGTCGCCCCAGCGCATGCCCTTGGCACAGCGCGATGGCGAGGATGAGCGCGGCGCCGAGCGCGCCGCCTTCCGTCGGGGTGCCGAACGCCTCGCCGAAGGGGTTGTAGACGAAGAGGATGATGAGCGCGATCGACCGCGACGATCGGCAGGGCGCCGGGCAGCGCCGAGAAGCGCTGTCCCCAGGTGAAGCCGCCCACGGGCGGGCCGAGGCCCTTCCACACCGCGCGCGAGTCCGACGACGAGGACGCCGTAGACCAGGGCGCAGAACGCGCCGGGCACGAACCCGGCCAGGAGGAGCGCGGCCGACGTCCTGCTCCACGATGATGGCGTAGATGACCAGGATCGCCGAGGGCGGGATCAGGGACGCGAGCGTCCCGGCCGCGGCGACGACGCCGGCGGCGAAGCGCTTGTCGTAGCCCACGGCCAGCATCTCGGGGATGGCGATGCGGGCGAAGACGGCCGAGGTGGCGACCGAGGCGCCGGAGACGGCGGAGAAGCCCGCGGTGGCGAAGACCGAGGCGACGCCGAGCCCGCCGGGCAACCAGCCGACCCAGCGCTTGGCGGCCTCGAACAGGGCGCGCGTCAGGCCGGCCTGATAGGCGAGATAGCCGATCAGGATGAAGATCGGGATCAGGGAGAGCGCCTGCGAGGCGATCTTGGAATGGGGGACCTGCCCGGCGGTCTTGACCGCGATGCTCAGCGCCCAGTCGAGCTCGGACCAGGCGTAGTCCTTCTTCTCCCAGAAGATCCAGATCAGGCCGACGAGCCCGCCAGCGCCGCGGCGAAGCCGACGCGCATTCCGAGGACGACGAGGACGAGCAGGCAGGCCGGTGACCCAGAGGCCGATGTCGAGCGAGGTCATCGCCGGGCCTCCCGCGCGCCGTCGGCTCCTGGCGGGGCCTCGCGCGGTTGGGCCGGGCCTCGTCGCTGCGCGACGTCGGCGCCGCTGCGCTGGCGGGGCGCGCGGGGGTGCGGGCGGCGCCGCTCACCGCGCGCGGCCGACGATCGCGGCGGCCTCGGCGGCGGCGATCTCGGCCGCGCTCTCGACCAGGGGGACGGCGCGGGCGGGGGTCGTCATGGGCGAAGGCCCGCGACCGAAGCCCCAGAGCTGGATCGGCAGCCGCGCGGCGAGGACGGCGAAGCGCGACCGGCACGATCAGCTTGGCCGGCCAGATCGGCAGGCCGATGTCGATGGAGCTGTCGCGGCCGAAGGCAGCGGGCGGCCCAAGTCGAAGCTGCGTTCGAAATGCGACCATGTGCCCCAGATCAGGCAGCAGGATCAGGACGAGGGTGACGAGCGTCGTGACCCATTCGGCCGACCCAGAGCGCCCGCCCCGAGAACCGGCCGACGACGCAGGTCCAGGCGGATGTGCCCGCCCGTCCGCTGCGTGTAGGCGATGCCCAGGAGGGCGATGGCGGGCATGATCTGCTCGATCCAGTCGACGTAGCCCGGCAGGGGCGTGCCGAAGAAGTTGCGACCGCCCACCGACACCACCGCGAGGCCCATCAGCGACAGCACCGCGAGCCCGGCGATCAGCGCCAGCGCCCCTTCGACCCGGTAGAGCGCGCGGTCGGCGCGGCTCAGCAGGCGAGCCGTCCTCGCGGACGTTGGCGGGGATGGCCATGGGGCTGCGCCGGCCCCGGGCACGGGGGCGGCGCGTCCTCCCCGGCAATCCGACCGTCAGGCCGGCGGCGGCCTCAGTGCTCGGCGGCCATGGTCTGCACCATGTCGTAGCAGCTCCGCGCCGGCAGCCGCTGGCCTACGTTCTGGCGATCCACGCGGCGGCGGCGGGGCCGGCGACCTCCTCCTTCAGATTGGCCAGGTTGCCTCGTCGGAAGGTCGACCTGCGCGATGCCGCGCTCGTCCAGGAGCGGGCCCCAGGCGGCCATGGTCTCGTCCTTGTAGAAGGCGATGTAGTAGTCGAGCGCCTCGTCCACGCGAGCCCAGCAGCGCCTCGCGGTGCTCGTCGGAGAGCGCCTCCAGCGCGTCGGTGTTGACCACCACCGGGCAGTTGACGGTGCCGGGGTTGAGGTTGGTCGTCCACCAGTCGGCGGCCTCGACGGTGCCGAAGGACATGTGCGCGTGGGGCGCGAAGCTGACGGCGTTGCACGACGCCGGAATCCATCGCCTGCCGCACCTCGGTGGCGGACATCGAGGTGGGGGTGGCGCCCAGCGCCTACATCGCCGTCGCCGATGCCGCCGGTGGCGCGGACCGACAGGCCCGCGCAGGTCCGCCAGCGAGGCGGGCACGTCGCCCGTGCCCACCAGGTTGTACTGCGGCAGCGGCGACGGCATCAGCAGGACGCGCGTTCCAGCGGGCCAGATCCTCGACCACGGCGGGGTGCGGTAGAGCGCCTGGAGATCTCGCGCTCCTCCTCGAGGGTGTCGACGCCGAGGAACGGCAGCTCCAGCACGGTGATCGAGGGGTTCTTGTCGGCGTGGTAGCCGGCGCAGAACTGCGCCATCTCGAAGGCGCCGATGGAGATGCCGTCGAGGTTCTCGCGCTCGTTGGACAGGCCGCCATAGGAGATGTTCAGCGTGAACTCGCCGTCGGTCTTCTCGGCGACGAGCTCGGCCAGCTTCTCGACATGCTCGGTGAAGGCGCGGCGCGCGCCCCAGAGGCGAGACGTCCCATTCCTCGGCCATGGCGGGCAGGGCGGTGGCGGCCAGGAGGGCGGCGGTGATGGCGGTTCTGGTCATGTCGTTCTCCCCTGTCGCGCCTCGTTCCGGGCGCGCGTCGCCGGGCAGAGTAGCGAGCCGGCGGGGGAAGGGAAGTGGGGTGGTGGTGGGCGACCCTGGAATCGAACCAGGCGTGGGTCTCCCCGGCGGAGTTACAGTCCGCTGCCGCACCTTGCAGCCCGTCGCCCTGTCGCGGCCCCGTCGGGGCGCGGCGGGGACCGGATAGAAGCGGCGGGAGGTCCCGTCAAGCCGGGGCGCGAGGTGGGCGCGCGGGCCTTGCGGGGCCGGGGCCGGGGGGGCATGTCGGGACGATGCGAAAGCCCGCCCACATCGTCGAGAAGGAGCGCGCCCGCCGGGCCGCCGCGCGCGAGACGCACTGGCTCTTCGGGCTGCACGCCGTGTCGGCGGCGCTCGCGAACCCCGCGCGCGAGCGGCTCAGGCTGGTGGCGACGCGCAACGCGCTCGAACGGCTCGGCGACCTGCACGGCGCGGAGGCCGAGATCGCGGATGCCCGGGCCTTCCCGGTCCCGCTCGATCCGGGGTCGGTGCACCAGGGGGCGGCGCTGGAGACGCGGGCCTTGGACTGGCCGTCCCTGGAGGACCTGGCCGACGGGCGGCCCCTGGTGATGCTCGACCGCGTCTCGGACCCGCACAACGTGGGCGCCATCCTGCGCTCGGCGGAGGTGTTCGGCGCCGCGGCCGTGATCGCGCCGTCGCGCCATTCCGCGCCGGAGACCGGGGCCCTGGCGAAGTCCGCCTCCGGGGCCCTGGAGCGGATGCCCTACCTTCGGATCGGCAACCTGGCCGAGACGATGAAGCGGGTGTCGAAGCTGGGCTACGACGTGATCGGGCTGGACGCCGAGGGGGCGGAGGCGGTCGGCCCGCGGCCGCGGCCCGTGGCCATCGTGCTGGGCGCCGAAGGGCCGGGCCTTCGCGAGCGCACGCGGGAGACGTGCGATGCGCTGGTCCGGGTGCCGGCCGCGGGGGGCTTCGGCTCGCTCAACGTCTCCAACGCCGCGGCCGTCGCGCTCTACGCGGTGACGAGGGGGGCATAGTGGCGCAGAAGATCGCCACCTGCTGCTATTGCGGCATGCGCGCGGCGCTGCGCCTGGACGCGGCGCGGCACGAGCTCGCCTGCGCCAATTGCGGCGCGCCGCTGCACGAGATGAAGGCGCTGCGGACGGGGCACGAGGAGGTCCGGCGCAAGGGGCTCGTCGCGCCCTCCCCGGTGCGCGGCACGGCGGGGCGGCGGGGCGCGCCCGTGCCTGGGGGCGAGGCGCTGATCGGCGCGCTGGGGGCGGCGGCGCTGGCCGCGACCTCCGGCGGACGCCGGAAGAAGGGCAAGCGCAAGTCCCTATCCCGCAGGCTCTTCGCCGAGGCGTTCGATGCGATCGAGGACATCTTCGATTGACGGGCGCGGGGCCGACCGACGCGGACCTCCGCCGCATCCTGACGGGCGCCAAGGTGATCGCCTGCGTCGGCGTGTCGGCGAACCCGGTGCGGCCGAGCCATTACGTCGCGCGCTACCTGTCGCTGAAGGGCTACCGCGTGATCCCGGTGAACCCGGCGCTGGGCGGCGCGACCCTGTTCGGCGAGGCCAGCCACGACGACCTGACCACCGTGGACGCGCCGGTGGACATGATCGACCTGTTCCGCCGGCCCGAGCACGTCCCGGCGATCCTGGAGGAGGCCCTGACGCATCTGCCGCACCTGCGGACGATGTGGCTGCAGATCGGGGTGCGGCACGAGGGCGCCGCGGCGCGGGCCCGCGCGGCCGGGCTGGAGGTGGTGCAGGACCGCTGCCCCAAGATCGAGCGGCAGCGCCTGTTCGGCGAGCTGCGCATGGCGGGGTTCGCGACGGGGGTGCTGTCCTCGAAGCTCTGAAGCGCTAGGGCCCCGCGGGACGCCTTCTCGGCGATGCCGGACCGGCCGGCGCGGCGGGCGAGCTCGGCCTCGATGTCGGCGAGGGCGACGCCGCGCGCGGCGCACATCACCAGGAGGTGGTAGAGCGCGTCGGCCGCCTCGCGCGCGAGGGCGTCCGGGTCCCCTCGCACGGCCTCGATCACGGCCTCGACGGCTTCCTCGCCGAACTTGGCGGCGCAGGCCTCCGGCCCGGCGGCGAGGAGCGTCGCGGTCCAGCTCTCGCCGGCGTCGGCGCCGCGCCGCGCCTCGATCGTGGCGGCGAGGCGCGCGATCTCCTCCCCGGCCATCACGCGACCTCCGGATGCGGGGCGCCGGGGCCGAGCCGGACGGGCAGCCCCGCGGCGGCCATGTGGGCCTTCGCCTCGGCCACGGTATGCGCGCCGAAGTGGAAGATGCTCGCCGCCAGGACCGCCGAGGCTCCGGCGCGCGCGCCCTCGACGAGGTGGTCCAACGTGCCGACGCCGCCGGACGCGATCACCGGGATCCGCACGGCGTCCGAGACGGCCCGCGTCAGGTCCAGGTCGTAGCCCGCGCGAGTGCCGTCGCCGTCCATGGAGGTCAGCAGGATCTCCCCGGCGCCGCGGGCGGCGACCTCCCGGGCGAAGGCGAGCGCGTCGATGCCGGTTGCGCGGCGGCCGCCATGGGTGAAGATCTCCCAGCGGCCCGTCGCCACGCGCTTGGCGTCGATGGCGACGACGACCGCCTGGGAGCCGTAGCGCGCGGCGGCGGCGGCGACGACGCCGGGATCCGCGACGGCGGCGGAGTTGAAGCTGACCTTGTCGGCGCCGGCGTTCAGGAGCGCGCCCATGCCCTCGGGGTCACGCACGCCGCCGCCCACGGTGAGCGGCATGAAGCAATGCTCGGCCGTGCGGCGCACGAGGTCCAGGAGGGTGCCGCGGTTCTCGTGCGTGGCCGCGATGTCGAGGAAGCAAAGCTCGTCCGCGCCGGCGGCGTCGTAGCGGATCGCGGCCGCCACCGGATCGCCCGCGTCGCGCAGGCCGGCGAAGTTCACGCCCTTCACGACGCGCCCCTCGGCCACGTCGAGGCAGGGGATGACGCGCAGCTTCAGCATGGCGCGCGCAGGGCCGCGAGCGCCTCTCCCAGGTCGATCGCGCCGTCGTAGAGCGCGCGCCCCGTGATCGCGCCGGCGATGGCGCCCACGTCCCGCAGGGCGAGGAGGTCGGCCAGGGACGACACGCCCCCGCTCGCGATGACGGGCACCGAGACGGCGGCGGCGAGGGCGGCGGTCGCGGCGACGTTGGGCCCGCCCATGGCGCCGTCGCGGTCGATGTCGGTGTAGACGATGGCCGCGATGCCGGCATCCTCGAAGGCGCGGGCGAGGTCGGTCGCGGTCATGTCCGTCTCTTCGGCCCAGCCGCGCGTGGCGACGCGCCCGGCCCGCGCGTCGAGGCCCGACGGCGATCCGGCCGGGATGGGCGGCCGCGACCTCGCGCACCATCGCCGGATCCTCCACCGCGGCGGTTCCCAGGATGACGCGCGCGATGCCGGCCTCCAGCCAGCGCTCGACGCCGGCGCGGTCGCGCAGGCCGCCGCCGAGTTGGACCGGCACGTCCACCGCGGCCAGGATCGCGGCGACGGCGGCGGCGTTCTGCGACCGGCCGGCGAAGGCGCCGTCGAGATCGACGACGTGGAGCCAGTCGCATCCCGCCAGCGCGAAGGCGGCGGCCTGCGCGGCGGGGTCCTCGCCGTAGACGGTCGCCGCCATCATGTCGCCACGAAGCAGGCGCACGCAGGCGCCATCCTTGAGGTCGATCGCGGGGTAGAGGATCATGCGCGCCGCTCCGGTCCGTCCGTCGCGGCGCCTAGCGCGGCGCGCCCGCGGGCGCCAGCGCCGCGCCGATCCATCCGCGGCCGCGGCCGGAACCGGAGAGACAGATGAAGACCACCATGATCGCCGCCATCCTCGCCCTGTCGGGCGCCACCGCCTCGGCCGATCCCGTCCTGGGCACCTGGCGCACGCAGCCGGACGATGACGGGAACTTCGGCCTGGTGCGGATGGCGCCCTGCGACGGCAAGGTCTGCGGCACGCTGATGCGGAGCTACGGGCCGGGCGGGGCGCCGATCGCCTCCGCGGTCACGGGGCGGCGGATCGTGGACGGCATGTCGCCGAACGGCGGCGGCGCCTATTCGGGCGGGACCATCTACGCCCCCGACCGGGACCGGACCTACCGCTCGAAGATGGCGCTGGCCGGGGACCGGCTCGAGGTGTCGGGCTGCGTCGGCCCGATCTGCCGGTCGCAGAGCTGGTCGCGGGCGGACTGACCGCTCAGGGCGCCCAGCGCAGGAAGTTGGCCAGCATCCGCAGGCCGGCGGACTGGCTCTTCTCGGGGTGGAACTGCAGGCCCAGGGCGGTTCCGTCCGCCACGATGGCGGTGATCGGACCGCCATAGTCGCAAGTCGCCAGGAGCTGTGCCGGGCGGTGGGTCCATCGCGTAGCCGTGGACGAAATAGGCGTGGTCGCCATCCGCGATCCCCTCCAGGACCGGGTGCGCGGCGAGCAGGCGCAGGTCGTTCCAGCCCATGTGCGGCACCTTGAGCGCCGGGTCCGCCGGGGCGATGGCGCGCACCTCGCCGTC
Organism: uncultured Alphaproteobacteria bacterium; assembly: GCA_963832275.1. Classification (GTDB taxonomy): domain Bacteria; phylum Pseudomonadota; class Alphaproteobacteria; order Rhodobacterales; family Rhodobacteraceae; genus Hasllibacter. Next base: position 2,002,958 of record CAWHTQ010000019.1, read on the forward strand.
GATCCAGCCGAGGCCGGGGGTCGTGCGGTGCTCGTGCCCGGCGCGCGCCATCATCTGCATCCCGACGCAGATGCCGAGGAACGGGACGCCGCGGACGGCGCACGGCGTCCTCGAGCGCGTCGATCAGGCCGGGCGCGGCCCACAAGGCCTCCATGCAGGCGGGGAACGCGCCGTCGCCGGGCAGGACGATGCGGCCGGCGCGGGCGACGACGCCCGGATCGGCGGTCACGACGATCTCCACCCCCGCGGGCGCCTCGCGGCGCAGGGCCTTCTCGGCCGAGTGGAGGTTGCCGATGCCGATGTCGATCAGGGCGCAGGTCACCCCTGGAGGCGGCCCTTGGTCGAGGGGACGCGCCCGGCGGCGCGGGGGTCGGCCTCCACCGCCTGCCGCAGGGCGCGGGCGAAGGCCTTGAACGTGGCCTCGACGACGTGGTGGGCGTTGATCCCCTCGAGCCGGTGCAGGTGCAGGGTGATCCCGCCATGGACCGCGACGGCCTGGAAGAACTCGCGGGCGAGCTCGGTGTCGAAGCGGCCGATGGCCTTGGCCTCGGGCGAGGCGTCCCAGACCAGATAGGGGCGGGCGGACAGGTCGAGCGCGCAGCGCACGAGCGCGTCGTCCATCGGCAGGAGGCACGCGCCGTAACGCACGATCCCGGCCTTGTCGCCGATGGCCTTCGGTCAGGGCCTGGCCGAGGGCGATGCCCACGTCCTCGACGGTGTGGTGATCGTCCACGTGCAGGTCGCCATCGGCGCGGACGGTCAGGTCGACCATGGCGTGGCGCGCGATCTGGTCGAGCATGTGGTCGAAGAATCCGATGCCGGTGGCGATGTCCGCGGCGCCGGTGCCGTCGAGGTCGATGGCCACCTCGATCCGGGTCTCGGCGGTCTGCCTGGCGATCTCGGCGCGGCGCATGGCGTGCACCCCTTCGTGTCGGCGGCCGTGGGGGAGGACCGATTGGAGCGGGCGATGAGATTCGAACTCACGACCCTTACCTTGGCAAGGTAATGCTCTACCCCTGAGCTACGCCCGCATGCCAATCGGTTCGCGGGCGATACCGCCGCGCGCCCGGGGGTTCAAGCCCCCATCAGCCGGCCGGGCCGCTGGCGGCCGCGAGCCGGACGCGCTTCTTCTGGCGCCAGAGGTTGAGGCCCTCGACGCCGCCGGCGAAGACCATGGCGGCGTAGATGAACCCCTTCTCGACATGGTAGTGGAAGCCGTCCGCGACGAGCGCCATGCCGACCATCACGAGGAAGGCGAGCGCCAGCATCTTGGTGCTCGGATGCGCCTCGACGAAGGCGGCGATGGGACCGGCGGCGACCATCATCACGACGATCGCGACCACGACGGCCGCGACCATGACCTCGACATGCTCGGCGATGCCCACGGCGGTGAGCACCGAATTGAAGCTGAAGACGAGGTCCAGGATGACGATCTGCACGATGACGCGGACGAAGGCGGCCTCGACCACACGCTCGGGGGCGGTATGCAGGTCGCCGCCCTCGACCTCCTCGAAGATCTCGGTCGCGGCCTTGTAGAGGAGGAACAGGCCCCCCGCGATCAGGATCATGTCCCGCCAGGAGATCCCCAGGCCGAACACCGTGAACACCGCCTCGTTCAGCGAGACGATCCAGGCGATCGAGAACAGCAGCAGCACCCGCATCACCAGGGCCAGCGCCAGTCCCAGGACGCGCGCGCGGCGGCGCTGCTCCTCGGGCAGCTTGGAGGCGGCGATGGAGATGAAGATCACGTTGTCGACGCCGAGCACGATCTCCAGCACGACGAGCGTGAGGAAGGATGCCCAGACGGCGGGGTCGGAGAAGAGCTCGATCATGGCCGGGGACCTCGGGCGGGGCGTCGGGCGGTCAATGCGGGGGTGTGCCTGGCGGTTCCTGGGGCGGCCCTTCGTCGGCGGCCGATGCAGGCGCCGCGGGAAGGTGGCGCACGGCATCGGCGAAGGTGGTGTGGAGGCGGGTCAGCCGGTCGGCGAGCCAGTCGGCGACGTCGGCAAGCTTCTCCGCATCCGTCAAGTCCAACAGGGGCCGCTGTGTCGCGATCCGGCACCCGACCTGATGATCCAGTCGCTGCCAATGGAGGGGTTCGCCGAACGCATGGTCGAACGCCTCTCGATCCTGGTGGAGCGCATCGAACCATCTGGCGACCTGCGCGGCGTCGATCTCGGGCTGCTTCGCGTTGATCCAGAGTTCAGCGCAGATCAGGCGCCGCGATCTGAGAACGGTGGCCGACAGGCCGAAATTGATCCGTCCGAGACGGTAGTTGCGCCAGTTCGAGCGACTGAGCTGACGAGGCACGACGACGGGTCCGTCCCGCTCGTCGAGCCGCGCGTCCAACGCCGTCCAGAGTGCGGCATCCTCGGCACGATGTCCGTTCGGGTCCGCGTCCTCGACCTCGGCCGCGCCGCGCTTGACGGAGCGGGTCCAGTCGTTCGGGCGGCATACGACGTTGAACTTGGGCGCGGGGGGCGAGGCGCCGATGCGCCAGAGCTCGACCTCGAGGGCGAAGAAGCGCACCTCGCTCGCCGTGATCTCGTTGAGCCAGTCCAGCGTGGCACGGTGCTCGTCACGGATGGTCGTCGCGATCCAGACGATGGTGAACGCGTCCAGCCCGGAGGCGTAGGTCAGGATCTGGCCCAGGTGGCGGTGGTCGCTCGCCTCGAGCTGGTTCTCGATCAGGACCAAATGGTCGGTGCCTGCGTCCTTGCACAGGATGTCGGCGCGGAACGGGCCGACGGCGCGCTCCACCGCCTCGACCTCCAGGTCCATGCCAAGCGTCTCGCCGAGCAGGGCGACGTTCTCCGGCTCCGCGAGCCAGGGGGTGAAGTGCGCCGCCTCGTTCGCCCAGACCTCGCGCGGCTGGACGCGGACGAGCCGGCCCAGACCGGCGCTCACTCGTACTCCACCAGGAGGTCCTTGGCGTCGATCTGCGATCCCGGCGCGACGTGGACGGCCTTGATGACGGCATCGCGCTCGGCGGCGATGCCGGTCTCCATCTTCATCGCCTCGATCGTGAGGAGGAGGTCGCCCTGCCGCACCGATGCGCCGGCGGCCGCGGCGACGGAGGCGACGACCCCCGGCATCGGCGCGCCGACATGCGCGGCGTTGCCCGCCTCGGCCTTGGGACGCGCGGGGGTGGCGGCGGCGACGGCCCGGTCGGGCACGCGCATGGTGCGCGGCTGGCCGTTGAGCTCGAAGAAGACGCGCGCCTCGCCCTCCTCGTTGGTCTCGCCGCGGGCCTGCATGCGGATCTCGAGGGTCACGCCGGGGTCGATCTCGACGCTGATCTCCTCGCCGGCGTGCATGCCGTAGAAGAAGGTGGGCGTGGGCAGGGTGCGGACGGGGCCGTACTCGGCGTGGCGGGCGGAGTAGTCCTCGAACACCTTGGGATACATCAGCCAGCCGGCGAGGTCGTGCTCGGTCGGCGGGTGGTCCATCTTCGCCGCCAGCGCCTCGCGCGCGGCGGAGAGGTCGACCGGCGCGGCGTGCAGGCCGGGGCGGTCGGTCATCGGCGCGGCGCCCTTGAGCACCTTGGCCTGGAGCGCGGGGGGCCAGCCGCCGGGGGGCTGCCCGAGGTCGCCGCGCATCATCCCGACCACGCTCTCGGGGAAGGCGACCTCGACCTCGGGGTCCTCGACCTGCGCGCGGGTCAGGCCCTGCGACACCATCATCAGGGCCATGTCGCCGACGACCTTGGAGGAGGGCGTGACCTTCACGATGTCGCCGAACATCAGGTTCACGTCGGCATAGGTCTGCGCGACCTCGTGCCAGCGCGCCTCCAGCCCCATCGAACGGGCCTGCGCCTTGAGGTTGGTGAACTGCCCGCCGGGCATCTCGTGCAGGTAGACCTCGGAGGCGGGCGCCTGCTGGCCGGTCTCGAAGGCGGCGTAGTTCGCGCGCACGCCCTCCCAGTAGTCGCTGATCCGGCGGATCGCGGCGACGTCGAGCCCGGTGTCGCGGGGCTCGCCCCGGAGCGCCTCGACCACGGTGCCCATGGTCGCCTGGGACGTGTTGCCCGAGAGCGCGTCCATCGCGCAGTCGACCGCGTCGATCCCGGCGTCGGCGGCGGCGAGGATGGTGCCGATGGCGCTGCCGGCGGTGTCGTGGGTGTGGAAGTGGATCGGAAGGCCGGTCGCGTCCTTGAGCGCGCGGACCAGCGCGCCCGCGGCGGTGGGCTTCAGAAGGCCGGCCATGTCCTTGAGGCCCAGGACGTGGGCGCCCGCCGCCTCCAGCTCCTTGGCCATCGCGACGTAGTACTTGAGGTCGTACTTCGCGCGGTCCGGGTCGCGGATGTCGCCGGTGTAGCAGACCGTGCCCTCCAGCACCTTGCCGGACTCCAGCACCGCGTCCATCGCGACGCGCATGTTCTCCACCCAGTTGAGCGAGTCGAAGACGCGGAAGAGGTCGACGCCGGCCTCCGCCGCGGTGAGGGTGAAGAACCTCACCACGTTGTCGGGGTAGGTGGTGTAGCCGACGCCGTTCGCGCCCCGCAGCAGCATCTGCGTCATCACGTTGGGCAGGCCGTCCCGGATGCCCTCCAGCCGGCGCCACGGGCATTCCTGCAAGAAGCGGTAGGCGACGTCGAAGGTCGCCCCGCCCCAGCACTCGACCGAGAGGAGGCCGGGGAGCTGATGGGCGTAGGCGGGCGCGATGGCGACCATGTCGTAGCTGCGCATGCGGGTGGCCAGGAGGGACTGGTGCCCGTCGCGCATGGTGGTGTCCGTGATCAGCAGGCGCTCCTGCGCGCGCATCCAGTCGGCGACCGCCTGCGGGCCCTCGCGGTCCAGGAGGGTGCGGGTGCCCTCGGGCGGAGCCTCCAGCGCCACCGACGGCGCGCGGGGCGCCCGGGCCAGCGCGGCGGGCCTGGGTCGGCCGAGGGTCTCGGGGTGGCCGTTGACGGTCACGTCCGCGACGTATCGCAGGATCTTCGTCGCGCGGTCGCGGCGCGGCGCGAAGTCGAAGAGGCCGGGCGTCGTGTCGATGAACTGCGTCGTGTAGGCGTTGGAGGTGAAGGTCGGGTGCTTGAGCAGGTTCTCGACGAAGGCGATGTTCGTGCTGACGCCCCGGATGCGGAACTCGCGCAGGGCGCGGTCCATCCGGGCGATGGCGGCCTCGGGCGTGGGCGCCCAGGCGGTGACCTTCTCCAGGAGCGAATCGTAGTAGCGGGTGATGACCGCGCCCGAATAGGCGGTGCCGCCGTCGAGGCGGATGCCCATGCCGGTGGCGCCGCGATACGCGGTCAGCCGCCCGTAATCGGGGATGAAGCCGTTGGACGGGTCCTCGGTGGTGATGCGGCACTGGATCGCGTGGCCGTCGAGATGGACGTCGTACTGGCTGGCGGTGCCGGTCGCCTCGACGAGGGACTTGCCCTCGGCGATCAGGATCTGCGCGCGCACGATGTCGATGCCCGTCACCTCCTCGGTGACGGTGTGCTCGACCTGCACGCGTGGGTTCACCTCGATGAAGTAGAACGCGCCGGTGTCCATGTCCTGCAGGAATTCGACCGTGCCGGCGCAGGTGTAGCCGACATGCTCGGCGATCTTCTTCCCCAGACCGCAGATCGTCTCGCGCTGCGCCTCGGAGAGGTAGGGCGCCGGGGCGCGCTCCACGACCTTCTGGTTGCGGCGCTGGACGGAGCAGTCGCGCTCGTAGAGGTGGTAGATGTTGCCATGCTCGTCCCCGAGCACCTGCACCTCGACATGGCGGGCGCGCAGGATCATCTTCTCCAGGTAGCCCTCGCCGTTGCCGAAGGCGGCCTCGGCCTCCCGGCGACCCTCGAGGACCTTCTCGCGCAGCTCCGCCGGCCCGTGGATGGGGCGCATGCCCCGCCCGCCGCCGCCCCAGGACGCCTTCAGCATCAGGGGGTAGCCGATCTCCTCGGCCTGGGCGGCGATGGCGTCCCAGTCCTCGCCCAGCACCTCGGTCGCGGGCACGACGGGCACGCCGGCCTCGATCGCCACCTGCCGGGCCGAGGCCTTGTCCCCCAGCCGGCGCATGATCGCGGCGGACGGGCCGATGAACGTGAGGCCCGCCGCGGTCACGGCGTCGACGAAATCGGGGTTCTCGCTCAGGAGGCCGTAGCCGGGATGCACCGCGTCGGCGCCGGAGCGCCGCGCGACGCGGATGATCTCCTCGATGGAGAGATAGGCCGCGACCGGGCCCATCCCCTCGCCCACGCGGTAGGCCTCGTCGGCCTTGAAGCGGTGCAGGCCGAGCTTGTCCTCCTCGGCGTAGATCGCGACCGTCTTGAGGCCGAGCTCGTTGGCCGCGCGCATGACGCGGATCGCGATCTCGCCCCGGTTTGCAATCAGGATCTTCTCGAACTCGGCCATTGGGCATCCTCTTGCTGCGGTTGCAGCATGGGGCAGGCGGGAACGGGCCGAAAGGGGAATCGGGCGGCGAGGGCGGCGCCGAGACGCGTCGGGACCCGCCGGTTTCCCGACGGGCCCCTACACACACACACAACGAAGGATCCGTTCCGAAGTCCGGGAGCGTTGCTCGGACTGCTTAGGCGCAAGGCCGCCGAAACGGAAGGATATTTCTCGCTCATTTATCATATGACGTGGCGCCGTAGCGCGATCTCGGGAGGAATGGCCGCGCGGCGGGCTGGAACGCAGGGCGAACACGGTCTTTCGGATCGGGCGGTGCCGCGCTATGCCCGCCCCATGACCGGACCCGAGGACGATCACGCGTTCGAGCGCGCCGCTGAGATGGCTGGCCGGCCCCGCGGCACCGGCGGGGGCCTTGCCGCGCGGGCGATGCGCGGCATGGCCGCCGCCGCGGTGGGTCCGTATCTGGACGAGCTGAACCCCGAGCAGAGGCGCGCCGCGACCACGCTGGACGGGCCGGTCCTGATGCTCGCCGGTGCCGGGACCGGCAAGACGAAGGCGCTCACCACGCGGATCGCCCACCTGTTGCATTCCGGCACCGCCCGGCCGAACGAGATCCTGGCGGTCACGTTCACCAACAAGGCCGCGCGCGAGATGAAGGACCGGGTCGCGCGACTCACCGGGCAGGTCGAGGGGATGCCCTGGCTCGGCACGTTCCACGCCATCGGGGTGAAGCTCCTGCGCCGGCACGCCGAGCTCGCGGGGCTCAAGCCGAACTTCACCATCCTCGACACCGACGATCAGGTGCGGCTGCTGCGCCAGCTCATCGAGGCCGCGAACATCGACTCCAAGCGCTGGCCGCCGCGGCAGATGGCCGGGATCATCGATTCGTGGAAGAACCGCGCGATCGTTCCGAGCAAGATCCCCGCCTCGGAGGCGGACGCGTTCGACGGCGCCGGGCCGCGCCTCTACGCCGAGTATCAGGCGCGGCTCCTGACGCTCAACGCGGCCGATTTCGGCGACCTCCTCCTGCATGTCGTGACGATCCTGCAATCGCACGAGGACGTGCTGGCGCAGTACCGCCGCTGGTTCCGCTACATCCTGGTGGACGAGTACCAGGACACGAACGTGGTCCAGTACCTCTGGCTGCGGCTGCTGGCCGGCGGGCATCGCAACATCTGCTGCGTGGGCGACGACGACCAGTCGATCTACGGCTGGCGCGGCGCCGAGGTGGGCAACATCCTGCGCTTCGAGACCGATTTCGAGGGCGCGGCCGTCATCCGGCTGGAGCAGAACTACCGCTCGACTGGGCATATCCTCGGCGCGGCGTCCGGCGTGATCTCGGCCAACAAGGGACGGCTCGGCAAGACGCTCTGGACCGAGGCGGAGGAGGGCGCGCGCGTCCGCCTGATCGGCCACTGGGACGGAGACGAGGAGGCGCGCTGGACCGGCGAGGAGATCGAGGCGATGCAGTCGGGCACCCGCGGCGGGCGGCCCTACGGGCTCGACGACGTCGCGATCCTCGTGCGCGCGTCGCACCAGATGCGGGCCTTCGAGGATAGGTTCCTGACCATCGGACTGCCCTACCGCGTCATCGGGGGGCCGCGATTCTACGAGCGGCTCGAGATCCGCGACGCGATGGCCTATTTCCGCGTCGCCGTCTCGCCCGACGACGACCTCGCCTTCGAGCGCATCTTCAACACGCCCAAGCGGGGGCTGGGCGACAAGGCGCGCCTGACGATCCAGGGCGCGGCGCGCTCGAACGGCGTCTCGCTGCTGGAGGGCGCGCGCCTCGCGGTGCGCACCAAGCTCATCGGCGGGCGCGGCGGCACGGCGCTGGGCGAGCTGGTGGAGGGCTTCGACCGGTGGTCCGCGGCGGTCCGGGCGGGCGAGGGCCACATCGCGCTGGCCGAGCGCATCCTGGACGAATCGGGCTACGCGCCGTTCTGGGCGAACGAGAAGACGCCGGAGGCGCCCGGCCGGGTCGAGAACCTCAAGGAACTGGTCAAGGCGCTGGAGGGATTCGAGAACCTCGAGGGCTTCCTGGAGCACGTCGCCCTCATCATGGACGCGGCCGAGGGCGAGGACGGGGCCTCCGTGTCGATCATGACGCTGCACGCGGCCAAGGGGCTCGAGTTCCCGGCGGTCTTCCTGCCGGGATGGGAGGACGGGCTCTTCCCATCGCAGCGATCGATGGACGAGAGCGGGATGCGCGGCCTGGAGGAGGAGCGGCGCCTCGCCTATGTCGGCATCACGCGGGCCGAGGAGGTCTGCACGATCTCCTTCGCCGCCAACCGCCGCGTCTACGGGCAGTGGCAGAGCGCGATGCCCTCGCGGTTCGTCGACGAGCTGCCCGAGGCGCATGTCGAGATCCTCACGCCGCCGGGCCTCTACGGGGGAATGGGCGGGGGGATGTCGCGGGCCGCCAGCCCAGAGGCGCAGGCGATGGCCGAGAGCGGGCTGTGGAAGCGCGCCAAGGAGGCTGACGTCTACGATTCGCCCGGATGGCGCCGGATGCAGGCCCGCGCCGGCGAGCGGCCCCTGCGCCAGCCCTCCGAAGCGAAGTCCATCGTCATCGACATGACGGCGACGAGCGCCTTCGCGGTCGGCGAGCGGGTGTTCCACCAGAAGTTCGGCTACGGCGCGATCTCCGGGATCGAGGGCGACAAGCTCGAGGTGCGCTTCGACAAGGCCGGACCCAAGAAGGTGGTCGCGCGCTTCATCGCGCCGGCGGGGGATGCCGGCGAAGTTCCGTTCTGACCTGGGCGGATTGTCGGCCACTCGCCGGATCGCGATCGAACCCATTAGCCTCCCATTAAGTCTGCGCGCCCTACGGTCGCCCCGAGACCGGTGACGAGGGCGGAGGCACGTGTGAGAATACTGATCGTCGAGGATGACATCACGCTCGGCCGGCTGTGGACGCTCGCCGTCGAGCGGGCAGGGCACGATGCCGTGTACGTCGCGACCGCGGGCGCGGCGCGGAAGTCCCTCATGGTGCGGCCGGCGGACATGATCCTGCTCGACCTGAACCTCGGCTCCGAGAGCGGCCTCTCGCTGGCGACGCTCGCCGGCTACGTGAACCCGTCCTGCCGCATCATCGTGGCCACGGGCAGCCAGCTCTACCCCCATGGCGAGCTCTTCGCGATGGAGAGCTCGATCGCCGCCGTGATGCGCAAGCCCGTCGATCTTCGCGAGATGATGGCCATGGTCGAGCATCACGGCATGGAGATGCACCGTGAGATGCCGTGGCTGGCCCACGCCTGAACTCGGGCCGGGCCGTGGCGCCCCGCCCGTCGATCAGGAGCGACCGGGGCTTCCCGGCGTCGCGGGGGAGGGGACGCGTACATGACATCAACGCATGACGAAGGCGGGGGCTTTCGCGGCGCGCCGCATCGGTAGCGTACCGAACGCGCCGGGCGTCCGACGTCTCGTGGGGGACGGGGCGGTGACCCTCCTGCCTTCGCAGGACGTCCAGGTTCGGGGCGATGGCCGTCAGCTCGTCGCCGATGTTTGGAGGACGGAACATAAAAAGGCGGCGACGCCGGGAGGGGCGCCGCCGCAAGATGATCGTGTGCCCGAGGGAGGACGGGCCCGCGATCCATCGGCGATCCGTGGGAGGACGGATCGCCGGCCGTGCGGCACCGGCGTGGGAGGACGCCGTGGCCGTCTCGTCGGGGGCCGGACTGCTGGCCACCGCGTGTTTCGTGCCGCCCAGCGGGGCGGCGGTCGGCTCAGCCGTAGACCGAGCTCCGGGCGGCCTCGCGCAGCGCGCCACGCGTCAGGCCCAGGTCGGAGAGCTCGCGCTCGTTGAGGTCGCCGAGCTCGGCGAGGGTGCGGCGGAAGAGCCGCCACTTCGCGTAGTCGTCGCGAATGGTTCGCAGGGTCCCCACGATGGAGGATCCGCGGCGGTCGGTCGTCTGTGTCAGCATCGTCATCGGTTCGGCCAATTCGGTTCTCGGGGCCGGGCCCCGGTCGCTGGCGTCGCATCGGTGCGCCGCCTTCGGTTAGTGAAATAGCGAGCGGTACCGCCCACGCAACGTGCTGCAACTGCAATGCCGCCATGCAGCGACCGCATGTCGCCGGCGCTCCATCGCCGGGATTGCATGGGACGACCGGGCAAACGGCACGCCCTCACCCGATTCTCCGACGCGATTGGCCCGGGGCCGCCGTTGTCCCCTAATCGATCCACAGACAGGGCTCGATTCGGTGGCAGTCGCGCGCTAGATCGTGGGATGCGTAAAATGCTGTGCGTTCTGGTCGATCGTGGACGGGACCGGCGGGGCGAAGCGCCTTCGTCAAGATGTTGGTGCGTTCTGCCCTCGGTCTACCAGATCGGGTAGGTTCAGCCGTCCGCCGATGCGCCTCGCTCGACCTCAGACCGGCCGAGGCCGGTCCTCCGAGGCGATGAAACCATTGCTTCCCATATTCGCCCATGTCATCCCATCTGCACGACGAGGACGGGACGCGGCGCTCGGGACGGGCTCCAAATCAAAAAAACAAACGTTCGAGGCAGGCTTCCCCAAGCGGGCGCCCTCCCTTTCTCGTGCATTGCATCCGGTGCGGGTGCGGATCGCCGGCTCCCTCAAAGGCCGGACCGCCCCGCCATCGGACGAGCCCCGCGAGGGGCACCCAAGCGGCGGGCCCATGTGTTGGCAGGCACGGGGTCCGCCGTCTTCGTCTCGGAGGCCCGCATCCATGCCGAGTCGCTTCAGGGGCGAGGAGACGTGCCGCATGGACGCCAAGGGTCGCATCGCGATCCCGGCGCCCTTCCGCCGCGTCCTCGCCGAGGCGATGGAGGATGCGGCCGCGCCCCCGGAGGTCGTCATCGTCTATGGCGACCATCTGGCCAGCCATTGCGAGTGCTACGACCTGCGGTCCTTCCGCGAGATCGAGGACCGGATCTTCGCCATGACCGAGGGGCATCCGGCCCGCGACCTGCTGGAGGAGAACGTCCTGGGCAAGTCGCGCACCATTCCCATCGACGAGACCGGGCGCCTCGTCCTGCCGCCGAAGGTGAAGGCGCGCGCGCGCCTGCCGGACAAGGAGGCGGCCGACGTCTACGCGATCGGCCTGGGCACCAAGTTCCGCCTCTGGTCGCAGGAGATCTACGACGCCGAGATCGGGGCGGGCAATCGCGCCGCGGTCGACCGCCTGCCGCGGAACTTCAACGTGATGCGGCTGATCGACGAGCCCGATGCCGTCGACTGGGGCTGATCCGGTCGGCGGCGCGCCGCATGTCCCGGTCCTGATCGGCGCGATCGAGGAGGCCTGCGCGCCGATCCGGGGGCTCTGGGTCGACGGCACGCTGGGCGCCGGCGGCTATGCCCGAGCGCTCCTCGAAGCCGGCGCGGACCGCGTCGTGGGGATCGACCGGGACCCGCTCGCGCACGATTTGGCGGCCGCATGGGGCGCACCCTATCGTGGCAGGCTGACCACCGTGGAGGCGAACTTCGCGGACCTGGACGCGCACGCCGCCGATGCCGCCGGCGTGGTCCTCGACCTCGGGGTCAGCTCGATGCAGCTCGACCGCCCGGAGCGGGGTTTCAGCTTCCTCAGGGACGGTCCTCTCGACATGCGGATGGGGCCGCACGGGCCGACCGCCGCCGACATCGTCAACGAGACCGAGGAGGGGGCGCTTGCCGACATCCTCTACCATTATGGCGAGGAGCGGGCCTCGCGCCGGATCGCCGCCGCCATCGTCCGCGCGCGCTCCGACGCGCCGATCCGCACCACCCATGCCCTGGCCGCGATCGTCTCCGGCGAGCTGCCCCGCCCGAAGCCCGGCCAGTCGCACCCCGCGACCCGCAGCTTCCAGGCGATCCGCATCGCGGTGAACGACGAGTTCGGCGCCCTGGAACGCGGCCTGGCCGCCGCGGAGGCCGCGCTGGCGCCGGGGGGGTGGCTGGCAGTGGTCAGCTTCCACAGCCTGGAGGACCGCGTGGTCAAGCGGTTCCTCAAGGCGCGCGGGAAGGCAACAGCCGGCAGCCGATACGCCCCGCCGGCCGCGGATCCGTTGACCGGCGGCGGCGCCTTCGATTCCGTCCGCGCCATCGCCCCCTCGGCACGAGAGGTGGCGGCCAATCCGCGTGCGCGCTCGGCGCGGCTGCGCGTGGGCCGGCGTACGGGCGCGCCGGCCGGACGGGCGGAGGCGGCGGCCCTGGCGCTGCCGGGGCCGAAGGACGGCGGACGCGGGAGGCGGCGATAGGATGCGGATGGGATCGGCGATGCTCGGTGCGCTGGCGGTCATGGCGCTCGCCTGGTGGGCCTACCAGGAGAACTACCGGACGCGAGCGGCGATCGCCGAGCGCGCCGCGATCCGCGCGGAGATCGTGGGCATGGAACGCCGGTTCGACCTCCTGGCCCGGGAATGGGCCTATCTGAACCGGCCCGAGCGGCTTCAGGAACTGGCGGACCTCAACAACCCGGTGCTCGGACTGGAGCAGATGACGCCGGCGGCGTTCGGCGAGATCGCTGAGATCGCGACCTTGGAGGCGCTGCGCCCCGCGCCGGAGGAAGAGGGCGGGGAGGCCTGGCCATGAGGGCGCGCGCGGGGGAGCGGCCGGCCGCACGGCAGGCGCGCGTGCGGCGGCAGGCCCAGCGGCGGATCGTCCTGCTGTGCGCGGCGTTCGCCCTGGCCTTCGGCGCGGTGGGCGCGAAGATGGGCGTGATGGCGGCCGGGGCGCCGTCGGCGCGGGCGTTCGCGTCGGTGCCGCCGCCGGCCGGGGCGCGGGCGGACATCGTCGACCGCCGCGGCCGCGTGCTCGCGACCAATGTCGACACGGTGTCCCTCTATGCCGAGGTGCGCGACATCGTCGACGCGCCGGGCGCGGCCGCGGGCCTGGCCGCGATCTTCCCCGAGCTCGACGCCGAGCGCCTGGCCGCCCGCCTCGTGCCGCCGCGGAAGTTCACCTGGATCCGCCGCACCCTGTCCCCGGAGCAGCGCCAGGCGGTGCACGAGCTGGGCGAGCCCGGCCTGCGCTTCGGGCCACGGCAGATGCGGGTCTATCCCGGCGGCCGCCTGGCGGCGCACGTGATCGGCGGCGCGGGCTTCGGGGTGGAGGGCGTGGGCGGCGCCGAGATCGAGGGCCGCGCCGGGCTTGAGCTCGCGATGGACGCCTGGCTCTCCGATCCGCTCCGCATGGACGAGGCGCTGCGCCTCTCCATCGACATGGGCGTGCAGCACGCGGTCGAGGAGGCGCTGGCCGGCGCCATGGCCCTGATGAACGCCAAGGGCGCGGCGGCGATCGTGATGGACGCCGCGACCGGCGAGATCGCGGCGATGGCGAGCCTGCCGGATTTCGATCCCAACGCGCGGCCCCGCATCCTCGCCACCGGCGACCGCGGGGACGATCCGCTCTTCAACCGCGCGGTGCAGGGGGTCTACGAGCTCGGCTCCGTCTTCAAGATATTCACCGCCGCGCAGGCGGTCGATCTGGGGCTGGCCAGCCGCGGCACGATGATCGACACCTCCGGGCCGCTCCGGCAGAACGGGTTCTCGATCAGCGACTTCAAGGATTACGGTCCCGCCCTGAGCCTGGAGGACGTGATCGCGAAATCCTCCAACCGGGGGACCGCGCGCCTCGCGGTGCAGATCGGGGGCGCGCGGCAGTCGGCGTTCCTTCGGTCGCTCGGCCTCTTCGATCCGGTGCCCGTCGAGCTGGCCGAGGCGCCGGGGGCCGCGCCCCTCGTGCCGGACCGCTGGCCGGACCTGAAGGTGATGACGGTGAGCTATGGGCACGGGCTCGCGGTCTCGCCCCTGCATCTGGCGGCGGCCTATGCGTCGATGGTCAACGGAGGGACCCGCGTGCGCCCGACCCTGATCGCGGGCGGCGGGGGCGGCGCCGGCGAGCGGGTGCTGTCGCCGGCCGCGGCCGAGGCGGCGCGCGCCATGCTGGACCGGGTGGTGAACGAGGAGATCGGCACCGCGAAGATGGCGCGCGTCGAGGGCTACAGGATGGGCGGAAAGACCGGCACGGCCGACAAGCCAACCGCGCGCGGCTATTCCGACGACAAGGTGATCGCGACCTTCGCGGGCGCGTTCCCGATCGACGATCCCCGCTGGGTCCTCGTGGTGACGCTGGACGAGCCGGCCGAGCGTTCGGGGAGCATAGAGCGGCGCACCGCCGGGTGGACCGCCGTGCCGACCGCAGCGGAGATCGTGCACCGGATCGCGCCGCTCCTCGGTCTGCGGCCCGCGCGATGAGCGGGCGCCGCCGCCGGTTCGCGCCATGATCCCGGCGCCGCGCCGGCTCTCCGCGCTGGGACTGGCCGCGCCAGGCGATCCGGTCGTGACCGGACTGACGGCGGACAGCCGGGCCGTGCGTCCGGGATTCCTGTTCGCGGCGCTGCCGGGATCGGCCGCGCACGGGGCGGACCATGCCGCCGCCGCCCTGTCCTCGGGGGCCGCCGCGATCCTGACCGACGCGGCCGGCGCCGCGCGCATCGGGACCGCCGTTCCGCTTGCCCTGTCGGACGATCCCCGCCGGGCCCTGGCGCGCGCGGCCGCCGCCTGGTTCGCGGTCCAGCCGGCGGTCTGCGTCGCGGTGACCGGCACGAACGGCAAGACCTCCGTCGCCGCCTTCACGCGCCAGATCTGGGAGGTCCTGGGCTTGCGGGCCGTCTCCCTCGGCACGACGGGGGTGGAGGGCGCCCATGCCGCGCGCACCGCCCATACCACGCCCGAGCCTGTCGAGCTGCACCGTCTGCTGGCCGAGATCGCGACCGCCGGCGTGGACCATTGCGCGATGGAGGCGTCCTCCCACGGGCTGGCGCAGCGGCGGCTCGACGGGGTGATCCTTCGCGCCGCGGCCTTCACCAACCTCACGCAGGACCATCTCGACTACCACGACACGTTCGAGGACTACTTCGCCGCCAAGGCCGGGCTTTTCGATCGCGTGCTGCCGGAGGGCGCCTGCGCGGTCGTCGACCTGGACGGCGCGCGCGGCCAGGACATCGCGCGGATCGCCCGGGACCGGGGCCAGGAGGTCATCGCGACCGGCGCGGCGGAGCGGGCCGACCTTCGGATCGCGGCCGTGCGCGCCGACGAGGGCGGGCAGGCGCTGCGCCTCGTCTGGCGCGGGGTGGCGCGGCAGGTGCGCGTCCCACTCGTCGGGGCGTTCCAGGCGTCCAACGTGGCGACGGCGGCGGCGCTGGCGATCGGCTCGGGCTGCGAGGCCACGGCGGTGCTGGAGGCGCTGCCCGCCTTGCGCACGGTGCGCGGGCGGATGGAGCTCGCAGCCCGGCGGTCGAACGGAGCGGCGCTGTATGTCGACTACGCGCACACGCCGGATGCGGTGGGCGCCGCGCTTCGATCGTTGCGCCCGCACGTGATGGGGCGCATCGTCGCGATCGTCGGCGCGGGCGGCGACCGCGACCGGGCGAAGCGGCCGATGATGGGCGCGGCGGCCGCCGAGCATGCCGACGCGGTCATCGTGACGGACGACAACCCCCGCTCGGAGGATCCCGCCGCGATCCGCGCCGCCGTGCTGGCCGGCGCCCCGGACGCGACCGAGATCGGCGACCGGGCCGAGGCGATCCTGCGCGGCGCGGCGATGCTGGGGCCGGGGGACGCGCTGCTGATCGCGGGCAAGGGACACGAGACCGGGCAGGAGGTCGCCGGCGCGGTCCATCCGTTCGATGACGCGGAGCAGGCGAGCATCGCCGCCGCCGCGCTGGACGGCGGGGCGTGACCCTCTGGACGAGCGCGCGGGCCGCCGCCGCCACGGGCGGGCAGGCGCGGGGGGACTGGGCCGCCACGGGCCTGGGCATCGACACGCGCGCCCTGGCGCTGGGGGATCTCTTCGTCGCGCTGCGCGCCTCGCGGGACGGGCACGACTTCGTCAGCGCCGCCCTGGCCGCCGGGGCCGCCGCCGCGATGGTCGACCGGGTGCCGGAGGGCGTGCCGCCGGAGGCGCCCCTCCTGATCGTGCCGGACGTGCAGGCGGGGCTGGAGGCGCTGGGCCGGGCCGGGCGCGCGCGCACGCGGGCGAAGGTGATCGCCGTGACCGGCAGCGTCGGCAAGACCACGGCCAAGGAGATGCTCCGGCACGCGCTCGCCGCCCAGACCACCGTGAGCGCGGCCCAGGACAGCTACAACAACCACTGGGGCGTGCCGATCACCCTGGCGCGCGCGCCGCGTGACGTGGGCGCCCTGATCGTCGAGATCGGGATGAACGCGCCCGGGGAGATCGCGCCCCTCTCGCGCATGGCCCGCCCGGATGTCGGCATCGTCACCACGGTCGCCGCCGCGCACCTGGAAGCGTTCGGCAGCCTGTCCGGGATCGCGGCGGAGAAGGCGTCGATCGCCGAGGGGGTGGTCGCGGACGGCACGCTGATCCTGAACGGCGACCTGGCGGAGACGCCGATCCTCCTGGCGGCGGCGGGGGCGCGCCGCGCCGTGACCTTCGGCGAGGCGGTGGGCGCGGGCGCGCGGCTGCGGGACGTCGTCTGCGGAGCTGGGAGCGTGCGCTTCACGCTCGACCTGGCGACGGGCGCGGTCCCGGTCGCGCTGGGCGCCCCCGGCCGGCACCTGGCGACCAACGCCGCCGCGGCCCTGGCGGCGATCGAGGCGGCCGGGTTCGATCCGCGCGCCGCCGCCGAGGCGCTGGCGAGCTGGCGCCCGCATGCGGGCCGCGGCACGCGCGAGATCGTCGCCCTGCCGGACGGCGCGTTGACCCTGATCGACGATGCGTTCAACGCCAACCCCGCCTCCCTGGGCGCCGCGCTGGACGTGCTCGCGGCGGTGCCCGGCACGCGCCGGATCGCCGTGCTGGGCGACATGCTGGAGCTCGGGCCGGACGCGCAGGCGATGCATGCCGCCATCGCCGCCCTGCCGGCGACCGGACAGCTCGACATGGTGCACACCGCCGGCCCGTTGATGCGCCATCTGCACGACGCGCTGCCGCCCGCGCGGCAGGGACGGCACTTCGCCGATGCCGGCGAGGCGGCGGCGGGCGTCTCCGCCCTGATCGCCCCCGGCGACACGGTCCTGGTGAAGGGATCGAAGGGCAGCCGCATCGCCCGCGTCGTTGACGCGATCCGCGCGCTGGGGCATCCGGCGCACATCTCCGGGGACGATCGCTAGATGCTCTACTGGCTCACCGCGCTGTCCGATGGCGGCGACGTGTACAACCTCTTTCGCTACATCACCTTCCGCGCGGGCGGCGCGTTCGCGACCTCGCTCGTGTTCGGCTTCGTGTTCGGGCGGCCCCTGATCGCGTTCCTGACGGCCAAGAAGGCCGGGCAGCCGATCCGCGGCGACGGGCCCGCGAGCCACGGGACCAAGGCCGGCACGCCGACCATGGGCGGCGTCCTGATCCTGGGCGCCCTCTTCACCGGCACGCTCCTCTGGGCGCGGTGGGAGAATCCCTGGGTCTGGATGCTGCTCTTCGTCACCGCGAGCTTCGGTCTCCTGGGCTTCCTCGACGATTGGCAGAAGGTGGCCCGCTCGAACCCCAAGGGCGTGCCGGGGCGCGTGCGACTGCTGGTCGGCCTGGTGATCGCGACCTGCGCGGGGCTCTGGGCCGCATGGTGGCACCCCGAGCCGCTCAGCGCGCAGCTCGCGCTGCCGTTCGTGAAGGACGTCATGGTCAACATGGGCCTCGTCTACGTGCCGTTCGTCGTCCTCGTGATCGTCGGGGCGGCCAACGCGGTGAACCTGACCGACGGGCTCGACGGGCTGGCGGTGATGCCGGTGATGATCGCGGCGTCGACGCTGGGGATCATCGCCTACGCGGTGGGGCGCACCGACTTCACCGAGTATCTCGACATCTCCTACGTGCCCGGCACCGGGGAGATCATCGTCTTCACCTCCGCTCTCATCGGCGGAGGCCTGGGGTTCCTGTGGTACAACGCGCCGCCCGCCGCCGTCTTCATGGGCGACACAGGGTCGCTCGCGCTGGGCGGCGCGCTGGGCGGGATCGCCGTGGCGACGAAGCACGAGCTGGTCCTCGCGATCGTCGGCGGGCTCTTCGTCGCGGAGGCGGTGAGCGTCATGGTCCAGGTGGCCTACTTCAAGATGACCGGAAAGCGCGTGTTCCTGATGGCGCCGATCCACCATCACTTCGAGCAGAAGGGCTGGCCCGAGAGCCAGGTCGTGATCCGGTTCTGGATCGTGTCCCTGATCCTCGCGCTGATCGGGCTCGCGACGCTGAAGGTGCGATGATGCCGGCCGCCGCCCCCTGGATCGCCCTGATCCGCGCGATCGGCGGCGCGACCCACGCGAGGATGTCGATGGCCGCGCTGCGGACGGCCGCCGCTGACGCTGGCCTCGCCGAGCCGCGCACCCTCCTCGCGTCCGGCAACCTGCTGTTCCGCTCGCGCGCGCCCGAGGCGGACCTCGCCGTCCTCCTGCGCCGTATCCTCGCCGCGCATGGGCTTGGGAACGAGTCGTTCCTCCGATCCCCGGCCTCCGTCGAGGCGACCCGCGCCGCCAACCCGTTCCCCGGCGCCGCGCGGGAGCGGCCCCATCACCTCCTGGTGGTGTTCATGTCGGCGGCCGGCGCGGCCCCCGGGGACGCGGGCGCCCCGCGCTGGGACGGGCCGGAGCGCATCGCCGTCGTCGGGCGCGAGGCGTTCGTGGACTACCCGGACGGCGTCGGACGCTCGAAGCTGACTGGAGGGCGGCTCGATCGGATGCTGGGCCGGACGGGCACGGCGCGGAACTGGAACACCGTGGGCAAGCTGGCGATGGCATGGGACTGACGGGCGGGGCGGCGCGATGATCCCCGTCCGGGGCCTCGCCGGCGCGCGGGTGGGCGTGCTGGGGCTCGGCCGTTCGGGGATCGCGGCCGCGCGGGCGCTGCGCGCGGGCGGCGCCGAGGCCGTCGCGTGGGACGATGGCGCGGAGGCGCGCGCCCGCGCCGAGGCGGAGGGCTTCGCGCCGGTGGATCTGCGCGCGGACGGGGCGCTGAGGGGCCTGGCGGCCCTGATCGTGTCGCCGGGCATCCCTCACCTGTATCCCGCGCCGCACCCCGTCATCGCCGCGGCGCTGGCGGCGGGCGTGCCCGTCGACAACGACGTCGGCCTCTTCTTCCGGTCGCTCGGCGCCGCCGACTGGGACGCGATGGCGCGCCCGCCACAGGTCGTCGCGGTCACCGGCTCGAACGGGAAGTCCACGACCTGCGCCCTGCTGCACCACGTGCTGAACGAGGCCGGGCGTCCGGCGCAACTCGCGGGGAATATCGGGCGCGGCGTCCTGGACATCGAGCCGCCCGGCGATGGCGGCGTGGTCGTGCTGGAGCTCTCGAGCTACCAGACCGAGCTCGCCCGCGCGCTCACCCCGGACGTCGCGGTGTTCACGAACCTCTCTCCCGACCATCTCGACCGGCATGGCGGCATGGGCGGCTACTTCGCCGCCAAGCGCCGCCTCTTCTCCGAGGGCGGACCCGACCGCGCGGTGATCGGCGTGGCGGAGGGGGAGGGCGCGTTCCTCGCCGGGCAGCTCTCCGAAGGGCCGGGAGACGACCGCGTGATCCGTGTCCGTGCCGGGCCTCCTGCCGGCATCGGGTGGGAGATCGCGGTGCAGGACGGGCATCTGACCGAGTGGCGCCGCGGGCGGGAGGTGTGGGCGGCGGATCTCGAGGTCGGTGCCGGGCCTGCCCGGGGCGCACAACCATCAGAACGCCAGTGCCGCCTGGGGCGCGGCGCGCGCGCTCGGCCTCGCGCCGCGGACGATCGCGGCGTCGATGGCGGGGTTCGCAGGGCTGCCCCACCGCTCCCAGCGGGTGGCCGAGCGAGACGGCGTGGTGTTCGTTAACGACTCGAAGGCGACGAATGTCGAGGCGGCGGCGCAGGCCCTGCGCGCCTTCCCGCGGATCCGCTGGATCGCCGGCGGGCTCGGCAAGCCGGGCGGGATCGCCGCGCTCGCACCCGATCTCGGGGGCGTCGTGAAGGCTTATCTCATCGGCCATTCCGCGCCGGCCTTCGCCCTGCAGCTCGGCGACCTGCCATACGAGATTTGCGGCGACATGGTCACCGCTGTCGCCCGCGCATCTGCCGAGGCGGCACCGGGTGACACGGTGCTCCTGGCGCCGGCCGCGGCGAGCTTCGACCAGTATCCCGATTTCGAGGCCAGGGGGGAGGCGTTCGTCGCGGCGGTCGCGGCCCAGTCCGAAAGATGATCGTCGCGCGAGGGCTTAACTGTTGCCCCTACGCCACGCGAACGACTCGATCGGGTGACGAATGATTGTGCGAAGATCGGCCTGTTTCCGCTCATACGCCGCGATGCCACGTCTTCAGGGTGGCGCGATCACCCCGATTGTCATTGCATGACAACGGCGCCGTGCTGGGCCGACCCGGAGTCCATGGGACGCCCCAAGCGCACGTGGTAAGCTCGTGATCGCCGCAAGCGACGCCGATGAACGGTGGCCGGCACTTGGCCCGTGGCGCTCCGTGCGGTCCCGCACATCATTAGGAGGACGTATCATGCTCGATCGCGACGAAGGCCCCGTGCCGGGCGATGGCGGCGAGATGGCGTCCCCGCGCGCACGCGGATCCCTGCCGGCTGACGCGGGCCGCGGTTCGGTCACCACCAGCACCGGGCGACGGGTCGAGCCGCCCGCCGCGTTGCCGCGGGCGGCCCTGGGCGCGGCCTATCCCGAGGGGCGCGCGCCCGTCGCGCTCTCCGCGCGCGAGGCGGAGGTCCTTCTCTGGATCGCGCGAGGCGCCTCCAACAACGAGATCGCGCAGATCGTCGCCCTCTCGCCCCACACCGTGGACACCTATTGCCGCAGGGTCCTGTCGAAGTTCGAGACGTCCAGCCGGACCACGGCCGCGGTGCGCGCGGCGCAGGCCGGGCTCCTGCCGCGCGTCTGACCGCCGGGCGGCGGCCGATCGGCCACCCTTCGCCGCCATGCGCGCTCGCTCGCTGGCGCCGGACCGCTCGCTTCGGTAGCATCGCGCGCAGACCCGGAGCAAATCCGGGCGCGAGCGGGCACGAGCGAGGCGGGCGATGACGGAGATGGTGCATGGCGGCGCGATGCCGCGGGGCCGCGATCCTCTCCTGCCGCGGTGGTGGCGGTCGCTCGACCACTGGACCCTCCTGTGCGTCCTGGCCCTGTTCGCGATCGGGCTTCTGCTGGGCCTCGCGGCCTCGATCCCCCTGGCGGAACGGCACGACCTGCCGCCGCTGCATTTCGTCGGCCGGCAGATGGCGTTCGGCCTGCTCGCGATGGCGGTGATGCTGGGCATCTCGACCCTGCCGCCGGACGACGTGCGCCGCCTTGGCGTGCTGGGGTTCTTGTGCGCGTTCGTCGCGCTGGCGCTGCTTCCGGTGTTCGGGACCGATCACGGCAAGGGCGCGGTGCGCTGGTTCAGCCTGGGCTTCGCCTCGGTCCAGCCGTCGGAGTTCGTGAAGCCGGGCTTCGTGATCCTGGCGGCCTGGCTGATGGCGGCGGAGGACGGGCGGGACGGGCCGCCTGGCCGCGCCTGGTCCTTCGCCATGGCCGCGGTGATCGTGGTCCTCCTGGCGATGCAGCCGGATTTCGGCCAGTCGGCGCTGCTCATCTTCTCCTGGATGGTGATGTGGTTCGTCGCCGGCGCGGGCCTTCTCTACATCGCGGCGCTGGTCGGGCTCGTGGTGGCGGCGGGGGTCTTCGCCTACGGGGCCTCGGAGCATTTCGCCCGCCGGATCGACGGCTTCCTCGATCCCGAGATCGCGCCCACGGACCAGCTCGGCTACGCCGCCGGCGCCATCCAGGAGGGCGGCTTCTTCGGAGTCGGCGTCGGCGAGGGAACGGTCAAGATGCGCCTTCCGGACGCCCATACCGACTTCATCATCGCCGTCGCGGCGGAGGAGTACGGCCTCGTCCTCGTCCTCGTGGTGATCGCCCTCTACCTCGTGATCGTGCTGCGCAGCCTCGTGCGCGCCATGCGCGAGCGCGACGCCTTCGCGCGGCTCGCGGCCACGGGGCTGGCCTGCGCGTTCGGAGTGCAGGCGCTCATCAACATGGGGGTCGCCGCGCGCCTTCTGCCGGCCAAGGGCATGACGCTGCCCTTCGTCAGCTACGGGGGATCGTCCCTCATCGCCGGCGGGATCGGATTGGGCATGCTCCTGGCGCTCACGCGGTCGCGGGCGCAGGGCGGGATCGACGACCTGATGGGCGGGGGACGGTGAGCCGTGCCCCGCGGGAGGGCCCGCTCGCCGTCCTGACCGCCGGAGGCACGGGCGGGCACATGTTCCCGGCGCAGGCGCTGGCGGAGACGCTGCTCTCGCGCGGCTGGCGCGTCGACCTGACCACGGACGCGCGCGGCGCGCGCTATGCCGGGGGCTTCCCCCGCGCGGTGGGGCGCACGGTCGTGGGCTCCGCGACGCCGGCGCGTGGCGGGATGGCCGGGCGGGTCGCGGCGCCCTTCCGCATCGCCGGGGGCACCATCGCCGCGCTGCGCGCGATGCGCCGCTCGCATCCCCGGGCGGTCGTGGGCTTCGGCGGCTATCCCGCGATCCCCGCCCTGACCGCCGCGGTGATCCTGCGCCTGCCGCGCCTGATCCACGAGCAGAACGGCGTCCTCGGACGGGTCAACCAGCTCTTCGCCACCCGCGTCGCCGCGATCGCCTGCGGCACCTGGCCGACCGAGCTGCCCGAGGGGGTGGAGGCCGTGCACACGGGCAATCCGGTGCGCGCCGCCGTCCTCGACCGGGCCGCCGCGCCCTACATCCCGCCGGGAGAGTACCCGATGAGCCTGGTCGTCTTCGGCGGCAGCCAGGGCGCGCGCATCATATCCGAGGTCGTTCCCGAGGCGATCGCGATGCTGCCGCCCGTGATGCGGGGCCGCCTGCGCGTGCACCACCAGGCGCGCGGCGAGGATGCCGAGGGCGTGCGGCGGACCTACGAGGCCGCCGGCGTGCGGGCCGAGATCGCGCCCTTCTTCGAGGACATGCCCCGGCTGATGGGCGAGGCGCAGCTCGTGATCTGCCGCTCGGGCGCCTCCTCGGTCGCCGACCTGTCGGTGATCGGGCGGCCCTCGATCCTGATCCCGCTGGCCGCCGCGATCCGCGACGAGCAGACCGCGAACGCGCGTGGACTCTCCAAGGCGGGCGCGGCGATCCTGATCCCGGAATCGCGCCTGGACCCGCCGACGCTGGCCGAGCACGTCGCCGCGGTCCTGTCCGACCCGCAGGCGGCGCAGCGGATGGCGCACGCCGCCCTTGGACAGGGGCGGCCCCACGCGGCCGACGATCTGGCGGACATGGTCGAGGCAATCGCAGGAGTGGACCGGGGATGAACAGGGTGATCCGAGACGAGCCGCGCGCGCCGCGCGCCACCAAGCTGCCGACCTCCCTCGGCCCGATCCACTTCGTCGGCATCGGCGGCATCGGCATGTCCGGCATCGCCGAGGTGCTGCTGTCCCACGGCTTCGACGTGCAGGGCAGCGACCTCAAGTCCGGCCCGATCACCGAGCGGCTGGCCCGTCTGGGCGCGCGCGTGACGCTCGGCCAGGCGGAGGAGAACCTGGGCGCGGCCGAGGTCGTCGTGATCTCCTCGGCGATCAAGCCGGGCAACGTGGAGTACGACGCCGCCCGCGCCGCCGGCCTGCCGGTCGTGCGGCGGGCGGAGATGCTGGCCGAACTGATGCGCCTGCGATCGAACGTCGCCGTCGCCGGCACGCACGGGAAGACCACCACCACCACCATGGTCGCCGCCCTCCTGGATCAGGGCGGGCTCGACCCGACGGTGATCAACGGCGGGATCATCCACGCGTACGGCTCCAACGCGCGCATGGGCGCGGGCGAGTGGATGGTCGTCGAGGCCGACGAGAGCGACGGCACGTTCACCCGCCTGCCGGCCACCATCGCGATCGTGACCAATATCGACCCCGAGCACATGGAGCACTGGGGCGATCTCGATGCGCTTCGCCGCGGTTTCCTCGAGTTCGTCTCGGGCGTGCCGTTCTACGGGCTCGCGGTCTGCAACACCGACCATCCCGAGGTGCAGGCGCTCGTGGGCCAGGTCCGCGACCGGCGCGTGCGGACCTACGGGTTCAACCCGCAGGCCGACGTGCGCGCGAAGAACCTGCGCTACGAGGGCGGCACCGCGCGCTTCGACATCGCCCTGCGCGACGGATCGGTGATCGAGGGATGCTCCCTGCCCATGCCGGGGGAGCACAACGTGTCCAACGCCCTGGCCGGCGTCGCCGTCGCCCTGCACCTTGGCACCAGCCATTCGGACGTGCGCGCCGCGCTGGCGGGCTTCAAGGGCGTCGGCCGGCGCTTCACCCGGGTGGGGGAGGTCGGCGGCGTCACGATCATCGACGATTACGGGCACCATCCGGTCGAGATCGCCGCCGTCCTGAAGGCCGCGCGCCAGTCGACCGAAGGCCGGGTGATCGCGGTGCATCAGCCGCACCGCTACAGCCGCCTGGACTCCCTGTTCGAGGAGTTCTGCGCCTGCTTCAACGAGGCCGACGTGGTCGCCATCGGCGACGTCTACGCGGCCGGCGAGGCGCCGATCGCCGGGCGGGAGAAGGCGGATCTCGTCGCGGGCCTGAAAGCCAGCGGCCACCGGCACGCGGTCGCGCTCGGCGGGGAGGACGACCTCCTGGCGCTCGTGCGGGCCGAGGCCGGGCCGGGCGACATGGTCGTCTGCCTCGGCGCCGGGACGATCAGCGCCTGGGCGAACGCGCTGCCGGCCCGCCTCGCGGAGTGATGGCGTGATGCGCGCCCCCGGCTGCACCGCTCGCGTCCGCGCCGCACGGACCCGCCCGGCCGCCGGACGAGCCCCCGTGCCAGCGCAGCGGCTGCGCCGATGTCGCGAAGCGACGAGGCGCCCGGCCCAACCCGCGCAGGCCGAAGGCCGAGCGGGGCGGGAGCGCCAGGTGTGACCGGACTGGGCGATCCCCTTCTCTGGACGGCGCTGTGGATCGTCGCCGCCGCGGCGCTCTCCGCGCTGCCCTCGAGGCGGCGCCACCTGCCGCTGGCCGTCCTGCTCGCGGGGGTGGGCGTGCCGATCCTGTGGGGCGCCTTCCAGGCGGGCTGGCTCCGTGGCGCGATCGCCCTTCTCGCGGGGGCGCTCGTCCTGCGCTGGCCGCTGCGCCGGGCGGCGGCGCGCCTGCGCGGCGCGCTGCGGCCGTGAGCGCGAGCCTTCCGCCCGCCCGCGGCCGGATCACGCCGGACCGCCCGCTCGCCGACCTCACATGGCTGCGCGTGGGCGGGCCGGCGCAATGGCTGTTCCAGCCCGCGGACGCGGCCGACCTCGCTTCGTTCCTCGAGGCACTTGCCGCGGAGGTCCCCGTCTTTCCGATGGGCGTCGGCTCGAACCTCATCGTGCGCGGTGGCGGCGTGCCGGGGGTCACGATCCGCCTCGGCCGCGCCTTCGCCGGGATCGGGATCGAGGACGGGCGCGTCCGCGCGGGCGCCGCCGCCCTCGATGCCCGCGTCGCCGTCGCGGCCGCGCAGGCGGGGCGGGACCTGACCTTCCTGCGCACGATCCCAGGCACGATCGGCGGCGCCGTGCGGATGAACGCCGGCTGCTACGGCACCTACGTGGCGGACCGCCTGATCCAAGCCGACGTGATCCACCGGGATGGCCGGGTGGAGACGCTGCCCGCCGCGGCGCTCGACCTCGGCTACCGATCCAGCGGGCTGGCCGAGGGCGCGGTGATCGTCGGCGCCCTTCTGCGCGCGCCCCCCGGCGATCCGGCCGCGCTCCACGCCACGATGACCGACCAGCTCGCCCGCCGCGACGCGAGCCAGCCGACGCGCGACCGCACCGCCGGCTCGACCTTCCGCAACCCGGCCGGCTTCTCCTCCACCGGCCGGGAGGGGGACGCGCAGGACCTGAAGGCCTGGACCCTGATCGACCGCGCCGGCCTGCGCGGCGCCCGCCTGGGCGGGGCGATGATGAACCCCAAGCATCCCAACTTCCTCACCAATGCGGGTGGCGCATCTGCCGCAGAGCTCGAGGCGCTCGGCGAGCGCGTGCGCTCGGAGGTGGAACGCGTCACCGGCCACCGTCTAGAGTGGGAGGTGATCCGCGTCGGGACACCCTGACGCGGCGAGGGTCCCGTCAGAGGGCCCGGGCGAATGAGGTGGGCGGGCATGGCCGAACGGGCGATGCGCGTGGCGGTCCTGATGGGCGGCCGGTCGGCGGAGCGCGAGGTGTCGCTGTCGACGGGACGCGAATGCGGGGCGGCCCTGCGCGAGGCGGGATTCGAGGTGGTGGAGGTGGACGCCCTGGGCGATCTGCCTGCGCGCCTGTCGGCGCTCGCCGCCGAGGGCCCGGTCGTCGCGTTCAACGCCCTTCACGGGCCGCAGGGGGAGGATGGCTGCGTCCAGGGCCTGCTGGAATGGATGCGCGTGCCCTACACCCATTCGGGCGTGCTCGCCTCCGCGCTCGCCATGGACAAGTCCCGCGCCAAGGAGGCGATGGCGGCCGCGGGCCTGCCGGTCGCCGCGCACCGCCTGGTCGGCCGGGCGGCGGCGATGGCCGGTCACGCGATGGCGCCGCCCTACGTGGTCAAGCCGAACGCGGACGGCTCCTCCTTCGGCGTGCACATCGTGCGGGAGGGGGCGCCGCCGCCGGCGGACCTCGCCGGCCTGCCCGAGGAGGTGATGGTCGAGGCCTACGCGCCGGGCCGGGAGCTGACGGTCACGGTCCTGGGCGCGCCGGGCGCGGAGCGGCCGCTCGGCGTGACGGAGATCGTCACCGAGGGCTGGTACGACTACGCCGCTAAGTACGAGCCGGGCGGGTCGCGCCACGTGATTCCGGCCGACATTCCCGCGCCGATCGACGCCGCCTGCCGGGAGATGGCCGTGCGGGCGCATCGCACCCTCGGCTGCCGCGGCGTGACCCGTACCGACTTCCGCTGGGACGAGGCGCGCGGAACGCAGGGAATTATCGTGCTGGAGATCAACACCCAGCCCGGCATGACGCCCACCTCCCTCACGCCCGAGCAGGCGCGCCATGACGGGATGAGCTTCCCCGACCTCGTCCGATGGATGGTGGAGGACGCCTCGTGCGACAGGTGAAGAGCGGCGGCTACGCGCCCTCCCGCGCGGCCTACCGGCTGCAGCGGCTCTGGCTGACCCCGGCGTTGCGCGCGCTCCTGCGGGTCGGGCTGCCGGCCGTCCTCGTCATCGGCGCCGCGGCGGGATGGCTCATGTCCGACGGCACGATGGCGCGCCTGACCCAGTCCGCCGCCGAGATGCGCCGGCAGGTCGAGGACCGCCCGTCCTTCCGCGTGGAGACGCTGCACGTCGTCGGGGCGCCGCCCTCGCTCGCCGCGGAGGTGGAGGGCGCGCTGGCCCTGACCCTGCCGGAGAGCTCGCTGCGCCTCGACCTGCCGGCCCTGCGCGCCGCGGCCTCCGCGCTTCCCCGCGTCGCGGAGACGCGGCTCGCCGTCGCCGGCGGCGTCCTGACGGCGGAGATCACGCCGCGCGTGCCCGCGATCCTGCATCGCGGACCGGAGGGCCTCGCCGTGCACGACGCCTCCGGCGCGCGGCTGATGGCGGCGGCCTCCCGCGCGGCGCACCCGGACCTGCCGCTGATCGCGGGGGAGGGGGGCGCCGCGCGGATCGGCGAGGCGCTCGACATCATCGCCGCCGCGGGGGGGCTCGCGCCGCGGCTCGCCGGCCTGACGCGGATCGGCCGGCGCCGCTGGGACGCGGTCCTGTCGACCGGCCAACGCGTGCTCCTGCCCGAGGAGGGCCCCGTGGCCGCGATGCGCCGGGCGGCGGCGATGGACGCGGGACGCGCGATCACCTCCCGCGCGGTGACGACGATCGACCTGCGCCTGGCGGGCCGCCCCGTCCTGCGGCTGACGCCCGAGGGCGCGGCCGCCTTGCTGCGAAGCCGCGACGCGACCCAGGCCGAGGACCCCCCCGCCCTATGACCGACCTCTACCAGATGCAGCGCGGGATGCGCGCGATGCGCCGCGCCGCGAACGCCCGGGGCGTGATCGCGATCCTCGACATCGGCACCTCCAAGGTCGGATGCTTCGTCCTGCGCGTCGACGAGGGGCCCGAGACGCGCCGCGCCGCCAACCAGAACGGCCCCGAGCCGATCGGCCCGATGGCCGGGCAGGCCCGCGTGCGGGTGATCGGCGCGGCGGCGACCCAGTCCCACGGCGTGCGCTTCGGCGAGATCGAGGCGATGGGCGACACCGAGCGCGCGATCCGCACCGCCGTGCAGGCCGCGCAGAAGATGGCCGGCGTGCGCGTCGACCACGCCATCGCCTGCCTGGCGGGCGCCTCGCCCGAGAGCTTCCTCGTCTCCGGCGAGGTCGACCTGGAGGACGAGCGCTGCACCGAGGCGGACGTGGCGCGGGCTCTGGCCGACTGCGAGACCCCGCCCGCCGACGGCCGCCGCCACGTCCTGCATGCGCAGCCGGTTCACTTCGCGCTCGACCACCGCGCGGGCCTGCGCGACCCGCGGGGGCAGATCGGCGGCCGGCTCGGCGTGGACATGCACCTGATGACGGTCGACGCGGCCGCCATCCGGAACCTCAGCCAGGCGCTGCGGCGCTGCGACCTGGAACTCGCGGGCGTCGTCTCGGGCGCCTACGCTGCGGGTCTGTCCGCGCTGGTCGAGGACGAGCAGGAGCTCGGCGCCGCCTGCGTCGACATCGGCGGCGGCGCGACGGGCGTGTCGATCTTCGTCAAGCGGCACATGGTCCATGCGGCGGCGGTGCCGATGGGGGGCGACCACGTGACCTCCGACATCTCGAAGGGACTGGGCGTGCCGCTCGCGCTGGCCGAGCGGATCAAGAACCTGAGCGGCGGGACCCACGCGACGGGGAAGGACGACCGCGAGATGATCGCCCTGCGCGCCGGCACCGGCGACTGGGAGCATGATTCGCGCACCGCCAGCCGGACCGAGCTCATCGGCATCATGCGCCCGCGGATGGAGGAGATCCTGGAGGAGGTCGGGCACATCCTGACCGCCGCGGGCTTCGACGGGCTTCCGAGCCGCCAGATCGTGCTCACCGGCGGGGGCAGCCTGGTACCCGGCCTGGCGGACCTCGCGGCGCGGATCCTCGGCCATCCCGTGCGGCTGGGCCGGCCGCTGCGCATGCGCGGCGTGCCGCAGGCCTATACGGGCGGGGCCTACGCCGCCCTGGTCGGGCTCGCGCTCTTCGCCGCCCACCCGCAGGACGAATGGTGGGATTTCGCCCTCCCGTCGAGCGAGCGCTCGGGCCGCAGCCTGCGCCGCGCGGCGCGGTGGTTCCGGGACAACTGGTGATTTGCGCCGCAGGCGCGGCGAACGGGCAACGAACGCCCGCCGCGATCGGCCCGCCCGCGCCGATCGGCGAATCGGGCCTCGAAAAGGCGTGACGAGCCGCCCCGGACGCGTCTAGACTCGGGGGATAAGGCAGTGCGAGCCCCGGACAACGGGCGCCGCGAGACGCATCCCGCCGCCCGGCGGGCAACGCAAGAAGCAGGCGGACGACATCATGACCCTTACCCTGACGCTCCCCTCCACCGAGGGGGATCTCAAGCCGCGAATCACCGTGTTCGGCGTCGGCGGCGCCGGCGGCAACGCGGTCGACAACATGATCTCCAAGGATCTGGACGGGGTCGATTTCGTCGTCGGGAACACCGACGCGCAGGCGCTCCTCCACTCCACCGCGCCGCACAAGGTGCAGATGGGCGTGAAGGTGACCGAGGGCCTCGGCGCCGGCGCCAAGCCCGAGATCGGGGCCGCGGCGGCCGAAGAGAACATCGAGGCGATCATCGACCACCTCGCCGGGGCGCACATGTGCTTCATCACCGCCGGGATGGGCGGTGGCACCGGCACCGGCGCCGCGCCGATCATCGCCCACGCCGCCCGCGAGCTGGGCGTCCTGACCATCGGGGTGGTGACCAAGCCCTTCACCTTCGAGGGCACCAGGCGGATGCGCCAGGCCGAGGAGGGCATCGAGGCGCTCCAGCGCGTCGTCGACACGCTGATCATCATCCCGAATCAGAACCTGTTCCGCCTGGCCACGCCCGAGACGACCTTCGCCGACGCGTTCGGCATGGCCGACGACGTCCTCTACCAGGGCGTGAAGGGCGTCACCGACCTGATGGTGCGGCCGGGACACATGAACCTCGACTTCGCCGACATCCGTTCGGTCATGGACGAGATGGGCAAGGCGATGATGGGCACCGGCGAGGCGTCCAGCGAGGACAGCCCCGACCGCGCGAAGGCCGCCGCCGAGATGGCGATCACCAATCCGCTCCTGGACGGGATGTCCCTCAAGGGCGCGCAGGGCGTGTCTGATCAACGTGACCGGCGGGCCGGACATGACGCTCTTCGAGCTGGACGAGGCCGCGAACGTGATCCGCGATCAGGTCGATCCGGACGCGAACATCATCGTCGGCTCGTGCCTCGACCCCGACATGGTGGGTCGCATCCGCGTCTCGGTCGTCGCGACCGGGATCGACGCCGCCGAGGCCGAGATGGCGACGCCCCTGCCGCGACGCGACTCCGGCAGCCGCACGGTCCGCGACGTCCCGGCCAAGGTCGCCGTGGCCGCCCCGAAGCCGCCCGCCGCCGTGACGGCGCCGGAGCCCGTGCGCGTCGCGGCCCAGGCCGAGCCGGAGGTGATCCCGTTCGAGGCCCCGGCCACCGAAGACGCGGAGGGCGACCTCCCGCCGCCGGCCTATCGCCCGGCGCCGCGTCCCGCGCCCGTCGTGGCGGCTCCTGCGGCCTTCGCCGCCACGCCGGAGAGCTTCGTCGCGCCGCGCCCCCGGGTGGCCGGACAGCCAAGCCCCGAGACCCTCGCCCGCCTGCGCGAGGTCGCGGCGAAGGGACCCCGTGCCGTGCCGGGCGCGGAGCGGGGCGGGGCGGCGGCGGCCCGCCGTCCCGGGCTGGGCAGCCTGATCGGGCGGATGACCGGCCATGCCGAGCCGGGCGCGGGGCATGGCGGCGCCGCGTTCGAGGCCGAGGCGCCGCAGGACGAGCGGATCGAGATTCCGGCCTTCCTCCGCCGCCAGGCGA
Organism: uncultured Alphaproteobacteria bacterium; assembly: GCA_963832275.1. Classification (GTDB taxonomy): domain Bacteria; phylum Pseudomonadota; class Alphaproteobacteria; order Rhodobacterales; family Rhodobacteraceae; genus Hasllibacter. Next base: position 2,034,216 of record CAWHTQ010000019.1, read on the forward strand.
ACTGACGCGCGCCGTCACGCGGGCGCGCGATGCGTCCGCCGGAGAGCAAGGGGACGGGGATCGCCATGGGCGGTCCCCGTTTCTCGTTCTAGAACAGGGAACTGGGCACGATCCGTTGCCCTTCCGACGACTGTAGCAGACCGTCGCAATGCTTTATTTGAGACCGCCGGCTCGCCCTCCTATCTACGTTCTCACGGCCGGCCCCCGACGGGCCCGAGGGACGATCCTGATGCAGACCACGATCGCGCGCATCGTCCGGCTCGACGGGGTCGGACTCCATTCGGGCCGCCCCGCCGCCATCGCGATCCGCCCCGCGCGCGCCGGTCACGGAATCTGGTTCCGCCGCACCGACGTGGTGGGGCTCGATCCGATGGTTCCCGCGATCTGGGACGCGGTTCGCCCCGCCGAGCTCTGCACCCGGCTCGTGAACGTCGCCGATGTCGAGGTCGGCACGACCGAGCATCTGATGGCCGCGCTGGCCGGCTGCGGCGTGCGCAACGCGGTGATCGACATCGACGGTCCCGAGGTCCCGATCCTCGACGGCTCCTCGCGGCCCTTCGTCGTGGCGATCCTCGCCGCCGGCATCCGAGCGCAGAATGGCGACGGTCGTGCGATCGAGGTCCTGCGCCCGGTGGAGGTGCGGCGCGGCGGCGCCCTTGCCCGGCTGGAGCCCGCGCCGGCCCTCGCGATCGAGTTCCACATCGACTTCGCGGACGCCGCCATCGGGCGACAGGACAAGGCCCTGAGCCTCGCCAACGGGGCGTTCGTCCGTGAGCTCTGCGACGCGCGCACCTTCTGTCGCCGGGCGGACGTCGAGGCGATGCGCGCCCGTGGCCTCGCCCTCGGCGGCACGATGGAGAACGCCGTCGTCGTCGACGGCGCCGAGGTCGTCAGCATCGGCGGCCTGCGCCGTTCGGACGAGCCGGTGCGGCACAAGATGCTGGACGCGCTCGGCGATCTGGCGCTGGCCGGCGCGCCGATCCTGGGCCGCTACGTGGGCGTGCGCTCGGGGCACGCGATGACCAACGCCGTCCTGCGGGCCCTCTTTGCCGACCCTTCGGCCTTCCGGATGGTCCGCTGCGACGCGCGCATCGCCGCGCGCCTTCCCGGCGCCGGGCTGCATGCGAGCGACATGCCGGCCGCAGCCTGACGCCTCGGCGCTGATGGCCGTTTTCCCCCGCCCTCCGCCCGTGCTAGGGCGAGGCGACGACGTGGGCCGAGGGGGCGCCGAGAGAATGTCGCTTGCCAGACCGATCCGGATCGCGTCCCTGGCGGGACTGGCCTTCCTGGCCGCCTGCGCGGCGCGCGAGCCCGACATCGAGGGCCTGGGCGCGGCCGGCATCTATCAGAGCGCCGAGCGCGAGCTCGCCCGAGGCGAACCCGGGGACGCGGCCCTGACCTTCGCCGAGGTCGAGCGCCTGTTCCCCTATTCCGAGTTCGCGAAGCGGGCCCTCATCATGCAGGCCTTCGCCTATCACGAGGCCGATGCCTACGAGGAGGCCCGCGCCGCCGCGCAGCGATATCTCGACTTCTACCCCGCCGACGAGGACGCCGCCTACGCGCAGTACCTCCTCGCGCTCAGCTACTACGATCAGATCGACGAGATCGGCCGGGACCAGGGCCTGACATTCCAGGCGCTGCAGTCGCTGCGCTCGGTGATCGAGCAGTATCCCGACAGCGCGTACGCAAGGTCCTCGGTGCAGAAGTTCGACCTCGCCTTCGACCACCTCGCGGCCAAGGAGATGGAGATCGGGCGATACTACCTCAAGCGCAAGCACTGGCCGGCCGCGATCAACCGCTTCCGCGCCGTGGTCGAGGATTTCGAGACGACGACCCACACGCCCGAGGCGCTGCATAGGCTGGTCGAGGCGTACCTGTCGCTCGGGCTGGAGGACGAGGCGCGCACCGCGGGCGCGATCCTGGGCTACAACTATCAGTCCTCGCCCTTCTACGAGGACAGCTTCGCGCTGCTGGCGCGCCGCGGCCTCACGCCCGAGGCGTCCGGCGAGGGGTGGCTGCGCGCGATCTACCGGCAGGCGATCCGCGGGGAGTGGCTCTAGGTCCCCGTTCCGTTCCCCCGGGGCGGGTGCTAGCACCGCGCGATGCTGCGCAGCCTCGATATCCGAGACATGCTCCTGATCGAGCGGCTCTCCCTCGACTGGGGAGAGGGCCTCAACGTGCTCACCGGGGAGACCGGAGCTGGCAAGTCGATCCTGTTGGATTCACTGGGCTTCGTGCTGGGTTGGCGCGGCCGGGCGGACCTGGTGCGGACGGGTGCGGCGCAGGGGGAGGTGACCGCGGCCTTCGATCTGGCCCCCGGCCATCCGGGCCTGGAGGTGCTTGCCGAGGCCGGGATCGCGGTCGAGGACGGCGAGGTCTTGTTGCGTCGCGTGAACGGGGCCGACGGGCGCAAGACGGCATGGATCAACGGCGTGCGCGCCCCCGGCGAGACGCTGCGCCGCTTGTCGGAGACCCTGGTCGAGCTGCACGGGCAGCATGACGATCGCGGGCTCCTGAACCCGCGCGGCCATCGGCAGCTCCTCGATTCCTATGCCGGAGCGGAGGGGGCGATGGCCGCCGTGCGCGCGGCGTGGCGGGCGCGGGGGGCGGCGGCGAAGGCCCTGGAGGGCGCGCGCGCCTCGCTGGCGGAGATCCGGGAGGAGGAGGCGTTCCTGCGCCATTCCGTGGAGGAGCTGGACGCGATGGATCCCCGCCCGGGAGAGGACGCGGCGCTGGATTCGAGGCGGCGTCTGATGCAGGCGGCCGGTCGGCTGCTGGAGGATGTCGGCCGCGCGGCGGACGCCATCGGGATGAAGGGCGCGGAGGGATCGGCGTCGGACGCGATGCGCTGGCTATCGGGCGTCGCGGACCGGGCGGACGGGCGGCTCGATGGGCCCCTCGCCGCGCTCGAGCGCGCGATCGAGGCATTGGATGAGGCCGGGCGCGGCGTCGCGGATGCGGCCGACGCGCTCACCTTCGACGACCGCGAGCTGGAGGAGGCCGAGGAGCGGCTCTTCGCCCTGCGCGCGATGGCGCGAAAGCACGGGGTGGCGCCCGACGACCTGGGCGGCTTCGCCGAGGGCCTGCGCGTCAGATTGGCCGAGCTGGACGCCGGGGAGGGGCACATCGCCGCGCTGGAGGCCGCGATGGCCCGTGCCGGCGCCTCTTATGACGAGGCCGCGGCCGCGCTCACCGCTCTGCGCGCCGAGGCGGCCGGCCGGCTGGACCGGGACATGGCGGCCGAACTCGCGCCCCTCAAGATGGAACGCGCGGTCTTCACGACCGAGGTCTCCCCCGCCGAGCCCGGCCCCGACGGTCGCGACGCGGTTCAGTTCACCGTCGCGACCAATCCCGGCGCGCCATCCGGCCCGCTGGCGCGCATCGCCTCGGGGGGCGAGCTGTCGCGGTTCCTGCTGGCGTTGAAGGTCTCCCTGACCCGCGAGGCGAAGGGGCTGACGATGATCTTCGACGAGATCGATCGCGGCGTCGGCGGCGCGACGGCGGATGCGGTTGGCCGCCGGTTGAAGGCGCTGGCCGCCGGCGCGCAGGTGCTGGTCGTGACGCACTCGCCGCAGGTCGCGGCGCTGGGAGACGCGCACTGGCAGGTGCGCAAGGACGTGGCGGGCGAGGTCACGACCTCGGTGGTCACGCCGCTGGCCGCCGCCGACCGGGTCGACGAGATCGCGCGGATGATCTCCGGCGCCGACGTGACCCCGGCCGCGCGCGAGGCCGCGCGGGCGCTCCTTGCGGGCTAGGCGTCGGCCGGCGCTCCGGCCGCCTCCCGCGCGGGATCGCCCATCCAGGCGATCAAGGCGCGCAGTTCGGGCAGCATCACGGGCTTGCTGATATGCCGGTCGAAGCCCGCGGCCTCCATCCGGCGGACCTCCCCGGGCTGAACGTTGGACGTGCAGGCCGCGGCGGCCAGGCGGGGCCGGCCCTCGGCGCGTTCGATTTCCCGCCAGTGCGCCATCATCGTCTCGCCGTCCATGACCGGCATCCGGATGTCGATCAACGCGCCGTCGAAATCCCGCGCGGCGAGGATCTCCAACGCGTCGCGCCCGTCCGAGGCGATCTCCAGCTCGGCATGGCCGCGGAGCATGGCGGAGATGACGAGCTGGTTCACGGGATTGTCCTCGACCACGAGGATGCGGGGCAGGGGAATGGGCTCGTCGGTCATCAGCAACTCCGGTGCGGCGCGGTATGCCGTCCGGTTGATGCCGCCCCACCCTTAAGGACGGATGAACGGCGCCTAGATATTCTCCAGTCGGGGCATGCCCATGACGTGGTAGCCGCCGTCGATGTGCACGACCTCCCCCGAGGTCATGGCGCCCCAGTCGGATGCGAGCCAGACCGCCGTGCCGCCGATCGCGGCAAGGTCCGCGTTCGTGCCCAGCGGGGCGTTCGCTTCGGTGTGCTTGTAGGTGCGCCGCGCGCCGCCGATGGCGCTTCCGGCGAGCGTCTTCATCGGGCCGGGGGAGAGGGCGTTCACGCGGATGCCCTCGGGTCCCAGGTCGGCCGCCAGGTACTTCACGTTCGCCTCCAGCGCGGCCTTGGCGGCGCCCATCACGTTGTAGCAGGGCGTGACCCGGTCCGAGCCCTGGAAGGTCAGGGTCAGGATCGCGCCGCCGCCCTGCATCATCGGCGCGACCCGGCGGGCCACGTCCACCAGCGACCAGGCGCTGATCTCCATCGTCCGGAGGTAGTTCTCCCGGCTGGTGTCGCGGAACTTGAAGTCCGCGGCGAGCTCGGCCTTGTCGGTATAGGCGATGGCGTGGACGACGAAGTCGATCTCGTGCCAGCACCCATGCAGCGTCTCGATCATGGAATCCATGCTCGCCGGGTCGGTCACGTCGCAATCGACCGCGATGCCGCCGACCTGATAGGCGAGCGGCTCGGCGCGCTTGCCGAAGGCCGCGCCCTGATAGGTCGTCAGCATCTCGGCGCCCTCGGCGTGCAGGGCCTTCGCGATCCCCCAGGCGATCGACCGGTCGTTCGCGACCCCCATCACCAGGCCCTTCTTACCGGCCATCAGGCCGTGCTTCGTTCCCGCCATGGTCAGTCCCGCATCTTGCTCAGGGCGATGGAGGCGTTCGTGCCCCCGAAGCCGAAGGAATTGGTGAGGATCGTATCGATCTGCGCATCCCGTGTCTCGGTCAGGACCTCGCCCTGGCGGAAGGCGGGGTCCAGCTCGTCCACGTTGGCGCTGCCCTGGAGAAAGCCGCGCTCCATCATCAGGAGGCAGTAGATCGCCTCGAGGGCGCCGGTCGCGCCCTGGCTGTGCCCGGCCAGCGACTTGGAGGAGGCGACGGGGGGGTGGTCCTCGCCCAGCACCTTGCGCACGGCCTCCATCTCCGGGACGTCGCCGACCGGCGTGCCCGTGCCGTGCGCGTTCACGTAGGTCACGGAGCGGTCGCCCAGATGGCGGATCGCCTCGGCCATGGCGCGGGCCCCGCCCTCGCCGGAGGGCGCGACCATGTCGGCGCCGTCGGAGGTCGCGCCGTAGCCGGTGACCTCGCCGTAGATCTTGGCCCCCCGGGCGCGGGCGTGCCCGAGCTCCTCCAGGACCAGCATCCCGCCGCCCCCCGAGATCACGAACCCGTCGCGGGCCGCGTCGAACGGGCGGGAGGCCTGGGTCGGCCGGTCGTTGAACTTCGAGGACATGGCGCCCATCGCGTCGAAGAGGCAGGACAGCGTCCAGTGCACCTCCTCGCCGCCGCCGGCGAAGATCACGTCCTGCTTGCCCATCTGGATCTGCTCCACGGCGTTGCCGATGCAGTGCAGGGAGGTCGAGCAGGCGGACGTGATCGAGTAGTTCAAGCCCTTGATGGCGAAGGGCGTGGCGAGGCAGGCGCTCACGGTGGAGGACATGCCGCGCGTGACCATGAACGGCCCCATCCGCTTGGGCGCGCCCTTCTCGATCACCGTCTGGAACGCGGCGTGGAGGTTGGCGGTGGACGGCCCGCCGGAGCCCGCGATGAGGCCCGTGCGCTCGCTCGAGACCTCGCCCGGCTCCAGGCCGCTATCGGCGATCGCCTGCTCCATCGCGAGATAGGCATAGGCCGCCCCGTCGCCCATGAAGCGCAGCTGCCGCTTGTCGATCCGCGCCGGGAGGTCGACGTCCGGCACGCCGTGGACCTGCGACCGGAAGCCGCGCTCGGCATATTCGGGTGCGAAGGTGATGCCGGACCGCCCCGTGCGCAGGGCGTCCGCGACCGTGTCCGCGTCCGTGCCCAGGGACGAGATCACGCCGAGCCCGGTGACGACGACGCGCCGGCCCGAGGGGAAGTCCGCGAACCCGGTCAAGCGCCGGCCTCCTCGGTGAAGAGCCCGACCTTCATGCCCGAGACGGTGTAGACCTCCTCCCCGTCGGCGAGCATGCGGCCGTCCGCGACGCCCATCTTGAGCCGCCGGTCGATCACGCGGGTGAAGTCGACATGGTAGGTCACGAGGGCGGTCGATGGCGTGACCATCCCGGAGAACTTGATCTCGCCGGCGCCGAGCGCGCGGCCGCGTCCGGTCATCCCGCGCCAGCCGAGGTTGAAGCCCGTGAGCTGCCACAGGGCGTCCACCCCGAGGCAGCCCGGCATCACCGGATCGCCGGGGAAATGGCAGGCGAAGAACCAGAGGCCCGGGTCGATCACGAGCTCGGCGACGACGTGGCCCTTGCCGTGCGCGCCGCCCTCCGACGAGATGTCGGTCACGCGGTCCATCATCAGCATCGGCGGCTCGGGCAGCTGCGGATTGCCGGGGCCGAACATCTCCCCCCGGGCGCACGACAGGAGGTCCTCCTTGTCGAAGGCGGTCGGTCTACCTGACATGCGGGTCTCCTCGGGGTCGCGCGTCCTCGGGGTAGCACCCGGTTTTCCCGGCACGCAAGGCGGCCCGGGCGCGGGCCTGCATTGAAAAGGCGCGGCCCGCCCTGTAGATAGCCCACGTGACGAGCCAAGACCCCGATCCGGGCGCCCGCGGCGCCGACTGGCTGCATGGCGCGGGCCTGCGCCCGACCCGTCAGCGCCTCGCCCTCGCGCGTCTGCTGGTGGGCGACGGGCGCGACCGCCACGTGACCGCCGAGAGCCTTCACGGCGCCGCCGCGGCGGGCGGGCAGGGCGTCAGCCTGGCGACCGTCTACAACACGTTGCGGGCCTTCTGCGACGCGGGCCTCATGCGCGAGGTCACCGTCGACGGCGCGCGGAGCTATTTCGACACCCGGACCGACGACCACCCCCATTTCTACTGGGAGGGGCGCGGCACGCTCACCGACGCGCCGGCCGCCGAGCTGCGTCTGGCCGCCGTGCCCGCCGCGCCCGCGGGAACCGAGATCGCGAGCGTCGACGTGGTGATCCGCCTGCGCGAGATCTAGCCGTTCGCGTTGCGACACGCCCCGCGGCGCGCTAGGCGGCCGGCATGACCCGCAAGCTCTACCTCCGCACCTATGGCTGCCAGATGAACGTCTACGACGGCGAGCGCATGGCCGAGGCGCTGGCCGCCGGGCCGGACGGCTACGAGGCCGTGGACACCCCCGAGGCGGCGGACCTGATCCTTCTCAACACCTGCCACATCCGCGAGAAGGCGGCCGAGAAGGTGTATTCCGAGCTCGGCCGCCTGGCGCCGCTCAAGGCCGCGAACCCGGACCTGCGCATCGGCGTCGCGGGTTGCGTGGCGCAGGCCGAGGGGGCGGAGATCGCGGCGCGGCAGCGGGCGGTGGACCTCGTCGTCGGCCCGCAGGCCTATCACCGCCTGCCGGAGCTGGCCGCGCGCGCCAGGGCGGGGGAGACGGCGATCGACACCGACATGCCCGAGGAGGACAAGTTCGCGCATCTGCCCGCGCGCGCTGGCGGCGCGCTCGCGCGCCGGGCGCCGAGCGCCTTCCTCACCGTCCAGGAGGGCTGCGACAAGTTCTGCGCCTTCTGCGTGGTGCCCTACACCCGCGGCGCGGAGGTCAGCCGCGATCCCGCCCGCGTGGTGGAGGAGGCCGAGGGCCTGGCCGCGCGCGGCGTGCGAGAGGTCACGCTGCTGGGCCAGAACGTCAACGCCTACGCGGCCGGGGGCGAGACGCTCGCGGGACTGATCCGCCGGATCGCCGCGGCCCGGGGCATCGAGCGGGTGCGCTACACGACGTCGCACCCGAACGACATGGGGGACGACCTCATCGCCGCCCATGCCGAGGTGCCCGAGCTCATGCCCTACCTTCACCTGCCGGTGCAGTCGGGCAGCGACCGGGTCCTGAAGGCGATGAACCGCAAGCACACCGCCGCGGGCTACCTGCGCCTGCTCGAGCGCATCCGCGCCGCGCGCCCCGACATCGCGCTGTCGGGCGATTTCATCGTGGGCTTCCCCGGCGAGACCGAGGCCGACTTCGCGGACACGCTCGCCGTGATCGAGGCGGCGGGCTACGCCCATGCCTACTCGTTCAAGTATTCGCCCCGCCCCGGCACGCCTGCGGCCGAGCGCGGCGGCCAGGTGGACGCGGCGGAGGCCGACGAGCGGCTGCAGCGGCTGCAGGCGCTCCTGACGCGGATGCAGCGCGCGGCGCTGGACGCGATGGTGGGACGCGAGGCCACCGTCCTCGTCGAGCGGGCCGGCCGGCACGAGGGGCAGATGGCCGGCAAGTCCGAGCATCTGATGGCCGTGCACCTGACCGCGCCGGACGGGGCCGCGCCCCCGCCTCCGGGTGCCATCGTGCCGGTGCGGATCGCCTCCGCCGGCCCGAACTCGCTCGCCGCCGAGCAGGCCGGGCCCGCCCGTTGAGCATGCGCCCTTGCCAGGGGGCCGCCGCCGCCCCACCCTCGGACGAAACGCAGCCCAGCCGGAGAGCGCCTTGGCCATAAGCCCCGCCTCGCAGACCGCTCCGTCCGATCCGGGCGAGCAGGTTCTTGAGATCGCCGACAATGCCCACCTCGCCGTCCTCACCGGGGCCTTCGGCGCCAACCTGACCCTCCTCGAAGAGCGCCTCGGTCTGCAGATCGTGCAGCGCGGCAACGCCCTGCGCCTGATCGGGGAGGAGGGCGCGCGCGCCAAGGCGGCCGAGATCCTGACCGCGCTCCAGGACCGGGCCGCGGCCGGGCGAAGCGTCGATCCCGCCGATGTCGAGGCCGAGCTCCGCCTGGGCGGCAGCGCGGCGGGCACCGGCACCCGCGCCGGCGACCAGATGGAGCTGCTGCCCCGCGGCGCCGTCGAGGTGAAGACGCGCAAGAAGACCGTGGAGCCCCGCACCGAGGCGCAGCGCGCCTATGTCCGGAGCCTCTTCGACAGCGATCTCGCCTTCGGGATCGGCCCGGCGGGCACCGGCAAGACCTACCTCGCGGTGGCGGTCGGGGTGTCGATGTTCATCACCGGGCAGGTGGACCGCATCGTCCTGTCGCGCCCCGCGGTGGAGGCCGGCGAGCGCCTGGGCTTCCTGCCGGGCGACATGAAGGACAAGGTCGACCCCTACATGCAGCCGCTCTACGACGCGCTGAACGACTTCCTTCCGGGGCGGCAGATGGCCAAGCTGATGGAGGAGAAGAAGATCGAGATCGCGCCGCTCGCCTTCATGCGCGGGCGCACGCTCTCCAACGCCTTCGTCGTGCTGGACGAGGCGCAGAACGCGACCTCGATGCAGATGAAGATGTTCCTGACGCGCCTCGGCCAGGGCAGCCGCATGGTCGTGACCGGTGACCGAACGCAGGTCGACCTGCCGCGCGGCGTGACCTCGGGCCTCGCGGATGCCGAGCGCCTCCTCAAGGGGATCGAGCGGATCGGGTTCAACTACTTCACCGCGCGCGACGTCGTGCGCCACCCGCTCGTCGCCGCCATCATCGAGGCCTATGACGGGGACGACGCGGCGCGCGCCTGACGGCGCGCCCCTTGCGGGCGGCGCCGGGGGGTGCCACCTGCGCTGCCGTGACGCCCACCGTAGACGCCATCGTCGAGGATGCCGCCTGGCGCGCCCTCGACCTGCCGGCCCTGGCCGAGCGTGCCGCCCGGGCGACCCTGTCGGATGCCGGGCTCGACCCCTCCGCCCACGAGATCGCGCTCCTGGCCTGCGACGACTCACGCATCGCGGTGCTGAACGAGGCGTTCCGCGGGCGCGCCGCGCCGACCAACGTGCTGTCCTGGCCCACCGAGACCCTCATGCCGGGGGACGCGCCGCCGGACGCGCTCGGCGACGTGGCGATCGCGTACGGCACCTGCGCGCGGGAAGCGGCGGCGCAGGGCAAGTCGCTCGAGCACCATGTCGCGCACCTCGTCGTGCACGCCGTCCTGCACCTTCTGGGTCATGACCACGGCGATGATGGCGCCGCCGCCTTGATGGAGGGGGTGGAGCGGCGCATATTGGCGTCGATCGAGGTGCCGGACCCCTATGCCGGCGAGGACGCGGGGCCGACCTCCCCGGACGAGGCTCCGGACACGGCATGAGCGGCGACAGGCGAAGCGCCACGGGCGATACGGCATCCGAAGGACAGGGGCGCGCGCCCCGGCCCGCGACCGGCGGCGCGCCCAAGGGTCCGGCCGAGCCCGAGGCCGCGAGGCCGGCCCCGGGTCACGTCCGCGAGCGCCGCCCCCCGCCCGAACCAGCCCGGCCGAGCCCGGCGCCGCCCTCCTCCGGGGACGGCCTGCTGTCGCGGATGCTCGCCGCCCTGACGCCCGGCGCGGCCGCGTCGCCGGCGCCGACCCACGCGGCCCCCCCGGGCATGCCCGGAATAGCCAACCTGCGGCGGATGCGCGTGGAGGAGGTGGGCGTGCCGCGCGCCGAGATCGACGCCGTCCCCGTCGACATCGCGCTCGGCGACCTCGTCTCCCTGTTCCGCGAGACGCACTACACCCGCCTGCCGGTGTTCGAGGGCACCCTCGACGCGCCCATCGGCCTCATCCACTTCAAGGATCTCGCGCTGCGGCACGGGTTCGGCGACGGCGACGCGTTCGACCTGCGGGCCGAGCTGCGCCCGCTCCTCTTCGCGCCGCCTTCCATGCCGATCGGCGTCCTGCTGCAGAAGATGCAGGCAGACCGGACGCACATGGCCCTGGTGATCGACGAGTACGGCGGGGTGGACGGGCTGGTGACCCTCGAGGACCTGATCGAGCAGGTCATCGGCGAGATCGAGGACGAGCACGACAAGCTCGAGGGGCAGCTCTGGACCGAGGAGGGGCCGGGCGTCTACCTCGCGCAGGCGCGCGTGCCCCTGGGCGAGTTCGAGGAGGCGATCGGCGCCCCCCTCACCCCCGCCGGCACGGACGAGGAGATCGACACGCTGGGCGGCGTCGTCTTCCTCCTGTCGGGCCGGGTGCCGGCGCGGGGCGAGGTGATCCCGCATCCGTCGGGCGCCGAGCTCGAGGTCGTCGACGCCGATCCGCGGCGGATAAAGCGGGTGCGGGTGCGCATGCCCGGCGCCCGCCGCCCCGCGGCGACGCGGCCGCCCCGCGCGGCGCCGCCGGCGGGATGATCGGCCCGCCCCGGAGGCGGGCGGCACTGATGACGGCCGCGGCCGCGGCGGGCGCGGCGGCGGCCCTGGGCCAGGCGCCATGGGGCCTGTGGCCGCTCGCGATCCTCGGCACGGCCCTGGCCATGGCCCTGGCCGCGCCCCTCCCGCCCGGACGCGCGGCGCTGGTCGGATGGGCGTTCGGCGCGGGCCATTTCGCCGTCGCGATGCACTGGATCGTGGAGCCCTTCCTGGTGGACGCTCCACGGCACGGCTGGATGGCGCCCTTCGCGCTGGTGCTGCTCGCCGGAGGGCTGGCGCTCTTTCCGGCGGCGGCGTTCTGGGCGTCGGTCCGGCTCGCGCCCGGCCGGGCGTTCCTGGCGCTGCCCGCCGCCTGGACCCTGGCCGAGGCCCTGCGGATGCGGGTGTTCACCGGATTTCCCTGGGCCGCGCCGGGGCAGGCCCTGATCGACACGCCGCTGCGGGCGCTGGCGCCGCTCGGCGGGCCGCCCCTGCTGGACCTCGCGCTCCTGTCCGCCGCCGCGGCGGTGGCGGCGGCGGCCGCGTCGCGGCGGGCCGCCCCCGCGGGCGCCGCGGCGGCGCTGCTCGGCGCGGCCTGGATCGCGGGCGCGGCACGGGACGTGCCCGCCGCCGCGCCGGACGCCCCGGTGATCCGCATGGTCCAGCCCGATGCCGCCCAGCACCTCAAATGGCGCGCCGACATGGCGGAAATCTTCGCCGCCCGCCTCGTCGACGCCAGCGCGGCCGCCCCCGCGCCGGACGCGATCCTCTGGCCGGAGACGGCGATCCCCTCCTGGCTGGAGGAGGCCGGCCCGTTCCTGGCGCGGGCCGCTGGAGGAGCGTCCGCGCCGATCCTCCTGGGCGCGCAGCGCTTCGACGGCGCCCGCAGCCGCAACGCCGCAATCCTCCTGGATGTCTCCGGGGCGCCCGCCGCGATCCACGACAAGCATCATCTGGTGCCGTTCGGCGAGTACGTGCCCTTCGCCGGGCTGATCGGCGCGCTCGGCCTGCAGGGCCTGGCCGGCGGCGGGTCCATGGGGTTCGCGGCCGGTCCGGGTCCGGGGACGATCGACCTGCCGGGGGTCGGCCCTGCCGCGATCCTCATCTGCTACGAGGCGGTGTTCCCGGCGATGCTCCGCCTGCCGGAGCGGCCGCGCCTGATCGTGCAGATCACCAACGACGCCTGGTTCGGGCGCGGCGCCGGCCCGGCGCAGCACCTGGCGCAGGCGCGGCTGCGCGCCGCCGAGACCGGCCTTCCCCTCGCCCGGGTCGCCAATACCGGGATCACGGCGATGATCGACGCCGCCGGCACGGTGACCGCCCGCCTGCCGCCGCGCACGCCCGGCCATCTCGACGCGCCCCTGCCGCCCGCCTTGCCGCCCACGCCCTACGTGCGGACGGGGGACGCGCCGGTGCTGGCGGCGTCGGCGCTCCTGCTGGCGCTCCTGGGCTGGCGGCGCCGCGCGGGGCCGATTGACCGGACCCTGGGGCATCGATAGGCGGCGCAGGCCCGTCAACGGCTTCCTGGCGGCGGGCCGCCACCACACAGCGGAGCGCCCGATGGCCCGATCGAACTACGTCTTCACCTCCGAATCCGTGTCGGAGGGCCATCCCGACAAGGTCTGCGACCGGATATCGGACGCCGTGCTGGACGCCTTCCTCACCGAGGAGCCCGAGGCGCGCGTCGCCTGCGAGACGTTCGCGACCACCGGCATGGTCGTGGTCGGCGGCGAGGTCGGCCTGTCGGACCAGGAGCGGCTGAAGAACTACATGGGCCGGATCGGGCAGATCGCCCGCGACTGCATCAAGGAGATCGGCTACGAGCAGGAGAAGTTCCACTGGAACACCTGCCACGTCCTGAACTTCCTGCACGAGCAGTCCGCGCACATCGCGCAGGGCGTGAACGCCCGCGAGAACAAGGACGAGGGCGCCGGCGATCAGGGGATCATGTTCGGCTACGCCGTCGACGAGACGGCCGAGCTGATGCCCGCGCCGATCCAGTACGCGCATGCCATCCTCCGGCGGCTGGCCGAGGTGCGCAAGTCCGGCGCCGAGCCGACGCTCCGCCCCGACGCCAAGAGCCAGCTCAGCCTGCGCTACGAGGACGGCCGCCCGGTGGAGGCCACCTCGATCGTGCTCAGCACCCAGCACGAGAGCGAGGACCAGAGCTCCGACGACATCCGCGCCATCGTGGAGCCCTATATCCGCGAGGTCCTGCCGTCCGGCTGGATCACCGAGGCGACGACCTGGCACGTGAACCCGACCGGCACCTTCGTCATCGGCGGGCCGGACGGGGACGCCGGTCTGACGGGGCGGAAGATCATCGTCGACACCTATGGCGGCGCGGCGCCCCACGGCGGCGGCGCGTTCTCGGGAAAGGACCCGACCAAGGTGGACCGCTCGGCCGCCTACGCCGCGCGCTACCTGGCCAAGAACGTCGTCGCCGCCGGATTGGCCACGCGCTGCACGCTGCAGCTCTCCTATGCCATCGGCGTGGCGCGGCCGCTGTCGCTCTATGTCGACACGCACGGCACCGGGCAGGCGCCGGACCAGGAGATCGAGCGCGCGGCGACGGACGTCATGGACCTGACCCCGCGCGGCATCCGCGAGCATCTGGGCATGAACCGCCCCATCTATCAGCGCACCGCGGCCTACGGGCATTTCGGTCGCGCACCGGATGCCGACGGGGGATTCTCCTGGGAGCGAACCGACCTCGCGGACGCCCTCAAGGCCGCGATGCGCTGAAGGCTCGGGGGGCGCACGATCTTGAGCAAGATCGTGCGCCCCGCGCCGATCCGCGCGCTTCGGCCCCGGCTCGGCCCGCCCCGGCGATGACGGAGCGACGCAACTTCTATGGGCGGCGCAAGGGCAAGCATCTCAAGCCCTCGCAGGAGCGCTACCTCGCGGAGGATCTGGCGGCGCTCTCTCCCGGCGCCGTCGCCCCGGAGGAGAACCCGGACCGGCGCCCGCTCGATCCCGCCGCGCTCTTCGGCGGGCGGCCCCTCTGGCTCGAGATCGGCTTCGGCGGCGGCGAGCACCTGATCCATCAGGCGACCCTGCACCCCGAGGTCGGGATCATCGGAGCGGAGCCCTACGTCAACGGCGTCGCGATGCTGCTGGGCAAGCTCCGGCGCCTGCCGGCCGGGAACGTCCGGGTCCATCCCGGCGACGCGCGCGACCTGATGGACGTGCTGCCAGCCGGGTCCGTCGAGCGGGCGTTCCTCCTCTATCCCGACCCGTGGCCGAAGGCGCGCCACCGCCGCCGGCGGTTCGTCACCCAGGACCATCTGGCGCCGCTCCAACGCGTCATGGCGCCGGGCGCCGAGCTCCGCATCGCGACGGATATCGGGAGCTACGTGGAGCAGGCCCTGGTCGAGTGCCCCCGCGCGGGATTCGCCTGGACCGCCCGGCGCGCCGCCGACTGGCGCGAGCCCTGGGCGGACTGGACCCGCACGCGCTACGAGGCGAAGGCGGTGCGCGAGGGGCGGGCGCGGCACTACCTGACGTTCGTGCGCGCCTGACGGTTGCCGCGCGGCGCCAGCGCGGTATCAGTGGCGGCCCCGAGGAGACGCCCCCCATGAGCCGGACATGAGCCACGGCCCCGCCACGCCGATGACCGCCCGCCCCGCCGGCCCCCTGCGCGGGACCGCCGTGGTCCCGGGCGACAAGTCGATCTCGCACAGATCGCTGATCCTGGGCGCATTGGCGGTCGGAGAGACCGTCGTGACGGGCCTGCTGGAGGGGGAGGACGTGCTCGCCACCGCAGGGGCGATGCGAGCCTTCGGAGCAGAGGTGGAGCGCAGCGCGGAGGGCGCCTGGTCGATCCACGGGCGCGGCGTGGGCGGCTGGGCCGAGCCGACCCGGGTGATCGACTGCGGCAACTCGGGCACCGGCGTGCGGCTGATCATGGGCGCGATGGCGACGACGCCGATCGCGGCCACGTTCACCGGGGACGCGTCCCTCAACGGCCGGCCGATGGGGCGGGTGACCGACCCCCTGGCCCTCTTCGGCGCGCGGGCCTTCGGGCGGGAGGGGGGGCGTCTGCCGCTCACGCTCCTGGGGGCGCGGGAGCCGGTCCCGGTGCGCTACGCGGTGCCGATGCCGAGCGCCCAGGTGAAGAGCGCGGTCCTGCTGGCGGGGCTGGGCGCGCCGGGGGAGACGGTGGTGCTCGAGGCGGAGGCGACGCGGGACCATACCGAGCGGATGCTGGCGGGGTTCGGCGCCGCGGTCGAGATCGGGGAGGAGGACGGGCGCCGAGCTATCGCCTTGACAGGACAGCCGGAACTGGCGGGGCAGGTCATCGCGGTCCCGAGGGATCCGTCCTCGGCGGCATTCCCGGTCTGCGCCGCCCTGATCGTGCCGGGGAGCGAGGTGCGGGTGCCGCGGATCGGGCTCAACCCGACGCGGGCGGGGCTGTTCGAGACGCTGCGCGAGATGGGGGCGGACCTGACGCTCGAGGACGAGCGGATCGAGGGGGGCGAGCCGGCCGCGGACCTCGTGGCGCGGTTCTCGGACGGGATGCGGGGAGTGGAGGTGCCGCCCGCGCGCGCGGCCTCCATGATCGACGAGTATCCCATCCTGGCGGTGGTCGCGGCCAATGCCGAGGGGCCGACGATCATGAGGGGCGTCAAGGAGTTGCGGGTCAAGGAGAGCGACCGGATCGACGCGATGGCGACGGGGCTGCGCGCCTGCGGGGTGGAGGTCGAGGAGGGCGAGGACTGGTGGATCGTGCACGGGCGCGGGCCGGGCTCGGTGCGGGGCGGCGCGACCGTGGCGGCGCGGCTGGACCACCGGATCGCGATGAGCCTGCTGATCGCGGGAATGGCGTCGAGGGAGGGGGTCACGGTGGACGACGCGGGGCCGATCGCGACCTCCTTCCCGGCGTTCGAGGGGCTGATGCGGGCGCTCGGCGCCTCGCTGGTCCGGGGGGACGGCTAGGCCCGGAGAGGGCGGTGCACGGCTGATGCACGGGGCATGCACATCCCATGCACATCCCATGCGCATGGGATGTGCGGGGCGTTCACCGGTCCTTGGCGATTCCGCGGGCGGGTGGCGCGGCGGTCACGTGGCCGGCGAGGCCCACTCGCGGGCTGCCGGGCCGCGCCGGCCCGGACGCCTTTGACAAGGGGGCGGGGCGGGGACGACATGTCCGGGAGGTCAGGGACGGGGCGCGCGATGACGAGCGAGCGAGTGACGGACGGCGCCCCCTTCACGGTGGCGATCGACGGCCCGGCCGCCGCCGGCAAGGGCACGGTGGCGCGCGCCGTGGCCGCGCGCTTCGGCCTGGCGCATCTGGACACGGGCCTCCTCTACCGCGCGGTCGGCGCGCGGGCGGCGCGGGGCGAGGACCCGGCCGCCGCCGCGCGCGCCCTGGGTCCGGACGACCTGCGCGCGGACGACCTGCGCGGGGCGGCGGCCGCGGCGGCGGCCTCCGAGGTGGCGGCGATCCCGGAGGTGCGCGCCGCGCTCCTCGCGTTCCAGCGCGCCTTCGCCCGCCGGCCGGGCGGCGCGGTCCTGGACGGGCGCGACATCTGCACCGTGATCGCGCCGGACGCGGACGTGAAGCTGTTCGTGACCGCGAGCGCGGAGGTGCGCGCCGCGCGCCGGCATGCCGAACTGGCGGCGCGGGGCGAGGGCACGAGCCTCGAGCGCGTGCTGGCGGACGTGCGGCTGCGCGACGCGCGGGACGCCGGCCGGGCGGAGGCGCCCCTGGTGCGCGCGCCGGGCGCGGCCCTGATCGACACCAGCGAGATGAGCATCGAGGACGCTGCCGCGCGCGCGTTCGCAATCGTGGAGGAGGCGAGATGATCCACCTAGTGGGGCCGGGCGGCATCGGTGCCGGCGGCGACGAGTTCGACGCGGACGCCCTGGAGGGTGAGGGGCGCGAGCCGGGCGCGCCCGACCGGATCGAGCACGTCCACGAGGAGCTGGGCGATCCCGGCGCGGTGGAGGAGATCCACGACTACCTCGTCTACGAATGGGACCTGGAGGGCGGCACCATGGTGGCGCGCGCCCATACCGACGAGATGCACACCGTCTCGATCATGACCGAGGGGCCGGGCGGGCTGCAGGCCGAGGTGCCGGCGCCGGTCGAGGGCTGGCTGCGCGCGCGCTTCGACGCGGTGCGCGCCCTGGACGGCGCGATGTACGCGCCGCTGCGCCGCTCGGCCTGAGGGCGGCTGCGCGCGCGGGCCGACCCCCGGGCATGGGCGGAGGCGGCCGGACGGGGCGGCGGCGGGCGTTCCCACCGAGCCGCCGGCCCTTTGGGCGTGCCGGCGGCAGAGGGCGGCGCGAGCCCCTGGGCGCGTCCTAGGGCCTGCCGATGGCCCCGCGACGGCGTAGGGACGCGAGGGCGAGCAGACCGCCCGCGAGGAGCGCCGCGGCGGGGGGCACCGGGATTTCGGCCGGAACGGCGGCGATGACATCGCGCGCGAGGTCGAAGCCGGGAAAATCGAGCGGCGAGAAGTCCTCGTCCGCCGGGGGTTGGCCGAGGAAGTTGGTCAGGGCGACCTCGTAGTCGTCGCCGAAGCCGGCGGAGGCGTTCGACGCGTTCGAGAAGAGGAGCATGTGGTCGATCACCATGATGAGGCCGTCCGTCACGACCACGTCGTCCTCCTCGAAGGTGCGGAGACGGGAGCCGAGCGGATCGTCGAAGAAGATGTCGTCCTCGATCAGGGAGAAGCCGATGATCGCGCCGATGTCGTCCTCGTCGAGGTTCACGCTTACGGTGATCTTCACCGCGTCGCCGATCTCGCGGAACGTGGCGCTGCCGGGTTTCAGGCTCGCGGCCTGCACGGGAAGGGCGGTCGCGGCGGCGAGGAGGATGGTGATGGACGGTCGCATGTGGACGCTCCGATCTGCAAGACGCTCGCCGGACTGCGGATGCGGCGCCGGGCCTGATCTGCAGGGCTAAGGATAGGGCCGCGCGTGCCTGCCGCATAGTCACGTGGCGGGGAGTCCGGCCCGGCCGGGGCCGGCGCGGCGCGCGCACCGTTGCGCTTGGGCGCGGCAGGCGTTAGAGGGGGCGCCGTCACGCGCGCGCGCCGCGCAGGGCCTCCATTCGGCCAGACCAATCATCCCCCAGACCGGCGGAGACAACCGCGCGGCCAGTCAGAACCCATAAGGAACGCATAGCGCATGGCAAAAGACGCCTCCATGGAAGACTTCGAGGCCCTCCTCGAGGAGAGCTTCGAGATCGACACCCCGCAGGAAGGCTCGGTCGTCAAAGGCCGGGTCATCGCCATCGAGGCGGGGCAGGCGATCATCGACGTCGGCTACAAGATGGAGGGGCGGATCGAGCTCAAGGAGTTCGCCGAGCCCGGCGAGGAGCCCAGCATCCAGCCCGGCGACGAGGTCGAGGTCTTCCTTCGGCAGGTGGAGAACTCCCGCGGCGAGGCCGTGATCTCCCGCGAGATGGCGCGCCGCGAGGCCGCCTGGGACCGTCTGGAGAAGGCCTATGCCGACGAGGACAAGGTCGAGGGCGCGATCTTCGGGCGCGTGAAGGGCGGGTTCACCGTGGACCTGGGGGGCGCGGTCGCGTTCCTGCCGGGCAGCCAGGTGGACGTGCGCCCGGTGCGCGACGCGGGGCCGCTGATGGGCCTCAAGCAGCCGTTCCAGATCCTCAAGATGGACCGCCGCCGGGGCAACATCGTGGTCTCGCGCCGGGCGATCCTGGAGGAGAGCCGCGCCGAGCAGCGCGCCGAGGTCATCGCCAACCTCACCGAGGGGCAGGCGGTCGACGGGGTGGTCAAGAACATCACCGAATACGGCGCCTTCGTCGACCTGGGCGGCGTGGACGGCCTGCTGCACGTGACGGACATGGCCTGGCGCCGCGTCAACCACCCCTCCGAGATCGTCACCATCGGCGAGACGATCAAGGTGCAGGTCATCAAGATCAACAAGGAGACGCACCGCATCTCCCTCGGCCTCAAGCAGCTCCAGGAGGATCCCTGGAACCTGGTGCAGGGCAAGTATCCGCTCGAGAGCGTGCATTCGGGCCGGGTGACGAACATCACCGACTACGGCGCGTTCGTGGAGCTGGAGCCCGGCGTCGAGGGGCTGGTCCACGTCTCCGAGATGAGCTGGACCAAGAAGAACGTGCATCCGGGCAAGATCGTGTCGACGTCGCAAGAGGTCGAGGTGATGGTCCTCGAGGTGGACATGGTGAAGCGGCGCGTTTCGCTCGGCCTGAAGCAGACGATGCGCAACCCGTGGGAGGTGTTCGCCGAGGGCTTCCCGGTGGGCACGCAGGTCGAGGGCGAGGTGAAGAACATCACCGAGTTCGGCCTGTTCGTCGGCCTGGAGGGGGACATCGACGGGATGGTCCACCTCTCGGACATCACCTGGGAGGGCCGCGGCGAGGACGCGATCGGCGACTTCCGCAAGGGCGACACCGTCCACGCGGTCGTGACCGAGATCGACGAGGAGAAGGAGCGCATCTCGCTCTCGATCAAGGCGCTGGACAACTCGTTCTCCGAGGCGGTCGGCGGCGTGAAGCGGGGGCAGATCGTCACCGTGGAGATCACCAAGATCGAGGATGGCGGCATCGAGGTCGAGTACGAGGGCGCCAAGTCCTTCATCCGACGCTCGGATCTGTCGCGGGACCGGGCCGAGCAGCGCCCCGAGCGCTTCGGCGTGGGCGACAAGGTGGACGCGCGGGTCACGAACATCGACCCGAAGACGCGCCGCCTGGGCCTGTCGATCAAGGCGCGGGAGATCGCCGAGGAGCGCGAGGCCGTCGAGCAGTTCGGCTCCTCGGACTCGGGCGCCTCGCTGGGCGACATCCTGGGCGCCGCCCTGAAGACGGGCGACGAGGAGGCGTGATCCTCCGGCACTTGTGAAACAGGGGCCCCCGCCGTCATCGGCGCGGGGCCCCTCGCATGCGAGGCGGGGTCGTCCGGGGGCGGCCATGTCCCGTAAGTGCGCGGGCGGACGGGTTTATTCGGCGGGACCGGGCCGGTTCCGGTTCCCATCGCCGCCGGTCTGGGTCTATGCTCGGACAGGTCGCCGCCATTCGAGGGGGCCGTTCGAGCCGCCGGGGGTCGCATGATACGATCGGAGTTGATCCAGCGGATCGCGGACGACAATCCCCACCTGTATCATCGCGACGTCGAGCGCCTGGTGAACACGGTGTTCGAGCAGATCACCGGGGCCATGACCAAGGGCGACCGGGTGGAGCTTCGGGGCTTCGGCGCGTTCTCGGTCAAGCGGCGGGACGCGCGCGTGGGGCGCAACCCGCGCACCGGCGAGGCGGTGGACGTCGAGGCCAAGCACGTCCCCTTCTTCAAGACGGGCAAGGGGCTACATGACCGCCTGAACGATTCGGGTGGCTGAGACGCGGGGCGCGCAGGCGTGAAATACATCAAGTACCTCTTCCTGGCGGTCCTGGCCGTCATCCTCATCACGGTCGCCATGGCGAACCGCGACCCGGTGGAGCTCCAGCTCCTGCCGCGGGCGCTGACGCAGCTCGCGGGGTTCCAGGAGCGGATCGTGCTGCCGCTGTTCATCGTGATCTTCATCGGGATCGCCTTCGGCATCTTCGTCGGGTTCCTGTGGGAATGGCTGCGCGAGTGGAAGTACCGGCGCGCCGCCGAGAGCCGCCGCCGCGAGGCCAACGCCCTGAGCCGCGAGAACGCCAAGCTGCGCGCCGAGCAGGTCAAGGGCGACGACGAGATCCTGTCCCTGATCGACCGGCAGTCGGTCCGCTGAGGCGGGCCGGCGGCCGGGGTCCATGACGGCGCTGCGGGTCAAGATCTGCGGCCTGTCGACGCCCGAAGGGGTCGACGCCGCGGTGGCGGGCGGGGCGGGCTACGTGGGCTTCGTGTTCTTCGGCCCGTCGCCCCGGGACGTGACCGTGGCGCAGGCGGCGGCGCTGGCGGGGCGGGTTCCGGCGGGGCGCGCGAAGGTGGCCCTCGTGGTGGACGCGGACGACGCGGCGCTCGACGCGGTCGTCGCGGGCGTGCCGCTCGACATGATCCAGCTCCACGGGCGGGAGACGCCCGCCCGCGCGGCCGAGATACGGGCGCGCCACGGCCTGCCGGTGATGAAGGCCGTCGGGCTGCGCGAGGCGTCGGACCTTGCCGCGCTGGACCTCTGGACCGGGGCGGCGGATCAGGTGCTGGTGGACGCCAAGCCGGCGCCGGGCGCCGCGCTGCCGGGCGGCAACGGGCTGGCCTTCGACTGGACGCTCCTGTCGGATCGGCGCTGGTTCGGGCCCTGGATGCTGGCCGGCGGCCTGACGCCGGGCAACGTGGCCGAGGCGGCGCGCCGGACGCGGGCGCGGCAGGTGGACGTGTCCTCGGGCGTGGAGCGCGCCCCGGGGGTCAAGGACGCGGGGCGGATCGCCGCGTTCCTGGGCGCGGCGGCGGGGGCCGCGGCGCCGCCGCCGCTGGCCCCCGTGCCGGACCTGTCGTAGGCCGCTCCGGCACCGGCGGAGGGCAGCGCGATGGACGATCTCAACAGCTTCATGTCCGGACCGGACGAGCGCGGGCGGTTCGGGCCGTTCGGGGGGCGCTTCGTCTCCGAGACGCTGATGCCGCTGATCCTCAGCCTGGAGGCCGAGTACGAGCGGGCCAAGATGGACCCCGCGTTCTGGGCGGAGATGGACGACCTCTGGACCCATTACGTGGGCCGGCCGAGCCCGCTCTACTTCGCCGAGCGCCTGACCGCCCATCTGGGCGGCGCGAAGGTCTACATGAAGCGCGACGAGCTGAACCACACCGGCGCGCACAAGATCAACAACGTGCTGGGGCAGATCCTGCTGGCCCGGCGCATGGGCAAGGGCCGCATCATCGCCGAGACCGGCGCCGGGCAGCACGGGGTCGCGACGGCGACGGTCTGCGCCAAGTTCGGCCTCAAATGCGTGGTCTACATGGGCGCGCACGATGTCGAGCGGCAGATGCCGAACGTGTTCCGGATGCGCCTGCTGGGGGCGGAGGTGATCCCGGTGACGTCGGGGCGCGGCACCCTGAAGGACGCGATGAACGACGCGCTGCGCGACTGGGTGACCAACGTCTCGGACACGTTCTACTGCATCGGGACGGTGGCGGGGCCGCACCCCTATCCGGCGATGGTGCGCGACTTCCAGTCGATCATCGGCAAGGAGGTCCGCACGCAGATGATGGCGGCCGAGGGGCGCCTGCCGGACAGCCTGGTGGCCTGCATCGGCGGCGGGTCGAACGCGATGGGCCTGTTCCACCCGTTCCTCGACGACCGGGAGGTCCGGATCATCGGGGTGGAGGCGGGCGGGCGCGGCGTGAACGCCAAGATGGAGCATTGCGCGTCCCTGACCGGGGGGCGGCCGGGCGTGCTGCACGGCAACCGGACCTACCTGCTGCAGGACGATGACGGGCAGATCCTGGAGGGGTTCTCGATCAGCGCCGGGCTCGACTATCCGGGGATCGGGCCGGAGCATTCGTGGCTGCACGACGTGGGGCGCGCGGAATACGTGGCGATCACGGACGTGGAGGCGCTGGAGGCGTTCCAGCTCTGCTGCGCGCTGGAGGGTATCATCCCGGCGCTGGAGCCGAGCCATGCGCTGGCGCACGTGATGAAGATCGCGCGCGGACTGCCGGCGGACCACCTGCTGGTGATGAACATGTGCGGGCGGGGCGACAAGGACATCTTCACCGTGGCCAAGGCGCTCGGCGTGGAGATGGACGGCGCGATGGGCCGGCTCTCCCCGGAGGACAAGCCGGCCGCCGGGGCGCGCTAGGGCCCGTCGGCGGCGTGAGCCTCCAGGACGTCCAAGGGCACGACCTCCAGCGCGGCGCGGTGGGTGGCGGCGAGGCGCACGCGCGGGGCGGCGCCGTCGTCGGCGGCCTGGCGGAAGCGGGCGGCGCACAGGCACCAGGCGTCCCCGGGCTCGAGGCCGGCGAAGCCGTATTCGGGGCGCGGGGTCGAGAGGTCGTTGCCGACATACTTGCTGAACGCCAGGAACTCGGCCGTCATGATCGCGCAGACCGTGTGGCTGCCGCTGTCGGCGGCGCAGGTGTCGCAGGCGCCGTTGCGGAAGTAGCCGGTCATCGGGGCGAGGCTGCACGGCTCCAGCGGGCCGCCGTGGACGTTGACGGAGGGCAGGGGGTCGGCGGTCGTCATGCGGCGTCTCCTGGGGGTTCGGCGCGGGCCCAGCGGACCCACCGGCCGTGGAAGCAGATGCGGCCCAGCACCTCGGGCGTCCCGCCGGGCCAGGTGGCGAGGGTGATCGCCGCGCCGGGCGCGCCGCTGCCGTCCTGCTCCATCGAGAGGTGAGCGAGGGGGGCGCCGGCGGTGGCCCGTGCGCCGGCCTCGGCCAGGAGGGCGGCGCCGCGGGCGGCGGCCTCGGGCGGGAAGTACTGCCAGGCGACGGTGTGGTAGACCAGCAGGGTGCGCCCGGGATGCGGCGCGGCCAGGCGGCGCTCGAGCCAGGGGATCGCATCGCCGAGCTCGACGCGGGGCGGGCCGGCGTCGATGGCGGCCTGGGTGAGGGCGCGGCGATGGGGCTGGTCCGGCCAGAGATAGGCGAGGAGGCGGGCGCGGTCCTCCGGATCGGTGGGGTCGACGGGCGCGAGGTCGACGCCGCGGGCGCCGCGGATCTCGAGCGAGGCGGCGGGCGGGGGCGGGCCGGTCCAGTCGGGGGTCAGGGTCAGCGCCGGGTCCGCGGGGCCGAGGCGGACGGGCCCGGCGCGGAGCGCGAAGCGGGGGAAGCCGAGGTTGAGGCCGGCGGAGGCCCCGAGCTCGGCGATCTCCATCGGGAGGGGGAAGCGGTCCGCGACCACGTGCGCGCCGGCGATCAGGGCGGCGGCGCGCCGGACCTCGTTGGTCTGCGGCGGGCCGTCCAGCCAGCGCAGGAGGTGCGGCGCCTCCTGGTCGAACGCGGCCGTCAGGGCGGCGGCGAGGGCGGCGTCGGGCGTGTCGTGCGGCGGGTAGGCGGCGGCGAGGGGATGGCCCGCCATGACGAGCGCGTGCAGGCCGCCGGCCAGGCGAAGGGGCACGGCGTCGGCGCGGTGGCCGACGTCGCCGGGCCAGTCGGCGAGCCGGTCCAGCACCGGGCCGTCCGGAAGGGCGTCCGGGATCATGGGCATCATGCGCGCCATGAAGGGCGAGCCGAGATGGCCGCAATGCACGGCCTGCGCCTCGAAGGCGGGGCGGAGCGCGTCGCGGGTCATCGGCGGAACCGGTCCGCCAGGCGGGCGAGAGGCCCCTGCGGGGCGGCGTCCCGGTCGGCGTCCGGATCGGCGGCCGCGGGAGGGGCGGGCCTGGGCGGGGCCTTTGTGCCGGTGCCGGAGCGCGGGGGCGCGGTCCGCAGCGCGACGGCGTTGAGGAAGCCGGGCGCGTCGCCCGCCGCGAGGGCGGGGGCGCCGTCGGAGAGGCCGCGCAGGAGATCCTCGAGCCAGTCGGCATCGGCCTTGGCGAAGTCGCGCAGGACGTAGCCCGCGACCGCGTCCTTGTGCCCCGGATGGCCGATGCCGATGCGCACGCGGCCGTAGTCGGGGCCGACATGGGCGTGGATCGAGCGCAGGCCGTTATGCCCGGCATGGCCGCCGCCGGACTTGGCGCGGCAGCGGCCGGGCGCGAGGTCGAGCTCGTCGTGCAGGACGGTGACGGCCTCGGGGGCGATCTTGTGGAAGCGCATCGCCTCGCCCACGGCGCGGCCGCTCTCGTTCATGTAGGTCATCGGCTTGAGGAGGAGGACCTTCCGCGGGCCGAGCATGACCTCGGCGATCTGGGCCTGGAACTTGGCGCGCCAGGGGGCGGCGCCGTGGTCGGCCGCGATCCGGTCCACCGCCATGAAGCCCACGTTGTGGCGGTTGCCGGCGTATTTCGCGCCCGGATTCCCCAGGCCGACGAAGAGCTTCATGGCGGGACCTCGCGCGCGGCGCTATCTGGGGCGGGACGGAGGACGCAGCATGTATCTGGTGATGAACCGCTTCAAGGTGCGCGCGGGGCGCGAGGCCGATTTCGAGGCCCTCTGGGCGCGGCGGGAGAGCCATCTGGGCGGGGTGCCCGGGTTCGAGGGCTTCCGGATGCTGCGCCATCGGCCGCGTGGGGCGGCGCCGGAGGCGGGGATCACGCTCTACGCCTCGCACACGCAATGGGCGGACGAGGCCGCGTTCCTGGACTGGACCCGGTCGGAGGCGTTCCGGGCGGCGCACAAGGGGGCGGCGGCGCACCGCGACCTCTATGCCGGCGCGCCGGAGCTGGAGGTGTTCGAGGCGGTGCTGGAGGAGGCGCCTTGAGCGGCTGGAGCGCGGCCGACGCGGACTGGCTCGTGGCGGAGATGGCGGCGGCGGGGCGCGCGGAGCTGATGCCGCGCTTCGGCGATCCGGCGCGGATGCGCGCGCGGGCGAAGGGCGCGCCCGACGACCTGGTGACGGAGGCGGACCTGGCCTGCGAGGCGCGCCTGACGGCGGCGATCCGGGCGCGGCTGCCGGATGCCGAGGTGGTGGGCGAGGAGGCGGTGGCGGAGGATGCGGGCCTGGTGGGGCGCATCGCGGATGCGCCGCTGGCGGTGATCCTCGATCCGGTGGACGGGACGTGGAACTACGCCTCGGGCATCCCGCTCTTCGGGATCATCGCGGCGGTGGCGGTGCGGGGCGAGACGGTGTTCGGCGCGATCCACGATCCCGTGACGGGCACGACGATCCGCTCGGACGCGCCGCCGGCGATGGCGCCGCGCGCCGGGGAGGCGGTCACCGGGGCGGTGCCGCTGGCGACGATGGCGGCGCGGGTGCGCGGGCCGCTGGCGGCCGCGCTGGCGCCGATGGGGCGGATCGGGGCGATGCGCGCCTCGGCCTGGGAGTACCGGACCCTGGCGATGGGGCTGGGGGACTATGCGCTGTCGGGGGCGCTCCATGCCTGGGACCACGCGGCGGGGGCGCTGATCGTGGAGCGGGCCGGGGGGCACGTGGCGATGCTGGACGGGTCGCGCTACGGGCCGGGCCTGACGCGCGGGACGCTCCTGGCGGCGCGGGACCGGGCGACCTGGGACATGGTGCGCGCGGCGATCGGGGACCTGCTGGACTAGGCCCTCACATCTGCGGGATGCGGCGGCCCTCGGCGAGGGAGGCCGCGATCTCGGCGATGCGCCTGGCGCGGGTCGGGGGCGTCCTGGCGAGCTTCACCCATCGCAGGAGGTTCCGGCGGTAAGCGGCTGGCAGGGCGTCCCAATCGCCGGCTCCCAAGGCGGCCGCGAGGTCCTCCGGGACGATCAGCGCATCGATGTCGGCGTAGAAATCCCAGAGGCCGCCGGCGCGCCCGGCCTCCACCGCGGCGCGGCCGGGCGGGGCCATGCGGCCCGTCGCCTCGAGCCGTTCGGCGCGGTCCTTGTAGCTGGCGGCCCAGGCCTGCGTGCCGCGGGGCGCGACGAGCTGCATGGTGCGGGCGGGATCGGTCGGGTGGACCCAGCGGCGCCCGTCGATCCAGCCCCAGGCCAGGGCCGCGTCGAGCAGCGCCTCGCCGGTGAGGTGGCGCGGATCGCCCTTCTTCCAGGAGATCACGAGCACCCCTTCGGGGCGCGCGTGATTGGCCGCGAGCCAGGCGTGGAGCGCGTCCGGGCCGTCCACGTCGACGGAATCGAACCGGGCGAGGGCCTCGGCGGCCTTGTCCTGCTGGGTGGGGGCCATGCGGGCGTGCGGGGGACCGGGCGGCCCCCCGCCGCATCCTCAGCTCTCGGCGTCCTCGTCCACCTCGATGGCGGGCACCTCGTCGGCGGGGACCTCGTCCTCGTCGTCCTCGGCCTGGGAGGCCAGACCGCTGGGCGGCTGGATGTTGGCGATGACGAAGTCGCGCTCGATGATCGCGCGCGTGCCCTCGGGCAGCGTGACCGACGAGATCGTCAGCGTGTCGCCGATCTCCAGCCCCGCGACGGAGGCGGTGACCTTCTCGGGGATGTCGCCGGCCGTGCACATCAGCTCGATCTCGGGGCGCACGGTGGTCAGGACGCCGCCCTTCTTCAGGCCGGGCGCGTCCTCCTCGCCCACGATCTCGACCGGGATGAAGAGGTTGATGCGGCTCGTGCGCTTGAGGCGCATGAAGTCGACATGGGTGGGCAGGTCCTTGACCACGTCGCGCTGGACGTCGCGGCAGATGATGCGCACGTCCTCCTGCCCCTCGACCTTGAGGTTGTAGAGGGTGCTGAGGAAGCGGCCGGCGCGCAGCTTGGTCAGCAGGTCGTTGTACTCGAGGTTGATGGGGACGGGATCGGCGCCCCCGCCATAGACGATGCCGGGCACGAAGCCCTGCCGGCGTGCGGTGCGGGCGGCCCCCTTGCCCGTCCCCGCGCGCACCTGGGCGACGAGATTCGGAATCTCTCCAGCCATGATGTCTCTCCTGATGGTGGGCATCCTCCAAGGGTGTATGCCCGGTTGAAGGCGCGGCCCTACCGCAGAGGGCGGGCCGTGGGAAGGCCCTTGCGGGGGGAGGCGCGGCGTGGAAGCGGGCGGCATGCTCCGCGACGCGCTCGCCATCCGCCGCCCCCTCGCGGGCTTCGCCTCGATCGGGACGATGTGGGGCGCGTTCGCGGCGCAGGTGCCGGTGATCAAGGCGCAGGTCGGCGCGGGGGACGCGCAATGGGGGCTGGTGCTCTCGCTCTCGGCGGTGGGGCTGCTGGGGGCGCTGACGCTGGCGCCCTGGCTCGAGCGGCGGCTCGGCCCGGCGTCGCTGCCGCTGGCGGCGGTGGGGATGGCGGCGGCGTTCCTGATCCCGGCCACGGCGGGGGGGCTGGGGATCGCGGCGGCGGGGCTGTTCCTGGTCGCGGTCGGCTCCGGGGTGACGGACGTGCTGTCGAACGCCCGCATCTCGGAGATCGAGGCGCGCGAGGGGCGCAGCCTGATGAACCTGGGCCATGCGGGGTTCAGCCTCGCCTACGCGGCCTCGGCCCTGGTGACGGGGCTGGCGCGCGAGGCGGGGATGACGCCGGTGCAGGTGTTCGCGGTGGTGGGGGTCGTCGTCGCGGCGCTGGCCACCGGCGCGCGCGCGCCGGTGGACGCGGGCGGCCCGGAGGGCGGGCTGACGCGCCTGCCCTGGCGGATCGCGGTGCTGTGCGGGGGGCTTTGCCTGCTGGCGTTCCAGATCGAGGGGTCGGTCGAGCAATGGTCGGCCCTGCATGTCGAGCGCACGCTGGGCGGCGGCGCGGCCGAGGGCGCCCTGGGCCCCGCGATGCTGGGCCTGACCATGGGGATCGGGCGGCTGGGCGGGCAGGCGGCGACGCGGATCGCGGGGCCGATGGCGGTGGCGGCGGCGGCCGGCGTGCTGACCGCGCTGGGCGCGGGGATCGCGGCGGCGGCGCCGGGGATCGGGGCGGCCTATCTGGGGTTCGGGCTCCTCGGGCTCGGGGTGTCGGTGATCGGGCCGCTGGCGATCGCGGAGGCCGGGCGCCGGGCGCCGCCGGGGGGGCGGACGGGCGCGGTCGCGACCGTGGCGGTGATCGGCTTCGCGGGCTTCTTCGTCGGCCCGCCCCTGATGGGCCTGGTGAGCGAGGCGGCCTCCCTGCGCTGGGCGATCGCGCTGCTGGCGGGGCTCGGGCTGGGCTGCGCGGGCCTGGCGATGGTCCTGCGGCGCTAGGCGGCCACCAGCCAGAGCGCGCCGTAGGGCGGGACCATCAGGACGCCGTCCGTCACCGGGGCGGGCGCCTCGGCCAGGGCGCAGCGCAGGGGACCGCCGAGGCCGAGGTCGTGCAGCGGCACGCGGCGGGGCGCGCCGCGGACGTTGTGAACGGCGGTCAGGGCGCCGTCATCCGCCGCGCGGCGAAAGGCCAGGATCGCGGGGTCGGGCACGCGCAGGACGTGGGTGGGCACCATGCCCGAGAGCTGCGGGCAGGCGCGGCGGCGGGCGAGGACATGGGCCGTGTCCGCGAGGATCGCGCGGGCCATCTCGGCGGTCAGGTCGTCGCCCGTCGCGCGGTCCCAGTCCATCGGCGGGCGCTGCATCCAGCGGCCGTCGCCGGCGGTGCGCGGGTCGTCACGATAGCCGGACCAATTGGTCAGGCCGACCTCGTCGCCCATGTAGATCAGGGGGATGCCCCCGTGACCGGCGATCAGGGCATGGCCCAGGCGGATGCGGGCGCGCGCGGCCTCGGCGGCCGCGCGGTCGCCGTCCTCGAGCGCCGCCTCCAGCCCGCAGAGGGACGCGAGCGTCCCGTTGGTGCGCCGGTCCCCGGTGGCCTCGTTGACCTGGAAGTCGGCGCCGCGCGCCGTGCTGCCGGGGTGGTCGCCCCGGTACCAGGCGGCGAGGAACCCCCGGTGGGGCGCCGCGTCCATGTGGGGGATGTGGGCCGTGTCCTCGGGCGTGATCGCCCAGCCGATGTCGTCATGGCAGCGCAGGTAGGTGGCCCAGGTCGCGCGGCGGAAGACGGGGGGGAAGTGGGTGGCCAGCACGTGCTCGGCGAGCGCGGTCTCGCCGGAGGCGAGGCAGGACCAGAACTGCACCATGAGGTTGTTGTGGTAGGCGAGGTTGCTCTCGCGCCCCTGGTAGCGCCCCTGGCCGAGATAGGTGACGAGGTCGGTGGGGCCGACGATGGCCTCGGCCTTGAAGATGACCGCCGGCGCGGCGATGCGCGCGGCCTGGACGAGCGCCTGGAGGATGTCGTGCACCTCGGGCAGGTTCTGGCAGATCGTGCCCAGGCGCTTCCACATGAAGGCGACCGCGTCGAGGCGGAACACCTCGATCCCGCGGTTCGCCTGCCAGAGGATCGTGTCGAGGATGGCGAGGAGGACCTCGGGGTTCTCCCAGTTCAGGTCCCACTGGAACGTGTTGAACGTGGTCCAGACGCGGCGGCCGTCCGGCAGGCGCGTGAAGTTGCCGGGGGCCTGGGCGGGGAAGACCTCGAGCAGGGTCTCCTCGAAGCGGTCGGGCGCCGGGTCGCCCGCGGGGAAGATGCGGTAGAGGGCCTCGGCCTCCGGGTCGCCCGCGCGGGCGGCGGCGGCCCAGTCGTGCTCGGCGGCGGTGTGGTTGAGCACCATGTCGATGCAGGGGCTGATGCCGGCGGCGCGGAAGGCGGCGCAGGCGGCCTCGAGGTCGGCCATGGTGCCCAGGGCGGGGTCGGTCTCGCGGTAGTCCATGACCGCGTAGCCGCCGTCGCTGTCGCCGGGGCGGGGCTTCAGGAGGGGCATCAGGTGGACATAGGTCACGCCGAGGGAGCGCAGGTAGGGGATGCGGCCGGGCAGATCGCGCAGGGCGCCGGCGAAGCGGTCCACGTAGAGGACGTAGCCGACCATGCGCTCGGAGAGGAACCAGTTGGGCTCGACGTCGCGGGCGAGGTCGAGGCGGCGCAGATCCGCGGGGCGTTCGGCGGCGTGGCGCGTGAGCAGCGCGCGCAGGCGGGGCGCCATCGCGCCGGCGGCGGAGGGCCCGTAGAGCCGGGCGAGCGGCGCGAGCATGTCGGCGGCGTTGCGGTCCCAGCGAAGCGCGAAGAGGTCGGCGTCGGTCGCGGGGACGGGGCGGTCGAGATCGGACATGGCGGGTGACTAGGGCAGGGGACGCGGCGGTGCCAGGGAGGATGCGGGCGGCGCCGCGCGAGGAGGGGGCGGCGGGCTCGAGCCCCGTGCGGGGCCGCTCGCCCGCCGCCGCGCGGGCGCGGCCGCGCGTCCCGGAGCCGGAGGCCGCCGCGACCGTCCGCGCGCGCCCCCCGCCCGCCGCAGGCGTGCCGAAGCCGAAGGCGAGGCCCGGCCCAGCCGCCGGCGGGCGCGCGGCGTCGGAGGCGGGCGGGAGAGCGCGCGTCCCGCCCTAGTCCTGCCAGCGGCCCTCGAAATCCTCGGGGATCAGGAGGATCGAGCGGTCGAGATCGCGCACGTCGCGACGGCCGCACAGCGCCATGGAGACGTCGAGCTCGCGGTGGATCACCTCCAGCGCGCGGGTCACGCCGGCCCGGCCCATCGCGCCCAGCCCGTAGATCCAGGCCCGCCCCGAATAGGTGCCGTGCGCGCCCATCGCGAGCGCCTTGAGCACGTCCTGCCCCGAGCGGATGCCGGAATCGAGGTGGACCTCCACCCGGTCGCCGACCGCGCGCAGGATCGACGGCAGGGCGCGGATCGAGGAGATCGCCCCGTCGAGCTGCCGGCCGCCGTGGTTGGACACGACGATCGCGTCGCAGCCCACGTCCGCCGCGCGGCGGGCGTCCTCGGCGTCGAGGATGCCCTTGAGGATCAGCTTGCCGCCCCATTCCGCCTTCAGGGCGCGCACCTTCTCCCAGTCGAGCTTGGGGTCGAACTGCTCGGCGGTCCACGTGGTCAGGCTGCGCGCGTCGGAGACGCCCTTGGCGTGGCCGACGATGTTGCCGAAGAAGCGGCGCCGGGTGCGCAGCATCCCCAGGCCCCAGCCCCATTTCGTCGAGAGGTCGAGAAGGGTCGCCGGGGTGAGCGCCGGGGGCGCGGTCAGGCCGTTCTTGATGTCCTTGTGGCGCTGGCCGAGGATCTGGAGGTCGAGCGTCAGCACGAGCGCGTCGCAGCCGGCGGCGCGGGCGCGCTCCAGGGTGGCGCTCACGTAGTCCTTGTCCCGCATCACGTAGAGCTGGAACCAGAACGGCGCGGTGGTGTGCGCGGCGACGTCCTCGATCGAGCAGATCGACATGGTGGAGAGGGTGAAGGGCACGCCGAACGCCTCGGCGGCCTGTGCGGCCAGGATCTCGCCATCCGCGTGCTGCATGCCCGTGAGGCCGACGGGCGCCAGGGCCATCGGCATCGCCACCTCGCGGCCGATCATGGTCGAGCGGGTCGAGCGCCCCTCCATGTCGACGGCGACGCGCTGGCGCAGGCGGATGCGGTCGAAGTCGGTGGTGTTCTCGCGGAAGGTCTGCTCGGTCCAGGATCCGCTCTCGGCGTAGTCGTAGAACATCTTGGGCGCGCGGCGCTTGTGCAGGCGACGCAGGTCCTCGATCTCGGTGATGATCGGCATCGCGCCCCTCCCGGCCGGTGGGGGCGGTGTAGCGCCGGGCACCGGGGGACGGAAGCGGCGCGCGATGTCGCGGGGGGGCTTGCCCGCGCGCGCGGGCCGCGGGACGCTCGGGCTCGAAGGAGGCCCGCCATGGCACAGCTCTACCCGTTCGCCGATCCCGTCGCGCTGCGCGAGGCGCCGCCGCGCGTCATCGTCCGGGGGCAGGGCGCCTGGGTCTGGGACGAGGATGGCGGGCGCTTCCTCGACGCGGTCGCCGGGCTCTGGTGCGCCTCGCTGGGGTTCAGCCACGAGGAGCTGGCGCGGGCCGCCTACGACCAGATGACGACGCTGGGCTACTACCACAGCTTCAAGGGCCGGGCCGCGAAGCCCGCGGACGACCTGGCCGCGAAGCTGGTGAAGGTGACGCCCGAGGGGATCGACGAAATCTTCCTCGCCTGCGGCGGCTCGGAGGCGGTGGACACCGCGATCAAGTTCGCGCGCGCCTACCGCAACGCCACCGGAGAGCCGGGGCGGAAGAAGATCATCGCCCGCACCGGCGCCTATCACGGCAGCCTGGGGATGAGCGCCGCCCTGACCGGGATGGACTACGTGCATTCGGGGTTCGACATGCCCGGCGGGATCGTGCGGATCGGGCGGCCGCACCACCACGGGGACGGCCGGCCGAACGAGAGCGAGGCGCAGTTCGCCGCGCGCCTCGTGGCCGAGCTGGAGGAGGCGATCGCCGCCGAGGGGCCCGAGACGATCTGCGCGATGATCGGCGAGCCGGTGATGGGCGCCGGCGGGGTGATCGTGCCGCCCGAGGGCTACTGGCCGGCGGTGCGCGAGGTCCTGGACCGGCACGGCATCCTGATGATCGCGGACGAGGTGATCAACGGGTTCGGCCGGGTCGGGACGTGGTTCGGCTCCGAGCGCTACGGCATGCGCCCCGACATGATGGTGATGGCCAAGCAGCTCTCGGGCGCGCTGGCGCCGGTCTCGGCGGTGGGGATGTCGCGCGAGATCGCGGACGCCCTGGCGCGGCAGTCGCACGCCCTGGGCACGTTCGGGCACGGGGTGACCTATGGCGGGCATCCGGTCGCCTGCGCGGTCGCCCTCAAGACCATCGAGATCTACGAGCGCATGGACCTGATCGCGCATGTCGCCGCGAAGGCGGCGGTGCTGGAGGGCGCGCTGGCGCGGTTCCGGGGGATGCCGGGCGTCGGGAACGTGCGGCAGGCCGGGTTCATCGCCGCGGTCGAGGTGGACCGGGACTCGGGCGTGGGCGGCGCGGACGTGGGCGCCGAGGCCGAGGCGCGGGGGGTGTTCCTGCGGATCGTGGGCGATTCGCTGTGCATCTGCCCGCCCTACGTGATCGAGGATGCCGAGATCGGGACGATCGCCGACGTGCTGGAGGCGTCGATCGCGGCCTGCATGAAGAGGAGGGCCGCATGAGCCGGACCGTCGCCGTCGCCGCCACGCAGATGGCGTGCACCTGGAAGATCGAGGAGAACCTCGACGCCGCGGAGGCCCTCGTGCGCGAGGCGGCGGGGATGGGCGCGCAGGTCGTGCTGCCGCAGGAGATGTTCTCGGGGCATTTCTACGCGTTCAACGACTGGAAGCCCGCGCATTTCGCCCATGCCGAGACGCTGGACGGCCCGACCGTCAGCCGGATGCGCAGCGTGGCGCGCGAGCTCGGCGTGGTGATCCCGTGCAACTTCTTCGAGCGTGCGAACCACGCCTACTACAACACCGTCGCGATGATCGACGCGGACGGATCGGTCCTGGGCATCTACCGCAAGACGCACATCCCGGGCGGCCCGCCGGGGTGCTTCGAGAAGATCTACACCTCCTATGGCGACACCGGGTTCCGGGCGTTCGACACCGCCTACGGGCGGATCGGCGCGGCGGTCTGCTGGGACCAGTGGTTCCCCGAGAGCGCGCGGATCATGGCGCTGTTGGGGGCGGAGGTGCTGTTCTACCCCACCGGGATCGGCTCGGACTGCCACGACCACTGGGAGGTGGTGATGCGCGGTCACGCGGGCGCGAACCTGATGCCCCTGGTGTGCTCGAACCGGATCGGGACGGAGACGGGCGACCTCGGGACCACGACCTTCTTCGGGCAGGCGTTCATCGCGGGGCCCTATGGCGAGATCCGGCAGCGGGCCGACAAGGTGACGCCCGGCGTGCTGGTGGAGACCTTCGACCTGGATGCGATCGCCGAGGCGCGGGCGAACTGGGGCGTGTTCCGCGACCGGAGGCCGGACGCCTACGGCCCGCTCCTGACCCTGGACGGGGAGACGCCCGGATTGATGACCGGCGGCGGGGAGGGCGCCCGGCGCCCGCGCCGATTCGGCCGGCGATGGGCGGCGCGCCGCCCCCGGGGGTCCATCCGGAGATGGCGGCGCGGGCGGACTAGTTCGAGATCGAACGGGATTGACGTGGCGCGCCGGGACACCTATTGGTTCGACATCGTATCAGATGGAGACCCCCCATGGACATGTCCCGACGCAAGACGCTCGCCCTCATCGGCGGCGGAACGATCCTCGCGGCCGGGGGCGCCGGCGCCGGCTGGGCCCTGACGCGCACGCCCGTCCGCGCGCTGGCGCCCTGGGACCTGGCCGGGACCTATGGCGAGGCCCGGCGCGACGCCCTGAGCTACGCGCTCCTGGCGCCCAACCCGCACAACCGGCAGCCCTGGCTGGTCGAGCTCGCGGGCGATGACGAGATCGTCCTCTACCGCGATCCGGCGCGCGACCTGCCGGTCACCGACCCGTTCGGCCGGCAGCTCACCATCGGGATGGGGTGCTTCCTGTCGCTCATGACGATGGCGGCGGGGCAGGGGGGCACGCGGTCGAGACCGCGCTCTTCCCCGAGGGGGAGGACCCGGACGCGCCGGTCGCGCGGTGCCGCCTCGCGCCGGGAGGCGCGGCCGACCCGCTCTTCGCCCATGCCATGACGCGGCGGTCCCACAAGGAGGCGTTCGAGGATCGGCCCGTCACCGCGGCCGAGGCCGCGCCACTGGCCCCCTACGCGCAGGTCGTGCTCGACCCCGAGCGGGCCGCGGAGGTCCGCGGCATCGCCTACGAGGCCTGGCTGACCGAGGCGGCGACGGCGGATGCCTGGCAGGAGAGCATCGACCTGCTGCGCATCGGGCGGCGCGAGATCGAGGCCAATCCCGACGGGATCGACGCGGGCGGCCCGATGCTCGAAGGCCTCAGCCGGGTCGGCCTGTTCAGCCGCGAGGCGGCGTCGGACCTGGACAATCCCGGCACCCGCGGCGCGATCGAGGCGACGGCGGAGGCCATCGCGGGCACGCCGGCCTTCACCATCCAGACCACGGCCACCAACACCCGCCGGGACCAGATCGCGGCCGGGGACGCCTGGCTGCGCCTGAACCTCGCGGCGACGGGCGCGGGCCTGGCGCTGCGCCCCGTCAGCCAGGCGCTCCAGGAGTACCCGGAGGTTCGCGCGCAATACGACGCGATCCACGCGCTGGCGGCGCCGGAGGGCGGGACGGTGCAGATGCTCGGCCTGCTGGGCCATGCGCCCCGCACGCCGCGCACGCCGCGCTGGCCGCTGGAGGCGAAGCTGATCTGATCGGCGAGGCCCGTCTGGCGGGGCGCGGGCGGCGGGGGTAGGTCGAGGCATGTCCGACCGCCCCCGCCCCGATCTCTTCGCCGTCTTCAACGAGATCGCGATCATCGAGCAGCTCGCCCGCGCCATGTTCGAGGCGCGGCTGCCGCCGGGGGTGACGGTGCCGCATTTCTCGGTGGTCTCGCACCTGTCGCGGGTGGCGGACGGACGCACGCCCCTGGAGCTCGCGCGCGCGTTCCAGGTGCCCAAGACCTCGATGACGAACACGCTCGCGGGGCTCGAGCGGCGCGGCCTGGTGGAGACGCGCCCCAACCCCGAGGACGGGCGGTCCAAGCGCGTCTGGCTCACCCCGGCGGGGCGGGCGTTCCGCGACGCGGCGATAGAGGCGCTCGGCCCGGACCTCGCGGCGATCGACGCCGGCCTGGACGGCGCGCGGCTGGCGGCGATGCTCCCGGAGCTCATGCGCCTGCGCGAATGGCTCGACCGGCGGCGGGACGGGTGAGCGGGGCCGGCGCAGCGCCTAGCCGTGCGCCCCGTCCGCGAGCGCGCGGACATAGGCCAGCACCTCCTCCGTCGAGCGGCCCATGCCGATCTCCTTGACGATGGCGCTGCCGACCACGCATCCGTCGGCGACGCCCGCGATCTCGCGCGCCTTCTCCGGCGTGCGGATGCCGAAGCCGACGATCACGGGCAGGTCGGTGGCGCGCTTGATGCGCGCGACCTCGGGGGCCACGGCCGCGCCCTCCGCCGCCGCCGCGCCGGTCGTGCCGGTGACGGAGACGTAGTAGACGAAGCCGGACGTGTTCCGCATCACCGCCGGCAGGCGCGCGTCGTCGGTGGTGGGCGTGGCGAGGCGGACGAAGTCGATGCCCGCGGCGAGGGCGGGCAGGCACAGCTCCTCGTCCTCCTCGGGCGGCAGGTCCACGACGATGAGCCCGTCGACCCCGGCGGCCTTCGCGTCCGCCAGGAACCGCTCCACCCCGTGCGAGAAGATGGGGTTGTAGTAGCCCATCAGGACGACGGGCGTGGCGTCGTCGCCCTCGCGGAAGGCGCGCACCGTCTCCAGCGTGCCGCGCAGGGTCATGCCGCCGGCCAGCGCGCGCTGCCCGGCGAGCTGGATGTCGGGTCCGTCCGCCATCGGGTCGGTGAAGGGCAGGCCGAGCTCGATCACGTCCACCCCGGCGGCGGGCAGGCCGCGCAGGATCCGCAGCGCGGTGGCGGCGTCGGGGTCGCCGGCCATGGTGTAGGTCACGAACGCCTTGCCGCCCTTCGCTGCGATGGCGTCCAGCGTGGTCTTCAGGCGGCTCATGGCTCGTCCTCGCTCGGTGCGGGCCCGTGATGCGCGCGCGCGCGGCCCGAGGCAAGCGCGGCCCTTGGCGAAGAGGGGCGGCCGGCCCTATGTACCGGGGATGAACTATCTCCTGGCGCTCCTCCTGCCCCCGCTCTCCATCCTGCTGGCCGGCCGCCCGATCGTGGCGGTCATCAGCTTCCTGATCTGGGTCCCGGCGATCATCATCTCCGGCGGGCTCGGCCATCCGGCGTTCATCGTGCTCGCCTGGATCATCATCTTCGAGCGGCGGCGGGACCGCTCCGCTTGATCTTCGGCGCAGCGCGGCCCATCTGGGCGCGCCGCCGCAGGAGGATCGCATGGGTTTCAGGATGGGCATCGTCGGGCTGCCGAACGTCGGCAAGTCCACGCTCTTCAACGCGCTGACGCGCACGGCGGCGGCGCAGGCGGCGAACTTCCCCTTCTGCACCATCGAGCCGAACGTGGGCGACGTCGCCGTGCCCGACGCGCGGCTCGACCGGCTGACCGCCATCGCCGGGTCCAAGCAGACGATCCCGACGCGCATCACCTTCGTGGACATCGCGGGGCTCGTGAAGGGCGCCAGCAAGGGGGAGGGGCTGGGCAACCAGTTCCTCGCCAACATCCGCGAGACCGACGCCATCGCCCACGTCCTGCGCTGCTTCGAGGACGGGGACGTGACGCATGTGGAGGGCCGGGTCGATCCGGTCGCGGACGCCGAGACGATCGAGACCGAGCTGATGATCGCGGACCTGGAGAGCGTCGAGCGGCGGCTGACCGGGCTCCAGCGCAAGGTCCGGGGCGGCGACAAAGACGCGGTGCAGCAGGAGCGGATCCTGAAGGCCGCCGGGGCTGCGCTGGAGGCCGGGCGGCCGGCACGGAGCGTTCCCGTCGACCCCGAGGATTCGCGCGCCTGGGCGGGGCTGCAGCTCCTGACGACCAAGCCGATCCTCTACGTCTGCAACGTGGGCGAGGACGAGGCGGCGGACGGCAACGCGATGTCGGCCGCGGTGGCCGAGATGGCCGAAGCGCAGGGCGCGGCGAGCGTGGTGATCAGCGCCGCCATCGAGGAGGAGATCGCGCAGCTCCCGCCCGCGGACGCGGCCGAGTTCCTCGAGGGGCTGGGCCTGGAGGAGCCGGGGCTCGACCGGCTGATCCGCGCGGGCTACGCGCTCCTCGACCTGCAGACCTACTTCACCGTGGGGCCGAAGGAGGCGCGGGCCTGGACGATCCGGCGGGGCACCGCGGCGCCACAGGCGGCCGGCGTCATCCACGGCGATTTCGAGCGGAAGTTCATCCGCGCCGAGACCATCGCCTACGACGATTTCGTCGCGCTGGGCGGCGAGCAGCCGGCCAAGGAGGCGGGGCGCATGCGCGCCGAGGGCAAGACATACGTGGTGAAGGACGGCGACGTGCTGCACTTCCTGCACGGGGGCTAGGCGGCGGCTCACCCGATCAGCAGGGCGTCCCAGACGTCGGCCATGTCCACGTCGCGCAGGGTCAGGTGCCCGCCGTCCAGATCGAGAACCACGTCCTGCCCGCGCCGTTCGGCGGCGTCCATGACTTCACGGCGCGAACCGAAGCCCTCGAGCTGAAGGACGTCCTCGCCGCGGCCGAGATCGGTGATCACGTCCCGCCCGTCGCCGCGCGCGAAATGGAACGTGTCGGCGCCCGCGCCGCCGGTCATCACGTCACGCCCGCGCCCGCCGTCCAGGGCGTCGTCCCCGGCGCCGCCCATCAGGCGGTCCCGCCCGGCGCCGCCCTGCAGGTCGTCCTCGCCGCGGTTGCCGTGCAGCAGGTCGCGTCCGGCGCCGCCGCGCAGGGCGTCCGCCCCGCGTCCGCCAAGCAGATCGTCCGCGCCGCGTCCGCCATGCATCGTATCGCCCCCCGCGCCGCCGCGCAGGTCGTCCGCGCCGGCGCCCGCGCGCAGGTCGTCCGCGCCGCCGCCGCCGCGGAGCATGTCGGCGCCCGTGCCGCTGCGCAGGGAGTCGTCGCCGCCGCCGCCGCGCAGCACGTCCTGCCCGCCCCGGCCGAGGAGCGTGTCGGCTCCGCCCCGTCCGACCAGGACGTTGTCCGCGGCGCTGCCGTCGAGCCGGTCGTCGCCGCGGCCGCCGAGCGCGACCTCGATCGTGGCGTCGAAGGCGACCGCCGCGATGCGCTGCTCGCCCAGATAGGAGAACGCGCCCTCGCGCAGGTCGATGCGCGCGTCGAGGTCGGTGTCGCCGGCCGCGATCACGTCGCGCCCCCCGGTGTCGCGCACGACCGGCACGCGCCCGCCCTGGGCGTCGAGCGCGAGGCGGTCGCCGCGCGCGCCTGGGCCGCCGCCCTCGCCCCAGAGGAACTGGAGCGCCATCACGTCGAGCACCTGATAGGCCCCCTCGTCGCTGCCGTCCCCGAACGGGTCGGCCGTGTAGGACATCAGGGTGTAGCCCTTGTTCTCGTAGGCGTCCGGCAGGGTGACGCCCTCGAACGGGTGGGCGAGGCCGAGGGCGTGGCCGATCTCGTGGCGGATGAGGTCGGGCGCGCGGGTCAGGTCGACATCGGCGTCGAAGACGGCGAAGCCCTCGTAGCCGGTCAGGCGCCCGTCCCGCCAGGCCCAGGCCGCGCCGCCCTCGCCGATGCCGACCGGGACGTCGGCCTTGCCGAAGTCGAGCCGGGGATCGACGGCGCCCGGCGTCTCGACGAAGCGGATGTTGGCGAAGCTCTCGATCTCGTCCAGGGCGGCGCGGGTGGCGGCCCGCTCGGCGGCGGTGAACGGGACCCAGCCGTCATAGCCGCCGACGACCGGCAGGGTGGCGGGCTGCGCGGCGCGGAAGGCGTAGGTGAAGACGATCGGATCGGAGTCCGCGCCGTTGAACGGGGGCGTGACCCCGCCGAAGTCGAAATGCATGGCCTCGATAAGATCGTTGGTCCGCATGTCGGTCCGGCTCCCGGGACGTGAACAGCTCAGGCGAACGCCGTCAGATAGTTTCCCGTACCACGCCGGCGCCGTATAGGAACGCTATCGCGCCATGCGGCGGCCCCCTCATGGGCGGAATCCGGCGAAGCCGGGGCGGATGCGCGCATCGCTCCGGCATCGCTCCACCGCGCGGTAACCATCCCTCCCTGTCACGCGGGCGCGCCTCATGCCAGGCTCGCGGCCGCGCGAAAGGCGCCTTGCCCGCGCTCCCCCCTCCCCTTAGACCCGCCCGCGGAGACGTGGCCGAGTGGTCGAAGGCGCTCCCCTGCTAAGGGAGTAGGCGGGAAACCGTCTCGAGGGTTCGAATCCCTTCGTCTCCGCCAGCCGCCCCCTCCGGGGGCCGGAATCGGGCGGGCGTCGATGAGGGCCTCCAAGCGGGACTTCCTGGCCTCCCTTGAGATCGTGTCCGGCGCCGTCCGCCCGGACGCCCTGACGCTCTACGCGGTCATGCGGGACGAGGCGTTCTTCCTCCCCGCCTTCCTCGACCACTACCGCGCCATCGGGGTGGAGCAGTTCGTGATCCTCGACGACGGCTCGGCGGACGGCACCGGGGAGCTGCTGCGCGCCGCGCCCGACTGCGTGGTGCTGCGCGCGCCCTGGCGCTTCGGCGACGTGCTGACGCTGCGCCGGGCCGGGCTCTGGACGCGGCGGCGCCGCGCCGGCACCGCGTTCAAGGAATGGGCGCCGGACCGCTTCCTCGCCGGGCGCTGGGCGCTCCATGCGGACGCGGACGAGTTCCTCGTCCTGCCGCCGGGCGCCCCGGACCTGCGGGCGGTGATCGCCGCTCTGGACGCGCGGGGCGCGCGCTGCTGCGCGGCCTCGGTGGCGGAGGCGTTCCCGCCGGGCCTCGACGGCCTCGCGCCGCATCCGCCCGCCACCGGGCTCGCGGACCTGCTGGCGCGCTACCCGATGATCGAGCCGCACGCGGTCCTGCGCCTGCGACGGGGGCGGCAGGCGGCGCGCGTCGCGCCCTCGAAGACCGGCGCGCTGATGGCGGCGCACGGCGTGCCCGGCACGGCCGGATCGGCGCGGGTGAAGACGCCCCTGATCCGGCATGCTTGGCCGGTGCGCCGCCGCGGCTCGCACAAGGCGAGCGTGCCCCCGCCTTCCTGGGCGATGCTGACGGTGCTGCACTTCGTCTTCACCGCGCAGATGCGGGCGAAGGTCGCGCGCGCCCGCGAGTGGCGCGCGCATGTGGACGGCGCGGCGAGCTACGACCGCTACGCCGCGCTGCTGGACGCGCTCGAGGCGTCCGGCGGCGCCCTCGCCGGGCCGGGCAGCGCGCGCTATGCCGGTCCGGGGCAGCTGATCGACGCGGGCCTGATGCGCTGGCCCGGGGCGGACGGCGCCTGACATCCGCGCGAGGCGGCGGGCGCGGGCGCGGCATGGGCGCGCGAGGGGGTTGACGGGGCGCCCCCGGACGCCTCTTTCCAGGGCGAAGGGGAGGAACGCGCATGATCCCGGAGCTCGGACATCTGGCCCTCACGCTCGCCCTCTCGGCGGCGCTGGTGCAGTCGGTCCTGCCGATCTGGGGCGCGGCGCGCGGGGACGCCGCCTGGATGGCCAGCGGGCGCGCGACGAGCGTCCTGATCGCGGCGCTGGCGGCGCTGGCCTTCGCGGCGCTGATGCGGTCCTTCGTCGTGTCGGACTTCACCGTCCTCAACGTCGTGGACAACAGCCACTCGGCCAAGCCGATGCTCTACAAGGTCGCCGCCACCTGGGGCAGCCACGAGGGCTCGCTCCTTCTGTGGGTGCTGATCCTGGCGGCGTTCGGCGCCGCGGTCGCGCTCCTGGGCGCCAACCTGCCCGAGACGCTGCGCGCGCGGGTGCTGTCGGTGCAGGCGTGGATCATGGCCGCGTTCCTGGGGTTCATGATCTTCACCTCGAACCCGTTCGACCGGGTGGAAATCCCGCCGCTGGACGGCACCGACCTGAACCCGCTCCTGCAGGACATCGGCCTCGCGCTGCACCCGCCGCTCCTCTATCTCGGCTATGTCGGGCTGTCGGTGGTGTTCAGCTTCGCGGTCGCCGCCCTGATCGAGGGGCGGGTCGATCCGGCCTGGGCGCGCTGGGTGCGGCCCTGGACGCTGGCGGCGTGGATGGCGCTCACGGGCGGCATCGCGCTGGGGTCCTGGTGGGCCTATTACGAGCTCGGCTGGGGCGGCTGGTGGTTCTGGGACCCGGTGGAGAACGTCTCGTTCATGCCGTGGCTCGCGGCGACCGCGCTCCTGCACTCCGCGATCGTCACCGAGAAGCGGGACGCGTTCAAGTCGTGGACCATCCTGCTGGCGATCCTCGCGTTCTCCATGTCGATCTTCGGCACGTTCATCGTGCGCTCGGGGCTGCTGACCTCGGTGCACGCCTTCGCCGTGGACCCCGAGCGCGGGCTCTACATCCTCGGCCTGCTGACGGTCGCGGTGGGCGGCAGCTTCGCGCTCTTCGCCTGGCGCGCGCCGGCGATGGAGCCGGGCGGCCTGTTCCGCCCGATCAGCCGCGAGGGGGGGCTCCTGGTCAACAACCTCGCGCTGGCGACGGCGCTGGCGACGGTGCTGTTCGGCACGCTCTACCCCCTCCTCCTGGAGGGCGTGACCGGCGAGAAGATCAGCGTCGGGCCGCCCTATTTCAACGCGACCTTCCTGCCGGTCGCGCTGCCGCTGCTGATCGCGATGGGGGTGGGCCCGCTCCTGCCGTGGAAGCGCGCGGACCTGGCGGCGGCGGCCTCGCGCCTCAAGTGGGTCGCCGGGCTGACGGCGCTCGCGCTGGTCGGGATCGTGGCCGTGTCCTCCGATGGCGGCGTGCTGGCGGTCGCGGCGATGGCCGCGGCGGCGTGGCTGCTGCTGGCCACGCTCTACGAATGGGGGGTGAAGACCCGCCTCTGGTCCGAGCCCCTGGCGGCCGGCCGCAGGGCCGCGGCCCTCCCGCGCGCGGCCCACGGGATGACGCTGGCCCATGCCGGCATCGCGGTGCTGGCCATGGGCATGACCGGTTCCTCGGCCTGGAAGACCGAGGTCGTGACATTCGCGCAGGCCGGCACCACGATCGAGGTCGCGGGCTATTCGCTCACGCTGCGCGGCGTCGACCGGGTGCAGGGGCCGAACTGGATCGCCGACCGCGCCACCCTCGACGTCGCGCGGGGGGGCGAGCCGGTGACGGTCCTGCAGCCGGAGCGGCGCTTCTACCCGGTCGCCGGCATGCCGACGACCGAGAGCGCGATCCGCTCGACCCTGGCCGGCGACCTCTACGCGACCATCGGCGAGCCGGCGACCGGCGGGGACGGCACGCGCTGGACGCTGCGGGTCCTCTACGAGCCGCTGGTCGGGCTCATCTGGCTGGGCGCGCTGATGCTGGTGGCGGGCGGGGGGCTGTCGCTCTCGGACCGGCGGCTCCGGGTGGGCGCGCCGAGGCGCTCCCCGGCCCCGGCGGGGGTTCCGGCGGAGTGAGGCGCTGGGTCTTCTTCCTGCCGCTGGCGGCGCTGGCGGTGTTCGGGGGCTTCGCGCTCTGGGGCCTGACCTCGGGGCGCGATCCGAACGCGGTGCCCTCGGCCCTGATCGGCCGGGCGCCGCCGGCCACGGCGCTGCCGGCGCTGCCGGGCGCGGGCGTGCCGGGGTTCGATGCGGCCGCGTTCGGGGACGGCCCGGTCCTGGTGAACGTCTTCGCCTCCTGGTGCGTGCCCTGCCGGGCCGAGCATCCGGTCCTGGTGGACATGGCCGCGAGCGGCATCGAGGTGCACGGCATCGCCTACAAGGACGCGCCCGAGGACGCCGCCGCCTTCCTGGCCGAGCTGGGCAACCCCTATGCCACCGTCGGCCTGGACGAGCCGGGCCGCGCGGGCCTCGACTGGGGCATCACCGGCGTGCCGGAGACCTTCGTGATCGCCGGGGGCCGCATCGTGCACCGTGCCGCGGGGCCGCTCGTCAACGAGACGTCGATCGCCCCGGTGCGCGCCGCGCTGGAGGCCGCCAGGTGAGGCGCCTGGCCCTGATCCTGACGCTCCTGGCCGCGCCGGCCCTCGCGGTCGAGCCCGACGAGATCCTGTCCGACCCCGCGCTGGAGGCCCGCGCCCGGCAGATCGGGACCACGCTGCGCTGCGTGGTCTGCGCCTCCGAGCCGATCGAATCGAGCCGCGCGGGCATGGCGCGGGACATGCGCATCCTGGTGCGCGAGCGACTGACGGCCGGTGACAGCGACGCCGCGATCTACGCCTACATGACCGAGCGCTACGGGGATTACGTGCTGTTCCGACCGCCGTTCAAGCCGTCCACCTACGCGCTCTGGACGTTGCCCTTCGTGCTCATCGGCGGCATCGCGGTGGCGGGCGGCCTGGCCCTGCGCCGCCGGGCGGCGCCCGCCGGGACCGCCCCCCTGACCGCCCAGGAGCGAGCGGAGCTGGAGCGGCTGGGCTAGCGGGCCGCGGCGATGGCGGCCACCACCTGCCGTGTCGTCAGGAGCTCGGACAGGGCGATCCCGTCCGGCGCGCCGGGCCCGTAGACCACGTTGAGCGGGATGCCCGCCCGGCCGTGCGCGCCGAGATACGCGGTGATCGCCGGGTCCGGGCGCGTCCAGTCCGCCCGCATCGGCACGACGCCCTCCGAGGCGAGGAGCCCCGCCACCGGCTCGCGGTCCAGCACGGCGACCTTGTTGGCCTTGCAGGTCAGGCACCAGTCCGCGGTCACGTCGACGAACACGGTCCGGCCGGCGGCCACCTGCGCGGGGATGGCGGCCGCGTCGAACACCTC
Source organism: uncultured Alphaproteobacteria bacterium (assembly GCA_963832275.1). Lineage (GTDB taxonomy): Bacteria > Pseudomonadota > Alphaproteobacteria > Rhodobacterales > Rhodobacteraceae > Hasllibacter. Next base: position 2,079,078 of record CAWHTQ010000019.1, read on the forward strand.
CCACCCGGCGGTGGCGGCGGCCCGCGCGGCCGGGACCGGGGCGACCAGCGGCGCGAGGATCGCGCCCAGCGCCAGCGCCGCCACCGCCGGCAGGGCCATCCGGCGCAGCAGCGGGGCCAGGGCCGCGGCCGTCGCCAGCGCGCCCGTCAGCATCGCGGCGGGCAGGCCGGCGCCCCGCGCCATCACCCAGAGCAGCCAGAGCGCCGTGAGCGCGAGGAGGACCGCCATCACGGCCTTGACCGCGAGCATCCAGCGCCCCGGCCTGGGCAGGCGGCGTCACGAGGCCCGGCCGCGCCGCGACCAGGAGGTAGGGCGCCGCGAGCCCCAGCCCGAGCGCGGCGAAGATCGCCAGCGTCACCGGCGCCGCGGCGGCGAAGGCGACCGCCACGGCCGTGCCGAGGAACGGCGCCGAGCAGGGCGTGGCCAGCACCGCGGCGAAGGCCCCGGCCGCGAAGTCGCCCGCGTGCCCGCCGCGCCCCTGCGCCAGCGCGCTCTGCCAGGAGGAGGGCAGGGCCGCCTCCCAGGCGCCGGCGAGCGAGGCGGCGAACAGCGCCAGGATCAGGATCAGCGCGGCCAGGAACACCGGCGACTGGAACTGCACCCCCCAGCCGACCGACAGCCCCGCCGCCCGCGCCGCGATCACGACGCCCGCCAGCGCCATCGCGAAGGCCATCACCCCCGCGGCGGAGGCGAGGAACCCCGTGCGCACCCGCGCCGCCGACTGCCCGGCGCCGGCGACCGCGCCCGCCAGCTTGATCGTCAGGACCGGCAGCACGCAGGGCATCAGGTTCAGGATCAGCCCCCCCAGGAACGCCGCCGCCAACGCGCCCAGGAGGGGCGCGGTCGCCCGCGGGGGCGCGGGCGGCGCGGCCGCCTCGGGCGCGGGGAAGGTCGCGGCCCGCGCCCCGTCCACGATCGTCAGGTCGATGGGCGTCACCTCGATCGGCGAGGGCGGCACCGTGACCGGCAGGCGCGCCCAGAGCGTGCGCCCGCCATCCGCCAGCCGGATGTCCGGCGCGCCGAAACCGGCTCGGCCGGCCTCGGGGAACACGTCCGGCGCCAGGAGGGGCGGATCGGCCGCGACCTCGATCGTGAGGGCCTCGTCCGACAGGTGCGCCGCGCGCAGCGTCAGGCCCGCGGCCTCCGCCGTGCCGGGCACGCGCGCAGCCGCCGCCGCGATTATGGCGGCCGCGCCCCCGTCCACCCCCGCGCCGGCGGGCAGGTCGAGCGCGAGCTCCGCCGTCTCGGGCACGCAGATCTCGGCGCAGACCAGGAGGCGCACCTCCGCGCGCAGCCGGGCGGACGCCCCCGGGTCGGCCAACCCGATCCGCACCGGGAACAGCACCGTCTCGGCATAGCCGAAATTCTCGATCTCGAAGGCGGTGAACCGGCTCGGCGCGGGGTAGAGCAGCTCCGCCGAGGCGACGTTCTCCGACCCCGACCAGTCGACCTCGGGCGGCAGGCCGACCTCGCCCGCGCTGCGCCAGTAGGTCTTCCACCCCGGCTGGAGCGTCACCTCTATTCCCGCCGAGAGGGTCCCCGCGCCGGGGGCCACGCCGTCCTCGGCGGTGACGAGGCGCATCGTCGCGGTCCCGCCCTCCACCGGCGGGCCGGAGGCGGCCAGGGCGGCGAGGGGCATGCCGAGGGCGAGGAGGAGCGCGCGAAGGATCATGCCCCCGCATGCCCGCCGGCGGCCCGGCGCGCAAATGATACCCCCGTGAAGCGCCCGCCGGGCCGGGTCAGACGACGAAGACGGCCGTCCCCAGGGGCACGCGCTCGTAGAGGTCGATCACGTGCTCGTTCACCATGCGGATGCAGCCGTTGGACGCGCTCGTGCCGATGGATTGCGGCGCCGTCGTCCCGTGGATGCGGAAGAACGTGTCCGCCCCGCCGCGGAACAGGTAGAGCGCCCGCGCGCCCAGGGGGTTGTCCGGCCCGCCCGGCATGCCGTCCGCGTACTTCTCGTAGGCGGCGGGATCGCGCTCGATCATCTCCGGCGTGGGCGTCCAGGACGGCCACTCCTTCTTGGCGCCGATCACCGCCGCGCCGGTGAACTCCAGCCCCGCCTGGCCCACGCCGATGCCGTAGCGGATCGCGCTGCCGGGCTGGTCCACCCAGTAGAGGAACCGCTCCGCGGTGGAGATCAGGAGCTGATTCGCGGCGTAGTTCTCCTTGGTCGCGATCCGCGTCGGCCACCAGATCGGGTCGAGCTGGAACCCCTGCGCGAGGGCGGGGGCGGCGAGCGAGGCGGCGCCGGCGGCGAGCGTGCCCAGGGCGGCGCGGCGGGAGAGGCGTTCGGGGCGGGCCATCGGCGGGCGTCCTTCGAATCGGGGGCGGGGGCGGCGACGGGCCGCCGGCGGTGATGCGCCGATGATACACCGGAGCGCCGCCGGCCGCCCCGCGCGGATGACCGCATGTGCGCGACATGTTGCATCCTTGCCACGGGCGACGGCGCCTCGCCAGCGCGGCGCCCTGGCGCTATCCTCGGCGCAGCGCGGGGAGGCGGCGATGAAGGACATGAGCGAGGCGCCGGGGGCGGAGGGCGTGCGCGCCGCGATCGGCATCCTGCGTCAGCGGATGGGCGACCGGCTGGATACCGGCGCGGCCATGCGCGCGCAGCACGGCCACACGACCACCTGGATCGAGACCGAGGCGCCGGACGCCGTCGCCTTCCCCGAATCCGAGGCGGAGGTCGCCGAGATCGTGCGCACCTGCGCCGCGCATCGCTGCCCGGTGATCCCCTTCGGCGCCGGCACCTCCCTGGAGGGCCATGTGAACGCGCCGGCGGGCGGCGTGTGCGTGGACCTCTCGCGGATGGACGCCGTGCTGGCGGTGCGACCCGAGGACATGGACTGCACCGTGCAGCCGGGGGTCACGCGCGTGCGCCTGAACGAGGAGCTGCGCGCGACGGGCCTGTTCTTCCCGGTCGATCCGGGGGCGGACGCCTCCCTGGGCGGGATGGTCGCGACCGGCGCCTCGGGGACCAACGCGGTGCGCTATGGGACCATCCGCGAGCAGGTGCTCGGCCTTCGGGTCGTCCTGCCGAGCGGCGCGGCGATCCGGACCTCGGGCCGGGCGCGCAAATCCTCGGCGGGCTACGATCTGACGCGGCTCATGATCGGCTCGGAGGGCACGCTCGGCATCGTGACCGAGATCACGCTGCGGCTGCACGGCATCCCCGAGGCGGTGACGGGCGCGTCGTGCTCGTTCCCGACCGTCGCAGGCGCGGCGGCGGCGGTGACGGAGGTGATCCAGTGCGGCGTGCCCGTGGCCCGGATCGAGCTCCTGGACGCGCTCCAGGTGCGGGCGGTGAACGCCTATTCCAGGCTCTCCCTGCCCGAGGCGCCCCTCCTCCTGATGGAATTCCACGGCACCGAGGGCGCCGTCGCCGAACAGGCCGAGACCGTGCGCGAGATCACGGCCGGCCATGGCGGGACGGACTACGCCGTGGCGCGCGACGCGGACGGGCGCGCCCGGCTCTGGCAGGCCAGGCACGACGCCTACTGGGCCGCGCTGGCGCTGCGCCCCGGTGCCAAGGGAATCAGCACGGACACCTGCGTGCCCCTCGGCCGCCTGGCGGAGGCGGTCGGCGCGGCGGCGGACCGCGCGGCGGCGGACGGGCTCGTGGCGCCGATCGTCGGTCATGCCGGGGACGGCAACTTCCACGTCCTCCTCCTGGTGGACATGGCGGACCCGGCCGAGGTGTCGCGCGCGCGCGCCTATGTCGGCTGGCTCAACGACCTCGCCATCGGGATGGACGGGACATGCACCGGCGAGCACGGGATCGGGCAGGGCAAGGCCGCCTATCTGCGGCGCGAGCATGGCGGCGCGGTGGACGCGATGGGGGCGATCAAGGCCGCGCTCGACCCGCTGGGGATCATGAACCCCGGCAAGCTGGGTCTCGGCGGCTAGGCCGCGATCCCGCGGGGCCGCGCCGGGGCGGCGCCGGCTAGGCCGCGGCGCCGCGCCGGCGGCGCAGGCCCAGGACGCCGGCGATGGCGAGGCCCAGCAGCCAGAACCCGGCCGGCAGGGGCACGGCGGATACTCCGGGCACTCCGCCACCGCCGCCACCGCCACCGCCGCCACCGCCACCGCCGCCGCCGCCGGCACCACCGCCGCCACCGCCGCCGGCACCACCACCACCGCCGCCCGGCCCTCCGGATCCGCCGCCGCCGATCTGCGCGCCGCTGCCGGAGCCGCTGCCCGATCCGCCACCGCCACCGCCGCCGATGAGCAAGCCGCCGCCGGCCCCGCCGCCGGAGCCGCCGGAGTTCGGGGTGAGGACCGAGCCCCCGCCGATCAGGATCGGCGCGCCCATGGCGGCCGTGACGAGGTCCGATTCCGGGAGGACGCTCGGCACCGGCAGGAGCGCGAGCAGGACGGGGCGCGGCACGGGGCGGGGAGAGTCCTCCGGCGCGGCGGCGATGCGCACGCAATCGTCGACCTCGGCGAGCAGGTTCTCGACGATCCCGGACACGCTGCGCGTCTCGTACTCGGCGCAGAGCGAGGCCAGGCCGCCCGCCCGGGCCGCCCCGGACAGGCCCGCGAAGAGCGTTCCGACCGCCAGGACGGCGGCGATCGATCGACGTGCGGACTGTCTCATCGGATCTCCTCCAGGCTGTCTCGTCTCGTCAGCCGGGATGACCTCCGATTGCGGTCAAAGATTGGCCGCATAAAGGGAAAGATTGGATTAACGGCAATCCACATCGCGAAGAGACGCCACGGCACGATGCCGTAAGGCCACGGATTCCGGGGGGACGTGGTGCTGCCGGAGAGATTCGAACTCTCGACCTCTCCCTTACCAAGGGAGTGCTCTACCCCTGAGCTACGGCAGCGGGGCCGGGCGGGGCGCGCCCCGGGCCGGCGTGCGGATAGCGGCGGTGCGCGGGCCGCGCAAGCGCTTTCCCCCGTTGGCCGGCCCCGCCGCCCGCCGCGGCGCGGGGCGTCCGCCCCCCGGCGAACGGCTGGACCCCCGGAGGGCCCCGCGCTAGGCCCGCCCGATGGGCGCGGCGGGCACAGACGAGACCGAGGCGGACGCGCGCGCCGCGCGCCTGAAGGCCGCGCTCAAGGCGAACATGGCGCGCCGCAAGGCGCAGGCGCGCGCCCGCGCCGCGATGGCGGCGGCTCCACCGGACGAGGACGGCTGAATGGACCAGATCATCGTGCGCGGCGGCGGCGCCCTCTCGGGCGAGATCCCGATCTCGGGCGCCAAGAACACCTGCCTCAAGCTGATGGCCGCCGCGCTCCTGACCGCCGAGCCCCTGACGCTGACCAACGTGCCGCGCCTCTCGGACATCCGCACGATGTCGAGCCTCCTGGAATCGCTCGGCTGCGAGGCCGCGCGCCTGGGCGGCGGGCAGGTGCTGGTCCTGGCCGCCCCCGAGCCGTCGGTGCACGCGGACTACGACATCGTGCGCAAGCTGCGCGCCTCGTTCAACGTGCTGGGACCGCTCCTGGGGCGCACCGGCCGGGCTGAGGTCTCGCTGCCCGGCGGCTGCGCCATCGGCGCGCGCAAGGTCGACCTCCACCTGATGGCGCTGGAACGCCTCGGCGCCACCATCGAGCTGCGCGAGGGCTACGTCCACGCCGCCGCCCCGCAGGGGCTGCGCGGCGCGGTGATCGACTTCCCCATCGTCACCGTCGGCGGGACGGAGAACGCCCTCACCGCCGCGGTCCTGGCGCGCGGCACCACCGTGATCCGCAACGCCGCGCGGGAGCCCGACACGGTCGACCTGTGCCGCTGCCTCGCGGCGATGGGCGCCCGGATCGACGGCGCCGGCACCTCCGAGATCACGGTCGAGGGCGTGGACGCCCTGCACGGCGCGACCCACCGCGTCATCCCGGACCGCATCGAGCAGGGCACGTTCATGATCGCCCCCGCCATCGCCGGCGGCGAGGTGCATCTCATCGGCGCGCGCCTCGACCTGATGGAGGCCTTCGCCGAGCGCCTGGCCGCGGCCGGCGCCGGGATCGAGGCCACGCCCGAGGGCGTGCGCGTGCGCGCCCCCGGCGGCCGCCTGCGGGCCGTGGACGTCGCGACCGCGCCCTATCCGGGCTTCCCCACCGACCTGCAGGCGCAGATGATGGCCGCCATGTGCACCGCCGAGGGCACCAGCCGCCTGAAGGAGACGATCTTCGAGAACCGCTTCATGCACGCGCCCGAGCTGATCCGCATGGGCGCGCGGATCGACCTCGACGGCAATGCCGCCACCGTGACGGGGGTGGAGCGCCTGAGCGGCGCGCCGGTCATGGCCACCGACCTGCGCGCCTCCGTGAGCCTCATCCTCGCCGGTCTCGCGGCGGAGGGCGAGACGACCGTGCGCCGGGTCTACCACCTGGATCGCGGCTACGAGCGGATCGAGGAGAAGCTGCGCGGCGCCGGCGCCCGGATCGAGCGCGTGCAGGAGCCGGCCGATGCCTGACGCCCGCTTCCGCGATGCCGGGGAGGGGCCCGTGCGCCTCCTCGCGCGCGACGCGCCCGACCTTCAGGTGATCGCCGCGCTCTGCCAGGACGCGGTCCTCCTGGGCTCCGACATGGCCTGGAGCCGGCGCGCCCGGCGCCTCGACCTGCTGGCGAACCGCTACCGCTGGGAGCGCGGCGGCGATCCCGAGCGGGTCCGCGCGGTCCTCACGATCGAGGGCGTGCTGGGCGTCGCCTCGGACGGCGTCGGGCGCGATGCGGGCACGGTCCTGTCGCTCCTCGCCATCGCCTTCGCGGGCGCGGCCGATCCCGAGGACCCGTCCGGCACCCTGACGCTCACCTTCGCCGGGGACGGCGCCGTGCGCGTGCGCGTCGAGGCGCTGGAGGTCCGGCTCCACGACGTGACCCGCCCCTACGCCGCCCCCTCGGGCCGGGCGCCGGCGCATGACGACTGACATCCTGCGCGCCGGCGCGGCCGGCTTCGAGGACGCGTTCGCCGCGCGCCTGGCCTCCCGGGAGGAGGGCGCGCCGGAGGTCGACGCCGCCGTGCGCGAGATCCTGCAGGACGTGCGCGCCCGCGGCGACGACGCGGTGACCGCCCTGACCCGGCGCTTCGACCGGGTGGACGTCGCCGGCCGGATGCGCGTGGGCCCGGACGAGATCGACGCCGCCATCGCCGCCGTGCCGGAGGACGCGCGCGAGGCCCTCGCGCTCGCCGCCGCCCGCATCCGCGCCTATCACGCGCGGCAGATGCCCGCGGACGAGAGCTGGACCGATTCCGCCGGCGCCACGCTCGGCTGGCGCTGGACGCCGGTGGACGCGGCCGGGCTCTACGTGCCGGGCGGCACCGCGAGCTATCCGTCCTCGGTCCTGATGAACGCGGTCCCGGCCAAGGTCGCCGGGGTCCGGCGCCTCGTGATGTGCGTGCCCACGCCGGACGACGTGCTGAACCCGCTCGTCCTCGCGGCGGCGCGCCTCGCGGGGGTGGACGAGGTCTACCGCATCGGCGGGGCGCAGGCCGTCGCCGCCATGGCCTACGGGACCGCCTCCCTCGCCCCGGTCGACGTGATCACCGGGCCGGGCAACGCCTATGTCGCCGCCGCCAAGCGCCAGGTCTTCGGCCATGTGGGCATCGACATGGTCGCCGGCCCCTCCGAGGTGCTGGTGATCGCCGACGCCGGCAACGACCCGGACTGGATCGCGGTCGACCTCCTGAGCCAGGCCGAGCACGATCCCGGCGCGCAGGCGATCCTGATCGCGACCGACGAGGGGTTCGCCCGCGCCGCCCTCGCGGCCGTCCACGCCCGGCTCGACACGCTCGAGCGCCGCGGGATCGCCGCCGCGTCCTGGGCGCGCCACGGCGCCGTCATCCTGGCGCGCGATCTGGACGAGGCCGCCCGCCTCGCGGACCGCGTCGCGCCGGAGCACCTGCAGCTCGCCGTCGCCGATCCCGGCCCGCTCGCCGCGCGCATCCGCCATGCCGGCGCGATCTTCCTCGGCGCCTGGACGCCGGAGGCCGCGGGCGACTACGCGACCGGACCCAACCACGTCCTGCCCACCGGCGGCACCGCGCGCTTCTCCTCGGGGCTCTCGGTCCTGGATTTCCTGAAGCGCACGACCCTGCAATCCCTCACCCCCGCGGCGATGCGCGCCATCGGCCCCGCCGCCGAGGTCCTGGCCCGCGCCGAGGGCCTGACGGCGCACGCGCTCTCCCTCCGACTGCGCCTGGACCGCCTGAATTGACCCGGATCGCCAGCATCGCGATCGACGATTCCGCCCTGCCGCCGCCCACGCCGGAGATCGAGCAGGAGCGCCGCGTCGCCGCGCACGACCTCCTGGAGGACAACGCCTTCGCGCTGCCCGGCCGGCACGAGGGGCCCTACGCCCTCACGCTCGCGATCCGCGACAAGCGGCTGGTGCTGTCCCTCGCCGCCCCCGAGGGGCCGGCGGCGGAGTTCCACCTCGCGCTCGGCCCCTTCCGGCAGGTGGTGAAGGACTACTTCCAGATCTGCGAGGCCTATTTCGAGGCGGTCAAGACCATGCCCCCCAGCCAGATCGAGGCCATCGACATGGCCCGCCGCGGCATCCACGACGAGGGCGGGCGCATCCTGATCGAGCGGCTAGAGGGCAAGGCCGTCACCGACGTGCCCACCGCGCGGCGCCTCTTCACCCTGATCTGCGTCCTCCATTTCGGCGGCTGAGGTGGCGCTCCCGCAGTCGATCCTCTTCTGCTGCGATCACAACGCCGTGCGCTCGCCCATGGCCGAGGGCATGATGAAGAAGTTCTACGGCACCCGCGCCTACGTCCAGTCCGCGGGCGTCAAGGGCGACATGGAGATCGACGGCTTCTCCGTCGCCGTGTGCCGCGAGATCGGCGTGGTCCTCGACCGGCACCGCACCCGCAGCTTCGACCAGATGGAGGACTGGGGCGACGACATGGGCGCCTTCGACCTCATCGTCGCGCTCTCCCCGGCCTCCCAGCGGCGCGCCCTCGACCTCACCGGCGCGCTCGCCGCCGAGGTCGAGTACTGGCCGATCCTCGACCCCACCGGCCTCGGCGAGGGGCGCGAGGACCGGCTCGCCTCCTATCGCAAGACCCGGGACATGATCCACGCGCGCATCCTCGCCCGCTTCGGCGCGCCGCCGGAGGGATGATCCCTCGGGCCCGGCCCGCCTGCAGGGCGCGATTGGCCCTTGAAACCTTCGCACGCCGCCCGCATCTAGCGGCGTCCCGCCCCGATGGGCGACCCCAAGGAGATCACATGGCCAAGGAAGAGCTTCTGGAGTTCGAAGGCGTCGTGAGGGAGCTGCTGCCGAACGCGACGTTTCGGGTGGAGCTCGACAACGGCCACGAGATCATCGCGCACACCGCCGGCAAGATGCGCAAGAACCGCATCCGCGTGCTGGCCGGCGACAAGGTCCAGGTCGAGATGACGCCCTACGACCTGACCAAGGGCCGCATCAACTACCGCTTCAAGTAGGCGGCATGGCTGGTTCGGGCGCGGGCCAGGCGGCGAGCCCGCGGCTCATCCTCGGCTCGGGCTCGCCCCGGCGGCTGGAGCTGCTGGCGCAGATCGGCCTCGTCCCGCACGAGGTCCGCGCCGCCGACATCGACGAGACCCCCGCCAAGGGCGAGCTGCCGCGCCCCTACTGCGCCCGCATGGCCCGCGAGAAGGCCGCCGCCATCGACGTGGCCGAGGGCGAGGTCCTGCTGACCGCCGACACGACCGTCGCCGTCGGCCGCCGCATCCTGGGCAAGCCCGAAGCCGAGGCCGAGGCCCGCCGCTTCCTGGGCCTACTCTCCGGCCGCCGGCACGACGTCATCACCGCGCTGTGCGTGCGCACGCGGGAGCGCAGCTGGTTCCGCGACGTGGTCACCAACCTGAAGGTCAAGCGCCTCTCCGACGAGGAGGTGGACGCCTATCTCGCCACCGGCGACTGGCGCGGCAAGGCCGGCGGCTACGGCATCCAGGGGCCGGCCGCCGCCTTCATCCCCTGGATCCAGGGCTCCCATTCCGCCGTCGTCGGCCTGCCCCTGGCCGAGGCCGCCGGGATCCTCCACGCCGCGGGGATCCGTCCGTGAAGGGCGCGGCGGTGGCCCTCGACATGCTCGGCGACCGCGAGGCCGCCGCCCTCGTCGTCGACGGCCAGCTCGAGGATCTCTGGATCGACGCGCCCCTGCCGTTCGAGGGCGCGGCGCCCGGCTCCATCCATCGCGGCGTCGTGGACCGGCCGGCCAAGGGGCAGGGGGGCGTCTTCGTGCGCCTCGGCGGCGGCACCGGCTTCCTGCGGCAGGCCCGCGGCCTCGCCCCCGGCGACGCGCTGCTGGTCCAGGTCTCCGGCGCGGCCGAGCCGGGCAAGGCGCCGCCCGTCACCCCCAAGGTCATCCACAAGAGCCGGCACGCGATCCTGACCCCCGGCGCGCCCGGCCTCAACGTCAGCCGCGCGGTCCGGGACGAGGCGGTCCGCGACCGCCTGGAGCTCCTCCTGAGGGAGGTCGCCGCCGAGACCGAACGCCCCGAGGGCGCCGGCATCATCCTGCGAACCGCCGCCGCCGAAGCCCCCGAGGACGAGGTCGCGGGCGACATCGCCGCGATGTGCGCCCTCGCGCTGCAGGTCGCGGCCGATGACGGCACCGGCCCCGAGCTCCTCGTGGCCGGCGACGGGGCGCACGTCTCCGCCTGGCGGGAGATGCCCGCCCACGCCGCGGTGGACGGCGAGCCGGGCAGCTTCGCGCGCGCCGGCGTCCTGGAGATGCTGGACGCGCTCCTGACCCCGGCCGTGCCCCTGGGCGCCGCCTCCATGACCGTGGAGCCCACGCGCGCCCTGATCGCGGTGGACGTGAACACCGGCGCCGACCTCTCCATGGCCGCCGGCCTGCGCGCCTCGATCGCCGCCGCCCGGGCCCTGCCGCGGCAGCTTCGCCTGCGCGGCCTGGGCGGGCAGGTCGTGATCGACTTCGCGCCCTTCCCCAAGAAGGACCGCCGCGCCGTCGAGCAGGCCCTGATCGGCGCGATGCGCGCGGGCGGGCAGGGCGCCGTGATCGGCTGGACCGGGCTCGGCCATCTCGAGGTCACGGTGAAGCGCGAGCGCCCGCCCCTCGCGGACGCGCTGGCGGGGGCGCTCCGATGAGCTGCCCCGTCTGCGACCGGGCGACCGCGGCGGCCTACAAGCCCTTCTGCTCGCGCCGCTGCGCGGACGTGGACCTCGGCCGCTGGCTCACCGGCGCCTACGCCATCCCGGCCGAGGAGGCGCCCGAGGCCGATCCCGAAGAGGACCCGCCCCGCCACTGACCCTCTTGCCCCCGGGCCGCCCCGCCGCTAACAGACGCGCACCCTGCCGAAGGCCCCTCCGGGGCCCCGCGGCGCCCGGTGCCTGGGTAGCTCAGGGGTAGAGCAGTGGATTGAAAATCCTCGTGTCGGTGGTTCGATTCCGCCCCCGGGCACCATCCGCCACCCCACGCCCGGAAGGCACGGATGGACAGCGCGCCCGCCCCGAGCCGCATCGGTCTCCTCGGCTTCGGCGCCGCCCTCGTCGCCGCCGCCTGCGTCCTGCCCATGCTCGCCGTCGCGGTCGCGGCGGCGCTGGGCGGCACGGACCTGCTGGCCGCGCTCGCGCGCACCGTCCTGCCGGGCTATCTGGCCAACACCCTGGCGCTCGCGGCCCTCGTCGGGCTCGGCACCTTCGCCATCGGCACCGGCACGGCCTGGCTCGTCGCGATGTGCGAGTTCCCCGGCCGCCGCTGGCTGGAGGTCGCGCTGGTCCTGCCGCTCGCCTTCCCCGCCTACGTGCTGGCCTACGCCTACACCCACGTGCTGGACCACCCGGGCGTGGTGCAATCGGCGCTGCGCTCGGTCATGGGCTGGGGTCCGCGCGACTACTGGTTCCCCGAGATCCGCTCGCTGGGCGGGGCGGCCGCGGTGCTGATCCTGGTCCTGTCGCCCTATGTCTACCTCCTGGCGCGCGCCGCCTTCCTGCAGCAGGGCGCGGCGACCTTCCTCATCGCGCGCACGCTGGGGCGGGGACCCTGGGCCGCCTGGTGGCACGTCGCCCTGCCGATGGCGCGCCCGGCCATCGCCGGCGGCGTCCTCCTCGCGATCATGGAGACGATCGCCGATTTCGGCACCGTCTCCTATTTCGGCGTGCGCACCTTCGCGACCGGCATCTACACCGCCTGGTTCTCGGTCGGGGACCGGGGCGCGGCGGCGCAGCTCGCCCTCGGCCTCCTGGCCTTCGCCCTGGTCCTGGTGGTGCTGGAGCGCGCGACCCGCGCCGGGCGGGGCCGCTACGCCGCGCGGCCCGTGCGCCGCGGGCCCGCACGCCTCCGCCTGACCGGCTGGGCGGCCGCCGGCGCCTGCGCGTCCTGCGCCGTCCCGGCGCTCCTCGGGGCGGTCCTGCCGGCCTTCATCCTGATCGTCATGGCCGTCGGCTCGGGGCAGGACGTCCTGAGCCCGCGATACCTGGGCTTCGCGCGCGCCTCGGTCACGCTCGCGGGCACCGCCGCCCTCGTCACGGTCGGCGCCGCGATCCTGCTGGGCTACCGGCAGCGCCTGGCCCCGGGCCTGCGCACCGCGCTCGCCCTCAACCTCGCGCGGATCGGATACGCCGTGCCGGGCGGGGTGATCGCGGTCGGCCTGCTGGTGCCCTTCGCCGCGCTCGACAACGCGGTGGACGCGCTCGCCCGCGCGCGCCTGGGCGTCTCCACCGGCCTGCTGATCACCGGCTCGATCTGGCTCCTCGTGACCGCCTACGCGATCCGCTTCCTCGCCGCCGCCATCGGCGCCTGGGAGGGCGGACAGGCCACGCTCAGCACCAACATGGACGCCGCCGCCCGCGTCCTGGGCCAGTCGCCCCTGGGCATGCTGCGCCGCGTCCACCTGCCGATCCTGAGCCCGTCGATCGCGGCGGCGCTGCTGATCGTCTTCGTCGACGTGATGAAGGAGCTGCCCGCCACGCTCATCATGCGCCCCTTCGGCTGGGACACGCTCGCGGTCCAGGCGCACCGGCTGGCTTCCGACGAGCGGCTGGGCGGCGCGGCGGCGCCCAGCCTGATGATCGTCGCGGTCAGCGCGCTGCCCGTGATCCTCCTGGTCCGCCGGATCGGGCGCGGGGCCTAGCCCCTATTCCCAGCCGACCTCGGCGAAGATCGCGTTCGCCGCGCCCACGCGCTTGGCCACCGCCGAGAGGTCCACGCCGTCCTCCACGAACGCCCCCAGCGCCGCCACGCTGTCCGAGAGGGGCACCCCCGCGACCACCGGGTACTCGTCGTTGCCGTCCGCGAAATAGGCCTGCGCCCCGTCCGAGGCGAGGTATTCGAGGAACGCCACCGCGTTGTCCCGGTTCGGCGCATGGGCCGCCACGCCCCCGCCCGACAGGTTGACATGCGCGCCCTCCGTCTCGGTCATCATCGGGAACACGTATCCGATCCCCTCCAGCGCCGCGGCGTCCAGCCCGTCCACCGGCATGCGCAGGGCCCGCGCGAAATAGTAGGTGTTCGACACCGCGATGTCGCATTCCCCCGAGACCAGCCCCAGGAGCTGATCGGTGTCGCCCCCCTGCGGGTCCCGCGCGAAGTTCGCGACCACGCCGCGCGCCCAGTCCCGCGCCGCCGCCTCGCCATGATGCTCGATCATCGCCGCCAGGAGGGTCTGCGAGTACACGTTGGTCGAGGACCGGTGGCACACCATCCCCCGATAGGCCGGATCGGCGAGCGCCAGGTAGGTCCGCGGCGGCTCGCTCACCTCGGCCGCGTCGTAGAAGAAGATTCGCGCCCGCTTGGAGAACCCGAACCACGCGTTCTGCGCGTCCTGCATGTTCGCCGGGATGCGCTCCTCGAGGACCGCCGACTCCACCGCCTGCAGGACCCCCGCGTCCTTGGCCCGCTCGAGCCGCGTCGTGTCCACCGTCAGCAGCACGTCCGCCGGCGAGTTCGCGCCCTCCGCCTCCATCCGCGCGATCAGCTCGTCGGCGTTGCCCTCGATGCGCCGCACCTCGATGCCGGTCGCCTCGGTGAAGTCCGAATAGAGCCGCTCGTCGGTGTCGTAGTGCCGTGACGAGTAGAGGTTCACGACGCCCCCCTCCTGCGCGAGCGCGGGCAGGGCGGCGGTGCCCGCGAGCAATGCGATCGCGAGGCGGCGGGGCAGGGGATGGCGCATGACGGGTCCTCGTTCGGGCTGGATGCCGGCGGTCGCCCGCCGCGCCCAGAGTCCTACTCTTCCCATCGGGTATTGCAATGCCGATCGTTTACGTCGGGATTGTCCGGCCGGCCGGGGGACCGCCCCCGGTTCAGGCCGGGCCGGCCACCGGCCCCATCCCGTTCAGCGACGTGCGCCGCATCTCCCGCAGCAGGTCCGCGAACCCCGCGACCTGATGGTCCGCCGTCGCCTCGCCCTTCGCCGCGGTGGCCAGGTGCGCCTCCCCGACCGTGCCCGCCGGGTTCAGGTCGCTCGCGATCCATCCCCGCGCCACCGCCCCGATCGGCGGGATCGCCGCGCCCTCCGCCGCCGAGGCGAAATCCACGGCCGCGCCCATGTCCACGGTGCCCGGCCGGAACGCGAGCATGAGCGACGTCTCCAGGTCCCCGCCATGGATGCCGAACGCCCGCTCGCGCGCCGAGTACATCCCGTCCGGCACCCCGAACGATCCCCACTGGCACCGCGCCGCCAGCATCCCCGCCCGGACCCGCAGCTCCCGCGTCAGGATCGACACGAGGTCCAGGTTGCCCCCGTGGCTGTTGACGCACACGATCTTGCGCACCCCCGCCCGCGCCACCGACAGCCCGATCTGCACCCACGCGTCCAGCGCCGTCGCCGCCTCCAGCGTCAGGGTCCCCCGCGCGTCCAGATGCTCGTTCGACTTGCCCACGCACTGGATCGGCAGCACCCGCACGTCCAGCTCGGGCGGACAGGCGGCGCGCAGCCGCTCCAGCATCCCCGCCATGATGAAGCTGTCCGTCCCGACCGGCAGGTGCGGCCCGTGCTGCTCGATCGCCGCCGTCGGCAGCACCGCGATCACCGCCTCGGGGTCCAGCCCCTCGAACTCCGGCCGCCGGAACTCCGCCCAGTCCCGCGCGCTCACGCGTGCGCCCCGTAGGTCGCGTCGAGCCGGGAGCGCAGGTAGTCCGCCGCGCTCACGGGCGGGTACTTCGCCGCCCCCGTCCCGGGCAGGGCGGCGATCACCTGATCCGGGTTCGGGTCGAGGAAGAACGCCACCGACCGCCGCTGCCGCGCCGGCGGCAGGACGCGATGGGGCGTGGAGGCGTAGATGTCGTTCGTCCACCGCATCAGGCAGTCGCCGATGTTCACCACGTAGGCCCCCGGCACATGCGGCACGTCCGTCCAGTCCCCGCCGCGCGGGCGCACCTGCAGCCCGCCCTCCCCATCCGTCATCAGGAGGGTGATCGAGCCGTAATCGGTATGCGCCCCCGCCCCGATCTCCCCCGCCGCGCCGGTCGCGGGCGGGTAGTGCAGCAGGCGCAGCGTCGCCAGCGGCTCGCGCAGCGCCGCGTCGAAATGGTCCGGCGCCAGCCCCAGGTCGTCCGCGAACGCCCGGTGCACCCGCACGCCCAGATCCAGCGCCGCGTCGAAATAGGCCAGCATCGTGCCCCGGAACCCCGGCAGGTCCGGCCACGGGTTCGGCCCGCGGAACGGCTCGCCCGCCACGACCCTGGGGTCGTCCGCGGGCAGGTCGTAGCCGATCTGGAAGGTCTCCTTGGTGTCCACCTCGGAAGCGTGCTCGTCCAGCGTCTCCGCCCCCGGCCGGCCCCAGCCCCGGTTGAACGGATTGTCCTCGATCGAGAGCCCGGCCTTCGCCGCGCCCGGCAGGTCGAAGAACGCGCCCGCCCGCTCGAACACCTCGGCCCGAAGCGCCTCCGGCACCCCATGACCGGTCAGCAGGAAGAAGCCCGGCCCCCGGGCGGCCGCGCCGATGGCGGCGTGCGCGTCCGGCGCGGCGAGGTCGATGACGGGAATGCTCATAGCGACGCGACCTTTCGTGCGACCTGTTTGAGATGGGCGGCCCGGCTTTCCGGCGTGGACGCGTCCATCCCGTAATGCATCGCGAACGCCGTCCGGCACCGCCGCGCGCAGACCGAGCGCACCCCGCGCAGCAGCGTCCGCTTGCCCGGCGCGCCCATGAGGGCCGTGAGCCAGCGTGACGCCCCCCCGGTGGTGAAGACGCCGAGCGTCCGGATATGCGTGAGCCCCGGCGCGATGTTCCCGCCTTCCGGCCCGGGCAGGCGGAACGCCACGCCGGGCACCAGCACCCGGTCGAGCCACCCCTTGAGCATCGCCGGCAGCCCGTACCACCATGTCGGATAGACGAAGATCAGCGCGTCGCACCATTCGAGGTCCGCCACCTCCCGCGCCACCGGCTCCCGGTTCGCCGCCTCGTCGAGGTAGGCGTCCAGCTCCGCCGCGCCGCAGGCACGGCGCGAAACCCTCCGCGTAGAGGTCGCGCAGCCGCACCTCCGCTCGCTTCGCGGCGAGCCCGTCCGTCACCACGTCCCGCACGGCGGCGGTGAAGCTGTCCGCCTTCGGATGGCAGTAGACCACCAGCGCCTTCACAGCGCCGCCATCTCCCGCCCGACGCGGTCCAGGAAACCGGCCCGCCGGTCCGCGGTCGCGTCGTTCATCCCGTAGAGCGCGAGGTAGCGCATCCGCTCCGGCCGGCAGACGTGCCAGAGGGACCGGGTGAAGTGCCGCCGCGGCGGATCGCCCGCCAGCAGCGCGCGCCGCCGCGCCCCGCCATAGGTCGTCACCGCCGCGAGCTTCCGGATATGGGTGAGCGCCGGCGTCAC
Organism: uncultured Alphaproteobacteria bacterium; assembly: GCA_963832275.1. GTDB lineage: Bacteria > Pseudomonadota > Alphaproteobacteria > Rhodobacterales > Rhodobacteraceae > Hasllibacter. The sequence goes on from CAWHTQ010000019.1 coordinate 2,095,796, forward strand.
GTTCGGCCCGTCCAGGTCGAACGACACCCCCGGCAGGAACACCCGGTCCAGGAACCCCTTCAGGATCGCGGGATACCCGAAGTTCCACACCGGGAAGACCATCACCAGGGCCTCGGCCCGCCGCAGCCGATCCACGTACTCCGCCACCGGCGCGGTGTTCGTCCCGGTGTCGTGATAGCCCCGCCGCTCCGCCCCGCTCAGCACCGGGTCGAACCCCTCGGCGTTCAGGTCGCAATCGTCCACCGCCCACCCCCGCCCCTCCAGCGCCTCCACCGCCCGCGCGTGCAGCGCGGCCGAGAAGCTCTCGGGGCAGGGATGGGCGTAGAGCACCAGCGCCCGCGTCATCGGCGGCGCAGCCCCCCGTAGGCGTACATCCTCTCGAATCCCCAATGCGGGTCGTCCCAGGCGATCATCTTGCCGGGGTTCAGCAGCCCGTCCGGATCCGCCTCGCGCTTGAAGGCGAGCTGCCGGTCGTCCACCGACTGCCGCCCGCCTTCCTCCAGCGTGTAGCGGTGCGGGTTGAAGATCATCGCGCCCGCCGCCTCGTGGATCGCCACGATCTCGTCCAGCCGCGCCTCCGTGGTGAACTTGACGAGCGACAGCCCCGCGAAGATCGTCCGCCCGCCGTCGCGCAGCGCCTCAAGATGCTGCAGCACCTCGGGCGACAGCTCCGCCCGCAGCCGCTCCACCAGCGCCAGCGGATCGTCCCCGCCATAGCGCACCTGCAGGTAGGTGATCGACGGATCGACCTTGAGCGCCCGCAGCGTCGTGTGGTTCCACCCGTACTCGAACACCGGGCCGGGGGCCTTCTCCCAGCCCCCCTCACGCGAATCCCAGATCAGCCGCGCCGGGCGTCCGCGCCAGCAGCATGGCGAACGCGTCCATCGCGTGCGGCGCCACCATCAGCGCCGCCAGATGCGTGCCCGCCTCGACATGCGGCCGCACCCGCTGGAAGTACGCGAACGCCACCGGCGCCTCGAACACGGTCGCCAGCTTGATCAGCGTGCCGTCCGCGTCCGCCAGCGTCCGCGCGAAGCCCGCGGCCTCGCCGAAGTCCTCGAACGCCACCATCAGGTGCACCCAGTCATAGGCCGGCGCGAGCGGCATCTCGACCTCGGTGATGATCCCGTTCGTCCCGTAGGCGTGGGACACGCGCGCCAGCTCCTCGCCCCGGAACTCCAGCACCCGCGGCTCCGCCTCCATCGTCACCACGCGCAGCCGGATGATGTTCCCGGGGTCCCGCAGCGACCCCCAGGTGCACGACCCCACGCCACCCGAGCCGCCCGCGACGAACCCCCCGATCGTCGCCGTCGCCCAGGTCGAGCTGAACATCCGCAGCTCCTGGCCCGGACTGCGCGATGCACGCCGCGTCCAGGTCCTTGAGCAGGATCCCCGGCTCGCAGACCACCCGCCCCGGCGCGATCTCGCGCACCGCATTCATGTGCTGCATGTGCATGACGCACCCGCCCGCCAGCGGCATCGCCTGCCCGTAATTGCCCGTCCCGGCCCCGCGCGTGGTCACCGGCACCCCGTGCGCATGGCACGTCGCCAGCACCTCGATCACCTCGGCCTCGGAGCGCGGCGAGACCACGAAATCCGCCTCCGCCCCGTCCAGCCGGTCCTTCAGCACCGGCGAGTACCAGAAGAAGTCGCGGCTCTTGGCGCGCACCGCCGCCGCCGACGTCTCGACGTCGAGATGCGCCAGCGCCGCCTTCGCCGCCTCCGCCCGCGAGGGCACGTCCGAGAAATCCTTCATGCCCGCTCCATCAGATGATCCAGCTCCGCGTAGCGCGGCAGCGTCCGGTCGATCGCGCGCCCGCCCCGCAGGACGATCCGGTCCGCCTGCGGCCGCGCCAGCAGCTCCGTCCACGACCGCGCGTCGCAGATCACGAGGTCCGCGGCTGCGCCGGCCGCGAGGCCCGGGGCCTCCCAGCCGCAGATCGCGGCGGGCGTGGCGCCGAACGCCGCCACCCAGCCCGGCGCCGAATGGTCCAGATGCGCGATCCGCGTCGCCTCGCGCATGACCTCGATCATGTCGAGGTCGCCATAGGCGTAGAACGGATCGCGCGTGTTGTCGGACGCGAACGCCACCCGGATCCCCCGCTCGCGCATCTCGTGCACCAGCGTCACCCCCCGCCGCCGGGGCGTGCCCGGCCCGCGATCCTGCAGATAGAGGTTGCACATCGGCAGGCTGACCACGTCCAGCCCCGCCCGCGCCACGAGGTCCAGCGTGTCCATCGCCCGCGCCTCGTCCTGCGTGCCGAGCGAGCAGCAATGCCCCACCACGACAGGCGCGTCGAACCCCGTCTCGATCACCGCCTCCGCGATCACGCGCAGCGTCTCGGACGAGGCGTCCATCGTCTCGTCCACGTGGAAGTCCGCCGCCAGCCCGCGCGCGGCCGCCATCCCGAGGAACCCCCGCACCCGCGCCGCGATGTCCGGCACCGGATAGGTCACCATCCCCAGCACGCCGCCATGCTCCGCCACCAGGTCCGCCGTGTGCGCGAACGGCCCGTCCACCGAGAACCTGTCGCACCCGATCAGGCAGGCCCCCTGCAGCTCGATCCGCCCCGCCCACCTCTCCCGCATCTGCGCGAAGACGGGCCAGGAGATGTCGTCCTGCGGCGGGATCGAATCCAGGTGCGTGCGCACCCGCGCCGTCCCGTGGGCGAAGGCGCAGCGCAGCGCGAAGTCCATCCGCGCGCTCACGTCCTGCGCCGTCCAGTTCGCCGCGCTGTCCGCCCGCACGGCGCCCAGCGCCCCGTCGAACGTCCCGTCCGGATTCGCCGCGCGGGGCCAGATGTGCCCCTTGTCCAGATGCGTGTGCATGTCCGTGAAGCACGGCAGCACCATCGCCCCCGCCATCTCCACCCGCGTGCCGCCCCTGGGGGCCCCGTCCGTCAGCGCCCCGTCCGTCAGCGCCCCGTCCGCCAGGTGAAGGTCCGTCCGCACGAGGTCGCCCGCCGCCCCGATCAGGCAGGCGGGCACCGTGACGTCCCCGAGCGTCATCGGCCCGGATGGCAGGTCCCGGAACCCCCTCACGTCTCGCGCTTCAACGCCGATTCGTGCCAGTGCCGCAGCAGCAGGTGCGACAGCACCGACAGCGCCGCGAAGATGAACACCCCCATCGCCGCCACCAGCGCCAGCGCCGCGAACATGCGCGCGATGTTGAGCCGGTAGCCCGCCTCCTGGATGCGGAACGCCAGCCCCGCGCCCACGCCGCCCGTGCCCGCCACCAGCTCGGCCACGACGGCCCCGATCAGCGACAGCCCCCCGGCGATCTTCAGACCGCCCAGGAAGTAGGGCAGGGCGCTCGGCAGTTGCAGGTGCACCAGCCGCTGCCACCGGCTCGCCCCGTAGATGCGGAACAGGTCCCGCAGCCCCGAATCGACCGAGTTCAGCCCCAGCGTCGTCGAGGACAGCATCGGGAAGAACGCGACCAGCCATGCGCAGAGCAGCATCCCCGCCGTCTTGTTCTCCACGTAGATGAAGATCAGCGGCGCGATCGCCACCACCGGCGTCACCTGCAGGATCACCGCGACGGGATAGAAGCTCATCTCCATCGCCTTGGACTGGTTGAACACGATCGCCAGCCCCGCGCCCCCGATCACCGCCAGCCCCAGCGCCATCAGCGTGATCCGCCCGGTCAGCAGCGCCGCGTCGAACAGGATCGGGAAGTCGTCCGTCAGGCTGCCCCAGACCAGGGCCGGTCCGGGCAGGATGTAGTGCGGGATCTCGTTCCAGACGACGATCCGGTCCCACATGAGGATCGCCACCACCACCACCAGCAGCGGCATCGCCCAGCGGCCGGTGCGCTCCCAGGCCGCGCGCCGCCGCCGCGCGGTCTCGTCCGCGTCCAGCTGCACGGGCGCGCTCGCCGGCACCGCCGTCGGGGCCGCGCTGGTCTCCGTCATGCCGCCACCCTCTCGCCCATCGCCTCGTGCAGCGCCGCCGTCGCCGCCCGGCAGTGCGCCGCGTATTCGGGCGAGGTGCGGAAGTCCTCCGAGCGCGGGTAGGGCTCGTCCACCGCAAGCTCCGCGATCACCCGCCCCGGCCGCGCCGCCATCACCACGATCCGGTTGGACAGGAACACGCTCTCGAAAACCGAATGGGTGACGAAGATCACCGTGCACCCGATCCGCCGCTGCAGCGCCAGCAGGTCGTCGTTCAGCTTGAACCGCGTGATCTCGTCCAGCGCCGCGAAGGGCTCGTCCATCAGGATCAGGCGCGGGCGCGTCACCATCGCCCGCGCGATGGACACCCGCATCCGCATGCCCCCGGACAGCTCGCGCGGATACGCGTCCTCGAACCCGTCCAGGCCCACCTCGGCCAGCGCCTCGCGCACGTCCCCCTCGGCCTCCGCGTAGCTGCGCCCGCGCAGCCGCCAGGGCAGCCACACGTTCCGCGCCACCGTGGCCCAGGGCATCAGCGTCGCCTCCTGGAACACCACGCCCAGGTCCCCGATCCCGTGATCCCCCGACCATGCGATCCGCCCCGCGCTGGGCCGCATCAGGTCCGCGATCAGGCGCAGGGCCGTCGACTTCCCGCACCCGGACGGGCCCAGGAGCGACAGGAAATCCCCCTGCCGCACCGCGAGGTCCATCCCCCGCAGCGCCACCACGTCGGTGCCGAAGGTCTTGCCGACCCCGACCATCGACAGGAGAGGCGCGCCGCCGCTCACGGCCGCAGGTCGGCGCCCACGTTCTTGTTGGTGAACGCGGTCGTGAACGCGGCCTGCCAGTCGATCGCCCCGTCCACCACGCCCGATTCCACCATCAGGTCGAAGAAGTCCTTCACCGTCGCCTCGGTCATCGCGCCGATGCCCATCTCGTCCGCCTCGCCCGAATCCACGATCCCGCGCGCCTTCATCATGTCCCGCGCGAAGTCGATCTTGTCCTGGCTCATGTCCGGGTTCGCCTCCAGGATCAGGGCGTCCGCCCCCGACGCGTCGCCGTAGAGATAGGTGTACCACCCCTTCACCGACCCATCGACGAAGCACGCCACCTGCTCGGGCGTCTCCTCGATCGTCTGCGCCATCGTCTCGATCGTCGTCGCGTAGGACGAGTACCCCGCATCCGCGATCAGGAACACGTCCGGCACGATCCCGGACGCCTTCTCGACCGCGTAGGGCTCCGAGCTGAGGTAGCCCTGCATCCCCACCCCCTCGTCGGCGATGAACGGCGCGGGGTTGAACGTGTAGGGCTGGCGCTGCTCCACGGTGAACCCGTGCGCGGCGATCATCCACTGGTAGTAGCTCGCGAACCCGTTGTCCCCGATCAGCAGCGTCAGGTCCTTCAGGTCGTCGAACGTCTCGGCCACCCCGGGATGCGCCAGGATCACCTGCGGATGCTTCTGGAAGATCGCGGCCACCGCCACGACCGGGATGCCCTCGCCGACCGCGTTGAACGCCTGCAGCAGGTCGCCGCCCATGTGGTAGTCGATCCGCCCGGCCAGCATCAGGGCGCGGTTGTTCACCTGCGGCCCCCCCGGCACGATCGTCACGTCCAGCCCGCATTCCGCGTAGGTCCCGTCCGCGACCGACTGGTAGAACCCGCCATGCTCGGCCTGCGCGACCCAGTTGGTGCCGAAGCTCACCGGGATGAGGTCCTGCGCGGCGGCGGGCGCGGCCAGGATCGCGAGCGCGAAGGCGGGGGTCGTGGATCGGATCATGGGGTCCTCCCTGGGGGCGTCGTTGCGTCCAGATTGTGCCCGGCGGCGGGGCCGGGGAAAGGGCGCGCCCCGTCCTCCCGGCCGCCTCCGCCGATCCTCCGCCCGTTTTCGCGCCATGTCGAGGGCGGCGCCTCATCCTTGGGCATCTCCCGCGCCGCGCCGCTGGACGGCGCCCGCCCCGCGCGCCATCCCGGCCCCATGGCACGCCCCCCGATCTTCGACGCGGTCACGTCCCCGGACCTCCCCGCCCCCCTCGCCAACTACGCACACGCGGTCCTCGCCCCCCCCGGCGCCCGCCTCCTGGTGACGTCCGGCCAGCTCGCCATGCGCCCCGACGGCACCATCCCCGAAGGGGCCGAGGCCCAAGCGCACCAGTGCTTCCACCAAATCGCCGCCATCCTAGCCGCCGCCGGCGCCGGCCCCGCCAACGTCCTGCGCCTCAACGCCTACGTCACCGCCCGCGAGCACATGCCCGCCTACATGACCGCCCGCGACGCCTTCCTCGGGGGCCTCACGCCGCCCCCGGCCTCGACGCTGGTGATCGTGGGAGGGTTCACGCGGGCGGAGTTTCTGGTGGAGGTGGAGGCGACGGCCGCCATAGGGGCCTGAGCGGCCTCGGACGGGCACCCGGACGGACCCGCTGCGGGGCGGGCCCGTCGCCCGATCTCGTTCAGCGTCCGCGCCGGACGTGCCGTACCCCGCCCAGACCGCCGAGCCCCGCAATCAGGAGCAGGGCGGTGGCCGGCAGCGGGATCGGCGACGGCTCGCCGAAGATGAAGTCGTCCATCACCACGAAGTCGCCGCCTACGATATCCTCGAAGGCCTCGCCGTCGAAGACGGAGTTGCCCGTCACGATCTCGACGCTCGCGACCACCGGGGCGTCGAACACGATCCCGAGGAAGGAGAACGTCTCCTCCCCCTCCGTCGCCGGCACCGCGCCGTTGAAGAGCAGGTCGCCGTCTATATCGAAGAAGGACATCGTCGTCAGGTCCGCGAGGTCCACGTCCGAGAACACGACGCCCAGACCGGCGGTCAGGGCGCTCACGTCGGGCCGCGCAGGGTCGAAGAACTCCACGATCGTCACGTTGCTGCCGACCGGCGTGAAGAGGCGTTCCTGGCTGAAGGGCTCGAAGACGAAGTCCTGACCGAACTGGACGGGCTCGCCGGAGGCGGCCGTCGAGCTGAGCTGGAAGCCGTCGCCGGGGGTGGAGAACTCGATCCCCCGGGCCCGCGGCGCGGCAGGGAAGTTGAAGAAGTCGCCGGGGAACCCGTTGGGGTCGGCGACCGCGTCCGGCGCCGCGTCCCAGTCGATCTGCCGCCTGCCGCCGTCGAAGTTGACCGGCTGGTTGGGGTTGAGCGCGCCCAGCTCGGCGCGGAAGTCGTCCACGACGCCCTGGATCGCCGCCGCGTCCGTCCCGGTCCCGAGAAACACGGTCGCCGCTTGGGCAGCCGGCGCGAGTCCTGCGGTGAGGACCGCACCAAATATCAGGCCAATTTTCATCGAACGTACCTCTCCAATTGGGAGCGCCGCGCCGACGCGCAGGCTCGACCGCGTTGTCCAGGTGGGCCGCGTTCACCGCCGCCCACGTCACGGTCGCACGAACCTCGCGCCCTTACCAAACGTAAACGCGTTCCCTCGGCATTCTCCCGCGCATCGCCGCGGGGGGGCGTCGCGACCCGAGCCGACGGTCCGGGGCGGGCGGCGCCCCGCGCTTTCCCTCCGAGACGCCGTTGTCGGGACCGCCGGATCGCGGTCCATGACGGTTGCCGATCACCGATTTGTCGGCGGTCATCCCGCTCGGCATCTCTACGCACGCCGCGCGGGCGCGGCCCTCGCCGAACGGGCCCTGTCGGGCGGGGCCACGTCCCTAGGCCGCCTCCACCCCCAGGGCCTCCCCCGCCCGCCAGCACGCCACACGCCCGGCGCCCTTCGCCTCCAGCGGCGGGCGCTCCCTCCGGCACCGCTCCACGGCCAGCGGACAGCGGGGGTTGTACGCGCACCCCGAGGGCGGATCGATCGGGTCGGGGATCTCGCCCACCGGCGGCGGGACCTCGCGCCCGAACCCGTCCAGCTTCGGCGCCGCGTCCAGCAGCATCCGCGTGTAGGGGTGCTGCGGCGCGCCGAACAGGTCGTCCGGCGCCGCCTCCTCCACCAGCCGGCCGAGGTAGAGCACCCCGATCCGGTCCGCCATGTGCCGCACCACCGTCAGGTCGTGGGAGATGAACACGTAGGTCAGCCCCAGCTCGTCCTTCAGGTCGCTCATCAGGTTCAGCACCTGCGCCTGCACCGACACGTCGAGCGCGCTCGTCGGCTCGTCGCACACGATCAGCCGCGGCCCCGAGGCCAGCGCCCGCGCCACGCAGATGCGCTGCCGCTGCCCGCCCGAGAACTGGTGCGGGAACTTCCCCGCATCCTCCGCCGCCAGCCCCACCTGCTCCAAGAGCCGCTCCGCGACGCCGGCGGTGTCCGCCCCGCGCGCGGCCAGCGGCTCCGCCACGATGTCCCCCACCCGCCAGCGCGGGTTCAGGCTCGCATAGGGGTCCTGGAAGATCATCTGCACCTCGGCCCGCACGTCCGCCGCCCGCGGCCCCGCGATGTCCGTGCCCGCGATCTCCACCGACCCCTCCGTGGGCCGCAGCAGCCCCACGATCATCTTCCCGATGGTCGACTTGCCCGACCCGCTCTCGCCGACCAGCGCGTAGGTCGTCCGCTCGCCCACGTCGAAGGACACGTCCGACACCGCCGTCAGCATCCGCTTCGGCAACCGCTCGATCACCCGGTTGAGCCAGGGCTTCGAGACGTCGAACACCCGGCTCAGCCCCCGGACGCAGACGAGCGGCGCGCTCATGCGGACGTGCCGCGCCATGCGCACGCCATGCGCATGGGATGTGCATGCGATGTGCATGGGTTGTGCATCAGCATTTCACGCCGCATCGGCCGCGCCCACCGGGAACCAGCACGCCGCGCGCCCCCCGTCCGCCGCGAGCGTCGGTCCCGGCTCCGCGCGACATCGGGCCGCCGCCCGCGGGCACCGCGGATGGAACGCGCACCCCTGCGGCAGCGCCCCCAGCCGCGGCATCGCGCCCGGTATCTGGTGCAGCCGCGCCCGCCCCGCCGAGGCCGCGGGCGTCGCCCCCATCAGCCCCTCGGTATAGGGATGCCTTGGATTCCCAAGGACTTCGCGCACCGGCCCCAGCTCCGCCAGCCGTCCGGCATACATCACCGCGACCCGGTCGGCCGTCTCCGCGATCACGCCCATGTCATGCGTCACCAGCATCACCGCCGTCCCCCGCTCCCGGCAGAGCCGCCGCAGCAGCGCCGTGATCTGCGCCTGCACGCTCACGTCCAGCGCCGTCGTCGGCTCGTCCGCGATCACCAGATCCGGCTCCGCGCACAGCGCCAGCGCGATCACCACCCGCTGCCGCATTCCGCCGGAGAACTCATGGGGATACGAGCCGATCCTCTCGGCCGCCGAGGGAATGCCGACCTCCTCCAGCGCCGCCACCGCACGCGCTTCGCGCCTCCGATTGGGACACGTCGAGATGCGTCCGCACCGTCTCCGCGATCTGCTCGCCGATGGGCAGGAGCGGGTTGAGCGAGGTCAGCGGGTCCTGGAACACCATCCCGATCCGCTTGCCCCGGATGCGCCGCATCGCGGCCGGCGCGGCGTCGTCGATCCGCTCCCCGTTCAGCAGGACCCGCCCCGACGCGATCCGCGCCGGCGGGTCCAGCAGCCCGATGACCGCGTTCCCCGTCATGGACTTGCCCGCCCCGGACTCGCCGACGACCCCCAGGATCTCCCCAGGCGCGATGGTCCAGGACACGCCGTCCACCGGTCGGACGATGCCGCCGCGCGTGGGGATCTCGACCGTCAGGTCCCGCAGCTCGAGGACCGGGATCATCGCAGCCGAGGGTTCAGGGCGTCGCGCAGCCAGTCGCCCAGCAGGTTCACCGCCAGCGCCAGCGCCAGGAGCGTCAGGGCCGGGAACAGCAGGATCCACCACTCCCCGGAGAACAGGAACCCCTGGCCGATGCGGATCAGCGTGCCGAGGGAGGGCTGCGTCGGCGGCGCGCCGACGCCGAGGAAGCTCAGCGTCGCCTCCGCGATGATCGCCAGCGCCAGCGAGATCGTCGCGATCACCAGCACGGGCGAGAGCACGTTCGGCAGGATGTGGCGCAGCATGATCGCGGGGCCGGTCCGGCCGATCAGGCGCGCGGCGGCCACGTACTCCTTGTTCGCCTCGACCATCGCCGCGCCGCGCACGACGCGGGCGAACTGCACCCAGTCGCCCAGCCCGATGGCGAGGATCAGGACCCAGATCGCCATCTGGTCGCGGTACTCGACCGGGGTGAACCCCTTGGCGATGCCGAAGACCAGCATGGCCACCAGGATCGACGGGAAGGTCAGCTGCACGTCCGCGACGCGCATGATGATCGTGCCGGTCCAGCCGCCGACATAGCCCGCGATCAGGCCGAGCGTGACGCCCAGCACCATCGCGAAGGCGACCGCCGCCGCGCCGACGAACAGCGAGATGCGCAGCCCGTGGAGGATGGTGGAGAACACGTCCCGCCCCTGATCGTCCGTGCCCAGCACGAAGCTCTCCCCGGTGAAGGCGTTGGGCTCCATCGGCCGGGAGAAGCCGTTCATCAGGTCGAGCGTGGCGGGGTCGAACGGGTCGTGCGGCGCGATGAGCGGCGCGAAGATCGCGGCCAGCACCAGGAGGGCGGTCACGGTCGCCGCCGCCATCGCGACGGGCGAGCGGCGGAAGCTGTAGGCGACGTCGCTGTCCCAGGCCGTGCGCAACCGTCCGGGGGCGGCGATCGCCTCCTGCGCGGCGAGGGCCGTGCGCGTCTCGGTGGGGACGTCCGTCACGCCGCGCGCCCGTCGATCCGAAGGCGCGGGTCCACCATCACGTAGAGCACGTCCACGATCAGGTTGATGGCGACGAACATGACCGAGATCAGCATCAGGTAGGCGGCCATCACCGGGATGTCGACGAACTGCACCGCGTTGATGAACAGGAGGCCCACGCCCGGCCACTGGAAGACCGTCTCGGTGATGATGGCGAAGGCGATGATCGAGCCGAGCTGCAGCCCCGTCACGGTGATGACCGGCACCATCGTGTTGCGCAGCGCGTGGCGGAAGTTGACCGACCTCTCGCGGAGCCCCCGGGCGCGGGCGAAGCGGATGTAGTCCTGGCGCAGGACCTCGAGCATCTCGGAGCGCACGAGCCGCATGATCAGGGTCATCTGGTAGAGGCCGAGCGTGATCGACGGCAGGATCAACGCCTTGAGGCCGCTCTCGGTCAGGAAGCCGGTCGTCCAGCCGCCCACGCGCACCACGTCGCCGCGCCCGAAGGAGGGCAGCCAGCCGAGCTCCACCGAGAACAGCCAGATCAGGAGGATGCCGATCAGGAAGGTCGGCAGGCTGACCCCGATCAGGGAGGCGGACATGACGATCGAGGAGAGCGCGCCGCCCCGGCGGATCGCGGTCAGCACGCCCAGGCCCACGCCGACCGAGATCGCGAGGAAGCCCGAGACGGCCGCCAGCTCGAGCGTGGCGGGCGCGCGCTCGATGAGGATCTCCGCGACGGGGCGCGATTGCCGGTAGGATATGCCGAAATCGCCCTGGATGGCGCGGCCGAGGAAGCGCGCGTACTGCACCGGGAAGGGATCGTTCAGGCCGAGCGCCTCGCGCAGGCGCTCGACGTCCTCGATCGTGCGCTCCTGGCCGAGCAGGTTCTCGACCGGGTCGCCCACGAAGCGGAACATCGAGAACGCGACCAGCCCGACGGCCAGCAGCACGATCACCGATTGCAGGACGCGCCGTATGATGAAGGCCAGCATGGGCCGAGCGTGGGCGCCGGGGCCGGGGGGGTCAAGCGCGCATCGCGCCGGTCCCCGCGCCCCGGCGCCGGGCGCTCACTCCATGCTCGCCCAGCGCAGGATCAGGAAGTTGTCGGGCCGCTGCACGACCTCCACGCCGTCGCGCACGCCCCAGATCAGGGGCTCGACATAGAGCGGCACGTAGGCCTGCTCGTCCTGGAGGATGCCGGCCGTCTCGTCGAGCATCGCCTGCCGAGCGCCCTCGTCCAGCTCGGACTGGATGGCGGGCAGCAGCTCGTCGATCCGGGCGCTGGAGTAGCCGCCGAAGTTCCAGGTGCCCAGGTCGCCCTCGGGCGTGGCCGCGAGGAAGCGCAGCGGATGCTCGGCGTCGAACGTGCCGGGCGACCAGCCCAGGAGGTACATGTCGAAATCGCCCTCGCGGAGGCGATCCCAGTACTGCGAGACGGGCATCGCCTCGAGCCGGGCCTCCATGCCGGCGCGCGCGAGCATGGCGGTGATCGCCTGGCAGACGCTCTCGTCGGCGATGTAGCGGTCGTTGGTGCACTTGAAGCCGAAGGCGAACCCGTCCGGGTAGCCGGCCTCCGCGAGGAGCGCGCGGGCGGCGTCGGGATCGTAGGCCGGGCGGGCGGCCAGGGCGGGGGTGTAGCCGCGCATCGCGGGGCTGACGAGCTGCGAGGCCTCCTCGGCCGAGCCGCGCATGATCTGCTGGAGGATCGCCGGAACGTTCACCGCATGCGCCACGGCCTGGCGCACGCGCGCGTCGCGGAACGGGTTGGGCCCCTGATCGCCATAGCGCAGCGCCTCCGCCCGATGCGGGAAGCCCAGCATGATGACCCGCGCCTCGATCCCGCGGATCACCTCGACCTCCGGGGCGGCATCCAGGCGGTCCGCGTCCTGGATCGGCACGGGGTCGATCAGGTCGACATCGCCCGACAGGAGCGCCGCGACCGCCGTGGCCGGGTTCTGGATCGGGGTCACGACGATCCGCGCGAGGTTGCCGCGATCCTCGCCCCACCAGCCCTCGAAGGGCTCGAGCACGGTGCGCAGGTCCGGCTGCCGCTCCACCAGGCGGTAGGCGCCCGTGCCGTTGGCGTTGAGGGTGGCGAAGGTCTCGCCGTCCTTGACCGGCCGCTCGGTGCCGTTCGCCTCGGCCCAGCCGGAATCCATGATCATCCAGTTGGCGATGCTGTCCGGGAACAGGGGGTTCGGCGCGGTGGTGAAGACGTCCACCGTGTAGTCGTCCACCGCCTCCATCCGGTCGACCGGCGCGAACCAGGACGCGGTGTCGGCGGTCTCCGAGGAGGCGCGCTCGTAGGAGAAGATCACGTCCTGCGCGTCGAACGCCTCGCCGCCCTGGAAGGTCACCCCTTCGCGCAGGGTGAAGCGCCAGCCGGCGCCGTCCGGCAGCGCCTCCCAGGCGGTCGCGAGCGAGGGCTCGATGGTCATGTCGCGGCCGCGGCGCACCAGACCCTCGTAGACGTTGTTCAGGAAGCCCAGGACGGGCGCCGCGTTGACGGCATGCGGGTCCATCGTCTGCGGGTCGGTGCGCGGCGCCCAGCGCAGCTCCTGCGCGGCGGCGGGGGCGGCGATGGCCGCGAGGAGGGCGGCGGCGGCGAGCGGTCTGGTCATGGGGGTCCCGGGTGCTGCGCCGCGCGGGGGTGCCGGCGGCGCAGGGGACCCCGCCGACACCCCCGTGACAACCCGCCGCAGGCGGGCGGGCGGTCACGGACGTGTGAGGCGCAGGGGCGCGAGCGCCCTCAGTTCGCCGTGAAGTACTTGATCTTCGGCTGGTCCTCGACCGAGACGTCGCTGTCGAACGCTGCGGAATAGCCCCAGTTCAGCACCTGGTTGTGCAGCGGCAGGTAGAGCACCTCGTCCTGCACGGTGCCCCAGATCTCGGCGATGGACGCGTCGCGCGCCTCCATGTCCGTCTCCGAGGCGAGGGCCACGATGGCCTCGTCCAGGTCGGCGTTCGAGTAGCCGGTCGCGTTCCAGGACCCGCGGGCGTCGTCACGGGTGTGGACCAGGAAGTTGAAGACGTACTCCGAGTCGAAGGTCGGCACGCCCCAGCCCAGCATGAAGAAGTCGGTCCCGCCGCCGGTGATCAGGGGGAAGTGCTGCGCCTTGGACTTGGCATCGAGGTTCACCGTGATCCCGATGCGCCCCAGCATCCCGACCACCGCCTGGCAGATCGGCTCGTCGTTGATGTAGCGGTCGTTCGGACAGTCGAGCCGGATGGTGAACCCGTCCGGGTACCCGGCCTCGGCCAGCAGGGCGCGCGCGCCCTCGGCGTCGGCGGGGCGCACCTCGTCGAGGGCCTCGGTCCAGCCGTTGACGAAGGGCGGCATGATGACGCCCGTGGGCGCCGACTGCCCCCGCATCACGACCTGCTGGATCGCGGCCCGGTCGATCGCCATGTCCATCGCCCGGCGCACGCGCACGTCCGCGAGCGGGTTGGCGCCGTCCACGTCGTCGGCCTCGATATCGTCCGCGCCCACGTTCATCCCGAGGAAGATCGTGCGGTTCTGGTCGGTGGTCTTGACCGACAGGCCGTCGGCGGCCGCGACGCGCTCCAGGTCCTGCACCGGCACGTCCTGGATGAAGTCGACCTCGCCCGACAGGAGGGCCGCGACGCGGGTGGCGGCGTTCTGGATCGGCGTGAACTCGACGCGCGTGACGCCCAGGGGGAACGCGCCGATCCCCCAGTAGTCCGGGTTCGCCTCGAGGATCGTGCGCACGTCCGGCTCGCGGCTGACCAGCGTGTAGGCGCCCGTGCCGTTGGCGTTCTGCGTGGCGTAGGTGCTCTCGCCCTCGTTGTAGTTCTGGACCTCGGTGACGCCGTTCGCCTCGGCCCAGCCGGAATCCATCATCATCAGGTTCGTCAGGTTCGCCGGCAGGATCGGGTTCGGCCCGTCGGTGACGAACTCGACCGTGGTGTCGTCGACCACCCGGACCTCGACGATGGAGTTGAGCAGCTCCTTGTAGGCCGAGTTCTCCGACTGCGCGCGGCCGATGGAGAAGGCCACGTCCTCGGCGGTGAACGCCTCGCCGCCGTGGAAGGTGACCCCCGGCCGAAGGGAGAAGGTCCACACGTTCGGGTCCGCCTCGGAGACGGCCCAGTCGGTCGCCAGCGCCGCCTCGAGCTCGCCCGCGTCGTCGCGCACGATCAGCGGCTCGTAGATCTGGTGGCTCAGGGTCGAGGTCGGCCCCTCGTTCTGCGCGTGCGGATCGAGGGTCAGGGCGTCGCCCGCGCGGGCCCATCGCAGGGTCTCGGCGGAGGCGGCGGTGCTGCTGAGGAGCGCGGCGGCGAGGCCGGCGGCGAAGGTGGTCCGGGTCATGGGTGATCTCCCTCATGTTTGTGGCCCGCACGATGGGCGCGGCGGGATGGCGGCGCAAGGCGAGGCGCGCCCGCGCGGGCGTCGCCGGCCGCCCGCTGGACAAGGACGGGGCATCGCGGGCCATATCGGGCGGAGGGCCGGGGAGGGACGCCATGCTGAAGGTGGGAACGCAGTCCGAATGGATCGCCCGCGCGCGCGAGGTCCTGCCCGGCGGCGGCTTCGGCAATTTCGACCCCGGCATCGTGATTCGGGACGGGCAGGGCGCGCGGGTGCGCGACGAGGACGGCCGCGAGTACGTGGACTACCTCATCGGCTCGGGGCCGATGCTCCTCGGCCACGGCCACCCCGAGGTGATCGAGGCCGTGCTGGAGCAGCTGCCCCGCGGCATGACCTTCTTCGCCTCCAACGCCGCCGGGATCGAGCTCGCCGAGGAGATCGTGCGCGCCGTGCCCTGCGCCGAGACGGTGCGCTACACCGCCTCGGGCGGCGAGGCGGACATGTACGCGATCCGCCTGGCCCGCGCCTTCACCGGCCGCACGAAGGTGGTGAAGTTCGAGGGTGGCTACCACGGCATGAGCGCGGAGGCGCAGATGTCCCTCGCGCCGACCCGCCGGTCCAACTTCCCCCGGGCGATTCCCGACAGCGCGGGCATCCCCGCGTCGGTGGCCGAGGAGGTGCTCGTCGCCCCGTTCAACGACCCCGACTACCTGCGCTCCCTCCTGGACGAGCACGGCCGCGACGTCGCCGGCATCATCCTCGAGCCGCTCCAGCGGATCGTGCCGCCGGAGGACGGGTTCCTGGAGGCGGTGCGCGCCGAGGCGAGCCGGCACGGCATCGTGCTGATCTTCGACGAGATCGTCACCGGCTTCCGCCTCGCCTATGGCGGCGCGCAAGAGGCCTACGGCGTGATCCCGGACCTGTGCACGCTCGGCAAGATCGTGGGCGGGGGCTTCCCGCTCGCGGCCGTGGCCGGGCGGCGGGACATCATGGCCCATTTCGACCGGGACGCCGTGGGCGAGGGCGGCTGGCTGATGCAGCTCGGCACGCTGTCGGGCGCGCCGGTGGCCGCGGCGGCCGGGCTCAAGACGATGGAGGTTCTGCGCCGGGACGGGGCCTACGACACGCTGCGCGCGCGCGGTGGCCGCGTGGCCGAGATGATCGGCCGGCACCTCGGCGCCGCCGGCGTGCCCCACCGCGTCGTGGGCGATCCGACCCTGTTCGAGACGGTGTTCCACGACCGCCCGGTGCGGACCTATCGCGACACGCTCGCCGGCGAGCACGGACCGGGCGATGCCGGCGCGGCCCGGCGCTGGAACGCCCGCCTGCGCGTCGAGGGCGTGTTCAAGGCGCCGGGCAAGACCTACCCGTGCCTCGCCCTGACCGAGGCGGACCTCGCCCTGACCGAGGCCGCGATCGAGGCGGCGGCCGCGAGCGCCGCACTGGACTAGCCGGCTCCGCCGGGGCAGCGTGGCGGAAAAATCGTCTGGGAGGACCGACATGACCCATATCACCCGCCGCGGCGCGCTCGGCGCGATCGGCGCCGGCGCCGGCGCCGCGCTCCTGGCCGCGCCGGCCTACGCGCAGAACCGCAAGATCGCCGTCGGCGCCCTTCGCTTCACCAGCCATGCCGGCACGTTCGTCGCGCTGGAGCAGGGGCATTTCGCCGATGCCGGGCTCGACGTGGAGCTGCGCTTCTTCCAGGCGGCCGTGCCGATGGCCGCGGCCATTGCGGCGGGCGACGTGGACTACGCCGTGACGGCCATGTCCGGCGGCCTCGTGAACCTGGCGCAGAAGGACGCGATCCGCATCGTCGGCGGCGGCCTCGTGGAGGAGCCCGGCATCGACGGGCAGCTCATCCTCGCATCGGACGCGGCCTTCCAGGCCGGGCTGACGGCTCCGGCGATGCTGGATGGTCGCAGCTTCGGCATGTCCACCGCCGGCAGCAGCTTCCACTACATGGGCAGCCGCATCGCCGAGGCGGAGGGCGCGAGCGTGACCTTCCGCCCGCTGCAGAAGGTGCCCGCGATCATCGGCGCCCTGCAATCGGGGCAGATCGACGCCTGGACCATCGTGCCGCACATCGCCAAGCCCCTCGCGGCCTCCGGCGCGGTGCACGTCATCGGGGCCGTCGCCGACTACCTGCCCGACTATCAGGTCACGACGCTCTTCACGTCCAAGTCCAACGCGGACGAGGAGCGAGAGATGACCGCCGCCTTCCTGAGCGCCTATTCCAAGGGCGCGGCCGCCTACAACGCCGCGATGATCGACCAGGCCGGCGGACAGGCCGGCATCGACGCGATGGTCGCCCTCCTGGCGCCCTATGTCTATCCGGACCGCAGCCTGGAGGACGCCACCGGCCCGATCGTGCTGGGCACGATGCGGCTCCAGCCGGACGCGCGCCTCGCCATGGATTCGCTGGCCGATCAGCTCGCGTGGTTCCAGTCCGAGGGGCTGGTGGACGCCTCGATCCCCATCGAGACGGTGGTCGATCCCAGCTATGTCGAGACCGTGGGCTAGGTCATGGACCTGCTCCTGCGCGGCGTCTCGCACCGCTATGGCGGGACGTCCGTGCTGGAGGGGATCGATCTCGAGATCCCGGCGGGGCGGATCGTCTGCGTCGTCGGGCCCTCGGGCTGCGGCAAGTCCACGCTCCTGCGCCTCATAGGCGGGCTGGAGCGGCCCTCGGCGGGCGAGGTCGTCCAGGTCGGCGCCCCGCCCGAGGGCTCGCTCAACCCCCTGACCTACGTGTTCCAGGATTTCGCGCTCCTGCCCTGGCGGAGCGCGGCGGGGAACGTCTCGCTGGTGCTGGAGGATCACGCGTTGGGCCGCACGGAGCGCGAGGCCCGCGTCGCCGACGTGCTGGCGCGCACGAACCTGACCGATTTCGCGGACGCCTGGCCGCGCCAGCTCTCGGGCGGGATGAAGCAGCGCGTGGCGATCGCGCGGGCGCTGGCGGTGGACCCGGCGGTGATGCTGATGGACGAGCCGCTCTCGGCGCTGGACGCGCAGACGCGCGAGCTGCTGATGGACGACCTCGTGGGCCTGTGGGCGCGCACGCCGTTCACGGCCGTCTACGTGACCCACAACCTCGCCGAGGCGGTGCGCCTGGGGCACCGGATCGTCGTCCTGTCGCGCCGCCCCGGACGCGTGCGCGAGGTGGTGGACATCGACATGCCCCTGGCGGCGCGCGGCGATGCCGACCCCGCCCTGGTCGCCGTGCGCAGGCGCCTCTGGGAGAGCATGCGCGAGGAGGCCCGCGCCGCCGACGCGGAGCTCGCCGGTGCCTGACGGCGGCGCCCTCCGCGCCGACGCCCTCCGCGTCGAGGCGCCGGTGCGCTTCCGCGGCGGGGGGTTCGTCCCCCGCACGCCGCGCGGCGTCGGGCTCGTGGTCTTCGTCCTCCTGATCCTCGGGATCGAATGGGGCACCCGCGCCGGGGTGATCGGCAACCTCACCCTGCCGCGGCCGTCGGACGTCTGGGGGACGCTGGTGCAGCTCTGGGAGTCCGGCCTGCTGATGCGGCACCTGGCGCCGTCGCTCACGCGCCTGGCGGTGGGTGCGGCGATGGGCTGCGCCGCGGGCGTGGCGGTGGGGGTCGCGATCGGGCTCTTCGCCTATGCGCGGGCCGGGCTGCTGCCGCTGGTGGCCGCGATCTTCCCGATCCCGAAGATCGCGCTGCTGCCGCTCTTCGTGATCTGGTTCGGCATCGACGAGCCGTCGAAATACGCCCTGATCGCGCTGGGCACGTTCACGCCGACGGTGGTGGCGACCTACGGCGCGGTGGACGGCGTGGACCGGACCCTGATCCGCATGGGGCAGAGCTTCGGCCTGTCCTGGTGGTCCACCGTGCGCAAGATCGTGCTGCCCGGCGCGATGCCCGGCATCCTGTCGGGCCTTCGGATCAGCCTCGCGATCGGAATCATCCTGCTGGTCGCCGCCGAGATGCTGGGCGCGACCTACGGCATCGGCGCCTATATCCTCGAGGCGGGATCGCTCTACGACCTGGAGCGGCTCTTCGCCGGCGTGGTGATCCTCTCGACCCTCGGCGTCGCGGTGAGCTGGGCGATCGGGCGGATCGAGCGCCGCGTCCTGCGCTGGCGGGGGTAGGCCTGGAGCGGACGGCGGGCCCGGCGCGGGGAGGACGCGCACGGGCCGCCGGCCCCGCTCCGGCCGGCAGGGAGGGTGCCGACCCCGAGGCATGCTGGCGGCGCCTCGTGGGATCGTGGTGGCCCGCGCCGCGCCGCGGCGAAAGCCGCGCGTCGCGTCTGCCGGGGGATTGGCTGGACTTTCTGGCCTGATGCCCGCGGATGCGGCATCCGCCTGCCGCGATGCCGCATCGTGCGCCGGCCGGCGAACCGCCGCGCCGTGGACGCTCGCGATCCGGCCTGCGCCGCGTCCTTCCCGTCGACATCCACGTTGGCGAAAGCAGCGCGGCCCGCGCCCATCCCATGTCTTCGCGTCCCTCTCCGTGATGGCCGCTCGGGCCGTCCAGGCCCGTCGCCGTGGAAGCCGTCGACCCACCCACGAAGGCGTGGATCGCCGCAGGGGCCGCGCTTCGGCGGATGGCCCTCGACGTGGACCGGACAATTCCGTAGTTCCAGATTCATGGAATCGTCCGAAGCCCTCTCCGCCCTCTCCGCCCTCGCGCATCCGCTGCGGATGGACGCGTTCCGCCTCCTGGTCCGCGCCGGCGACGCCGGTCTGCCGGCCGGGGAGATCGCGCGGCGCCTCGGCGCCCCGGCGAACACCGCGTCATCGGCCCTGAGCCTCCTGCGCGCCGCGGGCCTGATCCGCCGCGCGCGGGAGGGGCGCGTCATCCGCTACTTCGCCGACATGGGCGGCATGCGCGACCTCATCGGCCATCTGATGGAGGATTGCTGCGGCGGCGATCCCGCCGCCTGCCGGCCGATGCTGGACGCCCTCGTCTGCGAGGGCTGCCCGTGAGCGTGGACATGCCGCGCCGCCTCGCGGCCGAGGCATTGGGCACTGGCCTCCTGGTCTGCACGGTCGTGGGCAGCGGCATCATGGCCGACCGCCTGTCGGACGACGTCGGCGTCTCGCTCCTGGGGAACACGATCCCGACGGGGGCGATCCTCGTCGTGCTGATCACGGTCCTCGGCCCTATCTCCGGGGCGCATTTCAACCCGGCGGTCACCCTGGCCTTCCGGATGCTCGGCGCCATCGGCACGGGCGCCGCGCTCGCCTATGTCGCCGCCCAGGTCGCCGGCGGCCTCCTCGGCAGCGTCCTGGCCCACGCGATGTTCGAGGAGGCGCTGGTGCAGCTTTCGACCACGGCGCGCACGGGGCCGGGGCAGTGGATCGCAGAGGTCACGGCGACCTTCGGCCTCGTGCTGACGATCCTGGCCGCGCTTCGCCTGCGCCCGGATGCCATCCCGATGCTGGTCGGCCTCTACATCACGGCGGCCTACTGGTTCACCGCCTCCACCAGCTTCGCCAACCCCGCCGTGGCCATCGCACGCGGGCTGTCGGACACGTTCGCCGGCATACGCCCCGCCGACGTGCCGGCCTTCATCCTCGCGCAATGCGCCGGCGCGGCGCTGGCGGTGGCGGTGACGGGCTGGCTCCTGAAACCCATGGAGGAGCGCGCATGATCGCCCCTGTCATCCATCACAACCCGGGCTGCGGCACCTCGCGCAACGTCCTCGCGATCCTGCGCGCGGTCTCCGAGCCGGTCGTGATCCCCTATCTCGACACCGGCTGGACGCGCCCGCAGCTCATTGCGCTCTTCGCCGCCGCCGGGCTGACGCCGCGGGATGCGCTGCGGGTCGCGAAGACCCCGGCGCAGGAGATGGGCCTGACCGATCCGGGCGTCGCCGACGCGGCGCTGCTGGACGCAATGGTCGCGAACCCGGTGCTCGTGAACCGGCCGATCGTCTGCACGCCGCTGGGCGTGCGCCTGTGCCGCCCGTCCCGGATGGTGCTGGAGATCATGGAGCGGCGCCCGGACGGGCCGGTCTCGGCGGAGGACGGCACGCCGATCCTCGGCCCCGGCGGGGTCCCGGCTTGACACGCGGCGGGCCGCCGCGCGCGGATGCGGGGCACATGCCGGCGCTCGACGAGGACGCGTTCCGCCCGCCGGACCCGGCCGCGCTCTTTCCCGCGAAGCGCCCCGGGCACGCCGCCCGGATCCTGATCCTCACGGGCTCGCTGCGCGCGCGCAGCTACTCGCGCCTGCTGGGCGACGAGGCGGAGCGCATCCTGGCCCGCCTCGGCGCGGAGGTGCGGCGCTACGACCCCGCCGGCCTGCCGCTGCCGGACGGGGCGGAGGCGGAGCACCCCAAGGTCGCCGAGCTGCGGGAGGCGGCGACCTGGGCGGAGGGCTTCGTCTGGTGCTCGCCCGAGCGCCACGGCGCGATGACGGCGGTCATGAAGGCGCAGATCGACTGGATCCCGCTCGCCATGGGCGGGGTGCGCCCGACCCAGGGCAAGACGCTGGCGGTGATGCAGGTCTCGGGCGGCTCGCAATCCTTCAACACGGTGAACCAGCTTCGCATCCTCGGGCGCTGGATGCGCCTCATCACGATCCCGAACCAGTCGAGCGTCCCGCGCGCCTATCAGGTGTTCGACGACGCGGGGCGCCTGCCGGCCGGGCCGCTCTATTCCAGGGTGGTGGACGTGATGGAGGAGCTGATGCGCTTCACCCTCCTGACCCGCGGCGTCGCGGACCACCTCGTCGACCGCTATTCCGAACGGGTCGAGAGCCCGGCCGCGTCGTCCGCCAGGGTGAACCAGTCTGCCCTGTGAGGGGCCGTTGTTCCGCCGTCACGGAGGCGTTACCGTTCCGTCGTCGGGGTTTCGCGCCTGCGCGCCATCCCCTGGCCAACGACATCCCAGGGGGGACCCACCATGCTTCGCACCACCGCCATCATCGCGCTCTGCGCCGCTGCCGCCGGACAGGCCGCGGCCGACGCCCATTCGCCGGCCGTCATCGAGCTCGGGCCGCGCCCGTTCTACCTCGTGGACGCGATGCGCGACGGCGAGCTGAAGGACACGCTGACCCAGTGCATGGGCACCGAGCCGGTGCGCACGAAGTTCTCGATCGGCCACCGCGGCGCGGCGATGCAGTTCCCCGAGCACACCGAGGAATCCTACGTCGCCGCCGGGCGCATGGGCGCGGGCATCATCGAGTGCGACGTGACCTTCACCGCCGACAAGGAGCTCGTCTGCCGCCACGCGCAGAACGACCTGCACACCACGACCGACATCCTGACCACCGACCTCGCGCCCAAGTGCACCGCCGGCTTCACCCCCGCCGAGGGCGAGACCGACGCCACCGCCGAATGCCGCACCTCGGACATCACGCTGGCGGAGTTCCGTACCCTCAACGGCAAGATGGATGCCGCCGACGCGACCGCGACCACGCCGGAGGGCTATCAGGGCGGCACCGCCGACTGGCGCACGACGCTCTACGCGACGAACGGCACCCTCCTGACCCATGCCGAGTCGATCGAGCTGATCGACGCGCTCGGGGCCGACTTCACGCCCGAGCTCAAGACCCCCAGCGTGGACATGCCCTTCGACGGCTACAGCCAGGAGGACTACGCCCAGGCGATGATCGACGAGTACAAGGACGCCGGGATCGACCCGTCGCGCGTCTGGCCGCAATCGTTCCTCCTCGAGGACGTGCTCTACTGGATCGAGGCCGAGCCCGAGTTCGGCGCGCAGGCCGTCTACCTGATGGACGA
Organism: uncultured Alphaproteobacteria bacterium; assembly: GCA_963832275.1. Taxonomy (GTDB): domain Bacteria; phylum Pseudomonadota; class Alphaproteobacteria; order Rhodobacterales; family Rhodobacteraceae; genus Hasllibacter. The sequence continues at coordinate 2,118,356 of CAWHTQ010000019.1, forward strand.
GTACGACATCGAGGGCTACTCGCCGATGGACGAGGCCACATGGCCGAACTCGATGCAGGAGCTGGCGGAGATGGGCGTCCGCTGGATCGCGCCGCCGACCTGGATGCTGGTGACCGTCGAGGACGGCGAGATCGTCCCCTCCACCCTGGCGGTCCGCGCCAAGGAAGCCGGGCTCGGCATGATCACCTGGACGCTGGAGCGCTCGGGGCCCCTCGACACCGGCGGCGGCTGGTACTTCCAGAGCCTCGAGGACTACACCGCCGAACGCGGCGACGGCGCGGCCTACGAGCTCGTGGACGCGCTGGCGCAGGACGTGGGCGTGGCGGGCATCTTCTCGGACTGGCCCGCGACGGTGACCTACTACGCCTCCTGCCTCGGCCTCGACTGAGGCCCGCGGGGCCGGCCGCGCGCCGGCCCCGTCCGTCCGTGCGGGATGGACAGGCCGCGCGGTCCGCGCAAAAGTCGCCTCCGGACGCCCGGCTCGAACCGGGCGCAAGGGAGGAACGACATGACCTACACGATGAAGGCGCCCATGCTGGGCGCCGCGCTGGCCCTCGTCGCCGGCTCCGCGATGGCCGCCGAGTGCATCGCGCCCGCCAACCCCGGCGGCGGCTGGGACTTCACCTGCCGGCAGATCGGCAAGACGATGTACGACATCGGCGTGGTGGACGATCCGGTCCAGGTGACCAACATGGCCGGCGGCGGTGGCGGGCTCGCCTACCAGACGGTCGTCAACGAGCGGAACGACGATCCCGAGCTCTTCGTCGCCGCGAGCCAGGCCACCGCCACACGGCTGGCGCAGAACGCCTTCGGCGGCGCCACCGCCGATCAGGTCCGCTTCGTCGGCGCGATCGGCGCCGATCCGGGCGTGATCGTCGTCGCGGCCGATAGCCCGCTCCAGTCGATCACCGACCTGACCGACGCGGTCGCGGCCGATCCCGGCTCCGTCGCCTTCGCCGGCGGCTCCGCGGCGGGCGGCTTCGACCACCTCAAGGTGCTGCAACTCCTCAAGGAGACCGGCTTCGACGACGTGCGCGCGGTCAAGTATATCGGCGTCGACGGCGGCGCCGACGCGATCACCCAGACGATCGGCGGCTTCACCACCGCGATGACCGGCGACATGTCCGAGGTCGTTGGCTTCCTGCGCAACGGCGACATCCGCGTGCTCGCGGTCCTGACCGAGGAGCGCGTGCCCGGCTTCGAGGACATCCCCACCGCCCGCGAGCAGGGCGTGGACGTGGTCGCGGTCAACTGGCGCGGGGTCTACGTTCCCAAGGACATCTCGGACGAGACCTTCCAGGGCTGGGCCGACCGCCTGCAGCAGGTCGCCGACAGCGCGGAATGGCAGGCCGCGATGGAGGCCAACGGGCTCGCGCCCTTCACCAAGGTGGGCGACGAGTTCCAGGCCTGGGTCGATCAGAACATCGCCGAGACCGAGGAGCTGAGCCGCGAGATCGGCGTGATCCAGTAGGATGGCCGTCACCGACCGGGCCTTCGGCGCCCTCGTCATGATCGCGTCCGGGGCCTACGGCCTCGGCGCGCTCTCGATCCGCGAGAGCTTCCTCCAGGACCCGGTCGGTCCGCGGACCTTCCCCGTCATCATCGCGGGCATCGCGTTCCTGTGCGGCGCCCTGATGGCCCTGCGGCCGGACGCCGAGCCCGAATGGCCCGGCGGGGCGACGCTCGTTCGGCTCGCCGTCGCGGTGGCGGTCACCATCGCCTTCGCCTACGCGCTCAAGCCGCTTGGCTTCGTCATTCCCGGCGCGCTGGCGGCCGGGGCGCTGGCCTACATGATCACGCCGCGCGCGGGGGCGGCGGCGCTCACGGGCGCGGGGCTCTCGCTCGGGCTCTTCGCCCTCTTCCGCTACGGGCTCGGCCTGTCGCTGCCGGCGCTGCCGGCGGGGTGGCTGTGATGGACGGGATGCTCGCGAACCTCGCGCTCGGCTTCTCCATCGCGCTCAGCCCGTGGACCCTGTTCCTGGCCGTGATCGGCTGCTTCCTGGGCACGATCATCGGCGCGCTGCCGGGGCTCGGCCCGTCCAACGGGGTCGCCCTCCTGATCCCGGTCACGTTCACCCTGGGGCTGGACGCGACGGCCGCCCTCGTCCTGATGACCTCGGTCTACTACGGCGCGATGTACGGCGGGCGCATCTCCTCCATCCTGCTGAACATCCCGGGCGACGAGCCCGCGATGATGACCACGCTCGACGGCTACCCGATGGCCAAGCAGGGCCGGGCGGGGGACGCTCTCGTCATCTCCGGCGTGGCAAGCTTCGTGGGCGCGTTCCTGGCCACGGTGGGCCTGATGCTGCTGGCGCCGCTCCTGGCGAACGTCGCCTATCTCTTCGGCCCGGCGGAATACTTCGCGCTCTACCTCCTGGCCTTCTGCACCCTCTCGGGGATGAAGTCCGCGAACCAGGCCAAGGCCGCGCTGGCGTCCTGCATCGGGCTCGGCATCGCGATGATCGGGCTCGACAACAACACCGGCATGCCGCGCTACACGGGCGGCAACCTGCACCTGATGGACGGGGTGGACTTCCTCGTCGCCATCGTCGGGCTCTTCGCGGTCTCGGAGATCTTCGTCTTCATCGAGACGCACGGCAAGGACAGCTCCATCGGCGTGAAGCTGGGCAAGGTGGTCGTGCCCTGGCGCGACCTGGGGCGCAGCTTCTGGACCATGATCCGCGCCTCGGCCGTCGGCTTCGTCTGCGGCATCCTGCCGGGCGCGGGGGCGTCCCTGGGCAGCTTCATGGCCTACATGTCCGAGAAGTCGATCGCGGGGAAGGATGGCGGCTTCGGCTCCGGGGCGGTGCGCGGCGTGGCGGCGCCCGAGGCGGGCAACAACGCGGCCGCCGGCGGCGCGCTCGTCCCGATGCTGACGCTGGGCGTGCCCGGCTCGGGCACGACCGCGGTGCTGCTGGCGCTCCTGATGACCCTGAACATCACGCCGGGGCCGACGCTCTTCGTGGAGCGGCCGGAAGTCGTCTGGGGCCTCATCGCCTCGCTCCTGATCGCCAATTTCGTGCTGCTGGCGATGAACGTGCCGATGGTGAAGGTCTTCGTGAAGGTCCTCTCCGTGCCGCCGATGGTCCTGCTGCCCGGCGTCGCGATGGTCAGCTTCGTGGGCATCTACTCCCTGACGGGCAGCTATTTCGACCTCCTGCTGATGGTGGCGTTCGGGATCATGGGATGGGCGTTCCGCAAGATCGGGGTCCCGACCGTGCCGATCATCCTCGGCATCCTGCTCGGCGGACAGATGGAGGACGCGCTGCGCCGGTCGATGACGCTCTCGGACGGGGACTGGACCTACCTGTTCTCGTCGCCCATCGCCATCGGGTTCTGGATCGCGTCGGTCCTCGGCTTCGTCGCGCCGATCTTCCTGCGCGGGGTCCTGCGTGCGCCCAAGGGCCCCGAGGACCTCGACGCCGCGCGCTAGAGGTCGAGGGGGATCGTCACCGGGCCGTCGTTCACCAGGCCCACGGACATGTCCGCTCCGAACCGGCCGGTCGCGGTCTCGACCCCGAGGGCGCGGAACGCGGCGACGGTCGCGTCATACGCGGCCTTGCCCTCCTCCGCGGGCGCGGCGCTCGTGAAGCCGGGGCGGTTGCCCCTCGCCTCGGCCGCCAGGGTGAACTGGCTCACCACCAGCGCCGCCCCGCCGGCCTCGAGGAGGGACCGGTTCATGCGTCCGTCCGCGTCGCGGAAGATGCGCAGCCTGGCGATCTTGGCGGCCATCCGCGCCGGCGCGTCCGGCCCGTCGCCCCGCATCGCGCACAGCAGCACGAGGAGGCCCGGCCCGATGGCGCCGACGACCTCGCCCCCGACCGTCACGCGCGCCTGGGAGACGCGCTGGACGACGGCCCTCACAGCTCGCCGCGCCGGGGTGGATTCGCGCCCGCGCGGGAGACGGTGATCGCGGCGGCGCGGGCGCCGAGCTCGAGGGCGGCGCGCAGCGCGCCCTCGTCCGGCAACTGAAGCGCCGCCTTGGTCAGGGCGCCCGCCTCGTGCAGCCCGGTCAGCAGCCCCGCGTTGAACGTGTCCCCGGCGCCGACGGTGTCCACGACCTTGGCGCGCACGGCGTCCTGACGGATCGCGCCGCCGGCATGGTAGGCGGTGACGCCGCGGGCGCCCTCGGTCACGCAGACGATGCGCGCCCCGCGGGCCAGGACGCCGGCCGCGAGATCGGGCAGGGCGCCGTCCCCCTCGAGCCAGCGGAGGTCCTCGTCCGACGCCTTCACGATGTCGGCCGCGCCCGTCATGCGCATCAGGCGGGCGCGATAGGCGGCTTCGTCCTCGACGAAGCTCGGGCGGATGTTGGTGTCCACCATCGTCACGCGGTCGGGCGCCGCGGCGAGCATCAAGGCCTCGTAGGCCGCGCCGCAGGGTTCGGCGGCGAGGGAGATGCAGCCGAAGAACAGGACGTCCGCCGCGTCCGGCGCGGGCATGTCCTGCGGGTCCAGCATCCGCATCGCGCTGTTCTCGTCGTAGAATGTGTAGGTCGCCTGCCCCTCGGACAGCCGGACGAAGGCCAGCGTCGTCGGCCGGGCCGAGGCCTTGGCCAGCGAATGGTCCACCCCCGCCTCGTCCAGCACCGCGCGGAGCCGGTCGCCGAAGAGGTCGGAGGACAGCCCCGAGAAGAAGCGCACCGGCGCCCCGAGCCGCCCCAGCGCGACGGCCGTGTTGAAGACCGACCCGCCCGCATGCGGCGCGAAGGCGTCCTCGCCCGCCGCGGTCCGTCGGGGCAGCATGTCGATCAGGGCTTCGCCGGCACAGAGGATCATCGGGGGTCTTTCCTTGGGACGGACCCCTATCCCATCGCCGCGCCGCGGAGGGAAGTCAGTCCGGAAGGGGCCGGGGGACGAGGTCGTCGCCCCGCAGGATGACCGGTCCGCCGGGCGCGGGACGTGGCGCGAGATCGGGGAGGGGCCGGGGCGCATCGGGCAACTCGAACCCCGGCGCGCCGATCTCGGGCGAGGCGAGCTCCCCGCCCTCGGCCACGTAGAACGCGATGCCGGCGGCGATGACCGCGGCGAGGACGGCGAAGGCGATCTTGATCCAGCTGTAGGGCCGCTCGCCCGCGACCGCGCCGGTCGAACCGTTCACCACGAAGCGGTAGCTCTTGCCGCCGTAACGGTAGGCCGCGATCCAGAGCGGAAGGAGGATGTGCCGGAACGTCTCCTCCGCGGTCACGGTCCGCGTGCCCGATATCCGCTGCGCGTCCCCGCCGATGTCCCGGCGGATCGCCGACTGGATCGCCGGGACCATCCGCGCCTGCGCCGCGGCCCAGGCGGCCGGCAGGTCGACGGTATAGGCCTCCGCGCGGAAGCCCGCGATCACCTCGGGGCGGTAGGGCGCGAGGGCGGGCAGGTCCCAGGGCGCCACCCCGTCGGTCAGGGCTTCCGGCAGCGAAGCGCTGCCCAGGACCGTCAGGTCGTCGAACGAGACGCGCACCCGCCCGCGCGCGGGGTACCAGTCCATCCGGGTTCGGGTCTGCATCTCGCCCTTGGCGTTGCGGTAGGTCTCGGTCCGGGCGATGCCGCGCTGGCCCGTGTAGTCGGTCGCGGTCTCGGCGTCGAAGGTCCAGTGGGGCGCGTAGATGCCCGCCATGCGCCGCCCCGCGCGGGCGTACTTGCGCAGGGCGTTGGGCGCGAACCAGCGGCTGGCGAGCCAGCCCTTCAGCTTGCCGCGCGCCTCCTCCTCGGGCAGCGCGAAGGGGAGGAGGGCGGCGGGCCGGATGTGCCGGTCGGTCCCCGTGCCGGCGACGACGGGCGTGGCGCAGAACGGACATTCCGAGGCCCGGACCGAGGGGTCGAGCTCGAACCGGGCGCCGCAATTGGGGCACTGGCTGACATGGGTCTCCTCGACCATCTCGGGTGGGGCGCCCGACAGCGCCGCGCGAAGGTCCATCTCCGCCAGGGCGAGGCCGCGCGCGCGCGCGGTGACCGGCGGGAGGACCTGGGCGCTGCCGCAGTGGTCGCACCGCATCCCGCCGGTGGCCGGATCGAAGCGCATGTCGCTCCCGCAGGCCCGGCATGGGAAGCGGTGCTCCTCCACTCCCGGCATGCGGGGCGCGTCGGGCGGCATGGCGGCCGCCGGCGCGGCCGGAAGACCCCGCGCGCGGGAGACGCGGGGCAGCTTCACAAGAACCGGTGCAGGGCGCGGGGTGCCATGATCCGCAGGGCCCGGTCGTTCAGGGCGGTGTGCCGCCAGAGATGGAAGAGGGCATGCGCCCCGACGAGGGCCAGGAGCGCATAGAAGACCGCCCAGTGAACCACGCCCACGACCTCGTTCGCCCGGTCGAGCCCCAGGGGCGGCGCGATCGGCACGATGCCCCCGGCCTTCAGCAGCACCGCCGAGGTCAGGCCGAGACCGAAGCCCGTCAGCGCCAGCACGCCCAGACCGGCGATCAGCGAATGATGCATGATCCGGTGCAGGGCCCGTGCCCAGCCGCGCAGTTTCGGCCCCGGCCGCGAGGCGAGGCCGCGGCGCATCCAGTCCACCACCCAGAGGAGCGAGAGCGAGGTGAAGATCAGCCCCAGATCGGAATGCAGCGCCACCATCCAGGGCCCCGCCCGCACCGTATCCGCCGGGGTGACCACGGCGAACCAGATCAGGAGCGGCAGCATCGACCAGTGCACGACCTTGAGCACGGACCGCCGGTGCGGCAGGTGGCCGGCCAGGGCGCGCATGGCGCGCAGGTCAGGCCGCCGGCGCCGGCGGGGGCGGGGGGGCATGACGGTGAAGAGCTGCGCCAGCTCCATCACGTCCTCGGCGCGTTGCCAGCCGTCCTGCCCTGCGGTCCAGACGAGGGTGTCGCGCGTCATCTCGCCCTCGCTCGCCATGCGTCCAAGGCGGGCCTTGGAGAAGGGTCCCCGCGTCTCGCCGGCCTCGGCGATGTGCCAGACATGCTCGACCGGCGGGGGCGGGGGCGGCGCGGCCTGCGCCGGGGAGCCGGCGGGCCGCGGCCCCCAGGGGCCCTGGGACATCTGGTTGGCCATCGCCATGCCCATGCCCATGCCGAGCCCCGCGCCCATGCCGCCGCCGCCGTTCGGGTTGGCCGCCGCCGCGGTCATCGCCTCGGCGGCCGAGTACTGGGTGAACTTCCCCAGGTCCCCGGCCATCCCCATCGAGGTGCGCTTGTCCAGCGCGGCCTCCACCGCGGGCGGCATCGAGATGTTCTCGATGTAGAGCTCGGGCAGGGACAGGCCGTATTCGGCGATCGTCGCGCTGATCGCGCCGGCGACGAGCTTGCCCATGTCTCCGGTGTTCGCCGCCATGTCGAGGACGGGAATGCCCGATTGCGCGACCGCGCGGGAGAACTCCTGCACGATGATGTTGCGGATCTGGTAGGTGATCTCGGCGGTGGTGAACTCGCCGTCGGTGCCGACGATCTCGCGCAGGAAGAGGGCGGGGTCCGTCACGCGCACGGCATAGGTGCCGAAGGCGCGGATGCGGACGGGGCCGAACTCCGGGTCGCGCAGGATGACGGGGTTCTTGGTGCCCCATTTCTGGTTCGTGAAGCGGGTCGTGTCGACGAAGTAGATCTCGGATTTGAACGGGCTGCGGAAGCCGTGGTCCCAGTGCTGCAGCGTCGTCATGATCGGCATGTTGTTGGTCTCGAGCATGTAGAGACCGGGGGTGAACACGTCTGCGAGCTGTCCCTCGTGGACGAAGACGGCGGCCTGACCCTCGCGGACCGTGAGCTTGGCGCCGTACTTGATCGCGTGCCCCTGCCGCTCGAAACGCCAGACCATCGTGTCGCGGGCGTCGGACGTCCAGTGGATGACGTCGATGAACTCGCCCTTGAGGAAGTCGAAGATCGGCATGGGTCGCACTCCGCTGCGAGGGCCTGGCGCCCCCGGTCCGGCTCTCGCCGTCTCCGCCCTAGATGTGCGCCAGGGCGCTCCGAGGCAAGCGCCCGAACGCGGCCAGACTTGTACTTTTAGACAGGTTTCTCCATTCGCTTGACGAGACGCGTCCGAGTCGTGCGATGACCGTGGCACCAGCCGGAGATGGGCCCCGATGAGCCAACACGCTCCCCATGCAGCGCTCAGGCGCCTGATGGTCCTCGCGCCCAGTCCGTTCGACGGGCGCGGGCCGACGGCGACCTGCGCGCACCTGCTGGATGGGTTCGTCGCCGCCGGGCGCCCGGCGCATCTCTTCGCCAACCGGTTCCGCGTCCCGCGCTCCGCCTTCGGCGTGACCTACGCGATCCCGCGCTTCGCCGCGCGCGCCCCCTACCGGATGCTCCACCCCGCCGCGCGCCACCTGACCGAGCGGCGTTTCCTCGCCGCCCTGCGCCCCGGCGACATCGCCTATCTCTGGCCGGACGCCTCGCTGCCCCTGCACCGGCTCCTCCGCGAGCGGGGCATCTACATGGTGCAGGAGGCCATCAACAGCCGCATGGGATACGCCAAACCGATCCTCGATGCGGCGTACGAGCGCCTGGGCCTGCCTCCGAGCCACACGATCACCCAGCGTCGTATCGACGAGGAGGAGGCGAAGTACGCGATGAGCGACGCGATCTTCTGTCCCTCGCCGCAGACCGAGATCGCGCTGGACGGGACCGGCCACCCGATGGCCCGCATCCCGACCAGCTACGGCACGCCCTACGCGCGGGGCCTCACCTCCGAGCGGCCCGAGCGCGGCCCGGGCGAACGGGTGACCTTCCTGTTCGTCGGCTTCGCCTGCGTCCGCAAGGGCGTGGACCGGCTGCTGGAGGTCTGGAATCGCCTGCCGTCCAACTACGTCCTGCGGATGGTCGGGGACGTGGAGGACGTCATCGGCCGCCTCTATGCGGAGGCGCTGGACGCGCCGAACGTCGAGACGCCGGGATATAGCGGCGACATCCCCGGCGAGATGGCCCGCGCGGACGTGTTCGTGTTCCCCTCCGTGGAGGAGGGCGATCCGCAGGTGACCTACGAGGCGGCGAATGCCGGCCTGCCGATCGTCGCCACCTATGCCGGCGGCGGGCGGTTCCTCGAGGAGCAGGACTGCGTCGTCGACGTGAGCGCCACGGATCAGGAGGCGCTCGCCGCGATCCTCCTGCGGATCGGCGCCTCGCACGAGGAGCGGATGGAGCGGGGGCGCGCGTGCCGGGCGGCGGCGCGGCGCTACGACTGGGCGGCGATCTCCGCGCGCCGCTCGGCCGACCTGGACGACCTGACCGGCAGGGCCGCGCCGACGCGGGACGCGGTGGCGGTCTGACGGCTCAGGACCCCGGTGCGGGCGGCACCAGCTCGAGGGCGATGGCGCGCGCGACCGGAGCCGCCTCGGCGGCCGACATGCCGGGCGTCAGGCGCGGGTCGTAGAGCATCGTCAGGAGAAGCTCGTCATGCCGGGTCAGGAGGGCGAACTCCTCGTCGTCGTTGAAGATGGACGGCCGCGCCGTCGGGCTGTCATTCGCCAGGCCCAGACCCTGCGCGATCTCCTCGTGATAGCACGACCGGCGCGTCAGGTCGGGGTGCTCGGCGCGCACGATCGCGACCGCGCCGGTATAGGTGAAGCGCCCGGGCTCCGAGAAGGCGAGCGCGAGGCAGTAGATGCTGCGCGGGATCTCGGTCGCGGTGCGGATCGACGCGTCCGAGATGCGCGGGACCAGCTCGCGAAGCAGGGGGCCGGCGGATTGCCGCTCGGCCTCGCCGAGCACGAGGACGTGGAAGTTCGCCCGTGAAGGCTCCGTCACGCTGACCGGGTGGCCCGTCGCGCGCGAGAGCCGGGCCGCATAGCGCGCGATGTCCGCCAAGTCGTCGCGCCGCCGCTCCGCGGTGACGCCGCCGCCGAAGGTCACGCCGATGCGCACGGGCTGCGTCCAGCGGCGGAGCTGGGTGCTGGTCGGGCTCTGGATGAGGCGGCCGGTCGAGGTTTCGCGATACTCGTCGAACAGCGCGATCTCGACGAAGTCGCGCGTCAGGTCCTCGGCGTCGAACGCGGTGTCCGGGCCGCCGCCGTCCTGGCGCAGGAGGCCCTGCGCCTGCAGCCGGCTTTCCTGGGACGCGTAGAGCGCGATCAGGCGCGGATCGAGCCCGGTGCGCGCGGGCGGCGGCGGGGACGCCGCCGGCGGCCGCCCGGGCGCGGGCGGGAGGGACGCGCTCGGCGGCGCGGCCGCGCAGCCCGCGAGCGCGAGCGCCGTCACGAGGGCGGCGGTCGTCCTCACCCGGCGGGGACCGATCCGGAAGCGGTCTCGCCCAGCCCGGTCCTGCGCGCCTTGGCGGAGGCGAGCGTCTCGCGCAGCTCGGCCTCCATGCGGCGCAGGTCCTCCTCGGCGGCGGCGCGCTTGGCCTTGCCCTCGTCGGCGATCGCGAGGCTCTCGTTGATGGTCGCCACCAGGTCGGCGTTCGCCGCCTTCACCGCCTCGATGTCGAAGACGCCGCGCTCCATCTCGGTGCGGATCGCCTTGTTGCTGTCGCGCAGGTTCTTGGCGTTCGAGCGCAGCAGGTCGTTGGTCAGGTCGTTGGCGCCCTTCACCGCGCTCGCCGCGTCGGCGCTGCGCTGCATGGCGACGGCCTGCGCCAGCTGCGTCTCCCAGAGCGGGACGGTGTTCACGAGGGTCGAGTTGATCTTCGTCACCAGGGACTTGTCGTTCTCCTGCACGAGCCGGATCGAGGGCAGGGACTGCATCGTGACCTGGCGCGTCAGCTTCAGGTCGTGGACCCGCCGCTCCAGGTCGTCGCGCGCGGCGCGCAGGTCGCGCAGCTCCTGTGCCTTCATCACCGCCTCGCCCTCGGGCGCGGCCTGCATCTCGGCCTCCTTGGCGGGGATGTCGGTGGCGTCGACCTCGGCGAGCTTGGCCTCGCCGGCGGCGATGTAGAGGGCCAGCTCGTCGTAGAAGTCGAGCGTCTTCTCGTAGAGGATGTCGAGCGACTTGATGTCCTTGAGCAGCACCTGCTCGTGGTCGAGCAGCTCCTCGGTGATCGTGTCGATCTGGTCCTGCACCTCCTCGAACTTGGCGCGGAACTTGGCGATGGGCGCGGCCCGGCCCAGCAGCTTGTCCCACCAGGTCCGCTCGCGCCCGACGCCCAGCTCCTCGGTGGAGAAGCCGCGGATGTGCGTGACGATGTCGCGCAGGGAGTTGCCGGCGGGGCCCACGTCCTTGTTGCGCACGCCGGCCAGCATCTCCTGGCTGATCGCCTGGAGCTCGGCCTGCGCGGCGCTGCCGAAGCTGACGATGGAGCCGGTGTCGCCGATGTCGAGCTCCCCCATCCGGCGGCGGATCTCCTCGTCCGGGGCGGCCGCCTCGCCGATGGCGGGCACCTGCGCGGCGGGCGCGGGCTCGCGCAGCGCGGCGGACAGGCTCGCCAGCTCGGCGGTCGCCGCGCTGGGCCTTGGTCTTCACGTCGGTCTTCATGTCAGCTCTCCACTTTCACGCCCTCGCGCCGCAGGCGGTCGCGCAGCACCTCGAGCTCGATGTCCAGTCCGGTGCGGTCGTCGAGCATCAGCCGCTCGGTCCGCTGGGCGAAGCCCCCCTCCATGTCGTCGAGGAAGGCGAGGTAGTCGCGTCGTGCATCGGCATCCCCGGCGCGCGCATAATAGGCCGCGAACTTGTCCGTCGCGTCGCGCGCACCGCGCAGGTAGACGCCGAGATAGCGCCGCGCCTGCGTCAGGTCGCGGGGATCGGCCTCCACCTGGCGGAACAGCTTTCGCGCCGCGCGCCGCGAAGCTGCTCGATCCGGGAGGTCAGGGCGCGATCGCCCAGAGCGCCGATCCGGGTCGTCATCTCGGTCAGGATCGCCTCGGCGTCGTCCACCATCCGGGCGACCCGATCCGATTGATAGGTGTCGGCGCCCGTGGGCAGCTTGTCGCGCATGGGATCGATGCCGAAAGCGGCGAGGTGCAGCGCGCCGCCCAGCACGCCGAAGACGATCGCCCCGAGCACCGGCTCGACCAGGTCGCGCCGAGCGCGGCGAGGGCGAGGGCGGTCGCGGCCGCGCCGAGCATCTTGCGCGGGATCGCCGGGCGGCGGGCGGCGGCGCGGGCGTCGTACGCGACTTCCGCCTTGGCGCCTTCGCGGGTCAGCCATGCGGCGAACGCCAGCAGGCCGCCCGCCGCGGCGTGCAGCGCGACGCCCGCGGGGCCGGCGCCCAGGGCCGGCAGGGCGGCGACCACCGCCAGCGCCATCAGGATCCACAGGCGCGCGGCGAACGGCGCGCGCCGGCGGCCGTCGAACGGCCGTGCCGGGCCGGCGGCGTCCACCCGCTCGCGCGGCGTCGCCCTCGGGCGCGTCCGGGCTGTGCGCCCCGCCATAGCGCCTGGCCATCAGGCGCCGCCCCAGGCCGCGTAGAGCACGCAGGCCGCGAGCAGCGCGAAGGCGATCTTGCGTACGGTCGGTCCGGGCACGCGGGCGCCTCCTGCTGCGTTGCGGCGTGGTCTATCTATGCGCCCCGCGCACCGGCCCCAAGTCCATAACCGCGCCTCACCCGCGCGATTGCGTGCGCCGCTGGGTGTCCAGCTTGCGGCTGTAGCCGGTCTGGATGATCTCCACCGCGAAGAGGACGAGGACCGCGAAGTAGAAGGTCGACTTCGACATCGGCACGATCGGGTAGCCGAAGACGCGCACGATGTCCTCGTCGAGATGGGTGGCATGCTCGGCGGCGACCCCGGCCTCGCCCAGGAGGACCACGCCGACGATCAGGAGGATGAAGAGGCCCAGCACCTCGAACATGCGGTTCTTCTTGATGAACTCGGTCACCGCGTCCGCGAGGATCAGCATCGCCGCGCCCGAGAGCAGGATCGCCGTGGCGAGGACCCAGAACACGTCCGTGATCGCGAGCGCCGAGAGCACGGAGTCGAAGCTGAAGATCAGGTTCATGAACACGATCAGCGCGACGACCTTGGCCGCGGACTTGCCCCCCTTCTGCGCCACGTCCTCGCCGATATGCTCGACCGTCAGGAGATGCCCGATCTCCTTGACGGCGGTGTACATGATGAAGATGCCCCCGAAGACGAAGACGACGGTGGAGAAGTTCACCGCGCCCGTGAGGACGCCTTCCCAGGCGAAGCGGAAGAACGGCTCCGACAGCAGCGAGATCAGCGAGATCATCACGAAGAGAAGGACCACGCGCAGCGCCACCGCGATGATGATGCCCCAGAAGCGGACCGCCTTCTGATGCGCCAGGGGCGCCCGCTGCGATTCGATGGAGATGTAGAGGAGGTTGTCGAAGCCCAGCACGGCCTGGAGGAAGATCAGCATCACGAGATTGCCGAGGTTTTCGGGGGAGAACAGTTCGGCCATCTGGGCGCTCCGCTGCGGATTGTCGCGTCACAACACGGCGGGGCGCCCCGGGTTGCAACCCCCGGGCGATGCGGGTCTCACGGCCGCCGTCGCGGCCCCCGGCTGGTGCGCGGCTTGGCCTTCGCCTGCGGCCCCGGCGGCTCCACGCCCAGGACCTCGGCGCCGACCTGGTCGATCAGCACGCGGCGCTTGACCTCCTCGACCTCGCCGGGCTTGAGCACGCCGAGGCGGAAGGGGCCGAAGCTGATGCGGATCAGGCGGTTCACCTTGAGGCCCACGGCCTCCATCGCGCGGCGAATCTCGCGGTTCTTGCCTTCGCGCAGGCCGATCGTGACCCAGGCGTTGGCGCCCTGCTGCCGGTCGAAGACGACCTCCATCGGGGCGAAGCGCTCGCCGTCCACGGTCATCCCGGCGCGCAGGGGGGCGAAGGTCTCGGGCGCGGGAGACCCGTTCACCCGCGCGCGGTAGCGGCGCAGCCAGCCGGTGCTGGGCAGCTCCAGCCGCCGCTTGAGCGCGCCGTCGTTCGTGAGGAGGAGCAGGCCCTCGGAGTTGATGTCGAGCCGTCCGACGCTCATCACCCGCGGCATGTCCGCCGGCAAGGCGGCGAACACGGTGTCGCGGCCCTTCTCGTCGGCCTCGCTCGTGACCAGGCCCAGCGGCTTGTGATGGAGCCAGAGGCGCGGAGGCTCGGGCGCGGCGAGCGGCTTGCCGTCCACCACGATGCGGTCGGCGGACGTCACGTTGAGGGCCGCGCTGTCGATCTTCCGCCCGTTCACCGACACCCGCCCCGCGGCGATCATCGCCTCCGCGCCTCGACGGCTGGCGATCCCGGAGCGGGCCAGGACCTTGGCGATGCGGTCGCCTGGGGGGGTGGGTTCGGCCATGGGGCGGGATGCCCCGCCGGTGGTGGACTTGTCCAGCGCATCGCGGCACGGGAGGATCATGGCGTTCGAGGGCCACATGCAGGCGGCGCTGGCGCAGGCGCGCGCGGCCGCGGCGCGGGGCGAGGTTCCCGTGGGCGCCGTCGTCGTCGCCCCGGACGGGCGCGTCGTGGCGGCCGAGGGCAACCGCACCCGGGAGTTGGACGACCCCACCGCCCATGCGGAGATCCTCGCCATCCGCGCGGCCTGCGCGGCGGCCGGGTCCGAGCGCGTGCCGGGTCACGCGCTCTGGGTCACGCTGGAGCCCTGCGCGATGTGCGCGGGCGCCATCGCCGCGGCGCGCATCGCCCGCCTCGTCTACGGCGCCGCGGACCCCAAGTCGGGCGGGGTCGCCCACGGGGCGCGCGTGCTCTCCCATTCCCAGGCGCACGGCGCCCCGGAGGTGATCGATGGCGTGCGTGCCATCGAGGCCGAGGCCCTCCTGCGCGCCTTCTTCGCCGTGCGCCGGTGACCGCCTTGCGGGGGCGCCGGGCGACGGGCAGCCTCCCCGCCATGCCGGACGGCACTCCATGATCCGCGACGCCCCGAGGGCCCTCGTGCGCGAGGCGCTGACCGACGGGCGGCCGCGCGGGCAGATCCAAGCTGCGATCGACCCCGCCGCGGGGCCCGGGGCCGAGAGGGCACGGGTCACTGGCGCCCGGCACGCGGCCCCGGGACGCGCGTCGGTGCCCCGCATGCGGCTCGGCTTCGATGCGGCGGGGGTCCTGCGCGCCCTCTACCGGCACGGGATCCCGGGAATCCGCGCCTGGCAGGCGGACAGGATCGCGCATGCCCTCGTCGATCTCGTCCCGCCGCGCCGCGGCGGTCCGGACCGCCCCGACCGGGCGTGTCCTGCGGCGCGCCCTCGCGTCCGTCGGGCGGTCGCGAGGGCGGTGCCGCCCGGCCCGATGCCGGCATGGCTGGCGCCGTGCCGGAACCGGGCGCGCCGTCGGCCGGCGCTCGCGGTGATCGCCTGGGCCGCCATCGTCGGCGGGCCCGCCTTCCATGCTCTTCCGGGGCGCTGACATGGACTGGTCGGCCGCCATAGACGGCTACTGCGAGCGGACCGACCCATCGTTCTGGTCCGAGCCGTTGAACGCGCTTACGAACCTCGCCTTCGTCGTCGCCGCCGCCGTGATGTGGCGGCGCACCCGAGGCACGCGCACGGGCGTCCAGGCGGTCCTGATCCTCCTCCTCTTCGCCATCGGGGTCGGCTCGGGCCTGTTCCACACCTTCGCGACGCGCTGGGCCGGGGTCGCGGACGTCGCGCCGATCGCGCTGTTCATCCTGGCGTATCTCTTCGCCGCCAATCGCGATCTCTGGCGCATGCCGCTCTGGGCCGCCGCCCTCGGGACGGCCGCGTTCCTGCCCTACGCGGCCGCGGCGGGCGGCGCCTTCGCGGCGCTGCCCTTCTTCGCCGTCAGCGCGGCGTACTGGCCTGTCGCCCTCCTGATCGCGGTCTACGGCCTCCTTCTCCTGCGGGGGGCGCCGCGGACCGGACGCGGAATGCTGATCGGGGCGGCGCTGCTGACCGCCTCCCTGGTCGCGCGCTCGCTCGACGGGGCGCTCTGCGCGGCGGTCCCCCTGGGCACGCATTGGTTGTGGCATCTCCTCAACGGCGTGCTCCTGGGCTGGATGATCGAGGTGCACCGCCGCCACCTGGCCGCGCTTGAAGGCCCCGCGGCGCGGACGGTAACGGGAGCCGTCCGAAGCCCCGGAGGCCCCATGTCCATCGACATTCCGACCGCGCGCCGCGTCGCCGCCCTCGCGCGCATCCGCGTCGAGGAGGAGGCCCTGCCGGCGCTGGCGGAGGACTTCAACCGCATCCTGGGGTTCGTGGAGCAACTCGAGGAGGTCGACGTGGAGGGCACCCCGCCGATGACCGGCGTGACACCCATGCGCCTGAAGCGGCGCGAGGACGTCGTGACGACGGGCGACATGGCCGATCGCATCCTGGCCAACGCGCCCCTGGCGCGGGAGGGGTTCTTCGCGGTGCCGAAGGTGGTGGAATGAGCGGCGCGAACGCCCTGACCATCGCCGAGGCGCGCGCGCGGCTGCGCGCCGGGGACCTGACCGCCGCCGACCTGACCGAGGCCTGCATCGCCGCGAGCGAGGCGGCGGGCGCCCTGAACGCCGTGGTGCACCCGACCTACGAGATCGCGCGCTCCCAGGCCGATGCAGCCGACGAGCGGCTGGGGCAGGGCGGCGCGCCGGACCTGTGCGGCATCCCGCTGGGAATCAAGGACCTCTTCTGCACCCGGGGCGTGCCGTCGCAGGCCGGGAGCCGCATCTTGGAGGGCTTCCGGCCGGAATACGAAAGCACCGTGACGCGTCTGCTCTGGGACCAGGGCGCGGTGATGGTCGGCAAGCTCAACATGGACGAGTTCGCCATGGGCTCGTCCAACGAGACCAGCACCTATGGCGACGTGGTCAGCCCCTGGAAGGCCGCGGACGGCGCCCGGCTGACGCCCGGCGGCTCCTCGGGCGGCTCGGCGGCGGCGGTCGCGGCGGACCTTGTGCTGGGGGCGACGGGCACCGATACCGGCGGCTCGATCCGGCAGCCCGCCGCCTTCACCGGCATCGTCGGGATGAAGCCGACCTACGGACGCTGCTCGCGCTGGGGCATCGTCGCGTTCGCCAGCAGCCTCGACCAGGCCGGACCGATGACGCGCACCGTGCGCGACGCCGCGATCCTGGGCCGCGCGATGATGGGGCACGATCCGCTGGACAGCACCTCCGCCGATCGCGAGGTGCCCGATTTCGAGGCGATGATCGACGCGGGCGTCGCGGGCAAGGTGATCGGCCTGCCGCGCGAGTACCGGATGGACGGCATGCCGGACGCGATCGAGGCGCTCTGGGCCCGCGGCGCCGAGATGCTGCGCGACGCGGGCGCGCAGACGCGGGATATCTCCCTGCCGCACACGAAGTACGCCCTGCCGGCGTACTACGTGATCGCGCCCGCGGAGGCGTCCTCGAACCTCGCGCGGTACGACGGCGTGCGGTACGGCCGCAGGGCCGAGACCGCACCGGGCGCGGGCATCACCGAGATGTACGAGCGCACCCGCGCCGAAGGGTTCGGCGCGGAGGTGCAGCGCCGCGTGATGATCGGCACCTACGTGCTCTCGGCCGGGTTCTACGACGCCTACTACAACCGCGCGCGCCGGGTCCGCACCCTGATCGCGCGGGATTTCGAGGCGGCGTTCGCGAGCGGTGTCGACGCGATCCTGACGCCGGCCACCCCGTCCGCGGCCTTCCCCCTGGGGAGCGCGTCGGACGATCCGGTGCAGATGTACCTCAACGACGTCTTCACCGTGACGGTGAACCTCGCTGGCCTGCCCGGCATCTCGGTCCCCGCCGGGCTCGATGCCGCCGGCCTGCCGCTCGGGCTGCAGCTCATCGGGCGGCCGTGGGAGGAGGGCGAGATGCTCGCTGCCGCACAGGTGATCGAGGATCGGGCCGGCTTCGTCGCCAAGCCCGCGCGCTGGTGGTAGACCGGCCGGACGCTTCACCCGGAGGCCCCTCGATGCGATCACATCACGCCGCGCTCGCGCCCGCCCTGATCGCGAGGCCTGCTGGCCGCCTGCGCCGGCCCAGCGCCCACGCCGGGCGCCTTCGGGGGCTCGCCCTCGACGCCGGCCCCCTTCGGCAACGAAAGCGTGTTCACCGGCTCGGGCGTCGGCCTCGACACGCCCGCCGCCCGCGCCCGCCGTGACGCCGAGCTGCGCGGGACCGCGGTGCCCGGCGACATCTTCGCGCCCGGCGCGGTCCGGTCGCAGGCGCTGCCCCCGGGGGGGGCGCCGCCGCCCGCGACGGGCGCGCAGCCGCTCCCGGGCGGCGGACTCGACCCCGGGGTCGTCGCGGCCGTCGAGGGCGCGGTGAACCCCGGCGAGGCCCCGTTCGGCGGGCAGGTGCGAGGCGGCGCCTCGACCTTCCCGCCGGCGTCGGGGCAGGGGGCGTTCGGTGCGCCGGCACCGGCGCCGGCCAACGCGCCCGGCATCTCGGACGAGCAGGACTTCTCCGCCGTCTCGGGGCGGCAGACCATCGAATCGGATGCGGCCCGCATCGCCCGCAACCGCGCCGACTACGTCCAGATCCAGCCCGAGGCCCTGCCGGAGCGGCCCGCCGCCTCCGGTCCGAACGTCGCGGCCTACGCGGTCTCGACCACCAACGCGGTCGGCGAGGCGGTCCACCGCCGCGGCGGCATCTTCGCCAGCTCGCGCTTCGAGCGGGCCTGCGCCGGTACCGCTCGCCCGACGCGGCGCAAGCCGCCTTCCTCGAGCGGGGCGGGCCGGAGCGTGACCGGCTCGGCATCGACCCAGACGGCGACGGCTTCGCCTGCGGCTGGGACCCGGCCCCCTTCCGCCGCGCGGCCGGTTGACGCCCGGACGAACGGGACCGGTCTCGCCCAATCACGGGCCGCGGCGCGGCGGCGGGCCGGTGGACATGGTCGTCCTGCATTACACGGCGATGTCCGACGCGCCCGCCGCGCTGGCGCGGCTCTGCGATCCGGCGTTCGAGGTCTCGGCCCACTGGCTCGTGGACCGGGACGGTCGGCGCACGTCCCTCGTGCCGGAGGACCGCCGTGCCTGGCATGCGGGCGCGGGGCGATGGGGCGACGTCCTCGACGTGAATTCCCGGTCCGTCGGGATCGAGCTGGACAACGACGGCGCCGCCCCGTTTCCCGAGGCGCAGATCGACGCCCTGATCGCCTTGCTGCGCGGGGTCCTGACGCGCGCATCCGGCGATCCGTCCGGAGCGCGTGCTGGCCCATTCCGACGTGGCGCCCGTCGCGCAAGGTCGATCCGGGCCCGTTGTTCCCCTGGCGCTACCTGGCCGAGGAGGGCCTGTCGGTATGGCCGGACGCGCCCGGCTCCGGCGCGGCGCTTGGAGGCCAGCCTCACGCGAATCGGCTACGATCCAGACGCGCCCGCCGCCGATCGGTTGAGGGCGTTCCGCCTGCGGTTCCGCCCCGGCGCGGCCGGCGGCCCGGACGCCGAGGACGCGGCCCGGGCGGCCACGATCGCCGCGCGCTGGCCCTGCGGCGCTTGACCGGCCCCGCGGGGGCGCCTACCGGCGGCCTCGCGCGGATGGCTGGATGACCGCGGCCCGCACGGGTCGAGGAAAGTCCGGACTCCATGGAAAGGACGGTGCCGGGTAACGCCCGGCCGGCGAGAGCCGAGGGAAAGCGCCACAGAGAAGAGACCGCCCGCATCCGTGCGGGCAAGGGTGAAACGGTGGGGTAAGGGCCCACCGCGGACCGGGCGACCGGGACGGCATGGCAAGCCCCACCGGGAGCAACGCCGAATAGGGACCCCGAATCGGCGCTTCCGGCCGGGGGTCCGGGTTGGCGGCTCGACCGCCCCGGCGACGGGTGCGGCAGATGAATGGTCATCCAGGGCGCTTCGGCGCCCGGACAGAATCCGGCTTACAGGCCGTCCGCGCGCCATTTCTGTCCCTTCGTTTAAGGTCTCGTTAAACGTCCAGTGGCGTTAGTCGTTGCGAACGGTGACAGCTGGAGGCGCCTCATGACCACGACGACACGGCCCGTCCCGCGCGGGATGGCGCCCGCCGCGCCGCCGCAGTTCTCGCTCGCCTTCCTGCGCCGCAGCACCGACGTCGTGCAGCTCCTTGACGCCCGGGGGCCGAGTGACCTTCACCAACGCCAGGCCGCGCGGCTCGGACGGCGTGGCCACCGGGCCGCGCCCCATATGGGGCGTCGAGCTCTGGGAGTTCTGGCCGAGCGAGGCGAGGAGCCAGGTGCGCGACGCCGTCGCCCGCGCCGCGCGCGGCCAGTGCGTCCGGTTCCGCGCCGACGCTGCTCGACCCGTCGGAGGTCATGCGCGAACATGACGTCATGATCACCCCGATCGAGGGGCCCGAGGACGCGCCGACCGCCTTGATGGCGGTCTCACGCGCGGTCGGGCCCGAGGCACCCGTCCGAGCCGGCCGATCCCGGGGTCGCCGACCTCGGGGTTGACCGCCCGGCCGCTGCGCGTAGAAGGCGCGGACGCGGCCCGTGCGCGCGGCCCCGGCCGCGCGCGCGCCGCACCTCATCCTAGCCGCAGGAGCCTCCGAGCCATGGCGAAGCCGACGACCATCAAGATCCGCCTGAACTCGACCGCGGGCACCGGCCATTTCTACGTGACCAAGAAGAACGCCCGCACGATGACCGAGAAGTTCTCGATCCGGAAGTTCGATCCGGTCGCCCGCAAGCATGTCGAGTACAAGGAAGGCAAGATCAAGTGATCCGCCGGGGCGCGCGCGCGCCCCGCGCTGATCCAGCCTGCCGACCTGCCGCGTCTGAATCCGGTCCCTCCATCGCGGCGTGGGTCGCCATGACCGACGTCGTGACGATCCGGACGGCCACGCCGCGCGACCTCGCGGCGGTCGATCTGCTGCTCTCGCGCAGCTATCCGCGTCTGCTCGCCGCCGACTACCCCCCGTCCATCGCTCGTGATGGCCGTGCCGCTGCATCGCGCGCGCGAACCCCGCGCTCCTTCGCTCCGGGACCTATCTCGTGGCGGAGAGCCCGAACGGCGCCATCGTCGCGGCGGGGGGGTGGACCCGCACGGCCGCCGGGGCCGACGCGGGCATGGCCGATACGGGACATGTCCGCCATCTCGCGACGGATCCGGATCACCTGCGCCGGGGTTTCGCCGCCGCCATCCTGTCCCGCGTCATGATCGAGGCGCGCGGCGCGGGTCATGCGCCGTCTGGCGTGCCTCTCCACGTTCACGGCCGTCCCGTTCTACACCGCACAGGGCTTCGGGAGGGTCGAGGCGGTGACGATCCCGCTCCGGCGCGGCATCGCGTTCCCCGCCGTCTCGATGCTAAGGGAGCTGCGCTAGGGCCGGACGCGAGAAGGGCCGGCACGAGGCCGGCCCTTCGGGATCGTCAGATGCCGCGCCGCGGTCACTCGCGGTTGCCGAAGAGCTGCAGCAGGAACATGAACATGTTGATGAAGTTCAGGTACAGCGACAGCGCGCCCATGATCGCGGCCTTGCCGAGCCATTCCTGATCGCCATGCGCGGCATGCGCGACGTACTCGGTCTTGATGCGCTGCGTGTCGTAGGCGGTGAGGCCCGCGAAGATCAGCACGCCGAGGATCGAGATCGCGAACACCATCGCCGGCGATTGCAGGAAGATGTTGACGACCATCGCGACCACGAGGCCGATCACGCCCATGATGAGGAACGTGCCCATCGCGGAGAGGTCGCGTCTTCGTCGTGTAGCCGTAGAGCGAGAGGCCGGCGAAGGCGATCGAGGTGATGAGGAAGATCTGCGCGATCGACGTGCCGGTGAACACGAGGAAGATCGAGCTGATCGACAGGCCCATCGTCGCGGCGAAGGCGTAGAACGACCAGCTGCGCCGTGGCGGCCGACATCTTGTTGATCATCGCCGACATGCCGAACACGAAGGCCAGCGGGGCCAGCATCACGACCCAGCGCAGCGGCGAGGTGTAGAGCGCGCACGCCGAGATCGGTCAGGTAGCGGTCGGCGCCGATCTGCGCGGCCGTCGGCACGGTCGTGACCGCGAGGCCGGCGATCGCCCACGCCGCGGCGAAGGTGATCAGCATGCCCACGGACATCGTGCCGTAGACCTTGTTCATGTGGGCGCGAAGGCCCGTGTCGATCGCGGCGGTGCGTGTGCCCGCACCAGCGCGGATCGCCTGATAGTCAGCCATTCATGACCTCCATTCGAAGCGGAACCGCCCGGCCGCCACCACGGCATCCGGGTCTCCTGGCACGAATATCGGGCCGCGGGACGCGCCTTTCAAGAGAGCAACCGGCGAGCCGGGCGCCCTTTTTCGTGGCCTTAGCGGCGGTGCGGCGACAGGTCCCAGAACGGGCGCGCCGCCTCGCGATCGGCTTGGGCGCGGGTCAGGCCGAGATCGCCGAGCGCGGCGTCGTTCAGCCGCGCGAGGGCGGCGCGCTCGGCCGCGTGCGCGGGCCATCAGGGACAGCGCGGAGAGCGCGGAGCGCCCGGCGGCGTGGCGATGGGCGCGGGAGAGGGCGGGAGCGAACATGATCGGGTCCTTCGGTTCATGATGGGTGTTGATCATCTGGGCGCCGATTGCGATATTCATCAAACGACTAATTCGCATCGCAACCATCAGGTCCTGTGATATGTCCCGAACCCTCGACCCGTCCGCCCTGCGCGCCCTCGTCGCCATCGCCGATGCCGGCGGCGTCACGCGGGCCGCGGCCGCCCTGCACCGGACGCAAAGCGCGGTCTCGATGCAGATCAAACGGTTGGAGGACGCTCTGGGCGCTCGGCTGCTGGATCGCGGCGGGCGCGGGGTCACCCTGACGCCCGCGGGCGAGCAGCTCCTCGGGTATGCGCGGCGCATCCTCGCCCTCAACGACGAGGCGTGGGACCGCCTGACGCATGAGGCCTACGAGGGGGAGATCACGCTCGGGGTGCCGCACGACGTCGTGCAGCCGGCGATCCCCGGCGTGCTGCGCCGCTTCGCCGGGCGATTCCCGCGCATGGAGCTGCGCCTGATCACCGGCAACACGGCCGAGCTGCGCGTGCGTCATGCCCGCGGCGCGATGGACGTGATCGTCACGACCGAGCGGGCCGTCGGTCCGGGCGGGGAGGTGCTGGCCCGCCACGCCCTGCGCTGGACCGGCGCGCCCGGCGGGCGGGCGCATCGCGAGCGGCCCCTGCCCATCGCCTTCGAACGGGACTGCATCTTCCGGCCCGACGTGACGGCGCGGCTGGCCGCCGCCGGGATCGCCTGGCGCATGGTGACCGATACGAGCAGCTTGCGGACCGTCGAGGCGGTGGTCTGCGCCGATCTGGCGGTGCACGCGGTGCTCGAGGGGACGACGATGGGCGGCATGGCGCCGCTGGGCGCGGAGGCCGGGCTGCCGGCGCTGGAGGATTGGTGCATCGGCCTGTACCTCCCGGCGGCGCCGGCGCTCCGGCGGCGGCGCTCGGTGCCCTGTTGCGCGAGGGCTACGGCGGGGCCGCGATCGTGCCGGCGGCCGTCCAGGCCGCGTGATCGGCTGGGGATCGCCGATCGGATGGCTCGCGCGGAGGGGGTGTCGGCGGGGACGCGCACAATTCTAATTATCTCGGCCGAGATGCGTTCCAGCACTTGGCGTGTAGCGCGACTGCGCTTATCCAGGGGACAGGTCACCGCGATCGAGGAGGCGGATGGCACGTGGCAGCATGCCGGGTGTCGAACGCCGGTCGTATATACTAGTTTGCAGCAATGCTCCCGGAGGACGTTTCATGAGCGACAGGCACCGTGTCGACATCCATGTCGGCAAGCGCGTGCGGCAGCGCCGCTGGATGATCGGGATGACGCAGCAGCAGCTGGCCGACCTGGTGGGCATCAAGTTCCAGCAGATCCAGAAGTACGAGACCGGCGCCAACCGTGTCAGCGCCTCGCGGCTCTACGACATCGCCGAGGCGATGGACGCGCCGGTCGCCTTCTTCTTCGAGGGGGTGGACGCGCGCCGGGCGCCGACGGGCGGCATCGTCGGGGACCTGCTCGCCGACAAGGAGGCGCTGGCGCTGGTGCGGTCCTACTACGCGATCCCCGAGAACCAGAGGCGGCAGCTCTTCGAGCTCGCGCGCGTGCTGTCGGCGGCGTGACCGCGCCGGATATCGACGAACTTCAACGGGTTGCGGACGCGCTGGCGGATGCGGCGGCGGCGCAGACGCTGCCGCGATTCCGGCGGCCGATGGCGGCTGAGGACAAGGGCGGGCCGGGCGGCGGCTTCGATCCGGTGACCGAGGCGGACCGCGCCGCGGAGGCGGCGATGCGGGCCGTGCTCGCGCGGCTGCGGCCCGATGACGGCATCCTGGGCGAGGAGGAGGGGCGCGGTGCGCGGGACCTCCGGCCTGACCTGGGTGCTCGATCCGATCGACGGGACGCGGGCGTACCTCGCGGGGGCGCCGACCTGGGGCACGCTCATCGCCTGCGGGCCGGATGGCGGCGCGCCGATCCTGGGGATCGTCGACCAGCCGTATATCGGGGAGCGGTTCGCGGGCGGGCCGGACGGTGCCACCGATCACGCGAGGAACGGACCGTAAGATACTGCGAACGCGGGAGGTCCGCGGGCTGGATGAGGCGATCCTGCTTCGACCTTTCCGGAGGTGGGCACGCCGCAGGAGGCGGCGGCCTTCGGGCGGGTGGCGGCGCGGGCGCGGCTCACGCGCTACGGGCTTGACTGCTACGGCTACGCGCTGGTCGCGGGCGGCCATGCGGACCTGGTGATCGAGGCGGGACTGGCGCCCTACGACATCCAGGGGCCGATGGCGGTGGTTCGCGCGGCCGGCGGGATCGTGACCGACTGGGAGGGCGGGCGCGCCGAATGCGGGTGGGCGGATCGTCGCCGCCGGATGCGCGGCGGTCCATGCGGCGGCCGTCACGCGGCTGCGTGGTGACTGACCGGCGCGGCCGCGTGCACATGAGGTGGCGTGACGCCCTTTCCGTTCGTCGATGCCGATGCACATTCCATGCACAACCCATGCACCGGCCATGCGCATCGGGTGCGCCGGGGCCCCTGGGGCGGGCCGCAGGCCCGCGGCGCCGGCGGAGCGGCCCGGCAGGGTCGGCGACGACGGCGCCCCCTAGCCCGATGCGCGCCGCCCCATGACGTAGACCGCCCGCACGGCGCGGTCGTCGCCCATCATGATGGTGGGGAACAGCGCCTCCCAGGCGTCGTCCGCCCGCGCGGCGCGCTGCGCGATGGCGGGGGTGGAGGCGAGGTCGAGCACGGTCAGATCCGCCTCCAGCCCCGGGGCGATGCGGCCGATCCGGTGCGCCCAGCGCAGGGCGTCGGCGCCGGCGGCGGTGGCGAGCCAGAGGAGCTGCGCGGGGTGCAGGGCGGTGCCGGCGAGCTGTCCGAGCTCGTAGGCCGCGGCCATGGTGCGGAGCATCGAGAAGGAGGAGCCGCCGCCCGTGTCGGTGGCGAGCGCGACGGCGGATCCCGTCGGCGCCGCCGGCCCGCGACGTCCAGCACGCCCGAGCCGATGAAGGTGTTCGAGGTCGGGCAGTGGACGATGGCGGCGCCGCTCCCGGCCAGGCGGGCGCGCTCGCGAGCGGTGAGGTGGATCGCGTGGCCGAAGAGGGCGCCGGGGCCGACCAGGCCGTGCGCCTCGTAGGTGGCGAGGTAGTCGGGCGCCTCGGGGTGGAGCCGGGCGACCCAGGCGAGCTCGTCGGTCTGCTCGGAGAGGTGCGTCTGCATCGGGCAGGTCGGGGTTGGCGGCCCAGAGGGCGCCCAGCGACCGCGAGCTGCTCGGGGGTGGAGGTGGGGGTGAAGCGGGGGGTGATCGCGTAGCTCGCCCGGCCGCGCCCGTGCCAGCGCGCGATCAGGGCGGCGCTCTCGTCATGGGCGCGGGCGGGCGTGTCGAGGAGGTCGGCGCGGGCGTTCCGGTCCATGCAGGTCTTGCCCGCGACGACGCGCATCCCGCGCGCGGCGGCGGCCTCGAAGATGGCGTCCACCGAGGCGGGGTGGGAGGTGCAGAACGTGCAGACGGTGGTGGTGCCGTTGCGCCAGCAGGAGGTCGAGATAGGTCTCCGCGACCGGCGGCCGCATGGGCGGGATCGCCGAAGCGGGCCTCCTCGGGGAAGGTGTAGCGCTCCAGCCAGTCGATCAGGCGGGCGCCCCAGGAGGCGACGATGCCCGGTCTGCGGGTAGTGGGCGTGCGCGTCGATCAGGCCGGGCAGGATGAGGGCGGCGCCGTGATCCTCGACCGGGACGGCGGGGTGGGCGGCGCGCAGGTCGGCCAGCGTGCCGAGCGCGCGGACGTGCCCGTCCGCGATCAGGACGGCGCCGGAGGCGATGGTCATCGCCTCCTCGGGCGGGACGAGGAACGGATCGGCATGGGTGCGCAGCACCTGTCCGGCGAGGATGAGCATGGGCGGGGCTCCGAGCGGGGCGTGCGGTCGGTCGGTGGAGGCGGGCGTAGCGCGGCGCGGCTCGCCCCCGCAAGGCGCGCTTGCGGGGGCGCCGCGGGCACCTATGGTGCCGCGATCGTCGCCGCGACCGGAGGGACGACCATGGCCGACACCGTGGAGGAGACGCGCCCCGCCGAGGTGGAGGACCGGGCGCCCGTCGACATGGGCGCGCTGCGCGAGGCCGCCGGGCGGGGCGACGCGGAGGCGGTGCAGGCGATCCTGCTGCCGCTGCACCCGGCCGACATCGCCGACGCGCTCGAGCAGATGGGCGAGGCGGACCGCGACCGCATCCTGCCGCTGATGGGGCCGGAGCTGTCCGGCGAGATGCTGACCGAGGTCGAGGAGGGCCTGCGCGAGGAGATCATCGAGGCGCCTGCCCGATTCGGTGGTGGCGGAGGCGGCGCGCGACCTGGAGACGGACGACGTCGTCGACCTGATCGAGGACCTCAACCAGGAGACGCGCGAGGTCGTGCTGGGCGCGCTCGACGCCGAGGACCGGATCGCGGTCGAGGCGGCGCTGAGCTATCCCGAGGACAGCGCCGGGCGCCTGATGCAGCGCGAGGTCACGGCGGTGCCGGAGCATTGGGACCGTGGGCGAGACGATCGACTGGCTGCGCGCGCATGACGACCTGCCGGAGCAGTTCTACCACATGATCCTGGTCGATCCGGGGATGCGGGCGACGGGCTACGTGACGCTCGGGCGGCTCCTCGGCTCGCCGCGGGCGACGGCGCTGGACGCGCTGCGCGAGGAGAGCTTCCGCACGATCCCGGTGGGCGCAGGACGTCGAGGAGGTCGCCTACGCGTTCAACCAGTACCACCTGATCAGCGCGCCGGTGGTGGACGAGGGCGGCCGGGTGATCGGGGTGATCACGATCGACGACGCGATGGCGGTCCTGTCGGACGAGCACGAGGAGGACCTGCTGCTGCTGGCCGGGGTGGGGGACGAGAGCCTGAACGACCGGACGCTGGCGATCGCGCGGCAGCGGTTCCCGTGGCTGGCGGTGAACCTGGTGACGGCGATCCTGGCGTCCCTGGTGATCGCGCAGTTCGAGGGGGTGATCGCGGCGGTGACGGCGCTCGCGGTGCTGATGCCGATCGTGGCGAGCATGGGCGGCAACGCGGGCACGCAGTCGATGACCGTCGCGGTGCGGGCGCTGGCGACCCGCGACCTGACGCGGGCCAACGCGCTCAGGGTGCTGCGGCGGGAGGTGGTGGCGGGCCTGATCAACGGGGTCGGCGTTCGCGGTGATCATCGGGATCGTGGGGGTGATCTGGTTCGGCTCGCCGCAGCTGGGAATGGTGATCGGGGCGGCGATGGTGATCAACCTGGCGGTGGCGGGGTTCGCGGGGCTGCTGATCCCGCTGGGGCTGGAGAAGGTCGGGATCGACCCGGCGCTGGCCTCGGGGGCGTTCGTGACGACGGTGACGGACGTGGTGGGGTTCTTCGCCTTTCTCGGGCTGGCGGCGTGGGTCCTGATCTGAAGGCCCGCCTGCGGGCGGAGGCCCTGGCGCGCCGGGGGGAGGTCCATTCCGCCGGAGCGGTCGGCGGCGGCCTGCGCGGTGCTGGCGGCGGCGCTGGGGCCGGGGGCGGGGCGGGTGCTGGCGGGATACGTGCCGATGCGCTCGGAGGTGGACGCCTGCCGGTCGATGGCGGGGTGGGACGGGCCGGTCTGCGTGCCGGTGGTGGTGGGCGCGCGGGCGGGCGCTGGCGTTCCGGCGCGTGGTCGCCGGGGGCGGCGATGGTGCCGGGAGGCTACGGCACGATGGTGCCGCGAGCGGGCGGAGGAGCTGCGGCCCGAGGTGGTGATCGTGCCGCTGGTGGCGTTCACGGCGGGTGGCGACCGGCTCGGCTATGGCGGGGGGTTCTACGACCGGACGCTGGCGGGGCTCGCGGCGGAGGCGGTCGGGCCTGGCCTATGCGGCGCAGCGCGTGGCGGCGATGCCGGTGGAGGCGACGGACGTGGCGCTGGGCGCGGTGGCCACGGAGGAGGGGCTCTGGCGGGGCGGGGGGCTTGTGCCGGCGGCGCCGGCCTGATTCACCCGGATGATGGACCGAAGGCAGAACACCGGCGCGCTGCGCTTCTCGCTCAAGGGCGCGGGGCTGGAGGCGATGCCGTCGGGCGCGCTCCTCTGGCCGGCCGAGGGCATGCTCGTGGTCTCGGACCTGCATCTGGGCAAGTCGGAGCGGATGGCGCGGCGGGGCGGCGCGTTCCTGCCGCCCTACGAGACGCGCGAGACGCTGGCGCGGCTGGCCGCCGACCTGGAGGCGACGGGGGCGGGCACCGTGCTGTGCCTCGGCGACAGCTTCGACGACCTGGAGGCGGCGGAGAACCTGGGCGGGCCGGAGGTCATGGCGCTGGGCGCCCTGATGGCCGGGCGGCGCTGGATCTGGGTCGAGGGGAACCACGATCCGGGGCCGCTGCCGTTCGGGGGGGAGGCGGCGGCGGAGGTGCTGGCCGGGCCGCTCGCGTTCCGGCACGTCGCGGCGCCGGGCCCGGCGCGGGGGCCGGGCGAGGTCTCGGGGCACTGGCATCCGAAGATCGCGGTGGCGGGCGTCTCGCGGCCCTGCTTCCTGATCGACGCGGGGCGCGCGATCCTGCCGGCCTATGGCGCCTATACGGGCGGGCTGCGGGCGGCGCATCCCGAGCTCGACGGGCGCATGGCCGCGGGGGCGATCGCGGTCCTGACGGCGCCGGGCGGCGGGCGGGCGGTGGCGGTGCCGCTGCGCGCCGCCGCGCCGCGCCGCCGGCGCGCGGGATGAGCGCGCCGGATCCGCGCGTCCCCGAGGCGGCGATCCGGGCGAGCTTCGCCGCGCAGGGGATGATGCGGACGCTGGGCGCGCGGATGGTGACGGTGGGCGGCGGCGCCTGCACGATCGAGGCGCCGATCCGGGCGGAGACGGGGCAGCAGCACGGCTACGCCCATGCCGGGCTCGCCTTCGCGATCGGGGACAGCGCCGCGGGATATGCCGCGCTCTCGGCGATGGCGGACGGGTCCGAGGTCCTGACGGTGGAGATGAAGATCAACCTGCTGGCGCCGGCGGCGGGGGAGCGCCTGGTCGCGGCGGGGCGGGTGGTGCGGGCGGGGCGCCGGATCGTGGTGGTGGCGGCGGAGGTGGTCGCGGAGCCCTCGGGCAAGGCGGTCGCGATCCTGCAGGGGACGATGGTGCCGGCCTAGGCGGGAACCCCCGGGGCCGGCCGGCGTTTCCATGCGACACACACCAAGAGGAGATCCGACATGGCGAACCACGATCAGACCGAAGGCAAGGCCAAGGACATCGGCGGCAAGATCAAGGAAGAGGCCGGCGATCTCACGGGCAACGACAAGATGAAGCACGAAGGCCAGGCCGATCAGGTCGAGGGCAAGGTGCAGAAGGGCGTCGGCGACATGAAGGACAAGAGCTAGGCCGCTTCGCGCCTGCGATTGGATCGGGAATGGAGGGGCTGGCTCGCGCCGGCCCCTTCTTCTGTCTGCCGGCATCCTGACGGCGGATGGACGCGCGTGCCGGATGGCGGTCCTGCGTCACCATATGTCGGCCCTGTCCAACGCGGGAACGCAGGTCGGTCGTCCGGGTAGGCGGGGCATCGGCGCGTCGGTCAGGGATCGCCCGATCCATCCGTGGGGCAGGCTGAGCGGCCGGGGCGCGCGCGCAGGTCGCTCGGTGATCGGCACGAACCCGGCCCGGCCGTAGTAGCCCGGATCGCCGTATGTGATCGCGATCTCCACCCCTTCGGTGCGCAGAACCGCGAGGGCGTGCGCCAAGATGGCCAGTCCGATCCCGCGCCGCTGGCGCTCGGGCGCCACCGCCATGGGCGAGAGCAGGACCACGCTGCGCGGATCGTCCGGATAGCTCAGGCGCGTGAAGACGGCCGCGCCGAGCAGGCGACCGCCGTCCTCGGCGCGGAACACGCGGATGTCGGCCGGCGGCGTCCGCTCGAGGAGGTCGCGGACGAGGCTGCCGATCAGCGCGCCCTCGTCCGGCCCCTCCGAGGCGGCGAACGCCCGGGCGAACAGGTCCTCGATCGCCCGCTCGCGTCCCTCGTATCCGGTCGGCAGTTCCACGCGCGGTCCCCTCGCCGTCGATTCGAGCCTCGCCGGTGCCGGCGGCGATGCGGCGCGCGGTGCTCCTGGCCGGACGGGCCGGCGGCCGTTCAAAGCGGCCAGATCAGGGGGATGAGGGCGGAGACGATGATCGCCTGGGTGATGTTGAGGGGGATGCCGACGCGGAGGTAGTCGGCGAACTTGTAGCCGCCGGGGCCGAAGACGAGCATGTTCGTCTGGTAGCCGATCGGGGTCGCGAAGCAGGCGGAGGCAGCGATCATCACGGTGACGACGAGGGGGCGGGGGTCCACGCCCAGGGACTCCGCGAGGCCGATGGCGATCGGGGTCATCACCACGGCGACGGCGTTGTTGGACACCATCTCGGTCAGGGTGGTCGTCAGGAGGTAGACCGCCGCGACCAGGAGGACGGGGGCAGCGTTCCCAGGAACGGCGCGACCGCGTCGGCGATCAGGGCGACGGCGCCGGTATGCTCGAGCCCCGCGCCGATCACGAGCATCGCCAGGATGAGGACGAGGAGGCGCCCGTCTATGGCGCCGAACGCCTCGTCGGCCTCGATGCAGCGGGTGAGGAGGACGAAGGCGACCGCGAGGATCGCCAGGAGCAGGATCGGCGCGACCTCGAGGGCCGAGAGGACGACGATGAAGGCGAGGGCGGCGACGGCGATGGGCCAGCGGCTGCGCTTGAACGCGCGGGCCGAGGGATGCGCCACGTCGACGAGGCCCATGTCGCTGGCCAGGCGGGCGATGTCCTCGGGGGCGCCCTCGAGGAGGAGCGTGTCGCCGACGCGCACGACGATGTCGTCGAGCTGCCGGCCGATGTTCTCGGCCCGGCGGTGGACGGCGAGCGGATAGACGCCGTAGCGGCGGCGCAGGCGCAGGGAGCCGAGGCTCCGCCCGATCATGCCGGCGCCGGGGGTGATGAGCACCTCGACGGTGGAGGTCTGGACCGAGGAGAGCCGGTCGACGGCGCGGACCTTGGGGTTCTCGCGCAGGCCGAGGACCTCGGCCATCTCGGTTCGCAGGACGACGCGGTCGCCGATGGCGAGCTCGACCTCGGCGAGGTTGCGGCGCAGGGACGCGTCGCCGCGCAGCACGTCGACGACGCGGATGCCGTCCCGGCGGAAGAGGTCGGCTTCGAGCACGGGCTGTCCGGCGAGGTCGGAGCCTTCGGGGATGGCCACCTCGGTGAAGAACTTCATCCGGGAGCGCCCGGTGAGGAGGGCGGCCATGCTCTGCCGCTCGGGCAGGAGGCGGGGCGCGATCACGCCGACGTAGAACATGCCCCAGGCGACGACGGCGAGGCCGATGGGGGTGATCTCGAAGATGGAGAAGGGCTCGAGCCCGCGGGCGCGCGCGACGCCGTCCACCAGGAGGTTGGTGGAGGTGCCGATCAGCGTGAGCGTGCCGCCCATGATGGCGGCGTAGCTGAGCGGGATCAGCAGCTTGGAGGGCGCGCGGCCGAGCTTCTCGGCGAGCTGGACGAAGACGGGGAGCATCACCAGCACGACCGGCGTGTTGTTGACGAAGGCCGAGGCGATCACGACGAATCCCAGGAGGCCGGCGAGGGCGAGGCGGGGGCGGGTCTCGGCCCGGCGCTCGGCGATGCGGGTGAACCAGCCCAGCGCGCCGGTGCGCACGAGCGCGCCCATGACGACGAACATGGCCGCGATGGTCCAGGGCGCGGGGTTGGACAGGACGGCGAGCCCGGTGTCGTAGGGCACGAGGCCGACCGCCAGCATGACCGCCGCGCCGGCGAGGGCGGTGACGTCGGGGGGGAAGGTCTCGCGCACGAAGAGGACGAACATGACGCCGACGACGGCCATGGCGGCGAACGCCTCGGCGGTGGGGGAGAGCCCGAGATCGATCACGTCGCGCGCTCCCTGCCAGGCGGACTGCGCGCCAGCCTGACGCGGGCCGGTGGCGGGCGCAACTGGGGCGTCAGGCGGGCGGCGCCGGCCGGGCGAGGGGGCGCGGCCGCACGAGCGAGACGCCCGCGAGGATGAGCGCGAGGGCCGCCCAGACCGCGAGTCCGTAGCGCTCGCCGAGGAGGAGCATGGCCCAGAGGACGCCGAAGAGGCTGACGACGTAGCCGACCTGGGTCGAGAAGACCGAGCCCGCCCGACCGACGAGGCCGATGAAGGCGGTGTAGACGGCCGCGTGGATCAGCGAGGCGAGGAGGGCCGCGCCCTCGGACGGGCCGGCGGCGGCCGGCAGGGCGAGGGTGCCCGTGGCCGCCGCCGCGGCGATGGAGATCGGCAGGGCCGCGAGGGTGGCGCAGGCCATGAGCTGCACGGGGTGGAGCCCCCCGGTGCCGTAGCGCGCGATCACGGTGTTCTGCAGGGCGTAGAGGACCGGAGCGACGAGGCCGAGGGGCAGGAGCCGCAGCGCGATCGACCCCTCGGCCCCGGGCGCGACGAGGAGGAGCGCGCCCGCGAGGCCGATGGCGAGGCCGAGCACGCGGCGCGCGGCCAGGCGCTCGAGCCCGAAGGCGACCGCCATGGGCAAGGCGAGCGCGGGGTTGAGCGAGAGCAGGATCGACACGATTCCGGAGGGCAGGAGCGTGAGCGCCGTGAAGGAGGCCAGGTTCGGCAGCGCGGTGCCGAGGAGGCCGACGAAGAGGGCGATGGCGATGGCGGGCCGGAGCGCGCGCGGGCGCGGCAGCCGCCACGCGACGGGCGCGAGCACGGCCGCGATCACGGCGAACTGCCAGACGAGGATCGTGGTCGGGGCGTAGCCGCCCTCCAGCGCGATCTTGATCAGGGGCTGGGTGAGGCCCCAGCCGGCGCCGCAGAGCGCGAGGGTGACGTAGGCGCCGGGGCCTGGCGACGTCATGGCGCCGTCATTCGGGGCCGGAGGGGGCGAGGCGGCCGCCCTGGCGGACGGGGACGATCCGGGTGGCGCGGCCGGAGCGGTCGTCGGTCTCGAGGTAGACGCCCGCGAGGGTGGCCTCGCCGGTGCCGGGCTCGAACCGGGCCCTGGGCATGCCGGTGACGAAGCGGCGCAGGGGCTCGGCGCGGTCCATGCCGATGACGCCGCCATAGTCGCCGCACATCCCGGCGTCGGTCAGGTAGGCGGTGCCGCCGTCCAGGATCTGCGCGTCGCCGGTGGGAACGTGGGTGTGGGTGCCGACGACGAGGGAGGCGCGCCCGTCAAGCCAGTGGCCCATCGCGGTCTTCTCGGAGGTCGCCTCGGCGTGGAAGTCGACGATGACGGCGTTGGCGGCGGCGCCCATCCGGTGGGTGCGCAGCGCGGCGTCGAGCGCGCTGAACGGGTCGTCGAAGGGGCGCTTCATGAACACCTGGCCGAGCGCCTGGGCGACGACGACGCGCCGGCCGCCGGCCTGGTAGGCGCGCACGCCGAGGCCCGGCGCGTCCTTGGCGAAGTTCAGCGGGCGGACGATGCGCGGCTCCGACTGGACCGCCTGGAGCATGTCCTTCTGGTCGAAGGCGTGGTCCCCGAGGGTGAGGACGTCGGCGCCGGCGGCCAGGAGCGCCTGGGCGTGGGCGGCGGTGCAGCCATTGCCGTTCGAGGCGTTCTCCGCGTTGACGATCACGAAGTCGAGGCGCCAGTCGGCGCGCAGGGCGGGCAGGCGCTCGGCGAGGGCGGCGCGGCCGGAGCGGCCGACCACGTCGCCGAGAAAGAGGATGCGCATGGCCGCGCCCTATGCCCGGCGGGCGGAGGGGGCAAGCGGACCCCGCGTTCCGAGGTCGGCCGGCACCTCCAGCCCCGCGGCGGCGAGCATGTGGGCGGCCTCCTCCTCCACCAGGCGCTGCTTGCCCGCGCCCTCCACCGGCACGCGCCCGCGCTCGAGGAAGAGGGGCGCGGCGAAGGGGGAGGGGCGGCGCAGGATCACGTGGTCGACCGTGCCGCCGGTGCGGGCGAGCATCTCCTCGATCCGGGAGAAGTCCACGAGGCCGCGCATCGCCTCCTCGCGGGTGATCCTGAGGAGGAGGTGGTCCGGCTCGTACTTGAGGAGCGTGTCGTAGAGGATGTCCGACGAGAACGTGGCCTGCTTGCCCGATCGGCGGCCCTGGGCGGTGTTGCGGTCGATGAGCCCGGCGATGGTCGCGGCCTTGCGGAAGGTGCGCTTGAAGAGGGCGTTCTGGTTCAGCCAGGTGTCGAGCCCGTGGCGCAGGTTCTCCAGCGTGAAGAGGGGCGCGGGGTCGCGCAGGCGCTCCAGGCCCCAGATGCCCAGCGCGTAGTCGGTGGCGACGAAGCCGAGGGGGGCCAGGCCCTGCTCCTCCATCCGCTTGGTGACGAGGATGCCGAGGGTCTGCATCGCGTTGCGCCCGGCGAAGGCGTAGATCGCGGTGTGCTCGCGCCCGTCCATGGCGAAGCTCTCGACCAGGATGCTCTCGCGGGTGGGCAGGCGGGAGTAGCGCGCCTGGAGCGCGAGCCAGTCGGCGGTGTGGGGCGGCAGGTCGGGATGGCCGTGCTGGAGGATGTCGTAGACGCGGTCGACGAGCTCGGTCGAGGTCGCGAACTTCAGGCCGATATAGGTGGCGATGCGCGGCTCCTTGTCGGCGCGGCGCGTGACCTCGACCGTGAGCTCGCGCGTGTTCTCGTAGCGCACGACGCGGCCGCCCATGAGGAAGGTGTCCCCGGGCACGAGGGTGTTGGCGAACCCTTCCTCGATCTCGCCCAAGGGCGCGCCGCCGAGGCGGTTCTTCAGCCGGACGTGCATGGTGTCGGTGTCCATGATCGTGCCGAGGTTCATGCGGATGCGGCGGGCCTGGCGCGGGTCGCGCAGGCGCCAGCGGCCGGGGCCGTCCGGCATCAGGCGCTGCCAGCGGTCGTAGGCGCGCAGCGCGTAGCCGCCGGTGGCGACGAAGCTCAGGCAGTCGTCGAACATGGCGCGGGTGACGTGCATGTAGGCGCCGGTGCGGCGGACCTCCTCGAAGAGGGCGGCCTCCTCGAACGGGCCGGCGGCGGCGGTCAGGAGGATGTGCTGGCACAGGACGTCGCGGCCGCCCTCGAGGGGCGGATCGCCGTCGAGGTCGCGCTCGCGCACGGCGTCGAGCGCGGCGGCGCATTCGACGGTCTCGAACCGATTGGCGGGCACGATCAGGGCCTTGGACGGCGCGTTGTAGCGGTGGTTGGCGCGGCCGATGCGCTGCACGAGGCGCTTGACGTTCTTGGGCGCGCCGATCTGGATCACGAGGTCGACGTCGCCCCAGTCGATCCCGAGGTCCAGCGACGCGGTGCAGACGATGGCGCGCAGCTCGCCGGCGACCATGGCGGCCTCGACGCGCTGCCGCTGCTCGCGGCTCAGGGAGCCGTGGTGGATGCCGATGGGCAGGTCGTCCTCGTTGGCGAGCCAGAGCGCGTGGAAGAAGATCTCGGCCTGGGCGCGGGTGTTGTGGAAGATGAGCGTGGTGCTGTGGCGCGCGACCTCGCGCAGGACGGCGGGGATGGCGTAGCGGCCGCCGCCGCCGGCCCAGGGGGGCGGGTCCTCGGTCTCGAGGATCGCGATGTCGGGGTCCGGGCCGGGATCGGCGTCGACGATGGTGCAGGGGGCGGGATGGGCGCGCAGGCGGTCGGCCATGAGCCGCGGGTCCTCGACGGTCGCCGACAGGCCGATGCGGCGCAGGTCCGGGCGCAGGGTCTGCAGGCGCGAGATCAGGAGCATGAGCTGCTCGCCGCGCTTGTTCTCGGCGAGGGCGTGGATCTCGTCCACGATGACGCGCTGGAGCCCGGCGAAGATGCGCGGGGCGTCCTCGTAGCTCAGGAGGAGCGCGAGCGATTCGGGCGTTGTCAGGAGGATGTGCGGCGGGTCCGCGCGCTGCCGCTTGCGGGCGGTCTGCTTGGTGTCGCCGGTGCGGTCCTCGATCCGGATGGGCAGGGCCATCTCCGTCACGGGGGTTGTCAGGTTGCGCTTGATGTCGGTCGCCAGGGCCTTGAGCGGGCTGACGTAGATGGTGTGGAGGCCCTGGTGGGCGCCGTCCTGGAGCTCGATCAGCGTGGGCAGGAAGCCGGCCAGCGTCTTGCCGCCGCCTGTGGGCGCGACGAGGAGGAGGGCGGGGTCGCCCGCGGCGTCGAGCATCGCCTGCTGATGCGGGTGGATGGACCAGCCGCGGGTGGCGAACCAGTCGGCGAAACGGGGCGGCAGCGCGGTCATGCAGCGCAGTCTAGCGCGGGGGCCGCGCGAGGGCAGGGGGGCGCCGGGCTCACGGACCCTCCGGGCCCGTCGCCCGCCGCCGCGGGACCTGCGGCCCGCCCGCTAGCGGGTGACGGCGGCGCCGTCCGCGACGAACATGTTGGCCCAGGCGCGGTCGATCAGGTCCGGGCGCATCTGGTGGGGGATGCCCTCGAACTCGCAGATCGCGGCGAGCTGATCGATGAGGAAGGCGGGCTGATAGTTGGCGTAGACGTCGCCGATGGTGGGGTACTTCTCCTGCATGAGGTAGATGAGGGCCTCCTCGTCGAGCGGCATCCCCTTGGCCTTGGCGACGAGGGCGAAGATCTGGAGGAAGCCGTCGCGATCCGGCCCGTCGACGCGGATCTTGTAGAAGATGCGGCGGAGCGCGGCGCCGTCGAAGATCTCGTTCGGGTGGAAGTTCGTCGAGAAGACGACGAGCGTGTCGAACGGCACCTCGAACTTCTCGCCCGATTGCAGCGCGAGGATGTCGCGGCCTTCCTCCAGGGGGACGATCCAGCGGTTCACGAGCGCCTGGGGCGGCTCCTCCTGCCGACCGAGATCGTCGACGATGAAGACGCCGCCGGCGGCCTTGAGCTGGAGCGAGGCCTGATAGGTGCGGGCGGTGGGGTTGTAGACGAGGTCGAGCATCGAGAGCTTGAGCTCGCCGCCGGTAATGACGGTCGGACGCTCGCAGCGGACATAGCGCGGATCGGGCGTCTCGCGGCGGCGCAGGGCGGCGGCGTCCGGGGCGGCCGGCTCGGCGGCGGGGGTGTGCACGATAGGGTCGTAGACGGTGATGACCTGTCCCCCGTAGAGGATGGCGCGGGGGACGTAGATCGTGTCGCCGATGGCGTCGCGGATTCCGTTGGAGATCGAGGACTTGCCGTTGCCGGGGGGGCCGAACATCAGGATCGAGCGCCCGGCGCCGACGGCCGGGCCGAGCTGGTCCATGAGGCCGTCGGGCAGGACGAGATGGCCCATCGCCGCGGAGAGGCGCTCGCGCGACATGCGGATCCTGCGGATGGACTGGCGGCGGACCTGCTCGGCGTAGACCGCCAGGGGGACGGGCATGGCGCCGTAGTACTCGGACTGCGCCAGGGCGCTCTTGGCGCGGGCGCGCCCGGTGTCGGAGAGGCGGAACCCCATCTCGCTCGAGGCGCCCGCGTGCATCGTGCCGATCGCCTCCACGAGGTTCTGATCGCGCGCGGCGTCGAGGACCTCCTGCGCGACGCCGTTCGGCAGGGCGACGGCGCGGGCGACGGCCGAGAGCGCCGTGAGGTTGGTGCGGAACATCGTCTTGAGGAGGATCTCCTCCATCGTCACGGGGTCGAGCCCGGTCTCCGCGGCGCGGCGCGGCGCGGGCGGGTGGCGGTCCGCGCCGCGCTTCTCGGTGCGCGCGCGTTCGGGGGTGAGGTCGTTGGGCATGGCGCGATCTGAGGCGCAGGGTGTGGCGGGATCGTGGCGGCCGGGCGGCGGGCGCCGGGCGGATCGCGCGGATGGTCACAGCCGGGCGGCGAGATGGCAGATCAGGGCAGCCGCGAGGGACACGCCGTAGGGGAACTTGGGGCTCGACCAGCTCACCCAGCCGGGCGCGGCGCGGCGCACCGCGGGCACGGCGCGCGCGCCGCGGTGGAGGGCGAAGGTGACCAGGGTCAGGACCGAGAGGGCGACGGCGAAGTCGAGCCCCGCGCCGGGGGCCACGTAGAGGGCGATGGCGGCGGCGAGCTTGGCGTCCCCGGCGCCGAACCAGCGCAGCGTGGCGCCGACGAAGCCCAACGCGAGGACGATGGCGCCCTGCGCGGCGCGCACGCCGTACTCGGGCAGGGGCAGGAACAGGAGGCCGATCACCGCGAAGGCCCCGGCGAGGGACAGGACGGCGGCGTTGGGGATGCGCATCCGCGAGAGGTCCGACAGCGCGGCCCAGGTGAGGATGGGGGCGGCCGCCAGCAGGAGCGCGAGGTCGGGCGCCACCGGCGGGAGGGCCGGGTCAGGCGGGCGCGCCGAGCGCGGCCAGCGCGCTGGCGGCCGGCTCGAAATGGCGCGGGTGGGAGGCGAGCGCGTCCTGCAGGAGGCTGCGCGCGATGGCGACGTCCCCCTGCTTCACCGCCGCGAGGGCGAGGGTGTGCAGGAGCTCGGCGCGCTCCTGCTGCGTCATCTCGACCGCGGGGAGGGCGTAGTCGCGGCGGGCGCCGCGAGCGAGGGCGAGGTTGTTCTTGGCGGTGAAGAGGCCGGGATCCTCGGCGAGGGCGCGGCCGAAGAGGCGCTCGGCGGCGGCCGGATCGCCGCGCGACAGCTTGGAGTAGCCCCAGTTGTTGAGGTCCCCGGCGGGCGTGTCGGTCAGCCCGACGGCGATCTCGTGGAACGCGTCGGCCCGGTCCCAGGCGCCCGAGACGTCGGCGAGGATCGCCTCGAGCCGGTAGCGCTCGTAGCTCTCGTGGGTGGGGGGGATGCGGTCGAGGGCGGCGCGCGCCTCCTTCCAGCGCGCGAGGCGGGCGAGGGCGCCGGCATGGGCGGTCCGGTCGGCGGGGCTCGCCTCGCCCGAGGCCAGGAGCGGCTCCCAGGCGGCGACGGCGCCCTCGGGGTCGCCGGCGCGCGCCAGCGAGAGGGCCAGACCGCGGCGCAGGTCGGCGCGGGCGGGCTCGGCCTCGGCGCCGCGGGCGAAATGGGCGGCGGCGGTCTCGGGATCGCCTGAGGCGAGCATGAGCGCATCCACGTCGGCGCCCGTGAGGTCGGAGACCGTGCCGGTGCCACCGCGCGGGCCGCCCGGCCCCCCGGCGCATGCGGCGAGCGACAGGGTGGCGACGGCGAGGAACGCGCGCAGGGCGTGGAATGGCTGCATCGCGGGCACCTCCGGACCTGGCGTGACCCAACGACCCTGGCGGGGACGCGCGAGCCGAGATCGCCTTCTGGTTGAAGACTATCGACCGGAGGCGGTCGCTTCCATCGCGCGGATCAGATCGGCGCGGACCGCGGCGTCCCGGCCACGATCGAGGGCGTAGGCCCGGCGCAGGACGCGGGCGGCCTCGGCCGGGCGGCCGGTCTCCAGGAGGACGCGCCCGAGATCGCGCCAGGCGTCCGCCCGCGCCGGATCGAGGGCGGCGGCGCGGCGGAGCGCGGCCTCCGCCTGGCCAAGGCGGCGCAAGCGCAGGAGGGCGGCGCCGGCGGCGGCCTCGGCGGCCGCGTCGGCGGGATCGGCCAGGGCGGCGCCTCCGAACGCGGTCGCCGCGCTCTCCATGTCCCCGGCGGCGAGGGCCGCCTCGCCGCGCGCGGTCAGGGCGGCGGCGCGCGCCGCGGCGTCCGGCGGGCCCGCGGTGCAGGCCGCGAGCAGGGCCAGCGCGGCGGCGGCCGTCAGTTGCCGCCGAAGGATTGCGTGATCGCGTAGATCGAGGGCGCGAGGAGGATGATCATCAGCGGCGGCAGCGTGAACATCATCGTGGCCAGCGTCATCTTGGTCGGCAGGGTGTTGGCCTTCTCCTCGGCGCGCATGATGCGCTTGTCGCGCATCTCGTCGGAATAGACCTTGAGCGCTTCGGAGATCGGGGTTCCGAAGCTCTGACTCTGGATCAGGACGGTGGTGAAGGAGGAGATGTCCGGGACGCCGCATCGCTCGGCCATGTCGCGGAAGACCTGCCCCTTGTCCATGCCGGCCTTCATCTGATGGGCGACGGTCTGATACTCCAGGGCGAGGGCGGGGTAGCTGTCCTTCATCTCTCCGGCGACGCGCATGATCGACTGGTCGAGGGACTGTCCCGCCTCGATGCACACCAGCATCAGGTCGAGGCTGTCCGGGAAGCCCTGCATGATCTCCGCCTCGCGGGCGGCGACGCGCTTGGAGACGAAATGGCGCGGGCCCATGTAGCCCACGAGCCCCGGCATGAGGACGTAGGTCCCGAGCTGCTGGGCGCCGAGCTCGGCGCCGCCGGCCTGCTGCAGGAGGGCGTAGAGCGTACCGAGGCCGAGCAGTCCCAGGCCGGCGACCATCTGCACCCCCTTGAAGATGCGCACCGCGTCGCGCCCGCGATA
The DNA here is from genome assembly GCA_963832275.1 of uncultured Alphaproteobacteria bacterium. Taxonomy (GTDB): domain Bacteria; phylum Pseudomonadota; class Alphaproteobacteria; order Rhodobacterales; family Rhodobacteraceae; genus Hasllibacter. Next base: position 2,158,650 of record CAWHTQ010000019.1, read on the forward strand.
GCCCGCGCGCATGAGCTGGAGGCGCATGGACGACAGCTCGCCCTCGTCCTGCGGCTCGAGGAAGGAGGAGAACTTCTGGAGCTTGTCCTCGCTGGTGTCCTGCCTGAGCCGGGCCGGGTGGGCGCTGGCGGGGGTCGCGAGATCGGCGCGACGGCCGCCGCCCTCGCGCTCGGCGCGCAGGCGGTCGAGCGGGTCCGCGCGCTGCGTCAGCCCCATCCAGGTTCCGAGCAGGATCAGGGCGATCGCCAGGGCGCCGATGAGATAGACCGCCCCGAGGGGGCCGAGGAGGGATTGGATCGCGGACATGGCTTCAGACCGTGATCGTCGTCATGCGCTTCATGACGAGCAGGTTCGTGAGGATCAGGCCGCCGACGACGAGCGCGGCGGGGATGAACAGGCGGTGGTGCTTCACCTCGGCGAAGTAGGTCGGATCCAGGAGGTTGATCGCGACGAGGGCGAGGATCGGGAAGGCGGACAGGAAGAGGCCGGAGAAGCGGGCCTCGGCGGTGATGGCGGCGACGCGGCGGAAGAGCTTGAACCGCAGGCGCACCACCGTGGCCAGTCCGGCTAGGATCTCCGCGAGGTTGCCGCCGGACTGCTGCTGGATGCTCACGGCGACGGCGAGGAAGCGCAGGTCCTGCATGTCCAGCCGGTTGGCCATCTCCTTCAGGGCGTCGCCGATGTCGCGGCCGTACTGCGCCTCGTCGGCGATCATCCCCATCTCCGAACCGAGGGGGTCGGCGACCTCGCGCGCGACGATCTGGATCGCGGCGGAGAACGGATGCCCGACCTTGAGGCTGCGGACCATGAGCTCGACCGCGTCGGGAAGCTGCTCCTCGATCAAGGACATCCGCTTCTTGGCCTTGGAGGCGACCCAGAAGTAGACGCCGCCGATGCCGATCGCCGGGGCGAGCGCCAGGCGGACCGCGGGACCGGTGCCCGTGCCGAGCGTGAGCCCCGCCCAGACCAGGACCGAGAGCACCGCCATCACCGCCATGAGCTGCCGTGGGGTGAAGGCGATGCCGCCCTTCTGCGCCTTGTCGGCCAGCAGCGCGTAGACGGGCACCCGGCGGGCGCGGATATGCTGGTTCATCTCCTTGCGGAGCTGCTCTAGGACCTCTTCGCGCTTGGCGCCCTTCTCGAGCATCTCGAGCCGTCGGTTGACCTTGCGGTCGAGGCGGATCGAGCGGCCGAACACCGTGAGGTAGAGCCCTTCGACGAGGGCGAACACGGCGACGAAGATCGCGCCGTAGATCAGGATCTCGGGATTGAGTTCCATCAACCGTCGCTCGGCTCGTAGATGGAGGCCGGCAGGTCGTAGCCCCACATGCGGAAGCGCTCGGAGAAGTGCGAGCGCACGCCGGCGGCGGTGAAATGGCCGAGGATCTTGTTCTCCGGCGTGAGGCCGGTGCGCTGGAAGCGGAACACCTCTTGCATGGTGATGACGTCGCCCTCCATGCCGGTGATCTCGGTGATGGAGGTCATGCGGCGCGAGCCGTCCTGGAGGCGGCTGGCCTGCACGATGAGGTTGACGGCGCTCGCGATCTGGCTGCGCACGGCCTTGATCGGCATCTCGATCCCGGCCATCGCGATCATGTTCTCCAGGCGGCTCACGCCGTCGCGGGCGGAGTTGGCGTGGATCGTGGTCATCGATCCGTCATGGCCGGTGTTCATCGCCTGGAGCATGTCGATGACCTCCTCGCCGCGCGTCTCGCCGACGATGATGCGGTCGGGGCGCATCCGGAGCGCGTTCCTGAGGCAGTCGCGCTGCGAGACCTCGCCCTTGCCCTCGACGTTGGCGGGGCGGCTCTCCATCCTCCCGACGTGGATCTGCTGGAGCTGCAGCTCGGCGGTGTCCTCGATCGTCAGGACGCGCTCGGAGGTGTCGATGAACGAGCTGAGCGCGTTGAGGGTCGTGGTCTTGCCCGAGCCGGTGCCGCCCGAGACGATCACGTTGAGGCGGGTGGCGACGGCCGCCTCCAGGTAGGTGGCCATGTCCTCGGAGAAGGCCCCGAAGTCCACGAGGTCGGGGATGCCGAGCTTCTCCTTCTTGAACTTGCGGATGGACACGAGCGATCCGTCGACGGCGACGGGGGGCACCATCGCGTTGAAACGGCTGCCATCCTGGAGGCGGGCGTCGACATAGGGATTGCTCTCGTCGACCCGGCGGCCGACGGCGCTGACGATCTTGTCGATGATGCGCAGGAGGTGCTTCTCGTCCTTGAACTGCACGTCGGACAGGGTGAGCTTGCCCGCGCGCTCGACGAAGACGCGGTGCGGGCCGTTGATCAGGATGTCGTTGATGTCGTCATCCTTGAGCAAGGGCTCGAGCGGGCCGAGGCCGGTCACCTCGTCGTAGAGCTCGGAATTGAGCGTGACGCGCTCCTCCCGGCTCAGGACGACGCTCATCTCCGCCAGCGCCTCGGTGGTGATCTCGGCGATCTCGGCGCGCAGGTCCTTCTCGGAGGCGGTCTCCAGGGCGGCGAGGTTGAGCTGATCGAGGAGGCGGCGGTGGAGGTCGAGCTTCAGCTCGCCCAGGCGCTCGCGCCGGCGCTTCTCCTTGTCCTCCGGGGCGGGCCGCGCGGCGGCGCGGGACGGGGCGCGGGCCGGCGGCGCCGGGGCGGGCCTGGCCTTCGGCGCCGGGGCGGCCGCGGCCGCCGCGCCGCCCGCCGGGCTGGGGACGGGCGACGGGCGCGCGGGCTTGGCGTCCTTGCGATAGCGCTCGAACATGCGGGACTCGTCCTTCGGGGTGGGGGTCAGGCGGCCTTCTCGGCGGCCTCGACATTGGTGTCGTGGATCTGGGCGGCGAGGCGCGCGATCTCCCGGCGCAGCGGGTTCTTCGGCGCGGCCTGCGCGATGGGGCGCCCCTCGTCGCCGGCCTGCGCGACGGCGCGCCCTCCGTCGGGCAGCGCGAGCTCGAGCTGGATGTCCAGGCTCTCGGCCATGCGGCGCATCCGGGCACGGCCCGAGAGATCGGCGCGGCCGGGCGCGCGGTTGAGGGCGAAGCGGATCTTCTGGTGGGGCAGGTCCTCGGACCGCAGGGCGCGGATGAGGCGCACGGCGTTCTGGGCGCAGCGCATGTCGAGCTCGAGCGTGGCGACGTAGAAGGGCGCGGTCGTGAGCAACGTCTCGGTCCAGGCGGTGACAGTGCTGGGCATGTCGACGACGACATAGTCAAAATTGGTGCGCGCCAGCTCGATCACGGCCGCGATCTCCTCGGGTCCGATGAGGTCCAGCGGCAGCATCTCGGGCGGGGCGGTCAGGACGTGGAGCCGCCCGTCATGGACCGAGAGCGACTGCATGAACCGCTCGGCGTCGGACTCCGCCGCCTCGGTCAGCAGCTCGTAGACCGCCTCGCGCCGGGGCAGGTCGAGATAGGTGGCGACCGCGCCGAACTGCAGGTCGAGGTCGACGAGGCAGACGCGCGGCGGATCGCCCGGATCGAGGCAGGCGAGTTCCCAGGCGAGATTCACGGCCAGGGTGGTCGCGCCGGTGCCGCCGGCCAGCCCGTGCACGGGGATCACGACGGCGCTGTGGCCGCCGGTCGGGCGCGCCGGTGCCCCGGGCGCCTGAGCCACGACGGCGGGCGCGGGGCGGCGGAGGCGGTCGATCGCGGCGGCGAGCTCGCCCTCGGGGAGGGGGTAGGGGATGAACGTCTCGGCGCCCAGGCGGAGGAGGCGGTGCAGCGCGGCCGGGCCCACGTCCCGCGCGACGAGGACGACCATCACGTCCAGCCGCTGCGCGGCCGCGATGACGGCGCCGATCTCCTCCATCTGATCCGCGTCCTCGGCGCCGACGGCGACGACGAGCGCCTCCAGGTCCGTGGCCTCGGGCTGCTCGAGGTAGCGAGCGGCCTCGCCGAAGTCGAGATCGCCCCAGGCGTCCTGGAACACGCCCTCCATGTCGTCGATCAGGAGGTCGAACGCCTCCAGGTCGCGGGAGACGGTGCAGGCGGCGACGGGCGCCGGCGGGCCCGCGGGGCGGGCGGGCGCCTCGGCGGCGGCCTCGTCCTCGGACGGGGCGGGATCGGGTCTCTGGTTCATGCCCTACCCCTAGGGCGTGATCGTTACCAAACCAGAAACGCCAGCCCGCCCTATCCTCCGGCGCCGGCCGGCGCCGCGCTCCCGCCCAGGGTCTCGGTGGGGGCCTGCTCCGGCGCCGGGGCGGGACGGGCGGAGGCCACGTACTCGCGGAAGACGACCTCGGCGTACTTGCCGTTCAGGATCGTGGGGTTGCGCCGGTCGAAGCCCGACACGGCGGTCACCACGCGGCGGTTGCGCCGCTCGGGGCCGGCGCTGGCGACCGCGGGCCGCGTCTCGCCGAAGGAGACGAGCGCCTCGAGCCGGGAGAGGGAGACGCCGCGCGCGCCCAGATAGGACACCGCAGCCTCCGCCCGCGCGCGGCCCAGCCGCTCGTTGTAGGCGGAGCTGCCCGGCGCGTCGGCATGGCCGAAGACGCGGAAGCCGAGCTCCGGGAACTGCCGCATCCAGGCGGCCTGGGCGTCGAGCACGCGGCGGGCCGGCGCGGTGAGGGCGGCGCTGTCGTAGTCGAAGGTGACCTGCGTCGGGACCTCGCGGACGAATCGCGCGCCGATGGCCGCGAGGGGGCTCTGCTCGGAGATGTTGACCTGCGCGTTGGTGGCGGTCGCGGCGCCGAAGGCGGGCTGCGCCTCTGAGAGCCTGCCCTGGACGGGGGCGCAGGCGGCGAGCGCGAGGAGCGCGGCGGCGGCGGGGAGGACGGGCGCGCGCATCAGTCGAGCACGTAGCCGTAGGAGCCGCCGAAATCCTGGCGGGCGACCTCCGCGGCGGCGCCGGTCAATCGTGGTCGCCCCTCGGTCCGGCCATAGAGGAAGAGGTCGCGCTCGCTGGGGATGAGCACGTTGTCGGTCGGCAGGGCGTAGACCGGCCCGCGGCTGGGCGTGACCAGGTGGGCGGTCACGAGGATGACGAGCTCGGTCTGCTGGCGGTCGTAGGACGTGCTGCGGAAGAGCGCGCCGATGATCGGGATGTCGCCCAGGAAGGGGACCTGCCGGTTCAGGTCGCGGAAGTCGTCCGAGAGGAGGCCGGCGATGGCGAAGCTCTCGCCGTCGCGCAGCTCGACGGTGGTGGAGGTCTCGCGCCGGGTGAAGGCGTCAATCGTGAAGCCGCCCGCGTCGATCCCGTTGGAGGGGTCGATGGCGGAGGTCGCGGCCTTCAGCTCGAGGTTGATGACGTCGCCGTCGACGACGCGGGGGGTGAAGTCGAGCTCGATCCCGAAGGGCTTGTACTCGATCGTGATCTGATCGTCCTCCTGCGCGATCGGCACCGGGTACTCGCCGCCCGCGAGGAAGCTGGCGGCCTGCCCGGAGAGGGCCGTGAGGTTCGGCTCGGCGAGGGTGCGCACGAGACCGCGCTCCTCGAGGGCCTCGAGGAGGAGGTTGAACTGCGCGCTGCCGATGTCGAAGCCGATGACGGCGCCGCCGACCGCCTCGGCGCCCAGGCCCAGGACCGCGGCGATGGCGCCGATGCCGGTCGCGTCCCCTCCGCGCACCGCGAGGCCGCCGGAGCCGCCGCCGATCGCCGCATCGGTGCCGCGGCCGGTCAGACCGCCGTTCAGGCCCTTGGAGACCGAGCGCGCCATCTCGGCGAAGCGGACCTTCAGCATGACCTGCTGCGTGCCGCCCACGCCCATCAGGTTGCTGACCCGCCCCGGCGCGTAGCGCTCGGCCAAGTCGAGCGCGCGGTCGAGGCGGGTGATCGAGGAGACGGTGCCCGACAGCACGATGCCGTCATTGGCGGAGCGCACCTCGATCGGCTCGCCGGGCAGGATCTGCCCCAGGCGCTGCTTGAACTCGGTCAGGTCGGGCTGCACCCGGACGGTGACGTTGGAGATGAGCCCCCCTTCGGCGGAGAGGAGCGTCAGGGAGGTCGCGCCGGGCGACTTGCCGAGGACGTAGACGGTGCGGTCCGACAGGGTCGAGATGTCGGCGATGGCGGGGTTGGCGATCGAGACCTCCGAGAAGGGCACGTCGCTCTCGACCACGACGGCGCGGTTGAGGGGCACGTCGAGGCCGCGCGCGTCGCCTCCGTCGACGATGCGGAGACCCTGCGCCGCCGCCGGCAGGGCCAGGGTCAGGGCGAGCGCGGCGGCGAGGGCCGCGCGCGGGAATGGTCCGATCATGCGGGTCGCCTCGCGAGATGCTTCCAGGGGCGGACCGGGGTCCGCGTCCCCGTCAGCATCGCGGCGCGGACGGCCGCAGGCAAACGCCGCGCGCCCCGGCGGGGACCGGGGCGCGGGGTTGCGGCCGCTTCGCCACATGGTTGCACGGGAGGCACGCGTATCGTCCGGGGGGCGTCAGCCGTCGGCGCAGGGGATCGGCACCTCCGTCACCTCGCCGCCGCGCCGGGTTCGGATCGTGCACACCCGCGGGCGGGGCGCCTCGACCAGCTCGGGCGCCGGGGGCGCGGCCACGGGCTCCGGCGCGGCGATGCCGAAGAGGAGCGCGTCGCTCATCTCGACGTCCGCGGCGGTGCCGGTCTCGTTGACGCCGACGAGGCTGAGCGTGAGGCGGCCGGTGCTCTGGGCGTGGGTCAGGGCCGCGACCTGCGGCGGCGTCGCCATGACCGAGATCGTGCGCGCCACGCGAGTGGAGAGTTCGTCCATCGCCGCGCTCTGGTCGACGGCGATGATCTCGATCCCGGCCTCCACCAGCCGGGTCTGCTCCTCGTCGCCGATGCGCCCGGTCCAGAACACGTCGACCTCATCGCCCGGGCGCAGGAAGCCGGACACGCCCGTCGTCTCGTCGACGCGGATGGAGAAGGCGCGCATGCCGGGCTTCAGCAGGGCGGTGATGCCGGCCTCGCCGCCGGGGGCGGTGACCTTGGCGGCCAACACGATCTCCCCCTCGTCCATGGCGCGCAGGACCAGGCGTGGGCGGACGTCCGCCTCGGGAAAGAGGGCGTCCGCGCCTTCGGCGTCCAGGACGAAGGCGCCGGCCGGGACGGCATGGGCGGGCCAGTCGATCGGGCGCAGCGCGTCCCGGGTCAGGGTCTCGCCATGGCGCAGGGGGCCGGCGGCGGCCCAGACCTGGGCCAGGGGCACGGCCTTGGCCGCGCCGGCGCGGGCCTCCGCGAGGGCGGTGTCCTTGGCGGAGATGGAGCCCTGGACGAGCCAGACCGCGACGCCAGCGAGGGCGAGGCCGAGCACGAGGACGAGGACGAAGGGGCTTCTCATGACGGAGATCCTTTGGCTGCGCCCCGCGGTGATGCACGGGGCGGGGCGCGCCGGGCCGGCGGCATTGCGGCGGCGCCGCGGCGAATGGGCCCGGATCGGCGACAGGCGTTCAGCCGCCGTCAATCCTCGGCGGGCGGCGTGCCCTGCGGGCGACTCGCGGGGCGTTCGCGAACGTGCCCGGTTGATCGGCGCGGCGCCGCGCCTCCAGGGTGCGCGGCGGGAATGGGGAGGCGCGCGGATGGCCAGGTGGACGGCACTACTCCTCGTCCTGGCGTGGAGCGCCCCGGCCGCGGCCGAACCGCCGGCCTTCGCGGAGTTCACCTTCAAGCGGGTCGGCCTGCCGTCCCCCGGGGCGCGGCGGATCACGGTGCAGATCGCGCCGCAGCCGGCCCTCGCGGCCCCGCGCGCACCCGCGCCCGCGCCCGTGACGGGAGGGGACGATCCGTTCTGGGCCGCGATCTCCCCGGCGCTGGCGCCGCCGGGGGGGCGGGGGCCGGCGCGGATGATCGAGGCGATGGACGCGGTGGAGCGCGGGGGCCCGCCGGCGCCGGCCCTGCGCACCCTGACCGGGATCGTGCGCGCGCACGGTCCGGCGATCCTGGCGCGCACGGTCGGCACGGGCGTCTCGCCGGCGCTCGCGCTCGCGGTGATCGCGGTGGAATCCGCCGGCCGGCCGGGCGCGGTCTCTCCCGCCGGGGCCGCGGGCCTGATGCAGCTCATGCCGGCGACGGCGGCGCGCTTCGGCGTGACCGACCGGGCGCGCCCGGCGGAGAACATCCGGGGCGGGATCGCCTATCTCGACTGGCTGCTGGCGCGCTACGGGGGCGATCCGGTCCTGGCGCTGGCGGGCTACAACGCGGGCGAGGGGGCGGTGGACCGGCACGGCGGCGTGCCGCCCTATCCCGAGACGCGCGCCTACGTGCCACGCGTGCTGGCGGCCTGGGGCGCGGCGCGGGCGCTTTGCGCGACGCCGCCCGTCATCGCGTCCGACGGCTGCGCCTTCGCGCTGCCGGGCTAGGCTAGACGTCGAACGCGTCCGCGGCCTCGGGATGCTTGCGGCGCCAGGCGTTCACGAAGGGGCAGAGCGGGACGATGCGGAACCCCTTGTCGCGCGCCTCCGCGACCAGATGCGTCACCAGCCGGTCGCCGATGCCCCGGCCCGACAGCGCGTCCGGCACGGCGGTATGGTCGGCGATGACCTTCGTCGGCGAGAGGCGGCTATAGGTGAGCTCGGCCTCGTGCCCGTCCTCGCGCAGGACGTAGCGGCCCTTGGAGGCGGCCTCCTCCAGGACGATCGCGCTCACGCGACGATGCGGGCGTCGGTGGCGGCGCGCAGTTCGTCCTCGGTCACGCCGTCCGCGCATTCGACGATCCGCAGCCCGCCCTCCACGACGTCGAGCACGCCAAGATCGGTGACGATCCGGTCGACGACGCCGCGCCCGGTGAGGGGCAGGGTGCATTCGCGGATGAGCTTGCTCTCGCCGCGCTTGTTCTGGTGCTCCATCACGACGATCACGCGGCCGACCCCGGCCACGAGGTCCATCGCGCCGCCCATGCCCTTCACCAGCTTGCCGGGGATCATCCAGTTGGCGAGGTCGCCGTTCTCGGCCACCTCCATCGCGCCCAGGATCGCGGCCGCGATCTTGCCGCCGCGGATCATCGCGAAGCTGGTGGCGCTGTCGAAATAGGCAGTGCGCTCGAGCTCGGTGATCGTCTGCTTGCCGGCGTTGATCAGGTCGGGGTCCTCGTCGCCCTCGTAGGGAAAGGGGCCCATGCCGAGCATGCCGTTCTCGGATTGCAGGGTGATGTCCTTGTCGCCGACATAGTTCGCCACCAGCGTCGGGATGCCGATGCCGAGGTTGACGTACATCCCGTCGGTCAGCTCCTCGGCGGCGCGGGCCGCCATCTGATCGCGTGTCCAGGGCATGTCTCGTCTCCTGCGGGCCCGCTCGGGGCCGGTGTCATTCGTCCTCGGCGGCCTCTGCGCCGGCGAGGGTGCGGCGCGGGGGGGCGCCCTCGGCGCTGGTCCGGCCGAGGCCGCCGGCCGGCACGTCGAGGGTCACGACCGTGCCGGCCGCGCCGCGCACGAGGCCCAGCGAGCCGCCCAGCCCCTCGACCAGGCGCGCGATGATCCGCCCGCCCAGCCGGTCCGCGTCCGGGAACGCCTGGCCGGGCTCGATGCCGACGCCGTCATCGGCCACGGTCATGCGGATGCCGCCCTGAGCGAGCGTGGTCAGCCGCAGCTCGACCGAGCCGAAATGCCGGCCGTCGAAGGCGTGGCGCAGGGCGTTGGTGAGCAGCTCGGAGGCGAGCAGGCCGACGCGGGTCGCGGCGTCGACGCCGACGGTCGCGTCCACCGAGTCGACGTTCACCCGGATGCCCGGCCGGCCGTCCATGTGGGAGATCGCGGCCGCGACGCGGGTGACGTAGGCGCCCATCGCGATCACGTCCTCGTTGCGGGCCTCGGGGGCGGGGCGGATCAGCTCCTCGTAGAGAAGTTGCAGCGATTCGATGCGGTGCGAGAGGGCCACGAACTCCTCCGGCGCGGCGCTGCCCTGCGATTGCAGGCGGATCATGCCGACGATCATCGAGAGGTGGTTGCGAACGCGGTGCTGGATCGCCTCGAGCTGCCCGGCGACGGGCGTGCCGTCGGAGGCGGCGGGCGCGACCTCGTCCTCCATGCGCTTCTGCACGGCGAGGTAGTAGGTGACGGCGCCGTCGTCGTCGAAGAGGGGCGCGACCACCAGGCGGTTGCGGAACGCGGTGCCGTCGGCGCGGTAGTTCAGCAAGTCCAGGGAGATGTCCTCGCGCGCCTCGATGGCCTCGCGCAGGCGGCGCACGGCGTCCGGATCGGTGTCCGGCCCCTGGAGGAAGCGGCAGTTCCGCCCGATCACGGACGACTTGTCGTAGCCCGTGAGCGCGCCGAACGCGTCGTTGACGTAGACGATCGGGTTGTCCGCGATCCGGGGGTCGGTGATGACCATCGAGACCGTCGAGCGGGTGAAGGCGATGTGCGCGCCGTCCTCGTCGAGGACGAGGGCGGGGGCGCGGCCCAGGCGCTCGGGCGGGCGGAGGGGGGCCATGCGCCTCAGGCCGCCGTGGCGGCGGCGCGCGGGCGCACGGTGCGCTGCTCGATCCGCTTCTCGTGCTGGCCCTGGATCAGGCGGTGCACGTAGATGCCGGGGAGGTGGATCGCGTCGGGGTCGAGCGAGCCGCGGGGCACGATCTCCTCGACCTCGGCCACGCAGACCCGCCCGCAGGTGGCGGCGGGCACGTTGAAGTTGCGCGCCGTCTTGCGGAACACGAGGTTGCCGGTGTCGTCGCCGCGCCAGGCCTTCACGATCGCCAGGTCCGCGACGATGCCGCGTTCCTGCACGTATTCGCGGCCGTCGAAGGTCGCGGTGGGCTTGCCCTCGGCGACCTGGGTGCCGACGCCGGTGGCGGTGTAGAAGGCCGGGATGCCGGCGCCGCCCGCGCGCATCCGCTCGGCCAGCGTGCCCTGGGGGTTGAACTCGATCTCCAGCTCGCCGGCGAGGTACTGGCGCATGAACTCCGCGTTCTCGCCGACATAGGAGGACAGCATCTTCTTCACCTGCCGGGTCTGAAGCAGGAGGCCGATGCCGAAATCGTCCACGCCGGCGTTGTTGGAGGCGAAGGTCATGTCCTTCGTGCCGGCGTCGCGGATCGCGGCCAGCAGCAGCTCGGGAATGCCGCACAGGCCGAAGCCGCCGGCGGCGACGAACATGCCGTCGTGCAGGAGCCCGTCCAGCGCGGAGGCCGCGTCGTCGTAGACCTTCTTCATGGCGTCATCCCCCAACGAGGGAAGACAGTGCAATGCCGGAGGCGCGCCGGTCAACGCATGACGGTACGATCGACCCCCCCGGATCGTGGCGTCGGGGGGGATTGCCGGGCGCAATTCGCGTCACGTCGCCGATGCGGGCGCGCGATCAGGCGCGATCGCCGGAAGAATTTGACGAATGATCCAAGGACCCGGTGGCGGCAGCCCTTGAGGGATCACCGGCGCCGCGGCCCCGGCGCGCGCCGCGACGTCGGACCTGGAGGTCCGTCCGAGCGCCCGCGACGGAGACGTCCCCTGCAGACCGCGGCTCGGCGCCGTCGGCGAGAACACCGCGGGCGACGTGATCGGCGACAGGTACGCGCGGACCTGGCTCGCCGGAATGGGGGATTCGGGCGCCCGGCCATCGTCGCGGGAGATCGCGCCGCGGGAGTCGCAGCCGGAAGACCGCCGCGGACGCGAACCTCTGCTTTCGATATCCGGAGACGCCCGACGGGATCGGCGCCGGACGCGTCTCCTTCGACGCATCCTTCGAGGTCCGGCTTGCCAGGACCAAGGCTTCCGGCAATGCCGCCGCCGTGGTCAGGTTCTTCGGCGTAGCTTCGAGTGGGACGCTCCCGAGCCGGCCCCCCGAGAATTTCGGAGGCCTTCCGAGCTTCTCCAGGGGTGGCGTCGCGGCGATCGACCGCGGTTTACGAACTGCGTGAGGCCTCGCGGGGGACATGACGACCGTCACGCCCGCCTTCGAGGCCCGCGCGGTCGCCATCCCGAACCCCGGTAGGGGCATATCGAGTCACCGGGCGCTGCCCGGCTTCAGGGAAACCGTCCGGTCCTTCGATGACGCGTCGGAGGGCATGACCGTGACCGCAGGCGGCAGCTTCCTGTCGGATGCGGGCGGGAGAGGGGGCGGGGGGACCGGAGCCGGCGGCGGCTTGCCCGCGGGCCCGGTCCCCCGTCCGGCGTGGCTGCCGCTGCGGGCGGCGGCGCCCGGTCCGCTGGCAATTGCCGCCCGGCGGGACGCGCGCCGGCCTAGCCCTTGCGGGTGGCCGGCTTCTTGCCCGCGGCCGGCTTCGCGGGCGCCTTCTTGGCGGCGGGCTTCCTGGCGGCGGGCTTCTTCGGCGCGGGCTTCTTGGCGGTCGCCGTCTTCGCCGGGGCCTTCTTGGCCGCCGCGCGCTTCTTTGGGGACTTGGCCTGCTTCTCTGCGATGAGCTCGAGGGCGATCTCGATGTTGACCTCCTCGGGCTTCATCTCCTTGGGGAGGGTGGCGTAGACCTTCTCCCACTTGACGTAGGGGCCGTACCGCCCCTCCATCACCGCGACGGCGCCCCCTTCGGGGTGATCGCCGACCTCGTGCAGGGGCGCGGCGGCCGCCCGCGCGCCGCGGCCCTTGGCCTTCTGCGCCAGCACCTCGACCGCCCGGTTCATGCCGACGGTGAACACCTCCTCGACGTCGTCGAGCGAGGCCGAGCGACCGCCGCGCCCGGTGTCCTCGTTGTGTTTCACGTACGGGCCGTAGCGGCCGATCGTGGCCCAGATGTTCACGCCGTCCTCGGGGTGCTGGCCGATCAGGCGGGGCAGGGAGAGGAGGCGGACGGCCTGGTCCAGGTCGAGCCTCTCCAGCGGCCAGCTCTCCGGGACCGAGGCGCGGGGGGGCTTGGCGCCCTCCTCGGCGACGCCGCGCTGCACGTAGGGGCCGAAACGGCCCTTGTGCAGCCAGATCGCGTCCCCGGCGTCCTCGCCCAGCATCTTGCCCTCGGGGGGGATCGCGCCGTCCGCGCCGTCCGCGGTCGGCGGGCCGAACGGGCGGGTGAAGCGGCATTCGGGATAGCGCGAGCAGCCGATGAAGGCGCCGCCGGCGCGCGCGGTGCGCATCGAGAGGCGCCCCTCGCCGCAATGGGGGCAGAGGCGCGGATCGGTGCCGTCGCCGGGATCGGGGAAGATGTGCGGCGCGAGGACGTCGTTGATCTTCTCCAGCACGTCGGTGATCCGCAGCTCCGCGGTCTCCTCGATCGCGGCGTGGAAATCCTCCCAGAAGCGGCGCAGGACCTCCTTCCAGTCGGCCTCGCCGGCGCTCACCTCGTCCAGCTGCGTCTCGAGCCCGGCGGTGAAGTCGTATTCCACGTAGCGGCGGAAGTAGTTGGAGAGGAACGCGGTGACGAGCCGGCCCTGATCCTCCGGCGCGAGGCGGCCCTTGTCCTTGGAGACGTAGCCGCGGTCCTGGATCGTGGTGACGATGGAGGCGTAGGTGGAGGGGCGGCCGATGCCGAGCTCCTCCATCCGCTTGACCAGGGTGGCCTCGGTGTAGCGGGGCGGGGGCTGGGTGAAGGACTGCCGCGCGAGGACGGCGTCGTTCTCGGCGAGCACGGCGTTCGCCGCCCGCCGGTCCGTGGGCGCGAGCGTGTCCACGACCTCCTCCTCGGACGCGGTGATCTTGTCGAACTCCTGGCGGAGCGCGGGGGCGAAGGCGGCCGGCTCGCCCTGCGATATCTGCGGCAGGCGGTTCTCGTCGTCGTCCTCGGAGGGCTCGTCGCGGCCTTCGGTGTAGACCTTGACGAAGCCGTCGAAGGTGATGACCTGGCCGGTCGCGCGCAGCTCGACCTGCCCGTCCTGCGACCCGATGGTGACGGCGGTGCGCTCGAGTCGCGCGGCGGCCATCTGGCAGGCGGTCGTGCGCTTCCAGATGAGGTCGTAGAGCTTGCGCTGGTCGCCGTCGGCGATGCGGACCTTGGCGGGGGTCGCGGCCACGTCGGTGGGCCGGATGCACTCGTGCGCCTCCTGCGCGTTCTTGGCCTTGTTCTTGTACATCCGCGGGGAGTCGGGGACGTAGTCCTTCCCGTACGCGCCGGCGATGAACGCGCGGGTGGCCATCACCGCCTCGGGGGCCATGTCGATCCCGTCGGTCCGCATGTAGGTGATCAGCCCGGCCTCGTAGAGCCGCTGGGCGGCGGACATGCACTGCCGGGCGCCCATGCCGAACTTGCGGCTGGCCTCCTGCTGCAGGGTCGAGGTCATGAACGGGGCGGCGGGGTTGCGCGTGGCGGGCTTGGCCTCGACGGAGGTTACGGTCAGGGCGCGGGACGCGACGGCGGACACGGCCATCTCGGCCTGGGTCGCGTCGGCGAGGTCGAAGCGGTCGAGCTTCTTGCCGGCGAGGGAGGTCAGGCGCGCGGTGTAGCCCTTGCCGCGCGGGGTCTCGAACGCTGCGGTGACGCCCCAGTACTCGCGGGCGTCGAAGGCCTCGATCTCCATCTCGCGCTCGACGATGAGGCGCAGGGAGACCGACTGGACCCGCCCGGCCGACTTGGCGCCGGGCAGCTTGCGCCAGAGGACCGGGGAGAGGTTGAAGCCGACGAGGTAGTCGAGCGCGCGGCGGGCGAGATAGGCGTGGACCAGCGGGGCGTCGACGTCGCGCGGGGCGGCCATCGCGTCGGTGACGGCCTTCTTGGTGATCTGGTTGAAGACGACGCGGCGGGGCTTGTGATCGCGCAGGATCTTGGCGGTGTCGCGGCGGCGGCCGAGCTCCTCCTCCAGGTGCCAGGAGATCGCCTCGCCCTCGCGGTCGGGGTCGGTCGCGAGGATCAGGTCGGGGTCGGACTGGAGGGCGTCGGCGATCGCCTTGACGTGCTTGCGGGAGTCGCTGGCGACCTCCCATTTCATCTCGAACCCGCCATCGGGATCGACCGATCCGTCCTTTGGAGGCAGGTCGCGGATGTGTCCGTAGGACGCGAGGACGGTGTAGCCCGGGCCGAGATACTTGTTGATCGTCTTGGCCTTGGCGGGGGATTCGACGACGACGACGGGCATGCGGGGCGTTCCTCGGGGCGGGATCGGGACGGGATCGGTACGGGCTTCGGAGGGCGGGGCGCGGGGGCCGCGGGCGGCCGGCGACACGGGGCGCCATACGTGGGCAGGGTCCGGCCGGTGTCAATCGCGGGGACCGGGCGCCTCGCGGGCGGCGGTCAGACGGCGACGATCCGGCCGCCGGCGATGCGCTCGATCCGGCCGTCGAGCTCCAGGTCCAGGAGAACCGGCGCGATCGTGGAGACGGGCAGGCCGACCGCGCGCAGGAGCGCGTCCTCGGCGACGGGCTCGGCGAGCCGGTCCAGGAGCTCCCGGCGCAGGTCCGCGGAGGCGGTCGCGGGCGGGTCGCGGCGCGGGCCGTCCGGCGCGGGGCCGAGCGGAAGGGCGGCGGCGCGCGGCTCCCGCCCCTCTCGGCCTTCGGCCTGCGCGGGTCGGGCCGGGCCGCGTCGCGGCGCGACATCGGCGCCGCTGCGCGGGGCGGGGGCGTCATCCTGCGGGGCAGGGGCGTCTTGGGGCGGGGCAGGGTCCGGGACGGGATCCTCCGGCATGGGCGGGGCGGCGCGCTGGGCCGGGGCGCGGCCGGGCGGGCCGAGGCGCTCGATCGCCTCGATCACGTCCTGGGCCCCGCGCACCAGCAGCGCGCCGTCGCGGATGAGCATGTTGGGACCCGAGGCGCGCGGCTCCAGCGGGTGGCCGGGGACGGCCATGACCTCGCGCCCGGCCTCCGCGGCGAGTCGCGCGGTCAGCAGGCTGCCGGAGCGGGCCGCGGCCTCGATCACGACGAGGCCGAGCGAGAGGCCGGCGACGATGCGGTTGCGGCGGGGGAAGTCGCGCGCTCCGGCGGCGGCGCCCATCTCGCGCTCCGAGACCAGCACGCCGCCCTCGGCCGCGATGCGCGCGGCGAGCGCGGCGGTCTCGGCCGGGACGGGGCGGTCGACGCCGCCCGCGAGGACGGCCGCGGTCTGTCCGGGGAGCGCGGCGGCGTGGGCGGCGGCGTCGATCCCGCGGGCGAGGCCCGAGACGACGGTTATCCCGGCCTCGGCCAGGGTGCCGGCGAGGCGCCGGGCCATCCGCTCGCCCAGGGAGGACGCGGCGCGGGCGCCGACGATGGCGACGCAGGGCGCGGTCAGGAGCGCGGGGTCGCCGCGGCACCACAGGAGCGGCGGCGCGTCGGCGAGCTGCGCGAGCGCCGGAGGGTAGAGCGGATCGCCGAGCCAGATCGCGGCGGCCCCGGCGCGGGCGGCCGCGGTCGCCTCGGCCTGGGCGGCGGCCTCGGAGCAGGGGGCGTAG
This sequence comes from uncultured Alphaproteobacteria bacterium, assembly GCA_963832275.1. GTDB lineage: Bacteria > Pseudomonadota > Alphaproteobacteria > Rhodobacterales > Rhodobacteraceae > Hasllibacter. Next base: position 2,174,749 of record CAWHTQ010000019.1, read on the forward strand.
CGGTCGATATGGGCGGCGGCCGCCATGGCGGGCAGGGCGGCGAGCGCCGCCTCCGCGGTGCCGTGCTCGTCCATCAGCCGGCGCCAGGAGACCGGCCCGATGCGCGGCGAGCGCAGCAGCCGCAGGCGCGACAGGTCCTCCGCCGGGGGCGCGGGCCGGGCGCGGATGCGGGAGAGGAGTGCCAGCGTGTCGCCTCCGGTCGGGTGCCGGGCCGGTATGGCGGCGGAGACGTTAACGGGCGGTTAACCGTGACCTGGGCTAGTCGCCGCCCGTCTCGAACCGATGGAACGCGAGCGCCAGGAGCGCGCCGAACGCGCCGGCGGAGAGGAGCACGACGAGCCCCGGCACGCCGCTGAATCCCAGGGCGACGAGGCCGGCGAGCCCCGCCGCGGCCCCGCCGGCCAGGGCGTAGGCCACCGCGCCCCCGCCCCGCCGCGAGAGCGCCGAGGACGCGGGCGCGCCGATCAGGAGCAGCGCCCAGGGCGCCACCAGCACGCCGCCCGCCCCCCACACGCCGGCGACCAGGGCCGGGATCGCGAGGCCGTTCCCGTCCGCCAGGAAGGGGAAGGCCGCCGAGGAGGCCGACCCGATCCCCCCGGCGCAGAGCCCGGTCTGACCGACCGCGTACCAGCGGGCGGACCAGTCGGGCGCGTGGTTCGTCGCCCAGGCGAAGGCGAAGGCGATGCCCACCGGCGCGAACCAGAGCGCGGCGAGGGTCAGGAAGCTCTGCGCGTAGGTGCCGATCATCGGATCGCGGACCCCGGGGTCACGCGGCCGCGCCGCCGACGGTGAGGCCGCCGATCAGGAGCGAGGGCTGCCCGACGCCGACCGGGACCCACTGCCCCGCCTTGCCGCAATTGCCGATGCCGGGATCGAGGGCGAGGTCGTCGCCGATGCCGCGGATGCGCTTGAGCGCCGTCGCGCCGTCGCCGATGAGGGTCGCGCCCTTGACCGGGGCGCCGCGGACCCCGTCCTTCACGCGGTAGGCCTCGGTGCACGAGAACACGAACTTGCCCGAGGTGATGTCGACCTGGCCGCCGCCGAAGCCGACGGCGTGGATGCCGTCCTTGAGGTCGCCCGCCAGAGCCTCGGGCGCGTCGGTGCCGGCCAGCATGTAGGTGTTGGTCATGCGGGGCATGGGGATATGGGCGTAGCTCTCGCGCCGGCCGTTGCCCGTGGGATCGACGCCCATGAGGCGGGCGTTCTGGCGGTCCTGCATGTAGCCGACGAGGATGCCGTCCTCGATCAGCGTGTTCTTTCCCGAGGGCGTGCCCTCGTCGTCGATGGTGAGGGAGCCGCGGCGGCCGGGGATGGTGCCGTCGTCGAGCACGGTCACGCCTGGGGCGGCGACGCGCTGCCCCATCAGGCCGGCGAAGGCCGAGGAGCCCTTGCGGTTGAAGTCGCCCTCGAGGCCGTGGCCGACCGCCTCGTGCAGAAGGATGCCGGGCCAGCCGGGGCCGAGGAGGACGTCCATCGTGCCGGCCGGGGCGGGCTCCGCGCCCAGGTTGACGGACGCGATGCGCAGGGCCTCGCGGGCCAGCGCCTTCCACGCCTCGGGCGCGATCCGCCCGCCGATCCCCTCGCGTCCTCCGCCGCCCGCGGAGCCGGATTCGCGGCGGCCGCCTTCCTCGACGATGACCTGGACGTTGAGGCGCGACATCGGGCGCGAATCGGCGGCGCGCCAGCCGTCCGGGCGGAGGATCTCGACCTCCTGGTGGGAGGCGGCGAGCGAGGCGCTGACCTGGACCACGCGGGGATCGAGGGCGCGTGCGTAGGCGTCGATCTCCTGCAGGGTATCGATCTTGACCTCGAAGGCCGCGCCGCCGATCGGGTCCTCGTCGCCGTAGAGGCGCACGTTGGTGCGGCGGGGCGGGGGCGCCATGACGCCGCCGCCGGCGCCGATGGCGAGGCGGGCGGTCTCCACGGCACGCTCGAGTGCGGCCTCGGTCAACTCGGTCGAATGGGCATAGGCGGCCGTCTCGCCGCGCACGGCGCGCAGGCCGAAGCCCTGGGCGGCGTCGTAGGTGGCGGCGCGCAGGCGGCCGTCGTCCCAGGAGAGCATCTCGGAGCGGCGGCGCTCGAGGAAGATCTCGCCGTCCTCGGCGCCGTCCGTCGCGGCGCGCAGGAGCCGCAGGGCGGCGCCCTCGTCGATGGACTCCTCGAACGGGCGGAACGGGGCGTCTGGCATGGCGGGCTCCTGATGCGTCGCGCGGGTCGGGCGATCTGCCGCGCCGCCCCTCTCTTGTGGCGAGCGGCACGGTGTGGTCAAGGAACCGGCACTCCAGGGACCTCGCGGGGACGGGACGATCCGTCGCCCCCGGTCGGTCCTGACAGGCGGCCGGGGCGCCCTACATGCGCTGCGTGGCCAAAGGCGCGAGGGATTGTCCGGATGAGAGCCAAGAGACTTCTGACGGCGGCGGCGGCCGGGGCCGCGTCCTTCGCCGGCACCGCGGGCGCCCAGGTGCAGGAGGCGCTCGACGCGCTTCCGATCGTGGGCGCGCCGGAGCCGGGCGGAGTCGGGTTCCAGTTCGCGGCGACGCAGCTCGCGCGCGAGCTGCAGGGCCTCGACTTCATGGTGAACATCATCATCCTCGTGATCGTCCTGATCGTGACAGGCCTGATCGCGGCGGTCTGCGTCCTCCACAACCGCAAGCGGAACCCCAACCCGGCGACGTTCACCCACAACTCCCCGGTGGAGATCGCCTGGACGATCGGCCCGATCCTGATCCTGGTGTTCATCGGCGCGTTCTCGCTGCCGGTGCTGTTCAAGCAGCAGGAGATTCCCGAGGCCGACGTGACGATCAAGGTCACGGGCTACCAGTGGTACTGGGGCTACGAGTACGTGGACGAGGACATCGCGTTCGAGAGCTACATGCTCGCGCCCGAGGAGCTGGCCGATTTCGGCTACGACGAGAGCCTCTACAAGCTGGCGACGGACACGGCCGTGGTGGTGCCGGTCGGCGCGACGGTGGTGATGCAGGTCACGGCGGCGGACGTGATCCATTCGTGGACGATCCCGGCCTTCGGCGTGAAGCAGGACGGCATCCCGGGGCGTCTGGCGGAGCTGTGGTTCGCGGCCGAGCGCGAGGGCACCTATTTCGGGCAATGCTCCGAGCTCTGCGGCAAGGATCACGCCTACATGCCGATCACGGTCAAGGTCGTGTCGCCCGAGCTCTACCGCGAGTGGCTGATCGAGAACGGCGGCGCGTCGGTGCAGACGGCGGCGCTGGACGGGTAGGGGCGCATGAGCGACGCCACCCATTTCGAGCGCCACGGCGAGCCGGGATTCGGGGACTACTTCGCGCTCCTGAAGCCGCGGGTCATGTTCCTGGTGGTGTTCACGGCGCTGGCGGGGCTGGTCGCGGCCTGGGCGCAGGCGCCCGGGGCGATCCACCCGGTCGAGGCGGTCGCCGCCGTGCTGTTCATCGCCATCGGGGGCGGCGCGTCGGGCGCGCTGAACATGTGGTGGGACGCGGACATCGACGCGGTGATGCGGCGCACGCGCGGCCGGGGCGTGCCCGGCGGGCGCGTCGAGGCGGTGGAGGCGCGCAACATCGGACTGGTGCTGGCGGCGTTCAGCGTGGTGATGCTGGGGCTGGCCACGACGCTTCTGGCGGCCGCGCTCCTCGCCTTCACGATCTTCTTCTACGCGGTGGTCTACACCATGTGGCTGAAGCGTTCGACGCCCCAGAACATCGTCATCGGCGGCGCCGCCGGGGCGTTCCCGCCGATGATCGGCTGGGCCGCCGTGACGGGGGACGTCTCGCTCGCGGCCCTTCTGATGTTCGCGCTGACGTTCATGTGGACGCCGCCGCATTTCTGGGCGCTCGCGCTGTTCATGCGCTCGGACTACGACGACGCGGGCGTGCCGATGCTGACGGTGACGCACGGCCGCCCGGCGACCCGGCGCCATGTCTGGTGGTACACGGTGGCGCTGACCCCGGTGGCCATCGGGCTCGGCCTGACCTCCGCGGGCGGGCCGGTCTACCTCGTGGTGGCGACGGTCTATCAGGCGCTGTTCCTGCTGGGCGCCTGGCGCGTCCGGTCGCGGGACGAGGCCGCGGCGGAGGCGGACGGCTACGCGATCGAGAAGGGGGTGTTCAAGCTGTCGCTGACCTATCTCTTCGCGCTGTTCGGGGCGATCATGGTCCAGGCGGCCGTCGACGCGTCACCGCTCGGCCCGACGTTCCTAGGGGGTTGGTGAGATGGGCTTCGGGCACGAGCACGAGATCCATTCGCGCCGGCTGGGCCGGAACGTCGGCGTCGCGGGGAGCCTGGCGGTGTTCATCGGCATCGTGTTCGCGCTCTCGGTGGTGAAGATCACCGGCGACGCTCCGACCGAGCGGTTCGACCACGTCGCGCGCCCGGCGCTCGCGATCGAGGCCGAGCGGCTGGCCGCGCCCGCCCCGCTGGAGTCCGAGTGATGGACGGCAAGACGCGGACGGTCCTGCAGGCCAGCGCGCTGGTGGTGACGATGGGCGGGCTCGCCTGGGCTTCGGTGCCGTTCTACGACTGGTTCTGCCGGGTCACGGGCTATGGCGGCGCGACCGGCGTGGCCTCCGCGGCCCCCGCCGAGGCGTTGGACGAGACCATCACCATCCGCTTCGACGGATCGCTCGACCGGGACATGCCGTGGACGTTCAGGCCCGTCCAGCGCACGCAGGAGCTGCGCATCGGCGAGACGGGGCTCGCCTTCTACGAGGCGCACAACCCGACCGACCGGCCGGTGGCGGGCAGCGCGGCCTACAACGTCGCTCCCTTCGAGGCGGGGGGCTTCTTCACCAAGATCGACTGCTTCTGCTTCGAGGAGCAGGTGCTGATGCCCGGGCAGACGGTGCAGATGCCGGTGACGTTCTACGTCGACCCCGAGATCGTGACGGACCGGGACGCGAAGTTCGTCCACACGATCACGCTCAGCTACACGTTCTACGAGATCGACCTGCCGGAAGGGGTGGCAGAGGCCGCCGCGCTGGGGCAGGACGGGGCGCAGGCGACCGAGACGGAAGGGTAGGGACCGATGGCCCACGCGAAGAACCACGACTACCACATCCTGCCGCCGTCGATCTATCCGTTCATCTGCGGGATCGCGGTGTTCGCGATGCTGTTCGGCGCGGTGCTGTGGATGCACGAGAGCGGGCCGTGGCTGTTCCTCGCGGGGCTGGTCGGCGTGCTCTACGTGATGTTCGGCTGGTGGGTCGAGGTCTCGGCCGAGAGCGAGGCGGGCGACCACACGCCCGTCGTGCGGATCGGCCTGCGCTACGGCTTCATCATGTTCATCATGTCGGAGGTGATGTTCTTCGCGGCGTGGTTCTGGAGCTTCTTCAAGCACGCGCTCTACCCGATGCAGACCTTCTCCGAGGGGCAGTGGCCGCCGCCCTCGATCGAGACGTTCGATCCCTGGCACCTGCCGCTGATGAACACGCTGATCCTGCTGTGCTCGGGGGCGGCCGCGACCTGGGCGCACCACGCGCTCGTGCATGAGAACAACCGCAAGGACATGCGCAACGGCCTGATCCTGGCGATCGTGCTGGGCACGGTGTTCACCTTCATGCAGGCCTACGAGTACAGCCACGCCGCCTTCGGCTTCGCGGGCAACATCTACGGCGCGAACTTCTTCATGGCCACGGGCTTCCACGGCTTCCACGTGGTGATCGGGACGATCTTCCTGGCGGTCTGCCTGTTCCGCCTGCAGCGGGGCGCGTTCACGCCCGAGAAGCACGTGGGCTTCGAGGCGGCGGCCTGGTACTGGCACTTCGTCGACGTGGTGTGGCTGTTCCTCTTCTTCTCCGTCTACATCTGGGGCGGGTGAGGGAGCGGCCGGGCGCCGGACCCGCACCGCGCCTCACCCCGGCCGCCGGGGGCCGCGGGCGGCCCCGCCGCCCCGAGCCGCGCGAGGCGCCATGGGCCGACTGCTCCCCCTGATCCTCTCCTTCGGCGGGCTCGCCGCCCTGATGGCCCTGGGATTCTGGCAGATCGGGCGTGCGGAGTGGAAGGACGGCGTGATCTCCGTCCTGGAGGCCCGGCTCGCGGAGGCGCCCGTCCCGCTGCCGGACATGCCCGACCCCGGGGCGGACCTCTACCGCGCCGTGCGCCTGACGGGGCGGATCGACGGCGAGGGGATCGCGGTCTTCTCGACCTGGCGCGGCGCGGGCCCGGGCTACCGGATCGTCGCGCCGTTCGTGACCGATGACGGGCGGCGCGTCCTGCTGGACCGCGGATACGCCGCCGCGGCGGACGGCGCGCGCGTTCCGGGCGAGCGGCTGGCGGTGGAGGGGAACCTGAACTGGCCGGCGGAGGTCGAGAGCGACCCCTCGGACGGCTGGGAGGCGCGGGACGTGGAGGCGTTGGCGGCCGCGCTGGGCACGGAGCCGGTCCTGATCGTGGCGCGGGCGACGAGCGCTCCGGGCGGGGTCCGGCCGGTCCCGCTGGACACGGACGGCATCCCGGACAATCACCTGGGCTACGCGGTCCAGTGGTTCGGGCTGGCCGCGGTGTGGGCCGGAATGGCGGCCCTTTGGTTCCACCGCCGGAGGAGGCACGCGGCATGAGGTACGTCTCCACCCGCGGGCGGGCTCCCGCCCTTGGCTTCGCCGAGGCGATGCGCGCCGGGCTGGCCGACGATGGCGGTCTCTACGTGCCGGAGGCGGTGCCGGTCCTGCCCCCCGAGGAGATCGAGGCGCTCGCGGGCCTGCCTTACGAGGAGGTGGCCGTCCGGGTCATGGCGCCGTTCGTGACGCCCGACTTCCGCGAGGACGAGCTGCGCGCCATCGTGGCGCGCGCCTATGCGGGCTTCGGCCATCCGGCGCGCGCGCCGCTGCGTCAGCTGGCGCCGAACCACTTCCTGCTGGAGCTGTTCCACGGCCCGACGCTGGCGTTCAAGGACTTCGCGATGCAGGTGATCGGCGGCCTCTTCGCCGCGCATCTGGGGCGGACGGGCGAGCGGATCACCATCGTCGGCGCGACCTCCGGCGACACCGGCAGCGCCGCGATCGAGGCCTTCCGCGGCCGGCCCGGCGTGGACGTGTTCATCCTCTACCCGGACGGCCGCGTCAGCGAGGTGCAGCGCCGGCAGATGACGACGGCGATCGAGGGCAACGTCCACGCGGTCGCGGTCGACGGCACGTTCGACGACTGCCAGGCGCGGGTGAAGGACATGTTCGCCGACCGCGCCTTCGCCGAGGAGGTGGGTCTGGCCGCCGTCAACTCGATCAACTGGGGCCGCGTCCTGGCGCAGGTGGTCTACTATTTCACGGCCGCATCGGCCCTCGGGGCGCCGCGCCGGACGGTGTCCTTCGCGGTGCCGACGGGCAATTTCGGTGACGTCTACGCGGGGTCGATCGCGCGGCGGATGGGGCTGCCGATCCACGAGCTCGTGGTGGCGACCAACCGCAACGACATCCTCCACCGGTGCCTGACGGGGGGCGAGTACCGGCCCGAGGGCGTGGCGCCGACGATCAGCCCGTCCATGGACATCCAGGTCAGCAGCAATTTCGAGCGGGCGCTCTTCGACGCGTACGGCCGGGACGGCGCGGCGGTCGCCCAGTTGATGGAGGAGCTGCGCGGCGGCGGCTTCCACGTCAGCCAGGGCGCGATGGAGGCCCTGCGCGAGGTCTACGTCTCGGGCCGCGTGTCGGAGGAGGGCACGCGCGCGACGATCGCGCGCACGTGGCGCGAGGCCGGCGAGCTCCTCTGCCCGCACACGGCCGTGGGCGTGGACGTGGCGGAGCGACATCTGGGCGAGGTCCCGATGGTGACGCTCGCGACGGCGCATCCGGCGAAGTTCCCGGACGCGGTGGAGGCGGCGAGCGGCGTGCGCCCCGCCCTTCCGCCCCGCCTGTCGGGTCTCATGGAGGGGCACGAGCGGATCGCCCGCCTGCCGAGCGACCTCGCCGCCCTGGAGGCGCATGTGCGCGGGCATCGCACGGCCTGAGGCGCCCCTTTCCCCCGGCGCTGGGGCGGCCTATGACCGGGCTTCGCGCGGGCGCCCCGCGCCCCGGAGGGAGCCTGGTTTGAACGATGCGGTGACCGAGCCGAGGCTGGAGAGCCTCTCCAACGGATTGCGCGTCGTGACCGAGCGGATGCCGGGCCTGGGCTCCGCCGCGGTCGGCATCTGGGTCGACGCGGGCGCGCGCCACGAGAGCGCGGCGCAGAACGGCATCGCCCATTTCCTCGAGCACATGGCGTTCAAGGGCACGCGCACGCGCAGCGCCCGCCGCATCGCCGAGGAGATCGAGGACGTCGGCGGCTACATCAACGCCTATACGAGCCGCGAGACGACCGCCTACTACGCCCGCGTCCTGGGCGCCGACGTGCCGTTGGCGATGGAGGTCATCGCCGACATCCTCCTCGATCCGCTGTTCGAGGATGCGGAGATCGACACCGAACGCGGCGTGATCCTCTCGGAGATCGGCCAGGCGCTCGACACGCCCGATGACGTGATCTTCGACTGGCTCCAGGAGGAGGCCTATCGCGGGCAGCCGCTCGGGCGCACGATCCTGGGCCCGGCCGAGCGGGTGAACGCGTTCACCCGCGCCGACCTGCACCATTTCGTCAAGGAGAACTACGGGCCCAGCCGCATGATCGTGGCCGCCGCGGGCGAGGTCGACCACGACGAGATCATGGCGCAGGCCGAGCGCCTGCTCGGCCACCTGGTCGATCGGCGCCAGCATGTCGCCACGCGCGCGACCTTCACCGGCGGCGAGCGCCGCGTGGCGCGCGACCTTGAGCAGGCGCATTTCGCGCTGGCGTTCGAGGGTCCGGGATACCGCGACGATGGCGTCTACACGGCGCAGATCCACGCGACCGCGATGGGGGGCGGCATGTCGAGCCGGCTGTTCCAGCGCATCCGCGAGGAGCACGGCCTGTGCTACACGATCTTCGCCCAGGCGGGCGCGCATGACGAGACCGGCATGACCACGATCTACGCCGGGACCACGGGCGAGCAGCTCGGCGCGCTGGCTGAGCTGACCATGGACGAGCTGCGCCGCTCGGCGCAGGACATGGGTCCGGCCGAGGTCGCGCGCGCGCGCGCGCAGATGAAGGCCGGGCTGGTGATGGGGATCGAGAGCCCGTCGGCGCGGGCCGAGCGGCTGGCGCGGCTGGTCTCGATCTGGGGCCGGGTCATCCCCGTGTCGGAGACCCTGGCGCGGATCGACGCGGTCACGACCGGCGACGTGCGCGCCCATGCCGAGCGCATCGCGGACGGCGCGCCCGCCGCGCTCGCGATCTACGGCCCCGAGGGACCGGCGCCGGACATGGCCGCGCTGCGCGCGCGGCTCGCCGCCTGAGATGTTCCTGCGGCCGGGCTCGCGCGTCCGGATCGAGACCGAGCGCCTGACGCTCCGCCCGCCGGCGCATTCGGACTATCGCGCCTGGGCCGCCCTGCGCGCCGGCTCCGAGGATTTCCTGCGTCCCTGGGAGCCGGTCTGGGCGCGCGACCACCTCTCGCGACGGGCCTTCGTGAACCGCGTGACCTGGTCGCAGCGGGCCATCGGCGGCGGCACGGGCCTGCCGCTCCTGCTGGAGCTGCGCGCGACCGGCGCGCTGGTCGGGGCGCTCACCCTCGACAACGTGCGCCGCGGCCCGGCGCAGGCCGGCACGATGGGCTACTGGGTCGGCGCCGCCCATGCGCGCCAGGGCTATATGGGCGAGGCGATCCCGGCGGCCGTGCATCACGCGTTCACCGCGCTGGACCTCAGCCGGATCGAGAGCGCCTGCCTGCCGGAGAACGCGGCCTCGCGCGCGGTCCTCGAACGCTCGGGCTTCAAGTACGAGGGCGTCGCGCAGAGCTACCTGCAGATCGCCGGACGCTGGCGCACGCATGTGCTCTACGCCTGCCTGCGGTCGGATCGGCGCGGGCGGACGGGCGCGTCCTAGGCGCCGACCGCGGCGCGGCGACGCGTCCGAGCGGAAAGGCTGGGCGCGGCGGGACGGCGCCGCTAGGCTGGGGAAATGCGTATCCTCGCCGCGATCCTCGCCCTCCTCGCCGCCCCCGCGTTCGCGCAGGCCCCGCGGGCTTCCCACTGCATCGCCGTCGCGCAGGCGCCGGGGGTGGAGTTCGTCCACCGCGCGTCCTTCGCCGGCGGGCTGGACCCGTTCGCCGTGCGCCTTCACTACATCGATCACGCGATGTTCCTCCTGGAGACAGGTGGCGGGGCGACGGCGATCACCGACTACGTGGGGTTCATCGGCGCGACGGACTTCTATCCCGACGTCGTGACGATGAACCGCGCGCACTCCTCCCATTGGACCGGCGCCCCCGATCCGCGCATCCCGCACGTCATGCGCGGCTGGACCGGCGCGGGGCAGGCGGTCGAATCCGGCGACCTCTTCGTGCGCAACGTGCCCACCGACATCCGCGGCAGCGTCTTCGCCGAGGGGCAGGGCGGGGGCGCGACCCGGGACGGCAACTCGATCTACGTGTTCGAGGCGGCGGGCCTGTGCATCGGGCACCTGGGCCACCTGCACCACGTTCCGGACGACGCGCAATACGCGGCCCTGGGCCGGATGGACGTGGTCATGGCGCCTGTGGACGGGGGCCTGACCCTGCCGCGGCCGGACCTGATCGAGGTGCTGCGCACCCTCAGGTCGCAGGTCGTTATCCCGATGCACTGGTTCGGGCGCTCCAACCTGGAGCGGTTCCTCGTCGAGATGGCCGGCGAGTTCGAGATCGAGCGCCCCGGCGCCGCGTCGATCGAGCTGTCCCTGCGGGACCTGCCCGACCGGCCGACGATCGTCGTGCTGGAGCCCGAATGGCTGATCGAGCCCGCCGGCCCGGCGGAGTGAGCCTCGCCCCGGCCGACGACGCCTTCGCCGAGAGCCTGGCGCGGACCCTGCCGCCCGGCACCCTGGTCGCCGCGGAGGACCGTCACAACGAGGAGCAGCGCGGACTGCGCCGGGGCGCCGCCCGCTGGGTCGCCCGGCCGCGCGACACCGAGGGCGTGGCGCGCATCGTCGCCGCATGCGCCGCGGCGGAGGTGGGGGTGATCCCCCTGGGCGGGGCCACCGGCCTCGTCGGCGGTCACGTGGCCGAGGTCCCCTGCCTCCTCCTGTCCCTGGAGAGGATGGACCGCATCCGCGCGGTGCGTCCGCTGGAGAACGTCATCGAGGTCGAGGCCGGGTGCGTCCTCGCGGCGGTGCAGGACGCCGCCGAGGAGGCGGGCCGCCTCTTCCCACTGACGCTGGCGAGCGAGGGCAGCGCGCGGATCGGGGGGCTGATGGCGACCAATGCGGGCGGCACCGGGGTCCTGCGCCACGGCAACATGCGCGACCTGGTGCTGGGCGTGGAGGCGGTTCTGCCGGACGGCTCGATCATGCGCGGCGCGCACCGCCTGCGGAAGGCGAACATGGGCTACGATCTGCGCCATCTGCTGATCGGGGCGGAGGGCACGCTCGGCGTCATCTGCGCGGCGAGCCTGCGCCTCGTCCCGCGGCCCCGCGACATGGCGGCGGGGATGCTGGCCGTGTCCTCCCCGCGCGCGGCGCTGGAACTCCTGGCACTGGCGCGGGACATGATGGGCGAGGTCGTGAGCGCCTTCGAGCTGATCGACGGGGAGGGGCTGCGCATGCTGGCGCGTCAGCTGCCGGAGGTGCGCCAGCCGCTGGCCGGGCCGCCGGACTGGTCCGTCCTGATCGACGTGGGCACGGCGCAGGAGGGCGCGGCCGCGGCGCTGGAGGCCGTCGCGGCCGCGGGAGCCGAGGCCGGGCTCGTCACCGACGGAGCGCTGACGCGCTCGGCGCGCGAGCGGGCGGAGTTCTGGGCCGTGCGCGAGGGCATTCCGGAGGCGAACCGCCGCACCGGCGCCATCGCCTCCCATGACGTCAGCGTGCCGCTCGAGGCGATCCCCGCGATGGTGGCGCGCGGGCGCGAGGCCGCGGCGCGGATCGCCGACGTGCGCGTCAACAGCTTCGGCCATGTCGGCGACGGAAACCTGCATTACAACCTGTTCCCGGCCGCCGGCCGGACGCGAGAGTCCTATGCGGGCGTCCGGGACGCCCTGACGCGCGCGATCCACGATACCGTCCACGCACTGGGCGGCGCGATCAGCGCGGAGCACGGGATCGGGCGCGCCAAGGTCGACGACCTCAGGCGCTACGGCGATCCCGCCGCGCTCGCGGCGATGGGCGCGATCAAGCGCGCGCTCGATCCATCCGGGATCATGAACCCCGGCGCCGTTCTGGCGCCCGCCGGACCCGGATCGGCCCCGGCATCGCCGCCCACGGGCTGAGCCGGGACGACCCCCTCTCGGCGCCGGGCGTCCGGGCCGCCTGCCACGTCGCGGCGTCGCCCACCGCCGATAGCGGCCGAATACATCGCATCACGTGACAGACATGCCGTTAGGACATGTGTATCAAAAATATCATTACCTCCGGCCACGAGCCCATATTCCAGGAGATCGTCCATGATCCTCGCCATAGCCTTGATCCTCGCCCCGATCGCGCCGGGGAGCGGAGCGACCCTCGCACAGGCCGCCCCGACGGCTCCCGCCGCGCCGACCTGCCCGGAGACGCACTACGTCTGCGGGTCGGTCTGCTGCCCCAATTGAGGGTGGGACCATGGCCATCGTCCTCAAGAAGACGTGGATTTCCATCGTCGGGCTCTTCGCCCTCCTGATCGGACTCGCGTTCTCGGTCGGCGTGCTGGCGGGCACGGTGGGCGGCGACGACATCGCGCACGCTTACAGGCATGGCAGCCGGATCGCGGATGCCGACGACGCGGCCGGCCGCGTTTACGCGTTCCGCCCGGACGGGACCCATCGCATCCTGTGCGAACCCACGATCCCCCCCGACGCGTTCGACGTGCGCTCGGTGCACGCCTCGTTCTCGAACGTGGTCGCCGACAGCATCCCCTTCGTCCGGTCGGTGATCGTGGACGTCTTCGCGGAGCGCGCCACCGAAGGCACGACCGGTTTACCCCCCGGGGTGATCGACGGACGGATGATCAAGCTCCGCGTGGGGCAGGACCCCGAATACGGCGAGCGCTGCGAGCGCCGGATGATCGAGGCACTCAACCGGGGCGACCGGGTCTGCTCGGTGCGCTCCTCATTCAGGGTCACGCCTGACGATGGGCGCCAGGGCCTCGCGTTTCACGCGTCCCAGATATGGATCCCGTCTGATTCGGACCTCGACTCCCGCGGGCTGCCGCTCCCGACCGCCGAGGGCCGCGCGACGAACCGGGAGGAATGTCCGGCCTACCTGCAGCCGGCCTGGGACGTCGTCCTGCGCGGATCGCTCCGGGTGGTGCGGCAGGCCTCCACGATCGGCCCCCCCGCGCCGGAGGGGTGACGCATTTCAGGGCCCGGCACGCCGGACCCTCGCCTCATTCACCCTCGTATGCTGTCAGCGCGTGGACCTGGTGGCCGAGCCCCTCGATCCGGGCTCGGCCGCCCAGATCGGGCAGGTCGATGACGAAGGCGCAGCCGGCGATGGCGCCGCCGAGCCGCTCGATGAGCCTGATGCCGGCCTCGGCGGTGCCGCCGGTCGCGAGCAGGTCGTCCACCAGGAGGATGCGCTCGCCGGGCAGGATCGCGTCCTCGTGCAGCTCCATCACCGCCTCGCCGTATTCCAGCGTGTAGGCCTGCTCGATCCGGGCCCCCGGCAGCTTGCCCTTCTTGCGGATCGGCACGAAGCCGGTGCCGAGCTGATGGGCGACGGCCCCGCCCAGGATGAAGCCCCGCGCCTCGAGCCCCGCGACCTTGTCGATCTTGGTGCCCGCGAACGGATCGAGGAGGCGGTCCACCGCCAGGCGCATCCCCCGCGGATCGGCGAACAGCGTCGTCACGTCCCGGAACATGATGCCCGCGTGGGGGAAGTCCGGGATCGTGCGGATGTAGTCCTCGATGGACTTGGGCGCGCTCACAGGACGCGCCCCGCGACGGCGTCCAGCCGGGCGGTCACGCCGGGGTCTCGCGCGCCCGGCGCGGTCAGGATCGCGTGCTCCAGCGCCCGGTCGCAGCCATGGGGGCAGGGCGGCCGCGCCGCGCCGAGGAGCGCCGGCAGCCGCGCGACCAGGCCGCGGGCGGCGGCGGCGTTCCCCTGGAGGGTGCGGATGATGTCGGTCACGTCGACCTCGCCATGGTCGGGGTGCCAGCTGTCGTAGTCGGTGATCATGGCGACGGAAGCGTAGCAGAGCTCGGCCTCGCGGGCGAGCTTGGCCTCGGGCATGTTCGTCATGCCGATCACGTCCGCGCCCCAGGCCTCGCGGTACATCTTCGATTCGGCGAGGCTGCTGAACTGGGGGCCCTCCATGGCGAGGTAGGTCCCGCCGCGATGGATGGTGACGCCCTGCGCCTCGCCCGCCTCGGCGCAGGCGGCGGAGAGGCGCGGACAGGTCGGGTGCGCGACCGACACATGCGCCACGCAGCCCTGACCGAAGAAGGACTTCTCCCGCGCGAAGGTGCGGTCGATGAACTGGTCGACGATCACGAAATGCCCCGGCGCCATCTCCTCGCGGAAGGAGCCGCACGCGGAGACGGAGATCACGTCGGTGACGCCCAGCCGCTTGAGCGCGTCGATATTGGCCCGGTAGGGCACGCTCGTAGGCGCATGGACGTGACCGCGCCCGTGCCGCGGCAGGAAGGCCATCGCCACCCCGTCCAACGTTCCGGTCAGGATCGCGTCCGAGGGCGCCCCCCAGGGCGTCTCGACCTCGCGCCACTCCGCGCCTTCCAGGGCGTCCAGCTCGTAGACCCCCGATCCGCCGATCACGCCGATCATCGTCTTGCCCATGCCGAATCCCCCTCCCAGCCGCGGGGAGAGGCTAGGGGAGGGCGCGACGGGCCGCGAGGGTCACGGGAGGACGAAGGACAGGTCGGCGGCGTCGATGCCCAGGACGTCGACGCTGCCGCCCTGCCAGTGGAAGTGGATGCCAGCGCCGTTCTCCATGTCATGGGCCTGCACGGGCCCGGTGGCCGAGAAATCTAGAAAGTCGCCCTGCCGCACGGAGAAATCCGCGACGATGTCTGCGCCGAAGCCCGGGTGGAAGACAAACACGTCCGCTCCGCGACCACCTGAGAGCGCGTCGCGCCCGGCGCCGCCGGTCAGCATGTCGTTCCCAGCGCCGCCGAACAGCCAGTCGTCCCCGCCCCGCCCGTCGAAGGTGTCATCGCCGGCACAACCGACGGCGAAGCCTAGCGCGTCGTCCCCGACCAACTCGATGGTGTCGGCCCCGGAGTTGCTCAGGATCGTCCACCCCGCATTCGAGAACTCGGTCAGCTCGCCGTAGAGGGCGTCCTCGAAGGAAGACGTGCCCCCGGCCGACGCCGCCCACCGCAGGTTGGAGGTGACGAGCCCCAGATCGACGGCCATGCCCGTCACGCGCACCTGCTCCAAGCCGTCAACGAAGAAACGCATCGTCCCCATCGTACCGTGTTCGAAGGAGAGCGCGGTGCCGTCGAACGCGCCCCTGGAGAAGTCCGTGCCCCCCATCTCGGCCGAGACCGTGCCGTCGAGGTCCGCACGCACCTCCGTCGAAGAGAACGAGTACGACAGGAGGTCGTCCCACGGGAGACCGACGGCGTAGACGTACCCGGCCGAGACGTTCGCGAGCACGCCACAGGGCTGATCGAGGAAGGAAGGAGCAACCTCGGACAGGTCCATGGCAGGCACGGGAGTGCGGTCCTGCGAGAGGGTTCGAGGGCCATCCGGCCAAGGCCGCCGGACACGCACCGAACACGCGCGCCATCGTGACCAGGCCCGTGAAATATGGCGTGATCGCCGGGATCGCGGCGATATTCGTACCGCCTGCCGCGCGTCGCGCCCGCGGGGCGGGCCGCGTCCCTTTAACCGCGCGCCGGATGGTGCTAACCGCGGCGCGACCCCGATATCCGCAATCACCCGTCCCGGAGGCCACGCACCCGTGAGCGACCAAGACACCCGTGCGCCGACGCCCCTGGCCGACATGGCGCGGCGGTTCTCCCTGACCGACTACCGGATCGACGCGCTGTCGCCCGCGCGCCTGCGGATCGAGATCCTGGCCGGCCTCACGGTGGCGCTCGCGCTGGTGCCGGAGGCGGTGGCCTTCGCCTTCGTGGCGGGGGTGCACCCGCTCGTGGGGCTGTACGCCGCGTTCATCGTCGGCCTCATCACGGCGCTGGTCGGCGGACGGCCGGGGATGATCTCCGGCGCGACGGGCGCGCTTGCGGTGGTCATGGTCTCGCTCGTGGCGCAGCACGGGGTGGAGTATCTCTTCGCCACCGTGGTGGTGATGGGCGCGATCCAGATCGTCGTCGGGGTGATGCGCTGGGGGAAGTTCATCCGCCTCGTCCCGCACCCCGTGATGCTCGGCTTCGTGAACGGGCTCGCGATCGTGATCTTCATGGCGCAGCTGACGCAGTTCCAGGTGCCCGGCACGGCGGTGGCGACCGGGCACGGCATGGCGGGCGGGGAGTGGATGGCGGGCACGCCGCTCGCGATCATGCTCGCGCTCGTGGTTCTGACGATGGCGATCATCTGGGCGCTGCCGAAGCTGACCACGGCGATCCCCGCGCCGCTGGCCGGGATCGGGATCACCGCGCTCATCGTCATCGTCTTCGGGATCGACGTGCCCCGCGTCGGCGATCTGGCGAGCATCGAGGGCGGGCTTCCGGCCTTCCACGTGCCGATGGTGCCGTTGACCTGGGAGACGCTCGAGATCGTCCTGCCCTACGCGGTCATCCTCGCCGCCATCGGCCTGATCGAGTCGCTCCTGACCCTCAACCTCGTGGGCGAGATCGTGGGCGAGCGGGGCGGCGCGTCGCAGGAGTGCATCGCCCAGGGCGCGGCCAACACCGTCACCGGCTTCTTCGGCGGCATGGGCGGCTGCGCCATGATCGGGCAGTCGATGATCAACGTGAAGTCCGGCGGGCGCACGCGCTGGTCGGGCATCTCGGCGGCGCTGTTCCTGCTGGCCTTCATCCTCGTCGCCTCCCCGGTGATCGAGATCATCCCGCTCGCCGCGCTGGTGGGCGTGATGTTCATGGTGGTGATCGGCACCTTCGCCTGGAACAGCTTCCGCATCATGCGCCGGGTGCCGAGGACGGACGCGTTCGTCATCGTGCTCGTGACCGTGGTCACCGTCTGGCAGGACCTCGCGGTGGCCGTGGTCGTGGGCGTGATCGTCAGCGCGCTCGTCTACGCCTGGCAGAACGCGCGCCGCATCCACGCGCGGACCTACCGCACGCCCGAGGGGGCGAAGGTCTACCAGGTGGACGGGCCGCTCTTCTTCGGCTCGGCCGAGGGCTTCGCCGAGCTCTTCGACGTCGAGGGAGACCCCTCGCTCGTGGTCATCGACTTCGAGGCGAGCCGCGTCGCCGACCAGTCGGCGCTCAACGCGATCGAGGCCGTCGCGGCGCGCTACCAGGCGGCGGGCAAGCAGGTGCAGCTGCGGCACCTCACCCGCGAATGCCATCGCCTCCTGACCAATGCGGGGCAGCTGATGGTGGATTCGGGGGACGACCCGGATTACCAGATCGCGGTCGACTACGGCGTGCGCACGGGCCGGCTCGCCGGCGGGCACTAACCCCGGAGGCGGGGCAGGGCCATGTCCTTCGCCGCCGCCCTCGCGCCGCTGAACCGGGCGTAGCCGCCCGCCGCGTAGAGGCGCGCGATCCCCGCCAGGCGAATGGCGCGGGGCTGCCGCCGCAGGGCGAGGCGGTGCGCGACGACGGCGGTCTCCTCCCCGACGTCGCGGCGCGCGGCGGCGATCTGCGCGGCCGGCATACCGGCGCGGATCAGGTCGCCCTCGTATTCGTCGAGCCATTCGGCGAACTCCGCCTGCGCCTCGGCGATCGGCATCAGGTCGCCGCCGGGCGCGAGCTTCAGCATCCGGTCGCGGATATGGGCGAGCCACAGGCCCGGCCCGGTCGTCACCTCGGTCGATTGGAAGAGCTCGGTCTGGCTCGCGTTCTCCCCATGCCGGCGGTAGTCGGCGAGCACGTCGTCGATGATGTCCTTGGCCCCGAGCCACTGCGCCCGGCGGGCGATGTGGTTGTCGTAGGCCTGGCCCGGAACCTGGAACCCGGACGTGGCCGCCGCCAGGAACGGCCGGCGCACCGCCATCCCCATGCCGACGGTGTAGTATCGCATCGGATCGCCGAAGGAGCGGATCCGCTCGAGCTTGGTCTGGCCCAGGGGCCGCATCTCGCCATCCGCGAAGGCGAGGTCGTGCATGACCAGCTGGCAGGCCGGGTGCGCCTCCAGATGGGCGACCATCCGCTCGATCTTGGCGGGACGCCACGCGTCGTCCTGATCGCAGGGCATCACGACGTCGCAGGTGGTCGCGGCGAAGGCGGTGACGAAGTTGCCGGTATACCCCTTGTCACGGTCGTTGGCGACGATCCGCAGCCCAAGGGAGGGGTGCGCGGCGGCGACGGCGCGCGCGATCTCGAGCGTGTCGTCGGTCGAGCCGTCGTCGGAGACGATCACCTCGTCGGGCGGGCGGGTCTGCGACACGAGGCTCGCGAGCTGCTCGCCGATGTAACGCGCGCCGTTGTAGGACGCGAGCGCGATCGAGACCGTGGTCATTCGGATGTCCCCTTGGCAGCCGGATACCGCATGGACCACCTAGCGAGTCCGCAGGCGTCCCAAAAGGGCCAGCTACCCCTCGGTCAACCCGATGAGCGGGTTTCGCCCGGACGGTCCAGCTCGAAGGTCTCGCGCACGGCGGTGTAGTCGCGATATCCCAGCCTCGCGAGCGGCACGTAGCTGGCCGCGTCGAAGCGCCCATCCTTCAGGCAGTCGGCCGCCATGTGCACGCCCGTCACCTCGCCGAACACGACGACGTTCGCGCGGCCGGGCAGGGTCACGATCCGCGTCAGGCGGCATTCCAGGGAGGCCGGCGCGCCCTCGACCCGGCTGCAGGGGATCGTTTCGCAGGTCGCGCGCGCGATGCCGGCGTGCTCGAACTCGTCCGTCTCGCGCGGCCAGGGGCCGGAGGTCTCGTTCATCGCCGCGCGCATCGCGTAGGCGACGACGTTGACGCAGAAGACGTCCGTCTCGCGGATGTTGGCGACGGTGTCCTTGGTGCCGTCCCTGTCCGGCTTGGCGGAGGTCGAGGCGAACATGACCTGCGGGGGCGAATATGCGACCGCGTTGAAGAAGCTGTACGGCGCGAGATTCTCGGATCCGTCCGCGCCGCGGGTGGAGATCCAGCCGATGGGCCGGGGGGCGACGATCGCGCCGAACGGGTCGTGGGGCAGGCCGTGGCCGTCCGCGGGGCGGTAGAACATGGGGGCGGGCTCCTCCTGGGGACTCCGATGGGGTTATCGGCGCCGCGCGCGGGTTGAAAGCCGGGCCGCGCCGGGGGATGCCTGCGCCCGTGCCGCGAGGGGGGACCGATGGAGCGCTACCGCCTCGCGCGCGAGACGCAGGAGGACGGCTGGGAGGTGGAGGCCCTGCTCGACACCGCGTTCGCGCCGGGGCGCGGGGCGCTGTCGTCCTACCGCCTGCGGACCGGCCCGCCGATCGCCCATCTGTGCCAGGTCGCGCGCGATGCGGAGGGCATCCTGGCCGGGGCGATCCGATTCTGGCCCGTGCGCGTCGGGGCGGCGCCCGCGCTCCTGCTCGGCCCCGTCGCCGTGCACCCCACGCGGCAGGGCGAGGGCCTGGGCGCCCTTCTGATCGAGGGCGCGCTCGCCGGCGCCGGGGATTGGGCCCGGGTCCTCCTGGTCGGGGACGCGGGCTACTACCGTCGCTTCGGCTTCGCCCATGTCCCCGGCGTGGTCATGCCGCCGCCGACCGATCCGGCGCGCGTGCTGGGGCGCGCCCTCGCCACCGGCGCCTGGGACGGCGTCGACGGACCGGTGACGGCGGACCCCGCGGGCGCCGCCCGCGTTCCCAATCCAAAGGAGAGCCTGTCATGACCGACGCGACCGATACCCCGGAGGGCGACGCCTCCGCCCCGGACGTCACGCTGGACGCCGACCTGCGCGCGCTCGTCGCCGTCCACCGCGGCGCGTCCGGGCCGGGCATGCGCCTCCTCTCGCTGCTGGGGGATCAGGCGGGCTCGCTCGCGGACCGCATCCCCGGCCCCGTGCGCGGCCAGCTCGAATCCACCGCCGCCCGCGCCCTGGAGCTCAGCTATGCGGGCGCCAAGAGAACGCGCGGCGGGCGCCTGCCGGACCCGGCCGACTGGCTCACCACCGCCATGACCAGCGCGATGGGCGCCGCGGGCGGGGTCGGCGGACTTCCCTCCGCCATGGCCGAGATCCCGGTGACCACGACGGTGCTCATGCGCGCGATCCAGTCCATCGCCGCCGAGCACGGCTTCGACCCGGCGCAGGAGGACACCCGCCTCGACTGCCTTCAGGTCTTCGCCGCCGCCGGCCCCCTGACCGGGGACGAGGGCGGGGAGGCGGGGTTCCTCACCCTTCGTCTGGCCCTCGCGGGGCCGGGGATGAAGGCGGTCATCGGCCGGGTCGCGCCGATCTTCGCGGTGACGATGGGGCGCAAGCTGGCGGCGCAGGCGGTGCCGATCCTGGGCGCGGTCGCGGGCGCGGCGGTCAACTGGGTGTACACGTCCTATTATCAAGACATGGCCCGCGTGCATTTCGGCCTCCGGGCGATCGCGCGCGACCGCGACATGGACCATCCCGCCCTCGTCGCCACGTTCCGCGAGATGCTCGCCGAGGCGCCGGCCAAACGCTGATCCGGGCCGGGAACCGGGGTCGGTCCGCGCCCGTTATGCGGTGGCAGAACAGCTTCCCCCAGGAGGGACCCCATGACCCGCATCGCCGCCATCGCCCTCGCCGCCGCCCTCGCGGCCCCGCTCTCCGCGGCCGCGCAGACCGAGGACGAGCTCTACGCCCAGGCCGTCGCCTGCCTCGGCAGCGAGGCCGCGGTGGAGGCGCAGCTCACCAGCCAGGACAGCGCGGGCGACCGCATCACGCGTCTCCGGGCCCTGGCCACCTGCTAGCCTGCGGCGGCGCCCCGCATCCAGTCGCGGAGCGCCGGTCGCACCGACTGCGCGCCGCTCTGGGCCGACGCGTCGATCACCATGCGTGCCGCGTCCAGGTCGATGGATCGCAGCATCGTCTTGACCGGTCCGATCGACGCGGGCCGCATCGAGAGGGCGCGCAGGCCCATCGCCGCGAAGGCCACCGCCTCGAGCGGGCGGCCCGCGTCCTCGCCGCAGAACGAGAGCGGCGTGCCGGTCTCCGCGCAGCGCCCGACGATATGCGCGAGGAAGGTCAGGTAGCTGACGTTGAGGGTGTCGTAGCGGCGGCGCACGCGCTCGTTCTCCCGGTCGGCGGCGAAGAAGAACTGCTTGAGGTCGTTCCCGCCGATGGAGACGAAATCGGCCATCTCGAAGAACTGCCGCGGCGCGAAGGCGAGGCTCGGCGTCTCCAGCATGGCGCCGATCTTCGTCTCGGGCGGCAGGACATGGCCGAGCCGCGCCTCCCGGTCCAGCTCGTCCAGCAGGTGCTGGCGCGCCTCGCGGAACTCGTCGAACTGCGCGACGAAGGGGAACATGACCCAGAGCGGCCGCCCGGCCGCGGCCCGGATCAGCGCCTGGAGCTGCATGCGCATCACCCCCTTCTTGTCGAGGCCGACGCGGATCGCGCGCCAGCCCAGCGCGGGGTTGGGCTCGACCTCCCGCTTCATGAACGGCAGGACCTTGTCCGAGCCGATGTCGAGCGTGCGGAAGATCACGCGCCGGCCCTTCGCCGCGTCCATGACCCGGCCGTAGAGCGCCGCCAGCTCGCCCCGGCGCGGCACCCCGGCGCGGGCCAGGAACTGCAGCTCCGTGCGGAAGAGGCCCACCCCTTCGGCGCCCGAGCCCTCCAGGCTTGGCAGATCGGCCATCAGCCCCGCGTTCATGTGCAGCTCCACCACCGAGCCGCAGCGCGCCTGCGCCGGCAGCGACCGGACGGAGGCGTAGCGCTCCTGCTGGGCGGCCTGCATGGCGAGCTTGTCCCGGAACGCGGTCTCCACGGTGTCGTCGGGGCGCAGGTGGACGACGCCCTCGTCGCCGTCGACCAGGATCCGGTCGCCGTTGAGGGCGGCGGTCATCACGCCCTTCGCCTGGATCACGAGCGGGATCGCGAGCGCGCGCGCGACGATGGCGGCATGACTGCCGACCGAGCCCTCCTCCAGCACGATCCCGCGCAGCCTTCGGCCGTAGTCCAGCAGGTCGCCGGGCCCGATGTTGCGCGCCACCAGCACGGCGTCGGGCGGCATGGTCGCGCCGGTCTCCTTGCCCTGGCCGGTGAGGATGCGCAGCAGGCGGTTGGACAGGTCGTCGAGATCCTGGAGGCGTTCGCGCAGATAGGGGTCGGGCACCTGGCTCAGACGGTCCTGGGCGCTGATCTGCTCCTTCTCGGCGGCGGCCTCCGCCGAGAGCCCGCTCTCCACGTCCGCGATCATCCGGCGCAGCCAGGAACGCGAGCCCGCGAACATGCGGTAGGCCTCCAGGACCGCGCGCTGGTCGCTGGCGGCCGGCGCGAGGCGGTCCAGGGTCGCGTCGATCCCGCCGCGCAGCTCGCCCATCGCGGCGGTCAGGCGCGCCTTCTCGGCTTCCGGGTCCGTCGAGATGGGGTTGAGGACCGCGACCCGCGGATCGTGCAGCCAGACGGCGCCGCGCGCGGTCCCTTCCTGCGCGCAGCGACCGCGGAAGAGCACGGCGTGCAGGACGGCGCCGTCCTCCGCGGCGAACACCCCGGTCTCGGCCATCTCGGCCAGGACCATCGCCACGACCTCCAGGGCGTAGACCTCGTCGTCGGAATAGTCGCGCGACGCGCGGGACTGCACCACGAGGACGCCGAGCCCCTCGCCCTGCCGCCGGATCGGCACGCCGAGGAAGCTGCTGAACCTGTCCTCCCCGGTGCCCGGAAAATAGCGGAAGCCCCGCTCGGAGGGCGCGTCGGCGGTGTTGACCACCCGCCCGTAGCGCCCGACGCGGCCCACGAGGCCCTCGCCCAGCCGCATGCGGACCTGATGGACGGAGTCCGGGTTCAGCCCGCGGGTCGCGCAGAGCTCCAGCATGTCGCCGCCCCGCGCCAGGTAGATCGAGCACACCTCGACCCTCAGCGACTCCGCGACCAGGGTGGCGATCCGGTCGAGCCGCGCCTGACCGCCGCCGCCGGCCGCCAGGGTCTCCTGCAGGCTGCCCAGCAGCCTCCGGCTCTCGCTCTCGCGGCCCCGCCCCGACATGGGATCAGGCCGCGCCCGCGCGGGGCGACGCCTCGGCCACCGCGCGCGGGGCGGCGTGGAGCGCGAAGGCGTCGTGCAACGCCTGGACGGCCAGCTCGGTGTACTTGCGGTCGATCAGGACCGAGATCTTGATCTCCGAGGTGGTGATGACCTTGATGTTCACGCCCTCGCGGCTGAGCGCGGCGAACATGCGCGCGGCGACGCCGGCATGGCTGCGCATCCCGATCCCGACCACCGAGACCTTGGCCACGCCGTCGTCGACCTCGATCCGGGAGAAGCCGAGCGCGGGCGCGTCCTCCACCGCGGCGCGGGCGCGCGCGACATGCCCGACGGGGCAGGAGAAGGTCATGTCGGTCTGACCCTCCTCGGAGATGTTCTGCACGATCATGTCCACGTTCACGCCGGCCTCGGCCAGCGGGCCGAAGATGGCGGCGGCGATGCCGGGCGTGTCGTCCACGCCGATCAGGGTGATCTTCGCCTCGTCCTTGGAATGGGCGATGCCCGAGACGACGGATGATTCCACGATGTCCTCCTCGGGGCACACCAGCGTGCCGCCTTCCTCGCCCTCCTCGAAGGAGGACAGCACCCGCAGGCGCACGCCATGGCGCATCGCAAGCTCGACCGAGCGGGTCTGCAGCACCTTCGCGCCGAGGGAGGCGAGCTCGAGCATCTCCTCGAAGGCGATGCGGCCGAGCCGCCGGGCGCGCGGAGCGATCCGCGGATCGGCGGTGTAGACGCCGTCCACGTCGGTGTAGATGTCGCAGCGCACCGCCCCGAACGCGGCCGCGAAGGCCACGGCCGTGGTGTCCGAGCCGCCCCGCCCGAGCGTGGTGATCCGGCCTTCGGCGCTGACCCCCTGGAAGCCCGCGACGACGGCCACGCGAAAGCCCTCCTCGAACTTCCGCACGATGTTCTCGCGCGGGATCGCCTCGATCCGGGCGGCGCCATGCGCGTCCGAGGTCATCAGCGGCACCTGCCAGCCCTGCCAGGAGCGGGCCGGCACGTCCATCTGCTGCAGCGTGAGGGCCATGAGGCCCGCCGTCACCTGCTCGCCGGAGCTGACCACCGCGTCGTACTCGCGCGCGTCGAACATCGGCGAGGTCTCCTCCACCCAGCCGACCAGCTCGTTGGTCTTGCCGGACATCGCCGAGACGATGACGATCACGTCGTGGCCGGCCGCGACCTCGCGCCCCACGCGCTTGGCGGCGCGGCGGATGCGGTCGGGCGTGGCGACGGAGGTGCCGCCGAACTTCATCACGAGGATCGACATGGCCGCGCGTCTAGTCGCGCGGGGGTGGCGGAGCAAGGCGCGCGGGCCGGGAGCCTAGAGCGCGTGCGGCCGCCCGTCCCAGGTCTCGAACCGGCCGGTCGTCGCCACGCTCAGCGCGCCGAGGCGCTCCGCCAGCCCGGCGGCGCTCGCCTCGGGTGAGATCGCGGCCCCTCCGCCGCCCATGTCGGTGCGGACCCAGCCGGGATGGTAGACGCCGACGGCGATCCCGTCCGCGCGCAGATCCGCCGCCAGCCCCAGCGCGAGATTGATCGCCGCGGCCTTGGACGCCTTATAGACGTAGGACCCGCCGCCGGCATGGTCCGACGCGCCCATCTGGCTGGAGACGATCATCACCTTGCCGCGCGCCGCGCGCAGGTTCGGCAGCACGGCCTGCATCGTCAGGAACGGCCCCGCCGCGTTCACCGCGAAGCCGCGCGCCCACATGGCGGGCGGATAGCCGTCCTCGAGCGCCTCGCTCCGGTCCTCGAAGATTCCGGCATTGCAGACCAGCGCGTCCAACGGACGGTCGCCGATGCGCTCCCGGAGGGGGCCGAAATCGGGCGCGGCGAGGTCGAGGGGCACGAGCCCGCCGCCGCCCGCCCTGGAGGTGCCGATGACCTCGCCGGGCAAGGCGGCGGCCAG
The DNA here is from genome assembly GCA_963832275.1 of uncultured Alphaproteobacteria bacterium. Classification (GTDB taxonomy): domain Bacteria; phylum Pseudomonadota; class Alphaproteobacteria; order Rhodobacterales; family Rhodobacteraceae; genus Hasllibacter. Next base: position 2,199,788 of record CAWHTQ010000019.1, read on the forward strand.
GGCCGCGCCGATCCCGCGCGAGGCGCCCGTCACGACCGTGAGCATCAGTTCGACTTCCCCCGCGGGCCGAACGGCAGGGGGAGCGCCGGGATGCCGTCCTCGGCGAGGGCGCGGCGCTCGGCGGGGGTGGTCTCGCCCCAGATGGGCCGGTGGTCGACGCGCCCCTCGTGCATGTCGCGCGCCTCGGCGGCGAAGCGGCGGCCGACATAGTCGGTCGTCGCCTCGATCCGCGCGCGCAGGCGGGCCATGGCGGCCTCCGCGTCCGTCACCGCGATCTCCTTGGGCGCGGCCCCCCCTGCGGGGGACGGGGCGGGCGCGGCGACGGCCCCGGTCGGCCCTTCGGCAGCACGGCCGCCGCGCACGCGCGGGGCCATGAGGGACTTGTCGACCTCGGCGGTCCCGCATTCGGGGCAGGTCACGAGGCCGCGCGCCTGCAGCGCGTCATAAGCATCCGACCCGGCGAACCAGCTCTCGAAGCCGTGTCCGGCCGCGCACCTGAGGGCGTATCTCACCATCCCGTCCGCATAGGCGGCGGGGGCCTGTCCGGCAAGCGGGGCTCAGGACAGGCGCGCGGGGTCGAACGTCTCGATCAGGGCGGCGAGCTCGGGCTCGTCCACCCGCCCGGCGGCCTTGCGCCGGCTGAGCCACTTGCGCCGCCGCTGCCCCGCCTCCGGCCATCCGGCGGCCAGGGCACGCACCTCGAACGGATAGACGGCCACCATGACGGGGAGGTCCGGATCGACCTCCATCCCCTTGGTGTAGCTGTAGATTCCGATGCAGATCGGGGAGGCGGTGCCGCGCGCGCCCGCCTCCTCCCAGGCCTCGGTCGCGGCGGCCTGCGCCGGGGTGCGCCCGTCGATGGGCCAGCCCTTGGGCACGATCCACCGGCGCGTGGTGCGCGAGGTTATGAGCAGCACCTGAACCTTGCCGCGGCGCAGGCGCCAGGGCAGCGCGGCGAGCTGCATGCGCACCTCGCCCTTGCGCGCCCCGGCCATGGAGAGCGGCAGCTGCCTGATGCCGAACGCCCTCATGACGCGTCTCGCCTCCGGGATGCCCGTGCGCCGGCCGGGTTCGATCCCGGCGCGGCGATACCTGTTTTCCTTGGGCGAACGATAGACGGCGGCGGCGCATCCGGCTAGGGCAAGCCGGGCGAAATCGACCGGCGGTGCGGATGGGGCAGGACGGCGGACCGTCACCGGTGGCGATCCAGGTCGGGGGCGAGATCTTCCGCCGCTCGACCTATGGCGCCTGGCATCCCCTCCGGATTCCGCGCGTCTCCACGGTACGCGATCTCTCGTCCGCCCTGGGGTGGCTGCCGCCGGGCACCTGGCGTGCGGCGCCCACCGCCAAGCCCGCGGCCCTGCGCGCCTGGCATGACGCCGACTACCTGGCCGCCCTGATGGCCGCCGAGCGGGACGGCGCCGTGTCGCAGGCGGTCCGCGCGCGCCACGGGCTCGGCACGCCCTCGAACCCCGTCTTTCCCGAGATGTACCGTCGCCCCGCGACCGCCGCGGGCGGCTCCCTCCTGGCCGCGGACCTCCTGATGTCGGCCGGCGGGCCCCGGCGGGTGCACAACCCGGCCGGCGGCACGCATCACGGCCTGCCAGGGCGGGCGAGCGGGTTCTGCTACCTCAACGACCCGGTGCTTGCGATCCTGCGGCTGCGGACGCTGGGCGCGCGGCGCGTCGCCTATGTCGACCTCGACGCGCACCATCCCGACGGCGTGGTGCTCGCCTTCGCCGCGGAGACCGAGATCCTGCTGATCTCCCTCCACGAGGAGGGCCGCTGGCCGCGCAGTGGGCCCCTCGAGCAGGCGGGCGCGGGCAACGTCTGGAACCTGCCGCTGCCGCGCGGGGCCGGGGACGGGGCGTTCGACGCGGCGCGCGCCGGGCTGATCGTGCCGCTCCTGGCACGGCACCGGGCGGACGCGGTCGTCCTGCAATGCGGGGCGGACTCGGTGGCGGAGGACCCCCTCTCGGGGCTGCGGGCCACGAACGGCGCCTACCTGCGCGTCCTGCGCGACGTGATGGCCGTGGCGCCGCGGCTCCTCGTGCTCGGCGGCGGGGGGTACAACCCCTACTCCGTCGCGCGGCTCTGGACGGCGATCTGGGGCACGCTCTCGGGCCGCGCGGTGCCGGCGGCGCTCCCCCCGGCGGCCGAGGCGGTCCTGCGCGCCGTGTCCTGGGAGGGGCACCGCCTGGCGCGGGACAAGCCGGATCATTGGTTCTCGACGCTTCTCGACGCGCCGCGCGCCATCCCCGCCGGCGCGGCGGTGGAGGACCGGATCGACGTCCTGCGCCGCCGGGCGAACCTCTGAGCGAGAGCTTCTAGAGGAGGGCCGCGACGCGCGCCGCGATGAGGCCCGGCACCACCGGGGCGGGCCGGGCCAACGCGGCGCGCGCCCGGGCGGCCATCGCGCGCAGGGCGGCCGGATCGCCCGTCAGGGCGAAGGCGGCGGCGAGCCCTTCGGCGTCCGCGACCCGGATCGCTGCCCCTGCCCAGGCGAGCGCGGCATAGGGCTCGGCCGCGTTCGCCACGTCCGGACCGTGCGCGACCGCGCAGCCGGCCGCGACCGGCTCGAAGGGCGTGTGACCCCCAAGGTCGGTCGTGGAGCCGCCGACGAAGGCCAGCGCCGCATGCTCGTAGAGAGCGCGAAGCTCGCCCAGCGTGTCGGCGACGTAGACGCAGTCCGGATCGGCGAGGCCCCGGGTTCCGCCGTCGCTGCGCAGGAGCGGCGACAGGCCCGCCGCGCGCACCTCGCGCGCGACATCGGCGACGCGGCGCGGATGCCGGGGCGCCAGGATCAGGCGCAGGCCGGGCCGCGACCGCCGTGCGATGGCGAAGGCCGCGAGCGCAAGGGCCTCCTCGCCCGGATGGGTCGAGGCGGCGAGCACCGTGCGCCGGCGCGGGAAGGCCGCGGCCAGCGCGCCGGCATCGTGCAGGGCGGGCGCGGGCGGCAGCGCCGCCTTGAGCGTCTCGGCCGGGCCCAGGCGGCCGGGTGGCAGGCCCAGCGCCACGAGGCGCGCGCCCGAGGCGGCGTCCTGCGGACACAGGAAGGCGATCGTCCGCAGCAGGGCCGCGATGGCGCGCGGGGCGTGCCGGGCCCAGCGCGCGGCGCTGCGCTCGGAGATGCGCGCGCCCGCCGCCAGGACCGGCACGCCCGCGCGCGCGCAGGCCATCAGGCGCGCGGGCCAGAGCTCGTTCTCCACGAAGACGTGGGCCGCGGGGCGCCAGGCGCGCAGGAGGCGCCGTTGCGCGCCCGGCACGTCCCAGGGCGCGAGGCGCACCTCGGCGCGCGGCTCCTCCCAGCCGCGGGCGGCGTCGCGGCCCGCGGCGGTGTGCACCGTGACCAGGGCATTCAGGCGCGGGGCCGCCGCAAGGCAGGCCGCGAGCACGCCGCGCGCCGCCGCCGCCTCGCCGACCGAGGCCGCGTGGAGCCAGAGGCGGGGAGCGTCCAGCCGCGGCGTCCCGTGGCCGAACCGTTGGGGCAGGGCGCCCGGTCCGCCGCGCCCGGCCGGGATCGTCGCCGCGGCGAAGGCCGGCGCGAGGGCGGTGGCGGCGATCCCGTAGGCCGCCAGCGAGAGCGGCGGCCTCACCCGCCGCCCTTGCGCGGGCCGAGCGCGGCGAGGGCCGCGAACTCCGCAGAGGCCGACAGCCCCGTCGCCAGGCGCCGCGCCTCGGCCGCGTCGGCGCCCGCCGCGTCCACCGCCTCGCGCAGCGCCGCGAGATCGCGCGCGACCGACCGTCCGTGCAGCGCCGCGACCACCGCCCCCAGCGCGCCCCGACGCAGCAGTCCGGCGACGGCGACGGTCCCGGCGTCCGCGCGCCCCGTCCCGCCCGGCGGCAGGGCCTCCCAGAGCGCATCCGGCACCTCGGCCAGGCAGTCGGCGGCCGCCGCCGCGTAGGGCAGGATCGCCTCGGGCGAGACGCGTCCGAGCTGCCAGGCCATGTTCTCGAGGAGCCAGCCCAGCGCCTCGACGCCGAGCGCCGCCTCGGCGGGCGGCAGGGCGTCCCGGATCGCGCGGTAGTGCACGAAGAAGGCGGCCAGCTCGATCCCCGCCGCGCCCATCGTCTGCCCGGCGCGGCCGATGCGGTGATGGGCGATCACCGCCGGGACGAAGGCGAAGCTCTCCGCCGCCAGGCACACCCGCCAGTGGAACGGGTTGTCCTCGAAGAAGAAATCGCCTTCCGGAAAGCGCAGGCCCTCCTCCCGGAGGAAGGTTGATCGATAGACCTTGCGCCAGGGCACCGCGATATGGCGCAGCGCGCGCAGGCGGTCCGGGACCTGCGGCGCCGCCACCGACCACAGCGCCCGGTCCGCCGGATGACGCGTCTCGCCGGTCGCCTCGTGATGCTCGCGGTAGTCCGCGATGGTCACGTCCGCGCCGCTGCGGCGCGCCGCCTCGATGGCGGAGGCGTAGCCGCCCGGCGCCATCCAGTCGTCCCCGTCGACGAAGACGAGGTGCTCGCGCGCCGCCGCGTCCATCCCGATATTCGCCGCCGTGCCGACCCCGCCGGGCGTGTTCGTGCCGAGCGCGATGAGGTCGGACGCGATGCGGGGGTCGAGTGCCGCCAGCGCCCGGCGCGCGGCCGCGTCCGTCCCGTCGGTCGATCCGTCGTCGACGACGATCACCTGGTCGCCGGGCCTGGCGCAGTCCGCCACGCTGGCCAGGCACCGCGCGACATAGGGCGCGACGTCGAAGGTGGTGACGACGAAGGCCGTGGTCACGGCGCGTCCGCCCCGCCGATGAAGGCGGTCAGGCGGGCGGCCTCCTCCGGCCGGCGGGCCGCGTGCACGGCGATCTCGGCCGGCGCGAGGGCGCCCAGCCAGTCCCGCGCGCGGGCCGCGAAGGCGCCGCGCACCTCGCCGCGAAGGATGTGCAGGTTCCAGGCGATCACCGACTGGGCGAACCAGACGAAAGCGGGGGTGAAGAGCGCGCGGTGCGGCGCCGCGCGCAGGAGCGCCAGCACGTCGTCCATCGGCTCGAACAGGCACAGCCGCTCCGGCCCGATGCGGCGCGTGACGTGCGGGCGGGTCGGGTCGATCACGTGGAGCGCCCCGACCGCCCGGCTCGCGGCGATCCGCTCGGCGCGCAGGAAGCCCGCCCAGTGGAGCAGGATGTCGTTGTGCACGGGCGTCTCGGAGCAGGCGATGCCCTGGGCGCGCAGGAAACCGGTGCGATAGATCTTGTTCCACGGATAGGCCGCGACGCGGGCGAGGCGGGCGGCCTGCGGTCGGGTGAGCGCCCCGTCCTCGGGCGCGGCGTCGTCCCAGAGCGCCTCGTCATGGGCGAAGCTGCCCGCGCGATCCGTCACGCGGGTGTCGGCATGCCGGAAGATGGTGAAATCCGCGGCTTCCGCCTCGTGCAGGGCGGCGATGGCGGGCAGGGCGGCGCGCAGCCGGTCGTCCGCGTCGAAGAAGAGGACGTCGCGCGTCACGACCGCGTCCAGGGCTCGGTTTCGCGCGGCGCCCGCACCCCCCTGCGCGCGCGCGCGCACCACGTCCAGGCGGACGTGGGGCAGGAGGGCCGGGTCGGGGTCGCAAGGCGTCTCGGAGGCGTCGTCCGACACGACGACCTGCGCGAAGAGACCCATGCGCCCGACCTGCGCCAGCAGGGCGTCCAGGTCCTCGGCGGCGTCGCGCACCGGGATCGCTATCGCCAGGTCGCGCGGCATGATCAGACGATGGCGAGGCGCAGGTCGAGCAGGCGGAACTCGAACCTGGGCGCGTCGAAGAAGAGGAGCAGCTCGCGCTCGCAGGCGCCGCCCGGCAGATCCGTGGCGGCCGAGAGGTCGATGGCGTCGAGATGCGTGCTCGGGTCCGCGGTCGCGACGATCCGCTTGGGGAAGAACGTGTCCACGAAGCCCCCGTCCGGGTGGGAGCGAAGGCAGGCGCGCAGGGTGATCGTCCGCGCCGCCGACGTGCGCGCGATGAGGACGACGGCTCCCGCGCCGTCGAGCGCGGCCGGTCCGATCCGCAGCACGGCCGAGATCCAGCGCGGATCGGCGCCCGCGGTCTCCAGGGTGAGGGCGAACATCTCGCCGCGCACGCTGTCGATGGTGCCGGAGGCGACCGCCTCGGGGTCGATGTCGAGGGCGGCGCCGGTCACGATGCTGGTCGCGTTGCCGACCGGAACGGAGCGCCTGAGCGCCCTCAGGCGCGCCAGGGTGGCGCCTATGTCGGCGTCGGCGCCGAGCCTGAGGTTGTTCCACATCGGCCGCCGCCCCCGGTCCCGGGCCCCGGGCGGCCGCGCGGGGTGGAGGCGAGTACCGGAATCGAACCGGTGTGCACGGATTTGCAATCCGCTGCGTAACCACTCCGCCAACTCGCCGGCCGGGATGCCGCGGGGATACGGCCCGCCGCCGCCCCGTGCAAGCCCGCCGCCGCATTGCGGGGCGCGCGCCGGCATGGCAGAGGGCAGGGCGACGGGTGCGGACCGGCTCCCGGCCGGAGGGGATGCCCATGACCGATTTCGCCGCCCTGCGCCGCAACATGGTCGACACGCAGGTCCGTCCCTCGGACGTGACGGAGTTTCCCATCATCGACGCCCTCCTGCGGGTGCCGCGCGAGCGGTTCGTGCCGTCCCGCCTGCAGGGCGCGGCCTATCTCGGGGAGAACCTGCCGCTCGGCGGGGGCCGCGTGATGCTCGAGCCGCGCACGCTGGCCAAGATGCTCGACGCGCTGGACCTCACGCCGGAGGACCTCGTCCTGGTGGTCGGCTCGGGGTCCGGCTATTCGGCGGCGGTCCTTGCGCGGCTCGTCGCGGCCGTCGTCGCCCTCGAGGAGGACGAGGCCCTGGCCGCCGAGGCGGAGGCCGCCCTGGCCGAGAGCGGCGCCGACACCGTGATCGTCGAGCGGGGTCCCCTGACGGCCGGGGCGCCGCGGCACGGTCCCTACGACGCGATGCTGATCGAGGGCGGGATCGAGGCGCTTCCGGACGCGCTCGCCGCGCAGGTCCGTCCCGGCGGACGCATCGCGGCCCTCTACATGGCCGGCGAGCTCGGGGAGGTCCGACTGGGCCGCGTGGCGGCGGGCGGACAGGTCGACTGGCGTCCGATCTTCAACGCCGGCGCGCCGGTCCTGGGTGGTTTCGCAACGGTGCCGGCATTCCGGCTGTGATACCGAACCGAGCGGTTCACATTCCTGCCGCGATGGGCCACGTAGACCCGGACGGAGCGAGCGGACGGGGGTCCGCCGGGCAGGGGGACCGCCAGATGCGCCATGGATTCTCGACTTGCCCCGCGGTGGCGCGCCGCGCTGGCCGCGGCGGCCCTGGCGCTCGGCGCGCTGCCCGCCGCGGGCGAGACCCTGACCGACGCGCTGATCTCGGCCTATCGGACGTCCGGCCTGCTGGATCAGAACCGCGCCCTCCTGCGCGCCGCCGACGAGGACGTGGCCCAGGCGGTCGCCGCCCTCTATCCCGTGCTGAACTGGCAGATCTCGTCCGACTACGTGGAGCCGGCGAACGACACCCTGACCACGTCGCTGGGGCTCACGGCGCAGCTCACCCTGTGGGACGGCGGCGCCAACCGGCTGGCGATCGACGCCGCGAAGGAGAACGTGCTCGCCCTGCGCGAGGGGCTCGTCGTCGCCGAGCAGAACGTGCTCCTCGATGCGGTGAGCGCCTACATGAACGTGCTCAACGCGCGCGGCATCGTCAGCCTGCGCGAGAGCAACGTGCGACTCATCGGCCGCGAGCTGAGCGCGGCGCGCGACCGGTTCGAGGTCGGAGAGATCACCCGCACCGATGTCAGCCTCGCGGAGGCGCGGCTGGCGCTCGGGCGCAGCCAGCTCGCCAGCGCCGAGGGCGACCTCGCGATCGCGCGCGAGGAGTACAACCGCGCCATCGGCCGCTTCCCGGGCGATCTGCGCCAGCCGGCCGATCCGCCGCTGCCGGCCGTCACCGTAGAGGAGGCGAAGGCCCGCGCCGTGCGCGCCCACCCCTCGATCCGGCGCGCCCAGCGCGAGGTCACGGTCGCGCAGATCAACGCCTCGCGCGCCAACGCCTCGCGCAACCCGGTGCTGAACCTCGGCGCGGGCCTCGCGACGAGCGTCGACGAGCAGCCCCAGGGCGTCGGCGACCGGACGCGCCGGAACCTGAGCCTCACGTTCAGCGGCCCGGTCTACCAGGCCGGGCGCATCGACAGCCTGGTGCGCCAGGCCGTCGCGCAGACCGAGGCGACCCGCGCCGGCCTCCTGCTGACCACCGAGCAGATCGCGCAGCGGGCGGGCAACGCCTTCGCGAACCTCCTGGTCTCGCGCGCCGTCCTGGAGAGCTCGCGCCGGCAGGTCGTCGCCCAGCAGCAGGCCTTCGAAGGCACGCGCGAGGAGGCGACCCTCGGCGCGCGGACCACGCTCGACGTGCTCGACGCCGAGCAGGACCTGCTCGACGCGCGCACGACCGTGGTGACCGCGATCACGCAGCAATTCGTCGCGCAGTACGCGCTATTGGCGGCGCAGGGCCTGCTGACGGTGGACTACCTGCGCCTCGGCATCCCGACCTACGATCCGGCCGCCTATTACGATGCGGTGAAGGACGCGCCGGTCTACACCTCGCCGCAGGGCCAGGCGCTCGACCGGGTGATCAAGAGCCTCAACCTCGACAGGTAAGGACGCGGAGATGGGCGAGGACGATGCGGAGATCCGGTCCGCGGTGCGGCGGCTCGCGGCCGAGGAGGCGCTCGGCGAGGACGCGCCCTATCTCCTGACCGAACGGCACAGGGTGGGTGGCGGGCCGCGCCCCGCGTCGCAGGTGGACGACGCTGAGCTGGCTAGGCGGCGCGAGGCGGTGCTGGCCTTCCGGCCTGCCGGCGCCCTGTCCCGGCCGGTCGCCCCGCCGCCGGTCCCGGCCATTCCGGAGGGCGCGGACCTGCGCGGGCTCGTGGCCGAGATCGTGCGCGAGGAGCTCCGCGGCGCGCTCGGCGAGCGCATCACGCGGAACGTGCGGCGCATGGTCCGGCAGGAGATCGAGACCGAACTCGCGGCCCGCGCCCTGGAGCGCCCTGCGCCCGAGGACTAGGCCACGGGCGCTGCGATGCCTCAGGCGGCCTCGGCCTCGGCCTGAGCGGCGGCGTTGCGGCGCTCGCTCTCCTCGCGCGACAGCGCGACGGAAGTCCGCACGCCGCGACCCACGAAATCCATCAGTCCGCCGACGACGCGCTCGTTCGGATCGATGCCGGCGCAGGACAGGACCTCGCGCCCATCGCGCGAGCGCGCCCAACGGGCGATCTGATCGGGTCCGTTGCCGTACTTCTTGTCGTCCGCGATGGCATCGTCGAGCGCGGCCAGCACCACGGCGGCGAAGAGCTTGCGCGCCCTGTTGCCCTGCTCGTGATTGTATGCGGTACCGTCGACGAGATCGGCCATGGATGGTTCTCCGTTGCTGTGCCGGCGGCGACCCTTGGGGCCGCGCCGCATGTTCCTGTCAGCGCGAAGACGCCCGCCAGCCCCCTCGAGGGCCGGGGCGTCCGCGCCGGCTGCGTCGCTCTACATGTCACATCGGTGACGCTTTTGCTATGCCGGGCTCGCATACCTCCCATGCATATGCCTCCAGGGTCGATCGGGTTCCGTCAACCGGTGGCGGTTGCCCGGCTCCGGGGCGCGGGATATAGCCCCCGCCACGTCCCCACATCCTGTCCGGCGGTGCCCGCGAATGCCCAAGATCAACGGTAACGAGATCCGCCCCGGCAACGTCCTCGAGCATCAGGGCGGGCTCTGGTCCGCGGTGAAGGTCGACCACGTGAAGCCCGGCAAGGGCGGCGCCTTCGCGCAGGTCGAGATGCGCAACCTGCGCAACGGCTCCAAGCTCAACGAGCGGTTCCGCTCCGCCGACAAGGTCGAGCGCGTGAGGCTCGAGCAGAAGGATCAGCAATTCCTCTATGAAACCGACGGGATGCTGGTGTTCATGGATCAGGAGAGCTTCGAGCAGATCGAGATCCCGGCCGAGATCCTGGGCGACCGCCGGCCCTTCCTTCAGGACGGGATGGTGATCCAGGTCGAGTATCACGAGGCCGAGGCCCTGAGCGCGCAGCTGCCGCAGAAGGTGACCTGCGAGATCGTCGAGACAGAGCCTGTGGTGAAGGGTCAGACCGCCGCGAACAGCTTCAAGCCCGCGCTCCTCGACAACGGCGTGCGGATCAGCGTGCCGCCCTTCGTCGGGCAGGGCGAGCGCGTGGTCGTCAACACCGAGACGATGGAATATTCGGAGCGGGCATGACGTCGCGTCCTCACTCCGGCGCGGCCGTCACCCGGGCCGATCCCGCCGTCATTCCGGGCCCGACGCGGTCGAATCGCAGGTAGGCGAGCGCCCGGTCGCCGGCCCGGGTCCGCAGCGTCCCGACCGGCTTGCCGTCCCGTTCGATCGATGCGCCAGCGTCCGCCCGGCCCGAGACCTCGACGCGCGCGAGGCCCTTCCGTAGCGCGGTCTTGTGCTTCATCCGGGCGGTGACCTCCTGCCCGACATAGCAGCCCTTGCGGAAGTCCACGCCGCGCAGGCGCTCGAACCCCATCTCCAGGATGTAGCTCTCCTCGGGGATCAGCTCGATGCCGGTCGCGGGGACCGACCGCTCGACCCGGATCGCATCGGCGAGGTCCGGCCCGGCGCCGCCGCCGTAGAGCCGCCAGCCGAGGGCCGGATCGCGCGGATCGGGCAGCGCGCCCTCCGGCGCCGCGCCCTGGCCGGCCCTGACCGACACGTCCGTGGGCGCGACCGCGACGTCGCGGCGCAGGCGGTACATGGCCAGGCGGCGCGCCAGCCCCTCGGCGGCGGGAGCCGCGACGTCGAGCCAGATCGCATCGGGAGCGGGGACCATCAGGAAGTCCACCAGGTACTTGCCCTGGGCGTTCAGGAGCGCGGCGTAGACGGGCCCGCGTTCCAGGCCACCGACGTCGTTGGTCACGAGGTCCTGGAGGAAGGCCGCCCGGTCGGCGCCGGTCACCGCGAGGACGGCGCGCGCTGGCGTGTCGGTCATGCTCTGCCCTCCCGCGGCCCGGCTTAGTATAGGCGCCCCGGCGGGCGAGCGACAGGAGGACGCGATGGCGCGGGCGCCGATCTCGGTTGTGATCCCCACGCTGGACGCGGAGGAGGAGCTGGTCTCCCTGTTGGCGGATCTCGTGGCGGGCGCGGACCTGTTGCGCGAGGTCGTCGTCTCCGATGGCGGCTCGGCGGATGGGACGGTGGCGGCCGCCCTCGGGGCGGGCGCGCGGGTCGTCGCCGGAGCGCCGGGTCGCGGCGGGCAGATCGCGCGTGGCTGCAGGGCGGCGGCGGGCGATTGGATCTGGGTGCTGCATGCCGACACGGGGCTTCCGCCCGGATGGTCCGCCGCGGCGGTCGCGCACATGGCGCGAGGCGGCGCGGGCTGGGCGCGGCTGGCCTTCCGCTCGGATGCGCCGGCGGCGAAGCGCGTGGCCGCCTGGGCGAACTGGCGCGCCCGGCGGCTGGGGCTGCCCTATGGCGATCAGGGTCTGCTCCTGCCGCGGGTCATGCTGGAGGATGCGGGCGGGTACGAGGACGTGCCGTTGATGGAGGACGTGCGCCTCGTACGGCGCCTGCGCGGGCGGCTGCGACGGATGGACCTGACGATCACCACCTCCGCCGCGCGCTACGAGAGTGAGGGGTGGACCCGCCGCGGGGCGCGGAACCTCGCGCTCATGGCCCGGCACGCGGCCGGCGCCTCGCCCGAGGCCCTCGCGGCGCGCTATCGCCGCTAGCCGTCCCGCCCGTCAGGCCGCGTGAAGCGTCGCGTAGGCGCCGCCCAGGGCCATCAGCTCCTCGTGGCGCCCGGCCTCGACCACGCGCCCCTCGTGCAGCACCACGATCCGGTCGGCCCCGCGGATCGTGGAGAGGCGATGCGCGATCACCAGGGTCGTGCGCCCTTCCGACGCCCGCTCCAATGCCGTCTGCACGAGCGCCTCCGAGCGGGTGTCGAGCGCGCTGGTCGCCTCGTCCAGCAGGAGCACCGGCGCGTCCTTGAGGATCGCGCGCGCGATGGCGACGCGCTGACGCTGCCCGCCCGACAGGTTCGCCCCCCGCGGGCCCACCGGCGTCTCCAGGCCCAGGGGCAGCCGGCTCAGGAACTCGGTCACGGAAGCGGCCTCCAGCGCCGCTTCGAGCGCGCGCCCGTCCACCGCGCGTCCGAGGGTGACGTTCTCGCGCAGGGTCTCGTCGAAGAGGAGGGCCTCCTGGCTCACCGTGCCGATGGCGGCGCGCAGGGCCGGCACGTCGACCTCCTCCACCGGCACGCCGGCGATGGTGACGCGGCCCGAGGAGGGCAGGGCGAGGCGCGTGAGCACGTCGAACAGCGTCGACTTGCCCGCGCCCGACGCGCCGACGAGCGCGGTGGTGCGTCCGGCCGGCGCGGTGAAGCTCGCCCCGCGCAGCACCGGCAGGGCGCCATAGGTGAGGTGCACGTCCTCGAAGACGATCTCCGGGGCGCCGGGGGGCAGGGGGCGGGGCGCGGCGGGCGGCACGATGCGCGGGCGCTCGTCCATCATCCGGTAGACGCGCTCCAGGGAGGCGGCCGCCGTCTGCACCGCGCCCGCGACGCCCCCCAGCTTGCGCAGCGGCTGGAACGCCAGGGCCATCGCGGTGAAGAAGGCCATGAACTGGCCCAGCGACTTCTCGCCGGAGGCGACCTCCGCCCCGCCGAAGGCCAGCACCAGGACGAAGCCGATCCCGGTGATCACGTCGATCAGCGCCGGCAGCATCGCGGTCGAGCCGGAGAGGCGGATCTGCCCGTCCACGATGCGCGCCACGGTGCGGCGGAAGCGGGCGAGCTGGTAGTCCTCCATGGCGTTGAGGCGGATGGGACGCAGCCCGTGGAAGATCTCGTCCAGCCGCGTCGAGCGCTCGCCGGCGATCATGCGCAGCCGCCGCGACTTCCTGCGGATGTAGCGCTGCAGCAGGGCCGCCGGCAGGAGGAGGAGCGGCACGCCCGCCAGCGCGAGGCCCGCCCACAGAGGGTCGATCGCGATGGCGACCACCATCAGCGAGACCAGCGCGATCACGTCGCGGAAGACCGACGTGATCATCGTCCGCCAGACCTGCTGCAGGACGGTGGTGTCGCCCTGCACCCGCTCCATCAGGGCGCCGGGATTGGTGCGCGAGAGATACTCGCCGTCCAGCGTCATCAGGTGCGCCAGCAGGTCGCCCTGCATCGCCGTCGTGCTGGTCTGCGAGACGCGGGTGAGCAGCAGCTTGGACACCACCGAGGAGACCGCGCGCAGGAGGAAGAGCCCCATGATCGCGCCCCCGACCCAGGGGATCGCGGACGTCTGCCCGGCCACGAAGACGCGGTCGAAGAGCGGCTGGAGCATCCAGCTGACCGCGCCGAGGGCGCCGCCCTCCAGCACCATGAAGAGCGCGGCGACGGCCAGGAGCGGCAGGTGCGGGCGCAGGTAGCCGCGGAACAGGCGGGCGAAGAGGGGGCGCGTCCGATAGCGCGGATCGACGGCGGTCTCGCCCTTGGTCATGCGCTGCGCCCCGAACCGCCCAATCGCGGCGCATCCGGGTAGCGCGGCGCCCGCCGCCGGGCAAGCCGGGGCTGGACCGCCCCCTGGCCCGGCGATAGCACCGCGCGGCCCGACCAAGGAGGCCAGCCCGATGACCCTCGCCCGCGGCCGCGGCCTCCTCGCCATTCCCGGCCCCTCGGTCGTGCCCGACCGCGTCCTGCGCGCGATGCACCGGGCGGCGCCGAACATCTACGACGGCGAGCTGGTCGAGATGGTGCCCGGCATCGTCGGGGATCTGAAGGCGGTCGCGCGCACGGCCGGGGAGGCCGCGATCTACATCGCCAACGGGCACGGCATGTGGGAGGCGGCGCTGGCGAACACCTGCTCGCGCGGGGACCGCGTGCTCGCGCTGGCGACGGGGCGGTTCGGACATGGCTGGGCGGCGAGCGCGCAGCGCATGGGGATCGCGGTCGAGACGCTCGAGTTCGGCGCCGCCCCCGTCGACCCCGCCGCGGTTGAGGAGGCGCTGCGCCGCGACGCCGGCGCGACCTTCCGCGCGGTCCTGGCCGTCCAGGTGGACACCTCGACCTCGGTTCTGAGCGACCTCGCGGCGATCCGGGACGCGATGGACGCGGCCGGGCATCCCGCGCTCCTGATGGCGGACTGCATCGCCTGCCTCGGCGTCGACCGGATGGAGATGGACGACTGGGGCGTCGACGTCGCGATCACCGGCTCGCAGAAGGGCCTGATGACGCCCCCGGGGCTGGGCTTCGCGTTCTTCAACGACCGGGCGGACGCGGCGCGCGAGCATGCCGACCTCGCCACCGGCTACTGGGACTGGGGACCGCGGGCCCGGCCCAGGGGCTTCTACGAGTACTTCAACGGCACCGCGCCGACGCACCACCTCTACGGCCTGCGCGAGGCGCTGGACATGCTGGTGCACGAGGAGGGGGTGGAGGCCGCCTGGCGCCGCCACGAGATCCTGGCGCGCGCGGTCTGGGCGGCGGCGGAGGTCTGGTGCGAGGGCGGCGCGATGTCCTTCGTGGTGGCCGATCCGGCGCACCGGAGCCGGGCGGTCACGGCCTTCGCGATGGAGCGGGCCGCCGAGCTGCGCGCCTGGACCGAGGCACGCGCCGGCCTCACCCTGGGCATCGGGCTGGCGGAGCCGGGGGCGGCGCGGCCGGCGATGTTCCGGATCGGGCACATGGGCCATCTCGACGCGCACATGGTGCTGGGCACGCTGGGGGTGGTCGACGCGGGGTTGCGCGCGCTCGGGCTGCCGGCCGGGGCCGGCGCGCTGGACGCGGCGGCGACGGTGGTCGCGGGCGCCTAGGCGGAGCCGCGGACGCGCCGGCCGATGATCATCACGCGGTCCAGGCACCATGCGCCGAGGAGCGCCGCCAAGAAGCCGGCGACGACCCAGAGCGCCATCAGCGCGATCGCGATGACCGCGCCGATCGAGACGACGCAGGCGGCGCGGTAGTCGGGCGCGACCCCCGGTCGGTCGTCCTGCATGGTCCGGCCTCCGCGTTCGACACGGGAGTCAGAATAGCCGCGAGGCGCGCCCTGCCAAGGTCACGCCCGATCCGCGGCTTCGAGCGCGCGGGGAAGTGCCGCGGCCAGCCGGTCCAGGTCGGCATCCGTTCCGGCGGAGATGCGGATGCAACGGTCGAGGGGCGCCGCGCCCGGCATGCGCACGAAGACGCCCTCGGCGCCGAGGGCGGCCAGGACCGCCGCGGCGAAGGCGCCGTCCCGCCCGCAGTCGACGGCGACGAAGTTGGTCGCGGATGGCAGGGCGGCCAGGTCGCTCGCCGCCGCGATCTCCCCGATCCGGTCGCGGGCGGCGGCGATGGCGGCGACCGTGCGCGACAGGTGCCCAGGGTCCGACAACGCGCCCAGCGCCCCGGCCTGCGCCACGCGGCCGACGCCGAAATGGTTCCGCACCCGGTCGAAGGCCGAGACGAAGTCCGCATGCCCGATCGCGTAGCCGACGCGCAGGCCCGCCAGCCCGTGCGCCTTCGAGAACGTGCGCATCCGCAGGACGTGCGGGTCCGAGACGTCCCATGCGGGGATCGCGTCCGCGGGCGCGGTATCGGCATAGGCCTCGTCGAGGACGAGGAGCGCGCCGGGGGGGATCGCCGCGATCATCGCCTCGATCCGCGCCGCGGAGTGCCAGGAGCCCATCGGGTTGTCGGGATTGGCGAGGTAGATGAGAGCGGCGTCCGTGCGCGCGGCCTCTGCGAGCAGGGCGTCCGGGTCCTCGCGATCGTCGGCATAGGGGACGCGGGCGAGCGCGCCGCCGTTCCCGGCGACGTGATACGCGAAGGTCGGGTAGGCGCCGGCCGAGGTGACGGCCGTGCGCCCCGGCGCGATCGTGAGGCGCGCCAGCGTGGCGAGAAGGCCGTCGATCCCCTCCCCGACGACGACGCATTCGGCCGGCACGCCGTGGAGGGCGGAGATGGCGGCGCGAAGGCCGTGCGCCTCGGGATCGCCGTACATCCAGGCGCCGGCGGCGGCCTCGCGCATCGCGTCGAGCGCGGCGGGGGAGGGGCCGAACACGCTCTCATTGGCGCCCAGGCGCGCGGTGAAGGGGGCGCCGCGGCGGCGTTCGAGGGTCTCGGGCCCGGTGAACGGCACGGTGGGCGGCAGGGCGGCGGCGATGTCGGTCAGTCGGGGCATGATGTCCTCATGGCAGGGCGGCTCCCGCCCGTCGTCGGCGCCTGCGGCGCCTTCTTCCGTTGGGCCGGGCGGGGGGCGCGGCCCCCCGCGCCCCCCGGTCAGGCCATGTCGTCCAGCCGCGCGCGGGCGGCCTTGAGGCGGGCCTCGTCGGCCTCCCGGGCGGCGAGGTTGGCCCGCGTCTCGGCGACGACCTCGGGCGGGGCGGAGGCGGCGAAGTTGGGGTTGCCCAGACGCCCGCGCAGGCCGCCGAGCTCCTTGGCCAGCTTGGCCAGGGTCTTGTCCAGGCGGGCTTTCTCGGCGGCGACGTCGATGACGCCGGCAAGGGGCAGGGCATAGGTCGCGCCGGAGACGGCGATGGTGGCCGCGCCCTTGGGGGCGGCGCCCTCCGCGATGCCGTCGATGCGCGCAAGACGTTGGAGAAGCGCGAGGTTTCCCGCCTCGAAGCGGGCGGCGTCCGGGGAGCGCTCGGTGGCGACGAGGGGGAGGACCGCGCCGGCGGGGACGTTCATCTCGCCCCGGACGGAGCGGATCCCCTCGATGAGGGAGATGACCCAGGCCATCTCGGCATCGGCGGCCTCGTCGTTGAGATCGCCGGGAAATTCGGGCCAGGGGGTGAGCGCGAGCATGGCGTCGCGGGTGCCGAGGCTGCCCCACAGCGTCTCGGTCACGAAGGGCATGACGGGGTGCAGCAGGATCAGGCAGCGGTCGATGACCCAGGCGACGGTGGCCTGGGTTTCGGCTTTCAGATCAGCGTCCTCGCCGGTGAGGAGGGGCTTCGATAGCTCCAGGTACCAGTCGCAGACGGTGCCCCAGACGAAGGCGTAGGCGCCGCGGGCGGCGTCGTCGAAGCGGTAGGCTTCGAGCGCCGCGTCGTGGGCGGCGAAGGCGCGGGCGGTCTCGCCGACGATCCAGGAATTCACCGCGCACAGGCCATGCACATCCGATGCACAATCCATGCGCATGGCATGCGCATCCCATGCGCCGTTGAGCTCGGCGAAGCGGGCGGCGTTCCAGAGCTTGGTGCCGAAGTTGCGGTAGCCCTCGATCCGCTTGGTCGAGAGGCGCAGGTCGCGGCCCATGGCGGCCATTGAGGCGAGGGTGAAGCGCACCGCGTCCGCGCCGTAGCGTGTCGATCAGGTCGATGGGGTCGAGGACGTTGCCGAGGGACTTCGACATCTTCTTGCCGGCCTCGTCGCGGACGAGGGCGTGGACGTAGACGGTGTCGAACGGGCGCTGCCCGGTGACGGCGTACTGCATCATGATCATCCGGGCGACCCAGAAGAAGATGATGTCGAAGCCGGTGATCAGGGTGGAGGTGGGGAAGTACTTGCGCATCGCCTCGGTGTCCTCGGGCCAGCCGAGCGTGCCGATGGGCCAGAGGCCGGAGGAGAACCAGGTGTCTAGGACGTCGGGGTCTTGGTAGATCCCAACGCGCAAACTGGACTTGTCGTCACCGACCCACCCTGCGCCCGTCATCGACGGCGCATTTATGTCGCGACCAGCGCTGTCCTTGATCGACAGAACTAATCCGGGCTCACCTCCACATGAACTGTGGCGCCGGGGTTCTCGTCGTTCGTGGAACTGTTGTTGCGGCTAAGACTGCTGCGTCTTCGCTTGTCGCGCAGAACTTATTCCCGTGAAGGTCCATACCAAACCGGTATCCGATGCCCCCACCACAATTGCCGCGAGATGGTCCACGGCTCGATGTTCTCCAGCCAGTGCTCGTAGACCTTGCGGTCCTGGTCGGGGAGGATGGTGATCTCGCCCGAGCGGACCGCTTCGAGCGCGGGGCCGACGATCTGCTCGGTGTCCACGAACCACTGGTCGGTCAGCATCGGCTCGATCACGACCTTCGAGCGGTCGCCCATGGGCTGCATGATCTGCTTGGGCTCGACCAGGGGGACGAGCGCGCCCGGCTCGGTGCGGGCCTCGCCGCCCTCCTCGGGTGCGAGGGGGGGGGCGCCCGTGGCGGCCGCGCCGACGGAGGCCGCGCCCTTGCCGAGGCGCGGGTCTGTCGGGGGGACCATGACGGCGAGGCCCTCGGCGGTGATCTCCTCGACGACCTTCGCCCGCGCTATGAGGCGGTCCAGGCCGCGTAGGTGCTCGGGGACGAGGTTGATCTCGGTGACGTCAGCGGGCGCCTCGGCGCCCGCCGCGATGGCGCCGGCGCGGGCGGCAGCCTCCTCGTAGGGCAGGCCGTCGGCGCGCATGGCGCCCTTGGTGTCCAGCAGGGAATAGAGCGGGATGTCGTTGCGCGGGTCGCGACGCCGTGGTCGTTGAAGTCGTGGGCGCCGGTGATCTTGACGGCGCCGGAGCCGAAGGCGGGGTCGGGGTACGCGTCGGTGATGATCGGGATCAGGCGGCGGTGCGCCTTCGGGCCGACCGGGATTTCGACCAGCTTGCCGACGATCGGCGCGTAGCGCTCGTCCGACGGATGGACCGCGACGGCGCCGTCGCCGAGCATGGTCTCGGGCCGCGTCGTGGCGATGGAGATCTAGTCGCGGGTCTCGCGCAGGGTGACGTCCCCGTCCTCGTCCCGCTCGACATACTCATAGGTTTCACCGCCTTGGAGCGGATACCTGAAGTGCCACATGAAGCCCGGCGTCTCGACGTTCTCGACCTCGAGGTCGGAGATCGCGGTCTCGAACTTGGGGTCCCAGTTCACCAGGCGCTTGCCGCGGTAGATCAGGCCCTTGTCGTACATGTCGACGAAGACGCGGATCACGGCGTCGTGGAAGTTGCCCTCCTCGCCCTCGGGGCGCGCCGGGCGCGCCGGACATGGTGAACGCCTCGCGCGACCAGTCGCAGGAGGCGCCGAGGCGCTTGAGCTGGGCGATGATGGTGCCGCGGCTCTCGCGCTTCTGCTGCCAGATGCGGGCCTCGAAGCGCTTTCGGGCTTCCGCGGTGCCGTGCTCGTCGATCATCTCCTGCCTTGATGGCTCGCCGTTCGCAGCCATCTCGCGCTCGGTCACCATCTGCGTGGCGATGCCGGCGTGGTCGGTGCCCGGCTGCCAGAGCGTGTCGAAGCCGCGCATGCGGTGCCAGCGGGTCAGGACGTCCTGCAGGGTGTTGTTGAACGCGTGGCCCATGTGGAGGACGCCGGTGACGTTGGGCGGCGGTATGAGGACGCAGAACGTCTCCTCCCGCCGGGCGCCGGCGCCCGCGGCGAAGGCGCCGGCCTCCTCCCACGCCGCGTAGGTCGCGGCCTCGCCGGCCGGGTCGTAGGATTTCGCGAGCGGCATGACGGCAACTTCCGGCGGGGGACGGGCGGGGCCGGATAGCGCGGGCGCGGGGGCATGGGAAGTCATGGCGCCGCGGCGCTGGCGCAGGGGAGCTCCGCGCCCTAGATCGCCCGGTGAACGACGAGGAGCGCGACATGCAGAGTTTCGGCAAGAGCCAGGCCGTGCGGCGGACCGAGGACCTGCGCTTCCTGCGCGGCACCGGCCGCTACGTGGACGACATCGCGCCCGAGGGGGCGCTCCACGCGCTGGTCGTGCGCTCGCCCGTGGCGCACGCGGAGCTGCGGGCGGTGGACGCCTCCGAGGCGGCGGCGATGGAGGGCGTGGCCTGCGTCCTGACCGGCGCGGACCTGGACGCGATCGACGGCACGATGTCGTTCTACGCGATGGAGAACGCGGACGGCAGCGCGTCGGCGGCGCCGGAGCGGCCGCTCCTGGCCCGGGGGCGCGTGCGCTTCGTCGGCGAGCCGGTGGCCCTGGTGGTGGCGGCGACCCTCCAGCAGGCGCGCGACGCGGCCGAGGCGGTCGTGATCGACTACGACGAGCTGCCGGTGAAGATGGACGTGGCCGAGGGGGGCGAGGCCCTCCACCCGGAGGCGCCCGGCAACGTCTGCATGGACTGGGAGATGGGGGACCGGGCGGCGGCGGACGCGGCCTTCGCCGGCGCGGCGCGGGTGGTGCGCGGCCGGATCGAGGACAACCGCGTGATCGCGGCCTCCCTCGAGCCGCGCGGCGCCTATGCCGAATGGGGGACCGACGGGCGCGTGCACGTCTGCTTCAACGGGCAGGGCGTCTGGGGGATGAAGCGCGAGCTGGCCCGCGTCCTGGGGATCGACGCGCAGAGGGTCCGGGTGACGAACCCGGACGTGGGCGGCGGCTTCGGGATGAAGGCGCCGGCCTATCCCGAGTACTTCCTCATCGCGGAGGCGGCGCGGCGCGTGGGCGCGCCGGTGCGCTGGATGTCGGAGCGCACGGAGGCGATGCTGTCGGACAATGGCGGCCGGGACCTCGTGACCGAGGCGGAGATGGCGTTCGACGGGGAGAACCGCCTGATCGGCTACCGGGTGGACACGCTCTGCAACCTCGGGGCCTACGTCTCGGAATACGGGCAGGGCGTGCAGACGGAGTGCTTCTCCAAGGTCCTGACCGCGGCCTATGACGTGCAGGCCGCGCATATGCGGTGCCGGGGCGTGTTCACCAACACGGTGCAGGTGGACGCCTATCGCGGGGCGGGCCGGCCGGAGGCGATCTACGTGATCGAGCGGATGATGGACCTGGCGGCGCGCGAGCTGGGGGTGGACCCCTGGGAGCTGCGCCGGCGCAACTTCGTCTCGTCGTTCCCCTACGTGACCGCCACGGGGGAGACCTACGACGTGGGCGACTTCCCGCGGGTGATGGACCGGGTCGCGGCGGAGGCGGACGCGGCCGGCCTGCCGGCGCGGCGGGCCGAGGCGGAGGGGCGCGGCAAGCTGCTGGGCCAGGGGCTGTGCTACTACATCGAGTCGATCCTGGGGAACCCGAGCGAGGGCGCGCGGGTGGTCTTCGGCGCGGACGGGCGCGTGCAGCTGCACGTGGGCACGCAGTCGAACGGTCAGGGGCACGAGACCGTCTACGCCCGGTTCCTGGCCGACCATACCGGCATCCCGATGGAGCTGATCGACGTGATCCAGGGGGATTCGGACATCATCGCGCGGGGCGGCGGGACGGGCGGGTCGCGCTCCGTGACCACGCAGGGGACCGCGACGCTGCGCACGGCGGAGGTCCTGCGCGAGGGGTTCGCCGCGTTCCTGGCCGAGCGCGAGGAGGTGGACGCCAGCGAAGTGAGCTTCGATGACGAGCGGTTCCGGGTGAAGGGCAGCAACCTCGCGCCGACGATGATGGAGGCGGCCGAGATGGCCCGCGCGGCGGGCCGCAGCGACCTGCTGGACCGCGCCGAACGCACCAAGCTGCCGGGGCGGTCCTATCCGAACGGCGCGCACCTGGCGGAAGTGGAGATCGATCCCGACACCGGGCAGGTGGAGGTGGTGCGCTACGTGGTCGCGGACGATTTCGGCAACCTGATCAATCCGATGCTGGCCGAGGGGCAGGTGCATGGGGGCGTCGTGCAGGGGATCGGGCAGGCCGTGACCGAGCGCGTGGTCTACGACGACCAGGGCCAGCTCCTGACCGCGAGCTTCATGGATTACGGCATGCCGCGCGCGCATGACGTCCCGATGATCGCGTTCTATTCCGAGCCGGTGCCGTCGACCGCCAACGTGCTCGGCATGAAGGGCTGCGGCGAGGCGGGGACCGTGGGCGCGCTGGCGGCCGTGGCCAACGCGGTGGCCGACGCGCTGGCGCCACTGGGCATCCGCGACGTCCAGATGCCGTTCACGCCGGTGCGGATGTGGGATGCCATGCGGGCTGGCGGGCAGGAGCGGATCGCGGCGGAATAGGCGCCGCTAGGGCCGCAGGATGAGGCAGGTGGTGGAGCCGGCCGCGTGCAGGCGGCCGTCCGCCGCGGCCCGGATCTCGCCGCGGGCGGTGGCGGTGGAGCGGCCGGAATGGTCGACCGTCGCCGTGCACTCGACCTCGGTGTCCACCGGGATGCCGCGGATGAGGTTCACCTTGTATTCCAGGGTCGTGTAGCCGGCCCCGGCCGGCAGGGTCGTCATCACCGCGCAGCCCATCGCGCTGTCGAGCATGGCGCCGTACCAGCCGCCGTGCAGGGTGCCCATCGGGTTGACATGGCCCCAGCGGGGCGTGCCGCGGAAGGTCGCGCGGCCCGGTTCCGCCGCGGTCAGCACGAGGGCCATCGCCTCCGCCATGGGCGGGGCGGCGTGGCGTCCCTCGATCATGCCCTGGAGGAAGGCGAGGCCGCCCATCCCGGCGGCGGCCTCGCGCGGCAGGAGGTCGGCCGGGCTCTGGGCGTAGCGGATCGGCATGGCGGCGAGGATGGCCCGCGGCGCGGCCGGGCGCCAGGGCGCGGGCGGGTGGCCATCCCCGGGGCGCGGGGCTAGGGCGGCCGCCGAACCGGTGTGGAGTGACCCCGATGCACGGCAGCGCGAACCTCAACGTGATGATCAAGGCGGCGCGCCGCGCCGGGCGGTCCCTGTCCAAGGATTTCCGGGAGGTCGAGCAGCTTCAGGTCGGGATCAAGGGGCCGGGCGACTTCGTGACGCGCGCCGATATCGCCGCGCAGAAGATCCTCCGCGACGACCTGATGGGCACGCGGCCGAATTACGGCTTCCTCGGCGAGGAGGAGGTGGAGGTCGCCGGCACCGACCCGACCCGGCGCTGGATCGTGGACCCGCTCGACGGGACGACGAACTACCTGCACGGGATGCCGCACTGGGCCGTGTCGGTGGCGCTGGAGCACAAGGGCGAGGTGATCGCCGGGGTGATCCACGACCCCGTGAAGGACGAGACGTTCGTCGCCGAGAAGGGGCTGGGCGCCTATCTCAACGAGAAGCGCATCCGGGTGTCGGGGCGGCGGCGGATGATCGAGTCGGTGTTCGCGACCGGCCTGCCCTTCGGCGGGCGGCGCGAGCTGCCGGCGACCCTCAAGGACCTGGCGCGGCTCCTGCCGGTGACGGCCGGGGTGCGGCGTTGGGGGGCGGCGTCGCTGGACCTCGCCTACGTGGCGGCGGGGCGCTACGAGGGGTTCTGGGAACGCGGGCTCCAGCCCTGGGACATCGCGGCGGGCATCGTCATCGCGCGGGAGGCCGGGGCGCTGGTCGAGCCGCTGGAGCCGGGCGCGGACATGCTGTCGGGCGGGGCGGTGATCGCCTGCGCCGAGCCGCTGTTCGACGAGTTCGCCAGGGTGATCCGCGCGGCCTAGCGGCGGGGCACGCGGGGGATCGCGCTCCGGACGTAGACCGCCTCGGGATGGTCCGGATGACCGTCGGTCCGGCGCCAGAAGGCCGGGCCGCCCAGGCGCGCGAAGACCGGGACCGTCGCCAGGAGGCCGGCGAGGAAGCCGCCCGCATGCGCCCAGTAGGCGACGCCGCCGCCGGCCGTGGGCGTCATCGCGCCGTTGAGGAGCTGGAGCGCGAACCAGGCGCCCAGCACGATCCAGGCCGGGATCGGGATCACCTTGAAGATGATCACGATGATGAAGAGCACGTCCACCTTCGCGCGCGGGAAGAGGAGGAGGTAGCCGCCCATCACCCCCGCGACCGCGCCCGAGGCGCCCACCGTCGGCACCGCGGAGGACGGGTCCGACAGGACGTGCGCCGCCGCCGCCGCGATCCCGGTGCCGAGGTAGAAGCCGAGGAAGCCGAGATGGCCGAGCTCGTCCTCCATGTTGTCGCCGAAGACCCACAGGAACAGCATGTTGCCGATGATGTGCATCCAGCCGCCATGCAGGAACATGGAGGTCAGCGCGGTCCACGGGTCGAAGCCGGCGGTCACCTCCGCCGGGACGAGGGCGTAGCGGTCCCAGACCGAGAGGAGCGCGCGCGGATCGTTCAGGTCGCCGGCATAGGCGAGGAACGCCAGCGCGTTGAGGGCGATGAGCGTCCAGACGACCCAGGGGGTGCCGCGGGAGGGGTTGTGGTCGCGGATCGGGAACATCGGGGGGAGGTGGCGCGCGGCGGCGGGGCCGTCAAGCGGGCGGGTTGACTGGCGCGGCGGGCGCGCCATCCTCCGGCCATGCGCAAGATTGTCCTCACCGCCGCGATCGTTCTGTCCGGGGCCGCCGCCTCGGCGCAGGACTGCCCCGCCGCGCCCGCCCTCGCGCCGGAGGCGGATCCGCTCCACGAGGCGCTGCGCGCGGCGCCGGATGCCGGGGCGGCGGGGCGGCTCTCCGCGGAGCTGTGGCGGCTCTGGACCCGGGCGCCGGACGAGCCGGCGCAGGCGCTCCTTGACCGGGGAATGGCGGCGATCCGGGCCGGCGACCTGATCGGGGCGGAGGCGGCGCTCGGGCGGCTCGTGGCGTATTGCCCGGACTATGCGGAGGGCTGGAACCAGCGGGCGTTCGGGCGATTCCTCGCCGGACGGCATGCGGAGGCGCTCGGCGACCTCGACCGGGCGCGGGCGCTCTCGCCTCGGCATCTGGGGGTGCTGACGGGGCGGGGGATGACGTTGATGCGCCTGGGCCGGGAGGCGGAAGCCCAGGAGACGATCCGTGAGGCCCTGCGGCTCAACCCGTGGCTGGCGGAGCGCGCGCTCCTGCCGGAGGGGGAGCGGGACGCGGTGGACCTGTAGCCGGGCGGGGCGCCGGTCGGCGGGGCGGTCAGATCGCGGTCGATCGGACTGCGCGGGTCGGCGGCGGGGCCATCTGCGCGTCATTGGAGGGCGGAGGATCGGCGTTTCGGCCCGGCGCAACGCCGCACGCGGCCGCATGGCGGCGGGCGGGGGCGGGCGCCTTCCCGGGGTCGGGCCCGGCGGTCGGCGCGCGTCCC
Source organism: uncultured Alphaproteobacteria bacterium (assembly GCA_963832275.1). Classification (GTDB taxonomy): domain Bacteria; phylum Pseudomonadota; class Alphaproteobacteria; order Rhodobacterales; family Rhodobacteraceae; genus Hasllibacter. The sequence goes on from CAWHTQ010000019.1 coordinate 2,224,540, forward strand.
GGGCCTGGGCCGCGAGCAGCGCGGGGACGCGATGCCGTCCTGCGGCGCCGGCGGCTTGGCCGGAGCGCGGCGCGCGGGATCTGCCCGGGCGCTTGCCCGGGGCGGGCGGGGGGCCTAGTCCGCGAGGGATGCGGGCGTGGTGGAACCGGTAGACACACCGAACTTAAAATTCGTCGGCCTAGGCCATGCGGGTTCGAGTCCCGCCGCCCGCACCATTTACAGGCATTTTCTTTCGAGAATTCCGCATTTTCGTAGGTTCGTCCATCAAATATCCACTAGATGCTCCCCACGATTGCATTTCGAGATGGCTAGTTCTCCCGTTTGTCTGACATGCATTCCGACACCATATCCAGCCGCGAACGGTCGAACATCGGGTCCGAGGCCGGCGATTCCTTCGCTTGCAGTCTCAGTGCAGGAAGTACGTGAGCGTACGCAACTGTGTTTGACATCGGCTGTGCCAGGAGGATCTGCACGCCCTCTTCATACGCCTCGCGCAGCCAGCGATTGTCGGCAGCGTCGGGATCTCGCCCCATGAACGCGTAGTCGACCGTGTCCGAGCCGCCGTAGACCTGCGCGTGGACCTCGCGCTGGTCGTCGTACCAGACCTTCGCCCCCGAGCGCGGGTAGACGGTGCGGATGGACAGGAGCCGGTCCATGGCCCGCGGCTTGAAGATGCCTCGCTGCGGATCGACCGAGGGCACGCGATCGCCCCGGAACTGGAAGCCCGTCGCGAGATGGTCCGAGGTCAGCTCGCCGTGGAGCAGAACCAGGCGGCGGACATGGGCGAAGGCGGCGAGCCGCAGCGCATCGTCGGCCGCGCGGGCCGGCCCCCCGCCGCCGCTCCTCGCATCATCGCTCATGCCAGGAACGTCTCCTCGTCGTGCCAGCGCAGCGTCGCCGGGTCCGGCATGGCCGCGGGATCGACCGGCGCACGCAGGCTCTGTCCGTGGAGGGCGTAGTACTGCCGGCCATTCGCGTAGTCCTCGCGGATGCGCCCGCTGACCTCGAAGCGGCCCTTCGGCGTGACGGTGACGTAGCCCGCGTCGAAGAGCGAGTGGATGTCCCGGCGCAGGAGCAGGCCGTTGGACGCGGCGTGCGCGCCGCCCGCGGCGAAGGGACGGATGTGGGCGGCATCCAGAGCCGGCAGCGTGCGCTCGCCGGTCACGGCGCAGCGTCGGTCGTAGAGGTTCGTCACCAGGGTGCGGAACGCGCCCTGGCCGAGGCGGGGCCGGACCAGCCGGGGCGCGCCGAACCGGGCGGCCGCCTCGGCGGGATCGGCGGAGCACGCCGCCGTGCGGTCGGCCGCGGCTTCCCATGATGCGAGGCCCTCCCGATCGCCGGTGTCGTAGCCCTTGAAGCTGACGATCTGCCGGCCGAACGAGGTCGGCGGCGCGAACCACATCTCCTCGGGCCAGAACGTCGGCTCGACCAGCACGCGGGCGCCGACGGGGAAGTCGCCGCGCGCGCCGTCCCTGCGGTCACGGGCGATCCGCGCGCGCATCTCCCGCAGGGACGGCGCGCCGTCGGCCTCGCCGAACGCCTCCCGGGCGAGGGAGGAGGGCATGTCGGCGGCGTGGGCGAAGACGCCGCCGCCCACGATGAGGTTCACGGGCGCCTTCGCCTTGAACAGAAACAGCTCGCCCGGGCGGAGGGCATGGAACGATCGCGGCTCTGGGAGACCAGAAGTTCACCTCCGACCACGGCGCGCCCGCACGTAGATGCGCGAGCCAGTCGTGGTCGGTGACGCCGGGAACGAGGGAGATCGCCATGGCCGGAACCGTAGGCCGGGGCAGGGGGCCCGTCACGCGCTCGGTCCGACGGCGAGAGACGTTCGTCCTGTCGTCGCCTTGGCGCTATCCTACGGCAGCCCCGCAGGAGGAGTCCGCCCATGCCCGCCGCCTCGTCCTTCGGCCTCCCGCTTGCGAGCTTCGCCAAGGCGGATGCGAGCGACGACGCGTTGTTCTACCGGCCCGCCGCGGCTGGTCCGCCACATCAACGGCGCCGCCGCATCGGCGCTGACCGCGCACGACGCGCGGCGCCTCGCGCCCGGCGCGGACGTGCTCGACCTGATGTCCTCCTGGGTCAGCCACCTGCAAGCGCTGGAGGACGCGCCGGTCGGCCACGTGCTGGGCCACGGCATGAACGCCGAGGAGCTGGCGGCGAACCCGCGGCTGGACAGGTGGTGGGTGCAGGCCTGAACCGCGACCCCGTGCTGCCGCTGCCCGGCGCGTCGCGCGACGCGGCGCGCCGGGGTTCGTGTGGCGGGTGGCGGAGGCGCCGCGGCGGGCACGGAATGCCGATACCGCTGCCGCCGCTGGCGGGGCGGAGATGTCGATACGGAATGGGACCGCGCCGGAGAACGTATCCCGCGGAGGTTGATCGGCTCTGCATGCGACGGTCGGGTCGTCTCACTCGCGCGTCGCGAGGGGCAGCCTCACCCGAAGGCCCGCAATCGCTCGGCGCGCCGCGTCCGCGCCGAGAACGCGACCAGCGCGAGGATCGTCACGAGGAAGGGGATCGTCTGGATCAGTTCGCCGGGATCCAGCCGAAGAGGCCGGGCATCACGATGGACAGCGCGTCGAAGAGCCCGAAGAGCAGCGCGGCCAGCATCGCGCCGACCGGATGGCGGGCCCCGAGAAGGACCGCGCCCAGGGCGATGAACCCGCGCCCGGCCGTCATGTCGCGGGTGAAGCCCACGTAGTTGAACATGGCGAGCTGCGCCCCGCCCAGCCCCGCCAGCGCGCCGGACGCCACCAGCGACCAGGCCCGTACGGCCGTCACCCGGATTCCCGCCGCCTCGGGCGCGGCCGGATACTCGCCCACCGCGCGCAGCCACAGTCCCTGCGGCGTGCGGTAGAGGACGTACCAGAGCGCCGCCACGAGGGCCGCACCGAGCCATGTCAGCAGTGAATGGCCGGAGAGCAGCTCCAGCATCGGCACGCCCTCCAGCACGGAGATGCGGATCGTGGGGACCGCCTTCGAGGCGAGGTTGATCGACGTCCCCCGGTCGCCGCCCGTGGCCAGCGACAAGGCGTAGACCGTGCCGCCGGCGGCGAGGATGTTCACCGCGAAGCCCACGAGGATCACGTCGGCCCGGAAGCGCAGGTGGAAGAGCGCCATCAGCCCGCCGAGCGCGGCCCCCGCGCCCATGCCCGCGAGCACGCCCACCCACCACGGCGCATAGACCGAGACGACGACTGCCGTCAGCGCGGCGATCAGCATCATGCCCTCAAGCGCCACGTTGAGCGCGCCGCCGAGATCGGAGATCAGGCCGCCAAGCGTCGCGAGGAGCAGCGGCGTCGTCGCGCGGATCACGGCGACCACGAAGGCCGCGGAGAAGACGACGTCGATGAGCTCGCCCATCAGGCGACTCTCCGGCGCGAGAGCCTGGCGAGCAGCCGCCGGCCCGGCAGCCTGAAGGACGAGGCCACGAGCAGGATCACCAGCGCCTGCACCACCGCCAGCATCTCGGTCGGGACGTCCGTCCGCAGGCCCATGAGCTGCGCGCCCTGTCGGAGGTAGCCGTAGGCCAGCGCGACGAGCGGCACGACGAGCGGGCGCTCGCGCGCGACGATGGCGATGAGGATGCCCTCGAAGGCGATCGCGCCCTCGAAGTCGATGGTGATCCGGCCGAAGGCCCGGCCCTGCACGAGGACCGCGCCCAGGAGCCCGCCGATGGCGCCCGACGCCGTCATGGCCCCGACCATCACCGCCGCCGAACGGATGCCCGCCTGTTCGGCGAAGACGGGGTTGTGGCCGGTCAGGCGCAGCTTCAGCCCCCATGTCGTCCGGTGGAGCACGAACCAGACGAGCGCGACCACGACGAGGGCGACGACGATCCCGATGTCGAAACGCGTCCCCGGCACGATGGCCGGGAAGACTGCCGCATCGGGGAAGTTCGGGCTCGCAAGCTGCCCGGACCCTTCGGGCGCGAGATGCGCCCGCACGATCCAGTTCACCACGCGGATCGCGATGTAGTTGAGCATCAGCGACGAGACGATCTCGGACGCCCCGAACCGGGCCTTGGCGATGCCGGGGATCCAGCCCCAGGCCGCGCCGGCACTCATCGCGGCGAGCATGCCCACCGGTATGGCCAGCGGCGTCAAGCCGAGGGGCGAGAGCGCGACGAGCGCGGCGCACAAGCCGCCGACATAGGCCTGACCCTGCACGCCGAGCGCGAACTGACGGGCCTGGAACACGAGCGAGAAGGCGAGCCCCGCCAGCGTCAGCTTGGCCACGTCGTCGATCCAGAGGCCGCGGGTCCGGCTCGAGGACATCGGCGCCGACAGGAACGTCCCGAAGGCGCGGCCCGGCGCCTCGGAGGTCGCGAGGACGATGGCGAAGGCGGCCAGGAGCGCCAGCGTCACGGCGAGGGCGATCTTGCCGATCTCGGACAGGGCGCGGCTCACGCGGCGGCCTCCGCGATCTCGTGGGCCGATTGCGTCCGCGCGCCCAGCATGAACGCGCCCAGCGTCTCGGGCGTGATGCCCTCGTTCCGCATCGCCGCGACGATCCGCCCGCCGCGGAACACGACGAGGCGGTCCGAGAGCGCAAGGAGCTCCGACAGGTCGGCAGACGCCAGGAGCACGGCCGTTCCCGGCGCCCCGCGCCGCGGCGATCTGCGACCAGATGAACTGGACCGCGCCGAGATCGACGCCGCGCGTCGGCTGGTTCACCAGGAGGAGCCGGGGCGTCTCGGCCAGCTCTCGCGCGACGACGACCTTCTGCATGTTGCCGCCCGACAGGGTGTCGGCCCGCGCGTCGGGGCCGTCCGCGCGGATCGAGAAGCGGTCGATCGAGGCCTTCGCATGCGCGCGGATCGCCGCGAGGTCGAGAAGCCCGCGGCGGGCGAAGCGCGGATCCGAGAGCCGGGTGGCGACGAGGTTCTCGGCCAGGGTCGCGCCGGGGGCCAGGCCCTGCGCCAGCCGGTCCTCCGGGATCGAGGCCACGCCCCGGGCGCGCCGCGCGGCGATGCCCAGCCCGTCGAGCGACATCCCGTCGAGCCGGACCGTCCCTCCGCGCGCTGGCCGAAGGCCAGCCAGGGCCTCGATCACCTCGGCCTGGCCATTCCCCTCGACGCCGACGAGCCCCACGATCTCGCCCGATCGCACGGTGAGATCGACGTCCCGCGCCACGAGCCCCCCGGCCGGTCCCGCGACGTCGAGGCCGCGCACCTCCAGCGCGGGCGCCCCCGCGCGTCCCGTGCGATCGACGCGCAGCGACACCGCGCGGCCGACCATGAGGGCGGCCAGCTCGGCCTCGGACGTGGCCGCGGTGTCCAGCTTGGCCACGCTGCGCCCGCCGCGCAGCACCGTGATCCGGTCCGAGATGGCAAGGACCTCCGGCAGCTTGTGCGCGATGAACACCACCGTGCGACCCTGCGCCGTGAGCGCGCGCAGGGCGGCGAAGAGCTCGTCCACCTCCTGCGGGGCCAGCACGGCGGTCGGCTCGTCCAGGATCAGGATGCGGGCCTCTCGATGCAGCGCCTTGAGGATCTCGACGCGCTGCTGCTGGCCCACGGGCAGGGCGCGCGCCGGCGCGCGGGCGTCCACGGGCAGGCGGAAGCGCGCGCTCAACGCCTCGACGCGGGCGATCGCAGCTGCGCGGTCGAAGCGGATCCCGACCCGCGGCTCCGAGCCGAGCACGACGTTCTCGTAGACCGCGAAGGACGGGACGAGCGAGAAGTGCTGGAACACCATGCCGATGCCCGCCGCGATGGCGTCGCCGGGTCCGGCGAAGTCGCATGCCCGGCCGTCGATCTCGATCGTGCCGGCGTCGGGCCGCTCGAGTCCGAAGAGCATCTTCATCAGCGTCGACTTGCCCGCGCCGTTCTCCCCCACCACCGCGTGGATCGTACCGGGCCGCACCGAGAGATCGACGCGGTCGTTGGCCACGGTGCCATCGGGATAGACGCGTGTCAGCCCGCGCGCGACGACGATCGGGTCGGTGGAGCTGCGGGGCGGCGTCACGGGCGCGGCCGGCGGCGATCCGGCACCCGGAGGTGCCGGGCCTCCACTACTGGTGCGAGAGCATGGCGCCCTCGACCGTGATCGAGCCGTCGACGATGGCGGCCTCCGCGTCGTCCACGGCGGTTCGCACGTCCTCCGGCACCAACGCCTCGTACTGCGCGTTGCGCGAGATGCCGACCGCGCCGTCGCTGAGCCCGAGATTGAGAGCCGCGCCGTAGTCCGCCGTGCCGTCGATCGTCTGCTCGAGCGCGGTCACGAGGCTGTCGCCGACCCTCTTCTCGACGCTCGTGATGATGACGTCGGCCTGGGCCGGATCGGTCGGGGCGAAGATGGCCGCCTGATCGCTGTCGACGCCGATGGCGAGCTTGCCGGCATCGCGCGCAGCCTGCAGGGCGCCGATGCCGGTGCCGCCGGCGATGGGGAAGACGATGTCGACGCCCTGATCGAACTGCGCGAGGGCGAGCTCCTTGCCCTTGGCAGGGTCGGTGAACGTGCCGGCGACGGCGCGGATGATCTCGACATCGGGGTCCGCGGCCCGGGCGCCCTGGGCAAAGCCGGTCGAGAACTCGAGGATGGGGCCGCCTTCGACGCCGAGAATCTCGCCGAGCTTGCCGGTCTCGGACACGCTCGCGGCAGCGTAGCCGGCGAGGTAGGCGGCGGTCGAGGTCCGGTAGGTGATGCCCATCACGTTATCGAGGCCGCCGCCCGAGAAGTCGGGCGCCTCGTCGAAGATGATGAAGCGGGTGTCGGGATAGTCGGCGGCGAGATCCGTGACGAAGCCCGTCATCTCCCAGGTGCCGACGATCACGACGTCGAAGCCCTGATCGGCGGCGTCGGCCAGCGCCGGCTGCCAGCGCGACCGGTCGAGCCCGGCCTCGATCACCGACGCCTCGACCGGAAGCTCGGCCTCGGCCCTCTCCATGCCTGCGGCGGCGCTGTCGAGGAAGCTCTTGTCGCCCAAGGTGCCGTGGATGACGAGCGCCACCTGCAGGGGGTTCTCGGCGGAGTAGTCCTGCGCCGCGGCCCATCCGGCGGGAAGGGCGAGCGCGGCGGTCAAGGCGATGGCCTGGCGGCGGGTGGGAGGGCGCATGTCGGTCTCCTTCTGGGTCAAGGTTGCCACCGGACGGAGGCGGCGTAGAGGTCGTGCAGGCGTCCGAGGTCGCCGGCCTCGACCAGCGTCACGGGCGGCGTGCCGAGGCGGCCCGACGGGTCCACGACGCACATCCCCCGCGCGATCCCGGGGGCGAGCGCCACGTCGACGCTGGCATCGAGCGACGCGGTGACGACGGCCGGGTCGATGACCACGGCGGCGGCGAGCGGATCGACGATCCGGAACACGTCCGCACCCGCCCAGTCGGAATTGATCCGCCGGGCGTGGGCGGCGAGGGCGAGGGAGAACGCCTTCACCGGATGGTCCGGGACGCTTTCGAAGAGCGCGTCCATCTCGGCGCCGGATAGGACGTGGCCAGCGCAGGTCTCCCAGGGGACGACCGTGGTGGGGATGTCCGCGCCGAAGACGATCGCGGCCGCCTCGGGATCGGCGAGCACGTTGAACTCCGCCGCGGGCGTCGTGTTGCCCCGCCCGTTGCAGCGTGCCGCCCATGATCGTCAGCCGCCCGATCCCGCCGGCGATCGCGGGACGAAGGCGAAGCGCGAGGGCGAGGTTCGTGAGCGGGCCGATGGCCAGGACGTCGACGAGCGCATCCGTCGCCTCGGCCTCGGACAGGAGATCGACGAGGACCGACACCGCGTCCCGCGACGCCGGCGCCGCCATCCGGCCCGGTCGGGGCGCCCCGCCGAGGCCGCCCTCGCCGTGGATGTGGACCGCGTCGATTGCCGGCGCCGTCAGGGGGCGGGCCTGACCGGGGTGGACCGGAACTTCCACGCCGGCATGGGCGAGCACGGCCAGCACGTTGGCCGTCGCTGCCTCGACAGCGACGTTGCCGAACACGGTTGTGATGGCGTGCGGCACGACGCCGTGCGCGATGAGCATGATGAGCGCCTGCGCGTCGTCCACGCCGCCATCGGTGTCGAGGATGAGGGGACGGCGCGTCACGCGGCCCTCTCGCCGCGCGCGACGCGGCCCCAGAAGTCGTCGTAGGTTTCGGCATAGCGCCTGCGGATCGCGCCTAGGTCGTTTCGCACCAGTCGCCCGTCCGCCACGATCCGCTCGCCCGCCACCCAGGAATGGCGCAGATCGCGCCCCGAGCCCGAATAGACCAGGGCGACGGCCGGGTCGGGACACTCGGACCAACCGGCGCCGCGGGTGTCGAAGGCGGCGATGTCGGCGGCCTTGCCCGGCTCGAGCGATCCCGTCTCGTGGGCAAGGCCGAGCGCGTCGGCGCCCTCGATCGTCGCCATGCGAAGGAGGCGGGACGCGGAGATGGGCTGGGCGCAGCCCTCCCGGTGTGACGCGGCGAGCCCCGCCATCCGCATCTCCGCCACCATGTCGTAGCTGTTGTTGGCCGCGACGTTGTCGGTCCCGAGCGCGACAGTCACCCCCGCCGCCTGCAGGTCGACCACCGGACAGATGCCGGGCCTGCCGGACCGGAATCCGGCAGTCGCGCAGTGTGCGACCGAGGCCGCCGGCGCCGCCGCGAAGCACGCGATGTCCTCGGGCGAGAGGTCGAGGCAGTGCGCGGCGTGGACGCGGCCGGCGAAGAAGCCGTCCCGCACGAGCGCGGCGGTCGCCGTCATCCCGTAGCGCGCCAGCGTCTCGGCGTTGTCCTCGGGCCCGGCCGCCATGTGCAGGTGCAGCCCGCATCCGAGGCGCTGCGCCGCGGCAACCTCCTTGCGGAGGAGCGCCTCCGAGTTGTCGACATAGGGCGCGTGCGGGCCGAACCATGGCACCACGCGGCCGTCGCCGCGGCGCTGGCGTTCCACGAAGGCGATCGCGTGGGCCAGCTCGCGCTCGCCCTGATCGCGGTCGCCCAACTCGACAATGCCGTAAGCCACGACGGCGCGCAGGCCTGAGGCGGCGGCGGCCTCGGCGACGGCATCTGCGAAGAAGTACTGGTCGGCAAAGGTCGTGGTGCCCGAGAGCGCCATCTCTGCGCAGGAGAGGGCGACGGCGGGACCGATGTCGACCTCGCGCAGCGACAGCTCCGGCAGCCGGATCGTGTCGTGCCAGCCCTCCATGGTGAGCAGCGAATGGCCCTCGGAGCGCCCTCGGAAGAGGATCATCGCGGCATGGGTATGGGCGTTCACGAGACCGGGCGTCAGGACATGCCCCTCTAGGTCGAGGGTCTCCTCGGCTGTGCCTGCCGCCGGGCAGGATGCGCGGTCCCCGAGCGCCTCGATGCGCCCGTCGCAGAACGCGATCCAGCCGCCGTCGAGGACGCGGTCGTCCGCGTCAGCGGTCAGGATCAGCCCATTCTGCAGCAGGGTGGTGGGCATCGGCGCTCGCTGGATGTCGACGTCCATAAGCAAACATGAACGAACATAGATCGCAAGTTTTTCGTTTGATCTGCTTGGAACATGATCGGTTGTGTGCGAACGATGCGGGCGGATGGGACCCGATGAGGCACCGATGCGCCAGACGACGCCAGCCCGGGATCGCATGGACGCGATCCTCGCGCGGTTGCACGACGGTGGCTCCGTGGCGGTGGCGGACCTCGCCAAGGCCTTCACGGTGTCGGACATGACGATCCGTCGCGACCTCGCGGAGCTCGAGCGGGACGGGCTGCTGGAGCGCGTGCATGGCGGCGCGCGACGCCCGCCCGCCGGTCCCCTGCGGCTGGTCGACGACGTGGAGCCCGAGTTCGACGCCCGCGCGTCATTGAACGGGGCGGCGAAGGTGGCGATCGCGGACGAGGCGGCTCGCCTCGTGGCGAACACCCGGACGATCGCCGTGGACGTCGGCACCACGACGCTTCTCGCCGCGGAGGCCCTGCTCGACCGCGCGGCGGGCGCGGGCGTAGGCGCGCGGCGGATCTTCACCAACAGCCTGCGCGTGGCCGTCAAAGCGGCGGCCGAGGCCGACTGCGAGGTCTACACGCCCGGCGGCAGGATCAGGAGGGGCGAGTTGTCCGTCACGGGGCCGAGCGCAATCGCCGAGTTCGGGGCACTGTGGTTCGACGTTGCCCTTATCGGGGTCTCGGGGGTGACCGAGGACGGGTTCTACGACTATTCGATCGAAGACACCGAGATGAAGCGCGTATTTCTCGACCGGTCCGCGCACCGGATCGTGCTGTGCGACGCCACGAAGTTTCGCCGCGTGTCGACCGTCCGCATCGCGGCGCTCGACGCGGCGACGATCCTCGTCGCGGACCGCGAGCCGCCCGCCAGCCTCCTCGCCGCGTTGCGCGGTGCCGGCGTCGACCTCCGCGTCGCCGGCGCCTCAAGCCCCACCCCCTCGAAAGGATAGCGCCCATGGTCGCCGGCTTCCTCAGCGGCAAACGAAAGGTCGTCATCGCGATGGCCCATCTGGGTGCGCTGCCCGGCACGCCGCTCCACGACGCGGGTCGCGGCATGGACGGGATCATCGAGGACGCGATGGCGGACGTGGAAAAGCTCCAGGCGGGCGGCGTCGACGCGATCATGTTCGGCAATGAGAACGACCGTCCCTACGGCTTCGTCGCCCCGCCGGAAGGCGTCGCCGCGATGACGCAGGTGGTCACGGCGGTGAAGCCTGTGCTGCGGGTGCCGTTCGGGGTGAACTACCTCTGGGACCCGCAGGCCACCGTCGCGATCGGGGCGGTGACGGGTGCGGCCTTCGTACGCGAGATCTTCACCGGCGTGTTCGCGTCGGACATGGGCATCTGGCAGCCCGATTGCGGCCGTGCGGCCGGCCTGCGCGCGCAGCTCGGCCGGACGGACATGCGGATGCTCTTCAACATCAACGCTGAGTTCGCCCATTCCCTGGACGCCCGCCCGATCGAGCTCCGCGCGAGAAGCGCCGTGTTCTCCTCGTTGGCCGATGCCATCCTCGTCTCGGGTCCGCTGACCGGACAGCCGGCCGAGACCTCCGACCTGCGGAGCGTCGCCGAGGCCGTCCCGGACGTGCCCGTGCTGGCGAACACCGGCGTCACGATCGACAACGTGGGCGACGTTCTCTCGCTGGTGCGGGGCTGCGTGATCGGCACGCATTTCAAGCGCGACGGCGTCACCTGGAACGCGGTCGACGGGGACCGCGTGAAGCGGTTCATGGAACGGGTCGAGACGCTGCGCTAGGGAGGACGCGTCGCATGACCCTCGTGATCGGCCTCGACATCGGCACGACTTCCACGGAGGGCGTCCTCGTGGGCCTGCCCGGCGGGGGACGGCCCCCTCGAACGCTCGCGACGGCGTCGCGGCCCATGTCGCTGCAGGCGCCCCATCCGGGCTGGGCGGAAGCGGACCCGGAGGCGTGGTGGCATAACGTCTGCGAGGTCATCCCGGAACTGCTCTCACGGGCGGGACGGCGGGCCATCGACGTGCGTGTTGTCGGCATCTCGGGAATGGTTCCGGCCGTGGTCCTGCTGGATCGCGAGGATCGTCTGATCCGTCCGTCGATCCAACAGAGCGACGCGCGCTGCGGCACGGAAGTGGACGCTCTGCGCAGGGAGATCGACGAGGCGGCCTTCCTTCGGCGCACGGGCAACGGCATCAACCAGCAACTCGTCGGCGCGAAGCTTCGCTGGCTCATGCGCCACGAGCCGGAGGCTCACGCGCGCATCGCCACGGTGTTCGGCTCCTATGACTACATCGCGTGGCGGCTCACCGACCGGAAGACAGTCGAGCAGAACTGGGCCTTGGAGGCGGGCCTCACCGATCTCGGGACCGGACGGCTCGACCCCGACCTCGCCGGCCTGACCGGCGTGCCCTGGCATGCCGTGCCGCCGCGCATCGCCTCGCATGCCCGGCAGGGCACCGTCACCGCCCCCGGCCGCGGCGGCGTCCGGCCTGGCGGAGGGCACGTCGGTCGTGGGCGGAGCGGCCGACATGGTGGCCTCGGCGCTCGGAGCGGGAATCGTGGAGCGCGGCGACGTGCTGCTGAAGTTCGGGGGCGCGGTGGACATCCTCACCGCCGCGGCGAAGGCCGTTCCCGACCCTCGGCTGTTCCTCGACTACCATCTCGTGCCCGGCCTCTTCCTTCCGAACGGGTGCATGTCCACGGGCGGCTCCGTGCTCGACTGGTTCGTGCGGACCTTCGCAGCCGGCCGCGAAGGGGGACCCGCCGATCACGCCGCGCTCGATAGAGTTGCGGCCGAGCGTCCCGCCGGTGCGGACGGCCTCGTGATGCTGCCCTACCTCCTCGGCGAGAAGACGCCACTGCACGATCCCGCCGCCCGCGGGGTAATTGCGGGGCTGACGCTCTCGCACGATCTCGGCCACCTCTGGCGGGCGGTGCTCGAAGCCTATGGCTACGCGCTGCGCCACCATGTCGAGGTCCTGCGCGAGGTCGGTTACGAACCCCGCCGCTTCGTGGCTTCCGACGGCGGCGCGGCGAGCGGGGTCTGGATGCAGATCGTCGCCGACATCCTCGATGCGCCGGTCGAGCGGCTCTCGGGCCATCCCGGCTCGTCGCTCGGCGCGGCATGGACGGCGGCGGTCGGCGAAGGGCTCGCGGAATGGGAGGGCATCGGCCAGTTCGTCCGGACGAAGGATCGTCTCTTCCCGACTGGGGCTCATCGGGCTGTATATGACGAGGGCTACGATCGGTTCCGCGATCTCTACCGCCGTCTGCGCGGCCCGCACGTTCCGTAGTATCGCCGGCCGACCAGTTTGCGCGGGACGCTCATCGACAGCAGGCCACTTCGCCACCGGTGCTTCGTCACGGCCGGCGCCGACCGCGAGTTCGACCCCGGAGGCGTCCCTAAGAAACAATCCCACAGCATCAACATGGACGACGGCTGAAGTACTCCTGCCCCATACCTTGGCAATAGCGCCTCGCGCGAGGCCGTCGACGCGCGGGCCTTGGGCGATGGCGAGGTCGATGCCTTCGATCCGGGTTCTCGCGAACCGCCCGAGCGCGCCGCCGCGGTGACCATGGACCTCGCACATCGCGATCCCCGCCTCGATCATGCGCACGAGCCAGCGGTGGCGGCGTCGATCGAAGACATCCGGGAGCATCTCCCGGGCCCTGCTTGGGAGAGAGGCGGCATCGAGACGATGGACCTCGGGGCCTCGCGTCGACGCGCGATGACGGGCGGGCGTGGGCGGGACGCGGTCGGGGCCGGGCCTGGGCCCCTGGCGTCGGTCCTGCGGGAGACGCAACCGACCGACGTGGATCGTCGACGGCGCGCGCGGAACGGCATGGCGTTCCGGCGCCGCGTCGCGCCTTACTTCGCACCACCGCGCGGTCTGCGCATGGCGCGGCGGCGTGAGGGGGCGACCAGGGATGCTCGATGGAGGCCGCTTCCGGTATCGACGGCGGGGTCTCTCGATGCCATCGAGGCGTCGATGCCCGAGGACATGGCCACGGGCCAGTGGAGGCGTCTGCCGCGCCCACGCATCGCCCCGGGAGGTCTCCTCATGAACCGCCGCGGACTGACGAAGGTCGTTTCCTGGCTCCGCGGCAATGTCGAGCTGACGTTCCTGGTCCTCCTGAGCCTGATCGTCGGGGCGATCTGGGCGCTGGCCGAACTGAGCGACGAAGTCATCGAGGGCGCGACCCTCGACCTCGACACGCACATCCTCCTGCTTCTGAGGACGCCCGGCGATCTGTCGGACCCGGTCGGGCCTCCGTGGCTGGAGGAGATGGGACGTGACCTGACCGCGCTCGGTGGTGTCGCCGTCCTGACGCTCACGACGCTGGTGGTCGCCGGGTTCTTCCTGCTGCTGCGGCGGTGGCGGTCGATGCTCTACATCCTGGTGACGGTCGGCGGCGGCATTCTCATCAGCGGCGTCGCGAAGGAGTTCTTCGACCGCCCGCGTCCCGACCTGGTTCCGCATGGCTCGATCGTCCTCACCACCAGCTTCCCGTCGGGCCACTCCATGATGGCCGCCGTGGCATATCTCTCGCTGGGCGTTCTGATCGCACGCGTGCAGCCACGGCTCGCACTCAGGATCTACGTCATGGTCGTGGCGGTCCTGCTGACGGTCCTCGTCGGCATCAGCAGGGTGTATCTGGGCGTTCACTGGCCGACCGATGTCGCGGCCGGCTGGCTCGCGGGAGGAGCCTGGGCGATGATCTGCCTGGCGGTCGCCCGCGGCTTGGCGAGAGGCGGGCATATGGAGCGTGAGACGACCGGGGATGCTCGATAGCCGGACATCCGGATGGTGCTGGCGGTAGAGCCCCTCCAACCGGCGCCCTGACGGCCGGGTCCGGGTGCGGACCGCGGTTCTCGGGAAGGGCGGGGCAGGCCCTCGTCTCTAAAGCCGCGCCGGCATCCCCGCATGCGGGGGCTTCGGATCGGAAGGGGCGGGCGCCGTCGAAGGGCGCTCCGTCCGCGGCGGGAGGGCCGCCCGGCCGCCGCCCCTCCCGGTCGCCGCCGCCGTCCTGGGTCGATCAGCCATCCAGCCTTACGACCCTCTTGCCGAACGCCTCTCCGCGCAGCAGTCCGGCGAAGGCCTTCGGCGCGTGCTCCAGGCCGTCGATCACCTCCTCGCGGTAGCGGATGCGCCCCTCCTCCACCCAGGCGCCCATCTGCGCCGCGAATTCGGGGTAGAGATGGCCGAAATCATCGAACACGATGAAGCCCCGCATCGTCATGCGCTTGCGCAGGATCGTGCCCAGGAGGAGGTCGAGCCGGTCCGGCCCGTCCGGCAGCGCGGTGGCGTTGTACCGCGAGATAACCCCGCAGACGGGGATGCGCGCCTTCGGGTTGAGGAGGGGAAGCACCGCGTCGAACACCGCGCCGCCGACGTTCTCGAAGTAGACGTCGATGCCGTCCGGCGCCGCGTCCTTCAGGGCCTGCGGAAAGCCGTCCGCCTTGTAATCGACGCAGGCGTCGAACCCGAGCGTCTCGACGACGTGCGCGCCCTTCGCGGCGCCGCCCGCGATTCCGACCACATGGCAGCCGAGGATCTTGCCGATCTGCCCCACCGTCGCGCCCACGGGCCCGCTGGCCGCCGCGACGACCAACGTCTCGCCCGCCTTCGGCGCGCCGATCCGCGTGAGGCCGGCCCAGGCGGTCAGCCCCGGCATGCCGAGGACGCCGAGCGCCCAGGACGGGTTCTCGGGCGATTGCCCCAGGTTGATCACGCCCGCGCCGGTCGACAGCGCGTAGTCCTGCCAGCCGCCGAACGCCTGGACCCAGTCGCCTGTCGCGAAGCCGTCCACGTCCGAGCGCACGACCCGCGCGACCGTGCCGCCGATCATGACCTCGCCGATCTCGACCGGCGCGGCGTAGGAGGGCGCGTCGCTCATCCGGCCGCGCATGTAGGGATCGAGGGAGAGATACGCGTTGCGCAGCAGCATCTGGCCCGGCCCGGGGACGGGAACCTCCACCGTCTCGAGGCGCAGGGTGCCCTCGTCCGGCTCGCCCACGGGCCGCTCGGCGAGCACGAACCTCCGGTTCATGGTCTCGGATCTGGGCATGGGCGATCTCCTCGCGAGGCTGCATGGGCGACGTCGGCAGGGGTTGGCGACGGGCGGGCGATGGACGAGGGGCATGGAGCGCCGGAGGTTCCGGAGGAAGCCCTGCCGGGATGCCATCGGGACCGGATCGCCAGGGTCGCCTCTCAGGCTCGACCTTGAACTCTTTCATCCGCACCGGCCATGGATCGTTTCCGCCCCCGGCAGCACGACCCTATGGAGAGGTGCGCCGGCCGCGCGTCGTCCGTCTTCCGGACTTTGGGACGGACTGCCAAGGCGCATACCGACGCGCCTCGGGGATCATGGCGCGCGCACCACGGACCGGCCGCGCCGGGAACGGCCCGGTCGGGCCGGGATGGGTCGCGCCGAACGCGGCTCGCGCGGCGAGATGATCACGGTGGCTGGCATCTGAGCGGTCGCGCGCGTGTCCGACGGTCCGCCACCGGCCGTGCGGGTCCGCGAGCACGGTGCGCATGCCGTCGCACGGAGCCACGACCATCGGGAGCTTGCGCGCAGGCAGGCCATGGAAGCGGGTCGTGGCGTGAGCCGCCACGGATCATCGCATCCGAAGCAGAACCACGGCAGGGCGTCCCCGCCGTAAGGCGCTCGGGGCGCGGTCCAGAACCCGGACGCGATCATGGCTGGATGTCGGTCAGACCAGCCATTCGGCCGTGGCCGCCTCCCCGATCTGCGGGCGGTGCCGCCGGCGATCGCCGATACGGGGGATGACGCCCGAGCGCGATGTCATGGGCATTCCCGACGACGCCGCGGCGCCCCATCGCGATGCTGCCTGCCGCGGGCGAGGGGGCCGATGACGACCGCGCCGCCGCCGGCAACGGCACCGCCGGTATGATGCATGTCCGCCGGGGCGCTCGTCCGTCACCCGGCCGTCCCCTCGACCATATCCGCATGGGCCGCCATCGTCTGCGTGCGTCCGGGGGGGTGGAGCGTCTCTTCGCGGGCCGCGCGCACCGTCTTGCCCTCGACGTGCGCCAGCCGCCGCGCGATCCGGTCGCGGCTCCGGCGGTCCCCGTTCGGGAGGGTCGGGACCGGGGTGCGGAACCCGTGGTGGACGGGCCCGTCCCGCCGCAGGCCGCGTCGCCCGGGAGACGAAGGCGCGCGGGCCGTGCGCCGCCGGCATTCGGCCGCGCCCGTCGAGGACGCGCGGGGCGGCGATGACCTGCCGCGGGCGGACGGCGCGGACCGGCCCGTGGGCGAGCCCGCCCGCCTCCCGGCGCAGGAGCGGGAGGACACGCGCCTCCTCCCGCATGGCCTGCGCGGCGCGGCCCTCGCGGGCGATCAGGCCGAACCACCCCTCGGCCATCATGGCGAAGGTCGGGTGGCCCGGCGCGCCGTCCACGCCGGCGGGCGGCGATGCCCCGATCCTGCGTCCAGCCGGCCGCAGGACGCCTCGGGATCGCGGTCGGCCCGCGGCTCGGCCCTCGCCGCCGCCCGCGCGTGGCGCGCCTCCACCGGCCGCATCCGGGGACACGCGCCGCGCGGCATCGCCGCCTGCCCGCCGTCGGGCCGACGGGTCCGTCGCCGGCGCCTCGCGCCCGTCGGCGCCGCGCCCGCCGGCGCCGCGACGCGGTCCGAGGGCCGGGGCGGGCTGACCCGAAGGCCGGCGCGCACGGGCGCCCCCTCCTCGGATGGCGCTCCCTACCCATCGCCCACCACTCCGTCCGCCAGACGGCGTGCGAAGCGGTCCGGGCCGGTGAACGCCGGATGCCGTTCCGGCGACCGATATCTCGAAAATCATCACGCTTCTTGGCGGTCTGGGCCGAGCTGCACGCCAGCGCGGTGAGATCACGTGCCCGCCGTCCGCGCGAGGACGCAGCGACGGACACCGCCGCGGAGTCAGCCCATGCGCCGGGAGATCGCGAGTGACGGGGTGCCGGAGGACAGGGCCTGATCGTGGTTGGCCGCGATCTGCAGCCCCTCGATCAGCGTGAGCATCTGAAGGCCCGAGGAGACGATGGCCTCGGCCTGCTCGGCCATCTCGGGGGGCAGGTCGGACAGCGCCATGAGCTGCGCGAAGCCCATCATCGCGTTGAGCGGGGTCCGGGCGTCATGCTGGAAGTCCGACAAGCGGGCTTCCCAATCGTTGATCTGACGGCACGCGGCGAGGCAGGTCTTCATTCTGATCCCCTCTGGGATGTGCGCGGGCTTCTGCTCCAATCACCCCCTTGTGCCGCCTCGACTGCTAACAAGACATGAAGCCGGAGGGTCAAACATGGCCCGCTCCCGCGAAACGGTCCCTCCAGCCCGCGCGGGTCTCGTCGTCGATCTTGTCGAAGAGGTTGGGGGGCACGGTGAAGGCGTGGCCGGCGGGCAGGGCGCGCAACGCCTCGGCCACGTCCGCCGGCCAGGCGTCGTTCGCGCCCATCGCGCCGAGCATGTCGCGCGCCATGCCCGGCACGAAGGGCGCCGACAGCACGCCGTAGAGGCGCACGAGGTTGAGGCCGAGCGCGACCTGCGTGGCCGCCGCCACCGGGTCGGTCTTGACCATGGTCCAGGGCGCGGCGGCCTGGAGGTACTCGTTCCCGGCGGCCCAGATCTCGCGCAGCGTCGCGGCGGCGCGGCGGATCTCGATGCCGTCCATCTGCGCCTCGTAGCGGCGGATCAGCACCTCGATCCGCGCGGCGAGCGCATGCTCGGCCGGCCCCCACGCGCCGCTCTCGGGCACCGCCTCGCCGAACTTCGAGCGGCAGAACTTGGTGATGCGGCTGACGAAGTTGCCCAGCACGTCGGCGAGGTCCTTGTTCACGTCGGTCTGGAACGCCTCCCAGGTGAACTCGGCGTCGGACGTCTCGGGCGCGTGGGACAGGAGCCACCAGCGCCAGACGTCCGCCGGCAGGAGCTCCAGCGCGGCGTCCTGGAAGATGCCGCGCCCGCGCGACGTGCTGAACTGCCCGCCCTCGTAGGTGAGGTAGTTGAAGGACTTGAGGTAGTCGACGCGCACCCAGGGCTCGCCGGAGCCGATCAGCGTGGCGGGGAAGCTGAGCGTGTGGAACGGCACGTTGTCCTTGCCCATGAACTGCACGTAGCGGACGTCGCCGGCGCCCTCGTCGCGGCGCCACCAGCGGCGCCAGTCCGCGCCGCCATTCGCGTCCGACCATTCCTCGCCGCAGGCGATGTACTCGATCGGCGCGTCGAACCAGACGTAGAAGACCTTGCCCTCCATGCCCGGCCAGGGGCCGTCGCCGCGCCGCACGGGCACGCCCCAGTCGAGGTCGCGGGTGATGCCCCGATCCTGCAGGCCGTCGCCGTCGTGCAGCCACTTCCTGGCGATGGAGGTGGTGAGCACCGGCCAGCCCTCGCGGCTGTCGACGAAGGCCTCGATCTCGCCCGCGAGCTTCGATTGCAGCAGGTAGAGGTGCCGCGTCTCGCGCAGCTCGAGGTCGGTGGCCCCCGAGATGGCGGAGCGTGGCTCGATCAGGTCCTCGGGGTCGAGCAGCTTGCCGCACTCGTCGCATTGGTCGCCGCGCGCGTCCGGAAAGCCGCAATTGGGGCAGGTGCCCTCGACATAGCGGTCGGGCAGGAAGCGGCCGTCGGTCCCGGACCACATCTGCGAGGAGGCGCGCTCCTCGATCAGCCCGTTCTCGGCCAGGCGGCCGGCGAAATGCTGGGTCAGGCGGCGGTTCTGCGGCGAGGAGGAGCGGCCGAAATGGTCGAGGGAGAGATGGAACCCCTCGGCCAGCCGCGCCTGCACCTCGTGCATCCGGGCGCAGTACGCCGCCACCGGCTCGCCCGCCTTCGCGGCCGCGATCTCGGCCGGGGTGCCGTGCTCGTCGGTGGCGCACAGGAACAGGACCTCATGCCCCCGCGCGCGGTGGTAGCGCGCGTGCAGGTCGGCGGGCAGCATCGAGCCGACGAGGTTGCCCAGGTGCTTGACCCCGTTGATGTAGGGGATCGCGGAGGTGATGAGGATGCGGGTCATGTCGGGCCTTCGGCTGCGCTGCGCCCGCACCTAGTCGTCCGGGCGGCACGGGGGAAGGCGGGTCAGTCCCTGTCCCGGCTCCGGCCCAGCAGCCGGCCGATGAGCGGCGAGGTCCGCGGGGTGTAGACATAGGCGGTGCGCGTCTGCGCGGGGCGCACCCGGCCGCGGACGATCGCGAAGACGACGAGGGCCGCGTGGGCCGCCGCGATGAGGGCGAAGAGCGCCCCCGGCCCGAACGCCGTCATCAGGCGCGCGGCGACGAGGGGCGAGCCGATGGCGCCGGCGGCGAAGAAGAACATGAGGGCGGCGGAGAGCTCGACCCGCTCGGAGGGCTCGGCGAAGTCGTGGGCGTGGGCGGCCGCGACCGAGTAGACCGGGAAGGTCAGGAGTCCGAAGACGAAGGCCGCGGCGTAGGCGGTGCGCGGCCCGGCGCCGGCCGAGGCCGCCATCGCGCCGCAGGCGAGGATCCCGGCCAGGCCCAGCCCGGTCAGCACGTGGCGCCGCGGCCAGCGGTCGGCGATCCAGCCGGCCGGGAGCTGCCCCGCCGCGCCGCCGCCGACGAAGGCCGCGAGGAACAGCCCGATCTGCTCGGGACCCAGGCCGGTGTCGGCGCCGTAGACCGGCCCGACCATGCGGAAGCTGGCGCCCGTCAGGCCGGAGACCATCACCGCCATCGCCGCCAGGGGCGACATGCGCCAGCCCAGGCCGGGACGCAGGCGCGGCGCGTCCGGCAGGGCGGGCTGCGGCACCGTGGTGAGGGTGAGCGGCAGGAGCGAGGCGCAGCACAGGATCGCGAGGATCGTGTAGGCCATGTAGAGCTCGAGAGGCGCCAGGAGGCCGATCATCAGCTGCGCCGCGAGCGAGGCGCCCAGATCGGCCGCCCGGTAGGCGCCCGACACCCGCGCGCGCGTCGCGTTCGTCACCTTGGCGTGGAGCCAGGCCTCGACCACCGTGTAGCAGCCCGCGACGCACAGGCCCGACATCACCCGCAGGATCGCCCAGGCATAGGGCCCCTCGGTCAGGACGTGGCCCAGGAGGCCGATCGCGCCGGCCGCGGTGCAGGCGGCGAAGGCGCGCGAATGCCCGACCGAGCCCATCAGGCGCGGGGCGAGCCAGCAGCCGATGAAGAAGCCCGCGAAATGGGCCGAGCCGAGGAGGCCGATCTCGCCGCGGGTGAAGCCGAGGGCGCGGCCGGCGACCGCGTCGAGCGGGCCGACGCCGCCGGAGGAGAGCTGGAGGAGGGCGATCGCGGCGAAGAGCGCGGCGAAGGAGATCAGGAGGCGCATGGGGCAGGTCTGGGCCGCCACGGCCCCCGCGTCATGTCCCGATCCGCCGTCGGCGGGCCGAAATGCGCCCTCCCATCCCCGGTGCGCGGCCCTAGCTAAGGGCGGAACCCGAACCGGAGCCCGCCTTGACCCTGCTGCGCCTCACCGACGTCGAGAAGAGCTATCCGGGCGCGGACGGGTCGGCGCCCGTCCTGCGGGGGCTGAGCCTGGAGCTGGCGGCCGGGGAGACGATGGCCCTGACCGGGGAGAGCGGGTCGGGCAAGTCGACGGCCCTCAACCTCGCGGCGGGGCTGGACGCGGTGGATGCCGGGCGGATCGAGGTCGAGGGACGGGACCTGGCCGGGCTGGGCGAGGCCGGGCGCGCGGCGCTGCGGCTGCGGCGGATCGGGCTCGTGTTCCAGGCGTTCAACCTGATCCCGTCGCTGAACGTGTCCGCGAATCTGGGGTTCCAGGCGCGGCTGGCCGGGCGGGCGGCCGATGTGGGGCCGCTGGCCGAGCGGCTGGGATTGTCGGCGCATCTGACGAAATATCCCGAGCAGCTCTCGGGCGGTCAGCAGCAGCGCGTGGCGATCGGCCGGGCGCTCGCGGCGCGCCCCGCGCTCATCCTGGCGGACGAGCCGACCGGCAATCTCGACGAGGCGACGGGCGCGGCGGTGATGGCCGAGATGCTGGCCCTGGTGCGCGAGACGGGCGCGGGGCTCCTGGTGGTCACGCATTCGGAGCGGCTCGCGGCGGCGATGGACCGGCGGGTGCACCTCTCGGCCGGACGGATCGCGGCGCCGCGGGCGGCGGCGTGAGGGCGGCATGACGCGCGCGGTCCTCTCCGCCTTGGCCTCGCATTGGCGGCGGCGGCCGCTGCAGCTCGGCACGCTGCTCGTCGGCCTGATGCTCGCGACCGCGCTCTGGACCGGGGTGCAGGCGGTGAACGCGGAGGCGCGCGCGTCCTATGCCGAGGCGTCCGGCGCGCTGGGGCAGTCCGAGCTGCCGGTGATCGACGGGCCGCTGACGGTGGCCGACTACGTGGCGCTGCGCCGGGCGGGCTGGCGCGTCTCCCCGGTGGTGGAGGGGACGTGGCGGGCCGGGGACGCGGCGCTGCGCCTGACCGGGTTCGAGCCGTTGACGGCGCCGCCGGGCGCGGTCGGGGCGGCGTTCCTGGAGGGCGGCGTGCCCCTGGACGCGCCGCCGATCCTCGCGGGGCCGGAGGCGTTCGCGGCGCTGGAGGGCGCCGGGCTGGGCGAGGTGCGCCTGTCCGCGGCGCTGGGGCCGGGGGAGGCGGCGACCGACATCGGCCGGGCGATGGACCTCCTCGGCCGGGCGACGGTCGACCGGGTGGTGGTCCTGCCGGGCGGGTCGCTGAACCGCGCCGCGCTCGAGGACGTCCTGCCCGGCCGGGCGCTGCGCCAGCCGGAGGACGAAGGCGACGTGGTGCGCCTGACGCGGAGCTTCCACCTGAACCTGACGGCGTTCGGGCTGCTGTCCTTCGCGGTGGGGCTGTTCATCGTCCACGCGGCCATCGGGCTCGCGTTCGAGCAGCGGCGCCCGATGATGCGGACGCTGCGCGCGCTGGGCGTGCCGGCGGGGCGGCTCGTGGCGCTGGTCGCGGTGGAGATGACGGCGCTGGCCCTGATCGCCGGGGCCGCGGGCGTCCTGCTGGGCTGGGCCATCGCGGCGGCGCTGCTGCCGGGCGTCGCGGCGACGCTCTCGGGCCTCTACGGCGCGGACGTGGAGGGGGCGCTGGGGCTGCGGGCATCCTGGGCGCTGGCCGGGCTCGGGATCGCGGTGCTGGGCACCTGGGCCGCGTCGGCGCGCGCGCTCTGGGCGCTTGCGCGGCTGCCGGTGCTGGGCGCGGGGCAGCCGCGGGCCTGGGCGATGGCCTCGGCCGCGCGGTTGCGCTGGCAGGCGGCGGGGGCGGGCGCGCTCCTCCTGGCCGGGCTGGCGGCGGGGGCGTTCGGGACCGGGATCGGCGCGGGGTTCGCGGCGCTGGGTGGCTTGCTCCTGGGCTCGGCCCTGATGCTGCCGCCGGTCCTTGCGGTGGCGCTGGCCTTCGCCGAGGGGCGGGCGCGCGGCCCGCTGCTGCACTGGTTCCTGGCGGACACGCGCCAGCAGCTTCCCGGCCTCTCGATGGCCCTGATGGCCCTGATGCTGGCGCTGGCGGCCAATATCGGCGTGGGCACGATGGTGGGCAGCTTCCGCGGCACGTTCACCGGCTGGCTCGACCAGCGCCTCGCCTCCGAGCTCTACGTGAGCGCGGCGTCGGACGCGCAGGCGGCGGAGGCGGTCGCCCTCCTCCAGGCGCGGGGCGACGTGACCGCGGTGCTGCCGATCTGGTCCGTGGAGACGCGGATCGGCGGGCTGCCGGGGGACCTCTTCGCGGTCCGGGACCACGCGACCTATCGCGACCACTGGCCGCTCCTCTCGGCGGCGCCGGACGTGTGGGATCGGCTCGCGGCGGGGGAGGGCGCGCTCCTCAACGAGCAGTCGGCGCGGCGGATGGGGCTGGGCGTGGGCGATCCGGTGGAGCTGGCGCCGGGCTGGTCGCTGCCGGTGGCGGGGGTCTACTCGGATTACGGCAACCCCAAGGGCCAGGCCCTGGTGGGGGAGGACGCGCTGGGCGCGCGCTACCCGGACGCGCCGCGCCTGCGCTTCGGCGTGCGCACGGACGATCCCGGGGCGGTGCGCGCGGCCCTGATCGCGGCGGGGCTGTCGCCCGGGGGGCTGATCGATCAGGCGTCGATCAAGGCGCTGTCGCTGACGATCTTCGAGGCGACCTTCGCGGTGACGGGGGTGCTCAACGTGCTGACGCTCGCGGTCGCGGGCTTCGCGATGCTGGCGGCCCTCCTGACGCTGGCGGCGATGCGCCTGCCGCAACTGGCGCCGGTCTGGGCGCTGGGGATGACCCGCCGGCGGCTCGCGCGGCTGGAGCTGGCGCGCACGGTGATGCTGGCGCTGGGCACGGCGGTCATGGCCCTGCCGGTGGGGCTGGTCCTGGCGTGGACGCTGCTGGCGGTGGTCAACGTGCAGGCCTTCGGCTGGCGCCTGCCGATGAGCGTGTTCCCCGGGCAGTGGGCGGTGCTGATCGGGGCGGCGGCGGCGGCGGCGGCGCTGGCGGCGGCCTGGCCCGCGCGGCGGCTGGCGAGCGTGCCGCCCCGCGCGCTCCTCGAGGTGTTCGCCGGTGAACGGTAGGCGCGCGTTCCTCGCGGCCTCGGCCGCCGCGGTGCTGGCGCGGCGGGCGGGCGCGCAGGGCTTCGCGAACATGGGCGCGCCGGCCGAGGGGTTCGCGATGCCCGCGCCGGGGCCGTTCGAGTTCCCACGCGATCACGGCCCGCACCCGGACTTCCGCATCGAGTGGTGGTACGTCACCGCCAACCTGCGCACCGTCGAGGGCGCCCCCTGCGGCGTCCAGTGGACCCTGTTCCGCAGCGCGCTGGCGCCCGAGGGGGCCGATGCGGGCTGGACCTCGCCGCAGGTCTGGCTGGGGCACATGGGCGTCACCCTGCCGGGCCGGCACATGGCCGCCGAGCGCATCGGCCGCGGCGGGATCGGGCAGGCGGGCGTGCGCGCCGAGCCGTTCGAGGCCTGGATCGACGACTGGTCCATGGCCGGGCCGACCCTGGCGGACGTGCGGATGCGCGCGGCCGGCGAGCGGGCGGGGTTCGACCTGACGCTCGCCGCCGAGGGGCCGTTCACGCCGCAGGGGGAGGGGGGCTACTCGGTCAAGTCGAGGGAGGGGCAGGCGTCCCGCTACTACTCGCAACCGTTCTACGACGCCTCGGGCGTGATCCTTCTGGCCGAGGGGGACGGCGTGCGCGAGGTCGAGGTCTCGGGCCGGGCCTGGCTCGACCGGGAATGGTCCTCGCAGCCGCTGTCCGAGGGGCAGACGGGCTGGGACTGGTTCTCGCTCCATCTCGACGAGGGGCCGGGCACGGCGGCGGCGGCGGCAGGCGGGGCGCGGGGCGCGGCGGGCGCCAAGATGATGGGCTTCCGCCTGCGCGACGCGGGCGGGGACTACACCTCGGCCACGTGGATCGACCCCGGCGGGACGCCGACGCCCATGCCGGAGGGCGCGCTGACCGCCGCGCCGCTGGCGACCGCGCGCGTGGCCGGGCGCGACGTCCCCGTGCGCTGGCGCGTGACCCTGCCGGCGCGCGGCGTCGACGTGACGGTCGAGGCGGTGAACCCGGCGGCGTGGATGGACCTTTCGGTGCCCTACTGGGAGGGTCCGGTGACCGTGACGGGCAGCCACCGGGGCGAGGGGTATCTCGAGATGACGGGTTACGAGGCGGAGGCGGGATGAGCGTGCCCCTGACCGGGTCGCTGGAGGCGGCGCTGGACGGCATCTGGGCCCGGCTGGCGGCGGCGCGGGAGGTGGCGCTCGCGACCTGCGGCGCGGACGGGCCGGAGGCGCGGACGGTGGTGCTGCGCCGGGTGGACCGGACCGCGGGGATCGTGGAGATGGCCTCGGATTCCCGGACCGCGAAGGTGCGCGCGCTGCGCGCCGAGCCTCGGGCGGCGGTGCTCCTGTGGGACCCGGGCGAGGCGCTGCAGATACGGCTGTCGCTGCACGTGCGGCTCGTGGTCGGGGACGAGGCCCGCTGGGCCGCGATGCCGGATGCCGCGCGGTGGAACTACGGGGCGGTGCCGCCGCCGGGCGCGCCCGTGCCGGGGCCGGACGCCTGGGAGCGCCCGTCGGACCGCGCCCGCTTCGCCGCGCTCCTGGGCGAGGTGCGGGGCATCGACGCGGTGCTGCTGGCGGAGGCGGGGCACCGGCGGGCGGCCTGGGACGCGGACGGGGCCGGCCGTTGGGTGAGCCCGTGAGCGTCCTGATCGTCGGCGCCGGGCTCGCCGGGCTGACGGCGGGGGCGGCGCTGCGGGCGGCGGGGCGCGACGTGATCCTCCTCGACAAGGGCCGGCGCCCCGGGGGCCGGGCGGCGCAGCGGGACGCGGACGTGGGCGCCTTCGAGCACGGCCTGCCCTGGATCGGGCCGGAGGCGGACGATCCGCACTTCGGCGGGTTCCGCGCGTGGACCGAGGGCCGCCGGGTCGCGCCAGGCGGCGTGGGCCCCTGGACCGCCGCGCTCGCCGCGCCCCTCGCCCCGCGGCAGGGGGTGCAGGTCACGCGGATCGAGGGCGGACCCGGCGGCTGGCGCGCGGTCGCGGCGGAGGGCGCGTTCGCGGCGCGGGACCTGATCCTGACGGTGCCACCGGCGCAGGCCGCTTCGCTGCTGCCGGCGGCGGGTGCGCGGCTCGGCGGGGTGGAGATGCTGCCGTGCTGGACGCTGATGGCGGGGTTCGGGGAGGCGACGGGGATCGACCCCGCGCGCGCGTCGCCCGGCGACCGGGCGATCCCGGAGCACGCCAAGCCGGACCGGGCGCCGGCGCCCGAGCGGTGGACCCTGCAGGTCGGCATGGAGGCGAGCCGCGCGATGCTGGAGACGGACCGCGCCGACGCGGTCGCGCCCCTGCTGGAGCGGCTGGGCGCCCTCGCGGGCGGGCCGATCCCGGATCCGATCTGGGCGCGGGCGCATCGCTGGCGCTACGCCGCCTGCGCCCGGCCGCTGGGGGCGGACTTCCTCGAGGCGGACGGCGCGCTCCTGGGCGGCGACTGGGCGCCGGGGGCGCCGGCCGGCCACGCGGGCGGACTCGCGGGCGGCGCGGCCGCGGCGATGCGCTCGGGGCGGGCCATGGCGGCGGCGCTGCTCGCGCGCTAGGGGCCGGCCATGAAGGTTGCGCTGGATACGATCGACCCGCTCGGGAGCGGCGACTGGGACGACGTGATCGACGTGCGCTCGCCGTCCGAGTTCGCGGAGGACCGACTGCCGGGCGCGATCTCGCTTCCGGTGCTGAGCGACGCGCAGCGCGCCGAGGTGGGCACGATCTATACCCGCGAGGACCGGTTCCGCGCCCGCCGGATCGGGGCCGCGCACGTGGCCCGCAACGCCGCCGCCCATATCGAGGGCGCGCTGGCGGACCGGGGCGGCGGCTGGCGGCCGCTGGTCTACTGCTGGCGGGGTGGGCAGCGGTCGGGCGCCTTCGCGGTGATCCTGGCGCAGATCGGCTGGCGCGTGGGCGTGGTCGACGGGGGCTACCGCGCCTGGCGGCGGATGATCTCGGAGGCGCTCTACGGCCCCGCCCTGGCGCATCGCCTGATCCTGCTGGACGGCGACACCGGCACCGCGAAGACGGCGATCCTGAACCGCCTCGACGCCCAGACCCTCGACCTCGAGGGCCTGGCCGCGCACCGGGGCAGCGTGTTCGGCGGCGTGGCGGGCGGGCAGCCCTCGCAGAAGATGTTCGAGGGGCGGCTGGCCGTGGCGCTGCGGGCCCTCGATCCCGCGCGGCCGACCGTGGTGGAGGCGGAATCGAGCCGGATCGGGGAGATCACCCTGCCGCCGGCGCTCTGGGCCGCGATGCGCGCGGCGCCGCGCGTGCGGGTGGAGGCGGGCCTGCCGGTGCGGGCGGCCTATCTGGCGCGGGCCTATGCCGACGTGACGGCCGATCCCGCCGCCCTGGCGGCCCGGCTGGATGCGCTGCGGCCGCTGCAGGGCCATGCGGTGGTCGCCCGCTGGCAGGAGATGGCGGCGGCGGGGTCGCACGAGGCCCTGGCCGGCGAGCTGATGGAGCGGCATTACGACCCGCGCTATGGCCGCGCGAAGATGCGCGAGGGGGCGGTGCCGGCCGCGAGCGTGCCCCTGACCGGGCCGGACGACGCGTCGATCGCGGCGGCCGCGGCACGCATCGACGCGCTGGTCGCCCGGCTCTAGGCGCCCGGCCCCAGGCGCCCGGCCCTAGGCGAAGGTCGCGAGGGGGCCGGGACCGGCCGGCACGATGGTGCCGATGCGCACCGCGCCATGGCGCTCCAGGCCGGGCACGGCGCCTTCGGGAACGGCCGCCAGCAGGCCGCCGGCGGTCTGCGGATCGGCCATCAGGGCGCCCGCATGCGTGTCCGGGACGGCCGCCCGTCCGGCAAGGGCGGCGCGGTTGGCGGCGTGCAGGCTCGAGCGCACCCCGGCGGCGGCGAGGGCGAGCGCGCCCGGCATCAGGGGCACGGCCGAGAGCTCGACGCGCGCCGCCACGCCGCTCGCGGCGCACAGGCCCGCCAGGTGCCCGGCGAGGCCGAAGCCGGTCACGTCGGTCATGGCGCGCGCGTGCGGCGCGAGCGCCCGCGCGACCGCGCCCTGCGGCGTGGCCATCAGGTCCAGCGCGGCGGCGACATGGGCGCCGCGCGCGGTCCCGGCCATCTCGGCCGCGAGGATCGTGCCGGAGCCGATGGCGCGGGTGAGGACGAGCGCGTCGCCGGGACGGGCGCCGGCGAGGGCGATCGGCGCATCCGTCAGGCCGGTCACGGCGAAGCCCACGGTCGCCTCGGCGCCCAGGGTCGTGTGCCCGCCGACGATGGCCGCCCCCTCGGCCGCGAAGATCTCGGCGGCGGCGGCCATGACCTCACGCAGGGTCTCGCGCTGGAGCCGGTCCGACATGCGCGGCAGCACGATGGAGGCGAGGGCCGCCTGCGGCGCGGCGCCCATCGCCCAGACGTCGCCCAGGGCGTGGATCGCGGCGATGCGCGACAGGAGCCAGGGATCGAGCGTGAAGGCGCGCAGGTGGTCCGTGGTCAGGACCTGGCGCGTGCCGCCGATGGCGAGGATCGCGGCGTCGTCGCCGGGGCTCGCGAGGATGTCGTCGCGGGCGATCGCGGGCAGCCCGGCGAGGGCCGCGGCGAGCGCGTCCGGCCCGACCTTCGCGCCGCAGCCGCCGCAGGGGGCGGGCTCGCCCGCGATGGCCTCCGCGACGCCGTCCGCGGCGTGGCGCGGACCCGCGGGCGGTGCCATCGCCGGCAGGTCGGTCACGCGGGCCATGAACCGGCGGTCGATGCGGTCCTTCCACCGCCAGATCGGGCCCGCCGGGCGCGTGACGGCGTGGCCGGAGCGGTCGGCGATGGCCTCGCGCGGCCCGAGGGAGACGAGCTTGAGGAAGCCCGCCTGCGGGTCGAAGCGGCGGCGGGCGCTCCGGCCCATGAGGGCGGCGCGCAGGTTGTGGTGGAGGACCGGCGCGGCGCGCACCGCGTAGACGCCGGCCTTCGCCCGCGGCGCGTGGGAGAGGTTCACGCAGTCGCCGGCGCCGAAGACGCGGGGGTCGGCCGGCGAGGCGAGGGTGGCGCCGACGTCGAGATAGCCGGACGTGCAGGGCAGGCCGGTGGCCGCGATCCACGGCCAGGGACGGGCGCCCGCCGCACCGACGGTCAGGGCGGCCGGCACGGTTCGCCCGCCCGCGAGGCGGGGCCCGGCGGCGGTGATCGCCTCCACCGCGGCGCCCTCGACGAGCGCGATCCCCGCCCGGTCCAGGCGATCGCGCAGCGCGGCCTCGGCGGCGGCGGAGAGGCCGGCGAGGGCGCGCCCGCCCTCGATCACCGTGAGTCGGCCGCACGGGCCGAGGCGGTGGGCCATGGCGAGCGCGAGCTCGACCCCCGCGACCCCGCCGCCGACGACCGCGGCGTCGCCGCCGCCCGCGTCCACGAAGGCGGCCCAGCGATCGGCGAAGGCGCCCAGCGGCTTGGCCGCGACCGCGTGCTCGGCGAAGCCCGGCAGGTCCGGCATTGCGGAGGTGATGCCGACGTCCAGGGAGAGGGCGTCGTATGGCAGGGGCGGGCGGCCCTCGAGATGGACGTGCCGGGCGGCGCGGTCCAGGCCGATGGCGCGGGCGCGCACGAGGCGGGCGCCGGCGAAGCGCGCGAGGCGGACGAGGTCGATCTCGAGCTCTTCCCTGGCGTAGTGGCCGGCGACATGGCCCGGAAGCATGCCGGTATACGGCGCGGACGGGTTCGGATCGACGAGGGTGAGGCGGGCGCCGGGCAGCGGGTCCATCCCCAGCGGCGCAGGACGAGCGCGTGGGCGTGGCCGCCGCCGATCAGCACGAGGTCGCGGGTGAGGGGGATCGCCGGGGTCATGCGCGGTGCCTAGCCCCGGCCGCACCCGGCGGCGAGGGGCCCGCGATCACGAAGGGGGCGGGACGGGCGCGGGCCCCGCGAGGGGGCCGCGCCCCCGGCCCGGCGCGGGCGGCGCCGCGCGGGGTCAGTCGACGGGCAGGCCGCTGGGGACCGCCGCGGGCTTCAGGCGGGCGACGTCCCGTGCGGTGCGCCCCGTGAGGGCGTGAAGGAAGGCGACGAGGTCGGCGACCTGCGCGTCCTTCAGGGGTTTGGGCGCGATGTCGAGGGCGGCGTCCTGGCGGGCCATCTCGCGAGCGTCGGAGCGGATCGCGAAGTCGCCGGGGGCGAGCCAGGGGGCGGCCGGGAGGGCCGCGTCGCCCTCGCGCCAGGCGGCGCGGGCGGCGGCGGGGTCCAGGTGGTGCCGGACGATCCCCTCCAGCGTGGGGTAGGCGCCGTTATGGCCGTAGGGCGCGGTCAGGGCGACGTTGCGCAGGGCCGGCGTGCGGAAGCGGTAGGCGTCTTCCGCGAGGTCGCTCTCTCCCATGCGGCCGACGTCGCGGGGGATCGGGTCGAAGGCCCGCGTGCGGCCGGGGCCGAAGGCGGGAAGGCCGAGCGCGTGGAACTCCTGATCGGTGAGGAGCGAGCCGGAATGGCAGCCGGCGCAGCCCGCTTCGCCGTAGAACAGGCGCAGTCCGCGGGCGGGGGCGCCCGTGAGGGGCGCTCCCGCGAGGTGATCGTCGAAGGGGGAATCGCGCGACACGAACGCCTCGGCCGTGAACGCGCCGATGGCCTGCGCGACGTGAACGATGGTCAGGTCGCCGGGGGAGTCCACCTCCTCGAACGCGTCCGCGAAGGCAGCGGCATAGGCCGGCACCCCGCGCACGCGGGCGGCGATGATGGGCCAGGCGGCGTCGATCCGGTCGTGGGCGGCGCCGGCGATCTCGTTCTCGCCGGGATTGCCCGCCATCTCGAACTGCGCGGTGAGGGGGAAGAGCGCCTGCGCCGCGATCAGGGTCGTGAGGCCCGCGGGCAGCCATTCCTCGGCCGGAGAGTTCCACCCGGTGCCGTAGAGGTCGGACGCCTCCAGGCGGCCGTCGTGGAACATGGTGCGGATCTCGCGGTGCCCCAGGTTCCAGAGGCCCGGCGCGTTGCGGGGGATGCGCTTGGCGATGCGGCCGCGGCCCGTGCCGGCGGTGCGCGCGGGTCCGGTGCCGGCGCCGCCCTCGCCGATGCCCAGGGAGAGGCCGTCCGCGGTGCCGTGCTCGAGCGAATGGCAGGTCGCGCAGGCGATGTTGCGGTTGCCCGACAGGATCTTGTCGTGGAAGAGAAGGCGCCCGAGCTCGACCTGCGCCGCGTCCTGCACGGGGAAGTCGGCCGGCGAGATCGGGGCGGAAGCGGCTCGGCCCAGGCGGGGATGGCGAGGAGGGCGACCAGATGAAGCGCGCGGTGCATGCGGCGATCCTGGCGATGGCGGCGGCGCTGTCCACCCCCGCCGGGGCGGACGTGGAGGACGCGCGCGACCTGATGGAGGCGGGGCGCTTCGAGGAGGCGCGCGAGCGCCTGTCGATCTACGCCCGGTCCGGGAACGCGGACGCCGAGGAGCTGATCGGCGTGCTCTATGCGCTCGGCCTGGGCGTGCCGGAGGACGACCGGCGGGCGTTCGAATGGTACCTGCGCGCGGCGATGAAGGGGCATCCGGGCGCGCAGTCGGGGGTGGGATGGTATTACGAGGAGGGGCTGGGAATGCCGGCGCCGGACCTCGTGCGGGCCTATATGTGGTACGTGCTCTCGACGATCGGCGGCGATCCGGACGCGGCGATGAGCCAGGAGGAGATCGCCCGCAGGATGACGGCCGACGAGATCGCCGCCGCGCAGGCCCTGGTCGAGGATTACCGCGTGTGGATGTACCCGTTCCGGTAGGCGATCCCGTCAGTAGGCGTTGTCGGTGTTCAGGAGGCTGAGCGGCGTGCGCAGGATGATCTTGAGGTCGAGCCAGATCGACCAGTTCTCGATATAGGCGAGGTCGTGCATGACGCGCGCGCGTAGCTGCTCGGGGTCCTCGATCGTGCCGCGATAGCCGTTGATCTGCGCGAGCCCGGTGATGCCGGGGGGCAGGCGGTGGCGCGCGGAGTACCCCTCGACAAGGGCCTCGAACGGCTCCTGCGAGGCCGAGACGGCGCCGACCGCATGGGGCCGCGGGCCGACGAGCGAGAGCTCGCCCCGCAGCACGTTGACGAGCTGCGGCAGCTCGTCGATCGAGCTGCGGCGCAGGAACCGCCCGACGCGGGTGACGCGGTCGTCGGCGCGGCGCACCACGTCCCGGGCGGCCACGTCCGCCGCCTCGGGGCGCATCGTGCGCAACTTCAGGACCTCGAACGTCCGCTCGTTGAAGCCCGAACGCGGTTGTCGGAAGAGGATCGGCCCGGGGCCCTCGAGCCGGATGGCGATCGCGGCGAGCGCCATGATCGGGGCGGCCAGGACAAGGGCCAGCGTGCCGATCCCCAGGTCGAGCGCGCGCTTGGTGATCCGGCGCCGGGCGGAGAAGCTGCCATCGGCCATCTTGACGAGGCCGCTCGAGCGGCCCGAGCCGAAGGCGAAGTCCTCGGTGAAGGCCGAGAGGTGCACGGGGACCGGCAGGACGGCGAACTTGCGCATCAGCCGCGCGATGAGATCGTCGGCGTGGGGGGGCAGGGTGATGACGATCATGTCGATCTCGGCCCGGCGGGCGAAGGCCACGAGTTCGTCGAACCGCCCGATCTTGGGCACGTCGAGCACGAGGTCCGGCGCGCGCGGGCCGCCGCGGTCGTCGAATATGGCACAGATGCGCACGTCGTTGCCCGGCCTGTCGGCCAGCCCGCGGATCAGGCGCCCGCGCGCCGTCGCCGCCGCCGACCAGCACCGCCCGCCGCTCGCGTCAGGCCCGACTCGACCGCCCAGTCCAGCAGGGACGCCAGCACCGCCCGGCACGCGCCCAGCAGGAGAACCCCGACGCAGAGGGACACGGAGATCCGCCATCAGGACCGAGAAGCCCGGCCCCGCGAGGGGCATGAGGATCGCGAGCCCCGCCGCCGGCAGCAGCGCCAGCATCGGCGCCATCGGCGCGGGGCAGCGCAGCGACCGAACCTGGTATCCGCCCGCGGCCGAGATCGAGGCCACCCCGAGCAACGCCGCCCCCGCGGCGGCGAGGAGCGCGCCCACGGGCTCGAATGCGAGGCGATCCGACCCCGCGAAGAGACCGGCCCAGGCGGCGATCGTCAGGAGGAAGGCGTCGACGGCGGCGACCGCGAGCGCGATCTCCGGCGCGCTGAGGGAGGGGCGGCGGAACCGCCCGGCCATGCGGAGCGCCGCGGGGCTGAGCTCGGTGTCGTGATGGGTCACGTGCGGGGGTCCCCTGCGTCTGCGATGGACCTCCCTCTAGGGACGAATGGTAAACGAACCCTGATCGGCGGCGCGGCCCGGCGGCGATGCCGGGCCGCGCGCAGGCGATCAGTTCATCTCGGCGTCGCGCCGGGCGTTCACGGTCTCCTCGGCGGTGGCGATCGCCTCGCGGAAGGTGGCCAGGATCTCCTCGCCCCCGTCGACCGATCCGGCGAACCACTCGTAGACCGGCTGCGCCGCCTCCTGGAACGCCTGCTTCTGCTCCGGGGTGGGCACGTAGATGTCGCCGCCCCCGGCGGTGAAGTCCTCGTAGGCCTGGATCGACTTGCGCTTGGGCGAGGCGAAGGTCGCCTGCTGCAGCGCGGCGAACCCGTCCACGACGACGCGCTTCATGTCGTCGTCCAGGCCGGCGAAGCGCTCGTTGTTCATCACCCAGATGGCGCCCATGTAGCTGTGCCCGTCGAGGGTGAGGTACTGCAGCCCGGCATCGGGGAACTTCATCGACATGATGTCGGTGATGCCGTTGGCCGTGCCCTGCACCACGCCGGTCTGGAGCGAGGTGAAGAGCTCGGGCCAGGCGATCGGCGTGGGCGAGGCGCCCAGCGCCTCGGTCAGCTCGATCGCGAGGTCGGCCTCGATGGTGCGCAGCTTGAGCCCGTCCATGTCGCCGGGCGCCTCGACCCGCCGCTCGGTGTTGGCGAAGGAGCGCCAGCCGCCGGTGTTGCCGATGGTCATCAGGCGGATCGTCTCGCCCGAATCCTCCAGCATGCGCTGGCGCAGGCTCCTGGGTGATCGTGCCGCCGGTGAGGACCTCCTCGGCGATGCGGTCGTCGGACATCAGGTAGGGCAGGTCGAAGATCTGGATGTAGGGGAAGGCGCTCGCGGCGCCGCCCGAGGTGGTGACGTAGATGTCGATCGAGCCGTCGGCGACGCCCTGGATGCACTCGGCGCCGTTGCCGCAGAGCTGCGTGCCGATGAAGAGCTCGACCTCGATGGCGCCGTTGGAGGCGTTCTCGACGTAGTTCTTGAACACGACGAGGCCGTCGTAATCCTCGTCGTTCTCGTTGGAGTTGGCGGTCGCGCGAAGGGTGATGTCCTGCGCGAGGGCCGTCATGGGGGCGCGCGAGCACCGTGGTGGCGGCGAGGGCCGCGAGGGTCGTCTTGAGCATGGAATCCTCCCTGGATTTCTGACGCTTCATTGCACGAAGCCCGGCGAGACGGGGAACCGTCAGCGAGATCGCCGGCATGTAGGTGATGAGGAAGATGACCGCGACCTCGACCGCGAGGAAGGGCAGGATCGCCCTCGAGATCGTCTCCACCTTCTCTCCCGAGACGGTGGAGGCGACGAAGAGCACGAGCCCCATGGGCGGCGTGGCGAGGCCGACGGTGAGGTTGACGCGACATGATGATCGCGAAGTGCACCGGATGCACGCCGAGGTCGACGAAGACCGGCCCCAGGATCGGTCCCAGGATGATGATCGCCGGCCCCGCGTCGAGGAACATGCCGACGACGAAGAGGAGGACGTTGATCAGGAACAGCAGGATCAGCGGGTTCTCGGAGAGCCCCAGGATGAAGGCGCTCATCGTCTCGGGCGCGTGGGAGAGCGAGACGACGGTCTTGAACGCGACCGCCGCGCCGACCAGCAGGAGGACCGCCGCGGACGCCATCGCGCTGCGCGCGAGCACGCCGGAGAGGTCCGACACGCGCATCGAGCGCAGGACGAAGAAGCTGACGACGAGCGCGTAGGCGACGGCGATGGCGCTCGCCTCGGTGGGGGTGAAGACGCCCGCGAGGATGCCGCCCAGGATGATGATCGGCGTCTGGAGAGGGGCGACCGCGCGCTTGCACACCAGGCGGAAGTCGTGGCTCGACGGCGCGCCGGTAGCGCATCAGGATGAGGTGCGCGGGCAGGGCGAAGATGACCAGCGCCAGCCAGACGTTCGGCGCGAAATCGATCCCCGCGAGCGACAGCAGACCCATCGCGATCAGGTAGAGGACGAAGGACAGGTTGAGGCGCAGCAGGAAGAAGGACGCCCAGTACTCGGTCGGCGACATGTCCCGCGCCTTGGCGACGATGCGCTCGGCCTTGGGCAGGTCGTACCGGTCCGCCAGCACGCGCACCATGACCATCAGGCCCGACGCCCACGAGCACGCCCGGCACGATCCCGGCGAGGAAGAGCGCGGCCACGCTCTCGCCCATGACGTAGGCGTAGATGATCATGATCCCCGAGGGCGGGATGATCGGGCCGATGACCGAGCTGGCGGCGGTGATCGCGGCGGCGAAGCGGCGGGTGTAGCCGTTCTTCTCCATCGCCGGGATCAGCGTCGAGCCCAGAGCCGAGACGTCGGCCACGGCCGAGCCCGAGAGCCCGGCGAAGAGCATCGAGCTCAGGATGTTGACGTGCGCGAGCCCGCCGCGCAGGTGGCCCATGAAGGCCTGGGAGAACTCGACGATGCGCCCGGTGATGCCGCCGCGGTTCATGACCTCCCCGGCGAGCATGAAGAAGGGCAGCGCCATGAGAGGAAAGCTGTCCATCCCGTTGTAGACGTTGCGGTACATCAGGGTGATGTCGCGCTCCGCCCCGGTGGCCCAGAGCATGATCCCGGGCGCTGCGAGCAGGGCGAAGACGACCGGCAGGCCGATCATCAGGGTCACGAGGAAGAGCGGCAGGAACCAGATCAGCATGTCGCCCTCCTCGGGCCGGCGGCGCGGTGGCGGAGGGGTCCGCTCACGCCCGCTTCGGCGCTGCGCGCCTGCCAGCGGTCGGGCCGGGCGCCGCGCGGCGCGCGGCGTGCCTCCGGCGGCGGTATGGGCGCCGCGGAGAGGGGGCGCCGCCCGCCCCCCGGTCCGCGGCCCCCTCCGGTCCTCGGCCATGTCCGGAGGCGAGCGCCCTCATTCGGCGCTCACGGCGTCGGTCTCGGGGATGAAGGGGAGGCGCTCCCGCTCGCCCAGGAAGGCGATCACCAGGCGCAGGACCAGCTCGACATTGACGAGGATCAGGAGCTGCACGCCCACGTAGAGCGAGGCGTACATCACCGCGAGCGGCATCTTGGTCCATCCGCCCTCGATCCCGAACGCCGGCCCCTCGCCGGAGCAAAGGGTCAGGTCCAGCCCGCCCAGCGCATCCGGCAGGAGCGGCAGCGAGAACTCCAGCGTGAACGGCAGCCAGAGCGTCGACGAGCGGAACAGGCATCCCGACTGCACGTGCCCCGACGCGATCGGCAGCGCGTAGACCAGCACCAGGAGCGACACCCCCGCCAGCGCCAGCGTCAGGAGCGCGGCGGCGACCCGCGGCAAGGCGCGTTCCAGCATGTCGATGGCCACGAAGCCGCCGCGCCGGTAGGCCACCGGGGCCATCAGCCCGGTCATCCAGAGCATGCCGAAGCGGGCGGCCTCCTCGGTCCAGTTGAGCGCGTCGCCCAGCACGTAGCGGAACACGACCTGCGCCAGGATCACGGCGACCATGACCCCGAGGAGGAGGATCGCCCCCCAGCGCGCGACCGCCAGGACCGCGGTGATGACCGCCGCCAGCGGCCGCAGGACCGCCAGGAGCGGCGATGCCGACGTGGACATGCTCCGTCCCTCCCATGTGGCGCCGCGCGCCGGGCGTTGCCCCCGGTCGCGCGGCTTGCCGCGCCCCTCAGGCCGCGGCCAGTTCCCCGTAGCGGCCACCGGCGAAGACCAGGGCCGCGCCCTCGCGCTCCTCGGCCGCGGTGACGCGGCCCAGGATCAGATGGTGGTCGCCCGCGTCGTGCACCGCGTGGGTGGCGCAGGCCAGGCGCGCGAGGCAGCCGTCGATCAGGGGCAGGCCATCCTCCTCGCGCCAGTCCAGCGCCGCGAACGCATCCGCCCGCCGGGTGAACCCGTCGGCGGCGGCGCGCTGCTCGGCGCCCATGACGTGCACCGCGAAGCGCTCCGCCGAGACGAAGCTCGCCGCGCGCCTCGAGGACTTGGCCGGCGACCACAGGATCAGGGGCGGGTCGAGCGAGAGGCTCGCGAAGCTGTTCGCGGTGATGCCGATCGGCCCGTCCGGCCCGGCGCAGGTGATCACCGTCACGCCGGTGGGATAGCGCGACAGCGCCGCCCGGAACGCGAGCGGGTCGCCCGCGGGATCGAAGGCCGCGTTCACGGGACCTCTCGGCCCAGCGCGGCCTCGTAGAGCTCGAACCAGGTCTGACGGTCCATCTCGACGCGCATGGCGTCCGAGAACGTCTCGATCCGCGCCAGGGTGTTGGTGCCCATCACCGGCACGATGCCCGACGGGTGGGCCAGGAGGAACGCGATTGCCACCGCCGCGCGGTCCACCCCGTCGCGCCTGGCCACCCGGTCGCAGGCCGCGGCGATCCGGTCGTCCCCGGCCATCAGGGCGCCGCCGCCGAGCGGCGACCAGGCCATGGGATGCACGCCGCCACGCTGGTGGAAGGCGATGTCCCCGTTGGCGAACGCGTCCACCGCGCCCAGGCTGATCTCGATCTGATTGGTGACGAGGGGCGCCTCGGTCGCCGCCGACAGGAGCTCCCAGTCCCAAGGGCGGAAGTTGGAGACGCCGACCTCGCGCACCTTGCCCTCGGCGATGAGCGCGTCGAGCGTGCCGCCGGTCTCGTAGGCGTCCATCATCGGATCGGGCCGATGGATGAGCAGCAGGTCGATCCGCTCGATCCCCATGTCGCGCAGGGAGGCGTCGACGGAGGTCCGGATGTGCGCCTCGGACGTGTCGTAATGCTTCACCCGGGCGCTCGAATGGCGGCCCATCGGGGCGACGATGTCGCATTTCGTGACGATCTCGATCCGGTCGCGCAGGGACTTGTCCGCCTTGAGCGCCGCGCCGAACAGCGCCTCCGCCTCGTAGCCGCCGTAGATGTCCGCCTGGTCGAAGGTGGTGATCCCTTGGGCGAGGCAGGCGTCCATCTTGGCGCGCACGCGCTCGGGCGACGTGTCGGAATCGTCCCCGAGGCGCCACATCCCGTAGACGATGCGCGAGATCTCGAGGTCGCCGAGGGTGGTGCGGGGGATCATGCGCGGGCTCCGGTGCCGAGGGGGGTCGCGGGGATGCCGTCCGGCACGCGGCCATAGGCGCGCGGAAGCGAGGCGGTGGCAAGCTCGGGCATCGCCAGCCGGCCGAACTGGCGGCACTCGTCCAGATGCGGGTAGCCCGACAGGATGAACGACCGGATGCCCATCGCGCGGAACGCCTCCAGCTCCGAGAGCACCTGATCGGCCGAGCCCACCAGCGCCGCGCCGCAGCCCGAGCGCGCCCGCCCGATCCCGGTCCAGAGGTGCGGCTCGACATAGCCGAACTTGTCGGCGAGCTCCCGCGCCTTGGCCTGATGCGCGACGCCCAGCGAGATGGAATCGTGCGCCCGGTCGCGGATCATGCGGCCGTACTCGTCGTCGAGCCGCGCCACGAGATGCTCGGCGTACTCGCGCGCCTCCGCCTCCGTGTCCCGAACGATGACGTGCACGCGCAGCCCGTAGTCGAGCGTCCTGCCATGCGTCTCAGCACGTTCGGCCACGTCCTTCATGCGCTGCGCGAGCTGGTCCTTCGGCTCGGGCCACATCAGGTAGACGTCGCAGAACCGCGCGCAGAGCTCGAGTGCCGCGGGCGAGTAGCCGCCGAAGTAGAGGAGCGGCCCGCCGGTCTGGTAGGGCATGGCGGGTCCGGTCGGCACGCCGGAGAAACGGTAGACCTCGCCCTCGAAGTCGATCGTCTCGCGGGTCCAGGCCTGGCGCAGGATCTCCACCACCTCGGCCGACCGCCTGTAGCGATGCTCCGAGGACGCGACCTCGCCGGGGAAGTCCGACGAGATCACGTTGAGCGTCAGCCGCCCCTCCAGCATGTGGTCCAGCGTCGCCACCGTCCGCGCCAGCATGACGGGCTGCATCTCGCCGCAGCGGATCGCCGCGAGGAAGCTCATCCTCCGCGTCAGCGGCGCCATCGCGGCCACGTAGCTGAGCGTGTCCTGCCCGACCTGGTAGGAGGACGGGCACAGGATGTTGCCGAAGCCCTGGGCCTCCGCCTCCAGCCCGATGTCCCGGCAATGCGCCCAGGACGAGCGCAGCGCCCCCTCCGGCACGCCGAGCTGCGCGTAGTCGTCCGAGCAGAGCGCCGCGAACCAGGCGTACTCGGCGCCGTCCAGATCCGGCGAGGTGATCGGCACGATGCTCACGGAGGCTGGACTAGCAGAAGCCGCGGCCTGTATCAATCCTGTATCAATCGACGAGGCGCGCCATCGACCGACCCCGGGAACACAGGCCGTGAGCGCCCCGCTCTGGGAGGCGACGGCGGCCGCGATCCTGGCGGAGATGGCGGCCGGCCGCCTGCCGGACGGCGCGCGCCTCCCGCCCGAGCGGGACATGGCGGCGGGCCTCGGCGTGGCCGTCGGCACGCTGCGCCGCGCGCTCGCGGACATCGAGGGCAGGGGCCTCCTGGAGCGGCGGCAGGGCAGCGGCAACTACGTCCGGGCCCAGGGACTGGGGGCGGAGGTCTACGGCCTCTTCCGCCTCGCGCCCACCGATCCCGCCGCGCCGGGCATCCCGACCGCGCGCACCGTCTCGGTGGCGGGCGCGGCGATGCCCCCGGACCTGCCGCCGCTGGCGGGATCGACCCTGCGCATCCGCCGGGTCCGGTCGCTCGACGGCGCCCCCGTCGCGCTGGAGGAGGTCTGGCTCGGCGCCGCGCGTCGGGTGCCGGCGGCCGCCGAGTTCGGGGACAGCCTCTATCTCGATGCGCTGCGGCTCCTCGACATCCGCATTGACGCGGTCGAGGACCGGGTCGGGCTGGGCGCCGCGCCGGACTGGGGCGACGCCGCTCCGGCCGGGCCGGCGCTGCGGCCCTCGGCCACCTGCGGCCACGTGCTCCGGCTGGGCCGGGACCGGGCGGGGGAGCGGCGCGAGGTCTCGCGCACCTGGTTCGACGCCTCCGCGGCGCAGTACGTCAACAGGGCGGGGCGCACGCTGCCCGCGTCCCGCGATCCGGCGCCGGGGAGGGCGCGCGCATGAGCGATCTGAGATACGGGCTCCTCGGGGCCGGGATGATGGGTCAGGAGCACGCGCGCAACGTCGCCCTCGTGCCGGGCGCCGCCATCGCGGCGATCTGCGATCCGGACGACGCGATGGCCGCCCTCGCGCTCGGCTTCGCGCCGGGGGCC
The DNA here is from genome assembly GCA_963832275.1 of uncultured Alphaproteobacteria bacterium. GTDB lineage: Bacteria > Pseudomonadota > Alphaproteobacteria > Rhodobacterales > Rhodobacteraceae > Hasllibacter. Next base: position 2,264,643 of record CAWHTQ010000019.1, read on the forward strand.
GCGCGCGTGGACGACCTCGCGGCCCTGCTGGACGCGGGGATCGACGCGCTGATCGTGGCCTCGCCCAACGACCTGCACGCCGGGCAACTCGCGGACGCGCTGGCCCGCCGCCCCCTGCCGATCCTGATGGAGAAGCCGCTCTACACCGATCCGGCCGACGCCGCGCGCATCGCGGCCCTGCGGACCGAGGCGCCGGTCTGGGTCGCGATGGAGTACCGCTACATGCCGCCCGTCGCGCGCTTCCTGGCGCGCGCCGAGGCCGCGACCGGCGGCGTGCGCATGCTCACCATCCGCGAGCATCGCTTCCCGTTCCTCGACAAGGTCGCGCTCTGGAACCGCTCCAGCGCGCGCACCGGCGGCACGATGGTGGAGAAATGCTGCCATTTCTTCGACCTGATGCGCCTGGTCCTGCCGGGCGACCCGGTGCGGGTGATGGCGAGCGCCGCGCAGGACGTGAACCGCCTGGGCGAGGCCGACGTGATCGACAACGGCTACGTCATCGTCGACTTCTCCGGCGGCGCCCGGGCGATGCTGGAGCTGTGCATGTTCGCCGAAGGGGCGGAGTACCAGGAGGAGCTGTCCGCCGTGGGCGCGCGGGGCAAGATCGAGGCCAAGGTCATCGGGCCCGGGCGCTTCTGGCCGGCGCATCTGGGCGCGCCCCCGGTGCCCGTGGTGATCGAGAGCCCCCGCGATCCGCGCGGGCCGGTCGCCACGCCGGTGCCGGTTCCGCCCGACCTGCTGGAGGCCGGAGACCATAACGGCGCCACCTTCTACCAGCACGAGCGCTTCGCCCGCGTCGTCCGGGGGCAGGCGGCCCCGGAGGTGACGCTGCGGGATGGAGCCTGGGCGGTGCGCATGGGACACGCGGCGCAGGAGAGCGCGCGGACGGGCCGGGCGGTCGATCTCTGAGGCGAAGCGCTCCCGCCCGCCTCCGGCGCGCGCCGCGCCGGCCGGCCGCTGGGCCGGGCCTCGCCTTCGGCATCGGCCGCCTGCGGCGGGCGCCGGCCCCGCCCGTCATCTCCAACCGCCCGGCCCGTGACCGCGGGGCCCGTCCCCGCGGCGGCGCGGGAGCGGCCCCGGACGGGGCCCGAGCGGGCCGCCTTCCCCCGCCATCCTTCGCTCGAGGCGAACGCCCGTTTGCGCGTCGCCCGGCCATGCCTCGACCACGACCCGCGGCGACGGGGCTTTACCTCCGGGCGCACCCTGTCATGGTCGCGCCACCGCAACGTGAGGGACGCGCGTTTGAAGGATTTGGCCCAGACTCTGCCCGACGACCCGGACGCCGCCTCCGGCGGCTTCGTGGTGTTCGACCGGGTGCAGAAGAGCTACGACGGCGAGACGCTGGTCGTGAAGGACCTGAACCTCTCCATCGCGAAGGGCGAGTTCCTGACCATGCTCGGACCGTCCGGTTCGGGCAAGACGACCTGCCTGATGATGCTGGCCGGCTTCGAGACCGCCACCCACGGGCAGATCCTGCTGGACGGCCGCCCGATCAACGAGGTGCCGCCCCACAAGCGCGGCATCGGCATGGTGTTCCAGAACTACGCCCTCTTCCCGCACATGACGGTGGGCGAGAACCTGGCCTTCCCCCTCGAGGTGCGCGGCGTCGGCAAGGCGGACCGCGAGGCCAAGATCACGCGCGCGCTCGGCATGGTCCAGATGGGGGATTTCCTCTCCCGCCGCCCCGCGCAGCTTTCGGGCGGCCAGCAGCAGCGCATCGCGCTGGCCCGCGCCCTCGTCTTCGAGCCCGAGCTGGTGCTGATGGACGAGCCCCTGGGCGCCCTCGACAAGCAGCTGCGCGAATCGCTCCAGTTCGAGATCACGAACCTCGCCCACGAGCTCGGCATCACCACGGTCTACGTGACTCACGACCAGACCGAGGCGCTCACCATGTCCGACCGGGTCGCGGTGTTCGACGACGGGCGCATCCAGCAGCTCGCCCCGCCCGACGAGCTCTACGAACGGCCGAGCAACGCCTTCGTCGCGGGCTTCATCGGGGAGAACAACAAGCTCCCCGGCACCGTCGTCGAGGCGTCGGGCGAGCGCTGCACCGTCCGGCTCGGCGACGGCGAGGTGATCGACGCGACCCCCATCTTCTCCTGCCGGCCGGGCGACCGGACGCTGGTGTCGATCCGTCCCGAGCGCGTCGAGTACAAGCCCGAGGCGATGCCCCCCGGCGCGCACACCGTCGACGCGGAGGTGCTGGAGTTCGTCTACATGGGCGACATCTTCCGCACGCGCCTGCGGGTGGCGGGGGACGACCAGTTCGTCATGAAATGCCGCAACACCGCCGGTCAGAGACGCCTCGCCCCCGGCGAGCGCGTCCGCATCGGATGGGCCGCCGCGGACGCGCGCGCCCTCGCGCCGCCAAAGTGAACCGAGGGCCGGGGAGCCAACCCCGGCCCCGCATGCAGACAGGGAGTTTGCACATGAAGACCACGCTGATCCTCACCACCGCGCTCGTCGCGGCGCCGCTCGCGGCCGCCGCACAGGAGCTCACGCTCATGTCCTGGGGCGGCGCCTACGGCCAGTCCCAGGAGGAGGCCTACAACAAGCCGTTCGAGGCCGAGACCGGCATCGACGTCACCATGGTCGACGCCGACAACCCGGCGACCCCGATCAAGGCCATGGTCGAGGCCGGCAACGTCACCGTCGACGTCGCCGACGTCGAGACCGCGGACGCGATCCGCCTGTGCGACGAGGGCCTGCTCGAGCCGCTCGACGCCTCCATGCTGCCGGCCGCGCCGGACGGCACCGCGGCGGTGGACGACTTCGTCGAGGGCGCGCTGGGCGACTGCTCGGTCGCCTCGATCGTCTGGTCGCAGATCTTCGCCTACAACACCGAGGCCTTCGAGGGCGAGGGCCCGACCATGGCCGCCGACTTCTTCGACCTCGAAGCCTTCCCGGGCAAGCGCGGCCTGCGCAAGAACGCCAAGGCCCTGCTGGAGTTCGCCCTGATGGCCGACGGCGTGCCGGCGGCCGAGGTCTACGACATGCTGGAGACCGACGAGGGCGTCGAGCGCGCGTTCGCCATGCTCGACACGATCAAGGACGAGATCGTCTGGTGGGAGGCCGGCGCCCAGCCGCCGCAGCTCCTGGCCGATGGCGAGGTGGTGATGACCTCGGCCTATAACGGGCGCATCTTCAACGCCGCCGTGGGCGAGGACCAGCCGTTCGAGATCGTCTGGGACGGGCAGATCTACGATTTCGACATGTTCGTCATCCCGCGCGGCGCGCCCAACATGGAGGCGGCGATGCAGTACATCGCCTTCGCCACCGACACCCAGCGCCTCGCCGACCAGGCCAAGTGGATCAGCTACGGCCCCGCGCGGCAGTCCTCCTCCTCGCTCGTCGGCCTCTATCAGGACGGCGTGACGGAGATGGGGCCGCAGATGCCGACCGCGCCCGAGAACCTGACCAACGCGGTCGTCTCCAACGTCGAGTTCTGGACCGATCGTGACGCCGAGCTGAACGAGCGCTTCAACGCCTGGCTCTCGCAGTAAGGACGGGGGGCGGGGGCGCGCGGCAGCGGCCGCGCGCCCCCCTCCGACCAGGGGGGCGCCGGCGTCCCCGGCACCCCAACCCGCGCGGCGCGCCTTGAGGTCGCCGCGCTCGCCATCCACCGACCGAAGGACCCGCGCCATGTCCAAGGGCTACATCATCGCCCACATCACGGTGAACGACGCCGAGGCGTACAAGGAGTACGTCACCCGCGACACGCCGATCCTGGAAGGGTACGGCGGACGGTTCGTGGTGCGCGGCGGCGCGTCCGAGGCGCCCGAGGGGCCGATGAAGGACCGCCACGTCGTGATCGAGTTCCCAAGCTTCGAGGACGCGCGGCGCGCCTACCACTCCCCGGAGTACCAGGAGGTCGTCGCGATCCGGCACCGGACCGCCTCCTCCGACATCGTCCTGGTCGAAGGCGTCTGATGTCGTCGGCCGCGGACCCCGCCCGCGCCCTGGCCGCGCCCGGCCCGCATGTCGCGGTGGCGGCGGAGGGGGGCGCCGCGCCACTGACCACGGCGGACGGCCGGCCGCTCAAGGCGGCGCTGGCGCGGGCCGGCGCGCGGTCGCGGCGCCGCGCCTTCCTCCTGGTTCTGCCGCTCCTGGCCTTCGTGCTGCTGACCTTCGTCGCGCCGATCGGGCAGATGCTCCTGCGCTCGATCACCGATCCGCGCTTCATCGAGCACACCGACGTGGTCACCGGCGAGACGACCCCCGTGATGACCGAGGTCCGGGCCTGGTTCGCGGACAACCCGCCGGGCACGGCGCCGGACGAGGCCGCCTACGCCGCGCTGGTCGCGGACCTCGTCGTGCTGCGAGAGCTGCGCGCGCAGGGCAACGTGGGAACGCGCGTCAACTACGACGCGCCGGGCTCGCGCTCGCTCTTCACCGCGACCGCGCGGCGGGCCGACCGGATGGAGGCGCCGTTCAGGGAGGCCGTGCTGGACTCCGACGCCGACTGGGCCGACCCCGTCCTCTGGCAGGCGATGCGCAGCGCGTCCGACCGCTACACCTACGCCTTCTACCTCGCCGCGCTCGATCTCCAGCGCGGCGCGGACGGGACCATCGAGGGCGTGGGCGAGGATTTCGCCGTCTACCGGATGCTGTTCGAGCGCACGCTGATCCTGAGCCTCGTGATCACCGGCGCGACGCTGCTCCTGGGCTTTCCGGTCGCGCACCTCCTGGCGACGCTGCCGCTGCGCTATTCGAACCTCCTGATGATCTTCGTGCTGCTGCCGTTCTGGACCTCGCTGCTGGTGCGCACGACCTCCTGGATCGTGCTGCTGCAATCGCAGGGCGTGGTGAACGACCTCGCGGTCGCCTCCGGTATCATCGACGACGAGAGCCGGCTGCAGATGATCTACAACCAGACCGGCACCATCGTCGCGATGACGCATATCCTGCTGCCGTTCATGATCCTGCCGCTCTATTCGGTGATGCGCCCCATCGACCCCTCCTACGTGCGCGCCGCCCGCTCGCTCGGCGCGACCTCCTGGACCGCGTTCCGCCGCATCTACCTGCCGCAGACCATCCCCGGCATCGGCGCGGGGGCGCTCCTCGTCTTCATCCTGGCGGTGGGCTACTACATCACGCCCGCGCTGGTGGGCGGCTCGGACGGGCAGCTCATCTCCAACCTCATCGCCTTCCACATGCAGCGCTCGCTCAACTGGTCGCTTGCGGCGGCGCTGGCCGCGCTGCTCCTGTTCGGTGTGCTGATCCTCTACTGGCTCTACGACCGGCTCGTGGGCATCGACAACCTGAAGCTCGGATGACGGGGCGGGTCGCCCTCCGCGCCGCCGATCCGCGCCACGACCGGAGGATCTCCTGACATGGCCCTGCCGATCCATGCCTCCCCGCTGGAGCGCGTCTGGCGCGCGGTCTACATCGTCCTGTGCGCGCTGATCTTCCTGTTCCTGATCGCGCCGATCCTGATCGTGATCCCGCTCAGCTTCAACGCGCAGCCCTATTTCACCTTCACCGACGGGATGCTGGCCCTCGATCCGGCGGCATACTCGATGCGCTGGTACGACGCCCTCCTGACCCGCGGCATGAACGAGGCGGGCGCCGCGCGGGACGGGTCGTGGTGGGCGGACGCCTGGGCGAACTCGGCCTGGATCACGGCGGCGAAGAACTCGCTCCTGATCGGGGCGTTCTCGACGCTGCTCGCCACGATCCTGGGCACGCTCGCGGCCCTCGGCCTGTCGCGGCCGGAGATGCCGTGGCGCCGCGCGATCATGGCGGTCCTGATCTCGCCGATGATCGTGCCGATCATCATCGTGGCGACGGGGCTGTTCTTCTTCTATTCCTCGACCGGGCTGGCGAACTCCTATCCCGGGATCGTCATGGCCCACGCGACGCTCGGCATCCCCTTCGTCATCATCACCGTCACCGCCACGCTGGTCGGGTTCGACCAGTCGCTCACGCGGGCGGCGTCGTCCCTGGGCGCGAACCCCCGCACGACCTTCTTCAGGATCACCATGCCCCTCATCCTGCCGGGCGTGATCTCGGGCGCGCTCTTCGCCTTCGTCACCAGCTTCGACGAGGTGGTCGTGGTGCTCTTCGTCGCCGCCCACGACCAGCAGACGATCCCCCGGCAGATGTGGAACGGCATCCGCGAGGCGATCAGCCCCTCCATCCTCGCGGTCGCGACGATCCTGGTCGTCGTCTCCATCGCTCTGCTCGCCACGGTCGAGCTCCTGCGCCGAAGGTCCGAGCGCCTGCGCGGCGTCACCCCAGGGTGAGGCGGATCGCCCCTTGCAAGGCCCGCGCGGGGCGGCCACGCTGAGGGCTTCACGCGCGAGGGGGCCACATGGCGGACGGGAACGGGATCGGCGGGCTGGACGGCATCCGGGCGGGGCGCCTGACGCCGGACGCCCTGGCGCGCAACTTCGCGGACCTGCATCCGGCCTATCACGCGCACGAGGCGGCGGTGGCCGCGGACCGCTGCTATTTCTGCCACGACGCGCCGTGCGTCACCGCCTGTCCGACCGAGATCGACATCCCGCTCTTCATCCGCCAGATCCAGACCGGCACCCCGGAGGCCGCCGCCCGCACCATCTTCGAGCAGAACATCCTGGGCGGCATGTGCGCGCGCGTGTGCCCGACCGAGACGCTCTGCGAGGAGGCCTGCGTGCGGATGGAGGGGGAGGGACGTCCGGTCGAGATCGGCCGCCTCCAGCGGCACGCGACCGACACCCTCATGGCCGCGGGCGTCCACCCGTTCGAGCGCGCCGCGCCCACGGGCAGGCGCGTCGCCGTGGTCGGCGCCGGGCCCGCGGGGCTGGCCTGCGCCCACCGTCTGGCGATGCTGGGGCATGACGTCGTGATCTTCGAGGCGCGGCCCAAGCCCGGCGGCCTCAACGAGTACGGCATCGCCGCCTACAAGACGCCGCAGGACTTCGCCGCACGCGAGGCGCGGTGGCTGATGTCGATCGGCGGGATCGAGGCGCGCCACGAACACGCGCTCGGCGAGGACATCGCGCTCGACGGGCTGCGGTCCGAGTTCGACGCGGTGTTCCTCGGCATGGGCCTGGGCGGGACGAACACCTGGGACGTGCCGGGCGGGGATGCCGAGGGATCGCTCGAGGCGACCGCCTTCATCGCCGACCTCCGACAGGCCGCGGACCTGGGCGCGCTGCCCGTGGGCCGGGACGTCGTGGTGATCGGCGGCGGCATGACCGCCGTGGACGCGGCGGTGCAATCGCGGCTGCTGGGCGCCGAGACCGTCACGATCGCCTATCGCCGAGGCCAGGACCGGATGCCCGCGAGCCGCTACGAGCAGGACCTCGCCACCTCCAAGGGCGTGCGCATCCTGCCGAACGTCGTGCTGTCGGAGGTGCGCGGCGAGGGGGGCGTGCGCGAGGTGGTGCTGGACCGGGTGGACGAGGCGATGGCCCCCACCGGCGAGCGGGTCACGCTGCGCTGCGACCAGCTCCTGCGCGCCATCGGTCAGGTCGGCGCCGGGCTGCCGGAGGCGCTGGCGATGGACCGCGGCAAGATCGCGGCCGGCGAGACCGGGCGCACCTCCCTGGCGGGCGTCTGGGCCGGGGGCGACTGCACCGCGGCGGGCGAGGATCTGACCGTCACGGCGGTGGCGCAGGGACGGGATGCGGCGATGGACATCCACGCCGCCCTGACGGGTTAGGGCGATGCTGAGCCACATCTCCTTCGTGTCCGTGCCCGTCGATGACCCGGAACGGGCGATGACCTTCTATCGCGACGTGCTCGGCCTGGAGGTCGTCTCGGACGAGAAGGGCCCGTTCGGCCGCTGGATCATGCTGGCGGTCGACGGCTCCGAGACGCGCGTCCACCTCGACCAGCGCCCGGAGGGAACCGCCGCGCCGGGCAAGCCGGTGCTGGTCCTGATCTCCACCGATCTCGACGCCGACTGCGCGGCCATCGCCGAGCGCGGCGGCGCCATCGTCGCCGAGCCCTCCACGGCCGAATGGAATCCCGACATGAGCCGCGCCATCCTGCGCGACAGCGAGGGGAACGCCGTCCTGCTGACGACGCCCTGATTCCCGCCGGCCCCGCGAGGGCCGGGGAAGGACGAACGATGAAGACCCCGAAGAAGACCGATGTCGCCGCCGAGGCCGCCCGCATCAAGGCCCGCGACGACGCCGCCCTGGCCCAGGTCGAGCGGATGGACGACCCCGACAAGCTGCGCGCCCTGATGGCGAACGCGGAACGGCTGGGGGTGCCGGCCGTCTACGACGCCGCCTTCCGCCGCCTCGCCGACGTGCAGGGCGAGGGCGAGGCCGGCACCGCCGAGCGCGACATGTGGACGGCGATCAACGCCATCGAGGAGATGAAGCGCATCGACGCGGGCAAGACGATCCGCCTGAGCTATCTGCGGCGCGACATCCAGAAGATCGGCATGGTCCCGGCGATGGACAAGCTCGTCTCCAAGCCCGGCCCGTCCGACCGGTTCGCCGAGCTGATCGAGAAGGGCTATCCCGCCCTGACGGCCGAGGCCGTCGTCCTGCGCCATGCCGGCCGGTTCAGCGAGGAGGCCGTCGCCCGCTCGAACGAGCGGCTCGAGGGCGCGGGGCTCGACCCGGCCGACTTCGTGGCGGCGTGACGCCGGCGAGACGCCTCCCGTGACGCCGGGCGCGCTCGGCTATCTCGCGGGCGTCTGGGCCTGCGCCGCCGGTCTGGGGGCGCTCGCCGCCTGGGCGATGCGGCGGAGCGCGCGGCGCCTGACCCCGCGCGCGGCGCGGCGGCGGCGGCGGGCCGCGCCGGTGGTGGGCGTGGCCGTGGCGGTCCTGGCGCTCGCGCTGCCGGCCGTGGGGCGGGCGCAGGAGGCGCCGGTCTGGTCCGAGGAGGCGGTCGCGAACCTGCGCGGCTTCCTGCGCGGCTTCGGCGCCGAGTGCGAGGCGCGCTGCGCCGCGGACGGCCTGGGCCAGGTCTGCGCGCTCGGCTGCGCCTGCCTCGGCATCGAGCTCAGCTACAGGATCGATCCCACGACGCTGGAGGCGGACGGCAAGGCCGAGCCGTCCGCCGGCGACATCGAGGCGTTCGTGATCGCCAATCGCGCGGCCTTCGAGGGCGCCTACGCGACCTGCGACGTCCCCATAGACTGACATCATCCGGAAAGGGCACAAGAATGGCCGACCTGACGACAGACTTCATCGGCATCCGCAGCCCGAACCCGTTCTGGCTCGCCTCCGCCCCGCCGACCGACAAGGAGTACAACGTCCGCCGCGCGTTCGAGGCCGGCTGGGGCGGCGTCGTGTGGAAGACGCTGGGCGAGGAGGGCCCGCCCGTCGTCAACGTGAACGGGCCCCGCTACGGGGTGGTCCACGGCGCCGACCGGCGCGTCCTGGGCCTCAACAACATCGAGCTGATCACCGACCGCCCGCTCGAGGTGAACCTGCGCGAGATCAAGGCGGTCAAGCGCGACTGGCCGGACCGCGCGATGATCGCCTCGATCATGGTGCCCTGCGAGGAGGCGGCCTGGCGCGCGATCCTGCCGCGCGTGGAGGAGACCGGCGCCGACGGGATCGAGCTGAACTTCGGCTGCCCGCACGGCATGTCCGAGCGCGGCATGGGCTCGGCCGTGGGCCAGGTGCCCGAATACGTCGAGATGGTCGCGCGCTGGTGCAAGCAGATGACCCGCATGCCGGTGATCGTGAAGCTGACCCCCAACATCACCGACGTGCGCCAGTCCGCCCGCGCGGCCGTGCGCGGCGGGGCCGACGCGGTCGAGCCTGATCAACACGATCAACTCGATCACGTCCGTGGACCTCGACGCGATGGCCCCGGAGCCCACGATCGACGGCAAGGGCACGCATGGCGGCTATTGCGGCCCCGCGGTGAAGCCCATCGCCCTCCACATGGTCGCCGACATCGCGCGCGATCCCGAATGCGCGCGGCATCCCGATCTCCGGCATCGGCGGCATCACCACCTGGCGCGACGCGGCCGAGTTCCTGGTCCTGGGCGCGGGCAACGTGCAGGTCTGCACGGCGGCGATGACCTACGGGTTCAAGATCGTGGAGGAGATGAAGTCCGGCCTCTCGCAATGGATGGACGAGAAGGGCCATTCCTCGATCATGGCGGTCACGGGCCGCGCGGTGCCGAACGTGACGGACTGGACGCATCTGAACCTCAACTACGTCGCCAAGGCGCGCATCGACCAGGAGGCCTGCATCAAGTGCGGACGCTGCTATGCGGCGTGCGAGGATACCTCCCACCAGGCGATCGCGATGCTGCCGGGCCGCGTGTTCGAGGTGATCGACGCCGAATGCGTCGCCTGCAACCTGTGCGTCGACGTCTGCCCGGTGGAGGACTGCATCGACGATGGAGGCCCTGACCCCGGGCACGCTCGACGAGCGCACCGGCCAGACCGTCCGCGCCGAGCCCGCCGACTGGACGACGCACCCCAACAACCCCGCCGCCCGCGTGGCCGCGGAATGATGGACGGCGCCCCCAGCGCGGGCGAGAACATGCGGATCGACGCGGACCGCCTCTGGGACAGCCTGATGGAGATGGCGCGCATCGGTCCCGGCGTCGCGGGCGGCAACAACCGCCAGACGCTGACCGATGACGACGCGAAGGGCCGGGCGCTGTTCCAGGCGTGGTGCGAGGCGGCCGGGTGCACGATGGGCGTGGACGCGCTCGGCACCATGTTCGCCACGCGGGCCGGGGAGGACCCGGACGCGCTGCCGGTCTACGTCGGCTCGCATCTCGACACGCAGCCGACGGGGGGCAAGTACGACGGCGTGCTCGGCGTGCTCGGCGGGCTGGAGATCATCCGGTCGCTGAACGACCTGGGGGTGAAGACGAGGCATCCCATCGTCGTCATCAACTGGACCAACGAGGAGGGCACCCGCTTCGCGCCCGCCATGCTCGCCTCCGGCGTCTTCGCCGGGATGCACGATCAGGCCTGGGCCGAGGACCGCACGGACGCGGCCGGCGCCCGCTTCGGCGACGAGCTGGACCGCATCGGCTGGCGCGGCGACGAGGCGGTCGGCGCGCGCAGGATGCACGCCTTCTTCGAGCTGCACATCGAGCAGGGCCCGATCCTGGAAGCCGAAGGCGTGGACATCGGCGTGGTCACGCACGGGCAGGGGCTCTGGTGGCTTCAGGTCACGCTGACGGGGAAGGACGCGCACACGGGCTCCACCCCGATGGAGATGCGCGTGAACGCCGGGCTCGGCATGGCGCGCATCACCGAGGCCGTGCACCGCATCGCCATGGACGCGCAGCCGGCGGCCGTGGGCGCGGTGGGGCAGGCGAACGTCTACCCCAACTCGCGCAACGTGATCCCGGGGAGGGCGGTGTTCACCATCGACTTCCGCTCGCCCGACCAGGCCAAGCTCGACGGGATGAAGGCCCGGCTGGAGGCGGAGGCGGCGCGGATCGCGGCGGAGCTCGGCCTCGGCATCGAGATCGAATCCGTCGGCCATTTCGACCCCGTGACCTTCGACGAAGGCTGCGTCCGCGCCGTCCGCGACGCCGCCGAGCGGCTTGGCTACTCCCACATGGACATCGTGTCCGGCGCCGGCCACGACGCCTGCTGGATCAACCGCGTGGCGCCGACCGCCATGATCATGTGCCCCTGCGTGGACGGCCTGTCCCACAACGAGGCCGAGGAGATCACGAAGGACTGGGCGCGGGCGGGGGCGGACGTGCTCCTGCACGCGGTGGTGGAGACGGCGGAGGTTGTCGGGTGAGGAGCTGGGCCGTCTACCTTGCGGGCATGTCCGAGAATCGCGAAGCCGCTCGACCAACGAGCTTCTGCTCGAACTGCTGAAGCAGGTTCGGGCGACGCAGCACGAGCACACGACCGCCCTCCTGGAGGTGAAGGAACGGCTTGGTTTCCTGGAGCAGCAATACGCGTCGATCTCGCGCCGGGTGGACCGGATCGAGGCGAGCGGATCGACCGTATCGAGAGACGACTGGACCTCGTAAGCGTCTGAGCATTGTGGCGTTCGCCTTCGCCTTCATGATGGCGACGTCGGCTGATGCGCAGGACCGCAGCGTCTTCGACGGGTTCCCCGGCATCCCTTGTGGCATGTATGGCGGGAACGCTCCCGATTGGGTGACCAAGGGGATCTGCATCCCATCGGTCTCTGGTTACACGGCTTTCTCACCGGCGCGCTCGTCTCGTCTCCCGACCTGATCCTGGCCGATGACGGCGCAGTCGTTGGCAGCTTCCGGGATCTCGAACGTGCGGCAGCCGACCACTGTGCGGACGATCCGGACGCGGTCATCGATGCGGCGCTGCTGAAGTCGCTCTATCAGTACCCAGACTGAAATGGAGAGCAGGTGATGAGCAAGGTCATCAAGGGCGGCACTGTCGTCACCGCTGAGCGCAGCTTCCAGGCGGACGTTCTGATCGAGGGCGAGACCATCGCCGCCATCGGCCCCGACCTCAAGGGTGACGAGACCATCGACGCCGAGGGCGCCTACGTCATCCCCGGCGGGATCGACCCGCACACGCATCTTGAGATGCCCTTCATGGGCACCACCGCGGCCGAGACCTTCGAGTCCGGCACCTTCGCCGCCGCCGCCGGGGGCACGACCATGCTGGTCGACTTCTGCCTGCCCGGCGAGGACGGCTCCCTCCTGACCGCGCTGGACGAGTGGGACCGCAAGAGCCGCGACCAGATTCTGCTGCGACATCTCCTACCACATGGCCATCACGGGCTGGAACGAGACCATCTTCGAGGAGATGGAGGCCGTCGTGCGCGACCGCGGCGTCAACACGTTCAAGCACTTCATGGCCTACAAGGGCGCGCTGATGGTGGAGGACGACGAGATGTTCGCCTCCTTCCGCCGCTGCGCCGAGCTGGGCGCGCTGCCGCTGGTGCACGCCGAGAACGGCGACATCGTGGCCGCCATGCAGGAGAAGCTGCTCGCCGACGGCGTCACCGGCCCCGAGGGCCACGCCTATTCCCGCCCCCCCGAGGTCGAGGGCGAGGCCGCCAACCGCGCCATCATGATCGCCGACGCCGCCGGCACGCCGCTCTACATCGTGCACGTCTCCTGCGAGCAGGCGCACGAGGCCATCCGCCGCGCCCGTCAGAAGGGGATGCGAGTCTACGGCGAGCCGCTGATCCAGCACCTGACGCTCGACGAGTCCGAATACTTCGACAAGGACTGGCAATACGCCGCCCGGCGCGTCATGTCCCCGCCCTTCCGGTCCAAGGCGCATCAGGACGGGCTCTGGGCCGGGCTCGCCGCCGGCTCCCTGCACGTCGTGGCCACCGACCACGCCGCCTTCTCAGACGAGCAGAAGCGCATGGGCGTGGGCGACTTCACCCGCATCCCCAACGGCACCGGCGGGCTGGAGGAGCGGATGGCGATGCTCTGGACCTACGGGGTCGAGACCGGGCGCCTCACGCCCGAGGAGTTCGTCGCCGTCACCTCCTCCAACATCGCCCGCATCCTCAACATCGCGGACCGCAAGGGCCACCTCGCGGTCGGCGCGGACGCGGACGTGGTCGTCTGGGACCCCACGATCACCAAGACGGTCGAGGTCGCGACGCAGAAGTCGATCATCGACTACAACGTGTTCGAGGGCCGCGAGCTGAAGGCACAGCCGCGCTACACCCTCTCCCGCGGCGAGGTCATCTGGGCCTGGGGCCAGAACTCGCCAGCCGACGCCGGGGCGGGGGAAGTTCGTGAGGCGGCCGGCGTTTGCGAGCGCGTCGAAGGCGCTGTCGAAGTGGAAGGCGCTGAACACGCCGAGGAAGATCGAGCGCGATCCGATGAACATTCCGGCGGGGGTGTAGCGTACTGAGAATGCTGGGCAGGTCATCGCCTGAACGTTACAATAGTATCTGGCTGGATACTTGCGCGTAGTGAAGCATATTGGGGAGGTCGATAGGTTAGGGCTCGATTTAAGTAAATGCAGCTGAACAAATCGTTGGCAGTTCTGGAATGACTGAATAGTTCGGAATAGCAGTCGCAGAGGCCCTGCGAGGGACTACTTCTCACGGGGACGAGATGAGGCTCAGGAGCATTCGAGGATGCACTTACGTGGGCCAAGCCTGATAGGCGTCCGTTTGCTTATCGGTATTTGGCGCAAGGTCGGGGCATGAGGCTGGTTTTCATTCCCGCGATCGTAATCGCTTCAGATCGGCGACATTTGGCAAGTTTCAATTGGCTCCTCCATGCTTTTTTCGATGTGGTGCAGTTCTTTGGTCCGTTGTACTCCTGCGGTCGGGTGATGAAGATCGAGAAACGGTCGTTAGAGATCATGCGAAATGAAAGCGCATTTGGCTAATCAAGGTGCAGACCTAATGTCCTTCCGTCGCAAACGCCGCGCCGAGATGCCAACCGTGGTGGACGTATGACCGTCGTCTTGCTCAGTCCCTCGACCTAACCTTCCCCACCCCGGACGGTCCCGTCCACGCGCTGTCAGGCATCGACCTCTCCGTCTCCCCCGGCGAGTTCGTCTCCTTCATCGGCCCCTCCGGCTGCGGCAAGACCACGTTCCTGCGCTGCGTCGCCGCGCTGGAGACGCCCACCGGCGGCACCCTCACCGTCAACGGGATGACCCCGGACGAGGCCCGCCGCGCCCGCGCCTATGGCTACGTGTTCCAGGCGGCGGGGCTGTATCCGTGGCGGACGATCGGGCGGAACGTGACGCTGCCGCTGGAGATCATGGGCTATCCCCGCGCCGAGCGGCGCGAGCGGATGCAGCGGGTGCTGGAGCTGGTGGAGCTGGAGCAGTTCGCGAACCGCTATCCCTGGCAGCTGTCGGGCGGGATGCAGCAGCGCGCCTCCATCGCCCGCGCGCTCGCCTTCGACGCGGACATCCTCCTGATGGACGAGCCCTTCGGCGCGCTGGACGAGATCGTGCGCGACAGGCTCAACGAGGAGCTGCTGAAGCTCTGGGCCCGGACGGGCAAGACGATCCTCTTCGTCACGCATTCCATCCCCGAGGCGGTCTACCTCTCCACCCGCATCGTGGTGATGTCCCCGCGCCCCGGCCGCATCGCAGACGTGATCGAGAGTCCCCTTCCGCGCGAACGCCCCCTCGACATCCGCGACACCCCCGAGTTCCTCGCCGTCGCCCACCGCGTCCGCGAGGGGCTGCGCGAGGGGATGGAGGCGGCGTGAGCGGGCCATCGCTCTTCGTCGTCGCCCAGCTCGACCGGGCGAGGCCCGCCTGTTCGGTGCCAACCACGCGGCCGGGGATCCTCGGGTCCAGCCCGAGGATGACGGCGGGCAAGGGCGAGGCCCCTTGACCGACGCGCCCGTCTCGGCGCCGGGCGCGGCCGTTGGCGGCACCGCTCGGGCATCGCGCGCGGCCCGGCGCGTCGGCCACGCGGCGATGCCCGTGCTCGCGGTCGTCGCGGGGCTCCTCGCGCTCTGGTACCTCGCCTGCGTGCCCATGAACGCGGCCGCCTCGATCACGGCCGCGGAGCGGGCAGGGGCCGCCTTCGCCCTCCCGGCCTCTGAGCGCCGCGACATGGGCGGGCTCGCCCTGGTCGCCCTCGCCCCGGCGGCCGCCACGCAAGGGGCGTTCGCGCAGGATCGCCCCCGCCTGCCGGCCCCGCATCAGGTCGCGGACGAGCTCTGGGAGACCGTGGCGCTGCAAGAGCCGACCTCGCGCCGCTCGCTCGTGTTCCACGCCGGGATCACGCTGGCGCCCACCCTCCTCGGCTTCGCCATCGGCTCCACGCTGGGCATCCTGCTCGCCGTGGGCATCGTGCACTCGCGGCTCATGGACCTGAGCGTCATGCCCTGGGCCATCGCGAGCCAGACGATCCCGATCCTCGCCATCGCGCCGATGATCATCGTCGTGCTGAACTCGATCGGCCTGCAGGGCCTGGTGCCGAAATCGATCATCTCGGCCTATCTCTCCTTCTTCCCGGTGACGGTCGGCATGGTGAAGGGCCTGCGCGCGCCGGCGGCCTCCGACCTCGACCTCATGCGCACCTGGAACGCCTCGGCCGCGCGCACGCTCCTCTCGCTGCGCCTGCCCGCATCGCTGCCCTACCTCTTCGCCTCCCTGAAGATCGCGGTGGCGGCCGCCCTGGTCGGCGCGATCATCGGCGAGCTGCCCACCGGCGCCGTGCGCGGCCTCGGCGCGCGGCTGCTGGCGGGGAGCTACTACGGCCAGACGATCCAGATCTGGTCCGCGCTCTTCGGCGCCGCCATCGTCGCCGGCCTTCTCGTGGGGCTCATCGCCCTGATCGAGCGGGCCACGCTGCGCCGCATGGGCTTGGCCCGATGACGCGGCCGCGCGTCCCGGTGCCGCTCGTGATCGCGATGATCGCGGCGGCGGCCCTGCTCCTCGACGCGCGGCTCGCCACGATCCTCCTCACCTGGGCCGTCTGCTGGCAGGTCAATGGCTGGATCGCGGGGTCGAGCCTGCGCGGCCGGGGCGTCCTCGCTCCGGCGTTCTTCGGCGCGACGCTGCTGCTCCTCTGGGAGCTGACGGTCCGCCTCTACGGCGTGCCGACCGTCATCCTGCCGGCCCCGACCCAGATCGCGCGGGCCTTCGCCGCGAACCTGCCCACGCTCTGGGCCGACTTCGTCCAGACGGCGGTGCTCGGCGCGCTCACGGGCTGGGTCATCGGCTGCGCGGCGGGCATCGGCGCGGCGCTGCTCGTCGCGCGCTCGGACTTCCTGCGCCGCGGCCTCCTGCCCGTGGGCAACTTCGTCGCCGCGCTGCCCATCGTCGGCACCGCGCCGATCCTGGTGATGTGGTTCGGCTTCGGCTGGGAATCGAAGGCCGCCGTCGTGGTCATCATGGTCTTCTTCCCCGTGCTGGTGAACACGGTCGCCGGCCTCGCGGACACGACCGCGATGCAGCGCGACCTGATGCGGACCTACGGCGCCGAGGGGGCGACGCTCCGCTACCTGCAACTCCCCGCCGCGATGCCGTTCGTGTTCAACGGGCTCAAGATCGCGACGACCCTGGCGCTCATCGGCGCCATCGTCGCCGAATTCTTCGGCAGCCCGACCGTGGGCATGGGATTCCGCATCTCCACCGAGGTCGGGCGCTTGAACCTTCCCATGGTCTGGGCCGAGATCACGGTCGCCGCGCTCGCGGGCTCGGGCTTCTATGCCCTCGTCGCCCTCGCCGAGCGCCGGATTTGCTTCTGGCATCCGTCACAGAGATGATGGACCCAACTCACGGGGAGAGACGCATGAGACTTCTGACCGGGACCGCCCTCACGCTCGCCATGGCCGCGCCGGCGATGGCGCAGGACATGGACGAGCTGACGCTCCAGCTCCAATGGGTCACGCAGGGCCAGTTCGCCGGCTACTACGTCGCGCTGGACAAGGGCTTCTACACCGATGAGGGGCTCGACGTGACCATCCTGCCCGGCGGGCCGGACATCGCGCCGCCGCAGGTGCTTGCGGGCGGCGGCGCCGACGTGATGCTCAACTGGATGCCCAGCGCGCTCGCGGCGCGCGAGAAGGGGCTGCCGGTGGTGAACATCGCGCAGCCGTTCAAGTCCTCGGGCCTGATGCTGACCTGCTGGAAGGACACCGGCATCACCGAGCCGGCCGATTTCCGCGGCAAGACCATCGGCGTCTGGTTCTTCGGCAACGAGTACCCGTTCCTGTCGTGGATGAGCCAGGAGGGCATCCCGACCGAGGGCGGCGCGGACGGGGTGACCGTCCTCAAGCAGGGCTTCAACGTCGATCCGCTCCTGCAGCGGCAGGCCGACTGCATCTCCACCATGACCTACAACGAGTACGGCCAGGTGCTGGACGCCGGCGTGTCCGAGGACGAGCTGGTCACGTTCAAGTACGAGGATCAGGGCGTCGCCACGCTCGAGGACGGCATCTGGACGCTCGAGGAGAACCTCGAGGACCCCGAGATGGTCGACAAGCTCGCCCGCTTCGTGCGCGCCTCGATGGAGGGGTGGAAATACGCCGAGGCCAACCCCGACGAGGCCGCCGAGATCGTGCTCGAATACGACGAGACCGGCGCCCAGACCGAGGCGCACCAGAAGCGCATGGTCCGCGAGATCGCGCTCCTGACCGCCGGCTCGGACGGCTCGCTCGACGAGGCGGACTACCAGCGCACGGTGGACACGCTCCTGGCGGGCGGCTCGGACCCCGTCATCTCCGCCGAGCCGGAGGGGGCGTGGACCTCCGTCGTGACGGACGCGGCGCTCACCGAGTAGTGCGGCGCGCGAGGGGGCGCCTCGCTCCCTCGCCGCTGGCCTTCGCGGCCGAGCCATCCTACGTGCGGGCGCATGTTCTGGGCCCTCGCCATCCCCCTCGCGATCATCGCGGGCCTGTTCGTCGCGCTCGCGGCGCGCGGCGCCTCCGCGGATCCCGCGCCGGAGGCGGAGGGCGCGCTCGCCGTCTACCGCGACCAGCTCGCCGAGATCGGGCGCGACCGGGACCGCGGCCTGATCGGCGGGCCCGAGGCCGAGGCCGCCACCATCGAGGTGCAGCGCCGGATGCTGCGCGCCGGCCGCGATGCCGCCCAGGAGGTGCGGGCGCCCGTCGGGCGCGGCGCCATCCTCGCCGCCGCGATCGCGGTGCCGCTCGCCGGCGGCGCCCTCTATGCGGTCACCGGCGCGCCGGAGGTGCCTTCGGTCTCCCTGGCCGAGCGCGCGGACGAGCGCGAGCGCATGGGCCGGGCGCAGGGGCTGGCCGCCACGCTGGCGCGCCGGATCGACGAGGCGGGCGCGGCCGCGGAGCCCGGCGACCGCATCCAGCTCGCGCAGCTCCTGTCCTCGCTCGGCCGCCATTCCGAGGCCGCGGACGCGCTCGCGACCGTCCTCGCGGAGGACGATGCGCCCTCCGGCGCGATCACCCTCTGGGTCGAGGCGCGCCTGGCCGCCGCGAACGGCGCGATGGGTCCGGCCGAGCGCGCCGCGGTGGACCGGGCCGTGCGCGCCGACCCCCTGAACCCGGCGGCGTCCTTCTACCTCGCCTACGCGCTCGAGACGGAAGGAAACGTGCCCGCCGCGCGCGACGTCCTCGTCCGGCGCCTGTCGGTCGAGCCGGTGGCGCCGCCCTGGGCGCCCGCCTTCCTCGCCGGGATCGACCGCCTGGGCGCGCGCCTTGGCCTGCCGCCGGCGGACGCGTCGGCCCTCGTCGGCAGCGCGCCCGCCGGCCTCGTGCGCCGCGGCCCGACCGCGCAGGAGGCGCAGGCCGCGCAGGACATGTCCCCCGAGGACCGCGAGGCCATGATCCGCGGCATGGTGGACGGGCTCGCGGCCCGGCTGGCGGATGCGCCGGACGATCCCGCCGGCTGGCTCCAGCTCGCGCGCGCCCGCGCGGTGCTGGGCGAGCCCGCCGCCGCCCGTGAGGCCCTGGCCCGCGCCCGGCCACTCGTGGACGCGCTCGCCGAGGACGCGCCCGAGCGGGCGGAACTCGCCGCCCTCGCCGCGCAGGTCGGGGAGTAGCGCCGTGCCGCCCCCCCGCATCGCCGTGGCGCCGATGATGGACTGGACCACGTCCGAATGCCGCCAGGTCCACCGCGCGCTCAGCGCCCGCACGCTCCTCTATACCGAGATGGTCACCGCCCCCGCCCTGGTGCGCGGCGGCGCCCGGCACCTGCTGCGCTTCGCCCCGGCCGAGCATCCCGTCGCGCTCCAGCTCGGCGGCGCGGACCCCGTCGAGCTGGCCGAGGCCGCGCGCATGGGCGCGGGGGAGGGCTATGACGAGATCAACCTCAACTGCGGCTGTCCGTCCGACCGGGTGCGCTCGGGCGCGTTCGGCGCCGTCCTGATGCGCGATGCGCCCCTCGTTGCGCGCTGCGTCGAGGCGATGGGCTCCTGCGGCGCCGCCGTCACCGTCAAGTGCCGGATCGGCGTCGACGATCAGGTCCCCGAGGTCGTGCTGCCCGACTTCATCCGCCACGTCACCCGGGCCGGCGCGACCCGCGTCGTCGTCCACGCCCGCAAGGCCTGGCTCCAGGGCCTGTCCCCGAAGGAGAACCGGGACGTGCCGCCCCTCGACCACACGCTCGTCCACGCCATGCGGGGCGAGTTTCCGGACCTCGACCTCTGGATCAACGGCGGCATCGCCTCGCTCGCCGAGGCGCGCGCCCACCTGGACGCCGGGTTGGACGGCGCGATGATCGGCCGCGCCGCCTATCAGCGCCCCTGGGACCTCCTCTCCGGCGCCGACGCGCTCCAGGGCGGGGGGCCGGGCCCGACGCCCGAGGCCGTCATCGACGCCGTCCGCCCCGCCATCGCGGCGCATCTCGCGGCAGGCGGTCGCCTCCCGGCGTGGACGCGGCACATGCTCGGCCTCTTCGCCGGCCGCCCGGGCGCGCGGGCCTGGCGGCGCATCCTGTCCGAAGGCGCGCATCGACCCGGTGCCGGCCTTCCTCTGCTCGACGAGGCCCTGGCCGCGGCCGGGGGGCGGCTCGCGGCCTGATCCGGGGCCGCCGCGCGGGCGTAGACGGCGCATGCACCACGTCCCGCACGTCGCCAATCTCCTGATCCTGCTGCCGGTCCTGGCGGGCCTCCTCCGCGCGCCCGATGCCGCCTTTCCCGGCACGCCCGACGCGCCGGCGATGCGGGTGATGATCGTCGCGCTCTGGTTCGGCGTCGCGGCCTGCTCGGCGCTCGCCCTGCTCCTGGGACCCAGGCCCTTCTGGCCGATCCTGCTGTTCCAGGTCGTCTACAAGGCCACGTTCCTGGCGCTCTACGCCCGCCCGATCCTGGCCCGCGCCCCGGACGTGCCCGTCGGCCCGGTCGCCGTCTTCGGTCCCATCGTGCTGCTCTGGCCCTTCTTCGCCCTGGCCGCCATACGGGCCTGACGCCGCGACGGAGCCCGATCTTGGACCTCTTCCTCTTTGCCGCCGCGATCCTCGGCATCGGGGCGGCCGCGGGCATCCTGGCGGGCCTCCTGGGCGTCGGCGGCGGCATCGTCCTGGTGCCGGCCTTCTTCTACGCCTTCGGCGCGCTGGGCTTCGGCGGGCCGGATCTGATGCGCGTGTGCGTGGCCACGTCGCTGGCGACCATCGTCGTCACCTCGATCCGCTCGCTGCAATCGCACGGCCGCCGCGGCTCGCTCGACCGCGAGGTGCTGCGCGCCTGGGCGCCGGGCATCGTCGTCGGCGCGCTCGCCGGCACCGCCCTCGCCACCGTGCTGGAGACGCGCGGCCTCCAGGCGATCTTCTCCGTCCTGGCCCTCGTGGTCGCCCTCTACATGGCGTTCGGCGCCGGCGGGCTGCGCTTCGGCCCGGAGATGCCGCGGGGGGCGGAACGGGCCGGCGCCTCGGCCGCGATCGGTCTTCTCTCCGCGCTGATGGGCATCGGCGGCGGCTCGCTCGGGGTGCCGACGATGTCGCTCTACGGCATGGCGATCCACCGGGCGGTCGGCACGGCCGCCGGCTTCGGCCTCGCCATCGCGGCGCCGGCGACGGCGGGCTTCCTGCTGGCCCCGGCCGATGCCGCGCCGCCCTACACGGTAGGCTCGGTCAACCTGCCGGCGTTCGCGCTCGTGGTCGCGATGACGCTCCTGACCACGCCCTACGGGGCCGCGCTCGCGCATCGGTCCGATCCGGCGCTCCTGAAGCGGATGTTCGCGGCCTTCCTCTTCCTCGTCGCCCTCAACATGGGCGCCGAGGCGGCCGGCCTCCTCTGACGCGCGGCTAGTCGCGCGGCGGGATCCCGAGCCGGGCGCCCCGCCCGCCGCGCCGCCGCGCCAGCCGGGGCGCGCGGGACGGCAGTTCCGCCATCACCGCCGCCCGCGCCTCGGGCGTCATGCGGGACCATGCGCCGATCTCCTCGACGGTCCGGTAGCATCCCGCGCAGAGCCGCTCGGCCGGATGGATCACGCAGATGCGCACGCAGGGGCTCTCGATCTCGGCCCGCTCCCAGACGGTCACAGGTGCCCCATCCGGTCGAGCGCGCCCTGCAGGATGTAGCCCGCCGCCACGTGGTCGATCACGCCCGCCCGCCGGCGGCGCGAGGCGTCGGCCTCCAGGAGCGCCCGCTCGGCGGCCACGGTGGACAGCCGCTCGTCCCAGAACGCGATCGGCACGTCGGTCAGGCGCGACAGGTTGCGCGCGAAGGCGCGGGTGCTCTGCGCGCGCGGCCCCTCGGTCCCGTCCATGTTCCGCGGCAGGCCGAGCACGATGCCGCGCACGTCCCGCGGCCCCAGGCGCGCGATGATCGCCGCCGCGTCGGCCTGGAACTTGGTCCGCCGGATCGTCTCCAGCGGGCTCGCCACCACGCGCATCCCGTCCGACACCGCCACCCCGATCGTCTTCGTCCCCAGGTCGAGCCCCATGAGCGCGCCCGTGCGGGGCAGGGCGGCGGCGAGGGCGGGCACGTCGTCGAGGACCATGGCGCCGCCTTATCGCGCGGGGCGGCGGGCGGGAAGTCGTGTCGCATCCCGCGCCCCTTGTGCCGCGCCCGGGGCGCGGGCACCAAGCGTTTCGGTGCATACGCAGTCATCCATCCTGGGGACCGTCCGATGAGACGCTATTCCGCCTTCGCCATCGCCCGCGAGGCGTTCCGCCATCATGACGGGTGGGAGCGCGCCTGGCGCGCGCCCGAGCCCAAGCGCCGCTACGAGGTGGTGATCGTCGGCGGCGGTGGGCACGGTCTGGCGACGGCCTACTACCTCGGCCGGAACCACGGCATCCGGGACGTCTGCGTGATCGAGAAGGGCTGGCTCGGCGGCGGCAACACCGGGCGCAACACCACGATCATCCGCTCCAACTACCTCCAGGACCCGTCCGCTGCCCTCTACGAGAAGGCGCGCTCGCTCTACGAGGGGCTCTCGCAGGAGCTGAACTACAACATCATGTTCTCCCCCCGCGGCGTGATCATGCTGGCGCAGACCCATCACGAGGTCCGCGGCTACCTCCGCACCGCCCACGCCAACGCGCTCCAGGGCGTGACGACCGAGTTCATCGGCCCCGAGCGGGTCAAGGAGCTGTGCCCGATCATCGAGCTCTCTGGGGCCGCGCTATCCGGTCATGGGCGGGCTCTGGCAGGCGCGGGGCGGCACCGCGCGGCACGACGCGGTCGCCTGGGGCTACGCGCGCGCCTGCTCCGACATGGGCATGGACATCGTGCAGCAATGCGAGGTCACCGGGGTGCGCGTCTCGAACGGCCGCGTGATGGGGGTCGACACCACGAAGGGCCCGGTCGACTGCGGCAAGCTGGGGCTGGCGGTGGCCGGGCATTCCAACGTGCTGGCGGAGATGGCGGGCTTCCGCATGCCGATGGAGCAGGTCGCGCTCCAGGCGCTGGTCAGCGAGCCCATCAAGCCCTGCATGGACGTGGTTGTGATGGCCAATACCGTCCACGGCTACATGAGCCAGTCCGACAAGGGCGAGATGGTGATCGGCGGCGGCACGGACGGGTTCGTCAACTACGCCCAGCGCGGCAGCTTCCACCATATCGAGGAGACGATCCGCGCCCTGGTGGAGACGTTCCCGATGATCTCGCGCCTCAAGATGCTGCGCCAATGGGGCGGGATCGTGGACGTGACGGGCGACCGCTCGCCGATCATCGGCAAGGCCCCGGTCGAGGGGATCTACATGAACTGCGGATGGGGCACCGGTGGGTTCAAGGCGATCCCCGGCGGCGGCTGGGCCACCGCCGAGACCATCGCCAATGGCGCGCCCGGCCCCCTCGCCGCCGCCTTCGGGCTGGAGCGCTTCCGCGAGGGCCGCTTCATCGACGAGAGCGTGGCGGCGGGAGTGGCGCATTGACCGCCCCCGTCCCGTTCGCCCTTGTCCCGACCGCCCCCGTCCTCACCGAGCCCGGCAGGACCATGCCCGCCTCGGCCGCCTCCGCCCCCTCACGCGCTGGCTCTTCCTCGCTAGTTCACCAGCTCGGGAAAGCCGTCCTCGGGATCCTCCAGCAGCTCGGGGAACGCGGACGCGCCCTCGATCTCCGCGACCTCCGCGGCCGTGGCGCAGCGCGCGGCATGGGCGGCACGGAACGCCTCGCGCGCGTCCGGGACCGTCGCGTGCAGCCATGCATACTCCGCCGCGGCCGCCCGTCGCCGTGCCGCCGCGTCGATCACATGGGCGCCGTCCAGGGCCGCGCGCAGCATCGCGTCGTATCCGCCATCCATCCGCATGAGGTCGCCTCCATTGTGTTCCTTCTTCGTTCCTACCCGGATGTTCCGCCTTTGTCCAGCCTGCGCGCGCGCCGTCCCTTGAACCCGCGGCCGCCCTCGCGCGTAGTGCGGGAAACCACCGGAGCGACGACATGGACGACATTCCCTATCCCCGCCTCGTCGGCTTCGCCGCCGGCCTGCTCCTCCTCCTGTTCGGCTGGGGGATCGCGCAGGTCGTCTTCCACGAGCCCGACGGCCCGCCCCGGCAGGTCTACATCGTCGAGTAGGAGCGCCCCCGCATGCTGATCCTGCGCTGCCCCGCCTGCGGCGTGCCCGCCGACGAATCCGAGCTCGCCCCCGGCGGCGAGGCGCATCTCAAGCGCGAGGGCCCCGGCGCGGACGACGCCGCGTTCGAGGGCTACCTCTTCGCCCGCCGCGCCCCCAAGGGCGTCCACTTCGAGCGCTGGCGCCACGCGATGGGCTGCGGCAAGTGGTTCCACGCCGCGCGCGACACCGTCACCCTGCGGGTCTACGGCACCTACCTCGCCCGGGACGTCGCGCCGCCGGCCGAGGTGGTGGACGCGATCACCGCCCACCGACCCGGCTGGCGGATGTCGGACTGGACCGGGGAGGACCGGCGATGGGCCTGAGGCTGCCGCGCGGCGGGCGCCGGATCGACCGGAGCCGCACGATCCGGTTCACCTTCGACGGCCGCGAGATGACCGGCCATCCGGGCGACAGCCTCGCCTCCGCCCTGATGGCGGCGGACCGGATGCTGGTCGGTCGGTCGTTCAAGTACCACCGCCCCCGCGGCACCGTCGCCTTCGGCGGTGAGGAGCCCAACGCGCTCGTCAACCTCGGCGAGGGGCGCCGCATGGAGCCCAACGCCAAGGCGCCGACCGTCCCCCTGGCGGACGGGCTGGTCGCGACAAGCCAGAACCGCTGGCCCAGCCTCGCCTATGACATGGGCGCGGTGAACGCGCGGGCGGCGCGGTTCCTGCCGGCGGGGTTCTACTACAAGACGTTCATGTGGCCGCGATCCTTCTGGAAGCACGTCTACGAGCCGGTCATCCGCCACTCCGCCGGCCTCGGCCGCGCGCCGGAGGGCCCGGACCCCGACCGCTACGAGCAGGCGCACGCGCATCCGGACGTCCTCGTCGCGGGCGGGGGGATCGCGGGGCTGACCGCCGCCCTCGCCGCCGCGCGCGCGGGCGTGTCCGTGATCCTGGCCGAGCAGACGGCCCATTGGGGCGGCCGCGCGGTGACCGACGGCACCGCGATCGACGGGCGCCCGGCCGAGGACTGGGTGGAGGGCGCGCTGGCCGAGCTGCGCGCCCTGGGCGTGCGGCCGATGCCGCGCACGATGGTCGCGGGCATCTACGATCACGGCGCCGCGCTCATGTCCGAGCGGCTCGAGGGGCAGGGCGCCCTGCGCGAGCGCCTCTGGAAGGTGCGCGCCGCCCAGGTGATCGTCGCCGCCGGCGCCATCGAGCGGCCCGTCGCCTTCGCCGGCAACGACCTGCCCGGCGTGATGCTCGCCGGCGCGGTGCGCGACTATCTGGGCGCGCAGGCGGTGGCGCCCGGCCGCCGCACCGTGGTGGTCACGGCGAATGACGACGCCTACCGCACCGCGCTCGCCCTCCACGACGCGGGGCTCGAGGTGCCGGCCATCGTGGACGCCCGCGCCGCGCCGGACGGCCCCCTGGTGGACGCGGCCCGCGCCGCGGGGCTGCGCGTCCTGCCGGGCCGCGCGATCCTGCGCGCGACCGGGCGGGGCCGGCTCGAAGCGGTGGAGATCTGCGCCCAGGACGGCACCGGCAGCGCGGTGGAGGAGCGCCTTCGTTGCGACGCCATCGCCATGTCCGGCGGCTGGTCCCCGGCGGTGCACCTCTGGTCCCATGCCGGCGGCAAGCTGACCTGGGACGACGCCCGCGCCATGTTCCGCCCCGACCCGGAACGCGGCCCGATCGGCCATGACGGCGCGCCCAGCACGCTCGTCTGCGGCACCGCGAACGGCCTCCTGGACACCGCCGGGGCGCTGGCCGACGCGCACGCCGCCGGCGCCGAGGCCGCCCGCCGCGCCGGCGCCACCGGCGATCCCGGCGCCGCCCCGACCGCCGAGGCCGCCCCGGAGGGCCCGATCCTGCCCGTCTGGTCCATGCCCGCCCGCGCCGGCGGCGACCTGCAGTCGAAGTCGTTCCTCGACTTCCAGAACGACGTGAAGGTCTCGGACGTCCGCCTCGCCGCGCGCGAGGGGTTCGAGAGCGTCGAGCACGCCAAGCGCTACACCACGCTCGGCATGGCCACCGACCAGGGCAAGCTCTCCAACGTCAACGGCATCGCCATCCTGTCGGACCAGCTCGGCCAGCCCATCCCGCAGACCGGCACCACCACCTTCCGCCCGCCCTATTCCCCGCTCACCTTCGGCGCCATCGCCGGCGCCGCCACCGCCGAGCGGTTCCAGCCCGTGCGCGAGACCCCGATCCACGCCTGGCACGCCGCCCACGGCGCCCATTGGGAGCCGGTCGGCCAATGGCGCCGCCCGTACTGCTACCCGCGCGGGGACGAATCCCCCGACGAGGCCGTCCACCGCGAGGTCCTGAACGCCCGCACCGCGCTCGGCCTCCTGGACGCGTCCACCCTGGGCAAGATCGTGGTGAAGGGCCCCGACGCGGGCCGGTTCCTCGACATGCTCTACACCGGCATGATGAGCACCCTGAAGCCGGGCCGCTGCCGCTACGGCCTGATGTGCTCGGAGAACGGGTTCCTGATCGACGACGGCGTGGTCGCGCGCATCGCGGACGACGAATGGCTCTGCCACACCACCACCGGCGGCGCCGACCATATCCACCAGCACATGGAGGAGTGGCTCCAGACCGAGTGGACTGACTGGCGCGTCTGGTGCGCCAACGTCACCGAGCAGTGGGCGCAGGTCGCCGTGGTCGGCCCCCACGCCCGCCGCGCGCTGGAGGCCCTGGGCGGCATGGACGTCTCGAAGGACGCGATGCCGTTCATGACCTGGGCCGAGGGCGCGCTCGGAGGCATCCCCGCCCGCGTGTTCCGCATCAGCTTCTCGGGCGAGCTCTCCTACGAGGTCGCGGTCCCCGCCGGCCGGGGGCTGGAGCTCTGGGAGCGGCTGCACGCCGCCTCCGCCGACCTGGGGGCCATGCCCTACGGGACCGAGGCGCTACACGTCCTGCGCGCCGAGAAGGGGTTCATCATGATCGGCGACGAGACCGACGGCACCGTCATCCCCCAGGATCTTCGGCCTCTCCTGGGCGATCTCGAAGCGGAAGGACGACTACATCGGCAAGCGCGCGCAGGAGCGCAGCCACATGGCGGACCCGGAGCGCTGGCGCCTCGTGGGCCTCGAGACCCCGGACGGCGCCGTCCTGCCCGACGGCGCCTATGCCGCGCGGCCCGGCCGCAACGCCGTCGGCCAGCGCGAGACCGAGGGGCGCGTGACCTCGACCTACCACTCCCCCACGCTCGGGCGCGGCATCGCCATGGGGCTGGTGCACCGCGGCCCCGAGCGCATGGGCGAGGAGCTGTCCTTCGCCCTGCTCGGCGGCGGCGAGATGCGCGCGCGCATCGTCTCGCCCGTGTTCTACGATCCCGAAGGGGCCAAGCCCGATGCCTGATCCCGCCTGGCCCGCCGGAGGCGCCCGCTTCGACGGGATCGCCACGATCCGCGAACGCGCGCCCACGGGCATGATCGCCATCCGCGCCGACCTCTCGGCGGACGGCGCCGCCATCGCGCGGGCCGTGGGCGCGCCCCTGCCGCAGCCCCTGCGCTTCGAGGTGGGGGAGGGGCGCGGCCTCGGCTGGATGTCTCCGGACGAGCTGCTCGCGACCTGCGGCTACGACGCGGCGCCCGCCCTGGCGCAGGCGGTCCGGGACGCCCTGGCCGGCCGGCACGCGCTGGTGGCGACCGTCTCGGACATGCGCTCGGCCTTCGCGGTGGAGGGGGATGGCGCCCGCGACGTGCTGGCCAAGCTGTCCCCGGCGGACCTGACGGCGCGGGCCGCGCCGCCCGGCGCCTTCCGCCGCACCCGCCTGGCGCAGATCCCGGCCGCGATCCGCATGGAGGAGGGCGGCGCCACCGTCCTGTGCTTCCGCTCGCACGCGCGCCACGCCTACGACATCCTGCGCGCCGCCGCCGCCGGACCCCGCCTTTCGGCCGCGCCTTGACCGGGAGGGGCCTGGGACGCAGGTAGACCGGAGAGCCAACAAGGAGCCCTCCCATGTCCTTCGACCTGCCAGACCTGCCCTACGCCCACGACGCGCTCGCCGATCGGGGCATGTCGAAGGAGACGCTGGAGTACCACCACGACCTCCACCACAAGGCCTACGCCACCAAGGGCGCCGAGCTCGCCGCGGGCACCGAGTGGGAGGGCAAGCCCCTCGAGGAGATCGTGCGCGGCACCTACCAGTCCGGCGCGGTGGCCCAATCCGGCCTGTTCAACAACGCGTCCCAGATGTGGAACCACAACCAGTTCTGGCAGATGATGTCGCCCTCCGGCGGCGCCATGCCCTCCGAGCTGGAGAGCCGCCTCGCGGACGCGTTCGGCTCGGTGGACAAGTTCAAGGAGGCGTTCTCCGCCGCCGGCGCCGGGCAGTTCGGCTCCGGCTGGGCCTGGCTCGTCGCGGACGAGGGCGGCGCGCTGAAGGTCACGAAGACCGAGAACGGGGTGAACCCGCTCTGCTTCGGCCAGACCGCGCTCCTGGGCTGCGACGTGTGGGAGCACTCCTACTACATCGACTTCCGCAACAAGCGCCCGGCCTACCTCACGAACTTCCTCGACAACCTCGTCGACTGGGAGAACGTCGCGAGCCGGATGCCCGCCTGACGTTCACCGATCGTTAACCATTGGGGCGTCACACTCGTGACATGAACAGCATCGTGTCCCCCGAATCCTTCGTCCCGCCGCCGGGAGCGGCGGGGTTGAACGCAACGGCGCCCTCGGGCCGGCTCGCCGGCGCCGCCCGGGTCCTCACCCCCGCGGATGGCGCGTCGGAGGCGAACGTCTGGCTCCGGCAGCTCTTCGCGGCCAAGTCGGCGCAGACCGGCGGCGTCGTGCGCCGCCGCCTCCGGGACATCGAGACCATCGTCGGCCTCGACGCCTTCGGCGACGAGGTCGCGCGCCTCGGCTACACCGCGATCACCGACGGGCGGCAGGTCGTCGTCTTCTGCCATGCCGGCGGGGTGCGTCGCCTGGCCTGACCTGCCGGGACGACGTCGGGACCGGGGCGGCGACGCCCCCGCCCGCGGCGCGGGTGCGCCCCCCTGGCGCCGCCGGGCGGCGGCAGGCCCTGCCGGGCTGGAGGCGCCGCCCCCGAGCCGCGGACTTCCCCATTCCGCCCGATCCGTCTAGGGTCCGGTCCCGCGCCGCTGGCGCCGGGTCCGTCGGGCCGCGGCCCCCGCCGCGCGGCGACGGGCGGAGGGAGCGGCATGGGCGGATCGGGACGCGGCGTCGCGGCGGGCATCGTCCTCGCGCTGGCCCTCTTCGCCGCCTTCGTCCTCCTCGGCGCGCGCCTCGGGCCGGAGGATGCCGTCTTCGCCGCCCCGCCCGCACGGCCCGCCCCGGCCCCCGCGATCTCCGCGCGCCCGGCGCCCGCCGTCTCGCCCGCTCCCCCCGCCGCGGACGCGCCCGCCGCGGCGTCCCGTCCCGCCACCGCGGCTCGCGCGGGGACGCCGCCTCCCGTGGCTGAGATCGCTTCAGCGCCCGCGTCGCGGGATGATCCCGCCCGCGCGGCCCCCTCCATGACGGACGCGGCCCCGCTCCCGCCCGCGCCCCTCCGGACCGGCGCCGCGTCCGCCCCCACCCCCGCGCCGGCCGCACCCCCCCTCGGCGGCGCGCCGATCGCGGCCGCGCCGGACGCTCCCCGCGTCGAACCGCCCGAGACGCCGCGCCCGGCGCCGACCGTGGCGGCCGCATCCACCGCCCCCGCGGCGTCCACCCCGATCGCCGCCCCCGCCTCCGCTCCCGTCGCCGCCGCCCGGGGGGACGCCGCGACCGCGGCAGGCGGCTCTCCCACCGACGCCTCGGCGGCGGCGGCCCCCGGCGGCGACCCGGCCGGACCGGCCCCGCCCCCCGCGGCGACGACATCGGAGGTGGCGCCCCTCGCCGCCGCGGCCGGCCCCGCCATCGACCTCGTGCGCGTCGACCGGGACGGGCGGGCCCAGATCGCCGGGCGCGCCGGGCGCGGCGCGGAGGTGGTCCTGCGGGCCGAAGGGGTCGAGATCGCGCGCGTCCCCGCCGGGCCCGGCGGCGCCTTCGCCGCGCTGGTCTCCCTCGGCCCGTCCGCCCGTCCGCGCGCGATCGAGCTGTCGGAGGCCGGCCGACCCGGCGCCCGGACGATCATCGTCCAGCCCTCGCCGCCGGAGCGCCCCGACGCCGCGCCGGCGCCGAATCCACCTCGGGCCGCGCCGCCCGCGCCTGACCCGGCCCGCCCCGCTGCCGCCGCCGCGCCGCCGGTTCCCACCGCGCCGGTGGACCGGCCCGCCGCCCCGGCGTCCTCCGCGCCGCCCGCCGCCGCCGCGTCGCCCAAGGTCGTCGTCGCCGGCGCGGACGGCGTGCGCGTCGTGCAGGCGCCGCCCCTCACCCGGGGGGTCGAGATCGACACGATCGCCTACGGCGCCGGCGGGCAGGTGCGCCTCGCCGGCCGCGCGCCGCCGGGCCGGGCCGAGGCCGTGCGCGTCTATCTCGACGGCGCGCCCGTGCTGGAGGCGCCGATGGCGCCGGACGGCGCCTGGTCGGGCGCCCTCTCGGGGATCGCCGCGGGGGACTACACGCTGCGCGTCGACAGCCTCGGCGCGGAGGGCGACGTGCTCGCCCGCACCCAGACGCCGTTCCGCCGCGAGACGCCCGCCATCGTCGCGGGCGCCGGCTCCTCCGTCGTCACCGTGCAGCCGGGCTTCACCCTGTGGGCCATCGCCGAGGACCGCTACGGCAGCGGCATCTCCTATGTCCGCGTCTTCGAGGCCAACCGCGACCGCATCCGCGACCCGGACCTGATCTACCCGGGGCAGATCTTCGACGTGCCCGCTGCCGACTAGGCCTCCACCGGCATCAGGGGCGCCGTCAGCTCCGGGATGACCGCCTTGAACTTGAAGAACCCCGCCGTCGCGTGCGGCCAGGCGGCCGCGTCGAACGGTCGCACCGCCCGGTGCAGCGCGATTCCCCGCCGCTCCAGCGCGCCCTCCGCCGTGTCCAGTTCCGGGCGCACGGGGCCGCGCATCGCGTAGGGCGCGATCACCGCGCGCAGCCCCGCGTCCTCGGCCCAGGCCGCGACCGCCTCCGCCCCGTCCAGCACCGGACCGCCGCCCATCCGCCGGGCCGCGTCCTCCGCCGCGCCGCGGGCGAAGGCATGGACCCGGGGCGCGACCTCCAGCGGCGAGCGCCCGCCGGTCGCCAGCATCACCGCCGCCACCGCGTCCGCGGCGCCGTCCCAGGGCAGGGCGGGCGACAGGTCGTCCTCGTGCGCCAGCAGGCCCCAGGGCCCATCGGGCCGCGCCGGGTCGGGTGGCAGGGACAGCGGCCGCACCGGCGCGTTGGCCGGCCCGTCCACAGGCTCCGCCTCGCCCGCCAGCATCCCGCTCCCGTCGAACCGCCCGTCCGTGTAGCGCCGGATGTTCCCCGGCCGCGCCAGATACGTCTTGCCCGCCGTCTGGAGACCCGACACCCAGCGCCAGGAGCAGGTGTTCGACGCGGGATCGCCGTCGAGCAGGTGCCGCAGGAAGAAGTCCGCCCCCAGCTCCCAGGGCAGGCGCAGCGTGAAGCACCAGATCGAGGCGAACCACATCCGCGCGTGGTTGTGCAGGTAGCCCGTGGCGGTCAGCTCCCCGGCCCAGTGGTCGAACGCGTCGATCCCCGTGCGCCCCTCGCAGGCGTCCTCCCACCCCCGGCGCAGCCCGCCCTCCGTCGCTACGCGGTCGAGCGCGGCGCGCAGGCCGGCGCGGTAGTCGCTCCAGATGCCGGGGCGCAGCTCCAGCACGCCCTTCCAATAGGTGCGCCACAGCACCTCCTGCACCGACTTGTAGGCCGCCGACGGCGCATGGACCGCCAGGATCGCGCGCAGCACCTCCTTCTCCGTCACCATCCGGTGGCGGATGTAGGGCGAGAGGACCGAGACATGCGGATGCCCCTCGTGGCCGCGGTCGTGATTGCGCATCGCGGCGTAGTCGCGCCCCGCGACCGGCACGAAGGCGGCCAGTCGCGCGAGCCCGGCGGCGCGGGTGGGGGGCAGGTCGAGCGGCATGGGCGGTCCTCCGGGGAGGCGAGCTATGGCGCGCCGCCGCCCGATCAACCTGCGCCGCGTCGCGCCACGCGTCGGCGCGCCTTGCGGCGCCCGGACGGCGCCCCTAGGTTCGCGCTTCGGCACGCGGTCCGGCGTGCCATCCGTCGGCGCGTCCCCCGCGCGCCGACCATCCGCAGCGAGAGGCACCGGCACATGCGCGATCCCGTCGAGACCTACATGAACCTCGTGCCGATGGTGGTCGAGCAGACCAGCCGCGGCGAGCGCGCCTACGACATCTTCTCCCGCCTTCTCAAGGAGCGGATCATCTTCGTGAACGGCCCCGTCCACGACGGCATGAGCCAGCTCATCGTGGCCCAGCTCCTCCACCTCGAGGCCGAGAACCCGTCCAAGGACATCTCGATGTACATCAACTCGCCCGGCGGGTCGGTGATCGCCGGGATGAGCATCTACGACACGATGCAGTACATCCGTCCGAAGGTGTCCACGCTCGTGTGCGGGCTCGCGGCCTCGATGGGCTCGGTCCTGGCGATCGGCGGCGAGAAGGGCCTGCGCTACTCCCTGCCCAACTCCCAGTTCCTGGTGCACCAGCCCTCCGGCGGCTTCCAGGGCACGGCCGAGGACATCCTGATCACCGCCAAGTCCATCGAGCAGACGCGCGAGCGCATGTACCAGCTCTACGTCAAGCACTCGGGGCAGGACTACGACACCGTCCGCACGGCCCTCGACCGGGACAAGTGGATGACCCCCGAGGAGGCCCTGGAATGGGGCCATGTCGACGAGATCGTCGAGAGCCGCGGCGAGGCCGGCGCCGCCGCATGATGGCGCGGCCCGGCCGCTGATCGCGCGCGATTTGCCGCGGCCCCGTTGCGGGCGTTCGGCCCCCGGCATAGGGTTGCCGGGTCGGTGTGGCGCCTCCCTGGGCAGGCGGGGCCAAGCCGCTGACAGAGCGCCGAACATCGCCCCGACGCGCGGATCGGGGCGAGGCGCCGCACACGTCCGGGAAGGGACCGAGCCATGGCGACGAAGACCGGCGGCGACGGGAAGAACACGCTTTACTGCAGCTTCTGCGGCAAGTCGCAGCACGAGGTCCGCAAGCTGATCGCGGGTCCGACCGTGTTCATCTGCGACGAATGCGTCGAGCTCTGCATGGACATCATCCGCGAGGAGACCAAGGCCTCCGGCATGAAGGCCGCCGACGGCGTGCCCACGCCGAAGGAGATCTGCGAGGTCCTCGACGATTACGTCATCGGCCAGGTGCACGCCAAGCGCGTGCTCTCCGTGGCCGTCCATAACCATTACAAGCGCCTGAACCACGCCGGCAAGGGCGACATCGAGCTCGCCAAGTCGAACATCCTGCTGATCGGGCCCACCGGCTGCGGCAAGACGCTGCTGGCGCAGACGCTGGCGCGCATCCTCGACGTGCCGTTCACGATGGCCGACGCGACCACCCTGACCGAGGCCGGCTATGTCGGCGAGGACGTCGAGAACATCATCCTCAAGCTGCTGCAGGCGTCGCGAGTACAACGTCGAGCGGGCGCAGCGCGGCATCGTCTACATCGACGAGGTCGACAAGATCACCCGCAAGTCCGACAATCCCAGCATCACGCGGGACGTCTCGGGCGAGGGCGTGCAGCAGGCCCTGCTGAAGATCATGGAGGGCACGGTCGCCTCCGTGCCGCCGCAGGGGGGGCGCAAGCATCCCCAGCAGGAGTTCCTCCAGGTCGACACGACCAACATCCTCTTCATCTGCGGCGGCGCCTTCGCGGGGCTGGAGAAGATCATCGCCCGGCGCGGCAAGGGCTCGGCCATGGGCTTCGGCGCGGACGTCAAGTCCGAGGAGGAGCGCGGCATCGGCGAGGTGTTCACCGAGCTGGAGCCCGAGGACCTGCTGAAGTTCGGCCTGATCCCCGAGTTCGTCGGCCGCCTGCCGGTCCTCGCGACGCTGCAGGACCTCGACCAGGACGCTCTGGTGACGATCCTCACCCAGCCGAAGAACGCGCTGGTCAAGCAGTACCAGCGCCTGTTCGAGCTGGAGGACACCAAGCTCACCTTCACCGAGGACGCCCTGAGCGCCATCGCCACCCGCGCGATCAAGCGCAAGACCGGCGCGCGCGGCCTGCGCTCGATCATGGAGGACATCCTCCTCGACACCATGTTCGACCTGCCCGGCCAGGACAGCGTGCGCGAGGTCGTCGTCAACGAGGAGGCCGTGGGCGAGGGCACCCCCCTGATGATCCACGCCGACTCCGCCGAGCCCGCCACCGCCGGTTGAGGCGGGGGCCGGCGGGCGGGGCGCGGGCGGGGGCGTGATCCGCCGCATCGGCTCGGCCGGCGCCTATGAGGGCCGCATCGGCTACTGCCGCGCGGTCGCCGCGAACGGGATGGTCCACGTCTCGGGCACGGTGCACCCCGGCCCGGACGTGCCGCCCTCCGCCCTGGAGCAGTGCCGCGGCGCGCTGGACGTCATCGGCGCGGCCCTAACTGAGGCCGGCTCCGGATGGGACCGCGTGATCCGCGTGCGCTACGTCCTGCCCGACCCGGCCGATTTCGAACCCTGCTGGCCCCTCCTGCGCGCGACCTTCGCCGCCGATCCTCCCGCCGCCACCATGATCGTCGCCGGCCTGATCGACCCCCGCTACCGCATCGAGATCGAGGTGGACGCCCTCTCCTGAGCAGATTTATGCTCATGCCGGGGGCCTCGGAATCGGCGGGTCCGCGGATCGCTGGGACGGTCGTATCATTCCGGGGCATTTCAAACTCCGGAGACCGCCATGACACGTATCCTCTCCATCCCTCGCGGCCGCGCTGCCGCCGTGCTTCTCCCCGCCTCCGCGCATGCCGACTGCGCCCTCAACCCCAACCGGGGGACCGGCACCTTCCCGAACGACGGATCCTCTGCACCGGGACGGATCGGACGGATACACGTCGATTTCGAAGATCTTGCCTCCAGCATCGCCAATAAGGACCTCCGCGTCGCGGACGGGGCGACAGTGGCCGGACCGCTCGACGTCTCGAACGGCCGTTCTGTCTCGATCGGGGACCGTTCGCTCATCGGCCGGGTCTCCGGCTCCGTCCCAGCCGTCACGCTCCGTAAGATGTTCGGGACAATTCATTTCCTCGACGGAGAGATCCTGGCGTCGGACGACGCGCGGTGATCGAGGGGCTCTACTCGCCTGTTCTGAATATCGGGGGCGAGATCGTCTCGGACCTGGGCACCGCGATCCGCTTTGCGACGCCGAACGCCCTGGAACCTGGAAGGGAGCAGACCGAGATCGCAAATCTCGGTACCGTCGTCGGCAGTATCGGAATCGACGTGGGCGCGCGCCGCGACGCCGCGATCGAGGATTGGGACACCATCCGCGGCGATCAACTCGAGGCCGTCCTCATCGGCCCGAACGGTACCGTGGTGAACGGGGTCCTCGATCTCCCGGACGTGGAGACGCCCACCATCAGCGGCAGGACCGGCGGGATCGTCGGCATCTTCGGCTTGACGGTGGAGAACAAGGGGCGATCCAGTCCCGGGCCCGGGCTCTTCGGCGATCCAGATCAGCTCCGGCACGATCACCAACGAAGAATGGGTTTCGGCTGGCGATCTCCGCGACCCGACCGGTGGCATCATCGACGGCGTCGCGTCCGGTATCCGCGTGGGCGGGATCAGCGAGGCGACCGTGCGCGTCGAGAACGAGGGCATCATCCGGGCCGCGTCGCATCGACCGACGACGCCCTCCTGGTCGGACCGCCCGCGACTTCGAATCCAAGGGCGAAGGGCGTGTCTTCTTCGTCGGGCGGGAACACGTGTCTGCTCGGCGATCTCGCGGACAGCGTGACCCTACTCGACCGGACCTAGTCGACGGGATGTCGATTCGGAGCGGCGACGCCGACCTCCTCTCCCTGGATCGACGGGCGCCCGATTTCGGCGTCTTCGACGGCGCCGGGAAGGACACGATCCTCTTCGACGGGTCGCCGGGCGACGACCTCATCGACTTCCCCGCTCGGATGACGTTCTGACCTGAGTCTCCTTCCGGCCTCGGGGATCGTGAGGGCGCCGAAGGACCGAGCCGGGCTGTTCCGGCGCGACCATGATTCAGGGACTTCGAATCGTTGTCTTCGATGGGACGCGCGTTCGACTCGCGTCGACTAGCGTTCTCTTCGGTTCGAACCATCTCCCGCCCCCATCCCGCTCCCCGCCGCCGGCTGGCTCCTGGCCGCCGGCCTCGGCGGCCTCGCCCTGCGGCGGCGGCGCCCCGCCGGGGCCTAGCCCAGCCGCACCAGCGCGTGGCGCTTGCGCCCGGCGCTGAGCTTGATCGGCGCGGCGAGATCCGCGGCGCCGATCATCCGCCCCCCGTCCGTCAGGGCCTCGTCGTCCAGCCGCGCGCCCCCGCCCTCGATCAGCCGCTTGGCCTCCTTGCCCGACGGCACCAGCCCCGAGCGCACCAGGAGCTGCACCGCGCTGATGCCCCCCTCCAGCTCGGCGCGCTCCAGGACGAGCGTCGGCAGGTCCTCCCCCGCGCCGCCGCGCTCGAACACCTCGCGCGCCGTCGCCTCCGCCGCCGCCGCCGCCGCCGCGCCATGCGCCAGCGTCGTCGCCTCGTTCGCGAGCCGCACCTTGGCCTCGTTGATCTCCGCCCCGTCCAGCGCGCCCAGCCGGCGGCACTCGTCCACCGGCAGCTCGGTGAACAGCAGCAGGAACCGCCCCACGTCCGCGTCCGTCGTGTTGCGCCAGAACTGCCAGAACTCGTAGGGCGAGCAGCATGTCGGCGTTCAGCCAGACCGCGCCCGTCCACCGACTTGCCCATCTTCGCGCCCGTCCGCGGTCGTGAGCAGCGGCGTCGTCAGGCCGAACACCTGCGCCCCCGAGATGCGGCGCGTCAGGTCGATGCCGCCCACGATGTTGCCCCACTGGTCCGAGCCGCCCATCTGCAGCACGCAGCCGAACCGCCGGTTCAGCTCCATGAAGTCGTAGGCCTGCAGCAGCATGTAGTTGAACTCGAGGAAGGTCAGCGGCTGCTCGCGCTCCAGGCGCAGGCGCACGCTCTCGAAGGACAGCATCCGGTTGACCGTGAAGTGCCGCCCGTAATCGCGCAGGAACGCGACGTAGTTGAGCTCGTCGAGCCACTCGGCGTTGTCCGGCATGACCGCGTCCGCCGGCCCGTCCCCGAACGTGAGGTAGCGGTCGAACACGCCCCGGATGCCCGCGATGTTGGTCGCGATCCCCTCCGCGTCGAGCATCCGGCGCGCCTCGTCCTTGCCGGACGGATCGCCGATCTTGGTCGTCCCGCCGCCCATCAGGGCGATCGGCTTGCCGCCGGATTTCTGGAGCCAGCGCAGCATCATGATCTGGATGAGGCTGCCCACGTGGAGCGACGGCGCCGTCGCGTCGAACCCGATGTAGCCCGGCACGACCCCCGCGCGGAACGCCTCGTCCAGCGCCTCCATGTCGGTGCAGTCGGCGAGGAAGCCACGCTCCTGCATGGTGCGCGTGAACTCGGATCGCGGGGCGTGGGTCATGGGCTATCGTCCTGAGGCTGGGCGCCGGGATAGCGCCCGTGCGGCACGAGGGGAAGCGCGATGCGGGAGGTCCTGGGCACCATGTCGGGCACGTCCATGGACGGCGTGGACGCCGCCGTCCTGACCACCGACGGCCGCGCCATCGGGGCCTTCGGGCCGCGCGCGTTCCGCCCCTACGCCCCGGCCGAGCGCGCCGCCATCGCCGCCGCCGCCGGCCGCTGGCCCGGCGATCCCGGCGTCGCCGAGGCCGCCCGCACCGTGGAGGACGCGCACGCCGCGCTCCTGTCGGACATGCCCGGCGCCCTCATCGGCTTCCACGGCCAGACCCTCGCCCACGACCCCGCCCGCCGCCGCACCCATCAGGCCGGGGACGGCGCCCGCCTCGCCGCCATCCTCGGCCGCCCCGTCGCCTGGGGTTTCCGCGGCGCCGACGTCGCGGCGGGCGGGCAGGGCGCGCCGCTCGCCCCCGCCTTCCACTTCGCCGCCATCCGCCATGCCGGCCTGCGCGGCGCCGCGGTCCTCAACCTCGGCGGGGTCGCGAACCTCACCTGGATCGACGCCGCCGCCGAGGCGCCCGAGGCCCCCGGCGCCATGCTCGCCTTCGACACCGGCCCCGCCAGCGCCCTCATCGACGACATGATGCGCGCCCGGCTCGGCCGCGAGCGGGACGAGGGCGGCGCGCTCGCCGCCTCCGGGACCGTGGACGAGGCCCTCGTCGAGCGGTTCCTGGCCCATCCGTTCCTCTCGCAGCCCGCCCCTAAGTCCCTGGACCGCGACGATTTCCGCGCGATGGGCGCCGCCGCGGACGACCTCGCCGACGCGGACGCCGCCGCCACCCTCACCGCCATCGCCGCCGCCGGGGTGGCCGCCGGCCTCGCGCTCTGCCCGGCGCGACCCGGCCGCCTCCTCGTCGCCGGCGGCGGGCGCCACAACGCCGCTTTGATGGCGATGATCGCGGATCGCGCCGGCGTGCCCGCCGTCCCGGTGGAGGAGGTCGGCCTCGACGGGGACATGCTCGAGGCGCAGGCCTTCGCCTTCCTCGCGGCCCGCGTCGCCGCCGGCCTGCCGATCACCTTTCCCGGCACCACCGGCGTCGCCGCGCCGATGGCGGGCGGCCGGATCAGCCGCCCAGACGGTCCATGAACGAGGCCCAGGGCACCACCGTCGCCAGGCCCCAGGCCGCCAGCCCGGAGGCCGCGAACGCTGCCAGCATCAGGAGCCCGTCGCGGAACAGGAACGCGAGCCCGAACACCAGGATCGACGCCATCGGCAAGGTCGAGGCGAACGGCACCAGCTCAAGCGGCGGCACGGCCAGGCACAGCGCCAGGACCACCACCGCCGCGAGCTGGCGCACCGGCTTGCGCGTGAGCGGGGTGAGGCGGCCGTGGAACCACCCGTCGAGCCGCCGGGCGAGGGGGCGCAGCTTCTCGGTCGCCCCCTGCAGCTTGCGGCCGTCGACGCCGCGCCGGCCGAGCTTGCCGGGCACGTGCGGCTCGCCCCGGCCCAGCGCGATCTGCGCGGCGAAGATCGCAACCACCACCGCCAGGAAGGTCGGCACGCCCGGTATGCCCCCGATCGGGCTGATCTCCAGGAGCGGCGGCACGATCAGGAAGGGCGCCGCGCCCCGGTGCCCCAGGGCCTGCGCCATCTCGGCCAGGGTGACCTTGCCGTCATGGGAGGCGTCCCGCAGGTCGTCGAGGATGTCGTTCACGCTGGACATGGCTGGCAACGGCCGGTCAGCCCTGCGGTTCCGCCGTCCGCCGCGGCAGGTCGAAGCCCGGCGGCGCGAGCTCGAACCCATCGAAGGTGAAGCCCGGCGTCACCGTGCAGGACACCAGCGCCCAGCCCGCCGGCGCGTGCGCCGCCTGCCAGCGATGCGCCGGCACGACCACCTGCGGCGCGTGCCCCGCGAGCGGATCGGGCCCGAGCGCATGAGCCGCCGCGATGCCGTCGCCCTCCACCCAGAGGGTCAGGGGCGTGCCCGAATGGAACAGCCGAATCTCGTCGGCGTCCACCCGGTGCCAATGGCTGCGCTCCCCCCGGCGCAGGAGGAACAGGATCGCCGTGCCGCTCGGACGCCCGCCGCCGGACGGGCCGGCCCAGGTCTGCCGGTAGTGCCCGCCCTCCGGGTGCGGCTCCAGGCGCAGATGCGCGATCAGGCGGTCGGCCAGCGGATCCGTCATGGAACCCTCCTGCGGGGAACGGGCGTTTGCCCTTCAGAACGACACTGCAAGGAGAAACGCCTATGTTCCGCATCATCGCCGCGACCGCCCTGTCCACCGGCATCGCCGGCCCGGTCCTCGCCGAGGCCCACATGATGGACATGTCCGACCTCATCCGCACCCGCGACATCACCGGCGGGCCGGTCTACTCGATCGCCGACCGCTACGACGAGGCGACCTGGGGCACCTATGGCGACGTCGATCCCTACGACTACAACGCCTACGGCTACGGCACCGACTACCGCCAGATCGGCGAGATCGAGGACGTGATCCTCGACCGCGACGGTCAGATGGTGGGCATCGTGGCCGAGGTCGGCGGCTTCCTCGACATCGGGGACAAGCACGTCGTCGTTCCGGTCCAGGACATCCGCCTGACCGCCGTGGACGACGCCAACCTCAGCTACATCACCCGCCTGAGCGAGGAGCAGCTCGAGGAGCTGCCGTCCGTGGACGAAGGCTGGTTCGACTGACCCACAGGGTCCGGCCAACGCGCGGGGCGGGGTCCACGGGACCGCGCCCCGCGCGCCGGCGGCGGCGCGGATCACGCGGCGACCGGCACCTGCGGCGCCGCGTCCGCGGGCAGGGTGCGCCCCCTCGGATCGAGGCGCACCTCCACCTCCTGCCGTAGCGGGGCGAACCCCGAGCGCAGGTAGAACGCCAGCGCCCCCGGCCCGTCCAGCGTGCAGGTGTGCACGTGGAGCCGGATCGGCCCGCCGGCGAACGCCCGGCCGATCGCGGCCTCCATCATCCGCCGGCCGAGCCCCGCGCCCGCCGCCTCCGGAACCAGGCCGAAATAGGCCAGCTCGCAGGCTCCCGCGTCCCGATGGTCGAGCTGCGCGAAGCCCAGCGCCGCGCCGTCCCGTCGCAGCACGAGCGTCTCCACCGCCGGATCGTCCAGCCACGCGGCCATCTCGTCATCCGCCCGTTCCAGCGCGCCCGACCAGAGCCACGGCGTGCCCACCCGCGCGAAGAGGTCCCGGAACGCCGCCAGCCCCATCCGCTCGGGCGCCAGCGTGACGCCCGGCGCGTCCGGCACGGCGCGCGGCGCCGGGCGC
This sequence comes from uncultured Alphaproteobacteria bacterium, assembly GCA_963832275.1. Classification (GTDB taxonomy): domain Bacteria; phylum Pseudomonadota; class Alphaproteobacteria; order Rhodobacterales; family Rhodobacteraceae; genus Hasllibacter. Next base: position 2,305,661 of record CAWHTQ010000019.1, read on the forward strand.
TCGCGCATCTCCAGGTAGGTGACGATCGCGGCGAGATGTCCCGCCGGCACCGCATGCAGCCCCGCCGGGACCGCCCCGGTCATGCGCATGCCATGCGCATGGGATGTGCATGGGTCGTGCATCGCTGGTGCATCGCCCCGCGGGCGCCTCAGCGCAGGATCGACCGGCCGGCGTAGACCGCCGTGGTGTCCAGCATCTCCTCGATCCGGATGAGCTGGTTGTACTTCGCCAGCCGGTCCGACCGCGCCAGCGAGCCGGTCTTGATCTGCCCGCAATTGGTGGCGACCGCGAGGTCCGCGATGGTGCTGTCCTCGGTCTCCCCGGAGCGGTGCGACATCACGCAGGTCATCCGCGCCCGGTGCGCCATGTCCACCGCCGCCATGGTCTCCGTCAGCGTCCCGATCTGGTTCACCTTGACGAGGAGCGCGTTCGCCGCCCCCCGCTCGATCCCGGTGAGCAGGCGCTCGGGGTTGGTCACGAACAGGTCGTCCCCGACGAGCTGCACCCGCCCGCCGAGCGCCTCGGTCAGGGCCACCCAGCCGTCCCAGTCGTCCTCGGCGCAGCCATCCTCGATCGAGAGGATCGGATAGTCGTCCACCAGCGCCGAGAGATAGGCCACGTTCTCGTCGGACGTCAGGGTCTTTCCTTCCCCCGCAAGGACATAGGCGCCGTCCTTGAAGTATTCCGTCGCCGCGCAGTCGAGCGCCAGCATCACGTCTTCGCCCGGCGTGAACCCCGCCGTCTCCACCGCGCGCAGCACGAAGTCGAGCGCCTCGCGCGTGCTGGCGATGTCGGGCGCGAACCCGCCCTCGTCCCCGAGCCCGGTCGAGAGCCCGGCCTGGGTCAGCGCCTTCTTGAGCGTGTGGAAGATCTCCGACCCCCACCGCACCGCCTCCGAGAGCGTCTCGGCGCCGACGGGCATGATCATGAATTCCTGGATGTCGATCGGATTGTCGGCATGCTCGCCGCCGTTGACGATGTTCATCATCGGCACCGGCAGGACATGCGCGGACGTGCCGCCCACGTAGCGGTAGAGCGGCTGCCCCACCGCCTCCGCCGCCGCCTTGGCCGTCGCCAGGGACACGCCCAGGATCGCGTTGGCGCCCAGCCGGGACTTGTTGGGCGTCCCGTCGAGCTCGATCATCGCGGCGTCCACCGCGCCCTGCTCGGTGGCGTCGAACGCCACCAGCGCGTCCGCGATCTCCCCGTTCACCGCGTCGACCGCGCGGGTCACGCCCTTGCCGCCGTAGCGCGCGGCGTCCCCGTCGCGCAGCTCGACGGCCTCGTAGGCGCCGGTGCTGGCCCCGGACGGGACCGCGGCGCGGCCCATGGAGCCGTCCTCGAGGGTGACGTCGACCTCGACGGTGGGGTTGCCCCGGCTGTCGAGGATCTCGCGCGCGTGGATGTCGATGATGGCGGTCATGGGGTCCTCCCTCAAGGCTCTCGCCCGCATACCCCGCGGCGGCGCGGGCCGCTAGCGCGGCGCGGCCACCGCCGAGGCGACGGGCCGACGCCGCTCCCGCACCATCGCGTAGAGGCCCGAGCCGATCACGAGGGCGGCGCCGGTCCAGGCCATCGGCGCGGGGAACTCCCCGAAGAACACGATCCCCAGGACCGCCGCGAAGACGAGCCGCGAATACCGGAACGGCGCCACGACCGAGACCTCGCCGACCCGCATCGAGACGGTCACCGCGTAGTACCCCACCGCCCCCAGCGCGACGAGCCCGGCCAGCATCGGCCAGTCCGCGAGCGGCGGCGCGCGCAGCGGATCGCCCAGCGCCAGGTAGATCAGGCCGCCCGGCACGATCGCGACGTAGCCCCAGGCGCTGAGCTGCAGCGAATGGATCTCGTCCGGCACCATGCGCGTCGCGATGTCCCGCGCGGCGAGGGCGAAGGTCGCGCCCACGGCCAGGAGGAGCGCCGGGTCGAACGCGGCCGACCACGGCGCGAGGATGAGCAGGACGCCCGCGAAGCCGACGCTCACCGCGCTCCAGCGGCGCCAGCCCACGAGCTCGCCGAGGAAGAACGCGCCCCCCGCCACGAGCACCAGGGGCGCCGCCTGCAGGATCGCCGAGACCGTGGCCAGGGGCGCGAGGGCCAGCGCCTTGATGAAGAGGAAGCCCGCGACCGCCTCCGCCCCGCAGCGGACCAGGACCGTGGGGTGCAGGGCGCGCCGGTCGAGGAGGGGCGCCCCGGCGCGCGCGGCCAGCGCCCAGAACACGGCCGTTCCGCCGACGCCCAGGACCAGGATCACCTGCGCGGTGGAGTAGCTGGTCGAGACCGCCTTGATCGCCGCGTCCTCCAGGGCGAAGGCGGCCATGGCCAGCAGCATCAGGGCGATGCCGCGAGGGTTGTCGGTATGGCGGGTCGGCGCGGTCATGGCGCCGGCATGGACCCGCCCCGCGCCCCGGTCCAGCGCCCGCGGCGTATGGATACGGCCGGCGGCCCCGGTCCTGGCCGCCGGCGCGTCAGAGCATGTCCGGCTCCGCTCCGAAGCGGCGGGCCACGCCCGCCACCGTCAGGCCCTGCACCAGGATCGAGAAGATCACGACCAGGTAGGTCGCCGTCAGGATCAGGGGCGTCCAGTCCCCCTCCGGCAGGGACAGGGCCAGGGCGACCGATATGCCGCCCTTGATGCCGCCCCATGTCATGATCGGCACCACGCCCTTGGAGAACCCGCGGAACGGCCGCAGGATCACGACCGGGAACCACACCGCCGCCAGCCGCCCCAGCAGCGCCAGCCCGATGGAGAGCGCGCCCGCGACGACGTCGTCGAACTGGAACGCGATCGCGAAGACCTCCACCCCGATCATCAGGAACAGGACCGCGTTCAGGATCTCGTCGATCAGCTTCCAGAACGCGTTCAGGTACTCACGCCCCGCATCCGTGACGCCCCTGCGGTTCAAGCTCGCGTCGCCGATCAGCAGCCCGGCGCAGACCGCCATGATCGGCGCGCTGACATGCAGCAGCACCGCGAGCTGATAGCCGCCGAAGGCCAGCGCCAGCGTGAGCAGCACCTCGAGCGAGTGGTCGTCGATCCGCCGCATGAGCCGGTAGGTCAGGAACCCCAGGCCGAGGCCGAGGGCCACGCCGCCGCCCGCCTCCTGCACGAAGAGGATCGCCGCCCCCTCCAGCGCGCTCGCGTTCGACGCGTGCGCGCCGCCATGCGCGTCGCCGCCCGGGAAGGCGAGGCCGACGAGGATCAGGAACACGACGTAGGCGACCCCGTCGTTGAAGAGCGACTCGCCCGCGATCTTCGTCTCCAGGCTGCGGTGCAGGCCGGCCTCCTTGAGCACGCCCATGACCGCGACCGGGTCCGTCGGCGTGACGATGGCGCCGAAGACGAGGGCGACCAGGATCGGCGCGCCGGTGATCCAGGAGAAGCCGTAGCCGATCACCGCCGTCGAGAGCGCGACCCCCAGCGTCGCCATCAGGAGGACGATGCGCCAGTTCTCCCGCAGGTCGCGCAGCCGCACGTGCAGCGCGCCGGCGAAGAGGAGGAGGCCGAGCATCCCCTCCAGGAGGGACTCGGAGAAGTCGAGCGCGTTCACCTGATCGCGGATCGCCGGGCCGATGGACAGGGCCGGCGACAGCGCGTCGATCACGAGGACCACGATCGAGGCTGCGAGGCTGACGACCAGGATGCCGATCGCGGTGGGCAGGCGCAGGAAGAGGTGGTTCACCGCCCCGAACAGACCCGCGAGCACGAGGAGGAGTGAGGCGATCTGCAGGAGGGTCATGGGCGGGCCTTCGGCTATGGCCCGGCAGCCCTATCGCGCGCGGTCCGGCGGCGCACGCCCCTTGCATCCCGCGGGACCGGGACCGACACCGGCGCCATGCAGCCCAGGCCCGCCATCGACGCGTTCGGCGCGGCGTCCCTCACGCTCTTCTCGCTGCTGCTGGCGATCAACCAGGTGTTCATCGCGCTGGTCAACGGGGGGCTCCAGCCCGTGTTCCTCGCCGGGCTGCGCTCGGTGCTGGCCGCGGCGGTGATCGCGCTCCTGATGGCGGCGCGCGCGCGGCGGATCGTCTTCGGGCGGCGGTTCCTCGGCCCGGGCCTCGCCATCGGCACGGTGTTCGCGGCGGAGTTCGTGTGCCTCTTCCTCGCGCTGGACCTCACGACCGTGACCCGCACCAGCGTGATCTTCTACTCGATGCCGGTCTGGCTCGCGGTGATCGGGCATTTCGTCCTGCCGGGCGAGGCGATGACGCGCGCCAAGGCGCTCGGCCTGGCGCTCGCCTTCGCGGGCGTCGCCTGGGCGATCCTCATGCGCGGCTCAGGCGCGGGCGGCTCGCTCGTCGGCGACCTGCTGGCGCTGGGCGGCGCGCTTTGCTGGGCGGGCATCGCCCTGATCGCGCGGGGCACCCGCTTCCGCGAGGTGCCGCCCGACCTGCAGATCCTGTGGCAGCTCGCGGTCTCGGCGCCGCTCCTGCTGCTGGCCTCGCTCGCCTTCGGCCCCTGGGTGCGGGCGTTCGAGCCGTGGATGCTGGCCCCGGTCGCGGGGCTGGTCGCGATCTCGTCGGCCGGGTTCATGTTCTGGCTGTGGCTGCTGACGATCTATCCGGCCGCGGGCGTCGCCGCGTTCAGCTTCCTGGCGCCGGTCTTCGGCGTGGCGCTGGGCTGGGGCCTCCTCGGGGAGGAGGTCGGCCCGTCGATCCTGGTGGCGGGCGCGCTCGTGGTCGCGGGACTGGTGCTCGTGAACCGCCCCGCTCAGGTGCCGCAGAAGGTCGCGCGCACCTCCTCGCCGGGGGCCGGCGGACGGGCGTAGTCGTCGGTGAGCGGCCCGTCCTCGAACGGCGCGGCGAGGGCGCTGCGCAGCGCCTCGAACGGCGCCATGTCGCCCGCCATGGCGGCGGCGATCATCGCCTCCACGCGGTGGTTGCGCGGGATCGCCGCCGGCGAATGCGCCCGCATCGACGCGAACCCGTCGCCCCCTTCGCGCGACAGCCGCGCGCGCCAGTCCGGCAGCCAGCCGGTCAGGGCGGCGGGCGCCTCGTCCATCGCCAGCGCCCGGAACGTGACCGTGAAGTCCGCCCCCGCCGCCGCCATCCGGTCCAGCAGCCCCTCGATCAGGGCCCGGTCCCCATCCTCCGCCTCGACGAGCCCCAGCTTGGCGCGGAACAGGCGCAGCCATTCCGCCTGATAGGCCTCCGCGAACCCGTCCACCGCGGCCTGCGCCTGGGGGATGCCGGCCTCGCCGCCCATCAGCGGCAGGAGCGAGGTCGCGAGCTGGGCCATGTTCCACGCCGCGATGGAGGGCTGGCGCCCGTAGGCGTAGCGGCCCGCCATGTCGATCGAGGAGAACACCTTGCCGGGATGGTAGGCGTCGAGGAAGGCGCAGGGCCCGTAGTCGATGGTGATCCCCCCGACATGGGCGTTGTCGGTGTTCATCACCCCGTGCACGAAGCCGAGCGACATCCACCGCGCCACCAGCCGCGCCTGGGCCGCCACCGATGCGCGCAGCAGGTCCGCCGGGCCGCCCGCGTCGGGGAAGTGCCGTGCGATGGCGAGGTCGGCCAGCGCCCGCAGGGCGTCCTCGTCCCCGCGCGCCGCGAAGTACTGGAACGAGCCGACGCGGACATGCGAGGGCGCCGTGCGCACCATCACCGCGCCGGGCAGGGGGCCCTCCTCGCGAAGCACCCGCTCGCCGGTGGCGACCGCCGCCAGCGCGCGGGTGGTCGGCACGTTCAGGGCGTGCATCGCCTCGGACAGCACGTATTCGCGCAGGACCGGGCCGAGCGCCGCGCGCCCGTCGCCGCCGCGGCTGAACACCGTTCGCCCGGAGCCCTTGGTCACGATCTCCACCGGCCCGTCCGGACCCTCCGCGAGCCCCAGCACGTGCGCGCGCCCGTCGCCGAGCTGCGGGACGAACCCGCCGAACTGGTGCCCGGCATAGGCCGCCGCGACCGGCGCCGCGCCGGGCCAGTCCGCGTTCCCGGTGAAGAGGCCGGGCGCGGCGCGCAGCGCCGCCGGGTCCAGCCCCAGCTCCGCCGCGTGCGCGTCGTCGAGCGCCAGGATCGTCGGCGCCGCCACCGGCGCCGGATCGGCCCGTGCGGCGAGCGCGCGCGCGTCCGCATAGGCCGGGCGCAGGGTCGCGAGCGCGGTCAATGAGGCCACCAGATGCGCCGCAGCGGCACCATCCGCGCGATCTCCGGGGCCAGCTTCTCGTCGTTCTCGACCAGCAGGCGCACGAGATCGTCCGCGTCGAGCAGCTGCACCGGGATCGACGCCCGGTCCGCCTCGTAGCGCGCCTCGCGGCTGAATCCCCCCGTGGAGACGAAGATTCCCCGGTCGCCCGGCCCCCGCCCGCCCAGGAAGCTGCGGATCATTCCCGGATCGGCCTTGCCGCGCCTGTGCTTCACCTCGACATGAATGCGCGGATCTTCGAGACCGAGGGGGTCGGGCGTCGCCAGGATGTCGCGCCCCCGGTCCGGTCCCTTGGGCGAGACGCGCGCGTGATAGCCGAGCGCGCGCAGAAGGCCGGCGACGAACTGCTCCATGTCGTCCGGGGAGATGGCCGTGACGAGGTCGGCGATGCCGGTCATCGCCCGCTCCTCCAGGTCGGCGGCGGATATCTCCGGGTCGATCTGGTCCACCGCGTCGACCTCTGCCGCGGACGATACCGCCGATCGTTCCCGAACCTGCGCCGGTCGAGGCTCTTCGCCCCTCGCGAGCGATCGCAGCTCCTCGGCAACCTCCTTGCGGATGGAGAACAGCGAACTGATGGAACCGAGCGTGTTTCGGGCGCGCTGCGAAAGGGAGTCACGCGGTATCTCCGCCGACCACCGAACGCGCCGGATGTGTGGATGCTGGTTGCCTTGCAGAACTTCGGGTCGTGACGGGTCGTGCCGGTAAGCGCCGTCGATCGTCCCGAAGGCATAGACCCGCGAACTCGGATCGTAGGTCACGATATCGTCCCCCGGCGCGATCTCCCTCGCGAACCGCCAGACCGTACTCCCACCGTGGCTGGCCTCCCGCTCGGAGAGCTCGGGCTGACCGATCGCGACCCGGGCGCGAAGGTCATCCCGGTCGGCCGCCTGAGCCGCGTCCCCCGTACCGGGCCAACCGACCGTGACATGGCCTGCCGAGGTGAAGTCCTCGAACAGCGCTCCACCACGCTCCGCACGCACCATCCAAGTCGTCATGGCAGCCGCCCGATCCGCTCGGTCAGCAACGCGAAGAACCCGTCCGCGTCCACGTCGCCGACGAAGGTGGCGTTGGGCGCGCGGTCGGTGACGCGCCACCAGTCGGCGACGGTCATGCCGCGGGTGAGCTCGGACCCGGTCTCGACCTCCACGTTGATCTCGCGCCCCGAGAACAGCTCCGGCGCGAGCAGCCAGGCGATCACGCAGGGGTCGTGGAGCGGCGCGCCGGTGCCGCCGTACTTCTCCTTGTCGAAGCGCTCGAAGAAGTCGGTCCAGGCGGCGACCATGCGGCCCGCCTCGGTGCCCAGGTCGCGGAACGCCGCCACCCGCGCCGCGTTCGTCAGCGCCTTGTGCGTCACGTCCAGCGGCATGACCGTGACCGGGCGGCCGCAGGCCAGCACCTCGGCGGCGGCCTCGGGATCGACGTAGATGTTGAACTCCGCCGCGGGGGTGATGTTGCCCACCTCGAAATAGGCCCCGCCCATCAGCACCACCTCGCGCACGTTGGGCAGCAGCTCCGGCGCCGCGCGGAACGCGAGCGCCAGGTTCGTCAGCGGCCCCAGCGCGCAGAGCGTGAGCCCGTCCGGCCCCGCCTCGCGCAGATGGCGGACGATCGCGTCGACGCCCGGCTCGGGGTCGAGGGGCCCGCGCGGCTCGGGCAGGGGCGCGCCGTCGAGCCCGGTTTGGCCGTGCACGTGCTCGGCGGTGCGCAGCGGGCGGACGAGCGGTCGGTCCGCCCCGGCGTGAACCGGCACGTCCGGCCGGCCGCCGAGATCGCGCACGACGCGCGCGTTCCGCTCGGTGAGCGCCAGCGGCACGTTCCCCGCCACCGCGACGATGGCGCGCACGTCGATCTCCTCGGGGGAGGCGAGCGCCAGGAGGATCGCGACGGCGTCGTCCTGTCCGGGGTCGGTGTCGATCACGATGGGGCGGGGGGGCATCGGCGTCTCCGGCGGCGTCGGACCTGGGGCGCGCCCTTGTCCCATCCGGCGCCCCCGATGGCGAGGGGCCTAGAGACGCCGGATGCGCAGCCGCGTGATCCGGTTGGCGATGCGTTCTGCGACCTCGAAGCGGAAGCCGTGGAAGCTGAACACCTGGCCGCTCGCGGGAATGGTCTGCGCCTCGTGGATGACGAGGCCGGCGACGGTGTTGGCCTCCTCGTCGGGCAGGGACCATTCGGCGGCGCGGTTGAGGTCCCGTATGGTCATCGCCCCGTCCACCACCAGGGTGCCGTCCGCCAGCCGGCGCAGCTCGTCGTCCGCGGCCTCGTCGTACTCGTCGGTGATCTCGCCCACGATCTCCTCGAGGATGTCCTCGAGCGTGATGAGGCCCTGGAGCGCGCCGTACTCGTCCACGACCAGGGCGAAATGCGTGTGCCGGCGCAGGAACTGCCGCATCTGGTCGTCCAGCGTCGTCGTCTCGGGCACGAAGTAAGGGGGCAGGGCCACCTCGCGCACGTCGAACGCCGCGAGGCCCGCGGGCGAGGCGTCCGGGCCGCGCACCAGCCGGTCGACGGCGCGCAGCAGGTCCTTGGCGTGGACCAGGCCGATCACGTTCTCGGGCTCGCCGTCGAAGACGGGCAGGCGCGTGTGCCGCGACTGGAGGCACTGCGTCAGGATCGCCTGCGGATCGCCCGCCGCGTCGATCATCTCGATCCCCGAGCGGTGCAGCATGACCTCCTCCACGGTGCGGTCCGCGAGGTCGAGCGCGCCCAGGATGCGGTCGCGGTCCTCCTTCTCGACGGTGCCCTCGGAATGGCCGAGCTGGAGCGCGCCCGCGATCTCCTCGCGCACGGCCAGGACGTCCGCGTCCGGGTCGGTCACGACGCCGAACAGGTAGAGGATGCCGCGCACCAGCCAGCGCACCGCGCCGACGACCGGCGCGAAGACCCGCACGACGAGGCCGATCGGCGCCGAGACGAGGGCCGCCGCCCGCTCGGCATTGGTGATCGCGTAGGTCTTCGGCAGCACCTCGGAGAAGATCAGGACGAGGAGCGTCATCACCAGGGTCGCCAGCGCCACGCCCGATTCCCCGAAGACGCGGGTGAACAGCGCCGTCGCCAGGGAGGCGGCCAGGATGTTCACGAGGTTGTTGCCCAGCAGGACCGAGCCGATCAGGCGCTCGTTGTCCTCGGTGATCTTCAGGGCGCGCACGGCGCCGGCCTCGCCCGCGTCCGCCCGCGACTTGAGCTTGCCGCGGGAGGCCGCCGTCAGGGCCGTCTCCGAGCCCGAGAAGAAGGCCGACATCACGAGCAGCAGCACGATCGCGCCGGAGGTGATCCAGAAGGCGGCGTCCATGTGTCCTCCAACCCGCGATGGGCAGCGTTACCGCGCCGGACGCCCGTCAGGCAAGGGAGGGCTCACCGTCCCGTCGCCAGCGGGTGCCGGGTCAGGACCAGCTCGCGCAGCCGCGCCTCCAGCACATGGGTGTAGATCTCCGTCGTCGCCACGTCGGCATGGCCGAGCAGCGTCTGGATCGAGCGCAGGTCCGCGCCGCGCGCCAGCAGATGCGTGGCGAAGGCGTGGCGCAAGGCGTGGGGCGTCACCTCGCCGGGCGGCACCCCCGCGGCGACGGCGATCTCCTTGACCAGCCCGTAGAAGCGGTGGCGCGTCAGATGCCCCGTCACCCCGCGCGAGGGGAAGAGGAAGGGCGTGGGCGCGCGCGCGGCCGCCGCGTCCCGCAGGGCCAGCCAGCCGGCGAGGTGCGTCCGCGCCTCCGGCGTGAGCGGCACCAGGCGCTCGCGCCCGCCCTTGCCGCGCACCAGGAGCATCCGCGGATCGCCCCGCGCGGCCGCGGCCGGCAGCGAGACCAGCTCCGTCGCGCGCAGGCCCGTGGCGTAGAGGACGTGCATCAGGCAGGCATTGCGCGCGCGGGCGGCGGCGTTCGGGCCGTGCCCCTCGGCGGCGTCCAGCATCCGCGCGACCGCCTCCTCGTCCAGCGTGCGGGGCAGGCGGCGCGCCCGGCCCGGGCCCTTGATGCGGATGGCCGGGTCGTCCGTGCGCCAGCCCTCCTCGAAGGCGAAGCGGTGCAGCGCCCGGATCGAGGCGAGACGCCGCGCGCGCGTGGCCCGCGCCAGCCCCTGCGCCTCGCAATGGACGAGGTAGTCCTCCACCGCGCCGCGCCCGGCCGCGGCGGGCGTGGCGCCGCGCCGGCCCAGCCAGCCGGCATAGTCCTTGAGGTCGCGGCCATAGGCGAGGAGCGTGTTGCGTGCCGCGCCCGCCTCGGCGGCCTGCGCGTCCAGGAAGGTCGCGATCCAGAGGGCCGGCGTCCCGGGCGCGGTCATGCCGCGTCCCGGCCGATCAGGAGCTCCAGCGCCGCGCGCCGCGCCGCGCCCTCCAGCCCGTTGGCCCGCAGGAAGGCCAGCGCGCCGGTCAGGCGCCGCCTGTCGCCCGATGCCCCGTGCGCGAGGTCCTCGAGCGCCAGAAGGATCGCCTCGCCCAACCGGCCCTCCCGCGCCCGCAGCGCCAGCCGATCGGGCACCGGGGCGCCCGGGGCGAAGGCGGCGCCGATCTCGTCCTGCGCGCCGCCCTCCGGCGGCAGCCCCCGCGCCACGCGCCGGGCGGCGGTGAGGGCGTCGCCCCGGGCCGCGGGCCAGGCCGCCGCCGCCGCCTCGTACTCGGCCGACAGGAGCCCGAGCGTCAGCGCCGCGCCCTGCGCCCCCGGCGACAACTCGTGATGCGCGATCAGGGGATAGAGCGCGTCCGCCATCCCGGGCAGCAGCCCGGCGCGCCCCAGCGCGCCCACCGCCTCCGGCAGGGCGGCGCTCACCGCATCGGGGTTGCCCGCGGCCAGCGCCGCGTCGAGCGCCCGCACGGCCCGCACCCGGTCCCACACCCCGCCGGAGGCCGAGGCCCGCTGCGCGGTGTAGAGCTCCAGCAGCCGCGCGCCCTCGAGCGCCGCGGCCCGCACGAGCCGCTCCGCCGCCTCCAGCTGCGCCTTGCGCCCCGCCAGCGCCCGTAGGTCCGCGCGCGCGAAGGGCGTGGGAAGCGAATGGGTCGGGATCGGCGCCCCAAGCGCCTCGTAGAGCCGGAACTGCAGGGGCGTGGGCCGGCTGGGCGCCGGCGGCGGCCCCCCGGCGAGGTCCGGATCGAGGAAGGCGGCCAGGAGCTCGGCGTCGAGCGCGTCCAGCCGCCCGAGGGCCCGCGCGCCGTCGAACACGGTCGCGGCCGCCGGCCAGTCCCCGGCGCGCACCAGGCAGAAGACGCGCCGCGCGTAGTCGCCCTCGCCGCCCGGATCGGGGTCCACGTTGCGGCAGGCGCTGTTCTCGTCCCCCAGCAGGAGCGCGACGTCGAAGGCCGCGCGGCGCAGGGCGGGCGTGCGCGCGCCGGTCCGGTCGGCCAGGGCGGCGGCGGCGTCGAGCTGACCGCGCGCGGTCAGGCGCGCGAGCCGGGCGGCCAGCAGCGCCTCGGCGCCGCCCACCGGCGGGTCCGCCTCCGACAGCATCGCGGCCCGCTCCAGGAGGACCGCCGCGCGCGGCCCGTCCTCGGGCAGGGCGGCGATGCGGCGGGCGAGGACGTCCGCGTCCGAGCGAGCCCACATGTCCCGCGGCAGCCCGGTCACCGCCGGGGGCAGGATGCCGGCCGACCCCGTGCCGGCCGCGCCGAGCGGCGCCACCGTCACCGTGCCGGTGCGCACCCCGCCCGTCACCGGCGCCTCCGGACCCTGCGCCCAGGCGCCGCCTGCGACCATGACGGCCCCCAGAACGCAGGCGTAGGCCCCGGCGCGTTCAGTCGCCATCGACCGCGTCGCCGACGGGGGCATCGACGGGGGCATCCCCGGCCGCATCACCCGGGGCGCCCGCGGCGGACCCGCCGGCGCCCGCCGCGCCCAGGTCGACCGGCACGCGCCGCTCCCCGGTCTGGGGCGACATGTCGCCGAGATAGGCATAGGCCGCCAGCGCGGCGAGCCCGAGCGCCGCGAGCACGACGAGCACCTTCAGCAGTCGCACCATGAGGACCCTGCCCATATTGCCCCGGACGCGCGCCCGGAGGGGCCGCGCCCCGCCGGGATGACGCATTTCGATATGGCATCCAAGCCCGCGCCGGGGCATTCGTCCGATCGTGCCGGAAGGGAGCCACGCCGTGACCCGCGCCATGCCGACATCGCCGCGCGCGCGTCCCGCGCGGGTCGCCGATCCCGCGCCCGGCCGCTGGATCGTGCTCGTCGGGCTGATGGGGGCGGGCAAGTCCGCCGTCGGCCGCGCCCTGGGCGCGCTCACCGGCCGCCTCCACCTCGACGCCGACGACGAGATCGAGGCCGCCGCCCGCGCCACCATCCCCGAGATCTTCGCCCGCGACGGCGAGCCCTTCTTCCGCGCCCGCGAGGCGGAGGTCGTGGCCCGCGTCCTCGCCGGCGCGCCCGGCATCCTCTCCACCGGCGGCGGCGCGTGGATGAGCGCCGAGGTCCGCGCCCTCGTCGCGACGCGCGGCGTGTCGGTCTGGCTGCGCGCCGATCTCGACACGCTCTGGCCGCGGGTGCGGGGGCGCTCGCACCGCCCCCTCCTGCGCGGGGCGGACGGCCGCTCGGTCCTGGCGCGGCTCATGGCCGAGCGCGAGGACCGCTACGCGCTCGCGGACCTGATCGTCGACTCGCGCCCCGACCGCGGCGTGGCCGAGACCGCGCATGATGCTCTGGCCGCGCTCGTGGCGCGGGCCGCGTCGTGACGGCGGCGCCGCGCACGGTGCGCGTGCCCCTGCCGGGCCGCGCGTACGACATCCGCATCGGCCAGGGGCTGATGCCCGTCGCCGCGCGCGAGGTCGCCGCGATGGCCGCCGGCGCCGGCGTCGGGATCGTGACCGACGAGACCGTCGCCGCCTTCCACCTGCCGGCCCTGCGCGCCGCCCTCGCGGACGAGGGGGTGGACGCGCCCGCCCTCGCCCTGCCGCCCGGTGAGGGCACGAAGGGATGGGCCGCGCTCCAGCGCACGGTCGGCTGGCTCCTCGATGCGCGGGTCGAGCGCGGCGGCGTCGTCGTCGCGCTGGGCGGGGGGGTGATCGGCGACCTCGCGGGCTTCGCCGCCGCGATCGTGCGCCGCGGCGTGCGCCTGGTGCAGATCCCGACCACGCTCCTGGCGCAGGTCGACAGCTCCGTGGGCGGCAAGACCGGCATCAACGCGGCCCAGGGCAAGAACCTGATCGGCGCCTTCCACCAGCCGAGCGCCGTCTACTGCGACATCGGCCTCCTCGGCACCCTGCCGCGGCGCGACGTGCTGGCGGGCTATGGCGAGGTCGTGAAGTACGGCCTTCTCGGGGACGCCGGCTTCTTCGCATGGCTTGAGGCGAACGGCCCCGCCCTGGCCGCCGGGGACGCGGCGATCCGCGCCCGCGCGGTCGAGCGGTGCTGCGAGATGAAGGCCGGCATCGTCCTGCGCGACGAGCGCGAGGCCGGCGAACGCGCGCTCCTCAACCTCGGGCACACCTTCGGCCATGCGTTGGAGGCCGCGACCGGGTACTCGGACCGGCTCCTCCACGGCGAGGGGGTCGCGATCGGCTGCGGCCTCGCGCTTGCCCTGTCCGCGCGGCTGGGTCTCGGCAGCCAGGAGGACGCGCCGCGCTACGCGGCGCACCTGGAGGCGATGGGCATGAAGCGGGGCCTCGCCGACATCCCCGGCGCGCTGCCCGGCGCGGACGCGCTCCTGGACCTGATGGGGCAGGACAAGAAGGTCGTCGGGGGTCGTCTGCGCTTCGTGCTGACGCGCGGGATCGGGGCGGCGTTCGTCGCCGAGGACGTGCCGACGGACGCCGTGCGCGCCGTCCTGGAGGAGGCCCGCCCCTAGGCGCCCCGCCAGCGCAGCGTCCGCGCCGCCGCCGCGCAGCGGCGCGGCGCCCGGCCCGCCCCTCGCGGGCCGCAGGCCGAGAGGGGCGGGAGCGCTCCGATCCACCCGTGCGTCGGCCTCAGAACGGGATCTCGTCGTCGTCGAGCCCGCCGCCGCCGCCGCCGTAATCCGATCGCCCGCCGCCGCCCGAGCCGCCGCCGTAATCGCCTCGGTCGTCGCCGCCGTAGCCGCCGCCGGACCGTCCGCCGCCGCCGTTGCCGCCGCCGCCACCGCCGCCGCCGCCGTCACCGCCGCGTCCGCCGAGCAGGGTCATGTTGCCGGTGAACGGCCGCACCACGACCTCGGTCGAGTAGCGGTCCTGGCCGGACTGGTCCTGCCATTTGCGCGTCTCGAGCTGGCCCTCGATGTACACTTCCGAGCCCTTCTTGAGGTACTGCTCGGCCACGCGCCCGATCGGCTCGTTGAAGATCGCGACCGAGTGCCACTCGGTCTTCTCGCGCCGCTCGCCCGTCGCCTTGTCCTTCCAGTTCTCGGACGTCGCCAGGCGCAGGTTCACCACCTTGCCGCCGTTGCTGAAGGTCCGCACCTCGGGGTCGCGCCCGAGCCTGCCGACCAGGATCACCTTGTTCACGCCCGCCATCGCGCGCCCCTCCCTGCCTGTCGTCGGGGTCCGTCTACCGCGGGCCCCCGCCGAGCGCGAGGGGCGCGGGTTCCCCCATCGGCTCCGGTCCTGTACGGATGGCGGCGGACGGGATCACGGGGGGAGGCCGGCGATGACGGCACGCAGGGTGGTATCGGCGCTCCTCATCGCGCTCTGCGCGGGCGGTCCGGCGGCGGCCGAAGGGCTCAACCTCTCGACCAAGGGCCGCGCCGCGATCGGCTCGCAGTTCTCCGTGCTGGACCGGCGCGGGGCCACGCAATACGCCGCCTCCGCCCGCCTGCGACCGACCACGACCGTCGTCGTCCCCGCGATCCCGAGCTATGCGGGGCGCTATGCCGGGCCGCATTTGGCCATCGCCAGGGCCGCCGCGCAGCGCCACGGCATACCCGAGGACCTCTTCGCCCGGCTGGTCCAGCAGGAATCGGGCTGGAACCCGAGCGCCGTGAGCCACAAGGGCGCCATCGGACTGGCGCAGCTCATGCCCGCCACCGCCCGGCGCCTGGGCGTCGATCCGACCATTCCCGCACAGAACCTCGACGGCGGCGCGCGCTACCTGCGGATGCAGTACGACAAGTTCGGCACCTGGCGCCTCGCGCTCGCGGCGTACAACGCGGGCCCAGGCGCGGTGGAGCGGCACGGCGGCATCCCGCCCTACCGCGAGACCCAGGGCTATGTCCGCGCCATCCTCGGCTAGCGCGCCTCGCGCAGCGAATCGCCCAGCGTCTCCGGCCCGTCGCCGTCGTGCAGGACCGGGATGATCCGGTAGGCCGCGTTCACGAAGCAGAAGATCGCGAACCCGAGCAGCCCCACGCACATCGCCACGACAAGCACCTGGCCGAAGGGCTGCGACTGGAGCCATTCGAACACCTCGCCGATGCCGCCCGCCTCGCTCGAATCGGCCCGCACTCCGGCCAGGGTCAGGAGCCCGCCCGCGACCGTCACCAGCGCCGCCTGCGCCGCCACCCCGGCCCGCAGCACCCCGTTCCACCGGCGCGTCGCCTCGTTCGCGAAGAGGTGGTCGCGATACTCGGCCGTCCACGCCTTGCGCGCATAGTCAGATCCCCGCGGCGATCGTGAGCAGGCCGCCCACGATGACGATCCAGCGCCCGCCCGGTATCTCCAGCACCGTCTGCACCGCGCCCGAGACGCCGCCGCCACCGGAGCCGCCGCCCGAGCCCTCCTGTTCGGACCCTGATCCGCCCAGGGTCGAGGCGACGGCCACGCCGAGCGCCCCGTGGACCAGGCCGGTCACCACCATTCCCAGGCGCGCGACGACGCCCTTCGCCTCCGTGCCGTAGGCCTCGAGGTCGAAGGCCGAATCGAGCAACCGCCAGATCGCGTAGGCGATCAGGCCGACGGCCGCCGCGATCACGACCGCCCGGCCGAGCGCGTTGTCCGCGAGCGCCTCCATGGCCGGCGCCGTGCCCTGCGCCTCGCCGCCGCGCCAGATCGCCCAGAGCGACAGCCCCGCCACGACGACATAGGTCAGGCCGCGACCCGCATAGCCCGCGCGCATCACGGGCAGCGCCCAGTCCAGCAGCCCTTTTCCGTCCTTCGCCATTCGCAATCCCCCCGCGTTTGGCGACCGAACGCCCCCAATGGCCGGCGGGGTCCGTCAGGTCGCCGTTTCCGCGTCCATCCGCGTCTCGATCCGGGCGCCCCGCTCCAGCGTGAGGTGGACGGGGCACCTGTCCGCGATCCGCAAGAGTCGCGCTCGCTCGTCCGCGGTCAGCGTGCCGCGCAGGTGGATCACGCGCCGGAACAGGTCGACCGTCCGGTCGCCGCCTTCGGCCCCCGCGTCGGCATCCGCCGCGTGGACCCGGTCATGGGTCACGTCCACCGACACGCCCTCCAGCGCCACGCCCTTGCGGCGGGCGTAGAGCCGGATCGTCATCGACGTGCAGGCCGCGAGGCCGGCGGCGAGCAGCCCGTAGGGCGAGGGCCCCCGGTCGGTCCCGCCATGATCCGCCGGCTCGTCGGCGAGCAACGCATGGCGCGGGCCGACCGAGATGTCCTGGAGGAAGCCGCCCGGATCCGCCTCGACCGAGCGGACGACGCCTTCCGGCGGACCCGGAGCCGTCTTGGGCATGTCGAGATAGCGCGCCGCCCAGGCGGCGATCACCCCCGCCGCGTACTCGGCATCCGCCGTCCGGGTCAGGAGGTGGTCGGCATCGTCCAACGTCACGAAGCTCTTGGGATGGCGCGCCGCGAGAAAGAGGCCGCTCGCCTCGTCGATCCCGACCGTCTCGTCCACGGGGGAGTGCAGGATGAGGATCGCGGCGCGCAGGCTCCGCAGCGCCTGCGTCAAGCGGGCCTCGCGGATGTCGTCGACGAACGCGCGCCGGATGGTGAACGGACGCCCGGCGAGCGAGACCTCCGCGGCGCCATCGCGCTCGATCGCCTGCATGGAGGCCCCGAACTGATGCGTGACGTGCGCGGGATCGAACGGGGCGCCGATCGTGGCCACGGCCCGCACCTCCGGCATCCGCGCCGCCGCGCAGATCGCGGCCGCCCCGCCCAACGAATGCCCGACGAGCAGCTGCGGCTCGAGCCCGCGCGCCCGCAGCGCCTCGCCCGCCCGGACGAGGTCGGCGACGTTGCCGGTGAAGGTGGCGTTGGCGAACTCGCCCCCCGAATGGCCCAGGCCCGTGAAGTCGAACCGGAGGACCGCGATCCCCGCGGCGGCGAGCCGCCCCGCGATCCGGCGCGCCGCGGCGATGTCCTTGCCGCAGGTGAAGCAGTGCGCGAACAGCGCCGCCGCGACGGGCCGGCCCTCGGGCAGGTCCAGGCGTCCGGCGAGGATCGATCCCTCATGGCCCTCGAAGGTCATCTTCTCGGTCGGCATGGCGGCTCCCCCGGAGCGAGGCGACCACAGTGCGGGCCGGCGGAACGGGAGGCAACCCGGACGGCATCGCTGGCCGATGCCCCGGAGACCGGGATATTTCCGTGGAGATGAGGGGACGTTAAGCCGATCTTAACCATCGGCATGTCAGGAGTGGGGTGCGGGACTGGCGGGGACGCCGATGACCGCGCAAGGTGAGGGCGCCCTGCTCAATCCCTCGGGGCAGGGCGCTTCTCCGATCCTCGTCTCGATCCAGGTGTCGATCCAGGTGTCCACGTCGGCGGCGCAGCCACGGCCCATCGGCCCCCGTCTCCATCCGGCCCCGACCCTCCGCCCCGCGCAGCGGTGCCGAATTGCCGTCCGGCAAGAGGCCCGGCCCAAGGGGCGCAGGCCGGAGGCCGAGCCGCGCGGGAGCTATCCCGTCCCCATGAGCGCCGGGTCGAACGGGTAGCGCGACAGGTTCTCGCAGCCGTCCTCGGTCACGAGGACCTGATCCTCGAGCTTGATCGAGAAATCACCGCCCTCGGCGGAGACCAGCGCCTCGACGCACAGGACCATCCCCGCCTCGATGGGGTAGTCGAAGCCGCCGGGGTCCGTTCGGTCCGGGTAGGCGACGAGCGGCCACTCATCGCACAGGCCCACGCCGTGCATCAGGCAGCCGTACCTCTGCGTCCTGAACGCGGGGCGCAGGACGTGCGCGCCGGCGCTCAGCTCCGGGATCGTCACGCCGGGGCGCAGCATCGCCATGTTCTCCGTGACGTGCTCATGCGCGTGGCGCATCGCGTCCACCATGTCGGGCCGGGGCGCGCCGGGGCCGATCCACCAGGTCCGGCTCATGTCGCAGCAGATCCCGTAGGCGCCGATCAGGTCGGTGTCGAAGGCCACGATCTCGCCGCCGCGCACCTCCCGCGGGCCGCATTCCTGGAACCACGGGTTCGTGCGCGGCCCGGAGGCCAGCAGGCGCGTCTCGATCCACTCGCCCCCGCGGCGGATGTTGCCCGCATGGAGCACGGCCCAGATGTCGTCCTCGGTCACGCCACCGCGGGGCACTTCGGAGCGCGCGAACGCCTCCATCTCGGCCATCGCGGCCTCGCAGGCGTGGACCGCGCAGCGCATCGCCGCGATCTCGTCGGGGCCCTTCACGGCGCGGGCCTTCTCGGTGATCTCCTCGCCCTCGAGGACGGTCATGCCGCGCCCCTCCATGGCCCTCAGGCCGCGCATCATGATCTTGTCCACCGCGACGCGCCGCCCCGTGCCGGCCCGCGCCGCGAGGATGGATTCGATCTCGGCGGCGAAGGCGGCGGCGGCGTCGTCCGCCCCGTCGCCGCGGCCGAAGTAGAAGAAGTCCGCTCCCGTGCGCACCTCGGCCACGAGCGGATTGAACGCCGAGAGGAACATCGCGTTGCGATAGTCCCAGAGGACCATGTGCCCGTCCGCGCACAGCATGCAGGCGCGGAACGGGTTGTGGCTGTTCCAGAGCTGCATGTTCGTCGAATCGGTCGCGTAGCGGATGTTCAGCGGGTCGAACATGATCAGGGCGTCGAGCCCCCGCGCCGCGACGTGCTCGGTCAGGCGCCGGTGCCGGTGCGCGCGCATCGCGGCGAGGTCCGGCTCGCGCAGGCCGGCCGCGGCCCATTCGGCCCGGGCGAGGGCGGTGGGCCCGATCTCGACCCGGTCGCCATCGTTGGCGGTCCCGTCGCCGAGGACCCGGCCACGGCTCGGATCGATCTTGCGCGTCTCGCTGAAATGCCGGTTCATCGGCTGCGCCCTCCGCCCATGACGATCGCGCCAGGGCGTACGGAGCGCGCGTCCGATCGCGACCGTCGCGGGCGTCGCTTTCAGCAGGGGAGACGGGATGCAGGAGCCCGCGCCGGACCCGATGGACGTCGAGATCGCGCCGCCCGGGCTTCCGGGTGTGCGTCCCCTGCGGCCGGGCGACTGGCTGCGGGCGGATGGCGACTTCGCCGGGACCATGGCGCTGCGGGCGCAACTCGTGGCGCGGCGTCGCGCCGCCGTGCTGGGCGCGGAGCGCGGATCGGAGGCCCTCGTGGATGCGGCCCTCGCCCGCGTCCTGGAGGAGCTTCGCCGGTCGCCGGGCTACCGCGTCGGCGCCGGGACGCTCGTCCGCCCGGACGGGGTGCGCGTCGATCTCGGGGCCGATCCGCTCGAGGTGCTGGCCCTCGTGGTGCAGGAGGACGTGTGCGTGATGGCCCCCGGGGCGGACGGGGTCCACGTCCTGGTCGCGGCGGCGCTCTGCTTCCCCGCCGAGTGGACCCTCGCCGAGAAGCTCGGACGCGGGCTGCCGGCGATCCACGCCCCGGTCGCGTCCTACGATCCGGAGATCGCGCGGCGGGTGCAGCGCCTCTTCGACGGGCTGCACCCGGACCGGCCGCTGGAGCGCTCCAACGCGCACCGCCACGATGGCGGCCACCGCCATGCCCCCCGGTCCGAGGCGGAGCCCAAGGCCCGCGCCGAAGGCGCCCGCTGGCTGCGCCGGGAACGCCAGTGCCTGATGGGCCTCGGCCCCGGCCGCGGCGGCCCGGCGCTCTTCACGATCCGCACCTACATGACGCCGATCCCCTGAACGCGAAGGGGCGCCCCGAAGGACGCCCCCGCCAGGTCCGGGCCGCGGGTCAGCAGCTATAGTACATCTTGAACTCGATCGGGTGGGGTGTGTGCTCGTAGGCGTAGATCTCCTCCCACTTCAGCTCCATGTAGCCCGCGATCTGGTCGGCGGAGAACACGTCGCCCGCCAGGAGGAAGGCATGGTCCTTCTCCAGCTCGTCCAGCGCCTCGCGCAGCGACGCGCAGACGGTGGGGATGCCGGCCAGCTCCTCGGGGGGCAGGTCGTAGAGGTCCTTGTCGTTGGCCTCGCCGGGGTGGATCTTGTTCTGGATGCCGTCGATGCCGGCCATCAGCAGCGCCGCGAAGGCGAGGTAGGGGTTCGCCGACGGGTCCGGGAAGCGGGCCTCGACGCGCTTGGCCTTCGGCGATTCCGCCCACGGGATGCGCACGCAGCCCGAGCGGTTGCGCGCCGAGTAGGCCCGCAGAACCGGCGCCTCGAAGCCGGGGATCAGGCGCTTGTAGCTGTTGGTCGCGGGGTTGGTGAACGCGTTGAGCGCCTTGGCGTGCTTGAGGATGCCGCCGATGAAGTAGAGCGCCTCGTCCGAGAGGTCGGCGTACTTGTCGCCGGCGAAGATCGGCGCGCCGTCCTTCCAGATCGACATGTTGACGTGCATGCCGGTGCCGTTGTCGCCCGCGATGGGCTTGGGCATGAACGTCGCCGACTTGCCGTAGGCATGCGCGACGTTGTGGATGACGTACTTGTACTTCTGCAGCTCGTCGGCCTGCTTGGTGAGGCTGTCGAAGATGAGCCCGAGCTCGTGCTGGCAGGACGCGACCTCGTGGTGGTGCTTGTCCACCTTCATGCCGATGCGCTTCATGGTGGACAGCATCTCGGAGCGGATGTCCTGGCCGTCGTCGATCGGGTTCACGGGGAAGTAGCCGCCCTTCACGCCGGGGCGGTGGCCCATGTTGCCCATCTCGTAGTCGGTGCCGCCGTTCCAGGAGGCGTCGAGCGCGTCGACCTCGTAGCCGACCTTGTTGATCGAGACGTCGATCTTCACGTCGTCGAAGAGGAAGAACTCCGCCTCGGGACCCATGTAGGCGGTGTCGCCGATGCCGGTGGACGTCAGGTAGGCCTCGGCCCGCTGCGCGGTCCCGCGGGGGTCGCGGTCGTAGCTCTCGCCGGTGTCGGGCTCGACCACGGTGCAGTGCAGGCAGAGCGTCTTCTCGGCGTAGAACGGATCGAGATAGGCGCTGGTCGTGTCGGGCATCAGCTTCATGTCGGACTGCTCGATGCTCTTCCATCCGGCGATGGAGGAGCCGTCGAACATGAAGCCGTCCTCGAGGAAGTCCTCGTCGACCTGATCGGACATGACCGTCACGTGCTGCAGCTTGCCGCGCGGGTCGGTGAAGCGGATGTCGACGTAGACGACCTCCTCGTCCTTGATCTGCTTCAGGACTGCACTGTTGCTCATGGGGTGGTGTTCCTCGCTGTCGGTCGGCCTCGCGGGCCGGTCTTGATCTGGGGTGGGGCGGGGCGGCGCGGGCGGCTAGAGCGCGTCCTCGCCGGTCTCGCCCGTGCGGATGCGGATCGCCTGCGCGATCTCGGAGACGAAGATCTTGCCGTCGCCGATCTTGTCGGTCCGGGCGGCTGCGGCGATCGCCTCGAGGGCGTGATCGACCTGATCGTCGGCGATCACGCACTCGATCTTCACCTTGGGCAGGAAGTCGACCACGTACTCGGCGCCGCGATAGAGCTCGGTATGGCCCTTCTGACGGCCGAATCCCTTCACCTCGACGACGGACAGGCCCTGCACGCCGATCTCCTGGAGCGCCTCCTTCACCTCGTCGAGCTTGAACGGCTTAATGATCGCCTCGATCTTCTTCATGTGGCCTCCCGCGCCGATCGCGGCCGGTGCACCAGAGGCCCCCGCCGAACGCCACAGGGGTAGGGGTCCGCCCCGGCGGGTGTCCATGCCGAATCGCCGGGCGCTGCCCGGATCGCGGGCAACCTGCCCGTCATTCGGGCATCCCGGGCACGGCGGCCGCCGCCCCGATCCGCGCGTCCCGCCGCTTGTGAGCGCCGCGCGCGCGCGCTAAGCGGGCGCGGATTTGCGCCGTCCCGACCGGGGGGGCGCCGAGCGGGTGTGGCGGAACTGGTAGACGCACTTGGTTTAGGTCCAAGCGCCGCGAGGCGTGGGGGTTCGAGTCCCTTCACCCGCACCATCGAGCCCTCCTGGGCCATCAGGACAGACGGGCCGCGGCCCGGGGAGAGACGTAAGACATGCAGGTCACCGAGACCCTCAGCGACGGCCTTCGCCGCGGCTATTCCATCACCCTTCCCGCCGCCACCCTCGAGCAGGCGGTGACGGCCAAGCTGAAGGAGGCGCAGCCGACCGTCGAGATGAAGGGCTTCCGCAAGGGCAAGGTGCCGCTGGCCCTCCTCAAGAAGCAGTTCGGCCCCCGGATCATGGGCGAGGCGATGCAGGAGAGCATCGACGGCGCCATGTCCAAGCATTTCGAGGACAGCGGCGACCGCCCGGCCATGCAGCCCGAGGTCAAGATGACGAACGACGCCTGGAAGGAAGGCGACGACGTCCAGGTGTCGATGAGCTACGAGAAGCTCCCCGACGTGCCCGATCTGGACCTCACGGACGTCGCGCTCGAGCGCCTCGTGGTCGAGCCGGAGGACGCGGCCGTGGACGAGGCCCTGACCTCGCTGGCCGGGACCGCGAAGACGTTCGAGGCGAAGGAGGGCGCGTCCGAGGACGGCGATCAGGTCGTGATCGACTTCGCCGGCTCGGTCGACGGCGAGGCGTTCGAGGGCGGCTCGGCGACGGACTTCCCCCTGGTGCTCGGCTCGAACAGCTTCATCCCCGGCTTCGAGCCGCAGCTGGTCGGCCTGTCCGCGGGCGAGGAGAAGTCGGTCGAGGTGAGCTTCCCCGAGGATTACCAGGCCGCGCACCTGGCCGGGAAGGCCGCGGTCTTCGCCGTCACCGTCAAGGAGGTGAAGGCCGCCGCCGAGGCCGCGATCGACGACGCGCTCGCCAAGCGCTTCGGCGCCGAGGACCTTGACGCGCTGAAGACCCAGATCCGCGAGCGCCTGACGGCCGAGTATGCCGGCGCCGCCCGCGCGGTGATGAAGCGCAAGCTGCTGGACGCGCTGGACGAGCGGGTGGACTTCGACCTGCCGCCCTCCCTGGAGGACGCGGAGGCCAAGCAGATCGCGCATCAGCTCTGGCACGAGGAGCATCCGGAGGTGGAGGGCCATGACCACCCCGAGATCGAGACCACCGACGAGCACGTGAAGCTCGCCCAGCGGCGGGTTCGCCTGGGCCTCCTCCTGGCCGAGATCGGGCGCCGCAACGAGATCGCCGTGACCGACGCGGAGATGACCCAGGCGGTGATGAACCAGGCTCGTCAGTACCGCGGGCAGGAGCGCCAGTTCTTCGAGTTCGTGCAGCAGAACGCCCAGGCCCGCCAGCAGATCCAGGCGCCGCTCTTCGAGGACAAGGTCGTCGACCACGTGATCGCCCAGGCCAAGGTGACCGAGAGGACCGTGACCAAGGCCGAGCTCGAGGCCGCGGTGGAGGCGCTCGAGGAGGAGTGAGCTCGGAGCCGCCTCCGGCCCGGCTGGAGGCGGCCGCGGACTTCCTCGCCGGTGCCTCGGCGCTGAAGGACACGCTGCGGAGCGGGTTCACGCCGGGCGGGCGGCCCGAGAGCACGGCGGAGCATTCGTGGCGGCTTGGCCTTCTGGCCCTGGTGCTGGCGGACGACACGAAGGGCATCGACCTCGGGCGGGTCCTGTCCCTCATCCTCGTGCACGACCTGGGCGAGGCCGTCGGCGGCGACGTGCCGGCGATCCACCAGTTGCCGGGCGACGACCGGGCCGCCCGCGAACGCGCCGACCTCGCCTCGCTCTGCGCGCCCCTGCCCGCGGACGTGGCGGCGCGCATCCTAGACCTGCACGACGAGTACTCCGATGCCCGGACGCCGGAGGCGGTCATGACGCGGGGCCTCGACAAGTGCGAGACCATGCTGACCCACGCCGAGGGCGCGAACCCGGCCGATTTCGACTACGCCTGGAACCTCGGCTACGGGGTCGAGGCGACGGCGCGGACGCCGCTCCTCCAGGCTCTGCGCGCCGTGGTGGACGCCCGGACCCGCGCGCGCATCGCCCGGGGATAGGGACCCGTTCCCGCGCCTATCGGCCTCTCGTCCTGCGGGCGTCGGGCCTGGCCCTCTTCTCCGGCGTCGAATTCGGGCGGAGCCGCGGGCGGCGGACCGCGCGATGCGCAGCGCGGTTCGGCCGGGACGGGCGCGGCGCCTAGCGGGCGGCGAGCGCCTCCGCCTCCTCGACGGCGCCGTCCCTCGCGTAGAGGCACGCGGCCGCGTGGCCTTTCGCGACGGGGATCATCGGGGGACGCGTGTCGGCGCAGTCCGGCGTCGCCACCGGGCATCGCGTGCGGAACACGCAGCCCGAGGGCGGCGAGAGGGGGGAGGGCAGGTCCCCCTCGATCAGCAGCCGCGCGCGCGCCTTCTCGCGGGCGGGGTCCGGGATCGGCACGGCCGAGATGAGCGCCTTGGTATAGGGGTGCGCGGGCCGGTCGGTGACGGCGCGCGCGGGCCCTTCCTCCATCAGGCGCCCGAGATACATGACCGCGATGCGGTCCGAGACGTGGCGCACCACGCTGAGGTCGTGGGCGATGAAGATGAGGGACGTCCCCGTCTGGGCCACGAGGTCCTTGAGCAGGTTCACGACCTGCGCCTGCACCGACACGTCGAGCGCGCTGACCGGCTCGTCGGCGACGATGAGCCTCGGCCCCAGCACCAGGGCGCGGGCGATCCCCACGCGCTGGCACTGGCCGCCGGAGAACTCGTGAGGATAGCGGCTCGCCAGCCGGGCGGAGAGGCCGACGCGCTCGAGCGTCTCGCCCACGATGCGCCGCCGCTCGGCGCCGTCCATGCCGGGGCGGTGCGTCTGCAGGGGCTCGGCGATGGCGGCGCCGACGGTCATGCGGGGGTTCAGGGCGGCGAGCGGGTCCTGGAACACCATCTGCACCTCGGCGCGGTGCGCCCGGCGCGCCCGCGGCGCCATGGAGCCGAGGTCCGTCCCTTCCCAGGCGACGGTGCCGCCGGTCGCGGGGATGGTTCCGACGATGGCCCGCGCCAGCGTGGACTTGCCCGATCCGCTCTCGCCGACCACGCCCAGCGTCTCGCCGGCGGCGAGGTCGAAGGACACGCCCGCCACGGCCTGTAGGCGGTCCGGCGCCTCCCAGGGCCAGGCGCCGGGGCGGCGGACCGGGAAGGTCACTTCCAGATCGCGCACGCGAAGCAGGGTCATCGGGCGCCCCGCCAGCGCGGCGACCGCCCGGTGCCGCGCAGCGGCGAGGGCCCGGCCGGACCGCAGGAGACGCCGCAGGCGAAGGACGCGGGCGGGCGCCTTCCGCTTCGGGTCCCGCGTCCGCTCACGCCGCCGCCTCCGCACCGAGCATCGCCACGACCGCCTCGGTCTCGGCATGGCAGGCCCGCCGCAGGGGCCGTCCTTCCGCGCCCTCGAGCGGCGGGCGCATGTCGGGGCAGGGCGCATGCGCCAGAGGGCAGCGCGGGGTGAACGGGCAGCCCGGGATCGGGCGCGACATGTCGGGCGGATCGCCCGGGATCGCGTGCAGGGGGCCCTCGTCCCCATCGATCCGCGGCACGGCGGCCAGGAGCCCGGCGGTGTAGGGATGGGTCGGCGCGGCGAAGAGGGCGTCCACCGGGCCGGCTTCCATCACCCGGCCGCCATACATCACGATCGCGTCGTCGCAGGCGCCCGCGACGATGCCGAGGTCGTGCGTGATCAGCATCAGGGCCATCCCCATCTCGCGCCGGAGCTCGGCGAGCAGGTCCATGATCTGCGCCTGCACGGTCACGTCGAGCGCGGTCGTCGGCTCGTCCGCGATCAGCAGGCGGGGCCGGTTCAGAAGCGACATCGCGATCATGATGCGCTGGCGCATGCCCCCCGAGAACTCGTGCGGGTACATGCCCAGGCGGGATTTCGCGTCCGGGATGCGCACGGCGTCGATCATCGCCTCGCAGTCCCGCGCCGCGTCCCGCCGCGACAGGCCGCGATGCAGGATCAGGCCCTCCGCCATCTGCCGCCCGACCTTCATGTAGGGGTTGAGGGAGGTCATCGGGTCCTGGAACACGATGCTCATCGCGTTGCCCCGCATCTTGGCCAGGCGCGCCTCGGGCGCGCCGAGGAGCTCCTCCCCATCCCAGCGCACGGAGCCGGTCGCGCGGCCGTTGCGCGCCAGCAGCCCCAGGATGGCGAAGGCGGTCTGCGACTTTCCCGATCCGCTCTCGCCGACGACCCCGGTGGCCGCCCCGGCCTCGAGCGCGAAGCTCAGCCCGTCGACGGCGGTGACGGCGCCGCCGGGCGTGTCGAACCGGACCGTCAGGTCGGTGACTTCGAGGAGGGGCGCCACCCTAACGGTCCTTTGGGTCGAGCGCGTCGCGCAGGCCGTCGCCTATGAAGAAGAAGGCGAAGAGCGTGACCACGAAGAAGAAGAGGGGGAACCCGATCTGCCAGAGCTGTCCCTGCGCCATCGTCTGCGCCCCCTGGTTCAGCAGCGCCCCCCAGGAGGTCAGCGGCTCCTGCACGCCCAGGCCGAGGAAGCTCACGAAGCTCTCGAAGATGATCATGTTGGGCACCGTCAGCGTCGCGTAGACGATGACCACGCCCAGGAGGTTGGGCACGATATGGCGCAGCACGATGCGCCAGGAGGGCACGCCCGTCGCGATCGCCGCCTCCACGAACTCGCGCCCCTTGAGGGTGAGGGTCTGCCCCCGCGCGATGCGCGCCATGTCGAGCCAGGAGATGAGGCCGATGCCGAGGAACAGCATCCCCATCGAGCGGCCGAAGACCACGAGGAGGAGGATGAGGACGAACATGTAGGGGACCGCGACCATCACGTCGACGACGCGCATCATGATGCCGTCCGTGCGCCCGCCGACGAAGCCCGCCGTCGCACCGTAGAGCGTGCCGACCACGACCGCGACCAGGGCGCCGACGATCCCCACCATGAGCGAGACCTGCGTGCCCTGCATCGTGCGCGCGAAGAGGTCGCGGCCGAGCTCGTCGGTGCCGAACCAGTGGCCCGTCTCCAGCGAGGGCCGCCCGGCCTCGCGGACGTTGCCCAGCACGCCCCAGTCGATGCTCTCGTTGTCCCAGGGCGCGATCAGCGGCCCGATCAGGGACATCGCGGCGACGAGGGCGAGCACCACCAGCGAGGCGACCGCGACCTTGTTGGCCAGGAACCGGCGCCGCGCGTCCGCCCAGAGCGAGCGGCCGCCCTCGTCCGGCGCGAGGCGCCCGGCCTCCGCCGCCGCCAGGAGGGGCTCCATCGCCGCGGCGCGCTGGAGCTTCGGGGCCGGGGCGGGGGCGTCGGACGGATGGGCCATCAGTACCTGATCTTCGGGTCGATCCAGGCGTAGGCCACGTCGACGATGAGGTTGAACGAGATGGTCAGCGCGCCGGTCAGGATCGTGATCCCCATCATCACGGCATAGTCGCGGTTGAAGGCGGCGTTCACGAGGAACTGCCCGATCCCGCCGGTGGAGAAGAAGTAGTCGATCACGACCGAGCCCGTGATCATCCCGACGAAGGTCGGCCCCAGATAGGAGATCACCGGCAGCATCGCCGGCTTGAGCGCATGGCGCAGCACCACGTCCCGCATCGGCAGGCCCTTCGCGCGGGCGGTGCGGATGAAGCCCTGGTTCAGGACCTCGAGCATCGAGGAGCGCGTCAGACGCGCGATCGAGGCCATGAACGAGGTTCCGAGCGCGATCACCGGCAGCACGAGGTTCTCGGGCGCGCCGCCGTTCCAGCCGCCGGCGGGCAGCAGGCCCAGCCAGACGGTGAAGATCAGCACCAGGATCGGCGCCATGACGAAGTTGGGCAGGACCTGCGCCCCGACCGACACGCCGACCGCGAGGTAGTCGAGCCAGGTGTTGTGGCGCACCGCGGCGATCACGCCGAGCGGGATGCCGACCGCGATCGCCAGGACGAAGGACAGCGCGCCATAGGTGAGCGTCACCGGGAAGCCCTGCGCGATGATCTCGTTCACCGTGCGGTCGCGGTACATGAAGCTCGGGCCGAAGTCGAAATGCAGGACGATGCCGGACACGTAGGTCCAGATCTGCTTCCACAGAGGCTGATCCAGGCCGTAGCGGGCGTTGACGTTGTCCATCACCGCCTGCGGCAGCGTGCGCTCGGAGGCGAAGGGACCGCCGGGCGCCGCGTACATCAGCAGGTAGCTGAGCACGACGAGCGCCAGGAGCGTCGGGATCGCGACGGCGACGCGGCCGATGACGTATTTCGTCATGCCGCGCCGCCGCTACGCATGGCGGGGGGCGGCGCGCCGCCCCCCGGCCGGATCATTCGGCCGCCACGCGGTAGAGCTGCCGCGAGTACCAGTTGTTCTCGGCATTCTCGAACGGCCAGCCCTTGACGTCGGGCTTGAGCATGAAGGCCAGCGCGTAGTGGTAGATCGGGATGACGGCGGTTTCCTGGGCCAGGATCTGCTCGACCTCGGTGTAGAGCGGCTGCGGGTCCTCCGCCGTGCGCGCCTCGTCCATCAACCGGTCGACCTCGGCGTTGGCGTACTTGCCGTCGTTGTTGCCGTTGTTGGACGTCAGCAGGTCGAGGAAGGACGACGCCTCGTTGTAGTCCGAGCACCAGGCCGAACGGGAGACGTCGAAGTTCTGCCCGCCGCGCACGTCGAGATAGGTCTGCCACTCGAAGTTCGCGAGCGTGGTCTCGACCCCCAGCTTCTGCTTCCACATCTGCGAGATGACGGTCGCGATCTGCTTGTGGTCGTCGGAGGTGTTGTAGATCAGCTCGAGCGTCGGCAGCTCGGTGTCGCCCAGCAGCTCCACGGCCATCGCGTCGCGCTCGGCCTGCGTCATCGAGGCGTACTCGATGTCGGGCGCGGTGAAGCCGGCCGTCGCCCAGTGGGCGAAGGAGTAGGCCGCCTCCTGGCCGCCCTTGAGGATCTGGTCCACGATCACGTCGCGGTCCACCGCGAGCGACAGCGCCTTGCGGACGTCCGGATCCTTCAGCTCCTCCATCCCGCCCTCGGACTGGTTGAGGGCGTAGTAGTAGGTGCATAGGCGCGGGTTGGAGTGCGCCTCGTCCGGATACTCGGCTTCCAGCTCGGGATAGCGGCCGGCCGGCAGCGGCTCGTCCATGTCGAGCTCGCCGTCGAAATAGCGGGTCAGGGCCTGGTTCTCGTCGTTGATGACGAGGCCGGTCGTCTCGGTGATGATGACGTTGTCGGCGTTCCAGTAGGTCGGCGACTTGGTGCGGGTGTGCCGCTCGCCGATCACGTTCTCGGTGAGGGTGTAGGCGCCGTTGGTCACGATGTTCTCGGGGCGCGTCCACTCGGTGCCGTGCGCCTCGATCGTGGCCTGGTGGGCGGGGAAGAGCGTGGCGTAGGCCGTCATCGAGGCGAAGTAGGGCAGCGACTCCTCCAGCGTCACCTCGAGCGTGTAGTCGTCCACCGCGCGCACGCCGAGCTCCTCGGGGGGCAGCTCGCCGGCGATGACCTCGGCGGCGTTCTCGATCGTGGTAAGCTCGACGTACCACGCGTAGTTCGATGCGGTCGCGGGATCGGCCGCGCGGCGCCAGGCGTAGACGAAGTCGTTCGCCGTGACCGGATCGCCGTTGGACCACTTCGCGTCCTGGCGCAGCGTGAACGTGTAGGTCTTGTTGTCCTCGCTCGTCTCGTGGCTGAGCGCGACGCCGGGCTCGATCGTGCCGTCGGGGGCGGAGTTGTAGAGCCCCTCGAAGAGATCGCGCACGGCATGGTAGCCGGCCGTCTCCTCGACCAGCTGCGGGTCGATCGACTTCCACGCGTCGAGCATGCGGTAGGTGAAGGTCTGGTCCTCGGCCAGCGCCTCGCCGGTCACGGGATGGGTCGCCTGCGCCAGGAGCGCGGTGCTGCTCAGGAGCAGCGCGGCGCCGGCGAGAAGGGGACGGCGGAGATGGAACATGCGGGACTCCCTGAGAGTTGCGTGCCGGTCTTGCTGCCGGCGGATCATGATGATCCACCCTGCCGAGCGGGCGCGGCGACGCAAGCCCCGGCGGCGCCGCGTACGGCGTTAACCTTGCGGCGGATCGCCCCGATGCCGCCTCAGGACGCAGGCCCGCCCGCGAGCGCGTCGAAGACGGCCAGTTCGTCGGGTGCGAAGAAGGCCTCGCTGTCCGAGCCTTCGGTCGCGTCGGCGATGCCGGTGATCGCGTAGGCGAAGGCGCCGCCGGCGCGGCGGTCGAACCAGGCGCCGCCCGTCAGGCCGAGCGCATGGCCGGCATGGCCGATCAGATCTCCGGGCACCCTGGGGTGCAGGCGGAAGGGTGTGAGCGACAGCGCCATCGCCGGGAAGAGGCCGCCCGCGGATTCCGGCGCGTCCGGCGTGGCGGCGGTCCAGAGCGTGCGGCGCTGGCGCGCACCGGCGGCGTCGTCCGCGCCGAAGGCCAGGGCGAGGCGCGCCAGCTCGGGCAGGGAGGCGCGCAGGCCGGCATGCGGGGATAGCAGAGCGGTGTCCGTCCCCGGCCGGTAGGCGGCAAGGTCGATGGCCTCGCCGCCGGCGATGGCGCCCGCGTCCCAGGGCCAGTCGTCCCCGTCCGCGGTGGGCGCGAGGTCCGGTCCGCGGCGCTGCCAGAGCGGCAGGCGCAGGTCCCGTTCGGCGACACCGCTCCAGTTCAGGCCGCCGCCGATGCCGGCGGGTGCGAGGACATGCGCGGCCAGGAGCCGGTCGATGCGCTCGCCGGTCGCCTCCTCCACGATCTGCGCGGCGAGGAGGGCGTTCAGGTTGGCGTAGAAGAAGCCGCCCGGCGCCGCGCGGGCGACGGGCGCGAGGTCGCGGGGGCTGCGGCCCGCCGGCGGCAGGTAGCCGGCGGCGTCCCGCAGCCCGGCGGTGTGGGAGAGGAGGGCCGCCAGCGTGACCGGGGGGCCGGGGGGCAGGGGGTGAGCGGCGTCAAGGTCGAGGGCGCCCCGCGCGCCCAGCACCGCGGCGAGACGCCCGAGCGCGCCCTTGGTGATCGAGGCGGCCCGCAGGCGGCGGGCGGGGTTCAGCTCCCGCGCCGCCCCGCCGGGTGCATGGCGTCCGTGCAGGAAGGCCTCCTCGCCGCCGTCCGGTGCGATCCGGGCGACGCCGAAGGCGAGGCAGTCGCCGGCGGCGACCCGCGCGCGGGCCAGATTCCAAAGCTCCCGCATCGCGCCGGTCATGGCGCTCCCTCCCTCTGACGTCCTGCCCCGGCGAGGCCGCGCTCCCGACCCTCTCGGCCCGAGGGCTGCGAGGGTCGGGCCGGGCCTCGCCTGCGGCATCGGCGGACGCTGCGCCGGCATGGCGCAGCGTCCGGACGGGACCGCTCGGGACCGGGGCGCCCCCGGCGGGGATATCCGGGCCGAGATGAGGGGGCGGGCGCGTTCAGGGCTGGGGAGTGACGTGGATGACCGAGCCGTTCTCGAAGTCGGTCAGCACGATGAAGGTGCCGTCCTCGAGCACCTCCACGTCCCGCACGCGGCCGATGTCGCGCAGGAGGCGCTCCTCCTCCGTCACGCGGCCGTCCTGAAGGGACAGGCGCACGACGCCGCCGGGATAGAGCGAGCCGATGAGCGCGTCGCCGTTCCAGTCGGAGAACGCCTCGCCCTCGTGGAAGCCCATGCCGCCGGGCGCGATGACGGGATCCCAGAAGTAGACCGGCTGCTCCATGCCCTCCATCGCCGCCTCGCCGCTGCCGATCGGGCCGCCGCCGTACTGCTCGCCGTAGGAGATCACGGGCCAGCCGTAGTTCAGGCCCGGCTCCGTGCGGTTGAGCTCGTCGCCCCCCGCGGGGCCGTGCTCGATGGTCCAGAGCGTGCCGTCCGCGTCATAGGCCGCGCCCTGGATGTTGCGGTGGCCGTAGGACCAGATGCTGTCCACCGCGCCCTCCTGCCCGACGAAGGGATTGTCCTGCGGGATCGATCCGTCGAGATTGACGCGGATCACCTTGCCGTAGGTCTTGTCGAGATCCTGCGCGTAGACCCGCGTCTCCATCGAGGAATGCTCGCCGGTGGTGATCACGGCCGTGCCGTCGCCGGGGAAGAGGATGCGGCTGCCGAAGTGCTTGTGGGTGTCGTCGGGCGGATCCTGCACGAAGATGTCGGCGACGTCCGCGACCTCGCTCAGATCCTCGGCCAGGGTTCCCCGAGCGGCGGCGGTGGCGGAGAGGCCGCCCCCCATCGGCTTGGCGTAGGTGACGTAGATCATGCGGTCGCTGGCGAAGTCGGGACCGAGCGCCACGTCGAGAAGTCCGCCCTGGTCCTCGGCCAAGACCTCCGGCATGCCCGCGACCTCGGTCAGCGTCCCGTCGGGGGCGAGGTGCTGGAGGCGGCCCGGACGTTCCGTCACCAGCCATCCGGCGCCCCCCGGCAAGGTCGCGATGCCCCACGGATGCACCAGACCGCCGGCGAGGACGGCGGTCTGCATCTGGGCATCCGATGGCGTGAGCGGGGCGCGGAACTGGTCGGCCGAGACCGGCTGCAGGTCGGTGTTCCGGTCGCCCCATTCGAACCCCTGCGCCATGGCGGGCGAGGCGGCGGGGAGGGCGGCGGCGAGAGCGGCGGCGAAGGGCAGGGCGTGCGTGCGCATGGCGAATCTCCGGTCGGTTGTTCGTCCTGCCTTAGCTAGGGCGCCGCGCCGGACGGTCACATCACGGGACCGCATGCCGTGCCCGGGGGCGGCGATATCCGCGCGCCCGCCCCGATGGCCACGCGGGGCAAGGCAGCGCCGGACGCGACGAAGGGCCGCCCGGTCTCCCGGACGGCCCCAGCCGCGCGCATATGCGCCCTCAGTCGGTCATTCTTCCTCGCGAGGGTCGTCCATCCCGTCCCGTGGGTCGATCATGTCCGGATTGCCGGAGGTGCGCTGCTCGTCCTCGGTCTCGTCCATGTCGAGCCCGGCGGCGCCGATGTCGTCGAAGAGCTCGGCGATCTCGAACTCGGCCGCGGCCTCCTCCTCGGCGGCCAGCTCCTGGATCGACTTGCCCGCGCGCTGCAGCTCGGCCTCCTCGGGGGAGCGCGCGACGTTCAGCTCGATCGTCGCCTCGACCTCGGGGTGCAGGCGGACCGACACCTCGTGGATGCCGAGCTCCTTGATCGGGGCCTTGAGCGCGACCTGCTTGCGGTCGAGCGCGAAGCCCGCCTCGGTCGCGGCCTCGGCGGCGTCGCGGGTGCTGACGGAGCCGTAGAGCGCTCCGGCGTCCGATGCCGAGCGGATGACGACGAACTGCTCGCCGTCGAGCTTGCCCGCCATCTTCTCGGCCTCGGCCTTGGACTCGAGGTTCTGCGCCTGGAGCTGGGCCTTCTGGCCCTCGAAGCGGGCCTGGTTCTCCTTGGAGGCCCAGAGCGCCTTGTTCTGCGGCAGCAGGTAGTTGCGGGCGTACCCGTCCTTGACGTTCACCACCTCGCCCATCTGGCCGAGCTTGGCGACGCGTTCCAGCAGGATCACTTGCATGACGGTCTCCTCACTTCACGGCGTAGGGCAGGAGGGCGAGGAAGCGCGCGCGCTTGATCGCCCGGGCGAGGTGGCGCTGGTTCTTGGCGCCGACCGCGGTGATCCGGCTGGGCACGATCTTGCCCCGCTCGGAGACGTAGCGCTGCAGCAGGCGCGTGTCCTTGTAGTCGATCGTGGGCGCGCTGTCGCCGGCGAACGGGTCGGTCTTGCGACGGCGGAAGAAGGGCTTGCTGGCCATGGCTCTCTACTCCTTCAGGGCCGGCGCGGACGGCGATCGTCCCGCTCGTCGCGTTTCTGCATCTGGACGCTCGGCCCCTCGGGATGGGCGTCGACCTTGATCGTGAGCACGCGCATCACGTCGTCATGGAGGCGCATCAGGCGCTCCATCTCCTGCACCGCCTCGGCGGGGGCGTCGGAGCGCACGTAGGCGTAATGCCCCTTGCGGTTCTTGTTGATCTTGTAGGCCATCGTCTTGACGCCCCAGTACTCGGACATCACGGCGGTGCCGCCATTGTCCGAGAGCACCGTGGAGAAGTGCTCGATCAGGCTCTCGGCCTGCTGGTTCGACAGGTCCTGCCTGGCGATGAAGGTATGCTCGTAGAGCGGCATGTCCGCCTCCGGATATCATGGGCGCGTTTCATAGGCGGGCGATGACCCCCCGCCTCCCGCCACGAGAGGCCGCGCCGAACAGGTCGGATGCGGGGGAGCGCGCGCCCTAGCCCGGCGGGGCGGCGACGGCAAGCCCCGGCGCGCCTGCGGCGCAGCGCACGGGGTCCGTGCGGGGGCGCGCTGGACCGGGGCGGCGCGCCCGGCCTATCCAGGGCGCGATCCGCCCCGGCAGGAGCCCCGCCATGATCGCCACCGCCCGCCGCGAGCCGCGCCTCGGCAACACCGTCGCCGAGTACGGCGCCGTCGCCAAGGCGTTCCACTGGACGGTGGGCCTCGGCATCCTCGCGATGATCCCGCTGGGGGTGGTGGCCAACCGCATCGCCCATTCGGACGCCCTGCTGATCGACGGGGACCCGGGCGCGATCGCGCGCGCGGTGACGCTGTTCTCGATCCACAAGACGCTGGGGGTGACGATCTTCGCCGTCGCGCTGGCGCGCATCGCCTGGGCCATCGCGCAGCCGCGGCCCGCGCCGCTCCATCCAGAGCGACGGCTGGAGACCTTCGCGGCCGGGATGGTGCACTGGATCCTCTACGCCTCGCTGGTGGCGATGCCACTGAGCGGCTGGACCGCGCATGCCGCGACCGAGGGCTTCGCGCCGATCCTGTGGCCGCTGGGGCAGAACCTGCCGCTTGTGCCGGAGAGCGCGGCGGTCGAGCATGTCGCGGCGACGCTGCACATGACCTTCGGCTACCTGCTCACGGGCGCGATCCTCCTGCACGTGGCGGGGGCGGCCAAGCATGCGCTGATCGACCGGGACGGCACGCTGCGGCGGATGCTGCCGGGTGGCGGCGCGCCCGCGGTTCCGGACCCGCGCGCCGGGCACGGGGCGGCCGCGCCCCTGGCGGCGGTGGCGGTCTATGCGGTCGCCCTGGGGCTCGGCGCCTGGCTCTCGGGGGCGCCGGCCCCGGCCGCGGCGCCCGCTCTGGAGGCGACGGCGCCGGCGCCCGTCTCGGGCTGGACGGTCGAGGAGGGCGCCCTGACGATCGCGGTCACCCAGCTCGGGAGCCGCGTCGAAGGGGGGTTCGCCGACTGGACCGCCGCGATCGAGTTCGAGGAGGAGGCCCGCAACGGCGGCTCCCATGGCGAGGTCCAGGTGCGGGTGAACCTCGCCTCCCTCACCCTCGGCGCCGTGACCACGCAGGCGATGGGGCCGGACTTCCTCGACACGGCGACGAGCCCGGTCGCGGTCGTGACCGGCACGATCTGGCGGCGGCCGGACTTCTCCGAGGGGGACGGCGAGTCCCATGTCCTTCGCGGGCGCATCGCGCTGCGCGGCGTGGAGGTGCCGATCGAGATGCCCTTCCGCCTGTTTCCGGACGGGGATCGCGCGCGAGCGACGGGCGTCCTGACCGTGGACCGCCGCGATTTCGGCATCGGTGCCGCCTATCCCGGCGAGGACAGCCTCGCCTTCGCGGTCGAGATCGCCTTTGACCTGACGGCGGTGCGCGGCGTGCCCTGAGGCACCGGGCGGCGCTGCCGATGAGCCGGTCACGGCGCCGGGGCGTCGCGTCGCGTCGCTTCGCGCGCCCCCCGTACGCCGCGCGGCGGCCTTTGCCTCTTCATCGGCCCGGTGCACACGGCGGCCCGGATGGTCCGGTCGTAGGCCGCGAAGAGATCGCCATCGGTCGTGATGGCCTGGACCCCGTCGTCATCGACGCCGAGACGGCCGCCGGCGACATCGCGGAGGGTCCGCTTGAGCCTACCGGCTCTGGCGGCTTTCAGCCGGCTCGCGATCCGGGTCCGGGACGCGGAGGGGTCGTGTGCGCGGCGCCCCGGGGCGCCGCGCGAAGGGTCAGAACGCCAGATCGTCCACGATCGCGGCGGCGACGAAGCCTTCGTCGTCGATGCCGTCGAAGACCATGCGCCCGCCCTTGCCGACGAGGACGACGTCGCCCGCGCGGTTGGTCTCGAGCGTGTAGTCGCCCTGGATCGACACGATGTCCCGTGCCTCCAGGTCGCGCACCACGTCGCGGCCGCGCGAGAAGACGAAGACGTCCGACCCGCGCCCGCCGATGAGCGTGTCGACCCCGCCACCGCCGTTGAGCGTGTCCGAGCCGGCCTGGCCCTTGAGGACGTCGGCGTTGCGCCCGCCGTTCAGGTCGTCGCCGCCGCGGCCGCCGATCAGGCGATCGTTGCCGTTGCCGCCGTTCATGACGTCGTTGCCGACCTGGCCCAGGAGCCTGTCCCTGCCATTGTTGCCCAGGAGCGTGTCGACCCCGCGGCCCCCCTTGAGCAGGTCGTCCCCGGCGCCGCCGCGCAGGACGTCGCCCCCGTTGCCGCCGATCAGGGTGTCGGCTCCGCGGTTGCCGAAGAGCGTGTCGGCCCCCGCCTGCCCGACGAGCCGGTCGGCGCCGGCGTTCCCGAACAGCGTGTCCGCGCCGCGCTCGCCGAAGATGCGGTCGGCGCCGCCGCGGCCGTAGGCGACGTCATCCCCGTCGCCAAGGCGCCAGACCTCGGCCATCGAGGTGCCCCTCAGCACGTCCGCCTCGTCGACGTCGAACGGGGTGGGCAAGGCGCCGGCCTCGATCGTCCGGCTGCCGGTCGGGCGGGCGCCGAACTCGACAGTGCCGTTGATCTCCAGGATTCCCGCACGATCCAGGGGGATCGGATCGCCCGTGACGGAGATGAGGAAGGTGCGGTCGTCCTCGTCGCCATCCGGGTCGTAGCGCAGCTCGAGGACGAGCCCGCCCTGGTCCTCGCCGCCCAGCACCCAGGTGGAGTTGTAGGCGAGGAGATCCCACTCGGCGAGCCCGTCCGCCCCGACGGTGCTGCGACCGTCGACGAGGACGTCCTGCAGGACGCCGGGATCGAACTCGAAGAGGCTCCCGACGACGTTGTCGTCCCCGTCGAGGACGATGTCGCCGAAGCTCAGGACGATGTTGCCGCCGTCGATGGGTCGCGAATCGGCGACGATGGCGAGTGTGGTCTCCTCCTCCGGGCCGCTTTGGAAGATGGTGGTCTGCGTGTGTGTGTATGTAGTCATTGGTCGGGTCCTCCGGATCCGTTAACCGGCCCCCGCTAGCCTACAGGCATTGGTAAGACTACCCCCGTCACGGGACACAATCGCGCGGGCGGCGGGCGGCGGGCGCGTGGCCGGCCGCCCGCCGCGGTGTCACGCCCCTTCGGCCATCGCCTCGAGGGAGATGAAGATCTCGACCTCGTCGGAGACCGCGGGGGCGAAGGCGCCGACCCCGAAATCCGAGCGCAGGACGCTCGTGGTCGCGTCGAAGCCGAGGGAGGGGACCTGGCTCATCGGGTTGGCGCCGGCCTGGTTCAGGGTGGCGTCCAGCACGACCTCCTTGGTGATGCCGTTCATGGTCAGGTCGCCGGTGATCAGGCCGGTGTCCTCGCCGGTGACCTCGATGGAGGTCGAGGCGAAGGTCACCATGTTGTCCTCGTCGGTTCCGGCGGCGGCGTTGAAGAAGTCGGGCGACATGAAGTGCCCCGTCCGCTGCTCCCAGCCGGTGAACATCGAGGTCAC
Organism: uncultured Alphaproteobacteria bacterium; assembly: GCA_963832275.1. Classification (GTDB taxonomy): domain Bacteria; phylum Pseudomonadota; class Alphaproteobacteria; order Rhodobacterales; family Rhodobacteraceae; genus Hasllibacter. The sequence continues at coordinate 2,343,343 of CAWHTQ010000019.1, forward strand.
GGGGATCGAGACGTTGACCGAGGAGTTCGCCGGGTCCTCGGCGTCGAACATGATCTCGCCGGCGAAGCCCGAGAACATGCCGTAGGTGGTCGAGAAGCCCAGGTGGTCGTAGTTGAAGATGACCTGGCTATGCGAGGAATCGAGCTGATAGCGCGTCGGCTCGGCGAGGGCGGGCAGCGCGGCCAGAAGGGTGGCGGCGGCGATCGGGGCGGCGAGTCTCATGGGCGTCTCCATCGGGTTGCGGTCGGCGGGCATGGCCGGGCCTGCGCGCTAGATGCTGACTCGGGCGCTTGGCGGCAACTGGCCCGTCGCGCGCAGGCGCTGCGCCCCAGTGAACATCCCGCGGCCCGGGCGGGGGCGGGGGGCACGTTCCCCGGGGTTCCGCGTTTGCGCCGGCGGGCGGGGCGCGCTACGCCGCGGCACCGTCGCCGAAGGAGGTGCCATGACCCGCGCGTTCGTCTTCCCCGGACAGGGGGCGCAGGCCCTGGGGATGGGCCGGGACCTGGCGGCGGCCTATCCGGCCGCGCGGGCCGTGTTCGAGGAGGTCGACGCCGCCCTCGGCGAGCGCCTGACGGACGTGATCTGGGGCGAGGACGCGGACGCGCTCACCCTGACGGCGAACGCGCAGCCGGCGCTGATGGCGACGTCGATGGCGGCCATGCGCGCGCTGGAGGCCGAGGGGGTGCGGATCGCGGACGCCGCCTTCGTCGCGGGCCATTCGCTCGGCGAGTATTCCGCGCTCTGCGCGGCCGGGGCGCTGAGCGTCGCGGACGCGGCGCGGCTGCTGCGGATCCGGGGCGCGGCGATGCAGTCGGCGGTGCCGGTGGGCGAGGGGGCGATGGCGGCTCTGCTGGGCGTCGACCTGGAGACGGCGCGCGCGATCGCGGGCGAGGCCGCGCAGGGCGACGTGCTCGAGGCGGCGAACGACAACGATCCGGGGCAGGTGGTGATCTCCGGCACGCGGGCGGCGGTTGAGCGGGCGTTGGAGGTGGCGAGGGCGCATGGCGCGAAGCGCGCGGTGCTGCTGCCGGTGAGCGCGCCGTTCCACTGCGCGCTGATGGCGCCGGCGGCGCGGGCGATGGCGAACGCGCTGGACGATGTGGACATCGAGCCGCCGGCGGTGCCGGTCATCACCAACGTCTTCGCCTCTGGCGAGACCGATCCGGCGCAGATCCGGACGCTCCTGGTGCGGCAGATCACGGCGCCGGTGCGCTGGCGCGAGAGCGTGATGCACATGGGCGAGCAGGGCGTGGACGAGATCTGGGAGATCGGGACGGGCCGCGCCCTCACGGGTATGATCCGGCGGATCGACAAGGGGATCGCCACGCGGACGGTGGGCACGCCGGACGAGGTCGCGGCGGCGGCGCGGTCCCTGGGCGCGTGAGCGCGCCGCCTCCGGCAGGAGGCGGGAAGAATCCTGATCAAGATCTTTGCGCCCGGCGGCGCGGGAGAGGGGACGACATATGTTCGATCTGAGCGGGAAGGCGGCGCTGGTCACGGGCGCGTCGGGGGGAATCGGCGGCGCGATCGCGCGGGCGCTGCACGGGGCGGGGGCCCGGGTGGCGCTGTCGGGCACGCGGGAGGGGCCGCTGGACGCGCTGGCCGGCGAGCTCGGGGAACGGGCGCACGTCCTGCCCTGCGACCTGTCCGATCCGGCCGCGGTGGACGCCCTGCCGAAGCGCGCGGCGGAGGCGATGGGGGCGGTGGACGTCCTGGTGAACAACGCCGGGATCACGCGCGACCAGATCTTCATGCGGATGAAGGACGACGATTGGCAGGCGGTGCTGGACGTCAACCTGACGGCGGCGATGCGCCTGTCGCGGGGCGTGCTGCGGGGCATGATGAAGGCGCGCTGGGGCCGGATCGTGAACGTGTCCTCCATCGTGGGGGCGACGGGGAACCCGGGCCAGGCGAACTACGCCGCCGCGAAGGCCGGGATGGTCGCGATGGGCAAGTCGATCGCCTACGAGGTCGCGAGCCGGGGGATCACGGTGAACGCGATCGCGCCGGGGTTCATCGAGACGGCGATGACGGGGGCCCTGAGCGCCGAGCAGTCGGGCGCGATCCTGGGGCAGATCCCGGCCGGCCGGATGGGCACGCCCGAGGAGATCGCGGCGGCGGCCCTGTACCTCGCGTCGCCGGAGGCCGGATACGTCACCGGCACGGTGCTGCACGTCAACGGCGGGATGGCGATGATCTAGCGACCCGGCCGGCCTGCGCGCCGGTGCTTGCCCCCCGGGCGGGCCGTGATATAGGCCGCGCCGAACGGCCGGGCCGCTTGTCACGAGCGCCCGGCTCGCCTTTATTCCGGAGACGCCGCGCGCGCCCTGGGAGGGGCCAACGGCAGGGCGCACCGCCCGGATCAGGACTGGAGACCAGCACATGAGCGACATCGCGGATCGCGTTCGGAAGATCGTCGTCGAACATCTCAGCGTCGAGGAGGACAAGGTCGTCGATTCCGCTTCGTTCATCGACGATCTGGGCGCGGACAGCCTCGACACCGTCGAGCTGGTGATGGCGTTCGAGGAGGAGTTCGGGATCGAGATCCCCGACGATGCCGCCGAGACGATCCAGACCTTCGGCGACGCGGTGAAGTTCATCAAGGCCGCCGTATAGGCCTTCGGACGGCGGCCGCTCGCGGCGATCGTCTTCATTCGGCGCTCGCGGGGAACCGTGGGCGCCGTCTTCGTGTCGAGGCCTAGCCGACGGCCATGCCCCCGCGGCGCGCGGGCTTGCGACGGGCCTGCACCGAGGAGCGTCCGTCGCCGGTCACCCGTTCGTGCACCTCGTCCGGCAGAGGTTGATCGAAGAGGACGCCCGCCTGGCGGCCGAGGCGCCAGCGAACCTCCGCCCGGACGGTCAGGCCCTCGATGGCGAGGGACAGCCGGTCGCCGACGTTCACCGGGGTCATGATCGACGGCGCGATGTCGAGTCGGGCGCCCTCGCGGCTGATGTCGACGATGCTGACCGAGACCTCCCCGCGCTTTAGGCCGAGGCGCGCGGCGGCCCGGGCCGGATTGCTCAGGACGTGGCGCAGCGACATGGCGGTTCCCTCCGCGGGTGGCTTGGTTCGACGGTGCCCTCCTCGCCCGGCATGGGTTAAGGGCGCGTTGACGCCGCCGGGCAATCCGCTCTCCGGACGCGCCTCTTTCGGGCCTCGTGGCCACGGGCTATGAGACATGATTGTTCCCCCGGCCGGCGCCCACGCCCGGCGGCCGGATGGCGAGGAGAGCGCGGATGCGGCGAGTTGTGGTGACGGGCCTGGGCATGGTCAGCCCGTTGGCGGACGGGGTCGAGGCGACCTGGTCGCGCCTCGTCGAGGGGCGGTCGGGGGCGGCGGCGATCACGCGCTTCGACACCACCGGGTTCGCGACGACCTATGCCTGCGAGATCCCGGCCGAGGGCGAAGGCGCGCTCGATCCGAACTCGGCGATGGAGCCCAAGGAGCGGCGCAAGGTCGACGACTTCATCCTCTACGGCATGGCCGCCGCGCAGGAGGCCGTGCGCGCCGCCGGGATCGCGGACCTGTCCGAGGAGGAGAAGCTGCGCGTCGGGGTCATGATCGGCTCGGGGATCGGAGGGCTGAACTCGATCGCGGACACGGCGGTGCTTCTGCACGAGCGGGGGCCGCGGCGGGTGAGCCCGTTCTTCATCCCCGGCGCGCTGATCAACCTCGTCTCGGGGCAGGTCGGCATCCGCTACGGGTTCCGGGGGCCGAACCATGCCGTGGTGACGGCCTGCTCGACCGGGGCGCACGCGATCGGGGACGCGGCGCGCCTCATCGCGCTGGACGATGCCGACGTGATGGTGGCGGGCGGGACGGAGAGCCCGATCAGCGCCATCGGCGTGGCGGGGTTCAACGCGTGCAAGGCGCTGAGCACGAAGTACGCGGACGATCCGCAAGCGGCGAGCCGGCCGTGGGACGCCGACCGCGACGGGTTCGTCATGGGCGAGGGTGCGGGCGTCGTGGTGCTCGAGGAGTACGAGCACGCGCGGGCGCGCGGTGCGACGATCCTGGCGGAGGTGCTGGGCTACGGGCTCTCGGGGGACGCGTTCCACATCACGGCGCCCCCGCCGGACCACGAGGGCGCGGAACGGGCGATGCGCGCCGCCCTGAAGCGCGCCGGGATCGACGGGAGCGAGATCGACTACGTCAACGCGCACGGGACGTCGACGATGGCGGACACGATCGAGCTGGGCGCCGTGGAGCGGGTGTGCGGCTCGGACATGGTGATGTCCTCGACCAAGAGCGCGATCGGGCACCTGCTGGGCGCGGCGGGCGCGGTGGAGGCGATCTTCTGCATCCTGGCGATGCGGGACGGGGTCGCGCCGCCGACCCTGAACCTGCATAACGGGCCGGAGACGAAGGTGAACCTGGCGCCGCTGACGGCGGTGGAGGGGCGCTTCGAGCGCGTGCTGTCGAACAGCTTCGGCTTCGGCGGCACGAACGCCAGCCTGGTGCTGGGCCGGCTCTGATGTGGCGGGGCGTCGCCTCCAACGCGCTGGGGCTGCTGGTCGTGGCACTGGTCGCCTTCGCGGCCGCGGTGACCTGGGCGCAGCGGGAATGGACGGCGCCGGGACCCCTGTCGACCGCGATCTGCCTCGAGGTGGAGCGCGGGTCGAACATGGGCCGGGTGTCGGACGACCTCGCGGCGCAGGGGGCGGTGGCGCGGCCGGCGCTCTTCCGCGCGGGGACGGACTATGCCGACCTGCCGGGGTTGAAGGCGGGCTCCTTCCTGGTGCCCGAGGGCGCGTCCATGGCGGAGATCGCGCGCACGATCACCCTGGGCGGGCCGTCCACCTGCGGCACGGAGATCAACTTCCGTGTCGGGGTGGCGAAGGCGGACGTGGTCGTGCGCGAGCTGGACCCCGCGACGGGGCGATTCGAGCGGGTGGCCGAGTTCGACGCGGGGACCGAGGCGCCGGCGGAATACGTGGAGATCGCGGCCGAGGCGGACACGCGGTTCCGGGTGACGGTGGCGGAGGGGGTCACGTCCTGGCAGGTCGTGGAGGCGCTGCGCGCGGCGGAGTTCCTGACCGGCGAGATCGCGTCCCTGCCGGCGGAGGGGATGCTCGCGCCCGACAGCTACGAGGTGCGGCCGGGGACGGACCGGGGCGAGCTGATCGCGGCGATGGAACAGAGCCAGGCGGAGATCCTGGCGGCGGCCTGGGACGAGCGGGCCGCCGATCTGCCGATCGAGAGCGCGGAGGAGGCCCTGATCCTGGCGTCGATCATCGAGAAGGAGACGGCGATCGCCGAGGAGCGGGGCGAGGTGGCCGGCGTGTTCGCCAACCGGCTCCGCCAGGGGATGCGGCTGCAGACGGACCCGACGGTGATCTACGGGGTGACGCGCGGGCGCGGCGTGCTGGGGCGAGGGCTGCGGCGGTCGGAGCTGGACGCCGAGACGCCGTGGAACACCTACGTGATCGACGGCCTGCCGCCGACGCCGATCGCCAATCCGGGCGCGGCGTCGATCCTGGCGGCGGTGGCGCCGGGGGAGACCGAGAACGTGTTCTTCGTGGCCGACGGGACGGGAGGGCACGCATTCGCGGCGACCCTGGCCGAGCACAATGCCAACGTGGCGCGCTGGCGCGAGATCGAGGCGCAGCGGGCGGCGGAGACGGCCGGGCAGTAGGAGTGTTGCGCGCGGCGCGGGGAGCGCGCGGTGCGAGATAGTCGTTACCCGACAAAGGGTTGAATAGGCGACCCGTGCAACCCTGGCGCGACTTGGATTGACTCGGCGCACGGTCTCGGGTACACCTTCGGGCAAGCTAGGAGAAGTGGGCAGACGGGTCCGGGGGCATACCCCCGCGGCCCGTCTTTTCGTTTCACTCGTGCGGAGGGGACACCGCTCGGGAGGCGAGGCTGGATGGGTCAGAAGATACGCAAGGAGAGCGACGCGGCGAAGAGGGTGCGCCGCGTTCGCGGGCTGGTCGATCGGATGATCGCATCGGTCGATGCAATGGCGCGCGACCTCGAACGAGGCCGCGTGCCGGAGGAGGAGCCGGGCAAGACATTGCCCAAGGTCCTCGCGATGCTCGCACTTTTCGTGACGTTGGAGGTCAAGCTCTATGAGTACGACATCGAAGGCTCGGGCGGCGTCCCCGGACGCGAGCCCCCGATGGACCTTGCCGCCGCGCGGATCGAGGTCATGGGGCGCCTGGCTCGCCTCGCGGACCGAGCGTGAGCGCAAGGAGGTCCTGGACGGGCTGCCGGACGACGTGCTGCGAGCGCTGCCGTACATGTTCGAGATGTGGGGGGCGGCGCACCAGCTGCCCCCCGCGGGCGACTGGCGAAGCTGGGTGGTGATGGGCGGCCGCGGCGCGGGCAAGACGCGCGCCGGGGCCGAATGGGTGCGGTCGGTCGTGGAGGGGCCGCGGCCGGTGGATGCCGGCGCGTGCCGGCGCGTGGCGCTGGTCGGGGAGACCTACGAGCAGGCGCGCGACGTGATGGTGTTCGGGGAGTCGGGCATCCTGGCATGTTCGCCGCCCGACCGGCGGCCGGACTGGATATCGGGGACGCGGACGCTGCGCTGGGCGAACGGGGCGGAGGCGCGGGCGTTCAGCGCGTCCGATCCCGAGGCGATGCGAGGGCCGCAGTTCGACGCGGCCTGGTGCGACGAGCTGGCGAAATGGCGCAAGGGGCGGGACCCGTGGGACATGCTCCAGTTCGCCCTGCGCCTCGGTGACGCGCCGCGGGCCTGCGTGACGACCACGCCCAAGGCGGCGCCGGTGCTGACGGAGCTGCTTGGGCGCGCCTCGACGGTGGTGACGCGGGCGGCGACGGAGGCGAACCGGGCGTGGCTCGCGGAGTCGTTCCTGGCGGAGGTGCGGGCCCGCTACGCCGGCACGCGCCTCGAGCGTCAGGAGCTGGACGGGGAGCTCCTGGAGGACGTGGAGGGGGCGCTCTGGCCCGTGGGGATCATCGAGGCGGGGCGCCTCGCGCGGCCGGAGGAGATGGACCGGATCGTCGTGGCGGTCGATCCGCCGGTGACGGGCCGCGCGTCCTCGGATGCGTGCGGGATCGTGGTGTGCGGTCTGCTGCGCGCCCCGGACCCGCGGGACTGGCAGGCCGTGGTCCTCGAGGACGCCTCGGTCACGGGGGCCTCTCCGGCGGCCTGGGCGGCGGCGGCGGTGGAGGCCGGGCGGCGCTGGAACGCGGACCGGATCGTGGCGGAGGTGAACAACGGCGGCGACCTGGTGGAGAGCGTGATCCGGCAGGTGGACCCGGCGGCGAGCTACAAGGCGGTGCATGCCTCGCGCGGGAAGGTCGCGCGGGCCGAGCCGGTGGCGGCGCTCTACGAGCGGGGCCGGGTGCGGCACGCGGGCGTGTTCGCCGAGCTGGAGGCGGAGATGGGCGCGATGACGGCGGGTGGCTACCGGGGGGCCGGCTCGCCGGACCGCGTGGACGCGCTGGTCTGGGCGGTGACGGAGCTGCTGATCGCGGGGGCGCCGAGGGGCGTGCCGCGATTGCGGCTCCTCTGAGCGATGCGACCTGGAGGGGGCCTGGCGGCCCCCTTTTTCTTTGGGCGGGAGAGATCGATGGGTTGGTTCACGAGAAAGGCCGAGGCGGCGCCCGAGGCGAAGGCGTCGGCGGCGGGCCGGGTGCTGGCCGGGGGGCGCGGCACCAGCTGGACGCCCCGGGAGACAGGGGCGCTCACGCGGGCGGGGTTCGCCGGCAACCCGGTCGGGTTCCGGGCGGTGAAGCTGGTGGCGGAGTCGGTGGCGGCGCTGCCGGTGGTGGCCGATGGCGGGCGCGTCGTCGTGCACCCGGCGCTGTCGCTGCTGGCGCGGCCGAACGCGGAGCAGGGACGCGCCGAGCTGGTCGAGGCGCTGGTCGCGCAGATGCTGCTGACGGGCGACGGCTATGTCGAGGCGGTGGGCGAGGGGATGCCGGCGGAGCTGCATGTGCTGCGCTCGGACCGGATGGCGGTGGTGCCCGGGGCCGACGGCTGGCCGGTGGGCTACGATTACCGCGTGGGCGGGCGCAAGCTGCGGTTCCGCGCGGATGCCGTGTGCCACGTGCGCAGCTTCCATCCGACGGACGACCATCACGGGTTCTCGCCGATGCAGGCGGCGGCGGCGGCGGTGGACGTGCACAACGCGGCCTCGCGCTGGTCGAAGGCGCTGCTGGACAACGCGGCGCGGCCGTCTGGCGCGATCGTTCATAGGGGGCCGGAGGGCGCGGAGCTTTCGCGCGAGCAGTTCGACCGGCTGCAGGCGGAGATGGAGGCCTACCACCAGGGGGCGCGCAACGCGGGGCGGCCGATGCTGCTGGACGGCGGGCTCGACTGGAAGCCGATGGGGTTCAGCCCGTCGGATATGGAGTTCCAGGAGACCAAGCGGGACGCGGCGCGCGAGATCGCGACGGCGTTCGGGGTGCCGCCGATGATGCTCGGGATCCCCGGGGAGGCGACCTACGCCAACTACGCCGAGGCGAACCGGGCGTTCTTCCGGCTGACGGTGCTGCCGCTCGCGGAGCGGGTGGCGGCGCGGCTCGGAGGGTGGCTCTCGGGGCTGTCGGGCGAGCCGGTGACGCTGTCGGTGGACCTGGACGCGGTGCCGGCGCTGTCGGCCGAGCGGGACGCCAGGTGGCGCCGGATCGTCGAGGCCGACTTCCTGTCGGACGGGGAGAAGCGGGCAATGCTCGGGATCGCGGAATGACGCGGGAGCAATGGGTTGGCAGGGGAGGTTCGTATGACGGGTGAAGAGCTGGAGCGCAAGTTCATGGCGCTGAGCGCGGTGGAGGCGAGCGGTGACGTGGCGCCGCGTCTGACGGGGTATGCGTCCGTGTTCGACGAGGTGGACGGCGGCGGGGACGTGGTGGCGCCGGGGGCCTATGCCGCTTCGTTGGCGCGGCTGGCCGCGAGCGGCCGGCGGGTGAAGATGCTGTGGCAGCACGATCCGGCGCAGCCGATCGGCGTCTGGGACGAGGTGTCCGAGGACGCGCGCGGGCTGAAGGTCTCGGGCCGGCTGCTCGACGCGGTGGAGCGGGGCCGCGAGGCGGCCGCGCTGCTGGCGGCGGGGGCGATCGACGGGCTGTCGATCGGATACCGGACCGTGCGCGCCGAGAAGGACGCGGGCGGACGGCGGCGACTGCTGGAGGTGGACCTCTGGGAGGTGTCGCTGGTGACGTTCCCGATGCTGGGCCTGGCCCGCGCATCGGCGAAATCGGAGGGCGCGGGCGCGTCCGCCGACGAACTGGCGAGGGCGTTCCGCGACGCGCGCCGGGAGCTGGCAGCGGGGGCGTTGCCGAAGGGCCGGTAGCACCGGTCGGGGGGCTCGCGCCCCCTTAATCCAAGGAGAGCAGGATGAGTGACGAGACTGCCGCGGCGAGCGGCGGTGCGGCGGCGCTGCGCGCGGAGCTGATGAGCTTCGTGCGCGACGTCAAGGGGCTGCACGCCGATCTGAACGAGCGACTGAACACGCAGGAGAACCGAATGAGCATGCTGTCGACGAAGTCCCGCGCCCCGCGCGCGCCCCTTTCGACCCAGGCCGAGACCGGCGAGGCCATGCACGGCCGCGCCTTCGACGCCTATGTCCGCGCCGGCGAGGAGGACGCGATGCGCGGCCTCGACCTGGAGGGCAAGTCGCTCTCCACCGCGGTGGCTGCGGATGGCGGCTACCTGGTGGACCCGGTCACGTCCGAGACGGTGCATTCGGTGATGAAGAGCACCGCGTCGATCCGGGCGGTCGCGACGGTCGTGAACGTGGAGGCGACGTCCTACGACGTGCTGGTCGATCATGGCGTGATGGACTCGGGCTGGGCGACCGAGACCGGCACGTTCGGCGAGACCGGCACGCCGCAGGTCGACCGCATCTCGATCACGCTGCACGAGCTCTCGGCTCTGCCGAAGGCGTCGCAGCGACTGCTGGACGATGCGGCCTTCGACATCGAGGGGTGGCTCGCCAACCGCATCGCCGAGCGCTTCGCCCTCGCGGAATCGACCGCCTTCGTGAGCGGGAACGGCGTGGACAAGCCGCGCGGGTTCCTGAACCACCCGCAGGCCGCGGACGGCGATGCGCTGCCCTGGGGCACGCTGGGCCGCATCGACACCGGCGTGGCCGGCGGGATCGGCTCGCCCGACCGGATCGTGGACCTCGTCTACTCGCTGGGCGCGCGCTACCGGGCCAACGGCACCTTCGTGATGAACTCGAAGACCGCCGGCCTGGTGCGCAAGCTCAAGGACGCCGACGGGCGGTTCCTCTGGTCGGACGGGCTGGCCGCGGCGGAGCCGGCGCGCCTGCTGGGCTATCCGGTGGTCGTGACCGAGGCGATGCCCGACGCGGCGCCCGGCAACGTCGCGATCGCCTTCGGCGACTTCGCGGCGGGCTACACGATCGCCGAGCGTCCGGACCTGCGCATCCTGCGCGATCCGTTCAGCGCCAAGCCCAACGTCCTGTTCTACGCGACCAAGCGCGTGGGCGGGGACGTGACCGACTTCGCGGCCATCAAGCTGCTGCGGTTCTCCGCCTGAGGCGGGGCGTGATCCGCGTCCCCGTCTAGGGGGCGCGGCCAGGACGGACGCGCGCACCGGGTGGCCGGTGCCGTCTAGCTGCACCCTCCGCACGAGCGGTGCCGGCGGGGCGGGCGTCCGTCCGAACTTCCACGTGGCGCGGGGTGAGGACGATGGAACTGACGGAAATTGCGCCGCTGGAGGCGACCAGCCTGCCGGTGGCGGAGCTGGCGGCGCACCTGCGGCTCGGGACGGGGTTCGCGGACGACGCGGTGGAGATGCCGGGCGTGGAGAGCGCGATCCGGGCGGCCATCGGCGTGGTCGAGCGGCGCACGGGACGCGCGACGATCGCGCGGGGCTTCGTCTGGCGGCCTGGGCGCTGCGAGGCGGCGCTGCCGCTCATCCCGGTGGCGTCGGTGGATGCGGTCGCGGTCGTCGAGGGCGAAGCGCTTGTCGTGATGAGCGGTTGGCGCCTGGTCGGCGAGCGGATCACGGGGCTGCCGGGGGATGCGGAGGTGACGCTGACGCTGGGCTACGGGGCCTGGGCGGAGGTGCCGCCGGACCTGCGGCAGGCGGCGATCCTGATCGGGGCGGCGCTCTACGAGGCGCGCGGCGGGGTCTCGCCGGAGATGCCCGGCATGGCGGCGGCCCTGATGGCGCCCTGGCGGCGCCTGCGGATCGGAGGCGCGGCGTGAGCGCGCCGCGGCTGAGCCGGCGGCTGGTGCTGGAAGCGCCCGACAGGGTCCCGGACGGGGCGGGCGGGTATCGCCAGACCTGGGTGCCGCTGGGCGAGATGTGGGCGGAGGTCAAGCCCGGGATGGGACGCGAGAAGCCGGCGGGCTTCGCGGTCATCTCGTCGGTGCACTACCGCATCTACGTGCGGGGCGCGCCGGTCGGGGCGCCGTCGCGGCCGAGGGCGGAGCAGCGGTTCCGCGACGGCGGGCGGCTCTACCGCATCCACGCGGTCACGGAGGCGGACGACGCGGCACGGTTCCTCGTCTGCTACGCCTACGAGGAGGGCGCGGCATGAGGGCGTCGGGGGAGCTGCAGACGGCGATCTGGGGCGTGCTCGATCTGGCGCTGGACGTGCCGGTCTGGGACGCGCCGCCGGCCGGCGCACGGCCGGAGATGTGGGTGCATGTCGGCGAGGAGGAGGTGCGCGCGTCGGATGACGCCAGCGCGAGCGGAGCCGAGCACATGATCAAGCTGTGGATCGAGAGCGTGCCCGGGTCCTACGCGGCGGCGAAGGGCGTGGCGCGGGCGATCCTGGTGGCGCTGGAGGCGCCCCTGGGGGTGCCCGGGCTGGTGAGCGTCGAGTTCCGGCGGAGCCGGGCGCGGCAGGTGGGCGGGCGGCGGCGGATCGAGATGATCTTCCGCGCGCGGATGGACTTCGAAGGAGTAGGCACATGAGCGTTCAACGTGGGCGGGACCTTCTGCTGAAATGCGATATCGACGGGGCCGGGCGGTTCGAGACCATCGCCGGTCTGCGGGCCACGCGCCTGGCGTTCAACGCCGAGACCGTGGACGTCACGAACGTGGCGAGCGCGGGGCGCTGGCGCGAGCTTCTCGCCGGAGCGGGCATGCGCTCGGCCTCGATCAGCGGATCGGGGGTGTTCCGCGACGGCGAGAGCGACGAGCGGGTGCGGCAGGCCTTCTTCGACGGGGTGGCGCCTCGCTTCCGCGTGATCGTGCCGGATTTCGGGGTGATCGAAGGCGCGTTCCAGATCACGGGGATCGAATACGCCGGTTCGATCCAGGGGGAGGCGACGTTCGAGGTCTCGCTGGCCTCGGCCGGGGCGCTGAGCTTCGCGCCGGACGCGGGGTGAGCGCGAATCCCTGGGCCGGGGAGGTCGCCCTGACGGTGGACGGGCGGCCCCTGGCGTTGCGGCTCACGCTTGGGGCCCTGGCGGAGCTCGAGGGCGAGCTGGGCGCCGGCAGCCTTATGGGAATCGCGGGGCGGTTCGACGGGGGCGCGGTGCGCGCCGCCGATGTCGCCGCGGTGATCCGGGCCGGGCTCCGCGGAGGCGGGCATGAAGCGGACCTGATGCGCGCGGATATCGGAGGCGGGCCGGTGGAGGCAGCGCGCGTGGCGGCGCGGCTGCTGGCGCGGGCCTTCGCGCTGCCGGAGGGCTGATGGACTTCGCGGGGCTGCTGCGGGCGGCGTCGGCGCGGGGGCTGCGCCCGGTCGAGATGTGGGCGCTGACGCCGGCCGAACTGATGGTGGTGCTGGGCCGCGGGGGCGGCCCGGCGGGAATGGGGCGCGCGCGGCTCGAGGAGCTGGCCGCGGCGTATCCGGACGGGGAGCGGGCGGATGAATGAGTTCGACGGCGAGATGGACGAGGCGGGCGAGGCGGCGGCGGCCTTCACCCGCGAGCTGCGGGGCCTGGGCGGGGCGCTGGCCGGTGCCGAGGTGCAGACCGGGGCTCTGTCGCGCAACCTGTCACGTGCGCTCGGAGGGGCGCTCGACGGGCTGATCTTCGACGGTGCGCGCGCGTCTGATGCGCTGCGCCAGGTCGGGGCGAGCCTGGTCGACACGATATATGCGCAGGCGACGCGGCCGGTGACGGACCATCTGGGCGGGCTGGTCTCTCAGGGGGTGGGCGCGTTGACGGGGGCGATAACGCCCTTCGCCAAGGGCGGCGTCGTGTCGGGGGCGACGACGTTCCCGATGGCCGGCGGCACCGGGCTGATGGGCGAGGCGGGGCCGGAGGCGATCATGCCTCTGACCCGCGGGGCGGACGGCACGCTAGGCGTGCGCGGCTCGGGTGGCGGCGCGACCGTGGTGATGAACATCACGACGCCGGACGTGGCGGGGTTCAGTCGCTCGCGCAGCCAGATCGCGGCGCAGATGAACCGTGCTCTAAGCGCCGGCGCGCGCAATCGCTGAGGGAGGGAACAATGGCATTCCATGACGTTAGGTTTCCCGCGGACCTGAGCTTCGGCTCTGTCGGCGGCCCGGAACGGCGCACGGAGATCGTGACGCTGGCGAACGGCCACGAAGAGCGCAACACGCCCTGGCGGGACTCGCTGCGCCGCTACGACGCGGGGCTGGGGATGCGCTCGCTCGACGACATGGCCGAGCTGACCGGGTTCTTCGAGGCGCGGGCGGGAGCGCTCCATTCGTTTCGCTGGAAGGATTGGGCGGACCATCTGTCGTGCCTGCCGTCCCGCGCGCCCGGACCTGAGGATCAGCGCATCGGCACGGGGGACGGGACGCGCACGGCGTGGCCGTTGATCAAACGCTACGCGTCGGGACCCTATGGCTACGACCGGACGGTGACCAAGCCGGTCGCGGGCACGGTGCGCGTGGCCGTCGATGGGGCGGAAACGGGCGGCTGGACCTGTGACCCGGTGACGGGGTTGGTCGTTTTCGAGGCGGCGCCAGCGGCGGGCGCGACGATCACCGCCGGGTTCGAGTTCGACGTGCCGGTGCGGTTCGACACCGACCGGATCGCGGTGTCGGTCGCGTCCTTCGAGGCGGGGCAGGTGCCTGACGTGCCGGTGGTGGAGGTACGCGCGTGAGCGGGGTGGCGACGACGCGGGCGCGTCTCTGGTCCGTGATGCGGCGGGACGGTCGGGTGTTCGGGTTCACCGATCACGACCGCGACCTGGAGGTGGACGGCGTGACGTTCCGCGCCGGGACGGGCCTCTCGGCCGGGGCGGTCGAGCTGTCCTCCGGGCTGTCGGTGGACAATGCGTCGGCGGCCGGTGCCCTGTCGGGTGACGGGATCACCGAGGCCGACATCGCGGCGGGGCGCTTCGATGGTGCGGAAGTCATGGCCTGGGACGCGGACTGGACCGAGCCGGCGCGCCGGCGGCTGACGTTCCGCGGGACGTTCGGGGAGGTCAGACGCGGGGCGGGCGCGTTCGAGGTCGAGCTGCGCGGGCTGTCGGAGGGCCTGAACCGGCCGCGGGGGCGGGTGTTCCAGGAGGGCTGTCCGTGGGTCCTGGGCGATGCGTCCTGCGGCGTCGATCTCACGCGGGCACGGTACGGGGCGGAGACGACCGTGGAGGAGGCGGGCGAGGGAGTGCTGTCCTGGAGCGCGTTCGGTGACTTCGAGGCGGGCTGGTTCGAGCGGGGACGGGTCCTGGTCCTGGACGGCGCGGCGGCGGGCCTGAGCGAGGCGATCCGGCGGGATGTCCGCTCGGATGGCGGACGGCGCATCGAGCTCTGGGCCGCGCTGACGACCCTGCCGGCGGCAGGGGACCGGGTGCGGCTGGAGGCTGGGTGCGACAAGCGGTTCGCGACGTGCCGGGCGAAGTTCGCCAACGGAGCGCGGTTCGGGGGCTTTCCGGACATTCCAGGCGAGGACTGGCTGACGGCCTATCCAGTCGGCGAGGGCGGCAACGACGGCGGGAGCCTGCGGGCATGAGCGCCGCGGTCGTGGCGGCGGCGCGGGGCTGGATCGGGACGCCCTACCTGCATCAGGCTGCGGCGCGCGGGGTGGGGGCGGACTGCCTTGGCCTCGTTCGCGGCGTATGGGCCGAGCTGATCGGCGGCGCGCCCGAGCCGGTGCCGGCCTACACGCCGGACTGGTCCGAACCGTCTGGCAAGGAGCGCCTGATGGACGCGGCGGGCCGCCATCTGATCCGGCGGGGCGCGGACGAGCCGGCATGCGCGGGCGACGTGCTGCTGTTCCGCATGCGGTCGCGGGGCGTGGCGAAGCACCTGGGGATCGTCGCCGAGACCGGGCCGCGTGCGACCTTCGTTCATGCCTATGGCGGGCATTCGGTGGTCGAGTCGGCCCTGACCGCGCCATGGGCGCGCCGGATCGCGGCGCGCTACGGCTGGCCCCCACTCGGGGACGCCTGAACTTCACTCGAACTGCGGAGGCGCGTCATGGCGACCATCCTTCTCTCGGCCGCGGGCGGGGCCGCCGGCGCCTCGCTGGGCGGCTCCGTCCTGGGCCTTTCCACCGCCGTGATCGGGCGCGCGGCGGGCGCGACGCTCGGGCGCATCGTGGATCAGCGGATCCTGGGCACCGGATCGGACGCCGTCGAGACGGGCCGGGTCGACCGGTTCCGTCTCGTCGGGGCGTCCGAAGGGGCGGCGGTCCCGCGTGTGTTCGGCCGG
This sequence comes from uncultured Alphaproteobacteria bacterium, assembly GCA_963832275.1. Taxonomy (GTDB): domain Bacteria; phylum Pseudomonadota; class Alphaproteobacteria; order Rhodobacterales; family Rhodobacteraceae; genus Hasllibacter. The sequence goes on from CAWHTQ010000019.1 coordinate 2,358,874, forward strand.
ATGCGCGTGGCGGGGCAGGTGATCTGGTCGACCCGGTTCCAGGAGTCGGTCGAGACGTCGCGTGCGGGTGGAAAGGGCGGTGGCGGGCCGGAGGTGCGCGAGTTCGGCTATACCGTGAGCCTTGCGATCGCGCTGTGCGAGGGCGAGATCTCGCGCGTCGGCCGGATCTGGGCCGACGGGATCGAGATTGCGCGCCGCGACCTGGCGATGAGCGTCTACCGGGGGACGGCCAACCAGGCGCCCGATCCGAAGATGGAGGCCGTCGAGGGCGCGGGGCAGGTGCCGGCCTATCGGGGACTGGCCTATGTCGTGATCGAGGATCTGGACCTCGGCCGGTTCGGCAACCGGGTCCCGCAACTGACCTTCGAGGTGCTGCGACCGGAGTTCGGCGCGAGCCCGGCCGCGCCGGTGGAGGCGGTGCGCGCGGTGGCCATGGTGCCGGGAACGGGGGAGTACGGGCTGTCGACCCGGCAGCTCAACGTCGAGGTCGGCCCGGGGGAGATGCGGGCGGCGAACGTGTCGACGCCGCGGGCGGTGCCGGACTTCGTGGCGTCCATGGACGATCTCGTCGAGGAGTTGCCGAACGTGGGCTCGGTGAGCCTCGTGGTGTCCTGGTTCGGCTCGGACCTGCGCTGCGGGGCGTGCCGGTTGGCGCCGAAGGTGGAGTTCCCGGACGGCGGGGCGAAGGAGATGGCCTGGCGCGTCGCCGGGCGTTCCCGGGGGAGCGCGGGGATCGTCGGCCGGGATGCCGAAGGGCGGCCGGTCTATGGCGGCACGCCGGCGGACGCGGCTGTGATCGAGGCGATCCGCGAGGTTCGCGGGCGCGGGCTCGAGGCGATGTTCTATCCCTTCATCCTCATGGAGCCGTCGGCTGGCAACGCGCTGCCCGATCCGTATTCGGGCACGATGGGGCAGGCGCCGCTGCCGTGGCGCGGGCGGATCACGACGTCCCTCGCGCCGGGCGTCGCGGGCTCGCCGGACGGGACGGCAGCCGCGGCCGTGGAGGTGGACGCCTTCTTCGGTGCGGCGCGGGCGGCGGACTTCTCGCTGGACGGGGAGGAGGTGCGGTATGCGGGCATCGAGGACGAGGGCTACGCACGGTTCATACTGCACTACGCCTGGCTCTGCCGGGCGGCGGGTGGCGTCGACGCGTTCTGCATCGGGTCGGAGATGCGCGGGCTGACCTGGATCCGGGGCGCGGGGGGGAGCTACCCGGCGGTGGAGCGAATGCGGGGGCTCCTGCGGGAGGTGCGGGGCGTGCTCGGGCCGGACTGCGCCCTGAGCTACGCGGCGGACTGGTCGGAGTACTCGGGGCACCGACCCGCGGAGGCGCCGGGGGACGTGCGTTTCCACCTCGACCCGCTCTGGGCGGACGCAGAATGCGACTTCGTCGGGATCGACAACTACCTGCCCCTCACCGACTGGCGGGACGAGGCGGGACATGCCGACGAGGCGGCCGGCGGCGTGCACGACATGGCCTACCTCAAGTCGGGTGTTGCGGGGGGCGAGTACTACGACTGGTTCTACGCGGACGACGCGGACATGGCGGCGCAGCGGCGCACGCCGATCACCGACGGCCAAGGCGAGCCTTGGGTCTGGCGGGTGAAGGACCTGCGCGGGTGGTGGGGGAACGCCCATCACGACCGGGTGGGCGGCGTGCGGCAGGCCGCGCCGACCGCCTGGGTGCCGGAAGGCAAGCCGATCCGTTTCACGGAATACGGCTGCGCCGCGGTCGACAAGGCGACGAACCAGCCGAACGTGTTCCTCGATCCGAAGTCGTCGGAAAGCATGTTGCCGCGAGCGAGCACCGGGCGGCGCGACGAGATGATCCAGCACCAGTATATCCGTGCGGTCACGGATTTCTGGGCGGATCCATCGCAGAACCCGACGAGCGGCGTCTATGGCGGTCGGATGCTCGACATGGAGCGGGCGCATCTCTGGGCCTGGGACGCGCGGCCGTGGCCGGCCTTCCCCGGGCGGACGGACCTGTGGACGGATGGGGCGAACTACGCGCGCGGTCATTGGCTGAACGGACGGACGGCGGCGCGGACACTGGCCTCGGTCATCACGGAGATCTGTGGGGAGGCCGGGGTCGGTGAGGTCGATGTCTCGGCCTTGGCCACGCTCGTGCGCGGCTATCTCCTCGACGACGTCGGCACGGCGCGAGCGGCGTTGCAGCCGCTCCTGCTGGCCTATGGCGTGGATGCGGTGGAGCGCGACGGACGGCTCGTCTTCCGCCATCGCGACGGGGTTGCGCGCGAGGTCCTCGATCCGGGGTTCCTGGTACGGTCCGACGACGCGGGCGATCTGGAGGTGACGCGGGCCCCGGAGGCGGAGCTGCCCGAGCGGGTGCGCCTGACATATGTCGAAGGGGAGCTGGCCTACGAGACGCGGGTGGCCGACGCGCGCCTGCCGGGCGTGGCACAGGACAGCGTGGCGGAGAGCGAGCTGCCCCTGGCCCTAACTGACGCGGAGGCGCGGTCGGCCGCCGAGCGGTGGCTCGCAGAGACCCGGATCGGGCGCGAGACGGTGCGGTTCGGGCTGGCGCCGTCGCGCACCGACCTGGGCGCGGGCGACGTGGTGCGCTTCGCGGGACAGAGCGGTGCTTGGCGGATTGACCGGGTGGAGGTCGCCGGGCCGAGACAGATGACGGCGGTGCGGGTGGACCCGTCCGCATATCTGCAAGTCGGTGGTGAGGAGACGGTTCGGCCCGTGCGGGCGATCACGCCGGCGGCACCGGTCCTGCCGGTGTTCCTGGACCTGCCGATGATCACCGGCGAGGAGCCGGCGCATGCGCCCCGCGTGGCGGTCGCGGCGCGGCCCTGGCCGGGTACGGTCGCGATCCACGCCTCGAACGAGGATGCGGGATACGGGACGGCGCAGATCCTGCGGCGTCCGGCGACCATCGGGGTGACGCTGACCCCGCTCGGTGCCGCGGCGCCCGGGGTTTGGGACCGCGGCGCGCCCCTCATAGTCCGCATGGGCCGGCCAGGGCTGGCGTCGGCCGGCGCCGGCGCGGTGCTCAACGGGGCGAACGCGCTCGCGATCGGGGATGGGGGACCGCAGGGCTGGGAGGTCCTGCAGTTCCGTCAGGCGGAGGTCATCGGGGAGGGGGTCTGGGCCTTGTCGTTCCGCCTGCGGGGGCAGCTCGGCACCGAGGGCGAGATGTCGAGCGCGTGGCCGGCCGGATCGCGGGTGGTCCTGCTGGACGCGGCCGCGGAGGTCCTGGACCTGCCTGCGCGGGCGCGGGGGATCGAGCGGCACTACCGCACGGGACCCGCATCGCGGCCGCTGGACGATGCGATCTATCGCCACGACGTCGTCACGTTCGAGGGGATCGGGCTGCGCCCCTATGCGCCTGTGCATCTAGCGGGGCAAGAGAGGGCGGGCGATCTCCTCGTCTCCTGGATCCGCCGCACGCGGATCGACGGGGATCCCTGGGACGAAGCGGACGTTCCGCTTGGCGAGGGAGCCGAACGCTATGCCGTGCGCGTCGTCAGGGGCGGCGAGGTGCTGCGGCGGGAGGAGGTCACGACGCCGGCCTGGACCTATCTGGCGCAGGATCGCGCCGATGACGGGCCGGGCGCTCGGATCGAGGTGGCGCAGGTCTCGGATCGCTTCGGGCCGGGGACCTGGGCGCGGCTGGGGCCGACCGACTGAATGCGGCGGGTCCTCCTGGCCGATGCGGTCGACATGGCGCGGGTGGCCGGCGCCGCCCCGCCGGGCGAGCGCGAGCGGCTCGCGATGCGGATGGCCGCGCAGGCCCTCGCGGGAGCATGGCCGATCGGCGCGGTCCCGGCGCCGGACCGTGTGCCCGCGACTCTGGCCTGCGGGCCCTTCAGGATCGCGCTCATCGCGGTCCTGCGCGCGCTCGGGGCTTCCCCGGCGCGGGGCGGCGGCCTATCTGCGGAGTGCCGAGCACCGCAGGAGGGCCGCGCCATGGCGATGACCGCGAGGAACGCGATCCGGGTCGATCCCGTCTGGGACCGCATCCGGCAGGAGGCGGAGGACGCCATCGCCGCCGAGCCGCTGATCGGCGGAATGGTGCACGCGTCGGTCCTGCATCACGGCGCGCTCGAGGACGCTCTGGCCTTCCGGCTGGCGGGGAAGCTGGCCTCCGTCGAGATCGGCGAGCAGATGTTGCGGGAGATCGCCGATGCGGCCTACGCCGCCGATCCCGAGCTCGGCACGGCGGCGCGGGCGGATCTGGTGGCGGTGCTCGACCGGGACCCGGTGACGCACCGCCTCTTGCAGCCGCTCCTCTACTTCAAGGGGTTCCAGGCGATCCAGGCGCACCGCGTCGCCCATCACCTGTGGACCGCGGGGCGACGGGATCTGGCCTACGTCATTCAGATGCGGACCTCGGAGGCCTTCGGGATCGACATCCACCCCGGTGCCCGGATCGGCAAGGGGATCATGATCGATCATGCCCATTCGATCGTCATCGGAGAGACGGCGGTCGTCGGGGACAACGTCTCGATGCTGCACTCGGTGACGCTGGGCGGGACGGGCAAGGAGGATGAGGACCGCCATCCGAAGATCGGGGACGGGGTGCTCATCGGGGCAGGCGCCAAGGTCCTGGGCAACATCCGGGTCGGGCAGTGCAGCCGTATCGCGGCCGGTTCGGTGGTGCTGGAGGACGTGCCGCCCTGCAAGACGGTGGCCGGCGTGCCGGCGCGGATCGTGGGCGAGGCGGGGTGTTCCCAACCCTCGCAGTCGATGAACCACCTGCTCACGGCGGCGGGGTCGGGCGCGGCCTGACCGCGCCCGGGATCAGGCGAGCATCATCATCGGGTTCTCGAGATTGCGCTTGATCGCGTCGAGGAAACGGGCCCCGAGGGCGCCGTCTATGACCCGGTGATCGACGCTCAGCGTCACGCTCATCACGGTGGCCGAAATCAGCGCGCCATCCTCGCCGACGACGGGTTTCCGGACCCCCGCGCCGACGGCGAGGATCGAGCCGTGCGGCGGGTTGATGACCGCGTCGAAGTTGTCGATGCCGAACATTCCCAGGTTGGAGATCGCGAAGCTGCCGCCCTGATACTCGCTCGGCGCCAGCTTCCTGGCCTTGGCGCGGGCGGCGAGGTCCTTCATCTCGGCCGACAGGGCGCTGAGCGACTTCAGGTGCGCGTCCTTCAGGACCGGGGTGAACAAGCCTCCGTCGATCGCCACGGCGACGGCGACGTCCGAGGGCTTGAGGCGCAGCATCCTGTCGCCGGCCCAGACGGCGTTCGCCTCGGGCACCTCCTGCAATGCGAGGGCCGAGGCCTTGATGATGAAGTCGTTGACGGAGAGCTTCACACCCTTCGCGCTCAGTTGCTCGTTCAGCTGACCGCGGAAGGACATCAGCGCGTCGAGGCGGATGTCGCGGCGCAGGTAGAAATGCGGGATGGTCTGCTTCGCCTCGGTGAGGCGGGCGGCGATGGTCCGGCGCATCCCGTCGAGGGGGACCTCCTCGGTCTCGCGCCCCTCGTACATCTTGCGGACCTGATCGGCGGTCATGCCGGCCGGCATCGTGGGCTTGGACCCATCTGCCGTCTTCCCGGGCGCTCCGGCCACGGCCGCCTCCGCCTTCGGCGCGGCGGCCTTCGAGGGCTCGAACCCCTCGATATCGGCCTTCACGATGCGGCCGCGGGGGCCGGAGCCCTTCACGTCCTTGAGATCGATGCCCTTGTCCTTGGCGATGCGCCTGGCGAGCGGGGTGGCGAAGACGCGCGCGCCATCCACCTCCGACGCATCCTCGGCGGCGTTCTTCCGCGGGACCTCGTCGGCGCCGCCGGCTTCGCGGCCGTACCCCTTCTGCGGCTCGGTCGCGGGCGTCGGCTCGGCCGGCGCCGCGTGGGAGGACGCGCCCTCCTTTGGCGCCTCGGAGACCTCCCCGATGTCGTCCGCGCTCTCTCCGTCCTCCAACAGCACGGCGATCGGCGCGTTCACCTTCACGCCCTCGGTGCCGGCGGCCACGATGATCCTGCCGATGGTGCCCTCGTCGACGGCCTCGAACTCCATGGTCGCCTTGTCGGTCTCGATCTCGGCCAGGAGGTCGCCGGAGGACACGGTGTCGCCCTCCTTGACCAGCCACTTGGCCAGGGTGCCTTCCTCCATGGTCGGAGACAGGGCGGGCATGAGGATTTCGGTGGGCATCAGTCGGGCTCCCCGCAGAGGGTGAGGGTGTCGTAGGGGGCGCGGGGCGTGCGGCCCGCGCCGAGGTCGTCGATCGCCGCCGTCAGGTCGCGGGACCGACGCGCGAGCGCCTCGTGCGCGGTCTGGTGAGACGGGCGCCCCGAACCGCCGCCGAGCAGGGCCTCCGGTACCAGGGCGCGCAGCGTGCGGCCGGGCCGCTCCACCGCGATCCGGTAGGCGCCCCCGAAGACGTCCACGCCCTCCACCCGGATCACCGGTAGGTCACGGCATGCACGGCGTCGATCACCTCCTTGGTGGTGATGAGGGCCAGCTTCTCGAGGTTGGCGGCGTAGGGCATGGGCACGTCCTTGCCGGTGCAGGTGATCACCGGCGCGTCGAGATAGTCGAACGCCTCCTGCATCACGCGGCTCGCGATGTGCCCGCCGACCGAGGCGACCGGGAAGCCCTCCTCGACGGTGACGCAGCGGTTGGTCTTCTTGACGCTTTCGATGACGGCCGGCAGGTCCATGGGCCGGAGGGTCCGCAGGTCGATCACCTCGGCCTCGACCCCCTCCTTGGCCAGCTCCTCGGCGGCCTTGAGGGCGTACTTCATCCCGATGCCGAAGCTCACGATGGTCACGTCGGTGCCCTCGCGCCAGATGCGGGCCTTGCCGAACGGCACGGTGAAGTCGTCCATGTCGGGCACGTCGAAGGCCTGGCCGTACATGATCTCGTTCTCGAGGAAGATGACCGGGTTCGGGTCGCGGATCGCGCTCTTCAGCAGGCCCTTCGCGTCGGCCGCCGAATAGGGCATCGCGACCTTCAGGCCGGGGATCTGCGCGTAGAAGGCGGCGTAGTCCTGGCTGTGCTGCGCCGCCACGCGGGCCGCCGCGCCGTTCGGGCCGCGGAACACGATGGGGCAGCCCATCTGCCCGCCGGACATGTAGAGCGTCTTGGCGGCCGAGTTGACGATATGGTCCATGGCCTGCATCGCGAAGTTGAACGTCATGAACTCGACGATGGGGCGCAGGCCCCCGAAGGCCGCGCCGACGCCGATGCCCGCGAAGCCATGCTCGGTGATGGGCGTGTCGATCACCCGCTTCGCGCCGAACTCGTCGAGCAGCCCCTGGCTGATCTTGTAGGCGCCCTGGTACTCCGCCACCTCCTCGCCCATCAGGAACACCGCCTCGTCGCGGCGCATCTCCTCCGCCATCGCGTCGCGAAGCGCCTCGCGGACGGTGGTCTCCTTCATCGCGGTGCCTTCTGGCCAGTCTGGCGAGCGATCGGCCCTGGGCGCGGCGGGGACGGGCCGCTCCTTGGTCTCGGCCGGGCCGTCCTCGGAGGACAGGTCCTTCTTCTCCGGAACCGGCTGCTGGCCCCCGGAGACCTCGGCGTCCTCCATCGTCTCGCCCTCGTCCAGGAGGACGGCGATGGGCGCGTTCACGGGGACACCCTCGGTGCCCTCGGCCACGATGATCTTCCCGATCGTGCCCTCGTCGACGGCCTCGAACTCCATCGTCGCCTTGTCGGTCTCGATCTCCGCCAGGATGTCGCCGGAGGCGACGGTGTCCCCCTCCTTGACCAGCCACTTGGCCAGCGTGCCCTCCTCCATGGTGGGGGAGAGGGCGGGCATGAGGATCTCGGTGGCCATCTATGCCATCTCCTGCGGGACTTCGGTCGCGTAGATGTCGGTCCAGAGCTCGGACACGTCCGGCTCGGGGCTCTCCTTGGCGAACTCGGCGGCCTCGTTGACGATCTCCTTGATCTCCTTGTCGATCGCCTTGAGCTCGTCGTCCCCGGCGTGGCCGCCGTCCAGCAGCATCGTGCGCACGTGCTCGATGGCGTCGCGCTTCTCGCGCATCTCCTGGACCTCCTCGCGGGTGCGGTACTTGGCCGGGTCCGACATCGAGTGCCCGCGATAGCGGTAGGTCTTCACCTCGAGGATGTAGGGCCCGTCGCCCGAGCGGCAGTGCGCGACCGCCTTCTCGCCCGCCGCCTTCACCGCCAGGACGTCCATCCCGTCGACCTCCTCGCCCGGGATGCCGTAGGCGGCGCCGCGCTCCCAGTAGGAGGGCGACTTGGTGGAGCGCTTGGTCGAGGTGCCCATCGCGTAGTTGTTGTTCTCGATCACGAAGATCACCGGCAGGTCCCAGAGCTCGGCCATGTTGTAGGTCTCGTAGACCTGGCCCTGGTTCGCCGCGCCGTCGCCGAAATAGGCGAAGGTCACGCGGTCGTTGCCGAGGTACTTGTCGGCGAAGGCGAGCCCCGCGCCGATCGGCACCTGCGCCGCCACGATGCCGTGCCCGCCGTAGAAGTGCTTCTCCTTGGAGAACATGTGCATCGAGCCGCCCTTGCCGCGCGAGTACCCCCCCTCGCGGCCCGTCAGCTCGGCCATCACCCCCTTGGGGTCCATCCCGCAGGCGAGCATGTGCCCGTGGTCGCGGTAGGAGGTGACGCGCTTGTCGCCCTCCTCGGCCGCCGCCTCCAGGCCGACGACGACCGCCTCCTGCCCGATGTAGAGATGGCAGAACCCGCCGATCAGGCCCATGCCGTAGAGCTGGCCCGCCTTCTCCTCGAAGCGGCGGATGAGCAGCATCTCACGGTAGTGGTGCAGCAGCTCGTCCTTGGAGACGTTGGGTTTTTCGGCGGTCTTGCGGGTCGCCATCGGCGCGCCCCCCTCGATCTGGAATACCGGTCCAGGCGAGGGGTAGCGGATACGTCCGCAGGCCGCCAGAGCCGCGCGCCGCCCGGATCAGCGCAGCACGATCTCGTCGGCACGGACATACCCCAGGACGTCGCGCACCCGCTCGTCCAGGAGGTCCGCGTCGAGCGTGCCGTCCGAGAGCCCCGCGACGCGGACCCGCATCGCGGCCAGCCCGGAGCGCAGGCGGTCCCGTTCGGCGGTCAGGACCCGTATCTCGGCCGCGACCTGCGCCCTCGCGGCGATGCCGAAATCGCCCCGGACGGCCGCGAACGCGAAATAGGAGGCCAGGACCAGGAACGTCGCCACCGAAGCGAACGCGCCCAGTCCCGGTGACGTGCGTGGATGCGCCATGTACGGGCCCCGCCTCATCGTCGCGCCCTCGTGACGGAGCGCTGACGCTGCTGCCTCGCATGGCGGAGACCATCCGTGAATCCCCGGACCGGCTCGATTCGCGATTGACGAATCACTGTGGCGAACAATCCGCGAATCGGCCGCCCTCCGGTCGTCCTGACGCTGGGGAACTCTACCTGGGCGACCTGTCAGGCCGCCCGACCCTTGTAGATGTCGACGAGCTTGCCGAGCATCTCCAGGGCATCCTCGCGCGAGCGCTGGAAGCTGTTGCGCCCGATGATCGAGCCGTTGCCGCCCCCGTCCCGGATCGCGCGGGCGTCGTCGTAGACGCCGTCGGCCCCCTTCTTCGAGCCGCCCGAGAACACCATGATCCGCCGTCCGTCGAAGGCCGACTGCACGCAATGGCGCACGCGCGCGGCCTGCGACGACACGTCGATCCCCTCGTCCTTGTAGACCTTCTTCGCCTCCTTGAGGGACAGGTGGTCCGTCGAGAGCTTGATCTTGATGACATGCGCGCCGAGCAGGGCCGCGATCTGCGCGGCGTAGGCCGCGATGTCGATCGCGGTCTCGCCGTCCTTGTCGAGCGCCTCGCCGCGCGGATAGCTCCAGATGACCGTGGCGATGCCCTTGGCGGCGGCCTCGCGGCGCATCTCGGCGATGTCCTCGAACATGTTCAGCGCGGCGGAGGAGCCGGGATAGATCGTGTACCCGATCGCCCCCGCGCCGATGCGCAGCGCGTCGTCGACGCTGGCGGTGATCGCCTGCGTCTTGGGCGCCTCGCCGGGGATGAGGGAGTTGGCGCTGTTCACCTTCAGGATCGTGGGGATCGCGCCGGCGAACGTGTCGGCCCCGGCCTCCAGCATCCCCAGCGGCGCGGCGTAGGCGTTGAGCCCCGCGTCGATCGCGAGCTTGTAGTGGTAGTGCGGATCGTAGCCCGCCGCGTTCGGCGCGAAGCTGCGGGCGGGCCCGTGCTCGAAGCCCTGGTCGACCGGCAGGATGATCATCTTGCCGGTGCCGCCCAGCTTCCCGGCCATGAGCATCCGGTGCAGGTTCGCCTTCACCCCGGGCGTCTCGCCCTCGTAATGGCGCAGGATCGACGCGACGGTGCGGGTGGCCTTCATGGGACGCTCCTAGTTGGTTCGGAAGCGTCATGGCCACGGGCGACCCTCCTGGGCAACCCGTTTAGCGCCACCAGGGCCGGGCGGCCGCGCGTAGGCGGGCCCGGCCCCGACGCCTAGCGCAGAGAGGCGAGCTCGCCCTCGATTTCCGCGAAGATCGGATGCGACGCGCCATGGTCCGCGAGGAACGCCTCGGCGTTGCGGCGCACGCGCCCCGAATAGGCGTCCGGCCGGGCGCGCCAGCTCTCGGTCAGGAACTCGGCGAAGAGGATGCGAAGTCCGGGGATGTCCTGCTCCCCCAGATCGTCGATCTCCGCGATGAGGCGCGGCAGGGCCGGGTGCTCGGCGTCCTCCATGTGCAGGCGCACGAGCTCGAACGCGAGGCGGATCTCGGGGAAGTTCTGCCGCGGCGCCCGGTCCATCGCGGCCGTGTAGACCGGCAGGTAGGCCACCAGCGCGCCACCGTCCGCCATCCAGGCCGCCGCGCCGTCCTGGGCGCCGAGCATCTCGCGCCCGAGCGCGATCCCCGCCTCGCGGATGTCGGTCGTGTCGAAGCTGGTGAACGTCGAGAGCGTCGTGGCGAAGACGGCCAGGTCGCCGGGATCGCCCCGCCGGGCGAACTCGCCGAACAGGACGTCGCGCCGGCGCGCGATCTGCGCCCGGAAATCCCTGCCGCGCCGCGTCGCGCCCAGGCCCTCCGACAGGTACTCCTCGTCGATGAACGCCACCACCGAGGCGATCTCGTCGAGCTCGGCGGCGATCTCGCCGCTCGACGGATCGAGGTTCGCCATCATCAACTCGAGCGTCATCAGGTCCCGCATGAAGGTGAGCTCGCTCATCTCCTCGTCGACCACAGCGCGGACCTCCTTGTCGATGAGGAGCGGCGTCACGATCCCGAGGGCCAAGGTGAGGAAGGTCGCGAAGAGGGCCGCGATCGTGATGAGCAGCGTGCGCGTCCGCCCCGATCGCGCGGAGAGGGTCTCGCTGATGTCGTGGGTCAGGGACTTGGCCAGCGTGGCGTAGTTCGTCCCGCCCTGGGTGACGGCTTCGGCTGCGCTCTCGGTCGACACGGCCATCGTAATGCCTTCATGGGGACAATGGCGCCGGGCCCCCGGCGAAACGAGCCGGCGGCAAGACAGCCTAGCCTCCAATATGACGCTACGGAAATTCCAGAGGGCGCGCCGGGCGCGACTGTCAGCCCAGGGCGGCGATCCCGGGGAGGGTCTTGCCCTCCAGCCATTCGAGGAAGGCCCCGCCCGCCGTGGAGACGTAGGTGAAGTCGTCCACCACCCCTGCATGGACCAGCGCCGCCACCGTGTCGCCGCCGCCCGCCACCGACACCAGCTTCCCCGCCCGCGTCAGCTCCGCCGCCGCCCGCGCCGCCGCCGTGGTCCCGGCGTCGAAGGGCGGGATCTCGAAGGCCCCGAGCGGCCCGTTCCACACCACCGTCGCCGACGCCTCGAGCACCTGGCGCACGTGGAACACGCTGTCGGGCCCGGCATCCAGGATCATCGCGTCCGCCGGGCAGTCCTCGGCGGCGACCGTCTCGCTCGCGGCGCCTGCGCGGAACGCGCGCGCCACCACCACGTCGCGCGGCAGCAGGATCGCGCAGCCCGCATCCGCCGCCTTGGCCGCGATGTCGCGGGCCATGTCCGTCATCTCGTGCTCGGCCAGGGATGTCCCGACGTCCAGCCCCTGCGCGGCGAGAAAGGTGTTCGCCATCCCGCCGCCGATCACCAGCGTGTCGACGCGGCCGACCAGGTTGCCCAGCAGCTCCAGCTTGGTCGAGACCTTCGCCCCGCCGACCACGGCCGTGACCGGCCGCTTCGGATCGCCCAGCGCCGCCTGCAGCGCGCGCAGCTCCGCCTCCATCAGTCGCCCGGCGCAGGCGGGCAGGAGGCCCGCGATCGCGTCGATCGTCGCGTGGCTGCGATGCGAGGCGCTGAAGGCGTCGTTGCAGTAGACGTCCCCCAGCGACGCGAGGCGCCGGGCGAAGGCGGCGTCGTTCTTCTCCTCGCCGGGATGGAACCGCACGTTCTCCAGGAGGAGCACGTCGCCCTCGACGAGCGCGTCCACCGCCGCCGCGTACTCCCGGTCCGCGAAGCGCACCTCGCAGCCGAACGCCTCCTCCAGCGCCGGGACCAGCGGGCGCAGCGACAGCTCGGGGACGGCCTTGCCCTTGGGCCGGCCGAAATGGGCCAGGAGGATCGGCATGCCGCCCGCGGCGCGGATGTCGCGGATCGTCGGGGCGACGCGCGTGATGCGGCTGGGATCGGTCACGCGCCCGTCCGCCATCGGCACGTTTATGTCCACCCGCACCAGGACGCGCCGCCCCGCGAGGTCCATGTCGTCCAACGTCTTCCAGGCCATGCGCGCGCTCCCCCGAGATGCGGCGCCATGTGCGGCCCCGGCGGGCACCCGCGCAAGGGGTTTCCCTCGCGCGGCCCGCACCCTACCTCGGGACCCGACGAACGCGAGAGGAGCCGACATGGCCGACGATCCCGAGAACACGATCCTGATGGAGCTGGAGGGCGGCACCGTCACGATCGAGCTGCTGCCCGACGTGGCGCCCAAGCACGCCGAGCGGATGAAGGCGCTCGCCCGCGCCGGCGCCTATGACGACGTGGTCTTCCACCGCGTGATCGAGGGCTTCATGGCCCAGACCGGCGACGTGGAGCACGGCCGCGCCGGCGGCGACACCTCGCGCGCCGGCACCGGCGGCTCGGAGCATCCGAACCTGCCGGCCGAGTTCTCCAAGCTGCCGCACGCGCGCGGCTCGATCGGCGCGGCCCGCTCGCAGAGCCCGGACTCCGCCAACTCCCAGTTCTTCGTCAACTTCTCCGACAACGACTTCCTCAACGGCCAGTACACCGTCTACGGCCGGGTCACGTCCGGCATGGAGCATGTCGACGCGATCCCCCGCGGCGAGCCGCCCGCGAACCCGGGCAAGATCGTCTCGATGAAGGTCGCCGCCGATGCGTAGCCTCCTGATCCTCCTTGCGAGCGCGGCGCCGGCCCTCGCGACCGGCCTCGAGGTCGAGATCGCGGGCCCCGGCGCCAACGGCACCGTGACCATCGACCTCTTCGAGGAGACGGCGCCCCAGCACGTGGAACGCATCGTCACGCTGGCCGAGCGAGGCGCCTACGACGGCGTCGTGTTCCACCGCGTGATCGACGGCTTCATGGCGCAGACCGGCGACGTGCAGTTCGGCCGCGGCGCGGTAACGGCGCAATCGGGCATGGGCGGCAGCGACCTGCCCGACGTGCCGGCCGAGTTCTCGGAGGACATGTCCTTCGAGCGCGGGATCGTCGGAATGGCGCGCAGCCAGGACCCCGACAGCGCCAACTCGCAGTTCTTCATCATGTTCGCGCCGGGCCCCTTCCTCGACGGCCAGTACACGATCGTCGGCGCGGTCACGGACGGGATGGACGTGGTCGACGCCATCACCAGGGGGCAGGGGGCGAACGGCGCCGTCACCGGCGAGGCCGACCGCATGGCCGCCGTCACCGTCACCCCGTGACGCGTGCCCGGCGCCCGCTGGACGCGGGCGCCGGGACCGGGCATGACCGGGCCGCACCCATAGGAGCGCGGCGATGAGCTTCCTCAAGCAGGCCCTGACCTGGTGGAACGGACAGACCCTCGGCACGCGCCTGTGGACCTGGCGGCGCGGCACCCGCGTCGGCGAGGACGAGATGGGGAACATCTACTATTCCCACGGCGCCCGCCGCTGGGTCATCTACGCCGGCGAGGCCGACGCCTCGAAGGTCGCGCCCGAATGGCACGGCTGGCTGCACCATATCTGGGCCGAGCCGCCGACCGTCCGCCCGGTGCCCAACAAGCCCTGGGAGAAGCCGCATCTGCCGAACCTCACCGGCACGGCCGCGGCCTATGCCCCTGCGGGATCGCTGCGCCGCGCCACGCCCGAGGCGAGAACGGATTACGAGGCATGGTCCCCAGAGTAGCGCTCCTCCTGGCCGTGGCCCTGACCGCGCCGGCCAGCGCGCAGCCGCAGGCGACGACCGGCTCCGGGGTGGTCATCCGCGCGCTCGACAAGCTGACCGGCGACACGCGCGACGTGACCCTGCCCAATGCCGCGACCGCGCGGTTCGGGCGCATGTCGGTGGACCTCGCCGAATGCCGCTATCCCGCCGGCAACCCCTCGGGCGACGCCTACGCGCTCCTGCGGGTGCGCGACACGGCCTCCGGCGAGGCGGTGTTCCAGGGCTGGATGATCGCCAGCGCCCCGGCCCTGAGCGCGCTCGACCACCCGCGCTACGACGTCTGGGTCCTGCGCTGCACGACGTCCTGAGGCGTGGGCATCGCCCCGTCCAGCGTCAGCGCCCCGGCCGACATCGCATGCGCGAGGCGGGCGCGGTAGTCGGCGCGGCTGATCTCGGTCGCGCCGAGGGTCTGGAGGTGCGGCGTCACGAACTGCGTGTCGAAGAGGGTGAACCCCGCCGTCCAGAGCCGCCGCGTCAGCACCGCCAGCGCCACCTTCGACGCGTCCCGCCGCGCCGAGAACATCGACTCCCCGAAGAACGCCGTGCCGAGGGCCACCCCGTAGACCCCGCCGGCGAGCGACCCGTCCTGCCAGACCTCCTGGCTGTGGGCGAGGCCCGCGCCGTGCAGCGCCATGGTCAGCGAGCGGATCGGCCGATTGATCCAGGTCGTCTCGCGCGCCGCGCACCCGTCGATCACCCCCTCGAAATCGACATTGGCCGTCCACGACCACCGGCCCGACAGGATGGATCGCCGGAGGCTGCGCGAGACGTGGAAATTGGCGAGCGGCAGCACCCCGCGCCGCCGCGGATCGACCCAGAACACCTCGGGGTCGCTCGCGTCCTCCGCCATCGGGAACACCCCGGCGGCGTAGGCCTGGACCATGCGCTCGGGGGTCAAGGGTCCGCTCAAGCCGGGTTGCGCTCCGCAAGCCACCCCTCGAGCCAGTGGATGTCGTAGGCGCCGGCCTGGATCGCCGGATCGCCGAGCAGCTCGCGGAACAGGGGGATGGTCGTGTCGATGCCGTCGATGATCAGCTCGCCGAGCGCGCGGCGCAGGCGGGCCAGCGCCTCCGGCCGGTCCCGCCCGTGCACGATGAGCTTGCCGATGAGCGAGTCGTAATAGGGCGGGATGCGGTAGCCCTGGAACAGCGCGGAATCCATCCGCACGCCCAGGCCGCCCGGCGCGTGATAGGCGGTGACCGTTCCGGGCGAGGGCCGGAAGTCGGGCAGCCTCTCGGCGTTGATGCGCACCTCGATCGCGTGCCCGTTCACGCGCAGGTCCTCCTGACGGAACTCGAGCGGCAGGCCCGCGGCCACCCGGATCTGCTCGCGCACCAGGTCCACGCCCATGATCGCCTCGGTGACCGGATGCTCCACCTGCAGGCGGGTGTTCATCTCGATGAAGTAGAACTGCCCGTCCTCGTAGAGGAACTCGATCGTGCCCGCGCCCGCGTAGCCGATCCCGGCCACGGCCCTGGCGCAGATCGCGCCGATCTCGGCGCGGGTGGCTTCGTCGATCGCAGGGCCGGGCGCCTCCTCGAGCACCTTCTGATGCCGCCGCTGGAGCGAGCAGTCCCGCTCGCCCAGATGCACCGCGCCGCCCCGCCCGTCGCCGAAGACCTGCACCTCGATGTGCCGGGGGGTCGCGAGGTACTTCTCGATGTAGACCTCGTCGTTGCCGAACGCGGCCTTCGCCTCGGACCGGGCGGTGCGGAACGCGGTGTCGAGCTCGTCCTCGCCGCGCGCCAGCTTCATGCCGCGCCCGCCGCCGCCGGCGGTCGCCTTGACGATGACGGGAAAGCCCATGTCCCGGGCCACCGCCATCGCGGAGTCCACGTCCGGCACGCCGCCCTCGGAGCCGGGCACGCAGGGGACCCCGAGCGCGCGCATCGTCTCCTTGGCGGTGATCTTGTCGCCCATCATGCGGATGTGCGCGGCCGACGGGCCGATGAAGGTCAGGCCGTGATCCTCCACGATCTGCACGAACTCGGCGTTCTCGCTCAGGAACCCGTAGCCCGGATGGATCGCTTGGGCGCCCGTGATCTCGCAGGCCGAGATCAGGGCCGGGATCGAGAGGTAGCTCTGCGCCCCGGCCGGCGGGCCGATGCAGATCGCCTCGTCCGCCATGCGCACGTGCATCGCGCCCTCGTCGGCCGTGGAATGCACCGCCACCGACGACACGCCCATCTCCCGGCAGGCGCGCACGACGCGCAGCGCGATCTCGCCGCGGTTGGCGATGAGGACCTTGTCGAACATCTACTCGACGATCATCAGCGGCGCGCCGAACTCCACCGGGGCGCCGTCCTCGACCAGGACCCGCGTGACGGTGCCGGCGCGGGGGCTGGGGATCTGGTTCATCGTCTTCATCGCCTCGACGATCAGGATCGTCTGCCCCTCCGCGACCTTGTCGCCGACCTGCACGAAGGCCGCCGCGCTCGGCTCCGGCGACAGGTAGGCGGTGCCCACCATCGGGGAGGTCACGGCGCCGGGATGCTCGGCCGGGCTCGGGGTGGGGGCGGGCGCCTCGATCTGCGCCGGAGGCGCCGCGGCCGGCACCGGGGCGGACGCGGCGGCGGGGGCCTGCCCTCCGCGGGCCACGCGCACGGACAGCGTGTCGTCCTCGCCGTATTCGCGGTCCACCTCGATCTCGGACAGGTCCTGCTCGCGCAGGAGCCGCGCCAGCGCCTCGATGAAGGCCACGTCCTCGGCGCGGGTGGTGTCGTCGGTCATGCAAGGGGCCTCGCGGGCATCGGTCCCTCGCGCCTTATCCCACGGCGCGGCGGCAGGGAAGGCCGCGCCCCCCGCACGCGAAGAAGGGGGCCGCGCGGTGCGCGGCCCCCTCACATCTTGGCGTTCGGGCGGGGATTACCGCTCGATGATGTCGCCCAGGACCGCGTCCGGCGGCAGGAACTGCACCTGCGTCGCGTCGTACTCGTCCATCGCCTCGAGCTGCTCGGCCGACATCGCCAGCAGGAGCCCGCCTTCGGTCATGGTGAAGCTCTCCATCGGCACCGCGACGTCGTGCTCGCCCAGGCCCAGGAAGCCGCCGATCCCGACGATCGCGATCAGGCGCTCGCCCATCACGGCCAGGCTGTCGACCTCGCCCACGTCCTCGCCGGACTCGGCCAGCACGTTCATGCCCACGATCTCGTCGGCGCGGCTCTCGTAGAAGGTCTCGTAGCCGGCGACGTTGCCCAGGCGCAGGGTGGAGGTGTCCGCGAGCTGCGTCAGCTGGACGTCGGCCTCCTCGGTCTCCTGCACGTCGATGACCGCGTCGGCCTGCTCGACGTTGATCTCGGCCTCCTCGGCCTCGACCACCTCGACCTCGGCCTCGGCGGTCTCGACCGCGACCTGGGCCTCGCCCTGCTCCTCGATCACGACCTCCGCCTCGGCCTGCTCGATCACGACGTCGGCCTGCGTGGTGCGGTTGATGTCGATCTGCGCCTCGGCCGTCTCCACGTTGATCTGCGGCTCGGATTCCACGATGCGGATCTGCGGCTCGGGCCGCACGAAGCGCACGATGGGCTCGGGCTGCTGGACGGACACCTGCGGCTGCGCCTGCGCCACGTTGACGTCGGGCTGCGGCATCATGATCGTCACGACCGGCTCGGGGATCGTCACGGTCACGACCGGCTGGTCCTGCTCGACGGTGATGATCGGCGCCTGCTGCTGCACGCTCACGCGCGGCGGCGTCTGGGTCACCACGATCTCGGGCTGCGGCTGGGTCACGGTGACCTCGGGCGTGGCCTGGTTCACGGTGACCTGCGGGTCGGCGATCGTCACGTCGACGGTCGGCTCGGCCTGCTCGACGACGAACTCGCCGCCGCCCGCGACCGCGGTCTGCGTCACGGCCGTGTCGGTCGTGTTCTCGGCGGTCAGGAGGTAGGGCGTGCCCTCGGCGTCGAGGCCGTACTCGCCCTCGGGCACGCGGGTGCCGTCGGCGCGCAGCACGATCATCTGGCCGGCATCGTCCATGACCTGGGCGTCGCCTTCCATCTGGAACTCGAGCCGCTCGAGGCCTTCGGTGTCGGTCAGGGTCTGCGCGAGGCTCGCGGTGCCCAGCAGGGCGGCGATCGCGACGGTGCCGAAAAGGGTCTTGGTCTGCATGTGGAGTATCCTCCGGTTGCGTCTATCTGGGTTCGCAACGGATGGATCGGGCGGGGGTTCCGCGCGTGCCCCCCAGGAATCTCGCTAAAACCAGAGGAAAGCGACCCGAGGTTGACCTAGGTTAAAACCGCGTCCGCAATCGCGTACCCCAAGGAACGAGGCCGCCCTCTGGGCGTTGGACCCCACGCTCCGCGCCCGTCCTAGATCGCCAGGTACTCGCTGCGGAGCGCCTCGTCGCCCAGGACCTGCTGGGCGGTGCCGTCGAAGACCACCGACCCGGTGTCCAGGATGACCGCCCGGTCCGCGAGGTTCAGCGCCCGGATCGCGTTCTGCTCGACCAGGATCGTGGTCAGCCCCTGATCGCGGATCACGTTCAGCGTCTTCTCGATCTCGTCCACGATCACCGGCGCCAGCCCCTCGTAGGGCTCGTCGAGCAGGAGCACCTTGATGTCCCGGCACAGCGCGCGGGCGATCGCGAGCATCTGCTGCTCCCCGCCGGACAGCGTGGTGCCGTCCTGCTTCTTGCGTTCGCCCAGGCGGGGGAAGAGGTCGTAGACCCGTTCGAGCGACCAGCCGATGGGCGGCGCGATCTGCGCGAGCTTGAGGTTCTCCTCCACGGTGAGGCCGGCGATGATGCGCCGGTCTTCCGGCACCAGCCCGATGCCGGCGGCCGCGGCCTCGTAGCTCTTCATCTTGTGGAGCGGCTGATGGTCGAGCCAGACCTCCCCGTGGCGGAGCTCGGGGCTGCCGATCTGCGCGATCGCCCGCAGGGTCGAGGTCTTGCCCGCCCCGTTGCGGCCCAGCAGCGCGAGGATCTCGCCCTCGTGGACGTTGAAGCTCACGTTCTGGACGATGTAGCTCTCGCCGTAATACGCCTCGATCTCCCAGACGCTCAGGAAGGCGGGCGCCGTGGTGGCATGGTTGGCGTTGCGGTCGATGACGGGCCGTTCGTTCATGATGTCCTCCGCCGGCGCACGGTCCATGCGCATGGGATGCGCATGGCCGGTGCATGCCCGGTGCATGGGTGGTGCGGGCCCCTCACGCGGCGTGCGCATCCCCGAGATACGCCTCGCGCACCTTGGGGTGGCCCTTGATCTTCTCCGGCACGTCCTCGACCAGCGGGGTCCCCTGGGCCAGGACGGTGATCCGCTGCGCGAGCGAGAACACCACGTGCATGTCGTGCTCGATGATGCAGATCGTGATGTCTCGCGTGTCCCGGATCTCCTTGAGGAGGTCGATCGTGTTGTTCGTGTCCGCCCGCGCCATCCCCGCCGTCGGCTCGTCCAGCAGGAGCATGCGCGGGTCCTGCACGAGGCACATCGCCATCTCCAGTCGCCGCTTGTCGCCCCGGCTGAGGGAGGACGCGATCTTGTCCTCCTGCCCGGTCATGTTCACGTCGCGCAGGATGCCCCGCGCCTTCTCGTGCATGTCCCGCTGCGAGCGCACCGAGGGCATCGCGTTGAGGGCGAAGGACCCGTCCCGCTTTGAGAAGCAGGGGATCAGCACGTTCTCCATCACGGTGAGGTCGGCGAAGATCTCCGGCGTCTGGAACACGCGGGAGATGCCCATCTGACAGATCTCGTGCGGCTTGCGGCCCAGCACCGACTGCCCGTCGAAGGTCACCGACCCGGTATCGGGCAGGAGCTTGCCCACCAGCACGTTCAGGAGCGTCGACTTGCCCGCGCCATTGGGCCCGATGATCGCGTGCACGGTGTTCTCCGCCACGCTGAGGTTCACGTCCCCCAGGGCCTGCAATCCGCCGAAGCGCTTGCCCACGCCCTTCACCTCGAGGATCCCCATACCGCTCACTCCCCCGCCTGCCGGCGCCGCTCCGCGGCCCCCGGTTCCGTCGCCAGCCCCTTGCGGTCGCGCCGCCGGAACAGTCGGCCCACGCGCTGCCCGCCCTCCACCAGCCCGCCGGGCAGGAAGATCACGACGAGCATGAAGAGAAGGCCCAGCGTCAGGTTCCAGCCCTTGCCGATGAACGGGTACAGCATCGAGACGACCGCGTCCTCGAGCCCGTCGGGCATGAAGCCGAACCACTGGTGCAGGATCGTCTCGTTGATCTTGGAGACGATGTTCTCCATGTACTTGATGAAGCCCGCGCCCAGGATCGGCCCGATCAGCGTGCCGGCCCCTCCGAGGATCGTCATCAGCACGACCTCGCCCGACGCGGTCCAGAACATGCGCTCCGCCCCGGCCAGAGGGTCCATAGAGGCCATCAGCCCGCCGGCGAGCCCCGCGTACATGCCCGAGATCACGAACGCCGCGAGCGTGTAGGGCCGCGAGGACAGGCCGGTGTAGTTGAGGCGCTGCTGGTTCGACTTGATCGCCCGCAGCATCAGGCCGAAGGGCGAGCGGAAGATGCGGATCGCGATGTAGAACGAGATCAGCATCACCACCGCGCAGAGGTAGTAGCCGGCGTTGAACTGGAACTCCCAGGCGCCCATCGTGACGGTCATCGTCTCGCGCATCTCGACCCCGAAGAGGCTCGGCACCGGCAGGTTGCCGGTCGCCGTCACCGCGTCCCCCAGGATGCGCGGGTCGTTCGCGGAGAGCTGCAGCCCGGTCTCGCCCCCGGTGAGGGGGGTCAGGACCGAGTAGGCCAGCGCGAAGGACATCTGCGCGAAGGCGAGCGTCAGGATCGAGAAGTAGATGCCCGACCGCCGCAGCGAGACGAACCCGATCAGCAGGCTGAAGACGCCCGCCACCACCACCGCCAGGAGGATCGCTGGGATCACGTTCATGCTCAGCAGCTTGAACATCCAGACCGCCGAGTAGCTGCCCACCCCGAGGAAGGCCGCGTGCCCGAAGGAGAGGTAGCCCGTCAGCCCGAAGAGGATGTTGAAGCCGATCGCGAAGATGCCGAAGATCACGAAGCGCTGCATCAGGTCTGGATAGCCCGCGTTGAACTGCGCCAGCTCCGATCCCGCCGGGAACGGGTTGAGCAGGAACGGCGCGAAGGCCGTGAGCCCCGCGACGATCATCAGGAGGGCGAAGTCCTTCGAGGTGAGGCCCAGGATGCCCGAGCGATCCTCGCCCCGTGCGGCCGGCGCGCGCGCGCCGGTGTTGGCGGTCTGGTCGGCCATGGCCCTATTCCTCCATGACGCCGCGCCGGCCCATAAGGCCCCGCGGACGGGTGAGCAGGATGACGATCGCGACGAGGTAGATGATCACCTGGTTGATCCCGGGGATCAGGTCGATCACCGCGCCCATCGAGGCGAAGCTCTCCAGGATGCCCAGGAGGAACCCCGCCAGCACCGCGCCGGGCAAGGACCCCATGCCCCCGACCACGACCACCACGAAGCTCAGCACGAGGAAGTCCATGCCCATGTGGTAGTTGGGCGAGTTGATCGGCGCGTACATCACCCCCGCGAGCCCCGCGACCGCGGCCGCGACCCCGAACATGATGGTGAACCGCTTGTCGATGTTGATGCCCAGGAGGCCCACCGTCTCGCGGTCGGCCATGCCGGCGCGCACCACCATCCCGAAGGTGGTGAACTGCAGGAAGGCGAAGACCGCGGCGATGATCACCACCGAGAAGGCGAAGTAGACCAGCCGCCAGTACGGATAGATGATCGTGTTCGCGTCGAACCCCAGGAGCATGCCGAAGTCGAAGCTGCCGCGGAACGCGCCCGGCGCGGGCGTCGGGATCGGGTTGGCGCCGTAGAAGTACTTGACGATCTCCTGGATCACGATGGCCAGGCCGAAGGTCACGAGGATCTGGTCCGCGTGCGGGCGCTTGTAGAAATGCTTGATCAGGCCCCGCTCCATCGCGAAGCCGATGGCGATCATGACCGGGATCGCGAACAGGATGCTGAGCGGCACGGACCAGTCCATGATCGCGGCGCCCGCCGCCTCGCCGAACCATTCCTGCACGTAGAAGACGTCCACCTGCATCGGGTTGCCGAGGAAGTCGGTGCGCGAGGGGTCCACGACCGGATGGCTCGCCGCGAGGATGCGGCTGAACGTGACGGCGCAGAAGGCGCCCAGCATGAAGAGCGC
Organism: uncultured Alphaproteobacteria bacterium; assembly: GCA_963832275.1. Lineage (GTDB taxonomy): Bacteria > Pseudomonadota > Alphaproteobacteria > Rhodobacterales > Rhodobacteraceae > Hasllibacter. Next base: position 2,381,281 of record CAWHTQ010000019.1, read on the forward strand.
GCCGTGGGCGAAGTTGACCACCCCGAGCGTGCCGAAGATCAGCGTCAGGCCGAGGGCGATCAGCGCGTAGGCGCTGCCCTTGTCGAGGCCGTTGAGGATCTGGAGGATGAAGCCTTCCATCGGTCTCCCTCGGGATGATGGTGGGGGCGGTCAGGGTGGGCGCGCCCCCGCGAAGGCGCGCCCGTCGTCGGAGGCCCCGGACCGGGTCCGGGGCAGGGCGCCTCACGCGCCCGGGTTGCACGTCCCGAGCTGGCCGCCGGCGAACTGCGGGTGGTCGGCCGGGTAGGTGACCTGCTCGACCGGCGTGACCTCGACGATCTCGACGAGGTCGAACTCGTTCTCGGGGTTCTCCTTGCCCCGCACCACGACCACGTCCTTGAAGCACTGGTGGTCCTCGGCGCGGTAGAGGGTCGGGCCGTTGCCCAGGCCGTCGAACTCGAAGCCCTCGAGCGCCTCGACCACCGCGCAGGGGTTGAACGAGCCGCCCCGCGTGACCGCGTCGGCGTAGAGCAGCGTCTGCACGTAGCAGGTGTGCGCCGCCTGGCTCGGCGGGAAGCCGTACTTCGCGCCGAAGCTCTGCACGAAGGCGTTGGTGCCGACGTAGCGCGCGCCCTTCTCGTTCTCGAGCTTCCAGTCCCAGTTCTGCGAGCCGAGGATGCCCTTGATGTTGGCGCCCGCGCCGCGCGCCATCAGCTCCGAGTAGAGCGGCACCACGATCTCGAACTGCTTGCCGTTGGCCTGCGCCTCGCGCAGCCCGAACTGCACCGCGTTGGTCAGCGAGTTGACCATGTTGCCGCCGTAATGGTTCAGGACCAGCACGTCGGCGCCCGACTGCAGCACCGGGGTGATGTAGGACGAGAAATCCGTCTGCGTCAGGGGCGTCAGGACCGTGTTGACGGTCTCCCAGCCGAGCGCCTCGGTCGAGGCGCGGATCGCCTCCTCGGTGGTGTAGCCCCAGTTGTAGTCCGCCGTCAGGTGATAGGCCTTCCGGTCGGCGCCGTACTGGTCGATCAGGATCGGCGCCAGCGCCGCGCCCGACATGTAGCTGTTGAAGAAGTGGCGGAAGCCGTTGGCCCGCTTGTCCTTCCCGGTCGTGTCGTTGGCGTGCGTGAGGCCCGCCATGAAGATGATCCCGGCATCCTGGCAGAGCGCCTGGACCGCGACCGCGACGCCGGAGGACGAGCCCCCGGTGATCATGATCGCGCCGTCCTTCTCGATCATGGACTTGGCGGCGGCGCGCGCGGCGTCGGACTTGGTCTGCGTGTCGCCCGAGACGTACTCGACCCGCTTGCCCATGATGCCGGTGCCGTCCAGCACCTTGGAGCTGAACGTGGACAGCATGCCGCCGTCGCCCTCGCCGTTCAGGTGCTCGACCGCGAGCTGGTAGGCGCGCAGCTCGTCCGCGCCCTCGTCCGCGTAGGGGCCGGACTGGGGCACGTTGAAGCCCAGGGTCACGGTGTCGCCCTGCGGCGCGTTGGTGAAGCCGGTATGCGCGTCGGCCCATACGGCGCCGGTGAAGAGCGTCGGCGTGGCGAGCGCGCCACCGGCGATCGCACCGGTCTTGATCGCGCCGCGGCGCGTCAGATGCTTGGTCATGATGTCCTCCCGTTGATGCCCGCGCTGCCCCTCCCCAGGGATCGCGCGTGCCTCCGGATCGTCCGGAGCGAGCCTGTATCGGCCCCTCCGGCGACGGTGCGCGCTCGCCCGGCGGCGGGCAACGCGTTCGTCGCGCCCCCCGCCCGATCCTGTCGAGACATTGACAAGCCGGCGCTATGTCGGTCCATTCCTCGACAAGGAGGCCGGCCATGGAGCAGACCGAAGGGCCCGCCGCCACGGGCGCCAGGATCCGGGCGCGGCGCCTCGCGGCCGGGCGATCGCAGGTCGCGGTCGCGCGGGCCTGCGCGATCTCGCCCTCCTATCTCCTTCTCATCGAGAAGGGCCGCCGGCCCATCGGCGGCGCGCTCCTCCTGCGTCTCGCGGATGCGCTCGGCGTGCCGCCCGCCCGGCTCACGGACGGCCCGCCGCGCGCTCTGATGGCGGGGCTGCGGGACGTGCCGGGCGCCGAGGCCGCGGGGCCCGCGCGGCCCTTCGCGGAGGCGCATCCCGGCTGGGCGGCCCTCGTCGCCGCGCAATCCGCGCGCCTGCGCGCCCTCGAGCGGCAGGTCAGCGACCTGCGCGATCCGATGGCGCGCGACCCCCGCCTCGCGGCGGCCCTGCACGAGGTCGTCGGCGCCGTCGCGGCGATCCGCTCCTCCGCCGCGATCCTGGCCGAGGAGGGCCTGGGCGAGAACTGGCGCCGCCGCTTCGCCCGCAACATCGAGGAGGACGGCGAGCGGCTGTCGGACGGCGCCGGCGCCCTGACGGCCTGGCTCGAGGGCATGGGCGGCGCCGCGCCCGCGGGCGATCCGGTCGCCGCCGCCTCCGGCTGGCTGGAGAACCTCGGCCCCGAGGCGCTGGAGCTAGGCTCTGCCGAGGGCGCGCCGGCGGGCGCGGCGGGCGCGGTCGCGCGCGCGATGCTGGCCCGTCTCGCGGCGGACGCGGCGGCCCTGCCGGCGGCCACGCTGAGGCGGGCGATGGCGGCGTCCGAGGACGACCCCGCCGCGGCCGCGCACCGGCTCGGCGTGCCGGCCGCGCGCGTCCTGGTCCGGCTCGGAATCCTCGGCCGCCCGGCCGCGGGCCTGGTGATCGCGGACGCCGCCGGCGCGCCCACGCTCGTCCTTCCCCCCGCTGGGATGTCGGCGCGCCTCGCCGCCGCCGCGTGCCCGCTCTGGCCCCTGCACGAGGCGCGCGGCGGGGGCATCGTCGCCGACGACTGCGCCCCGGCGGGCGAGGGCGGCCTCTGGTCCTGCATCGCCGCGGCCGAGACGTCGCTGCCCGGCGGCCTCGGCGCCCCGCCGCTGACGCGGGTCGTCATGCTGCTGCGCCCCGCGGCCGGGGTGCGCGCGGGGCGCGTCGTCGGGCCGGGCTGCGGGCGCTGCCCCGCGCCGGACTGCGCCGCCCGCCGCGAGCCGGGGCCGGGCGACCGTTTTGACAGCGCCGGGCCGCCGGCCGCATAATGGGGCCCGCCCGGCGGCGTCCTTGGGAGGGGGCTCAACCGCATGACCACTGCCCCCGCGCGCGCCGACGCGTCGATGCCGGACGTCCTGCTGGTCGAGGACGAGCCCAACATCCGCGAGGCGATGCGCTTCATCCTGGCCCGGGACGGCTGGCGGGTCGCGGTCCACGGCGACGGCGCGACCGCGGCCGGGCGCATCGCCAGCGCCGCGCCCGCCGTCGTCGTCCTCGACGTGATGCTTCCGGGGCTCTCGGGCCTCGACGTGCTGCGCCAGGTCCGCGCGCGGGAGGTCGCCACCGGCGCGGCTCCGGTCCCGATCCTGATGCTCACAGCCCGCGGCCAGGCGCGCGACCGCGACCTGGCACTGGCGCTCGGCGCCAGCGCCTTCATGACCAAGCCCTTCGCCAACGACGCGCTCCTGGCCCGCCTGCGCGCCATGCTCGCGCCCGCCCTGCCGGGCGCGGCCGGGACCGGCTGACCCGGTGGCCCCGCCGCCCGTCTTCCTCGCGCGCCGCGGCTACCGGCGTCGCCGCCTGGGGGATGCGGCGCGCGTCCTGCCGGTCCTGGGCACGGCGCTGTTCCTCCTGCCGGCGACCGGGGCGGTGCCGGCCGGGGCGGGCGCCTTCGTCTACCTCTTCGCGGCTTGGGCGGGGCTGATCGCGCTCGCCGCGGTGCTGGCCGCGCGCCTGGGCCGCGGCGAGCCGCCGGGGCCGGGCGCGCCTCCGGCGGATGCCGACCTCCCCGGGCCGCCGGAGCGATGACCGGCGGCGCGAACCTCCTGATCGCGGCCTCGCTCGTCTACGCGGGCCTCCTTTTCGCCATCGCCGCCTTCGCCGAGGCGCGCGCGCGCGCCGGCCGCGCCGCCTGGCTGCGCTCGCCCTTGGTCTACACCCTGTCGCTGAGCGTCTACTGCACCGCGTGGACGTTCTACGGCGCGGTCGGCTACGCGGCGCGCTCGGGGATCGAGTTCGCCACGATCTATCTCGGCCCGACCCTGGTCATGATCGGCTGGTGGGCCCTCCTGCGGCGCATCGTGCGCGTCGGCCGGGCGCAGCGGATCACCTCGATCGCCGACCTCGTCTCGTCGCGCTACGGCAAGTCCCCGCTCCTGGGCGTCATGGTCACCGCGCTCGCGGTCCTGGGCACCACGCCCTACGTCGCGCTCCAGCTCCAGTCGGTCACCGTCTCGGCCGCCGCCTTCGCCGGCTGGGACCCGGGCGGCGCGGGCGGCGCGGCCCTGGTGGCCGGGGGGCTCGCCGCCTTCGCGATCCTCTTCGGCACCCGTTCGCTGGACATGGGCGAGCGGCATCACGGCGTCGTCGCCGCCGTCGCGGTCGAGGCGGTGGTCAAGCTCGTCGCCCTCCTGGCGGTGGGCGCCTTCGTGGTCTGGGGCCTGGGCGGCGGCGCGGGCGAGACGCTGGCCCGCGTCGGCGCCTCCCCGGTGGGGCAGATGCCGGTCCAGCCCGCGCGCTGGACGGCGATCCTCTTCCTGTCGGGCGCGGCCTTCCTGTGCCTGCCGCGCATGTTCCAGGTCGCGGTGGTGGAGACCCCGTCCGAGCGCGCGCTCGGCGCCGCGTCCTGGGCCTTCCCCCTCTACCTCATGGCGATGAGCCTCTTCGTGATGCCGATCGCCGCGATCGGGCTCGAGCGCCTGCCGGCGGGCGCGAACCCGGACCTCTTCGTCCTCCTCCTGCCCTTGGCGGAGGAACGCGAGGGCCTGGCCATGCTCGCCTTCCTCGGCGGCTTCTCCTCGGCGACCTCGATGGTGGTCGTCGCCTCCATCGCGCTGGCCACGATGGTGTCGAACCACGTCGTCCTGCCGCTCTGGCTGGCGCGCCGGCGCGGCGGGGCGAGCATGGCGGGCGACGTGCGCTCGGTCACCATCACCGCCCGCCGCCTCACCATCGCCGGGGTGGCGGCGCTGGGCTGGCTCTACCTGCGGGTGTCGGGCGGCGGCGGGGCGCTGGCGTCGATCGGGTTGATCTCCTTCGCCGGGGTGGCGCAGATCCTGCCCGCGATGGTCGGCGGCCTCCTCTGGCGCGGGGGCACGCGCTGGGGCGCGGCGGCGGGGCTGGGCACCGGCTTCGCCCTCTGGGCCTGGATGCTCGTCGGCCCGGCGCTGGTGCCGGGCCGGTCCTTCGGCGCGGACCTCATGCCCCTCGTCGGCGGCGATCCCCTGGTCTCGGCCATCGCCTGGTCCATCGGCGCAAACCTCGCGGCCTTCGTCCTCGTCTCGCTCGCGACCTTCCCCAGCCCGGCCGAGCGGCTGCAGGGGGCGCAGTTCGTCCTCTCGATCGAAGGGGGCCGCGCCGCCGGCGCCGCGACGATCGGCGACGCGGGCGCCGAGGACCTCCTCGTGATGGCGCAGCGCATCCTGGGCGGTGCGCAGACGCAGGCCCTCTTCGCCGCCGAGGCCGCGCGGCAGGGCGCGCCAGGCGTGCTGCCGCGCATCACCCCCGCCTTCGTCGACCGGCTGGAGCGGCAGCTCGCGGGCACGGTCGGCGCGGCGACGGCGCAGGCGATGGTCGAGCAGGTCGGCGGCGGCGGCGCCGTGACCGCGCGCCAGCTCATGGCCGTCGCCGACGAGAGCGCCGAGCTGCGCGAGTACTCCGCCCGCCTGGAGGCGCAGCAGGCGGCGCTGCGCCTCGCCGCCGGCCGACTGCGCGAGGCCAACGAGAAGCTCCGCCGCCTGGCGGTGCAGAAGGATGCCTTCCTGGGCCAGGTCAGTCACGAGCTGCGCACGCCCATGACCTCGATCCGCGCCTTCTCCGACATCCTGCGCTCGGACCAGGGCCTCACCCCCGGCGAGCGCGCGCGCTATGCCGGGGTGATCCATGACGAGGGCGTGCGCCTCACGCGCCTGCTCGACGACCTGCTGGAGATGAGCGTCCTGGAGAACGGCGCCCAGGTCGCCCTCCGCCTGGAGGACGTCGCCCTCGGGGAGGTGATCGACCGCGCGCTGCGCGCCGCCCCCACGGGCGCGCTGCGCGTCGTGCGCGAAGGTCCGGCGGACGTGCCGCTCCGGACCGATGCGGGTCGGCTGGAGCAGGTCTTCATCAACCTCGTGGCCAACGCGGCGAAGTACTGCGACGCGGCCGCGCCGGTCCTGACGATCTCGTCCCGGCGCGAGGGCGCGCGCGTCCATGTCGACTTCGCCGACAACGGCGCGGGGATCGCCGAGGCCGACCGCGAGGTGATCTTCGAGAAGTTCAGCCGCCTGTCCGAATCCGCCGCCGCGGGGGGCGCGGGGCTCGGCCTCGCCATCTGCCGGGAGATCGCGGCCCGCCTCGGCGGGTCCGTGACCTACCTGCCCGGTCGCGGCGGGGCCGCCTTCCGCGTGACGATGCCGCTCGCCGCGCCCGCGGCCGAGGCCGCGGAGTGAGGCGTCAGCCCCCGAGCGCGCCGCGCATCGGTGCGAGGTCGTAGCCGGCGCGCGCGGCGGCCTCGATCATCTCCTCGGCCGGCCGGTCGCCGGCCTGCCCCAGCGCCCAGATCACCGCGCTGCGCGTGCCGGACGCGCAATAGGCCAGGACCGGCCCGGCCGCCCCGTCGATCAGGGCGCGGTGCCGCGCGGCCTGCGCCGCCAGGGTGTCGTGCGTGACCGGCAGGGCCTCGAAGGCGATCCCCGCCGCCCGCGCCGCCGCCGCCATCCTCTGCGCGCCGAGGGCGGGCGGGTTCTCCGCGTCGGGGCGGTTGCAGATCACGAGCGCGTAGCCCTGCGCCCGCAGCTCCGCCATGTCCTCGGGCGCGATCTGGGGGGCGACGGCGTAGCCGTCCACGAGCGGTCTGATGTCCATGGCGGAAGACGGTAAGGGCCCAAGGCCCCGCACGCTAGAGGGTCATGCGCGGCGCGCCCGCGTAATGCGCCCCCCGCGCCAGAAGGTCCGCGCCCAGCCCCGCGGCCAGGCCGGTCACGTCCGCCGGCAACCAGTTCTCGGCGATGCGCCCGTCCGCCTCCAGGCGGTAGAAGTCCATCACCGGCATCCGCATCCCCCGCCCCGTGGGCGTCATGCCCAGGAACTCGCCCGTGTGCGTGCCCGTCACCACGCCGCCCGTCACCGCGTAGTTCCCGTCCGAGACGCGGATGAAGTGCCCCTCGGCGGTGCGGTCCGGCCAGGCCCGCAGGAACGGGAGCTGGTGGTGCGCGCGGAACCCCTCCGGCCCGTGCATCGCGCCGATCCCGCCGGCGGCGTAATAGGCGAAATCCTCGGTCCAGTAGCGGTCGTGCTCCATGCTCGCCATGTCCCGCCCGTCGAAGGCGAGGAGCGCGCCGTGCATGGCGAACACGGTGGCGAGCGCATCCGGCCCGTCCCACTCCGCCCCGGGCAGGCGGATCCCGTCCTGCGTGGCCGGTCCGGGCCACAGCCCCTCGACCCCGTAGGACCGGGGCAGGGGGAAGGTCCCGCATTGGCGCATCAGGTCCGGCAGGTCGAGGATCACCCGGCTCTCCACCAGCCGCCCGCCCTCCAGCCAGTGCGCCTCCGCCGCGCGCAGCATGACCGGCGCGCCGGTCGCGGGGATGCCGCGCAGGGGGCCGGTCATCACTCCCGAATAATGCCCCAGCGTGGCCACGATCCGCGGCGCGCGGGGACGGCCGACATTGCGGTCGAAGCGCGGGTCGGGCCGGTTCACCCCGCCGATCAGGATCGCGTCCCGCCGCGCCAGCGATGGGATCGCGGCGCGCAGCTCGTCCCGCCAGGCGCCGATCGCCGCCGCGCCCTCGAGCCAGCCCCAGGGCGCGCCCGCGTCCATCCGCCCGTGGGGGGCGTAGACCTCCCCCGACGGCGCGCCCGCCGCGAAGGCCTCCAGCAGGCCGCGCACTGCGCGCTTCATCTCGAGGTCGCTGGACATGGCCGCTCCGATGCACGCGTATGCAGGCCCATGTGCCGCGGGGGGCGGCGCCTGTCCATGGAGGGACGCGGGATGAAGGGATCGAGGCCGGAGCAGGGTATCCTCACCCGGGACGCCGACCTGTCGCGGACGGACGCGACCCGCGCCGTGATCGAGGGCATGGTCGACGGCCTCAACGACCACCGCATCGCCGATATCGGCGCGTTCTTCGCCGAGGGCTTCGCCTGGCGCGGCAATCGCGGCTGCGGCACCAAGCTCGGCCTGCAGGCCTTCCAGGACAACTGGCAGAGGCCCTTCCAGGCCGCGTTCTCGGACAAGATCTGCATCGACGAGGCGCGCCTCTACATGGGCGAATGGGCCGCCGCCTTCGGCCGGCAGGAGGCGACCCATTCGGGCCGGTTCATGGGCGTCGAGCCCACCGGCCTGCGGGTCGAGATCCGCTACATGGACTTCTGGCGCGTCGAGGACGGGCGCATCGCCGAGAACTGGGTCAGCGTCGACTTCCCGCACGTCCTGGCGCAGCTCGGCGTGGACGTCTTCGCCGGCGAGGGCTGGGAGGCGTTCGACCGCGGCGAGAGGGTCCCGCCGCGGCCGTGATCGGCGCCTACTTGCGGATGTAGAGCGCGCGGATCTCGTTGTAGGTCGTGCCGGTCCCGTGGATGTAGACCTGCACCCGCTCGTCCGCGGCGGCGGCGGTCAGGGAGGTCGCGAGCATCGCGTCCTCCTGTCCGGCGATCATCCGATGCCACTTGTTGGTGAATCCGGCCGAGCCGCAGGTCAGGGCGGCGTAATGGTGCCCCCAGCCGGCGCCGGCGCGGATCACGTCGCAGATGTGCCAGCCGGTGACGGCCTGCACGCCCGCATCGGGGGCGGAGCCGTCGCTGGTCATGATGACGTCTGCGAACCCCGCGGGCATGGCGTCCTCCTGCGCGGCGGCGAGGCCGGGCGCGAGGGCGAGGGTGCCGGCGAGGGCGATGGCGGTGACGAAATGTGTCATCTGAAGAAGCCTTTCGGTGAAATGGCAGTGGTCGGAAATGCGGCGCTGCGGCTCAGTTTCCCAAAAGCAGGGGGAGCCAGCCCATCGACACCGCGACGGCGGTGCCCACGGGCGCGAGGGAGCGCGCCGCCTCCCCCGCATCGACGATCCCCGCACCGCAGAGCGCGGTCGAGCAGGGGCGGGTGCCGCCCGGCGGGAACGGTTGGGCGGTCCCGGTCATGGCGGTCTGTATCTGCGCCGGGGTCGCCGACGGATCGACGGATTTCAGGATCGCCGCGACGCCGGCGACATGCGGCGCCGCCATGCTGGTGCCCTGATAGAACGCGTAGCTGTCCGCGCCCGGCGTGGTGGCGCCGTCGTTCAGCGTCGAGAGAACCCCGTCCGACTGGACGAAGGTCTCGCCGCCCGGTGCCGCGATCTCCACCGAGGCGCCGAAATTGGAGTAGTAGCTCCGCTTGCCGGTCCGGTTCGTCGCGGCCACGGTGATGACGCCGCCGCAATTCGCGGGCCGGAACCCCATCGCGTCCGCGTTCGAGTTGCCCGCCGCCACGACCACCGTGGCGCCGGCGCCGACCGCGTCGTTGAACGCGCTCTGATAGGCGCCGCCGCAGGCGCCGCCGCCCCCGAGGCTCAGGTTGATGACCGCCGCGGGATTGGCGTTGATCGGGACGCCCGGCACCGCGAGGCCCGCGGACCAGCGGATCCCGTCGACGATGTCGCTCAGGTTGCCGCCGCACTTGCCCAGCACCCGGACCGGGACGATCCGTGCGCCCCGCGCCACGCCGGCGACGCCCATGGAATTGTCCGTGACGGCCGCGATCGTTCCCGCGACGTGGGTGCCGTGCCACGAGCTGCCGCGAGGGCTGAGAGGGCACCAGCCGGAATCGGTGGCGGCGATCCAGTCGCCGGGGTCGGAGGCGTCCGCGTCGCGCCCGCCGCCATCGTTCGCGACCAGCGCGTTGGAGATGAAGTCGTAGCCCGGCAGCAGGTTCGCCGCGAGGTCGGCATGGGGCCGCGCGCCGGTGTCGATCACCGCCACGACGACGCCCGATCCGGTGCCCTCGGCCCAGCCGCCCGGCGCGTCCACGCCCGTGCCGGGGGCGGTGTAGTGCCACTGCTCGCCGAGGCGCGGATCGTTGGAGGCCTGCTGGATCACCATGATGCTGTCGGGTTCGGCGTACTCCACGTCCGGGCGCTCCGCGATGCGGCGGGCGATCTCCTCGATGTCGGGCGCGTCGTCCAGGGCGCGCAGGGCGCCGAAATCCTCGATCTCCACGAGCTGCGCGCCGCCGGACATGGGGCGCACATGGGTGAGGGGGGCGCCGATGGTCTCGCCGAGGGCCTCGGCGGTCCGCTGAGCGCCGGCCTCGGTGTTCAGGAGGCGCCGGACGCCGGCGCCGTCGCGATACTTCACGATGATGCGCGCGGCCTGCCGCGTCTCGGGGGCGGTCACCTCGGGAGCGCCGTCCGCGCCCTCCTCGGGGTCGGGCATCAGGGCCATGGCCGGGAACGCGGCGCTGCCGGCGAGCGCCGCGGCGCCCGCCAACATGATCGATCTGGGATGAAATGCACGCATCTTCAGAGCCTCCAGAATAGGGGGTTGCGTCAGTCTGAAATGGAAGGTGCCGGACGCGAGAATACGCGAGTGGCGGTCTGTAATGACGTTGACGTTAGTTCCGGATCGGTCCGATTGCCAAGTCCCGCGACCGCGGAAACTGCGTCAGGACGAGGGAATCACCCCAGAAGAAGCCCCGTCACCACGATCATCAGCCCCAGCGCGCTGAGGAGGAGGGCGCCCAGGTTGAGGGGGATCACCCGCGCGATGCGGGCGCGCAGGTCCTCGTCGTCGGTGGCGGCGCGGCGGGCCATGCGCACCCGCAGGATCGACAGGACGAGGCCCGCGACGCCCGCAAGGGTGATCGCGGCGCCGAGCCAGACCAGCCATTCCATCGCGCGCCCTCCACCGTCGCGGCGCGGTAACGCGGGCGGCCGGGGAGCGCCAGCGCCGTTGCGGACCGGGCGCCGGCGCGCCTACCTGCGCCGGACGAATCCGAGGGGGACGGCATGGCCGACGTGATCGAGAACGACACCTATTCCGTGACGGCCGACGAGCTGCGCGCCTTCGTCGAGCGCTGGGAGCGGCTCGACCAGGAGAAGGCGGACATCGCCGACGCGCAGAAGGAGGTCATGGCCGAGGCCAAGGGCCGGGGCTACGACACCAAGGTGCTGCGCCGCGTCATCGCCCTGCGCAAGCGCGACAAGGACGACCTCGCCGAGGAGGAGGCCGTGCTGGAGATGTACAAGGAAGCCCTGGGCATGTGAGCGCCCGCCCCGTCGGATGGCGGGCCGGCCAGGCGCCCCACGCCCGGGGCCCCGCCGTCAAGCGGCCGGCGCCGCCGGGCGGGCGATCGCGAGCGCGGCGGCGATGTCCTGCGCCGTGTAGGGCTTGCGCACGTGGACGGCGCCGATGCGCGCCATCTCCGCCGCGTCGATCTCGTAGCCGGTGGTCAGGATCGCGCGCCCGCCCGCGGCGGTGAACCGCTCGACCAGGGGCGTGCTCATCACGCCGTTGAGGTTGAGGTCGAACATCCCGACCTCGAAGCGTCCGCCGTCGACGGCCTCCTGCGCGGCGTCGAACGTGCCGCAGGTCTCGACCGCATCGAACCCCAGGTCCTGCAGGATGTCCTCGGCCTCGAAGGCGATCAGGGCCTCGTCCTCCACGAGGAGGATGGCGGCGGGCTCACGCGTCACGGATGTCGGCTCCCAGCTTGGCGGTCGGTATCCGAACCTCGCAGGTCATCCCCCCCCGCGTCCAATCGAATTGTCCCGATCCGCCCAGGTCGTAGCGTAGCGACCGGTCGATGAAGCGCAGCCCGAACCCCTGCGAGTCCGGCGCCGCGATGCCCGGCGCGCGCTCGGCCCAGGTCAGGCGCAGGTCCCCGCCCTCCACCGCCCAGGTGACGTCGAGCGCGCCGTCCGGCCCCGCGAGGGCCCCGTACTTGACCGCGTTGGTCGTCAGCTCGTGGATCACCATCGCCACCGTCAGGGCGCCCTTCGTCCCGCAGGAAACGGGCGGGCCCGCGATGTCCACCCGCCGGTCGCCGACATAGGGGGCCAGCTCCTGGTCGACGATCTCGCGCAGGCCCACGGGCCGCCAGTCCGCCCGCGTCAGCAGGTTGTGCGTCGCCGCCAGCGAGCCGATCCGCGACGTCAGCGCCGAGGCCAGACCGTCGCGATCGGTCGTCGTGCGCACCGTCTGCCCGACGATGGCCAGGACGGTCGCGAGGCTGTTCTTCACCCGGTGCTGCAGCTCGGACATCATGCGGTGCAGCTCGCCCTGCATCGCGCGCGCCTCGGTCACGCGGCGCACGACGATGCCGGCGGCCTCGATCGCGCCCTCGGGGTCGGGCACCGGGTAGACGTCGAGCTCGAACACCTCGGACCGCGCCGGGTCCTTGGGGTCGTGCGCGATCAGCTCGTGGTCGCGCACCACGCCCTTGGTCTCGAACACCCCCGCCACGAGGTCGTGCAGCTTCGGCCCGATCTCCGGCAGGACCTCGGTGATCGTCCGGCCGATATGCTCGGAGGCGGGCCGGCCGTTGTAGGCCGCGAGGAAGTCGTTGATCCGCAGGTAGCGCTGCTGGGAATCGAACAGGGCCATCCCGATCGGCGCGTGGTTGTACAGCAGCTCGATCTCCCGCCGGGACGCCGCCGCCTCGCGCTCGGAGTCCACCGCCCCGCGCTGCGCGTCCAGGAGCTCCGAGACGTCGTCGAAGACGAGCACGACCCCGTCCGCCACGCCCGCGCCGTCCACGTAGGGCAACGCGCGGAAGGCGTGGGCGCGGCCCTCGATCTCGATGCGCATGGTGACCGCGTCCTCTCCGGCGAGGACGCGCGCCATCGCGTCCTCGATCCCGGTCAGGTCGATCACGCTGCGCGCCTCCGTGAGGGGGCGGCCCCGGTCCCGGTCGTTGAAGCGGAACAGCCGCTTGGCCACCGGCGTGAACGAGCGCAGGCGCATCGCCGCGTCCACGAACACGGTCGCGATGCGGGTGCTCTCCAGCAGGTTGAGGATGTCGGCATTGGCCTCGGCCAGCTCGTCGAGCTTCGACTTGAGCTCCTCGTTGACCGTGGAGAGCTCCTCGTTGGCCGATTGGAGCTCCTCGTTCATGCTCATCATCTCCTCGTTGGAGCTCTTGAGCTCCTCGTTGGAGGTCTCGAGCTCCTCGACGGTCGTGCGCAGGCGCATGCGCATCTCGTTCAGCTCGTCCTCGAGCTCCTCGATGCGCTGCTCGGTGCGGAAATCGCCCACGTCCGCGTCGAGGTCGTCCTCGTCCTCGTCGCGGCGCGCCACCTCGCGGAAGACGATCATCGCTTCCAGCGCGTCGAGCGGATCGGCGATCAGGTCGACGCTCATCAGCTGCTCGCCATCGGTCCGGAACTCCACGCCCCGCCGGATCACCCGCCGCCGCCGCTCCGCCATCGCGGCCAGCATCGCGCGCAGCGCCGTGCGCAGGCCGGGGGGCGCCAGGTCGAGCAGCCGCGTGCTCGGCTCCCCGACGGAGAGCTGCAGGAAGGGCGCCGTGCGCGGCGAGGCGTGCACGATGCACCCGGTCCGGTCCACGATCACGTGCGGCGGGGCGTAGCGCTCGGCCATCCGCCGGGCGATGCGCGCCTCGCGGTCCTCGCGCGCCCCGGCGGCCTCGCGCGCGAGGTCGTTCGCCGGCCGCGGCGCCACCGACCGGCCGCGCGGCATCAGCGGCAGCACGAAGTTCGAGGTCGAGCGCGGCACCTTCTTGTAGAGCCGCTCCTTTCGCGCGACCGCCTCGAAGAGGTCGTCCCGCCCGCCGATGTTCTCCGCCGAGCCCAGCAGGAGCCAGCCATCGGGCCGCATCGCGTAGTGGAAGAGCGGCAGCACCCGCGCCTGGAGCGCCGCGTCGAAGTAGATCAGCAGGTTGCGACAGGAGATCAGGTCCAGCCGCGAGAACGGCGGGTCCTTGATCAGCGAATGGGCCGAGACGCGCACCATGTCGCGCACCCGCTTGGAGACCTCGTATCCGTCCTCCGAGGCGGTGAAGTGCCGCGCCACCAGGTGCGCGGGCACCTCCGCCAGGGCCGGGGCCATGTAGAATCCCCGCCGCGCGCGCGCCAGCATCTCCTCGTCGATATCGGTCGCGAAGACCTGCACCTCACGCGCATCGCGCGACGCCTCGTCCGGCAGGGCGTCGAGCGCCTCGGCGAAGAGGATCGCGACGGTGTAGGCCTCCTCCCCGCTCGAGCAGGCCGGCACCCAGACGCGGATCGGCCGGTCGGGCCCGGCCTGCGCCACGATCTGCGGCACGACCCGTGCGGCCACCTCGGCCCAGACCTCCGGGTCGCGGAAGAAGCTGGTCACGTTGATCAGGAGGTCCTGGAGCAGCGCATCGCCCTCGGCGGGGCTGCGCTTGAGCACGCTGACATAATCGTCCGCGTCGTCCAGATCGAGGACCTGCATCCGCCGGCGCACGCGGCGCGTCATCGTGTTGACCTTGTAGGACCCGAAATCGTGGCCCGACTGCGCGCGCACCGCGTCCAGGACCCGGGTGAGCATCAGCTCGCGCTCCTGGACCGACGGCGCCTCCATCCGGTCGCGCGCGTCGAAATAGCGGCGCAGCACCGCCGGCATCTCCCGCGAGGGCGTGACGAAGTCGACGAGGCCGGTTCGGATCGCGCTCGTCGGCATGCCGTCATAGGCCGCCTCGTCCGGGTCCTGCACCAGGGTCAGGCCCGCGGCCTCCTTGATCGCGCGGATGCCCACCGTCCCGTCGCCGCCGGTGCCCGACAGGACGATCGCGGCCGCGTTCGGCCCCTGGTCGACCGCGAGCGAGGCGAAGAAGTCGTCGATCGGGCGGCGGAAGCCCCGCGGTGCGTCGAACTCCACCAGGCTCAGGACCCCGTCGCAGATCTGCAGCGCCGAGGCCGATGGGATGATGTAGACCCCGCCCTCGCGCACCACCGTCCCGTCGGTGATCTGCGTGACGGCCAAGCTCGTGTGGCGCGCGAGCAGCTCGGCCAGCAGGCTCTCATGCGTCGGGTCGAGGTGCTGGACCAGGATGTAGGCGGCCGGGAAGGCGGGATCGATCGCGTTCAGGAAGTTCTCGAACGCCTCCAGCCCGCCGGCCGACGCGCCGACCCCGACGACCGGGAAGGGGAGGGGATGCGGCGCGAGGTCCGGCCTGTCCGGAGCGAGGTCTGACATCGGGGCGTGCGGGCCTTCACCATCGCGGCCAGGGTCCGGCCGACGAAGATTGCCTAGCGCGGCGCCCGCCCGCCGCACAAGTGAGGCGGCCCCGCTTGAAGCGCCCCGCGCCTGGGGCTACGGCAGGGCGCGCGCCCCTGTAGCTCAGCTGGCAGAGCACCTGATTTGTAATCAGGGGGTCGGGGGTTCGAGCCCCTCCGGGGGCACGCCACGGGCGCCCGCGCCCCGCGCCGGAGTCCACCGCATTTTAAGCATTCGCCCGGCAGGCCGCGCCCCGATGCCGGGCCTCGCCCGTCAGTCCTCGGGCCGGGGGGGCGGCGTCTTGACCTTCGCCTGGAGCGGATCGTCCTGGCGCTGGACCGAGCCCTCGAAATGGGCGCCGCTCTCGATCGCGATGGTCTTGTGGATGATGTCACCCTCCACCCGCGCCGTCGCGGTCAGGCGCACCTTGAGGCCGCGCACCCGGCCGACGATCCGGCCGTTCACGACCACGTCGTCGGCGATCACCTCGCCCTTGACGGTCGCGCCCTCGCCGACCGTCAGGAGGTGGGCGCGGATGTCGCCCTCGATCTCGCCCTCGACCTGGATGTCGCCCGATGTGCGCACGTTCCCGGTGATCACCAGGTCCGAGGACAGGGTGGACGCGGGCGGCTTGGCCTTCGGCGCGGCCGAGGGCGGGGCGGGCTTGTACTCCGCGCCCGGCTTGGCCGGCGCCGCGCCGCTGCCGGCGGGCGCGGGGTCGTTGATCTTGCTCTTAGAAAACATCGCGGGCCGCCTTGATGTACGTCATCGGGTTCACCGGCACGCCGTTCCTGTGCACCTCGTAGTGCAGGTGGGTGCCGGTCGACCGTCCGGTGTTGCCCATACCACCGATCCGATCGCCGCGCGATACCCTTTGGCCCACGCTCACGTCGAACGAGGACAGGTGCGCGAAGCGCGTGAGGTACCCGTTCCCGTGGTCGATATCGATCACCTTGCCGTAGCCCGACATGCGCCCCGCGCGCGCCACCCGCCCGTCCGCGGTGGCGTGGATCCCCGTTCCGTGGCCCCCCGCGAAGTCGAGCCCGTTGTGCATCCGGGCGCCGCGCCCGAACGGGTCGCTCCGGTGGCCGAAGCCGCTGGTCTGGCGGTAGGCCCTGGACGGGACGGGGTCCGCGAACGGGTGCGTCTCGGCGGCG
This sequence comes from uncultured Alphaproteobacteria bacterium, assembly GCA_963832275.1. Lineage (GTDB taxonomy): Bacteria > Pseudomonadota > Alphaproteobacteria > Rhodobacterales > Rhodobacteraceae > Hasllibacter. The sequence continues at coordinate 2,397,600 of CAWHTQ010000019.1, forward strand.
CGGCGATAGGCGTCCATCTCCTCCATCGAGCGCAGGATCGCGTTGGCGCGCCCCGCGGCCATGTCGGCCGTCCCCATGGTCGAGACGATCGGCGTCAGGGGGCCGCCCTGGCCCGAATAGCCCCGGCGCACCGTCCGCAGGATCGAATCCGGGTCGTGCCCGGCCGCCGCGAACATCCGCTCGAGCGGCGCGACCGAGACGTTCACCGCCTCCTCGAGCTGGGCGAAGATGCGGTCGTGATGGCGCGCGGTCGCCTCCGCCTCGGCCAGCAGCTCGGCCTCGCGGGCCTCGGCGCCGTCCGCGATCACCTGCAGGTCGTCGCGCTCGGCCGCGGTCGTGCCCAGCGCGGCGGCCAGCACGTCGACGGTCGCGCCGTCCGACGCCGAGGGGGCGGCATCGCCGGACTCCGCCGCCGCCAGGCGCGCCTCCGCCTCTCCCAGGGCCCGCCGCGCGCCGCGGGTGCGGTCGGCCGCGATCTCGAACGCCGCCTCCAGCTCCGCGATCCGCGTCTGCGCCTCCAGGAGGGTCGTCTGCATCCGGCCCAGGGTCCCCATCGCCTGGTCGAAGCGCTCCTCGGCGCCGCGCGCCTCATGGGCGCGCACGTCCCGCTCCAGGGCCATGGATTCGAGCCGGGCCTCGTAGACCGCCTGCTCGCGCTGCGCCTGGTCGCGCAGGCTGCCCGAGCCGACCCCGTCCATCAGGACGATCGCGGTCGCGACGATCCCCCAGGCGACGAAGGCCGAGGCCCCGGCCAGGCCGCCGAGCTGCGCGGCGGGGCTCAGGCGCAGGAAGCGCGTGTCGCCATCGGTCCGAAGGAAGACGCGGCGCTCGGGGAGGCGGCGTTCGAGCGCGGCGCTCAGGCGATAGGCGATGGCGGATTCTCACGTGCGCGGCGCTCCCCGTTACTCCGGGCGCGCCGCGACGTCCGCGAACGGACGGTCCCCCGCGGCGGAGCCCTCCGGGGTGACTACCGCCCGACCCGTGGCGCGGCAACCGAACCGGCGCCGGTCGCGGCGATCCACCGCCCGCGGCGCCACACTCGGCAGAATCTCGCTCAATCCCCGCCGCTTGCGGCGAAGATGCCACGCATCGCCGTCACCGCGGCAGGCCCCGTGCGGCCTCAAGCACCGCCTCGGCATGTCCCGGCACCTTCACCTTCCGCCACACCTGCCGGACCTCGCCCGTGCCGTCGATCAGGAAGGTCGCCCGCTCGATCCCCATGCTCGTCTTGCCGTACATGCTCTTCTCGACCCACACGCCGTAGGCCTCGCAGACCTGCCCCTGGGCGTCCGACAGGAGCGTGACGCCCAGCGCGTGCTTGGCCGCGAACTTGGCGTGCGCGTCGACCGTGTCCCGGGACACGCCCAGCACCTTCGCGCCCGCCGCGTCGAACTCCGCCGCCAGGGCGGTGAAGTCCTTGGCCTCGGTCGTGCAGCCCGGCGTGTCGTCGCGCGGGTAGAAGTAGAGCACCACGCTCTGCCCGTCGAAATCGCTCAGGCCGACCTCCCCGTCCGGGGAGGGCAGCACGAATGTCGGCGCGGGCTCGCCCGGCTTGGGCCCCTCGGTCGTCGCATCGCTCATCGGATCGCTCCTCGTTGTCGCTGGCGGGAGGGTAGGGCGCCCGCGCCGCCGGTTCGAGCCTTGATGCGCGCCCCCGCCGAGGGCAAGGCGCGCGCCATGACCGACTGGACCCGCCTCGCCGCCTACGATTTCGACCTGCCCGAGGAGCTCATCGCGCTGCGGCCGGCGCGCCCGCGCTCCTCCGCGCGCCTGCTGCACTGCGCGGGCGGCGCGTTGCACGACCGGCGCGTGACCGACCTGCCGTCGATCCTGCGGCCGGGCGACCGCCTGATCCTCAACGACACGCGCGTGATCCCCGCGCGCCTCACGGGCCTGCGCCGCCGCGCCACCGGCGATTCCGCCCCCGGCGCCGGCGAGGCCCGGATCGAGGCGACCCTCCTGGAGGCCCAGCCGGGCGGCGACTGGGACGCGCTCGTCAAGCCGCTGCGCAAGCTCCGCGTGGGCGAGGCGGTGCGCTTCTCGGACCGCCTCTCGGCCACGCTCGTCGCCAGAGGGGAGGGCGGCCGCGCCCGCCTGCGCTTCGACGCCGAAGGCGCGGCCTTCGACGCGGCGCTCGCCGGTGCCGGCGCCATGCCCCTGCCGCCCTACATCGCGGGCCGCCGGGCGCCCGACGCCGCCGACGAGACCGACTATCAGACCGTGTGGGCGCGCGAGGCCGGCGCCGTCGCCGCGCCGACCGCCTCCCTCCATTTCGACGAGGCGCTGCTCGCGGCCCTGCGCGCCCGCGGCGTGGCGTTCACCCACGTCACGCTCCATGTCGGCGCCGGCACCTTCCTGCCGGTGAAGGGCGAGGACCTCGCCGCCCACCGCATGCACGCCGAGCGCGGCCGCGTGAGCGAGGCGGCGGCCGGGGAGATCGCGGCGACGCGGGCGGCGGGCGGCCGCATCGTGCCCGTCGGCACCACCGCGATGCGCCTGATCGAGACGGCGGCCCGCCCCGGCGCCGTCGAGCCGTGGGAGGGCGCGACGGACATCTTCATCCGCCCCGGCTTCGACTTCCGCGCCTCGGACGCCCTGATGACCAACTTCCACCTGCCGCGCTCGACCCTGATGATGCTGGTCTCCGCCTTCGCCGGGCCGGAGCGCATCCGCGCCGCCTACGCCCACGCCATCGCCGCGCGCTACCGCTTCTTCAGCTACGGCGATTCCAGCCTGCTGGTCCCGTGACGCGCCCCGCCGCCCGAAACCGACGCGGCGCGGGTCGCTGGCGGGGCCTTGCCGGTGCGCCCGCGCTGATAGGGCCGGACGCTCCAGCCGGGCCAGGGAGACGGACATGATAAAGGTCTTCCTCGCGAGCTGGGCGCTCCTGCTGGGCATCGGCCTCCTGATGGTCGGCAACGGTCTGCAGGGCTCGCTCCTGGGCGTGCGCGGACAGCTCGAGGGCTTCTCCACCTTCGAGATGTCGGCCGTGATGTCGAGCTACTTCGCGGGCTTCCTGCTGTCCTCCTACGTGACCCCCGGCCTGATCCGGCGCGTCGGCCACGTGCGCGTGTTCGCGGCGCTCGGCTCGGGCATCTCGGCGGTGCTCATCCTCTATCCGGCGATCGCCGACCCCATCGCCTGGATCCTCCTGCGCGCGGCGATCGGGTTCTGCTTCTGCGGCGTCTACATCACCGCCGAGAGCTGGCTGAACAGCGCCACCACCGCCGCCAACCGCGGCAGCGCGCTGTCGCTCTACATGCTGGTGCAGATGGCCGGCATCGTCGCCGCGCAGGGCATCCTGACGCTGGGCGACCCGGCGGGCTACGTGCTCTTCATCATCCCGTCCGTCCTGGTCAGCCTCGCCTTCGCGCCGATCCTCCTCTCGGTCACGCCGGCCCCGGCCTATTCCAGCACGAAGGCGATGTCCTTCCGCCGCATCTGGGAGGTCTCGCCGCTCGGCTGCGTGGGCATGTTCCTGACCGGCGGCATCTTCGCCGCGCAGTTCGGCATGGCCTCGGTCTACGCCAGCCAGGCGGGGCTCAGCGTGGCGCGCATCGGCCTGCTGATCTCGATGTTCTACATCGGCGCCGTCGCGTTCCAGGTGCCGATCGGCTGGGCGTCGGACCGGATGGACCGGCGCATCCTGATCCTGGGCGCCTCGGGCGTGGGCGCGGCCGGGGGCCTCGTCGGCGCGTTCGGAGGGGGCGACTACGAGACGCTCCTTCTGTCCGCGTTCGTCGTCGGCGGCATGTCGAACCCGCTCTACGCGCTTCTCATCGCCTACGTGAACGACGCGATCGACTACGAGGACATGGCCGCCGCCTCCGGGCGCCTGCTGTTCATCAACGGCACCGGCGCGATCCTCGGGCCCCTGATCCTCGGCGTGCTGATGGAATCGATCGGGCCGGGCGCGTTCTGGGGCTTCATCGCCGCCATCCTGACCATGCTCGCGGCCTATGCCGGCTGGCGCATGACCCGCCGCCCCGCCACCCCCGTGGACGAGACGACGCCCTACGCGCCGGTCTTCGGCACCGCGACGCCCGTCGTGATCGAGGCGGTGGGCGAGGACATGGAGCATGGCGCCGAGGCCACGGGCCGCGCGGCGTGAGGGCCGCGGCCGCGCGCGTCCTCCACCGAGGCCGTTGCCGGGACGGGGCGCGCGCGCCTAGTCTTCCCCCGACGCGCCGCCGCACCGGCCGCGCCGGCGGAGGATCCCCGACATGACCCGCGACGCGGCAGAGGTGCTGAGCTTCTGGATCGACGAGACCGGACCCGATGGCTGGTACGGCGGCGGCCCCGCGCTGGACGCGCGCATCGCCGAGCTGTTCGGCCCCACGATGGAGGCCGCCGCCGAGGGCGCGCTGTCGCTCTGGCTGACCCACCCCTCCGGGGCGCTCGCCTACTGCGTCGTCACCGACCAGTTCCCCCGCAACGTCCACCGCGGGGACGCGCGCGCCTTCGCCACCGACGCGCTCGCCCTGGGCGCCGCCCATGCCGCGATCCGCCACGGCTGGGACAAGCGGATCGACCCGCCCGCGCGGCAGTTCTTCTACCTGCCGTTCATGCATTCGGAGGACCTGCGCCATCAGGACCGCTCCGTGCGCCTGATCGCCGACCGGATGCCGGGCGGCGACGAGCCGAACTCCAACCTCCTGCACGCGCGCGCGCACCGCGAGGTCATCCGCGACTTCGGCCGCTTTCCCTTCCGCAACGCGGCGCTGGGCCGGGACACCCGCCCCGAGGAGGCCGCCTGGATCGAGGCCGGCGGCTACGGCGCCGTGGTCCGCTCCCTGCAGGGCGAGGCCGCGGCATGATGCGCCGCCGCCTCTGGCTCCTGGTGATCCTGCTCGGCTTCGTCCTGGTCGCGGTCCTGCCGGGCCTGCTCACCGATCCGGCCACGCGCGCGGCGCCGCTCTGGCTCGCCCCGGTGGGCTACGCGATCATCCTCGTGGGCGTCGCGGGCTTCATTTGGAGCTGGATCGTGCGCGCCCGCGCCGCGCGCGGCCCCGGCGACGACCGCTACGACCCGAACCACGACGCCTGACCGGGGCCTGACGGGGACCTGACCGGGGCCCCAACCGCGGCCCGATCCGCCGCGCCCCGCCTCCCTTCCGTTCCGGCCCCTCTCCGCGCTAGACGCGGGGGCGAGGCAACCGCACCGGGAGGCGCCGCCATGGCCGAGACCAAGTACGACATGATCGTCATCGGCGCGGGGCCGGGCGGCTACGTCGCCGCGATCCGGGCCGCGCAGCTCGGCCTCAAGGTCGCCTGCGTCGAGCGCGAGCACCTGGGCGGCATCTGCCTCAACTGGGGCTGCATCCCCACCAAGGCGATGCTGCGCTCCTCCGAGGTGTTCCACCTGATGCACCGCGCGAAGGAGTTCGGGCTGAAGGCCGAAGGCATCTCCTACGACCTGGACGCGGTGGTGAAGCGCTCGCGCGGCGTCGCCAAGCAGCTCTCCGGCGGGATCGGCCACCTCTTCAAGAAGAACAAGGTCACGACCGTGATGGGCGAGGCCCGGCTCGCCGGGCCCGGCCGCGTCGAGGTGAAGACCGACAAGGGCACCGACACCCTGACCGCCCCCGCCATCGTGATCGCCACCGGCGCGCGCGCCCGCGACCTGCCGGGGCTGGAGGCGGACGGCAAGCGCGTGTGGCACTACAAGCACGCCCTGCAACCCCCTCACATGCCGTCGAAGCTGCTCGTCGTCGGCTCCGGCGCCATCGGCATCGAGTTCGCAAGCTTCTACAACACGCTCGGCGCGCAGACGACCGTGGTGGAGGTCATGGACCGCATCCTGCCGGTCGAGGACGCCGAGATCAGCGCCTTCGCCCGGAAGCAGTTCGAGAAGCAGGGCATGACCATCCTGCCCAAGGCCATCGTGAAGGGCCTGGACCGGCAGGAGGACCGCGTGATCGCCACCATCGAGGCGAACGGCGAGGCCGCCGAGCACGCGTTCGACACGGTCATCGCCGCCGTCGGCATCGTCGGCAACGTCGAGGGGCTCGGGCCTGGAGGAGGCGGGCGTCACGGTCGAGAAGTCCCATGTCGTCACCGACGCGTACTGCCGCACCGGCGTCGAGGGGCTCTACGCCATCGGCGACATCGCCGGCGCGCCCTGGCTGGCGCACAAGGCGTCGCATGAGGGCGTCATGGTCGCCGAGCTGATCGCGGGCCGCAACGACGTGCACCCCGTCCGGCCCGAGAGCATCGCCGGCTGCACCTACTGCCACCCGCAGGTCGCCAGCGTGGGCCATACCGAGGCGCAGGCCAAGGAGGCCGGCTACGAGATCAAGGTCGGTCACTTCCCCTTCGTCGGCAACGGCAAGGCGATCGCGCTCGGCGAGCCGGAGGGCATGGTCAAGACCATCTTCGACGCCAAGACGGGGGAGCTCTTGGGTGCGCACATGATCGGCGCCGAGGTGACCGAGCTGATCCAAGGCTACGTGATCGGCCGCCAGCTCGAGACCACCGAGGAGGACCTCGCGCACACGGTCTTCCCGCACCCGACGCTCAGCGAGATGATGCACGAGAGCGTCCTCGACGCCGATGGCCGCGCGATCCACTTCTGAGCCCGCGACCGGCCCCGCGGCCCGGGATCGGCGGGCTTCCGCCGTCACGTTCGCGTGTCCTGTTGCATCGGCGCAACCACGCTCGCCGGGAAGCTGAAGGGCGTGGACGCGGGCGGGCCGGCTTCCTAGGTCCGGATCATCGCCACGCCTCGGCGCCACACACCCAATCGGGAATTTCGGTCATGAAGCACCTCCTCACCTCCGCCGCCCTCGCCACCGTGCTCGGCGCGCCCGCCTTCGCCGGCGGCGTCGCTCAGCCGATCATCGAGGCGCCGGTCATGGCCCCCATCGCGGCGGCGCCCGTCGCCCTCGGCTGGGGCGGCGCCTATGCCGGTGCCGCGATCGGCGGCGGCACCTTCGGCCTCGACAACCCGGCCAATGACGACGACGACGACGACGATGACGATGGCGACGACGACAACGCCTTCGAGGAGGTCTTCGACGGCGTCGACGAGGACAACAGCGGCTTCGCCTACTCCGCCCATGCCGGCTACAACATCCAGCGCGGCGCCTTCGTCTTCGGCCCCGAGGTCGCGATCTTCGGCGGCGGCGGCGACATCAACACCGACATCAACGACGATGACGGCAACGACCTCGGCACCGAGAACGCCGAGATCAACTACGGTGGCCGCCTCGTCGGCCGCGCCGGCTACGATTTCGGCGGCCGCACCCTCGTCTACGGGACGCTCGGCCTCGCCTATCTCGACGTCGACGCCGGCGACGAGGACCTGAGCGACACCGGCCTCGCCGCCGGCCTGGGCGTCTCCTACAAGGTGACCGAGCGCGTCGCCCTGGGCGCCGAGTACAACTACCACGGCTTCAACAACTTCGACGACACCGACGCCGACATCGACTACAACACCCTGTCGCTGAAGATGAGCGTCGGCTTCTGATCCACCCGCCGAACCGATCGCGTCAGAGCGGGCCGTCCCCCAGCCGGGGGGCGGCCCGTTCCGCGTCCGCGCCCCGATGACGCGCACGCGCTGGGGCCTCGTCGCGCTCCTCTTCGCCGCGGGGCTCCTCGCGGCGATGCAGTTCGCCAAGGTCTCGCTCACGCTCGACCTCTTGCACGTGCGCTACCGCGGCGCGCCGGTCGCGTTCCTCGTCTCGGCCGTCGCGGCGGTCGGCATCGTGCTCGGCGTCCTGGCCGGCGCCGTCGTGGCCCGCCTCGGCCCCCGCCCGGCGATCCTCGCGGCCGTCGCCGCCTCCGGCATCCTGTCGCTGGCGCAGGCCGCGCTGCCGGGTTTCTGGACGCTCATGGCCCTGCGCGGGCTGGAGGGCGCGGGCCACCTGGCGCTCGTCGTCGCGCTGCCCACCCTCATGGCCGGCTCCTCCAGCGCGGCCGCCCGGCCCGTCGTCATGGGCCTCTGGGGCACCTTCTTCGGCGTGGGCTTCGCGCTGACGGCCCTCGCGGTGCCACCGCTCGCCCGCCTGGGCGGGGTCGGCGCGGTCTTCGCGGCGCACGGCCTGGCGCTCCTGGCGCTCTGGCCGGTCCTCTGGCGGGTCCTGCCGCGCACGCCGCCGGGCCGCGCGCCGCTCCCGCGCCCCCTGGCCGCCCATCGCGCGGTCTACGGCGCCGCCCCGCGCATCGCCCCCGCGGTCGGGCACGGCATCTACACCTCGCTCTTCATCGCGCTGGTCGCGGTGCTTCCGGGGGCGCTCAGCGCGCTCTGGCTTGCGGCGGCCTTGCCGCTCACCAACCTCGCGGGCACGTTCGGGGCAGGGGTCCTCGCGAGGGCCGTCGCGCCCGGCCGTATCGTGGTCCTCGGTTTCGCGGCCTCGGCGGCGCTCTTCGCGGTCCTGCCCCTCGCGGGCGGGGCCGCCCCGGCGGTCGCCCTCGCGGCCATGGGCGCCACCGGCCTCGTCGCCGGCGCCGGCTTCGCCGCCGTGCCCGCGCTCAACCGGTCCTTCGCCGACCAGGCCCGCGCCAACGGCGCCATGGCGCAGCTCGGCAATGTCGGCACCTTCACCGGCACGCCGCTCCTCATCGCGGCGCACGCGGCGGGCGGCTCGGCCGGCCTCCTCATCCTGTCGGCCGCGATCTGCGCGGCGGGCGCCCTCGCCTCCGCGGCGGTGTACGGGCGCGCCGCACGCGAACGCCGCGCGGCCTGAGCCCCGCGGCGTCCACGTCGGTCGCACCGGCCCCGAAGGGCCGCGCGCGTCAGGCCCGGCGCCGCGCGCGCATCGCGCCCAGCCCGCCCACGCCGGCCAGCAGCATCAGCGCCGTCGCCGGCAGCGGGATCGTCGCCACCGAGATCGCGTCGAGGTCGAACCCGTCCTCCGAACGCGTGCCGGCGAACATCGCCTTCGACACGTCCTTGAACCCGAGGAACGAGTAGGTCTGGGTGAAGGTCAGGGTCGAGCGCGTCCCGCGGCTGCCGGTCGCGGCGCCGATCTGGTTGTCGATCGTGCCCAGCAGGTCGAAGACGATCCCGTCGACCGAGCCGTAGATCTCCGCCGCCTCGTCATGGCTGGAGGACGCGCGCCCGTTGGTGATCTCGACCGCCATGACCGGGCCGGTGAAGGCCGGGTCGAACTGGATCACCAGCGAGCCGCCCAGCCCGAGGGAGTAGAAATCGTCGTCGCCCGTCAGGTCGGCGGCGTCCTCGAAGACCTCGATATTGCCCACGAGGTTGCGCGCGCCGTCGCGGCTGCACGTCACGCGGCCCGCGGACAGCGCGGTGCCGCGCGCGGCGTCGGCGGCGCAGTCGGCGGCGAAGGACACGGGGCCGGCGATCGCGGCGGTTCCGGCGCACAGCGCGGTGGCGAGGGCGGCGAGGGTCAGGGTCTTGGTCATCGGGTCTCTCCATTCATCGGGGCCCGCGGTCGGGCCGTTCGATAAAATACCTGACGAATGATTGGGGCGGTTTCGAGGCGGGGATCAGCGAATTCGTGATTAACGACAATGGGCTAGCAGGAAACCCATTGTTTCGGGACCCCGCGATGTTCCGCGCACGTTCCGCCTCCCGGCTTGCGTCCGCGGGCCGGTCCTCTATCTGCCCGGGATGCGCCTATCGGGGTGGGACCAATGGCCGATCAGAAGTTCATAGAGGTCCGCGGCGCGCGCGAGCACAACCTCAAGAACGTGGACGTCGACATTCCCCGCGACAAGCTCGTCGTCATCACGGGGCTCTCCGGCTCGGGCAAGTCCTCCCTCGCCTTCGACACGATCTACGCCGAGGGTCAGCGCCGCTACGTCGAATCGCTCTCCGCCTACGCGCGGCAGTTCCTCGACATGATGGAGAAGCCCGACGTCGACCACATCTCGGGCCTCTCGCCCGCGATCTCCATCGAGCAGAAGACCACGTCGAAGAACCCCCGCTCCACCGTCGGCACCGTGACCGAGATCTACGACTACATGCGCCTCCTCTTCGCGCGCGTCGGGCAGCCCTACTCCCCCGCCACCGGCCTCCCGATCGAGGCCCAGCAGGTGCAGGACATGGTCGACCGCATGATGGCCATGGAGGACGGCACCCGCGGCTACCTCCTCGCGCCCATCGTCCGCGACCGGAAGGGCGAGTACCGCAAGGAGATGCTGGAGCTGCGCAAGTCCGGCTTCCAGCGCGTGAAGGTCGACGGCGCGTTCCACGACCTCGACGAGCCCCCGGCGCTGGACAAGAAGTTCCGCCACGACATCGACGTGGTCGTCGACCGCGTCGTCATCCGCGAGGGGATGGAGCAGCGGCTGGCCGACAGCTTCCGCACCGCGCTCGACCTGGCGGACGGCATCGCCATCTTCGAGACCGCGGCGGCGGAGGGCGCCGAGCCCGAGCGGCACACGTTCTCGGAGAAGTTCGCCTGCCCCGTGTCGGGGTTCACCATCCCCGAGATCGAGCCGCGCCTGTTCTCCTTCAACGCCCCGTTCGGCGCCTGCCCCGAATGCGACGGGCTCGGGGTCGAGCTCTTCTTCGACGAGCGCCTCGTCGTGCCCGACGCCGCGTTGAAGCTGGCGGACGGCGCCCTCGCGCCCTGGCGCAAGGGCAAGTCGCCCTACTTCCTGCAGACGATCCAGGCCATCGCCAAGCATTACGAGTTCAAGGCGAGCACCGCCTGGAAGGACCTGCCGGCGCACGTGCAGCAGGTGTTCCTGCACGGCTCCGGACGGCGAGGAGATCAAGTTCCGCTATGACGAGGGCGGCCGCGTCTACCAGGTGACGCGCGCCGTTCGAGGGCGTCATCCCCAACATGGAGCGCCGCTACCGCGAGACGGACTCGGCCTGGGTCCGCGAGGAGTTCGAGCGCTACCAGAACAACCGCCCCTGCCATGTCTGCGAGGGCTACCGCCTGCGCCCCGAGGCCCTCGCGGTGAAGATCGGACCGGCCAGGGGCACGCCCGCGGAGCGCCTCCATGTCGGCCAGGTGGTCGAGATGTCGATCGCCCAGGCGGTCGCCTGGATCGCCGGCGTGATGGACACCCTCTCCCCGCAGCGCCGCGAGATCGCCCGCGCCATCGTCAAGGAGATCGGGGAGCGCCTCGGCTTCCTCAACAATGTCGGCCTGCAGTACCTCACGCTGAGCCGCAACGCCGGAACCCTCTCGGGCGGCGAGTCGCAGCGCATCCGCCTGGCGTCGCAGATCGGGAGCGGCCTGACCGGCGTGCTCTACGTCCTCGACGAGCCCTCCATCGGCCTGCACCAGCGCGACAACGACCGCCTGCTGACCACGCTCAAGAACCTGCGCGACCAGGGCAACACCGTCATCGTGGTCGAGCACGACGAGGAGGCCATCCGCGAGGCCGACTACGTGTTCGACATCGGCCCCGGCGCCGGCGTGCATGGCGGGCGCGTCGTGGGGGAGGGCACGGTGGCGGAGCTGATCGCCAACGACGCCTCGGTCACCGGCGACTACCTCGCCGGCCGGCGGGAGATCGCCGTCCCCCGGCTCCGCCGCAAGGGCAACAAGAAGTCGCTCACCGTGGTCAAGGCGACCGGCAACAACCTCCAGGGCATCACCGTCGACTTCCCCCTCGGCCGCTTCGTCGCCGTCACCGGCGTCTCCGGCGGCGGCAAGTCCACCCTCACCATCGAGACCCTGTTCAAGACCGCCTCGAGCGCCCTCAACGGTGCGCGCCAGACCCCCGCGCCCTGCGAGACGGTGCGCGGGCTGGAGCATCTCGACAAGGTCATCGACATCGACCAGCGCCCCATCGGCCGCACCCCCCGCTCCAACCCCGCGACCTATACCGGCGCCTTCACCCCGATCCGCGACTGGTTCGCCGGCCTGCCGGAATCCAAGACCCGCGGCTACAAGCCGGGCCGCTTCTCCTTCAACGTGAAGGGCGGGCGCTGCGAGGCCTGCCAGGGCGACGGCGTCATCAAGATCGAGATGCACTTCCTTCCGGACGTCTACGTCACCTGCGAGACCTGCCACGGCGCCCGCTACAACCGCGAGACGCTGGAGGTCGCCTTCAAGGGCAAGTCCATCGCCGACGTCCTCGACATGACCGTCGAGGACGCGCAGGAGTTCTTCCGCGCCGTCCCCTCGATCCGCGAGAAGATGGACGCGCTCATGCGCGTCGGCCTGGGCTACATCAAGGTCGGGCAGCAGGCCACGACCCTCTCGGGCGGCGAGGCGCAGCGGGTCAAGCTCTCCAAGGAGCTGGCCAAGCGCAGCACGGGCCGCACGCTCTACATCCTCGACGAGCCGACCACGGGCCTCCATTTCGAGGACGTGAGGAAGCTCCTGGAGGTCCTCCACGAGCTCGTCGACGGCGGCAACACCGTCGTCGTGATCGAGCACAATCTCGACGTGGTGAAGACCGCCGACTGGGTCATCGACATCGGCCCCGAGGGCGGCGACGGCGGCGGCACCGTGGTCGGCACCGGCACCCCCGAGGACATCGCCGCCATCGAGGGCAGCCACACCGGCCGCTATCTCGCGCCGATGCTCGCCAAGCGCGCCCTGGCCGCCGAATAGGAGGCGCCGGGCTCACGGAGCCTCCGGCCCCGTCGCCCGCCGCCCGGGGACGCTCCGCTCCCCGGACCCCTCGGGGATATTTGGGCCGCAAAGAGGGACGTTAGGAAATCGTCAACGCGGCGCGGTCACGATGGCCGGGCCGCACAGGGTGGGAACCCTTCCTGCGGCCCGCGAAGACGGTCCTCCGGCGTGGCCACTTGCCAGCAGGCGCGCGCCGCGTCGGAGGGCTGCCCCAGGCCCGACATTGCGGCGCCCATGTCGTCGCCGGAGGCATCCGCCACATGCCGGCCGGACGGCCCGCCGGGCGACGCGCCCGCCGGCCCGCGCCCCCGCCGAAGCCGCGCCCGACCCCCGCAGGCCCCAGGCCGCGAGGGGCGGAGCCCCCCCGGCGTCAGCCGCCCTGCCAGGGCCGCGCGATGTTCCCGAACCGCGTGAACTTGCCCTCGAAGCTCAGCTCGATCGTCCCGATCGGCCCGTGCCGCTGCTTGCCGATGATGACCTCGGCGCGCCCGTGCAGGCGCTCCATCTCGCCCATCCAGGTCGCCATCTTCTCGACCTCGTGCTCCCCCGGCTTCTCGCGCTCCTTGTAGTACTCCTCGCGGAACACGAACATCACCACGTCCGCGTCCTGCTCGATCGAGCCCGATTCGCGCAGGTCGCTGAGCTGCGGGCGCTTGTCCTCGCGGTTCTCCACCTGCCGGCTGAGCTGCGAGAGCGCGACCACCGGTATGTCCAGCTCCTTGGCGATCGCCTTGAGCCCCTGCGTGATCTCGCTGATCTCGTTCACCCGGTTCTCGTTGCGCCCGTTGCCGCGCAGCAATTGCAGGTAGTCCACGATCAGCACGTCGAGCCCATGGGTGCGCTTCAGGCGCCGCGCCCGCGCCGCGAGCTGCGCGATGGCCAGGGCCGGCGTGTCGTCGATGAAGAGGGGGCAGGATTCCAGCGTCTTGGCCGCCTCGACGAAGCGGCGGAACTCGCCCTCGGTCATGTCGCCGCGCCGGATCTGCTCGGAGGGGATCTCGGCCGCCTCCGACAGGATGCGCGCGGCGAGCTGCTCCGAGGACATCTCCAGCGAGAAGAAGCCGATCACCCCGCCGTCCACCGCCCCCTCGCCGCCGCCCTCGAGCGGGCCCTTCTTGTAGGCCTTGGCGATGTTGAACGCGATGTTCGTCGCCAGCGACGTCTTGCCCATCGAGGGCCGCCCCGCGAGGATCAGGAGGTCCGAGCGGTGCAGCCCGCCCAGCTTGGCGTCCAGGTCCACCAGCCCGGTGGCGGCGCCGGACAGCTTGCCGTCCCGCTTGTAGGCGGCGGCCGCGATCTTCACCGCGTCGGTCACGGCCGAGAGGAACGACTGGAACCCGCCCTCCTTCCGGCCGGCCTCCGCGAGCTGGTAGAGCGCCTGCTCGGCCTCCACGATCTGCTCCTCGGGCGTGGACTCCACGTCCACCGTCCCGGCCTTGGCCGACACGTCGCGCCCGAGCTGGATCAGCTCGCGCCGCACCGCCAGGTCGTGCACCAGCCGGGCGTAGTCGCGCGCGGCGAACGCCCCGGCCGCGGCCCCCGCGAGGTTGGCGAGATAGGCGGCCCCGCCCAGCGCCTTGTAGCCCGGCTCGTCCTCCAGGAACGGCTTGATCGACACCGGCGAGGCCAGCGCGTTCTTCTGGATGCGGGCGGCCGCGATCTCGAAGATGCGGGCGTGCACCGGCTCGAAGAAATGGCCCGGCGTCACCAGGGAGGACACCCGGTCGAACACGTCGTTGTTCATCAGGATCGCGCCGAGGAGCTGCTGCTCGGCCTCGATGTTGTGGGGCAGGGAGGGCACGTCCCCCATCCCCGCGACGGCCATGCCGGAGGTGGTCGTCGCGATCTCGTTCATGGCCCGTTCCTCCGCATCCGCCGGGTCTAGGCGGCCCGCCGCGGGAGGGCAAACTGTATAACCTGTGGATCGTGCGGGAGCGGCGGACGCGTCACGCGCGGGCCGCGCGCCAGGCGTCCGGATCGTCCAGGAACTCGTAGACCTCGTCCAGCACGGCCGCGTCGAAGGCCCGCCGCTCGCGCGCCGCGGCGAGCACGTCCCACCAGGTGCACAGCGCGTGCAGCGTCACGCCATGATCGCCCAGCACCTTGGTGGTCTGCGGGAATATCCCGTAGCTGAAGATCACGGCGGTGTGCGCGCAGGTGGCCCCCGTCTCGCGGATCGCGTCGACGAAGGAGAGCTTCGAGCCGCCATCCGTCGTCAGGTCCTCGACCAGCAGGACCCGATCGCCCGCGCCCATCGGCCCCTCGATCCGCGCGCCGCGGCCATGCCCCTTCGGCTTCTTGCGGATGTAGGCCATCGGCAGGGCCAGGCGGTCGGCGACCATCGCCGCGAAGGGGATGCCGGCGGTCTCGCCCCCCGCGATCACGTCGAACGCCTCCAGGCCGGCGCCGCGCATCGCGGTGATGCACAGATGGTCCATCAGCATGGCGCGCACGCGCGGGAACCCGATCAGCCGGCGGCAGTCGATATAGGTCGGCGAGAGCTGGCCCGAGGCGAGCGTGAAGGGCGCGTCGGGGCGGAAGTGGATCGAGTCCGTCTCGATCAGCGCGCCGGCCGCGAGGCGCGCGATCTCCTCCGCCGGGGGAAAGCTCGTGGGGATCATGCGGGTCTCCTGTGGGGAGGGCGCGCCGGCGGGGGCATCGAGCCCCCGCCGGCGCGACGACGCCTGCGGGTCGCGGCCCGGGACCACGCGGCCCTCACGCGGCGACGCGCCAGGGCAGGGGGCGGCCGGGGTCCCAGACGGTGACGCCCTCGGGGGCGGCCGGCGCCGGCGCCGCCTCCCTCACCAGGGTCACGGACCCCTCGTTCGGCTCCAGCCCGTAGAAGTTCGGCCCGTTCATCGACGCGAACCCCTCCAGATGCTCGAGCGCGCCGATCTCGTCGAACACCGTGGCATAGGCCGCCAGCGCCACGGGCGCCGAGAAGCACCCCGCCGCGCAGCACGCCGCCTCCTTGGCGTGCACCGGGTGGGGCGCGCTGTCCGTCCCGAGGAACAGCCGCGGATCGCCCGTCGCCGCCGCCGCCCGAAGCGCGTCCCGGTGCCGCCGCCGCTTGAGCACCGGCAGGCAGTAGTTGTGCGGCCGCAGCCCCCCCGCCAGCAGGTCGTTGCGGTCCATCATCAGGTGCTGCGGCGTGATCGTCGCCCCCGTGCGCTCGTGCGACAGGACGTATTCCGCCGCCTCCGCCGTCGTGATGTGCTCCAGCACGACGCGCAGGTCCGGGACGTCCCGGCGCAGCGGGATCAGCACCCGGTCGATGAACGCCGCCTCCCGGTCGAAGATGTCGACCTCGGGGTCCGTCACCTCCCCGTGCACGCAGAGCGGCAGCCCGGTCTGCGCCATCGCCTCGAGGACGCGGCGCACGCGGTTCAGGTCCCGCACGCCGGCATCCGAGTTCGTCGTCGCCCCCGCCGGGTACAGCTTCACCGCCGCGATCAGCCCGATCTCGGCGGCCGCGCGCACGTCGCGCGCCTCGGTCGCCTCGGTCAGGTAGAGCGTCATCAGGGGCCGGAAGTCGCTGCCCCGCGGCTTGGCGGCCAGGATCCGGTCGCGGTACTCGGCCGCCTGCGCCGGGGTCACCACCGGCGGCACGAGGTTCGGCATCACCAGGGCGCGCGCGAAATGCGCCGCCGTCGCCGGCAGGACGCGGCGCGTCATCTCCCCGTCCCGCAGGTGGAGGTGCCAGTCGTCGGGGCGGCGGATCGTGATCTGCATCGACCCCGGGCCTAGCCGCCGCCGCCGCCCGCGGCAATCCGCGTCGCGGCGGCCGGGCCCCGCGCCGTCATCGTTGCGACCCCCCGCGCGCTCCGCCACCATCGCCCGATGGACGGCACCCTCCAGCGCGTCGACGGCGCCGCCGCCGTCCGCCTCGGCCCGCGCGGGCTCGAGCGGCTGTCGCAGCGCGGCTCGGCCAAGGCGATCCTGCCCGCCGTCCACGGCGGCCGGACCGAGGCCGTGTTCCTCAACACCGCCGGCGGCGTCACCGGCGGCGACCGGCTGCGCTACGACCTGACCCTGACCGCCGGGACCGCGACCGGCACCACCCAGACCGCCGAGCGCGCCTACGCCTCGCCGGGCGGGGCCGCCCATGTCGACGTGACCCTCCACCTCGGCCCGGACGCCCAGCTCGCCTGGCTCCCGCAGGAGACGATCCTCTTCGAGGACAGCCACCTGCACCGCACCACCACCGCCCATCTCGCCCCCGGCGCCACCCTGATCGGCTGCGAGATGCTCGTCCTCGGCCGCCGGGCGATGGGCGAGCGTCCCGCGCGCCTGATCCTGACCGACCGCCGGGAGGTCCGCCGGAACGGCGCGCCCCTCTGGATCGAGCCCTTCGCCCTGACCCCCGGCACCCTCGGTGCGTCGCCCGCCCTCCTCGGCGGGGCCGCCGCCCTCGCCACGCTCTACGTCGTCGGCCCGGGCGCGCAGGACATCCGCTTCCCGGCGCCGGAGGGCGTGGAGGCCGCGTCCTCCGCCTGGGACGGCCGCGCCCTGCTCAGAATGCGGGCGCCGGACCCCGCCCCCCTGCGCAGGGCACTGGCGCGCGCGCTCGCCGCGCTGCTACCCTTGCCGCGGGTCTGGCCACAATGATGCGGAGCGCGCGATGAACCTCACCCCCAGAGAGAAGGACAAGCTCCTGATCAGCCTCGCCGCCATGGTCGCGCGCGACCGCCGCGCGCGCGGCGTGCTCCTCAACCATCCCGAGGCCGTCGCCCTCATCACCGACTTCGTGGTCGAGGGCGCGCGCGACGGCCGCTCCGTCTCCGACCTGATGGAGGCCGGCGCCCACGTGATCACCGCCGCCGACTGCATGGAGGGCATCCCGGCCATGATCCACGACGTCCAGGTCGAGGCGACCTTCCCCGACGGGACCAAGCTCGTGACCGTGCACCACCCGATCCGCGCCGCCGCGCCGGAGCCGGCGTGAGGCGCCCGCGCCGCCCGGCGCCCGCGGGAGCGCCCCGATGATCCCCGGAGAGATCGTCACCGCCCCCGGCGACATCACGCTCAACGCGGGCGCGCGGGCCGTGACCCTCACGGTCGCGAACACCGGCGACCGCCCGGTGCAGGTCGGCTCGCACTACCATTTCGCCGAGGCCAACCCCGCGCTCGACTTCGACCGCGCCGCCGCGCGCGGCCGCCGCCTCGACATCGCCGCCGGCACCGCCGTCCGCTTCGAGCCGGGGCAGGAGCGGGACGTCTCCCTCGTGCCCTATGGCGGCGCCCGCCGCGTCACCGGCTTCCGCGGCGACGTCATGGGCGCGCTCGACTGACCGCCTTCCCCTGATCCGGAGCCTACGAGAATGACGAACCGCGCCACCCCCGCCGACCTCATGCGCGCCGGCACGCAGACGGCGCTCCTCGCCTGGGAGTCGCAGATGGTGATCGCCATGCGCCTGATGGGCATGGCCGGCGCGTGGTCCGTCCTGCCGTCGGAGGACCGGCGCATGGTCGCCGAGAAGCCCCCGGCGCTGGCCGAGGCCGCGATGGCCGCGGGCCGCGCCGCCATGTCCGGCAAGAGGCCCGATCAGGTCGGGACGGCCTGGGCACGCAGCCTGCGCGGCACCACCGGCCCCAACATGCGCCGCCTCGCCCGGCGCGGCCCCGCGGGGCGCTGAGCCGGCGGGAGGGCCTCCGCCGGTTTTCGCGCCGCGGCCGGCGCGCCCCCCCCCTGGGCACCGCGCGGAAGATTGACGCCGCCCGTCCGCCCGGCCCCAATGGGGCCATGCCGCCGCGCCGGGACCCGCCCGCGCGACCCACCGGAGGACACCGCCATGTGCCACGCCTGCATCGCCGAAGGCGCCCGCCGCCACATGCTCTCGCGGCGCGATCTCTTCTCCGGCGCCGCGGCAGGCGCCGCCGCCATCGCCGCGGGCGGCCTCTCGGCCCGCGCCGCCCTGGCGCAGTCCTCGGGCCGGGTCGTCGACCTCACCCATGTCTTCACCCCCGATTTCCCGACCTTCTGGGGCGGCCCCGGCCTCTCCATGGAGGAGACGGTCAGCTTCGCTGGAGTCGAACTACCAGTCCTTCCGCCTCACGGCCGACGAGCACGCCGGCACCCATGTCGACGCCCCGCTCCACTTCTCCGAGGGCGGCGCCAGCGTCGACGCGATCGCGCCCGAGGCCCTGATGTGCCCGCTCTGCGTGATCGACATCGCCGCCAAGGCCGCCGAGGATCCCAACGCCACCGTCGATCCCGAGGATCTCGACGCCTGGATATCCGCCAACGGCGAATTGCCGCCCGGCGCCTGCGTCGCCATGCGCTCCGGCTGGGCGGAGAAGGCGTCCGACGCCGCCGCCTTCCGGGGCGGCACCGACACGCTCGCCTTCCCGGGCTTCGCCAAGGCCACGACCGACCGCCTGATCGAGGCCGGCGCCGCGGCCATCGCCGTGGACACGCTCTCGCTCGACCCCGGGAACAGCGCGGACTTCGCCGTCCACTACTCCTGGCTCCCCTCCGGGCGCTACGGCGTCGAATGCGTCGCCGGCCTGGAGCGCATGCCCGCCGCCGGCGCCACGATCTTCGTCGGCGCCCCCAGGCACGGGGGCGGCACCGGCGGCCAGGCCCGCGTCCTCGGCCTGATCTGAGGCCCCCGATGCCCGCCACCATCTTCCGCGCCGAATACGCCGCCATGTACGGCCCCACCACGGGCGACCGCGTGCGCCTGGCCGACACCGACCTCTGGATCGAGGTCGAGCGCGACCTCACCACCTACGGCGAGGAGGTGAAGTTCGGCGGCGGCAAGGTGATCCGCGACGGGATGGGGCAGGGGCAGGCCACCCGCGCCGAGGGCGCCGCCGACACCGTCATCACCAACGCCCTCATCGTCGACCACACCGGCATCGTGAAGGCCGACGTCGCCCTGCGGGACGGCCGCATCCACGCCATCGGCAAGGCCGGCAACCCCGACACCCAGCCCGGCGTGGACATAATCATCGGCCCCGGCACCGAGATCATCGCCGGCGAGGGCCGCATCCTCACCGCCGGCGCCTTCGACGCGCACATCCACTTCATCTGCCCGCAGCAGGTGGACGACGCGCTCCATTCCGGCGTCACCACCATGCTCGGCGGCGGCACCGGCCCCGCGCACGGCACGCTGGCCACCACCTGCACCCCCGGCCCCTGGCACATCGGCCGCATGCTCCAGGCGCTCGACGGCCTCCCGATGAACTTCGCCCTCGCCGGCAAGGGCAACGCCTCGCGCCCCGACGCGCTGCAGAGAGATGGTCCGCGCCGGCGCCTGCGCCCTGAAGCTGCACGAGGACTGGGGCACCACGCCCCAGGCGATCCGCACCTGCCTCGACGTGGCCGACGCGACCGGCGTGCAGGTGATGATCCACACCGACACGTTGAACGAATCCGGCTTCGTCGAGAGCACCATCGACGCGATCGGCGGCCGCACCATCCACGCCTTCCACACCGAGGGCGCCGGCGGCGGGCACGCGCCCGACATCATCCGCGTCTGCGGCCTGCCGAACGTCATCCCGTCGAGCACCAACCCCACGCGCCCCTACACGGTGAACACGCTGGAGGAGCATCTCGACATGCTCATGGTGTGCCACCACCTTGACCGCTCCATCCCCGAGGACGTCGCCTTCGCCGAATCGCGCATCCGAAAGGAGACCATCGCCGCCGAGGACATCCTCCACGACATGGGCGCCTTCTCCATCATCGCGAGCGACTCCCAGGCCATGGGCCGCGTCGGCGAGGTGATCATCCGCACTTGGCAGACCGCCCACAAGATGAAGGTCCAGCGCGGGCGCCTCCCGGGCGAGACGGGCGAGAACGACAACCTGCGCGTGCGCCGCTACGTCGCCAAGTACACGATCAACCCCGCCATCGCCCACGGCATGGCCGCCGAGATCGGCTCCGTCGCGCCCGGCCTCCGCGCCGACCTCGTCCTCTGGCACCCCGCCTTCTTCGGCGTGAAGCCCGAGATGGTCCTCGTCGGCGGCTCCATCGCCGTGGCGCAGATGGGCGATCCGAACGCCTCCATCCCCACCCCGCAGCCCGTCCACTCCCGCCCCATGTTCGCCAGCTACGGCCGGTCGCTGGCAGGCATCGTCGGTGCACTTCGTCTCCGAGGGCGCCGAGCTGGACGCCCTCGGCCTGCGCAAGTCGGCCGTCCCCATCGCGAGCACCCGCTCCGTCTCCAAGGCCGACATGGTCCACAACGCCGCCCTCCCCGAGATCGAGGTGAACCCCGAGACCTACGAGGTCCGCGCCGACGGCGAGCTCCTCACCTGCGAGCCCGCGGCCGAGCTGCCGATGGCGCAGCGCTACTTCCTCTACTGACGCATGGCCCCGCCCGCCGCCGCCCTCACCGCGATCGGCCCGCCCGACGCCCCGTCCACCGCCACCGTCACCCTCGACTACGAGGGCCGGTTCCTGCGCCGCCGCCGCATCGCCCTCGACGGCGGCGGCCACGCGCTCGTCGACCTGCCCGAGGCGACCTCCCTCGACCATGGCGACGTCCTCACCGGGGAGGGCGCCTCGGTGCGCGTCGTCGCGGCGGCCGAGCCCTGCCTGATCGTCACCGGGCCGCAGGTCGCGCGCTACGCCTGGCATGTCGGCAACCGGCACACGCCCTGCGCGATCGAGGCCGCGCGCCTCGTCATCCGCGACGATCCCGTCATGGCCGACATGCTGCGCCGCCTCGGCGCGGCGCTGGAGCCCGCGCGGATGCCCTTCGTGCCCGAAGGCGGCGCCTACGGCACCGGCCGCACGATGGGCCATTCGCACGGCCCCGCGGACGGGCCCGCGCCGGGCGCGCCCGACCACGCCCACGACCACGACCACGCCCAGGACCATGGATGACGCGGCCGCCCCGCCGGGGCTCCTGACGCTGACCCAATGGCTCTCCCCGGCCTTCCCGCTCGGCGCCTTCGCCTATTCCCACGGGCTCGAGGCCGCCATCGCCGCCGGGCAGGTGACGGACGCCGCCACCCTGACGGACTGGATCGCCGGCCTGCTCGCCCACGGCTCGGGGCATTCGGACGCCGTCCTCCTGGTCCACGTCCTCGCGGGCGGCGATCCGGACGTCGCCGCCGCCACCGCCCGCGCCCTGTGCGCCGGCGCCGGCCGCCAGCGCGAGACCGACGAGATGGGCGCCGCCTTCGCCCGCACCCTGCGGGTGATCGACGGTGCCGAGCACGCGCCCCGTCCGCTTCCCGTCGCGCTCGGCCTCGCCGCCCGGCCGCTCGGCCTCTCCCCCGTCACCGTCGCCGCCCTCTACCTCCAGTCCTTCGCCGCCAATCAGGTCTCCTGCGCGATCCGCGCGATGCGGCTGGGGCAGGCGGCCGGGCAGGGCGTCCTCGCCGCCCTCGCCCCCGCCATCCGCGCCGCCGCCGTCGCCGCCGCCCATGGCGACCCCGCCCGCATCGCCACCTGCGACATCGGCGCCGCCATCGCCGCGATGCGCCATGAGACCCTGCAACCTAAGGTATTCGCGACGTGACGAAGCCTACGATCAAGCTGAAGCATCAGCAGGGCCAGTGGTACGCGACGGCGAACAACGCCGCCGCGCGCGATGCGGTGGGAATCGAGCGCGTACCCATTCTCCGATACCGTCCCTGCGTCGATTGGGACATGAAGTCGGGACGCTATGTCGACGGCCTCGATGACGTAATGGGCGACTGGTGGGACTCGGCGCCCGCCTCGCGTGCATGGAAGGAAGCGCTGGAGAGGGCGTTGTTAACGCACGGCCTGGTCGCCATCCGGAAGATGCGGGAGACCGATGCGAGGACTGGGTCGGTCGGTGACTGGGTCGGGCTCTACCGCCTCCTCGACTACGAGATCGGCGATGAGGGGCTCGTCCTTCATCACGAACCCGTACGCGTTCACGGAGTAATTAACAGATGAGCCCCCACGGCCCCCTGCGCGTCGGCATCGGCGGCCCGGTCGGCGCGGGCAAGACGACGCTCACCATCGCGCTCGCCCGCCGCCTCGCCCCGCGCCTCTCCATGGCCGTCATCACCAACGACATCTTCACCCGCGAGGACGCCGAGGCCCTCGTGCGCGCGCAGGTCCTGCCCTCCGACCGCATCCGCGGGATCGAGACCGGGGGCTGCCCCCACACCGCCATCCGCGAGGACGCCAGCATCAACCTCGCCGCCATCGACGATCTGCGCCGCGCCCATCCCGCCCTCGACCTCATCCTGATCGAGAGCGGGGGCGACAACCTCGCCGCGACCTTCTCGCCCGAGCTCGCGGACCTGACCGTCTACGTGATCGACGTCGCCGCCGGTCAGGACATCCCCCGGAAGCGCGGCCGCGGCGTCACCGGATCGGACGTGCTGGTGGTGAACAAGACCGACCTCGCGCCCCATGTCGGCGTGGACATGGCCCTCTACGTCCAGGAGATCGCCGCCGCCCGCGCCGGCCGACCGCACGTCCTCGCCCGGCTGCGGGACGGGGAGGGCGCCCGGGAGGTCGCGGACCTCCTCGTCCGCGAGGGCGGCCTCGCGCTGCGCGCCCCGGCCGCCTGAGGCGCTAGCCCCCGCGCCGCGCCAGGGCCGCCGCCGCGCCCATGCCGATCATCGCCCCGCCCCCGAGCCGGTCCAGCCAGGCCCGCGCCGCCGGCCGCCGCACCGTTCCGCCGAGCGACGCCGCCAGCAGCGCGTAGGCCCCCGAGTTCAGGAACCCGATCGCCGTCATCGTCGCCACGACCGCGACGACCTGCGCCGCCGCCGGCCGCGCCGGGTCAAGGAACTGCGGCACGAAGGCGACGAGGAACGCGATGCTCTTGGGGTTGAGCGCCGTCACCAGCCACACGTCCCGGAACACGCGGCCCGCCCCGCCCTCGGGCGCCGGCGCGGCCGCGACGTGCCGCCCCGCGCCGCGCAGCATCCGCAGGCCGAGCCAGATCAGGTAGGCCGCCCCCATCCACTTGAGCGCCGTGAACGCGGCAGCCGATGCCAGGATCAGGGCGCCGAGCCCCGCCAGGACCACCGCGCTCGACGTCAGGTCCCCCGCCGCCGTCCCCGCCGCCGCCGCCAGCGCCGCCCGCCGCCCGCGCAGCGAGACCAGGCCCACGACCATCAGGACGGTCGGCCCCGGGATCGCGAACACGATCCAGGTGGCGGCGACGAGGGCGAGCCAGGTGTCGAGCGGCATGGGCGGGGGTTCCTCGACGAGCGGTGAACGGGCGGACCGATCATGCGCATGGGATGCGCATGGGATGTGCATGCCCGGTGCATGGGATGCGCGGGCGCCGAGCCGCGGGCCTGCGCCGCGGTCGGGCGCCGCCGGCCGGAGCCTGGGGCGGGCTGCCAGGCGCTCTAGAAGAACGCCTGCAAGCCGGTCTGCGCCCGCCCCAGGATCAGGGCGTGGACGTCATGCGTGCCCTCGTAGGTGTTCACCGTCTCGAGGTTCACCATGTGGCGCATCACCGGGAACGCGTCCGAGATGCCGTTGCCCCCGTGCATGTCCCGCGCCAGCCGCGCGACGTCCAGCGCCTTGCCGCAATTGTTGCGCTTCATCAGGGAGATGAGCTCCGGCGACGCGGTGCCCTCGTCCATCATCCGCCCCAGCCGCAGCGCGCCCTGGGTGCCCAGGGCGATCTCCGTCTGCATGTCCGCGAGCTTGCGCTGGTAGAGCTGCGTCTGCGCCAGCGGCCGCCCGAACTGCTTGCGGTCGAGCCCGTAGGTCCTGGCGGCGTGCCAGCACGCCTCCGCCGCGCCCATCACCCCCCAGGAGATCCCGTAGCGCGCCCGGTTCAGGCACCCGAACGGCCCCTTGAGCCCTTGAACGCCGGGCAGGATCGCGCCCTCGGGCACCTCGACGCCCTGCATCACGATCTCCCCCGTGACGGACGCCCGCAACGACAGCTTGCCCCCGATCTCGGGCGCCGACAGGCCGGGCATCCCTTTCTCCAGCACGAAGCCGCGGATCGTCCCGTCGAGCTTGGCCCAGACCACGAACACGTCGGCGATGGGCGCGTTGGAGATCCACATCTTCGAGCCGGTGAGGCGATAGCCGTCCGCCGTGCGCTCGGCCTTCGTCTTCATGCCCGCGGGGTCGGACCCCGCGTCGGGCTCGGTCAGGCCGAAGCAGCCCACGAGCTCGCCCGAGGCCAGCCCCGGCAGGTACTTCGCGCGCTGAGCGTCCGAGCCGTAGGCGTGGATCGGGTACATCACCAGGGAGGACTGCACGCTCATCATCGAGCGGTAGCCGCTGTCGATCCGCTCGATCTCCCGCGCGACGAGGCCGTAGGCCACGTATCCGGCGCCGAGCCCGCCATGCTCCTCCGGGATCGTGACGCCCAGGAGGCCCTGCGCGCCCATCTCGCGGAACACCTCCCGGTCCACCGTGCCGTCGCGCGCGGCGGCGGTGACGCGGGGGGCCAGCACCTCCGAGGCGAAGCGCGCCGCGCCCTCGGCGAGCATGCGCTCCTCCTCCGTGAGCTGGGCCGCGAGGGCGAACGGATCGGCCCAGTCGAGCCGGGCCAGCGCGGGGCCACGGCCATCCTCGGGGGCGGGCGCGGCGGCCTCGTTCGAGGCGGGCATCCTGGGCGCGACGTTCATGGGGCGGCACTCCTGGCAGGGCGGTGGCGTCCATCCTATCACGCGGGAGGCGCGCTGCGGAAGCGCGAGCGCCCAACCGGCAGCTTGACGGCGGCGCGCTCGCCTGCGCCCATCGGGCGCGGTGGCGATGGGGGACGCATGACCGGGATACCGGCCGACATAGACGCCACGATCGAGATGCTGGAGGGGCAGTCCTATGTCTGCCCCCGGCCGCTCGGCGTCGCCGCCTTCCTCGCGCTGCGGCTCGGCAAGCCGCTCCTCCTGGAGGGCGAGCCGGGGACGGGCAAGACCGAGATCGCCCTGGCCATCGCGGCGGGGCTGGGGCGCGACCTGATCCGGCTGCAATGCTACGAAGGGCTGGACGCGGCGAGCGCGGTCTACGAGTGGAACTTCCCCGCGCAGATGATCGCCATCCGCGCCGCAGAGGGCCGGAGCGAGGCTCCGGACCTCTATTCCGACGCCTTCCTCGTCGAACGCCCCCTCCTGGCCGCGATGCGGCCGCACGCGGCGGGCCCGCCCGTCCTCCTGATCGACGAGCTCGATCGGACGGACGCGCCGTTCGAGGCGTTCCTCCTGGAGGCGCTCTCGGAGTTCCAGGTCACGATCCCCGAGCGCGGGACGGTGCGCGCGCCCGAGCCACCCATCGTGATCGTGACCTCCAATCGCACGCGCGAGGTCCACGACGCGCTCAAGCGGCGGTGCCTCTACCACTGGGTCGACTACCCGGACGCCGCGCGCGAGCTCGCGATCCTGGAGGCGCGGGTGCCCGAGGCGGGGGAGAGCCTCTCGCGGCAGATCGTCGGCTTCGTGCAGCGGCTCCGGGGGGAGGACCTCTTCAAGTCGCCCGGCGTGGCGGAGACGGTGGACTGGGCCAAGTGCCTCCTGGCGCTCGACGTGATCGACCTGTCTCCCGAGGTGATCGCCGACACGCTGGGCGCGATCCTCAAGTATCAGGACGATATCCAGAAGGTGGAGGGCTCCGAGGCGCGACGCCTGCTGGAGGAGGTGCGCGCGGGTCTGGCCGCGTGACGCCGCGGGGCATCGAGCCGCTCCCGCCCGGCCTCGGGCGCCGGCCGGCGCCCCGGCCCGTTGGGCCGGGCCTCTTGCTGCGCAATTCGGCGCCGCTGCGCGGGGCAGGGGGTGGGTGAGGGCGACGCCCTGCCGCTTCCCGAGGCGCCCCGGCTCACGGGCAACGTCGCGCATTTCGTGCGCGCGCTGCGGGCCGCCGGCCTGCCCGTGGGACCCGCCGCGACGCTGGACGCCGTGCGCGCGGTGCAGGCCGCCGGCCTGACGGCGCGGGGCGATTTCCACGCCGCCCTGATGGCCGCGCTGGTGCGTCGGCCGGAGGAGCGAGCGGTCTTCGATCAGGTGTTCCGCCTCTACTGGCGCGATCCTCGCTACCTCGAGCACATGATGTCCTTCATGATGCCGGCGATGCGCGGAACGGCCGCCGAGCGCGCCGTCCGGCCGGCCGAGGCGCGCGCGGCGCAGGCTCTGCTCGACGGCGTGGAACGGGACGCGCCGGACCTGCCGGAGGCGGACGGCGAGGAGGTCCAGATCGACGCCGCCGCGACCGCCTCGGGCGAGGAGCGCCTCCGCACGCTGGACTTCGAGCAGATGTCGGCCGCCGAGGCGCGCGCGGCGGGGCGGATGATCGCGCGGCTCGCGCTGCCGGTGCGGCCGCTCCCGTCCCGGCGGCGCGCGCCGGCGGCGCGCGGCCGTCCCGACCCGCGGGCGACCCTGCGCGCCGCGCTCCGCCAGGGCGGGGAGGTCACCGCGCTGCGCCATCGACGCCGCGCCGTGCGCTGGCCGGACCTGGTCGCGCTCTGCGACATCTCGGGGTCGATGTCGGCCTATTCGCGCCCGGTGCTCCAACTGCTCCACGCGCTGGCCAACCGGCCGGGGGAGGGGTGGGCGGACGTCCACGCCTTCACCTTCGGCACGCGCCTGACCAACGTGACCCGGCACCTGCGCGCGCGGGACGCGGACGCCGCCCTCGCCGCCGCGGGCGCGCAGGCGCAGGACTGGGAGGGCGGCACCCGCATCGGCGCCTGCCTTGCCGCGTTCAACCGCGACTGGGGCCGGCGGGTCCTGCCGCGCGGGGCGACGGTGCTCCTGGTGACCGACGGGCTGGAACGGGGCGACGCCGAGGCGCTCGGCGACGCCGCCGCCCGGCTGGGGCGGACCGCGCGGCGGCTCGTCTGGCTCAACCCCCTCCTGCGCTGGGACGGGTTCGCGCCGCGCGCCGCGGGAATGCGCGCGCTCCTGCCGCATGTGGACGAGTTGCGCGCCGGGCACTCGGTCGCGGCGCTCGAGGGGCTGGCCGCCGCGCTCAGCGCCCCGTCGGACGATGGCGAGCTGCGACGGCTTCGCCGCACGGTCCTGTGACGCCACGGGAGCGGGCGGGCCCGGAACTGCCCGGTGCGGAGGTTCGTTGAGCGGCGACCCAATCCCGGAGACCCGACATGACCCGCACCCGTTCCACGACCCTGGCCGCCGCGCTCCTCGCCGTCGCCGCGCCCGGGCTCGCCGCCGCGCAGGACGCCGAGCTCTGCGCCGCGCTTGCGGCCGCCGCCGGCGATCCCGAGGCCTTCGAGGCAAGGCTGGCGGAGGTGCCGGGGGGGGCCTTGGAGGGGCTGAACCTCACCTGCGCGGAATTGCTGCCGGAGGCCGAGGCCCTGGCCATCGCCGATGCGCTGGGCGCGCGAGGGGCGGCCGGGGAGGAGGAGGCCGCCTCCGAGGAGGTCGCGGAGGACGCCGCCGACCCTGCCCCTGAGGCGGAGGCGGAGGTGACCGCGGAGGCCGCTCCCGAGGAGGCCGCCCAGGAGGAGGTGGTCGCCGAGGAGGCCGTCGCGCCGGAAGCCGCGTCGGACGAGGCCGCCGAGGCCGTGGAGGCCGAGATCGCCGCGGAGGCGGACGCCATCGAGGCCGAGGTCGAGGCGGTCACCGAAGAGGTCGACGCCGCGATCGAGGAGACGACCGAGGAGGTCGAGGCGGCCGACGTCCCCGCGCCCGAGCAGCCGGAGGCCGTCGAGGAGGCGGTCGACGCGGTGCCCGCGGCGGACGAGATCGCCGAAACCGGCATCGACGTCGACGCGGCCGTCGAGGAAGCCGCGGAGGCCGAGCCCACGGCCGGGATCGAAGCGCCCGAGGGCGCGGTCGAGAGCCCGCTCGCAGAGCAGGCCGCCGATCTCGCGGCCGATGGCGGCGAGATCGAGGGCGACCTGGAGGAGGCCGCGGACGGCCTGCTGGACGAGGTCGAGACGCCCGAGGCCGATACGGCCCAGGCCGAGGCGGCGCCCGCGATCGAGGCGCCCCAGGAGGACACCGCTGAGACCACGGAGGCCGCCAACGAGGCGCCCTCCATCGCCGAGGGCGTGCTCGGCGCCGCCCTGTCCGCCGCCGGCATCCAGACCGAGGCGACCGAGGCCGAGGCCGCCCCCGAGGCGGAGACCGTGACCCTCACCGAGGAGGCCGCCCGCTCCGCCACCGAGGAGGCCACGCGCCCCGCCGCCGCGGCCGAGACCGACGATGACGACATGAGCACCTTCCAGCGCGCCCTGCTCCTGGGCCTGGGCGCGGTGGCGGTCGGCACGGTCCTGCGCGGGCAGGGCGAGGTCGTCCAGGACAGCGGCGACCGCGTCGTGGTGCGCCAGGGCGACGATCTGCGGGTCCTGAAGAACGACGACGAGCTCCTGTTCCAGGCCGGCGCGCGCGTCTCGACGCGCACCTATGACGACGGCACCACGCTGACGACGGTCGACCGCGAGGATGGCAGCCGCGTGATCACCGTGCGCGCCGCGAACGGTCAGGTCCTTCGCCGCACCGTGATCGACGCGGACGGACGTCAGACGGTGCTCTTCGACGACACCGCCGAGATCGCTCCCGTCGACGTCGCCGATCTCGACCTGACGGCGGGCGACCGGGAGATCGACGACCTGCGCGCCGCGCTCGAGGGCGAGGACGCGCGCGTCTCCACCCGGGCCTACTCGCTCCAGCAGATCCGGCAGATCCGCGCCGTCCGTCAGCTGGTCCCGCAGATCGAGCTCACGGACCTGACCTTCGACACCGGCTCCTCGGCGATCCGCGCGAGCCAGGCCGAGGAACTGCAGGACATCGGCGAGGCGATGCGCGAGGCGATCCGCGCGAACCCGGCGGAGGTGTTCTTGGTCGAAGGCCACACGGATGCGGTCGGCGGCGCGGCGAGCAACCTCGCGCTGTCGGACCGGCGGGCGGAATCGGTGGCGCTGGCGCTGACCGAGTTCTTCGACGTGCCGCCGGAGAACATGGTCGTCCAGGGCTACGGCGAGTCGGCGTTGAAGGTCCGCACGGGCGAGGCCGAGCGCGCCAACCGCCGCGCCTCGGTCCGCCGGATCACGCCGCTCCTGACCTCCGGCACCTGATCGCGCAGGTTCCGGGTCGCGCGCGGGGCGCGCGGCCCGTCCTATCGGGGCCGGAGGTGCCCCGATGGCCATACGTTTCGACCCCTACGATCCCGCCGCCGTCGCCCTCTGGCGCGGCGGCGGCGCGGATGACAACGGCAGGGCGCCCGAGCGCGCCCTGGCGCGCGGTGAAGGCAACCCCTGCCGGTCCTGCCTCAGGGACATCGGGGAGGGCGCGCCGATGCTGATCCTCGGCGCTCGTCCCTTCGTGGGCCGGCACGCCTATGCCGAGACCGGGCCGATCTTCCTCCATGCCGAGCCCTGCGAGCCCTGGGCGGGCGCGGGCGTCCCACCGATCCTGGCGACATCCCCGGACTATCTGGTGAAAGGGTACGGGCCCGACGAGCGCATCGTCTACGGGACCGGGCGCATCGTGCCGTGCGCCGCGGTCGGGGCGTACTGCGCCGATCTCCTGGGAGGCGCCGCCGTCGCCTTCGTCGACATCCGCTCGGCGCGCAACAACTGCTTTCAGGCGCGGGCCCGCCGCGCGGCCTAGGAGCCGCCGGCGCCCCGCGATAGGGTCGGCGCCATGGAAGCTCCCACCCCCAGAAGAGGCGTGCCCGAGGCGGCGCTGGACTGGCACCGCGCGGGCCGCGGCGC
Source organism: uncultured Alphaproteobacteria bacterium (assembly GCA_963832275.1). Lineage (GTDB taxonomy): Bacteria > Pseudomonadota > Alphaproteobacteria > Rhodobacterales > Rhodobacteraceae > Hasllibacter. Next base: position 2,427,697 of record CAWHTQ010000019.1, read on the forward strand.
CGCCATCGCCACCGTGATCGACACCTGGGGCAGCGCGCCGCGGCGCGCCGGGTCCCTCATGGCGATCTCGGGGGAGATGGAGATCGAGGGCTCCGTCTCCGGCGGCTGCGTCGAGGGGGCCGTGGCGGAGGAGGCGGCGGGCGCCATCGCCTCGGGCACGCCCGCGATCCTCGCGTACGGGGTGAGCGACGGGGACGCCTTCGCCGTCGGCCTCGCCTGCGGGGGCACGATCCGCATCCTCCTCGAACCCGTCGCGGCGATGGGTGAGGAGACGCTTGCGGAGATCGTGCGGCTGCGCGCGGCGCGCGAGCGGGCGGTCTACACCGTCGAGACCGACGGCTGGACGCGGGCGGTTCTCCGCGGCGGGGACCTGACCGGTGAGCTGGCCGCCCGGGCGGTGGCCGACCGGACGGGCGCGGACGGCGCCCGCATCGCGGTGGTGCACAACCCGCCGCTTCGCATGGCCATAATCGGCGGCGTGCACGTGGCGCAGGCGCTGGCCGGGATGGCGGCGCTGGCGGGGTTCGACGTGACCGTGATCGACCCGCGCGCCGCGTTCGCGAGCCCCGCCCGCTTCCCCGGCGTGGCCCTGTCGAACGACTGGCCGGACGAGGCCCTGCGCGCCTTCGCCCCCGATGCGCGGACCGCGATCGTGACCCTGACCCACGACCCGAAGCTGGACGATCCGGCCCTGCGCGCGGCCCTCGCCTCAGAGGCGTTCTATGTCGGCGCCCTGGGGTCGCGCCGGACGCATGCCGGACGGCTGGAGCGGCTGGCGGAGGCGGGGCTCGAGAGCGAGGCGGCACGCGTCCACGGCCCGGTCGGGCTCGACATCGGGGCGGCGACCCCGGGGGAGATCGCGGCCGCGATCCTGGCGCAGGCGATCGCCCGGCTGCGCGGCCGGGACGGCGCGGGTACGGCCGAGGCCGTCTGATGCGCTTCGGCGAGGTGCCCGCCGCTGAGGCGGAGGGCGCGATCCTCGCCCATTCGCTCGACCTGCCGGGCGGGCGGCTGCGCAAGGGTCGGGTGCTGGACGCGTCCGACGCGCGCGCGGCGCTGGCGGCCGGGATCTCGACCCTGACGGTCGCCCGGCCGGAGGCGGGCGACGTGGCGGAGGACGCAGCCGCAGCCGCCCTGGCCGAGGCGATCCTGCGCGGCGCGCGCGGCCTGGAGGCGAGCCGCGCCGCGACGGGGCGGGCGAACTTGAAGGCCACGCGGCGCGGCATCCTGACCTACGACGCGGCCGCGGTGCATCGGCTCAACGCCGTCGATCCGGGGATCACCCTGGCGCTGCGCGCGCCCGTGCGCCGCGTGGCGGAGGGGGAGATCGTGGCGACCGCGAAGATCATCCCCTACGCCGTGCCCGGCGCGGCGCTCGAGGCGGCCTGCGCGGCGGCGGCGGGCATCCGTCCGGCGGTGCTGGCTCCGGTCCTGGCCGACGCCGCGCTCATCGTCACGGACCTGCCCGGCGCGCCGGCGCCCTCGGGGCGCGCCGAGGCGGCCATCGCCGGACGGCTGGAGGCGATCGGCGCGCGCCTGGCCGCGACGATCCGGGTGCCCCACGCGCGCGCCGCGATCGCGGAGGCGCTGACCCGCGCGCCGGGCGCCGCGCTCCTGATCCTGACGGCGAGCGCGACCTCCGACATCCGCGACACCGCGCCCGAGGGCGTGCGCGCGGCGGGCGGCACGGTGGCCCGTTTCGGCATGCCCGTCGATCCGGGGAACCTCCTGTTCATCGGGGACCTGCGCGGCCGTCCGGTCATCGGCCTGCCGGGCTGCGCGCGCTCGCCGGTCCTGAACGGGGCGGACTGGGTTCTGGACCGCGTCTTCGCCGGCCTGCCCTGCGGGGATGCGGAGATCGCGGCGATGGGCGTCGGCGGATTGCTGAAGGAGAGCCCGGCGCGCGGCCGGCCGCGCCGCCTGTGAACCTGCGACGATGGCGCCGATGCGGAGGCTTGCGCTGGGACGCGCCGCGCATCAGGCTGCGCGCAAAAGACCTGGGAGAGACGACATGACCGACGTGACGATCACGGTGAACGGGCGCGCCCGCACCGCCCCGGTTGAGGGGCGGACCCTGCTGGTCGAGATGCTGCGCGAGGGCCTGCACCTGACCGGCACGCATGTCGGCTGCGACACCTCGCAATGCGGCGCCTGCGCGGTCCACGTGAACGGCGAACTGGTGAAGGCCTGCACGATCTTCGCCGTCGAGTGCGATGGCGCGGAGGTCACGACGATCGAGGGCATGGGCAACGCGGACGGCTCGCTCGGCGTGGTGCAGGAGGCGTTCCGCGAGCATCACGGCCTCCAATGCGGGTTCTGCACCCCGGGGATGGTGATGGCCGCGGCCGCGCTCCTCAAGGAGAACCCCAGGCCGACCGAGCACGAGGTGCGCCAGTACCTCGAGGGGAACATCTGCCGCTGCACGGGCTACCACAACATCGTCAAGGCGGTGCTCGCGGCCTCCGGCCAGCATGTCGAGCAGCCCGCCGGCGGAGCCATCGCTGCCGAGTGACCGCGGCCGCATATCGACGCGACCTATCGCCCTGCGAGCGCCGAGAGAGCGCCGGGGGCACCGAACGGGAGGACGACACATGCCCAAGGACACAGGGATCGGCGCGAGCCCGAAGCGCCGCGAGGACGCGCGCTTCCTCACCGGCAAGGGACGCTACACCGACGACATCAACGTGGCCGGCCAGGCCTACGTCCATTTCCTCCGCTCGGACGTCGCGCACGCGCGCATCGACGGGATCGACGCCGAAGCCGCGGCCGCGATGCCCGGCGTGGTGCGCATCTTCACCGCCAAGGATTTCGAGGGCGTCGGCGGCATCCCCTGCGGCTGGCAGATCACCTCCATCGACGGCAACGTCATGCAGGAGCCCAAGCACCCGGTCCTGGCCGACGGCAAGGTGCGCCACGTGGGCGATCCGATCTGCGCCGTCGTCGCCGAGACCCACGAGCAGGCGCGCGACGCCGCCGAGGCGATCGTCCTGTCCCTGACGGAGCTGCCGGCGGTGATCGACATGAAGGCCGCCGTGAAGGAGGGCGCGACCCTCGTCCACGACGACCTGTCCTCGAACCTCTGCTACGACTGGGGCTTCGTGCAGGAGAACAAGGACGCGGTCGACCAGGCCATCGCCTCGGCCGCCCACGTCACGACGCTCGAGCTGGTGAACAACCGCCTGATCGCGAACCCGATGGAGCCGCGGGTGGCGGTCGGCGACTACACCCGCCACGACGACCATTCGACGCTCTACACCACCAGCCAGAACCCGCACGTCATCCGCCTGCTGATGGGCGCGTTCGTGCTGAACATCCCCGAGCACAAGCTCCGGGTGGTGGCGCCGGACGTGGGCGGCGGCTTCGGCACCAAGATATTCCACTACGCGGAGGAGGCGTTCTGCACCTTCGCGGCCAAGGCGCTGGAGCGGCCCGTCAAGTGGACGTCGTCCCGGTCGGAGGCGTTCATGTCCGACGCGCACGGGCGCGACCACGTGACGAAGATCGAGCTCGCGCTCGACGCCCAGAACAACTTCACCGCCGTGCGGACGCTGACCTACGCCAACATGGGCGCGTATCTCTCGACCTTCGCGCCCTCGGTGCCGACCTGGCTGCACGGGACGCTGATGGCGGGCAACTACAAGACGCCGCTGATCTACGTGAACGTGAAGGCGGTGTTCACGAACACCGTGCCGGTGGACGCGTATCGCGGCGCCGGCCGGCCGGAGGCGACCTTCCAGCTCGAGCGGGTGATCGACTGCGCGGCGCGGGAGCTGGGCGTCGATCCCATCGCGCTGCGGCGGCAGAACTACGTGACCGAGTTCCCCTACGCCACGCCGGTCGCGGTGGAGTACGACACCGGCGACTTCCACGCGGTGACGGACGCGCTTGAGAAGCACGCCGACTTCGCCGGGTTCGCGGCGCGCCGGGCCGAGAGCGAGGCGAAGGGCAAGCTGCGCGGGCTCGGGGTGAACAACTACATCGAGGCCTGCGGCATCGCGCCCTCGTCCCTCGTCGGCCAGCTCGGCGCGCGCGCGGGGCTCTACGAGAGCGCCACGGTGCGGGTGAACGCGACGGGCGGGCTGGTGGTGATGACCGGCTCGCACAGCCACGGTCAGGGGCACGAGACGTCCTTCGCGCAGGTGGTGGCCGACATGATCGGCATCGCCGACGACCAGGTCGAGATCGTCCACGGCGACACCGACCGCTCCCCGATGGGCATGGGCACCTACGGCTCGCGTTCCCTCGCGGTGGGCGGCTCTGCCATCGTGCGCGCGACCGAGAAGATCATCGCCAAGGCGCGCAAGATCGCCGCCCATCTGATGGAGGCGGCCGAGGGCGACGTCGAGCTCAAGGACGGGCAGTTCACCGTCGCGGGCACCGACAAGTCGGTCGCGTGGGGGGACGTGACGCTGGCCGCCTACGTGCCGCACAACTACCCGCTGGAGGAGATCGAGCCCGGGCTGGAGGAGACCGCGTTCTACGACCCGAACAACTTCACCTATCCCGCCGGCGCCTATGCCTGCGAGGTGGAGGTCGATCCCGAGACCGGCCAGGTCACGGTCGAGACGCTTCACCGCCGCCGACGATTTCGGCAACGTGGTCAACCCGATGATCGTCGAGGGTCAGGTCCATGGCGGACTGGCTCAGGGCATCGGGCAGGCGCTGCTGGAGAACTGCGCCTATGACGAGGACGGGCAGCTCCTGTCGGCGAGCTACATGGACTACGCCATGCCGCGCGCCCACGACGTGCCGATGTTCACCGTCGATAGCGACAGCGCGCAGACGCCGTGCTCTCACAACCCCCTCGGGGTGAAGGGCTGCGGCGAAGCGGGGGCGATCGGATCGCCGCCATCGGTCGTGAACGCCGTGATCGACGCGCTGCATTCGGGCGGGCACGCCATCCGGCATATCGACATGCCGCTGACGCCCAGTCGCGTCTGGGCGGCCATGCAGGGCGCGGCGCCGAACATGGGCGCCGAGCAGCCCGCCGCGCATACCGCCGGGACGACGCAGGACCGCACGGTCGGCGGCCCCGCGGCCAACCTCTGAGGGAGACGAGCCATGTACGCATTCGACATCCAGCGTCCCGCCACGGTGGCCGAGGCCAAGGCCCTGCGCGGCGAGGACGACAGCTTCCTCGCCGGCGGTCAGACCCTGATCCCGACGCTCAAGCAGCGGCTCGCGATGCCGTCCGTCCTCGTCTCCCTGACCGGGATCGAGGAGATGAAGGGCGTGCGCGAGGAGGGCGGGGCCATCGTCATCGGCGGCGGCACGACCCATGGCGAAGCCGCGCGCGCCACCGCCAAGAGCTATCCGGCGCTGAGCTCCCTCGCCGGCCGGATCGGCGATCCGGCGGTGCGCAACCGGGGCACGATCGGCGGGTCCATCGCCAATGACGACCCGTCCGCCTGCTGGCCGGCCGCCGCGCTCGGCTCCGGCGCCACGATCCGCACCGACGGGCGCGAGATCGAGGCGGACGACTTCTTCCTCGGCATGTTCACGACCGCGCTGGAGGAGGGCGAGATCGTCACCGCCGTCAGCTTCCCGGTGCCGAGCCACGCCGCCTATGAGAAGATGATCCAGCCCGCCTCGCGCTTCCCGCTCGTCGCGGCCTTCGTGGCGAAGTTCGACGGCGGCGTGCGCGTGGCGATCACCGGCGCCTCCGAGGAGGGCGTGTTCCGCTGGAATGCGGCCGAGGCGGCGCTGTCCTCGGACTTCTCGGCGGAGGCCGCGAAGTCGGCGGCGCTTCCCGAGGCGCCGATGATCTCGGACCTGCACGGCAGCGCGGACTACCGACGCCATCTGTGCGGCGTGATGACCCGCCGGGCCGTCACCGCCGCATTGGGATGACGCGCAGAGGCGCTTAACCTTGCGTCATGTGACCCGCGCGGCGGGCGGGCCCGGGTGACGGGATCGTGCGCGGAAGGAACCCGCCGATCCACCCTCTACCATCCGCCATCGCAGCCCTGACGATCCGCGATGCCGCCCCCGTTGCGCCGCAAGTCCCTTGCGCCGCGGCGGGGGCGGCCCGGACCCTCGGCGGGCGATGATCGACGCGCGAGAGGCGCGCGTGTCGGCCCGTATGCTGGAAGGGTCCCTGCGCCGGGCCGACCCGGTTACCGGCGCGTGTCGCGATTGGGCGCGTGCGAGTAGCCGGCCGGCGGTCGCGGGCCGGCACGGTGGGCGCCAGCCAGATCCGGTGGAAGGGCGGCCGGCCCCGCGCAGGACCTTTCCTCAAAGGATAGCGCATCCAGATGCCCGTTCGGAGGCGTGATCGCCAGGGAACCGATCGCCCGGCGCGCGGGGACCGCCCGGACGCAAACGCTGATCGTGATGACGAAGGTCAAGACCGCGGCCGCGGACGGAGACCTGCCGTGTCCCGCCGTCGAGCCGGACGGCGAGGACATCCGGACCGGCCAGTCGGTCCGCCATGACGGCCGAGGGGCCCTCGAGGACAGTGATCCGATGGGCTGTCCGCTCGAGGATGCCCGCGCGGCAGCCAAGCGAGGCGGCGCGGGGCCCGCACGGGCCCCGCGACCGGTCAGTTGCGGATCGGGCCGATCATCATCACCATCTGACGGCCTTCGGTCTTCGGCAGGCTCTCGACCTTGCCGATGTCCTTGGTGTCGTCGGCCACCCGGTTGAGCAGGTCCCGACCGAGGTTCTGGTGCGCCATCTCGCGGCCCCGGAAGCGCAGCGTGACCTTCACCTTGTCGCCATCCTCGAGGAAGCGGAACACGTTGCGCATCTTGACGTCGTAATCGTGCGTGTCGGTGTTGGGGCGGAACTTCACCTCCTTCACCTCGATCGTCTTCTGCTTCTTCTTGGCCTCGGCCTCGCGCTTCTGCGTGTCGTACTTGAACTTGCCGAAATCCATGATCTTGACCACGGGCGGCACGGCGTTTGGGCTGATCTCGACCATGTCGAGGCCGGCCGCCTCGGCAAGCGCCATGCCCCGTTCCGGGGTGACGACGCCGACGTTCTCGCCCTCGGCGCCGATCAGGCGGAATCTCGGGGGCGCGGATGCGTCCGTTGACGCGTGGGCCGGTATCCCGCTGCGGCGGGGCGTTGTGGGGTCTGCGGGCTATCTGACTGTTCCTTCGGATCGTGGGCGGGTCGGCGGGGGGCGGGCGCCCCTTCGGACGCGGGCCGCGCCCGGGCGCGCAACATAGGCCGCTCGGCCCCATCCCGCAACGGCCGCCTGCGCCGGCGCGGCGAGGGGAACCGCGGGCGTTCGCCGCGTGTTTGCCATTCGAACGGGAGCGGTCCGCCCCCATCGACATTCACCCGAACGGAGGAGACCCGCCATGGGACTTCGATTGACCACCGCCATGACCCTCGTGCTGGCCGCCGGCGCACTCGCCGCTTGCGGCGACGATGACGAGGTGGCAGCCGACGAGGCCGTCGTCGTGACCGAAGAGGCAGAGGTCGTCGCGGTCGAGGAAGTCGATCCCGTCGTCGCCGACTCGGTGACCGAGGACGCGCCGATCGAGCTCGAGACCGACGTGACCGAGGTCGCGGAGGAGGAGGTCGTGGAGGACGCCGAGATCGCCACGCTCGATACCGAGGAGACCGTGGGCGGCACCGCGACACTCGTGGAGACGGAGGAGTCCCCGGCCGAGGAGACCGCCGAGATGACCTCCGCCGAGGTCGAGGTCGCGGAGGAGGCGGCCGCCGAGGCCGCCGCCGTGGACGACGAGGAGGTCGTGATCGTCGAGGAGGGCGCCGCCGAGGCCGATGACGGCATGATCGAGCTCGAGACGAACGTCACGATCGCCGACGCCGATCCCGCCCTCAACGCCGCCGACGGAGAGGTCGACGCCGAGGCGAGGGTCGACGCCGACGCCACCGAGGCCGAGATGGTCGAGGAGACCAACGACGTCGCGACCGATGGGATCGAACTCGGGTTCCGAGCTGACGATGACGGATTTCGACGACCTCGTGCTGGACGAGGAGGGCGTGCAGCGCCTGACCGCCTTCGTCGAAGGCCGCGACGACATCACCGCGACGCAGAAGATCACGATCGTCGCCGGCCTGGATGCGGCGCGCGACGATCCCGAGCGGCTGGCGCAACTGCTCGAGCAGGTGCGCGAGATCGTCGGGACCGAGTGATCGCGGCGACCCTGCAGGCAGGGGGCCGTCCTTCGGGGCGGCCCCTTCGCGTTCCGGCCCCGGTCAGATGCCGTCCCCGACGAAGGCCTTCTCGACCACGTACTCGGCGGGATCGGAGTTGGCGCCCTCGCGAAGCCCGAACCCTTCGAGGATCTCCTTGAGGTCGGTGTTCAGCCCGATCGAGCCGCAGACCATCGCCCGGTCGACCTCTGGACGGATCGCGTCCACCCCCAGCGCGCGCTGCGCCTCGCCGGAGCGCAGGAGGTCCGTGATCCGGCCCATGCGCGCGCTCGGCTCGCGCGTGGTCGTCGGCAGGTAGCGCAGGCGGTCCTGCCGACCCTCCAGGAGCTCGCCCAGCACCTCGTCCTCCCGCACCTCCGCGACCAGCCGCTCGCCATAGGCAAGCTCGGCGATATCGCGGCAGGTATGGGTCAGGATCACCTCCTCGAACCTCTCGTAGGTCTCGGGATCGCGGGCCAGTGACGCGAAGGGCGCGATGCCGGTGCCGGTGGCGAAGAGCCAGAGCCGCCGCGCCGGCGTAAGAGCGTCGTGCACCAGGGTGCCCACCGGCTTGGGGCGCAGGATCACCTCGTCCCCCACCGCGATGTGCCGCAGGCGGGAGGTCAGGGGGCCGTCCGGCACGATGATCGAGTAGAATTCCAGCTCGTCATCCCAGGAGGGCGAGGCGATCGAATAGGCCCGTAGGAGGGGCCGCGGCTTCGGCCCGTCGCCCATCAGGCCGATCATAACGAACTCGCCCGAGCGGAAGCGCATCGAGGGAGGGCGCGTGATGCGGAAGCTGAACAGCCGATCGGTCCAATGGGTCACGTGGGTGACGGTCTGCGCGTCGGGCGCGGTCATCCTCGCCGGGGCGGTGCTCATGTCGTTCATCTCGTCCTGCGGGCGTCGGCCCGTCCCCTACATCATGTCCGCGTCGGCCGGGAGTGGGGCGCGCAGCCGCGCCTGATGGTCGTGCGCGCGCCAGTCGGAGCGGGCGCGCCATTGCGCCTCGGGCTGACGGGCGGCGAGGGCTTCGTCGATCTCGATCTCGTCGAACCCGGCCCGGCGGGCCATCGCGTACTGGTCCGCGATGAGGTGGCCCTGCGCGCGCAGCCGCCCCGCATAGCCGTGCATCCGCAAGACGCGCGCGAGGGTGAAGCCGCGACCGTCCGCAAAGCTGGAAAACGCGATGCGGATCAATGGCGGCCGCTCGGCGGCAAGCGCCTCCAGCGCGTCCACGCCGGCATGGCTGGGCAGATCGGCGACGGGCCCCGTCCAGGCATCGGGCGCGAAGCCCTCGTCGGTCACGATCACGCTCATGCCGCGACCGTGCCCGGCCCGTAGAGGGCGTCCCGGAACGGCGCGGCGCCGAGACGGCGATAGGCCGCGAGGAAGGTCTCCTCCGGCCCGTTCCGGCGGGAGAGATAGGCCAGGATGATCCGCTCGACCGCCGGAACGACCTCGTCATAGGCGAAGCCCGGACCGGTCCTCTCGCCGATGGCCGCCGCCTCGGTGTGGTCGCCGCCGAGGGTGATCTGGTAGGTCTCCACCCCCGCGCGGTCCAGGCCGAGGATGCCGATATGGCCGACATGGTGGTGGCCGCAGGCGTTTACGCAGCCGGAGATCTTGATCTTCAGCGCGCCGACCTCGTGCTCGATCTTGAGCGCGTCGATCCGCTCCGCGATGCCCTGCGCGACCGGGATCGAGCGCGCGGTGGCGAGCGCGCAATAGTCCATGCCCGGGCAGGCGATGATGTCCGAGGCGAGGCCGATGTTCGCGGTGGCCAGGTCCACCGCCCGCAGCGCCGCGTGGATCGCCGGCAGGTGGGCGCGGTGGACATGGGGCAGGACCACGTTCTGCTCGTGGCTGATGCGGAGCTCGTCATGGCCGTAGCGCTCGGCGAGGTCGGCCATCACGCGCATCTGCGCCACGGTCGCGTCGCCCGGCGTCGCGCCGTGCTTCTTGAGGCTGACGGAGACGATGGCATAGCCGGGATTGCGATGCGCAACGATGTTGGTGTCCATCCAGGCGCGGTAGCTCACGCTCCCGGTGATGTCCGGGATCGGCAGGACATCCCAAGCGGGCGGCGCGAACTGTGCCGCGATACGCGCGAGCATGGCGCGATCAGCGCCCGCGAAGGTCGGCCGGACGAGGGCGAAGCGCGCCTCCACGAGACGGGAAATCTCCGCGATCCCATGCTCGTGCACGGTGATCTTGATGCGGGCCTTGTACCTGTTGTCCCGTCGCCCGAGCAGGTTCCAGACCGAGACGATCGCCTCGACATAGGGGAGGAGATCCGTCTCGGGCAGGAAGTCCCTGATGATCTTGCCGATCATCGGCGTTCGCCCCAATCCGCCGCCGACGAGGATGCGGTAGCCGATGGCGCCATCGCGCCGCACGATCTCGATCCCGATGTCGTGGGCGCGGATCACGGCGCGGTCGTTCGGGCTCCCGGTCACGGCGATCTTGAACTTGCGGGGCAGGAACTGGAATTCCGGATGGTCGGTCGACCATTGGCGCAGCAGCTCGGCTACCGGGCGCGGGTCGGCGACCTCGTCCGACGCGGCGCCGGCGAAGTGGTCGGCGGTCACGTTGCGCACCGTGTTTCCGCTGGTCTGGATGGCGTGCATGCCGACTTCGGCCAGCGCGTCCAGGATGTCGGGCACGTCCCGCAGCTCCGGCCAATTGAACTGGACGTTCTGCCGGGTGGTGAAATGGCCGTAGCCGCGGTCCCAGCGCTCGGCGATGTCGGCGAGCCGGCGCATCTGCGCGGAGGACAGCGTGCCGTAGGGGATCGCGACCCGCAGCATGTAGGCGTGGAGCTGGAGGTAGAGGCCGTTCATCAGGCGCAGTGGCTTGAACTCGTCCTCGGTGAGCGAGCCGTCGATGCGGCGGGCGACCTGGGCGCGGAACTGATCCGCCCGTTCGCGCACGAAGGCGTCGTCGAACGCGTCGTAGCGGTACATCAGGACGCCTCCGCCTGCTTGCCGTGCGGATAGTTGGACGGCCCGCGCGTGCGGAACGCCTCTCTGAAGTGCATCGGCTCGGGGCCGTCCGGGCCGGGCCGCGCATCGGCGAGGTAGGCGCCGACGACGAGGCCCGGCGCCGCGTCCGCCGCGTGGAGACGGATCTCGGCCACGCCGGGGTCCTCGATCAACTCGGCCTCGCGATGATGGGGCGACCAGGTCCCGTCCGCGCGCAGGTAGACCGCGTTCCCGCGCAGGAGGGCGTTTGCGGTGACGACCTTGGGGGTGAAGGGGCGTCTCATGAGATGGCCTCCTGAAGTGTGGGCAGGGCGACCGCGGCTTCGCGCGGCGCGAGGCCGAGGAGGAGCACCGTCGCTCCCGTGAGGTCGGCGAGCGCGGCCGGAAGGGCGTCCAGCGTCGTGGCGACGGTGCGTTGATCGGGTCGGGAGGCGTTCTCGACCGCGGTGACGGGGGTGGCCGGGTCGGCACCGTGCATCAGGAGCCGACCTTGCAAGAAGCGGGCGGCGCGGCGGCCCATGTAGATCGCGGCGACCTGTCCGGGCGCGGCGAGCGCGCGCCAGTCCTGATCGGTGAAGCCGTCCGCGTCGTGCCCCGTGAGGATGCGCAGATTGGAGTTGCGGCGCCGCGCGGTGAGCGACCGGCCCATCCCGGCGGCGGCGGCGCTCGCGGCGGTGATGCCGGGCACCACGGCGAAGGGAATGCCGGCGGCGTCGCAGGCGGCGGTCTCCTCGTCGAGCCGGCCGTAGATCGTGGGATCGCCGGACTTGAGCCGCACGACATGGGCGCCGGCGCGGGCGTGGGCGACGACGAGGCCGTCGATATCGGCCTGGGACATGCCGGGGCCGAAGCCGCTCTTGCCGGTCTCGACCACCACGGCCTCGCGCCGGGCGAGCTCCAGGATCGCCTGCGGCACCAATCTGTCGTGCAGGACCACGTCGGCATCGTCCAGGGCGTGGCGGGCCCTGAGGGTGAGGAGGTCTGGGTCGCCGGGTCCCGCGCCGACGAAGGTCACGCGCCCGCCCTCGGGCCGCCGGCGCAGATGGTCCGCCAGGAGCGCGTCCAGCGCAGGGCGGACGGTTTCCTCCGCCGTTCCAAGGAGGTGCGGCCCGACCTTGAAGTAGTAATCGGCCCAGAAGGCCCGCCGCGGACGGCCCTTCGGCAGCGCCTCCGCCGCAGGGCGGAACGACTTGCCGATCCGCGCGAGCGCCCCAAGCCGTTCGGGCAGGCGCGCCTCCAGATCCGCCTTGATCGCGCGTGCCAGGACGGGCGCGGCCCCTTCGGTTCCGATGGCGACCGTGACCGGGTCACGGTCCACGATGGCGGGCGTGATGAAGGCGCTGCGCGGGAGGTCGTCGACCACGTTGACAAGCGCGCCGTCCGCCCGCGCGATGGCCGCGGTGCGCGCGTCCTCGGCCGCGTCCTCGTCGGCCGCGTAGAACAAGGTGGCGCACAGCGCGTCGCCCGGTGCCATCGCCCGGCGGACCAGCCGCAGTCGACCCCGCGCGGCCCAGCCCGCGATGAGGGGCACTGGGTCGGGCGCGAACACGGTCAGGTGCGCTTCGGTCTTCAGAAGGAGGCGCAGCTTGGCAGTCGCGGCCTCGCCCCCGCCGGAGACGACGATCCGCCGGCCGGCGACGGCGAGGAAGATGGGGAAGTGCTGCATGGCGCGGCCTCTCTGCTCGGCCCTATCTTAGGACAGTTTCCCTTTGCATGGCAGATAGGGGGCCTTATGAAGGACGAACGTTCCGATACGGGGCGATATCGGACGGAGCGTTCCACATGGCCGACGAGACGCGGACGCCCGCCCCCATCGATGCCCTCGACCGGAAGATCCTCGGCGAGATGCAACGCGACGCCGGCCAGTCCCTGGAGGAGATCGCCCGCAGGGTCGGCTCCTCGAAGACGCCGGTCTGGAACCGGATTCGCAAGCTGCGCGCGGCCGGGGTCGTCGGCCCCGCGACCGTGCGCCTCGACCCCGAGGCCCTCGGCTTCGAGGCGTGCTTCTTCGTCCTGATCCGGACGGCGGAGCACGAGGCCAGATGGCAGGCCGACTTCCTGCGCGCCCTGCGCGGCCGCCCCGAGGTGCTCGAGGCGCACCGCCTTGCCGGGGAGATCGACTACATACTCAAGGTGCGGGTCGCCAACGCCCGCGCCTATGACGCGTTCTACCAGGCGCTGATCTCCGAGGTGCGCATCGCCAACGTCACCGCGCTCCTCTCGATGGAGGAGATCAAGTCCACGATGGCGTTGCCCATTTGACGTGCACGCGGCGGGATGCCGCATCCTTGCCCGGCGGCGCTACCCATAGGACGGGTGCATGCGCCTAGACCTCGACTACGTCCGCGCCCAGTTTCCGGCGTTCCAGGAGCCGGCGCTGCGGGATGGGGCGTTCTTCGAGAGCGCCGGGGGATCCTATCCCTGCCGGCACGTGATCTGGCGGCTCCACCGGTTCTACCGCGAGCGGAAGGTGCAGCCCTACATGGGCTATCCCGTCTCCGATGCCGGCGGAGAGGAGATGGACCAGGCGCGCTGGCGCCTCGCGCCCATGCTCGGCCTCGACACCGAGGAGCTGGCGTTCGGGCCGTCGACCACCGCCAACGTGTACGTCCTGGCGAACGCGGTGCGGCAATGGATGGCGGCCGGGAAGGCCCCTTCCGGCATCGTCGTGACGAACCAGGACCACGAGGCGAACTCCGGCCCCTGGCGGCGGCTGGCGGAGGACGGGATCGACGTCCGCGAATGGAGGATGGACGAGGACGGGCACCTCGATCCGGACGTCCTCCAAGCGCTCCTGGCGGATGGCGGCGTGGGCCTCGTCGCCTTCCCCCACGCCTCGAACGTGGTGGGGGAGGTCAACGACGTCGCCGCGATCTGCAGGATCGCCCGCCGCGCCGGGGCCCGCACGGTCGTGGACGGGGTCAGCCACGCGCCCCATGCCCTGCCCAATGTCCGCAAGCTCGGCGCGGACGTGTATCTCTTCTCGACCTACAAGACCTACGGGCCGCACCAGGGGCTCATGGGGATCCGTCGGGCGTTCGCCGTGGAGCTGCCCGCGCAGGGGCATCTTTTCAACGCCGGCGTCCTGCACAAGCGCCTGACGCCCGCGGGCCCGGACCATGCCCAGGTCGCGGCCTGCGCCGGGATCGCCGACTACGTGGACGCGCTCTACGACCATCACGTGATCGCCGGGCGCGACGGGGCGGGGCGGGCGGAGGTCGCGGGACAGATGATGCGCGACCACGAGGCGCGTGTCGCGGCGCCGCTGCTCGACTGGATTGCCGACCGCGAGGACCTGGCGCTCCTCGGCCCGGCCCAGATGCGCCGCCGCGTGCCGACCTTCGCGCTGACCTGCGCCGATCCGGCCGGCCTCGCGGCGGGACTCGCGCGGCGGGGCGTGATGGTCGGGGCGGGCGATTTCTACGCCGGTCGGGCGCTCGGCGCGCTCGGGGTGGACCCCGCCCGCGGCGTGCTGCGCGTGAGCCTCGCCCACTACAACACGGCTGCGGAGGTCGACCGCCTCATCGGCGCGCTCGGAGAGGCGCTCGACGCGCCCGCCGCCCATCACGCCGCCCGGCCTTGGGCCGCGCCCGCACCGCGCTAGCTCCCCCTCGATGACCGACGACGCCCCCCTGATCCTGTGGGTCCGCCGCGACCTGCGCCTCGCCGACAACCCGATGCTGGCCGCCGCCGCGGCGACGGGCCGGCCCGTGATCCCCGTCTTCGTGCACGACGGGATCGTCGCGGACGCGCCAGCCGCGCCGCGCTGGCGCTGGGGCCTCGGGGTGGAGCGCCTCGCACGGACGCTGGAGGACATCGGCTCGCGCCTGGTGCTGCGCGCGGGGCCGGCGGCCGAGGTGCTGCGCACGCTCGCGCGGGAGGCGGGCGCCGCGGACGTGTGGTGGTCGCGCCTCTACGATCCGGAGGCCACGGCGCGCGACCGGTCCGTGGCCGACGCGCTTCGATCGGCCGGCCTGGGTGCGAAGGCATGGCCCGGGCACCTCCTGTTCGAGCCCTGGACCGTGGAGACGAAGACCGGCGGATCCTACAAGGTGTTCACCCCGATGTGGCGCGCCGTCCGCGGCCGGCCCGTGGACGCGCCCGAGCCCGCGCCGAAGACCCTCCGCGCACCGGACGCCTGGCCCGAGGGCGAGGCGATCGCCGACTGGGACATGGGGGCGGCGATGCGCCGGGGCGTCGCCGTCGTCGCACCGCATCTGCACGTCGGCGAGGATGCGGCCCGCGCCCGTCTGGACGCGTTCCTGGCGGACCGGATCGGGGATTACGACCGCGCACGCGATGTCCCGTCGATAACGGGAACCTCGGGCCTGTCCGAGAACCTGACCTATGGCGAGGTCGGGCCGCGCACGGTCTGGCATGCGGCATTGGCCGGCCGGGAGATCGGGGCCCTGGGGGAGGGGGAGGAGATTTTCCTGAAGGAGATCGTCTGGCGCGAGTTCGCCTACCACCTCCTGCACCATTCGCCCGGCCTGCCCGAGACGTCCTGGCGCTCCGAATGGGAGCGTTTCCCCTGGCGCGGTGACAATCCGGAGGCCGAGGCCTGGCGCCGGGGCCGCACCGGGATGCGCTTCGTCGATGCCGCGATGCGCGAGATGCACGTGACCGGCACGATGCACAATCGCGGCCGAATGATCGTGGCGTCGTACCTGACGAAGCATCTGATGACCCACTGGCGCGTCGGGCACGACTTCTTCGCCGGCCATCTCATCGACTGGGACGTGGCGAACAACGCGCTCGGCTGGCAATGGGCGGCGGGGTGCGGACCGGACGCGGCGCCGTATTTCCGCGTCTTCAACCCCGAGGGGCAGCTCGCGAAGTTCGACCCGAAGGGCATCTACGCGCGCCGCTGGATCGCCGAAGGGCAGGCGGCGCCGCCGCGCGAGGCCTTGGCGTTCTACGACGCGATCCCGCGGTCCTGGCACCTCTCGCCCGCCGACGCCTATCCCGAGCCGGTGGTGGGCGCAGCCGCGGGGCGGGCGCGCGCGCTGGAGGCCTACGAGGCGCGTGACTTCTGACACGCTCCTCGCGCGCGTTCGCGGACCCGGTTGCGGACACGCAGCGGGTCCGTAGGCTTCGCGGGACATCCGGGACGGGGCGACATGACGAGCACGATGACGACGACACGGGGGGTGGCCGGCCTGCCTCGCTACTTCCCGTCCGTGTTCGGCACGCTCGCGCGCCTCGAGCGGGGGCGCCTCGATCTGGTCCTGCCCGACGGCCGCCGGTTCCGGGCCGAGGGCGCCGCGCCCGGCCATGTCGCGGAGATCCGCGTCGCCGATCCCGGCCTCTTCGCTCGGATCGTGCGCGAGGGCGACCTGGGGCTGTCGGACAGCTATCTGGAGGGCGGCTGGAGCACGCCGGACCTCCAATCCTTCATGGACTTCGCCTATGATGCGGGTCGGGGCGTCGAGTTCGGATTTCCGGGCATGGCGATCCTGCGCGCGGTCGAGCGGCTGCGCTTCCGCCTGCAGCGCAACACCCGCGAGCAGGCGGCGCGCAACATCGCGCGGCACTACGACCTGGGCAACGAGTTCTACGCCCTCTGGCTCGACGACACGATGACGTATTCCTCGGCGCTGTTCGTCACCGGGCAGGAGAGCCTCGAGCGCGCGCAGACCGCCAAGTACGCGGCCCTCGTGGACCGGATGGGCGTGGAGCCCGGCGATCACGTGCTCGAGATCGGCTGCGGCTGGGGCGGCTTTGCCGAATACGCCGCGCGGGAGCGGGGCCTGCGGGTCACCGCCCTGACCATCAGCCAGGCGCAGCACGACTATGCTGCCGCGCGCATCGCCGCCGCCGGCCTCTCCGAGCGGGTGGAGGTCGCGCTGCGCGACTATCGCGACGAGACCGGGCGCTACGACGGCATCGCGAGCATCGAGATGTTCGAGGCGGTGGGCGAGCGCTACTGGCCGGTCTACTTCGGGGTCCTGCGCGAGCGGCTCAAACCCGGCGCGGCCGCCGCGCTCCAGATCATCACCGTCGCCGAGGCGCGCTTCGAGGCCTATCGCAGCTCGGTCGACTTCATTCAGAAGCATGTCTTTCCGGGCGGCATGCTCCCCAGTCCATCGGTGCTGCGGCGACAGGCCGCGCGCGCCGACCTGCGCGTGGACGGAAGCGAGGAGTTCGGTGTAAGCTATTCGCAGACGCTGCGTCGCTGGAACGATGGGTTCCAGGCCCGGTGGGACGAAGTCGCGGCCCTCGGGTTCGACGCCCGGTTCCGGAGGATGTGGGAATACTATCTCACCTCCTGCGCGGCCGCCTTCCGATCGGGCGCCTGCGACGTGACCCAGATCACCCTGTCGCGGCCGGCCTGATCGTTCGCGCGGCGCCATCTTGCCCGAATTTCGCCATGCGGGGACGCTATGATGCGATCCGCGACGCATAGGAGCATGCCATGGCTGCGACGAGAATGCCGACCGCAGGCCGGGCGACCGCCGCGGCCGCCTTCGCCGCGCTCGCCTTCGGCGTCTCGCTGATGGTCGTCCCCCTTCTGCCGGCGAGCCTGCCCCTGGACCGTATGCCGCTGTGGAACGCGGGCATCGGGGCCGTGCTCGGGTACCGGATCGTCGGTCTGCACGCGGGATCGGGGGTCGCGGAATCGGTAGGGCGGGGCCTGACGGCGGGGTCGGCGATCCTGGTGGCCGCGCTTTTCGTGCATTCCGGGGCGCGGATGGTGGAGCTCGCGCTGCGCCGCCGCTACGACGGGGCGATGGACGGCCTCGCCGCGGTCTTCGAGCTGATGGCCGGATACGCCGTCCTTGTCGCGGCGCCCGCGCCCATGGCCGCCGCGGCCGTCGGCTCGGCCGCGTGCGGCCTGCTGGCCGACGCGATGCAGCGGCGGTTCAGCTGATGGACCGCCCGCTCGCCTTGGGCTGCACGTTGCGCTGGGAGCCGCTGCGTCACCTGGTGGCCGCGGGCTCGTTGCCCGCCCGGTTCGGCATGCTGCCCTTTCACCGCCCCGTCGACATGGACGAGGTGTCCGGCCCCGCGCTCGGTCCCGGTGAGGGGATGCCCGTGGACCTCGTGGAGCCCGGGCCGGAGGCGCTCGCGCGGCTGGACTTCTACGCCGGCGCGCACGGCTACACGAGGGGCCCCGCCTGGCTCGTCGACGGGATCGAGGTCGATCTCTACGTCCCGCTCGCCGCCATGCTGGGAAGGCCGGACTGGTCGCTGGAGGTCTGGCGCGAGAAGCATGGCGACCTCGCCCTGATCGCCGCGGTTGAGATCATGGACCATTTCGGCGGCCCGCCCGAGGATGTGGCCGCGCAGATGCCGGGCATCCTGCGCCGGGCGCAGGCGCGGTTGCGGGCGCGCGGCGGCCCGGACCGACGCTCCGACGTGACGGTCGAGGCGCGCGAGCAGGTGCATGGCGGGTTCTACAGCCTGGAGGTCTACGACCTGCGCCATCGCCTCGTCGGCGGCGGCATGTCGGAGAGCCTGCGCCGCGAGGTCTTCCGCGGCTACGATGCGGCGATCGTCCTGCCCTGGGATCCGGCACGGCGGCGCGTTCTCCTGGTCGAGCAGTTCCGCATCGCACCCTTCGCGCGAGGCGACGCGAACCCCTGGTCGGTCGAGCCGGTGGCGGGCCTGATCGACATCGACGAGTCGCCGGAGGAGGCCGCCCGCCGCGAGCTGATCGAGGAGGCGGGCTTGGAGGCTCGCGAGCTCGTCCCCGCGGGCGCGGCCTATCCCAGTCCGGGCACTTCGACGGAATGGCACCATCACTTCATCGCGATCTGCGACCTGCCGAACGGATCGGCCAAGCTCGGCGGACTGGAGGCGGAGGGCGAGGACATCGCCGGGCGCCTGGTGGCGGAGGAGACGCTGGTGGCCGACGCGCGCGCCGGGCGCATCGACAACGCTCCGCTGGCTTTGCTGGGCCTCTGGCTGGCGCTGGAGGCGCCCGCCATCCGCGCGCGGCTTGCCGGCGACGGGGGGGCGTCGTAGGCCGGGCGCCGCCGCTGGAGGAGCCCGCCATGCACCCCGCCATCCCGGTCCGAGCGGACCTCGCCGATGCCATCGGAAACACCCCCCTCATCCGCCTGCGCGGCCCGTCCGAGGCGACGGGATGCGAGATCCTCGGCAAGGCCGAGTTCCTCAACCCTGGGCAGTCGGTCAAGGACCGGGCCGCGCTCTACATCATCCGCGCGGCCGAGGCCGACGGCACGCTCCGTCCCGGGGGCACCATCGTCGAGGGCACGGCGGGCAATACCGGGATCGGACTGGCGCTCGTCGGCGCCTCGCTGGGCTATCGTGCGGTGATCGTGATCCCCGAGACGCAGAGCCAGGAGAAGAAGGACATGATCCGCCTGGCCGGCGCGACGCTCGTCGAGGTGCCGGCCGCGCCCTACCGGAACCCGGACAATTACGTGCGCTATTCGGGGCGATTGGCCGCCAAGCTGAACGAGACCGAGCCGAACGGGGCGATCTGGGCGAACCAGTTCGACAACACCGCCAACCGGCGGGCGCATGTCGAGGGCACGGCGCCCGAGATCCTGCGCGACTGCCCGCAGGTGGACGGGTTCGTCTGCGCGGTGGGGTCCGGCGGAACGCTCGCTGGGGTGGCGCAGGGCCTGCGGGCGGCCAAGCCCGACGTGACCATCGGACTGGCCGATCCCGAGGGCGCCGCGCTCTACGCGTTCTACGCCCATGGCGAGCTGCGCTCAGAAGGGTCGAGCATCTCCGAGGGGATCGGGCAGGGGCGCATCACCGCGAACCTCGAGGGGCTGGTCGTCGACCGGCCCTACCGCATCCCCGACGAGGAGGCGCTCCCGATCGTGTTCGACCTCCTGCAGTACGAGGGGCTGGTGCTGGGCGCCTCCTCGGGGGTCAACGTGGCGGGCGCGATCCGCCTCGCGCGCGATCTGGGGCCTGGGCATACCGTCGTGACGATCCTGTGCGACTACGGCACGCGCTACGCGTCGAAGATCTTCAACCCTGAGTTCCTGCGCTCGAAGGGCCTGCCGGTGCCGGGCTGGCTGGACGGGCCGCCGGCCGAGCTGCCGACGGCGTTCGAGGGGGCATGACCGGCGGCCTCGCGCGCGCCGTCCTGGCGGCGTGCCTGATCCTGGCGCTGTTGGCCGGGGCCTCGCCCGCGCAGGCGCCGCAGCCCGGCGAATGGGACGCGGCCGCGAGCCGGGCGGAGCGCGCCCTCGCGAACGGCGAGGCATCGAACGACGCGCTCGAGCTCCTGCGCGGGGAGGTTGCCCGGTTCCGCGAGACCTTCCTCGCGCAGCGCGACGCCAATGCCGGGCGACTTGAAACGGTCGAGGCCCAGATCGAGGCGCTCGGACCCGTCCCGGAGGAGGGTGCCGAGGAGCCCGACGACGTCGCGCAGCGGCGCGCCGAGCTCGAGGAGCAGCGCGAGGCGATCCTGGCGCCCAGGCGCGCTGCCTCCGAGGCCCTGAGCCGGGCGCAGGGCCTCATCGACGAGATCGACGACACGCTGCGCGAGCGGCAATCGGCGCAGATCCGGGCGGCCGGGCCGTCCCCTCTGAACCCGGCGAACTGGGGGCCGGCGGCGGCGGACCTGGCGGATGCCGGGCGCGTGCTCGTCGCCGAGCCGCGCGAGCGGATCGCGAACGCCGGCGGCCTGCGCCCGGGCGTGTTCGGCCTCGCGGCGGTCGCGATCCTGGGCACGGTGCTGCTCCTCGGCCCGCGCCGCTGGCTTCGCGCGCCGATGCGCTGGGCCGAGACGCGGCTGCCGCCACGGGCCCAGGGAGCGGCGGTGTTCGCGATCTCCCTCGGGCAGGTCCTGCTCCCCGTCGTCGGCGCCTCGCTGCTGGCGCGGGCGGCCGCCGCGTCGGGACTGACCGGGCCGGCCTGGGAGGACCTGCTGGAGGTCGCGCCGCGCGCCGCGCTCCAGCTCTTCGGCGCGCTCTGGCTCGGCTCGTGGCTCTTCTCGCGTTCGGACAGGTGGTCGCGAGCGATCGACCTTCCGGAGCGGGCGCGTGCGGAGGGGCGGGCCTACGCGGCGATCCTGGGCGCGATCTTCGCGGTCGCGGCGATCCTGGCGGCCCTCGCCCCACCGGACGCGATGGGCTGGTCCGAGGCGACCTTCGCGGTTCTGAACGCGCCGTTCGTGGTCCTGATCGGGGTGATCCTGTTCCGCATGGGGCGGGTCCTCACGCGGGGCGCCGGGGCGGGGACCGACCCGATGGGGGCGAAGGGCCCGGGCGAGGGCGGCGCGTTCGGCGCCTTCGTGACGCAGCAGATCGGCCGCGCGGCGATGCTGGCCGGGATCGCGGGGCCCATGCTGGCGGCATTTGGCTACAACGCGGCGGCGACGGGCCTCGTCTATCCGGCGGTCCTGTCGCTCGCGCTGATCGGGATCCTGGTCACGCTCCAGCAATTCGTGCGCGACCTCTACGCGCTCGCGCGCGGGCTCGACGACGGGGCCGACGACGCCCTCCTCCCGGTTCTGATCGGCTTCGGGCTCGCCCTGTGCTCGGTGCCGGTCTTCGCGCTGCTTTGGGGCGCGCGGGTCTCGGACCTGACCGAGCTATGGGCACGGGTGCGCCAGGGCTTCACCATCGGCGAGACCGTGATCTCGCCCGAGGCGATCCTCGGCTTCGTCCTCCTTTTCGGCATCGGCCTCGCGATCACCCGCCTGCTGCAAGGCGCGCTTCGCACGCAGATCCTGCCGCGCACGAGGCTCGACGTCGGCGGGAGGACGGCGATCGTCTCCGGGCTCGGCTATGTCGGCATCTTCCTCGCCGGCCTGATCGCGATCACGGGGGCCGGAATCGACCTGACGAGCCTAGCGTTCATCTTCGGGGCGCTCTCGGTCGGCATCGGCTTCGGCCTGCAGAACGTGGTCAGCAACTTCGTCTCGGGGATCATCCTGCTGATCGAGCGTCCGATCTCGGAGGGCGACTGGATCGACGTCGGCGGCAACCAGGGCTACGTGCGCGCGATCTCGGTCCGCTCGACCCGGATCGAGACCTTCGACCGCTCCGACGTGATCGTCCCCAACGCGGACCTCATCGCCGGGACGGTGACGAACTACACGCGCGGCAACCTGATCGGGCGCCTGATCGCGCCGGTCGGCGTGGCCTACGGGACGGACACCAAACGGGTCGAGGCGATCCTGCGCGAGATCGCGGAGGCGCACCCGATGGTGACCCTGACACCGCCACCCTCGATCCTGTTCCGCGGCTTCGGGGCCTCCTCTCTCGACTTCGAGATCCGCGCGATCCTGCGCGACGTGAACTGGGTGATGTCGGTGCACTCCGACCTGAACCACGCGATCGCGGCGCGTTTCGCCGCAGAGGGGATCGAGATCCCGTTCCCGCAGACGGACGTGTGGATGCGTTCGCCCGCCGCGCCGGCCGAGGGATAGCGCTCCCGCCCGCTCTCGGTCGCCTTGCGGCACCTCGGGCAGTTGGGCGTGGCCTCTTGCGATGCAATTCGGCCCCCTGCGGGGGGCGGGGCGGCGCGCCCGGCGGGACTTGAACGGGGCGGGGGTGGGCGATAGGGGAGCCGCACGGTGGGGTGGCCGAGTGGTCGAAGGCGCACGCCTGGAAAGTGTGTAGGCGGGGAACCGTCTCCAGGGTTCGAATCCCTGTCCCACCGCCACTTGCCCTCACGAAAGCGTTCTCCCGATCCGGCTGCGGCCGGATTTTTCCGTTGTTTTCGAGGGTTATGCGGGAGGGGCTGAGCACTGGCGGCGTCGCCAGGAGGCCCGGAAGCGGTCTCTGGGGGCCGATATTCTCCGGACCTCATGACTGCGCTCTTTTGGTACAGTCCTATAAAACTCTGAAAATTAAGCTCTTTTTTCGGCCGCTAGAACTGTACCCTTGCGGCGGACGTTCGGCATGCGGGCGCGACCCCGGTCAAAAGCCATAACTGGTATGCAGTCGTTCGTGACCATCGATCATGAACACGCCTACATTTTTCCGCCAACACCCTTGAACTTTTCAACGAACGCAGAGATGCGTTGGAACACATCTCCTTTTTTAGTCAGGTATTGTGGATTGAGTGGGCTCATTTTTGGGAGGATCGAGTTCAACTCTGTGCCGTTTTCGCTCGCGTATTCGCGCTTGATCGACGTCGCGATGTAGCGCTTGGCGGCATCTGCGTTCAATTTTTCATCGGTTATCAGTTCTTCCGCTTCCCGGCGCTGTTCGGCTTGTGCGAAGGCAAAAAATGCCTCAATTACTCCGGCCTTGTCCTCCAGTTTGTCAAGGTCTGTTTGATTGATGAAATCGACGATGAGGCCTTCTTTCGCGCGATTGCCAATACTGGCGCGAATTACACGGCGAACCTCGCCAACGAGCTCTGACTTGCTCTTTGTTTTTTTGTTGTGCTCGAAGATTAGCTCCAGGATGTAATCCAGGTTGATTTCCTGGGACTTCAAGAGGTCGACCTCAAACACTACATCATCCCAGTCAATCGTTGACTCAACTTGCTCGGCGCTCGCCTTTTCACGGCGAAGCCAATCCCGGATGTCATTGTAGGTCGAACGGTAGTCTTGGACCTTTCGGTCAACAGGCATCTCGATGTTATTGAGCTCGTCAACGTCATCATCACTCAGATGATGCCGCTCCTTGAATGCTCTCACCGCTTCATC
Source organism: uncultured Alphaproteobacteria bacterium (assembly GCA_963832275.1). Taxonomy (GTDB): domain Bacteria; phylum Pseudomonadota; class Alphaproteobacteria; order Rhodobacterales; family Rhodobacteraceae; genus Hasllibacter. The sequence continues at coordinate 2,451,385 of CAWHTQ010000019.1, forward strand.
GTCACTCTCGTCGATCTCCTGAAGCTCTCTTAGGCTCGCGAACTCATCATAATTCTGAAGGATATTCTCGACACGGAGATACTCGCCGAACAGCTTCGCAAAGGCCTTCTTGTCCGTTTCCTTTTCGATGGCGGAGGGGTCCGGGAAACGCTCTTCCAGCTCACGGACGACATCGATAAAGCCTCGCCGCGCCTCGCCTGTCGTCTGGTCCGTAAAACCTTCCATGTATTCTGAGTAGCTCTTCTCCAGAACGACGTTCTTGGTATTGGCGTTGCCAAAGAGTGTGATCGCCTTGACGGTCGCCTCTTCTAGGTCACGGAAGGTAACGATGTTGCCGAAGGACTTGGTCGCATCATAAATGCGGTTGGTGCGGGAGTAGGCTTGTATAAGGCCGTGAAAACGCAGATTCTTGTCCACGAACAGCGTGTTAAGGGTTGGCGCGTCAAAGCCGGTCAGGAACATGCCAACCACGATGAGCAGGTCGACTTCCTTGGACTTTACCCGTTTCGCCAGATCCCGATAATAATTCTGGAAGCCTTTGCTATCGACGCTGAAATTCGTTCGGAAACAGGCATTGTAGTCCGCGATGGCGGCGTTCAGAAATTCCTTGGCGCTGCTGTTCAGCGCCGAAACCTCAAAACTCTCGTCAGGAATGTCGCCAATCGCATCCTGTTCTTCGTTGGCTGCGAACGAAAAGATGGTCGCGATCTTCAATGGCTTGTCGCTACCGTCCTGCAGCGCATTCAGTTTTTCATAATAGAGCTTGGCTGCATCAACGCTGCTCACCGCGAACATGGCGTTGAAGCCCTTATTGTCTCCATAGAGACGATGCGTCTTGCGGCGGAAGTTATCGAAAATGTACTGGGAAATCTCTTCGATTCGTTCGGGGTGCTGAAGAACTTGCCGGTTTTCGGCGGCGGTCAGCTTCTTTTCGTCCTGTTCGGTTTCGATCGCTTTGAACTGCGGGCGCACATCGTTGTAATCGACCTTGAACTTCAGCACCTTCTCGTCGCGGATCGCGTCAGTGATCACATAGGAATGCAGTTCGCTCCCGAACACACTGGCAGTCGTCTCCGCGCCCGAAGCATTTTCCGGAAAGATCGGAGTGCCGGTGAAACCGAATTGGCAGAATTGTTTGAACTTCCGCTTAAGGTTCTTCTGTGCCTCACCAAACTGGCTGCGATGGCACTCGTCGAAAATGAAAACGACGCGCTGGGTATAGACCGGCAGGTCGCCCTCGCTCTTCATCAGATTGTTGAGCTTCTGGATCGTCGTGACGATGATTTTGTTATCGTCCTTGGAGAGGTTACGCTTCAACCCGGCTGTGCTGTCGGAACCGTTGACGCTGTCAGGCGAGAAGCGCTGATACTCTTTCATCGTCTGGTAATCGAGATCCTTACGGTCGACCACGAAAGAGACCTTGTCGATGAAATCGAGGTCAGTGGCGAGGCGGGCGGCCTTGAAGCCGTGCCAGGTCTTGCCCCAGCCTGTCGTATGCCAGATGTATCCGCCGCTTTCCGGCTTACCAAGCGTCTTACCTTCGAACGAGCTTCTTATCTTTCGTAAAATTCGTTCCGTCGCCGCGATCTGATAGGGGCGCATCACCAGCAGCGTGTCACTGACGTCGAAGACGGAATAGTCCAACAACACCTTCAACAACGTGCGCTTCTCGAAAAAGGTCGCCGTAAAATCCTTCAGGTCCCGGATTAGGTTGTTATCGGCCTGCGCCCAGTTCATCGTGAAGTCGAAACTGTGCTTGTCGCGCTTGGTCGTGTTGGCGAAGTAGCGCGTATCCGTGCCGTTCGAGATCACGAAGATCTGGAGGTACTTGAAGAGCGAACTGTCCGAGTTGAAGCTCTCCTTGCTGTAACGGTGGATCCGGTTGAACGCTTCCCGAATGGCGACGCCGCGCTTTTTCAGCTCGACCTGCACCAGCGGCAGCCCGTTCACCAGAATGGTCACATCGTAGCGGTTCGCATGAGTGCCTGCTTGCTCGAACTGCTTGATGACCTGAACCTTGTTGCGGCAGACATTAGCTTTATCGACCAGATAGATGTTCGGGATACGGCCATCATCGAAGACGAAGTCAAAAATGTAATCGTCGTGGATCTTGCGGGTCTTGTCAGTGGCGCTGTCGCTGGGGGGCGATCCAGATAGGTTCTCAATGAACCGCGCCCACTCCTTCTCAGTGAACTGAACGTTATTGAGCGCTTGAAGCTGTGTACGCACATTCGCCAGCATGGCGCCCGTTGATTTCAGTTCGTCAAAGAACTCATAGCCCTGATTGCGCAGGTCCTGAACAAGCTCGCGCTCCAAGTCGGCCTCAGACTGATAGCTGTCAGCCGCCTCCCAGGTGCGTACGTATTTATCGAGAACGATAAAGCGATTGGTCTCGGCGATCGGGGTTGTCTGCTCAGGCATTTCGGGCGTCCTCCTGCCAATAGCTGTAATTGTTGCGCAGATGATCCAGCAGGAGCTTTACCACCTGCTTTTCCTGCGGCGAGGGCTTGGCGATGGTCTCACTGGAGAGCGTGCTATGGCTCGTAAACTGAATGATGCGGTTCATGTAAAGTTGCTGGTCGCCCGGCAGCAGCTCTGACCATCGCGGATAGCCCAGAAAGTTCGATGTCTTTTCATAGAGATTTCGCAGCAGGGTGAAGTGATAGCGCT
>CAWHTQ010000020.1:0-27528 GCA_963832275.1 uncultured Alphaproteobacteria bacterium
TCGCTTCGGGACCTCGTTCCCGACGACCACATCCTTGCGCGGGTCGATCGGGTGCTCGATCTCGGCTGGCTGCGTGACGAGGTGGCCGATCTCTACGCCGCGGGCGTCGGGCGGCCCGGGATCGACCCCGAGGCCGCGGTGCGGCTGATGCTGGCGGGGTTCCTGCTCGGCATCGTCCACGACCGACGGCTGATGCGCGAGGCGCAGGTCAATCTCGCGATCCGATGGTTTGCAGGCTACGGGCTGCACGAGCGGCTGCCGGACCACTCCTCGCTGACGCGCATCCGGCACAGATGGGGCGCAGAGCGCTTCCGGCGCATCTTCGAGCGCACGGTGCGGACGTGCATCGAGGCGAAGATCGCCACCGGCGAGGTCGTGCATGTCGATGCCTCGCTGATCCGGGCCGATGTCGCCTGGGAGAGCCTGGCCACGCGGCACGTCGAGGCGATGGCCGACGCGAACGGCGATGGCCGCGATCGCGACGATGATGGTGGCGAGAGCGCGGGCGGAGACGACGGGGGCACCGCCGCGCAGCAGGCGCGACGCCATTCCAAGAAGACTGGCCGGTTCAAGAAGGTCTGCCTGACCGATCCCGATGCGAGCATGGCCACATCGGGGCGCAACCGCCGCCTGGAGCCCAGCTACAAGCAGCACGGAGCAGTCGACGACGAGTGCGGGGTGATCCTCGACGTCGAGGTCACCACCGGTGAGGTGAACGAGGGGCAGGTGATCCTCGATCGGCTGGACGCGGTCGCGGCCGTCACTGGGGGCTCCATCGACACGGCCTTGTTGCACGAAGCCTGCCCGGGATTTACATTGCCGGTCCAGCGGCATAGCTGGGCGTCATGTCCAAGCCTGCCCCGACGCGCTACCGCACCCTGAACTGGTCCGCCTACAACGCGTCGCTGCGTGAGCGTGGATCGCTGACCGTCTGGTTCGACCCTTCGACGCCCTGGCACGCGGCGCCATCGGGCAAGCGCGGCGGCCAGCCGGTCTACAGCGACGCCGCGATCCAGGCTTGCCTGACGATCAAGGTGCTGTTCGGCCTGCCGCTTCGCCAGACGACCGGCTTCGTCGCGAGCCTTCTGAAGTTCGCGGGGCTCGACTGGCCGGTGCCGGACTTCTCGACGCTCTGCCGACGGCAGAAGACCTTGGCCGTTCAGCTGCCCTACCGGGGCAGCGGCGGCCCGCTGCACCTGCTCGTGGACAGCACGGGCATCAAGGTCCGAGGCGAGGGGGAATGGCACGCGCGCAAGCATGGCGGGGCGCGCAGACGGATCTGGCGAAAGGTCCACCTCGCCGTCGACGAGGTGACACTCGAGGTCCGCGCGGTCGAGATCACCGGCAGCGGCGTCGGCGATGGGCCTGTGCTACCGGACCTGCTCGGCCAGATCCCAGCAAACGAGCCAATCGTCTCGGTCACCGCCGACGGCGCCTACGACACCCGCGGCTGCCGCGACGCCATCGCGAACCGCGGCGCGGACGCTGTCATCCCGCCCCGGCGAAATGCCAAGCCTTGGGAGAAGGACAGCCCCGGCGTAGAAGCGAGGAACGAGGCTCTGCGCGCCATCAAGCGCCTCGGCCGCACGATCTGGCGCCGATGGAGCGGATACCACCGCCGAAGCCGCGCCGAGACCAAGATGAACTGCATGAAGCTCCTCGGGCAAAAGCTCATGGCCCGCGACTTCGACCGCCAGACCGCCGAACTCCAAGTCCGCATCGCCATCCTCAACCGCTATACCGCGCTCGGCATCCCCGTCACACGACCCGTCGGCTGACCGCCGCGGGGAAAGGGGAAGCTCGGCCTTCAGGCGTTCCGTGCAACAGAGCCCATCGACACCGTCACGGCGGATGCCGGTTACGCCTATGCCAAGGTCTTCGCAGGGTTGGAGGCGCGCGAGATCACCGGCGTGATCCCCACGAAGGCCGAGCCGATCCGCTCGAAGGTTCCGCTCCGGCGGTTCCGCTACGACGCGCGCCACGACATCGTCCGATGCCCACGGGGGCCGTTGAAGAAGTCGGTGGTTCCTGATTCCATCAGCTGTGGCGGCGATCGACGGGGAGATGGCGATGCTTGGACGCAAGGAGCGCGACCAGCTCGAGTTCTTCGTGTGCGGCTCGCTTCGGGACCTCGTTCCCGACGACCACATCCTTGCGCGGGTCGATCGGGTGCTCGATCTCGGCTGGCTGCGTGACGAGGTGGCCGATCTCTACGCCGCGGGCGTCGGGCGGCCCGGGATCGACCCCGAGGCCGCGGTGCGGCTGACGCTGGCGGGGTTCCTGCTCGGCATCGTCCACGACCGACGGCTGATGCGCGAGGCGCAGGTCAATCTCGCGATCCGATGGTTTGCAGGCTACGGGCTGCACGAGCGGCTGCCGGACCACTCCTCGCTGACGCGCATCCGGCACAGATGGGGCGCAGAGCGCTTCCGGCGCATCTTCGAGCGCACGGTGCGGACGTGCATCGAGGCGAAGATCGCCACCGGCGAGGTCGTGCATGTCGATGCCTCGCTGATCCGGGCCGATGTCGCCTGGGAGAGCCTGGCCACGCGGCACGTCGAGGCGATGGCCGACGCGAACGGCGATGGCCGCGATCGCGACGATGATGGTGGCGAGAGCGCGGGCGGAGACGACGGGGGCACCGCCGCGCAGCAGGCGCGACGCCATTCCAAGAAGACTGGCCGGTTCAAGAAGGTCTGCCTGACCGATCCCGATGCGAGCATGGCCACATCGGGGCGCAACCGCCGCCTGGAGCCCAGCTACAAGCAGCACGGAGCAGTCGACGACGAGTGCGGGGTGATCCTCGACGTCGAGGTCACCACCGGTGAGGTGAACGAGGGGCAGGTGATCCTCGATCGGCTGGACGCGGTCGCGGCCGTCACTGGGGGCTCCATCGACACCGTCACGGCGGATGCCGGTTACGCCTATGCCAAGGTCTTCGCAGGGTTGGAGGCGCGCGAGATCACCGGCGTGATCCCCACGAAGGCCGAGCCGATCCGCTCGAAGGTTCCGCTCCGGCGGTTCCGCTACGACGCGCGCCACGACATCGTCCGATGCCCACGGGGCAAGATCCTGCGGCCCAACAAGGCCAAGATCGCCCATGGCCGGTTCTTCGCGTCGAAGGCACGGGACTGCAAAGGCTGCGATCTCGCCGCCCTTTGCTTGTCGCCATCGCGCGTGACCAAGGCCGTCGTCATCGTTCACGACTACCCGGCCCTGCTGCGGGCCCGTCGCCGACGGCTGCGGTGGGGGGCGGAGGACGACCGGCTCTACCGGCGCCATCGCTGGCGGTCCGAGGGCTTCCACGGCGAGGCGAAGACCTGGCACGGTCTCGCCCGTGCCGTGCGCCGCGGGCTGGGCAACATGCGCATCCAAGCCTTCCTCACCGCCGCCGCGATCAACCTCAAGCGGCTCGCCGCAGCCCTCCTCGCCCTGATCTGTGCCCTCCTCGGCCTCCAGAGCGGGCCAATCCGCGCCTGAGCGCTCGACCGGGCGCCATCGGGCGAGTGGCGGAGCCGAGACCCCCTTCGGGCGCATCGCAACGAATACCCGACAACGCCGCGGCCTTCTTCAACGGCCCCCCACGGGGCAAGATCCTGCGGCCCAACAAGGCCAAGATCGCCCATGGCCGGTTCTTCGCGTCGAAGGCACGGGACTGCAAAGGCTGCGATCTCGCCGCCCTTTGCTTGTCGCCATCGCGCGTGACCAAGGCCGTCGTCATCGTTCACGACTACCCGGCCCTGCTGCGGGCCCGTCGCCGACGGCTGCGGTGGGGGGCGGAGGACGACCGGCTCTACCGGCGCCATCGCTGGCGGTCCGAGGGCTTCCACGGCGAGGCGAAGACCTGGCACGGTCTCGCCCGTGCCGTGCGCCGCGGGCTGGGCAACATGCGCATCCAAGCCTTCCTCACCGCCGCCGCGATCAACCTCAAGCGGCTCGCCGCAGCCCTCCTCGCCCTGATCTGTGCCCTCCTCGGCCTCCAGAGCGGGCCAATCCGCGCCTGAGCGCTCGACCGGGCGCCATCGGGCGAGTGGCGGAGCCGAGACCCCCTTCGGGCGCATCGCAACGAATACCCGACAACGCCGCGGCCTTCTTCAACGGCCCCATCATGGAGAGCTTGATCATCGCCTCGGCGGACTGAAGGCGGCGCTCGTAGTCCTTGGCGAGCCGACGCGATCGGCCGAGCCAGGCGAAGGTGCGCTCGACGACCCAGCGGCGCGGCTGGACGGCGAAGCCCCGCTGGCCTTCCTCGCGGCGGACGACCTCGATCCGGATGCCTCGTTCGGCGGCCCATGAGGACAGGGGATGCCCTGCATACGCGCCATCGGCCCAGATCAGTTCCAGGCGGGGCTGGAGCGGGCGCAGCCCCGAGAGCAGGCGCCGCGCTCCGGCCTGGTCGGAGACGTGGGCGGCGCTCACGTCCTGCGCCAGCATGAGCCCCTCGGTGTCGACCAGGAGGTGCCGCTTGCGCCCCTGCACGCGCTTGCCGCCGTCGTAGCCCCGCACACCGCCTGCCCGGGTCGTGCGCACGCTTTGGCTGTCCATGATCGCGGCCGAGGCGTCGCGCGCCCGGCCGCGCCGGAGGCGAACGGCCCTGCGGAGCGCCTCATGGAGCCGGTGCAGGAGCCCCCGCCCATCCCACCGCCGGCAATGGTAGTAGACCGTCTGCCAGGGCGGGAAGTCGCGCGGGAGCTGGCGCCACTGGCATCCCGTGCGGACGAGGTAGAGCATGGCGTCGATGACGAGCCGAGGCGGCCAGCGCCTGCGGCGGCCGCCGGCCAATTTCGGGAAGGCGGTGTCGGACCTGCGCCCATTGCGCGTCGGTCAGGCTGCTCGGGTATGGTGCTCTCATGCCGCCAGCAACGCACGAGCCGACCCCCAAGCTCAGTGCCGACCACGCCCCCCCGCTTCGCCAAACACGCTCTGAGCGCCGCCAGCCTCGGGTCCGTTCCGTTGGCCTCTAGACCCCGCCCGGTGGGCGTTCCAAGGCCCTCAGCTCGACCCGTGCGGAACGCTCGAACCGTTCCACCCTGACGTTCCCCTGGGGTATGCTCAGACCGGACGTTCATGCCGTCCGCGGCGGAGGTCCGCTCCGAGCCCATTTTGCAAAAACTCTGCAAGGCGGCGAATGACTGGTCTGGTGAATGTCCCGCTACGCCAGCGGCGGTAAGGTAAACGGCAAATAGGTCAGTCGCTTTGCTTCAAGGGCTTTTGATGTTCGCTGAGCGCTTGATCTTTGCCAAACGCTCCATGCTCTCGGGCATCCAAGTCTTTTCGAAGTCATAGAACGCGTCAACTCTCTGGTCCCCTTCGGCCTTGTTGCACGAAGCCTGCCCGGGATTCACATTGCCGGTCCAGCGGCATAGCTGGGCGTCATGTCCAAGCCTGCCCCGACGCGCTACCGCACCCTGAACTGGTCCGCCTACAACGCGTCGCTGCGTGAGCGTGGATCGCTGACCGTCTGGTTCGACCCTTCGACGCCCTGGCACGCGGCGCCATCGGGCAAGCGCGGCGGCCAGCCGGTCTACAGCGACGCCGCGATCCAGGCTTGCCTGACGATCAAGGTGCTGTTCGGCCTGCCGCTTCGCCAGACGACCGGCTTCGTCGCGAGCCTTCTGAAGTTCGCGGGGCTCGACTGGCCGGTGCCGGACTTCTCGACGCTCTGCCGACGGCAGAAGACCTTGGCCGTTCAGCTGCCCTACCGGGGCAGCGGCGGCCCGCTGCACCTGCTCGTGGACAGCACGGGCATCAAGGTCCGAGGCGAGGGGGAATGGCACGCGCGCAAGCATGGCGGGGCGCGCAGACGGATCTGGCGAAAGGTCCACCTCGCCGTCGACGAGGTGACACTCGAGGTCCGCGCGGTCGAGATCACCGGCAGCGGCGTCGGCGATGGGCCTGTGCTACCGGACCTGCTCGGCCAGATCCCAGCAAACGAGCCAATCGTCTCGGTCACCGCCGACGGCGCCTACGACACCCGCGGCTGCCGCGACGCCATCGCGAACCGCGGCGCGGACGCTGTCATCCCGCCCCGGCGAAATGCCAAGCCTTGGGAGAAGGACAGCCCCGGCGTAGAAGCGAGGAACGAGGCTCTGCGCGCCATCAAGCGCCTCGGCCGCACGATCTGGCGCCGATGGAGCGGATACCACCGCCGAAGCCGCGCCGAGACCAAGATGAACTGCATGAAGCTCCTCGGGCAAAAGCTCATGGCCCGCGACTTCGACCGCCAGACCGCCGAACTCCAAGTCCGCATCGCCATCCTCAACCGCTATACCGCGCTCGGCATCCCCGTCACACGACCCGTCGGCTGACCGCCGCGGGGAAAGGGGAAGCTCGGCCTTCAGGCGTTCCGTGCAACAGAGCCGCCCTGGACCACGTTCCGTGTGCTGCAAGGCGCCGGCTGGCCCTTCCCCCGCGCGCTGTGGGAGGCGCTCGAGGAGTTCCACCGCTCGGGCTTCGTCCGGCGCGAGGAGGACGCCGTGGCCCTCGTGGTGGGCGGCTCCGCCCTCCTGGGCGCCCTGGGCGTCGCCCTGAGAGCGTGTTTGGCGAGGCGGTAGGCCGGGTTTGGCGCTGAGCCGGGCGGGGTGGCTCGCGCGTTTATGCCGACATGAGAGCACCATATCCGAGCAGCCTGACCGACGCGCAATGGGCGCAGGTCCGACACCGCCTTCCCGAATTGGCCGGCGGCCGCCGCAGGCGCTGGCCGCCTCGGCTCGTCATCGACGCCATGCTCTACCTCGTCCGCACGGGATGCCAGTGGCGCCAGCTCCCGCGCGACTTCCCGCCCTGGCAGACGGTCTACTACCATTGCCGGCGGTGGGATGGGCGGGGGCTCCTGCACCGGCTCCATGAGGCGCTCCGCAGGGCCGTTCGCCTCCGGCGCGGCCGGGCGCGCGACGCCTCGGCCGCGATCATGGACAGCCAAAGCGTGCGCACGACCCGGGCAGGCGGTGTGCGGGGCTACGACGGCGGCAAGCGCGTGCAGGGGCGCAAGCGGCACCTCCTGGTCGACACCGAGGGGCTCATGCTGGCGCAGGACGTGAGCGCCGCCGATGTCTCCGACCAGGCCGGAGCGCGGCGCCTGCTCTCGGGGCTGCGTCCGCTCCAGCCCCGCCTGGAGCTGATCTGGGCCGATGGCGCGTATGCAGGGCATCCTCTGTCATCGTGGGCTGCCGAACGAGGTATCCGGATCGAGGTCGTCCGGCGCGCCGAGGGTCAGCAAGGCTTCGCCGTCCAGCCACGCCGCTGGGTCGTCGAGCGCACCTTCGCCTGGCTCGGCCGCTCGCGCGTATCAAGCGACATTCGGAACTGGCCCGGCGCATTGCCTCACATGAGACGTTACCCGACGCTGCCATCGCCGCGCCTTGGTCGCTACGCGCCGCCGAGGCGGGGCGGCGAGCGGCAGAGCGATGGCGGGGAGGATCAGCATGGCGGCACGAGCCGAGGTGGCGGCGGCGACGAGGGAGCGGTACGCGGTGAGCGGGCGGGCCGCGAAGGGCGCGATCCTCGACGAGTTCGTCGCGCTGACGGGGCTTCATCGCAAGCACGCCATCCGCCTGCTCCGTGCGCCCACCGAGGAGAGGCGCTCCCGAGGTAGGCCGAAGACGCTCTACGGCACCGCCGTGAAGGCAGCGCTGGTCCTGCTCTGGGAGGCGTCGGACCGGGTGTGCTCGAAGCGGCTCGTGCCGATGATCCTGGTCTTGCTGCCGGCGCTGGAGCGACACGGGCAGCTTGCAGCTGACGAGGGACTGCGAGCGAAGCTCCTCGCGATCAGCCCGGCTACGATCGACCGGCTGCTGTCGGAGACGCGCATCGCGGCGGCGCAGGGGCGCAGGCGGCGGGCCGGCTTCAGCTCGGCGGTGCGCCGGTCGGTGCCGGTGAGGACCTTCGCGGACTGGGGCGATCCTCCTCCGGGCTTCGTGGAGGTCGACTTCGTGGCGCATTCCGGCGTCAGCGCGGCCGGCGCCTTCGTGCAGACGATGGTGCTGACCGACATCGCGACGGGCTGGACCGAGTGCGTGCCGGTGCTGATGCGGGCGGGCGCGCTCGCGCTCGAGGCGCTGCAGGCGGCGCGAGAGCTCTTCCCCTTCCCCCTCAGGGGCGTCGACTTCGACAACGACGGCGCCTTCATGAACGAGCCGGTGGTCTCCTGGTGCCGGGCGCAGGGGCTCGAGGTCACTCGCTCGCGGGCCTACCGCAAGAATGACCAGGCCTGGGTGGAGCAGAAGAACGGGGCGATCGTTCGAAGGCTTGTCGGCTACGGCCGCTTCGAGGGCGTGGTCTCTGCCAAGGCGCTCGCTCGGCTCTACGCGGCGGCCCGGCTGCATGTGAATCTGTTCCAGCCCTCGTTCAAGCTGCGCGAGAAGACCCGCGTCGGCGCGAAGGTGACGAAGCGCTGGCACCCGCCGGCCACGCCGGCCGATCGGGCTCTGGCCTCGGGACGGCTCGACACGGAGAGCATGGCGCGCATCGCCGAGCTGAGAGGACGGGCTGACCCCGTGATCGCGCTGGCGACGATCCGGGCGGCGCAGGCCGAGTTGGGCCGGCGCGTCGACCAGCGCGGCGCCGCGGCAGCCTCGGGGGAGACGCCCGTCGCCGTCAACCTCGCGGCCAGCGTCTCCCGTGCCGAGAAGAACGGTGAGCGCCGCGCAATTCACCGCCGCCCCTATCGCCGAGTGAGGCCGATCCCGAAACGCCCGTCGATGCTCGATCCCCACCGGGCCGAGATCGAGGCATGGCTCGAGGCGCAGCCCGAGATGACGGCGGTCGCCCTGCTGGCCTGGCTCAAGGAGCGCCATCCCGACCGGTTCGCCGACATCCATCTGCGCACCACGCAGCGGCTCGTGAAGGCGTGGCGGGCAGAGCAGGCGAAGAGGATGATCCGGCTCGGAACGGCGGCGCTGACGCTCCCGCCCGGTCAAGAAGCGGCGGCTCTGGCGCCGCCTGAGGCCGCGGCGCTCGGTAACATTCTCAGATGAGGCAACAGGCCGGACCAGTTTGCCGTGACGCCTGACACCAGGGCGGGAAGTCGCGCGGGAGCTGGCGCCACTGGCATCCCGTGCGGACGAGGTAGAGCATGGCGTCGATGACGAGCCGAGGCGGCCAGCGCCTGCGGCGGCCGCCGGCCAATTCGGGAAGGCGGTGTCGGACCTGCGCCCATTGCGCGTCGGTCAGGCTGCTCGGGTATGGTGCTCTCATGCCGCCAGCAACGCACGAGCCGACCCCCAAGCTCAGTGCCGACCACGCCCCCCCGCTTCGCCAAACACGCTCTCAGAGGTCGCGCACCTCGCACCCCGTGGCGTCGCGGATCAGCCTCGCCACGATCCGGCGGTGGCAGCCCGCCGCGTCCGCCTCGTAGCACAGCAGCGCCGCGTGCCGCTCGTGGGTGAGGGCCAGCGCGCGAGCCAGCCAGTCCCGGGCCTCGGGCGTCGCCATGTGCTCGGCGAAGATCGCCTCCATCTCGGCGATGCGCCCCTTGCGCGCCGCCTCCCGCCCCGGCTTGGGCGTGCCGAGGCCTCGCAGGTGCTCGTAGGCGATGCCCTTGGCCTCCAGCGACGCGCGCAGGATCGTCTTGGAGAACCCCGCCCGGCGCGAGGCCGCCACCGCGCGGACGTCCATCACAACCTCCACCCCCGCGGCCCGCAGCGTCTCGATCACCTCCGCCAGCGTCGCGCCCTCGTAGCCGATGGTGGAGAGGACCATGCTCACGCTGCCCCGTCCCCCGCCCGCGCGTCCCTCACCCGGGCCAGGGTTCGGTAGACGGTGGGTCGTGCGACCGCGAACAGCTCTGCCAGCTCCGCGATGGTGTACTCCCCCGTGCCGTGCATGCGTGCCATCTCGCGCGCCTGCCGCTCGGAGAGCTTGGGGCTTGCCGCGTAGACGCCCCCTGGCGCGGGCCACGGCCATGCCCTCTCGGGTGCGCAGGCGGATCAGGTCGGCCTCGAACTCCGCGAAGGTGGCCAGCACGTTGAAGAACATCTTGCCCATCGGGTCGGTGGGGTCGTGCACGGTGCGCCCCAGGGCCAGCGCCACGCCGCGGTGGGCCAGCTCGTCGGCGATGGCCCGGGCGTCGGGCACCGAGCGGGCGAGCCGGTCGAGCTTCGGGACCACCAGCGTGTCGCCCTCGCGCACGGCGGCGAGCGCCTGGTCGAGGCCGGGCCGGGCGCGGGTGGTGCCCGACAAGCCGTGGTCTGTGTAGATGCGCGCCTCCGCGACGCCCAGCGCCCGGAGCGCCGCGCGCTGGGCGGCGAGGTCCTGGTCGTCGGTGGAGCATCGGGCGTAGCCGATCAGGGTGCCGGTCATGGCCTCGATCGTACGCTCACCGCCCCCTCAGTGAGAACCCCTCCGGACCACCCTTGCGAGACGCCGCCGGCCCAGCCCCCGTTGGGCCGGCATCCGCGCCGTGGGGGCGTCCGCTGAGCGATCCCCATACGAGACGGCCATAGTGTCATCCGAGTTCTTGCAACGGTGCCCTCGCGACTGAGCGCGGGGTGGTTCGGGCCGTCCGGTCGCCCCGTGTCCGTCAACCCGTCCGGGGCCTTGTTGCACGAAGCCTGCCTGGGATTCACATTGCCGGTCCAGCGGCATAGCTGGGCGTCATGTCCAAGCCTGCCCCGACGCGCTACCGCACCCTGAACTGGTCCGCCTACAACGCGTCGCTGCGTGAGCGTGGATCGCTGACCGTCTGGTTCGACCCTTCGACGCCCTGGCACGCGGCGCCATCGGGCAAGCGCGGCGGCCAGCCGGTCTACAGCGACGCCGCGATCCAGGCTTGCCTGACGATCAAGGTGCTGTTCGGCCTGCCGCTTCGCCAGACGACCGGCTTCGTCGCGAGCCTTCTGAAGTTCGCGGGGCTCGACTGGCCGGTGCCGGACTTCTCGACGCTCTGCCGACGGCAGAAGACCTTGGCCGTTCAGCTGCCCTACCGGGGCAGCGGCGGCCCGCTGCACCTGCTCGTGGACAGCACGGGCATCAAGGTCCGAGGCGAGGGGGAATGGCACGCGCGCAAGCATGGCGGGGCGCGCAGACGGATCTGGCGAAAGGTCCACCTCGCCGTCGACGAGGTGACACTCGAGGTCCGCGCGGTCGAGATCACCGGCAGCGGCGTCGGCGATGGGCCTGTGCTACCGGACCTGCTCGGCCAGATCCCAGCAAACGAGCCAATCGTCTCGGTCACCGCCGACGGCGCCTACGACACCCGCGGCTGCCGCGACGCCATCGCGAACCGCGGCGCGGACGCTGTCATCCCGCCCCGGCGAAATGCCAAGCCTTGGGAGAAGGACAGCCCCGGCGTAGAAGCGAGGAACGAGGCTCTGCGCGCCATCAAGCGCCTCGGCCGCACGATCTGGCGCCGATGGAGCGGATACCACCGCCGAAGCCGCGCCGAGACCAAGATGAACTGCATGAAGCTCCTCGGGCAAAAGCTCATGGCCCGCGACTTCGACCGCCAGACCGCCGAACTCCAAGTCCGCATCGCCATCCTCAACCGCTATACCGCGCTCGGCATCCCCGTCACACGACCCGTCGGCTGACCGCCGCGGGGAAAGGGGAAGCTCGGCCTTCAGGCGTTCCGTGCAACAGAGCCCTCCCGGACCGCAAGCTGCACCTGCCGCCCGGCACGAGCCTCGACCCACTGCTCGTGCCCCTCACCGATGCCAAGACGCCGATCGACGTCGCCCACGTCGCCGTCCACTGGGACGAGCTGCTGCGCATGGCGACCTCGATCCGCTCGGGCACCGTCACCGCGTCCGCAATGCTGCGGAGGCTCTCGGCCTACCCACGTCAGAACGGCCTGGCCGTCGCCTTGCGCGAGGTCGGACGCCTCGAGCGCTCCATCTTCATGCTGAACTGGCTGCGCGACGCCGATCTGCGGCGCCGCTCGAACGGCGGCCTGAACAAGGGCGAGAGCCGCAACTCGCTCGCCCGCGCGATCTTCTTCTGCCGCCTGGGCGAGCTGCGCGACCGCACCTTCGAGAACCAGGTCTATCGCGCCTCCGGCCTCAACCTGCTCGTCGCGGCCGTCATCCTGTGGAACACGCGATACCTGCAGGAGGCCGCCGCCGACCTCGGCATCGACCGCGACGCCATGCGCCACGTCGCACCCCTGGGCTGGGAGCACCTCTCGCTCACCGGCGCCTACTCCTGGGACGTCGACGAGCAGCCCGCCCCCGGAGAGCTGCGCCCGCTGCGGGCCAAATCCTCGATGCTCCTCGCCGCATGACCGCGTTCATGACACGTTCGAGTCCAGCGTACACAGAGGTCACTTTCTTGCCCTGTCCCCATGGACATGTTTCGATCCACGCCCCCGCGCGGGGGGCGACACACCTTCCGCAGCGCCGGCGAGCGCAAAAGAAAGTTTCGATCCACGCCCCCGCGCGGGGGGCGACGCGCGGTTCGCCACGTCCGCAATACCCCGACTCAGTTTCGATCCACGCCCCCGCGCGGGGGGCGACACGTCCATCAGGGCACTGGCATCGACGACATGGTGTTTCGATCCACGCCCCCGCGCGGGGGGCGACAAGGCGCGCTGCCGCTCGACGTGGGCCACGAAGGTTTCGATCCACGCCCCCGCGCGGGGGGCGACCGGCCCGCAACTACGTCGAGAAGGTCGCCGGCCGTTTCGATCCACGCCCCCGCGCGGGGGGCGACCCCTTCGTCCATGTGGCGCGGCCGTCCGTCACCGTGTTTCGATCCACGCCCCCGCGCGGGGGGCGACGGCAGCGTCGTGTTCGTGGGGACGTCCATTAGGATGTTTCGATCCACGCCCCCGCGCGGGGGGCGACCCGCCATCGTCGGTTTGGAGAAACTGCATCGTCAGTTTCGATCCACGCCCCCGCGCGGGGGGCGACTCCTCGACCTCGCGCTCACGCTCCCCCATCTGCGGTTTCGATCCACGCCCCCGCGCGGGGGGCGACGCGCTGGGCGATCCCGAGGTCTCCGGGGCGCTTTCGTTTCGATCCACGCCCCCGCGCGGGGGGCGACCAAGCTCGCGGTGATGGGGCCGATGCCCTTCACGTTTCGATCCACGCCCCCGCGCGGGGGGCGACCCCCCGTATTTGCCGTCGTCGCCGAGCTGGTTGGTTTCGATCCACGCCCCCGCGCGGGGGGCGACGGTCCACGCGCTGCGCGGGCACCCCGCCGATCTGGTTTCGATCCACGCCCCCGCGCGGGGGGCGACCGCCGCGGCACGCCTGGCACGCGCATCCTCGCCTGTTTCGATCCACGCCCCCGCGCGGGGGGCGACCTTCGGGAAGAAGTGATCCGGCCCCCTGTAGAAGTTTCGATCCACGCCCCCGCGCGGGGGGCGACTGCAGCGCGCCGGCCACCACATCGACGTGGAGAATCGTTTCGATCCACGCCCCCGCGCGGGGGGCGACGCGCCAGCCGCCGGGGCCTCATCGACCGCCCACTCGTTTCGATCCACGCCCCCGCGCGGGGGGCGACGTCATGGGCAGCGGAGGTCGCGGCCCGGAAACAGGAGTTTCGATCCACGCCCCCGCGCGGGGGGCGACGCTGCGCGAAGGCACCATCGTCGTCGCGAAGCAGTTTCGATCCACGCCCCCGCGCGGGGGGCGACGAGGGCGAGGCGACGACGGCGACGGACGGTCCGGGGTTTCGATCCACGCCCCCGCGCGGGGGGCGACTCCAGGATCGGAACGGCGTCACCGTCACCAACGCGTTTCGATCCACGCCCCCGCGCGGGGGGCGACCGGCAACCCCGCTCGGGACGCCGCCGTCCACCGTGTTTCGATCCACGCCCCCGCGCGGGGGGCGACTGATCTCCGACGTCGCGCGGCCCTCGAACTTGGAGTTTCGATCCACGCCCCCGCGCGGGGGGCGACCCTGGAGCGCCCGCCACTTCGCGGCGTCGCTCAGTTTCGATCCACGCCCCCGCGCGGGGGGCGACGGGTGGAGCCCCCAGAGCGGCAGCGCGCCCCAGGTGTTTCGATCCACGCCCCCGCGCGGGGGGCGACTCCAGGCGGGCAAGGCCAAGGCGCTCGCCAACGCGTTTCGATCCACGCCCCCGCGCGGGGGGCGACGTGCAGCGGACGCGCCCGCGCCCGGCGGTGCCGGTGTTTCGATCCACGCCCCCGCGCGGGGGGCGACGCCCGCCGGTATGTTTCCGCTGAGGCGGTTCGTGGTTTCGATCCACGCCCCCGCGCGGGGGGCGACAGTCGCGGTCGTGTTCGCCATGATCCCCTTCGGGTTTCGATCCACGCCCCCGCGCGGGGGGCGACTCGGCGGACGGCGGGCGCGCCATCGGCGGGCTGCAGTTTCGATCCACGCCCCCGCGCGGGGGGCGACCGGCCGCGTCGCGCGCGCCCTTCACGGCTTCCTGGTTTCGATCCACGCCCCCGCGCGGGGGGCGACGCCGTGAGCCGGGCGCGCAGGATGCCTCCGGTGTTGTTTCGATCCACGCCCCCGCGCGGGGGGCGACGCACGAGGAGCCGACGCGCTCGAACCCGTAGACGTTTCGATCCACGCCCCCGCGCGGGGGGCGACCGCGGCGCGTTCACGGCCACCATCGGGAGGTCGTAGTTTCGATCCACGCCCCCGCGCGGGGGGCGACGCACCGTGGCGACGTAGGTCCGATAGCGCTCCTGGTTTCGATCCACGCCCCCGCGCGGGGGGCGACAAGAGCGTGGGCTTCCTCGATCCAGGCGACGCGGTTTCGATCCACGCCCCCGCGCGGGGGGCGACTGGCGGTCAGCCCGGCGTGAGCGAGAAGTGTCAGTTTCGATCCACGCCCCCGCGCGGGGGGCGACGCCCTCGCCGCCCGCCAGTCGCAGCTCGAGCCCGTTTCGATCCACGCCCCCGCGCGGGGGGCGACGTCACACCCGCGGCACGCATCGCCGCGAGCCGGTGGTTTCGATCCACGCCCCCGCGCGGGGGGCGACGCTTCCTGCGGCAGGCGGGGTTCGACGTCCACGTGTTTCGATCCACGCCCCCGCGCGGGGGGCGACCGCCTGCCCCTCTTCGCTCCGGCCTCGGCCTCGTCGTTTCGATCCACGCCCCCGCGCGGGGGGCGACTTCAGCCCGATGCAGACGGCGGCGATGGGCAACACGTTTCGATCCACGCCCCCGCGCGGGGGGCGACGACGGGATCATGAGGGGCGCGGATTGCGTCATGATGTTTCGATCCACGCCCCCGCGCGGGGGGCGACGCGCTGGCGGACGACGTGGACGACATGATGGGCGTGTTTCGATCCACGCCCCCGCGCGGGGGGCGACCGTGTCGGAGAAGGGGCGCTCCTTGACGAAGTGGTTTCGATCCACGCCCCCGCGCGGGGGGCGACTCCTGGTTTCCGGTCATCCCGGCCGGGCCGGTGTTGTTTCGATCCACGCCCCCGCGCGGGGGGCGACGAAGGCCCGCGCGTCGTTCCTGCCCTGCGCGTTGTTTCGATCCACGCCCCCGCGCGGGGGGCGACGATCCGCATCGGCTCGGCGCCCCGCTGCGTCTCGCGTTTCGATCCACGCCCCCGCGCGGGGGGCGACGCGGGAAGCTCGTAGAGGTGGCCGCGCTTGACGTTGTTTCGATCCACGCCCCCGCGCGGGGGGCGACGGCCATAGCGGCCTCCTCTGGGGGGTGGGATGACGTTTCGATCCACGCCCCCGCGCGGGGGGCGACCGCCGGAGCGGCGATAGAGGGCGCGGACCATCTCAGTTTCGATCCACGCCCCCGCGCGGGGGGCGACCTCAAGATCAAGGACGAGTCGGTCACGCTCTCCGTGTTTCGATCCACGCCCCCGCGCGGGGGGCGACGCAGCATGGAGTGGTTCATGGTCGGCCTCGTCTGTTTCGATCCACGCCCCCGCGCGGGGGGCGACGCGCCAGCCGCCGGGGCCTCATCGACCGCCCACAAGTTTCGATCCACGCCCCCGCGCGGGGGGCGACATCGCGAGGCCGACGTTGCCGTTGCGCTGGTTGAGCAGGTTTCGATCCACGCCCCCGCGCGGGGGGCGAACTCTCGACCTCGTAGGCTTCGCCGGGGCCCAGCACGTTTCGATCCACGCCCCCGCGCGGGGGGCGACCGTCGGTCGATAACCGCCCTCGACTGCTTCGCAAAAGGCTTTCCCGCTGCGAACCGCCGGCGCCGAGCCAATCTGGATCGCGGAACGACGAGGCGGACCTGTTTGAATTTCTTCGTATCAATGGCTTATGGTTGCTGCGAACCGCCCCGGCGGCTTCGACACACTGGGGGTTCGCAGCTCAGACGATCATGGGGCCGTTGAGATCGGCCGCGGGCTTGGCGCCGACGTGCTCGACCTTGCGCTCCCAGTTCGAGCCGAGATGGTAGTAGCGCAAGGAGTCCACCTCGGGCTTGATGATCCCCTCGAGCCGGGCCCTGAGGCGCGCCCACTGGGCGGGGTCCACCTCGATTTCGAACACCGAGAGCTGCACGCGCTGCCCCCAATCCTGGCAGGCGCGCGCCACCCGGCGCAGCCGCCGCGCGCCGCCCTCGTCCGAGGTCTTCACGTCGTAGGTCACAAGCACCAGCATCTCAGCTCCAGAACCACGGAGGGTAGGCGTCGAGGTCGCCCCTCAGATGGCGGGCGAGGAGCTGCGCCTGGAGCCAGGGGACCAGCCCGAAGGGCGCGCGTTCGCCCAGGAAGGGGTGGAGGCGCTCCTCGCGCTTGCGCTCCTGCCAGGCCGTCAGCACGAGCTTTCTCGCCTCGTCCGACATCGCCACCGCGCCGCCGTCGAGCGTGCGGAAGTCCTTCGCGCGGAGCTGCCGGCGGTTAATCAGCGACAGCGCCAGGCGGTCAGCCAGCGGCGCGCGCAGCTCCTCCATGAGGTCGAGCGCGAGGCTCGGCCGACCCGGGCGGTCGCGGTGGAGAAAGCCCACGGCGGGGTCGAGCCCTACCCCCTCGCAGGCCGAGCGGCAGTCGTGGACGAGCAGCGTGTAGAGGAACGAGAGCACCGCGTTGACGGGGTCGAGCGGCGGGCGCCGCGAGCGGCCGCGGAAGACCATCCCCTCGTCAGGCGAGCGGATCAGGCGGCCGAGCACCCCGAAGTAGAGGTTCGCGGCCTCCCCCTCCGAGCCGCGCATAGCGTCGGCCGTCGCATCCGTGCGCTCCACCCGGCGCAGGATCTGCGCCATCCGTGCCGCGGCCGCCTCGACCGCCGCGCGGCCCTCGGGCGGCTGGCTCTCGCCGTGGTCGCGCAGCGCCCGCCGGAGTACCGCGCGCTGATTGGCGATCTTCCCAAAAACGATCGAACGGACGACTTCCTCGGGCGCCTCGGAGGCGCGGTACTGGGCGCGGCGGAGTAGGACGTTGCCGGTCTGCGGGCCCTCCACGCGGGCCTGAAAGCGCCCCGCGCGGTCGAGGAGGGCCACCGTGATGCCACCGCCGGCGCAGGCGCCGAGGAGGGCGGGCGACACCATCACCGGCCCGAACGCCACCACGGAGGCCAGCATGTGGAGCGGCACGCGCGCCCGCTCGACGCCCTCGACCTGGGCCACGACGTTCTCGCCGTCCTTGCGCAGGCTGGCACCTTCGGTCGTCACGTAGAGCGTGTTGAGGAGCTTCCTCACTCCCCCAAGGCCTCGGCGACCTTGCGGGCGCGCCAGGCGCGGACGGGGCGCGCGACGGCGTCCGGGCGGCAAATCTCCAGGAGCGAGCAGGCGCGGCAGCGGGATCGGTGGGGCGTGGGCGGCGGCGTGACGCCGGAGGCCATGACGCCCACCATCGCCCGAGCCGCGGCCTCCGTCTCTTCGCGCAGGGCGGCGTCGAAGGGCACCTCCACCCGCCGCTTGGTCTCGCCGTAGAAGAGCGCGCCGGCGGGCACGTCCCGCCCCGTCATCTCTTCCAGGCAGAGCCCCTGGGCGCAGAGCTGTACCTCGTCGGCGCGGTGCAGCTTGGGGCGGCCGCGCTTGTACTCCACGGGATAAGGCGTCTCTCCGCCGAGCCCGTTAGGCACGAACTCCACGAGGTCGGCCTTGCCCGAGAGGCCTAGCCGTTGCGAGGCGAGCGGCAGGGCGTGGACGCGCCGCACCCCGCGGGCCCGGCGCGAGCCCCCCTTGTCGGCGATCTGGTGGAGGACAGCCCCCTCGGCGGTGAAACGATTCTCGGCCCAGGCGCGCTCTAGGTGGATGAGCGCGGCCTGGCGCAGGCAGTAGACAGCGTGCTGAAGCGCGGAGAGGGGGATGGGGTCCGCGTCCGCCTCCATCAGATCACCCGACGGACCGCGACACCTTGGGGCAGATCGGCCTCGTCCACCCCGATCGCGTAGTCCGCGAAGCGTCGGGCGGGAGGGTGGTTGTCGAGGCCCCGGTCGTCCACCTCGCGCACCTCGCCGTCCACCCGCCGCCCCACTGTCACCCGCTCGAAGAGCGCATGGGCCGGGGCGCGCCCCAGCGCGGTGTCGTGCTCGAAGGCGATCAGCGCGCGCGTCGCCATCTCGCCGCGGGCGGCCGAGCGGTCGTGCTCGAACATGGAGGACACCGCCTCCAGGAGAAGGTCGTAGTCGACCTCCGCGAAGCCGGTCTTGCCCGCGAGCCCCGCCGAGACGAAGCCGTGGGCGCGGTAGAGGCCGTAGGGGACGACGTGCTTACGCCCCATGGTGCGCTTGTCGCCGCGCTTCTCGGCGTCGTCCTCGGCCTCGCCCTCCTGGCGCTCCTTCTTCTCCTTCTCGTTAGTGGCCGCCATGCGGGTGATGGACACCTCGAGCGGCAGAACCGGCTCGACCGAGCGGGCGAAGGCGAACTGGACGGGGCCGCGCACCTGGCCCGCGTTGACCCCCGTCGAGAGGACGCCGCCGAAGGTCCGGATGTCCCAGAAGTTCTGGCACATCCAGTCGCGGATCGCGCGCGCCTCCTCGTCCGACTTGGGCGTGAGCTTGGCCGCCTTCTTCACCGAGGCGTCGTCGGGGCGCAGCGCGAGATAGGCCTGGCGGTGCTTGTCGTTCAGCACCGCGCCCTCGGTGACGTAGATGTGGTAGCCCGCATCCTGGCGGGTCATCTCGACGTAGTTGCGGACCTTGCGCTTGAGGCAGACGTCGGTGACGAGGCCGTGCCCCGTCTCGGGGTCCATGCGGGGCATGTTGCCCGCGTCGGGATCTCCGTTGGGGTTGCCGTTCACGACGTCGAACAGCAGCACGAGGTCGATCCGGCGGGCGAGGGGGGCGGTCACTCGTCACCTCCTTGGGCGTCTTCAATGACGACGGCGCTCTCGTCCTTCACAGAGCGCCGCGCCTTCTCGTGGTAGTAGCCCACGGCAAAACGGCCTTGGTCCTCCAGGCGCAGCGTCCGGGGCAGGTCGGGGGGCAGGCGGCCCATGATCTCGGCCACGCGCGGCTCGATCCAGCCGCCGCGGCCGCGCTTGCGGGCGTCCGCAGCGTGGACCTTAAGGCCCCGCAGGAGCGGCGCGAAGACCCGTGCCGGCGTCGAGGAGGCGGCCGCGTAGTAGCGGTCGCCGATGGGCGCGTTGACCCGGCCGAGCGCTGCGTACTGCGCTCCTTCCAGCACCGCAAAGAGGCGGCCGAGCTGATAGGCGGGACTAGGGTTCTCCTCGTCGAGCGCCACGGGCACCTCCTCTCGATAGTTGCGGACGAGCACCGCCTTGATGATCGCGGCGCGGAGCGCGCCGACCCGCTGGTCCGCGCGGGCGCGCATGAGTGTGGCGGCGAGCAGCGTCTGCGGGTAGCGCGTCCCCGTTAGGATCGCCCGCATCCACTCGCCCGCGAGGTTGGGAGGCACGTTCTCGCGCTTGCCTTGGACGGCGAGCTCCGCGAGGCCGCGCCAGAGCGGCAGGCGAGGGTCCCGGGGCGAGGGCTCGATCCGCATATCGGCCATGAAGCGCTGGTAGTGAGCCGTGAGCACGCCGAAGCTCGACTCCCAGGAGAAGCGCATCGAGAGCCGCGCCGCGTTGGGCGCGAGGCCCAGAACGTGGAACCGCACGCCCTCAGCAAGCCTCGGCTCGACCTCGATGAGCGGCTCGCCCCGGCGGATACGTGCGAGCTTCTCTCCAACGAGCTTGGCCTGGGCCGCATCGTCCGAGCCCCCGCCGAAGAGGTCAGCGAACCATGCCTCGGCCTCGCCCGCCACCTCCATGTTTTCAGCGTCAGCCCAGAACACGGTCGAGGCGTCTCCGATCTGGATGCGGTTCTCGCTCCCCGTGGCCAGGAAACGGTTGAGGGCTGTCGTGTAGGCAAAGGTCGCGGCCTCAGAGATGGGGGCGTTGTCGCCCTGCTCGTGACCGTAGGAGGTGAAGGCGTCGAGGTTGAAGGAGACAAGGCTATCCGCGTCCTTGCCGCCTTTCGAGCGGATGCCCTTGATCGCCGGGTGCAACTTGGCGATCGTTGCTTGCTCACCCGTGACAAGGCAGACGGCGCCGCTCCTCTGCTTCTCGGATGATAGCCGCAGCCACATCGCCTTCGCAGCAGGACGTTCGTGCAGGAAGCGTTCCCGGCGCTCAGCCTCCAGCGCGAAGACGATGTTCCGATCCTTCATGTCCTCGGGCCAGCCCAGCCGCCGGAAGTTGTCGGGCTGCCAATCCTCAACGAAGCGGTGTAGGGCCAAGAGACCTTCATCTTTGGTGTCGGCCAGGTTCTTCAAATGCAGCTGACGGAATGCGAGATGACGCGCCTCACCCTTTCTTTCATCCGCGCTGACGCCGAGTACGAAAGCCGAGTTATCCCAAAGGAAAAAAGAACGCGGTGTGGTTCCGGGCCTCTTGAAGGAGGCAGGGACGCTCACGACGCGGGGGTCCCGCCTTTTCCCCTCCCTAGCCCGTAGATCGACGACGTGCGCGACCGTCCCGTCCTCGTCGAGCGAGATGAGGAACCCGATCTTCTCGGACGAGAACCCGTAGGGAGGCGCGTCGGGGAGCCGGTCGTAGGCGCGCAGGAGCGAGGCCAGCACGCTCACCGCCGCACCTCCGGCGAGCCGGGCGAGGGCACCTCCATCACGCCGTCCACGAGGCGCGCGCGGAAGAAGAGCGACGGCTTGCCCGGCGCCGCGTGGTCGATGTCCCAGAGCATGAAGCCCAGGTCGCGCGGCCGCCCGAAGCCCAGATCGGCCGTGCGCGCCTCGGGCGGCGGCTCAGGGAGAGCCTCGCCCGGGGCGATCAGGGCGAAGTCGGCCGCGAACTCGCGCGTGCCCAGGCAGGGCTGGTGGAAGCACTGGCCGCGCAGGGCGCGGCGCACGAACATCTCCCGGTGCTTTTCGGCGTTGTCCTCGGGCCCCGCGCGGTCGGTCATCTCGAAATGGGCCTTGATGACGTAGGCGGGCGCCACGAGCACCGTCGAGGCGCGCTGCTGGCGGTCCTCGTCCACGACGAGGCGTACGCCGTCGAGGTCGCCGCGTGCCATCGCCCTTCTGGCGTTCGTCGCGGACGCCTTGTGCCCCACCTTGTTGCGGCGGATGGACTGGAAGCGGATGGGGGCGAGGACGTGGACCCGGTCGATCACCCAGCGGATCGCCGGCTTCCAGTGGATCGCCTCCAGGATGCCGCGGGCCGCCGAGGGCGTCATCACGTCGTAGGAGACCCGCTCCACCTTCATCTCGGGCCGGGTGAAGAGCCCGTGGGAGCCGGAGACGCGGAGGCGGACGCCGTGGGACATGAGAAAACCTCCCAGCCGCTGGTTAACAGGACCTTAACAATCTCGTCTCCGGCGCGCAACGTCTCACTTCGCTGTAGCTCAGGTACAATGGACACGGAGGGAATGATCGTGCAGCTTCTGGCTGTTGCCCCATGGGAGAGTCGCCGACGCGTCGCCGTCGCTGCTCGCTCCGCCTCCGCTTCGGCCCCTTCTCCCTCGAACTGGACATCGAGGTCCCCCCATAGGGCTGAAGCCCATGTCCAGGCGTGGATCGAAACGCTGTTGCTCAGACCGAGCAACCAGAGCTCAAGATCGGCCGCGGGCGCGTCCGCCACCTGCGGCCGGTCGCTCACACGATCCCGCCGCCCGGCAGCCTCTCGGCGTCCTCCCAGATCAGCCCGACCTCCCGGTCGTAGAGCGACCTGCTCCCCTCTTGGAGCACCGCGAACTGCTCCCCCCGGAGATCAGGCCGCAAGAAGGCTACGTGGCCGTTGCGCAGGAGCGCCTCGCGGGCTCGGGGCGGCACCTGGACCACGAAGGGCTGGAGCGCGCGAGCGATGCCGCCTGACCCGATTGCCTCGTTGTGCAGCATCCCGAGACCGCTCTCCGATCCCTCCCACGGCACGATGACCGGCGCCATCTCGTCCTCGATCAGGCGGAAGTCCGCGGCGATGGAGCGGAAGGCGAAATCCGTGCCCATGCGGGAGACGGTCAGCTTGCGCAGGATGCCCTTGGCGTCGAGCCCGTCGCCCAATCTCCAATAGACCTCGCCGAAGTAATCCTCGATCGCCTCCGGCGCGAGCAGGTCGTCGTGCCGATCGAGCATCCGGCCCATGTCCGCTGCGAGCGCGGCGACCTCGGCTGGGGGCTTCCGGCCAGGCGTGGAGAACACGGTCACCACGCTCTCCTCGAGGGTCCGCCGGCCCTCGCGGTTGCAGCGCCCCGCCGCCTGGACGATGGAGTCGAGCCCCGCCTCGGCCCTCCACACCTTCGGGAAGTCGAGATCCACGCCCGCCTCCACGAGGCTCGTCGCGATCACGCGGCAGGGCTGGCCGTTCACAAGGAGCCGCCTCACTTCCGCCAGCACGGCCCGCCGATGCGCCGCGCACTGGCGCGTCGAGAGGTGGACGACGCCTTCCAGCCCCCTCGCCGCCCGGAACAGCTCCAGCGCGTGCGGGCGGCTGCCCACGATGACGAGCGCCTGCGGCTCGGAGGCAAGCGCCGCCACGAGCGCCTCGTCCTCCATCGGCCCCGCCCGCACGATCCGCGCCCGCCGCAGCGTCGCGGCGAGCCGCTTGGGGTCCGGCGCGAGCTCGCGCCCCGCGATGGGCAGCGCCAGCCGCCCGCGGTCGAAGGCCGGCTGCGTCGCCGTGCACAGGACGACCGTCGTGCCGTAGTGGCGCGCCAGCGAGTTCGATCATCCGTACGCAGGGCTCGAGGAACGGCCGCGGGATCGCCTGCGCCTCGTCGAGCACGATCACGCTGCCGCCGAGGTTGTGGAGCTTGCGCGTCCGCGACGGGCGCGCCGCGAAGAGGCTCTCGAAGAGCTGGACGTTGGTCGTCACGACCACCGGCGCCGCCCAGTCCTCCATGGCGAGCTTCAGCTTGTCGCGCCCCGCCGTCTCGTCCGAGCCGTCGGCGCTCGGCCTGGTCGCCTGGTCCAGCGCCGAATGGTGCTCCAGCACCACGCCGTCGCCCAGGACCTCCCGGAAGATCGCCGCGGTCTGGTCGATGATCGAGGTGAAGGGGATGGCATAGACGATCCGCCGGAGCCCGTGGGCGAGCGCGTGGTCCAAGGCGAACGCGAGGCTCGCCAGCGTCTTGCCGCCCCCCGTCGGCACCGTGAGCGTGAAGACGCCGGGGGCCATCCCTGCCTTGCCGCGGACATGGGTCAGAACCTCGCGGCGAAGGTGGTTGACCGGGTTGTCCTTGGCTCCGGCCGTCTTCTCCGCCATGTGCGCGTCGAAGCGCGCAAGGAGGTCCGGGAGAAGCACTTGGAGCGCCGGCCAGCCACGGTCGGGCGCAGGGCCCCGCCCGATCTGAGCGTAGTAAGCCTCGGTGTCGCGGAAGTCGGCGTCCACGAGGCAGGAGAACACCATGCGCGCCACGAGGGAGAGGTCGAACGCGGCGGCGACTGGATCGGGAGGCGCCCCCGTGGTCCTTCGGACCTTAGCCAAGACTTCCTCCCCCAGCCCCGCTAGGTCGAAGCTCAGTTCGTCCTCCCAGGCGGGGTTGAGTTCCCCGCCGAACCTCTCGACACGAGTTCGAAGACTTGCGTCCGTGCCGTTGAGCTGGTCGGGCAGCCCGGCGTGGTGGCCGAGGATGGCGTAGGCGAGGAGCTCTGCCGCGATCTGGGTCCCAGGCTGGGTCTGTGGCATGCGGGTGAGCAGCACCGCGCCCCCGGCCGTCGAGTGGTCCACACGGATGTCGGCGCCCGCGATCCGTCGCTGGACCTCGGGCGCGTACTTGCCCAGGTCATGGAGGAGACCAGCGAGCGCCGCCGCCCGCCCCAGCCCCAGCGGTTGTCCGCGCTCCTCGGCCAGCGCGGCCACCTGCCTAAGGTGAGCTACCAAAGGCTGCCAGTCGTGATGGTCCTCGGAGGTGCCCGAATGCGCCCAGAACTCCATTACCATGTTCCTTCAATGGCCGCCTTGCTCACCTTGACTCAGACTTCATCAAGGGCACGGGCCTCATCGCGTGATCTGGCGGTACAGTAAGTGTTGAAGGAAAAGGATTTGGCAGCCCAAGACGAGCCGCTTCAGATCGCGAACACCGCCATGCGGGTCTGTGCCTGAGAGGCGAAGCGCCGGCGATTTAGCTGGCCTGCCCCGATCGAGTGGTCCGGCTTCAATCTTAGTGCATGACGGGTTTTGGCGCCACGGCTGGTGCGGCCGGCGAAGCGGGCCCGGCTGGTGCAGCCGGCCACTGCATTACCTCGGGAGCGGGCGGGCGGTAGCCGAGCGATGAGTGCGGGCGCTTCGTGTTGGCCCCTGTGCATTGTTGGGACATGGATTCACGGTAGGCGCGGCTCGGCGGGCGGCTACGACGGGATGCGGCCTGCTCTGGCGGCGGCGAGGATGCGGCTATGGTGGGCTCGGAGACCTTGTAGAGGCGGGCCATCTGGGCGGCGCTCCGGCGGCCCGAGGCGACGTTCTCGACCACGTCGGCGCGCTGCGCGGGGGTGAGTTTGGGGCGGCGCCCGCCGATGCGCCCCTCGGCGCGGGCGGCGGCGAGGCCGGCGCTGGTGCGTTCTCGGATCATGGCGCGCTCGAACTCGGCGAAGGAGCCGATCATCTGCATCATCATGCGGCCCGCGGGGGTGGTGGTGTCGATGGCCTCGATGAGCGAGCGGAAGCCGGCGCCCGTGGCTTTGAGGCGGTCGAGGATGTGCAGGAGGTCTTTCAGCGAGCGCGAGAGCCTGTCGAGCTTCCAGACCACCACGACGTCGGTGTCGCGCAGCTGGTCGAGCATGCGGTGCAGCTCGGGCCGGTCCCAACGCCCGCCCGAGGCCTGCTCCTGGAAGGTCCTCTCCACGCCGGCCGCCTCGAGCGCGCGGAGCTGCGGGCGGTGGTCTGCTCGTCGCCCTTTAGAGCGTGTTTGGCGAGGCGGTAGGCCGGGTTTGGCGCTGAGCCGGGCGGGGTGGCTCGCGCGTTTATGCCGACATGAGAGCACCATATCCGAGCAGCCTGACCGACGCGCAATGGGCGCAGGTCCGACACCACCTTCCCGAACTGGCCGGCGGCCGCCGCAGGCGCTGGCCGCCTCGGCTCGTCATCGACGCCATGCTCTACCTCGTGCGCACGGGATGCCAGTGGCGCCAGCTCCCGCGCGACTTCCCGCCCTGGCAGACGGTCTACTACCATCACCGGCGGTGGGATGGGCGGGGGTCCTGCACCGGCTCCATGAGGCGCTCCGCAGGGCCGTTCGCCTCCGGCGCGGCCGGCAGCCCGACGCCTCGGCCGGGATCATGGACAGCCAAAGCGTGCGCACGACCCGGGCGGGCGGCGTGCGGGGCTACGACGGCGGCAAGGGCGTGCAGGGGCGCAAGCGGCACCTCCTGGTCGACACCGAGGGGCTCATGCTGTCGCAGGACGTGAGCGCCGCCCACGTCTCCGACCAGGCCGGAGCGCGGCGCCTGCTCTCGGGGCTGCGTCCGCTCCAGCCCCGCCTGGAGCTGATCTGGGCCGATGGCGCGTATGCAGGGCATCCTCTGTCATCGTGGGCTGCCGAACGAGGTATCCGGATCGAGGTCGTCCGGCGCGCCGAGGGTCAGCAAGGCTTCGCCGTCCAGCCACGCCGCTGGGTCGTCGAGCGCACCTTCGCCTGGCTCGGCCGCTCGCGCCGGCTCGCCAAGGACTACGAGCGCCGGCTCCAGTCAGCCGAGGCCTTCATCAAGCTCTCCATGATGGGGCCGTTGAAGAAGGCCGCGGCGTTGTCGGGTATTCGTCGCGATGCGCCCGAAGGGGGTCTCGGCTCCGCCACTCGCCCGATGGCGCCCGGTCGAGCGCTCAGGCGCGGATTGGCCCGCTCTGGAGGCCGAGGAGGGCACAGATCAGGGCGAGGAGGGCTGCGGCGAGCCGCTTGAGGTTGATCGCGGCGGCGGTGAGGAAGGCTTGGATGCGCATGTTGCCCAGCCCGCGGCGCACGGCACGGGCGAGACCGTGCCAGGTCTTCGCCTCGCCGTGGAAGCCCTCGGACCGCCAGCGATGGCGCCGGTAGAGCCGGTCGTCCTCCGCCCCCCACCGCAGCCGTCGGCGACGGGCCCGCAGCAGGGCCGGGTAGTCGTGAACGATGACGACGGCCTTGGTCACGCGCGATGGCGACAAGCAAAGGGCGGCGAGATCGCAGCCTTTGCAGTCCCGTGCCTTCGACGCGAAGAACCGGCCATGGGCGATCTTGGCCTTGTTGGGCCGCAGGATCTTGCCCCGTGGGCATCGGACGATGTCGTGGCGCGCGTCGTAGCGGAACCGCCGGAGCGGAACCTTCGAGCGGATCGGCTCGGCCTTCGTGGGGATCACGCCGGTGATTTCGCGCGCCTCCAACCCTGCGAAGACCTTGGCATAGGCGTAACCGGCATCCGCCGTGACGGTGTCGATGGAGCCCCCAGTGACGGCCGCGACCGCGTCCAGCCGATCGAGGATCACCTGCCCCTCGTTCACCTCACCGGTGGTGACCTCGACGTCGAGGATCACCCCGCACTCGTCGTCGACTGCTCCGTGCTGCTTGTAGCTGGGCTCCAGGCGGCGGTTGCGCCCCGATGTGGCCATGCTCGCATCGGGATCGGTCAGGCAGACCTTCTTGAACCGGCCAGTCTTCTTGGAATGGCGTCGCGCCTGCTGCGCGGCGGTGCCCCCGTCGTCTCCGCCCGCGCTCTCGCCACCATCATCGTCGCGATCGCGGCCATCGCCGTTCGCGTCGGCCATCGCCTCGACGTGCCGCGTGGCCAGGCTCTCCCAGGCGACATCGGCCCGGATCAGCGAGGCATCGACATGCACGACCTCGCCGGTGGCGATCTTCGCCTCGATGCACGTCCGCACCGTGCGCTCGAAGATGCGCCGGAAGCGCTCTGCGCCCCATCTGTGCCGGATGCGCGTCAGCGAGGAGTGGTCCGGCAGCCGCTCGTGCAGCCCGTAGCCTGCAAACCATCGGATCGCGAGATTGACCTGCGCCTCGCGCATCAGCCGTCGGTCGTGGACGATGCCGAGCAGGAACCCCGCCAGCATCAGCCGCACCGCGGCCTCGGGGTCGATCCCGGGCCGCCCGACGCCCGCGGCGTAGAGATTGGCCACCTCGTCACGCAGCCAGCCGAGATCGAGCACCCGATCGACCCGCGCAAGGATGTGGTCGTCGGGAACGAGGTCCCGAAGCGAGCCGCACACGAAGAACTCGCAGCTGGTCGCGCTCCTTGCGTTGGAGCATCGCCATCTCCCCGTCGATCGCCGCCACAGCTGATGGAATCAGGAACCACCGACTTCTTCAACGGCCCCA
>CAWHTQ010000021.1:0-18948 GCA_963832275.1 uncultured Alphaproteobacteria bacterium
TGTCAGGCGTCACGGCAAACTGGTCCGGAGGCGACATGAGGAACTGGCCCCCTCGGTAGCCTGAGGGGAGGGCCTGGATGACCATGCCAGTGACGGAGAGGCTTCTGCGGACTGAAGGTCTGCGGAGGGACGAGATGAAGGAGCCGGACGACGTGTCGGCGATGCTGAGGCTGAAGGCGCTCGGCTGGGGGCGCGGCGGATCGCGGCGGAGCTGGGGTGCTCGCGGACGACGGTGCGGCGGTGGCTGCGCGAGGGCGGCTGGCGACGCCCGGTGGCACCGACACGCAAGACGTCGCTCGACGGTCTTGGGGGCTGGCTGTCCGAGCGCTTCCGCCGCCACGCGGGCAACGCGGACGTGGTTCGCCAGGAGCTCGCGGCCGAGAGGGGCATTGAGGTAAGCCTGCGCACGGTGGAGCGTGCGGTGGCACCGCTGCGCCAAGCGCTACGGGCCGAAGCGCGGGCGACGGTGAGGTTCGAGACGCGCCCGGGCCAGCAGTTGCAGATCGACTTCGGCCAGAGGCGGGTCGAGATCGAGGGCGCTCTGCGACCGGGTGTCGTTCTTCGTGGCGACGCTGGGCCACTCGGCGCCGGCTGCACGTCCGGGCCTTCCTGGGCGAGCGCCAGGAGCACTGGTTCGAAGGCATGGAGAGTGCCTTCGCAGCCTTTGGGGGCGTGCCTGAGGAGGTGCTGCTCGACAATGCGCGCGCTCTGATCCTGCACCACGACGCGGCGACGCGGGAGGTGGTGCTCAACCCCAAGCTCCACGCCTTTGCGCGGCACTGGGGCTTCCGGGTCCAGGCCTGCGCGCCGTACCGGGCGCGGACCAAGGGCAAGGACGAGCGCGGCCATCGAGATGAGCTTCGGGCTGGCGAAGTTCCCCTTCGTGCGGACCCTGGAGGGCTTCGACTTCGCCGCCCAGCCCTCGGTCGACAAGGGGCAATTCCGCGACCT
Organism: uncultured Alphaproteobacteria bacterium; assembly: GCA_963832275.1. Lineage (GTDB taxonomy): Bacteria > Pseudomonadota > Alphaproteobacteria > Rhodobacterales > Rhodobacteraceae > Hasllibacter. Next base: position 952 of record CAWHTQ010000021.1, read on the forward strand.
CGCGACGGGGCGCTTCATCGCCCACGGCGATGCGCTCTTGCTGCTCGGCCCCCCGGGCGTGGGCAAGACGCACCTTGCGGTGGCGCTCGGCCGCGAAGCGATCGTGGCCGGCCACACCGTGCTCTTCACCGGCGCCATGGCGCTCGTGGCCAACCTCGCCAAGGCCCAGGTCGAGGGCCGGCTCGAGGAGCGGCTGGCGCACTTCGCCAAGCCGAAGCTGCTGATCGTGGACGAGCTGGGCTACCTGCCGCTCGAGCCCAACGCCGCTCACCTGTTCTTCCAGCTCGCCAGCCGCCGCTACGAGCGCGGCGCGATGCTGGTGACTTCGAACCGGTCCGTAGGCGAGTGGGGCGCGGTGTTCGGCGACCCGGTGGTGGCCACCGCGATCCTCGATCGCCTGCTCCACCACTCCCACGTCATCACCATCCGGGGCGACAGCTACAGGCTGCGCGAGAAGCGCCGGGCCGGCCTTCTGCAGAAGGCCGGCCCGGCGCTTGAAACCGAAGTCGAAACCACATGACGGGGTGGGCCGAATCCTGGTGTCGCCACCGGGCCAGTTCCGAATGCGCCCCCGCGAGGGGGGCGACGTCCACTTCCGGATCGTTCAGCGCGCCGATGTTTCGATCCACGCCCCCGCGAGGGGGGCGACGTCGCGCCCGCGCTGCGGGCCCCATCCGGTTTCGATCCACGCCCCCGCGAGGGGGGCGACCGCGCCGACGTACGCCGCGTCGACTGATCTGGTTTCGATCCACGCCCCCGCGAGGGGGGCGACCGCGATGAGGCGATGCCGGCAGGGCCCAAGGTTTCGATCCACGCCCCCGCGAGGGGGGCGACGCCGCGCGCCTATGACGATCAAGTGCAGGCAGTTTCGATCCACGCCCCCGCGAGGGGGGCGACGGCGTGCGGAGTTCGGTCTTCGTCGGGCGGTTTCGATCCACGCCCCCGCGAGGGGGGCGACAGGCGGGCGCGCGCGTCCGATACTGCCTGGACGGTCGTGTTTCGATCCACGCCCCCGCGAGGGGGGCAACCGCGTGACCGGTCGTCGAACTGCCACGTTTCAATCCACGCCCCCGCGAGGGGGGCGACAGGCTGTGAAACAGGCGGTTCCGGAGTTTCGATCCACGCCCCCGCGAGGGGGGCGACGCGGGTGCGGCCCGCGAAGAGCGGTCGGACAGGTTTCGATCCACGCCCCCGCGAGGGGGGCGACGCCGGCGCGGTCGCTGTGCCGTTCAGGATTGCGCGTTTCGATCCACGCCCCCGCGAGGGGGGCGACCGCGACCGTCCCATCGCATGCGCGCCTCGAACGGGTTTCGATCCACGCCCCCGCGAGGGGGGCGACCCTGAAGGAGACCGGCGGTGGCCTGACGGCGGGTTTCGATCCACGCCCCCGCGAGGGGGGCGACGGCCCGACGCGGCCGGGGACCGCCGAGGCCAGCAGGTTTCGATCCACGCCCCCGCGAGGGGGGCGACCGGCGTGGACGGCCGCAGTGTTCGTGGCGGCTGTTTCGATCCACGCCCCCGCGAGGGGGGCGACCGCCGATCGCGAACGTCCGCGTGCGTTCGTCGGGTTTCGATCCACGCCCCCGCGAGGGGGGCGACCGCAATCTCGGTGGGCCGCTCCTGCAGACGTCGGTTTCGATCCACGCCCCCGCGAGGGGGGCGACGGGGACGGGACGCGACGTCGCACGGCCAGCGATGGTTTCGATCCACGCCCCCGCGAGGGGGGCGACATTGCAGCCGATGGGCGTCATGCGCGCGGTCGTGTTTCGATCCACGCCCCCGCGAGGGGGGCGACGAACGGCAGGTCCACCGCGCTGTCCGCCGACGTTTCGATCCACGCCCCCGCGAGGGGGGCGACGCCGGCGATCTCGCCCCATGTCTACGGCGGCGTTTCGATCCACGCCCCCGCGAGGGGGGCGACGCGGCTGGCCAGAGTTGCCGACCTGCGCATCGAGCGGACGTTTCGATCCACGCCCCCGCGAGGGGGGCGACTCGCCGTTCTCGGTCGAGGCTGATACACGGATGTTTCGATCCACGCCCCCGCGAGGGGGGCGACCGCGGCCGGCGCGCCGCCATGCCCGCCGCGTTTCGATCCACGCCCCCGCGAGGGGGGCGACCGCGGCGTGCACGGGTGAGCTGTTGACGCGTTTCGATCCACGCCCCCGCGAGGGGGGCGACAACGCGGCGGCGACGCGGACTCGTCGGCGACGGGTTTCGATCCACGCCCCCGCGAGGGGGGCGACGCGCCGGCCCGCGGGCGACGCCGGCGATTGGTTTCGATCCACGCCCCCGCGAGGGGGGCGACGCCGCGGCTATGGCCGCGTGGCGCTCCAAGTGTTTCGATCCACGCCCCCGCGAGGGGGGCGACTACGCGCCGACATGCCGCTCAGGTAGCGACGGGTTTCGATCCACGCCCCCGCGAGGGGGGCGACGTGACGCCGAGGGCACTACAAGGTTCCGCATGTTTCGATCCACGCCCCCGCGAGGGGGGCGACCGGCGGAGGATCTGACGCCGGGCCCCGTTTCGATCCACGCCCCCGCGAGGGGGGCGACGTGGGCGCGGCGTCTGACGAGGCCGGTGCTGTGTGTTTCGATCCACGCCCCCGCGAGGGGGGCGACGCCCCGGCTGCCTGCGCCGTCGGGCGTCCACTGGAAGTTTCGATCCACGCCCCCGCGAGGGGGGCGACGGGGCGGCCGTACACGGCATCGGGGTTTCGATCCACGCCCCCGCGAGGGGGGCGACCCGCGCCCGGCGGGAGCGCCTGTCGGGTTTCGATCCACGCCCCCGCGAGGGGGGCGACCCGGGCCGTTCCCGACGGCGGTGAGCGGGGACGGGGTTTCGATCCACGCCCCCGCGAGGGGGGCGACGTGCGGTGCGAGGGCGGCCGTGCATCGATGGGCGGGTTTCGATCCACGCCCCCGCGAGGGGGGCGACGCGGTCGCAGGACGTCTCGGCGAGCGAGCGTGTTTCGATCCACGCCCCCGCGCGGGGGGGGCGACCGCGACGCGCGAGCGCGTCTGCCGCGTAGGCGTGTTTCGATCCACGCCCCCGCGAGGGGGGCGACGCGCGTCGGCCGGGGGCGTCGCACGCCCGAGTTTCGATCCACGCCCCCGCGAGGGGGGCGACAGGGCGCCGACGGTCAGCATGAGGCCGGTGTTCGATCCACGCCCCCGCGGGGGGGCGACCGCGGCTCGCGCGCCGTGATCGGACCGGGGAGTTTCGATCCACGCCCCCGCGAGGGGGGCGACACGGCCCGGACGGGGCGCCGAGGACCGGGTTTCGATCCACGCCCCCGCGAGGGGGGCGACTCGCGCCGCCGAACGCGCGCGCCGCGTCGAGGCGCGGTTTCGATCCACGCCCCCGCGAGGGGGGCGACGGGGTGGTCCGCTTCACGTGACTTCGCCCCCGCAGTTTCGATCCACGCCCCCGCGAGGGGGGCGACGGTGCGCGCCCACGTCGGCGATGGTGCCGACGGGGTTTCGATCCACGCCCCCGCGAGGGGGGCGACTCACGGCGCATGGACGGTGCTCCGTCTGGCTGAGTTTCGATCCACGCCCCCGCGAGGGGGGCGACGGCGGCGGTCGTGACGGTGCGGTTGCGTCGATGTTTCGATCCACGCCCCCGCGAGGGGGGCGACGCGCTGGCCGACGACGCTGCTCGACTGATGGTGCTCGTTTCGATCCACGCCCCCGCGAGGGGGGCGACCCCTCCGCGTGGCCGCTCCTCGCGACGCGTTTCGATCCACGCCCCCGCGAGGGGGGCGACTGCGCTCTCCGTTCTCGGCGCGGCCGGTACTGTTTCGATCCACGCCCCCGCGAGGGGGGCGACCGAAGGACGCGCGCGTGGTCCGCCCGCGGCTGTTTCGATCCACGCCCCCGCGAGGGGGGCGACTGAGCCGCTCCGACCGGCGGTCGGCTCTGCTGTGTTTCGATCCACGCCCCCGCGAGGGGGGCGACGCGCCGGGGCTCAGGCTCGGCGCGCGACGGCGGTTTCGATCCACGCCCCCGCGAGGGGGGCGACGCCTGGGCGCGCGCCCGCCGTCCTAGGCGTCGTTTCGATCCACGCCCCCGCGAGGGGGGCGACGCGACGGGCGGCGCTGGAGGGCGTCGGAATGCTAGTTTCGATCCACGCCCCCGCGAGGGGGGCGACGCGCAAGATCGAGGTCATGGGCGCGCTCGTGAGTTTCGATCCACGCCCCCGCGAGGGGGGCGACTTCGGCAGGCGGCGCGCAGGCGCGCTCGTCGTTTCGATCCACGCCCCCGCGAGGGGGGCGACCGAGCCGCCGCGACCGAGAGGCCGGGGGTTGTTTCGATCCACGCCCCCGCGAGGGGGGCGACCGGCCGCGGCGCGTCGTCGATGGGCGCGCACGGTTTCGATCCACGCCCCCGCGAGGGGGGCGACCCGCCGCGCACGGCGCGCAGCTCGGAAGCGTTTCGATCCACGCCCCCGCGAGGGGGGCGACCGTCGGTCGTTAACGGCCTTGAACAGTGTCGGAAAAGGCTTTCCCGCTGCGAACCCCCGGCGCCGAGCCAATCTGGATCGCGGCACGACGAGGCGGACCTGTTTGAAAGCGTTTCTCCGTTCAATGGCTTATGGTTGCTGCGAACCGCCCCGGCAGCTTCGACCCACTTGGGGTTCGCACGCTCACACGATCATCGGGCCGTCCATGTCGGGGGCGGGCTTGGCGCCCACGTGCTCGACCGGCGCCCCCAGTTCGGGCCCAGATGGTAGTAGCGCAAGCAGTCCATCGCGGGGTCGATGATTCCGTCGAGCCGGGCGCGGAGGCGCGTCCACTGGGCGGGGTCGACGTCACTTTCGAAGACGGAGAGCTGCACGCGCTGGCCCCAGTCCTCGCAGGCGCGCGCCACCCGGCGCAGCCGCCGCGGCCGCGCGTGTCCGAGGTCTCCACGTCGTAGGTCACAAGCACCATCATCTCACCCCCACAACCACGGAGGGTAGGCGTCGACGTCGCCCCTCAGGTGGCGGGCGAGGATCTGCGCCTGGAGCCAGGGCACCAGCCCGAACGGGCATGCGTTCGCCCAGCCAGGGGTGGAGGCGCTCCTCGTCGCTTGCGCTCCTGCCATGCGGTCAGCACGAGCTTTCTGGCCTCGTCGGTCAGGGCCACCGCGCCGTCCGTCGAGCGTGCGGAGGTCCTTCGGGCGGGCCAGCTGCCGACGGTTAATCAGCGACAGCGCCACGCGGTCGCACAGCGGCGCGCGCAGCTCCTCCATGAGGTCGAGGGCGAGGGTCGTCCGACCCGGCCGGTCGCGGTGCAGGAAGCCCATCGGCGGGGTCGAGCCCGACGGTCTCGCAGGCGGAGCGGGAGTCGTGGACGAGCAGCGTGAAGAGGAACGACAGCACCGCGTTGACTGGGTCGAGCGGCGGGCGGCGGGAGCGGCCGCGCAAGACGCGAAGCCGCTCGTCAGGCGACCGGATCAGGCGGCGGAGCACCCCGAAGTAGATGTTCGCCGCCTCGCCCTCCGAGCCGCGCACTATCGTCGGGGGCGTCGATCGTGCGCTCGACGCGGGCAGCATCTGCGCCATCCGGCCGCTGCCGCCTCGACCACGGCGCGGCCCTCGGGCGGCTGGCCTCGCCGTGGTCGCGCAGGGCCCGCCGCAACACCGCGCGCTGATTGGCGACTTCCCGACCATCGCACGGCACGAGCGTCCTCGGGCGTCCTCGAGGCGTCGTACTGGGCGCGGCGCAGCAGGACGTTGCCGGTCTGCGGGCCCTTCACGCCGGCCGGAGAGTTCCCCGCGCGTCGAGCAGCGCCACGGTCAGCCACCGCTCGGCGCAGGGGTCGAGGAGGTCGGGGGACACCATCACGGTCCCGAACGTGACGACGGAGGCCAAGCAGGTGCAGCGGCACGCGCGCCCGGGCGACGCCATCGATCTCGGCCACGACGGTTTCGCCGTCCTTGCGCAGGCCGGGCACCTCGGTGGTGACGTAGAGCGTGTTGAGGAGCTTCTTCACTCCGCCACGGCCTCGGCGACCACGCCGGGCCCGCCAGGCGCGGACGGGGCGCGCGACGGCGTCGGGGCGGCAGATTCCAGGAGCGAGCAGGCGCGGCAGCGGCATCGGTGGGACGTGGGCGGCGGCGGTGACGCCGGAGGCCATGACGCCATCGCGCGAGCGGCGGCCAGGGTCACGTCGCGCAGCGCGTCGTCCAAGGTCACCTCGACCCGCGGCGCGGTCTTGCCGTAGAACAGCGCGCCCTCCGGCACGGCCCGCCCCGTCATCTCCTCCAGGCAGATCGCCTGCGCGCAGAGCTGCACCTCGTCGGCGCGGTGCGCTTGGGGCGGCCGCGCTTGTACTCGACGGGATAAGGCGTCTCTCCGCCGAGCCCGTTAGGCACGAACTCCACGAGGTCGGCCTTGCCCGAGAGGCCTAGCCGTTGCGAGGCGAGCGGCAGGGCGTGGACGCGCCGCACCCCGCGGGCCCGGCGCGAGCCCCCCTTGTCGGCGATCTGGTGGAGGACAGCCCCCTCGGCGGTGAAACGATTCTCGGCCCAGGCGCGCTCTAGGTGGATGAGCGCGGCCTGGCGCAGGCAGTAGACAGCGTGCTGAAGCGCGGAGAGGGGGATGGGGTCCGCGTCCGCCTCCATCAGATCACCCGACGGACCGCGACACCTTGGGGCAGATCGGCCTCGTCCACCCCGATCGCGTAGTCCGCGAAGCGTCGGGCGGGAGGGTGGTTGTCGAGGCCCCGGTCGTCCACCTCGCGCACCTCGCCGTCCACCCGCCGCCCCACTGTCACCCGCTCGAAGAGCGCATGGGCCGGGGCGCGCCCCAGCGCGGTGTCGTGCTCGAAGGCGATCAGCGCGCGCGTCGCCATCTCGCCGCGGGCGGCCGAGCGGTCGTGCTCGAACATGGAGGACACCGCCTCCAGGAGAAGGTCGTAGTCGACCTCCGCGAAGCCGGTCTTGCCCGCGAGCCCCGCCGAGACGAAGCCGTGGGCGCGGTAGAGGCCGTAGGGGACGACGTGCTTACGCCCCATGGTGCGCTTGTCGCCGCGCTTCTCGGCGTCGTCCTCGGCCTCGCCCTCCTGGCGCTCCTTCTTCTCCTTCTCGTTAGTGGCCGCCATGCGGGTGATGGACACCTCGAGCGGCAGAACCGGCTCGACCGAGCGGGCGAAGGCGAACTGGACGGGGCCGCGCACCTGGCCCGCGTTGACCCCCGTCGAGAGGACGCCGCCGAAGGTCCGGATGTCCCAGAAGTTCTGGCACATCCAGTCGCGGATCGCGCGCGCCTCCTCGTCCGACTTGGGCGTGAGCTTGGCCGCCTTCTTCACCGAGGCGTCGTCGGGGCGCAGCGCGAGATAGGCCTGGCGGTGCTTGTCGTTCAGCACCGCGCCCTCGGTGACGTAGATGTGGTAGCCCGCATCCTGGCGGGTCATCTCGACGTAGTTGCGGACCTTGCGCTTGAGGCAGACGTCGGTGACGAGGCCGTGCCCCGTCTCGGGGTCCACGCGGGGCACGTCGCCCGCGTCGGGATTGCCGTTGGGGTTGCCGTTCACAACGTCGAACAGCAGCACGAGGTCGATCCGGCGGGCGAGGGGGGCGGTCACTCGTCACCTCCTTGGGCGTCTTCAATGACGACGGCGCTCTCGTCCTTCACAGAGCGCCGCGCCTTCTCGTGGTAGTAGCCCACGGCAAAACGGCCTTGGTCCTCCAGGCGCAGCGTCCGGGGCAGGTCGGGGGCAGGCGGCCCATGATCTCGGCCACGCGCGGCTCGATCCAGCCGCCGCGGCCGCGCTTGCGGGCGTCCGCGGCGTGGACCTTAAGGCCCCGCAGGAGCGGCGCGAAGACCCGTGCCGGCGTCGAGGAGGCGGCCGCGTAGTAGCGGTCGCCGATGGGCGCGTTGACCCGGCCGAGCGCTGCGTACTGCGCTCCTTCCAGCACCGCAAAGAGGCGGCCGAGCTGATAGGCGGGACTAGGGTTCTCCTCGTCGAGCGCCACGGGCACCTCCTCTCGATAGTTGCGGACGAGCACCGCCTTGATGATCGCGGCGCGGAGCGCGCCGACCCGCTGGTCCGCGCGGGCGCGCATGAGTGTGGCGGCGAGCAGCGTCTGCGGGTAGCGCGTCCCCGTTAGGATCGCCCGCATCCACTCGCCCGCGAGGTTGGGAGGCACGTTCTCGCGCTTGCCTTGGACGGCGAGCTCGCGAGGCCGCGCCAGAGCGGCAGGCGAGGGTCCCGGAGCTGAGGGCTCGATCCGCATATCGGCCATGAAGCGCTGGTAGTGAGCCGTGAGCACGCCGAAGCTCGACTCCCAGGAGAAGCGCATCGAGAGCCGCGCCGCGTTGGGCGCGAGGCCCAGAACGTGGAACCGCACGCCCTCAGCAAGCCTCGGCTCGACCTCGATGAGCGGCTCGCCCCGGCGGATACGTGCGAGCTTCTCTCCAACGAGCTTGGCCTGGGCCGCATCGTCCGAGCCCCCGCCGAAGAGGTCAGCGAACCATGCCTCGGCCTCGCCCGCCACCTCCATATTCTCAGCATCAGCCCAGAACACGGTCGAGGCGTCTCCGATCTGGATGCGGTTCTCGCTCCCGTGGCCAGGAAACGGTTGAGGGCTGTCGTGTAGGCAAAGGTCGCGGCCTCAGAGATGGGGGCGTTGTCGCCCTGCTCGTGACCGTAGGAGGTGAAGGCGTCGAGGTTGAAGGAGACAAGGCTATCCGCGTCCTTGCCGCCTTTCGAGCGGGTACCGCCTTGATTGCCGGGTGCAACTTGGCGATCGTTGCTTGCTCACCCGTGACAAGGCAGACGGCGCCGCTCCTCTGCTTCTCGGATGATAGCCGCAGCCACATCGCCTTCGCAGCAGGACGTTCGTGCAGGAAGCGTTCCCGGCGCTCAGCCTCCAGCGCGAAGACGATGTTCCGATCCTTCATGTCCTCGGGCCAGCCCAGCCGCCGGAAGTTGTCGGGCTGCCAATCCTCAACGAAGCGGTGTAGGGCCAAGAGACCTTCATCTTTGGTGTCGGCCAGGTTCTTCAAATGCAGCTGACGGAATGCGAGATGACGCGCCTCACCCTTTCTTTCATCCGCGCTGACGCCGAGTACGAAAGCCGAGTTATCCCAAAGGAAAAAAGAACGCGGTGTGGTTCCGGGCCTCTTGAAGGAGGCAGGGACGCTCACGACGCGGGGGTCCCGCCTTTTCCCCTCCCTAGCCCGTAGATCGACGACGTGCGCGACCGTCCCGTCCTCGTCGAGCGAGATGAGGAACCCGATCTTCTCGGACGAGAACCCGTAGGGAGGCGCGTCGGGGAGCCGGTCGTAGGCGCGCAGGAGCGAGGCCAGCACGCTCACCGCCGCACCTCCTGGTGCAGCCTGGGCGAGGGCACCTCCATCACGCCGTCCACGAGGCGCGCGCGGAAGAAGAGCGACGGCTTGCCCGGCGCCGCGTGGTCGATGTCCCAGAGCATGAAGCCCAGGTCGCGCGGCCGCCCGAAGCCCAGATCGGCCGTGCGCGCCTCGGGCGGCGGCTCAGGGAGAGCCTCGCCCGGGGCGATCAGGGCGAAGTCGGCCGCGAACTCGCGCGTGCCCAGGCAGGGCTGGTGGAAGCACTGGCCGCGCAGGGCGCGGCGCACGAACATCTCCCGGTGCTTTTCGGCGTTGTCCTCGGGCCCCGCGCGGTCGGTCATCTCGAAATGGGCCTTGATGACGTAGGCGGGCGCCACGAGCACCGTCGAGGCGCGCTGCTCGCGGTCCTCGTCCACGACGAGGCGTACGCCGTCGAGGTCGCCGCGTGCCATCGCCCTTCTGGCGTTCGTCGCGGACGCCTTGTGCCCCACCTCGTTGCGGCGGATGGACTGGAAGCGGATGGGGGCGAGGACGTGGACCCGGTCGATCACCCAGCGGATCGCCGGCTTCCAGTGGATCGCCTCCAGGACGCCGCGCGCCGCCGAGGGCGTCATCACGTCGTAGGAGACGCGCTCGACTTTCAGCTCGGGCCGGGTGAAACACCCGAGCGGAGCCGGAGACGCGGAGGCGGACGCCGTGGGACATGAGAAAACCTCCCAGCCGCTGGTTAACAGGACCTTAACAATCTCGTCTCCGGCGCGACGTCTCACTTCGCTGTAGCTCAGGTACAATGGACACGGAGGGAATGATGGTGCAGCTTCTGGCTGTTGCCCCATGGGAGAGTCGCGATGCGTCGCCGTCGCTGCTCGCTCCGCCTCCGCTTCGGCCCCTTCTCCCTCGAACTGGACATCGAGGTCCCACCATAGGGCTGAAGCCCATGTCCAGGCGTGGATCGAAACGCTGTTGCTCAGACCGAGCAACCAGAGCTCAAGATCGGCCGCGGGCGCGTCCGCCGCCTGCGGCCGGTCGCTCACACGATCCCGCCGCCCGGCAGCCTCTCGGCGTCCTCCCAGATCAGCCCGACCTCCCGGTCGTAGAGCGACCTGCTCCCCTCTTGGAGCACCGCGAGCCGCCCCCCCCGGAGATCAGGCCGCAAGAAGGCTACGTGGCCGTTGCGCAGGAGCGCCTCGCGGGCTCGGGGCGGCACCTGGACCACGAAGGGCTGGAGCGCGCGAGCGATGCCGCCTGACCCGATTGCCTCGTTGTGCAGCATCCCGAGACCGCTCTCCGATCCCTCCCACGGCACGATGACCGGCGCCATCTCGTCCTCGATCAGGCGGAAGTCCGCGGCGATGGAGCGGAAGGCGAAATCCGTGCCCATGCGGGAGACGGTCAGCTTGCGCAGGATGCCCTTGGCGTCGAGCCCGTCGCCCAATCTCCGAATAGACCTCGCCGAAGTAATCCTCGATCGCCTCGGCGCGAGCAGGTCGTCGTGCCGATGAGCATCCGGCCCATGTCCTTGCGAGCGCGGCGACCTCGGCTGGGGGCTTCGGCCAGGCGTGGAGAACACGGTCACCACGCTCTCCTCGAGGGTCCGCCGGCCCTCGCGGTTGCAGCGCCCCGCCGCCTGGACGATGGAGTCGAGCCCCGCCTCGGCCCTCCACACCTTCGGGAAGTCGCGATCCACGCCCGCCTCCACGAGGCTCGTCGCGATCACGCGGCAGGGCTGGCCGTTCACAAGGAGCCGCCTCACTTCCGCCAGCACGGCCCGCCGATGCGCCGCGCACTGGCGCGTCGAGAGGTGGACGACGCCTTCCAGCCCCCTCGCCGCCCGGAACAGCTCCAGCGCGTGCGGGCGGCTGCCCACGATGACGAGCGCCTGCGGCTCGGAGGCAAGCGCCGCCACGAGCGCCTCGTCCTCCATCGGCCCCGCCCGCACGATCCGCGCCCGCCGCAGCGTCGCGGCGAGCCGCTTGGGGTCCGGCGCGAGCTCGCGCCCCGCGATGGGCAGCGCCAGCCGCCCGCGGTCGAAGGCCGGCTGCGTCGCCGTGCACAGGACGACCGTCGTGCCGTAGTGGCGCGCCAGCGAGTCGATCATCCGTACGCAGGGCTCGAGGAACGGCCGCGGGATCGCCTGCGCCTCGTCGAGCACGATCACGCTGCCGCCGAGGTTGTGGAGCTTGCGCGTCCGCGACGGGCGCGCCGCGAAGAGGCTCTCGAAGAGCTGGACGTTGGTCGTCACGACCACCGGCGCCGCCCAGTCCTCCATGGCGAGCTTCAGCTTGTCGCGCCCCGCCGTCTCGTCCGAGCCGTCGGCGCTCGGCCTGGTCGCCTGGTCCAGCGCCGAATGGTGCTCCAGCACCACGCCGTCGCCCAGGACCTCCCGGAAGATCGCCGCGGTCTGGTCGATGATCGAGGTGAAGGGGATGGCATAGACGATCCGCCGGAGCCCGTGGGCGAGCGCGTGGTCCAAGGCGAACGCGAGGCTCGCCAGCGTCTTGCCGCCCCCCGTCGGCACCGTGAGCGTGAAGACGCCGGGGGCCATCCCTGCCTTGCCGCGGACATGGGTCAGAACCTCGCGGCGAAGGTGGTTGACCGGGTTGTCCTTGGCTCCGGCCGTCTTCTCCGCCATGCGCGTCGAAGCGCGCAGGGAGGTCCGGGAGAAGCACTTGGAGCGCGCGGCCAGCCACGGTCGGGCGCAGGGCCCCGCCCGATCTGAGCGTAGTAAGCCTCGGTGTCGCGGAAGTCGGCGTCCACGAGGCAGGAGAACACCATGCGCGCCACGAGGGAGAGGTCGAACGCGGCGGCGACTGGATCGGGAGGCGCCCCCGTGGTCCTTCGGACCTTAGCCAAGACTTCCTCCCCCAGCCCCGCTAGGTCGAAGCTCAGTTCGTCCTCCCAGGCGGGGTTGAGTTCCCCGCCGAACCTCTCGACACGAGTTCGAAGACTTGCGTCCGTGCCGTTGAGCTGGTCGGGCAGCCCGGCGTGGTGGCCGAGGATGGCGTAGGCGAGGAGCTCTGCCGCGATCTGGGTCCCAGGCTGGGTCTGTGGCATGCGGCTGAGCAGCACCGCGCCCCCGGCCGTCGAGTGGTCCACACGGATGTCGGCGCCCGCGATCCGTCGCTGGACCTCGGGCGCGTACTTGCCCAGGTCATGGAGGAGACCAGCGAGCGCCGCCGCCCGCCCCAGCCCCAGCGGTTGTCCGCGCTCCTCGGCCAGCGCGGCCACCTGCCTAAGGTGAGCTACCAAAGGCTGCCAGTCGTGATGGTCCTCGGAGGTGCCCGAATACGCCCGAGAACTCCATTACCATGTTCCTTCAATGGCCGCCTTGCTCGACCTTGACTCAGACTTCATCAAGGGCACGGGCCTCATCGCGTGATCTGGCGGTACAGTAAGTGTTGAAGGAAAAGGATTTGGCAGCCCAAGACGAGCCGCTTCAGATCGCGAACACCGCCATGCGGGTCTGTGCCTGAGAGGCGAAGCGCCGGCGATTCAGCTGGCCTGCCCCGATCGAGTGGTCCGGCTTCAATCTTAGTGCATGACGGGTTTTGGCGCCACGGCTGGTGCGGCCGGCGAAGCGGGCCCGGCTGGTGCAGCCGGCCACTGCATTACCTCGGGAGCGGGCGGGCGGTAGCCGAGCGATGAGTGCGGGCGCTTCGTGTTGGCCCCTGTGCATTGTTGGGACATGGATTCACGGTAGGCGCGGCTCGGCGGGCGGCTACGACGGGATGCGGCCTGCTCTGGCGGCGGCGAGGATGCGGCTGATGGTGGGCTCGGAGACCTTGTAGAGGCGGGCCATCTGGGCGGCGCTCCGGCGGCCCGAGGCGACGTTCTCGACCGGCCTTGTTGCACGAAGCCTGCCCGGGATTCACATTGCCGGTCCAGCGGCATAGCTGGGCGTCATGTCCAAGCCTGCCCCGACGCGCTACCGCACCCTGAACTGGTCCGCCTACAACGCGTCGCTGCGTGAGCGTGGATCGCTGACCGTCTGGTTCGACCCTTCGACGCCCTGGCACGCGGCGCCATCGGGCAAGCGCGGCGGCCAGCCGGTCTACAGCGACGCCGCGATCCAGGCTTGCCTGACGATCAAGGTGCTGTTCGGCCTGCCGCTTCGCCAGACGACCGGCTTCGTCGCGAGCCTTCTGAAGTTCGCGGGGCTCGACTGGCCGGTGCCGGACTTCTCGACGCTCTGCCGACGGCAGAAGACCTTGGCCGTTCAGCTGCCCTACCGGGGCAGCGGCGGCCCGCTGCACCTGCTCGTGGACAGCACGGGCATCAAGGTCCGAGGCGAGGGGGAATGGCACGCGCAAGCATGGCGGGGCGCGCAGACGGATCTGGCGAAAGGTCCACCTCGCCGTCGACGAGGTGACACTCGAGGTCCGCGCGGTCGAGATCACCGGCAGCGGCGTCGGCGATGGGCCTGTGCTACCGGACCTGCTCGGCCAGATCCCAGCAAACGAGCCAATCGTCTCGGTCACCGCCGACGGCGCCTACGACACCCGCGGCTGCCGCGACGCCATCGCGAACCGCGGCGCGGACGCTGTCATCCCGCCCCGCGAAACGCCAAGCCTTGGGAGAAGGACAGCCCCGGCGTAGAAGCGAGGAACGAGGCTCTGCGCGCCATCAAGCGCCTCGGCCGCACGATCTGGCGCCGATGGAGCGGATACCACCGCCGAAGCCGCGCCGAGACCAAGATGAACTGCATGAAGCTCCTCGGGCAAAAGCTCATGGCCCGCGACTTCGACCGCCAGACCGCCGAACTCCAAGTCCGCATCGCCATCCTCAACCGCTATACCGCGCTCGGCATCCCCGTCACACGACCCGTCGGCTGACCGCCGCGGGGAAAGGGAAGCTCGGCCTTCAGGCGTTCCGTGCAACAGAGCCTTCTCGACCACGTCGGCGCGCTGCGCGGGGGTGAGTTTGGGGCGGCGCCCGCCGATGCGCCCCTCGGCGCGGGCGGCGGCGAGGCCGGCGCCCGTGCGTTCTCGGGATCATGGCGCGCTCGAACTCGGCGAAGGAGCCGATCATCTGCATCATCATGCGGCCCGCGGGGGTGGTGGTGTCGATGGCCTCGATGAGCGAGCGGAAGCCGGCGCCCGTGGCTTTGAGGCGGTCGAGGATGTGCAGGAGGTCTTTCGTATGCGTCCGGCGTCACCGCGCTGAGGGGTGGTTCCAGGGCAAAAGCTCGTCGACGCGGGTGATCTTGTGGTCGGGCAGGCGCGCGAGCGTGTCGGCGAGCCAGGCTTGCGGGTCGACGCCGTTCAGCTTGGCGGTCTCGACCAGCGTGTAGGCCACCGCGGCGGCACGCCCGCCGGCTGGGGAGCCCACGAAGAGATGGTTCTTCCTGCCCAGGGCCACGCAGCGCATGGCGCGCTCGGCGGCGTTGTTATCCGCACTCAGGGTGCCGTTCGTCAGATAGGGGCGCAGCCGCTTGAGGCGCCCGGATCCATAACGGATGGCCGTCGCCAGCGGCGTCTTGCCCGAGATGGTCGAGAGTTGCTCGGGCAGCCAACGCTCGAGCTCTTCGAAGACCGGCGCGGCCTTCTCCTGGCGGATGCGGGCCCGCTCGTCGGGCGGCGAGCCGCGGATTTCCTTCTCGACGGCGTAGAGCTGGGCAATGCGGGTGATGGCCTCGTCGGCGATCGCGGAGCCCTGCGCTCGATGCACGTCTACGAACTTGCGCCGGACATGGGCGAGGCAGGCCACCTCGTGGATGCGGCCCCCGCGATACAGCTCCTCGAAGCCCACGTAGCCATCCGCGTGCATCCAGCCCTCGAACCCCGCGAGGTGCCGGGCCGGATGGACGCCTTTGCGATCCGGCGAGAAGCGGTAGAGCGCCGCGGGCGCTGCCGCTCCGTTCCAGTCGCGCTCGTCGCGCACGTAGGTCCACAGCCGAGCCGTCTTGGTCTTGCCGCTACCGGGAGCCAGCATCCGCACCGGCGTGTCGTCGGCATGGATGGCGCCGCCTTCGAGGACGTGACGGCCGATCGCCTCGGCGAGCGGCTCCAGCAGGGCGGTCGAGCGTCCGACCCATTCGGCCATGGTCGCGCGGCTCAGGTCGATCCCCTCGCGAGCGTAGATCTGGGATTGGCGATAGAGCGGGGCGTGGTCGCCGTACTTGCTCACCAAGATATGCGAGAGCAGCCCCGGTCCCGGACGGCCGCGCTCGATGGGACGCGACGGCAGCGGAGACTGGACGAAGCACTCACATTCCGCGCAGGTGAAGCGCGGCCGGGTGATCCGGTTTACGACGAACCGGCCGGGGACGTACTCCAGCTCTTCGGTCACATCCTCACCGATCTTCCTTAGCGTGCCGCCGCAGGTGTCGCAGTCGTTGCTGGACGGAGCGATCTCCACCTCGTTGCGCGGCACGTGATCGGGGACGGGCCGGCGCACCGGCTTGGCCTTCACGTCCACCTCCTCGGCGGACGCGTCGGCCTCCTCAGGCAGGCCCATCTGCGCCGTCATCGCCGCGGCGGCCAGCTCGGACGTCTCCAGCGCGAGCTGCAACTGCGTGGACGCCTCCGACGAGGCTCCGTAGCGCCACGCCTGATGCCCCGCGACCTGGTGGCGGAGCTTCTCGATCAACATCGCCTGCGCCTTCACCTCGGCGACCAGCTGGACTGCGAAGTTGCGCAGGTCATCCGGGTCGTCGGGGATGGTGAGGGCTTCGTCGAGCATGTCGGAAGTCTACCGGGACGGCGGCCACCGGGGAATCCCTCACGGCCTCAAATGTCTGCCTATCCTGCCTTCAGCGGGCGCCACGTGCGTCGTGGCATCCTCCAGTCGATGCCCTCCAGGAGCATCGCCAGTTGCGCCGGAGTGAGCGCGACCTTGCCATCCTTCGCCGACGGCCAGACGAACCGGCCCTTCTCGAGTCGCTTCGAGAACAGACACGACCCCTGACCGTCGAACCAGATCACCTTGATCAGATCGCCCCGGCGGCCGCGGAAGACGAACAGGTGCCCGGCATAGGGGTCCTCCCGGAGCACGTCCTGCGCCTGCGAAGCCAGAGTCGCGAAGCCCCGCCGCATGTCCGTCACACCCGCCGCCAGCCAGACCCGCGTGCCCACCGGCACGGGGATCACGAAGCCGACCCCGTCAAGCCGCGCAGCAGTCGCGCCAGCGCGTCGGGATCGTAGGTGCCTTCGACGCGAAGACGGTGCCCGCCTGCCAACATGATCTCCATCGCACCCGTCGAAGAGGATACTGCTGGCGCATCCGATGAGGATGCCGCCTCAGCCTCCTCGATCAGCTCCACGGGCAGGAACGTCGCCGCCGCGTCGCCCGCGCTTGCCGCCGTATCGGCGACGAGGGCCTCGATCGGCGGCTCCACCCCCTCCGGCGCGAAGCGCGGGTCCCGCAGCCAGGTGAAGACCAGGTTCGCGTTCACGTCGTACCGTCGCGCGACCTGGCTTACCGACAACCCCGGCAGCCGCGCCTGCCGGCAGATCATCCGCTTCTCGTCGTCCGCTCACCTCCTCGTGCTTGCGTCGTCCACCCACCCCGAGGTCCCGATAGTGTCCATCATCTCCTAATGACTTATCTCCCCGTAGCCCCGCCTCCGGCAGTGCAGGGAACGCTGCCGAGCCAGGAGCGCCGGCTGCTGCTGACCGCGCGCAAGCTGCTGCAGGCCAAGACGCTCGACCTTGAGGCGGATTGCGCGGCACGCTGAAGAACTTCGGCCTGCGGGTCGGCGTCGTCGGCAAGGGCGGCTTTCGCGCGCGCGTGCGCGAGCTGGTCGAGGGGCGCGAGGGCCTGTCCGCGGTCATGCTGCCGCTGCTCGAGGCGCATGCGGCGCTGCAGGAGCAATACACCGTGCTGCACAAGCGGCTGCTCGACCTGGTGCGCGCCGACCGCTCTGCCGGCGGCTGATGACCGCGCCCGGCATCGGGCCGGTGATTGCGCTGACGTTCCAGGCCACGGTGGATGTCCCAACCCGGTTCCCGAAGTCGCGGCTGGTCGAGCTATTTCGGCCTGACCCCGAAGCGGTACGCGTCGGGCGAGACCGACCACAGCGGGCGCGTGTCGAAGTGCGGCGACGCGATGATGCGCACCGCGCTGTTCGAGGGCGCTCAGGCGCTGCTGGTCTGCACCAGGAAGTGGAGCGGCCTCAAGGCCTGGGGCATGGGCGTCGCGCGTCGGCGCGGCTGAAGCGCGCCATCGTGGCGGTGGCGCGCAAGCTCAGCGTCATTCTGCACCGGATGTGGCTGGACGGCACCGAGTTCCGCTGGGGCAAGGAGGCCGCCGCGACCGCGTGACCGCGCTGCCGGCAAGGCACGGCGCGGAAGGGTTCCGCCTGCCGGCGAGCGGCGTCCCGCAGGGGACGAGGGTGGCGAGTTCGCTGTGGAAGTTGACAGGCGGCCCCACCAACGGTGCCGCCGAGGTCGTGGTCTTGATGAGACCGCCCGCCCCTCTGACCCATGATGCGGCGGCCTGGGTGCCGACCGCGGAGAGAAGCTTGGACCCTCGGGACGATGTCGCATGCCGGACATGGGCAAAGGGGAGGAAAAGAGATGACGACGCTCTACTGAGGCTTGCCCGATGAGAAGCTTCCAGACCACCACGACGTCGGTGTCGCGCAGCTGGTCGAGCATGCGGTGCAGCTCGGGCCGGTCCCAACGCCCGCCCGAGGCCTGCTCCTGGAAGGTCCTCTCCACGCCGGCCGCCTCGAGCGCGCGGAGCTGCGGGCGGTGGT
>CAWHTQ010000022.1:0-55805 GCA_963832275.1 uncultured Alphaproteobacteria bacterium
GGGCGCGGTCGCGGCCCTACATCAGGGCGGCGAGATAGCTGCCATAGGTGGTCTTTCGGAACATCTCGGCGCGCTTGCCCAGGCCCTCGGCGTCGATCCAGCCCTGGCGCCAGGCGATCTCGTCGGGGCTGCCGGTCTGCATGCCCTGCCGCTCGGTGAGGGTGCGCACGAAGTTGCCCGCGTCCAGGAGGGACGCGTGCGTGCCGGTGTCGAGCCAGGCGTAGCCCCGGCCCATCGTCTCCACCGAGAGCGCCCCCTCGGAGAGGTAGCTCTCGAGCAGGGTCGTGATCTCCAGCTCGCCGCGGGGGGACGGCTCGACGCGCCGGGCCCGCTCGGGCGCGGTGCCGTCGAGGAAGTAGAGCCCGGTAACGGCGTAGTTGGAGGGCGGGACCTCGGGCTTCTCGACGATGCTCGTCACGGTGCCGGCCGCGTCCATCGCCACCACGCCGTAGCGCTCGGGATCGGCGACGCGGTAGCCGAACACCGTCCCCCCCGTCTCGCGGGCGCCCGCGGCGGCCAGCATCTCGGGCAGGCCGTGGCCGAAGAAGATGTTGTCGCCCAGCACCATCGCCGAGGGCGCGCCGTCCAGGAAGTCCTCGGCCAGCAGGTAGGCCTGCGCCAGCCCGTCGGGGCTGGGCTGCTGCACGTAGGTGAGGGTCACGCCCCATTGGCTGCCGTCGCCCATCGTGCGCTCGAACTGGGCGGCGTCCTGCGGCGTGGTGATGACGCAGATCTCGCGGATGCCCGCCAGCATCAGCACCGACAGGGGATAGTAGATCATCGGCTTGTCGTAGATCGGCAGGAGCTGCTTGGAGACGCCGATCGTGATCGGGTAGAGCCGCGTGCCCGAGCCGCCGGCCAGTATGATCCCCTTGCGGGCCGGGGCCCCGTTCGTCTCGGACATCATGCTCTCTCCTTCAGGGCGCCGAGCTCGGCGAGGATGGCGCGCAGCCCGGCGCGCCAGTCGGGGGGGGCGATGGCGTGGTCCGCCATCAGGCGCGCGCCATCCATCCGCGAGTTGGCGGGGCGCGCGGCCGGCGTGGGGTACTCGGATGCCGGGATGCCGGTGACGGCGACGTCGCGGCCCGCCTGCGCGAAGATCTCCCGCGCGAACTCGGCCCAGCTGACCGCCGGGGCGCCGCCGTAATGGTAGAGGCCCGAGGGCGCGCCCGGATCCGCGGCATAGCGCGCCGCGAGGGACGCGAGCGTCCGCGCGATGTCGGCCGCGGGGGTCGGCCCGCCGACCTGGTCCTCGACCACGTTCAGGGCATCGCGCGTCTCCGAGAGGCGCAGCATCGTCTTGACGAAGTTCGCCCCATGCGCCGAGACCACCCAGGAGGTGCGCAGGATTGCGTGCGGCACGTCGCCCATCGCCTCCGCCACGCCGCGTTCGCCCTCCAGCTTGGTGCGGCCGTAGGCCCCGAGGGGCCCGGTGGGGTCGTCCTCGCGCCAGGGGCGCTCCCCCGAGCCGTCGAACACGTAGTCGGTCGAGACGTGCAGGAAGGGCACGCCCCGCGCCGCGCAGGCCCGCGCCATGGCGGCCGGCGCGTGCGCGTTGACGGTGCGCGCCGCCGCCTCCTCGCCCTCGGCGGCGTCCACCGCCGTCCAGGCGGCGGCGTTGATCACGGCGGTCAGGCCCGCGCGCGCCTCGATCGCGGCGGCGCATCCCTCGGGGTCGGAGAGGTCCGCCTCGGCGCGGGGCAGGAAGGTCGCCCCCGGCAGCGCGCGCGAAAGCTCCGTCGCGACCTGCCCGGAGCGGCCGAAGACGAGAACGGTCTGTTTCATCGGGTATCCTTCTTCGCCCCGAGCCGTCCCTACGAACATCCGCGGCGCCTTGCCCAGGAAAATCGCTTCGATTCGAACTTAGGTGCCGGTACTCGCCGATCCTCTTCGCGGCCGTGACAGCAACCTGGACGAGGGCCGCGCCCTCGCCGCGACCCGGTGCGCCGATCTCGCATGCCACCCCATCGCGCAGGGCTTCGGGCCGCCCGAGCCGCCGCTCGAGGCGACCGGCCATGCCCCCGGCGGATTGTGCGCCTCGGTGCTCGTCGTCTCGGACCTCATGGCCGCGGCGGCCTGGGGCGCGCTCAGGCCGCGGTTCCGGTGCCCAGGCGCGTGCCCACTCCGGTGCGCTCCAGCAGGGGCCGCCACCAGTCCTCGTTGGCGAGGTACCAGTCGACGGTGCGCGCCAGGCCCTCCTCGACCGTCACCGACGGGCGCCAGCCGAGCTCGTCCCGGATGCGCGAGGGGTCGATCGCGTAGCGCGCGTCGTGGCCGGGGCGGTCGGTCACGAACGCGATCAGGTCCGCGTGGGGCGCGGCGTCCGGGCGGCGTTCGTCCAGCAGGCGGCAGATCTCGCGCACGAGGTCCACGTTACGGCGCTCGTTCTCGCCGCCGACATTGTAGGAGCGCCCGACCTCGCCGCGCTCCAGCACGGCCAGGAGCGCGTCGGCATGATCCTCGACATAGAGCCAGTCGCGCACGTTCTCGCCGCGGCCGTAGATCGGCAGCGGCTTGCCGTGCAGCGCGTTGAGGATCGTCACCGGGATCAGCTTTTCCGGGAAATGGTAGGGCCCGTAGTTGTTCGAGCAGTTCGTGAGCAGCACCGGCAGCCCGTAGGTGTGGTGCCAGGCCATGACGAGATGGTCCGACGCCGCCTTGGAGGCCGAATAGGGGCTGCGCGGGTCGTAGGGCGTCTCCTCGGTGAAGAGGCCCTCGGGGCCGAGCGAGCCGAACACCTCGTCGGTGCTGATATGGTGGAAGCGGAACGCGTCGGGACGGCCCTGCCCCTCCCAATACGCCCGGGCCGCTTCCAGAAGGGCATAGGTCCCGTTCACGTTGGTCTCGACGAAGGCGCCGGGTCCGTCGATGGAGCGGTCGACATGGCTTTCGGCCGCGAGGTGCAGGATCGCGTCCGGCGCGTGCGCGGCGAGGATGCGGTCCATCGCGGCGCGGTCGCGGATGTCGGCCTCCTCGAAGGCGTGGAGGGAGGAGTCCGCGACCGTCGCCACGTTGGCGGCGCAGGCGGCGTAGGTCATGGCGTCCACGTTCACCACGCCGTGCCCGCGCGAGACGGCCAGGCGCACCACGGCCGAGCCGATGAACCCCATCCCGCCGGTGACGAGTATCTTCATGCCGTTCCTCCTCAAGCCCTCGGGATCCCCCGGGACCGATGCCCGCCCGCGTTGCGCGCCTGATAGCCCGCGGCGCCGCCTGCCGCAAAGGCGCGGGGACGCGCGGCGTCCGGGCCATTCCGTGCGCCGCCGGGGCGCCGTGGGGGCGCCTTGGATCGGGGCGATGACGCATGATCGCGGCATCTCCGGGGCGGCGGGCGCTTGCGCGCATCGCCCCCTCTCCCCTACCCCCCTGCGGGGGGCGGCGCCCCGGGCGCTCCGGCTGGAGAGGCGGCCCCCGCATCCGGAGGCCAGACCATGACGACGCCCGCACGCCCCGCCCCATCCGGCACGGCCCCATCCGGACCCGCGACATGAGCATCGGGGTCGTGATCGTCGCCTACGACGCGGGCGAGATCCTCCTCGACTGCCTCGAGGCGCTGCGCGCCGCGGCCCGCGCGCCGGGCGCCCCGCCCCTGCGGGTGCTGGTGGTCGACAACGACTCGCCCGACGGCACGCTGGCGCGGCTCCGGGGATGGGCGGCGGGGGAGGTCGCCTGGCCCGACCCCGCGCGCGGACCCCTGCCCTTCGCGCCGGTTCCGCGGCCCCATCGGGACCTCCATGGAGGCGACGTGCCCGGCGGTGGCGGGTCCCTGGGGGACGGGTCCCCCGGGGTGCGGATCGACGCGCGGGACCTGGCGGCGGACGGGCGGCACCCCGCCCTGCCCCCGCTCGGCGGCGAGGGGGATTCGTCCCCGGCCTCGTCCCCGGACACGGTCGGCTTCCTGCAGACCGGCACCAATGGCGGCTTTGCGGCCGGCGTGAACCGGGGGATCGAGACGTTTGAGGCCATGCCCGAGGTCGACTGGTTCTGGGTCCTGAACCCCGACGCGATGACGGAGGAAGGCACGCCCGCCGCCCTCGCGGCCGCGGCGCGGCAGGCCGAGGCCGCGGACGGCTTCGCGGCGATGGGGGGACGCATCTACTACACCGACCCGCCGCTGCGCATCCAGGCCGACGCGGGCGGGCGCGCCGACCTCTGGACCGGGCGGATGCTGCCATTCGCCATGGGGCGCACCGGGCGGGACGTGCCGCCGCCGGCGCCGGGCAGCCTCGACTACGTCAGCGGCGCGCACCTGATGGCGAGCCGCGCGTTCCTGGAGCGGGCGGGCTCGATGCCGGAGGACTGGTTCCTCTACTTCGAGGAGGTGGACTGGTGCCTGCGGCGCGGGGACCTGCCCCTGATCCACGTGGCCGGCGCGGCGGTGCACCACCATAGCGGCGCCTCGATCGGCTCGGCGGCGCCCACGCGCGGGCCCTCGCCGCTCTCGGCCTACTGGATGTCGCGCAACCGGCCGCGCTTCGTGCGGCGGTGGAATCCGAAGGGCGTGCCGACGGCGGTCGCCTATACCGCGTTCAAGATCGCGCAGATGCGCCGGCAGGGGCACCGCGCGGCCGCGGCGGCCGGCTGGCGCGGGCTGACGGGCCGGCCCTACCGTCCCGGGGGCTAGGCCTCCCGGGGAGCCGTCCTTGAGGCGTTCGTGACGTTCGACGAAAGGATTGCGCGGGGTGGGCCTGGCCCTCCCGCCCCCGTCCGGGCGCCTCACGGCGCCCTCCGGCATTGGGCCGGGCCCTCGCCGCTTCGCGGCATCGGGCGGACGCCGCGCTGGCGAGGGGACACGTCCCGAGGGACCGTCATCCTCGGACAGGGTTCGACGATTTCCGAGAACGGGGCCGATGCTCCGCAACGCGCGCATCGTTCCATCCCGGTGCCAACTCACGGGCCGGGGCCGATGTTTCGCATGCGAAACATCGGCGGCGGGGGAGCGGCCCCGGACGGGGCCCGAGCCCGCCGCCTTCCCCCTGGGGGAGGATCAGGCCGCGAAGGGAGTCGTCCAGTCGGTGAAGGCGGGGGCGGCGGCGTCCTTGGCGGAGAGGACGGGATCGGTGCCCGCGGCGCCCGGCCAGTCGATGCCGCAGCTGTCCCAGCGTACGGCGCCGTCGGCCTCGGGGGCGTAGAAATCGGTGCACTTGTAGACGATCTCGGTGTCCGGCTCGAGGGAGACGAACCCGTGCAGGAAGCCCGCCGGGATCCAGAGCTGCCGCCCGTTCGCGGCCGTCAGCTCGGCGCCGTACCACGCCCCGTAGGTCGGCGAGCCGGCGCGCGCGTCCACCGCCACGTCCCAGAGCGCGCCGCGCCCGCAGCGCACTAGCTTGCCCTGCGCGTGAGGGGGCGACTGGTAGTGCAGGCCGCGCACCGTGCCGGCCCTCTCGGAGAGCGAATGGTTGTCCTGCACGAAGACCGCGCCCGGGGCCACGGCCCCGAACGCGCGCGCGCTCCAGCTCTCGGCGAAGAAGCCGCGCGCGTCGCCGAAGCGCGGCGGGGTGACGAGGGCGAGCCCCTCGATCGGGGTGGCCTCCACGGTCAGGCTCATGAAGCATTCTTCCTGATGAGGGCCTCGGACCCTGCGAGTGTCGCGGACCCCGCGGGGGCGTCGTCCGCGCCGGGATCCTCCCAGCCGCAACGTGCCGCATAGAGGCGCGGGTCGATCGCGGTGTCGAGCGCCATGGCCTCGCGCCGGTGCCAGGACCGGGCCGCGCGCAGCCGGTAGAGCGGCAGGCCGAGCCCCCAGCGGTCGATCTTCACCACCGGGCTGCGCAGCGGCAGGCGATCCTTCCACTTGTGGCGGACGTGGTGGTAGCCGGCGGCGAAGTCGGCGCCGAGCCGGCCATGGAAGCCGTCATTGTGGACGACGGGCAGGTCGGCGACCCAGGCCGAGGACCCCGCGGCCAGGGCGGCCTGCACGATGTCGGTCCCGTAGAGGTGCCACATGGGCGGGTCCTCGTCGAAGCGCAGCCCCGCGCCGCGGCGCATCACGATCAGCAGCTCGTCCAGGCTCTGCACCTGGACGGGCGCGGGCACCGGCCCGCCGACCGGCCCGCCGATGCTCGAGCTCCAGAGCCGGCCACGGCCTCTGTGGCCGGCGTCGATGCCGTAGCTCCCGATCAGGGCCCAGTCCGGGTCGACCGCCTCCACGGCGGCGATGGCGGCGGTGAGCCGAGCCTCCCATCTGGCGGGGAAATAGACGTCCTGATGGACCAGGAGCAGGATGTCGGCCGCGGCGATGTCGGGTGCGTCCATGCCGCGGTTGTAGGCCGCCGCCGCCGACGGCGCCCCGCGCTCCACCCGGAGCGGGACGGCGCCCGACGCGATCATCGGCGAGCGCGCGAGGTTGAGCGCCAGGGAGGCCTCGTCGTTGACCGCGGCGATGGCGGCGATGGCGGGCACGGCGGGCGAGGGCGAGCGGGCGGCACGGGTCATGGGCAGATCATCCACGGTCGAGCGCGGCCGAACCGGCCATCATCCGGTGGCCCCGCGAGCCGAGCGCAAGCGCGAGCGCGGTCTTGGCCCAGCCCCTCGCCGCCGACGGATGTTGCCGCGCAGCCGCCAGGAGCGAAGCGCGCGCCGCCGCCGCCTGCCCGGCCGCGGCCTCGGCCTCGGCCCGGCGCAGGAGCGCGCCCGAGAGGGCGGCGGCGCGCGCGCGTTGGTCGGCGGCGTCGAGCCGGCCCTTGGGCACCGCCGTAAGGTAGCGCACGTGCATATTACGCGCGTAGAGTGCCTCGCGATGCTCAAGTTGAGTGAGAGCGGCGCCGTCACCGGGCAGGCGCCGGGCCTCTAGCATCGTCCGCCCGGTCACGAGGAAGGGCCCCTCCAATGCCAGAAGGCAGAAGAGGGCTGTGTCCTCCAGAAAACGCATGCCCTCGTCGAGGCCGCCGGTTAAGTCCCACGCGTCCCGCCGGATCGCTGCACCTAAGAGCGACATCCCTGACATCACTAGGCCGAAGGGCCGCTCGACACGTAGGGCTCGGTCCCGGGGGAACTCGCTAGCTTTGAGGTCGAGAAGCGACCAACGATAGCCCGGTCCGGTGTAGACCACGTCACCGAGATGGCACACGATCTCCGGCCCTGCCCCGGCCAAGTCGCGCGCTAGGGTAGCCATGTGGTCTGGGGCCCATAGGTCGTCGGAATCCTGAAAGGCGAGCCATTCGCCCCGCGCCAGGCGGACGCCGGCATTGCGCGCCGCGGCGACGCCGGCATTGTCCTGCCGGTGCAGGTAGATGCGTCCCTCGAAGGGGGCCAGGGCACCGGCAAGGTCGTCGGTCGAGCCGTCGTCGACGACGATCACCTCGAATGGCGGGGGCGACTGGTCGAGCACCGAGGCCACCGCGGCCGGCGCCGAACCGGCCCTGTCGTGTACTGGCACGATCACGGAGACCCGCGGGACGAGGGCTGCGGACGGCTGGTGCATTGGGCGGACTCCCGGGGGACGTCGCCGCGGCCCAGGGGTACCGGGGCGCGATCTTAGTTTCTATCCGCCCCACATAGACGCTTGCGACCGGTGGCGACATGGCGATTGTGGGTTGTATCATCCGCATTTCATCCAGACACCCCCGTCTTCCAGAGGAGACCGCTTTGCCCGGTCCGAGCCGCTTACTGCATTCCCTGACGAGCTATACCGGTCGCGTCGTCGCCTCCATCGGGATGCGCGGCACGAGCATGGGGCTGCAGTTCGTGACCTCCATCCTGACCGCGCGCCTGCTCGGGCTGGAGGGGTTCGGCATCTACACCTACGCCTTCGTCTGGGTCACGCTCCTGGGCGGAATCGCGCATCTCGGCTTCGCGCAGCTCACCTCGCGCGAGCTGCCGCGCTACATCTCGGCCGGCGACGGGGCGAGCGGGTGGGCCTACGTGCGGTTCAGCTGGGCCGCGACCCTGCTGACGACGGTCGTCATCGCGGCCGGGCTCGCGGGGGCGCAGGCGATCGGGATGGGCGTGCCCTTCGGCTGGGAGCTGATGACCCTCGGGGTGGCGCTTAACGCGACGGGCGCGCTGCTGAGCGGCTCCCTGGGCGGGCTGCAGCGCATCCTGCAGCCGCAGGTCATCGAGCTCGTGGTGCGCCCCCTGGTCATGTTCGGCGGGCTGGGCGCGATGGTGCTGCTGCCGTCCTTCGCCACTCCGATGAACGTCTACCTGCTCTCGATCCTGGCGAGCGCGATCTCGCTCTCGGGAGCGGCGCTCCTGCTCCGGGGGGGGCTGCGGGCCGCGCTGCCGAAGGCGCCGGCGGCGGGCTGGACTCCGCGCAAATGGCTCACGGGATCCCTGGCGATCCTAGCGACCGCGGTAACCGCGATGCTGATGACCAATCTCGACACCATCATGATCGGCGCGATGACCACCGCGGAGGAGGTGGGGCGCTACCGGGCCGCCGCGCGGGGGGTGGCCCTGATCCTGATCATCACCGGGGTGGCGATCCACGTGATGGGCCCGATGCTGGCCAAGGCCTTCGCCGACGGGCGCTTGGGCGAGGCGCGCGGGCTGATCACCCGGGCCTCGGCGACGATGTCGGCCACGGCCCTGCCGCTGTGCGCGATGCTGGGGATCGGCGCGCCGTTCTACCTGGCGCTCTTCGGGCCGGAATTCGTGCCGGCCACCACGGCGATGCGTATCCTCGTGTTCGGACAGATGGTCGCGGCGGTGCTTGGGCCAGGCAGCATGGCGCTGGTGATGATGGGCCGCGAGCGTCTGGTGCTGGCGCTCAACCTCGTGGCGTTGTCGGCAAACCTGGCGATGAACTGGGTATTGATCCCGAACTACGGGATGAATGGGGCGGCGGCCGCGACCCTGGTCTCACTGGGGGGGCTGTGCGCGGTGATGGCCGTCATGCTCCGGCGCGAGGGGTACGACCCGACGATCCTTGCGCCGGTACGCGCTACGCTGCGCCAGTGGCGGGCCTAACACTTGCGCGGCCTGCCGAGCCCGGCATGGAAACGTCCAGCCCGTTACCAGCGGGGGCCCCCGGCGTTTCTGCGCGTGGCGCGTCCGCGACCCAGCCGAACAAGCCCAGCGTGAACATGATGAAGGTGAAAGACGCACTCCAGACATGGACCGTGCACAGCGACAGGAACATAGCCACCAGCATGATCGCGATCCCCTCACGATGCGCGCGCACCGCCCGGCTGGCAGGCCGCGCCCGGATCAGGGCGATAATCGAGGTAGCGTAGAACCCGAAAATCAGTAGGAACCCCGGCACGCCGTGGCGCATCGCCATCGCCAGCCAGAAATTGTCCACGCTGCTAGAGTGAAGCCATGAAGGGCGCGCCCAGTCGTCGAATCCTGAGCCAAGGATTGGGTTTACCCAAACGTGCTCCATCCCATAGATGAAGATTAGGATGCGATGGTAGCCAGTGCCTTGATTGAAGGTACCGTAGCTGACGAAGACTTCGAACGGGGTGCGATTCGAGAGCAGATCGACGCCGACATAGGCGGTGACCGCAAGCACCGCGAGCAGCTTCCAGCGCCAGGAGAAACGATGCAGGATCATGCCCCAGGCGAGGATGCCGGTCTGCACCGTCAGGCCCAGGAAGGCCCCGGTCGAGAGGCTGAAAAAGACGCCTGCCATCACCGGGGCCACGCCGAGGGCCGCCATAACCCAGGACCGGCGCACGCGCAGTGCCGTCCAGAGCGGACCAAACATGGCAAGTACGAACAGGCCCGACAGAATTGGGTGCTCGAAGCTGGTCTGCGCACGGCGCATGCCCATGCGGTATTCGGATGCATAGACGGGATGCGTATCGAAGAAGCGGTCGAATAGCATCGTCAGAGGCACTTTACCGGTTAGTGCTTCGATCGCCGCGGCGGCGCCGAGCACGATCCCTAGGATCAGGAATACTCGTATCATGCCGAGGTAACTGCCCTCGTCGCGCACATAGCGGCGCGCTACGAGATAGGCGCCGAGCGCCTCGATCGCGAGGCTGCCGGCGTACTCGACCCAAGGCAGCCCGCCCCAGGCGATCCAGCTCAGCGTCTGCCAGAAGAGGTAGGCAAGCAGCAGCCAGTCGGGCAGGCGTTTGGGCCCGCACGCGCCGTTCATCCAGCCGATGAAGAGCGGTACAATCATCACTAGTAGAAATAGCCGCGCCGGCGAAAGGCTTAGGGGGCCAAGGTCGAAGGTAAAGGGCGCGGCCAACGCAAGGAGGAAGACCCAGATCTGCCAGGGGACGCGCACCGCCGGCGCCGGGTCGAACGCGGCACCCCCGGGGGTCAAGCCGGCGGCGAGGCCGGAGGTGGGGCGCGCACCGTGCGGCCTACCCACCTCGGGCGCTGAGGCACCGGGCGTAGTCTGAAGGTCGGAGTCAAGATTGGGGCCTTGCCGGGCGGCGGGAGAGGGGCGGCGCCAGAGGCTGGGTACGATGGTGCCATCAATACTAGTATTGGCACCCCCAGCAGTCCCTGCGTTGGCGGGAAATCTAGTGTAGCGGCTCATCTAGCCCTCCTCAACATGGGGGTGTACGCCGCCATGCGGAACGCGTCAGGTGTGAGGCACAAATCCTGTGAAATCGCGGCGCGCACAAGTCCACGCCGCGACACACACCCCTACTCTCCCCGGTATTGTGCCCATCCGTCCTGGACCGAGGAGCCGTCATGAGGCGTCATAGCATCCTATCTTCCTTCCTTGACGCCGCCATCTTGCCCGCCGCCGTCTACAGGCTCCGGGCGGCACGCCTTCGTAAGCGATGGGGTGGACGCCCCCCGGCGGCATTGAGAGTGCCAATGTAGCGGGTGTTGAAGCACCGCTATGAGGGAGAGCGCCCATGGACGAGGTTAGCATCATCGGGATCGATCTGGCGAAGCATGTCTTTCAGCTCCACGGGGCGAAGGCGGATGGCACGGTGGCGTTCCGGCGCAAGCTCAGGCCGGGACAGGTGCTGGCCTTTCTGGCCGGGCATCCGCGTTGCGTAGTCGCCATGGAGGCCTGCGCGTCGGCGCATCACTGGGGCCGGGCGATCGAGGCCCTGGGTCATGAGGCTCGTCTGATCGCGCCGGCCTACGTGAAGCCGTTCGTGAAGCGCCAGAAGAACGACATGGCCGATGCGGAGGCGATCGTGGAAGCCGCGTCGCGCCCGACGATGCGGTTCGTCGCCGTAAAGAGCGAGGAGAAGCAGGCCGCGGGCCTGACCTTCAAGACGCGAGATCTGCTCGTACGGCAGAGGAGCGAGACCATCGCCGCGCTACGCGGCCATCTGGCGGAGTACGGGCTTGTGGCGCCACAGGGGGTGGCTCAGCTCCTGAGACTTGAGGCTGCGTTGAAGGAGGCCGGACCAGAGCTGCCGGGGGCCGTCAGCGAGATCGGGCGCGAGCTTCTCTCCCACATCGAAGGCCTTAGTAAGCGGATCGACGCGTTGAGCACGCGGTTGAGGGCGGAGGCGCAACGGGACAAGACGGCGCGGCGTCTGATGACAATCCCGGGCGTGGGCCCGGTCTGCGCCGTGGCCCTGGCGGCGCTGGCCCAGCCGACCGAGAGCTTCTGAAAGGGGCGCGATTTCGGCGCCTGGATCGGACTTGTCCCCCGGCAGAACTCGTCGGGGGGCAAAGCGCGGTTGGGGCGGACATCGAAGATGGGCCAGCGCGACCTGAGGCGCCTGCTGATCATCGGTGCGATGTCGGTCGTGCGCTGGCGATCGCAATACGGCGCGCCTACGGGGTCCTGGCTGGCACGGATGCTGGCGACGAAGCCCAAGATGCTGGTCGCGGTCGCGCTGGCCAACAAGATCGCCCGCGTCGCATGGGCGCTCATGCGCGGCGACGGGGTGTACGAGGCTCTGGCCGCCGCCTGATCGGCGGATTGGTCGGAGGTCGCCGGAGGGTGTGAGCGGTCGACGTAACCCTCTGGCGAGGGCCGCCTAACGTTGGAGCGTGTTTGGCTGCTATCTGGCCTTATGGTCGGCCATACGGACAGAGTGGAGGTGATGGCGCTGGACGTGGTGGACACGGGCCGGCGTCGTCGCTGGACGGACGCGGAGAAGCTGCAGATCGTGGAGGAGAGTTTCGCTGGCCCGCGGCGGGTCGCGGCGACGGCGCGGAGGAACGGGCTCTCGCGGTCTCTTATGACGACGTGGCGGCGCCTGCACCGGCAGGGTCTTCTGCTGGGCGGACGGGACGCGGCGCCGGGCTTCGTGCCGGTGACGGTGACGCCCGAGGGGCCCGTGGATCGCCCTGCTGAGGCGGCGATGTCCGCCGAGGGCACGCGGTCGGTCGATTCCCCTTCGGGCACTATCCCGGCCGCGCCTGCCGAGCCGCCCCGCGTGGAGATCGTGCTGCGCGGCGGGCGGCGTCTGATCGTCGGCGCGGGTCTCGACGCGGCGGCGCTGGCCGAACTGATCGCGGTGGTCGAGGGCGCATGATCGCGCTGCCGCTCAGTGCGCGGGTGTGGCTGTGCAACGGCGTCACCGACATGCGCAAGGGCATACCGGGGCTGGCGCTGCTCGTTCAGGAAGGGCTGGGGCGTGATCCGCATGCGGGGGATCTGCACGTCTTCCGGGGTCGCTCGGGCGTGATGGTGAAGATCCTCTGGCACGACGGCGTGGGCATGTCGCTCTATATCAAGCGGCTGGAGAAGGGCCGGTTGATCTGGCCTGGGCCCAAGGATGGCTGCGTTGCGATCTCGGCGGCGCAGCTCGCCTATCTTCTCGACGGAATCGACTGGAGAAACCCCCGCCATACCTGGCGGCCGGCCATGGCCGGGTAGTCGCCGCGCCGGCCTGCCCACCGGGTGGTCGATGTGTCGGCGACGCCCTCCGAAAGGGGCGATTATCCTGCAGGATACTGGTGCGGAATGCTAAACTTTGGACATGCCCGCCACCGCGCCCCCCGACGTCGATGCCCACGCCGACGCGATGGCGGCCGAGGCGGCATTTGAGCTGCTATCACATTTCGACTGGGGCATCGCGAGTGCGGACGGGTCGCGCACGACGAGTGCCGCATTCTACGGGTCGCGCAACCAGCCCCCCATGCGAGATATGGCTTTGTACCCAAAGGGCTGAGGGAGAATCCTCGAATCAGGACGCCCCCCGCTGCGGCGAGGGGCGTCATAGGCCGGCGCTTTGGGCTAGATGTTGATTGGTAGGATTAGCAGGTCGGTCGGGACCGCGTCGGCATCCGCGATCGTGTCAATCGGAGCGTACCAGTCGACGTCCTGACTATATGCAGCGACGACCGAGCCGGACCCACCTTTTGCCACCGCGAGGGAGAAGTCGTCCACCCGCCCCTCAATGGAACTGCCCCAGCCGCCGCCAAGCACTAGGTGATGGTGCATTGTCTCGGGCATCTCGGTCGGGCCAACGCCGCTGGCGACCTCCTCGCCGTCCATTAGGATCGCCATGCGGCCGGTCCAGCCGTCCAGACGGATACCCACTTCATGCCAGTCGGTATCGGAGACGAGGTCGGCCTCGGTGCGGATCTCGAACTGCTCGCCGGAGCGCATCCACAGCCTCAAAGCGCCGTCGGCCATTACCTCGAGCTGCATGGTTGAGTGGATCCCCATAACCGTGCCGCTCCCGCCGGCCTCGTCCTTGGAAAGAGCCACCGTCATATCAAAATACTCAACACCCTCGAGGGCGTCCGCACGGTTTGAGACGATCACCAGATCCTCGCCGTCGAGCACGAACGCCTGGCCTTCACGGCCGGTGGCAATCATGTCTCCGCTGTCGCCATAGTCCTTCAGGAGCATGCCGGTCGTCATTAGCCCATCGAAGTCGGCCTGCTTAATAACCTCCATTTCCGGCGACGTCGGGGCGGACCCGTCCAGGATTAGAGAGATATCCTTGAGCGAGGCGTTTGGCTCCGGGGCAGGCTCGTAGGGCACGGCCGCGTCGCGGATCGTGTCGGGGTCGATCGATTCGGGCGCCACGATGGCCACAGCGGCGATCTCGGCCTCTAGGTTGTCGGCCCAGTTCTTCCCTAGCATAATCGTGTGTCCGCCATTGCCTTGCAGCAGCCCCGCAACCGGGCCAGTCGCCACGGTCACGCCGTCGAGCGCGATGGTCATCTCGCCAACGGTCGAGTCGAAGGCGAAGGCGACGTCGTGCCAGCCGGTGTCGAGGACGAGCCCGGGCGCGGTCGTGACGTAGTGCCAGCCCTCGGACGTGTTCAGCTCAAAGCGGATCGAGCCGTCGGCGCGGATCTCGCCGCCCAGGCGATTGTGCTGGCCGATCAGGAAGCCCTTGCCGGATACGTCGTCCTTGCGGAAGGTGACGTCGATCTCGAGGGCGTCGACGTTCTGCAGGTGCGTCTCGCCGCGCGAGAGGGCCATTGAGCTGCGGTCGTGCAGGGCGAAGGTGCCGTCCGCGGCGTCGTCGCCAGTCAGGGAGAAATCGGTCCCGTAGGCGGAGAGATCCTGCGCCCCCTTCGAGAAGTCGACGTTCATGAGCACCGGATCGGCGATCTCGATCGTCCGCTCGATGGCGTCAGTGCGCCCGTCGGCGGTCGTCATCTCGAGGCGCACGACATGGCCGCCGGGGGTGTCGAAGACCCACTCGAAGGTCTCGCCCTCGAAGGCGCGCCCGTCCTCGAGGCGCCAGACATAGGTGGTGTCCTCGCCGGCGAGGACGCCGTCCACGCGGCTCAGATCCGCCGACAGGCTTGCGGCCATCGGCGCGCCGGAGATCGACCCGTTGGTCATCAGGACCTCGGCGCCCTCCCCGCCGGTGGGCGAGCTCATGGGCGCGCCCCTCACGCCGTAGAGCGGGCTGTCGGGACGTAGCTCGAAATCGCGCGCGTCGCCGTCCACGCCGGTGGCGTTGACGAAATGGGTGTGCACGTAGTTCGGCGAGGAGGCGTCGAACATCTCGAGAATCGTGTTCTCGCTCCGCATCCTACTGGCGTCGGCGGGGTTCCCGTTGAAAACGGCGCCGGCGATGTTGTTCTCGACGACGGGATCGCCGTAGGACGAGATGTTGATGGTTGGCGCTGTGGTCGCCAGACGCTCGCCAGCAGCGTTCTCCATCTTGGCGTCCCTGTTCCACAGCAGCGTGTTGTCGCGGACCACGGTGTTCACGCCGGCAGAGACGGAGATGCCGTGGAATGCGCCGTTGTAGATGACGTTCCCCTCGATGGTGACGTCTTGATAGGGGTCGGAATTGCCGACCGAGGGGTCCTTGAACGCCTCGTGCCCGAAGAAGATCGTCTGCGTCACGGCGCCGGTCCCGGTGTCGAAGACGTTGTCACGCACGGTGACGCGCTCATTGCCCTGCCTGGTATTGTAGCTCCAGAGTTGGACCATGTCCGAATGGTTGATCGACTGGGTCGAGCCATGGAAGTCGTGGAAATAGTTGCCCTCGATAAGTAGGTCTTGGATTCCGCCGCCCTGGAAGCCGTCGCCCTGGAGGCCGCTGACGTCGTTGCCGGTGATGGTCAGGCCGGTGGTTTCAAGGGCACCGAAGCCGCCAAAGTAATTAGAGATGGTGCTATCAGTGACAAGCACGTCCTTGCTCTCACGCATTAGCATAAAGCTGTCGGCCTGCACAAACTCGCCGTTCTCCGACAAAAAGCCCTCGGCGCGGTTCTCGGCCTCCAGGCCGACGAAGGCGATATTCGAAGCACCGTACATCGAGATGTCCACATCTGACACCGTTCTCGCGGCCGTCGATCTTCAGGTCGATCACGGCGACGTAGGAGTCGCGGTTGACGTTGACCCTCTCGACCACGGCCATGTTCTCGGGGTCGGCCGAGGCGAAGACGATCGGCGTATCCGCGCCGCCGCCGCCGCGCACCTCAATGAGGTAGGGCTCGGCTCCGGCCTCCAGGAGGATGGTGCCGCCAGCATCGCCCCGCAGCGCCTTCACGGCGTCGTTCAACTCCGCCGTCGAGCGCACCGTGATCGTGGCGCCCGTGCCGAGATCGGGCATGCCCCAGGCATCGCGCACCGTCTGGATCGAATTGGTCATGGCATGTCCTTCTGGTTTCCGGTCGCTCTCGCGTCTGGAACCGGTCTGACGGAGGTGTTCGGCATCGCCGCGGAAAGCTCGGGCCCTACTCGGGACGAAATCTGGGTGGACGCGTTAATCTTCCCGGCGATCGTTCGGACGGCGTTCACCATGCACCCTGCGCCCCCCGGAGCGGGCGCCCCCCGCGGGCGGCGCGGCGCCGGCGGCCCGGTCGGCGGCCCGGCGGTCGGACAGGTGTCGCCATCGGCCGCATGTCCCGCCGCATGCCGGAGCTCAGGGCGCGCACGCCTCGGCGTGGCCGGTCGGGATCGAACGTGCGGACATGTCTCGACTCCCTTCGTTTACCACGACTGGGGTCTACAGGTCTTTGCGTCCCGCGACAGCCCGCAAGCGGTCGATATCCGCCGCCCGCCGGAACTTCGGGCGGCCCGGGGCGGCCCGGGGCGGGACGGGCCGCCCGCGCGCCCCGGCGATCGGGAGCATGCGCCCGAGGATCATGAGGATCCCGCGCGCGCGCGAGCCTCTTCCAGGGCGCGCCCGCGCGGCGGACGCGGCCGGGGCGGCCAGCCCGGGCGCGCCGAGGCCAGCGCCTGCCGAACGGGCGCTCCAGGACGGGCGCTCCAAGGGCGTCGTCTCCGGGACCGGCATCTCCAGGGCGGGCATCCCCGGAACGGGCATCGCCCGCTCTCCGGCGTCGCGGCGTGCCCTCGACGGATCGTCCGTCTCAACCGGACCTTAGGGTTTGCATGCCGATATGCGCAGGCCGGTAGAGCCGGCGGCCGGACGGAGAAGCGCGCGATGGGACATTGCTTGATCGGAGCCGGGATGGGCGCGGCGGCCTTCGTCCTCGTGCTGGCCCAGGGCGGCGGCATCGCCCTCGCCATCGCCGCCTATGCCGGGATCGGCGCCGTGTGCGCCCTCGCCCTCGCCATCCTGCCCGAGGCGATCGCCACCCTCGCCGGGCGCCTCATGGCCCTGGAGGACTCCCCCGCCCCCGATTGGATCCCCGCCCGCGTCCTTACCCGCCGCTGACCCAAGCCCCCTCGGGGGGCTGCGAGCCCTGCGAGGGCTGCGAGCCCCTCGGGGGCTTCGGGCTCGGCAAGGGCTTCGGGCTCGGCGGGGCTGCGAGCCTCTCGGGGCCCTCTCCCCCCGCCCGCCGCCGGCCGCCGCCGCCCGGTGCGCTCGCGACGCTCGACATTCGCGCAGGATCGGCCGCCCCGAAAAGCCCTAGGGCCCGGCATGGCGGCGGACCCAGCCGAGGAAGGCCGCCGCCGGATCGCGCAGGGGCCGGCGGCCCGTCCCCTCCCAGAAGGCCAGCCACTCGGCCTCCAGCGCGTGCACGTCCCGCCCCGGCACGATCCCCCGCGCCGCCGCCAGCGCCGACGCCGGCAACAGCGGCCTCGACCCCAGGGGGCTAGCCCCCAGCGGACTCGTCCGCGAGGGGAGCGCCGATGGGGCCGCCGAGGGCGCTCCTCCCGCGAGACGCGCCCGCAGGGTCAGGACCTGCCGTCGCGCCGGCCGAGGACCTCGCCGCCGGACGCGTCCTCGGATCGGCGCGCCACGGCGGGGCGCGGTCGGCGGGGGGTGACGGCGATGATGTCGCCCTCCTCCTCGGCCAGGAGGTATCCGGGCAGGGGCTGCGCCTCGATCATGTCGCGCATCATGCGCCGGAACACGCGGCGCGGGCTGGCCGAGCCCGACTTCAGGTGCAGCACCGCCACCGAGACGCGCCATTCGGGCTGCCGCCCGCAATGCTTGCGCACGAGCTCGTAGACGCGGCGCTCGATCGGCTTCCTGAGGTCGAAATACCCCCGGTCCAGCGTCAGCACCGCGCGCGCCAGCACCGAGCGGAAGAGCCAGTCCGAGAGGGTGACGGTCACGTAGTCCATCCGTTCGTGCCCCTTGGGACCCTGCCTGCGCACGATCTTCCACGCGTCGATCATCCCGAAACCCGTCGTCTCACGAACGCGGGCCTCCCGAGGCCCGGTGGCGATGTCGGTCGTCACGCGCGTGCCGGCCAGCCGTTCGAACGCCTCCCTCAGGCGGCGATAGGCGTCCCCGGAGGTCTCGCGCCCGGTGGCCAGCAGCAGGTCGTGCGCGCGCAGCTTGAGGGTCCGGCCGACCTCGCGACCCGCGTTGATCGCCGCCATCAGCTGGCTGACGCAGTAGATCAGGATGTCGCGGTCGTGGATCGTGGCCAGGCCCTTCATGCTGGGGACCACCTCGATCGTGGCGCCGGCATGCTCGTAGCGCAGGATGCGCCTGTCGGGCCGGGTCGCGAGGGAGAACATCGGGTGCTCCATCCCGGCCAGGTCCGCCTTGGGCAGCGCGCCCCAGACGTCGCAGACGAAGAACGCGCCCGAGGCCAGGAGCCCGGCGCCCGCGGACCCGCCGGCCTCGGGCCGGCCGCCCCCCGCCGGGAATGGGATCGATGCGCGCGCCATGGCCTGCCAACCCGTCCTCGCGCGCGCGGGCCCTCGGGGCCGAGGCCCGTCGGGGACCCGTCCGCGAGAGGCGCCGCGCGCGACCGCCTCGTGATGAGCGCGCCGGTGGCAGCCGGTGCGCCCGGAGGGCCGCCGGCCCCCGCTGCCCATCCTCCCGGCGGCCCTTCGACCGGGGCCGTCCGGACCGAAGCCCCTCGGGAGCGAACCCCTGGGCCCCGCTCCGTCGCGAGCGGGCCGCCTCGCGGACGAGTCCGCCCGGGGACGAGTCCCTTCGGGGTTTCGGTGACGGGGAGCCTAGAGTTGTCCACAGGAGGGGTCCACGGGGGGCGTGCGCTCCGGCGTGGTTTCGGAATCGCCGGCACGTGGTTTCGATGACGGCGCAACGTGGTTTCGGAATCGCCTATCGCGGACCGATGGCGTCGAACCCGTTGCGACCGCGAGATTCTTCGCCATCGTCCGAACCCCGTAACTATCTTCATAACAAAATCTAACGGATAGGTATGGTGCCCGCGCCACATCGGGGACGGGACCACGCTGCCCCGAGCCGAAGAGACTCCTGAAAAGAAGGGTCGCGGACGGCGAGGTATCGCTCTGAACGATACGTGCCGTATTTTCTGGCATCAGCCATGCAACGTGATACATCGGGGGTATCGCAGCGGAGGGTCGGCATGGCGCAGAACGGATCGGGCGGGTCCCTCCCCCCCTATTTCGCGATCTCGCCGGACGCGGCCCTGGCCGAGCTGGACGGCCCCGTCGGCACCGCCGAGCTCGCCGCCATCGCCGAGGCCTGCGCCCGGGGGCGCGCCGACCTGGAGGCGCGCGGCCTGGGCGAGGATGGCCGCCGCACGCTGCGCCCGTTCTCCACCTGGGAGATCACCAAGTACCTCATCCCCGTCGCCCCCGCCCATTTCCGCCGGGTGCTGCGCGCCAACCCCGCCCTGCCCCAGGGCCGCAGCGAGACGGATGGCGGCGCCAAGTGGTTCACCCTCGACGAGGTGCTGCGCCTGCGCGCGCATTTCGGCGCGGAAGGGTCCAAGTCCAAGGAGTACCTGCCCTGGCGGCCCGAGGGCCTGCCGGCGAAGATCGTCGCCGTGGCCAACTTCAAGGGCGGGGTGGGCAAGACGTCCACGGCGGCGCATCTCGCCATGTCCGCGGCGCTCGACGGCTACCGCGTGCTGGTCGTCGATCTCGACAGCCAGGGCTCGATGACCTCGATCCTGGGGGGGCGCGTGGCCGACGAATGGGGGACGGTGTTCCCGCTGCTGGCGCGCCACCACGCCCGCCACCTGCAGGCGCACAACCGCCGCCGGGCGGACCAGGGGGACGCGCCCCTGCCCCTCGACGACACGCTGAACGAGGCGCTGGGGTTTCGCGCCGAGACGCTGGTGCAGCGGACCCACTGGCCGAACATCGACCTGATCGGCGCGCAGCTGAACCTCTACTGGGCGGAGTTCCAGATCCCCGTCTGGCGGATGCAGTCGCGCGGCTGGAAGCTCTGGGACGCGCTGCCCGACGCGCTGGCGGAGGACGGGCTGCTGGACGCCTACGACGTGGTGTTCGTGGATACGCCCCCGGCGCTCGGGTACCTGACGATCAACGGGCTCTCGGCGGCCGACATCCTGCTGGTGCCGATGGGGGCGAGCTTCCTGGAGTTCGATTCCACGGGCCGGTTCTTCGACATGCTGCACGCGACCTTCCGCTCCATCGAGGACGGGGAGAACGCCGCCGCCCGCGCCCTCGGGCGCGACGGGCTGGCCTTCGAATGGGACGCGGTGCGCGCCGTGCTCACGCGCTACGACGGGCTGCAGCAGGGCGAGATGGCCGGCCTGATCCAGGGCTGGCTGGGCCGGACGCTCAGCCCGCAGCGACAGGGCTACACCGCCCTGATCGGGCAGGCCGGCGAGCAGGTGGCGGGCATCTACGAGGCCGACTACCGCGACTTCAACCGCGAGACCTACGCCCGGGGGCGCGAGACCTTCGACGAGACCTACGCCGCCTTCAAGAAGCTGCTCCTGGGCACCTGGCGCCGCGACCAGATCGCGGCCCGGGCCGCGGCCGCCGGGGCGGCCGGGGCCGCCGAGGCGGCGACCGGCGCTCCGAAGAGACCGCGGCGATGACCGCCGCGAGGCGCGGATCCGCCCGATGTTTCGCATGCGAAACATGGCGGGCCTCCACCGGCGGTCGCGGAGAGCCGGTCGCGGGGATGTTTCGCATGCGAAACATCCGGTCCCCCACCGCCCCTGGAATGTTTCGCATGCGAAACATCGGACGGGTCCGCCGGTGCGCCGGCGGCGGGGCCACCGCACGCGGCGTCGACGCTGCGGTAGGGGTCGCCATGCGATCACCGCGTCCCGTCCTGCGCCCTCGCCATGTTTCGCATGCGAAACATCGGCCCCTCCCCGTGCGCCCCGACCGAGAGGAACGCCCATGGCCAAGCGCCGCCGCCTGACCGCTCCGCCCGCCGCCGCCGCCGCCGACCACGCCAGGGTCGGCCAGGCCCCGGGGGGGCGGGTCCCTGGGGGACGAGTCCCCATCGCGGAGGTGGTGGGCGGGATCGCGGGCGCGGCCGGCGCCGAGGAGATCGCGGCCGAGCTGACCGCCGCGCGGGCCGAGGGGCGTCTGGTGCGCGCGCTGCCGCTGGACCGGGTCGATGGCGACCACCTGCTGCGCGACCGCCTGCCGGAGGCGGGCGATGCGGGCGGCGAGGAGATGGCCGCCCTGATCGCCTCGATCCGCGCCTCCGGCCAGCGCTCCCCGATCGAGACGGTGGAGCTGGGAGAGGGCCGTTACGGGCTCGTCTCCGGCTGGCGGCGTCTGGCGGCGCTGCGGCACCTGGCGCGGGAGGGCGAAGGGCCGGGGACGGTGCTGGCGATCGTGCGCCCGCCGCAGGACGCCGCGCGGAGCTACCTCGCCATGGTCGAGGAGAACGAGATCCGCGCGCCGCTCTCCTTCTGGGAACGCGCGCGCCTGGTGTCCCGCGCCGCCGAGGCGGGCGTGTTCGAGGACGAGGCGGCCGCGCTCCGGGAGCTGTTCGCGGCGGCCCCCCGGGCCAGGAGGTCCAAGATCGGCGCCTTCGTGCCGGTGGTGGCGGCGCTGCAGGGCGCCCTGCCCTTCCCCGCCGCGTTGACCGAGCGGGCCGGGCTCGCGCTCGCCAAGGCGCTGCGCGCGGACGCGGGCTTCGGCCCGGCCCTGACGGCGCGCCTGCGGGCGGAGCCGCCGGCGGACCCGGGCGCGCAGGCCGATGCGCTCGAGGACGCGCTGCGCATCGCGGCGAAACCCGCGCCGGCCTCGGCACCGCCCGCCCCCGAGACGCCCGGGCCGGCGGAGGTGACGGTGCGGCGGGAGTCGGGGGCGCTGATTCTCGAAGGGCCGGGCACGGCCGATCCGGGTTTCGAGGCGCGCCTGCGGCGCTGGCTCGCACGGGCGGGCGGCTAGCCACGCGGCCGCGGTCCCCGGTTCGTGCCACCCAGGCGCGTGTCACGTGTATAGGGGATAAAATCGCCTGAACATGGCGGCAACTTGCCGACGAATGCCGCGGTTGCGCCGCGATTGCCCTCCCCGACCGCCATGTTTCGTAGCCAAGCTGAAGGAGGTCCGGCAGAACCCGGGCGACCGGTCCGGCACGCCTCCGGGCGGCGCCCGGGGACGACGACCGGGGACAACGATCGGGGGGTCGATGACGGATACCATCTCGCGCGCGCCGCGGGGCGCCCTGGCGCTCGCCGCGCTCGCCGCCGAGCCGCGCCGCCGGCAGGCCCCGCCCGACCGTGCGGGCGCCCGCGCACCCTCCGATGTGCCCGACTGCGCGCCCGCCGGACCGCCGCCCGCCGCCGCATCCGCCTCCGCAAGCCCCGCCCCGTCCACCGGCGCCGCCGGCGATCCGTTCGGCGGGCAGCTCGCCCGCGAGGAGGTGCGCGGCGGGCGCTCGCTCTATGCCGCGGCGCTGCGCGCGGGGCGCGGCACGATGGCCTTCGCCATGCTCCTGAGCGCGGGCGTGGCGGTCCTGATGCTGACCGGCCCGATCTACATGGTGCAGGTCTACGACCGGGTGCTGGCCTCGGGCTCGATGTCCACGCTGACGGCGCTCTTCGCGCTGGCGATGGTGCTCTACGGCTTCCTCGGGCTCTATTCCTACATCCGCGGCCGGGTGCTCACCCGCGCCGCCTACCGGCTGGACGCGGCCCTGGCGGAGCCGGCGTTCCGCGCCGCCCTGCGCGCCGCGTCCGGCCGGGGCGACGCGCGGGAGGACGCCGCCCGCCGCCGCCGGGACGGCAGCGCGCCGCCCGCCCCCTCCGATCCGGTCGCCGACGTGGAGACCGTGCGCGGCTTCGTCTCCGGCCCGGCGATGGCGGGGCTGATGGACCTGCCCTTCGTGCCGCTGTTCCTGGGGGTGACCTTCCTCGTGCACCCGGCCGTGGGTCTGGTGACCCTGGCGGGCATGGTCCTGGCCGGGATCGTCGCGCTGGTGAACCGGCGCGCCACGCGCCGTGTCCTGGCCGAGGGCGCGGGCATGCAGGCCGCGACCGCCCGCTTCTCCGAGGCGCTTCGCGGCGATGCGGCCGGCCTGCGCGCGATGGGGATGGAGGACCACGTCGTGCGCCGCCGGATGGAGATGCACGCCGCCGCCGCCGCGACCCTGCAGCAGGGCGGCGAGCGCGGCGAGGGCTACGCCTCGGCCTCGCGCACGCTGCGCATGATGCTGCAGTCGATCCTGCTGACGGTGGGCGCGGTCCTGGCGATCCGCGGCGAGATCAGCGCGGGCATGATCATCGCGATCTCGATCGTGGCGGGCCGCGCGCTGGCGCCGCTGGACCAGGCGATCGGGCAATGGCCGATGATCGAGCGGGCGCTGCGGGCGCATCGCGGGCTCCTGGGCGCCGACCTGCGCCGCCCCGCGCCCGCGCCCACGGCCCTGCCGGAGATGACGGGGCACCTGACCCTGACCGGCGTGACGGTGGAGGCGCGCGCCCGCGGCCGCGCCCCGGTCCTGGACGGCGTCGCGCTGGATCTGGCCCCCGGCGACGCGCTCGGGGTGATCGGGCACAGCGCCTCGGGCAAGTCGACCCTGGCGCGGGTGCTGGTCGGCGCCCTGATCCCCGACCGGGGGGAGGCGCGCATCGACGGCGCCGAGCACGCGCAATGGGACCCGGCGGTGCTGTCGCGCGCGCTCGGCTACCTGCCGCAGCGGGTGGACCTGCTGCCCGGCACCATCGCCGAGAACATCGCCCGCTTCGATCCCGCCCGCACCGATGCCGAGATCGTCGCCGCCGCGCGCCTGGCTGGGGTGCACGAGATGATCCTGGCGCTGCCCTCGGGGTATCGCACGCGAATCGACGGCGCGGCGCCGCTCTCGGGCGGGCAGGTGCAGCGCGTGGGCCTGGCGCGGGCGGTGATCGGCCTGCCGCGGCTGGTGGTGCTCGACGAGCCGAACGCGCATCTGGACGCGCCGGGGGACGCGGCCCTGACGCGGGTGGTGCGGGCGCTGCGCGCCTCGGGCGCCGCGGTGGTGGTGATGACGCACCGGCCCGCGGGGCTGGAGGCCGTGAACCGGCTCCTGGTCCTCGAGGGCGGGCGCGTGGCGCGGGAGGGGCCCAAGTCGATGCTGATGGGCGCCGTCGGCTCCGGTCCCGGCGAGGCGGGGCAGGGCGAGGAGGCCCCGGCCGCGGGGCCGCGCAGGCGCGGGGTGCGCGATATCGCCGCCGCGAGCCG
The DNA here is from genome assembly GCA_963832275.1 of uncultured Alphaproteobacteria bacterium. Lineage (GTDB taxonomy): Bacteria > Pseudomonadota > Alphaproteobacteria > Rhodobacterales > Rhodobacteraceae > Hasllibacter. Next base: position 24,050 of record CAWHTQ010000022.1, read on the forward strand.
CGCGGCGCGCGCCCGGCTCCAGACCTCGGGCGCCGCCCCTGCGGCCCGCGCGGCGGTCTCGGCGGTACCCGATCGCCCGGACGAGGGGGCGCTTCGGGCACCGGACGCGCTCGCGGCCGCCACGGCCGAGGCCGCCGCCGGGACGCTTCGGCTCGCCCCCGAAGTCGTGGCGCCCGCACGGTCCGGCGCGGCCCGCGAGGGCCGGGCGGCCCGCCCAGGCGATCGGCGCGGAGGCGGGGTCTTGAGCGCGCGCGCCGCGGCGCCTGGCCGGCGCCTGGCCGTGCGGCCCCTGGTCCTGGCGGCGGTGCTGCCCTCTGTGGGGCTGGCCGCGCTCGTCGGCGGATGGATGGCCCTGGCGCCGATCGACGGCGCGGTCGTCGCCTCGGGCGCCATCGACCTGCGCGGGCAGGCCAAGTCCGTGCAGAGCCTGGACGGCGGGACCGTGGCCGAGATCCTCGTCCGCGAGGGCCAGGTCGTGGCCGGCGGCGCCCCGCTCCTGCGCCTCGACACCACGCAGCTGGAGGTCGAGGCCGACATCCTGCGCGGGCGCCTGTCGGAGGCCGCGCTGCGCGAGCGCCGGCTGGAGGCCGAGCGCGTCGGCGCCGGCACGCTGGCCTTCGCGCCGCTGCCGCCCGAGATCGCGGGCCGCGACCTCGCGGTCGAGGCGGCCGGACAGCGCGCCATCTTCGAGGCGCGCGCCGCCGTGCGCCGTGGCGAGGACGAGCAGCTCGCCGAGCGCGCCGCCCAGGTGGACGCCCAGATCGAGGGCGCCCGCGGTCAGATCGCGGCGGTGGAGCGGCAGATCGCCCTGGCGGCCGAGGAGGAGGACCGCGCCCGGCGCCTGAGCGAGCAGGGCCTGGCCCGTGCCGAGCGGCTGCGCGCCGCGCAGGACCGCACCGCCGACCTGGGCGGGCGCCTGGCCGCGCTCCGCTCGGAGGCCGCGCGCGCCGCCATCGCCCTGCAGGACGCGCGCCTGGCGCTGGTCCAGGCCGAGCGCACGTTTCGCGAGGGCGTGGTGACCGAGCTGCGCGACGCCGCCGCCGAGACGGGCGAGCTGCGCCTGCGCCTGGCTGAGATCGGCACCCGCATCGCGCGCGCCGAGATCCCCGCCCCCGTCTCCGGGATGGTCCACGAGATGACGGTCGCGACCGTGGGCGGCACCATCGCGCCCGGCGAGGTCCTGATGGAGGTGGTGCCGACGGGCGGCCGCATGGACGTGGCCGTGAAGATCGACCCCGCGCAGATCGACGAGATCCGCATCGGGCAGCCGGTGCGCGTGATGCTCTCGGGCCTGGGCGCCGCCGACGCGCCGGAGATCGAGGGCCGGGTGATGCGCATCTCCCCCCGCGCGGTGGAGGACCGGGCGGACGGGCGGGCCTTCTACCGGGTCGGCATCGAGCTGCCCGAGGCCGAGGTGGCGGCGCTGGAGGCGTCGGGATCGGGGCCGCTGGTGCCCGGCATGCCGGTGGAGGCGTTCCTGACCACGGGCGCGCGCACGGTCCTGTCCTATCTGGCGCGGCCCATCGCCGACCAGTTCCGCCGGGCGTTCCGCGAGAGCTGATCCGCCGCGGGAATGTTTCGCATGCGAAACATCGGGGAGGGGAGGGCGCCGTCGTCGGGCCCCGGCGGGGCCGCTCCGCCGCCGCCGCGGGGCGGCGCCCCGCAAGCCCGGCCCGGCCGCCGCTTCCTCCGCCGACCGCGCGCGCCGCGCGATGCGGCGCCTGATCCTCGGGGGGCTGGCCGCACTCACGCTGGCGGCGTGCGACCCGCGCGTGCCCTACGCGGCCCCCGACATCGCGCTGCCCGAGCGGTTCTCGGCCCGGGGCGGCCGGGACGTGCGGGCGGCGCCGCCTGCACGTCCACGCCGCGAACGCCGGCTGGTGGCGCGGCCTGCGCGATCCCGAGCCGGACCGGATCATGGCCGCCGCCCTGGCGCGCCCCGGCCTCGCCGTCGCCGGGGCGCGCCTCGCCCTGGCGCGCGGTGCCAGCCAACGCCTCCCTGACCGGGCGCGCGGGCACGGGCGCGGACGTCACCGCCTCGGGCGATACGGATGGGCCGGACGGGGTCGCCGGCCGGATCGGCGCCGACCTCTCGGCCCTGGTCGATATCTACGGCCTGCGCGCGCAGCGGCGGGACCTCGCCCGCGCGCGCGTGGATATCGCCGATGCCGAGCTGGACGCGGCCCGCCTCGCCCTGTCCGGCGAGATCGCCCGCACGCAGATCCGTCGCCGCCAACCCGCGCGCCTCGTCGCGCCGCGCTGCGCTGCGCCGACGTCGCCGAGCGGGCCCTGCCGCCGCCCGCCCCGGGCCTGCCGGCGCCCGCGCTCTCGGCCCTGGCGGCGGTGCCGGCGGACCTGCTGCGCGCCCGGCCCGACCTGCGCGCGCGCGCGGGCCTGTTACGCCGGCGTGGCCGAGATCGGGTTGGCGCGCGCGGCGCTCTATCCGCGCCTGTCGCTCGGCGGGTCGATCGATCTGGGCCGCGCGGCCTCGGGGCCCGACGTCGCCTCCCTGGTGCTGGGCCCGTCCCCGGCGCTGCCGGCGGTGCCGGCCGGACCGGCGCGCGCCGCCCTGGCGCAGTCGGCGAGCCGGGCGCGGCAGGCGCATGGCGACTAGGCGGAGGCGGTCCTGCAGGCGGTGCCGGAGGTGGAGACCGCGCTCGCCGACTATGCTGCCGCCGGGCGGACGGGGGCGCTGGCCACGCAGGCGCTGGCGCTGGAGCGCGAGGCGCTGTCCCTGACCCAGCGGCTGCGCGCCCGAGGGCGAGACCACCGTGGACGACGTGATCGAGGCGGCCGAGCGCGTCTCCGGGGCCGAGCGCGCCCTGGCCGACGCCCGCCGCGACCGCGCGCTGGCCTATGTCGCCCTGAACCTCGCCATCGGCGACCCTGGCAGGGCCGGCGACCCTGGCAGGGCTGACAGGCCCACGGGCCCCATGGGCCCCATGGGCCCCACGGGGCCGGCCAGAGGGCGGTCCCGGCCAGGCCCGATCCGTGGCCGGTGTCGCGGCGACGCATACGGGCGCGCGGACGGGCTGCCGTCCCGGGAGGGCCTTCCGGCGATGCCCACGACCCCGTCCCCCGGAGTGCCAGGGGGCTCGCCCCGAGGGGCCGGACGGTGGGGTAGGGGGGCGTTCATCCATTCGGGGCAGTCTCGCAGGTCGCCGGCGGGGCGTGCGGCGCGGGGTCGCGCGCGGGCCGGCCCCATCCGGGAGCTCGCCATGGACAAGTGCGACAGCTTCACCTCAGACCTCGTCGCCCCGGCGCGCGACGCGGCCGAGATCACGCCCTCCGACACGGTCGACCTGGGCGATCTGCCGCGCGCGATCTGGATCGGCGGCGGCGGATCGCTCTCGCTGCAGATGGCCGATGGCGGCACCGTCCGCCTGGACGGCGTGCCGGCCGGCTCGCTCCTGCCCCTGCGCCCGCGCCGCGTGCGCGCCACCGGCACCAGCGCGACGGCGATCGTCGCCCTCTGGTGACCGGGGCGGCCGGCTGCGAGCCGGCGCGGCCGGCTATGGCTCGGTCCGATGTGACGAAGGAGGCGGCGGGCTCGGGCCCTATGCGGGGCCGCTCGCCCGCCGCCGATGTTTCGCATGCGAAACATCGCGCCCGGCCGGTACGGCAGGACCCCTGGCGGGAGGCTTCCGGCCGGGCGGGTCGCCCTCGCCAGCGCAGCGACCCGCCCGAATTGCCACAGGCAAGAGGGCCTGGCCCAACGCCGGGAGGCGCCGCAGGCGCCGGACGGGGGCGGGAGGGCATCTCGGGGGCATCGATCGCGCAGGCGGCCCTTCGAGCGCCGGACCGGGCGCATGGCGCGCCCGAAATCCGGTCCAAGGCCCCGGGGGGCCTCAGAAGGGGAGGTAGCGGGGCAGGGCGGGGAGCATCTCGCGCATGAAGCCCTGCATGCGGGCGTCGACCGCCGCGGGGCTCTCGTTCATGCGGATCGGGGAGACGAACCGCACCAGCGCGCCGTCGGTCCGGCCCTCGCGCAGGCTGTCGCGCAGCACGGCCATCTTGGCGGCGAAGTCGCCCGTCACCCGGTCGCCGCGGCCCTCGAACCAGAAGTAGACGAGCTGCGTCGACAGGCCCTTCTGGATGATCGCGCGGTTGACCTCGAAGGTGCCGTAGCCGGTGCCCTCCATGTCGATGGGGTAGTCGGCGAGCTCCACGATCTCCCAGCCGTCGCCGGGGATGCAGACCTCGGGCGAGTGGATGCCCTCGCCGCGCGTCTGGCTGCGGTAGAAGGCCGAGAAGAAGTTCACGAACTGCCCGTCCGGCGTGGTGTAGTTGGCGTTGATGTAGTCGTCCGCCCCCAGCACCTCGAGGATCTCGGGCTCGAGGAAGGTGGAGTAGCCGGTCCACTCCTCGATCCGCATGGGGAAGGCGGCGAAGGGGGTGCGGTCCACGACCACGCCCTCCTCGCGCGCGTCGACCGCGAGCCAGGCGCCGCCGGCCAGCGCGGTGACCAGGGTCGGCCGCCGTCAGGGCCGAGGAGGCCTGCGTGCCGCGCACCCGGCCGATGATCGGCGCCAGCCCCTCGGTGTCGAGGTCGATCGCGTCGCGCAGCGGCAGGGGATTGGGCGTGAGCCGCTGCAGCCCGAGCGCGGTCAGGAACAGCACGCCGATGCAGGCGCCGAAGATCACCCAGCCCTCGAACCAGTGCAGGAACCCCTCGGCCTGCTCGATCCCGTAGGCGTTCACCAGGATGCCGATCATCCCGATGCGGAACGAGTTCATGAACACCGTGAGCGGCGCGGCCAGCACGAAGAGCACCACCTTGTGCCAGAACGGGCCGCGATAGAGGATCGCGAAGAGGTAGGAGAACGACAGGATCGGGAAGAGGTAGCGCAGGCCCGAGCAGGCCTCGGCGACCTGGAGCTTGTAGACCCCGAGGTCGATGATGTTCCCCTCGAGGTGCACCGAGATGCCGGCCATCTTCACGAACCAGACGCCGAGCTCGGAGGAGACGAACTGCAGGAAGGTGGTGAGCTGCCAGTAGACGAACTGCGGCAGCGGCAGCATGAAGACCAGGTGGATCACCGGCAGCTGGTGCCGGATGCCCGCGCTTCCATCCGAAGAGCGTCAGGACCACGCCGCCGACCCAGAGGATCAGCGCGTAGGTCACGATGTCGGGGATGCGCGAGAGGTTGCCCAGCATGGCGACGGCGAGCGCCAGCACGATCACCGCGACGCCGGGCCAGCGGTCGGTGACGCGGTCGGGCAGGGGCGGGCCGTTCCGGAGCTCGCGCAGGAAGAGGTAGAGCGAGATGATCGGGATCAGCGGCCCGTGGCTGTACTCGGGCGTGGACCACGCCTCGACCAGGCTGACGAGGCCGATCCAGAACACCGGGATCGCCGCGACGGTCAGCAGCGCCAGCGTGAGCGCGCCCAGGCCGAAGCCGGACAGTCCCGAGGCGGCCCGTAGCCGGAAGCCCGTGCACCGGACGCCCGTGCACCGGAAGGGGACGCATTGTCCGTCGTGGTCATCGCTCGTCCTCTCGATCGGCGGCGCGTCCGGCGGGGGAATCGCCTTCCGAGCGACGATCGCCGACGTGCACATAGCACCGTTCACACCGGCGTGACCCCCAGGCCCCTCCGTCCGTGGCTCTCGCGGGGTCACATATAGGACATCGCGCCGAAATGGGACCGTTTGCCGACAGGAACCGAACGTTTCCGGCCAGCCGCGGCGGGGCCGGCCCGGACGATTGCGGGGCCGGCTGCGGGGCGGCCGCCTCGCCCCGGGCTCCGCCCGGCGGGCCCCACCGCAGGTGGTCAGGGGCGCAGGTCGAAGCTGCGGGAGACGCGGGCGAAGACGGCCGTGTCGGTCTCGTCGTCGTCGAGGATGCCCTCGATCCCGCCCGAGAGCGTCCAGTCGCGGGTCAGCTGCCGGCTGATGGTGGCGCGCAGCAGGCCGGCCTCGCTGTCCTCGTCCTCCTCCTCCTCGATCAGGCCGTACTCGGCCGTGATCCGCAGGTCGGTCAGGGCGGTGAGCGGGCGGTCGTAGCGCGCCGAGACGGAGGTGCGCGTGGCGAACCCGTCGTCCAGGCTCGATCCGGCGGTCCGCGAGGCCGAGAGCGTCAGGTCGCCGCGCGCGCCGCGGCGGGTGTAGTCCACGTCCGCGGTCACGGCGCTCGTCGCCGTCGCGGCTCGAATAGCCGAGCTGCAGCACCAGGAGGTCCTCGCCGGGCAGGTCGAACCGCCGCGAGAGGGAGATCTCGGTCGAGCGTCGTCGCCCTGGTCCAGGCGGCGCGAGTAGCGCGCCCCGATCGAGCCGCGCGGCAGCTCGTAATCGACGCTGGCCGAGCCGGTGAACCCGCTCTCCTGGATGCGGGTGCCGTCCACCTCCTCGATGTCCTCCTCGCTGCGCGCGAGCGCGAGGCCGAGGGTCAGGCGCTCGGAGACGGCGTAGTCGAAGGAGACGCCGTAGCTGTCGGTGTCGCGGCGCACGTCGTCGTCGGGATCGTCCGCGGCGTCGCGGTCGATCTCCAGCCGCTCGATCCCGTAGGTCAGGCGCGCCGTCAGGTTCGAGGCCAGGCGGAAGCGCAGCGCCGCGTTCAGCGCCTCGCGCCGGCTCTCGTCGAAGCTGTCGGCGGCCTCGTCGTAGTCGATCCGGCGCAGGTTGCCGTCCAGCTCCAGGCCGATGGGCCGGTCGCGCAGCAGGTCCAGCGAGAAGCCCAGCCGGGTGGTGCGGCGGGTGCCGGTGCCGGTCTCGAACTCCTCGGTGTCGATGACGCCGTCGCCGTCGGTGTCGAAGGCGTCGAGCTCGTCCTCGCCCTCGTCCAGCAGGATGCTGCGCACGAAGTCGAGGTCGGTGGTGGAGACGCTGCCGGTCACGCTCAGGCCGCCGCCCGCGGCCTCGCGGTCGTAGCTCAGGCGGCGCGTCCGGGCCGATCAGCTCGGAGACGCCCTCGTCCAGCAGGGCGCGGTAGGTGCTGCCGAAGCTCAGGCGCAGGGACTGGACCGGCGTCTCGCTGCGCAGGCCCAGGGTCAGGTCGGTGTCGGAGAGGATGTCGCCCTCCTCGCCGTCGACGGTGACGCCCCGGCCGGCGCGGATCTCCGAGCCGACGTCGAGCGAGAGGCGCAGGCCCCCGCTCGGAGCCGCGCCCGTCCTGCGCGCGGCCCGGGCCGGGACCGAGCGCCAGGGCGCCCGCGCCCAGGAGCGACGGCGACGGCGGCCGCGCTCCCCAGGAGGCGCGCGGCGCCGGGACGGTGGCCGCGGCGGTCCTGGGCGGGCGGATGTGGAGGGGTGGTCATGCGCGCCGGGGCCTTCCTCGGGGGTCGTCCGTCGGAGCCTGGCGGCCGCCTCGGATCGGGGGGCCGGGGGCCCCGGACGACGAATCGTCAGTCGAACTCGAAGAGGCGGCGCTCGGGGACGACGATCACGTCGCCCTCGGCGAGCACGGTCGCGGGGCTGATCGAGCCGGCCGTCGCGGCCGTCGAAGTCGAAGAGGTAGGCCTGCGTGCGCCCGGCCTGCCGGTCGGTGCGGCGCAGCTGGATGCGATTGTCGGCGGCGAAGCGCGTCAGGCCGCCGGCCTGGGCGATGACCTGCAGGATGGTGGTGCCGGGGCTGACCTCGATCAGGCCGGAATTGGCGATCTCTCCGGTGACGAAGACGTCGATCGTGGGCTCGATGGTCTGCAACGGCGCCTCGGGGAAGACCGGGTCGCGCTCGGCCAGGCGCGAGACGGAGACGAAGACCGTGGGCGAGGAGGCGAAGGCGCCGGCCAGCCCGTCGACGAGGTCCTGCCGGATCTGCCCGACGGTGCGGCCGCGCGCGTCCACGCTGCCGGCGAAGGGGAAGCTGAACGAGCCGTCCGGGGTGACCAGGACCGAGCGGTTGAGCTGCGGGTCCTCGACCACCTCGATCTGGAGGACGTCGCCGGGGCGCACGGCGTAGCCCTGCGCCGCGGCCGGCGAGGTCAGCAGCGCCAGCAGCAGGACCGTGAGCGCGACCATCCCGGCCAGGGCGGCCGCGAGGCCGACCCGCAGCATCGGGCTGTCGAGGCGCAGGGGCGGCGACGGCGTCGTCCGTCCGGGAGGCGATGGCGGGCGTGCCGGACGTCTGGGAGAGGTCGGTGCTGGTCATGTCGGTCTCGGCTCGCGCGTGGATTCCGGGTCCCGGGCACCTTGCCTGCCCGGCGCCCGATTTGGAACGGCCCCCGCTCGGGGCCGGCCGGGGAGCGGCGGAAATGGCGCAGGCCGCCCGGGACCGTGGCTTCTCCGCCACGGCCCCGGCGGGCCGCGGCGGCGGGCCGCCTACTCGGTCGCGGCCGCCGGGGCGGCGTCGAGCTCGGCCAGCGCCGCCACGGCGCGGTCGCGCAGGTCGTCGTCGGCGTCGCCGCGCACGCCGCCCTCCTCGCCGGTCAGGGCGATGGCGGCCTCGATCTCGGCGCGCGCGGCCTCCCGGTCGCCGGTCGCGGCGAGCGCGATGCCGTGATGCAGCCGGATCAGCCCCATCCGCGGCGCGTTCTCGGCGGCGAAGGTCAGGTGCTCGAGCGCCTCCTCGGAGCGGCCCAGGCGGTGCAGGATCCAGCCGTAGGTGTCGCGGAACGCCGGCTGGTCGGACTGCCGCAGGCGGCGCGCCATCCGCTCGGCCCGCTCCAGCACCTCGGGGTCGTCGCTGGTCAGGCTCAGGAGGCTGGCCAGGTTGTTGGCGACCACGAGCAGGCTGTCGTTGCGGGCGTAGAGCGCCTCGTAGATCTCGATCGCGCCCTCCCGGTCGCCGGCGCGCTCCATGTCGGAGGCGCGCAGCCATTGCAGGGCGACGCTCTCGGGGAACGCGCCGGCGGCCTCGCGGCTGGCGATCCGCGGCGGCCTCGGCGCCCTCGACCTGGCGGATCGCGCGCACCAGCGCGAGGCGCGCGCGCTCGTTCTCGGGGTCCAGGCGGACGGCCTCGCGGATGTCCTCGAGCCCGCCCTCGCCGAGCCCGGCGGCGATGCGCACCGCCCCGCGCAGCAGGCGCAGCTGCGCGTCCTCGGGCGCGCCGTCCACCAGCGCCTCGGCGCGCACCAGCGCGCCGTCGATGTCGTCCGCGGCGATGGCGGCGCGGATCAGCGCGGTCTCGGCGCCGAGGGCGGCGGCGCCCCCGCCCGCGGCGATCTCGCCCAGGAACTCGCTCGAGCTCCTCGGTGCGCTCCTGGCCGGACAGGAGCGTCGCCTCCAGGTTGTCGGCCTGGAGGGCGGCGTCCTCGTCCTCGAGGGCGCGCAGGCGGGCGATGATCTCGCCGACCCGGTCCCATTCGCCGGAGGCGGCGCGCAGGCGCCCAAGCGCCGCCAGCAGGTCCGGATCCTCCGGCGCGAGGCGCAGCGCGTCCGAGATCACCGAATCGGCCGGGCCGGCGCGGCCCTCGGCGGCGAGGAAGGACGCGTAGCGCAGCGATTCGGCCGGCGCGTTGCCCGACACCTCGACCGCGCGGGCCAGCATGTCGCCGGCGAGCGCGGTGTCGCCGTCGCGGCGGTGCGCCTGCGCCAGCAGCGTCATGATCTGCGCGTCGCGCGGCGCGCCGGCGAGCGCGGCGCGCAGCGAGGAGATCGCGGCGTCGGTCTCGTCGTTCTCGATCTGCCAGGCGGCGCGCAGCTTCAGGGCGTCGGGCTGGCCGGGCTCGACGGCGAGCGCGGCCTCCACGCTGGCGCGCGCGCCGACGCGGTCGCCGGTCGCCTCGCGCATGCGCGCCAGCGAGACGTGCAGGCGCCCCAGCTCCTCGGGCGCCAGATCCGAGCCCTCCTCGACCTCGGACAGAAGGGCGCTCATGGCGGCGATGCCGTCCTCGCGGCGGCCCTCCTCGAAGTCGAGCCCGGCGCGCATCGCGCGGAAGAGGGCGCGGTCCTCGACCTCGGGATCGGCGATCAGCGCGTCGAGCTCGGCGCGCATCTCCTCCGGGCCCAGGAGCCGGCGCTGGAAGTCCAGGAGCGCGGCGCGGTCCTCGAAGGCGGGGGCCTCGGGGTCGATGCGCCCGCGCAGGTAGTCCTCGGCGGCGTCCAGGTCGCCCACGGAGACCAGCAGGCGCAGATAGGTGGCGGCGAGGTTCTGGTCGTCCGGGAAGAGGGCGAGCGAGTCCTCGAGCTCGGCGCGCAGGGCCTCGGCGTCGCCGGAGCGCGCCAGCAGGCCCAGGCGCAGCTGCCGCAGGTCGCGGTTGGCCGCGTCGAGCGCGAGCCCGGCCTCGATCACCTCGAGCGCGAGGTCGTCCGAGCCGCCGCGCAGCAGGCCGTCGGCGACCAGGATGCGCGCGGAGGTGAGGGAGGGGTCCTCGCCCAGGATCACGCGCGCCTCCTCGGCGGCGGCGTCGGCGGCGTCCTCGTCCCCGGCCTCGAGCGCGTCGCGATAGGCCAGCGAGGTCATCGCCGCGCGCAGGCCCGGATCGTCCGGGGCGAGCGCGATGCCGGCGGTGCCGTGGCGGCGCACCTGCTCCCAGTCGCGCCGGTCGGTGGCCATGAGCGCCAGGGCGCGCAGGCCCTCCACGTCGTCCGGGTACTGCTCCACCAGGCGCAGGTACTGGCCGTAGGATTCGGTCACGTCGCCGTCGGCGCGGCGCAGGGCGGCGTAGGTGGCGCGGGCGTCGCGGTGCAGGCCGTCGAGGTCGAAGACGTTGCGCAGCTCGAGCTCGGCGCGGGTCGTGTCGCCGGCCTGGATGAAGGCCAGCGCCTCGCGGAAATGGCCCTCGGCGCGCTCCTCGGGGCTGTCGCAGGCGGCGAGCGCCAGCGCCGCGGCCACGGCCAGCGCGGAGGCGCGCAGGCGCGATCGGGAGGCCGGGACGGCCCGGGAGGCCGAGGGCACGATGGGGGTCGAATCGTCGGTCATGTCGTCATCCACGCGAAGGCTGTCAGGGGCGCACGGTTGCTATAGCGCAGCCGCGGGCGCGCCGATACCGGACGCCGCCACCGTCCTTCGCCTCCGAAACTGGCGGAAACATGGCAAGGTTGATCGTCTTGGAGGGACCGTGGCCCGGATCGGCCTTCCTGGTCGCGCAGACGCGCGACAGGCCGATCCGCCCGCCCGGCCCGTCCCTCGCCGGGCCGCCCCCGGGGAGAGGCCCCAGGGAAGGCCCCCAGGGGCCTCTAGCAGCCGGTGCCGCGGAGGATGACGCCGACGGTGCGCAGGGCGAGGCGGGCGTCCGAGGCGAAGGAGAGCCCGGCATGGTACTCGTCGTCGAAGCGGGCGCGGTCGGCGAAGCTCGAGGCGTGCCGGTCCGAGACCTGCCAGGGGCCGGTCACGCCGGGGCGCAGCGCGTAGTAGCTGCGGCCCGGGTAGAGCGTGTCCTGCCCGTCCATCATCGGGCGCGGGCCGATCACCGACATGTCGCCGGTCAGCACGTTGAGGAACTGCGGCAGCTCGTCGAGCGAGGTCTTGCGCATCAGGCGGCCGATGCGGGTGATGCGCGGGTCGTGGACGAGCTTCTGGTGGGTGGTCCACTCCTCGCGCAGGAGCGGGTCGGCGCGCAGGCAGGCGGCCAGGGCGGCGTCCGCGTCCGGCACCATGGTGCGGATCTTCCACATGCGGAAGCGGCGCCCGCCCAGGCCGATGCGGACCTGGGAGTAGAACGGGCTCTTGCCGTCGGAGGCGACGAGCGCGGCCATGACCAGCGACGACCGGCAGCACGACGGGCGCCAGCATCAGGACGAACAGGATGTCGCCCAGGCGCTTGGCGCCGCGGCGGTAGAGCCCGCCCTCGGACGGGCCGCTCGCCGCGGTGCGGCGCGGGAGATGGGAGGACTGGTGCGCGATGCCGGGTGGGGCGTCCGGCAGGGCGAAGGATCGAGCGTGTGCGGTCATGTACGATCTCTCGGTGGGGCGTCGCGGGCCGGGCGCGAGGTGACGGTGGTCGTCGATCGGATTCGGTCCGGTCTCCGAGGGATGGATATGTCCCGGCCAAGGGCGGAGCGCTCATGTGGTTTCCAAATCCTTATAGGGCCCATGCCAGGCTGCGGCAAATCTCTCGTGAGAATTTTTCGTGAACCGACAGGATTATGCGGCGCGGCGCGGGTTCCGCCGGGGATATGGACAATCGGACGAACGATCGCATGGAAAACGGGCTTATTGTCCGCGAATGAAGGACGATCGCCCGCCTTTGGTTCCGGCCCGATCGTCGGCGCGGCCCGCCGCACCGTCGCCGGATCGGGGATGTGTCACCTCCGTGCCGCGATCGTGCCATGGAATCGCCCCTTGCCGCCCGGCAGGGAAGGGCGCCAATGACGGGAATCGCGCCGTCCGGTTTCGCGTCGGTCACGCTGCGGCGCGGCATGCGAGGTCGGCGCCCGCCCTTGTCCGAGGGGGCGGCGCGGGGCATCAGGTCGGGCGCGCCCGGCAGGGCCGGCCGTGCGGGACCATCCCGGCCGGGCGCCCCGTCGGGCGCGCCGGCGAGCTAGGGACGAGGGGAACAGGCCAGGATGTCTTCGGCGGCCCTCTATGCGGACTTCTTCGGCCTGCGCGAGCGGCCCTTCAAGCTCGCGCCCGACCCGGACTTCATCTTCTGGTCGGACCAGCACCGCAAGGCGTTCACCGTGCTGGAATACGGCATCCTCACGCACGCGCCCATCACCCTCGTCACCGGGGAGATCGGCGCGGGCAAGACCACCCTGGTGCAGGCGCTGCTGCGCCGGCTGGAGGACGACCTGACCGTCGGGCTGGTGTCGAACGCGCAGGGCGGGCGGGGCGAGCTGCTGTCCTGGGTGCTGAGCTCGCTCGACATCGAGGTGGACCACGACGCGCGCTACGCGGACATGTTCTCGATGCTGCAGAAGTTCCTGCTGTCCGAGTACGCCGCCGGACGCCGAGTCATCCTGATCTTCGACGAGGCGCAGAACCTCTCCGCCGAGGGGATCGAGGAGCTGCGCATGCTCACCAACATCAACACCGGCAAGGACGAGCTGATCCAGCTGATCCTGGTGGGCCAGCCGGAGCTTCGCGACATGGTCCGCGCCCCCGAGATGCGCCAGCTCGCGCAGCGAATCTCGGCCTCCTTCCACCTGGGGCGGATGGACGGCGCGATGGTGGCCGAGTACATCACCCACCGCCTGCGCCACGTGGGCGGCACGGGACGCGAGTTCACCCCCCAGGCCTGCGAGCGCATCGCGGAGATTTCCGACGGCGTGCCACGGCTCGTTAACCAATTGGCAGACATGTCGATGCTCTACGCGTGGAGCAAGAATTCCGGCGAGATCGGCCTGGGCACGGTCGAGAGCGTGCTCGAGGACGGGCTCTTCATCTGGGACCGCCCCGAGCTGGACAGGGCGGGACCGGGCAAGGCCAAAGGGCAGGACACCGCAGCGGGCGCGCCCGCCGCGGACGATGGGAGCGACTGATGGACATCCGCTACTTCCTCTCGCGCTTCTGGCGCCGGATGCATTGGTTCGTGCTGGTCGCCGCGGCGATCGGGGGCGCCGCGATCCTCTTCGCGCGCGAGCTGCCCCCCACCTATGTCAGCCAGATGCGCCTCCTGGTGGAGGCCGCGCAGATCGAGGACGCGACCGTCCTGGTGCCCGCCGAGCAGCAGCTCGACATCATGGAGCAGCGCCTGATGACGCGGGCCAACCTGCTGACGATCGCGCGCGAGCAGGACGTGTTCGAGAACGTGCGCTCCATGACCCCCGATCAGATCGTCTCGGCCATGGACGCGGCCACCTCGATCCGGCGGCAGGGCGGGCGCGGCGGCGTGCCCCTGGTCACGATCAGCTTCTCGGCCCGGTCGGGCCCGGTCGCGGCGGGCGTGCTGAACGCCTACCTCACCATCATCCAGCAGGAGGACGTGGAGCGCCGCACCGTCGTCGCCGGGCAGACGCTGGACTTCTACGACGAGGAGGTCGCGCGCCTCTCGGGCCTGCTGGACGAGCGCTCCGCCGCGATCCTGGAGTTCCAGAACCAGAACGCCGACGCCCTGCCGGAGATGCTCGACGCGCGCATGAGCCAGCAGAGCACCCTGCAGGACCGCGTCCTGCAGGCCGACCGCGACCTGGCCGCGCTCGACCGGCAGCGCGACCAGCTGCGCCGCCTGTTCGAGGCCTCGGGCCGCATCCCCGGCGCCGCCGCCGAGACGCCCACCACCCAGGCCGAGCGCGACCTGCTCCAGCTGCGCGTCCAGCTCCAGCAGGCGCTCGCGGTCTACTCGGACACCAACCCGCGGGTGCGCGTGCTGCGCTCGCAGATCGCCCAGGCCGAGGCCGCCGTCGCCGCGCAGGCCAGCCTGGCCGCCGGGCTGGACGCCGAGGCCGAGGGCGCGCCCGCCATCGACCCGCAGGAGGCGCAGCGCCAGGCCCTGCTGGAGGCGCAGCTGGCCGAGCTCGCCGCGCGCGAGGAGGTCCTGCGCGAGAGCAAGGCCGAGAGCGAGAGCCGTCTGGCCGAGATCGGCTCGGTGCTCGACCGGATCCCGTCCAACTCGATCGTGCTCTCGGGGCTCGAGCGCGAATACGCCAACGTGCGCGCCCAGTACGACAGCGCCGTGTCGCGCCGCAGCCAGGCCGCCACCGGCGAGCGGATCGAGAGCCTGAGCCGCGGGCAGCGCATCGCGATCGTCGAGCCGCCGACCGTGCCCTCGGGCCCGACCGGGCCGAACAAGACCCTGATCGCGGGCGGGGGCACCGCGGCGGGCGTTCTCGCCGGCCTGGCGCTCGTGGTGCTGCTGGAGCTCCTGAACCGGGCGCCGCACCGCCCGCGCGACATCACCGCCAAGCTCGGCGTGACGCCCTTCGCCACCATCCCCTTCGTGCCCACGCGGCGCGACACGATCCGCCGCCGGGGGATCAAGATCGCCGTCATCCTGCTGGGGCTGATCGGGGCGCCGGCGATGCTCTGGGCGGTGCACGAGTTCTACCGGCCGCTCGACCTGCTGGCGCGCGACATCGCGCGGATGGCGGGCCTGTGACCACCTGCGGTGGGGCAACCTGCGGTGGGGCCATCTGCGCAGCCGCCCGCCGCGGCGCAGCCGTCCGCCGCGGCGCGACGAGAGGGACCTGACATGGAACGACTGCAGATCGCCATCGAGAAGGCCCGCGCGCAGCGCCTCGCCGAGGGTCGCCCGGCGCAGGACGGGCCGGCCCCGTCCGTCGCCCCCGACGCGCCGTCGCCCGCGCCCGCCCGCCCGGTTCCCGCGCCGTCGCCCACGCCCGACACCAAGCGCCGGCTCGGCCCCAACGCGCGCCCCGTGCACGAGGACGACTTCCACGACCCCTCCGCGGTCTGGTCGGCGCTGCGCCCGCTCTCCGAAGGGGGCCGCGAGCCGCGCTACCCGGGCGTGATCCCGGCCGGATCCTCCCCGCCGCGGCCGCCTACAACCTGCTGCGCACCCGCCTCCTGCAGCAGGCCAGGCGCAACCAGTGGCGCCGCATCGCGATCGTCTCGCCCGAGATGGGCGACGGCAAGACCACGATCTGCGCCAACATCGCCGTGGGCCTGTCGCGGCAGTTCGACACCCGCTCGATCGTGCTCGACTTCGACCTGCGGCGCGTCGGCCTGTCGCGGCTGCTGCGGCCCGCCGGGCTCACGGCCGGGATGGAGCAGGTCCTCTCCGGGGAGACCGCCTTCGCCGACCACGCCTACCGGATGGGCGACAACGTGGCGCTGGGGCTCAACGACCATACGGTCGCCGCGCCCGCCGAGCTGCTGCAGAGCGGGGCGACCACCGCCGCCCTCGCGGAGATGGAGAGCCTGCTGCGGCCCGACATCGTGATCTTCGACATGCCGCCGCTCCTCGTCGGGGACGACAATTTCGGCTTCCTCGAGAACGCCGACGCCGCCCTCATCGTCGCCGCCGCCGAGAGCACGCCGATGAGCCGGATCGACACCGCCGAGCGGCAGGTCGCCGAGCTGACCGAGGTGATGGGCATCGTCCTGAACAAGTGCCGCTATCCCGAGCGCAACCAGGCCTATGACTACTGAGCCCACTCGTGGGGACGCCGCCGGCGATCCCATGACCGGCCGTGCGGACGAGGCACGGGCAATCACGGGCGAGGCCGCAAGTGGCCGGGACGTCGCGCCCCGCGGCGTGCCCGATATCGCGCCTCGCGCCGCGCCCGACATCGCCGTCGTGATCCCGCATTACGAGGATCCCGTCCGACTGGCCAAGTGCCTGGACGCGCTGGCCGCGGACGGTACCGAGGGCGCCGAGGTGGTGGTCGTCGACAACGGCTCGCCTCGCGCGCCCCCCCCGTCCGAGACGATCGCCGCCCATCCGGGATTCCGCTTCATCGTCGAGCCCGCGACCGGGGCGGCGATGGCGCGCAATGCCGGCGTCGCGGCCACCACGGCGCCGCATCTGCTGTTCATCGACGCCGACTGCGTGCCCTGCCCGGGCTGGCTCGCGGCCGCGCGCGCCGCCATCGGCACGGCGGGCCTGGTCGGCGGGCATGTCGGCGTCTTCGACGAGACGCCGCCCCCCCGGTCCGGGGCCGAGGCGTTCGAGGCCGTCTTCGCCTTCGACTTCAAGACCTACATCGAGAAGCAGGGCTTCTCGGGCGCGGGCAACCTGCTGACCTCCCGCGCGGTGTTCGAGGACGTGGGCGGCTTCCGGAACGGCGTCTCGGAGGACAAGGACTGGACCCAGCGGGCGGTCGCGCGGGGCCATTCCCTGATCTACCGCGCCGACATGGCCGTGCTGCACCCCTCGCGGCAGGACTGGCCGGCGCTGCGCCGCAAGTGGCGCCGCCTGACCGAGGAGAGCTGGGGCCTGCACGTCGCCGGCTCTTCGGGACCCGTGGCCGGGCCGGACCACGCCGGCCGTGCGGGCCTGGGCGCCCGGGCGAGCTGGGCCGGACGGGCGCTCCTGATGCCGGCTTCGGTGATCGCCCACCTGCCGCGCGTGGCCCGCTCGCCGGCGCTGGACGGCTGGGGCGAACGCGCCCGCGCCGCCGCCACGCTGGCGCGGCTGCGCATGGCGCGCATGGCCTGGATGCTGGGCCAGGCCGCGAAGGGCTAGACCCGCAAAGGGCCGGGACCCGCCGAGCGCGCCGACCAGCATCAAGCCGGTCGCCGGCAGCGGGATCACCGCGGCGCTGACGGTGACGTCGAAGTCGAAGTCGAAGCCCATGCCGGCGTTCGCGGCGTCGGTCCAGGACAGGACGGGCGCCTGCGTCAGCGGTTTGGCGGCCAGATCGGCGAAGCTCGTCGGCAGCGAGGCGGCGAAGAAGGTCTCGCCCATCACGTCGAACGGGCCGAGCCCGGTCGTCGCGATCGTGTTGCCGAGCCCGTCCTCCCAGGAGACCGGCACGTCGCCTCGGGACGAAAATCCAACGTCTGAAACAGACTCATCCGACGGTCGCTGACGATCGAACGACCGCCCGAGGAGGAGGCATGCCCCCCGATGACCAGGAGCCGGTTCCGGTTCCGGGAGAGAATCGCCAAACTCCTTGTTTCAGCCTATAATATTCGTATCATCGTGACTTCCGGTGGCCCCCGGAGAAGCCGATCACGGCGCCGTCCCTCTCGGATCTGGGGCGTCCTGGCGCGCGTTCGGCCATCTCGCGGACATCCCGGGACGGGACGGGGCGCGATCGCGTGATGGACGACGCGGTGCGGGGTCTCAGGGAATCGCCGGCCCCCGCGCGCCGACGGCCACCGCCGGCAGCCCGTCCGCGCCCCGCACCAGCGCGTGGCGCAGCGGGGCGGGCGGCGTGATCGGACCGTCCGGCCCGGCCACCGCGCGGCCCGCCCCGTCGATCCGCAGGGTCATGGCCCCTCGGGTCGCTGACCCCTCCGCGCCCCCGATCCCGGCCGGCAGCTCGTAGACGCGCGGCCCGTCCGCCGCGCCGCCGCGCCGCTCGGTCCAGGGCACGCGCGGCCATACGAGCGGGTCGAAGCGGACGGCCGGCCGGTCCGGGCTGCGCGTCACCGCCACCGGGAAGGGGCCTTCGCCGGGGCCGTCCTCGTAGGTGCGCGCCTCGTGGGCGGGCATCAGGATCGAGATCATCCCCGGCATCCCGAGCGCCGCGCCGTTGAGCGCGAAGACCCCGATGTCGACGCGCGCCGAGGGGGGCGCGTCGGCGCTCGGCGGGCGGGCGGGGTGCAGGTCGACCTCGATCCGCGCGCTGCGCCCGTCCGGGGCGGGGGCGATGCGCACCGCGCCCGGATCGCCGCGCAGCAGCCGCCATTCGAAGGTCAGGTCCCGCCCGTTCGGATCGACCGCCTCCGCCGCCACGGTCATGCTCCGGGTGCGCGCCAGGGAGCGCCAGACCCGCGCGACCGCGTGCGGCCCGTCGTGCAGCGCCTCGCCCAGGAGCGCCGCGACCGGGTCGGCCGCGGGGTCGGGCATGTCCTCCTCGATCACCCTCAGGGCGACGGCGGGGGGAATGGTATCCGGCGCCAGGGCCGCGGCCGCCGCGACCGCGCGCGACAGGTCCAGGTCCCAGGCGTCGAAGACGGTCGGGTGGGCGAGCCCGGTCAGGTAGAGGTCCGGCCGGCCCGGCCCCGCGCGCACGTAGCCCAGCCGGTAGAGCGCCTGCAGCGTCGGCGCGATCAGGCCCTCCTCCACCAGGCGCGCCTTGGTCTCGGGGCGCAGCGCGGCCAGGATCGCGGCCAGCGCCTCGACTGTGGTGCGGTCGCTGCCCGAGGAGCCCTGGGTCACGATCCAGTAGGGCAGGTTGGCGGGGAACATGTCGGCCCCGCCCTGGCCGTCCTCGCCCTCGGCGGCGTCGTGGTCGCGATGCTCGGGATACACGTGCAGCCGGTTCGTCCGGTAGCCGGCGGCGGCGGCGGCGAGGGCCGGGCTCTCGCGCAGGGTGCCGGCAAGGGCGCCCTGCGCGGTCATGGTCATGGCGGCGCGCGCCAGCGAGCGGGCGAAGGGCCCCTCGCGGATCGCGGCCGAGGTGTTGCCGATCGTGGGCGCGCGCCAGGGCAGGGCGCCGGCCAGCCCGTAGGCGGCCGGCGCGCCGCGGGGCAGGGGGGCGCCGTCCGGGCCGACATGGCGCAGGCGCGCGAGCTGGGGGAAGCGCTCCAGCCGGGGCAGGGAATGGCCGCCGTCCCGGTTCTCGTAGACGTCGCCGGCATTGCCCGCCGCGAGGCCGCGCGCCGCGAGGTCGCGCAGCTGCGCGTAGGCCCGCCGCTCGGCGCCGCTCGCGGTGGCGGCGAGGTCCAGGTCCGGCGCGGGGCCGAGCACGGGGGCCGCGGCCAGGGCCGGGGGGATCCGCAGGGTCACCGGCGCGCGCAGGCCGGGGGGCAGGTCGAGCCCGCCATCGGGGCCGATGACGAGCATGCCCTGCGCGACCCCCTCCGCAGGGGCCGTCTGGGCGGCGGCGCCGGGCGGGGCGTTCAGAGCGGCGCCGAGCGCGAGGAGGCACAGGGCCCCGCGGGCCGCGCCCGCCCCGAAGGCTGCGCCGGTCCCGATGACCCCGCGGGCCCTCATCGCGCGGGGCCTCCGGGCCGGGCGAGGGGAGCGCGGCGATAGGGCGGCGGCTCGGCCGGCGCGCCGCCGCCCTCGGGGCCGGCGCCGGGGGGCGGCCCGCCCCGCCGCCGCTCCAGGATCCTGGCCACGACCCAGCCGGCGAGGAAGCCGCCCGCATGCGTCTCCCAGGCGAGGAGGCCGTCCATCGCCCACCAGAGCGCCGCGTTCAGCGCCACCAGCGCCAGGACCGTGCGCGCCACCGGCAGGGGGCTCGCCCCCACGGCCCGCCACCGTGTCCATTCGTGCGCCTGCCAGGCGCCTGCCAGGCCGAACACCGCCCCCGAGGCGCCCACCATCGGCGCCGTCGAGGCGGACAGGAGCGCGAAGGCCGCCGCCCCGCCGGGGATCGACGCGAGGTAGATCAGGGCCATGCCCCCCGTGCCCGCCCGCGCCGCCACCACCGGCGCGAGATAGGCCAGCGTCATCATGTTGCCCGCCAGGTGCCAGATGTCCCCGTGCAGCCAGGCATAGGTGAAGAACATCGCCGCCGGCTGGCCGGGATAGTTGGACCGCCAGTCGGCCAGGAGCCCGTTCCAGAACGCGCCGTGGGTGTAGGCCATCGCCCGCCAGGGCCAGGGGCCGAGCAGGCCCGCGTCCCCGGCGATCAGCAGACCCTCGACCAGGATGCAGATCGCCGCGATCGCCGCGATGGCGGCGCCGGGGCGTGGCGGGGCATAGGTCCCGGCCCCGCGCCCTGGCCCGTCCGTCCCCGGCCCGTCCGTCCCTGGCCCGTCCTGGCCGCGGCCCTTCGCGTCCGCGCGCGGCGGGGCTCCCACCGGGTCCGGGGGGGAGCCTGTCGGGGGACCGGATGCGGAGCCTGGCCGGGAGGATGGATGGGGCATGCCGCGGGCTTGCCATGACGCGGACGGCTCCGAAAGGCCGCGAGGCGCCCGGGCGCCCGCCGACGGGCGCGTCATCGACCGGCCCGCCCGCTCATGGCGCGGCGATCCGGGCGGGGCCCGTCCGGGCCGGGTCCAGGGCTCTTCCCCGGGCTCGCCTCACCGTTCGCCGCGCCCTCCGCGGTCAGATGGCGGCCTGGCCCTCGGATGCCGCGACCTTCCGGCGGGTCTCGCGTATGGCGGTGCGGCCGATATCGGCCATCGCCTCCAGCAGGCGGTCGGAGGTCGCCGCGCACCGATCGGCCCGCGCGTCCTTCAGGGCCTCGCGGATCCGGATGCCGAGCGCTCCGTCGGGGCAGACGTCCTGATAGCCCATCGCCCAGTCGGCGAACTCGCGGTGCTTCGTGGGGCGCTCGGCCAGCACCTCCATGCCGGTATGGCGCTCGTCGGCCTCGATGAACTCCAGGAGCATGCGCAGGCTCTCCTTCGGCCCTTCCAGGAACTGCAGGTAGACCCCCTGCGTCACCATCAGGACGCCGGTGATCCCGATCTCCGGGTTGTTGGTGTTCGAACTGCGCAGGATGTCGTCGAGATGCGCGTCCTCCCCGGGCCCGATGGCCCTGCTGCAATAGATCACCTGCCTCATCGCCCGTCGCTCCATGTTCCGGTCCGGGCGACCTTATCGACGATGTCCTTGCCGAAAGGTGAACCCGCGCCCGCGCTCGCGCCCGGGTGCGGGCGCGTGTAGGCAGGCGCCGGGGGCGCGCGGCGCCGCATGCGGGAGGACGCGTCGATGGGCGCAGAGGGCAAGCGCGTGCTGGCGATCGCCTCGGGGGGCGGGCACTGGCAGCAGCTGATGCTCCTGCGTCCCGCCTTCGAGGGGTGCGACGTGCTCTACCTCACCACACTGCCCGGCCTGCCGGAGGCGTTCGGGGCCGCGCCCGCGCGCATCGTGCCCGACTGCAACCGCGACCGCCCGCTCCAGGCCGCGCGCTCCCTGGCCGCGATCGCGGCGCAGGTGGCGCGCCACCGGCCGCATGTCGTGATCTCCACCGGCGCGCTGCCGGGGGTGATCGCGCTGGGGCTCGGGCGCGCGGCGCGCGCGCGCACCATCTGGGTCGATTCCGTCGCCAACGCCGAGGAGATGTCGATGTCCGGCAAGCTCGCGCGCCGCGTCGCCGACCTCTGGATGAGCCAGTGGCCCGAGGTCGCCGCCGCCGTCGGCGCCGAGCACGCCGGCGCCGTCCTGTGACCCCCCTCGGGGGGGCCGCGGGGGTAGTGGGCTCCGGCGGGCCCGAGGGCCCGGGGCGCCGCCCCGAAGGGGCCCCGATCTTCGTCACGGTGGGCACGCAGCTGGCCTTCCCGCGCCTGATCGACGCGGTGGACGCGCTCGCCCCCGCGCTGGGGCGGCGGGTGATCGCGCAGGTCGGCCCGGAGGAGGGCGATCCCGGCCGCTGGCGCAACGTGGAGGTGGCGCCCTTCCTCGACGCGCCGGCCTTCGCCGCGATGGCGGCGGGCGCGGCCGTGATCGTGGGCCATGCCGGGATCGGCACCTTCCTGACGGCGCGCGCGCACGGGGTGCCGGCGGTCCTGGCGCCGCGCAGCGCCGCCCTGGGCGAGCACCGCAACGAGCACCAGCGCGCCACCGCCCGCCGCCTGGAGGGGCGCCCCGGCCTCGCCATCGCCTGGGAGATGGCGGATCTGGAGCCCCTGATCCGTGCCGCCCTCGCCGGCCCGGCCCCCACGGGGGGTGCGACCCCGGCGGGGGGTGCGACCCCGATGGGGGCCGAGTCCTCCGGGGGCACTCTGGCGGCCCTGACCGCCCGCATCGCCGAGGAGATCGCGCGAAGCTGAGGGAGGCCTTCGGCCCCATCGCCCCGTCGCCCCGGAGCGGGGGCCTCGAGCGACGATCGTATTGCCAATGTTACAAATGGGCGCCAACTGTTTCCGGGACCTTTGCGCCCGACGATCGCCGGGCGATCGCCGGGCGGCCGATGGATGCCCGGGGAGGATCTTCCATGAGACATGTCGTCCTGGTGGCTGTCGCGCTCGCCGCCGCCACCCCCCTGGCGGCCGAGAACCGGATCGACGGCCAGTCGCCGGACGCGCCGGCGCTCGCGGCCTACGGCCCCCTGGCCGTGGGCGTGCGCCGCTTCGATCTGACCCATCCGGACCAGATCGACGTCGCGCGCGTCGACCCCTTCGCCGACCCGGCCGCCCCGCTGCCGCGCTACGACCGGCCGCTCACGATCGAGACCTGGTACCCCGCCCTCGCGGGCAGCACCGGCGACACCTCCCTCGACGCCCTGATCCGCGACGGGACGACGGTGGTCGAGCTGCAGGGCCGCGCCGTGCGGGGCGCCGCCCCGGCGGAGGGGACCGGCCCCCTGCCGCTGGTGGTGCTGAGCCACGGCTATCCGGGCAACCGGTTCCTGATGTCCCACCTGGCCGAGAACCTGGCCTCCAAGGGCTATGTCGTGGCCGCCATCGACCATACGGATTCGGTCTACGACAACATCGGCCCCTTCTCCTCGACGCTGGTGAACCGGCCGCTGGACCAGCTCTTCGTGCTGGACGAGATGGCCCGGCTGGGCGGGGAGGCGTCCTCGGGCATCGCCGGGCTGGTGGACGCGGACAACGCGGCCCTGGTCGGCTACTCCATGGGCGGGTACGGCGCGCTGATCACCGCCGGGGCCGGGGTGACGGAGGCGGTGACGCAGAACCCCTTCATCTCGCCGCAGGGCGTGCTGGGCATCCACGAGGCCGGCAGCGCCACGCACGAGGCGCTGCCCGATCCGCGCTTCAAGACGGCCGTCGCGATCGGCCCCTGGGGCCGGCAGGACACGTTCGCGGGCCCGTTCTGGGATGCGGACGGCCTGGCGGGGATCGAGATCCCGATGCTGTTCGTCGCCGGCTCGAACGACACCGTCTCGCAGTACCGGACCGGCGTGCGCCGCATCTGGGAGCAGACCACCGGCACGGATCGCGCGCTCCTGACCTTCGAGGGGGGGAGCCACAACACCGTGGCCCCGATCCCCGCGCCGGAGGAGGCCTTCGAGGCGGGCGTGGAGAGCCATTACGTCGACCCGGTCTGGGAGCACGTGTTCATGAACAACGTGGGCCAGCACTTCGTGACCGCCTGGCTCGACGACATCCTGAAAGGGGACGCGGGCGCGGGCGCCTATCTCGACCTGCCGGTGCTGGGGGCGGACGGCTGGACCGGCTTCGCGGACGGGACCGCGGCCGGGCTGCGCTACGAGACCGCCGCCATCGGGCAGTCCCCGGCGCCGATCCCGCTGCCGGCCTCGATGGCGCTGCTGGGGCTCGGCCTGGCCGGGCTGGGCGCGCTGCGCGGCCGCCGCTCGGCCTGACCGCCGGGGGGCCTCGGCCCCTTCGGCCCGCCGCGGGGAGCGAAGGAGCACCCCGCCTCTGCAACGCATCGTCGCGCGGCGTGACCCGGCGGGGATTGCGGGGGCGGGGCCGGATGGGCCAATGCGGGGCGCGAGCGGACCGTCGCCCGCGCCCCGCACGTCGAGAGGTCCCCGCATGGACGTCGCCCTGATCGTTCTGGCCGCGGGCATGGGCACGCGGATGCGCTCGGATCTGCCCAAGGCGCTGCACGCCATCGGGGGCGCGCCGCTCCTGCATCACGCGATGCGCTCGGGCGCGGCGCTCTCGCCTTCGCGCACCGTCGTCGTGGTGGGCCATGGCGGCGCGGCGGTTGCCGCAGCCGCCCGCGCGCTCGATCCGGGCACGATCGCCCCCGAGCAGGCCGAGCGCCTGGGCACCGCCCACGCCGTCCTGCAGGCGGCGCCCGCGCTGGAGGGCTTCACGGGCGACGCGGTCGTCCTCTACGCCGACACGCCCCTCATCCGGCCCGAGACCCTGGCGCGCATGGCCGCCCTGCGCGCCGCGGGCGCGGACCTGGTGGTCCTGGGCTTCGAGGCGGCGGATCCGGGGCGCTACGGCCGGTTGATCGTCGCCCCGGAGGAGGGGCGCCAGAAGGTCGCCCCGGAGGAGGGGCGCCAAGGGGGGGACGGCGACCGCCTGGAGCGGATCGTGGAGTTCAAGGACGCGAGCGCGGCCGAGCGTGCGGTCACCCTGTGCAATTCCGGGGTGATGATGGCGGATGCCGCCCTCCTGACGGCGCTCGCCGCCGAGGTCGGGTGCGACAACGCCGCGGGCGAGCATTACCTCACCGACATCGCCGGCCTCGCCGCCGCGCGCGGCCTGACCGCCCGCGTCGCGCGCTGCGAGGAGGCCGAGACGCTGGGGGTGAACTCCCGCGCCGACCTCGCCGCCGCCGAGGCGGCCTTCCAGGCTCGCGCGCGGGCGCGCGCGCTCGAGGCGGGGGTGACCATGACCGCGCCGGAGACCGTCTTCCTCGCCCACGACACCGCGCTGGGACGGGACGTGACGGTCGAGCCGCACGTCGTCTTCGGTCCCGGCGTGACGGTGGAGACCGGGGCCACGATCCGCGCGTTCAGCCATCTGGAGGGCTGCCATGTCGGCGAGGGCTGCATCGTCGGCCCCTATGCGCGCCTGCGCCCCGGCGCGCGGCTGGCGCGGGACGCCCGCGTCGGCAACTTCGTCGAGGTGAAGAACGCGGAGATCGGCGCGGGGGCCAAGCTGCCGCACCTGACCTATGTGGGCGACGCGGAGATCGGCGCGCGCGCCAACCTGGGCGCCGGGACGGTGACCTGCAACTACGACGGCGTCTCCAAGCATCGGACGGCCGTGGGGGAGGGGGCGTTCGTCGGCTCCTCCACCCTGCTCGTGGCCCCCGTGAGCGTCGGCGCGGGCGCCGTGACCGGGTCGGGCAGCGTGATCACCATGGACGTGCCGGCCGGGGACCTGGCGATCGCGCGCGGCCGGCAGGTGAACAAGCAGGGCATGGGCGCGCGCCTGATGGCGCGCCTGCGCGAGACCAAGGACGGAGCATAGGCCCATGTGCGGCATCATCGGCATCCTGGGATCGCACCAGGCCACCCCCATCATGGTCGACGCGCTGCGACGCCTCGAATACCGCGGCTACGACAGCGCCGGCGTGGCGACCGTCTCGGATGGCGCCCTCGGCCGGCGGCGCGAGGTCGGCAAGCTGGTCAACCTCGCCGACGCGCTGGTGCACGATCCGCTGCCGGGCATGGCCGGGATCGGGCACACCCGCTGGGCCACCCACGGCGCGCCGACGCGGGCCAACGCGCACCCGCACGTCGCGGGGCCGGTCGCGGTCGTGCACAACGGCATCGTCGAGAACTTCCGCGCCCTGCGCGAGGAGCTGGAGGCGGATGGCGCGAACCTGGAATCCGAGACCGACACCGAGGTCATCGCCGCCCTGGCCGCGCGGAACATGGCGCAGGGGATGGACCCGGTCGCCGCCGCCTTCGCCGCCGTGGACCGGCTGGAGGGGGCGTTCGCGCTGGCCTTCCTCTTCGAGGGCGAGCCCGACCTGATCGTGGGCGCGCGCCAGGGCTCGCCGCTGGCCATCGGGCACGGCGAGGGGGAGATGTTCCTGGGCTCGGACGCGATCGCGCTCGCGCCCCTGACCACGCGCCTCACCTACCTGGAGGAGGGCGACCGCGCCGTGATCCGCCGGTCGGGCGCCGAGACGTTCGACGCCTCCGGCGCGCCCGTGCGCCGCCCCGTCACCGTGGTGCGCCCCGGCGAGGCGGCGGCCGACAAGGCCGGGCACCGCCACTTCATGGCCAAGGAGATCGCCGAGCAGCCGGCCGTCCTGGCCGACGCCCTGGGCGCCTATCTCGACGGGGAGCGGATCGTCCTGCCCGAGGGCCTCGACCTGGCGGGCGCGAAGCGGGTGGTGATCGTCGCCTGCGGCACGGCCTACCTGGCGGGGATGGTGGCGAAGTACTGGATCGAGGCGCGCGCCCGCATCCCCGTGGACGTGGAGGTCGCCTCCGAGTTCCGCTACCGCGAGCCGCCCATCGGGGAGGGCACGCTGGCCATCCTCGTCAGCCAGTCCGGCGAGACCGCCGACACGCTCGCCGCGCTGCGCTACCTCAAGGGGCGGGCGGCCTGCGTGGTCGGGCTGGTGAACGTCGCCACCTCCACCATCGCGCGCGAGGCGGACGTGGTGCTGCCGATCCACGCCGGCGTGGAGATCGGGGTCGCCTCGACCAAGGCGTTCACCTGCCAGCTCACGGTCCTGGCGCTCCTGTCGATCGAGGCCGCCCGCGTGCGGGGGACCGACATGGCCGAGGAGCTGGCCGCGATGCGCTCGCTGCCCGGCCACGTGGCCGCCGCCATCGCCGCCTGCGCCCCGATCGAGGAGATCGCCGCCCGCATCGCCGAGGCGCGCGACGTGCTGTTCCTGGGGCGCGGGCCGATGTACCCTCTGGCGCTGGAAGGGGCGCTGAAGCTCAAGGAGATCAGCTACATCCATGCCGAGGGCTACGCGTCGGGCGAGCTCAAGCACGGGCCCATCGCCCTGGTGGACGCGGCCGTGCCGGTGGTGGTGATGGCGCCCTCGGGGCCGCTCTTCGACAAGGGCGTCTCGAACATGCAGGAGGTGATGGCGCGGGCCGGGCGCGTGCTGCTGATCTCCGACGAGGCGGGGCTGGCGGAGGCCGGGGCCGGCACCTGGGCGCGGCTCGCGATGCCCCGCATGCCGGAGGCCATCGCCCCCATCGCCTACGCGGTGCCGGCGCAGCTCCTGGCCTATCACGCCGCCGTCGCCATGGGCACGGACGTGGACCAGCCGCGCAACCTGGCCAAGTCCGTCACCGTGGAGTGACTCCGACGACCCGGCTCCGCCGTCCGGCGTGAGGGGGCGCGCCGCCCTTCGATCCGAGGCACGATCCGGGGGCGGGATTCGAGACGGGGCGCGAGGGGAGGCGGACATGGACACGGCATTCTCGCCCGCGGGGGCGCTCGCGGGGCTGCGCGCCTTCGCCTCGCGCGTCCTGCCGGGGGTGGCGGTGGCGGGGGCGCTCGCGGTGTGCGCGCAGTTCGTCTCCGAGCATTACGGCGCGCCGGCGATGCTCATGGCGCTCCTCTTCGGGATCGCGTTCCACTTCCTGGCCGAGGAGGGGCGCTGCGTGCCGGGCATCGCCTTCGCCTCGCGCACGGTGCTGCGCCTGGGGGTGGCGCTCCTGGGCGCGCGCATCTCGGTCGAGCTGCTGATCGGGCTGGGCCCGGCCCTGATCGGGCTGGTCGTGGCCGGGACGGCGTGCACGATCCTCTTCGCGCTGGCGCTGGCGCCGCTCCTGGGGCGGGGCTGGCGGTTCGCGCTCCTGACCGGGGGGGCGGTGGCGATCTGCGGCGCCTCGGCGGCCATGGCCATCGCCGCCGTCCTGCCGGCGCGGCCGGGCGGGGAAGGCCGCGCCGAGCAGGACCTGATCTTCACGGTGCTGGGGGTCACGGTCCTGTCGACGGTGGCGATGGTGCTCTACCCGTTCGTGGTCGCCGCGCTGGAGATGTCGCCCGTGGCCGCCGGCGCCTTCCTGGGCGGCACGATCCACGACGTGGCGCAGGTGGTGGGGGCGGGGTTCTCGGTCTCCGAGGAGGTCGGGGAGACGGCGACCCTGGTGAAGCTGATCCGGGTCACCACGCTGGCGCCCGTGGTCCTGATCTTCGCGCTGGCGATCCGGGCGGCGGATGCGGGGCCAGCAGCCGGGCGGCGCCCGCCCCTGATGCCGTCCTTCGTCGCGGCGTTCCTGGTGCTGGCGGGATTCAACTCGCTCGGCCTGGTGCCGGAGGCGGTGCGCGGGGCGCTCTCGGACCTGTCCAGATGGGCGCTGCTGACGGCGATCGCGGCGGTGGGGATGAAGACCTCGCTGCGCTCGATGCTGGACGTGGGCGGCGCGGCGATGGTGCTGATCGTGGCCGAGACCCTGTTCATCGGCGGCTTCGTCCTGGCCGGCCTGGCCTGGCTCGGGACCTGAGGGGCCCGGCAGCGGCCGCCTCCCTCCCTGGCAGGGCCTCTTTTCCTGGCAGGGCCGTCGCGCATCCGTTACGCAACCATCGCAGAAGGCGGCGTCCACGACCGCCGGGGCCGCCCGTTTCCGGCACGGAAGCAGGCACCCCGCGCCGATCCCAGGGAGAGACACGACCATGACCAAGACCGACCTTCTGGGGGCCGCGGCCCTCGCCACCCTGGCGCTGGCGCTGCCGGCCGCCGCGCAGGACTGCCCGCGCGGCGATCTCGACGCGCGCTATTGCGACGTCGACGGCGACCTGATCGCCGACGTGCCGGAGGACGCCTCCGAGCAGATCGACCCCGACACGCTCATCTTCGCCTACACGCCCGTCGAGGATCCGGCCGTCTACGAGACCGCCTGGGCCGACTTCCTGACCCATCTGGAGGAGGCGACCGGCAAGGACGTGCAGTTCTTCCCGGTGCAGAACAACGCCGCCCAGATCGAGGCGATGCGCTCGGGGCGCCTGCACATCGCGGGCTTCAACACCGGCTCCAACCCGCTGGCGGTCAACTGCGCGGGCTTCCGGCCCTTCACCATCATGGCGGCCGAGGACGGCACGTTCGGCTACGAGATGGAGATCATCACCTATCCGGACAGCGGCATAACCGAGGTCGCCGACCTCGCGGGCAAGCAGATGGCCTTCACCTCCGAGACGTCCAATTCGGGCTTCAAGGCGCCCTCGGCGATCCTCGCCTCCGAGTTCGACCTGCAGGCCGGGGAGGATTTCGAGCCGGTGTTCTCGGGCCAGCACGACAACTCGATCCTGGGCGTCGCGAACAAGGACTACCCGGCCGCCGCGATCGCCAACTCGGTCCTCAAGCGCATGATCGAGCGGGACGTGGTCTCGCAGGACCAGCTCGTCACGATCTACACCTCGGAGACCTTCCCCACGACGGGCTACGGCACGGTCTACAACCTGACCCCCGAGCTGCAGCAGTCGATCCGGGACGCGTTCTTCAGCTTCGACTGGGAGGGCACGTCGCTGCAGGAGGAGTTCGGCAGGAACGGCGAGGCGCAGTTCCTGGAGATGACCTACCAGGACTTCTGGTCCGTCATCCGCCAGATCGACGCCGCCACCGGCGTCAGCTACGCCTGCGAGTAGGCATCTGAGGCGAGGCCCTTCGGGGCGACGCGCGCGGCGGGGACATCCTCGCCGCGTGCCTGCGGGGGGACGGCGATGCTGCGGCTCGAAGGGCTGACGAAGACCTACCGCACCGGGGACGCCGCCCTGAAGGCGGTGGACCTCGAGGTGCCCTCGGGGCAGGTGCTGGCCCTGATCGGCCCGTCGGGCGCGGGCAAGTCCACCCTCATCCGCTGCATCAACCGGCTGGTGGCGCCCACGGGCGGGCGCGTCCTGCTGGGCGACGTGGACCTGACCGCGCTCGGTCCCGCCGCCCTGCGCCGCGAGCGCCGCCGCATGGGCATGATCTTCCAGGAATACGCGCTCGTGGAGCGCCTGACGGTGATGGAGAACGTCCTGTCCGGGCGCCTGGGCTACGTGGGCTTCTGGCGCTCGCTGACGCGCCGCTTCCCGCAGAGCGACGTCGACGCCGCCTTCCGCCTGCTGGACCGGGTGGGCCTGCTGCACATGGCCGACAAGCGCGCCGACGAGCTCTCGGGCGGGCAGCGCCAGCGCGTCGGCATCTGCCGGGCGCTGATCCAGGAGCCCGCGCTCCTCCTGGTGGACGAGCCGACCGCCTCGCTCGACCCCAAGACGGGGCGCCAGATCATGCGCCTGATCCGCGAGCTCTGCGACGAGCGGGGGCTGGCGGCGATCATCAACATCCACGACGTGGCGCTCGCGCGGATGTTCGTCGCCCGCGTCGTCGGCCTGCGCCTGGGCGAGGTCGTCTTCGACGGCCCGCCAGGCGACCTGACCCCCGACCGCCTGACCGAGATCTACGGCGAGGAGGACTGGGAGGCGACCATCGACAAGGTCGAGGACGAGGCCGCGGCGGAAGCCGCCGAATGACCGCCGCCACCCATCGCGAGCTGGACGACGTGCTGGGCAGGCGCTGGCGGCGGCCGGCGATGATCCGGCGGCCCTGGCTGCGCTGGACGTTGGCGGCGGGGTTCGTCCTCTACCTGATCGCGGCGCTCGCCAGCGTCGAGGTCGACTGGGGCCGCGTCTACCGGGGGCTCGACCGGGGCGGCGCCTTCGTCATGGCCTTCGCCTCGCCGGACTTCACCTCGCGCGCCTCGGACATCTGGTCGGGGATGCTCGAGAGCATCGTGATGACGGTCGCGGCCTCGGTGGTGGGGATCGCGATCTCCATCCCCATCGCGCTCGGGGCGGCGCGCAACGTGGCGCCGCTGCCGGTCTACATGCTCTGCCGCGGCATCATCGCCGTCTCCCGCGCGCTGCAGGAGATCATCGTCGCGATCCTGCTGGTCGCGATCTTCGGCTTCGGCCCGCTGGCGGGGTTCCTGACCCTCTCCTTCGCCACGATCGGGTTCCTGTCCAAGCTCCTGGCCGAGGACATCGAGAGCATGGACCGCTCCCAGGCCGAGGCGGTGCGGGCGACCGGGGCGCGCTGGAGCCAGTGGGTCGACTACGGCATCACGCCCCAGGTCCTGCCGCGGCTGGTGGGGCTGTCGATCTACCGGGTGGACATCAACTTCCGCGAGAGCGCGATCCTGGGCCTCGTCGGCGCGGGGGGGATCGGCGCCACGCTCAACACCGCCTTCGACCGCTACGAGTACGACACCGCGGCCGCGATCCTGCTGATCATCATCGTCATCGTCATGGCGCTGGAATACGTCTCCGGCGTGGTCCGGGCGCGGGTGCAGTAGGGTGCCGGTCCTGGAGACGCCCCACGGCCCGGCCTGGCGCAAGCGCACGACCGGGCAGGCCATGGCGCGCTGGTTCGGCTGGCTCCTGGGGCTGGCGATCTTCCTCTGGTGCTGGCAGGCGATCAGCGACGAGACCACGTGGTTCTTCGTCTGGGACGCGCCCGAGATCGCCGCCGACATCCTGGGCCGGGCGACGCCGCCGCGCTGGTCCTATATCGACCGGCTCTGGTGGCCGATCTGGGACACGATCAACATCGCCACGCTCGGCACCATCGCGGCCCTGATCATGGCGGTGCCGGTGGCGTTCCTGGCCGCGCGCAACACCACGCCCTCGGCGATCCTCGTCCGGCCGATCGCGCTCCTGATCATCGTGGCGACGCGCTCGATCAACAGCCTGATCTGGGCGCTCCTCCTGATCGCGATCATCGGGCCGGGGGTGTTCGCGGGGATCGTCGCCATCGCGATCCGGTCGATCGGGTTCTGCGCCAAGCTCCTCTACGAGGCGATCGAGGAGATCGACACCACACAGGTCGAGGCGATCACCGCCACCGGCGCCTCCCGCTGGCAGGTCATGGCCTGGGGGATCGTGCCGCAGATCGCGCCCGCCTTCGCCGGCATCGCGGTGTTCCGCTGGGACATCAACATCCGCGAATCCACCGTCCTTGGCCTCGTGGGCGCGGGGGGCATCGGGCTGCAGCTCCAGGGCTCGCTCAACACGCTGGCCTGGCCGCAGGTGTCGCTGATCCTGCTGGTGATCCTGCTGGCGGTCGTGATCTCGGAATGGGTCTCGGCCAAGGTGCGCGGCGCGATCATCTGAAGGG
>CAWHTQ010000023.1:0-5010 GCA_963832275.1 uncultured Alphaproteobacteria bacterium
CTGTCAGGCGTCACGGCAAACTGGTCCGGCCTGTTGCCTCATCTGAGAATGTTACCGAGCGCCGCGGCCTCAGGCGGCGCCAAGAGCCGCCGCTTCTTGACCGGGCGGGAGCGTCAGCGCCGCCGTTCCGAGCCGGATCATCCTCTTCGCCTGCTCTGCCCGCCACGCCTTCACGAGCCGCTGCGTGGTGCGCAGATGGATGTCGGCGAACCGGTCGGGATGGCGCTCCTTGAGCCAGGCCAGCAGGGCGACCGCCGTCATCTCGGGCTGCGCCTCGAGCCATGCCTCGATCTCGGCCCGGTGGGGATCGAGCATCGACGGGCGTTTCGGGATCGGCCTCACTCGGCGATAGGGGCGGCGGTGAATTGCGCGGCGCTCACCGTTCTTCTCGGCACGGGAGACGCTGGCCGCGAGGTTGACGGCGACGGGCGTCTCCCCCGAGGCTGCCGCGGCGCCGCGCTGGTCGACGCGCCGGCCCAACTCGGCCTGCGCCGCCCGGATCGTCGCCAGCGCGATCACGGGGTCGCCCGTCCTCTCAGCTCGGCGATGCGCGCCATGCTCTCCGTGTCGAGCCGTCCCGAGGCCAGAGCCCGATCGGCCGGCGTGGCCGGCGGGTGCCAGCGCTTCGTCACCTTCGCGCCGACGCGGGTCTTCTCGCGCAGCTTGAACGAGGGCTGGAACAGATTCACATGCAGCCGGGCCGCCGCGTAGAGCCGAGCGAGCGCCTTGGCAGAGACCACGCCCTCGAAGCGGCCGTAGCCGACAAGCCTTCGAACGATCGCCCCGTTCTTCTGCTCCACCCAGGCCTGGTCATTCTTGCGGTAGGCCCGCGAGCGAGTGACCTCGAGCCCCTGCGCCCGGCACCAGGAGACCACCGGCTCGTTCATGAAGGCGCCGTCGTTGTCGAAGTCGACGCCCCTGAGGGGAAGGGGAAGAGCTCTCGCGCCGCCTGCAGCGCCTCGAGCGCGAGCGCGCCCGCCCGCATCAGCACCGGCACGCACTCGGTCCAGCCCGTCGCGATGTCGGTCAGCACCATCGTCTGCACGAAGGCGCCGGCCGCGCTGACGCCGGAATGCGCCACGAAGTCGACCTCCACGAAGCCCGGAGGAGGATCGCCCCAGTCCGCGAAGGTCCTCACCGGCACCGACCGGCGCACCGCCGAGCTGAAGCCGGCCCGCCGCCTGCGCCCCTGCGCCGCCGCGATGCGCGTCTCCGACAGCAGCCGGTCGATCGTAGCCGGGCTGATCGCGAGGAGCTTCGCTCGCAGTCCCTCGTCAGCTGCAAGCTGCCCGTGTCGCTCCAGCGCCGGCAGCAAGACCAGGATCATCGGCACGAGCCGCTTCGAGCACACCCGGTCCGACGCCTCCCAGAGCAGGACCAGCGCTGCCTTCACGGCGGTGCCGTAGAGCGTCTTCGGCCTACCTCGGGAGCGCCTCTCCTCGGTGGGCGCACGGAGCAGGCGGATGGCGTGCTTGCGATGAAGCCCCGTCAGCGCGACGAACTCGTCGAGGATCGCGCCCTTCGCGGCCCGCCCGCTCACCGCGTACCGCTCCCTCGTCGCCGCCGCCACCTCGGCTCGTGCCGCCATGCTGATCCTCCCCGCCATCGCTCTGCCGCTCGCCGCCCCGCCTCGGCGGCGCGTAGCGACCAAGGCGCGGCGATGGCAGCGTCGGGTAACGTCTCATGTGAGGCAATGCGTCCGGAGGCGACATGAGGAACTGGCCCCCTCGGTAGCCTGAGGGGAGGGCCTGGATGACCATGCCAGTGACGGAGAGGCTTCTGCGGACTGAAGGTCTGCGGAGGGACGAGATGAAGGAGCCGGACGACGTGTCGGCGATGCTGAGGCTGAAGGCGCTCGGCTGGGGGGCGCGGCGGATCGCGGCGGAGCTGGGGTGCTCGCGGACGACGGTGCGGCGGTGGCTGCGCGAGGGCGGCTGGCGACGCCCGGTGGCACCGACACGCAAGACGTCGCTCGACGGTCTTGGGGGCTGGCTGTCCGAGCGCTTCCGCCGCCACGCGGGCAACGCGGACGTGGTTCGCCAGGAGCTCGCGGCCGAGAGGGGCATTGAGGTAAGCCTGCGCACGGTGGAGCGTGCGGTGGCACCGCTGCGCCAAGCGCTACGGGCCGAAGCGCGGGCGACGGTGAGGTTCGAGACGCGCCCGGGCCAGCAGTTGCAGATCGACTTCGGCCAGAGGCGGGTCGAATCGAGGGCGCTCTGCGACCGGTGTCGTTCTTCGTGGCGACGCTGGGCCACTCGCGCCGGCTGCACGTCCGGGCCTTCCTGGGCGAGCGCCAGGAGCACTGGTTCGAAGGCATGGAGAGTGCCTTCGCAGCCTTTGGGGGCGTGCCTGAGGAGGTGCTGCTCGACAATGCGCGCGCTCTGATCCTGCACCACGACGCGGCGACGCGGGAGGTGGTGCTCAACCCCAAGCTCCACGCCTTTGCGCGGCACTGGGGCTTCCGGGTCCAGGCCTGCGCGCCGTACCGGGCGCGGACCAAGGGCAAGGACGAGCGCGGCGTGGGCTACGTGAAGGGCAACGCGGTCGCGGGGCGAACCTTCGAGAGCTTCGCGGCCCTGGAGGCGCATCTGGCCGAGTGGACGCGCGAGATCGCCGATCAGCGCGTCCACGGCACCACCGGCGAGGCGCCCATGGTCCGCTTCGCGCGCGACGAGGCCGCCGCCCTGCGGCCGCTGCCCGACCGCGGCCCGTTCCTGGCCGCGCGCGAGCTGAGCCGACGCGTGGGAGCGGACTGCGCGGTGGAGATCGAGACGAACGCCTACTCGGTGCCGTGGCGCTTGATCGGGGAGCGAGTGAGCGTGCTGGTCACGGCCGAGACTGTGCAGGTCACCCATGCGGGCATCGAGGTGGCCCGTCATCCCCGCAGCGCGGACCGTCGCGGGCGCTTCACCGACCGCGCTCACTTCGAGGGCGTCGCGGGTGCCGCCGGCGGCGTGGTCAGAGAAGACGCCGAGGCAGCCGAGGCCGCGCCGATCCCGGCGCCGGCGCTGCTGCGCCCGCTCGCCGAGTACGAGGCGGTGGCCGGGGGCGCCTGGTGATGGGAGCGCAGACCCAGGACGAGCTCGACCGGATGCTGACGCGCTTGAAGTTGACGGCGGTGCGCGACCAGCTCGACGGCTTGCTCGACGAGGCGGCGCGGGGGGAGATGACCCTGCGCGAGGCGCTCGCCTTCCTCTGCGAGCGCGAGATCGCACGGAAGGATCAGCGCCGCATCGAGATGAGCTTCGGGCTGGCGAAGTTCCCCTTCGTGCGGACCCTGGAGGGCTTCGACTTCGCCGCCCAGCCCTCGGTCGACAAGGGGCAGATCCGCGACCTCGCGACGGGGCGCTTCATCGCCCACGGCGATGCGCTCTTGCTGCTCGGCCCCCCGGGCGTGGGCAAGACGCACCTTGCGGTGGCGCTCGGCCGCGAAGCGATCGTGGCCGGCCACACCGTGCTCTTCACCGGCGCCATGGCGCTCGTGGCCAACCTCGCCAAGGCCCAGGTCGAGGGCCGGCTCGAGGAGCGGCTGGCGCACTTCGCCAAGCCGAAGCTGCTGATCGTGGACGAGCTGGGCTACCTGCCGCTCGAGCCCAACGCCGCTCACCTGTTCTTCCAGCTCGTCAGCCGCCGCTACGAGCGCGGCGCGATGCTGGTGACTTCGAACCGGTCCGTAGGCGAGTGGGGCGCGGTGTTCGGCGACCCGGTGGTGGCCACCGCGATCCTCGATCGCCTGCTCCACCACTCCCACGTCATCACCATCCGGGGCGACAGCTACAGGCTGCGCGAGAAGCGCCGGGCCGGCCTTCTGCAGAAGGCCGGCCCGGCGCTTGAAACCGAAGTCGAAACCACATGACGGGGTGGGCCGGATCCTGGTGTCGCCACCGTGCATTGCCTCATATGAGACGTTACCGAAGCGTCCGCGCTGGGTGACTGTCCCGCGACCCGCGACTGGGGTGGTCGCGGGCGGCGGGGCGATGGCGGGGCGGATCGGCATGGCGGCACGGGCGGAAGTGACGGCGGCGACCAGGGAGCGCTACGCGGCGGGCACGAAGGCCGCGAAGAGCGCGATCCTCGACGAGTTCGTCGCGCTGACGGGCCTGCATCGCAAGCATGCGATCCGCGTGTTGTCGGCGAAGGGCACCGAGAGGCGTCCGCGGGGCCGACCGAGCGTGCGCTACGGCCGGGCCGTGACCGAGGCACTGGTCCTTCTGTGGGAGGCATCGGACCAGGTCTGCTCGAAGCGGTGGCCCCGATGATCCCGGTCCTCGAGGACGACGCCGAGCTGGTTCCACCATCGCGTTCATCGCGTAGGCGAAGGCCGCCGGGCCGTGCTTGGTGCTCAGCGCCGCCGCGGGATCGGTCAGCGACACCGCCTTGGGCGGCGTGCGCACGACGCCCTCGGGGTCGGGCGCGGCCGTCTCGCGATCGGCGAAGCGCTCGCGCATCGCGCACGAGGCGTCCTCGCAGGGCAACCCCTCGGCGCTCGGCGTGCATCGGGCGCGGCAGCCCACCGCCCGCTTGAGGCTGCCGTCCACCGCCCACGTGTTCGGTCGAGGCCAGCCCCGCCTCGAGGCAGCGCTCGAACACCTCGCGCATCAGACCGCTGTCGCGGAACCGTCCATGGCGGCTCTTCGTGAAGGCCGAATGGTCGGGCACCCGCCCGTCGAGGCCGAGCCGGTCCGGCGATGGGCCAGATTGAGGTCGACCTCCTCGCACAGCCGCCGCTCGGACCGGATGCCGCGGAGACAACCCACCAGCAGCATGCGCACCATCGGCTCGGGGTCGATCGAGGGCCGCCCCGTGCAGCTGTAGTGCCCCGCCATGTGCCCGAGAACCCAGGACGGGTCGAGCACCGCGTCCACCCGGCGCGAGCCAGGTGGTCTTCCGGCACCCGCTCCTCGGTGCGGAACTCGTGCAACACCAGCGCCGCCCGCTCGACCTGCCGCCCCATCGTCGCGCCGCTCCGCCTCACCAGCCCCCTCGGATCAGTGAATCACGGAGGATCTG
>CAWHTQ010000024.1:0-5995 GCA_963832275.1 uncultured Alphaproteobacteria bacterium
GAACCTTGTGCTTGTGATGGCCGCCACGGGCATTCAGCTTCTTCTTGCGGGTCGGGTCGTTGCCGATGAACGTCTCGTCCGCCTCTACGATGCCGCCACCAGCGCCGAACGGGGCCAAGGCCCCCTCGCGCATGGCCTCGCGGATGCGATGGGACATGAACCAAGCCGTCTTGAGCGTCACCTCTAGGGTACGGTGAAGCTGATGGCTGCTGATGCCCTTCTTGCTGGAAGTCATGAGGTAGATGGCTTGTAGCCACAGGTTCATTTTGACGTGGCTGGCCTCGAAGATGGTGCCGACCTTCACCGTGAACTTCTTGCGGCACGGGCGGCACTTGTACGTGCCAAGGCGCGTGGATTTCCCCGCCAACTTGGTCGCCTCGTTCACCACGCCACAGTGAGGGCACACCGGGCCTTGAGGCCAGAGGCGCACCTCGACGTAGGCGAGGGCGGCGGCTTCGTCGTGGAACTCAGGGCTGGACAGAACGGACATGACGACCTCGCTTCGATGTTCTGAAACTACATCTTGAGCCGTGGTCCGTCAAGTATAACATCGCCCACCGCTGGGCCGGGACGTCGGGCCACAGCGCCGCCAGCGCCGCCTCGAGCCCGGGCACGCCGTCGACGATGAGGAGCTCGGGCGCCTTGAGGCCGCGCCGGGTCATGTCCTCGAGAAAGGCCGTCCAGGCGACCGTGCTCTCGCCACCCATGCTCTTCAGCGCGAGCAGCACTTTCTGGCCGTCGCGCCGCACGCCGACCGCGACCAGCAGCGAGATGGCGGTCGCCTTGCGGTCGATCTTCACCCTGACCACCGTGCCGTCGAGGATGAGCCGGGCGATGTCCTGCGCGCCGAGATCGCGGGCGTTCCACGCCTCCCAGTCGGTCTTCACCTTGCGCCAGGCTCGGCTGACCACGTCCTTGCCGACAGCCCCGTCGAACAAGGCAGCCAAGGCGCGGCGCACCCGCCGGGTGTTGGTCCCGGCCAGGTAGGCCCCGGCGATCAGCGCCTCCGCGCGCTTGGTCAGGCGCTGATAGCGACGCAGCCCCTTCGAGCGCCACTCCGCCGTGCCGCCCTCCTCGCGCATGAGCCGCGCCCTGGGCACGCGCACCGTCTCAGGCCCGAACGTGCCGATCACCTGCCGCTCGCGATGCCCGTTGCGCCACCCCCGCGGTCCCTCGTCGGTCCGCTCGTAGCGGGCCCGTCCGAGCGCCGCCTCCAGCTCCTCCTCGAGGATCGCCTCGATGAAGGCGCGGACCCGGCCGCGGACCCCATCCTCGATCGGGTCGCTCCAGTCCCCGAGCGATGGCGCGCTCGCGCTCGTCGTCGTAGTCTCATCGATGGCGTGGTCCTCCATGCGCGGTGGGCAACGGCCGTCCAGGGTCGGGCTCTATGCCCGGAAAGATGATGTCATTCTGCCACCATGTCTTCGCGACAGGACCGTTGCAAAAAACCATCGTGAGTGTGGAAACCTCCTGCCTCCGAAAGGAAATTATCCTGCGCGCGGCGTTTCGGGTGTCCGAGCGCGGTGAAGCGGTTCAGGATGGTGGCGCGGATGTGGAAGCCGCGACTCGACGGTCAGTCGCGTGACATGACGCGCTCTCCGAGGACTTCAGGCAGCGCATGGCGGCAGGGCTTCGTCGTGGGGCTGTTCATCGTCGCCGAAGATGGCCCGGCCAGGCGGCTGGCGTGGAGCGCTCGTCGCGGGCCTGTGCCCACTCGGTGGCGCCCTTCAGGGTCTGCCGTTCCTGCGGGTGGGACGACGGCGTCAGCCCGGCGCGCCACGACGAGGGAAGGAGCAGGCAGCAGGTAGCGCAGGCGCTGTCGGCGGTCACGGTGCGATGGGGCTCGTCGGCGGGAATTGTCGAGCAGGTCGGGCAGCATGGGGTGCGTCGCTGACCGGCTGCTGGTGACCTCGATGGCTGATCCAGGGTATCCGTGTTGATCCGAAGACGAGATTCTGCGCCATGGGCGCGGCTTGGACGGCCGTGCTCGCCGGCGACGCCGCCATCGCTCTTCCGCCTCACGCCCGTGGTCGTCGATCAGCAGGTGCGAGCTGGCGCCCGGCGCCGGGCCATATGGACTGGGATCGTCGTATGCTCTGCCTGCGCCGTTGAACAGGTAGGCCGTGGCGCTCGGTATCGGTTGCCATGCGGCTCACGGTGAGTCTGGTCTTCGCCATGCCCGACGGCGCCGGTCGGCGACCAGACGCGGACGCGCCGGCAGCCGAGGAGGCCGTATTAGGGCGAGGAGGGCTGCGGCGACGAGGTTGATCGCGGCGGCGGTGAGGAAGGCTGGGATGCGCATGTCGTCGAAGCCTGCGGCGTACGGCGCGGGCCAGGCCGCGGCCCGGGCCGGGCCTTGCTGTGGAAGCCGGCATCGCCAGCGGTGGCGCTGGTAGAGTGGTTGACCTCCGTGCTCCAGCGGACGCGGGCGCGCCGGCCGCAGGTGGGCAGGATAGTCATGCACGATGATGATCCGCCTGGTGACGCGCGACGGCGACAGGCAGAGGGAGCGAGGTCGCAGCCCTCGTACTTCCGTGCCTTCGAGGCGAAGAACCGGCGCGGTGATCTTCGCTGTTCGGCTTCAAGCTTCTTCTGCGACCGCCGACCAGACGTTACCGACGCTGCCATCGCCGCGCCTTGGTCGCTACGCGCCGCCGAGGCGGGCGCGAGCGGCAGCAGCGATGGCGGGGGAGGATCAGCATGGCGGCATGAGCCGAGGTGGCGGCGGCGACGAGGAGCGGTACGTGGCTGTAGCGGTGGTCTGCGAAGGCGATCTCGACGAATCGTCGACGCCGACGGGGCTTCATTGGAGGATGCCATCCGCCGCTCCGTGCGCCGACCGAGGAAGTAGGCGCTCCTGGAGGTAGGCCGAGACGCTCGACGGCACCGCCTGGCCAGGCAGCGCTGGTCCTGCTGGAGGTGTTATGGGCGCGCCGAGCGGCTGGTGCCGATGATCCTGGTCTTGCTGCCGGCGCTGGAGCGACACGGGCAGTCAGCCACGAGGGACTGCGAGCGAAGGCTCTCGCGATCAGCCCGGTGATCATCGACGGCTGCTGTCGGAGACGCGCATCGCGGTGGCGCAGGGCGCAGGGCGGGTGGCGGGCTCCAGCTCGGCGGTGCGCCGTCGGCGCCGGTGAGGACCTTCGCGGCACTGGCGATCCTCCTCCGGGGCTTCGTGGAGGTCTTTATTCGCGGCGATTCCGGCGTCAGCGCGGCCGGCGCCTTCGTGCAGACGATGGCGCTCGACCAGATCGCGACGGGCCGGACCTAGTGCGCGCCGGTGCCGACGCGGGCGGGCGCGCTCGCGCTCGAGGCGCTGCAGGCGGCGCGAGAGCTCTTCCCCTTCCCCCTCAGGGTGCTCTGTCCTGACGAAGCCTGCCTGCAATCCACATTGCTGGTCCAGCGGCAGAGCCGGCGTCATGTCGAAGCCTGCCGACGCGCGCACCGCAACCCGCAACTGGTCCGCCAGCAATGTGTCGCTGCGTGAGCGTGGATCGTCTACCGTCTGGCTCGACCTTCGACGCCCTGGCACGCGGCGCCATCGGCAAGCGTGGCGGCCGAGCCGGTCGACAGCGACGCCGCGATCCAGGTCTGCCTGACGATCAAGGTGCTGTTCGGCGCCGCTTCGCCAGACGCAACTGGCTTCGTCGCGAGCCTTCTCGAAGTTCGGCGGGGTCACCGGCCGGGTGCCGGACCTCTGGATGCTCTGCGATCTGAAGAAGACCTTGGCCGTCGAGCTGCCGACCGGCAGCGGCGGCCTGCTGCACCTGCTCGTGGACAGGCACGGCATCAAGGTCGAGGCGAGGACGGACGCGCGCAAGCATGGCGGCGCGCAACATGGATTCTGGGCGAAAGGCGACCTCGCCGTCGACGAGGCGCACCAGGTCTGTGTGCCGAGATCACCGGCAGCGGCGTCGGCGAGGGGCCTGTGCTCACCGACTCTGGGCGGCTATATCGAGCAACGAAGCGATCTGTCTCGGTCGACCGCCGACGGCGCCTACGACACGCGGCCGCCGTGACGCCATCGCGAACCGCGGCGCGGACGCGACACCCGCCTGGGGCGAAATGCGAAGCCTTGGTAGAAGGACAGCCGGGCGAGAAGCCGAGGAACGAGGCCGGCGCGCATCAAGCGCCTCGGCCGCACTCATCCTGCGCCGATCAGCGGATATCATCGTCCAGCCCGCGCCGAGACGATATGAACTGCATGTAGCTCGGGGGGACAGTCATGGCCGTGGACTTTGACCGCTGAGACCGCCGAACTCCAAGTCCGCATCGCCATCCTCAACCGCGACACCCGCGTCGGCATCCCTGTTACACCACCCTGTCGCTGACCGCCGCGGGAAGGGGGAAGCTCGGCCTTCAGGTGTTCCGGCAACACAGCCAGGGCGTCGATCTTCGATGCGCCTTCATGCAGCGGCGGACCGGTGCCGGGCGCAGGGGCTCAGGTCAATGCCCGCGGGCGATCGAGAACGACCAGGCCTGGGTGGAGCAGAACGGGCCATTGTTCAGGCTTGTCGGTCACGGCCGCTTCGAGGGCGTGGTCCTGCCAAGGCGCTCGGGCTCGGCTGACGCGGTGGCCTGGCTGCATGCGGGATCTGTTCCAGCCCTTGTTCAAGCTGCGCGAGAAGACCCGCGTCGGCGCGAAGGTGACGAAGCGCTGGCACCCGCCGGCCACGCCGGCCGATCGGGCTCTGGCCTCGGGACGGCTCGACACGGAGAGCATGGCGCGCATCGCCGAGCTGAGAGGACGGGCTGACCCCGTGATCGCGCTGGCGACGATCCGGGCGGCGCAGGCCGAGTTGGGCCGGCGCGTCGACCAGCGCGGCGCCGCGGCAGCCTCGGGGGAGACGCCCGTCGCCGTCAACCTCGCGGCCAGCGTCTCCCGTGCCGAGAAGAACGGTGAGCGCCGCGCAATTCACCGCCGCCCCTATCGCCGAGTGAGGCCGATCCCGAAACGCCCGTCGATGCTCGATCCCCACCGGGCCGAGATCGAGGCATGGCTCGAGGCGCAGCCCGAGATGACGGCGGTCGCCCTGCTGGCCTGGCTCAAGGAGCGCCATCCCGACCGGTTCGCCGACATCCATCTGCGCACCACGCAGCGGCTCGTGAAGGCGTGGCGGGCAGAGCAGGCGAAGAGGATGATCCGGCTCGGAACGGCGGCGCTGACGCTCCCGCCCGGTCAAGAAGCGGCGGCTCTGGCGCCGCCTGAGGCCGCGGCGCTCGGTAACATTCTCAGATGAGGCAACAGGCCGGGCCAGTTCCGAATGTCGCTTGATACCAGCGCCTCGTCGTCGGCGCCATGCAGCTCCTGGGCCAGGGCGGCGGGGAAGATGTGGGTGCAGCCGTTGACCAGCTCGACCACCACGCGGCCCGTGTCGGGGTCGTAGCGCGCGGAGGCGGCACGGGGCTGGGTGCGCATCGCCTCCTCGCCGCGCGCCTCGGCGGCCTCCAGCTCGGCGTCAGTCAACTCGGCCATGGATGCGCTCCCATTGCAGCCTCCACCGCCTCTTTGAGCGAGGTGGGCAGGCGCGGGGGAAGGTGTGGGTGGGCTCGCTCATCGCTCCTCCTCGAGCCGCCGCGGGGCGGCCATGCGGCGGGCGACCAGCCTACCAGATCCGGGTGATGCCGTAGGCGTCGAAGGGCTCCTCCACCGAGATCAGCGCCAGCCCGTGCTCGAGCGCCTGGGCGATCAGCATCCGGTCGAAGGGATCGCGCACGGGCTCGGGCAGCATCAGCCGCACCGCGGCCTCGGGGTCGATCCCGGGCCGCCCGACGCCCGCGGCGTAGAGATTGGCACCTCGTCACGCAGCCAGCCGAGATCGAGCACCCGATCGACCCGCGCAAGGATGTGGTCGTCGGGAACGAGGTCCCGAAGCGAGCCGCACACGAAGAACTCGAGCTGGTCGCGCTCCTTGCGTCCAAGCATCGCCATCTCCCCGTCGATCGCCGCCACAGCTGATGGAATCAGGAACCACCGACTTCTTCAACGGCCCCA
>CAWHTQ010000025.1:0-11875 GCA_963832275.1 uncultured Alphaproteobacteria bacterium
GTTCCACGCCTCCCAGTCGGTCTTCACCTTGCGCCAGGCTCGGCTGACCACGTCCTTGCCGACAGCCCCGTCGAACAAGGCAGCCAAGGCGCGGCGCACCCGCCGGGTGTTGGTCCCGGCCAGGTAGGCCCCGGCGATCAGCGCCTCCGCGCGCTTGGTCAGGCGCTGATAGCGACGCAGCCCCTTCGAGCGCCACTCCGCCGTGCCGCCCTCCTCGCGCATGAGCCGCGCCCTGGGCACGCGCACCGTCTCAGGCCCGAACGTGCCGATCACCTGCCGCTCGCGATGCCCGTTGCGCCACCCCCGCGGTCCCTCGTCGGTCCGCTCGTAGCGGGCCCGTCCGAGCGCCGCCTCCAGCTCCTCCTCGAGGATCGCCTCGATGAAGGCGCGGACCCGGCCGCGGACCCCATCCTCGATCGGGTCGCTCCAGTCCCCGAGCGATGGCGCGCTCGCGCTCGTCGTCGTAGTCTCATCCATGGCGTGGTCTCCACGGCGGTGGCAACCGCCGTCCAGGGTTGGGTCAATGCCCGGAGACTACGCCAACCCCGAAACTCCACCACGTTCGCGACAGGACCGTTGCACAAACCATCGTGAGTGCGGACTTTCTCTGTTCCTAAAAGGACTTATCCTGCGCGCTGCGTTTCGGGTGTCCCGAGCGCCGTGAAGCGGTTCAGGATGGCGGCGCGGATGTGAAGCTCGGCGACTTGACGGTCGAAGTCGCGTGACATGACGCGCTCTCCGAGGAGCTTCAGGCAGCGCATCTTGGCCTCGGCAAGGCTTCGTCGGTGGTAGCCGCTCCATCGTCGCCAGATGGCCCGGCCAAGGCGGCGGCTGGCGCGGAGCGTCTCGTTGCGGGCCCGCGCCCCGACGGTGCGCTCCTTCCAGGGCTTGCCGTTCCTGCGGGGTGGGATGACGGCGTCAGCCCCGCGTGCCACGATGGCGGTGTAGCAGGCGCGGGTGTCGTAGGCGCCGTCGGCGGTCACGGTGCCGACGGGCTGGTCGGCGGGGATCTGGTCCAGCAGGTCGGGCAGCATGGGCGCGTCGCCGACCCGGCTGCCGGTGACCTCAATGGCCCGGATCTCCAGGGTATCCGCGTCGATCCCGAGATGCACCTTGCGCCACTGGCGCGGCTTGGACGGCCCGTGCTTGCTGGCGCACCACTCGCCATCGCCTTCTGCCTTGATGCCGGTGCTGTCGATCAGCAGGTGCGAGCCGCGCCCGTGCTGGGGCGATACGGGATTCTGGATCGTCAGATGCTTCTGCCTGCGGGGGCCGTCGAAGAAGGCCGCGGCGGCGTCGGGTATTGGTTG
The DNA here is from genome assembly GCA_963832275.1 of uncultured Alphaproteobacteria bacterium. GTDB lineage: Bacteria > Pseudomonadota > Alphaproteobacteria > Rhodobacterales > Rhodobacteraceae > Hasllibacter. Next base: position 1,311 of record CAWHTQ010000025.1, read on the forward strand.
CGATGCGCCTCACGGTGATCTCGGCTTCGCCATGCGCCTGATGGCGCCCGGTCGGCCACTCAGACGCGGACTGGCCCGCTCGGGAGCCCGAGGAGGTCGCAGATTAGGGCGAGGAGGGCTGCGGCGAGCCGCTTGAGGTTGATCGCGGCGGCGGTGAGGAAGGCTTGGATGCGCATGTTGTCGAGCCCGCGGCGTACGGCGCGGGCGAGGCCGCGGCCCGGGTCTTGGCCTCGCCGTGGAAGCCCTCGGATCGCCAGCGGTGGCGCTGGTAGAGCCGGTCATCCTCCGCGCCCCAGCGGACGCGGCGGCGCCGGGCCCGCAGGAGGGCAGGATAGTCATGCACGATGACGACTGCCTTGGTGACGCGCGACGGCGACAGGCAGAGGGCAGCGAGGTCGCAGCCTCTGCAGTCCCGTGCCTTCGAGGCGAAGAACCGGCCGTGGGCGATCTTCGCCTTGTTCGGCTTCAAGATCTTCCCTCTGGGCGCATTGCCTCACATGAGACGTTACCCGACGCTGCCATCGCCGCGCCTTGGTCGCTACGCGCCGCCGAGGCGGGGCGGCGAGCGGCAGAGCGATGGCGGGGAGGATCAGCATGGCGGCACGAGCCGAGGTGGCGGCGGCGACGAGGGAGCGGTACGCGGTGAGCGGGCGGGCCGCGAAGGGCGCGATCCTCGACGAGTTCGTCGCGCTGACGGGGCTTCATCGCAAGCACGCCATCCGCCTGCTCCGTGCGCCCACCGAGGAGAGGCGCTCCCGAGGTAGGCCGAAGACGCTCTACGGCACCGCCGTGAAGGCAGCGCTGGTCCTGCTCTGGGAGGCGTCGGACCGGGTGTGCTCGAAGCGGCTCGTGCCGATGATCCTGGTCTTGCTGCCGGCGCTGGAGCGACACGGGCAGCTTGCAGCTGACGAGGGACTGCGAGCGAAGCTCCTCGCGATCAGCCCGGCTACGATCGACCGGCTGCTGTCGGAGACGCGCATCGCGGCGGCGCAGGGGCGCAGGCGGCGGGCCGGCTTCAGCTCGGCGGTGCGCCGGTCGGTGCCGGTGAGGACCTTCGCGGACTGGGGCGATCCTCCTCCGGGCTTCGTGGAGGTCGACTTCGTGGCGCATTCCGGCGTCAGCGCGGCCGGCGCCTTCGTGCAGACGATGGTGCTGACCGACATCGCGACGGGCTGGACCGAGTGCGTGCCGGTGCTGATGCGGGCGGGCGCGCTCGCGCTCGAGGCGCTGCAGGCGGCGCGAGAGCTCTTCCCCTTCCCCCTCAGGGGCGTCGACTTCGACAACGACGGCGCCTTCATGAACGAGCCGGTGGTCTCCTGGTGCCGGGCGCAGGGGCTCGAGGTCACTCGCTCGCGGGCCTACCGCAAGAATGACCAGGCCTGGGTGGAGCAGAAGAACGGGGCGATCGTTCGAAGGCTTGTCGGCTACGGCCGCTTCGAGGGCGTGGTCTCTGCCAAGGCTGTCAGGCGTCACGGCAAACTGGTCCGGAGGCGACATGAGGAACTGGCCCCCTCGGTAGCCTGAGGGGAGGGCCTGGATGACCATGCCAGTGACGGAGAGGCTTCTGCGGACTGAAGGTCTGCGGAGGGACGAGATGAAGGAGCCGGACGACGTGTCGGCGATGCTGAGGCTGAAGGCGCTCGGCTGGGGGGCGCGGCGGATCGCGGCGGAGCTGGGGTGCTCGCGGACGACGGTGCGGCGGTGGCTGCGCGAGGGCGGCTGGCGACGCCCGGTGGCACCGACACGCAAGACGTCGCTCGACGGTCTTGGGGGCTGGCTGTCCGAGCGCTTCCGCCGCCACGCGGGCAACGCGGACGTGGTTCGCCAGGAGCTCGCGGCCGAGAGGGGCATTGAGGTAAGCCTGCGCACGGTGGAGCGTGCGGTGGCACCGCTGCGCCAAGCGCTACGGGCCGAAGCGCGGGCGACGGTGAGGTTCGAGACGCGCCCGGGCCAGCAGTTGCAGATCGACTTCGGCCAGAGGCGGGTCGAGATCGAGGGCGCTCTGCGACCGGTGTCGTTCTTCGTGGCGACGCTGGGCCACTCGCGCCGGCTGCACGTCCGGGCCTTCCTGGGCGAGCGCCAGGAGCACTGGTTCGAAGGCATGGAGAGTGCCTTCGCAGCCTTTGGGGGCGTGCCTGAGGAGGTGCTGCTCGACAATGCGCGCGCTCTGATCCTGCACCACGACGCGGCGACGCGGGAGGTGGTGCTCAACCCCAAGCTCCACGCCTTTGCGCGGCACTGGGGCTTCCGGGTCCAGGCCTGCGCGCCGTACCGGGCGCGGACCAAGGGCAAGGACGAGCGCGGCGTGGGCTACGTGAAGGGCAACGCGGTCGCGGGGCGAACCTTCGAGAGCTTCGCGGCCCTGGAGGCGCATCTGGCCGAGTGGACGCGCGAGATCGCCGATCAGCGCGTCCACGGCACCACCGGCGAGGCGCCCATGGTCCGCTTCGCGCGCGACGAGGCCGCCGCCCTGCGGCCGCTGCCCGACCGCGGCCCGTTCCTGGCCGCGCGCGAGCTGAGCCGACGCGTGGGAGCGGACTGCGCGGTGGAGATCGAGACGAACGCCTACTCGGTGCCGTGGCGCTTGATCGGGGAGCGAGTGAGCGTGCTGGTCACGGCCGAGACTGTGCAGGTCACCCATGCGGGCATCGAGGTGGCCCGTCATCCCCGCAGCGCGGACCGTCGCGGGCGCTTCACCGACCGCGCTCACTTCGAGGGCGTCGCGGGTGCCGCCGGCCGCGTGGTCAGAGAAGACGCCGAGGCAGCCGAGGCCGCGCCGATCCCGGCGCCGGCGCTGCTGCGCCCGCTCGCCGAGTACGAGGCGGTGGCCGGGGGCGCCTGGTGATGGGAGCGCAGACCCAGGACGAGCTCGACCGGATGCTGACGCGCTTGAAGTTGACGGCGGTGCGCGACCAGCTCGACGGCTTGCTCGACGAGGCGGCGCGGGGGGAGATGACCCTGCGCGAGGCGCTCGCCTTCCTCTGCGAGCGCGAGATCGCACGGAAGGATCAGCGCCGCATCGAGATGAGCTTCGGGCTGGCGAAGTTCCCCTTCGTGCGGACCCTGGAGGGCTTCGACTTCGCCGCCCAGCCCTCGGTCGACAAGGGGCAGATCCGCGACCTCGCGACGGGGCGCTTCATCGCCCACGGCGATGCGCTCTTGCTGCTCGGCCCCCCGGGCGTGGGCAAGACGCACCTTGCGGTGGCGCTCGGCCGCGAAGCGATCGTGGCCGGCCACACCGTGCTCTTCACCGGCGCCATGGCGCTCGTGGCCAACCTCGCCAAGGCCCAGGTCGAGGGCCGGCTCGAGGAGCGGCTGGCGCACTTCGCCAAGCCGAAGCTGCTGATCGTGGACGAGCTGGGCTACCTGCCGCTCGAGCCCAACGCCGCTCACCTGTTCTTCCAGCTCGTCAGCCGCCGCTACGAGCGCGGCGCGATGCTGGTGACTTCGAACCGGTCCGTAGGCGAGTGGGGCGCGGTGTTCGGCGACCCGGTGGTGGCCACCGCGATCCTCGATCGCCTGCTCCACCACTCCCACGTCATCACCATCCGGGGCGACAGCTACAGGCTGCGCGAGAAGCGCCGGGCCGGCCTTCTGCAGAAGGCCGGCCCGGCGCTTGAAACCGAAGTCGAAACCACATGACGGGGTGGGCCAGATCCTGGTGTCGCCACCGGGCCAGTTCCGAATGTCGCTTGATAGAGGCGCTCGCTCGGCTCTACGCGGCGGCCCGGCTGCATGTGAATCTGTTCCAGCCCTCGTTCAAGCTGCGCGAGAAGACCCGCGTCGGCGCGAAGGTGACGAAGCGCTGGCACCCGCCGGCCACGCCGGCCGATCGGGCTCTGGCCTCGGGACGGCTCGACACGGAGAGCATGGCGCGCATCGCCGAGCTGAGAGGACGGGCTGACCCCGTGATCGCGCTGGCGACGATCCGGGCGGCGCAGGCCGAGTTGGGCCGGCGCGTCGACCAGCGCGGCGCCGCGGCAGCCTCGGGGGAGACGCCCGTCGCCGTCAACCTCGCGGCCAGCGTCTCCCGTGCCGAGAAGAACGGTGAGCGCCGCGCAATTCACCGCCGCCCCTATCGCCGAGTGAGGCCGATCCCGAAACGCCCGTCGATGCTCGATCCCCACCGGGCCGAGATCGAGGCATGGCTCGAGGCGCAGCCCGAGATGACGGCGGTCGCCCTGCTGGCCTGGCTCAAGGAGCGCCATCCCGACCGGTTCGCCGACATCCATCTGCGCACCACGCAGCGGCTCGTGAAGGCGTGGCGGGCAGAGCAGGCGAAGAGGATGATCCGGCTCGGAACGGCGGCGCTGACGCTCCCGCCCGGTCAAGAAGCGGCGGCTCTGGCGCCGCCTGAGGCCGCGGCGCTCGGTAACATTCTCAGATGAGGCAACAGGCTGGGGCATTTCACGATGTCGTGGCGCGCATCGTAGCGGAACCGCCTGAGCGGAACCTTCGAGCGGATCGGCTCGGCCTTGGTCGGGATCACGCCTGTGATCTTCCGGTCTTCCAGGCCCGCGAAGACCTTGGCGTAGGCGTAGCCGGCATCCGCCGTGACGGTGTCGATGGGGTTCCCGGTGACGGATGCGACGGCGTCCAGACGCTCGAGGATCGCCTGTCCCTCGTTCACCTCGCCCGTCGTTACCTCGACGTCGAGGATCACGCCGCATTCGTCGTCGACCGCGCCGTGCTGCTTGTAGCTGGGCTCCAGGCGGCGGTTGCGCCCCGATGTCGCCATGCTCGCATCGGGATCGGTCAGGCAGACTTTCTTGAACTTGCCGGTCTTCTTGGAATGCCGCTGCGCTTGCCACGCGGCCTCGCCCCCGTCGCCGCCATCGGTCTGGCCGTCCCCATCGCTATCGCTGGTGCTGTCGGAGGCATCGTCGTTCGCATCGCCGAGCGCTTCGACATAGCGGAGGGCCAGGCTCTCCCAGGCCACGTCCGCGCGGATCAGCGAGGCGTCGACGTGGACCACCTCGCCCTTGGCGATCTTCGCCTCGACGCAGGCCCGCACCGTGCGCTCGAAGATGCGCCGGAAGCGCGCAGCGCCCCAGCGCTGCCGGATGCGCGTCAGCGAGGAATGGTCCGGCAGCCGGTCGTTCAGGCCGAAGCCTGCGAACCACCGGATCGTGAGGTTGACCTGCGCCTCGCGCATCAGTCGGCGGTCATGGACGATGCCGAGCAGGAACCCCGCCAGCATCAGCCGAACCGCGGCCTCCGGATCGACCCCGGGTCGACCGACGCCCGCGGCGTAGAGATCGGCCACCTCGTCACGTAGCCAGCCGAGATCGAGGACCCGGTCGACGCGGGCAAGGACGTGATCGTCGGGCACGAGGTCGCGAAGCGAGCCGCAGACGAAGAACTCGAGCTGATCACGGGTCCGACTACCGATCATGCCATCCTCCCGGCAACGCTCTCGCATGGATGGAATTCAGCGTCAGGACAGTTTTTCAACGGCCCCACGCGGCACAAAGTGCTGAAGTCCGGCACCGGCCAGTCGAGCCCGGCCAGCTCCAGCAGGCTCGCCACCAGGCCCGTCGCCTGCCTGAGTGGCAACCCAAACAGCGCCTTCAGCGTGAGGCAGGCCTGGATCGCGGCGTCGGTGAACGTGGGCTGCCGCCCGCGCTTGCCGGTCGGTTCGGCAAGCCACTGCGTCTCAGGGTCGAACCAGATCAGCAGCGATCCGCGCCGCGCCAAGGCTGCGTTGTAGGCGCGCCAGTTCGTCGTGCGGTAGCTCGGGGGCGTGGGTCTCGTCATGACCCGCGACTACCCACCTCGCGCCGCTAGGGAAATCCCTCAGGGTTTGTGCAACAATGCCCCGCGAGGGGGGACGCGCCAACCCCCGCCGGTACCCTACGCGGGCCTCGCGCTCTCGACTCCGCCCCTTTCCATGATATATCTTCAAGGCTATATGACATGGACGGTCCGGCTTGATGACGACTTCGCGCTCGAACTGGCGCAGCTGAGTGCCGCGGTCCGGACGGAGATCATCGCGCTGACCGTGCTGCTCAGGGAGGAGGGCCCACAACTCGGGCGCCCGCATGCCGACACCCTCAAGGGCTCGCGGCACGCGAACATGAAGGAGCTGAGGGTGCGGATGCCGAACGCCGCTTGGCGCGTGGCCTTCGCGTTCGACCCCGACCGGCAGGCGATCGTCCTGGTGGCGGGCGACAAGTCGGGCGTGAACGAGAAGCGGTTCTACCGCTCGCTGATCGCCAAGGCGGACGAGCGGTTCGACCGCCACCTGGAAGAGCGACGGGACGAGACACCGCAGGCGTAGGAGGACGACATGGCCGTACCCCTTGAGGAGTTCATCGGCTCGCTGCCGCAGGACGAGCGGGCTGCGATCGCGGCGCGGGCCGACGAGCTGCGCGCCGAGGTGGCGACGCTAAAGGAGCTCCGCGCCCTGTCGGGCAAGGCGCAGACGGAGGTCGCGCGGACGTTGGGCATCAAGCAGCCCTCGGTGTCCAAGATCGAGCGGCAGACGGACCTCTACCTGTCGACCCTGCGCTCCTACGTCGAGGCGATCGGCGGGGAGCTGGAACTGGTCGTCAGGCTTCCCGACCGTGCGCCGGTGCGCCTGGACGGTCTGTCGACCGACGATGGGGCACGGTGAGGGCTGTGCAGAGACGGCGCTCTCTGCATCAGAACGAGGCCCATCCGGTTTCCCCCGCTTGCCGATCGACCCGCTTAACGATCTGGGGGCTCTGTTGCACGGATCGGTTGAAGGTCGGTTTCCCCCTTTCCCCGCGGGGTTCAGCCGACGGGCTGGGTGACGGGGATGCCGAGTGCGGTGTAGCGGTTTAGGATGGCGATGCGGACTTGGAGTTCGGCGGTCTGGCGGTCGAAATCTCTCGCGGCAAGCTTCTGACCGAGCCGCTTCATGCAGTTCATCTTGGTCTCGGCGCGGCTTCGGCGGTGGTATCCGCTCCACCGTCGCCAGATGGTCCGGCCGAGGCGCTTGATGGCGCGCAGGGCTTCGTTCCGCGCTTGCGCCCCTGGGCTGTCTCTCTTCCACGGCTTGGCGTTGCGCCGGGGTGGGACGATGGCCTCTGCCCCCCGGCCCGCGATGGCATCGTGGCAGGCGCGCGTGTCGTAGGCGCCGTCGGCCGTGACGGAGACGATCGGCTCGTCCGCCGAGATCTGCCCGAGCAGGTCCGGCAGCACGGCCTGTTGCCTCATCTGAGAATGTTACCGAGCGCCGCGGCCTCAGGCGGCGCCAGAGCCGCCGCTTCTTGACCGGGCGGGAGCGTCAGCGCCGCCGTTCCGAGCCGGATCATCCTCTTCGCCTGCTCTGCCCGCCACGCCTTCACGAGCCGCTGCGTGGTGCGCAGATGGATGTCGGCGAACCGGTCGGGATGGCGCTCCTTGAGCCAGGCCAGCAGGGGGTCCGTGGGAGTTTCTGCAGGATTGTACGCTAAGGGCGCTCCAGGTCGACTGCAGTGGCGCCGAGGGCTGCGATCTCGCGGTAGAGGGTTGAGCGGCCCAGGCCGACCTGGCGTGCGGCGCGGGTGGGCGACAGGCCGTTGCGCACGAGTGTGAGGGCGGCGTCGAGCTTCTCGCGGTCGAGGGCGGGGCGGCCGGGCATGCGGCCTTCGGCGCGGGCGGCGCGCAGGCCGTCGCGGGTGCGCTCGGCGATCAGGCGGCGCTCGAACTGGGCGATGGCGCCGAAGACGTGGAACACCAGCTCGCCGGCGGCAGACGAGGTGTCGATCTTCTCCTCGATCGAGACGAGTGCGATGTCGCGGCCCTTCAGGCGGTTCACGGCCTCGAGCAACTCTCGCAGGGAGCGGCCGAGCCGGTCGAGGCGCACGACCATGAGGGTGTCGCCGGCGCGGGCGTAGCTCATCAGCGTGGCCAGCCCCGGGCGCTCGAAGGTCCGGCCCGAGACGACGTCTTGGTATATGCGGACAGCGCCAGCCTCGGTCAGGCGTATGAGCTGGCCTGCGATGTCCTGCTCGGGGGTGGAGACACGGGCGTAGCCCAGGGTCTCGGGCATGGGGCCACCTCCATCCACAGCCTCGCCTCGGTGCCACGGGCCGGCATCGGTGTGCCGCCCATCCCCGAACCGGTCGGTTGCGGGACGCCCTGCTCGGCACGCCGCCGATGCCCCTGCATCCGTCCACGAACCCTGTCCAGAATCAAGAGGGTGTCCCGATATGCATAGGGCATTTGGGGGACACTCCTAGATCAGCCGGCCCGCTTCCGTGGTCGCCCGCCCTTGGCGCCGTTGGCGCGGGCGGCGGCGGCCTTGGCGGGCGTCGAGGCGCGGCCGGCTGTGCGGGCCCACTCCCTGGCCATCCAGTCGCGGGTGCCGAACACGCCCGCGACCAGCGCTGGGACGTAGAGGTCGGCGTCGAGGGCGGGCCAATGCAGGTTGAAGCCCACGCCGTCCACGACGACGCCGGCCAGCGCCTCGTCGTCGGCGCCATGCAGCTCCTGGGCCAGGGCGGCGGGGAAGATGTGGGTGCAGCCGTTGACCAGCTCGACCACCACGCGGCCCGTGTCGGGGTCGTAGCGCGCGGAGGCGGCACGGGGCTGGGTGCGCATCGCCTCCTCGCCGCGCGCCTCGGCGGCCTCCAGCTCGGCGTCAGTCAACTCGGCCATGGATGCGCTCCCATTGCAGCCTCCACCGCCTCTTTGAGCGAGGTGGGCAGGCGCGGGGGAAGGTGTGGGTGGGCTCGCTCATCGCTCCTCCTCGAGCCGCCGCGGGGCGGCCATGCGGCGGGCGACCAGCCTACCAGATCCGGGTGATGCCGTAGGCGTCGAAGGGCTCCTCCACCGAGATCAGCGCCAGCCCGTGCTCGAGCGCCTGGGCGATCAGCATCCGGTCGAAGGGATCGCGCACGGGCTCGGGCAGCCCGCCCGCGCGCTCGGCGTCTGCCAGCGTGATCGGCAGCGCCTCGAAGCCCGCGCCGCGGACGGCGGCGGGCAGGTCGCGCACGAGCCCCGCCCGCTCGGCCTCGGGCAGCCGGCCGAGCCGGTGCTTGGTGGCGATCTCCCAGGCGGACGCCGCGCTGACGAGCTTGGGGTAGGCGGGGTCCTCGATGGCGGCGCGGGCGGCCTCGGAGAGCCGGGCGCTGCCCGAGAACCACCAGATCAGGGCGTGGGTGTCGAGCAGGCGGCCCAACGGAGCGCGCTCAGTCGCCGCCTTCCCACCGCCGCAGCTCCTCCTCCGGCAGGGGCTCGAGGATGGCGTCGGCCCAGGGGGCGAGCTCGGGCATCGAGCCGTGGCCCCGCACCGGGTGGCACGGGATCACCGGGGCCAAGCGCACGGCGGGCCGGCCGGCCCGAGCGATCAGGATTTCCTCGCCGGCCTCGGCGCGGGCCACGAGTTGCGACAGCGTCGTCTTGGCCTCCTGCATGTTCACCACCGCCATGGGTTCCTCCCTCGATGCCCGCCCTGCTCCCATCTAGCCAGAGGCTGGCCATGTGCCAAGGGCAGAACTCGGCCGAAGCGATTGGCGAGGGCGCAGCCAAACCCAAATGGGAAGTCCAGCGCGGGTCGCGCTGCTGAATGAGCCGACGAGGGCGCCGGCGTGGATGACCTCCTAACGAGGCGAGCGGACGCCGCGCAGAGGGGGCGGTGTGTGATGTGACGATCGCATGCCCCAGGGTGGAGGCCGCCATTGCCACGCGCATGAGTGTATTATAATAGTCGTATCAACATTCCCCGTCCGGTGGAGGCCCCCATGACCGAGGTGAAGGTCCGCAGCGTCGGCTCCTCGGCCGGCATCATCCTGCCCCGCGAGGCGCTGGTGCGGCTGCGCGTCGAGAAGGGCGACGTGCTGCACCTCGTGGAGACCGAGGACGGGGGGCTGAAGCTCGTGCCCTACGACCCGGCCTTCGCGCGCCAGATGGAGGCGGCCGACGCGGTCATGCGCGAGGATCGCGACGCGCTGCGGGCGCTGGCCTGAGCGAGGGGCTGGCCCCCTGCCCCGCCTCGTCCCGCCCTATCCTCCGCTTTCCCCCACCCTCACCGTCCTTCGCCCATGACCGTGCCCGAGCCCGAATGGGTCTCCCCCGCCGTGGTGCACGCCGTGCACGACCGCCAGATCGCCGAGCACGGTGGCGCGCGGGGCCTGCGCGATGCGGGGCTCCTCGAGGGCGCCCTGTTCCGACCCCGAAACTTGTGGGCCTACGGCGAGCCGGACCTCGCGGACCTCGCCGCAGCCTACGCCTTCGGGATCGCCTCCGCGCACGCCTTCGTGGACGGCAACAAGCGCACCGCCTGGGTGGTGGCGCGGACCTTCCTGCGCCTGGCGGGCCGCGGCGTGCGGGCCGAGCAGGCGGAGATCGTGCGCACCATGGAGGCGCTGGGGGCGGGGGAGCTCGACGAGGCCGGCCTGGCCGCCTGGCTGCGGGACCGGTTCGTGGGGGTGGAGCCGTAGCCCGCTCGCTCGAGCGCGTCCGCGAACCAATCGGGGTGTTTCTGCATAAAGGTACGCGACGCGACATTGCGGTCGGTCATGCGGCGGTCCGAGGCGAGCGCAATCCGAAGGAGTCTCTCAGAGCGTGTTTGGCGAGATGTTCGTGTCAGGCGAGCCTGCGCAGCATGAGGTGGA
>CAWHTQ010000026.1:0-9240 GCA_963832275.1 uncultured Alphaproteobacteria bacterium
ACCGTGCTCCTCCACGGCCGCCTCGTCGGGCGCGAAGCGCGGGTTCCTCAGCCAGCTGAACACTAGGTTGGCGTTGACGTCGTAGCGCCGCGCGACCTGGCTCACGGAGATGCCGGGCAGCCGTGCCTGCACGCAGATCATCCGCTTCTCGGCGTCCGACCACACCCTGCGCTTGCGTCGTCCACCCACCCCGAGGTCCCGATAGTGTCCATCATCTCCTAATGGACATCATCTCCCCGTAGCCCCGCCTCCGGCAGTGCAGGGAGCCCGGACGCTTACCGAGCACGGCACCCTGGAGGCGGAGAACAACGCAGCCGAGCGCGCCATGAGGCCGATCGCCCTCGGGCGGAAGAACTACCTCTTCGTGGGCTCGCAGGCCGGCGGCCGCGCCGCCGCGGTGGCCTACACCCTGATCGAGACCGCCAAGCTGAACGGCGCCGACCCCGAGGCCTGGCTCGCCGACACCCTGGCCCGCATCCCGGACCACAAGATCACCCGCCTCGACGAACTCATGCCCTGGAACCACCCCTCAGCGCGGTGACGCCGGACGCATACGGTCGCAGTCCCGCTTCGCACGATACACATCACTGGCGATCGCATCGCGGCGCTGCTTAACAGCCTTGGCTCGCAACCGGGGCGTGCCTCCAGTGTCGATGTCGAACCAGTGTGCCATCGGACGACCGTCCTCGAACTCGATCACGCACTGCTTGCCCCGGTACGGCAGACCATCATTGTCGACGCGCTGAACCTGTCTGAGCGCCGTAGTCACCCGCCGCCGGAGGAGCTTCATGACGTCCTGCGGTGACGGCTCCAGCCGCCCGTTCGCGACCGCCCAATCTACAAATTCTGTCGGATCACCCGCTTTGGCACCGGTCTCGGACTCCCACGCGTCCCATAGCCGAACAACCTGCTCATCGTAATTCGGCATCATAATTTCCTCAAAGCGCGACTGGGAACGGCTGCTTCCAGCCATCTGTGAACGTCCATCCAGTGACGTATTCACGCATGCTCTTTTGGTACTTCCGCAACCAGTCGTACCGATTGCGGCGATACTGAATTTGCCCAATGACAACTGAAACGTTGATCCGAAATCTTGCCGCGAACGCCAGAACATCCTTCTCAGAGATATACTCGCCCTTGCGGGCCATGAACGAGGTAAGCTGGTCCTGTGGTACAAGGAACTCAGCTGCTGCCACGTTGGCAGCACGCTCCTCCTCTGGAAGTCCTTCGTCCCGAAGGAACTCGGCCGTGAGCTCGTCAGGCGGCATAAAGGATGCCTCCTTACCGTCCCCTCGGAGGACGTGCTCGATCTCATGACGCAGGACAAAGCAGAAATTGTCGAGCCGATCGCGAGCTAGCGTGAGTCCGATCACTGGCTGGTCATCAAGCCAAGCACAGATCCCGTCGATCTTCCCACGCGGTAGTGCTTCGACGAAGACAAGACGGACGCCGCACTTGCGCAGGATTTCCGGAATATCCTGCAAGTCGTCTTTGGATTGCATGTGAGCGCGGATGCCCGGCAGGGCGTCGAGAAGACCGGCCTGGTTATATCTCGGAGCGTCCATCTTGCTCGCGACTAACCTGACCCTCTGAAACCAAGCGTACTGAACGGATGTCATCGCTTCAGTGTAGCTCTGCTTGCGAGCTGCATGTGCGAAGACTTCCCCGTTGCCCACGAAGGGAATGTCCTCGACCCGGCTCTGTTCAAAGAAACGAAGCATTTGAGGGTCGAGTAGGTTCGGATCGCCGTCTTCGATCCACCCACGTTGGATCATCTCGCGCACCGGGAACGCATCCAGCCATCGAGCGCGCTTCTGCACTCCAAGATCTGCCACGGGTGTCTTCGACAACTGGTACATGCTGTTGAGGTTCGAGAAGAACTCGGGAGATACGTCGAAAACGTCCCCCAAGGCACGCGCCATGGGCGGCGAGATACCCGTCTTTCCACTAAGGATCGGGCTAAGTTGCGCGAGCGACATATGAAGGGCGTAGGCAAGATCGGACTTCAACCAACCACGCGCTTCCAACTCGTCCTCGATGAAGGCACCGGGCGGTTCGACATGAGTGAGTAGGCTATCGGTCATCAATGATAATCTTCAATTGCAAGGATCGTCGCCTTCTTGGGGGTCGCATCATCGTCCAGCGTGAACACGATGCGATACTTGTCGTTCACGCGGATCGACCTCTGCCCCTCGCGGTTTCCTTTCAGCTTCTCGTAGTGCAAACTCCTCCAGTTTCTCAGTGTACGGTCGTCGGTCGCTGCCCTTAGAGGCTGTAACAGAACCCGCTCCTAGTGCGTTGGGGGGCCATGAGACCTCTTGTGAACGATGAGTTGTGGGCGGCGGTGGAGCCGCTGCTGCCGGCCGAACCCCCAAAGCCGAAGGGCGGACGACCTCGCTGCGACGACCGCACAGCCCTGGAGGGGATCGTGTTCGTGCTGCGGTCTGGCATCCCATGGGCGATGCTGCCTCGGGAGGCGTTCGGCTGCACGGGCATGACGTGCTGGCGCCGGCTGCGGGACTGGCACGCCGCCGGCGTGCTGGGCGAACTGCACCGTGTGCTGCTGGAGCGCCTGGCCGCGGCGGACGCGCTGGACTGGAGCCGTGCCTCGATCGACAGCGCGTCCATCCCCGCAAAAGGGGGCGCTCGTCGCCGAACACGAAGATCGGCCCGAACCCCACGGACCGAGGCCGTCCGGGCACAAAGCGCCACGTCGTGGTCGACGCCCGCGGCACGCCGCTCGGCTTCGAGCTGAGCGGGGCCAACCGCCACGACAGCCGCATGCTGGCCGCCGTCCTCGACGTCGTCCCGGGCGTGCGGCGCGGCCGGGGCCGACCCCGTTGCCGCCCGAAGAGGCTCCACGCCGACAAGGCCTACGACCACCGCCGCTGCCGAACCGAATGTCGCGAGCGGTCGATCACGCCTCGCATCGCCCGCCGCGGCGTCGAGCGCTCGCATCGCCTCGGCCGCCACCGCTGGGTCGTCGAACGAACCCTGGCTTGGTTGGCCCGCTTCCGCCGTCTGACGATCCGCTACGAGCGCCGCGCCGACATCCACTGGGCCTTCACCTCGCTGGCCTGCTCCCTCGTCTGCCTCAACCAGATCAGGCGGTTTTGTTAGGCGCTCTTAGCGTCATGAGCTTCCTGCGCGCGGAACGGATGACCGCGATCGGCAAACCCGTCTTGGCGGCATCGCCGGTCTCGATCTCAGCGAGGTTCTTGTCCGCGAACTCAACATCCATGGACCTCCCAGTATCTGTGAGAGACATAACGATCAAGCTCACTTAACACAATCCCTTAAGTTGCTATGTCGGTAGCAAGTAGATCGCTGCGCTCACGAAGCGCCCTCGAACGCCTTTTCCCTACCCCTTGGGTTTATGCTACCTCTCCCCCATGCCGACCGTCCTCCGCTTCGATGGCCTGCGCGTGGCGATCTACCCGCACGATCACCGGCCCGCGCATGTCCACGTCTCGGGAGGCGGCGGCGAGGCGGTGTTCTTCCTGAACTGCCCCGACGGGCCGCCCGAGCTGCGCGAGCTACGGGGCTTCGACAGGCGCCGGCTGGGACGGGTGGTCGAGGGGCTGACGCCGCATGTGGGCGAGCTGTGCGAGCGCTGGAGGGGGATCCATGGAGATCACTGACGAGCAGATGGCGGCGGCCGAGGCGTCGATGGAGGCCAAGCGCGCGGCGGGCCACGCCACGGCGGCGCGCTACGACGCGGCGGCCGAACGGCTGATCGTGAGCATCCACAACGGCGTCGAGCTGGCGATCCCCGTGCGGCTGATCCAGGAGCTGGCCGGGGCCGACCCCGCGGACCTGGCCGAGATCGAGATCACGCCCGCGGGGCTTGGCCTGCACTGGCCGCGCCTCGACGCGGACGTCTACGTGCCGGGGCTGCTCGGCGGCGTGTTCGGCACGCGGAAGTGGATGGCGCAGCTGCTGGGGGCGGAGGGCGGACGGACCTCCACGCCCGCCAAGGCCGCCGCCGCCCGCGCCAACGGCGCCAAGGGCGGCCGGCCGCGCAGGCGCGACGCGGGCTGACCCCGTGCCCCGGATCGAGCCCGAGGCGATCGCCGCCGCCCTGCGCGCCGCCGAGGCCGGCCCCGCCCCGACGGACCTCGCCGACGCGCCCGAACTCAGCGCGTGGTCGGTCGTCACCTACCCAGGGGAGGAGAACATCCGCCTCGCCGGGCGCGTCCGGGGCCACCCGGTCATCGAGGGGCCGACGGTCACCACCTCGCCCCTCCTGGCCCTCGACGAGGGGGACGGCCGCGCCGGCTGGGCGCGCACGCTGAGCCGCTGGTACCGGGTGGACGTGGCGGGCTTCCGGCCCGCCGACCCGGAGACGCGGGCCGACGAGTGGGCGGCGATCCAGCGGGTGCTCCCGAGCTACCGCAGGGCCCTCCTCGCCGCCCTGGAGCCGACGGGCGGCTGAGGCGGCCCCTGGGGCCGTTCCCCGCGCCGACCGGAGACGCCGAACCGACCCCCGTCATCGGGACCCGGTCCCCGCCCGACCGCCCCCCAGGAGCGGGGAGGGCGGGGGCCAAGCCGCGCCCCGCGCGGCTGCGATCCGCACGGCGGATCGGCGGCGGGACACCGCCGCACGGGGCGCCTCGGCGACCGTCGCACCCTGCCGCGCCGCCCCTCGTGCCCCTCGTCGCGGAGGCCATCGCGCGGCGCTTCGGAAGCACGGGTTTGGCGAAGCCAAACCCATATGTGCGGACTAGTATCTTCTGGCGGTCCGTGCGAGGCTCGCCGCGACGGCGCCCGCGAAGCGCCGCGCGACGCTGGGAATGGCAGGGATCGGCCGGGATGTTCTCGCTCAACCACTCCTGCGTCGGACGCTCCACCCACGGCTCGGGCACCGCAGGCGCCCACATGGAGTACGTCACCCGCGAGAGCGCCTGCACCGAGGTGCTCGGCCAGAATATGCCCGTGCCCCGCCCGGGTCGGGTCAGGCGCACCCGCGCCTGGATCGACCGCCAGGAGCAGGCCGATCGCAAGAACGCCCGCGTCATCGACAAGATCATGCTCGCCCTGCCCCGCGAGCTCGACGCCGAGCGGCGGGTCGAGCTGGTCCGCCGCTTCGCCGAGGAGCTGACCGGCGGGCAGACCCCGTGGCTCGCCGCCTTCCACGACAAGGGCAAGGATCAGCACAACCCCCACTGCCACTTCGTCCTGCGCGACCGCCACGTCGAGACCGGCAAGCGCGTCGCAGCCCTCTCCGAGAAGGGCTCCACCGAGCGCGTCCGACAGCTCTGGGAACGCCTCGCCAACGACGCCCTCGCCCAGGCCGGCTCCGCCACCCGCATCGACCGCCGATCCCTCGCCGCACAGCGCGCCGACAAGCTCGACCAGGCCAAGCGCTGCGAGGCCCAAGACCCCGACCGCGCCGCACGCCTCCGCGCCGAGGCCCAGGACCTCGACCGTGCCCCCCAGGGCCACCTCGGCCCCAAGGCCCGCGCCGTGAAGGCCGAGGGCCGGCACTCCACCAAGATCGCCCGCATCGAGGAGGCCCAGGAGGCCCGCAGACGCGCGGAGAGCGCCCAGGAGGCGCAGAAGGCCCGCGAGGCTACCCGGGCCGCCCAGGAAGCCGAAAGGGCCCTCAAGGCGGCTCAGATCGCCGCTGAGAGCCGGGAGCGGGCCCGCCGGGAGGAGGAAGGGGCCGCAGAGCGACGCAGAGCCGCCCTGGAGGCCCGCAAGGCCTGGGAGGCAGCCCAGGGTGCCAAAAGGGCCGACAGGGCCCTCACGGCCGCCCAGGACGCGCTCAGGGCCTCCCAGGGCGAGCTGGGCCGCGCCGCGCGCAACCGCGACGCCGCCGCCGAGATCCTGGCCGGCCGCCGCGAGCTGATGACGGGGCGCCCCAAGCCGACGGGAGAGCCCTACGCCCTGCCCCCGCGCGCCGGCCCCCGCCTCACCGAGGCGGAGATCGCCGAGGCCGAGCACCGCGCGTTCTGCTGCGACGACGACGGCCACGAGTGCATCCCCTACCCGCCCCCCATCCCGCAGGACTACTCCGACCCTGACGCCTACCGCAGGGCGCGCGCCGCCTGGGAGGACGCCGAGCGCGCCCGCATCGAATGGGCCGCCCGCGAGAAGCACGCCGCCTGGACCGAGCACCTGCCCGAGCTGCGTCGCCAGCTCGGCGCCACCGAGCGCGCCCAGGTCATCCTCGCCCAAGCTCTGGAGGCCGCCCGCTCGATCTTCGACTGGATGCGCGAGCGCGTCGCCACCGCACGCGGAACCCTGGGCGCGGACCACGAGACCGCGCAGGCCATGCAGGCGGACTGGCTCGATGCCATCGCCGATCACCCGCGAACCCACGGCGCCGTCCGCACGGCCGCTCTCGATCGGGCCCGCGACCTCGACCGTCAGACCGCCCCGATCTGGGACGAGGGCGCACGCCTCTGGCAGGAGGTCGAGCACAGGCGTCAGCATCGGCGTCAGCTCGATCGCACCAGGCGCTACGACCCGGGGCCGGGCGGTCCCTCGGGGCCCTGATCCCGTTCTCGGCAATCCCACCCCTCCACCAGCACGCCGTCGGGGCGGTGGGGAGGGGGATGCGAAGGTGGCACGAAATAGGGATGATTTCTTCGCGCCTCCGCCCCCCTCGGCGGGCCCTCCGAGGCCGAGTTATCCACAAGGAGGTAAGGAGGATTCATCTAGATGAATCTAGGTCGGCCGGATCTCGCCGCGATGACAGGGATTTGGGCTTGCAATAGGTCACACCACGTGTGATCACTTAGTCACACGTGGTGTGACCTATCGAGGTTCGAGATGAGGCAGGCAAGAGACGCCTTCGCCGACGCCATCAAGCAGGCCGAGAAGAACCTGCGGCGCGGCGCGAAGGGCGCTAGAGCGGAGACGCCGCAGGAACGCGGCCACGACGTCACCAAGTTGGCGGAGGAGCGTGCTAGGAGACGCCGTGAGGAGGCCTGCGACTTCGCCAAGCTGGCCCGCCGCCTCGGCCTCGACGACGCCACGCTCGCCAAGGTCGATGCTGTAGCCAAGGCCCACGCCGCACGCCCCGAGACATGGATCTTCGTGATGATCTCGCCCCAGCAGAACGCCGACGTGGTCGATTGGCTGGAGGCCAACTCCAAGCGTCCGCAGAAGGCCATCAGGCTCTGGAGCCGCCTGCTGACCCATCTGCGGATGGACACCGGCGAGATCATGGCGACCCGCCAGGAGCTGGCGGAGCGCGTCGGGATGGAGCCTCGAACCCTGTCTGAGACCATGACCGAATTGGCCTCGATCAACGCCATTCGGCGCGTGAAGGAAGGCCGCAAGGTCCGCTACTTCCTCAATCCCCACATCGCCACGCACCTCCCCACCACCAGCGCCCGCGCCGCGGCGCGCGAGGAGTCAGGCCCCGTGCTCAGGACGGTGGAAGGCGGCCGCTCCGATGGCTGACGAGCCCGAGAACCACACCATCCGCCTGCTCCGGAAGTTGCGCGACGGCCGAGCCTAGACCCCCGCCCGCCCGCGCCCTCCGGTTCCTGGGGGACCTCCGGGCGCGGGCGGGCTCGCGTCGCGCTGCGACCCGACCAACCACATGCGTTCCTGCCCGGCGAAGCATCCCCCTGGCTACCGCTTCGGCCCGCTCTCAGCACTCACCTGCGCATGGGCCGATCGAGGCGCGACGGCCTCTACCCGCGATCCGGGCTGTTCGGCAGGGGGAGAGCCCGGCCCGAGCTACGCGCCTCCCGCGCCGCTCGCAGCGCCGGAGGCGCGACGCCGCCACGGCAGCCAGGAACGCCGCGGTGGAAGCGCCGCCGTCGTCTGCCGCAGGTCAGCGAGCTGGCGCAGCACCCCGCCCGCGTGCTCGCGCCAATGCGCCGCGTCCTCGCGCGCAAGGACGACCTGCTCGCGCAAGCTGTCGCGCTCGCCCTCCGCTCGGGCGGCACGGGCCTCCGCCTCGGAAGCGCGCCCCTCGGCCTCCGCCAGCCGCAGCTCCAGGGTGTCGGACCCACCTGCTGCGGGGGTGCTGCACGCCCCTGCTGCAGCCTGCTGCGGCGCTGCACCTTGCAGCACCGGCGCCTGCAGCGCCCCGTAGACCCGCATCAACTCGGCCGTGTCGATCGCCGGCTGCCCGTCGGGACCCGTCGTCCGCGACAGACGCCCTTTCCTGACGTCCCTCTGGACCGTCGTGCGCGCTCGACCCGCGAGCCGCGACGCCTCCGAAATCGACACCAGCGCCACGCTGCACCCCCTGCTGCAAGACCCTGCTGCAACTTGCTGTAGCGCAGCACCTTGCAGCAGCGGCAGGGTGCTGCGCTCCAAGCCACCGCCCTGTGCCCTCGGCGCGTCAGGCGATCCCGTCCCGGAGCCGATGAGGGACGACGTTGGCCGATGAGGGACGACGTTGGCAGGATATGCCGCACGTAAACGTCGCGTCCCTGGGGCCCTGCGGTGCTTCGAGGCAGAGGCCGCCCAGACAGCCTTCCCGGCAGCGTTATGCTTGCATATTTTGCCATCACCCTCTAGGTTGGCATCGTGAGCATCAGTCGCCTGTGAACAGCCGTCACCGGCGCACCTTGGAGGCGGTGTTCCGCGACCCCGTCTCGGGCACCCTCGCCTGGGCCGACGTCGAGGGGCTGCTGCTGGCGGCGGGCGCGCGCATGGTCGAGGGCCGCGGCTCGCGGGTGCGCTTCGAGGGGGACGGCGAGGTCGAGACCTTCCACCGCCCGCACCCGGCCAAGGAGGCCAAGCGCTACCAGGTGCGCGCGGCGCGCGCGTTCCTCGTGAGGATCGGAGTAGGGCCATGACGAGCGCCATGGAGCACCGCGGCTACCGCGCCCGCGTCGAGTACGACGACGAGGACGGCCTGTTCAACGGCCGCGTGGCCGGCATCCGCGACGGGGTGGGCTTCCACGCCGACACCGTGGAGGAGCTGCGCGCGGCCTTCCGCGAGGCGGTGGACGACTACCTCGAGACCTGCGAGCGGCTGGGCCGCGCGCCGCAGAAGCCCTACTCGGGCCGGCTCATGCTGCGCGTGGACCCCGAGGTCCACCGCCGCGCGGCGGTGGCGGCCGAGCTCGCCGGGGTGAGCCTCAACCAATGGGCCGAGCGGGCGCTGGGCGGCGCTGCCAGGACCGACGGAGAGACGGCCTGATCGCAATCCCCAGCTGATCCTGCCCCGCCGCGTTCCTATCCGTCCTTCCCCACAAACGTTACAGATACAATACAGGATGAGGTGCGGTCGTAGAAGAAGAAATAATGTCAGACGGATTTTAAGCG
>CAWHTQ010000027.1:0-8687 GCA_963832275.1 uncultured Alphaproteobacteria bacterium
TGCGGGCGCCGCTGGGAGCGCGGCTGGGAGGACCATGCGGGCGGGGCCTGGCGATCTTTGGGCCCGGCGCCGCCATCAGCCGCGCTAATGACGCGTCATGACCGCGTTGCATCCCGGCCCCACTCCCCTCCGCGAGCCGTCCGACCGGGACGGAGGATGTAGGAGACCGATCATGATGTTCCGCCTAACCGCCGCAGCCGTCCTGGCCGCGTGCCCCGTGCTCGCCCAGGACGTCGTGATGGCCGTCACCGATGTCGAGGGGCTCGAGCAGCTCCAGCAGGAGTTCGGCGCCGTCGAGGCCGCCCTAGAGGAGAGCACCGGCCTTGCGGTCGAGCTCTTCCCCGTCTCCTCGCGCACGGCGGCCGTCGAGGCGATGCGTTCGGGGCAGGTCAACTTCGTGCTGACCGGCCCGGCCGAATACGTCGTGATGAAGGAGCTGGTCGATCCGCAGATTGTCGTCGCATGGCAGCGGCCCGACTATTACGGACAGATCGTCGTCCTAGCGGACGGCGATATCAGCCGCGCAGCGGATCTCGAAGGCGAGACCGTTAGCTTCGGCTCCGTCGGCTCGACCTCCCAGCAGCTCGGGCCGGCGCAGGCGCTCGCCGATCTGGGCCTCGCCTACGGCACCGATTACGACGCCCAGATCATCCGCCGGAACGTCGCCGTCGAGGCGCTGATCAACGGCGATATCTCGGCCATCGGCATGAACCGCGGCCATCTGGAGGGCGTGCGCGAGGCCTATCCCGACGTCGCCTTCCGCGTCGTCGCCCGGGGCCCGGACCTTCCCAACGACATCCTCGTCGCGGCGAATGACGTTGAGGAGAGCGTGTTCGACGCCGTGCGCGAGGCGTTCCTGAACGACGGCGAGGCGATGATGCGCGCCGTCCTAATGGGCGAGGACAACGACAAGTACGAGGGCGGCTTCTTCCTCGGCACGGTCGACGACGACGACTACGACTACGTGCGAGACATGTACCGCACCATCGGTGTCGAGGGCTTCGGTGAGTTCGTCGGCGACTGACCGCTGCGCGGCGCCGGCGGCCCCCGCGGGGCTCGCAGCTCGCGCCGGGCTCGAGGCCCCCGCGCTGTCCGCGCGGGGTCTGTGCGTCGATCTGGGCGGGCGGCGGATCCTGTCGGATATCACCCTGGACATCGCCCCCGGTGAGCGTGTCGCGCTCATCGGGCCCAACGGCGCGGGCAAGTCGACGCTGCTGCGGGCGCTGACCGGGCTCGTGGACTGTGCTGGCGAGCGCCGAGCCTTCGGCGTGCCCGCCGGGAAGGGCCTGCGCCGCCGGACCGGCATGGTCTTCCAGCACCACGCCCTCGTGCGCCGCGCGAGCGCGCTGACGAACGTGGTCCACGGCCTGATGCACCGCCCCGGGGGCTGGCGCGCCTGGCACGAGATGTCCGCCCCTGCCGCGTTTCGCGAGGCGGCGATGGAGGCGCTCGGCCGCGTCGGCCTCGCGGACCGCGCGCGCGTTCGGGCGGGGCATCTTTCCGGCGGCCAGGCGCAACGCGTGGCCATCGCCCGCGCCCTGGTGCGCGGCCCGGACCTGCTGATCGCCGACGAGCCGGCCGCCTCGCTCGACCCGGCCGCCGGGCACGAGGTCATGCGCGCCCTGTCGGAGACCGCCCAGGGCCGCACCCTCCTCTTCACCTCGCACGACATGGCGCACGCGCGGGCCTATGCGACCCGCATCGTCGCGCTGGAGCAAGGCCACGTCGTCCTCGACGCGCCGGCCGCACGCACCGACCCGGCGCGCCTTGCGCGCCTCTTCCCCAAACGCGTCCCGGAGCCGGCTGAATGACGGCCGCCCCCGCGCGGCTGGAGTCCGGCGGCGCGCTGCGCTTCGCCCTTCTCATCGGCGCCGCGGCCCTCGTCATCGCGATGATGGTCCCCGTGACCCCCTCGCCCGAGCGGCTTGCGAACGGCGTCCCGCGCCTCGGCTCGCTCCTGGGCCGTATGTGGCCGCCCGAGACCGATCCAGGCTTCCTGACCCGCATGGGCTGGCGCCTCGTCGAGACGCTTCAGATCGCCATCGCCGGCACCGTCCTGGGCGTGATCCTGTCCCTGCCCATCGCCTGGCTGGCGGCCCGCCGCCTCAGCCCCGTTCCGCGTCTGGCCTTCGCGTTCAAGGCGCTGATCTCGCTCTTCCGCACGGTGCCCGATCTCGTCTGGGCGCTGATTTTCGTCGTCACGGTCGGCCTCGGGGCCGTCGCCGGGACCATGACCATCCTCGTGGACACCATCGGCTTTTGCGGCCGCTTCTTCGCCGAGCACATGGAGGACGCCGACGAGGCCCCGCAGGAGGCGCTGCGCGCCGGCGGCGCGGGCCAGGGCGGCATCCTCCTGGGCGCCGTGATCCCAGACGCCCTGCCCGCGATGACCGGCACCGCGCTCTTCGCGCTGGAGAAGGCCGTTCGCTCCTCGGTGGTTCTCGGTCTCGTCGGCGCGGGCGGCATTGGTCAGGAGCTCAAATCCGCCTTCGATCTCTTCCAGTACGACAACGCGGCGACCATCATGCTGGCGATCTTCGCCCTGGTGCTGGCGATGGAATGGCTGACCGACATCCTGCGGAGGCGCCTGAGATGAGCGTTACCATCGAAGGCGCGCGACTGCTGACCACGGGCGGGCTGGAGGACGCGCCACTCACCTTCGCGGAGGGCGTGATCGTGGACGGGCCCGGCGAGGCCCGCATCGATGCGCGCGGCCTGATCCTGGCCCCTGCACTGATCGACGTGCACGGCGACGCCTTCGAGCGGCAAGTCTCGCCCCGCCCGGGCGTCTTCGCCCCGCTCGACGTCGCGGTGCTCGATACCGACAGGCAGCTCGCCGCCAGCGGCATCGCGACGGCCTATCACGCGCTCACGCTTTCCTGGGAGCCGGGGCTGCGCTCGGCGGAGCGCGGCCGGGGCTTCGTCGCCGCGCTGGAGCGCCTCGCGCCGCGGCTGGTGGTCGAGAACCGCCTACAGCTGCGGTGGGAGACCTTCGCCTTCGAGGCCGAGGCGCTCGTGCGCGAGGCCCTGGGCGGGCGGCTGACGCCCGCGCTCGCGTTCAACGATCACACCTCCATGGCGATGCGCGCCTTCGGGACCAGCGTGCAGGAGCGGGGCTTCGAGCTTTCGCCCGATTTCGGCACCGCGTCCCTCGCCGACGACCGCCTGCGCCAACGGACCGCCAAGAACGCCGCGCGCGCGGGCCTGTCGCAGGACGACTACGTCGCCCTCCTGGGCGAGGTCTGGGAGCGGCGCGGCGACGTGCCGGCGCATATCGAGGGCTTGGCGCAGGCGGCGCGCGAGGCGGGCGCCCCGATGCTCAGCCACGACGATACCACTGCCGAGACGCGCGCGTGGTTCCGTGGCCATGGCGCTCGAGTCGCGGAATTTCCAATGACCCCGCCCGCCGCCGAGGCCGCCCGCGCCGGCGGGGACGCCATCGTCATGGGCGCGCCTAACGTCATGCGCGGCGGCAGCCATATCGGATCGCTGGGCGCGGCCGACATGATCGAGGACGGGATGTGCGACGCCCTCGCCTCCGATTACTTCTACCCCGCCCTTCTCGCCGCCGTCGCGCGCCTGCATGCCGAGCATCGAGCGCCCCTCCAGGACCTGTGGTCCCTCGTCTCCTCGGGCCCCGCTCGGGCTATGGGCCTCGCGGATCGCGGGACACTCGCGACGGGCCAGCGCGCGGACCTGGTGCTCTTGGACTGGCCCGCGGGCCAAGCTCCCACCGTCCGCGCCCTCTGGGTCGCCGGCCGCCCCGCCCTCACGCTCACCCCGGAGGCTGCATGACCCCTTTCAAGATCGGCGCCGCCCTGGCCGCCGCCGAGATCGCAGAGCACCGCGACTGGCTCTTCGACGACGCCCGCGACATCGAGATACAGGACTTCACCCGCCATGCCGCCCTCGCCTTCGAACGCGAGGACTGCATCGCGGCGGCTAGAGCCGCCCTCTCTGGGCACGAAGGCCGCGTCGGAATCCACGGCCCCTACGAGGGCCTCGACATCGACAACAAGGACCCCGAATTGCGCCCCCTGATCTCGGCGCGCGTGTCGCTCGCCGTCGAGACGGCCGCCGCCATCGGCGCGCGGCAGATGGTGATCCATTCGCCCTACGACGCCTGGCACCGCAACAACCTCCTCGCCTCGCCCGGCTACGCCGCCGCCCGCGCCGGCCGCTGCGCCGAGACGCTGGCGCCCGTGCTGGAGGTCTGCGCGCGCGAGGGCGTCACCCTCGTGCTGGAGAACATCCAGGACCCCGAGCCCGCCCACCGCCGCGAGATGGTGGAGGGGATCGGCTCGGACTGGCTGCGCCTCTCCATCGACACCGGCCACGCCCAGCTCGCCCGCCGCGCGGCCGGCGCCCCGCCGGTGGACTATTTCGTGCGCGACGCCGGCGCCCTCCTCTCCCACGTCCACCTCCAGGACGTCGACGGCCACGCCGACCGCCACTGGCCCCCCGGCGACGGCGAGATCGAATGGCCCGCGGTCTTCGCCGCCCTAGCCGAAGCGCCCGACCCGCATCTGGTGCTGGAGCTGCGCGACAAGGCGGATATCCCGCGGGGGTTCGGGTGGTTGCGGGAGCGGGGGTTGGTGGTTTGACGGAGAAGCGTGCCGCCATCTCGCTCCGACTTGCGAAGGCTGCGGATGCCCCCTTCATCCTTCGCATGGAAGAGACTGGCATGCGGGGGTATGCGATCGCGCTATGGGGGTCTTGGCGGCCGTCGGCTACGCCCGACACGCTCGATCCGACGGGCCATCGCATCGTCGTCTGGGACAGGCGGGACGTGGGCGTGGTCGCGACCGAACGAGAGAGCGCCCATGTCCGGCTGCGAAAACTCTATATCGCGACTTCGTTCCGAAATCTTGGGATCGGCGCTCAAGTGCTCGGCAGCATCGTGAAGGAGGCGGCGGCTTCGGGCGCAGGCGTCCGGCTCAGCGTCCTGACGACCAACCCGGCCATCCGCTTCTATCTCCAAGGGGGCTTCGAGATCGTGGACCGTGATCCTAAGCGCATCTGGATGGAATGTCGGCCCGCCCAGCCGTGTCATCCGTAGGCGCCGAGGAACTCCCCCACCGACAGCGCCCGGATGTCCGGGAGCGCGTCGATCAGGCGCTGGCGGTCCCAATCCCACCAGGCGAGCGCCAGCAGCTGCTCGGCCTCGGCCTCGGGCACGCGGCGCTTAATCACTCGGGCGGGCACGCCGCCCACCACCTCGTAGGGCGCCACGTCGCGCGTGACCACGGCGCCGGCGCCGATGACCGCGCCGGTGCCGACCGTCACGCCGGCCGTGACCGTCACGCCGTGGCCGATCCAGACGTCGTGGCCGACCGTCACCCGGTGCGACGCGCGCCAGTCGAAGAAGCCCGTCTCGTCCTCGCCCATCCCGTATTGCGCGGCGCGGTAGACCCAGTGATGCTGGCAGACGCGCCAGGTGGGATGGTTGCCGGGGTTGAGCCGCGTTGCGTTGGCGATGGAACAGAACTTGCCGATATCGCACCAGACGGCATGGCAGCCGCGGGTGAGGTAGGAATAGTCGCCGACCGTGCAGTCCTTGAGCACCGTGCCCGCGCCGATGTCGGTCCAGGCCCCGAGCGACGTGCCTTCGACGGTGGCGGTCTCGTGGACGGTGGGCGCCTCCGAGAGGCCCTTCACTTCGCCCCCTCGTAGCCGCCGATCAGCTTGGCGCGCACCCGGCCCGAGAGCCAGTCGATCACGTAGACCATGCCGACGATGAGGAAGATGATCGACCACGCCTCATCCCAGCGATACGCCGCGATGCGGTCCGAGAGGAGGAAGCCGATCCCGCCCGCGCCGACAATGCCGAGGATCGTGCCCGAGCGGACGTTCGATTCGAAGTTGTAGAGGATGATCGAGAGATAGACCGGCGAGACCTGCGGCATGATCCCGAAACGGATCGCCTGGAGCCGCGAGCCGCCGGAGGCGACGACCCCCTCGACCGGCCGGCGGGAGGTGTTCTCCAGCGCCTCGGACCAGAGCTTGGCGAAGGTGCCGACCTCCGAGACCGCAATGGCCAGAATGCCGGCGAGCGGGCCGAGGCCGAAGGCGCGGATGAAGATGAGCGCGAGGATCAGCGTCTCGAAGGCGCGGATCGCGTCGAAGCCGCGCCTGGCGGTGAAGCGCAGGGCGGCGATGCGGTTGACGGTCTTGGCCCCGAGGAAGGCGAGCGGGAAGGCGACAACCGCGCCGAGCGCCGTGCCGAGAAAGGCCATCGAGAGCGTCTCGCCCAAGGCGTAGAGGATCTCCGACCATTCCTTCCGCGTCTCCCAGATATGGGGCGGGAACATGAACGAGATGACGCGGCCCAAGCGGCCGAGTCCGGTCCAGATGCGCTCGGGGGTGACGTCGAAGTCGACGAGGCACCAGACGAAAAGCGCCATGAAGCCGAGCCAGAGCGCCGCGCGCCGGGCGCGCACGCCGGCGGGATCGCGGAAGGCGCGGGGGTAGGCGGCGCGCAGCGCCTCGATGCGGCCCGTAGTCCGCGACGCGTCATGGCTCATGTCGCTCATCGCGGGCCCTCCTCCAATCCGATGATGCTGTGGCGCAGGCGCTCGGAGCCCCAGTCGATGGCGATGACGGTCGCGAAGACGATGAGGAAGAGCGCCGAGAGGTCGGTGTATTCCTGAAAGCTCAGGGCGGTGCGGATCTCCTGCCCCAGCCCGCCCGCGCCGACGTAGCCGATGATCGAGGAGGCGCGTACGTTGATCTCGAAGCGCAGGAGCGTGTAGCTCACGATCCCCGGCGCGACCTGCGGGACGGCGCCGTAGCGGACCTGATCGAACCAGGAGCCGCCGGCCGCCTTCACGCCCTCCAGGGGGCGCATGTCGATGTTCTCGACGACTTCCGAGTAGAGCTTGCCGAGCGCGCCGGTCGCCGCCATCCCGATGGCCAGGACCCCGGCAAGCGGCCCGACGCCGAAGCAGAAGACGAAGATCAGCGCCCAGACGAGGTCCGGCACGGTGCGCGCGATCTCCAGGTAGCGCCGGCAGAGCCAGAGCACCCAGGCGTTCGGCGCCAGGTTCCGAGCGGCCGGGAAGCACAGGACGAACCCGCCGACCACGCCCAATGTGGTGGCCATGAACGCGATGAGCACCGTTTCCAGCAGCAGGTCGAGCCAGGTGCGCCAGCGCCAGAACCACTCGGCGAGGTCGGCGCCGAGCGTGGCCCATGAGAGATCCGGAAGCGTCTTGCCGATGAACTCGCCCAGTCGCGGGATGCCGGCGGGGATCACCCACCGCCATTCGCGGCTGCCATCGGCGGCCGTGACCTGGCGCACGTCGAAGACGTCGCCCATCCACGCCGTCAGGACGAAGAGGATGGCGAACACCGCGCTGCCGGCCGCCCAGGCGCGGCGCGAGGCGGCGCGGTGGGCGGAGAACTTCGCCTCGAAGGCCTGCGCGGCCGACGGGCCGGAGGTCGTCGGATGGGCCGTCATCTCGGCGATGGTCATGGGCACGGGTCCTGCGGGTGGCGGACATGGCCCCGCCCCGGAGCGCGCTCCGGGGCGGGGCCTCTATGCGTTCGGGCCGAAGGTCCTCAGCCGCGGCGCTGGTCGCGCAGCCACTGGCGCATGTCGACGATCCACTGGTAGCGCTCGTGGTCCACTTCCAGGAAGCCGACGTCGGGATTGTCGTCGGACGGATCGAAGGAGGTGAAGTCGCGATAGGCGGCTTGATCGGCCTCGGGGACGGCCATGATCGCATCCTTGATATCGGCGACCATCTCCTCGGGCAGGTTGGCGCGGGCGGTCCACGGGCCCGACGTGATCTGCGGCGATTCCCAGATCGTGCAGACGACGCCGGTGTCGATCATGTCCTTGCGCTCCATGCGCTTGACGATGCCGTCGGCCTCGTTGTTCCGGTAGGTCGCGGCGACGTCGAAGGTGCCGTTGACGACGCCTTGGACGCCGGCTTCGTGGCTTCCCGAGAAGGGCGTCGCGGCGAAGTAGGTGTCGGGCGAGATGCCCTCGCGCTCCACGAGGTTGAAGAACGGCACGGCGTAGCCCGAGGTCGAGTCGGGGTCGGCGAAGGCCATGACCTTGCCCTCGGCATCCGCGAGGCTCTCGATGCCGCTGTCGCAGCGGGTCACGAGGACCGAGTAGTAGCCCGAGGAGCCGTTGGCCTTCTGGTCCGTCAGGAACGGCACGACGCCGCCATCGGTCGCGGTGTAGGCAGCGGCATAGGACGACGAGCCGAAGCGCGCGATCTCGATCTGGTCGGCGGCGAGCGCCTGAATCACGCCGTCGTAGTTGCCGGCGGTGAAGATCTCGACCTCGACGCCGAGCGCCTCGGAGAGATAGGAGCGCAGGCCCTCGTAGCGCTTGATGCGGTCGGCCTCGTTCTCCGACGACAGGATGCCGAAGCGCAGCGTCTGGTAGTCCTCGCGCCAGTCGGCCATCGCGGCCGTGGCGGTGGTGATGGCGATCAGGGCGGTCGTGGTCAGCAAGCGCATGGTTGGGTCCCCCGTTCTAGCGCTGGTCAGGCCGGCTCCACCGCGCGGGCGGCGGTGGAGGTGACGGCCTCGTCGAACTCGCGCAGCCCCTTGGTGCCGTAGATGTCGCGCACGACGTCGTCGGTCAGCTGGGCGGCGGAGCCATCGAAGAAGACCCGGCCCGCGCGCATCGCCACGATGCGGTCGCAATAGGCGCGGGCCGTGTCCAAGGT
>CAWHTQ010000028.1:0-17109 GCA_963832275.1 uncultured Alphaproteobacteria bacterium
CATCCCGGCGGTGACAATGGCCTACCGTGCGAATCCTATAGCAATGCGCTCGCACTTCGCTTCACCATCATCGAGATATACTTCCACGCAAGAGGGGCGCCACCGCTGAGAGGGCGGATCGAGGTATACGGCCCTGATGGCAATGACTGGACGCGCATCTCTGAGGAAGATGAAGCACGGTTGCAAAGCATCTGGCCTGAAACGAGAACGGAATTCGATGTTCCATCGCCACATTGGTATGGACGCAGCTTCAAGGCCGGAGCGCGGGTTGGACTTCATTCGCCGCCGCGTCGAGTATGGCACTCCTGAGTATTGGCTTGCCGAGGAAGCCTATGCCATTCGGAAGGTGCTCGACGACCCTACGCCCGATGCCGCGCTGTGGGCGGCGCACGCGCTGGGCGAGCTACGCACGAGGGCGCGTCATCATGGGCTTCACCTCGCCGCGCTCACAACCGGATATAAGCAGCGCCGGATTCTCGACGGGCATCGGACACGCGCAGTTCAGAAAGCGCGGGCGCCTGCTGCGGCGCGCCGCGACGCAGTGGCGATGATGCTTGCCGAGACCAAACTCACTGGTGGCGCATTGGAGGAATACCTAATCCGGCGCCTCCACGATGAACACGGAATTGAGGCATCCCCCCGCACCATTCGACGCGACGTGGCGAGCCTGCGGAGTGGACGCCCAAAGAAATCTGGCCAACCCGGCTAAGCGTGGCCAAAGCTCATCCGCCATCTTCCGGCTTGCATTCCCTGCAACCGGAAAGGACCGGCCGTGACCGAACGTATCCTCCAACTCCCCGAGGTGCTGCGCCGCTGCGGCATCTCCCGCTCGACCGCCTATGACTGGATGGGGAGAGGCGAGTTTCCCCAGCCCGTCAGGCTGGGCGCCCGCATGGTGGGATGGCGCGAAAGCGACGTTGCCGCCTGGCTTGAGGCCCGCGCCCCCCGCACGGCGGCCTGAGCGATGGGCGGGCAATGAACGCCCCCTGCGCGGCTGGCGGGCCGACACGGGGCGGGGCAATCGCCATGCGAATGCGGCGGGCGCTCCGAACATAGTATCGAAGCGCGGGCGCGGCAAAGGCGCTGCGGCCTACGTCATCACGCCCAGCGCGGGCGAGCCCTTCACGCTTTGCCTCGACGGCCGCGTTCAGTGGGCACTCGACCGGCTGCGCCGCGCGGGCTCCAAGGCTGCACCCCGATTGACGATCCCGGCCCCCGTTGGAGCGCCTACGTGCACCGCCTGCGCCGCATGGGTGTCGCCATCGAGACGATCTACGAGCCGCACGGCGGCCCGTTCGCGGGCACCCACGGCCGCTACGTGCTGCGCTCGCGCGTGACGCCCGCCCGTCACCGGGAGGCCGCGTGATGGACGCCCGCAGCATCGCCCTGGCACTGCGGGGCCGCAAGGCGGGGCGGGGATGGCTCGCCCCGTGCCCCGCGCATGACGACCGCCGCCCGAGCCTGTCGCTCGCGGACGGGCACGACGGCCGCCTGCTGGCCCGCTGCCATGCGGGCTGTGAGTGGCCCGCCATCCTCGACGCCCTGCGCGGGCTTGGGCTGGTGGAAGGCCGAGGCGACGAGCGTTTGCCTGATCCGGCCGAGCTGCCCGAACCGGCGACGCGAGGTAGGCAGCCGACGCCACCCGCCGCGCCATCCAGGCCGAGCGGTGCTGGCATGAGGCCCAGCCCATCGCGGGCACGCTCGCCGAGCGCTACCTGCGCGGGCGGGGCGTCACGGCCCCGCTGGGCGAGGCGCTGCGCTTCCACTTGGCGTGCTGGCACGGCCCCACCGCCCGGTGCCATCCTGCCATGGTCGGCCGCGTGGAGGGGGTGGACGGCCCCGCGGTGCACCGCACTTACCTCGCGCCCTCGGGCGGCAAGGCCGCGGTGGAGCCCGCGAAGATGATGCTGGGCGCCACGGCCGGCGGTGCCGTGCGGCTCCTCGGGGGCCACAGGCGGCTGGTGGTAGCCGAGGGCATCGAGACCGCGCTGAGCCTCGCGTCGGGGCTTCTCGATGGCCCCTTGAGTCTGTGGGCGGCGCTGAGCGCTCACGGCATGGCCGCGCTGCGGCTGCCGCGCCCCATGGCCGGCGCCGAGTTGGTGGTGGCCAGCGACAGGGACCGCGCCGGGCGCGAGGCGGCCCATGCCCTCGCCCGGCGCGCCACGGCCGAGGGCTGGCGCGTGCTGCGCGCCGATCCGGGCGACGGGCTCGACTTCAACGACATGCTGCGCGCGGAGGCGGTGGCATGACGGCCCGTTCCAAGCCCATCCCCCTCCTCCCTCACGACGAGAAGGACGCGCCGCCCGATGGCTTGCCCAAGGGCTTCCGCGTCGGGCGCCACGGCATCGAGCGCGAGCAGGACGCGAAGGACGGCGGGACCGAGTGGGTGTGGCTGTGCTCGCCTCTTCGCGTGCTCGCGCTGCCTCGGGGCCGGGACGGCACCGGCTGGGGCCGGCTCGTGGAGGTGACGGACGCCGACCGCCTTGTGCACCGGTGGGCCGTGCCTGCCGAGCTGTTCGCGGGCGACGGCCGGGAGCTGCGCGCCGAGCTGCTGCGCCTCGGGCTCAACATGGCCTCGGGCACCAAGGCCCGGAACGGTCTGTCCGACCTCCTCATGCGGTGGCGGCCCAAGGCGAGGGCCATCACGGCCGATCGGCTCGGCTGGACGGACGAGACCTGCGGCGCCTTCGCGCTGGGCGACGGCCGCGTGCTGGGCGCCGCGGACGTGGTGTATCAGGCGGAGGCCGCGCCCACCGCGGCGGCCGAGATGACGGCGGTGGGCACCCTCGACGGCTGGCGCGAGGTGGTGGCCGCCCCCTGCGTCGGCAACCCGCTCCTGGTGCTCTCGGTGTCGCTCGCCTTCGCAGGGCCGCTGCTGGAGCCCCTGGGCCTCGACGGCGGGGGCGTGCACCTGCGCGGCGCCTCCTCGCGCGGCAAGAGCACCGCCCAGCGCGCGGCGGTGTCGGTGTGGGGCTCGCCTCGCTTCCTGCACACCTGGCGCGCGACCGCCAACGGGCTGGAGGGCGTGGCCTGCGCCGCCAACGGCTCGCTCCTGGCGCTGGACGAGATGGGCGAGGTGTCGGGCCGCGAGGCGGGGGCCGCGGCCTACATGCTGGCCAACGGCGTGGGCAAGGCGCGGGCCGACCGCTCGGGTCGCGCCCGGCGCTCGGCACGCTGGCGCGTCGTGATCCTGTCGTCGGGCGAGCTGGGCCTGGCGGACAAGATAGCCGAGGCGGGAGACCGGATGGCGGCGGGTCAAGCGGTGCGCCTCCTCGACCTCGCCGCCGACACGCGGCCCCATGGGGCGTTCGACACGCTGCACGGCGCCCGCGACGGCGCGGCCTTCGCAGACCGCATGAAGGCCGCCACCGCCGAGCACCATGGCACCGCCGGCCCCGGCTTCGTGGAGGCGTTCCTCGCGGACCGGGAGGGATGCCTCACCGCCGTGCGGGAGGGCATCGCAGCCTTCCGCGCCGCAGCCGTCGAGCGGTTCGGCCTCGACGGGCGAGGGGCAGACAGAGCGCGCCGCCCAGCGCCTAGGGCTGATCGCCGCGGCGGGCGAGGCCGCGACCGCCTACGGCTTCACGGGCTGGCCTGTGGCCGCGGCGCGCGGCGCGGCCTTGGAGGCGCTGGGCCTGTGGCTCGACGGGCGCGGCGGCGCGGGACCGGCGGAAGCCCGCGAGGCCGTCGCCCGCACGCGCGCCTTCCTCGTGGCGCACGGCTCCTCGCGCTTCGAGGCGGTGGGCGAGGTCCTGGCATCGGAGGGTGCCCTCTTCGGCTCGGGGCGGCGCGTCATCGACCGCGCAGGCTGGCGGGACGGGGCAGTGTTCTACGTCGCCGCAGACGCATGGCGCGCCATGCATCGAGGCGCCGACCCCGCTAGGGCGGCTCGCCACCTTCACGCAGCCGACCTTCTCGTGCCAGGCGATGGGCGCAACCCTTCCGACCCGGCTTCCTGCAAGCCTCGTTCGGGAGCGCCCGCGCGCCTACGCGATCCGGTCCGACATCCTGGGGACGGACGATGGATAGGTCGGCACCCGAGCCCGTGTCGGACCGGTCGGACGTGTCGGACGCCGTTGCCAGCGATAACAATTTCCCGTCCGACGCGGCCTCGGGCGTGTCGGACGTGTCGGACCGGCGCTGCACCCGCGGTCCGACCGGTCCGACGCGGTGGCTGGCCTGTCGGACGCAGAAAGGCGAGCCGTCGCAACGCGGTCCGACACGTCCGACCGGTCCGACAGAGTTTCGGAGGAAGGCCGTCGATATCCGCGCGGCGCTCGCGGCCGCCTTCGAGTCCCGAGCTGCCCCCGACCTCGCGGACCTCCTCGACGCCGCCGAGGAGCGTGCCGCCATCATGGAGTTCGACGGCGGCCTGTCCCGCGCCGAGGCCGATCGCTTGGCGCTCGCCGCGCACGGCCCCGCCGCGCTGGACGCAGCGGCGCGCAACCCTTGGCGCCCGGCGCCGGGGCGTGCGCCTGTGGACCACCTCGGCGCCGCTGCGACGGGCGAGGGAGGTTAGCATGGCCACCACGACGCGCCCGCGCGGCTTCGCGCCCTGGCGGCCCCAACGCGGCACGCTCGCCCTCGTGGAACGGGTGAACGAGGTGCTGGCCGAGTATGAGGTGTCAGGCGTCACGGCAAACTGGTCCGGCCTGTTGCCTCATCTGGAGAATGTTACCGAGCGCCGCGGCCTCAGGCGGCGCCAGAGCCGCCGCTTCTTGACCGGGCGGGAGCGTCAGCGCCGCCGTTCCGAGCCGGATCATCCTCTTCGCCTGCTCTGCCCGCCACGCCTTCACGAGCCGCTGCGTGGTGCGCAGATGGATGTCGGCGAACCGGTCGGGATGGCGCTCCTTGAGCCAGGCCAGCAGGGCGACCGCCGTCATCTCGGGCTGCGCCTCGAGCCATGCCTCGATCTCGGCCCGGTGGGGATCGAGCATCGACGGGCGTTTCGGGATCGGCCTCACTCGGCGATAGGGGCGGCGGTGAATTGCGCGGCGCTCACCGTTCTTCTCGGCACGGGAGACGCTGGCCGCGAGGTTGACGGCGACGGGCGTCTCCCCCGAGGCTGCCGCGGCGCCGCGCTGGTCGACGCGCCGGCCCAACTCGGCCTGCGCCGCCCGGATCGTCGCCAGCGCGATCACGGGGTCAGCCCGTCCTCTCAGCTCGGCGATGCGCGCCATGCTCTCCGTGTCGAGCCGTCCCGAGGCCAGAGCCCGATCGGCCGGCGTGGCCGGCGGGTGCCAGCGCTTCGTCACCTTCGCGCCGACGCGGGTCTTCTCGCGCAGCTTGAACGAGGGCTCGAACAGATTCACATGCAGCCGGGCCGCCGCGTAGAGCCGAGCGAGCGCCTTGGCAGAGACCACGCCCTCGAAGCGGCCGTAGCCGACAAGCCTTCGAACGATCGCCCCGTTCTTCTGCTCCACCCAGGCCTGGTCATTCTTGCGGTAGGCCCGCGAGCGAGTGACCTCGAGCCCCTGCGCCCGGCACCAGGAGACCACCGGCTCGTTCATGAAGGCGCCGTCGTTGTCGAAGTCGACGCCCCTGAGGGGGAAGGGGAAGAGCTCTCGCGCCGCCTGCAGCGCCTCGAGCGCGAGCGCGCCCGCCCGCATCAGCACCGGCACGCACTCGGTCCAGCCCGTCGCGATGTCGGTCAGCACCATCGTCTGCACGAAGGCGCCGGCCGCGCTGACGCCGGAATGCGCCACGAAGTCGACCTCCACGAAGCCCGGAGGAGGATCGCCCCAGTCCGCGAAGGTCCTCACCGGCACCGACCGGCGCACCGCCGAGCTGAAGCCGGCCCGCCGCCTGCGCCCCTGCGCCGCCGCGATGCGCGTCTCCGACAGCAGCCGGTCGATCGTAGCCGGGCTGATCGCGAGGAGCTTCGCTCGCAGTCCCTCGTCAGCTGCAAGCTGCCCGTGTCGCTCCAGCGCCGGCAGCAAGACCAGGATCATCGGCACGAGCCGCTTCGAGCACACCCGGTCCGACGCCTCCCAGAGCAGGACCAGCGCTGCCTTCACGGCGGTGCCGTAGAGCGTCTTCGGCCTACCTCGGGAGCGCCTCTCCTCGGTGGGCGCACGGAGCAGGCGGATGGCGTGCTTGCGATGAAGCCCCGTCAGCGCGACGAACTCGTCGAGGATCGCGCCCTTCGCGGCCCGCCCGCTCACCGCGTACCGCTCCCTCGTCGCCGCCGCCACCTCGGCTCGTGCCGCCATGCTGATCCTCCCCGCCATCGCTCTGCCGCTCGCCGCCCCGCCTCGGCGGCGCGTAGCGACCAAGGCGCGGCGATGGCAGCGTCGGGTAACGTCTCATGTGAGGCAATGCGCCGGGCCAGTTCCGAATGTCGCTTGATATGAGGCTTACCTGCCGCTCACGGTGCGCCAGGTGTTCTACCGCCTCGTGGGCAGGCACGGCTACGACAAGACTGAGCACGCCTACGCGCGGCTGGGCGAGGCGCTGAACCGCGCCCGCCGCGCGGGGCTCGTGCCCTTCGGCGCCATCCGCGACGACGGCGCCGCACGGGTGGAGGCGCACCACTGGGCGGGCCCGGAGGCGTTCCAGGCCGACGTGGCGCGCTGGGCGCGGGGCTTCCGGCTCGACCGGCAGGGCGGCCAGCATCGGCGGCTGTGGCTTCTGTGCGAGGCGGCGGGCATGGCGCCGATGCTCGCACGCGCGGCCGATCCCTACGGGGTGCCCGTGCTCTCCTCGGGGGGCTTCGACAGCCTCACGGCCAAGCACGCGCTCGCGCGCGAGCTGGCGACGTGCGACGCCCCCGCGGCGGAGGTGCTGCACGTGGGCGACCTCGACCCCTCGGGCGAGCACCTGTTCGCGTCGCTGGCCGAGGACGTGGGGGCGATGGCGGCCGCGCTGGGCGGGGCCGCGCCGCGGTTCTCACGGCTTTGCCGTGACCTCGGCGCTGGCGGCGGCGCTTGGGCTGCCCACCGCGCCGCCCAAGCGCACCGACCGCCGCTCGTTCTCGGCCGAGGCCACGGTGCAGGCCGAGGCCATCGCGCCCGACGCGCTGAGCGCGCTGGTGCGTGACGCCATCGAGGCGCGCCGCTGCGCCCGCGCCCACGCCGCGGCGCTGCGGGCCGAGGCCGAGGCGCGCGCCGAGTTGGCCCAGTGGGCCGCCAGAGGAGCCACCGCATGACCAAGAGCGACACCCCGCCCCCCACCAAGCCCGCGGAGCGCAAGGCCCTTCAGAGGGAGCACGACGCCGCCCAGCGCATCCTGGCCCGCCGGAAGGGCAAGCCCCGGATGCCGAGGGTGCGCCTGACCGAGAACGCGCGCACGGCATCGGTGGCGGTGGCCTACGACCACGACGACCCCACGACGGCCACTATGCTCCTGATGGATGCGATGGGCACAGGCGACGAGCGGTTCGCGCAGGAGATGCTGAGCCAGGTGGTGAGCCTGGGCGCGCACGGGCGGCGCGTGTCGGAGGGGGTGTCCAACTTCGCCCTGTCGGTAGTGGCGGCGGTGGAGCCGCGTGACGCGCTGGAGGCGATGTTGGCGGCGCAGATGGCGGCGGTGCATCAGGCCACCATGATGATGGCGCGACGGCTCAACCACGTCGAGAACATCCCCCAGCAGGACGCGGCCGAGCGGGCGCTCAACAAGCTCGCGCGCACCTACGCGGGGCAGATGGAGACCCTGAAGCGCTACCGCTCCAAAGGTCAGCAGGTGGTGCGCGTCGAGCGCGTCACGGTGGAGGGCGGCGGGCAGGCCATCGTGGGCGCCGTCGAGACCGGGGGGAGGGGCAGCGATGGGAAGTGACGCGAACCCCATGCAAAGGGCGCACGACGCGCCGCGCTGCGCCGCGCGCTCCAAGCGCACCGGGGCACCCTGCCGAGCGCCTGCCGTTCGTGGCTGGCGCGTATGCCGGATGCACGGGGCGGGGGGCGGCGCGCCGCGGGGCAAGGCACACGGGGCATGGAAGCACGGCGGGCGCTCGGGCGACGCGGTAGCCGTGCGGCGCCTCGCCAGCGCGCTCGCCAGGGCGGCACGCGAGGCCGACGCGAGGGTGGCGATGAGCTAGTGGGCAGCGGTGGCGGAAGGCCCGAGTGGCTGATCGAGGACGATGCCAGCCCTTCCGCCAAGGCCGGCCTTACCGAGTGGTAGAGCAGGGAAACGCCTCTGGTAAAATCGTCACAAAGCCAGACGGCAAGCCATCGCCCCAACGAGCGGGGTTCTCGCGAGCCCAATTCAAGAGCGCCTGAATGGCGGCACCGGTGGAAGGCGGCAACTCGGCGGCGAGTGAATGCGGGACAGCAAAACCCGCTTCGGCCGCATCGCAGTTGAGGTCCATCGTGATGAGGACTCCCCTCGGCAACTCCGATGCAGTAGAGGGCATCGTCGCCGGTTGGGTTGGCCTGGATCCGGCCCGATAGGGCCATCTCACATCCGAGCAGCGCCTCCCCCACGCTTAGAGGCTTTGCCGTCACGGTAGAGCTTTGCGCGGCCATCAGCAGCGCCGTGGCCCACGCCCACCGTGCCATCCGCTCACCCGTCTCCCGTTCGCCTCGTCACATAGCCCCGCGCGCCTCCGGCGCCAAGGTAGAGCGCCTAGCCCCGCCGCATGTGGCTATCCTGCCGCCCGACGGATGGGAAGCGTGTCCCCACGCCCCACCCGAGAAGGCCCTGCGGCTTATCCACTCTTTCCCGGCCGAGGGTCGCGGCGAGCGCTCTGAGTCGGCCGACCCGATGCAAGGCGCCCACGCGGCCCTGCGCTATGCCATGCGCTCCACGCGCACCGGGGCACCCTGCCGCGCCCTGGCCATGCGAGGCTGGCGCGTCTGCGGGATGCACGGGGTAGGAGGCGGCGCACCACGGGGCAAGACGCACGGGGCATGGAGACACGGCGGGCGCTCGCGTGACGAGGTGGCCATGCGGCACCTCGCCAGGGCGACACGCGAGGCCGAGGCGAGGGTGGACGGGAGCTAGCAACGTTCAAGCCCCGAAGCGCCCAGCGACCTGAGAGGCAGCGGCGCGCAGGGGGACAACGAGGGGGATAGCCTAGACCACCTTTCGCGCAAGCCTCTGAAGGCAATCAAGAAATCGGGATTATATGGCGGAGAGACAGGGATTCGAACCCTGGGAGGGCTTGCACCCTCAACGGTTTTCGAGACCGCCCCGTTCGACCGCTCCGGCACCTCTCCGCGGTCTGGCGCCGATCTAGGCGAAGGCGCCGCGCGAGGCAAGGGAGCGCCTGGACCGCGAGGACATGCGTCCCTAGCTATGGCCGAGCCCCTCGGAGAGCCCCCATGATCCGCCACGTCGCCCTCGCCGCCCCGCTGGCCCTGACCCTCGCCTTGCCCGCCCCGGCGCACGCCCAGGCGCCGCCCGAGCACGAGGCGCTGTTCGACGCGCTCAAGCTCGACCGGGTCGTCTCCCTGATGCGCGAGGAGGGCGCCGAGCAGGGCGAGGCGCTGGCCGACGAGATGTTCGCCACCCGCGGCCGCGCCGGCTGGCGCGACAGCGTGGCGCGCGTCTACGACGAGGACGCGATGCGCGCGCGCCTGATCGAGGGCATGTCCGCGGCGCTCGAGGGCGAGGACGTGGGGGCGATGACCGACTTCTTCGCCTCCGAGCGCGGCGAGCGGATCATCGATCTGGAGCTCGCCGCGCGCGAGGCGATGGCCGACGAGGAGGTCGAGGAGGCCGCCCGCGCGACCTGGTCGCTGATGCCCGAGGAGGATCCCGATCGCGCCGCTCGCGTCGAGGCCTTCGTCGAGGCCAACGACCTGGTGGACGAGAACGTCGAGGGCGCGCTCAACGCCAACCTCGCCTTCCTGCGCGGCCTGAGCGACGGCGGCGCCTTCGCCGAGCCCGTGCCCGAGGAGGATCTGGTGGCGGACGTGTGGGCCTCGGAGCCCGAGATCCGCTCGGAGATGGAGGGATGGCTCGGCGGCTTCCTGGCGCTCGCCTACGAGCCTCTGGAGGACGAGGCGCTCGACGCCTACATCGCCTTCTCCGAGACGCCCGAGGGCCAGGCGCTCAACCGCGCGCTGTTCGACGGCTTCGACGCCATGTATCAGGAGGTGAGCTTCGACCTCGGCCGCGCCGCCGCGACGCAGATGGCCGGCCAGGACATCTGAGGCCCCGAACACCCGGCAGTCCCTCAGTCTGAAACCCATCGCCCTCGACGGCCATCGCGCGAGCCTTGTCGCGTCAGCCTCGCTCTGCGCCGTGTGCTTGGCGCGAAGCATGGAGGAGAGACCATGCCGACGGGCCCGGAGCGTGGGAAGCGCCCGGCCGACGCCATCGCGGCGCCGTGCGGGCGATGCAGATCGCCACGGGCGAGGCCGAGGAGGAACACGCAGGCGGCGACGGCGAGGACAGCGACGCCCACGCGCTCG
Source organism: uncultured Alphaproteobacteria bacterium (assembly GCA_963832275.1). Taxonomy (GTDB): domain Bacteria; phylum Pseudomonadota; class Alphaproteobacteria; order Rhodobacterales; family Rhodobacteraceae; genus Hasllibacter. The sequence goes on from CAWHTQ010000028.1 coordinate 10,356, forward strand.
GGCGCGAGGGCGTCGCCGCTCGGGCGGCGAGGACGACGCCGGAACGGCGTGCGGAGATCGCGCGGTCGGCAGCGGCCGCGCGCTGCAGGAAGCAAGGGAGTGCCTCAGCTCGAAGTCGGCCGCCCCCGACGAAGTCGGCCGCCCCCGACGAAGTCGGCCGCCCCCGACGAAGTCGTCCGCCCTCGACACCGACGGCGCGCCGATCCGGCGGAAGCGTGAGCGGCGCGAGGTGCCTTGGGGGCTGACCGGCGCCTCGATGCCCTCGCCCGATGCGCGCGGGCCTTCCGCGGGCCGGGAGGCGCGGCCCTCGGACCGAGGCCCCACTGGACGTAGGTCAGCATTGACAGCGTCTCCTGCTCGGCCCTTCTCGGGGGACGGCAGAGACGGGGTGAGCGGGAACGCCTCTCTCCCGTGGTGCCGAGCGACCTTGTCCCGAAGCTCGCGCATGCCGGTGCATCTCGGCGTCGGATTTGACCCCAGGGGCGGACGGCATGGGGCCTGGGCTCGCTTGTTCATGTCGTGGAGCCGGGCCTTGAACCCGATGGGTGAGCGGCATCCGCGCCGGGTGGCGGCGTGACGGATCGCGCCGTTTCTCGATGAAGCCGTCCCTCGATGAAGCCGTCCCTCGATGAAGTAAAAGGCGGCCATCCTCGCCTCGGGGCGCGAGCGGAAGCGGCGGCGGTCGATCATCGCGCCTTCCAGCGTGGCGAAGAAGCTCTCGCGCATCGCGTCGTGGAGCGCGTCGCCGACGAAGCCCATCGATGGGCGCCCCCCGGCCCCCTCGCACCGCGCGCCCCGAAGGCCGGCGGCGCGCGTCGGGCGTCTCGAGCGGTCGCCGCGACACCCCGCAGGTGGAGGTTGCGATGACGGCGAGGAGACGGCGTTCTGATCGGAGGCTGCGGGCCGCGCCGCGCTCGCTCGGCCGGGGGCGGCCCGGCGTGAGGATCGCCGGCGCCTCTCGGGCGGCCGTAAGCGTCCGGGCTCCCTGCACTGCCGGAGGCGGGGCTACGGGGAGATGATGTCCATTAGGAGATGATGGACACTATCGGGACCTCGGGGTGGGTGGACGACGCAAGCGCAGGGTGTGGTCGGACGCCGAGAAGCGGATGATCTGCGTGCAGGCACGGCTGCCCGGCATCTCCGTGAGCCAGGTCGCGCGGCGCTACGACGTCAACGCCAACCTAGTGTTCAGCTGGCTGAGGAACCCGCGCTTCGCGCCCGACGAGGCGGCCGTGGAGGAGCACGTGGGGTTCCTTCCGGTCGAGATCGTCGATGCCGGTGTGGAGCCAGATCGCGAGCCCGTCGAGGCGGATGCGCCGGCGCCTGCGGGCCGGATCGAGCTGGAGCTCGCGGGCGGTCACCGGCTTCAGGTCGTGGGGCCCTACGATCCGGAGGCGCTGGCGCGGCTGATCCGCGGGCTGTCGGGCCCGTGATCCCGGTCCCTGTGGGCACGCGGGTCTGGCTCGCGGCGGGGGTGACCGACATGCGCCGCGGCTTCGCCTCGCTGGCGGCGCAGATCGAGAAGACCCTCGAGCTCGACCCCTATGCCGGGCACCTCTTCATCTTCCGGGGCAGACGCGGCGACCTGATCAAGGTGATCTGGTTCGACGGGCAGGGCTCGTGCCTGTTCTCCAAGAGGCTGGAGCGGGGCCGCTTCGCCTGGCCCTCGGCGAGCGAGGGCAAGGTGGCGCTGACCGCGGCGCAGACGGCGATGCTGCTCGAGGGCCTGGACTCGAGGACCCCGGCCCGCCCATGGCGGCCGCTGAAGGCAGGATAATGTCGTCCTGCCAGCCGGTTGGGGATCCCCAACCGGCACCTCGCCATGCTATCATCGGCCATGCTCGACGAGGCCGTGCCGCTGCCCGAGGACCCTGGCGATCTGAAGGCCCTCGCACGGCTCCTGATCGCCGAGGTGAAGGCCCAGGCGCTGCTGATCGAGAAGCTGCGCCATCAGCTCGCGGGCCACCGGGCACACCGGTTCGGCCCCTCGGGCGAGAGCGCCGACCAGCTCCAGCTGGCGCTCGAGGCGAGCGAGGTGGCGGCCGGCGCCATCATGGGCCGGCTGCGGCTCCCCGAGGAGGACGAGGACGAGGAGGCGCGCCGTCCGAAGCGCCGACCGATCCCCGACCACGTCCCGCGCATGGAGGTCGAGATCGCGCCGGCCGAGGAGGCCTGCGCTCGCTGCGGGGGCCGCCTCCGACGCCTGGGCGAGGACGTGACCGAGGAGCTCGAGTACGTGCCGGGGCGCTTCGTCGTGAACCGCATCACCCGACCGCGCCTCGCCTGCTCGGGCTGCGAGCGCTTCGTGCAGGCGCCGCTTCCCTCACGGCCCATCGAACGCGGTCGCCCGGGGCCGGGGCTGCTGGCCCACGTCCTCGTCTCGAAGTTCGGCAACCATCTTCCCCTGTACCGCCAGAGCACGATCTACGCCCGCGACGGGCTCGACCTGGACCGCTCCACCCTCGCGGACTGGGTCGGGCGATCGACGGCGCTGCTGGAGCCGCTCGCGGCCGCCATCGGGCGGCACGCCCTCGGCGGCGAGGCGCTGTTCGCCGACGACACCCCCGTGGCCATGCTCGCCCCCGGCCGCGGCAGGACCACCACGGCGCGGATGTGGGTCTACGTGCGCGACGAGAGGCCCTGGGGCGGGCCGGCGCCGCCCGCGGCCTGGTACCAGTTCTCGCCCGATCGCCGGGGCGAGCACCCGCAGCGCCACCTGAAGACCTTCGCCGGCTGGATGCACGCGGACGACTACGCGGGCTTCAAGGAGCTGTACCGGAAGGACGCCGTCCGTGAGGTCGCCTGCCTGGCCCACGTCCGGCGCAAGTTCGTCGACGTCCACCGCTCGCAAGGCTCCGCGATCGCCGAGGAAGCGATCCGGCGCATCGCCGAGCTCTACGCGGTCGAGAAGGCGGCGCGCGGCCGGCCGCCCGAGGAGAGGGCGCGCCTGCGCCAGGCCGACGCCCGTCCCGTCCTCGACGACCTCGAGGCCTGGCTCGCCGCTCAGCTGCCCGCCCTGTCGGGCAAGACCCCGCTCGCGGCCGCCATCCGCCACGCCCTCGTGCGCCTGCCCAAGCTCAGGCCCTACCTGAGCACGGCACCCTGGAGGCGGAGAACGACGCAGCCGAGCGCGCCATGAGGCCGATCGCCCTCGGCGGAAGAACTGCCTGTTCGTCGGGCTCGCAGGCCGGCGGCCGCGCCGCCGCGGTCGCCTACACCCTGATCGAGACCGCCAAGCTCTGCGGCGCCGACCCCGAGGCCTCGCTCGCCGACACCCTGGCCCGCATCCCGGACCACGAGATCGCCCGCCTCGACGAACTCATGCCCTCGAACCACCCCTCAGCGCGGTGACGCCGGACGCATGCGGGCGGCCATGCGGAGGGGCGCTTGAACGAGGCGCCGGGGCGGCTGCCGGGGCATCGCCGGCGGTGGGGGCCAGGGGGTCCGGGAGGCCGGCGGCATGCCGCCCACCATCTATCCGTCTCGGCCAAGCCGCCCTCGGGGCGTCGGCTGTCCTTCGCGGAGCGCGAGGAATCGCGTGGCTCGCGCGCCCGGGGGCGCGGCGCGCGCGGAATCGAGTCGCCTCGGCCGCGCCCCGTCGGCCCTCTCGTGCGAGCGGCGCGGCGACCCGCCAGGCGGCTTCGAGTGCCGCGCCACGACCGCGCGGTGGCACGGCCCGTCGTGCCGCGCGGCGTCCGAAGCGAAGCCCGCGAAGCTGGCTGACCGATGAGGCCCTTCGGCGCCCCGTCGAGGAACGGCTGGCCGGCTTGATCGCCGCCTCCAAGGGGGCGGCTGTTCCCGGCCCGACCGTGCCGTGGAGGGCGCGCCGGTCGATCCGCCGCCAGTCCAGGCGATCGGCTCGCGCCTGGAGCCCGGAGCGGAACGCGCGCAGGCTGCCGATCGCGTCGCCGAGGACCAGACGATGCGCATCTCGCACGAGGCGAGCCGACCTGTCGCCCTCCATCCACGGCCGCGGCGCGGCTCGCGCCGGCGAGCTGAGCGCCTGCCTGCGCGACGTCGGCGGCGCGGGCCAGGTGCCGCGGGCGCGCATGCGCGGTCGGCGCAACTCCTTCGTCGCCTTCGAATCGACGGTCCGCGCGAAGCAGCGAGATCACGATCGGCGAGCCCCCGCGGAGGCGACCGGTCGGCCTGGCCGGGCCACTGGGAGGGGCCTTGTTGAGCGACGACCACCCTGACCGATGCCGACAGCCAGTTGGCCGGCGGCGTCGGCCTCAGGAGGGCGTAGCCCGACTGGAGGCAGACGCCGCCGGCGCGATCGTCTCCGAGGGCGATGGCGTGGGGTGCTGGCCGCTGCAGGTGGTTCGGGCGGGATGCTCTGATCGTCCCAACGGAGGTCCCCGACGTACCGGGCAGACCCGTCACCGACCGGCGGGACACTGTACATGCACGACCGTCCCCGCCATCCCCAACGCTCGCCGCGGCCCGCGCTGGCTTCACGGACGCCCGCTCGGCGCCTCGAGGGCGACCCCCGTCTCCCCTCGCGACGGCGCGCCAAGCACGGCCCCCCCGTCCCCGATCCCCTCGCGAGATATGCGAACCGGTGGTGCTGCCGATCCTCGAGCGCCACCCCTCGGTCCAGGCGGTCACGCTCTGCACCACCTCCCGATGACGACCCCGACACCTCCCCGACGACCGCGTCCGGCGGACACTGGAACAGCAGGTGCACGACTGGCGCGCGCTCCATCGGCCCTGCGCGCGACGTGATCTTCCGCCGCGCCCGAGCCGGGGCACCTGGCCCTGTCGGACTCACCGACACGGCGCGCTCCACGTCACCATCGCCGGCACGCCCCTCGACCACCAGCTCTACCACTTCACGCTGGCCTACAGCGGCTGGGAGCACGCCGCCATCGTCCTCGGCGGCGGAGCTTCACGGCACTCGCCGGAGCCTCCAGAATTCCTTGTCGGGCCTCGGCGGCGTCCCGCACCAGCACCACACCGACAGCTTGTCGGCGCGCCTGCGCGACCTCACGCGCGAGGCCGCCGGACGCCCCGCGCGCTTCGAGGAGCTGTACGCCCACTACGGCCTGATCGCCGCCGCACACCCCGGCAGGCCCATGAGAACAGCGCGGTTCAGTCCCACCACCGCCATCTCAAGACCCCCTCGACCAGGCCCTGATCCTGGCGGCTCACGCGACTTCGCCGGGCTCGCCGGTACCGGTCCTCGTGGATCAGCTCGTCGCACGGCGGGCCGGCGGCGCGAGGACGCGGTCCGCGCCGAGACGGCGGCGCTCCAGCCCCTGCCCCCTCGGCGCACCACCGACTTCATTGGATTACGTGCGCGCGCGTCACGCGAACCAGCGGCTCCTCGTCCGCGGGGCATCTCTCCAGCGCGCCGCACGCGCCTGATCGGCCATCACCTGCGCATCCACGTCCCTGACGACCGCATGGAGGGCTGTGCTCGGAGCGACCGTGTCGTCACCCATCCACGCCGCCGGCACACCACGAGCAGCGGCCGGCGTCCACGTCCTCGACCACCGCCACGTGATCCGTGCTTCGGCGCAAGCCGTTTCGCCGAAGGCAGACCTACGGTTCGACAGCCTTCGCGCGCTCGGTCTGCGCGACGGCCTCTTGCCGCGCGAGGGCACGCCGCCGCCTCGGCGTGCCTGTGCGAGGCGCTGCACCAGAGGACGCCTGTCGGCGCATCGTCGGCCTCCTCGCGCTCGCCCACGACGAGGGCTACAGGCCGCAGCTTCGCCCACCTGATCGCCGAGGACCTCGCTGAAGGGCGGCACCTCGACGCCCGCGCCTCGGTGCCCGGCTCCAGCCGCGCAGCCGCGGTCTGCCCGCCGACGTTCCCGTCACGCTCGCCGCGCTCGCGGGCTTCGACGCGCCTGCTTGAGGCGCGCGCATGACCGCCCGGGAGGTCGACGTCCACACGCTGCCGACATGCTCGCGGCGCTGCGCCTGCCCGGCTTCGCCCGGCGCTGGCAGGGCTTGCGGCCCCGCGGGCCGACAAGGACGCTGACCCGCGCACGCTTCCTCGCAGTCCTCGCCGAGTGCGAGGTCGCCGACCGCGAGACACGCGCATGCAGCGCCGGTGACGCCTCCCATCTGCCGGCGGCAAGACGCCTCGCCACCTTCGACTTCAAGGCCCTGCCGAAGGTGCCCCAGAAGCGGTCGAGGCGCTCACCGCGGGCGACTGGCTCGAGCCGGGCGCCAACCTCATCGCCATCGGCCACTCGGGCCCGGCAAACCCCCTTTGCTCTGTGCCATCGGACACGCCCTGATCGAGGCCGCCACCCCGTGCTCTCCACCCGCACCACCGACCTCGTCCAAAGGCTCCAGGCCACACCAGCACGACCTCTCGCCCTCGAGGGCACCCTCGCGACCCTCGACCACTTCGACCTGGTCGTCCTCGACAACATCGCCTACGCTCAGAAGGACCAGGCCGGACCTTGCGTCCTCTCCGGCTCATCGGGCCGCACTACGAGACCCGCGGCCTCGCCATCGCCACCAACCAGCGCTCACGCGCCCGGACCACATCTCCCCCGACCCCACCGTCACCGTCACCGCCGTGACCGGCTCGTCCACCACGCGACCATCCTCGAGATGAACGTCAACAGCTGCCGCCGCAAGCAGCCGCCGCCGAAAGGATGGGGCGAGGCGCGGTCCCAGCGACAGCCTCCACCGACAGCCTCGACGACAACCACAAAGGAGCCGCCTGAACCGCACGACCTCCGACCGCCGCCACCGCGACCGGCCGACTCGTTGTCGGTCCCGGCCAAGATGCCGA
>CAWHTQ010000029.1:0-10053 GCA_963832275.1 uncultured Alphaproteobacteria bacterium
CACCCTCAACGGTTTTCGAGACCGCCCCGTTCGACCGCTCCGGCACCTCTCCGCGGTCTGGCGCCGATCTAGGCGAAGGCGCCGCGCGAGGCAAGGGAGCGCCTGGACCGCGAGGACATGCGTCCCTAGCTATGGCCGAGCCCCTCGGAGAGCCCCCATGATCCGCCACGTCGCCCTCGCCGCCCCGCTGGCCCTGACCCTCGCCTTGCCCGCCCCGGCGCACGCCCAGGTGCCGCCCGAGCACGAGGCGCTGTTCGACGCGCTCAAGCTCGACCGGGTCGTCTCCCTGATGCGCGAGGAGGGCGCCGAGCAGGGCGAGGCGCTGGCCGACGAGATGTTCGCCACCCGCGGCCGCGCCGGCTGGCGCGACAGCGTGGCGCGCGTCTACGACGAGGACGCGATGCGCGCGCGCCTGATCGAGGGCATGTCCGCGGCGCTCGAGGGCGAGGACGTGGGGGCGATGACCGACTTCTTCGCCTCCGAGCGCGGCGAGCGGATCATCGATCCGGAGCTCGCCGCGCGCGAGGCGATGGCCGACGAGGAGGTCGAGGAGGCCGCCCGCGCGACCTGGTCGCTGATGCCCGAGGAGGATCCCGATCGCGCCGCTCGCGTCGAGGCCTTCGTCGAGGCCAACGACCTGGTGGACGAGAACGTCGAGGGCGCGCTCAACGCCAACCTCGCCTTCCTGCTCGGCCTGAGCGACGGCGGCGCCTTCGCCGAGCCCGTGCCCGAGGAGGATCTGGTGGCGGACGTGTGGGCCTCGGAGCCCGAGATCCGCTCGAGATGGAGGGATGGCTCGGCGGCTTCCTGGCGCTCGCCTACGAGCCTCTGGAGGACGAGGCGCTCGACGCCTACATCGCCTTCTCCGAGACGCCCGAGGGCCAGGCGCTCAACCGCGCGCTGTTCGACGGCTTCGACGCCATGTATCAGGAGGTGAGCTTCGACCTCGGCCGCGCCGCCGCGACGCAGATGGCCGGCCAGGACATCTGAGGCCCCGAACACCCGGCAGTCCCTCAGTCTGAAACCCATCGCCCTCGACGGCCGTCCGCGAGCCTTGTCGCGTCAGCCCTGCCGCTCTGCGCCGGTGTGCTTGGCGCGAAGCATGGAGGAGAGACCATGCCGACGGGCCCGGGACCGTGGGAAGCGCCCCGGCCGACGCCATCGCGGCGCCGTGCGGGCGATGCAGATCGCCACGGGCGAGGCCGAGGAGGAACACGCAGGCGGCGACGCGCGAGGCACAGCGACGCCCACGCGCTTCGCTGGGCGCGAGGGCGTCGCCCACTCGCGGGGCGGCGAGGACAGCACGCCGGAACGGCGTGCGGAGATCGCGCGGTCGGCAGCGGCCGCGCGCTGCAGGAAGCAAGGGAGTGCCTAGCTCGAAGTCGGCCGCCCCCGACGAAGTCGGCCGCCCCCGACGAAGTCGGCCGCCCCCGACGAAGTCGTCCGCCCTCGACACCGACGGCGCGCCGATCCGGCGGAAGCGTGAGCGGCGCGAGGTGCCTTGGGGGCTGACCGGCGCCTCGATGCCCTCGCCCGATGCGCGCGGGCCTTCCGCGGGCCGGGAGGCGCGGCCCTCGGACCGAGGCCCCACTGGACGTAGGTCAGCATTGACAGCGTCTCCTGCTCGGCCCTTCTCGGGGGACGGCAGAGACGGGGTGAGCGGGAACGCCTCTCTCCCGTGGTGCCGAGCGACCTTGTCCCGAAGCTCGCGCATGCCGGTGCATCTCGGCGTCGGATTTGACCCAGGGGCGGACGGCATGGGGCCTGGGCTCGCTTGTTCATGTCGTGGAGCCGGGCCTTGAACCCGATGGGTGAGCGGCATCCGCGCCGGGTGGCGGCGTGACGGATCGCGCCGTTTCTCGATGAAGCCGTCCCTCGATGAAGCCGTCCCTCGATGAAGTAAAAGGCGGCCATCCTCGCCTCGGGGCGCGAGCGGAAGCGGCGGCGGTCGATCATCGCGCCTTCCAGCGTGGCGAAGAAGCTCTCGCGCATCGCGTCGTGGAGCGCGTCGCCGACGAAGCCCATCGATGGGCGCCCCCCGGCCCCCTCGCACCGCGCGCCCCGAAGGCCGGCGGCGCGCGTCGGGCGTCTCGAGCGGTCGCCGCGACACCCCGCAGGTGGAGGTTGCGATGACGGCGAGGAGACGGCGTTCTGATCGGAGGCTGCGGGCCGCGCCGCGCTCGCTCGGCCGGGGGCGGCCCAGCGTGAGGATCGTCGGCAGTTCTCGGGCGGCCATCGCGGCGGGTCGGGCGAGCGAGGATGCGGGGCGGCTGACGCGGGCGTCCCCGGCGGTAGGGTCTCGGTGGTTCTGGGAGGCGGGCGGCATGCCGCCATCGCATCTGGCCTCGTGGGCGCGACCGCTCTCGGGGCGTTATCTCGCGTTCAACGAGCGCGAGGAGATCGCGTGGCTCGCGCGCCCAGGGCCACGGCGTGCGGGAGATCGCGCGTCGAGTGGGTCGCTCGCCCTCGACCATCTCGCGCGAGCTACGCCGGAATGCAGCGACCCGCAGCGGCGGCTTGGACTATCGCGCGACGACCGCGCAATGGCATGCGGAGCGGGCTGGCCGAACGACCACGCCCGGCAAAGTTCGAACGCCATGTCGATCTGCGCCGCTATGTCGAGGACCGTCTCGCCGGTGTGATCGCCCGTCCCGATGGCCGGCCTGTGCCGGGACCGGACGTGCCCTGGTCGAAGCGCCGCCCGGTCCGGCGTCAGCATCGGCGGTGGGGCAAAGCCTGGAGCCCCGAGCAGATCTCGGCCAGACTCGAGGTCGACTTCCCCGAGGATGAGACGATGCGCATCTCGCACGAGGCGATCTACCAAGCCCTCTACATACGAGGCCGCGGCGGACTGCGCCGGGAGTTGAGCGCCTGCCTGCGCTCGGGGCGTGCGCTCCGGGTGCCGCGGGCGCGTCGGAGCGGGCACGGCAAATCCTTCGTCGCCTTCGAATTCGACGGTCCGCGCGAAGCGGCGAGATCACGATCGGCGAGCCCCCGCGGAGGCGACCGGTCGGGCTCGCCGGGCCACTGGGAGGGGCCTTGTTGAGCGACAACCACCCTGACCGGTGCCGACAGCCAAGTTGGCCGGCGGCGTCGGCCTCAGGGAGGGCGTAGCCCGACTGGAGGCAGACGCCGCCGGCGCGATCGTCTCCGAGGGGCGATGGCGTGGGGTGCTGGCCGCTGCGGGTCGGTACGAGCGGGATTCTCTGTCGTCCAAACGGAGGTCCCGACGTGCCGGGCAGACCCGTCACCGACCAGCAAGCGAGACTGTACATGCACGACCGTCCCCATCACCCCCAACGCCTCGCCGCGGCCCGCGCTGGCTTCAGCGAACGCACCGCTCGGCGCCTCGAGGGCGACCCCCGTCTCCCCTCGCAACGGCGCGCCGAGCGCGGCCGCACCGTCCCCGATCCCCTCGCCGGGGTGTGGGAGCCGGTGGTGCTGCCGATCCTGGAGCGCGACCCCTCGGTGCTGTCAGGCGTCACGGCAAACTGGTCCGGAGGCGACATGAGGAACTGGCCCCCTCGGTAGCCTGAGGGGAGGGCCTGGATGACCATGCCAGTGACGGAGAGGCTTCTGCGGACTGAAGGTCTGCGGAGGGACGAGATGAAGGAGCCGGACGACGTGTCGGCGATGCTGAGGCTGAAGGCGCTCGGCTGGGGGGCGCGGCGGATCGCGGCGGAGCTGGGGTGCTCGCGGACGATGGTGCGGCGGTGGCTGCGCGAGGGCGGCTGGCGACGCCCGGTGGCACCGACACGCAAGACGTCGCTCGACGGTCTTGGGGGCTGGCTGTCCGAGCGCTTCCGCCGCCACGCGGGCAACGCGGACGTGGTTCGCCAGGAGCTCGCGGCCGAGAGGGGCATTGAGGTAAGCCTGCGCACGGTGGAGCGTGCGGTGGCACCGCTGCGCCAAGCGCTACGGGCCGAAGCGCGGGCGACGGTGAGGTTCGAGACGCGCCCGGGCCAGCAGTTGCAGATCGACTTCGGCCAGAGGCGGGTCGAGATCGAGGGCGCTCTGCGACCGGTGTCGTTCTTCGTGGCGACGCTGGGCCACTCGCGCCGGCTGCACGTCCGGGCCTTCCTGGGCGAGCGCCAGGAGCACTGGTTCGAAGGCATGGAGAGTGCCTTCGCAGCCTTTGGGGGCGTGCCTGAGGAGGTGCTGCTCGACAATGCGCGCGCTCTGATCCTGCACCACGACGCGGCGACGCGGGAGGTGGTGCTCAACCCCAAGCTCCACGCCTTTGCGCGGCACTGGGGCTTCCGGGTTCAGGCCTGGCGCGCCGTACCGGGCGCGGACCAAGGGCAAGGACGAGCGCGGCGTGGGCTACGTGAAGGGCAACGCGGTCGCGGGGCGAACCTTCGAGAGCTTCGCGGCCCTGGAGGCGCATCTGGCCGAGTGGACGCGCGAGATCGCCGATCAGCGCGTCCACGGCACCACCGGCGAGGCGCCCATGGTCCGCTTCGCGCGCGACGAGGCCGCCGCCCTGCGGCCGCTGCCCGACCGCGGCCCGTTCCTGGCCGCGCGCGAGCTGAGCCGACGCGTGGGAGCGGACTGCGCGGTGGAGATCGAGACGAACGCCTACTCGGTGCCGTGGCGCTTGATCGGGGAGCGAGTGAGCGTGCTGGTCACGGCCGAGACTGTGCAGGTCACCCATGCGGGCATCGAGGTGGCCCGTCATCCCCGCAGCGCGGACCGTCGCGGGCGCTTCACCGACCGCGCTCACTTCGAGGGCGTCGCGGGTGCCGCCGGCCGCGTGGTCAGAGAAGACGCCGAGGCAGCCGAGGCCGCGCCGATCCCGGCGCCGGCGCTGCTGCGCCCGCTCGCCGAGTACGAGGCGGTGGCCGGGGGCGCCTGGTGATGGGAGCGCAGACCCAGGACGAGCTCGACCGGATGCTGACGCGCTTGAAGTTGACGGCGGTGCGCGACCAGCTCGACGGCTTGCTCGACGAGGCGGCGCGGGGGGAGATGACCCTGCGCGAGGCGCTCGCCTTCCTCTGCGAGCGCGAGATCGCACGGAAGGATCAGCGCCGCATCGAGATGAGCTTCGGGCTGGCGAAGTTCCCCTTCGTGCGGACCCTGGAGGGCTTCGACTTCGCCGCCCAGCCCTCGGTCGACAAGGGGCAGATCCGCGACCTCGCGACGGGGCGCTTCATCGCCCACGGCGATGCGCTCTTGCTGCTCGGCCCCCCGGGCGTGGGCAAGACGCACCTTGCGGTGGCGCTCGGCCGCGAAGCGATCGTGGCCGGCCACACCGTGCTCTTCACCGGCGCCATGGCGCTCGTGGCCAACCTCGCCAAGGCCCAGGTCGAGGGCCGGCTCGAGGAGCGGCTGGCGCACTTCGCCAAGCCGAAGCTGCTGATCGTGGACGAGCTGGGCTACCTGCCGCTCGAGCCCAACGCCGCTCACCTGTTCTTCCAGCTCGTCAGCCGCCGCTACGAGCGCGGCGCGATGCTGGTGACTTCGAACCGGTCCGTAGGCGAGTGGGGCGCGGTGTTCGGCGACCCGGTGGTGGCCACCGCGATCCTCGATCGCCTGCTCCACCACTCCCACGTCATCACCATCCGGGGCGACAGCTACAGGCTGCGCGAGAAGCGCCGGGCCGGCCTTCTGCAGAAGGCCGGCCCGGCGCTTGAAACCGAAGTCGAAACCACATGACGGGGTGGGCCAGATCCTGGTGTCGCCACCGGGCCAGTTCCGAATGTCGCTTGATAGCTGCAGGCGGTCACGCTCCTGCGCCACCTCCAGATGACGGACCCCGACGCCTTCCCCGACGACCGCATCCGGCGGACGCTGGAACGGCGGGTGCGCGACTGGCGCGCGCTCCATGGCCCTGCGCGCGACGTGATCTTCCGCCAGGCGCCCGAGCCGGGGCGCCTGGCGCTGTCGGACTTCACCGACGCGGGCGCGCTTGGCGTCACCATCGCGGGCGCGCCCTTCGACCACCGGCTCTACCACTTCGCGCTGGCCTACAGCGGCTGGGAGCACGCCGCCGTGGTCCTTGGCGGCGAGAGCTTCACGGCGCTCGCCGAGAACCTCCAGAATGCCTTGTGGGGCCTCGGCGGCGTGCCGCACGAGCACCGCACCGACAGCTTGTCGGCCGCCTACCGCAACCTCACGCGCGAGGCCGCCGAGGACGCCACGCGCCGCTACGAGGAGCTGTGCGCCCACTACGGCCTGATCGCCAGCCGCAACAACCCGGGCGAGGCCCATGAGAACGGCGCGGTCGAGTCCCACCACCGCCATCTCAAGACCGCCCTCGACCAGGCCCTGATCCTGCGCGGCTCACGCGACTTCGCCGGGCTCGCCGAGTACCGGACCTTCGTGGATCAGCTCGTCGCACGGCGGAACCGGCGCCGCGAGGCCAAGGTGCATGTCGAGATGGCGGCGCTGCGACCCCTGCCGCCTCGGCGCACCACCGACTTCGCCGAGCTCGTCGCGCGCGTCACGCGAACCGGCGGCTTCCTCGTGCACAGCGTCTTCTACAGTGCGCCGGCGCGGCTCATCGGCCACCGCTTGCGCATCCATGTGTATGACGACCGCATCGAGGCTTGGCTCGGGGCGACCCGCGTCGTCACCCATCCACGCCGACGTGCCGCAGGCGGCGGACGGCGCGTCCACGTGGTCGACTACCACCACGTGATCCATGCGCTCAGGCGCAAGCCGTTTCGCCGAAGGCGGACCTCCGGTTCGACGGCCTTCGCGCGCTCGGTCTACCGCGACGGCCTCTTGCCGCGCGAGGAGCACGCCGCCGCCTGGGCGTGCCTGTCCGAGGCGCTGCCCCAGAAGGACGCCTGTCGGCGCATGGTGGGCCTCCTCGCGCTCGCCCACGACGAGGGCTGCGAGGCCGCAGCTCGCCCACCTGATCGCCGAGGACCTCGCTGAAGGGCGAGCACCTGACGCCCGCGCCCTCCGTGCCCGGCTCGAGCCGCGCAGCCGCGGTCTGCCCGCCGACGTTCCCGTCGCGCTCACCGCGCTCGCGAGCTTCGACGCGCTGCTTGAGGCGCGCGCATGACCGCCCGGGAGATCGACGTCCACACGCTGCCGAGCATGCTCACAGCGCTGCGCCTGCCCAGCTTCACCCGGCGCTGGCAGGGCTTCGGCCCCGCAGGCCGACAAGGAAGGCTGGCCCGCCGCGCGCTTCCTCGCGGCCCTCGCCGAGTGCGAGTTGGCCGAACGCGAGACCCGCCGCATCCAGCGCCATCTCAACGCCTCCCATCTGCCGGGCGGCAAGACGCTCGCCACCTTCGACTTCAAGGCCCTGCCGAAGGTGCCCCGGAAGCGGATCGAGGCGCTCGCCGCGGGCGACTGGCTCGAGGCGGGCGCCAACCTCATCGCCATCGGCAACTCGGGCGCCGGCAAAACCCATTTGCTCTGTGCCATCGGACACGCCCTGATCGAGGCCGGCCACCGCGTGCTCTACACCCGCACCACCGACCTCGTCCAAAGGCTCCAGGCCGCGCGGCGCGACCTCGCCCTCGAGGGCGCCCTCGCAAAGCTCGACCGCTTCGACCTCATCGTCCTCGACGACATCGCCTACGCTCAGAAGGACCAGGCCGAGACCTCGGTGCTCTTCGAGCTCATCGCCCGCCGATACGAAACCCGAAGCCTGGCCATCGCCGCCAACCAGCGCTCACGCGCCCGGGACCGCGTCTCCCCCGACCCCGCCGTCACCGTCGCCGCCATCGACAGGCTCGTCCACCACGCGACCATCCTGGAGATGAACGTCGACAGTTACCGCCGCAGAGCGGCCGCCAGCCTACAGGATGGCGAGGCTGCGGTCGCAGCGACAGCCCCCACCGACAGCCCCACGACAACCACAAAGGAGCCGCCTGAACCGCACGACCTCCAACCGCAGCAGCCAGCAAACCGGCCAACTTGGTTGTCGGTCCCGGCCAAGAAGGTTGACGCCCTACAGGGGGATCTATCCTCGGTCTGCCGAGCCCGGCCTCAGGCCACGCTGGTGGAGAGCGGGCGGCGCGCTTCACCATGCTGCCGCACCTGCCGTCCATGAAGGGGCACGGCGAGGGGCCGCGATCCAAGAACGGCCCGGCGCCTGCCGGTCACGGCGCCGAGGCGGTGCACGACGCCATCGCGGCCGCGATCACGGCCCTGCCCGAGCGGCTCCGCCGATCCGCTGGCCCGGGACCAGGGCGCGGAGATGGCCCGGCACGCCGAGCTGCGGATCGACACCGGCCCCCGAACCCACGTCCGCGACCACCGGAGCCCCTGGCGGCGCGGGACCGACGAGGACGACCGGCGGGCCGCTGCGCCAGTGCTTCCCGAAGGGCACGGACCTCAGCCTTCACGGACCCAGCCTTCACGGACCCGGCGCACTCGAGGCCGTCGCCATCACCCTCGACGGCCGGCCCCGAAAGACCTGGGCTGGCGCACGCCCGCCCAGGCGCTGAACGAGCCGCCGACGACCGCTCACGACGCCCGCGTCGCGTCCGACCGATCGAGACTGCCCGGCACGCCCGCGAGCCCTGCCGGGGAGCGTCTGACGCCGCGAGGACCACGCCTTCGACGAGCCGCAGGGAAGCTGTTTGGACGACGCTCCCGTGGAGGCGCCTCCACCCGCTCAAGAGCCTGCCCCCGCGGCGAAGGCGGGGGTCGGGCGCGTGCACCACCGCCTCCCAGCCACCAGAGCCGGGGCGCGCGGCGGGATCCGCTCGGCCGGGTCGCGCGCTGCGACCCGCGCTGACCGCGTTCGGCGTCGGGCCGCCGCTCACCGGCCGCGTGGAGCGCGTCGCGGCCCGACCGCGTCCACCGCGACGGCGCGGGATCGCTGGCCGCCCGCCCCTGTCGCTCGGGCGCTTCGGGCGCTGCGCGGCGTCGGGCTCGTGGGGGCCGCGACGCTGGCGGCCGAGATCGGCGGCCTCGGCCGCGTCGGCGGTCCCGAGCGGCCGATGAGCTGGCTCGGGCTGGCGCCCCCGGATCGAGCCCGGCGCGCGCGCGATGCGCGTCGAGGCGGCGTGGGGCTGCCGGCGCACGAAGGGGACGCGCCACGCGTCGACGCCCGGCGCCTGGACGGGCGGGGGCCCGGGGCGCGGGTCACGGGCCGGATCACGGGCCGGATCACGGGCCGGGTCATGGGCCGGATCACGGGGCGGGCGGTCGCCAGCCCGCCGACGAGGGCCTGATCGATCCGCTCGGCCGGGGGCCGCGCGCACCCGCCCCCTCCGCCCCCTCGCGCCGGGGCACGGCCCCCCGTGCCCGTCCCCGTGCCCGTGCCAGGGGATGACCGTCATGAGGGCGTCGACCCCCCCAGAGTCCCCGACGGGATCCCGGTCACGATGTAAGCGCCGCCTGAGCTCCGCCGGAGCGGGGCTTGCGAGGGCGCACCGTCATTCTCGCAGGGCACTCGCCTGGCTCTCCTGCGCGTCAAGCCCATGTTCCGCCGACGGTCGACGACCCTCGCGCGCGGTGGAGGGCGTCCGGCGAGCGCGCCACGCGCGGATCGCTCCATGCGAAGTGCGCGCGGACCGACCGGTTCGCCTGGCTGCGGGAGCGCATGACGTTGCCGCCGGGGTCGCACGTCCTCGACGTCGGATGCCGGGCCGGGGTGGTTCGGGCGCACGCAGGCGCAGCACCTTCCCGATGGCCTCCGCCTCGTCCGGCTCGACAGCTCGCCCGGCATGATCGAGGAGGCGCGGACGGGCATCGCGGTCACGGGCCGCTCCGGGTCGATCGGGAAGCGGGTCGCGGACGCGGTCGTGCTGTCGCTCGACGATGCGTGCTTCGACGCGGTCGTGGCCGCGCACGTGCTCCAGCACGTCGAGGAACCGGTCCGAGCGCTGCCCGAGGTGGCGCGCGTGCTGCGCTTGGGTGGGCGGGCCTTCGTGACGACCAGCACGACCGACGACATGGCGGGCTGAGCAGGCTGGGTGCGCGAGCCTTCTGCGGCCCCGCGGTCGACCGGGGCGCCGCGCGGCTCTCGCTCGACGACGCCACGCGCCTGAGGGGGGATCGGTTCGTGGGGTGCGGCGGCACGACCTCGTCGATCGCCACGCATGCACCGATCCCGCCGATGCCGTCGCTTGCCCGCTGTCCATG
>CAWHTQ010000030.1:0-5783 GCA_963832275.1 uncultured Alphaproteobacteria bacterium
TGGCCTTGCGACCACAGAATGCCTGTTGTCACCAAGTAGAAGGGTCGTGGGGCGCGCAGAGTGGGAATGTCCTGCGCGGCGGGATGGGTGCTCACGGATCGGGGGCTGGCTCGGCCGTGCGGGCGGCGGTCTCGGCAGCCTGCCTGGCCTTCCCGCGGATGGCGAGCTTGGAGTTCCAGCCGTCGTTGCGGCGGCCTGTGGGCTGGTGCTGGGTGGCCTGCTTGTAGACCGGCGCCGGGCCGCGCGGGCTTTGGCGGGACGGCGGCCTGGAGCTCCTGGATATGGGCCAGCACCGCGCCGAGCTCCTCGCGCTCGGTGATCGCGGCCCGGCTGACCTCCTGGTCCTTGTCGAACACCGTGCAGGTGAGGGGCACGCCCTTCCATTGGACCTCGTAGCGCCCGTCGGGGAAGGCGTAGGTGTCGACGGGCTGGCCCGCGAGGCGCCGCGTCAGCTCGGTCTCCTCGATCATGATGCGCTGGCGCTGACGGGTGAAGGTGAGCTGCGCGCCGACATAGCGCTGGTCGCGCCAGCACAGGATGTCTTGCAGACGGCCGGGAGACGTTCGGGGGCCGGTGCCGGTCGTCGGGGCGCAGGAGCGCCTTCGAAGCACGCGTTGTGACGCCCCACGAAGCTCGGGAGCATCGCGTTGGCGGTCGCCATGTCCGAGACGCCCGCCAGCCGCATCTCCTTGACCAGGCGGTCCGAGCGGCGTGCGGGTCGCGCGCTCCACGCGGCCCTTCGCCTGGCGCCGCCCTTCGCCTGGGCTCGAGTTCGCGCACCCCGATCTCGACCTGGAGCTCGGCCAGGGCCCGGCCGAACTGGGTCATGCCGTGCCCGCTCCTGACGTCCCGCTCGGCCACCCGGACGACGGAGTTCTTGTCGGAGTAGAAGGCGACCGGCCAACCGTGGGCCTTCAGACACCCCTCGAGCGCCTCGAAGGTGGCGAAGGTGCCCTCAGAGGGCACGAAGCGCATCTGCATCAGGGCTCGTCGCGTCGTCGATGAACACCAGAAGCGTGCAGGGCGGCGCGCGGTCCTCGAACCAGCGATGATCGGAGCCGTCGATCTAGATCAGCTCGCCCAACCGCTCCCGTCGCAGGCGAGGGCGATGGAGGCGGCGCCGTCGCGCCCGGGGCAGCCACAGCCCGTCGGCCGCCATCCACTGCCGCGAGCCGTCTCGCGCGAGACCTCGAGGCCGTGCCGCTCGGTGAGCTCCTCGGCCGCGAGCATGGGCCCGAAGTCCGCGTAGTTCTCCCGCACCAGCGTCAGGGCGTGCTCGCGCACCCCGCCACGGATGCGGTCGTCGGGCGCCCGCCCGCGGGCCCGGTGCCGGACCGCCACGGCCCCCTTGGCCCGCAAGCGCCTCAGCAGCCGCTGCGCCTGGCGCCGGCTCACGCCCATGGCTGTGACGCGCCGCGCATTCTGGCGGGGTTTCGGCGGGGCTATGTGGCGCCGATGACGAGGGTGGAGCGGGCGGCCTCGACCACGTCGTCGGTGACGGCGGTCAGCTCGTTGATCTTCAGGACGCGCTCGATCTGGGCGAACAGGCGCTGCAGCAGGCGGAAGTTGCCCCCGGTGATGCGCGCGATGGCGGCGATGGCCTGGGCGTCGGTGAACTCGGCCTCGTCGAGCTCGAGGCCCAGCTTCCGCCAATGGCGCTTCAGCACGAACAGCAGCTCGGCCCGCTGCAGGGGCCGGTACTCATGGGCGAAGCCCACGCGGCTGTAGAGCTGGGGGAAGCGCGACAGGCGCTTCTCGATGCCGGGCATGCCGGTGAGGATGAGCCCCATGGGGCGGCGATCGAACTCGTCCCTGATCCAGTCGAGGCAGGAGGCGTTCAAGCGCTCGGCCTCGTCGATGATCACCAGCCCCACGGTCAGGTCGCGCCCGTCCTTACCGGTGCGCCTCCGGACGCCACGGCCCATCAGGCGCTCGAAGGCATGAAGGTCGCGCCCAAGCTCATCGCGCACCTGGCGCCAGCTCGAGCCGACGCGGGCGGTGTAGAAGACAGTGTTGGAGCGGACGCAGGCCGACACGAGCGCCTCGTCGGGCTCCGCGTACACGTAGGCCGCCAGCAGCCCCTTCTCGATCTTGCTCCAGTTCGACAGCCGCAGGGCCGAGACCGTCTTGCCGATGCCGGCCGGGCCGTAGCACAGCCCGATCGTCTGGTTCTTGCGCACCACGTTGGCGAACTCCACGAACCGACGGTGCTCCTTGGTGGCGATGAACGACCGGGGCGTGCGCGGAACGTCGTGCATCATCCATCCTCCCTGTAGACGCGCAGCTTTGGTCGCCGGGGCGCGTCGACCGCCTCGGGCGCCGGCTCCGAGCGCTCGGGCCGCTTCGGGAGGAAGTCGGCGACGCGCTTGATCTTCTGGTTGATCTCACCGCGCAGCGCGCGGCGTCGCGCGCGCCTGGCGGCTTGGATGTCCTTGAGGGTGACGGTTCGCCCGGCGTGCTCCTGATCGACCGCCCGGCACAGGAACCGCCCGCGGTGGAAGACCCGGACCTCGGCGATGTCGCGAGGGTCGTAACGGATCGCGACCGGCTCGCCGACGAAGGCCGCGAGCGTGGGATCGGTGTAGCGCAGCCCCTGGAAGCGGATGCCATCGCGATGGACGGTACGGGCCTTGGCGACCAGGACGAGGAGCTCGTCCAAGTCCTCAAGCCGATCGGGCATGCGCGGCAGCCATCCGTCCGCGATCCAGGTGGCGCGCGGCGTGGCCCCGATCTCGCCATGGCGGCGAGCGTTGTAGTCGCCGACCACGAACGCGCCGATGGCCGCGTCCAGCTCGGGCAGGGTGAGCCGAGGCGGGATCACGGGCTGCCCGGCCACGAGATGACCGGGCAGCCCGCGCAGGAGCTCGGCGTTGAGGGTGCCGAACAGGCGCTCGACCTTGCCACGCCCTTGGGGGCGGGCGACGGCGGAATGCATGAGCCGCATGCGCAGATCGGCCGCGACCTGGCCGAGATGGGTGCTGGTGAAGTCCGAGCCATGATCGACGTAGAGCGCGTCAGGGATCCCGCAGACGATCCAATCGGGATCGGCCTTGCGCCAGATCGCCTGGCGCAGCGCGAGCGAGGTTTGAAGCGCCGAGGGGGCTCCGGCGAAGACCGTGTAGCCGGCCACCGCCCGGGAGTGGTCGTCCAGTACCACGGTCAGCCAGGGGCGGACCGCCTTGCCGTTCGCATCCAGCACCAGGATGTCGAGCTCGGTGTGGTCGCACTGCCAGAGAGCGTTCGGCCGCTCGGCCCGGTGGCGGTGGATCACCTCGTAGCGGTCGCGGTAGGCCGCCGCCCCCTCGTGGGCGAGCGTGACCATGGCCGGGTCGAGCGCGCCCACGATCGCCTGGACGCTTCGGCGCGAGGGCGCGGGCCACCCTCGCTCGGCCGCGATCGTGACGATGCACCGATGGATCGCGGCGGCCGAGGGGCGCGGCTTGGTGAGTGCCATCCCCTCGATCAGCTCGACCACCTCCGCCGGCGCCCGCCGCGTCCCACTGTCGGAGCGGCGGGGGCGGGCCAGACCGACCAGCCCGTGTCAGGCGTCACGGCAAACTGGTCCGGAGGCGACATGAGGAACTGGCCCCCTCGGTAGCCTGAGGGGAGGGCCTGGATGACCATGCCAGTGACGGAGAGGCTTCTGCGGACTGAAGGTCTGCGGAGGGACGAGATGAAGGAGCCGGACGACGTGTCGGCGATGCTGAGGCTGAAGGCGCTCGGCTGGGGGGCGCGGCGGATCGCGGCGGAGCTGGGGTGCTCGCGGACGACGGTGCGGCGGTGGCTGCGCGAGGGCGGCTGGCGACGCCCGGTGGCACCGACACGCAAGACGTCGCTCGACGGTCTTGGGGGCTGGCTGTCCGAGCGCTTCCGCCGCCACGCGGGCAACGCGGACGTGGTTCGCCAGGAGCTCGCGGCCGAGAGGGGCATTGAGGTAAGCCTGCGCACGGTGGAGCGTGCGGTGGCACCGCTGCGCCAAGCGCTACGGGCCGAAGCGCGGGCGACGGTGAGGTTCGAGACGCGCCCGGGCCAGCAGTTGCAGATCGACTTCGGCCAGAGGCGGGTCGAGATCGAGGGCGCTCTGCGACCGGTGTCGTTCTTCGTGGCGACGCTGGGCCACTCGCGCCGGCTGCACGTCCGGGCCTTCCTGGGCGAGCGCCAGGAGCACTGGTTCGAAGGCATGGAGAGTGCCTTCGCAGCCTTTGGGGGCGTGCCTGAGGAGGTGCTGCTCGACAATGCGCGCGCTCTGATCCTGCACCACGACGCGGCGACGCGGGAGGTGGTGCTCAACCCCAAGCTCCACGCCTTTGCGCGGCACTGGGGCTTCCGGGTCCAGGCCTGCGCGCCGTACCGGGCGCGGACCAAGGGCAAGGACGAGCGCGGCGTGGGCTACGTGAAGGGCAACGCGGTCGCGGGGCGAACCTTCGAGAGCTTCGCGGCCCTGGAGGCGCATCTGGCCGAGTGGACGCGCGAGATCGCCGATCAGCGCGTCCACGGCACCACCGGCGAGGCGCCCATGGTCCGCTTCGCGCGCGACGAGGCCGCCGCCCTGCGGCCGCTGCCCGACCGCGGCCCGTTCCTGGCCGCGCGCGAGCTGAGCCGACGCGTGGGAGCGGACTGCGCGGTGGAGATCGAGACGAACGCCTACTCGGTGCCGTGGCGCTTGATCGGGGAGCGAGTGAGCGTGCTGGTCACGGCCGAGACTGTGCAGGTCACCCATGCGGGCATCGAGGTGGCCCGTCATCCCCGCAGCGCGGACCGTCGCGGGCGCTTCACCGACCGCGCTCACTTCGAGGGCGTCGCGGGTGCCGCCGGCCGCGTGGTCAGAGAAGACGCCGAGGCAGCCGAGGCCGCGCCGATCCCGGCGCCGGCGCTGCTGCGCCCGCTCGCCGAGTACGAGGCGGTGGCCGGGGGCGCCTGGTGATGGGAGCGCAGACCCAGGACGAGCTCGACCGGATGCTGACGCGCTTGAAGTTGACGGCGGTGCGCGACCAGCTCGACGGCTTGCTCGACGAGGCGGCGCGGGGGGAGATGACCCTGCGCGAGGCGCTCGCCTTCCTCTGCGAGCGCGAGATCGCACGGAAGGATCAGCGCCGCATCGAGATGAGCTTCGGGCTGGCGAAGTTCCCCTTCGTGCGGACCCTGGAGGGCTTCGACTTCGCCGCCCAGCCCTCGGTCGACAAGGGGCAGATCCGCGACCTCGCGACGGGGCGCTTCATCGCCCACGGCGATGCGCTCTTGCTGCTCGGCCCCCCGGGCGTGGGCAAGACGCACCTTGCGGTGGCGCTCGGCCGCGAAGCGATCGTGGCCGGCCACACCGTGCTCTTCACCGGCGCCATGGCGCTCGTGGCCAACCTCGCCAAGGCCCAGGTCGAGGGCCGGCTCGAGGAGCGGCTGGCGCACTTCGCCAAGCCGAAGCTGCTGATCGTGGACGAGCTGGGCTACCTGCCGCTCGAGCCCAACGCCGCTCACCTGTTCTTCCAGCTCGTCAGCCGCCGCTACGAGCGCGGCGCGATGCTGGTGACTTCGAACCGGTCCGTAGGCGAGTGGGGCGCGGTGTTCGGCGACCCGGTGGTGGCCACCGCGATCCTCGATCGCCTGCTCCACCACTCCCACGTCATCACCATCCGGGGCGACAGCTACAGGCTGCGCGAGAAGCGCCGGGCCGGCCTTCTGCAGAAGGCCGGCCCGGCGCTTGAAACCGAAGTCGAAACCACATGACGGGGTGGGCCAGATCCTGGTGTCGCCACCGGGCCAGTTCCGAATGTCGCTTGATAGGTCGC
>CAWHTQ010000031.1:0-180874 GCA_963832275.1 uncultured Alphaproteobacteria bacterium
AGAACCGCGATCTTCTACCGAGCAAACGACAACTAGCCAACCCCAGGAGGAGAACCAGCAGAAAGCGCAGCAGCGAGACCATCAGATTGAACAGCAGCGCCAGCGCGAACTAGCAAAGCTGCGCCAGCGAAAACGAGATCGTAAGAAACAAAAAGACGAAGGCTACGGGTACTAACGACAGCAGTAGATGTCCCCACGACATAGCACAGAGATGCCCCCAGTTTTCTCGCCAATACCGAGAGCTTTAATGCCTGTACAAGCAGCATTCCGAGGCTATCCACACAGCGCTAACGTCTATAGGACTGTTTCCTCATCTAATCAATCCCAGCTTTCTGTTTGGCATAGGCGGACTGCTTCAACTGGTCGACTACATCGTGACGCTGTTTGCTGCCGCTAGTCACAATCTGACCACAGATGACAAGACAAAATCAATTACTAAACCGATGGTTTCAGCTGCATTTGAGATGGCGATGCGCGGAATGCTAAGTAGCTAAAATATCCGTAGAGAAAGCGCAGTCAGCGAGTTAGGCATAGCATCGTCGTCGCGATCAGAGTATGGAGCAGTAGACGAATGTATGTTCACTCAGAAAGCTTCTCGGCTTTTGCCGTCAGTCGTGAAGGACCACTATCTCTTTTACAATCGCAGGCGTTGTGAGGACGCTGGAATGATAGGGCTCGCAAAGCACGTTATGCGCTAGCCTGATGCTGATGAGGGACTGAGCAAACGGTAAAGACGAGTACGTCATATCTGCCTTAGCTCACAGCACTTTGATATGCGCCCGATACGGATGAGGAATTGAACGATGCCATCGATGAGTCCAGAGCAGACACAACCGTCAGCAGAAGACGACAGCCGTGCTCAGATGGTCGAAGCCGCGCAAGAGAGTTCAGCGGTAGCTGAAGCAGAAAGGCTACCTGATGCGGTGCCTGCTAGTGAGCAAAAGAAGCGCAAGAAGCAGAGACGTAAGAAGCAGAAGCTTCCCCCACATCATCAGCGGCGAATGGTGCAGGCACTTGGACGGAAGAAGGACGCATCTTACCAGTCGGCAGCGGCATCGAGCTTGTAACTGAAGATGGAGCTGCGTTTTGCGTCAGTTCGACTGGCAAGTCAGCATTGGCACTACGGCTGTTGGGGTTATCGGATAGTCAGCGCTGCGGTAAGTTTGCCTTCTGGCCTGCATTCCACAAAGAAGGCATTACTCTGGTTTCGTTTAACAACGCAAATGACTGGGAGCCGCAGGAAAACTCGCCGCCAGTCGATCAGATGTTTGTGTGTGGGACGCTACAGACAGTAGAAGACGAGAGTTTTAGCGTACTAGTCGGCTATGGGTATGAAAGGAAAGGCGAGCGGATGGACCGACTGTTAACGGTAGAGAGTGCGCCGCTGTCTGAGTGGACAGTGGGTCAGTGGGTAGATGTGATCTTGCACCGACAGGGCGAAGCGTGGCGGTGGCAGGGAGAGTTCCATCCGCGTGGGCCGAAGGTAGGCGATGGCTTCAAGAGCTGGCTACCCTACAAAGAGGCAGTAGCGGTCAGTGAACCGTAGGTGCAAGACGAACTGGAGGCGTAGACTGTCAGATGCTTTCACCGTGAAGAGGATAGGTCACTCTTTTGTTCTTTCTTCGTTGCGTTGAAGCCGCAGACCAAGTTGCCTCAGTTTGTGAGTTGGGTTTATAGTCTGCGGTAACGTCGGGTTCACTACTGTTATTCAGCGCTTATAAGAGCTCGAAAAATCGCTAGGCTTAGACAGACCCTGTGTTGTATGAGAAGGATTGCAGAGCCTAGCCCCCTTTTACTGTCATCTGACTCTGATGTGGGCTTTGTCAACTTTAAGGGCTGTACTACTCAGAGAGTCAGATGTACACTTTTCTTGTGTTAGTAATCTTCGATGAACGCAAGCGAAATTGTCTGTATTCCGTTTAGAAGCTAACTAATACTCTATGGAGCTTGAGAACCCTTACACTCTGAATATTCAGCCGCTTTCAAAAACTATAATTACTGACTAGATAAACTCTTATGGCGGACTTGTTAAGTGTGATTATTGACATCACTGAGTTGGAACCAGGACTGGCACAGAGGGAACTAGAGGTCAGAGCCGTAGCACTGGCTGAGGAAATTCGTCTTGGTCAGCTGACTAACTCCATAGAGCTAGCGCGAGAACAGGAGCTGCTAGATGGTGCGAAGGCAGGACTGCTTGCCTCTATTGGCGGCATACTCACCGCCGAGATTAGCCGAGATCGCTTGGTAAAGGCGCTTAATTTCTTTGGTAATCGATTCTATGGCAAAACTGTTAAGCTGAGCTACAAGGCAGATGGAAATAGTCGAGAATATTCATTTGAGGGCAAACCAGACGAGATTGACCGGCTTATAGAGAAGATAGAGCGCTTAGAGGATATCCGTATTCGAGTGATAGAAAACGCACCGAATCAGCCGTAAGCCTCTATATATCGTCGTAAAAACTGTGTTGACTCTACTGAATTCATAGTTGCTTCTCCGTAGCCTATACATGATGCCCTCCGCCCAGTTAGCCACCTCCTATGGGAAAGTTTGCTCTACTCATCGGCGTTTCCAATTATGCAGGGGAAAATCTATCGAATTTACCAGCTGCTACTAAGGATGCTACAGCTCTAAAAGAGATACTCGAAGATCCGCAGCTGGGTAACTTCGATGAGGTAACTGTGCTATCCGATCCTAGCCGTGATGAAATGGCTAGAACCATTGCAGTTTGGATAGACAAGAAGCAATCAGACGATCTTGCACTGCTTTTCTTCTCAGGTCATGGACTGAAAGACAGCCTGGGTAGCCTCTACTTCGCAGCGAGTGATACAGATAGGGAACTAGTGGATGCTACCGGAATCGCGGCTAACTACGTGCGCAGTCGCTTTCAACGCAGCAAACCACAGCGGAAAGTGATCATTTTAGACTGTTGCTTTGCTGGAGCTTTCGGTCGCTTCAATCTTAAAGATGGGGGTGATCTCAATCTAGGTGAAAAGCTCAAGGCTCAAGGCACCGTTATTCTAGCGGCTACTGATTCTTTGTCGTATGCACTAGAAGAGAAAGAACAGGAAACTAACCTATCAATATATACTCGCTACTTAGTAGAAGGTATTCAAAAAGGAACAGCTGATCCTAATAACTCTGGCTACATAATAGCTAGCGAGCTACATAAGTTCGTTAACCGTAAAGTGAAAGAAGCCGCTCCAACTATGCAGCCTGAGATATTCGCGCCAGAAGGTGAAGGGTTTGATATTCAGATATCATTCGCACCACGGGAGAAGCCGGAGCTTAGATACCGTAAGAGAGTAGAAGAGCGGGTGAAGTCAGCAGGCGAAATAGCGCCTCCTGGTAGGCGTATGCTAGAAAGACGCCGTAAGGAGTACGGTCTTTCTGAAGAAATCGCAAAATCGATTGAGACAGAAGTCTTAAAACCCATACTGGAGCACAAGCGTAAGCTTGCAGACTATCGCACAACGCTGGCAGAATGTATCGAGGACGGCAAGATAATCAAGGACTCCTACATCGATGAGCTAGATCATTACCAAAAAGATCTTGGTTTAAGAGATGGAGACGTACAGCCTATTCAAAGAGAATTAACTGGAGATGTTTTAGCCGTAGGTGAGTCAGATGTTGCGGTTGTGTACAACCGAACCAAGACGCCAAAGCAGCCTCTAATCTTGCTCGATCCAGAAATAGCGAGTCAGTGGGACGTTAGACCAGAAGACATCGTCGTATGGAAGAGAACATCTTTAGATGAGATTGATGCCAACAAGTTGGCTAGTTACTCGACGATGTGGCCAGACGTTAAATGCATCACTGCTGACAGTATATTTCTTCCTGAACTCAAATTTATTGACGACCGCGAAAATGCTATTCCCGGTGGTTTGATGCCAGAGGCTACGCAGCCTATTGTATTCGCAGAAGAGCGCATTACCCCGTTGATTCCTCTGACTTCCCTCCTGTTAGAGTACTTCACCCCTGAAGACCTAGTCAGCTACCTAGAATTTCGTCCTATTAGCGGCGATGAACCTCAGGTAGAAGTCTCCCTTGCTTTACCGTTAGCAAGCAAGAGCGGCTCGTCAGAAGCTAGAGTATACCGCCTCACCCGCCTCTATCTCCTTAGGCAAGACAATGCTCTTGCCGTCCCTCCGGTTTTAGAATTATGGCCTAACTTCCGTGCTCCTAACTGGAAAGTCTACTATGCTTTTTTCTTTGACTTAGCCGCAGGCGATCTCACATTTTACGTTAGATTGCCAGACGGTGTGGAAACAGAAAACTTCAATGATGACCAGAACGGCAACTACAGTTTTACTCAATTGGAGGCTTTTCCTTCTTTTGTTGAGTGTTTGAATAGCAGCAACCGGGCAATTGGACTAATCTTATTAGAGCAGCCTCCCATCTTGGACTGTAAAGTAACGCGGCAGATTGGCATAGACTTTAATACGCACTTCACTAACGTGTTTATGGGGCGCAGGGGTAAAGCAGAGCCCTTGCCTTTTAGCGAAGGGCTAGTACTTGCATTGACAGATTCTCCGTTAGATTCTCGCTTTCCTACACTGTTCGAATACTTTATTCCTGATCGCTTTCTACCTGTCGATAAGCCTCTGCCACTTTCTACCGTTCTTACTCTTCGTGGTAGCAATAGACCAGAGGGGCAAGAAAGCCGACCTATACTGGATGGCCGAATCTATATTCCTAGTCTGCTGTCCTCTCTTGACGAAGATTTCATAGAAACTGAACTGACGTGGGAAGAGGATAGACTCCCCTATACTAAGCTATTTCTAAAAAACTTAGTATTGCTCATACTGGCAAGTATGTTGAAGCAAGGCGTTAGGAAAATGGAATGGATAATTGCTTGCTCATTCAATCTCTCTGTACAGCAACAAATGTTGTGTGAGAATACATGGAGAGAAGTAATAGAAGAGGTGCTGGCTTTAACCGGATTAGACCAGAGTCAGCATAATAGTACTGTGACTATCAATTTCGTAGACTCTAATCTAGCCATTGGCCAGTATTTTAGTAGCGTAGAACGTGCAGATCTAATTTATTCTACTTGTGTCCATATAGATAGAAATACCTCCGCACTATCTATATGGCAGAACAACAAGATAATCTACAAAGATTGTTTTGATTTTGCGGAGAGAGACATTCTGAGCAATATCCTTTTCTTGGATCCTGCTCTTGTTGCAAGCTTCTTCAGGAAAGAAGCTAGTCACTGGATGAATTTACGAAGTAGCGAGTTTTATAGGAAACTGGACGTTTTGCTGCGCTGGGAGGGCGAAGAGTGGCTTAGGACAGAGAAATTAAAGCTGGCTGATGAAAAGAAGATGCAGGGACTAGTTCGCCTGATGGCATTAGGATTCGGCGGGCTGTACTACTACACTGGCATCGTGTTGAACGTTCTCCAGAGGGAAGCTTTATATGAGCGCGACTACGCTACTCCTGTCTACCTTGGTGGCAATGGTTCAAAACTTCTACACTGGATAGATGTTACAGGGCATTTTACGCAGAACTCTGAAGTGGATCTGCTCCTGAGTCGGATATTGAGTCGAGGTTCAGGTATGGAAGACACCGAAGAGTCTACTCAACTTAGTTTGCAGCCAGAAGACGACATTGCTTACGGCTTATTACTGGATTCAAGCAGACATGAGAGGATAGATCGCAGTGCTCAAAACTTACTAATTTCTGGCGAGACATGCGTTATCAATAGGGTTTCTTGTAGCTGGCAGCAGCCGATGAATATTGCTCAGGGCATCAATAGCTTTACCATTCCTAGTCTGGACAATCTAAACATTTTCATCTACGAGTTTCACAAAGCGCTGATAGAATTGCGTATTGAAGGGATTAGGTCACTGCCTGGCTATAAGCTGAGTATGGAAATCCACGATAATGCAAAGCTATGGCGGGGTGTGAGACGGTCGCTCGACAGAATCTTGCAAGAGACTAGAATAGAGGGCGACGTAAACAATATTAGAATGCAGCCCGCTTTCATTCTAGGACTCAAAGCACTGCTACAGCACCTTGCCAGTGAATGGTCAAAGGCCCCATGACAGTTAAAGCTCGACTGCCACTGTTGAGCTATATAATCGAAGCGACTCTATGGCCATGAACAATTTCAGCCAGTGTTTGATATGCAACCGCGAAAATTACTTCGCTCTAGCCTCGACTAGCAAGATAATTCACTGTAAATACTGTGGTGCGCCTGTTTATGACCAGAGCAGACCACCAAGCATGGGGGATTTCCAAATTTTTCAAAAAAGCCTCGCGAAATGGGCTTCCGAGAACAGAGCGCTATCAAAAGCGGCGGTGCATGGTCAGGTTTCTGTAGCCAAGCAGAAGAAAATAGAAGAGTTAGCTACTTTTATTCAACGGAATGAGGAAGAATTCAAAAGGCTCGAATCTGAACTGAGACATAGATTGAGTGAAGCCGATGGGCAAAGAGAGATGGAGGCCGCTGGTCGAATAGGGTTGAAGGAACAATTAGTTGATCTTCAAAGGGCTATGAAGACTCAGAAGGAGGACTACGAAACTCATCAAACGAGAGATAAAGCACTGATCGAACGTCTGCGAACACTTTTGGCAGAAAGTACTGATGAGGTTACTGCTGTAAAGCAGCAACTGGCTAAAGCGAAAGCAAGCATAACAGATATGCGGATGCACTTAGATACGGTGAATGTGCCATTGAAAAGTCAGGCTCTTACAATATTGGAACAGAGTAATACGCAGGTGGTTATAGGTAGCTCTGATCAAGATTCTGAGACTTTCACTAGAGTAGCTACTGTTGCTCTCTCTAGAGAAAGCCAGGAAGATCTTTGGAGTGGTAGAACTGTGAATCCAACGTTCTCCCTGTCCTCACGAGGAAACTACTATGTTGTCACATCAGATAGTCATCAGTTCTACCTAATTGTGAAAAATGATGCTTTACTTGATATCAGCAACGTTACGCTGCTACAAACAATCTACGATTTCGTTTACGAACCAAACATAATCTCTTTAGAACGTCAGTATAAAAAGTTGGCGAAAGTAGGTAAATCGAAAGATAAATGTTGGGTACTGACAGAGCGTGGCGAATTACTCTTCTATGGATAGGTAGTGAGACTCAAAGGCACATAACATAGAAAACACTTATTGACTAGTTCTAAGATCCTCTTTCCTCAGAACCCTGTCTAGCCCAACAAGTAACACTGTGACCTCGGATGTAGCTTGTCACAGCAGAGGAGGTGAGATACTGCGTACCTGCTGAAGCCCGACGGATAGTACGTTTTACCCTCTCAAAACTTATGCTCTTTGAGACTAAGCAGAAAGTGTGTCTCAAACTATGCCTCAGAATTATTTTCTCAAAGAGTCTTTGATTTTACTAGACATTGAGAGTCTAGCTTCAACTAGCAACAACTATGCTTTGAAAGCAATGGCATACAGATACTTGAAACCAAGCCACTTACCATTGTGATGTTGAGTGGCTTGGTCTCTTTCTAAAAAACTGGAAAATTACATTTTCCCAACACGGTACTTCGTGCATTACTACAAAGCACTATTGCCTCGTTGAGGCTTACCTTAGTCTTTCGTCAACATTGAAGAGTCTACCCATTCACCAGCAGCAGCATGTGGATTAGGATAATCGGGCTTCACGTAAACATCTTTGTCCCCGACATTGTGTCCGCTCCAATACGTTGAGTTCGTATTAGGATCGCTTGCAACCGTAGCACCATGTTGATATGAACCATGGTCCACATCGACATGGGTTCCAGGTTTAATACCAGCTAAACTTAGGTCTTGCTCTGATGTACCACTTCTTAAATGATCTGAAACATCAACAGCATCGTCGAGGTCGGAGCTGTCGCTCACTGTTTCAACAGCTGCGCCTGCTAAAGCCGCCGCCTCATCAGGATCAGTATGAAAATGAGTATGGTGGTCGTGGAAGACCATTGATGAGGCTGTACTAGCTACACGACCGATTACTGCACCTGTAAAAGGATCTGCGCCACAAGCTTGTGCCGCCGCGCTAACGCCTTTCCTAACGAAATAAGAGGGGCCTGACATATAGTTAGAACCAAGAAACAACAATTTTCAGCTATTAACTAGAACATATTCTGGCCTACATTTATTTGGAGTAAACGTAGGTTTGATAATGATTATCATTATCACTTTTTAGTGTACGTATTTTTCCATTATTGTCAAGTCTATAGTTGTTTGAAAGGATAGTTAACCCTTGTAATTCTTGAGTTCTCTTTCAGGAAGAGAACTCAAGAATTACAAGGGTTAAGACAAAGGGAGGTTGGCACTCATACTGCGACCGTAGTAATGGTCGCTAAAGGAATCTGCTGATAATATAGTTTATTTGTACTAGCAAAATTTGATATGTAAATCTACCCATAGGTGGATATCAGTGCCAGGAATTAGCCATTTAGTTCGATCAGGAGTTAACAGATTATGAGATCGTAATTCATTGATTACGTTATCAACACTTCAAGGGCTACGAAGCACAAATGGTCATTAGCAGAAAATGTAACTGTCTGCTGTAGTGTGTGTTTTAAATGACCGTTTTTGGGACTATCCGCCGAAGCCCCAAATTAGCAGCCAAAAGCGCCTTATTTGTGCATCAAAACTTGTGTCATAATCAAAGTGCCAAAAGAAAGCACGTTCAGCGAGTTTTGAAACACAGTGAAAATAGGCTACGCCCGAGTTTCGACGACTGACCAAAATCTAGACCTGCAAACCGATGCTTTGAAAGCGGCAGGCTGCGAGAAGATTTTTAGCGATCGCGGCGTGAGCGGTGCAAAAACTGAGCGGCCTGGACTGGACAAAATGCTTGACCAGATCAGGAAAGGCGACATTCTCGTAATTTGGAAGCTCGACCGTTTGGGGCGATCGCTGAGCCACCTGTTGAGCATCATCGAAAACTTGAAGCAAAAGGGTGTGGACTTCGCCAGCGTTCAGGATGGCTTCGACACCTCTACGGCATCTGGGAAGATGGTCTTCTCGGTGATAGGTGCGATGGCAGAATATGAAAGAAACCTCACTAGAGAGCGTACGATGGCAGGCTTGGCGGCAGCTCGTGCGCGTGGTCGGATGGGTGGTCATCCGAAGTCGCTGGACGAGAGCCAGGTGAAGGTCGCGATCACACTGGCTGACGCGGGCGAGCTGACGATCAACCAGATTTGCGAGCAGGTAGGCTGTAGCCGTTCTACCTACTATCGGCAGGTCGCGCCACAGGTGAAAACTACGACAGCAGCATTGAAATCTGCGAAGATTAGCTAGGCGATGACCTTTTCTGGCGGAAGTGCAATGTTGACTCTCTTTTTCACCGCATTGTTTCTAGGATTTATCTTCAACGCTGCGCCCGGTGCAGTATTCGCCGAGACTATCCGCCAAGGCGTTCGCGGTGGGTTCAAGCCCGCGCTAGCGGTTCAAATAGGCTCGCTTGCAGGCGATGCACTCTGGGCTGTACTGGGTTTGGCAGGCGTTGGGTTTCTCCTGCAACTAGACTTCCTTCGACTTCCTATTGGTGTTGCTAGCACCCTTTACTTGCTGTGGTTAGCCTGGGATGCCTGGAAAGAAGCGGATAAGGAGTTCAGTGTCAAAGCTGAGCAAGACACTGTTTATCAGCAGAAGGCGCTACGCTCTGGCATCTTGCTATCAATAACGAACCCTCAGAACATTGCATACTGGGCAGCTTTAGGCAGCGCTATGGGCGCGGTTGGGATTGCTGAACCTACTGTTAATCACTACTTGCTATTCTTTGCTGGGTTTATGGTGTCGTCTGTGCTTTGGTCTTTCATCTGTGCTGGACTGGTTTCTAAAGTATTTGGAAGAGCAGGCGTACGCTGGGCGCGGTTGACTTACAGAGCCTGCGCAGTGGCCTTCCTACTGCTCGCCCTCTCTTCCGCTAGAAGTCTTTGGGATTTGTATGTATCTCCTCAGAACGCTACTCAGCCACCAGCAGTTCACGGGGAGCCATAGCAAAACAGCGCTTCAGAGAATGGGCTGACTGTCTTGAAAAGCCTCAAGCCCTTTGAGACTGTTGTAGTGAGACATCATTTGAAACACACTTCCAACAGAGTATAGAAACCTCTAGGTTTTGATTCAGTTAGTATTTGAAAGCCAGTGCTCTCATCTGCCCAAGTAGGCAAAAATTAGATGACTGAGATTCCAAATTTTATCACTCACTACTGTCTGCCAGACCGTCAGCCTTTTCTTACCCTGTCTGACCTTACGATAGATGAAGAGGAAGCCGTTTTTGAGAAGATAAGAGATCGGCACAAGCACGATTCTGGTTATAGGCGAAGATATGGTGCAGACTATCTAAGCAAAAGGCAGAAGATAGAAAGTAAGCTGCGATACCTATTCATAGACCGTGGCGGAAAGCCAGTCAGGAAGCACCCGTTTTACTTCGTTCTCGGACAGTCAACGTGGTTTGAGAACCTGAACAAAGATCATCTTTCACTCCAGGTAGAAATAGACCGTCTTTCTCCGGAGACTACATCGTTTACTTTCCCTGATAGCTACGTCTCGCTTTCTCGCTGCGATCAGCCCTATCACGGTCAAGTATTTCTCCTGCACGAGCTAGAGCATGTCGTCTCTAGGTATGGCTTACCAGAAGACAAGATTCCACTCAGCTATCAGCGCTACTGGGAGGGTGATTTTGAGAAGTACATTGAGTTTCAGATATGGGAAGATGATATCGTTCAACCGTTCATAGACCTCTACTGGTCTGTGCAGAATGCCAACCCATAGAATCAGTTATCTGCTTGGTTGACTCGACTCAAGCGACCTAATGATGAGCGGAATCTCATCCAGCCTATCGACAATAGCATCGGCTTCTTTGGGTTTCTTTTTGCCGTAGTTATACTTCCAGATGGCTTTCATACCAGCGTTCTTTGCACCTACAACATCAGCCTCTGGATTGTCACCTACGAAGAGGCTCTCACAAGCCTCCACGTTCAGCGTATCTAGCGCTCTCTGAAATATCTCTATCTGTGGTTTTCTAAGCTGTTCTTCTTCAGAGATAATAATGGCATCAAAGTAGTCTCTAATTCCTAACCCATCTATCGAACGACGCTGAAACTCGCCGCGTCCATTCGTGACTATACCTAGCCGATAACCTGCTTGTTTCAGTCGCTGTAGCATCTCGCCTAGTCCATCAAAAGGAACACAGTGA
Source organism: uncultured Alphaproteobacteria bacterium (assembly GCA_963832275.1). Classification (GTDB taxonomy): domain Bacteria; phylum Pseudomonadota; class Alphaproteobacteria; order Rhodobacterales; family Rhodobacteraceae; genus Hasllibacter. Next base: position 11,156 of record CAWHTQ010000031.1, read on the forward strand.
AACTGAAACTGAGTAACGTAGTCTTCTAGCAGACCTTCCCAGGTAGCGTTGGAGATGTCAAACTCTTCTACGAGGTCTTGGTAAACCTTATCTTTCCAAACATGACCTCGACAGTCCAGTTCGATGAATCTATTGACGTACTCTGCTTTTAGAATATGACCCAAGCTATCGTTTAGGCGGTCATGCTGAACATTTATGAATCTTCGCAGGGAACGATCTCGATCTAGTAGCGTTCCGTCTAAGTCAAAGAGAATTGCTTTTATCATCGAACCTTCAAACGTATAAGCGTAAGATACACGAATATCGCTAGCCAAGCCTATATCAGTGCTTTGTAGCCGTTGCCTCAAAGCTGATTCTCAACGATGAGAGATACGGCTCTACAGGTCATATTTAAAGGCATAAACGGTGCTTCTGGCCACTGCTCAATCACTTGCCGTGGCAGCGCTGGAATATGAACGAACCCGACCTGCATAGAAGGTTTGTGCTTCTCTCTCCAGTGAAGGTAGTGATAGAAGGCTTGGTTACATAGATGAGTCCCGCAATCGTTCATGACTCTAGCTGGAATGCCGCTGCTTGTCAGTGCCGATACCGTTGCCTCTAAGTTTTGTAGTGAGTGCCAGTAAGCGATCACCCCCTCCGGGACAATGGCTTCTCCCTTTGGAGCACTGCCCGCCTTATCAGGCGTGACGAAGTATCGCAGATTCTTCGCCATTCGCTCGATAGCAATTTTGTTGTAGCCCCGCGCTTGACCAATGCCGATGCAGACATCTGGCATCAATGCGCCCAGTATTTCTTCAATGGCCTCTCCAAGCTTGTTTGTATCACCCGGCAGTATGTGAAAATGCCCTTCTACTCCGCTCCCAGACAGAGCATTAGGTAATCTATCCCGTAAGGTGCTTACAACTATCTCAGAAGCGTTCACACCGTCGTCATTTGGCTCAAATCCGGTCAATAGCAATCGGGTCATAGGCACCTATACTGTGAGCGGACTTTTCGGATAACGACAATGGCAGTTGCTCATCTCATCCACGGTTTTGTCGGCAGCGGTAAAACAACCTATGCGACCAAGCTAGAAAGAGAACTCCCAGCACTACGCTTCTCCATTGATGAGTGGATAACTCAGCTCTATGGACAGAACCCGCCCAGTGACAAATTCGATGAGTACCATCGTAGAGCAACTTCTGTCATCTGGCAGGTATCCACACAAGCCTTGCTGCTAGGTCAAAATGTCATTCTAGACTTTGGCTTCTGGAGTCGAAGCAGCCGCGATGATGCTCGCGATCACGTAGAAGAGGTAGGGGCAAAGTCGATTCTATACAGCGTCATCTGCTCAAACGACGTGATGAAAGCACGCACCCTAGCTCGAACCGAGAAGATGCCAGAAGGGGCTCTGTATATAGACGAGACTATGCTTGAGGCGCTGCATCTTAGATTTGAGCCTGTATCTGCTGATGAACCTCACAACGTCATCAGAACGGATGAAGACGCAAAAGCTACAGAGCGAGCTGAACTTTGACAGTTCAGGTGACTGATAGATATCCATCATTTGAAGGTTTGAAGGTCTGCTACAAACGCTGATAGCTCGGCATCGTTTCGGATCGTAACCGCAGTTCCCTTTGTGCTTTCAACATCTCGTAGAATAGCTGGCCGTGCCTGAACTGGGAATTGCCATATGATCTTTGCCAGCGTAGGTACGATTCTCCATTCAGGACATCGTTCAGGAAGCCCTGGACGCGAAGAAAACAGGTATCGCCAGTTTCTTTTCACACAGCGCCAAACACAAATGCGACGAGGAACGTCGAGAAAGACAATTAAGTCGGCCTGCTGACGGCCCATACGTGAAACACCATCAAGCACCCAGCTATTAGATGATAGTAGTTGATTGAGCTTTTCACGGCTAACGTCTGCTGGCGTTTTTTGCCAGCCCGGTTGCCAAATAATGCGATCCATCTCAACTAACGGCACGTTAAACTCGCTAGCAATCCTCTGCGAAAGTGTCGACTTGCCTGAGCCTGCGTTTCCAGTAACGTTGATTCTCATTTGAGTTGGGCTGAACTAATTTTCAGAGTACAAAAATTGTTATATGAAACCTCTTATATTTAAAACGATTGACCTCTGCACCCACGCCGACCTCTGCACAAAATTTCGATTAGACTCCTACATTTGCAGTTTTACTGATGGACGAGAACGATTTGAAGCAGATGACGGAGAAGGTGGCGGTAGATATCTTGAGTGGTTGCGCCAACGTATTTTAGACCTGCCGCTTGGTTGCGTACACGCATGGGAAAATAATCGAATCGTGGGTCAAATTGAATCCCGTCTTCGAGATGATGGTAGCGGCTATGTTAATCTCTTCTACTTGAGACCTGAAGATCGAGGTTTTGGGAAAGGCTACCAGCTACACGCTTACGTTATGAATATGTTTGCTGCTCAAAAGGCAGAGGTCGTTCGACTAACGGTTTCAGCAGAGAATCAACGGGCGCTGGCTTTTTACCAAAAGCTATGCTGGAAAAATTTAGGCCCAAAATCAGAACGGGAAGATAGCCTATTGTTTGAATATGTGATTGGCGATAGGTAGGACCATTGCAATAGCCTTGGCTATTCAGGCCGCAGGCAACTATTCAGAAAATGCGAGAATGTAGTAAAGAGCTATGGAAAAGATAAACTACCAGCTTCGTCCTGCGACTGAAGCAGACTATCCATATTGCTACGATTTGCTGAAGCAGAACATGTTTGATTTATTCAGTCGTCACTGGGGCGGCTGGAATCCGAATGCTTTTCGTGAAGACTTTCATGCAGAGGACACTACTATCGTGGCGATCTCAGATCGGGATGTGGGTTTCTTCAGTTTGAGAGAGACCGACTCAGAATTACATCTAGAGAATATACAGCTCGCACCATCCGTTCAAGGAAGAGGAATCGGCACAGCAATTTTAGAACGTATCTTACAGAGCAATACCTCTAAACCTATCCAACTGATAACTTTCACAGACAACCCAGCAATTAGCCTCTACAAGCGGCTTGGCTTTGAAGTCACAGAACGTGAGCAAGCGACCGTCCATATGCTCAGACCCGTGGTGTTTTAGCCTCATCTGTCAAAATATCCCCATGTCTATATATGAGTCATGATCACATATGGCACAATCCCCGCCGCGCAGTATAGAAGAAGGTCAAAGTGTCTCTGGCAGCGTTAATTCTGTAAAGCGCATAGGCGATACCGTTATTCGTCCTGCTGGAACCTGGTCCAAGGCCGTTCATCAGTTGTTGAGGCACCTAGCGTCCGTAGGCTTCGTTTTCTCACCTAAAGCAGTCTCATTATCATCGGATAGAGAAGTCCTTTCATACATCGAAGGGGAAGTCGCTATGCGGCCCTGGCCTATCTGCCTTCAGGAGGAGGAAGGTATTGTTGCGGTAGCTCAGATGCTGTTGACTTACCATCAAGCTGTTACGAACTATGTACCCGAGCCTAATAGCGTATGGCGGGTACCAGACGTTCAGTGGAAAGAGGGCATGATGGGGTTATTTGCATTACCCCCCGAAAAGGCGCAATCCACTTTAAGACGTTTAAGACTCGCATTGAAAATAATTGCGCCTATTGCTGCATAAAGCCTTTGATACTGGTAAGTTCGGGCTTCGCCTGAGTGAGTTTCATAGGGCTTTTCAAGAATAGCCATTAACACGCTCTGCCCTGATCTCGGCCGAGTGAGCGTGGCCTGCTGCTGCCTATGAGCATATGTCATTCCTCAAGGCGATCGCCAAATGACTATTCTTGAAGTATCAATAAAACCTGAGTACTATCTATTGATACTTTTGCTCACTTTTTACACTTAGTTTGGCACAGCCGAGCTTTGTGATCGCAAAGCTGTAAAAGCTTTTATGACAGCTTCTTGCCTCGTTTTTTAGAACTCACTGCCAGCGTAAATAAATTCTCTTTTCTGATTTTTTTGTCCTCCAAGCATCTGTAAAATAAGGCATTTGGCCTAATCGCAAATCGTCAGAAGGGGATAAGAGAATGCGGCTTTAATCAGCCTATTGACCATCGAAAAACTATTAGATGCGATCAGAGAGGATGACTTGAACTAGGCTACTAAGATTAGCTAGCAAAGCTAGGAAAAGTAGACGCTGTATTGTTGACTATTCTTACTTACACAGAGTATGTGTCATACTCTCTGCTCGCAGAATGCGGAAAGGTAAATACATGAGTCTTGACTGTCTCAAAGTGGACTATACCTTTTTGAGGGGTTGTCGGGTAGAGAGGACTCCTCCGAATACTTAGGTCTGCTTTGTGTTCCCTGTTGCTCTCCCCTTTCGGTTGAAGAGTGTCACAAGATTCGACCTTATATCGTTGAGAGCCTCCCCCCCACAGAAGCCTGCCTGCGGTTTTCCCGCACAAGCCTCTTCATACAGCCTTTCCTCAGTTCGGATAGAGTGACACCAGCCGTCTGGGACGCGGTAGCGGATACTTTTGCCGATATCGAAGAAACGTTGCCCATGTGAAGCTACGCCGTTGACTACGTCGATTTAACCACTTGAACAACAGTGCATGGGCCCTCTGTTCAAAGGTAGATAAGGCTTGACTATTGTCGGTCACTCCAAAGTAGTTGTAGTGACCGCGTAGCTTTTTCCCTACCATCTTCCATAGCAAGGGTAGCCGATACATACTGCGATTCTGGCGGAGCCAATCATTCAGCTCTACCAAAGCACGACGAAACCGTTTCTTTGAGGTCTTGCGTTTCAAGCGAACATAGCCCTTACGACTGTGGCCCCAGTAATGGCTCAACCCTAGAAAGTCAAAGGTTGGTGGCCGCTGTCCGATGCTGAAACAGTACCGGGCATAGCGCTTTCCACAAGCCAGTAGCTGGGTTTTACGCTCGTTGAGTCGAAGACCATATTTCTCCAGCCGTCGTGGCAGCACCCGCATAAAGCGGTGAGCATCGTCTTCTCTCTCAAACAACAGAATGGCATCGTCAGCGTATCGAACAATGGCGCAGTAGCCTCGGCAGTGATTTCTCACCACTTCGGTGAACCATTTGTCCAACACGTAGTCTAGGAAGATGTTGGCAATCACAGGCGATGATATCGAGCCTTGTGGGCTCCCTAGCTCGTCATACAACACACCCTCCGGTGTCTGAACGCCTGCTTTGAGCATCCGGGATATGAGACGTAGAAATCTCTTATCCTTAATGCGCAAGTCCAAGACTTTCAAAATCTCCTGGTGGGGCATCGTATTAAAGAACTGAGCTAGGTCAATATCCGCTATCCAGTTCACCGGTTTCGTCATTACCTCTGTATTTAACTGCCTGAGCGCATCATGACAGCTCCGCTTTGGGCGGAATCCATATGAGGTGTCGATAAACACGGGTTCGTAGATTGCTTCTAATATCCGGCGAGTCATCTCCTGGACGATTTTGTCTTCCGTACAGCTAATCCCTAACGGGCGTGTACCGCCATCTGCTTTTGGTATCTCTACCTGTCGCACTGGCTGAGGCCGGTACGACAGCTGGTGCAGCTTACAATGGAGCGCCTGGAGGTTGGCCTCTAGATTCTCCTCGTAGTCTGCTTTCGTGACTCTATCCACTCCGATAGCTTTGTTGCCATCGAGTGTCTTAAAACAGGCTCGCAGGTTTTCCACACTGAAGTGGTGCATCAGCGCCGTAAACGGCTCCTCTGCATGACTGCTAGCCCGACTGGCTATCCGCTCAACTCCCGTGGTCGCCGTGATTCCACCGCTGGGTGTGGACGGCGTTTCCGTCGAGCGGGCGACTGTATGTGCTCCCCTTCGCTCCATAGGCATTACCCTACTTCTCCACTACTATGAGAACATCCGACTTCCCATGAATCGTTGGGCTTCCTTCCGGTGTACCGGTTGTGCCGCCCTACCCCTCATAGGTGAGAGGAATTCATGGGACCTCCCGAGTTCCCGGCTTTGCTTTAGTGACGTGCCACGGTCTCAGACCCCGGTGGACCCTACAGAGCCTTGGTCTTTGGCTCCTGCGGTTTTGCCTTCCGTGTTGCACACCACGTCGGCATCCACAATGACGGATATTTCGGGGCTCTATCCCTTCACGCTGACGCATTGCAGCCCATCACTTCCCTGTGTACGCTTCGCTATCATCGTCACCGATGACAACGCAACACTCGGTACCTGGTACCTGACCAAGGCTTCCAGGGCTAGGACTTTCACCTAGCTAACAAAGCCGAGCTTTGCTCGGCGCACGTGCAAAAACCCCCAGGTTCGGATCGCCCTTGCAGCCTGCGTCGGAGTAGAAAGATAGAGCTTCTTTAAGGTCGGCAGCGATGCCGAGATAGTCTACGACAAATACGCAGCAGCCGTAATCATTTTGCAACCACGAGCTTGCGATAACACGCATCTAAGTTTCTAAACACAGTGTGTTCAAACGCGAATCGCTAACTTTCCGACCACCTGCCGTTTCTCAAGTCGACGAATGGCAGTGGGGACTTCGTCCAAGCTGTAAAGCTGGTCAATCAGCGGGACAATCTTACCAGCCTCAATCAGCTCTCTCAGCGTGACCAAGTCTGCTGAATTGGGCTTTACGATGAAGGACTTTACGGCGCGATTGTTCAATTTTGAGATGAGTGAGCCGAAAATCATCACCTGGAATAGGCGGAAGATCGCACCCCCTAGCAACACATAAGTACCCTTCGGCTTCAACGCTGGCAAATAGTCAAACACTGACCGATAGGCCGCCACATCAACGATTAAGTCATAGGCGTCCTTCTCAGTCAGATCTAACTGTGTGTAATCTATAACCTCATCTGCACCCAGCGGGCTTATGCGCTCCATTTTCAAGCGGCTACACACAGCCGTCACCTCAGCGCCAAACGCCTTGGCAATTTGCACCGCATAAGCTCCCACCCCACCGGAAGCTCCCACAATCAGCACTCGCTGTGCGGGCTGAATCTTGCCAGCATCCCGCACAGCTTGTAAAGCGGTCAGTCCAGCTCCTGGCACAGCTGCTGACTCTGCAAAGGTGAGATTTTCCGGCTTTAGGCTCAAAGCGTCTTCTGTGGCATTCGCATATTCAGCAAACGCGCCAAACCCGCACTCTGAGAGATCGCCAAAGACCTGATCACCGACTTGAAAGTGCTTTACCCTTTTCCCAATAGCTTCCACCGTCCCGGCAATATCAAACCCAATGGTTTTAATTTTCGGTTTTAACAATCCGCCTAGCATTAGCCGAACGAGAAACGGTTTTCCTCTCATTAAATGCCAGTCGCCCGCATTAATAGATGTCCCCTGAACCCTCACCAGAACGGTGTCAGATTGAACTGTAGGTCGGTCTGCTTCTATTAATTTCAAAGTGTTGGGTGAGCCGTATTTTTCTTGTGCGATCGCTTTCATTGGAGAACCCTCTTGTACACGCTTATATGCGAGAACCCTAAAATAGCCAACATGCAGATAATCTCGACGGCGGCAAAGAAGAAGTAAGAATAGGTCGCACTGCCGCCGCCTAATACAAACAGGGCTGTCAACCCAACGGCAAAAGTATTGAGCCAGCGGCTGGTTTTAGGCGGTAAAACTAGACACAGAAAGACCATAACTATCGGAATTTCTAGCAAAATGGAGAAGAGTAGCAGCAGCTCGGGTGTGACTGAGAATCCAACAGAACCGTCCATTATTTTCTCTAAAGTGCCAGGATGGAGAAATCCCACAATATCGGCAAACGCGATGTTGAACATCACCACTATCCATAAGGCTGAGAGCTTTAGTTTTGTCGTATCCATTATTCTTGACCTCGTAAAAAAAGGCTTAGTTTTGCTTAATTGATCCTTAGACATACACTGTAAGTCCATCATAGACTTACAGTGTATGTAATAATCATGAAAAGACAACAAAACTTTGCAATTGGGCTGAGGCGTTGACTGTTCCAAAACGACCGTAAAAACAAGGATGGCGAAGAAAAACAGCTCTCAGAAGTCAGACCGCATTCCCTTGAGTAGAGAGCGGATAATACAGAGTGCGCTTTGTTTAGCTGACGAAAGCGGACTGGAGTCACTCTCTATGCGCAGGCTTGCGCAGGCACTGGGTGTGCAGGCCATGTCCCTGTACAACCACGTCGCCAATAGAGATGACCTGATAGATGGCATGGTCGATAGCGTGGTGAGTGAAATAGGCGTGCCCAATCTTGGCACTGATTGGAAAATGGCTATGCGGCAGCGGGCAATTTCTGCATATAAAGTACTACTGCGCCATCCTTGGGCTACGACGCCGCTGGTGTCTCGGGTAAATGTAGGGCCAGCTATGCTGCAATATGCAGATTTAACTTTGGGGTGTCTGCGAGTAGCTGGTTTTTCGTACGAAATGGCCGATCATGTGCAAAATGCCCTCGATAGCCATATCTACGGGTTTACGCTTCAAGAATTGAACTTTCCCTTTGAGGCCGCAGACTATTCTGATACAGCTGCACAATTTCTCCCACAGCTTCCTGCCGATCGGTATCCTCATATCAACAAGCTTGCACAACAGGTGATAAAAGGCGATTATGACGGCCTTCACGACTTTGAATTTGGACTTGATCTTATTCTCGATGGCCTAGAGCGGCTTGCGAAATGATCGCTCTTTCTTAATCGAGTGATGGGTCAGTTAAGATGAAAAACCAATTTTTCTTCAACGGCCTGTAAATGCTCACCATTATGCCGTACCCGGTAGATCGCACTAACCACAGGTAAGTTGTGCAGATTAGGCATCGTTCGCTGGCGCCCTGTCCATTGCTACTCGATCAGGTGAGAACACCAGCGGCTTCAAATTACCGCGAGAGCGCTGACGTCGGTCTTCGGCAATCGACTCTAAGTCAGAAACCTTAATGCTCAGCCACTCACTATCTTCGCGCAGTTGCTTGAGTACATAGTGGCCTTTGTCTAGACACGGATAAATTTTGACAGATAAGGCTAAAACGCTTTACTAGAAACGGTTTTACCTCTAAGCATTTATGCTCATTGAAAATCGTATTTAGATTTAGCAATGCCTGTAACCCTTGAAAGCTTGTTGATAGAGTCTGAACTAATGAGCTTATCTGTCAAAATTTCTCGGCTTCTACGCATAGGCGTGTAAGCACACAGTAGAAGCATCAAGGGATTGAGTAGATTGGGAGAGTTATCATTCCTTCCCTAGCTGCTCTCTGCACTGAGCCGTCAAACCTGCTGATACTAACTACTTCTGCCCTAAAATAGTACGTTAGAACCAAACCGAAAACCTTCGTTTTTGGTACTGTCTAGAGTGCTTCTAAAGGACGAAGAAGCATGACTGTCGGCGTCGCTTTTGCATGGCTATTAAGGTTAAAATGCTCAAGCTCTATACTCCATAGAGGTGAACTGCTTTGTATGGCGCTGACCCGACAAACAAGCATCCGATGGAAGGCTTTCCACAAGTCTGCTTCATTCGGAATACCGTTGATAACCCTAATATCATCATTGGGGACTACACATACTATGATGACCCAGAAGACTCTGAGAACTTCGAGCGCAACGTCCTCTATCACTTTCCCTTCATCGGTGACAAGTTAGTTATCGGCAAGTTCTGTGCGATCGCAAGGGAGGTAAAGTTCATTATGAACGGCGCAAACCATGCTCTCGGCGGTTTCTCGACCTATCCTTTCTATATCTTTGGAAACGGCTGGGAGAAGGTGACTCCGCAGCCAGGAGAGCTGCCGTACAAAGGTGACACCATTATCGGTAACGATGTATGGATAGGCTACGAGGCTGTGATTATGCCAGGGGTGAGCATAGGCGATGGTGCGATAATCGCAGCGAAGTCTGTGGTTGTATCGGATGTCCCTGCGTACGCAGTGGTAGGCGGCAACCCAGCTAGCAATATCAGACAGCGCTTCGATAACGAAGTCGTTGCAGCGTTGCTTGAGATTGCGTGGTGGAACTGGGATGTAGAAAAGATCACGCGCCATCTGGAGAAGATAGCAGCCGCAGATATCGAAGCCCTAACCGCATGTTGCTAGGGTTTTTGTTGCTTGAAAGTTGCAAAGAAAGGTATCGGCAAGGGGGTTATCTAGCTTTTAATTTTAGATAAGTTTCCTTGCATTTAGAAACCCCTTTTTCCAAGCGGACTTTTCACTATAAAGAAAACGGTCTGTTTATTTTATAGTGAAAATGTGATCACGCTGATACTGTCTGTTAGTTAGTACTTTTTCTGATAATTTTATTTTGGATAGCTGTAAGCTAGTCAACGTAGCACTTTTAGCCTATGGCCGGATTTTGCAGCAGTCGGGGCCATCATGCCTAGTCCTAAAGAGAGAGCGCTCACGACAGCTTCTCGGCAAGTTGCTAGATCATAGTAGTGATCGCTCCCTCTCCAGGTGAAACAGGCTCAGGCTAACGTCATCAGATCAAGCCTCACCCACCGGCACATAGTCAATCTGGTTTATTTCAAAGGCGGGCGGCTTCTCCAGCGCATTGCCCACATCAGGCAGAATACGGCCCATATAGCGTTTAGCATTACTACCTGACGTATGGCCAAGCCACTGCTGAATCTGATGTTCAGTTTTACCAGCCTTCGCCAAGTAAGTAGCGCACGAGTGCCGCAGACCATGAGAAGCCAGATCGCTACGAACAAACCCACCACAGCGTTTCACAATACGCTTGATTAAATCGGACAGCCCAGGAGCTGTATAGGTTTCACCCTTACGCACCTCACCGCTTTTAGTCGTCCATTGCTTCGGTTTTACCTTGATATAACTGCGCCCTTTCTCAGTCTTGAACACTTCGCGGGCAGCTTCAACGCCCCGACGTTCATACATTGCCTTCAGCGCTAACAGCACCGCACGGTCATCTTCAATCATCGGATGTACAACAGATTCAGCACCACCTTTTAGCCGATTGATGGTGATTGTATTGACAGCAAAATCAATCTGTTCCCACTGGAGTAAAGCGGCTTCGCTGTTACGTAGACCGTGGTTGAAAGAAATTTCAATGAGTGAAATTGCAAGCTCAGGTCGCTTGCGTGAGCCAGCTGCCTCAATCAGCATCGATCTGATTTCGCTCAGCGTAAAAAATTTGGTCGGCGCTTCTTTCTCTGTCTTCCGCCGCGTTTTCCTCGCTGGAATGTGTGATCGCGCAGCCGATTGCATGATTTAGCCGCCTAATTGCGAAAGTCCAGAACAATATACGACATTGTTCTGGACTTTCAGTCCCGGTTTTGCGGAGTAGGGGATACGGGGCTCATATGGCTGACTGTTCAGATTTCCTTATCAACGTGGATGGGGGCTTTCAGCGGTTGGGTTAATGGCGATCTATAGCCTGTGCTTATAGATCGGGCGTTAGTGTCAATTGAGCGAAGTGAGCAGATCGGGAAGCTTTAAGATAGCTCTCCTACTTTTTTTGCGGCCAAATAGCTGTCTCGAAGAGGCTGAGAAGTTATGAGACTTTTAGGATGGCTAGTTGTAGGAGCGCGATCAGGTAAGTCTTATTCCAGAAGCCACGCGAACAATTCTTGGATCGTCAGCTTTACCTCACTTGCAAATGATGGTACGGGAATAACTTGTTCTGGCCCGTCCAACACTTCAGGTTCTCGTTTCGGTCGATAGACGAATACAGTTTGCTCTCTGGGATCGATTAACCAACCAACTTTGGTTCCGTGCTGTAAACAGTGCAGGATATTCTTCGTTACTCTTGTCTGGCTTTGATCGGGAGACAAGATTTCAATCGTCCAATCTGGTGGAGCTAAGAAGGTGTCAGCCACCTCTCCATTCTCATCGCGTGGAATGCGATCCCACAGAAAAACGGCAACATCAGGAACCGTAGAACGCCCGCCAAAGGTACACCGTAGTTCAGGAAACGCGCGAGCAACGCGTTTACGTTTAACGACCCCATTGATAGCAGGCACTAATTCTCCCTGAATAGCGCTATGTTTTCCTTTAGGCATCGATTTCTGAATGATATGGCCATCAATGTATTCACTGGCCGGTTTGGTTTCAGGTAGTTGTAAAAACTCTGCCAAGGTCAGCGTTTTAGAGGGTGCTTGTATCATGGAGGTTGGCCTCTGTACCTGCTAAATCTGAAACTACTCATCATTCTATCTGGGAGTTGAGTAAGATGCGTTTCTGTCGCTGACCGTCAGTGCCTACTTGCTCTCTTATCGAGAATGTATCTTAATGCCCCTTTTTGGTGCATGTTGGTTAAGGAGCGAAAAAGCGGATTTTTGGACCGCGTAGGTGTGCCAGAAGCGGTGTCATAATCAAAGTCTCAAAAGCAAGTGGTATCTACCAGTTTTGAGACGATATCTAGAATCCCTGTCGTATATCAATTTGGTCTCCGTGACCAGGAAGACGCACATATAGGTGTCCGTAGTCTGTGTGTAGCTGTCTTGTTGAAGTCCCCATAGCTTTAGCGACAGCTTCCTTTGTTGGGATGTAGCCCTCATTTTGAAGGCTGTTGATGGCTCCAGCAAGGACTAGACATTTTGCTTTATCCACACTCAAATCGAAGATGGTTTTTACCTGTTTATGGTTCTTACGATGCTCTTCCCAGCATGAGTGAACTTGCCACGGTACGCCTAGACTGTCAAACAGAACAGCGTCGCCGTATCCATTGGAATGAAAGTAGACAGTAGCACCACACCACCAGCACTGAGTGAGGTAAGTTCTGGCTTCGTCTGTTTGCGGAGTCGCAGAAGGTTTGATGGAAGCGGCTGAGACAGAGTACCCACTCTCATCACAGAGGCGAATAGTACTTATACGCCGTTGACCACTTCGAGGACCTCCGCACCAACCACACGAGCACCAAGGGCGGTGATTGTGACCAGGCATTTGCTTTTTCTATAAGACTTCATGACCCATGATTCCCTAGTCACACAGCATCCTCTAGTTCGCCTATGCATAGAATTGGAACAGTTTTGGGCTTAAGTATTTATGCTCATTCTTGGTAAGCTTTATTCAGAAGAAAAGCCTGAAGGCACTGAAAACTCGTTAGGAATAGAGCGTCAAAAGTCCTTAAAGGCCAAAATTTCTCCATGTCTAAACAAAGGCCAAAACCTCAGCACTATGAGCGCTTTATCAATGTCGTAATATTTTTTATAAATTACGACATTGATCAGGAAGTAGTAAGCCAGGAACCCAAAGGGATGAAATCGAGCTTGGCTTAGCTCAACACTAAGCCAACACACAAAATCGTTGCAGGCACAAAAGTGCTGTCAACCTACTCAGCTACACCTAACTCTTCAGAATTTATAATCGCCTCTAACTCATCAAAAGTTGGGCTGTCGGAATGGGTCAGGGCTTTGATCGCTAGCGCCAAATCCAGACGTGGCTGAAACGGGCTACATGAGTGCCTCACCTTCCTTATTAGGGGAGCATCCACCACTGTTTGAGCCGCCAGGCTGGAGTAAGCCGTTCGCCATGATAACCGTTGCACCGGCTTGGAACTACGCTGGACAAGCTTATAAACTTGAACTGTCATCATATGTCGGCTAAATCCTAATAGCAGTTGTTTTTCACTATAGAGAAGCTTCTGAAACCGTGCCTATGAACAAGGTTGAGCTCCAAGGATACCAACATTCAACCTAACGTTTTTAATCGCTGAATCGCTAGGGCAGACGAATAGTGCCAGATAAGTATCCGAAAACGAAGACTGGAAACTGTCTCAGTCATCGACTAACCTCCTGATTGAGATGGAGCGCAATGGTTATTACCATTCCTACAGCAACCGCACTCCACCTCAATCAGGAGATAAATTTGTATACATATCTTCATTACTGCTTGTAGATGTGTATACACGTGTACATGTCTACAAGCAGTGTAATCTGCGCATATACGATTACATTTATCGACGCGTTTTGCCGTAGTATGACGGTTATTGTGACGGATAGGCGCATCGACGTGTATACACTTGCAATATTGAATAAGAAGGGTGGTGCAGGCAAAACACTAGTTACCAGCTCACTAGGGGTCGCTGCTGCTGCTGCTGGCTTGAAGGTTGCGATCGCAGATCTTGACCCGCAAGCTTCAGCTTGTGCCTGGGCAGATGTTAGAGAAACTGACGATCTAGCTGTCGTGTCAACTGTGCCAAATAGACTGAAAAAGGTTCAGACTCAATGCGAAGAGGCTGGAGTAGAGCTATTAATCATCGACACAGCTCCTTCTGCTGACAGTGGACTATTGGCAGCAGCCAGAGTAGCTGATTGCGTTCTCATGCCGACTAGACCAGGGCTAGGCGACTTAGCAGCGCTACGTGACACATTAGAACTGATTAGTACAGTTCAGGTGCAAAAAGCGGCGCTACTAAACTCACCGAAAACAGCAGCTTTAAAGACTGAAGCCTCGACGGCAGTCACATCGTTGGGTGTAGAGCTGGTGCCAGTGGTATTCGGCGACAGAGTAGCTTTTCAACATGCCTTCACATCTGGCTTAGGCGTTAGTGAGTATGAACCTAGCGGTAAAGCAGCAAGTGAATTGAATCGCTTATGGAAATGGGTATCTAAGTCTATGGAGGGTTCATGATGTCAGCATCAAAGGGACGACGTAATGTTTTAGACCAGCTCGGCAAAATAGGCAGTGCGGCTGAGCAGTCTGATTCAGTTGAATTGAAGGAAGACACCAAAGAGAAAAGCAAGCATGATCGACCCAGTCGGAAGGGAAAGAAGGCGCTAGGTGCTCACTTTGATCCAGTGGTCGTGATGGAGCTGAAAATTTTGGCGGCGAAACAAGACCGAACACTTCAATCACTGGTAGGTGAGTCCTTAAATTTGCTGTTTGAGAAGTACGGCATGGATACAGTCGCGCCAGAGTAGACGAGTCGATAATAAGTATGATCTACTCGTCTGCAATAAGACGTGTATACACGTCTTATTGTCTTTGACTTGGCCCCAAAGGCTGGCAACTACCGGTGAATAAAGGGGTTTCGTTCTTTTAGATGAGGATGTACGACTCTTCTGTATACATGAAATTGCGAGTTGCGCACAGCGCATGGAAGTGAGTTATGATCAAATCGTTCAAAACTAAGACGCTAAAAGTTTGGTGGGAAGGCACTCAAGAAGAGCCGCCGAAGGACAAGTCTATGAAGCTGCCGCCAAAGGCAGTTAAGAAACTGAAAGCGATCCTCAAGTCTTTGAATACTGTTCGTTCGTTCGAGGGAGCTTAGAGACACCTTTTCTGCCAACAGCTACAACTTCCAGAAATATATGGAGAAGGGTGCTGACTGGTGGGAAATTCGAGTGCGCGGTAATTATCGACTGCTGTTCCACTTCAATCTAACGACCGCTGATGTGACTGAAATTGAGTACACCGACGCAACTCATTAAGAGTAGGACATAGAAAATGACGGAGACCCGTTTCAATCATTTGCCTCTGAAAGATCGCCCGATGCCAGCGGCAGAGGTTATCAAAGACATGCACATGGAAGATATGAGTGCTGCGCAGTTAGCAGAGGCCATTGGCGTCAGTCCTTCTACTATTAGTCGGATGCTCAGCGGTAAGTCAGCACTCACACCAGAGCTAGCAATCAAGATCGCTGCTCATACAGGTGGTTCTCCTGCGGTTTGGATGCGCATAGAGAGCGAGTACCGTTTAGAGATTGCACAGCTAGAGACAGATACCAGCGACATCAAACAGCGCGAGCTGTTAACTGCTTAATCATTTCAAAAACAGCTCGCATGTAAATGCTGTGGCTCCTGCAAGCACTTTTCAAAATTTCAATTTTGCAGGAGCCGCCTGCAAAATTGAAATTAGCGCCTGTAATCCTTACTCTACTTAGACCTGTTGTAATTTTGTTTTATAGACAGATTGACTAGTTCACTTATGTACATGTTCTTTTTCATGCCCCCCTTCAAGAAGAGTTGAGAAAACGTTGAGAAGCGTTCCTCTCGATAGCTCCGCCCGCTATGTTAGAAAGCGTTCAGTTATCTAAAAAGTGCAATGAGTGTTTTAGGCAAACTAGAAGCCACAATTAAAATCAACGACCTCCCGACCCCAGAAACCGTAGAGAACGGCTGGCAGCACTTCACGATTGACTGCGACGGTAAGGAAGTCTCCGTCACGGTCAAACCCAAGATGTGGAAAAAGCTCGCTAGCGCCGCTGAGCAGTATGACCTCTGGGTCGCTGCGGTCAGCGGCAAGATTGGTGAGATTACTGCAGCAGGCTTTGTGTTAGAAAGCCCTAGCATTCAGGCGTTTGAGCGCAAGCCAAAAGCACCCAAGGAAGAGAAAGCTGCCTAGCTCTACAACATCACGCTGAGTGGGTGCCTACGCTGGGT
This sequence comes from uncultured Alphaproteobacteria bacterium, assembly GCA_963832275.1. Lineage (GTDB taxonomy): Bacteria > Pseudomonadota > Alphaproteobacteria > Rhodobacterales > Rhodobacteraceae > Hasllibacter. The sequence continues at coordinate 27,372 of CAWHTQ010000031.1, forward strand.
CATCCCAGGGCACTAACTCAGCCGGGCTGATGATAAAGGTCGCCCCACTGTCGCCGCGAATCGTCACCATTTCGCCCACGGTCTCCTGAATCACCCAAGGACTCAGTGAGCTACCCCACCGCCAAACCTCTAGTTTGCTAGTGGGCAGGACTTCAACCGTGGCACATCCTCTCCCGATTGAATAATTAGTAGCGGGGGATGTGCCATCTTCGGTTACCTTCTGGCGACTGGCTTTACGGCGCTCTAGAATCTCCAGCTGCTGCTGATAGACGACCGGGTCTAACTCATAGACTCTGACCCGCCCACCGTTTCGTCTGGGATGCGACTTGAGACAAACTAATCCCATTTGCTCCAATAGCTGGTTGAGGATCTGGACGGCATTCAGCTCGGGTTTCACGGTGAAGTTGAGCGCGGCCTTAATCTGCGGTGCATACTTGAGCGCCGTCGCCTTGAACTGAGCGAGCGATTCACCATCCCAGCTTTTACCCAGCTGTAAGTAAGCATCTAACCCCAATCGCTTGCGGATCTCTCGCTTGAGCGTGGCGTTCGATAAGTCCCAAGGGGTATAGCCCTGCTGCCACTGTCCCTGTCGCTCTAGCGCTCTGACATCGGCATCGTTGGCCGTCTCGGGTGAAAGCATCCGCTCTAGGTTGAGCAGCTGCCCGCGTCGTCTGCCGCCGTTGTCGGCAAACACCATATCGGCCTCAACGTCTTCAATCGGCACGCAGTAAAACTCAGCCATCTTGAACTTCTGCAATGAAAGTCGCTGCTCAGGCTCCAAGTTTTCCATTTGCTCAAGCAGCTTGGCTTCTGTTGCGGTGATGTTGTCAGCAGCAGCGACTGAGAGGGCCTGCTCAACCTTCATATCGTCGCGCGCTTCTTTGAGCAGCGTGTGTGCTTTCTGGTCCTTGCCGAGTGTCACGGGCTCTACCTGATGGCCTTCGTGCATCAGTCTAACTTTTAGGGCTGTTCTCAGATGCCACATGGAGCGGTTGCGCTGGGCTTCTATCTGCGACCAGTAGTGGATGTGAGGATCCGCTTCCCAGTCGTAGCTACCCAGATTGCTGTAGCTGACCTCAGAGAGGCTAGCGCGAATCAAGAGGGTGTTGGCCTGCGTTTTTTGTTTGAGCAGGCTTCTGAGCTGCTTGGGGCTAGTCTCACGGCCTGCCTTGGAGAAGCTGCGGCCATACTTGGCACACCAAACCACTCGGGGGACGGGTGCTCTAACTCTGTCTAGGGCCTGAGCCATCTCGGCATCGGTAGAGCTTGCGCCGTAGAACAAGCCATAGACCTTATCGAAGTGATTGCCTTCGATAGACAGGCCTGTGGCCGCGCTCGGCGAAGCGGTGACCGCCTGGATGATAAAGGTGGCTAGATGCCGGTCGGGGTTCTCCATGAAGGCGCGTTCAGTCTCGCCGCCGCTGGTCTCTGAGTTGATCAGCAGGTTGGGCAGCTGGCCCTTCAGTTCTTTGAGCAGGCGATGGATGCGCTTGCTGCCGCGTTTGGAGTCGGTGGCGATGTAGATGCGCAGGCCGTTCTTGAGATCGCGTAGAAGTTCGCCGGTGATGCTGCTGCTGTCGGGTGCCTGGATAAACCGTACGGTATAGCCTAGGGCCTGATAGTCATTGCGGATGAGGAACGGTTTAGCGGTATCGACCTCACCGCGCAGCTGCTGGATGTAGCGTAGGGCGCTGTCGTCCAGGTCCGCGTCAGCCAGGATGACGCGCCTGGCCGACTGGATGAGTTGGCGGAAGCGCAGCAGCAGGACGGGGCGTTTGCCCTGCTGGTTGCAGGTACTGGAGGTAAGCAGGTGTCTGAGTACCTGACAGACTTCATCGAGCACGAGGTCGCAGCCTTTGAAGGCATCGGGGTCGATGGCCAGGAGGCTATCGACGCAGGTGCCGACTCTCAGGGTGTAGCCGCTGCCGGTGATGAAGCGTCCGCCCTGTCTATCGAGGTCACCGCGATAGTAGACGCTACAGCGATCGCACAGGTTGGGGCTTTTTGCATTACCCCCCGAAAAGGTAAAGTCCACATCGAGACAGTCGAGACTCATCTTTCGAATGGTTGCGACGCAACGCAACTACCCTTTTCTTATCAATGCTCTGAATCAGTTAATAGAACTGACTTACAGCCGTTTTCTGACCAGTGACGGATAGACTATGAGACTCATGAGTTTTCGCTGTTTGAGCCCTAGTGTCGAAGGCTATTTTAGGCCATGTTTAGGCCAGCTTATTAAGCGATCATGAGACTCGTCCTGAGATTGAGGTTAGTTCAGGGTGCAACCAATCATTGCCTGAAAGCATTGAGGTAGCGGGACTTAACAAAAATAACCGTAGTTTTTATCAACTTAAGACTTGATCGTCTTAAGCTGGAATTTACCTTTTCGGGGGGTAATGCAAATAACCCCAGTCTCTGATGAATATTCAAAATCGGCGTAGTTCTATCGGTTCCTTCCATACTAATCATCATCTCTAAGCCTACTTCGTGGGCAGCTTGTGCAAGGGTAAGAGCATTGTTATAGGCGAGTTCTGGGTCAATCACTAGACCGATATGAGATAGGTCTAGTGAGATAGATGAGTGGAGACCTCGCTGCGCGATCACACGAATGACGCTAAGAAATTCCTGTGTTGCCTGCGTTGCCATGACTTCATCACGAGTGCTTTCGCCCATGAAGTCGATAGTCACCGCATGACTTTGTTGATTCGTATTGGTAGCGGTCTGCACGCACTCATCTAACGTCTCACCACCAATGAACCGCATAGCGGCTCGAAGTCCCGCTCTATACAGCGGTGGATGCTGAAGCACATAGGCTTTAACCGACTCATCTAGAGCAACATGTCGCAATGCTTCGGCTGCTTCAAATTCAATACTCATAGGTTTCTCCACTTTCCTCTACAAGTGTATGGAAACGTAAGAAGTTACGCGCTGAAGCTGTTTGATTGGCTATCTAGGATGAGCTGAAACAGTAATTGAATAGAGTACGCTTTCAGAAGAGAACGGACAAGACACTGTCGGCAGACTTTGAGATAGTACACACGGTCCTTCCGAAAAGTCTGAATAATGAGACATTCCTCAGGTGAGAACAGCCGATAAGACCTGATATTGAGTTGCTTTCAAAACCTGCTCGGTCCGTTAGGGTGAGTATAGTCAGGGTTCTCCGATGAGGATAGTTCATGTCAGGCGCATACATCGATAGTACTATTGCAGCTATCAGAGGTAGACGTAGGCAGAAAAGCAGTCTCAATTCTGAACAAATGAAACTGCTACAGACCCAATCTGGAACATTGCGTGTACTAGATACGGGTAGTCGAAAGCACCCCTTGATAATGGTGCCTGATGGCCCTTGCGTACTGGAGCATTACGCAGACCTATTCAATCTACTTTCTCAAGACTTTCGAGTGATTGGTTTTGACCTCCCTGGCTTCGGCTTTTCATATCCGGCATTTGGCTTCGATTTCAGCATCAATCAGATGGCTGATACCGTAGTCGAAGTGATGAACCTAATGAAGATTCCAGTTGCCGCTCTAGCATTTACCTGTGCAAACGGCTTCTTTGCTCTGTCTGTAGCTAAGCGCTATCCCGAGAGGGTCTCCCACCTAGTGTTAGGCCAGACCCCTTCTTTCCAATCGATGCGTCAATGGAACGACCAGATCATTCCTAAGATCTTGCACGTTCCATATATTGGCCAGCTGTTGATGGCAGGCATCGCTCGCAAGGCTTCAGCAGGTTGGTACAATCGTGCTTTACCAAAATGTAGTGAGCATAGAACCCAATTTGTTCAGCGAGCTGACCAGGCACTAAGAGCTGGTGGTTGTTTTTGTCTAGCGAGTTTTGTGCAAGGGTTGAGTCGGACTCAAGACGCCGAAATTAGCCATGTATCTACACCAACGTTGTTGATCTATGGGAATAAAGATCGCTCTCATAGACATACCGATTTTTCGTCTCTACGCGAGCATGTGCAGACTCCAGATATTGTCGTATTCAAGGACTGTGGTCATTTCCCTGATTTGGAGAAACCTCAAGAATATGCAAGACGAATGAAGCAATTTATTAGAACAGCAACTTGAGAGAAGCGTAGAAACGCCTGTAGATAGATTTCCTATTGTTTAAGCTACCGTCGTGTAGTTCAGCCGAAACACAATCCCTATACTCTCAGTCGGAGAATTTTCGTAGCGCAGTTAGAAGTTTAAGAAAAAACATTGACCAATCGGTTTAAGTTGTATTATGATAGCTGCATCGTTAAACAACAAGTTCCTGATGACTCGCGGCCCCGCCAAGCAATTCGATAAGGATACGGCCTTAGCCAAGGCGATGGAAGTATTCTGGGCACATGGCTACGAAGCTACAAGCCTATCTGAATTGCTGAAGAACATGGGGATTGGCAAAAAAAGCTTGTATGACACCTTTGGCAACAAGCGATCGCTCTTCCTCAAAACGCTAGAGCACTACGCCAGTATCCTAATCAAGGATATGCGAGAACGTCTATCCGCTGAAGGTTCTCCATTGGAGAGCCTCAAAGCACTACTTCGTCACTGGCAGATGATGCATAGTCTGTCAGGAAGTCGTGGCTGTATGTTCGGTACTAACATCGCTGACTTTAGTACCGACGACAAGGAGGTATCGAAGGTAATGAGAGCCTATCTTCAACAGATGGAAGATACCTTCATGACAACGCTAACCCGCGCTCAAAAGGCTGGCGAGCTAAGGCCTGACACAAACTTACGGAACCTAGCGCGTCTACTGCTCTGTACGGCTCAGGGACTGGCGTTGTTGGGACGAGTGATGGAAGACGACACGGTGCTAGAAGGAACGGTAACGGCAGCGATTAGGGTTTTAGAGCAAAGCTAGGTTTTTTGCCAAAACATTGACCAGTTGTTCAAAGTTTTTGACGACCACTAAACTCAATAAGGAGACATTGACATGACATACGATATTACGGGTAAGACAGTTTTAATCACTGGTGCGAATCGCGGTATTGGTAAGGTACTGCTTGAGTCCTTCCTTTCGCATGGTGTCGCTAAGGTCTATGCAGCTGTGCGGAATCTAGATAGCGTTGCTCCGTTGATTGAGCGATATGGAGAGCGCGTCGTACCAGTTCATCTCGACCTGAACGATCCAGCCTCCATCACTACTGCGGCTCAAACGACTCAAGACGTGGAGGTTGTGATTAATAATGCCGGTGGGTTTCTAGCTGCGTCGCCGCTAGCGGAGGATGCAATCTCGTCCTTGGAATTTCTGATGAACCTCAACGTGTATGGCCTCATTCGTATGGCGCAGGCGTTTAGCCCAATACTCAGAGCGAACGGTGGCGGCGTCTTCGCACAGCTCAATTCAGTTGTTTCGCTGAAGACGTTCTCTAACTTCACGACCTACTCGGCATCAAAGTCAGCAGCCTACGCGGTCACGCAGGCGTTGCGAGAAGTCTTAAAAGAACAAGGTACGAGAGTGCTAAGCGTTCATCCTGGCCCGATTGCAACTGATATGGGCGATGAGGCAGGACTTACCGAGATAGCAGAATCACCGACGCTGGTGGCAGATGGCATTATCGAAGCGTTGAAGGCTGGGGACTTCCACGTCTTTCCAGACTCGATGGCGAAGCAGATCGGCGGTGCTTATCAGAGCTTTGCTGAGAACGTTGTGACGGCTGCTATCTCCGAAGGATAAGTACTGAGCTTTCAGTAACGACAATGACGACAATACTTATGTAGAAGTTCTAGCCTCTGAGCAGCTTTAATTGCATCCGCTCAGAGGCTATTGCAACAGAATTCTGACCGCTAAGAAGTTGGTCGGACGCTGTTGATGATTTCTAATGCAGTACGTACAACAGTGTCAAAATCCTTCCCTTTTGACACATCTAATGTATTCCCGATCATAAAGTAGAAAACGCAGATATACTCTACCTTTGCGGCTTCGCAGCGTGTTTTATAATTGATGGCTGCTACGAGTTTTGAGACAATTTTATCGTTCCGAAAATCTTCGGTTTTGAGACAGTTGGCGGATGCAGAACTTCTGTTAATCAGTATCTCAGAAGCTAACCTGATTGATTATCTAGCATTTCCCATAGCTTAGAGGCGTCCTCATGTGTCTCTTCTGTTGCAACTCTAATCAGCATGTTCATGCAGATCACTCTTCCCGGCATGATGTCTGCGTCATCTATTTGCTGCCCAAAAAGTTCAGGATCTGTCGGAATATCTACATTCCTGATCCACCAGAACTCGATCTTCTCAATAAGTTTGTAGATCGAGCGTAGAAGCTTGATGTCTATCTCTGCGTCAGCAGTCATGACAAGCTTAGGCAATTCATGAGCGATCTCGTTTCGATGTATACGGATATCGTCTACTAACGCGATATCTGCATCGCTCAAAGCATCCACCTCGCGAAGCCATAGAAGTGATGCTTTGAGCCGACTTCTGTCTAGCGATAAGACCTTCTCTTTATAATCTTCACTGGCAATGCCTCCGTTCTCCTCGAAATCAACGCTGAAGAAATCCCTGATGCGAGCGACGACTGAATCTTGAAGTAGCTCATACGCAGTCAGAAATAGAGAAGCTGTGATTAGGTTACTTCTTAACGAAGAAGGGTTTAAGAATTTTTCCCAGCTCCGCCGTGCCTGCTCTTTTGGCGTGCTCAAATTTACACTCAACTAATTCATTTTATATGTAGGCTCAGTTTGTTCGCATTTTGACCCCTGTCCGAGATACGGCCAATTTCGCTCACATTGGCCCGAGTCCCCTATCCTGCCGTAGCATTTTACTTATACACACCGAAAATACGTAACTAAGGACATTTTTTGAATCTCCCGTGGTACAAAGGATGTAGCGAGATGTGAGCGTTTTTACATTTGTCTCGCACAGAGGGCCTTTTATGACCGGATAGCTCCTTTTTACTATTTTGGAACTCAAACAGTCTCTACGCTTCCTGGTTAAGTTGGTCTTCGGGCAGCTGACCACGTTCTATTAGTTTGAAGCTAGGAGCTTCTGTTGAGTTCCATCTCTGCATCTCATGTCCACATACCTCACAGTTAAAATAGTCTGAATCTCTCATTGGAAACCGGGTGATAGTGACCTCGTAAACCGAGGAGCACTCTGAACACGACTCCTTTCCTGCACCTTCGCTAGACCAAGTTTTTACCATTATTTTCTATATGACCTTTCAAACGTAGTTGAAAGAATAAAGAACTATTAAATTTTAATGTCCTTTCTACAGAACGGGGCTAGCAGGTTTTCCCTAGAGGTTGGTCATACAGGTATCGGTCTAGTTGTGCTCACGGCAACTACCCGTTGTGCTCACGGCTTTCGTCTGATCTTTATCAAAGTCTAAATACTCGCAATTAGTTGGGATTTAAACGGCGTGATCGCAGGTTAGAGCACATACTCTGCCGCAGCAGGCGGTCGATTGCTTTAACCCAAACACTCGCAATTATCTTTAGTTTGACCAGCGCGATCGCACACAACAACGATAAATGGGTTGAGATGCCTTGAGACTGACTAACGTACCGACACGATTTCTTGCGATTCCAGCGGTTCGAGCTGGTTGATCCAGCGTTTTCTAGCTAACACCTCGACAGCGATCGCAATCTGTCGAGGCGTAAACTGTCGCTTGCGATTGCTCCAGGCATAGGTATGGCTAACGACCTCATCTACAGAGCAAACAGATTCGTTCCTCACGATCCAGGGAGCCCAAGCCCTCGGCGATCGCGCTCTCGTACCAGTTGGCCATGATCATCATGCCGATGCCGCCCGCCGGGAAGTCGTAGGCGTCCACGGACAGGTCCGCGCTCCCGTCGGCCACCAGCGCGGCCATCCGGCTCGCGGCGTCGACCGCGGCCGCCTCGCCCAGCATCGCCTCGCTCCGGTCGTCGGAGTAGACGTCCCCGCCCTCGGAGTAGAGCAGCGCGTAGAACGGGTGCACCATCCCCGCGCCCGAGGAGCTCTGCGCGAAGGCGAAGCCCGCGGTCTCGATCCGGCCCTGGTCGTTGCGGGTCGTCACCGCCTCGGCGGCGGCGCGCAGCTCCTCCCAGGTGGTCGGCGGGCTCTCGATCCCCGCCTCGCGCAGCAGCGCCAGGTTGGACACCAGCATGTAGACCGACACCTCGGTCGGCACGCCCCAGAGGGTGCCGTCGATGGTCACCGCGTCCACCGTGCCGCCGGCGTAGCCGTCGCGCACGAAGCCGGCCAGGTCCTCCGGCGGCTCGGCGAGCACGCCGTTGTCCACCATCTGCGCGGCCCAGATCGAGTAGACGTTGTAGACGTCCGGCGCCTGCCCCGCGAGCCGCCCGGTCAGGACCGTCTGCAGGTAGTCGCCATAGCTGATCTGCTGGTACTCCGCCGCGGTCCCCCCGTCGTCATAGGCCTCCAGGCACGCGATCAGGGGCGCGGCCTGCTCCTGGGTGTAGTGCATCGCCACCGTCAGGGGCCCGTCCTGCGCGGCGGCCGCGCCCGGGATCGCCAGGGTGCAGGCGGCGAGGCTCGTGAGGATCGGTCTGGTCATGGCGGCGCTCCCGGCGATGGCGGCTGTGTCAGGTGCGGAAAGTCTAGGACCCGGCGCCCGCCAGTCCACCGGACGGGCCGCCTGACCCCGCGGCAAAGTCCCCTCCGGTCAGGCGCGCCCGTCGATCCACCGCAGGAAGTTCTCGATCTCCAGCCGCCGCCGCGCCGCGTCCAGCACCTCGGCATCCAGCCCCAGCTGCCATGCGAGATCCCGCCGCCCGGGATCGCCGTCCAGCGTCCTGAGCGCGCCCGCGTAGCGGTCCAGCGCGCCGCGATCCTCCGCGAGCCCCTGCCCGACCAGCGCCTCGGACTGCCCCAGCAGCGCCTCGCCCACCTCGGTCAGGGCGATCTCGGGGTGGTATTGCACGCCCCAGAACACGCCCGCGCCGCGCCGTATCTCGGCCGCCTCCACCGGCACCTTCGCGGTGCGCGCCAGCACCGTGCCGCCCTCCGGCATCCGGTCCACCTGCGCCGAGTGCATGGTCGGCGCGTCCCAGGACACCGGCCGCCCGGCCAGCAGCGCGTGCGCGCGCCCCGCCTGCGTGGCCACGATCCCGCGCGCGAACCCGGCCTCCATCTCCCCCTCCCGCGGCCGCACCGTCCCGCCGGCCGCCACGGCGGCGATCTGCAGCCCCGCACAGGAGCCGAACGCGGGCACGCCGGCCTCGAACACCGCCGCCATGAACGCGGCCGCCGCGCGCACCTCGGCGGTGTCCTCGTGCATCTGGATCGGCGAGCCCGCGAAGACGATCCCGTCCTGCGCGGACAGGTCCGGCATCGCCGAGCCGTCCACGCAGGACGCGGACGCCACCGCGCAGCCCGGGCGCAACGCGCGCAGCGTGCCGGCATAGGTCTCGTGCGAGGCCGCGCCGCTGCGGACGCGCCGCGCCGCCTGCTGGTCCGGCGTCTCGCTCGCGACGACGAGGAGGCTGAGGGTCATGGACGGGCCGTCGGCTGGGATCGGGCCCCTCCCGTCCCCCATCCGCGCGGCCCCCGCAAGCCGCGCCCTAGCGTCCCAGCGCCCGCGCCAGGAGGGACGTCGCGGCAAAGCCGGCCGCCGCGGCCGCCACGATGCTCGGCCCCGCCGGCGCGTCCAGCACCCAGGCGCCCGCCAGCCCCGCCAGCGCCGCCGCCGCCCCCAGGACCGCCGCGCCCGCCAGCATCCCCTCCGGCGTGCGCGCCAGCGGCCGCGCCCCGGCCGCCGGCACCACCAGCATCGCCGCGATCAGCAGCACCCCCACCACCTTGAGCGCCGCCGCCACCACCACGGCCAGCGCGACGATCAGGACCATGCGCTCGCGGTCCGGGTCGATCCCCGCCGCGTGCGCCAGGTCCGGGTCCACCGTCGCGGTCAGGAGCGCGTCCCAGCGCCACCACGCCACCGCCCAGATCACCGCCCCGCCGCCCCAGATCACCGCCAGGTCCGCGCGCGAGACCGACAGGACGTCGCCGACCAGATAGGCCATCAGGTCCACCCGCACGCCCCCGATCAGGCTCGCCGCCACCAGGCCCAGCGCCAGCGCCGAATGCGCCGCCACGCCCAGGAGCGTGTCCACCGCCCAGCCGCCCCGCCCCGTGAGGCCGCCCACGGCCAGGCCCATCGCCAGGGCCGCGGCGAGGGCCCCGGCCACGACCGACAGCCCCGTCGCCAGCGCCAGCGCCACGCCGAGGATCGCCGCATGCGCCGTCGCGTCGCCGAAATAGGCCATGCGCCGCCACACGACGAAGCAGCCGAGCGGCGCCGCCGCCAGGGCCACGCCCACCCCGGCCAGCGCCGCGCGCACCAGGAAGTCGTCAAGCATGCCCGTGCCCGTGGTCGTTCGCGTGCCCGTGGTCATGCGCGTGGTCGTGGTCGTGGTCGTGCGCGTAGAGCGCCAGCGCCCCGTCCGTCCCGGTGCCGAAGAGGGCGCGGTATTCCGGCGCGCCGGCGACCGATCGCGGCGTGCCCTCGCAGCACACGTGCCCGTTGAGGCAGATCACCCGGTCCGACGCCGCCATGACCACGTGCAGCTCGTGGCTCACCATCAGGACGGCGCATCCCGCCTCGCCGCGCACGCGCTCGATCTCGCGGTAGAACGCCGCCGATCCGGGCTGGTCCAGCCCCGTCGTCGGCTCGTCCAGGATCAGCAGGTCCGGCGCGTCCATCATCGCGCGCGCCAGCAGCACGCGCCGCGCCTGTCCGCCCGAGAGCGCGGTCATCTGCCGCCCCGCGAGCGCGCCCGCGCCGGCCCGCGCCAGGGCCTCGCGGACCGCCTCCGGCGCGCGCCGCCGCGGCAGGGACAGGAACCGCTCCGCCGTCATCGGCAGGGTCGCGTCGATGCGCAGCGCCTGCGGGACGTAGCCGATGCGCAGCCCCGGCGCCCGCGCGATGCGCCCGCCCGTGGGCGTGAGCGCGCCCAGGATCGCGCGCATCAGGGTCGTCTTCCCCGACCCGTTCGGCCCCACGACCGTCACGATCTCGCCCCGGCGGATCGTCAGGTCGATCCCGCGCAGCGCCGCGTGCCCGCCGACGCTCACGTCGACGCCGCGCAGCTCGACGAGCGCGCTCACGGCGCGGTGGCCCCGGCCCCGGCGCAGGCGGCGCACAGCCCCGTCGCCTCCATCACCGTGCCCTCGATCTCGAACCCGGCGGCGCGCGCGGCGCGGTCCAGGCGGCCGGCCCCCGGGTCCACCCGCGCCTCCGCCACCGCGTCGCATCCGCGGCAGATCAGGAACGCCGCCGCGTGCTCCTCCCCCGCGCAGCCGCAGGCGAGATAGGCGCCCAGCCGCTCGATCCGGTGCGCGAATCCGTTCGCCACCAGGAAGTCCAGCGCCCGATAGGCCACCGGCGGCTGCGCCCGGCGCCCCTCGGCCTTCAGCCGCGCGAGCACCTCGTAGGCGCCCATCGCCCGGTGCTCGGCCAGCAGGATCTCCAGCACCCGCCGCCGCGCCGGCGTCAGGCGCAGGCCCGCGGCCGCGCAGCGCGCCTCCACGGCGGCGAGCTGCGCGGCCACGCAGGCGCCATGGTCATGGGCGTCGAAGGCGGGCCCGATCTGCGGTGCTGTCGGCATGGCGCGGTCCAGAGGTTGTTACATCGTAACGTCCAGGATAGGACGGCGATCTGTTACACGATAACGATGTGAGCGCCATGCCCCTTCGCCTCCTCGCCGCCCTCGCCCTCCTGGCGGCGCCCGCCATGGCCGAGCCGCCCCGCGTCGTGGCCGACGTCGCGCCGGTCCACGCGCTCGCCGCGCGCGTCATGCAGGGCGCGGGCGTGCCCACGCTCCTGATCCCGCCCGGCGAGACGCCGCACGCCCATTCCCTGCGCCCCTCCGGCGCGGCCGCGCTCCAGGGCGCCGACCTCGTGCTGCGCGTCGGCGACGCCCTCACCCCCGGCCTCGGCGCGCGGATCGCCACCCTGTCGACCGCCCACGTGACGATCCTCGCGGACGCGCCCGGCGTCGCGACGCTGCCCCTCCGCGAGGGGCCCCGCTTCGCCTCCCACGACCATGGCGCCGAACCGGGGGGCCATGGCGATCACGACCATCGGGCCGGCACCCTCGATCCCCACCTCTGGCTCGACCCCGCCAACGCGGCCGCCTGGACCGACGCCATCGCCGCCGTCCTCGCCGCCCGCGATCCCGCCAACGCCGCCCTCTACGCCGCCAACGCGGACGCCGCCCGCGCCGAGCTCGCCGCCCTTCGCGAGGAGGTCGCCGCCACGCTGGCCGGCGCGGTCCGCCCCGTGATCGTCTTCCACGACGCCTACCAGTATTTCGAGGCCGCCTTCGGCCTGGAGGTCGCCGGCGCCATCGCCCTGTCGGACGCCGCCCCCCCCGGCCCCGCGCGCCTCGCCGAGATCCGCGCCATCGCGGCCGAATCCGGCGCCGCCTGCCTCTTCGCCGAGCCGCAGTTCGACCCCGGCCTCGCCGCGGCCGTGGCCGAGGGCACGGGCGTGCCCGTCGCGGTCCTCGACCCGCTGGGCGCCGCGCTCGCGCCCGGCCCGGCGCTCTACCCCGCCCTCCTGCGCGCCATGGCCGCCGCGGTCGCCGGATGCGCGCCCTAGCCGCCGCTTGGCAGGGCCGCCCCGCTGGGCCATAGCACCGCCATGGCCCCGCGCGTCCTCCTCCTGAACGGCCCGAACCTGAACCTGCTGGGCGCGCGCGAGCCGGACCGCTACGGCCGCACCACCCTTCCGGAGGTGGAGGCCGCCTGCGCCGCCCTCGCCGCCGAGCTCGGCCTGGAGGTCGAGGCCTACCAGTCCAACCACGAGGGCGCCCTGATCGACCGGATCCACGCCGCGCGCGGCACCGCCCGCGGCCTGATCCTGAACGCCGGCGCCTACACCCACACGTCCATCGCCATCCTCGACGCGCTCCTCGCCTATGACGGACCCGTGGTCGAGGTGCACGTCACCCAGGTCCACCGCCGCGAGCGCTTCCGCCACCGCTCCCATGTCTCGCGGCGGGCCGACGCGGTGATCGCCGGCTGCGGCGCGGACGGCTACCTCCTCGCGCTGCGCCACCTCGCGGGGCTGCTCGCCCCCTGACCGGGCGGCGCGCGATTGACCCTCCGCGCCCGGGGCTGTCAACTCCGCCCAGCCCGCCGGCCGGGCGCCGCGCGCAGCGTCTGGGAGGACGAGAGCATGACCGACGACACCACCCCGCAGCCCGGACGCCGCGCGCCCGACCCGGCCTTCGCCGCCGCCGCCCATGTCGACGCCGAGCGCTATGCCGAGACCTACGCCCGCTCCATCGCCGACCCCGAGGCCTACTGGCGCGAGGAAGGGCGGCGCCTCGACTGGATGCGCCCCTACACCGCCGTCAGGGACGTCGACTTCACCCTCGGCAACGTCTCGATCCGCTGGTTCGAGGACGGGCAGCTCAACGTCGCCGCCAACTGCATCGACCGCCACCTGGAGGCGCGGGGCGACCGCACCGCCATCATCTGGGAGCCCGACGATCCCGCGGACGGCGCGCAGCACGTCACCTACCGGCAGCTCCACGAGGAGGTCTGCCGCATGGCGAACGCGCTCAAGGCGCTGGGCGTGGGCCGCGGCGACCGCGTCGTCCTCTACATGCCGATGATCCCCGAGGCCGCCTACGCGATGCTCGCCTGCGCCCGCATCGGCGCGATCCATTCCATCGTCTTCGCCGGCTTCTCGCCCGACGCGCTCGGCGCGCGCGTGAACGGCTGCGACGCCAAGGTCGTCATCACCGCCGACGGCGCCCCCAGGGGGGGCCGCGTCACCAACCTCAAGGACAACGTGAACAAGGCCCTCCTGGGCGATTTCGACCCGGTCCAGTGCCTCGTCGTGCGCCGTACCGGGCAGCAGATCGCCTGGCGGGACGGCCTCGACCACTGGTGGCACGAGGCGCGCGAGGCCGCCGCCCCCGACTGCCCGCCCGAGCCGATGGACGCCGAGGACCCGCTCTTCATCCTCTACACCTCCGGCTCCACCGGGCAGCCCAAGGGCGTCGTGCACACCACCGGCGGCTACCTCGTCTACGCCGCCATGACCCATGAGATCACGTTCGACTACCATGACGGCGACGTGTTCTGGTGCACCGCGGACGTGGGCTGGGTCACGGGCCACAGCTACATCGTCTACGGCCCCCTCGCCAACGGCGCGACGACCCTGATGTTCGAGGGCGTGCCCACCTTCCCGGACGCCGGCCGCTTCTGGGAGGTCTGCGCCAAGCATTCCGTCAACCAGTTCTACACCGCCCCCACCGCGATCCGCGCCCTGATGGCCAAGGGCACCTCGTTCGTCGAGGGGCACGACCTCTCCGCCCTCAAGGTGCTCGGCACCGTCGGCGAGCCGATCAACCCCGAGGCCTGGCGCTGGTACGACGAGAACGTCGGCCGCGGCCGCTGCCCCATCGTCGACACCTGGTGGCAGACCGAGACCGGCGGCCACCTGATGACCCCCCTGCCCGGCGCCACCACGCTCAAGCCCGGCTCCGCGCAGCAGCCCTTCTTCGGCATCGAGCCCGTCGTCCTCGACCCCACGAGCGCCCAGGTGATCGAGGGGAACGGCGTCGAGGGCGTGCTGTGCATCGCCGGCTCCTGGCCCGGCCAGATGCGCACCGTCTGGGGCGACCACGAGCGCTTCGAGCAGACCTACTTCTCCCAGTATCCCGGCTATTACTTCACCGGCGACGGCTGCCGGCGGGACGCGGACGGCGACTACTGGATCACCGGGCGCGTGGACGACGTCATCAACGTCTCCGGGCACCGCATGGGCACCGCCGAGGTGGAGAGCGCCCTCGTCGCCCACGAGAAGGTCGCCGAGGCCGCCGTGGTCGGCTACCCCCACGCGGTGAAGGGCCAGGGCATCTACGCCTACGTCACCTTGATGAACGGCGAGGAGCCCAGCGACGCGCTGCGAAAGGAGCTCGAGGGCTGGGTCCGCTCCGAGATCGGCCCCATCGCCAAGCCCGACCTGATCCAGTGGGCGCCGGGCCTGCCCAAGACGCGCTCCGGCAAGATCATGCGCCGCATCCTGCGCAAGATCGCCGAGAACGACGCACGCCACCCTGGGCGACACCTCCACCCTCGCCGACCCCTCGGTGGTCGACGACCTGATCGAGAACCGCATGAACCGGCAGGACGCCTGACCCCGCTTCCCCCCGGCGCCGCCCTTGACCCCGCCGCCCCGCGCCGACGATGGTGCGGGGCGAGCCCGGACGGGCCGCGAGGGGGAGGGACCGGATGAGCCTCGTGCTGGACGGCGTCGCCAAGCGCGTGGGCGGCGAGACGCATATCCACGGCGCCTCCCTGACGCTCGAGAAGGGCACGATGAACGTGCTCCTCGGCCCGACCCTCGCGGGCAAGACCACGCTCATGCGCCTCATGGCCGGGCTCGAGGCGCCGACCGCCGGCCGCGTCCTCTGGGACGGCGCCGACGTCACCGGCGCGCGGGTGCAGGACCGCGACGTGGCGATGGTCTACCAGCAGTTCATCAACTACCCGTCGATGACCGTCTTCGACAACATCGCCTCGCCCCTCAAGCTGCGCGGCCTCAAGCGCGCCGAGATCGAGGCGAAGGTCCGGGACGCCGCCGCCCTCATGCGCCTGGAGGAGTTCCTCGAGCGCCGCCCGCTGGAGCTCTCGGGCGGCCAGCAGCAGCGCTGCGCCCTCGCCCGCGCGCTGGTCAAGGACGCGGGGCTCGTGCTCCTCGACGAGCCGCTGGCGAACCTCGACTACAAGCTGCGCGAGGAGCTGCGCACCGAGATCCCCCGCATCTTCGAGGAATCCGGCGCCATCTTCGTCTACGCCACCACCGAGCCCGAGGAGGCGCTCCTGCTCGGCGGCAGCACCGCCGCCCTGTGGGAGGGGCGCGTCACCCAGTTCGGCCCCACCCCGCAGGTCTATCGCCGCCCCGTGGACCGCACGACCGCGCGCGTCTTCTCCGACCCGCCGATGAACTTCCTCGACTTCGAGGTGCGCGGCGGCGCGCCCGCGGCCGCCGGCCGCCCCCTGCCCGCCGCCGGCGCGCTGGCCGGCCTCCCGGACGGACGCTATTCCGCCGGCTTCCGCGCCGGGCACCTGACCCTCGCCCCCGGCCCCGGCACGATCCCCTTCGACTGCACGCTCGGCATCTCCGAGATCACCGGCTCGGAGACCTTCCTCCACCTGGGCCACCACGGCGCCGACTGGATCGCCCTCGTCCACGGGGTCCAGAACCTCGCCCCCGGCGCGTCGGTCGAGGTCCATCTCGACCCCGCGCGCATCCTCGTCTTCGACGCGGCCGGCACCTTGGTCGAGACCGCCCCCGCCGCGCGGGCCGCCTGATGGCCGAGATCACCCTGGACAACCTCGCCCACAGCTACTCCGCGACCCCGCAGGGCGAGGAGGACTACGCCCTCAAGCAGCTCGACCACGCCTGGGCCGACGGCGAGGCCTACGCCCTCCTGGGCGCCTCCGGCTGCGGCAAGTCCACGCTGCTGAACATCATCTCGGGCCTGCTGACCCCGTCGCGCGGCCGCATCCTCTTCGACGGGCGCGACGTCACGCACGCCGCCACGGCCGAGCGCAACATCGCCCAGGTGTTCCAGTTCCCGGTCGTCTACGACACCATGACCGTGCGCGAGAACCTGGCCTTCCCCCTGCGCAACCGCGGCGCGAGCCCCGCCTACGTGGCCCAGCGCGTCCAGGACATCGCCGCCATGATCGGCATGGAGGACCGGCTGGACCGGAAGGCCCGCGGCCTCACCGCCGACGCCAAGCAGAAGATCTCCCTCGGTCGCGGCATGGTCCGCGAGGACGTGAACGCCCTCCTCTTCGACGAGCCGCTGACCGTCATCGACCCCCACATGAAATGGGAGCTGCGCACCCAGCTCAAGCAGCTCCACCGCGACTTCGGGCACACGATGATCTACGTGACCCACGACCAGACCGAGGCGCTCACCTTCGCCGACAAGGTCGTCGTCATGCACGATGGCCGCGTCGTGCAGATCGGCACCCCGCAGGAGCTGTTCGAGCGTCCGGAGCACACGTTCGTCGGCTATTTCATCGGCTCGCCCGGCATGAACCTCTTCGACGCCGAGATCGCCGGCGCCACCGCCCGCATCGGCGGCGCCGAGATCGACCTGGGCGCGCCCTACGCGCCGGGCCCCGGCCGGACCCAGCTCGGCATCCGCCCCGAGTTCGTGACCCTCGCCGCCGGCGGTCCCGGCCTGCCCGCCCGCGTCCGGCGGGTGGAGGATGTCGGCCGCCACCGCATCGTGCGCCTCGACGTCGCCGGCACCCCCGCCAGCGCCATCCTGCCGGAGGACGCCGAGATCCCCGGCGATGCCGACCACGTCCGCTTCGACCCCCGGGCCATCAACGTCTACGCCGACGACTGGCGCGTCGCGCCGGCGCACGGGAGGGCCGCCGCATGAAGACCGTCAACAACCGGGCCTGGTTCCTCGTCCTCCCGGTGCTCGTGCTCGTCGCCTTCTCGGCCGTCATCCCCCTGATGACGGTGGTGAACTACTCGGTGCAGGACAGCTTCGGGAACAACCAGTTCTTCTGGGCCGGCCTCGAGTGGTTCGAGGACATGATGTCCTCCGAGCGCATGTGGGCCGCCCTCGGACGGCAGCTCGCCTTCTCCGCCATCATCCTCGCGATCGAGATACCCCTCGGCGTCTTCGTCGCGCTCAACATGCCCAAGGGCGGGTTCTGGGCCTCCTTCTGCCTCGTCCTGATGTCGCTCCCGCTCCTGATCCCGTGGAACGTGGTCGGCACGATCTGGCAGATCTTCGGCCGCGTCGACATCGGCCTGCTGGGCTACACGCTCGACGCCATCGGCATCGACTACAACTACACGCAGGACTTCGCCGCCGCCTGGGCCACCGTCATCGTCATGGACGTCTGGCACTGGACCTCGCTCGTGGCCCTCCTGGCCTATGCGGGCCTGCAATCCATCCCGTCCGCCTACTACCAGGCCGCCAAGATCGACCAGGCGTCGCGCCTGGCCGTGTTCCGCCATATCGAGCTCCCGAAGATGATGGGCGTCCTCATGATCGCGATCCTGCTGCGCTTCATGGACAGCTTCATGATCTACACCGAGCCCTTCGTCGTCACCGGCGGCGGCCCGGGCAACGCCACCACCTTCCTCTCCATCGACCTGGTGAAGATGGCGCTGGGGCAGTTCGACCTCGGCCCGGCCGCGGCCTTCTCCCTGATGTACTTCCTCGTCATCCTGCTGGTCTCATGGGTGTTCTACACCGTGATGACGACTCTCGACGCGAGGGACTCGAAATGACCGACGCCACCGCCCCCGGCGCCGCCGCCATCCCCGGCGACGTGGCCCGCGACGATGCCGCGCCCCGCACCGCGCGGCGGGGGCGCCTCCGCCCGAACGGCTCGGCCGTGGTCATGGGCCTCTACCTTCTGTTCCTGATGCTGCCGATCTACTGGCTGCTGAACATGAGCCTGAAGACCAATGCGGAGATCCTCGGCGGCTTCTCCCTGTTCCCCCGCAACCTCACCTTCCAGAATTACGAGACCATCCTGACCGACCCCTCGTGGTACATGGGCTACGTCAACTCCCTGATCTACGTCCTCCTCAACACCGTCATCTCCCTCGCCGTCGCGCTGCCCGCCGCCTACGCCTTCAGCCGCTACACCTTCATGGGCGACAAGCACCTCTTCTTCTGGCTGCTGACCAACCGGATGGCGCCGCCCGCCGTCTTCGCCCTGCCCTTCTTCCAGCTCTACTCCTCGGTGCAGCTCTTCGACACGCACATCGCGGTGGCGCTGGCGCATTGCCTCTTCAACGTCCCCCTCGCGGTCTGGATCCTGGAGGGCTTCATGCGCGGCGTCCCCAAGGAGATCGACGAGACCGCCTATATCGACGGCTACTCCTTCCCCCGCTTCTTCGTGCGCATCTTCATGCCCCTGATCGCGTCCGGCATCGGCGTCGCCGCCTTCTTCTGCTTCATGTTCTCCTGGGTCGAACTGCTGCTGTCCCGCACCCTGACCTCCGTGGACGCCAAGCCCATCGCCGCCGTCATGACCCGCACCGCCGGCGCCTCCGGCCAGGACTGGGGCCTCCTGGCGGCGGCGGGCATCCTCACCATCGTCCCCGGCGCGCTCGTGATCTGGTTCGTCCGAAACTACATCGCCAAGGGCTTCGCCCTGGGGAGGGTGTGATGACGGACGCCCGCCCCTCCGAGCCCGTCATCCTCGGCTCGATCCGAGGATCTCCGAGGGTGGAGCTCCTCCGGCCCGGTCCCAGGATGACATCGGGGACGGCCATGCCCAAGCCCATGTGGGTCTACATCGTCACCAACCGCCCGCATGGAACGCTCTATATCGGCGTGACGAACGACCTGATCACGCGCGCGGACCAGCACCGGCGCCACGCGGTGACGGGCTTCACCGACCGCTACAACCTCGAGCGTCTCGTCCACTTCGAGGCCTTCGACGCACCCGAGCCGGCGATCCGGCGCGAGAAGCAGCTCAAGCGCTGGAACCGCGCGTGGAAGACCGCGCTGATCGAGGAGGCCAATCCGCATTGGGACGACCTCTGGGCCCGCATCGCCCACCCCTGACGCATCGTCCCGCCCCACCCGTCATCCTCCGGCTCGACCGGAGGATTCTCATGCCTCGGCACTCGCCCGGCGGCCGGAGGTCCTCGGATCGAGTCCGAGGATGACGGCATCGCGGTCCGTCCCTCGATCGGAGGCCCCGCCCATGCTTGACTGGATGGCCTGGACCTGGCCCACCGCGGCCTTCTTCGGCACGATCGCGGCGCTGCTCGTGACGTTCACGATCCTCGCGATCCGCTACCCCGAGACGCCCCGCGCCGGCGCCCTGGGGATCGAGACGACGCGCGGCGACCGGCTCTTCATCACGCTGCTGGGCTCCGCCTTCATCAACCTCGCCTGGCTGGGCCTCACCGACCTGCCCCAGCCCTGGGCGCTCGCCATCTGCGCGGTCTACGCCGCGGCGGTCTTCCGCTGGGTCTGACCCGCGCACGATACCCGCGACCCTGAAGGCAGGGCGCGGCACCACCCAACGGGAGGACACGACCATGAGACGCATCTACCTGGCCAGCACCGCGCTGGCGCTGGCGACGGCGGGCCCCGCCTTCGCCGACATGGAGGCCGCGCGCGGCTTCCTCGACGAGACCATCGAGCGCTCGGCCCTGACCCGCGAGGAGCAGGAGGCCGAGATGCAGTGGTTCGTCGACGCCGCCGAGCCGTTCCAGGGCATGGACATCAACGTCGTCTCCGAGACGATCACCACCCATGTCTACGAGGCCGAGGTCCTGGCCCCGGCCTTCACCGCCATCACCGGCATCAACGTCACCCACGACCTCATCGGCGAGGGCGACGTCGTCGAGAAGCTGCAGACGCAGATGCAGTCGGGCGAGAACATCTACGACGCCTACATCAACGACAGCGACCTGATCGGCACGCACTGGCGCTACCAGCAGGCGCGCAACCTGACCGACTGGATGGCCGGCGAGGGCGCGGAGGTGACCTCCCCCACCCTCGACCTCGACGACTTCATCGGGCTGCAGTTCACCACCGGCCCGGACGGCAAGCTCTACCAGCTTCCCGACCAGCAGTTCGCGAACCTCTACTGGTTCCGCTACGACTGGTTCAACGACCCCGAGATCATGGCCGACTTCGAGGAGGAGTACGGCTACCCGCTCGGCGTGCCCGTGAACTGGTCCGCCTACGAGGACATCGCCGCCTTCTTCACCGGCCGCGAGATCGACGGCGAGACGGTCTACGGCCACATGGACTACGGCAAGAAGGACCCCTCCCTCGGCTGGCGCTTCACCGACGCGTGGATGTCCATGGCCGGCATGGGCGACGTGGGCGAGCCCAACGGCCTGCCCGTGGACGAGTGGGGCATCCGCGTGGACGAGAACTCCCGCGCGGTCGGCTCCTGCGTGACCCGGGGCGGCGCCACCAACGACGCCGCCGCGGTCTACGCGATCGAGAAGTACGTCCAGTGGCTCAACGACTACGCGCCGCCCGCGGCCGCCGGCATGACCTTCTCGGAATCCGGGCCGATCCCGGCCCAGGGCGGCATCGCGCAGCAGATGTTCTGGTACACCGCCTTCACCGCGGACATGGTCGGCGACGGCGCGGCCGCGGTGCTGGACGAGGACGGCATGCCCAAGTGGCGCATGGCCCCCAGCCCGCACGGCGTCTACTGGGAGGAGGGCATGAAGGTGGGCTACCAGGACGCCGGGTCCTGGACGCTGATGGAATCCACCCCCGTCGACCGCGCCAAGGCCGCCTGGCTCTACGCGCAGTTCGTCACCTCCAAGACGGTGGACGTGGAGAAGTCGCACGCGGGCCTGACCTTCATCCGCGAATCGACCATCGACCACGAGAGCTTCACCGAGCGCGCCCCCGCGCTGGGCGGGCTGGTCGAGTTCTACCGCTCGCCGGCGCGCACGCAGTGGTCGCCCACGGGCACCAACGTGCCGGACTACCCGCGCCTGGCGCAGCTCTGGTGGCAGAACATCGGCGACGCGTCGTCCGGTGCGAAGACCGCGCAGGAGGCGCTCGACTCCCTCTGCGAGCAGCAGGAGCAGGTGCTCGAGCGGCTGGAGCGCGCCGGCGTGCAGGGCGAGCTCGGCCCGCTCCTCAACGAGCCGCAGGACGCGTCCTACTGGCTCGACCAGCCCGGCGCGCCCAAGGCCAAGCTGGAGAACGAGGACGAGGAGCCGCAGACCATCGGCTATGACGAGCTGATCCAGTCCTGGCAGAACTGAGCCGGCCGCGCCGGAACCGGCGCGCCCCACCTGACCGCGCCGGGCCCCTCGGGGCCCGGCGCACCCCCCATCCGCGTAGGATCGGCGGAAGCCCACCGCCCTGCCCCGGCAGCCTCCCTTTCCCGTCCGTCATCCTCCGACCCGGAGGCGCGCCCCGAACGCGGGAGGCCCTCGGACCCGGTCCGAGGATGACACCCGCACGGCGCCGCGCCACACTCGCCCGATGACCCCCTTCACCCTCGCCGTCCCCGCCCGCATCCTCCTCGCCCGCGGCGCCATCGGCGCGCTCCTGGGCGAGTCGGCCCGCCTCGGCCCCCGCGCCCTCCTCGTGCGCGGTGGCCCGCGCCCCGGCCCCGACCACGCCGAGCGCGCGCTCCGAGAGGCCGGCGCCCTCGCCGCCACGATCGCCGTGCGCGCCGAGCCGGACCTGGCGGCGCTGGAGGCCGCCATCGCACGGGCCCGCGCCGCCCGCCCGACCCATGTGATCGCCATCGGCGGCGGCGCCGTCATCGACATGGGCAAGGCGCTCGCCGCCCTCGTCCCCGCCCCCTCCGGCCCGATCACCTATCTGGAGGTCGTCGGCGAGGGCCGCCCGCTCGACGCGCCGCCCCTGCCGCTCCTCGCCGCGCCCACCACGGCCGGCACCGGCGCCGAGGCGACCCGCAACGCGGTGATCGCGGTCCCCGAGCACGCGCGCAAGGTCTCCCTCCGCGACCCCGCCATGGTCCCCGCCACCGTCCTGATCGATCCCGCCCTGGCGGACGGCGCCCCCCGCGCCGTCACCCTCGCCTCGGGCCTGGACGCGATCGTCCAGGTGATCGAGCCCTGGCTCTCCACCCGCGCCAACGCGCTGACCGATCCGCTCTGCGCCGACGCGATCCCCCGCGGCCTCGCGGCGCTCTCCATCCTCATGGCGCGCGAGGACCCGGCGGCGCGCGACGAGATGGCCCATGTCGCCTTCGCCTCCGGCCTCGCGCTCGCCTCGGCCGGCCTGGGCGCCGTCCACGGGATCGCCGGCGTGCTGGGCGGCCTCATGCCCGCCGCGCACGGCCATCTCTGCGGCGCGCTCCTCGTCCCCGTCCTGCGCGCCAACCGGGCCGCCGCCGGCGGGGGCGCGCGCTGGGACGCGCTCGACGCGCTGGTCGCCCGCGGCCTCGGCGCCCCGCCCGCCCCGGCCGAGGACGCGCTCGCCGCCGCCATCGGCCGCTGGGCGCTCCCGCCGCTGCCGGCGCCGCCGCGGGGGTTCGACGCCGCCGCCGCCGCCGAGGCCTCCCGCTCGTCCTCCTCGATGAGGGCCAATCCCGCCGACCTCGCGGCGGACGTGCTGGAGCGCATCATCCGCGACGCCCTGCCGTGAGGACGACCCCGCCCGCCCTGCGACCGCGGCCCCGGACCTGATCCGGGGCCCCGCGCGGCCGAAGCTCCCCACGAGGTCGGGGGCGCGGATCGGGTCCGGGCCAGGGGTTCCCCCGGCTCGCCGGCCCGGCCTATGCGGTCAGGCCGTGCGGCGCCGGCAGTCCCGCCGCCCGGCAAGCCGCCGTCACCGTGTTCGCCAGGAGGCACGCGATCGTCATCGGTCCCACGCCCCCCGGCACCGGCGTGATCGCGCCCGCCACCTCGGCGCAGCTCGCGGTGTCGCAATCCCCCACCAGCCGCGTGCCGCCCTCGGGCGTCGCGATCCGGTTGATCCCCACGTCGATCACCGTCGCCCCCGGCTTGATCCAGTCGCCCGTCACCATCGCGGGGCGGCCCACGGCCGCGACGACGATGTCCGCCCGCCGCGCCACGGCGGGCAGGTCCCGCGTGCGCGAATGCGCCACCGTCACCGTGCAACTGTCCCCCACCAGCAGCCGCGCCATCGGCTTGCCCACGATGTTGGACCGCCCGATCACGACGGCCTCCATCCCGGCGAGGCTGCCGTGATGGTCGCGCAGCATCATCAGGCACCCGAGCGGCGTGCACGGCACCAGCCCCGGCCGCCCCGTCGCCAGCGCGCCGACGTTGAGCGCGTGGAACCCGTCCACGTCCTTCGCCGGGTCGATCGCCCCGATCACCGCCGCCTCGTCCAGCGCGCCCGGCAGCGGCAACTGCACCAGGATGCCGTGGACGGCGGGATCGACGTTCAACGCCCGGACCAGCGCCAGCAGGTCGTCCTCCGACGCATCCGCCGGCAAGCGATGCTCGAAGCTCGCCATACCGACCTCGCGCGTCATCCGCCCCTTGGAGCGGACGTAGACCTCGCTCGCCGGGTCCGCGCCGACGAGCACCACCGCGAGCCCCGGCACGATCCCGTGCTCCGCCGCGAGCCGCGCCACATGCGCCGCCACCCGCTCGCGGATGCCGGCGGCGAAGGCCTTCCCGTCGAGGACCGCCGCGCCCATGCTATGTCATCCGACATGCGCATGGCATGTGCATGGCCCGTGCATCGGATGTGCATGCCCCGTGCACGCTCAGAACAGCCCCTCGATCCGCCCGTCCCCGTCGAGCCGGATCGTCTCGGCGGAGGGCACGCGCGGCAGCCCCGGCATGGTCATGATCTCCCCGCAGATCGCCACGACGAACCCCGCCCCGGCCGCCAGGCGCACCTCGCGTATCGGCACCGTGTGCCCCGTCGGCGCGCCCCGGACGTTCGGATCGGTCGTAAAACTATACTGGGTCTTGGCCATGCAGATCGGCAGGTGCCCGTAGCCGTCCGCCTCCCAGGCCTTGAGCTGATCGCGGATCCTCTTGTCCGCGATCGCCTCGTCGGCATGGTAGATGCGCTTGGCGATGGTCTGGATCTTCTCCATCAGGGGCATCTCGTCGGGATAGATCGGCGCGAAGGCGGCGACGCCGCTGTCGGCGATCTCCGCGACCCGCGTCGCGAGCTCCCTTATGCCCGCAGAGCCGTCCGCCCAGTGCCTGCACAGGATCGCCTCCGAGCCCTGCCTGGCCACGTACTCGACCACCGCCGCGACCTCCGCCTCGCCGTCGCCCGCGAAGTGGTTGATCGCCACCACCACCGGCACGCCGAAGGATTTCAGGTTGCCGATGTGCCGGCCCAGGTTTGCGCAGCCCGCGCGCACCGCGTCCACGTTCTCGGCCCCCAGGTCGGCCTTGGCCACGCCGCCGTTCATCTTCATCGCCCGCACCGTCGCGACGCAGACCACCGCCGCGGGCGCCAGCCCCGCGAGGCGGCACTTGATGTCCATGAACTTCTCGGCGCCCAGGTCGGCGCCGAACCCCGCCTCCGTCACCACGTAGTCCGCGAGCTTGAGCGCCGTCCTGGTCGCGATCACCGAGTTGCAGCCATGCGCGATGTTGGCGAACGGCCCGCCATGCACGAAGGCGGGGTTGTTCTCCAGCGTCTGCACCAGGTTCGGCTGCATCGCGTCCTTCAGCAGCACGGTCATCGCGCCGTCGGCCTTGAGGTCCCGCGCCGTCACCGCGCTGCGGTCCCGCCGCTGCGCGACGATGATGTCGCCCAGCCGCCGTTGCAGGTCTCCCAGGTCGTTCGCCAGGCACAGGCACGCCATGACCTCGGAGGCGACCGTGATGTCGAACCCCGCCTCGCGCGGGAACCCGTTCGCCACCCCGCCGAGGCTCGCCGTGATCTGCCGCAGCGCCCGGTCGTTCATGTCGATCACCCGCCGCCACGAGATGCGGCGGATGTCGATGTCGAGGTCGTTGCCCCAGTAGACGTGGTTGTCGATCAGGGCCGCCAACAGGTTGTGCGCGCTGGTGATCGCGTGGAAATCGCCCGTGAAATGGAGGTTCATCTCCTCCATCGGGATCACCTGGGCGTAGCCGCCGCCGGCCGCGCCGCCCTTCATGCCGAAGCAAGGGCCGAGCGAGGCCTCCCGGATGCAGATCGCCGCCTTGCGCCCGATCGCGTTGAGCCCGTCGCCCAGGCCCACGGTCGTGGTCGTCTTGCCCTCCCCGGCCGGCGTCGGGTTGATCGCGGTCACCAGGATCAGCTTGCCGTCCGGCCTGTCGGCCAGCCCGTCGATGAAATCCTGACCGACCTTGGCCTTGTCGTGCCCATAGGGGAGCAGGGCGTCCTCGGGGATGCCGAGGGCGGCGCCGATCTCGCGGATGGGCAGCTTGTTCGCCTCGCGGGCGATCTCGATGTCGGTCTTGGGCATGGCGTCCTCGTCGGAGATGTCGGGGCAGGCCTAGCCGTTGCGCCCCGCCCCCGGCCGGGCGAAGGCGACACCGGCGGGCCTGTTGGCGGCGCGCCTCAAGCGGGCTCGACCCGCACGGCCGCGAACTTGAACTCGGGGATCTTCCCGACCGGATCGATCGCCGGGTTCGTCAGGAGGTTCGCCGCCGCCTCGACATAGGCGAAGGGGAGGAACACCATGTCCGGCGCCACCGCGCGATCGGCGCGGGCCATCACCTCGATGCTGCCACGCCGCGTCGTCAGGCGCAGCATGCCACCCGGCACGACCCCCAGCGTTCGCAGCGTCCCGGGGTGCAGGGACGCGTTCGCGCCCGGCTCGATCGCGTCCAGGGCCCTCGACCGCCGCGTCATGGACCCGGTATGCCAATGCTCGAGCTGCCGCCCCGTCGTGAGGATCATGGGGTACTCGGCGTCCGGCGCCTCGTCCGGGGGGACGACCTCCGCCGGGGCGAAGCGCGCACGCCCGCCGGCGCGGGGGAAGCCCTCCCCGAAGACGATCGCCTGTCCCGGATCGGTCGGGGAGAGCGAGGGATAGGTGACCGCCCCCTCCGCCGCCAGGCGGTCCCAGGTGATGTTGGCGAGCGACGGCATGGCCCGCGTCATCTCGTCGAACACGTCCCGGGGCTCGGCATACGCCCAGCCGAGGCCGAGCCGGTTGGCGAGGTCCACGGTGATCGCCCAGTCCTCGCGCGCCTCGCCGGGCGGCGGGACGGCGGGACGGCCCATCTGCACCTGGCGGTTGGTGTTGGTGACGGTGCCCCGCTTCTCGGCGAAGGCGGCGGCGGGCAGGATCACGTCGGCGAACATCGCCGTCTCGGTCAGGAAGATGTCCTGCACCACGAGGTGGTCGAGCTTGGCCAGCGCCGCGCGGGCATGGGTCAGGTCGGGGTCCGACATGGCCGGGTTCTCGCCCAGGATGTACATCGCCCGCACGTCCCCGGCATGGATCCCGTCCATGATCTCGGTCACGGTCAGGCCCTTCTCCGCCAGGATCTGCGTGCCGCCCCAGAGCTCGGCCGTCGCCGCCCGCGCGCCGTCGTCCAGCACGGAGCGGTAGTCCGGCAGGAACATCGGGACCAGCCCGGCATCCGACGCGCCCTGGACGTTGTTCTGCCCCCTCAGCGGATGCAGGCCGGTGCCCGGCCGTCCCACGTGCCCGCACATCAGCGCCAGCGAGATCAGGCAGCGGGAGTTGTCCGTCCCGTGCACGTGCTGCGAGATGCCCATGCCCCAGAAGATCATGCCCGCCCGCGCCCCGGCGAAGGCGCGCGCCACGGCGCGGACCGTCTCCGGCGCGATCCCGGTCAGGGCCTCGACCGCCTCCGGCGCGAAGCCCGCGAGGTGCGCCTCCTGCGCGGCCCAGTTCTCGGTGAACCCGGCCACGTACTGGCGGTCGACCAGCCCCTCCTCCACGATGACGTGCATGATCGAGTTGAGGAGCGGGACGTCCGCGCCCGGCCGGAACTGCAGCATGTGCGTGGCATGCCGCTTGAGCGCCTGCCCCCGCGGGTCGATGACGATGAGCTCGCCGCCGCGGCGGGCGAACTGCTTGAAGTAGGTGGCGGCGACGGGGTGGTTCTCGACCGGGTTGGCGCCGATGACGATGGCGACGTCGGCATGCTCGATCTGGTTGAAGGTCGCGGTGACGGCGCCGGAGCCCACGTTCTCCATCAGGGCGGCGACCGAGCTGGCATGGCAGAGGCGCGTGCAGTGGTCGAGATTGTTGTGCCCGAACCCCTGCCGGATCAGCTTCTGGAAGAGGTAGGCCTCCTCGTTGGTGCACTTGGCGCTGCCGAAGCCCGCGACCTGCCGTCCCCGACCGCGCAGCCCGTTCGCGGCGGCGTCCAGCGCCTCGTCCCAGGACGCCTCGCGGAAATGGGTCAGGGGATTCGCCGGATCGACATCGAGGCCCTTTGCGGGCGCGTCCTCGCGGCGGATCAGGGGCCGGGTCAGGCGGTCGGTATGGTGGACGTAGTCGAAGCCGAAGCGCCCCTTCACGCAGAGCCGCCCCTCGTTCGCCGGCCCGTCTATTCCGTCGACCGACAGGATGCGGTCGCCCTTCGTCTTGACGTTCACCTGACAGCCCACGCCGCAGAACGGGCACACCGTGCGGGTCTCGCCGTCATGCGCCTCGCTGTCGGCCAGCTTCGCCAGCGGCGCCTCCAGCAGCGCGCCGGTCGGGCAGGCCTGCACGCACTCGCCGCAGGCGACGCAGGTGCTCTCCCCCATCGGGTCCGCGAAGTCGAAGGTCGGATAGGTGTCGGCGCCGCGCCCCGACATGCCGATCACGTCGTTGACCTGCACCTCGCGGCAGGCGCGCACGCACAGGCCGCACTGGATGCAGGCGTCGAGCGCGACCGTCATCGCGACGTGGCTGTCGTCGAGGAGCGGGATGCGCGCGGGGTCCTTCGCGGGCAGCGCCGCGGGCGCCTCGCCGCCCCGGACCCGGTCCGGGGCGGCGCCGTCATGGGGCGCCGCCTCGGCTTCGAGCGACTGCTCGGTGCCGTAGCTGTCGGTGCCGCCGGAGGGGACAGGGCCGCGCGGCACGGGGGCCGCCTCGACCAGCGCCGCCATCCCGGCGAAATGGCTCGAGCGGTCGCGCGGCATCTCCGGCATGTCCGCGCCCAGCATCCGCAGGACGGTGGCGCGGGCGCGGCTCTCCCGGGCGCCGTCGGTCGTCACGGCCATGCCCTCCACGGGCAGGCGGATGCAGGACGCGGCGAGCACCCGCTCGCCCTCGATCGCGACCATGCAGGCGCGGCAATTGCCATCGGGCCGGTAGCCCTTGGCCGGCTTGTGGCAGAGATGCGGGAGCGTCGTGCCCTCGCGGCGCGCGACCTCCCAGATGGTCTCGCCCGGCAGGGCCGCGACCTCGCGCCCGTCGAGGGTGAAGGCGATCTGCTCCACGACGTCCTTCACGAGCCGACCTCCTCGGGGAAATGCTTCAGGGTCAGGCGGATCGGGTTCGGGGCCGCCTGGCCCAGCCCGCAGATGCTGGCATCCGCCATCACGTCCGCGATCTCGATGAGGGCGTCCGCGTCCCAGACATCCGCCGCCATCAGCTCCGCCGCCATCCGGCAGCCCGAGCGGCAGGGCGTGCACTGGCCGCAGCTCTCCCGCTCGAAGAAGCGCAGCATGTTGAGCGCGGCGAGCCGGACGCTGTCATGGTCCGACAGGACGACCACGGCGGCCGATCCGATGAACGAGCCGTGCGGCTGCAGGGTGTCGAAGTCGAGCGGCACGTCGTCCAGCGCGGCGGGCAGCAGCCCCGAGGACGGGCCGCCCGGCTGGTAGGCCTTGAAGGCGTGGCCCTCCGCCATGCCGCCCGCCGCCGCGATGACGTCGGCGATCGTGCTGCCCGCGGGCAGCAGGTGGACGCCCGGATCGCGCACCCGCCCCGAGACGGAATAGGAACGGAGCCCCCTCCGCCCGTTCCGCTCATGGGCGGACAGGACCTCGGGTCCCTCGCGCACCACGCGGGCGATCCAGTGCAGCGTCTCGACATTGTGCACCAGGGTCGGACGGCCGAAGAGCCCGACCTGCGCGACGTAGGGCGGGCGGTGGCGCGGCAGGCCGCGCTTGCCCTCGATCGACTCGATCATCGCGCTCTCCTCGCCGCAGATGTACGCGCCGGCGCCACGGCGCACCTCCACGTATCCCGGCGCCACGATCCCCGCCGCCTCGAGCGCCGCGATCTCCCGCGCCAGGATGGCCAGCACGGCCGGGTACTCGTCGCGCATGTAGATGTAGCAGCGCGCCGCCTCGACCGCCCAGGCGGCGATCAGCATCCCCTCCAGGAACAGGTGCGGCACGCGCTCGAGGTAGTGGCGGTCCTTGAACGTGCCCGGCTCGCCCTCGTCGCCGTTCACCGCGAGATGGCGCGGCCCCGCGTTGCCCCGCACGAACCCCCACTTCGTCCCCGAGGGGAAGCCCGCCCCGCCCAGCCCGCGCAGCCCGGACGCCTTCACCTGCGCCTGCACGACTTCCCAGTCGCCGCCCGCGCGCAACCGCGCCAGCGCGGCGTAGCCGCCGCCCGCGCGATAGGCGTCCAGCGCCTCGTAGTCCGGGATCGTGGGATGGACCCGGCCCGCACGCGCCGCCTCCAGCACCGCCCCGGGCGTCGCGCGGTCCACATGGGCGTGGCCGACCTCGCAGGTCGGGGCGTCCTGGCAGCGGCCCATGCAGGGCGCGCGCAGGACGCGGACATCCTCCGGGTCGGTGCCGGCGCGAAGGGCGGCCGCCAGCGCGTCGGCGCCCGCGATCTCGCAGGAGAGGCTGTCGCAGACGCGGATCGTCAGGGCGGGCGGCGGCGCCTCGCCTTCCTTCACCGGATCGAAATGGGCGTAGAAGGTCGCGACCTCCCAGACCTCCGCCATCGACAGCCGCATCTCCTCGGCCAGCGCGCGCAGGTGCCGGGCGGAGAGGTGGCCCCAGCGGTCCTGGATCAGGTGGAGGTGCTCGATCAGCAGGTCGCGCCGGCGCGGCCGGTCGCCCAGCAGCTCGCGGACCTCGTCCCAGGCGACGTCGTCGAGCTGCCGGCCCTTGGGCGTGGCGCGCCCGCGCCGCCGGCCGCCGCGCGCGCCGGCCCCCTCGATCCCGCCGGTGCCGCCATCCGCCGCCATGCCGCCGCTCCTCCGCCTGTCCGGCTCCACCTAACCCGCCCCATCGGGGGGCGCCCCCACGGATCGCGGCGCCTGGGCGCCGGTTCGCGACCATGACGTCGCGGGGCACGCCCCGCGCGGGGTTGCATCCGCCCCGCCGGCGGGGGACGTTGCCGGCCATGGACGAGCAGACGCCCCGGCAATCTCAATCGCAGTCGCAGGGTGCCGGGCCTCGGGCCCCGTTCGACGAGATGACCGTCGACGGCTCGGACCTGCGCCGGCCCTATGCCGACTGGAAGCGCTGGTACGACGGCGAGGACCCCGCCCGTCTCAACGCCAAGGGCGCAGAGGCCGAGACGCTGTTCCGCCGCACCGGCATCACCTTCGCCGTCTACGGGCAGGAGGAGGCGGCCGAGCGGCTGATCCCGTTCGACATGGTGCCGCGCGTGATCGACGCGGACGAATGGGAGATGCTCGAGCGCGGGATCGCGCAGCGCGTGCGGGCCATCAACCTGTTCCTGCACGACATCTACCACGACGCGCGCTGCATCGCGGACGGCGTCGTGCCCGAGGCCCTGATCCGCGACAACGAGGCGTTCTGCCCGCAGATGGTGGGCGTGGACCCACCGGGCGGCGTCTACACCCATATCGTCGGCACCGACATCGTGCGGACCGGCGAGGGCGAGTTCTACGTGCTGGAGGACAACGCGCGCATCCCCTCGGGCGTGAGCTACATGCTCGAGAACCGCGAGACGATGATGCGCATGTTCCCCGAGCTCTTCGCCGAGGCCGCCGTGCGCCCGGTGGAGGACTACCCCGCCGCCCTGCGCCGCAGCCTGTCCAAGGTGGCGCCCCCGGCGCATGGCGGCGGGCGCGTGAACGTCGCGATCCTGACGCCGGGCGTGCACAACTCGGCCTATTTCGAGCACAGCTTCCTCGCCGACCAGATGGGCGTGCCGCTGGTCGAATCCTCGGACCTCTCGGTCCGGGACGGGCGCGTGATGATGCGCACCACCATGGGGTTCGAGGCGGTCGACGTGCTCTACCGCCGGGTGGACGACGCGTTCCTCGATCCGCTGACCTTCGATCCGAACTCCCTCCTGGGCGTGCCCGGGATCATGGACGTCTACCGCGCGGGCGGGATCACCATCGCCAACGCGCCGGGCACCGGCATCGCCGACGACAAGGCCGTCTACGCCTACATGCCGGAGATCGTTAAGTACTTCACCGGCGAGGACGCGCTGCTCCCGAACGTGCCCACCCATCGATGCGACGACCCCGCCACGCTGGACTGGGTGTGCGAGCGCATCCACGAGCTGGTGGTGAAGGAGGTGCACGGATCGGGCGGATACGGCATGCTGATCGGCCCGACCGCCACGCCAGAGGAGCGCGCCGCCTTCGCCGAGATCCTGCGCGCGAACCCCGCGGGCTACATCGCGCAGCCGACGCTGGCGCTCTCCACCGTGCCGATCCTGACGGACGAGGGCCTGACGCCGCGACATGTGGACCTGCGCCCCTTCGTCCTCGTCTCGGACGAGGTGCGCATGATGCCCGGCGGCCTGACCCGCGTGGCCCTCAAGGAAGGCAGCCTCGTCGTGAACTCCTCCCAGGGCGGCGGCACCAAGGACACCTGGGTGCTCGAGCGATGACGGACGCCGCCGAGATCGCCGCCGAGATCGCGCCCCCCGTCGGCGGCGGCGCCCTGATCCGCGCCAAGGGCACGGGGCGCATCCGCCTCCTGGGCCGGAGCGCCGGCGGCCTGACCTGGATGATGCGCTATATCGAGCGGGCCGAGACGATGGCCCGCCTGATCGAGGCCGGACAGCGCATGTCCCTCACCCGCCAGGGCGCCGCGACGGGCGAATGGCAGGCGATCGTCATCCGCCGCCGGCCAGTCGGACGCCTATGCCGAGACCGGCCGCCCGCACGACGCCGCCGGCGTGGCGGACTTCCTGCTGCGCGACGTCGCCAACCCGATGCCGCTGCGCCAGATGATCGAGATGGCGCGCTTCAACGCGCGCATGGTGCGCACCTCGATCACCCGCGAGGTCTGGGAGGCGATCAACGAGTTCCACCTCGACATGGGCACCGTGCTCGCGCATCAGATATCGCCCCGCGACCTGCCCGAGACCATGACCACGATCCGCCGCCACGCCGCCCTCGTGCGCGGCGCGTTCGCCGGCTCCATGCTGCGCAACGAGATCTACGACTTCGCCCGGCTCGGCACCTTCCTCGAGCGGGCCGACGGCACCGCGCGCATCCTGGACGTGAAGTACCACGTGCTCCTGCCCTCCGCGCAGGACGTGGGCGCCGAGCTCGACACCGCGCAGTGGGAGCAGCTCCTGCGCGCGGTCGGGGTCAACCGGGCGTTCATGATGGTGCATGGCGGCGACTACTCGGCCGCGACCGTGGCCGACTTCCTGATCCTCGACGAGCGCATGCCGCGCAGCCTGGCCTATTGCGTGGACCGGATGCGCATCCACCTCGCGCATCTGGCGCACAACCACGCCGGCGAGACCGAGGCCGACCGCATCCTGGTGGAGATCGGCACACGCCTCGACCGGACCGAGATCGGCGAGATCCTGGAGGCCGGGCTGCACGAGTTCATCAGCGGCTTCGTGGACGACCTGATCCGCCTGTCGAACGCGACCGCCGCCGCCTACCGTTTCGCCGCGTGACCTGATGGACCTCCGCGTCGTCCACGAGACGCGCTACGAGTACGACTCGCCGCTGGCGGGCGGGCTGCTGCGTCTGCGCCTGGACCCGCCGTCCCGCGCCTCGCAATCGGTGCAGGACTGGACCGTCTCGCTCACGGGGGCGATCCCGGAGGCGCGGTTCACCGACCACCACGGCAACCGGACCCTGCTCGCGCGGATCGAGGCCGGCGCCACGCGCGTCGGCGCCACGGCCCGCGGGGCCGTGCGCACGCGCCTGAAGGACGGCGTGACCGGCGCTCACGAGGCGCCCGCGCCGCTCTGGCTCTACAGGCGCTCGACGCCCCTCACCCGGGCCGGGGCCGGCGTCGCGGCCCTCGCGCCGGCCGGCGACGGGCTCTCGGGCCTGCACGCGCTCTCGGCCGCGATCTTGCGGGCCATGCCTTGGACCGTCGGCGCGACCCAGGCCAGCACCGCCGCGGAGGACGCGCTGGGGCGCGGCGCGGGCGTGTGCCAGGATCATGTCCATGTCTTCCTGGCCGCCGCGCGGATCCGCGGCGTGCCGGCGCGCTACGTCTCGGGCTATCTGCGTATGGACGACCGGACCGAGCAGGATGCCGGCCATGCCTGGGCCGAGGCCTGGGTGGACGGGCTCGGCTGGACCGGCTTCGACGTCTCCAACGGCCACTCCCCGGACGGGCGCTACCTCACGCTCGCCACCGGCCTCGACGCGCGCGAGGCCGCCCCGATCAAGGGACTGACCCTGGGCGGCGCGGGCGAGCGGCTGGACGTCGCGCTTCGCGTGACCGAGGCCGCCACCCAGCAGTGACCGCGCCGATGGCGTTCGCGCGCGGGACGGCGTATCGAGACCGCCAAGTTCGACGGGGAACGCCCACGTGACCTACTGCATCGGCATGCGGCTCGCCACGGGCCTGCTCTACCTCTCCGACACCCGCACCAACGCGGGGGTCGACGACATCTCGACCGTCCGGAAGAGCCATAGCTGGGACGTGCCGGGCGAGCGCACGATCACGATCCTGTCGGCGGGCAACCTCGCGACCACGCAGGCGGTCGTGAGCTGGCTCAACGAGCGCAACCTCTCGCCGGGCGAGCGCGACCCCACGATCCTCTCCGCCCCGTCGATGTTCGCGATCGCGCGGATCGTCGGCGACACGCTGCGCACCGAGGTCGCGACCCGCGCCGCGCACGGACCTTCCGCCGACGCCGCTTTCTCGGGCACCCTGATCGTGGGCGGGCAGATCGCCGGCGCCCCTCCGCGTCTCTTCCTCGTCTACCCGGAGGGCAACTTCATCGAGGCGATGGACGACAACCCGTTCTTTCAGATCGGCGAGGCGAAATACGGCAAGCCCATCATCCTGCGCGCCTTCCGCGCGGACATGGACTGGCAGGAGGCGGTGAAGCTGGGATTGGTGTCGATGGATTCGACCGTGCGGTCGAACCTGTCGGTGGGCCCGCCGCTCGACCTGCGCTGGGTGCCGCGGGACGCGTTCGGCCCCGCCCACGAGCGGCGCATCACCGTGGACGACCCCTATCTCGCCTCGCTCTCGGCCGGGTGGAGCGACGCCCTGCGCGCGGCCTTCGACGAGCTGCCCGGCTACGACGCCTGACCGCGCGGCGGTCTGGCTCACCCGAGGGATCGCGCTAGGGTCCCGCCAAAGGAGCATCGCCATGGGTCCCTTCCCGCACGACGCCGCCCCGGCCGAGATCAGCGACGCCAATCCCGCCGGCACCGACGGGTTCGAGTTCGTCGAGTTCGCCGGCCCCGACCCGGACGCGATCCGCGGTCACCTCGCCCGCATGGGATACGCCCATGTCGCCACCCATCGCACCAAGGCGGTCCAGCTCTGGCAGCAGGGCGACGTGAGCTACCTCGTGAACGCGGAGTCCGGCGGGCACGCATCCCGCTTCGCGCAGGCGCACGGCCCCTGCGCGCCCTCCATGGGCTGGCGCGTCGCGGACGCGGGCCACGCCCATCGCCATGCCGTCTCCCGCGGGGCCGACGCGTATGACGGCCCCGGCCGCACGATGGACGCGCCCGCCATCCGCGGCATCGGCGGCAGCCTGATCTACTTCCTGGACGGTCATCGGGAGCGATCGGTCTACGACGCCGAGTTCGACTGGCACGCGTCGGCGCACCCGGAGGGGATGGGGTTCCACTATCTCGACCATCTCACCCACAACGTCGAGCGCGGGAACATGGACGTCTGGTTCGACTTCTACGGCCGGCTCTTCGACTTCCGCGAAATCCGCTTCTTCGACATCAAGGGCAAGCATTCGGGCCTGATCTCCCGCGCGCTCACCTCGCCCTGCGGGCGCATCCGGATCCCGATCAACGAGGATTCCGGCGAGGAAGGGCAGATCGTCGAGTACCTCCGCCGCTACAAGGGCGAGGGCATCCAGCACATCGCCGTCGGCGCGCGGGATATCTACGACGCCGTCGATCGGCTGGCCGCGAACGGCCTGACCTTCATGCCGCCGCCGCCGCCCGCCTATTACCCGCTCTCGACGGAGCGCGTGCCGGGCCACGGCGAGCCACTGGACCGCATGGCCGAGCATGGCATCCTGATCGACGGCGAGGGCACAACGACCGGCCCCGACGGCACGCGCGACACGTCCCTCCTCCTCCAGATCTTTTCCAAGACGATGATCGGGCCGATCTTCTTCGAGTTCATCCAGCGCAAGGGCGACGACGGCTTCGGCGAGGGCAACTTCAAGGCCCTCTTCGAGGCGATCGAGCAGGATCAGATCGACCGCGGCGCCCTGAGCGCGACCTAGAGCGCGCGGGTCGTAGCGGCCGCGCCCTCCACGAAGCGGGGGACGCTCGACTCCCGGTCGTCGAGAGAACGCGCGACGCGGGCCAGCGGCCCCGGGAGACATGGCTCTCCAACGATGGCGCGCCGTCCGATGTCCGCACCGAACGCACCTCGCCGCCCCCTCATGTCCCTCGGCCATCGAGGCGTCCGGTCAGGCGGTCAGGCCCTCTCGCGGTCCGGGGCCTGCGCGGCGGTGGCCCCGCCCGCGCGCCCGACCGCCGCCGCGCCGCAGGCCGCCCCCCGGTCGAGGCAGTCCGCCAGCGCGGCGCCCGCCAGCCAGTGGTCGAGGAAGCCCGCGTCGAACGCGTCCCCGGCGCCGGTCGCGTCCACCACGCGGGCCGGCCGCGCGGGCCGGTGGACCGGCGGGCCGGGCCCGTGCGCCGTGGCGCCGCGCGCCCCGTCCTTCACCACCCAGAGCGCCCGTCCCTGTCCGGGCGCGACGCCGAACGCGCCCAGGCGCGCGGCCTCCCCCGCATTGGGCAGGAAGACATCGACCGCCCCCACCAGCGCCGCGGCCGCCGCGGTCACATCGTCGTCCCAGGCACAATCGAGGCTGACCGTCAGGCCCGCCGCGCGCGCCTCGCCCAGGAGGCCCGGCATCTCCGCCAGCGTCGCGAGCTCGCCGATATGGAGGTGCCCCAGCCCGGGCGCGCTCAGGTCGATCGTCGGCAGCGCCGGCCCCGCCCGCCGGGTCAGGAAGGCCCGGTCCCCGCCCTGCGCCATCACCACGGTCACCTGAGGATCGGAGCCAGCCGGCGCCGGGGCCAGGGGCGCGCCGATCACGCCCGCGGCCGCGATCTCAGCGGCGACGCCGGCGCCGAAGGGCGCGGCCGGCAGGACGGCGGCCAGCCGCGCCTCCCGCCCGAGGGCCGCGAGCCAGGCGGCGGTGATGAAGGCGCCGCCGCCCGCGTGCACCGAGGCGCCGCCGGCGAAGGTCTCGGTTCCCGGCGTGGGCAGGCGTGGCAGCCCGGTGAACACGAGGTCCCCGTAGAGCCGCCCGGCGCACAGGACGGCGGCGCGGCTCACGCCGGGGCCAGGGCCGCGGGCGCCGCCTTCACCGCGCGGCCGGTATCCGCGTCGAACAGGTGCAGCGCCTCGGCATCGGCCGCCAGCGCCACTCGCGCGCCCACCTCGGGCGGGCGCCGCCCGTCCGCCTTGGCCACGACCTCCTGACCGCCCGTGTCGACGTAGATCAGCGTCTCGTGCCCCAGCGGCTCCCGGACGGTCACCGTCCCATGCGCCAGCGCCGCCTCCCCGGGCCCCGCCGGCCGCAGGTCGTCGGGCCGCACGCCGAGCATCATCGCACCGGACGCCTCGGTCCGAAGCGGCGTCGCCCCGCCCGAAGCCAGCGTCACGCCCCCGCTCGCGGCGGAGGCGGCCAGCATGTTCATCGACGGCGCCCCGATGAAACGCGCCACGAACGTGTCCGCCGGATGGCGGTAGACTTCGTCCGGCGTGCCGACCTGCCGGATCTCGCCGTCCTTCATGATCACGATGCGGTCGGCCATGGTCATCGCCTCGACCTGATCGTGGGTGACGAACACGATGGTGTTGCCCACTCGCTGGTGCAGCTTCTTGATCTCCAGCCGCATCTGCGTCCGGAGCTGAGCGTCGAGGTTCGAGAGCGGCTCGTCGAAGAGGAACACCGCCGGATCGCGCACCATCGCGCGCCCGATGGCGACCCGCTGCCGCTGCCCGCCCGAAAGCGCGGCCGGCTTGCGCTCGAGGTAATCCGTCATCTCCAGGAAGCCCGCCACCTCGTCCACGCGCGCGACCTTGTCCGCGCGCGGCATCTTGGAGGAGCGCAGGCCGAAGGCGATGTTCTTCCTGACCGTCATGTGCGGGTAGATCGCGTAGTTCTGGAACACCATCGCGATGTCCCGCTCCTTGGGCTCGAGATGGTTCACCACCCGCCCCCCGATCAGGATCGTGCCCGAGGTCACCTCCTCCAGCCCCGCGATCATCCGCAGGGTCGTGGATTTGCCGCAGCCCGACGGGCCGACGAAGACGACGAACTCGCCATCCGCCACGTCGAGGTCGATGCCGTGCAGGACCTCCGTGTCGCCATAGGACTTGCGGAGGTCCCGCAGCGAGAGGTCGGCCATCGGTCAGGTCTCCTTGAGCGTGTCGAAGGCCGCGCGGCGGTCGGCGGCGGCCGCGGCATGGCGGGCCGCGCGGGCGTCAGCGTCGGCCCGGAGGCGCCGGGTCCCCGCCTCGTAGCCGTCGAGCGCGGCCCCGAGCGCCGCGGGCGCAGGCCCGCCCGGCCGGTCCCGCCGCGCGACGAAGGTCTCCGGCGCCACGGCCTCGGCGAACGCCTCCTGGCCGAGGCCGGGCGCCCGGCCCGTCTGCGCCTCGAAGGCCGCCGCGAAGGCGTCCCACCCGCCGCTCAACGGCACCCGCCGGCCGATCACGTCCCGCGCCACCGCCGCCGCCACATGGTGCGCAGCGCGGAAGGTCAGCCCCTCCGTCCGCACCAGCGTGTCGGCGAGCTCGGTGATCGTGACGCAGGCGGCGTCCATGTTGGCCCGCACGCGGTCCCCGTCGATCCGGCAG
The DNA here is from genome assembly GCA_963832275.1 of uncultured Alphaproteobacteria bacterium. GTDB lineage: Bacteria > Pseudomonadota > Alphaproteobacteria > Rhodobacterales > Rhodobacteraceae > Hasllibacter. Next base: position 65,878 of record CAWHTQ010000031.1, read on the forward strand.
GCCGGCAGGAACGCGGCCATCAGGTCCGCCATTCGGCCCCCGCTCTCGAACGCCGCGTGCCCGGCCGCCTGAACCTCGCCCTCGCTGTCGTTCATGTCGGTGAACGGCGTGTTGTGCATCGTGTTCACCATCACGTCGCATCGGAACGCCGCCACGCTCGCCATGTGGCGCATGTGCTCGACCGGCACCGGGTTGCGCTTCTGCGGCATGATCGAGCTGACCTGCACGAGGGAGCCCGGAACCCGCAGCTGCCCGACCTCGAAGGCGGACCAGAACTGCAGGTCCTGCACCACCCGGCCCAGGTGGACGAAGGGCAGCTTCAAGGCGGAGTAGTAGCCCGTCACGTAGTCCACCGCCGCGATGGAGCCGTAGGCGTTCGTCGTCGGCCGCGCGAAGCCGAGCAACGCGGCCACCCGCGCCCGGTCGATCGGGAACCCCGTCGTCGTGATCGCGGCCGCGCCCATCGGACAGTCGTCGAGGGCCGCGCAGGCCGCGTCCAACCGGGCGAGGTCGCGCAGCAGCACGTCCAGCGCGGCGGCGATCCAGTGCCCGAACGTCGTCGGCTGCGCCGGCTGCCCGTGCGTGTAGGCGACGATGAGCGTCCCCGCCTCCGCCCGCGCCTTGGCCGCCATCGCCTCCGCCAGCGCCAGGAGCCGCCCCTGCATCGCGCCAGCGCGCTCGCGCAGCGCCATCTTGAACAGCGTGTGGTCGATGTCGTTGCGGCTGCGCGCGGTGTGCAGCGCTCCGGCGAGGTCGCCCAGCCGCTTGGCCAGCTGCGACTCGACCAGGAAGAACCAGTCCTCGTGCTCGCCGGTGTAGCGCATCGCCCCGCGGTCGACCTCGGCTATGATCCCGTCCAGCGCGCGGGCGATGGCGGCGGCGTCCGCCCGGCCGACGATCCCCGTCTCGGCCAGCATCACCAGATGCGCCTCGTTGACCGCATCCATGTCCGCCGCGTGATGCGCGAGCGTCCCGTCGAAGAGCGGCTCCAGGACCGTCCGCGCGTACACGGGATGCGGGAAGACCTCCAAGTCGCGGGTCACGCGCCCTGCCCGCCGCAGGCGCGCCGAAGCCGAAGGCGGGGCCCGGCCCGACGGGAGGAGGCGCCGGCAGGCGTCGACGGCCGGCGGCAGCGCGCGGGCCTGTTGCGGGCGCTCCGGGCCATGCCCTCCCTGCGCGCCGCGCGTTCGGCGCTCACCCCTTCAGCCCCGCCATCACCACGCCGCGGATGATGAAGCGCTGGAAGATCAGGAACACCACCAGCGTCGGGATCGTGCTGATCGCCGCGCCCGTCATGATCAGCTCCCAGGCCACGTCCGCCTCGTCGCCGAAGCCCGAGAGGCCGACCGGGATCGTGTACATGTCCACCGAGTTGGTCACGATCAGCGGCCAGAGGAACGCCGTCCAGTTGCCCAGGAACACGAAGATCGCCAGCGCCGCCAGCGCCGGCTTCACCAGCGGCATCGCCACCGTCCACCAGATCTGGAGCTCGTTCAGCCCGTCGATCCGCGCCGCCTCGATGAAGTCGTCCGGCACGCTCTCGAAGAACTGCTTCATCAGGAACACGCCGAACGCCGTCATCAGGCCGGGGAACATGATGCCCCAGTAGGTGTCGAGCCAGCCGAGCTGCTGGCTCATGAGGTACCAGGGGATGACCAGCATCTCGGTCGGAATCATGAGGGTTGAGAGGATCGCGATGAAGATGATCGTCCGTCCCGGGAAGCGGAACTTGCAAAGCGTGTAGCCGACCAGGCTGTCGAAGAGGACGTTCGACACCGTGGTGATCACCGCGATCACCATCGAGTTGACGAACCAGAGGTAGAAGCGTCCGTCCTCGAGGACGTAGGTGTAGTTCTCGAGCGTCGGCTCCTCGGGGATCAGGTTCACGTTGTAGACTTCGTGCGGCCATTTCAGCGAGGTCGAGATCATGTAGGCGATGGGCGTGACCATCGCGATCCCGCCCGCGAACAGCAGCAGCCAGCGCACGATCTGACCGAGGTTGCGGGGCTTCGCCGCCGCGCGTCGATCGAGCGCGGCGCCCGCGGTCGGGCGGATGTCCTCGGCCGTCGTCATGCCGGCTTCCGCAGCAGCCAGAGCTGCAGGAGCGACACCAGCAGGAGGATCACGAACAGCACCACGGTCTGCGCCGCCGCGTAGCCCATGTCGAAGGAGGTGAACGCCGTCTGGTAGATCATCAGGACCAGCGGCTCGGTGGAGTTGAGCGGCCCTCCGGGGTTGTTCGTCGTCATGTTGAAGACGTGGTCGAAGATGCGCAGGAACCCGATCGAGGAGAACACCACGATGAACACGATCGTGGGCCGCAGGAGCGGCAGCGTGATCTCCGTCAGCACCGTCCACCAGCCCACGCCGTCGATCTTCGCCGCCTCGTAGTAGGAGCCCGGGATCGACCGCAGACCGGCCATGAAGATGATGATCTGGAATCCCAGCCCCGCCCAGATCGCCGGCGCCAGCACCGAGGGCAGCGCGTTCGTCGTCGAGTTGAGGAACGCGATCTGCGGGATGCCGACGGAGGCCAGCACGTTGTTGAAGAGTCCGATCGGCACCGGCTGGTAGAACCAGCGCCAGACCCAGGCCATCGCCACCGCGCTGGTCATGAACGGAAGGAAGTAGAGCATCCTCAGGAAGCCGTGCATGAAGCGCAGCTTGTCGAGGTGATAGGCGATGACGAAGGAGATCACGAGGCTGACCGGCGTGCCGATCAGCAGGTACTGGAACGTGTTGACGAACACCTTCCAGAACACCGGGTCGGCCCAGAGCTTGGCGTAGTTGTCGAGCCCGGTCCACGTCCGGGTCCCGAGCAGGTTCCACTCCTGGAACGAGATCAGGATCGCGTTGCCGGTCGGGTAGAAGCGGATGATGCCGTAGAACAGGATCGGCACCGCAAGGAACGCGTAGGCCCAGGCGATCTGCTTCTGCCGGATGGTCAGGTTGCGATACATGCCCCTCCCTCGCCTCCCATCGTCATCGCCCTGTCCGGCCCCGCCCGTCGACGCGGCGCCGGACTCGCTCCGGGGCTTCGCCGAGGTCGCGCCCGAACCCACGGAGCCAAGCATCGGGGCCGGGGCGGCGGTCGCGTGGCGGGCCGCCGATCTGCCACCGGGCCGGAGACGCCCCCGGCCCGCCGCGCCCGTCAGCCGCCCGACCGCGCCGCGTAGTCGTCGAGCAGCTTCTGCTCCGCCTCGGCCGCCTGCGTCAGGGACGCCTGCAGGTCCTGCCCCTCGATGTCGGTGCGCGCGACCATGTCCACCAGCACGTCCCGCTGCCCGCTCTCATCGGCGAACTCGGTGGTGTGGGCGTATTCCAGCCCGCGGATGAAGGGGCCGTAGACCGGATCGTTGGCGTTCGTCTCGGTCATGCCGACGCTCGGCTTGGCCGGCAGCTCGCCGACCACGTCGAGCCAGAGCTGCATCGCCTCGTCGGAGGTGATGTGCTGCATGAACTTGACCGCCGCGTCGTAACGCTCGCCCTCGGCCTTCGTCGTGATCGCGTTGACCCAGTAGGACGAGTAGTTGGACCGCGTGCCGTCCGCCGCCGCCGGCAGCTCGGTCACGCCCCAGTTGAGGCCGCGCACGTCGGCGAGGCTGCCGATCCGGAAGCTGCCGTCGATGTGCATCGCCGCGCGCCCCGCCTTGAACGCCGCCTGCGGCTCGTCCATGAAGCTCGACGCCGTGACGCCGTGGGTCTTCTCGAGGTCGGTGTAGTACTGCAGCGCCCGCAGCCCGGCGTCTGAATCGTAGGCGACGCGGCCTTCCTCGTCATAGGGCGTGCCGCCGAACTGCCGCACCAGCCCCTCGCGCCACCAATGGTGGTCCTGCGCGGTCATGCCGGTGGTGATGCCGACCTGCGTGATGTTGCCGGCCCCGTCCCGCTTCGTCGTCGCGAGCGCGACCTCGACCATCTCGTCGAGCGTCGTCGGCGGCTCCACGCCCGCCTCCTCCAGCAGCCGCTCGTTGTAGAACAGCGCGAGCGAGCGAACCGCGGTGGGCAGCGCGTAGTAGCGCCCGTCCCGCTTCATCGCGCCGACCATCGGGAAGTAGGTCTCGTCGATCTCGGCCGTGGGGAACTGCTCCTCCGGCAGCGGCTGGATCAGGTTCGCCTCGATGTAGTCGTTCAGCCAGCCGTAGAAGAGCTGCACAACGTCCGGCCCCTCGCCCGCCGGGATCGCGGCGGCGACCTTCGTCCGGTAGTCGGCGTAGGGGAAATGGGTCATCTCCACCGCGATGCCGGGATTGGCCGCCTCGAAGCTCTCGATGAGCTGCTCCATCGCCTCGACGCGGGCGTCGAAGAAGTACTGCCAGTACTCGATCGTCACCTCCTGCGCGGCGGCACCGGAGGCGGAGGCCCCGGCGAGGAGCGCGGCGGTGGCGGCGGTCGCGGTCAGGCGGGCGAAACGGTGGATCATGGGAAGCCTCCTTCGGACGGGCGAGGATCGGGAGCGCGCGGTGTGAGGGCCGGAACCGGCCCGGCCGCGCAGGCTTGTGACGATGCCAAGAGAGTTAAGCACGGACGGAACGGGCATGACCAGCGCCCCGCGCGCGATCCTCCTCACCGGCGCGACCGGCACGGTCGGACAGGCCGTCATGGGGGCCCTGGCTGCCCGGGACGACGTCACCGCGACCGTCGCCAGCCGCGACGTCCGGCGCGATCGCGCCGCCGGGATGGATGCCGTGCCCTTCGACTTCGCCCGCCCGGAGACATGGGCGCCGGCGCTGCGGGGGCGGGACGCGCTCTTCCTCCTGCGCCCGCCGGCGGTCACCGACGGCATGGCCCCCCTGATCGACGCCGCGCGTGCGGCCGGGGTGCGCCACGTCGTCTTCGTCTCGGTGCAGGGCGCCGAACGGATGCCGATGATCCCGCACCACCGGACCGAGGCCGCCCTCGGGAGGAGCGGCGCCGGCTGGACGGTCCTTCGTCCCGCCTACTTCATGCAGAACTTCCTCACCGCGCTCCATGACGACCTGGTGGAGCGGGACGAGGTCGCCGTGCCCGCCGGCCGCGCGGCCTTCGCGTTGATCGACGTGCGCGACCTGGGCGAGGCGGCGGCCCGCGTGCTGGCGGAGGGCGCGCCCCATTTCGGACGCGCCTACGTGCTCACCTCGGATCGGCGCATGACCTTCGCCGAGATGGCGGCCGCCCTCTCGGACGGGCTGGGCCGCGAGGTCCGCTACACGGCGCCCTCGCCGCCCGCCTTCTTCGCACAGCGGGTCCGTCGCGGGGATCCGCCCGCCTTCGCGGGCGTCATGACCGCGCTCCACGCCCTGCCCCGCCTCGGCGCGCCGCCGCCCCTGACCGGGGACGTGCGCCTCCTGACCGGCCACGCGCCGCGCTCCTTCGAGGGCTTCGTCCGTGACCACCGCGCGGCCCTCTCCCGCCCCGAGATTGCCAACCCCCCGGCCGCGTGATCGTCTGACGCCGAGGGAGGGCCCCCGCATGCCCCAGACCGACCGGCAGCGCATCGCGCGGGACGCCGCCCAACCCGCGGCCCTGCGCCTCTGGCGGGCGCTCGCGCCCTTGGGCTCGGTGCGCGCCTTCCTGCAGACGGGCGCCCATCCCGACGACGAGATGTCATCCATGCTCGCCGCCCTCGGCCTGCGGGACGGCTGGGATCTCTCCTACGCCTGCTCGACCCGCGGCGAGGGCGGCCAGAACGACATCGGACGCGAGGCCGGGCACGTCCTGGGCACCCTGCGCACCGCCGAGATGGAGCGCGCCGCCGCCGAGCTGAACATGTCGGTGCACTGGCTCTCGCAGGAGCCGGGCGACATCCACGATTTCGGCTTCGCCAAGTCGGGCGGGGACACGCTCGCCCGCTGGGGCCATGCCCGCACCCTGGCGCGGATGGTGCACATCGTGCGCGCCGAGCGTCCCGACGCGATGTGCGTCACCTTCCTCGACGTGCCCGGTCAGCACGGTCACCACCGCGCGATGACCCAGGTCGCGCTGGAGGCGTGGGAGGCGGCCGCCGCTCCGGACTTCGCGGGATCGGACCTTCCCCCCTGGGCGCCGGCCAAGCTTTACCTGCCGGCCTGGTCCGGTGCCGGCCGCGCCTATGACGACGATCTGCCCCCGCCGCCCGAGACCGTGCGCGTGGACGGCGCGGGCCGCGACCGCGCCACCGGCGCCACCTGGGAGCGCCTCGGGCAGCGCAGCCGCGCCGCCCACGCGACCCAGGGCATGGGCCGCTGGGCCGCCCCCGGCGAGGTCCGGGGCTGGCCCCTGCATCTGGCGCGCAGCCGGGTGGGCGACGATCGCGGATCGGTGGCCGACCACCTGCCCGATTGGGAGGAATGCGCCCTCGGCACCGCGCGGGGCCATGCCGAGGCCGCGCGCGCCGCCTGGCCGGACGGCGCGGCCGTCCTGCGCCACGCCTGCGCCGCCCATGACGCGGTGCGCGCAGCCGATGTCCCGCCCGAGCACGCGCATCGCCGCCGGCGCAAGCTGGCGCAGCTCGCGGCCGTGATCCGCGAGGCCGCCGGCGTGCAGGCGGCCGCCTGGCTGGACGTCGACACCCTTCGGCCGGGCGGCTCCGCGGCGCTTACCGTCGAGCTGGACCCAGGCGAGGTCGAAGCCGTCGCGGCGCCGGTCCTGCCGCCGGGCTGGACCCTCGCGGACGCGGCCTTGACCGTGCCCGGAGGCGCGCCGCCGACCGACCCCTACCCCGACGACTGGCGCCCGGACGCGCCCCGCCTGCCCGCCATCGAGGTCACCGTCCGCGCCCACGGCACGCGGACCGCCACCCGCGTGCCCCTCGAGGTGCCTCCCGTGATCCTGCCCGCCCGATCGGCGCGTCTCTCGCCAGAGGCGGTCTTCGTCCCGGCCGGGCGCCCCGCGATGGTCGGTGCCCAGGCGTCGGACGTCTCCCCCGAGGGCTCGACCCCCGCCCTCGCCGCGCCGCCCGGCTGGAGCGCCGACGGCCTGACCCTGCGCGCCGAGACGCCGGAACCCGGCCTGCACGAGGTCCCGCTGACGCTGGACGGCGCCCCGGCCATGGCCGTGACCCCCATCGCGCACGACCATGTCGACCCGCGCGCGGCGCTCGCGCCGGCCGTCCTGCGCCTGCGCGTGGCGGAGGTGGCGGTGGCCCCGGGGCGCACCGGATACGTCTCCGGCGGGGCCTGCCGCGCCGGCCACTGGCTGCGCGCAATCGGAGCGGAGGCCTCGGACCTGGAGGACGCGGCGCTCGCGGACCTCGCCGGCCTGGACGCGCTCGTGATCGGCGTCTTCGCGCTGCGCACCCGCCCCGCGCTGCGCGCCGCCATGCCGCGCATCCTGGCCTGGTCACGCGCGGGCGGCACCCTCGTGACCCTCTACCACCGCCCCTGGGACGCGTGGGACGCCGCCGGCCTGCCCCTGACGATCGGCCAGCCCTCGCTCCGCTGGCGCGTGACGGACGAGGCCGCGGAGGTCACGCACCTGGCGCCCGATCACCCCGTCCTGGTCGGCCCGAACCCCATCGGCCCCGCCGACTGGGCGGGTTGGGACAAGGAGCGTGGCCTCTACTTCGCGAGCGCCTGGGACGAAGCCTACATTCCCCTCCTGTCCATGTCCGACCCCGGCGAGGCCCCCCTCCACGGCGCCCTCCTGGCCGCCGACATGGGCAGGGGCCGGCACCTGCACTGCGCCCTGATCCTCCATCACCAGATGGAGCGCCTGGTGCCGGGCGCGTTCCGCCTGATGGCGAACCTGATCGCGCCGCGCGGTGGCTGAGGGCGCCGCGGCGCCGCGCAACCGGCTCGCCGGCGGGTGGCTCCTCCTCGACATGACGCTCAACCTCGCGGCGCTGAGCACCGTCAAGGCGCTCGGCCTCGGCTATCCGGCGGTGCAGCTCGTGTTCCTGCGCGCGGCGACGGGCCTTCTGGTGATGGCGCCGTTCCTGGTGGGCGGCCTGGGGGCGTTCCGGGGCCTGCGCGACCCGGGCCTGCACGCGCTGCGCATCGCGCTCTCGGCGGTCACGCTGACCGCGAGCTTCTACGCCGTCGCCCGGCTCCCCCTCGCGCTCTTCACGGCCCTGATGTTCACGCGGCCGGTCGTGACCCTGGTCATGGCGCGTGGCCTCCTGGGCGAGCGGATCGCGCCGCGCCGCTGGGTCGCGGCGGGGGTCGCGCTGGCCGGCGTGCTGATCGCGGTGCGGCCGGGCGCCTCCGGGGTGCATGGCTGGGGCCTCGCGGCGGCCGGGCTCGTCGTGCTCACCGGCACGGGGGCGGTGATCGTGACGCGCCGGCTGCATGCGGCGCCCAAGCTGGTGATGATGGTCTTCTACACCGCCGGGCTCGCCGCCCTGACCGCGCCCTTCGCCGCCGCCGCGTGGACGCCCATCGCGACGGCGCACTGGCCACCCCTCCTCGCGATCGGCGTCCTGACCCAGGCGGCGCAGCTCTGTTTCCTGCGCGCGCACGGGCTGGGCGAGGCGGGGTTCCTCGCGATCGTCGGCTACGCCTCGCTGGTCCTGTCGACCGCGGCCGGCTGGCTCGTCTTCGCCGAGGTGCCCACGGCCGCATTCTGGTCCGGCGCCGCGCTGATCGTCGCCGCCGCCGCCTGGGTCGGGGCCCGGCCTTGACCGCGTACCCGCAGACGCCCGATGGCCGCTTCTTCGTCGCCTCCGGCCGTCTCTGGCGCCGCACCGATCCGTCCCTGCCCGAGGCGGCCCGTCAGGCAGCGGTGACCGAGCTCATGTCCGCCCGCCGCGCCGTTCGCTCCGCCCGCGGCGACGCGTCCGGACTCCGCGCCGCCCGCGCGCGGGTCGACGCCGCGAAGCGCGCCCTGGGCGAGCGCGGCCCGCCCTGGTGGAGCGACGGCGCGCCCGACGTGACCCGGCGCGCGCCCTGGAACACCGCCTATGCCGACTGGTGGGAGGCCCTGCCCGAGGACGCCCGGGCCGCCGGACTCGCCCGCCGCTAGGCCACGCCCGCGCCCAGGAGCTGGAGAAGCTGCACCACCCCCACGGGCCGGCCGGCCTCGTCGACGACGAAGGCGGCCGAGATGCGCCGCTCCTGCATCACGGCGAGCGCCGTCGCCGCCAGCCGGTCCGGCGCCAGCGTCACGCCCCCCCGCGTCATGACCGCCGAGGCGGCCCGCCCGGTCAGGACGCCGGCCATCGTCCCGCCGGTGTTCGCCTCCAGGTACCGGCGCACGTCGCCGTCCGTCATCACGCCGGCGAGCCGGCCCGCCGCATCCGTGAACCCCGCGATGCCCAGGCCCTTGCGCCCGATCTCGCCGAGCACGTCGAGGATGCTGGCCTCCTCCGGCAGGAGCGGCACCGCCGCGCCCCGGTGCATGATCTCGCTCACCGGCAGGAGGGCCGCGCCAAGCTTGCCGCCGGGGTGGAAGTCGCGGAACGCCTCCGCCGTGAACCCGCGCCCCTCCAGCACCGCGATCGCGAGCGCGTCCCCGATGGCGAGCTGCATCATCGTCGAGGTCGTCGGCGCCAGCCTGAGGGGACAGGCCTCCGCCGCCCGCGGCAGGGCGATGGACACGTCCGCGCGCGTCGCGAGCGCGCTGTCCGGCGCGCCGGTGATCGCCACGGACGTCACGCCGAACCGCTTCGCATAGGCGATCATGTCGCCCAGCTCGCGCGTCTCCCCGGACCAGGACAGCATGGCCAGCACGTCCGCCCGCCCGATCATGCCGAGATCGCCGTGCGAGGCCTCGGCCGGGTGCACGAAATGCGCCTGGGTGCCCGTGCTGGCGAAGGTCGCGGCGAGCTTGCGCGCGACATGCCCCGACTTGCCCATCCCGGCGAGGATCAATCGGCCCTCCATCCCCAGGATCGCCGCCGCCGCGGCGTCGATCGAGGGGGCGAGCCCGCCGAGCGCGCCGCGCAGCGCGCCCAGGGCGGCCTCGTAGTTCGAAATCGTCCGCCGGACGGAGGCCATGACGTCGTTCATGCGGCCGGGATACATCCCGCGCGGCCCGGACCCCACCCCCGACGCGCGCCGCGCGGGGGGCTCGCCCCGCCGCGCCGGGCCGGGCGGGGCTCGATGCCCTGCCCGGTCCGCCCCCGTTCAGAGGCCGTCCAGCATGGTGCGGAAGCGGCCGACCATCTCGTCGACCTCCGCGCGGTCCGCCGTGAACATCGGCGCGAAGATGCCCGTCACCCCGGTGAACTTCACATGGCACCCTCCCCAGAACAGCGCCGTCTGGGCGTCCACGCCGAGGTTCGGCCGCCCCGCCTCGAGGTGCAGCTCCACCCCCGCCATCATCCCGATGGACCGCACGTCCTTGACCCGTTCGTGGTCGTAGAGCGAATGCACCGCCTCGCCGAAATAGGGCGCCATCTCGCGGGCCGCGTCGAACAGCCCCTCCTCCTCGTAGATCGCGAGCGATGCCAGCCCCGCCGCGCAGGCCGCCGGGTGCCCGGAATACGTGTAGCCGTGGAACAGCTCGATTCCCCCCATGGCCGCCGCGTCCGTCACCGCCTCGTATATCCCGTCCCGCACGCAGACCGCGCCCATCGGGATCGACCCGTTGGTGAGCGCCTTGGCCATGGTGATGATGTCCGGCACCACCCCGAACGCGTCCGCCGAGAACGTGCCGCCCACGCGCCCGAACCCGCAGATCACGTCGTCGAACACCAGGAGGATCCCGTGCTCGTCGCAGATCTCGCGGATGCGCTTCAGATACCCCACCGGCGGCGGCAGCGTGCCGGTGGACCCGGCCACCGGCTCCACGAACACCGCCGCGATCGTCTCGCCGCCGAAATTGGCGCAGGCCCTCGCCAGGTCCTCGGCCCGGTCCGCGCCGCCCGTGCGCTGGCCGGGCGCGTTCAGCTCGTCCTCCGTCCAGGTGTGCCGCAGATGCACGATGTTGGGCATCACACAGGGGAACGCGCGGCGGTTGTTCACCAGCCCCGAAAGCGACACGCCGCCGATGTTCACCCCGTGATAGGCCCGCTCCCGGCTCACGAAGCGCGGCCGGTTCTCGCCCTTGGCGTGCCAGTAGGCCATGGCGATCTTCAGCGCCGTGTCGATCGCCTCCGAGCCCGAGTTGACGAAGAAGACATGGTCCATCCCCTCCGGCGTCAGGCGCGCCACCCGCTCGGCCAGCGCGAAGGACATCGGGTGCGACGTGCCGAAGGGGGAGACGAAGGTCAGCTCCTTCATCGCCTCGTGCACCGCCTCGATGATGCGCGGATGCCCGTGCCCGGCCGGGCAGCAGAACAGGCCCGAGGACGCGTCGAGCACCTCGGTCCCCTTGTGCGTCGTCAGGCGGCTGCCCTTGGCGCGCACCACCAGCCGCGGATCGGCCTTGAACCCCCGGTTGTCGGTGAAGGGGATCCAGTGCTCCTCTAGGGAGTTCGTCACGTCCAGCATGGCTCGCCTTCCGGGGGATGTGCGTCGCGCAGACGCTAGGCCCGCCGCCGCGCGCCCGCAATATCGCGGCGCCTTCCCCTGCGGCCCGCGCGGCGCTAGGCCGCGCGCCATGCTGCCCGATCCGCACGATCCGCACCCGTTCGTCCTGCCCGGCGGCGCGCCGCACCGCGCCATCGCCCAGCTGCGCGCCGTGATCGACCATCCGAACATCGACGTCGGCGACTGGACCTATCATTCCGACGATGCCGCGCCGGAGGACCGCGCCGCCGCCATCGCCCCCTATCTCTACCCCGGCGCTCCCGAGCGCCTGACCATCGGCCGCTTCTGCGCCATCGCGCAGGGCGCTCAATTCGTGACCGAGAGCGCCAACCACGCGATGGGCGGGATCACGACCTATCCGTTCTCCATCTTCGACCCGGTGCGCCGCGCGGGCTACGCCGCCGCCGTCTCGCGCGACCGGGACACGGTCGTCGGGCACGACGTCTGGATCGGGCGGGAGGCGATGATCCTGCCCGGCGCCCGGATCGGCTCCGGCGCCATCGTCGGGGCGCGCGCCGTCGTCGCCGGCGAGGTGCCGCCCTATGCCGTCGTCGTCGGCAATCCGGCGCGGATCGTGCGCGCGCGCTTCGACGCCGGCCGCGTCGCCGCGCTCCTCGCGCTCGCCTGGTGGGACTGGCCGGCCGAGCGGATCGAGGCCGCGATGCCGCTCCTGGAATCCGGTGACGTGGACGCGCTGGTCCGGGAGTTCGGGGCGTGATCCCCCACGTCTTCGACGGGCCGTGGCGCACGCCCGAGGACTACGTCCTCGACATCACCTCGGCGATCTGGGAGCGCCGCGGCATCCAGACTCTCCACGGATACTACGGCCCCGAGCTCGTCGTGCGATCGCCCGCCTCCGTCGTGAAGGGCAACCGCGGCATCGTCGCCGCCACGCTGGGCACGCTGGCCGAGTTTCCCGACCGCGAGCTCCCCGGCGAGGACGTGATCTGGACCCGGGCCGGACCGCGCGCCTTCCTGTCCTCGCACCGGCTCCTCTGCCGCGCGACCCATTCCGCCCCCGGCGCCTACGGGCCCCCGACCGGCCGGCGCGTCGCCTATCGCATCATCGCCGACTGCCATTGCGAGGGCGGCGCGGTCACCGACGAGTGGCTCGTGCGCGACCAGGGCGCCATCGTCCGGCAGATGGGCCATGACCCCGCCGCCTGGACCCGCGACCAGATCGCCCGGGAGGGCGGACCGGCGCGCTGCGTGCGGCCCTACGCCCCCGAACGCGACCTGCCGGGCCCCTATGTCGGTGCGGGCGGCGGGCACGAATGCGGCGCGCGCCTCGCCGACGCGCTCGCCCGCGCACCGGGTGCCGCCCGGACCGACTGGGACCCGGCGGCGACGCTGAACTATCCCGGCCATGTCGCCGATCACGGCCGGGCGGGCGCCGCGCGCTTCTGGCAGGACCTGCGCGGCGCCTTTCCGGCCGCGGCGCTCCGGGTCCACCACGCGGTCGGGCGGGACGACCCGATGATGCCGCCCCGCGCGGCCGTGCGCTGGTCCCTCGACGGCGCGCATGACGGCGCGGGCGCCTTCGGCCCGCCGACCGGCGCGCGCGTGCACGTGATGGGCATGACCCATGCCGAATGGGGACCCGGCGGCATCCGCCGCGAATGGACGCTCTACGACGAGACCGCGATCTGGCGTCAGATCGTGCTCGCCACGGGCTAGGCCCGTCGCGCCTCAGGCGCCCATCACCCTCCAGATCATCACGAAGTGACAGGCGCTGCCCCCCAGCACGAACAGGTGCCAGGCGACATGGGTATACCGCCAACGGTGCTGCGCGTAGACCGCCGCGCCCAGGGTGAAGGACGCGGCCCCCGCCATCAGCCAGGCGAAGTTCGCCGGGCCGAGCGCGGCGTGGATCGGCACGATGGCCAGCGCGCCGACCCAGGCCATGCCCAGGTAGAAGGCCAGGCTCCACCGCTCCCCCCGCGCGCCGGCGGGCCGCCCGTGCCGCGCCAGCTTCACCGCGACCCCCGCCGCGGCCAGGAGCCAGATCACGGCCAGCAGCGCGATCCCCGGCCCGCGGGGCAGCGCGATCAAGGCCATCGGCGTGTAGGTGCCCGCGATCTTGAGGTAGATCGCGGCGTGGTCCAGCGTCCGGAACGTCCCGTGCCAGGCCGTCCGCCAGGTCGCGTGATAGAGCGTGGAGGCGAGGTAGAGCGCGACCAGCGTGGCCCCGTAGATCGCCGCGGCGACCACCTGCGTCGCTCCCTCCGCCCGCAGCAGCAGGAGCACGAGGCCGAGCGCCGCGACCGGCACCGCCGCCCCGTGGGTCGTCGCGTGGAGCAGCTCCTCGCGGGCGGTGTAGGCCCGCGCCCGCCCGCTCACGCGCTCATCCGCGGGGCATGGACATGCGTGGGGACGATCCAGGCCGCGCCGATCCCGGCGACGAAACCGAAGAGGTGCGCCTCCCAGCTCACGCCCGCCCGGCCGGGCAGCACGCCCCAGAGCATCGCGCCATAGAGGGCGCCGACCCCGAGCGCGCAGGCCAGGGTGACAGGCGAGCGGTCGAGCCAGCCCCGCGCGACCAGGAAGCCGAACCAGCCGAAGACGAGGCCCGACGCGCCGATATGGATCGCCGCCGAGCCGAGGAGCCAGACCGCGAGGCCCCCGCCCAGCACGATGATCGCGTTGACGGCGACCAGGGCCCGCGTCGCCGTGAGGGCGAGGAGCCCGCCCATCACCGCGAGCGGCGGCGTGTTCGCCAGCAGATGTCCGTAGGACCCGTGCAGGAGCGGCATCAGGGCGACGCCGTCCAGGCCCTCGACCCGCCGGGGGATCAGGCCGAAGGCCGGGTTCAGGGCGCCGCCCGTCACCCAGTTGAGCGCCTGGATCGCCCAGAGGATCGCGATGAAGCCCGCGAGGGCGGCGAGGCGGAGGACGGGTGTCATGGCGCGGGCCTTATCATGCCGCGCCGCGGCGCCCAGCCTGCCGAAAGGTCAGCCGACCAGCGCCGCCACGAGGTGCACCCGCCGCGTCTCTCCGCCGTTCAACGCCGTGTGATAGCCGCGCGTGTCGGTGAAATAGACCGATCCGTCCGCCGGCAGGTGCGTGACGTGGTGGTTCACGACGAAGAGGCTGCCGGGATTGGTGGTGATCGGTATGTGCAGGCGCGGCTCGGGGTCGCGGTGCCAGGAATTGCAGTTGTAGAGCCCCTTGGAGAGCACCCGCACCCGCCCGATCGACCAGCGCGCCCGCAGCGCGTCGACGACCTCCTCGAAATAGGTGCCGGCGAAGCGGGGGTCGAACTCGGTGAAGGCGGCCTCGTCGACGAGCTCCTCGCGCGGCTCCTCGACATAGCGGTCGTCGGCGCGCAGCCAGTAGCGGCCCGAGAGGTCGTTGGGCGTGGGCACCTCGACCCCCGGGCGGCGGTTGAGGGGGAGCGCGGCGAAACCCTCGGACTGCATGTCGCCCTGGAACCCCTGGCGCGCCAGGCATTCGTCCAGCGCCCCGCGCAGGCGCTCGATGTCGAAGCGCAGCGCCAGTCGCGCGATCCCCGGCCCCGGCACGAAGCGCGCGACCGATTCGGTGTCGGGCGGCGTGCGCATGATCTCCGCCACCGCGGCGACGTTCTCGTCCATCAGCATCTGCGCCATGGCAGCATCCTCCCGCTTCGCCCACACGCCAACTCGCACGCGCCGGCCCGGCGGCGAAACCTCCCGAGCGACCCCGTTTCGTCCCGTTCGCGACTAGCCCTTGACCGCGCCCGCGGTCAGGCCGCTGACGATCTGCCGCTGGAACACCATCACCAGGAGGAACAGGGGCGCCGTGATGCTGACGGCCGCGGCGATCGCCTCGACCTGGTCGGTCGTCGTGGTCTCGCGGTTGAAATAGCCCGCGATCGCCGGGACCATCGTCTGGTTGTTGGCGTCCAGCAGGAGCGAGGTCACGAGGAAGTCGTTGTAGCCGAGGAGGAAGCTGAAGAGCCCGGTCGTGATCACCCCCGGCCACATCACCGGCATGATCACCCATCGGAACGCCTGGAAATGCGTGCACCCGTCCACGCGCGCCGCCTCGTCGAGCTCCTCCGGGATGGACTGGAAGAAGCTGCGCAGCATCCAGATCGTGAACGGCTGGTTGATCGCCACGAGCACCGCGATCACCGCCAGCGGCTGGCCGTAGAGCGTGGGCGCGTTGTCCCCCAGGATCGGCTGCAGGATCTCGGCCGAGTTGATGAACACCGGAAGATAGCCCGCCACGAGCACCGAATGCGGAAGCGCGCGGAAGATCAGCGCCCCTATGAGCAGCCAGAAGGCCAGGTTCGACCCCGAGCGCGCCAGCCCGTAGCCGGCCAGCGTCCCCACCGTCAGGGAGATCGTGACGACGCCCGTCGTCACCAGGATCGAGTTGAGGAAGTTGCGGTAGAAGCCGTTCTCGACCCAGACGGCCGCGTAGTGCTCGCCCGTGATCCCGAGGATCGGCGTGCCGAGCGGGCCGAGCAGCGGCTCCAGCACCCCCGAGACCGCCGGCAGGATCACGAAGAACGACAGCACGAAGAGCACGCCGAACCCGATCACCGCGACGATCCAGCTGAAGACCTTCTGGAGGACACCCTCCCCGGCCGCCATCGGCATCAGCCAGCGCATCGCCAGCCGCGCCGCGAGCCAGAGCAGGCCCAGGCCCAGCACCACGTCCACCACCGAAACGCCGGAGCCGCGCGCCAGCGTCGCCGGCCCGGCCAGCACCTCGAGCGGGTTGGCCGAGAACGCGTCCACCGGGGACTTGAAGCTCATCACCAGGACCCAGAACAGCGGGAACGCCGCCAGCAGGCACCAGAACGCGAGGAACGCCCCGGACGCGATCCGCAGCCCCGCCGGCTGCCGCAGGGCCTTTGGCGTGCTCATCGGGAGGTCCCCTTGTGGTCGCGCCATGTCCGGCGCAGCGGCAGGATCAGGATCAGCACGATGCCGATCATCGTCAGCATGGCCGAGGCCGAGGCCCGCGAGATCGCGCGGTTGCCGGCGTCGTCCGGCTGCAGGAAATCGTAGGTCAGCCATTGCAGCGTGATCCGCTGCGCCTGTGAGCTGAAGCCGACGACCTCCTCGAAGGCGCGGTACGCGTCCATCAGGTGGATGAGCGAGATGAAGATGATCAGCGGCATCAGGTGCGGGATCACGACGTAGCGCAGCCGCTCCCAGCGTGAGGCCCCGTCCACGATCGCGCTCTCCAGCGTGTCCTGGTTCACCGTCTGGAGCCCCGCGTAGAAGATCACGAAGGCGAAGGGCGCGACGTGCCAGACGCGATAGAACATCATCAGGAACTCGACCGCCCATCCGTTCGCCGCCACCGAGATGTTGGTGCCCGTCAGCATCTCGAGCCAGGCGGTCAGGATCCCGTCCCCGTAGAACAGCCAGCGGATCGACAGCGCACCGATCACCGGCGTGATGATGAACGGCAGGAGGCTGACGAAGATGATCTGCCCCTTGATCGACTTGGCCGCGTTGTTCACGCACACCGCGATCGCGAGCCCGAGGCCGAGCACCAGCGGCAGCGTCAGCAGCGTGAACGTCACCGTGAAGCGCAGCGCCCGCCAGAAGTCGATCTGCAGGATGTCGCCCAGGCGGCCCGAGGCGATCGCCTCGCCCACCGCGCCGAGCCGGAGCACGTTGGCGTAGCTCTCCAGCCCGATCCACTCGGTCGTCGTGACAACGTTGCCGCTTTCGTCGATGACCGGCAGCCGCTTGGTCTCGGTCACGCAGGTCTGCGCCAGGAAGCCGGCCGAGCAGGTCTCGACCTCGGTGACCTCGACCTCCGGCTGCGTGAGCTGGAAGGACTGGATGAAGACCGAGGCGAGCGGGATCGCGATGAAGACCACCATCATGAAGATGGAGGGTCCGACGAAGGCGGCGAAGGTCCTGAACTTCATGCGGCTGCCCTCTCGCGCGCGGCGGCCGCGGCGCGGCCCCCGATCCGCCATCCGATCAGCATGGACGGCGCGTTGGTGTTGGCCGATGTGATCGTCGGCATGACGCTGGCATCGGCGACCCAGAGCGCACGGGCGCCCGCGACGCGCCCCTCCGGCGTGACCGGCCCGCCCAGCGCGAGCGTGCCCACGGGGTGGTAGGCCGTGCCGCAGGCCGCGCGAACATGCTCGCGCAGCGCCTCGCCGACGACATGCGCGCCCGGATGCGCCTCGGGGGCGCGGCGCGTGCCGAGGGGCGCCGCGGCCAGCACGGCGCGAAGCCGCGCGACGCCGCGGACCAGCATGTCGAGGTCGGACCCGTCCCGGAGGAGCGCGGGGTCGATGGCCGGCACGTCCGGGCTCGCCATCGTCAGGCGCCCGCGCGAGCGGGGGCGGCACAGGCAGACGTCCGCGAAATAGCCCTCCCGCCCCGGCACGATGGCGCGGCCCTGCCAGCCGATCATGAACGGCACGAAATGCGTCTGCACCTCCGGCGGGCCGTCATCGCCGTCCAGCTTCAGGAAGGCGCAGGCCTCGACCGTGTTGGAGGCGAGCCGCCCCCGGCGCGCCGCGAGCCAGAGCGCCGGCGCGCCGGCCCAGCCTGGAGCCTGCCCGAGCGTGAGGCCATAGCCCGAGCCGGGCCCCTCGAAATGGAGGCCCACGGCGGGATGATCGTGCAGGTTGGCGCCCACGCCGGGCGCGTCGACGCGCGTCTCGATCCCGTGGCGGCGCAGCTCGTCCGCCGGCCCGAATCCGGACCGCATCAGGATCATCGGCGACTCGATCGCCCCGGCCGAGAGGACGACCCCGGCGCGCGCCGCGACCGCCCGCCCGTCGCGCAACAGGACGCCCGTCGCGCGCAGGCCCTCGAACGTCACCCGCAGGACCTGCGCCCGCGTGACCAGCCGGACCCGGCCCGCGGCCATCGCCGGACGCAGGAACGCGTCCGCGGCGGAGCGGCGCGCGCCCCGCGCCATGTTGCAGTGCGAGACGCCCGCGCCCTGGCGCTCTGGCGTGGCGGGCGCGGCCGGATCGTTCGCCCCGAACGCCGCCCCGAACGCCTCCGCGAGCGGATGCGGGTCCGGGAGCCGCGCGGGGGCGACGCGGGCTTCCACCGCGTCGAACTCGGCCTCGATCTCCGCCCAGCGCCAACCCGGCAGGCCCCAGCCGTCCCAGTCGTCGCGACGGCCACGGAACCAGACCATGGAGTTGATCGAGCCGGACCCCCCGACCATCCGCCCGCGCGGAACGGCGACCTCGCGCCCGCCCAGCGCCGGTTGCGGGACGGTCCTGCGGCGCCAGTCGCGCCGCGATCCCATGAGCCAGACGAGCCCGAAGGGAATGGTCACGCGCGGGTCGCGATCTCCCGGCCCGGCCTCGAGGACCGCCACCGTGCCGCCCGCCTCGGCCAGGCGCGCGGCGGCGGCGCAGCCGGCCGAGCCCGCGCCGACGACGACATGATCGACCGTGAGGATCGCAGGTGGATGTCGCACGAACGTCCTTCCGCCCCGGCCCGTCCAGGGGCCCCGCGCCATGCGGGGCGGGACGACCCGCCGTCCCTCGCGAGGGCGCGGGCCGATTGGCGCCGCCCCGGGACCGGGGCGGCGCCGTTCGCTCACTGGGCGACGCCGGCCTCGCGGGCCGAGGTCAGGTAGGACGCCTCGACCGCCGCGAGCGTGTCCTCCGCCGAACGGTCGCCGGTGAAGAAGGCTGGCAGCTCGTTGCCCAGCGCGGTGTGCATCAGGCCCATCTCGATCGTGGAGGGGTAGCTCGCCGGCGCCGGCGAGGCGGTCGCGGTCGCGATCGCGCCCTGCGCCATGTCGTCGGGCTGATAGCCGCCCACCAGCCAGATCGCGTCGGCGTTGTTCTCGGTCACCATCGCCTCGTCGAGACCTTCCATCGCGACGCGGAAGGCCGCGTCGGCCTCCTCGTCGGAGATGTTGGAGGCCACGACGATCCCGTCCCACCACAGCGTGGTGGCCGGCGCTCCGCCCTCCATCGCGAGCGGCGCCGAGGCGGTCGAGATCAGGCCCACGACCTGGCTCTCGTTCTCGTCGTTCATCGCCCCGCCGCGGCTGGCCCAGAGGTTCGCCATCGCGATCTTGCCCTGCTGGAACTGCTGCTGGACGTAGGTCGAGTCGCTCACGAGGTACTCGGGGTCCATGTACTCGGTGAGCGCCATGAGCGTCTCGAGCGACTTCATGCCCGCCTCGGACGCGACCTGCGGCTGCCCGTCCTCGCCGACGAAGGTGCCGCCATAGCCCTCGAACATGTTGATGAACTCCATCGCGATGTTCCAGCCGGACATCATCGTGGCGCCGATCGGGTACTCGACCACGCCGGCCTCCCGGATCGCGGCGGCGGCTTCCAGGACCTCGTCATAGGTCGCGGGCACCTCGAGGCCGAGATCGGCGAAGATGTCAGAGCGGTACATAAGGTGCTGGGTGTTCACCATCATCGCCACGGCCATCGTCTGGCCGTCGATCTTGATGAGCTGGTTGGGCGCGAGGCCCGCGCCGTACTTCTCGATGAGGTCGTCGAGCGGCCGGATCGTCCCGGCGTTCAGGAGCGGCGTGATCGTGCCGTTCGACACCCCGCCCAGCGTGTAGAGCGACGGGCTCGCCGCGAAGGCCGTGGGCTGCTTGTCGCGGAACTCCTGATCGAGCTCGGCCTCCACCATCCCGCATTCGGCCATCGCGTCGGTCACGGCCTTCCACGCCTCGAACCCGGCGGAGAGGATCGTCACCTCGGTGTCGTTCTCGAAGGCGCAATCCGCCCAGGCGGCGCTGCCCATGAGGCCGACCGTGCCGGCCATGATCATCGTCTTGAACATGCTCTTCTCCCTGTCATGTGCGCGGGCCGGGTCGTTCCCCGGCCGCGATGTCCTGCGGGGGCGCCGCCCCCGCGTCGTTCTAGCCCTGTCCCATCGCGGGTGCGATGGGCACTGGCGTGGGGGTCGGATCGGGCGCCGCGGCCGGGCCGGTCGGCTCGAACAGCGCGCTGGTGCGCTCGCCGCTGGCGCGGTCGAACACATGGCAGATGCCGGGCGGCACGTTGAGGCCGACGCGCTCGCCGATGCCGGCGCGGTACTCCTTGCCCGCCTTGACGGCGACCATCGCGCCGCCGGCCTTCACCGTGATCATCGTGGCGTCGCCCAGGAGCTCCACCGTGTAGACCGGCGCCTCGATCTGCGCGCCCGGCGCGGCCGCGACGCTCGCGTCCTCGGCCCGGAAGCCCAGCGTGCAGGGCCCGTCCGACGCGTCCAGCCCCTCGATCCGCACGTTCGCGCCTTCGAACGTGCCGCCCTTGATGTCGCCGTCCATCAGGTTCATCGCCGGGCTCCCGATGAAGCTCGCGACGAAGGTGTTGGCGGGGTTGTCGTAGATCTCCACCGGGGTGCCGACCTGCTGGACGATCCCCTTCTTCATCACCACGACCCGGTCGGCGAGGGTCATCGCCTCGATCTGGTCGTGCGTCACGTAGACCGTCGTGACCTTCAGCTCGTGGGAGAGGTTCTTGATCTGCGCCCGCGTGCTCACCCGCAGCTTGGCGTCGAGGTTGGAGAGCGGCTCGTCCATCAGGAACACGTTCGGCTCGCGCACGATGGCCCGCGCCAGGGCGACGCGCTGGCGCTGCCCGCCCGAGAGCTCGGCCGGCTTGCGATGCAGGAACGGCGTCAGCTCCACCATCTCGGCGGCCCGGCGCACGCGCTCGTCATGCTCGCCCTCGGGAACCTTCCGCACCTTCAGGGGGAAGCGGATGTTCTGGTAGACGTCCATGTTCGGGTACAGGCCATAGGACTGGAACACCATCGCGATGTCGCGGTCCTTCGGGTCGAGGTCGTTGACCACCCGGCCGTCGATCTCGATCGTGCCCTCCGTCACGTCCTCCAGGCCCGCGATCATCCGCATCGTCGTGGTCTTGCCGCATCCCGAGGGTCCGAGCAGCACGAGGAACTCGCGGTCCCCGATCGTCAGGTCGAAATCCTTGACCCCGACGAACTCGCCCCAGCGCTTGTGGACGTTCCTCAGCCTGATCTCGGCCATCGCGCGCCTCCCGTCCCGTTCCCGCGACCCCGGCGCCCTGTCCGGCGCCGACGCTTGCAAGCGTATGCAAAAAGGCTAGACGCGCCGCGGTCCCTTTGCCAAGTCCCTTTCGCGGTGCGCGAACGCCGCCGCCCTCCCGGAGGCCCGCCGATGCCCGACATCCGTGCCGCCCTGCTCGCCGACCTCCACGGCGCGCTGGCCTCCGGCGGCACCCTGGAGGCCCGCCTGGCGCCGGGCTGCGACTGGCAGGCCTCCCGCCCCGTGGCGCCGGCGACGGGCGCGGCCGCCGTCGATGACGTCTGGCTCGGGCCACTGCGCGCCGCCCTGCGCGGCCTGCACCGGCGCGACGCGCTGTTCCTCGGCGGCCCGAACCGGCGCGGCGCGGGGACATGGTGCGCCGGCCTCTGCCACTATGTCGGCATCCATGTCGGCGCGCTCTGGGGCGTGCCGCCCTCGGGGCGCCTCGCGATGCTCCGGGCGGGCGAGTTCTACGGGCTGGACGAGGGCGGCCGCGTCCACACCGCGCGCCTCATCGTCGACCTGCCCGACCTGATGATCCAGGGCGGGCGCAACCCGTTCGGCCGCAGCCTCGGGACCGAGCTCGCCTTCCCGCCGCCGGCCACGCTGGACGGCGTCCTGCCGGCCCCCGCGGGCGGGGCGGCCAGCCTGGACGCGGTCGAGCGGATGCTCGGCGACCTCCATGCCTACGACCCGGAGACCGCCGCCTCGCCCGGCCAGACCGGCGAAGGGGGCAGCTGGGCCGACGACATGCTGTGGTGGGGGCCCGCGGGCATCGGCTCGAACCACCGCTGGGAGGGCTTCGTGGCGGACCACCGCGCACCCTTCCTCGCCGCCTTCCCGGACCGGAAGGGCGGGAACCACTATTGCCGCGTCGGCGACGGCGCCTTCGCCGCAGTGTCCGGCTGGCCCTCGATGACGATGACCTGGGCGGCGGACTATCTGGGCCATGGCCCGGCCGATGGGCGCGCCCTGACGCTGCGCGTGATGGACTTCTACCGGCTCCACCGCGCCGGGCCCCAGGCCGGGCGCATCGCGGAGAACTGGGTCCTGCTCGACTATGTCGACCTGTTCGAGCAGATGGGCCGCGACCTCCTCGCGCCCTGAGACGCGCGCCGCCCGGGCCGAGGCGCTCCCGCCCGCTTCGGCGCCTGCGGCGCCTGCCAGCGGTTGGGCCGGGCCCTCTTGCCTACGGCAATTCGGGCGCCCGCTGCGCTGACCGGGCGCCATGCCCGCCGCAGGCGCGCCGACGCCGGAGGCGAGGCCCGGCCCGACGGTCCGAGGGGCCGGCGGGCGCCGAGGGCGGGCGGGAGCCCGCCCTTACCGCAGGCGCGCGCCGTCCGCGCCGAAGGCCATGATCCGCGCGGGATCGGCCGACAGGCCCACGCGCATGCCCTTGGGCAGGGGATCGGCCTCCCGCATCTCGGCGATGATCCGCTCGCCGGTCGGCGCGTCCATGTGCACGTAGGACACCCCGCCCAGGCTCTCGGTCAGCTCGACGACGTGCTCGCCCCCGGCCAGGTCGATCTCCAGGTGCTGCGGGCGCACGCCGATCTCGATCGCCGCGCCCTCGCCCGGCAACGCGGCGGGCACCGCGACCGGCACGCGCGCCAGCCCCGGGACATCGACCGTCCCGCCCCGCACCGTCCCGGCGAGGAAGTTCATCGACGGCGATCCGATGAACCCCGCCACGAACCGGTTGTCCGGATTGCGGTAGAGCTCCATCGGCGCGCCAACCTGCTCGATATGCCCGGCGCGCAGGACGACGATCTTGTCCGCCATCGTCATCGCCTCGACCTGGTCATGGGTCACGTAGATCATCGTGGCCCCGATCTCCCCGTGCAGGCGCGCGATCTCGACCCGCATGTCCACGCGCAGCTCGGCGTCGAGGTTCGAGAGCGGCTCGTCGAAGAGGAACACCTCCGGCCCCCGCACGATCGCCCGCCCGATCGCGACGCGCTGCCGCTGCCCGCCCGACAGCGCGACCGGCTTCCTCTTCAGGTAGTCGTCCAGCTTCAGGATCCGCGACGCCTCGCCGACCTTGGCCGCGATCTCGGCCTTCGGATGGCCGTTCATCTTCAGGCCGAAGCCCATGTTCTCCGCCACGCTCATGTGCGGGTAGAGCGCATAGGTCTGGAACACCATCGCCACGCCCCGCTCGGCCGGATCGGCCCGCGTCACGTCCCGCGCGCCGATGGCGATCCTGCCGCCGGTCGTCTCCTCGAGACCCGCGATCATCCGCAGAAGCGTCGACTTCCCGCATCCGGACGGCCCGACGAAGACGCAGAACTCCCCGTCCGCGACCTCCAGGTCCACGCCGTGGATCACCTCGGTCTCGCCGTAGCGCTTGACCACATTCTCCAGCGTCACGCCCGTCATCGCCGTCCCTCCCGTTCGCGGACCGAGTAGGGCGCGCGCCAATGGCGGACGCAAGCCCGGGCCGGCCCCGGCGCCGCCGAGACCGGTCCGGCGGGAGAGCGGCCACGGCCGGCGGCGGCCTGCGGACATCGCCCCGCGAACCGGCCAGTCATGGCGGTGGACGCGTCCCCGAAGGAGGGTCCGACGACGGCCCGTCTGACCGTCAACGACCGGGTGCACCGCCTGGACGATGCCGCGGACGTCGATCGGCTGGCCCCCGACCTCGAGGGACATGTCGACCTGGAGCTGTGGGCATAGATCGACGGCGGGGCGACACTTGCGCGCTCCTCGACGAACGGCGCGGCTGGCCGATGCTCCAGCGCTCGCCGGGCGATCCCGGCCCGAGCTCGAGGAACCCTTCGATCCCCGACGGTGCGGACGGGACCGAGGCGCTCGGGCGCTCGAACGGACAGGTCGACGCCGACCCGAGGTCCAGGACCGTCGAGCGGGCCACGTTCATCGCCGGCGTCGCGGGTTTCCCGCGAACCGGGAGGCGGCCGTCGGGGACGGATCGGCACGACGACGGTGGGGGCCGACGGAGCGGCGCCTCCGTCCGGCTCGGCGGGCGGCGCGCCGGGTCGGGCTCGCGCTTGCCAGGTTGCCGCGGGCCATGCACAACCCCGGGGAAGGGCGGCGCCGACCGCCCGCACCACGGGAGGACACAGCATGCGATCCACGATCCAGGCCCTTGCGGCCACCACCGCCATCACGGGCGCCCTCGCCGGCGCCGCCTTCGCGCAGGATCAGCTCTCGGGCGACCTCGTCATCTTCT
This sequence comes from uncultured Alphaproteobacteria bacterium, assembly GCA_963832275.1. Classification (GTDB taxonomy): domain Bacteria; phylum Pseudomonadota; class Alphaproteobacteria; order Rhodobacterales; family Rhodobacteraceae; genus Hasllibacter. The sequence goes on from CAWHTQ010000031.1 coordinate 90,415, forward strand.
CCGACATGTCCAACCCCGCGCCCCGCGCGGTGATGGAGGGCATGGTGGAGCGCTTCGGCGAGATGCACCCGGACCTCAACATCGAGCTCACGGTCATCGACCGCGAGGCCTACAAGACCCAGATCCGCAACTTCCTGTCGGCCAACCCGCCCGACGTCGCCAACTGGTACGCCGCCAACCGGATGCGCCCCTATGTGGACGCGGGCCTGTTCGAGGACGTCTCCGACCTCTGGGCCGAGCCCGAGTTCGCCGACCTGGAATCGACCAAGGGCGCGATGACCCTGAACGACGCGCAATGGGGCGTGCCCTACACCTACTACCAGTGGGGCGTGTACTACCGTGAGGACATCTTCGCCGAGAACGGCCTGACCGAGCCCACCACCTGGGAGGAGGAGCTCGCCAACTGCCAGGCGCTCCTCGACGCCGGGATCAAGTGCTACACGATCGGCACCAAGTTCCTGTGGACCGCCGGCGGCTGGTTCGACTACCTCAACATGCGCACCAACGGCTACGACTTCCACGCCCGCCTGACCAATGGCGAGGAATCCTGGACCTCCGACGAGGTCCGCCAGACCTTCGCCAACTGGCGCACCCTGATCGACATGGGCGCCTTCATCGACGACCATCAGACCTATAGCTGGCAGGAGGCCCTGCCCTTCATGGTGAACGGCGAGGCCGCCTCCTACCTGATGGGCAACTTCGCCGTGGCGCCGATGCGCGAGGCCGGCCTCACCGACGAGCAGATCGGCTTCTATCAGTTCCCGGCCATCAACCCCGACGTCGAACTGGCCGAGGACGCGCCCACGGACACGTTCCACATCCCGTCCGGCGCCTCCAACAAGGAGGCCGCGCGCGCCTTCCTGCGCTTCGTGGTCTCCCCCGAGAACCAGACGCTGATCAACAACGGCGAGAACCTGGGCCAGCTTCCCGTCAACGCCTCCTCCTCGGTGGACGACGACGAGTTCCTCGTCGAGGGGTTCGAGATGCTGTCCGCCAACTCGCCCGGCGGCGTGGCGCAGTTCTTCGACCGCGACGCCCCGGCGGAGATGGCCGCCGTCGCGATGGAGGGGTTCCAGGAGTTCATGGTGTTCCCCGACAACCTCGAGGACATCCTCGGCCGGCTCGAGCAGGCCCGCGAGAGCGTCTACTGACGGCCCGCCGGGGCCGCGCGGCCCCGGCGCGACCACGGCGCCACCCGCCCCGCGGCGGGTGGCGCCCGGCTCCCTCCAGACGCGAGGCCACGCCATGACCGCCGCCCCCGCCGTCCCGCAGGACAATTACGAGCCGCCCCGCGCGCGCGGCTGGTACCGCTCCCGCGAGATCGCGATCACGCCCTGGCTCTTCCTCGCGCCCGGCATCCTCTTCTTCGCGGTCTACGTCATCGCGCCGATCTTCCAGTCCTTCCAGCTCAGCTTCTACGAATGGGACGGGCTCGGGGCGAAGGCGTATGTCGGCACCGCCAACTACGCCGAGCTGATCGGAGACCGGAACTTCGAGATATCGCTCTGGAACAACCTGCGCTGGCTGGTCCTCTACCTGCTCGCGATCCCGGCGGGCCTCGGCATCGCGCTCTTCCTCAACCAGACCGTGGCCGGCATCCGGCTCTACAAGTCTCTGTTCTTCTTTCCGTTCGTCATCAGCCAGGTGGTCGTCGGCCTCGTCTTCTCCTGGTTCTACCTGCCGCAGCAGGGCCTCCTGAACGCGCTTCTCGGCTGGTTCGGCGCGGGGCCGGTGAACGTGCTGGGCGATCCGACCCTCGCCACCTACGGCATCATCGCCGCCGGCCTCTGGCCGCAGACGGCCTATTGCATGATCCTCTACCTGACCGGCCTCAACGCCGTGGACCCCGAGCAGGTCGAGGCCGCCCGCCTCGACGGCGCCAAGGGGTGGCGCATGCTGTGGTACGTCATCCTCCCGCAGCTCCGCCCGGCCACGTTCATCGCCTTCGTCGTGACCGATCATCGGCGCGCTCCGGTCCTTCGACCTGATCTCCATCATGACCAATGGCGGCCCCTTCGGTCAGACCCGCGTCCTGTCGTTCTACATGTTCGAGAAGGCGCTCTCCGAGTACGGCTTCCGCATGGGCTACGGCGCCGCCATCGCGGTGGTCCTGTTCCTCATCATGCTGGTCTTCATCGGCTACTTCCTCTTGCGCATGTGGCGCGAGGAGAGGGCCGCGCGGTGACCCGCCTCCCCGCCGCCATCGCCGCCGCCATCGCCATCGCGGCGGCCTCCTGCGCCACGGCCTCCACGCCCTGCGATCCCCTTCCCGGCGAGCCCGACATCGGCGCCGGCCCGGCCGAGGCGTCCTTCCTCGCCGGGGAGTTCGAGGCGTTCGCCGGTCTGTTCACCACGGAGGCCGGCCCGGTGGGCGCGCAGATGCGCGCGACGTTCCCCGGCGGCTTCACCCATTGCGAGACGCTTCTCGTGCAGGTGTCCTCCGACCGGCTCGCCGAGAAGATCTCCGTCTTCCACTCCGCATCGGGCTTCGTCGGCCTCTACGTCGCCATGGCAACGATCGACGGCACCCGGCGACCCATCAAGTTCACCGTCAACGCGGACGTCACCTTCCTCCTCGAGGCCATCCGATGACACGCGCCGCGTTCGACGCGCTCTGCGCCCCCCATCCCGGCGCCGTCCTCTCAGGTCCCGGCGAGCTCGACGCGTGGAAGGTCGGCGGCAAGATGTTCGCCTGCTTCGGCCATGTCGACACCCGCGCCACGAACGACGACCACGTGGTCGTGCGCTGCGCCGACACGGACATGGCCCGCATGCTCATAGAGACGGGCGCCGCCGGCAAGCCCGCCTATTTCCGCGGCGCCTGGGTCCGGCTCGACCTCGCCACCCTCGACCCCGCGGAGGCCGCCCACCGCGCCCGCGTCTCCTACGAGACGATCCGCGGCACCCTCACCAGGAAGGCGCAGGCCGCCCTCAGCGAGGTCCCCTGACATGTTCCCCCGCCCCATCGCGCGGTCCTCGCGCGCCGCGCAGGTCACCTACCAGGCGTTCCTGCCCCTCGCGCTCCTCCTGTGGCTGGCGCCGCTCCTCGCCGTCGCGCTGTTCTCCATGAAGCCCGACGCCGACTTCACCACCGGCGCGTACTGGACCTGGCCCTCCCGCTTCGCGGGGTTCGAGAACTACGGCACCGTCTTCGGCACCTGGACCCGCGCCGCCCCCGGCTCGTGCGACGGCAACTGGTGGCCGATGATCTTCCAGGGCCGCAGCCTGTGCTTCTTCGGGGGGGGCTTCGACTACGGCGGCTCGGACATGGTGCGCTACATGTTCAACTCGGTGATGATCACCGTGCCCACGGTGATCGGCGCGGTCGCCCTGTCCTGCATGACCGGCTTCGCGCTGGGCGTGTACCGGTTCTCGCGGCAACATCTGGATCTTCTTCATGTTCGTCGCGGGCAACTTCGTCCCGTTCCAGATCCTGATGGTCCCGGTGCGCGATCTCACGCTCTCGATGGGCCTCTACAACACCAAGGCCGGGCTGGTCCTCTTCCACATCGCGTTCCAGACGGGGTTCTGCACGCTCTTCATGCGCAACTTCATCCGCCAGCTCCCGCTCGAGCTGATCGAGGCCGCGCGCGTCGAGGGCGTCGCCGAATGGCGCATCTTCTGGTACGTCGTCCTGCCCCTGATGAAGCCGGCCATCGCGGCGCTCGCGGTCCTGATCTTCACCTTCATCTGGAACGACTACTTCTGGGCCGTGGTCCTGACCCAGGGCGCCGAGAGCCAGCCCGTCACCGCCGGCATCACCTCCTTCAACGCGCAGTACCGCGCCGCCTACCACCTGATGAGCGCGGGCAGCATCGTCGCCGCCCTGCCGCCCGTGATCATGTTCTTCGCCATGCAGAAGCACTTCATCGCCGGCCTGACGCTGGGCGCCGTCAAGTAGGCATGGACCGCGCCGCGCCTGCGCCGACCCTGCGCCCGGGCCGCACCTGGCGCCTGGACGACGCGCGCCAGACCCTCGCGCTCGCCTCGACCGCCGGACGCCTGCCCTGCGTGATCTACTGGGGCGCCCCCCTGCCCGGGGACGAGGACCTCGCCGCCCTCGCCGCCGCCACCGCGCCCGACGTGACCGGCGGCATGCTCGACGCGAACCCCGACCTCTCCATCTGCCCCGAGGCCTCCCGCAGCTTCCCCGGCCAGCCCGGCCTGATCTGCCGGTCGACGGACGGAACCCCCCTCCTCCCGGTCCTCCACCTGACCGGCGTGGACGAACGCCCCGGCGGCCTCGCCATCCACGCCGCCGACGCCGCGCTCGGCCTGCGCTACGAGGCCCGCCTCGACCTCGACCCCGAGACCCATGTGCTGGAAGCCTCCGCCCGCCTGACCTCGGACGCGCCCCTGCACCTCCACTGGCTCGCGGCCCCCGTCCTGCCCGGCCCGCCGCTCTCGGACGAGATGATCGACGTCTCCGGCCGCTGGTGCGGCGAGTTCCAGCTCTCGCGCACCCCCTGGTCCGCCGGCATCCGCTACCGCGAGAACCGCACCGGGCGCACCGGGCACGAGCACTTCCCCGGCCTGATCGTCCCCGGCCGCGGCGCGACCGAGACGCGCGGCGAGGCCCACGCCTTCCACTACGGCTGGTCCGGCGGCCACCGGATGATCGCCGAGGAGCTGCCCGACGGCCGGCGCCAGATCCAGTTCGGCCACGCCGCGCGGATGGAGACCGCCCCCGGCACCGCCTTCGCCACCGCCACGCTCTACGCCGCCTATTCCTCGGATGGCCTCAACGGCGGCGCCGTCGCATTCCAGCGGCACGTGCGCGACCGCATCGTCACCGGCGCGACGCAGCCCCGCCCCGTTCACTACAACTGCTGGGAGGCGGTCTATTTCGACCACTCCCTCCCCGTGCTGAAGGACATCGCCACCCGCGCCGCCGCGCTCGGCGCCGAGCGCTTCGTCCTCGACGACGGCTGGTTCGGCGGCGCCGAATCCGGGCGCGACGACGACACCCGCGCCCTGGGCGACTGGCAGGTCGACCCGCGCAAATGGCCCGGCGGGCTCGACCCCCTCATCGCCCATGTCCGCGCGGAGGGCATGGATTTCGGCCTCTGGTTCGAGCCCGAGATGGTCAACCCCGACAGCGACCTCCTGCGCGCCAACCCGGACTGGGCCCTGGGCGCCGAGGACCAGACCCTCGGCCGCTCGCAGAAGGCCTTGAACATGGCCCTGCCCGAGGTGCGGGACTTCATCCACGAGCGCATGTCCGCGATCCTGTCGGCGCACGACATCGCTTACGTCAAATGGGACCACAACCGCGTCCTGCCGCAGCCCGACGCCGCCCAGACCCGCGGCTCCTACGCCCTCCTGGACCGCCTGCGCGCGGATTTCCCGAAGGTGGAGATCGAGAGCTGCGCCTCCGGCGGCGGCCGCATCGACTTCGGCATCCTGCACCGCACCCAGCGCGTCTGGCTCTCCGACAGCAACGACGCGCTCGAACGCCTGCGCATGCAGCACGACGCGGCCCTGTTCCTGCCCGCCGCCGTCACCGGCAGCCATGTCGGCCCCCGCACCTGCCACACCTCCGGCCGCACCCTGCGCATGTCCTTGCGCGCCTGGGTCGCCGCGCAGCGGCACATGGGCTTCGAGATGGACCCCCGCGAGCTGACGGAGGACGAGGCCGCGATCCTGCGGGACGTCACCGCCTGGTGGAAGGCCAACCGCGACTGGCTCATGGCCGCCGACATCCTGCGCCTCGACAGCGCCGACCCCGCCGTGATCGCCGAGCAGCAGACCGCACGCGACGGCTCGCGCTTCGTCCTCTTCGCCGGCCGCGCCGCCGCCTCCGCACAGATCGCGCCGCGCCCCCTGCGCCTCACCCGCCTGGACCCCGCCGCCCGCTACCGCGTCGCGCTGCGCAACCGCGCCGAGGCCCCCGCCCTCTCCCGCGCGCCCCTGGCGCTGAAGGACGGCCCCCTCACCCTTACGGGCCAGTCCCTCATGCACGCCGGCCTCGCCCTCCCCTGGTCCCACCCCGAGACGATGTGGGTGATCGAGGGCCAGCGCCTCTGATCCCCCGCCGCCCCGGGCTTGATCCGGGGCCCCGCGCCCTCCAAGGACCGCCCCATGACCGACCCGACCTTCCCCGACCTCGCCGGCGCCTCCGTCTTCGTCACCGGCGGCGGCTCCGGCATCGGCGCCGCCCTGACCGAGGCGTTCCTGCGCCAGGGCGCCCGCACCGCCTTCTGCCAGCGCCGCGACGGCACCGCCTTCGCCGAGGCGATGGAGGCCGCCACCGGCGCGCGCCCGCTGGCGCTGCGCTGCGACATCACCGACGACGCCGCGCTCGAGGCCGCGCTCGCCGCGGCCGCTTCCGCCCACGGCCCGATCACCCGCCTCATCAACAACGCCGGCGACGACCAGCGCCACGAGACCCTGACCACCGACCGCGGGTTCTGGGACCGGGCGATGGCGATCAACCTCGACAGCTACTTCTTCGCCGCCCGCGCGGTCATCCCCGGCATGCGCGCGGCCGGCGGGGGCGCGATCGTCAACTTCTCCTCGATCAGCTACATGATGGGCAACGCAGGCTACCCCGCCTACGTCGCCGCCAACGCCGCGATCACCGGCCTCACCCGTGCCCTCGCGCGCGAGTTCGGCCCCGACCGCATCCGCGTGAACGCCCTCGCCCCCGGCTGGGTGCTCACCCAGAAGCAGAAGGACATGTGGGTGACGGAAGAGGGCCTCGCCGCCCATCTCGCCCGCCAGTGCCTTCCCGATCCCCTCGCGCCCGAGGACATCGCCGGCGGCACCCTCTTCCTCGCCTCGGACGCCTCCCGCGCCATGACCGGCCAGGCCCTCGTCATCGACGGCGGCGTGGTGACGACCGGATGAGCCGCCGGGCGCCCGCCGCCCCGGATGGCGTTACCGCGGCCGTGACCGCCGACTGGATCGCCGCCGACTGGGGCACCTCGCGGCTGCGCGTCTGGGGCATGGCCGGCCCGGACCCGGTCTGGAGCGCCGCCTCCGAGGACGGCTCCGGCGCCCTCTCCCCCGAGGCGTTCGCCCCCGCGCTCGAGGCGCTCACCGCCCCCCACGCCCCCCCGCGCCCCGTCCTGATCTGCGGCTCGGCCGGCGCGCGCGAGGGTTGGGCGCCCGCGCCCTACCGCGCCGTGCCCTGCGCCCCCCTCCCGGACGCCGCCGACCTCACCCGCCTCTCCACCGACCGCCACGACGTCGCGATCCTTCCCGGCCTCTCGCAATCCGCCCCCCCCGACGTCATCCGCTCGGAGGAGACCCAGATCGCCGGCCTCCTCGCCGCCGACCCCGCGTTCGACGGCGTCGCGATCCTGCCCGGCACGCACACCAAATGGGCGCGCGTCAGCGCCGGCGAGGTCGTCTCCTTCCGCACCGCCATGACCGGCGAGCTCCACGCCCACCTCGCCCGCCACTCCCTCCTGCGCCACTCGCTCGGCACCTGGGACGACGCCGCCTTCGCGGACGCGCTGGCGGACGGGCTCGCCCACCCCGCCCGCCTCGCGGCCGACCTCTTCTCCATCCGCGCGGCCGACATCCTGCACGGGGCCGCGCACGGCCGCGCCCGCCTGTCGGGCCTTCTGATCGGCGCCGAGCTCGCCGCCATGCGCCCTTACTGGCTCGGCCAGCGCCTCGCCCTGATCGGCGCGCCGGACCACCTCACGCGCTACGCCGCCGCCCTCGACGCGCAGGGCGCCCCGGCGGAGCGCCACGATGGCGACGCCTGCACCCTCGCGGGGCTGACGGCGGCCCGGCACCTGATGTAAGGACCCGCCATGCGCCCCCTCATCGCCATCCTCCGCGGCATCGCGCCCGCCGACGCCGTGCCGGTCGCGGACGCCCTCGTCGCCGCCGGCATCGGCATGATCGAGGTGCCGCTCAACTCGCCGGACCCATTCGACAGCATCGCCGCCATCGCCGCCGCCCACGGCGACGACGCGCTCATCGGCGCCGGCACCGTCCTGACGGCGAAGGAGGTCGGGCAGGTCGCGGAGGCCGGCGGCCGCCTGATCGTCTCGCCCAACACCGACCCGGCCGTCATCGCGGAGACCGTCCGCCGCGGCATGGCCTCCTGGCCCGGCGCCTTCACCCCGACCGAGGCCCTGCGGGCGCTCGCCGAAGGCGCCACGGGCATCAAGCTCTTCCCCGCCTCGATGGCCGGCCCCGCGGGCCTCGGGGCCATGCGCGCGATCCTCCCGCCCGGCGCGCTCGTCTACGCCGTCGGCGGCGCGGACTCCGCGAACTTCGCCGGATGGCGCGCCGCCGGCGCGGACGGGTTCGGCCTGGGCACCGCGATCTACGCCCCCGGCGACTCGTCCGAAGCCGTCGCCGCCAAGGCCGCCGCCATCGTCGCCGCCTGGGACGCGCTCCCGTGACCCCCTGGGACGACCGCGCCTGCGCGCTCGGAGAGGGCGCGCTCTGGCATCCCGAGCGCCGGCAGCTCTACTGGTTCGACATCCTCGCCGGCCGCCTCCACACCCGCGAGGCGGACGCGCCGCGGATCTACGAGATCGGCGAGATGGCCAGCGCCGCCGGCTGGATCGACGCGAACACGCTCATGCTCGCGACCGAGACCGCGCTGCGCGGCCTCGACCTTTCCACCGGCGGCCTCGCCCACCTCCACGACCTCGAGGCGCAGAACCCCGCCACCCGCTCCAACGATGGCCGCGCCGATCCGTGGGGCGGCTTCTGGATCGGCACCATGGGCAAGGCGGCCGAGGCGGGCGCCGGCGCGATCTACCGCCTCTATCGCGGCGAGCTGCGCCGCCTGCACGCGCCGATGACCATTCCCAACGCGATCTGCTTCGCCCCGGACGGCGCGTGCGCCTACTTCGCCGACACGCCCACCCAGGTCGTCATGCGGCAGGCCCTCCACCCCGACACCGGCTGGCCCGACGCGGACCCCGAACCCCATCTCGATCTCTCGGGCACGGACCGCCGACCCGACGGCGCGATCACCGACGCGGACGGCAACCTCTGGATCGCCGAATGGGGCGGCGGCCGCGTCACCTGCAACGCACCCGGCGGCACGCTCCTGCGCGTATTCGCCGTCGCCGGCGACCACACCACCTGCCCGGCGCTCGGCGGGCCGGACCTGACCACGCTCTACGTCACGACCGCGCGCCAGGGGCTCCCGGAGGCCAAGCTGGCCGACCGCGCGCAGGGCTGCACCTTCGCGATCCCGGGCGCCGGTCGCGGGCGCCCCGAGCCGCGCGTGATCCTGTGACCGACGGCCCCGGCCGGCGGGCGCGGCAGGTCGGGGTCTGCTACTACCCCGAGCACTGGCCAGAGGACACCTGGCCCGAGGACGCCCGCCGCATGGCCGAGGCCGGGCTCGGCCTCGTGCGCATCGGCGAGTTCGCCTGGTCCCGCCTCGAGCCGGCGCCGGGCGACCTGCGCTGGGACTGGCTCGACCGCGCCATCGGCACGCTGGCGGAGGCCGGCCTGGGCGTCGTCCTCGGCACCCCCACCGCGACCCCGCCGCGCTGGGTCCTGACAAAGCACCCGGACATGCTCGCCGTCGACGAGGGCGGCCGCCCGCGCCGCTTCGGCTCGCGCCGGCACTACTGCTTCTCCCACCAGGGCTACCGCGCCGAGGCCGGCCGCATCGTGCGCCTCATGGCCGACCGCTACGGCCGCGACGCGCGCATCACCGCCTGGCAGACCGACAACGAGTACGGCTGCCACGACACGACCCTCAGCTACTCGGACGCCGCCCGGGGGGCCTTCCGCGACTGGTGCGCCCGCCGCTACCAGTCGCCGGACGCCCTCAACCGCGCCTGGGGCAACGTCTTCTGGTCGATGGAGATCGCGGACTGGGACGAGCTGGACCTCCCCAACCTCACCGTGACCGAGCCCAACCCCGCCCATGCCCTCGCCTTCCGCCGCTTCTCCTCGGATCAGGTGGTCGCCTTCAACCGCGTCCAGACCGACATCCTGCGCGCCCGCACGGACGCCCCCCTGATCCACAACTACATGGGCGACGAATCCTCCTTCGACCATTGGGCCCTCGGCGCCGACCTCGACGTGGCGAGCTGGGACAGCTACCCGCTCGGCTTCCTCTCCGACCGCCTCGACCTGCCGCCGGCGCACAAGCGCGCCTACCTCCGGCAGGGCGATCCCGACATGCAGGCCCTCCACCACGACCTCTACCGCGGCGTGGGCCGCGGGAGATGGTGGGTCATGGAGCAGCAGCCCGGCCCGGTGAACTGGGCGCCGCACAACCCCGCGCCGCTGCCCGGCATGGCCCGCCTCTGGGCGCACGAGGCCTTCGCCCACGGCGCCGAGGCCGTGCTCTACTTCCGCTGGCGGCAGGCCCCCTTCGCCCAGGAGCAGCAGCACGCCGGCCTCCTGCGCCCCGACTCGGTCCCCGCCCCCGGCCTCGCCGAAGCGGCCCGAGTGGCCGCCGAGATCGCCGGCCAGCCCCCGGGCTGCGCCCCCGGACAGGCCGCGATCGTCTTCGACTACGCATCCGCCTGGGCCTGGGACGTGCAGCCCCAGGGCGCCGAGTTCGACCATTTCCACCTGGTCCACGCGATGTACGCCGGCCTGCGGCGCCTCGGCCTCGACGTCGACATCCTCCCCCCGGACACCGCCGACCTCTCCCCCTGGCCCCTCGTCCTGGTCCCCGGCATGGCCACGGTCCCCGCCCCCCTCATGGCCGCCATCACGGCCCATGAGGGCACCGCCATCCTCGGCCCCCGCACGGGCGCCAAGACCCCCGAGATGGCGATCCCCGTCCCCCTGCCGCCGAACGTCCCCGGCCTGGACTGCACCGTCGCCGCCGTCGAGTCCTTCCCCCCGGACGCCCCCATCCCCGTCGCCGGCGGCGGCCACGTGCGCACCTGGTTCGAGCATCTCGAAGGCACCGCCGAGATCACCGCCCGGCTCGAGGACGGCCGCCCCCTCGTCATGTCCTCCGGCCGCACCCACTACCTCGCCGGCTGGCCCGATCCCGACGCCCTGCGATCGCTGCTCGCGGCGGCGTGCCGCGTCGAGGGCATCGCCCACGAGACCCTCCCCGAGGGCGTGCGCACCCGCCGCACCCGCACCCACCGCGTGTGGCTCAACTACGCCGCCGAGCCGAGGGACACCCCCGTCGGCACCCTGCCCCCCGCCGGCGTGCATCACGAGCCGCTGAGCGCCCCGCCGCCCCGGACCCAGGCCGACAGGAGCCCGCCATGACCCCCTTCGGCACCACCGCCGCCGGCGCGGCCGTCCACCGGCTCTCCCTTTCGGACGGTCCCCTGACCGCCAGCATCCTCACCTGGGGCTCCAACCTGCAGGACGTGCGCCTGGCCGGCATCCCCCATTCCCTCACCCTCGGCACCCCCGCGTTCGCCCCCTACGAAGGTCCGCTCGCCACCGCCGGCGGCCTGATCGCCCCGGTCGCGAACCGCATCGCCGGGGCCGCCGCCCCGCTCGATGGCCGCGGCGTCGCGCTGGAGGAGCGCCCCGGCACCGGCCTGACCCTCCATTCCGGCTCCGGCGGCACGCATCGCAAGCTCTGGCGCCTGGAGGATCATTCCCCCGCCCACGCGCTCCTCGCCATCGACCTGCCCCATGGCGAGGCCGGCTTCCCCGGCAACCGCCGGGTCGCGGCGCACTGGCACGCCGAGGGCGCCACCCTCACCCTCACCGTCGAGGCGACGACCGACGCGCCGACCTGGATCAACGTCGCGAACCACAGCTACTGGAACCTCGACGGGACCGCGACGATCGCCGGGCACACCCTGGTCTCCCCCGCGGCCCGCTACCTCACCGCCGACGAGGACGGCCTGGTCGACGGCGGGATCGCCGACGTCGCGGGCACGCCCCTCGACTTCCGCACGCCCCGCGCCCTGGACACGGGCACCCCCCGCCTCGACCACAACCTGATCCTCGCGGGGTCCCGCCGCCCCCCCGCGCACGCCGCGACCCTAACCGGCACGTCCGGCCTCCGCATGACGATTGAGACCACCGAGCCGGGCCTGCAGGTCTATGACGGCTGGAAGCTCGCGGCGGTCGGCGCGCCCGACCACCAGGGCCGGCCGGTCGGCCCCCACAGGGGCGTGGCGCTCGAGGCGCAGGCCTGGCCCGACGCGCCCAACCGGCCTGCCTTCCCCTCGATCCGGCTGGATCCCGGCGGCACCTACCGCCAGGTCACCCGCTGGACCTTCGCTGCCCCCTGACGTCTCGCCAGATCGTGGCATCCGGACCTTGGCACCGGCCCCGAAACCGCCTATCTGCCGTTTCAGAAATTACTGAAAGAGCAGGCCCCCGATGATGCTCACCGAACTACAGCGCGATTTCGTCATGCATTTCGGCGAGATGGGCTCGCGCTGGGGCATCGCCCGCACGGTCGGCCAGATCTACGCCGTCCTGTTCCTGGCGGACGAGCCGCTCAACGCCGACGCGATCGTCCAGGCGCTCGGGGTCTCGCGCTCCAACGTCTCGACCGGTCTCAAGGAGCTGCAATCGTGGTCGCTCGTCCGCCGGCACGACATCCCCGGCGACCGACGCGACCACTTCCTCGCCACGGAGGACATGTGGGAGACCGTCCGCACCCTCGTCGCCGAGCGCAAGCGCCGCGAGATCGACCCCACCCTCACCCGCCTGCGCGAGCTCGAGATGCGCACCCCCGGCCCCGAGGACGCCCACGCCCACGCCCGCATCGCCGAGTTGCGTGATCTGATCGAGGGCATGAGCGTATTCTACGCCGAGCTCGACGCGATGGAGACCGCGCAGCTCGTGCGCCTGATGAAGATGGGGCGCGCCGTCACCGGCCTCGCCGCCGGCGCCGCCCGCCTGAACCCGATCCGCCCGGCCCGCAGAGAGAGAGCCTGACGCCATGGACACCCTGATCCTCAGCCGCATCCAGTTCGGCGCAAACATCTCCTTCCACATCCTCTTCCCGACGATCACCATCGCGCTCGGCTGGGCGCTCCTCTTCTTCAAGCTGCGGTTCCAGTGGACCGGGCAGGAGAAGTGGATGGACGCCTACCGCTTCTGGGTGAAGGTGTTCGCCCTGAGCTTCGCGATGGGCGTCGTCTCCGGCATCACCATGTCCTTCCAGTTCGGCACCAACTGGCCCGGCTTCATGGAGAAGGTGGGCAACATCGCCGGTCCCCTCCTCGCCTACGAGGTCATGACCGCCTTCTTCCTCGAGGCCGTGTTCCTCGGCATCATGCTCTTCGGCTTCCGCCGCGTGCCCGGCTGGCTGCACACCACGGCCACGGCGCTGGTCGCGTTCGGCACCACCATGTCGACCTTCTGGATCATCGTCCTGAACTCCTGGATGCACACCCCCCAGGGGTTCGAGATGGTGGACGGCGTGGCCTTCGCCACCGACTGGCTCGCGATCGTCTTCAACCCGTCCATGCCCTACCGCTTCGCCCACATGCTGCTGGCCTCGGGCCTGACGGTCGCCTTCCTGATCGCCGGCATCGCCGCGTTCCGCCGCCTGCTGGGCGACCGGGACGAGGCGGTGGCGAGCCAGATCCGCTTCGGCGTCACGCTCGCGGCGCTGCTGATCCCGGTCCAGATCTTCGCCGGCGACATGCACGGCCTCAACACGCAGGAGTACCAGCCCGCCAAGATCGCGGCGATGGAAGCCAACTGGTCGGACACCGACGGCCGCACGCCCCTCGTCCTCTTCGCCCTGCCCGATCAGGACGCGCGCGAGAACCGGTTCGAGATCGCGGTCCCCAACGCCGCCTCCATCATCCTCGGGCACAAGGCCGACCACGTGGTCCCCGCCCTCGACGAATTCGTGGCCGAGGACGGCACCATCCTCCACCCGCCCGTGTCGAAGGTGTTCTGGTCGTTCCGGGTGATGGTCGGCACCGGCATGGCCATGCTGGCGCTCTCCTGGCTCACCTTCGCCCTCTTCATGCGCCGCAGGGTCGACAGCCACGGCGTCACCCGCCGCTGGGTGATCGACGCCCTGCCGAAGGTGCTGCTCTACGCGCTGGTCGGGATGACCTTCTCGGGCTGGCTGGCCACGCTCGCGGGCTGGTACACGACCGAGATCGGCCGCCAGCCCTGGCTCGTCACCGGCGTCATGAGCACGGCCGAGGCCGTGGCCGACATCCCCGCCGGCATGGTGCTCTCGACGCTGCTGACCTACCTCGCGATCTACCTCGCGCTGACCTTCGCCTATGTCTCGGTGATCTTCTACCTCGCCCGCCGCGCCGCCAAGGGCCGCCCCGTCCCGACCATGGACAGCCCCAACGCCGGCAAGGCCGAGGTCGAGATCGCCTCCGGCGGGCTCACCCCCGCCGAGTGAGGCCCCGGGGGCGGCGCCCGGCGCGCCGCCCCCATGCGCATGGCCCGTGCATGAGTTGTGCATGGGATGTGCATCCCCCGTGACGGTTCCCGAAGGGCCACAGACGACGAGGCGAGACGATGGACACGTTCGGCGACCCGGCCATCTGGCTGCCCTGGATATTCGCCGCCCTGATGGGCCTGTCGATCCTGATCTACGTCGTCCTCGACGGGTTCGACCTCGGCGTCGGCGTCCTCTTCCCCTTCGCGAGCCCCGAGGAGAAGGACCGCATGATCTCCTCGATCGGCCCGTTCTGGGACGCGAACGAGACCTGGCTCGTGCTCGCCATCGGCCTCCTCCTCGTCGCCTTCCCCACGGCGCACGGCCTGATCCTGACGTCGCTCTACCTGCCGGTCTTCTTCCTGCTCGTGGGCCTCATCCTGCGCGGCGTGGCCTTCGAGTTCCGGGTGAAGGCCCACGCGCGCTACAAGGACAAGTGGAACCTCGCCTTCTGGGGCGGCTCGCTGATGTCCTCCCTGGCGCAGGGCTTCATGCTCGGCCTCTACATCATGGGGCTGGAATGGACCTGGCCGCACGTCGCCTTCGCCACGCTGACGGCGGTGTTCCTGACCGTGGGCTACAGCTTCATCGGCGCCTGCTGGCTCGTCATCAAGTGCGAGGCGGACCTGCAGCGGAAGGCCGTGCACTGGGCCAAGGGCGGCATCTGGGGCCTGGTCCTGGGCATCGGCCTCGTCTCCGCCGCCTCGCCGCTGGTCTCCCCCCGCATCCTCGACAAATGGCTGGGCTGGCCCGAATCGCTCTATCTCGCGCCCTTCCCCCTGGTCTCCGCGGCCCTGATCGGCTTCCTGTGGTGGAAGCTCCGGCGCATGCCCTATGACGACGACCGCTGGAACTGGACGCCCTTCGTCGCGGCGATGGCGATCTTCGCGCTGGCCTTCCTCGGCCTCGCCTACAGCTTCTACCCCTATGTCGTGCCCGAGCGGCTCACGATCTACGAATCGGCCTCGGCGCCGGAATCGCTCTTCATCATCTTCATCGGGACGTGCTTCGTGCTGCCGACGATCCTGGGCTACACCGCCCTCGCCTACTGGATCTTCCGCGGCAAGGCGCGCGACCTGACCTATGACTGACGGCGAGGAGCCCGGCCCATGACCACCTGCGTCTTCGTCCAGGTCCGCTGCGTGCCCGGCCGCACCTACGCGGTGGCCGAGGCGATCTTCCTGCGCGAGATCGTCTCGGAGATGTATTCCACCTCCGGCGACTATGACCTGCTGATGAAGATCTACATCCCCTCCGGCGAGGACGTCGGCAAGTTCCTGAGCGGACACCTCTTCGACGTGCCCGGCATCGCACGTTCGCTCACGACGATGACGTTCAACGCGATCAGCATGCCGGGCGACTAGTCGCCGCCCCGCCCGGGGCGCCGCCGGATCGGGCCGTGGGCGAGGCGCCAGCGGGCCCAGGCCGTCGCGGCCACCGCGCCCAGCAGCAGTGTCAGGAGGACCGCGCCCTTGAGGGTCACGCCCGCCGCCCGGCCGTCATGACGCGCCGTCGTCGGACGCGTCCTCGGACGCCTTCCGCTGGACCCGCGCGGCCTTGATCGCGCCGCGCAGGCTGCCCCACACCAGGAGCGCCACCAGCGCCAGCGCCCCGACGAGCCAAGCGAGGGCGACGAGCACGTCCGTCATCCCCGCCGCCCGGAGATCAGGTCGCCGTGCCGCTGCGACGCGTGCTGGAGCGGTGCTCCTCGGTCTGCTTGTGGGCCGTGAACAGGCCGAACACGGGGATGGCGAGAACGATGAGCCAGACGATGATGGCGATGAAACCCATTGTGAGGTCCTTTCGGTTAGCTGTCTCGTCGGCACCCGGTGCCGGACAGATGCACAACCGGCATCCCTCCGATACGTTCCCGATCCGGCCGGCGCGCGCGGAACCAAGCCGCCCCCCCCGCCCTTACGCAGTCACGGTCCCGCCGCGGTCACGGCGCGCGGGACGCGTCCTGGGGGACCACATGTCGTCAAGCTGCCTCGTCTCGAAGCTCTCGCATTACGTGGAGCTGTCGGAGGCGGACCGCGCCCTCGTCGCGACGCTCGAGGAGAGCGAACGTCCCCATCCGCGCCAGGCCGACATCTACCGCCCCGGCGACGTCCAGGACCGCCTCTACGTGGTGAAGTCGGGCTGGCTCTTCTCCTATGCGGACATGCCGGACGGCCGGCGGCAGATCGTGCGCATCCACCATCCCGGCGACATCGTCGGCCTGCCCGAGATATCGGCCGACCGATCCGTCACCGGCCTGCGGAGCGTCGAATCCGGCACGCTCTGCCCGTTCCCGCGGGCCAATCTCGACCGCATCTTCACCGAGTCGCCGCGGCTCACGGCGCTCCTCTTCTCCCTCGCTCTGCGCGAGCACGTCGTCCTGATGGACCTGCTGCGCGCGAACTCGCGGCAGAGCGCGCGCGAGCGCATCGCCTACATGATCTGCGAGCTGACGGCGCGGCTGCGGGTCACCAATCCCCATATGGGCGACGTCCTGCGCCTGCCCCTGTCCCAGGGCGAGATCGCGGACCATCTCGGCCTGACCAACGTCTACGTCTCCAAGACCCTCACCGGGCTCGTGCAGGACCGGCTCGTCTCGCGCACGGAGGCCGGCCTCCGCCTCATCGACGAGGGGGCGCTCCGCGTCCTGGCCGACTATTCCGACCGGCACGCACGCATCTCCACCGAGTGGTTTCCTCAAGGGAAGCAGGGCGGCTCGTCCTAGAGTTATTCTAGTTTGTTGTAATAGGTGATGTCGCCGGGTATGACCCTCCCGAACGGGCGCGTGCGCCCGCGTCTCGGGAGCCAAGCTCCCGCCCGAGGTCTGCGCATCGCGACGTCCCGTCCCGACGAAGCGGTGCGCAGATACCCCGCCGGATCGAGGCGATCTTGCTCGTTCGGATGGCGTGCGGCGGATCGCCGGCGGCCGTCCTGGTCGGGCAGAGAGGATTCGAACCTCCGACCCCCTGCTCCCGAAGCAGGTGCGCTACCAAGCTGCGCCACTGCCCGACCGTGGGCGGCGATTACGCGGGCCGCGCCGCCCGCGCAAGGCCCCGCACCGGGTCAGTCGGCGGGCCCCGGGGGCAGCGCCGGCGCCAGTCGCCCGGCCCGTCCCGGCGCGCCGCGCAGCCCGGCCTCGGCCGGCACGCTCATCGGGCCACGCTCCGGCCCCTCGCCGGCCATGAAGCCCGAGATCCGCGGCGCGCCCGGCGTGCCGATCCGCGATCGGTTGCGCAGGTTCGGCTGATTGCTCGACTCGCCCTCCCGCCCCTCGCGGAACAGGATGTAGAGCCCCGAGCCGATGATGATCGCCGCGCCCAGGGCGGTGTACGCGTCGGGGCTCTCCTCGAAGAAGAGCGCGCCGAAGAGCGTCGCCCAGACGATCTGACTGTACTGCATCGGCGCGATGACCCCGGCCGGCGTGCTGCGATACGCCCCGATCAGCAGCACCGTCGCCACCAGGCTCAGGACCGCGACCGCCGCCAGCAGCCCCAGATCCCCCAATGGCATCGGCCGGTAGACGAATGGCAGCAGCGCCCCCATCACGACGAAGTTCGCCACGAGCGGGTAGAGAAGGAGCACCACCGAACGCTCCGCGCGCCCGATCTTGCGCACGACCACGCTCGCGAACGCGCCGAGGCAGGCCGCCGCCAGCGCCGCCGCGTGCCCGGCGCCGAGCGCGGCGTCCCCCCCGCCCGGCCGCAGGACCACGACCACGCCCGCCAGCCCCGCCAGGACCGCGAGCCACCGGCGCAGGCGCACGACCTCCCCCAGCATCGGGATCGACAGGACCGTGATCACCAGGGGCGCCGCGAACAGGATCGCGTAGACCTGCGCCAGCGGCAGCACCGAGAACGCGTAGAACGCGCAGGCCGCCGTGATCACCGAGGCCGCCGTGCGGACCGCCATCCACCAGGGGTGCCGCGGGATCAGCGTGCCCTCGTCCGCGTCCCGCATCAGCATGATCGTGGCGAGCGGGAAGCTGAACAGCACCGAGAAGAACACGATCTGGAACGCCGAATAGCCGCCGCCCAGCATCTTGATCAGCACGTCGTGCGTGGCGAAGATCGCGAAGGCCAGCAGCGCCGCCCCCGCACCGCGGACGCTCGCGCTCCCCACGCGCTAGGCCGCCAGGGCCGCGAGGATCGCGTCGCCCATCTCGGAGGTGGTCGCGGGCGTCCCGCCCCCCGGCCCGATCAGATCGCCGGTCCGCACCCCGTCCGCCAGCACGCGCTCCACCGCCGCCTCCAGCCGGGCCGCCGCGTCCCCGGCGTCGAAGGAGTAGCGCAGCGCCATCGCGAAGCTCAGGATGCAGGCGATCGGGTTGGCGATCCCCTTCCCCGCGATGTCCGGCGCGCTGCCGTGCACCGGCTCATAGAGGGCCTTGGGCCGCCCGTTCGCGCCCGGCGAGCCGAGGGAGGCCGAGGGCAGCATCCCCAGCGAGCCCGTCAGCATCGCGGCCGCGTCCGAGAGCATGTCGCCGAACAGGTTGTCGGTCACGATCACGTCGAACTGCTTGGGCGCGCGCACGATCTGCATCGCCCCGGCATCGGCCAGCATGTGGGTCAGCTCCACGTCCGCGTACTCGGCGGCGTGCACCTCGCTCACCACGTCGCGCCAGAGCTGGCCCGCCTCCATGACGTTCGACTTCTCCATCGAGCAGACCCGGCCCGACCGCCGGCGCGCCATCTCGAAGGCGCTGCGCGCGACGCGGGCGATCTCGCCTTCGGTGTAGCGGTGGGTGTTAACCCCGACCCGCTCGTTGCCCTCCACGCTCACCCCGCGGGGCTCGCCGAAATAGACGCCCGAGGTCAGCTCGCGCACGATCAGCATGTCCAGCCCGGCGACGAGCTCGGGCTTCAGGCTGCTGAAGTCCTTGAGCGCGTCGAAGCACTGCGCCGGGCGCAGGTTGGCGTAGAGGTCCATCTCCTTGCGCAGGCGCAGGAGCCCCCGCTCAGGCTTCTCGGCGAAGGGCAGCGCGTCATATCTCGGCCCGCCCACCGCGCCCAGCAGCACGGCGTCCGCCGCCTGCGCGCGGGCCATCGCGGCGTCGGTCAGGGGCGTGCCGTGCGCGTCGTGCGAGCACCCGCCGACCAGGTCCTCCTGCACCTCCAGGCGCGGCCCGCCATTGGCGCCGAACCAGTCCACGACGCGCCGCACCTCGGCCATGACCTCGGGTCCGATGCCGTCGCCGGGCAGGATCAGGAGCGTCGGATCGGACATGTCGGGGCCTTTCGAATGGGATCGCGCGGGGCCTATGCCCGCCCCTCCGATCGGTCAAGGAAGCGCGACGTCCACCCAGACGATCGCATGGCGCGACGCCGCCGCCTCGGGAGGCCAGGCCAGGCCGGCGCCGGTCACGATCAGCTCCGCCGACGGCACCACGTAATCGACGCGCAGGTTCCCGGGCCCGTCCGGCGGGTCCGGCCAGTCCACCGTGTCGAGGGCCGGATCGCCCGCATGGCCATCCGCCACCTCCGGGCGCGCGGCGCCCCGAGGGGCCGGGTCCGCCAGGTCCGGCCGGTTCAGCAGAGCGCGCATCGCGTCCCCCAGTCCGTCCCCGTCAAGCGGATCGACGTTCGCGGCCATCAGCAGGACCACCGGCCCGTCCGGGGCCGGCGCCCCCCCGGGAACCTCCGCCAGCGCGCCGTCGAGCCAGGCGCCCCAGACCGCCGCCTCGTCGGCCGAGCGCCGGCCGTTGCGGTCCTCCGGCCCGTCGAAGACCGGCGGCGTGCCGTGATGCGCCGCGGCCCAGACCGTCCCCCTCGGCAGGATCACCGGCACCGCCCAATGCGCCGTCGTCGAGAGGCGCAGCCCCGCATACGGGCCGGCCAGCAGGTCGCTGCCGTCCGCGCCCACGCCCCGCGCCCCCGGCAGGTCGGACCACAGCACGCCCGAGAGGTCCACGACCTCGCCGAGCGGATGGCGCGAGAACACCGCCATCGCCCCCTGCCCGGTGTACCGGGCCCAGCCGTGCATGTCGTCGCCCTCCAGCGTGCGGCCGTCCCCGTCGAGGTCGCCATCCGCCGTGGCGGGCACGCCCCGGTTGGTCGGCCGGGCCAGCACGTGCGGCATCGCGTGCCCCGCCGCCGCCAGCGCCTCGCCGATCGCCGCCACCGCGAGGCCGCCCGCGTCCCAGTCGAGCCCCTGCAGCGCCAGCACGTCGGGGGCGAGCGCGGCGATCGCCTCCGCCGTCGCCAGCACGTCCTCGGTCCCCTTGACCGCATCGCGGAACAGCAGGCCCGGGCCGTCGCGCGACAGCTCCGCGTTGAACGTGGCGAAGCGATAGGGCTCGGCCCCCGCCGGCCCGGCCAGCGCCAGGAGCGCCGCCGCGATGCGGCCTAGGCCCAGGGTCTCAGACCCAAGGACGGGCCTGCGCGCTCGCGCCCTCGAAACCGTCGATGGCGGCGACGTGCTCGAGCGTGAGCGCGATGTCGTCCAACCCCTCCAGGAGGCACCGCCTGCGATGGGCGTCGACCTCGAAGGGGAACTCGGTCCCGTCCGAGGCGGTGACCACCTGTCGCTCGAGGTCCACCGTCATCCGGGCGTTGGCGCCCTTCTCCGCATCCGCCATCAGGACATCGACCTGCGCCTGCGGCAGGACGATGGGCAGGATGCCGTTCTTGAAGCAGTTGTTGTGGAAGATGTCGGCGAAGCCCGGGGCGATCACCGCCCGGATGCCGAAGTCGAGCAGCGCCCAGGGCGCATGCTCCCGCGACGACCCGCAGCCGAAATTGTCGCCCGCGACCAGGATCTCCGCCTCCCGGTAGGCCGGCCGGTTCAGGACGAAATCCTCGATCTCCGTGCCGTCGGGGCGGAAGCGCATCTCGTCGAAGAGGTTCGCGCCCAGGCCCGTTCGCAGGATCGTCTTCAGGAACTGCTTGGGGATGATCATGTCGGTGTCGACGTTGATCAGGGGCATCGGCGCGGCGATGCCGGTCAACGTGGTGAACTTCTCCATGCGCGGAGCCTCCGGGTGGCGTCGGCCCCCGTCATAGGGCGCCGCGCCGCGGAACGGAATGCCCGCGTCGCCGCGGCGGGCCGCCGCCCTAGAGCTCGAGCTCGCACAGAGCAGGGCGGCGCGGCGCGGCCGGAGCGGACGCCTCCGAATACGCGTCCGCGGCGGCCCGATAGGCGCCCGTGCGGCCGGCCCCGCCGCCGTCCCGGAGCGCCAGACCCCGGCCCTCGCGCGCCCCGTCCGCATCGCCCGCCGCGTCCGCCCGGCGCCACGCGGCCCCCGGCACCGTCCGCTGGCGGTCGTCCTCCGGGGCCGGCCCGTCCGGGCCGGTCTCGAGGCCCCAGGCGAAGACCTCGCCCGCCGCGCCGCCGATCCGCCGGCCGGAGGGACCGCCCCGCCGCCGCTCCACCGCCGGAGCGGGCCCCCGCCCGACCCGAAGATCCGCCCCAATGAGCGTGGACCCGGCCGCCGGCGCGCCGGTGGCGGCCGAGCGGACGCCGGCGGCGCGAGGCTTGATCGTGCGTCCCATGCGGAGTCTCTCCCTCACCGGCGCCGGGCCGCCTCCCGCCGATCGCGGACTGCACCCGGGGCATGCCCCATCCTGGACGAAGATCGCGGCAGGATTTGGATTGAGGACGAATTCCGCTAAAAACGGATTGTTTCCGACCGCCGAACGCCCCCGCGAGCGGACCCGGTCAGGACAGCTCGCGCACGTCCGTGAGCCGCCCCGTTATCGCCGCCGCCGCCGCCATCGCCGGGCTCATCAGGTGCGTGCGCCCGCCGCGCCCCTGCCGCCCTTCGAAATTGCGGTTGGACGTCGCCGCGCAGCGCTCGCCGGGGGCAAGCTGGTCGGGGTTCATCGCCAGGCACATCGAGCACCCCGCGAGGCGCCACTCGAATCCCGCCTCGATGAACACGTCCGCCAGCCCCTCCGCCTCGGCCTGCGCGCGCACCAGGCCCGAGCCCGGCACGACCATCGCGCGCAGCCCCTCCTTGACGCGCTTGCCGCGCAGGATGCCCGCCGCGGCGCGCAGGTCCTCGATCCGGCCGTTGGTGCACGAGCCGATGAACACGGTGTCGATCTCCACGTCGCGCAGCCGCGTGCCCGGCGCCAGGCCCATGTAGTCCAGCGACCGCCGCACCGCCTCCACCTTGCCGCCCTGGAAGTCCTCCGGCGCCGGCACCACCCCGTCGATCGGCAGCACGTCCTCGGGCGAGGTGCCCCAGGTCACGACCGGCGCGATGTCCTCGCCGCGCAGCACGACCTCCTTGTCCCAGTGGGCGCCCTCGTCGGACCGCAGCGTCCGCCACCAGTCCAGCGCCGCCTCCCATTGGGCGCCCTTGGGCGCGTGCGGCCGGCCGCGGCAATACTGATACGTGGTCTCGTCCGGCGCGATCAGCCCCGCGCGCGCCCCGCCCTCGATCGCCATGTTGCAGACGGTCATCCGCCCTTCCATCGACAGCGCGCGGATCGCCTCGCCGCAATACTCGATGACGTGGCCGGTGCCGCCCGCCGTGCCGGTCGCGCCGATCACCGACAGGGTGATGTCCTTCGCCGTGACCCCGGGCTGCAGCCGCCCGGTGATCTCGACCCGCATGTTCCTCGCCTTGCGCTGGATCAGGGTCTGCGTCGCCAGCACGTGCTCCACCTCGGAGGTGCCGATCCCGTGCGCCAGCGCGCCGAACGCGCCATGCGTCGCGGTATGGCTGTCGCCGCACACGACCGTCATCCCCGGCAGGGTCCACCCCTGCTCGGGCCCGACGATGTGCACGATCCCCTGCCGCACGTCGCTGACCGGGTAGTAGTGGATGCCGAACTCGCGCGCGTTCGTGTCGAGGGCCGCGACCTGCACGGCGCTGTCCTCGGTCATGTTGGCGGGGTCCTCGCGGCCTGGCGTGGTCGGGACGTTGTGGTCGGGCACCGCGATGGTGCGCTCCGGCGCGCGCACCCGCCGGCCGGTCATGCGCAGCCCCTCGAACGCCTGCGGGCTCGTCACCTCGTGCACCAGGTGGCGGTCGATGTAGAGCAGCGCCGTGCCGTCCTCGGCCTCCTGCACCAGATGGGCGTCCCAGATCTTGTCGTAGAGCGTCTTGGCGGTGGTCGGACCGGTCATGGCGGGCCTCCTGAACTGTCGCGGATGGGGTCGGAGCGGCGCCTCAGCCCGGGCGCGCGGCGGTCCGGTGCCGTCCGTCGAAACGGCCCGGCAGGCGCGCCCGGTCGGCGAGGTCGAGGACGGGTCCCATGCCCGCTCCCCTATCCCCGCCATGGCGTCCGGGCAAGGGCGCGCTAGGTCCTGCCGCCCGGCCGGAGCGCCGCCAGGATGGAGACCGCGCGATGCCACTCCCTTCCCCCGCCGCCGCGCTGATTGCGGCGGCCGCGGCCCTCGTGCCCGCCATCGGACAGGCCCAGCCGGCGCAATGGCGCGGCACCGAGATCCCGGCCGCCCGCACGATCTGGACCGAGGAGGTCGCCGGCGGCACGCTGGAGCTGCGCGACTACGCCCCGCATGTGCGCGCCGAGGTGCGGGTGCGCGGGGCCCGTTCCGGCGCGGCCTCGACGGGCTTCCGCAAGCTCGCGGGCTACATCTTCGGCGGCAACGACGGTGGCGATGACGGCGCCGGCGCGAAGATCGCGATGACCGCCCCCGTCGCCCAGACCCCCGACGCGGACGGCGAGGGCGTCTGGACGATCGCCTTCACCATGCCGGCGCGCTGGGGCCTCGAGTCCCTGCCCGCGGCCCGCGACCCGGCCGTCACCCTGCGCCGTGACGAGGGCGGGCGCCGCCTCTCGCTGCGCTTCTCCGGCAGCTGGCGGCAGGGCGGGCTCGAGGAGCGGGCGGACGCGCTGCGCGCCCACGCCGCGTCCCGCGACCTGATCCCGACCGGCGGGCCCAGCTATCTCTTCTACGACGGCCCGATGACGCCGTCCTTCCTGCGTCGCAACGAGGTCTCGATCCCGGTGGAGTGACCGCCCGGCGCTGGACGTCGCCCCGCGCCCCATGCCCTATCGCGCGATGGAAACCGCGCTTCCCCTCGACATGGCCGACAGCTTCGCGGGGCTGCTCCTCCGGGTCGAGGCCCTCGCCACGTCCTTCGCCGCCCCCGGCTGGCGCCTGTGGCAGCTCCTGATCCTGCTCGGGCTGATGCTGGGCGCCTGGGCGGTCCACACGCTCGCCGGCCCGCGCCTGCGCACCTGGGTCGCGCGGCGGGGCTGGCCGCGCTGGCGCCTGCGCATCGCCTCGATCGTGCTGCGGCGGCTGTGGCTCCTGGCCTTCGTCCTCGCGGCCTGGGTCGTCGTCCTGGTGATGCGGGAGCTCACATGGCCCTCGCGCAGCTACGTGATCGCCCTCGTCGCCACCATCGCCTCGGCCTGGCTGGCCATCTCGATCGCCGCGCGCACGATCCGAAGCCGGGCGCTGCGCCGCATCGTCGTGTGGTTCGCCGCCGGATGGGTCACCGTCTACTATCTCGGGATCGAGGCCGAGACCCGCGCCGCCCTCGACGCCGCCGCCATCCGCGCCGGGGACTTCCGCGTCTCCGTGCTGGACCTGATCCTCGTCGTCACGATCACCGGCGTGCTCTTCTTCGCGGCCAACTTCGTCTCCACCGCCTCGGCCGACCGCATCCGCCGGAACGAGGAGATGAGCCCCTCGATGAAGGTGCTCTCGGTCAAGATCCTCCAGCTCGGCCTCTACGGCGCCGCCTTCTTCATCGGCCTGCGCGCCGTGGGCGTCGACCTCACCGGCCTCGCGGTCCTCTCGGGCGCCATTGGCGTCGGCATCGGCTTCGGACTGCAGAAGGTCGTCTCGAACCTCATCTCGGGCGTCATCATCCTCCTCGACAAGTCGATCAAGCCCGGCGACGTGATCTCCCTGGGCGACACCTTCGGCTGGGTCGGCACGCTCGGGGCGCGCTACGCCTCGATCACCACGCGCGACGGCAAGGAATACCTGATCCCGAACGAGGATCTCATCACCGGACAGGTGGTGAACTGGTCCCATTCCAACGAGTTCGTCCGGCTCGACATCTTCTTCGGCGTCTCCTACGGCGACAGCCCCCACGACGTCCGCCGGACGGCGATAGAGGCCGCGAAGGGCGTCGGTCGCGTGCTCTCGAACCCGAACGCGCCGGTCTGCCACATCGTCGGCTTCGGTGATTCCTCCGTCGACTACATCCTGCGCTTCTGGATCAGCGACCCCACGGGCGGGCTCACCAACATCCGCGGCAACGTCTACCTCGCGCTCTGGGACGCGTTCGAGGCAGCCGGCTTCTCCATCCCCTTCCCCCAGCGCGAGGTGCGGATGCTCGGCGATCCCGCGGGCGGGCCGGGTGGCAGGGCGCAGGACGCGCCCCGCCAGGAAGCGGGCTAGCCCCTGCGGCGCAGCGCGGCCGTCCCGCCCAGCGCCAGCAGCAGCATCGGCAGCCCCGCCGGCACCGGGATCGGCGCCACCGGATCGCCGCCGCCGCCATCGCCCGGCGCCGCCGCCACGCGGAACACGCCGCCGTCGAACGCCCCGGTCGCCGCCCCTTCCGGCACGCCGAAGAAGGAGAACGCCGCCCCGCCCAGGGCGAACACCTCCGCCGTGCCCGCCACGTCCAGCAGGTCGAACGCGTCGCCCGCCGCCGGCAGGAACCCGTCCAGGAACGTGACCTCGATGGACAGCGCGTCCGCGATCAGGTCACCGGTCACGATCAGCCGGTCGAACATCCCCGCGCCCGTGCCCGCGATCTCGAAGGCGAGGATCCCGTCGAACACCTCCAGGTCCCCGTCGATCGTCATCGTCCCCGGCGAGGCGCCGGGCGCGATGGTGCCCCCGTCCAGGATCACGTCCGCCGCCACCGTGCCGCCGTCCCCGGACAGCGTGCCGCCGGCCCGGACGTTCACGGCCCGCGCCTCGACCCGTCCGCCGGAGGCGACGACCAACGTGCCCTCGCCGTCGATCCCCTCGGCCGCGGCGGCGCCGCGGCGGCGGGCGGTGCCGCCGAGGTCGACGTCGAGCTCCGCGCGCAGCAGCCCGCCGTTCGCGACCGTCACGATGCCGCGGTTCGGCCCGTAGATCACGTCGCCGAGGGGCAGCCCGGCCGCGAAGTCCTCCGGCGTCGTCGTGAACCCGGCGGCCCCCGCGCCCACGCCGACCTGCAGGTCGCGCGTCGTGCTCACCGTGCTGCGGAGGAAGGAGCCGTCCACGCGGACGGCGAGGGGGAAGGCGCCGTCGACCGTGAGCGAGGCCGCCGGTCCCCGGCCCGAGCCCACCGCGATGCCCAGGTTGCCCCCGTCCGGGTCGTCGAGATCGTCCCGCGGGTCGAACGCCTGGCCCGCGAAGGCGGCGAGCAGGGCGTCGACCGCGCCGGTCGGGTCCTCCTGCCGGATCTCGGCGCCGTTCCGGACCACGACCGATGCGCCGTCCCCGATCGAGAGCCCGGTGGCGTGCGTGACGGTGGAGCCGAGATCCTCGACCGTCAGGACGGAAGAGGCGAACCCCGGGAAGAGGATGCCCACGCCGTTCGAGGATTCGATGCGCGACGCGGCCAGGATCTCGCGGTAGGACTCCCGGATGAGGATCTCCGGCACGAGGTCCGACGGGTCGACGTCGGCGTCGAAGTCGCTGCCGAACGCCTCGATCTCGTCCCGGAGCTCGCCGATCGCGGCGTCGAGGAGGGGCGCCACCCGCTCCGCGACGCGCGCGGCGCGCTCGGCGCGGACCTTGAGCGCCCCGCCGCCGGAGATGGTGATCGAATGCGTGCCGGTCGCGCCGGTGCCGAAGATCACCGGCACCCCCTCCACGTCGAGGAGGCTGCCCGAGCCCTGGACGAGGACGCTCGCGTCCCCGATCTCCGTGCCCGTGCCGAGATTGGCCCCGCCGTTGCCGACGAAGAGGACGACCCCCTGCGGATCGTCGCGGCCCGAGGAGAGGAGCACGGACCCCTCGTCGATGATCTCCAGCCGCCCGGCACCCTCGACGCCGATCGAGCCCAGGGCCTCCACCGCGCCGACATTGCTCCGCACCCGGAGGAGGGAGTCCTGCTCGACGGTCCCGCGGATGTTCAAGAACACGCTGGTCAGCGTCGTGCCCGGGGGACCGTCGCCCACCGGGGTCCCGTTGACCTCCAGCGCGCCCGCCCGCCCGTCGATCCCGATCCTTATGCCGTCGTTGATCACCACAGCGTCGGCGCCGGTGCCGTCCGGGTCGATCACCCGTTCGGCTGCCGCGGGGCCGAGCGCCGCCATGAGGGCGAGCGCCGAGAGCGCGCCGCCCGCGGCGCCGCGGGAATATGTCGTCTGCATGTCGTCGTCTCCTGGTTCGCGGAGCGCCGATAGGGCGAGCGCGTGACGGGTCGTGACCCACCGCCGCGTGCCACGCAGGCACGGTACACATCCCGTTAAACTGAATCTATTCCCCTGCGGCATCGGCGCGGTGAACGCACCGTTTCCCCGAGCCCCGCCGGCCCAGGACGCGCCGTGCCGGCCGCCGGTACCGCACGGAGCGTTGATCGAGGGGCCCGCCGGTCCTAGATTGCATCCATCCCGAGCCGGCCCCGCCCGGCGCGCCACCAAGGAGGACGATGTCCTGTCAGATGCCGCCACCGCGACCCGCCACGGGACCGCGCCAGAGGCCGCGCCCCGCGTGACCGGCGGCGCCCCCCGCCCGCAACCCAGCGTGCCCGCGCTCCTGGCCGCCATCCTTGGCAGCCTGGACGCCGACAAGGCCGAGGAGGTCGTCACCATCGACCTCGCCGGCAAGTCGCAGATGGCCGACCACATGGTCGTCGCCTCCGGCCGGTCCTCGCGCCAGGTGCAGTCCATCGCCGAGAAGCTGGTGACACGGCTCAAGGCCGATTTCGACCGCGTCGCCAAGGTCGAGGGCAAGGGCACGGGCGACTGGGTGCTGATCGACACGGGCGACGTGATCGTCCACGTCTTCCGCCCCGAAGTCCGCGACTTCTACCAGATCGAGAAGATGTGGGGCGGACCGGGCGCGCCCGGCGCCCCAGCCTCCGCCCCGGCCCCCGCCCCCGGTCCCGACCCGGAGCGCCCGGCCTGAGGCTGCATATCTGCGCCGTCGGCCGGCTCCGCGCGGGGCCGGAGCGGTCGCTGGTCGACGATTACGGCGCCCGCCTCGCCAAGGCCGGGCGCCCCCTCTCCCTCGGCCCGCTCGAGGTCCGCGAGGTCGAGGCCCGCCGCGGCGGCGGCATGGCGGGCGAGGCCGCGCTCCTCGCCCGCGCCATCCCGGACGGCGCCGTCACCATCGCCCTGGACGAGCGCGGCGCCGCGCTCTCCTCGCCGGACCTCGCCGACCGCCTCGCCGCCTGGCGCGACGAGGGCCGGCGCGACGCGGCCTTCCTCGTCGGCGGCGCCGACGGGCTGGACCCCGCCCTGCGCGATGCCGCGGACCTCGCCCTCTCCTTCGGGCCGATGGTCTGGCCCCACATGCTCGCCCGCGCCATGCTCGCAGAGCAGCTCTACCGCGCCGTCACGATCCTGGCGGGCGGCCCCTACCACCGGACGTGAGGCCGGACGCGCCGCCCCGGCGCGGGCCGCCTCAGTTGCCGCCGTCCGCCGCCCCCCCGGGCGTGCCGTCGGTCGACAGGTGCGCGCCGGTCCGCCAGCCCTGCGCGCCGGTCGGGCCCGCCGCCCCGATCAGCAGGTCCTGCGTCACCGCGTCGGCGGCCGTGGCCTCGATCCGCCCGCGGTGCGCGCCCTGCACCGCCTCGCACCGGTCCCGAGGATAGGTCAGCGACGTCTCGAGGTCGCCCGGCCCCGGCGCCGGCGCCCTGGTCACGGCCCCCGTGGCGGCCGAGGCGCGCCGCCCGTCCGCCCGCACCCCGAGGGCGAGGCGCCGTCCGGCGACGACGTCGACATGAGGTCCGATCGCGCCGTAGAGCTCGCCCTGCAGGTCGTGGGGCCGAACGAACGCGGGCCCGACCGCGTTCCAGTGCTCCCGGTGCGCCGCGTGCTCGCGCGCGATCGGGTCGTGGAGCGTGTCCCGCAGCGCCTCGTTCGGGGTCGCCCGGATCGCCTCGGTCAGCGGCAATGGCCAGCCGACGGCCGCGGCCGCGTCCTGCGCCGATGCGCCCGCTGCCGGGAGCGCGGCGAGCGAGTGGCAGGCGGCCGCGCGGAGGGGGTGGCCGGGGCGGTTCGCGACGTCCCTAGGAGTGCATGAGGCGCGTGCAGGGAGCGGCCCGCGCGCGGTTCCACATGCCCCTGCGCGGGTCTATGCCGGCCCCGTCGCACCTCCGGAGGCCCGCATGACCCGACCCGTGATCCTCACCATCCTGGACGGCTGGGGCCTGTCGGACGTCGAGGAGGGCAACGCTCCCCGCCTCGCCCGCACCCCGGTCATGGACCGCCTGATGGCGACCTGCCCGCACGCGACCCTGCTCACCCACGGCCCCGATGTCGGCCTGCCCACCGGGCAGATGGGCAATTCCGAGGTCGGGCACACCAATATCGGCGCCGGCCGCGTCGTGGCGATGGACCTGGGCCGCATCGACCTCGCCATCGAGGACGGCTCCTTCGCCGCCAACGCCGCCATCCGCGCCTTCGCGGCGCAGGTCATGCGCCAGGGCGGCGCCGCGCACCTGCTGGGCGTGGCCTCCGATGGCGGCGTGCACGGCCACCTGTCGCACCTCCTCGCCGCCGCCGAGATCCTGACCAAGGAGGGGCTCGCCGTCCACGTCCACGCCGTGACCGACGGCCGCGACGTCGGCCCCCTCTCCGCCCCCGGCTTCCTCGCCGCGCTGGAGGCGGGCCTGCCCGAGGGCGCGCGCATCGCCACGATCATCGGCCGCTACTGGGCCCTGGACCGCGACAACCGCTGGGACCGCGTCGCGCGCGCCTACCGCGCCATCGCGGACGCGGACGGCGCGCCCTTCGCCGCCTCCGGCGAGGCGATCGCCGCCGCCCACGCCGACGGCACCACCGACGAGTTCGTCGAGCCCGCCATCGTCGCCGGCTACCCCGGCCTCTCCGAGGCGGACGGCCTCTTCTGCCTCAACTTCCGCGCCGACCGCGCGCGCGAGATCATGGCCGCCCTGGGCGATCCGGCCTTCGACGCGTTCGACCGCGGGCGCGGCCCCGTCGCGCCCCTGCTGGGCATGGCGGACTACTCCGCCGCGCACATGGCCTACATGACCGCCGCCTATCCCAAGGCCGCGGTTCCCAACACGCTCGGCCACTGGGTCTCCGCCCACGGCCTGCGCCAGTTCCGCGTCGCCGAGACCGAGAAGTACCCCCATGTGACCTTCTTCCTCAACGGCGGCGTCGAGCCGCCCGAGGAGGGCGAGGACCGCGCCATGCCCCGCTCGCCGGACGTCGCCACCTACGACCTCAAGCCCGAGATGTCCGAGCACGAGGTCACGGACCGGCTCGTGGACGCCATCGGGGCCGGCTACGACCTGATCGTGTGCAACTACGCGAACCCCGACATGGTCGGCCATACCGGCGACCTGCCCGCCGCCATCGCCGCCTGCGAGGCGGTGGATGCGGGCCTGGGCCGCGCCCTGGGCGCGATGGAGGCGGCCGGCGGCGCGATGCTGATCTGCGCCGACCACGGCAATTGCGAGACGATGATCGCGCCCGATGGCGGGCCGCACACGGCGCACACCCTCAACCCCGTGCCCGTCATCCTGGCGGGCGGGCCGCCGGGCGCGGCGCTGACGGACGGGCGCCTGTGCGACCTCGCCCCCACGCTGCTGGCGCTCATGGGCCTGGACGCGCCGCCGGAGATGACCGGACGGGACCTCGCGGCGTCGACGGCATCGTGATCCGCCCCGGCGGGCGGACGCCGCGCTGCCGCTTCCCGCCCGGCGCCGCGCGCGCTAGGTTCCGCCGCCGGGGCGCCGACGCACCGCCCGCACGACCGAAAGGCACGAGATGAGAAAATCCGCCATCGCCACCGCCCTGGGCATGATCGTCGGCGGCCTGCTCGCCGTGACGGTCGCCGGCCCCCTCGTCGCGCAGGACCGGCAGGCCGACGGCTCGATCTACGAGCGGATGGACCTCTTCTCGGACATCTTCGACCGCATCCGCGCCCAGTACGTCGAGGAGGTGGATGAGGGCGAGCTGATCGAGGCCGCGATCAACGGCATGCTCACCTCGCTCGACCCGCACTCCTCCTTCCTCTCCGAGGAGGACTTCGCCGACATGCGCGAGCAGACGCGCGGCGAGTTCGGCGGACTCGGGATCGAGGTCACGCAGGAGGACGGCTTCGTGAAGGTCGTCTCCCCGATCGACGACACCCCCGCCGACAAGGCCGGGATGGAGGCGGGCGACTTCATCACCCATGTCGACGGGGAGAGCATCCTCGGCCTCGCGCTCGACGAGGCGGTCGACCTGATGCGCGGGCCGGTGGGCTCCGAGATCGTCATCACCGTCGTGCGCGAGGACGAGCCCGAGCCCTTCGACGTCTCCATCATCCGCGACGTCATCAAGCTCATCGCCGTGCGCAGCCAGACCGAGGGCGACACGATCGTCCTGCGCATCTCGACCTTCAACAACCAGACCTACCCGGGCCTGCGCGACGAGCTCGCGACCCAGGTCGAGGCGCTGGGCGGGATGGACAACGTCGACGGCTTCATCCTCGACCTGCGCAACAACCCCGGCGGCCTCCTGGATCAGGCGGTGCTCGTCTCCGACGCCTTCCTCGAGGATGGCGAGATCGTCTCGCAGCGCGGCCGCACCGACGCCGAGACGCGCATCTACGACGCCGATCCCGGCGATCTGGCCGAGGGCAAGCCCATCGTCGTCCTCATCAACGGCGGCTCCGCCTCCGCCTCCGAGATCGTCGCCGGCGCGCTCCAGGACCAGAAGCGCGCGATCGTCATCGGCGAGACCTCCTTCGGCAAGGGCTCGGTCCAGACCGTGATGCCGCTCCGGGGCCGCTCGGCCATGCGGCTGACGACGGCGCGCTACTACACGCCGTCGGGCCGCTCGATCCAGGCCATCGGCGTGACACCCGACATCATCGTCAGCCAGCCCAGGCGCGTGGAGGAGCCGGTGGAGGACGAGGACACCACCCCCGCCACCCGCCGCCGGAGCGAGGCCGACCTGCGCGGCAGCCTCTCCAACGACTCGCTCTCCGAGGAGGAGATCCTCCTGATCGAGGAAGGCCGCGAGCGCGCCGAGGCCGCCGAGGCGCTGCGCGAGGAGGACTACCAGCTCGCCTACGCGATCGACATCCTCAAGGGCCTGGTCGCGCTCTCCGACTGAACGGCCGCTCCCGCCCGCACTCGGCGCCTCGCGGCGCCTCGGCCGGTTGGGCCGGGCGCCACGTCGCTGCGCGGCCGCTGCGCTGGCGGAGAGCGTCGTCCGGGCGGGACCGCCTCGAGCGCCGGTGCGCCGCCGGCGGGGAGGCTTCGGCCGGGACAGGGAGGAGAACCGCCCTTCCCCCCCAGTCCCGTACCTCGCCAAAACGTCCCGGGGATCGGGAGGGGCGGCGCCCTTCCCCCCTCAGGACAGGCCGTGGCCTGCGAGAAGCGCGCGCATGTCGGCGCGGGGCCGCGCGCCCAGATGGCCGATCACCTCCCCCGCCGCGACGCAGCCCATGCGCCCGCACGACTCCATGTCCCGACCCGTCGCGAGCCCGTAGAGGAAGCCCGCGGCGAACTGATCCCCGGCGCCGGTCGCGTCCACCGGCGCCACCGGATGCGCCGCGACGTCCGTCCGTTCTCCGGCGCTCACGATGCTCACCCCCTCCTCGGACCGCGTGCACACCACCAGCGCGCAATCCTCCTGCGCGGCCGCCAGGGCCGCCTCCAGCCCGTCCGCCTCGTAGAGGGCCTCCCACTCGACGCGGTTGCCGATCACGTAGTCCAGTCCGCGCACGAGCCGCCGGAAGTCCTCGCGGTGCCGCTCCACGCAGAACGGATCGGACAGCGAGATGCCAGCGCGCCCGCCGCCCTCCCGGCACGCCGCCGCGGCGGCCTCGAACGCGGCCTTCCCGCCCGGCTTGTCGTAGAGATAGCCCTCCAGCAGCAGGATCGACGCGCCCCGCATCAGCCCCAGGTCCACGTCCTGCGGCCCGAGGTCGGCCCCCTCGCCCAGATAGGTGTTCATCGACCGCTCCCCGTCCGGCGTGACGAAGATCATCGAGCGGGAGGTCGGCAGCGACGCGCCCGCCACCGGCCGGTTCGGGAACGCCGTCCCCGCCTCCTCCAGCGCGCGGGCATAGCCCCGCCCGAGCCCGTCATCCGCGACCCGCCCCACGAACGCCGTCTCCAGACCAAGCGCCCCGATCCCCGCCAGCGTGTTGCCGACCGACCCGCCCGGCGCCTCCGTGCGCCCGTCCATCGCGGCGTAGAGGGCCTCGGCCCGCGCGCGCTCCACGAGCTGCATGATCCCCCGCTCGATCCCCATGTGGTCCAGGAAGCTCTCCGTGCAGGGCGAGATCACGTCCACGATCGCGTTGCCGATCCCGACGATGGGGCCATTCGTCATTCGGTCTTCTCCGGGTAGGGGCAGAGGTCCGCGATCGGGCAGGCCCCGCATCGCGGCTTTCGCGCGAGGCAGGTATATCGTCCGTGCAGGATCAGCCAGTGATGCGAATGGCGCTGGAACTCGACCGGCACGTTGTCCTCGATCGCCCGCTCGACCGCGAGCACGTCCCGCCCGGGCGCGATCCGCGTCCGGTTCGCAACCCGGAAGACATGCGTGTCCACCGCCTGCGCCGGATGCCCGAACCACATGTTGAGCACCACGTTCGCGGTCTTGCGCCCGACGCCCGGCAGCGCCTCCAGCGCCGCGCGCGAGGACGGGACCGCCCCGCCGTGCTCGTCCACCAGGATGCGCGCGGCCCGGATCACGTTCGCCGCCTTGCCCCGGTAGAGCCCGATCGTGCGCACATGCTCGCGCACCGCCTCCTCGCCCAGCGCCAGCATCGCGCCCGGCGTGTCCGCCGCCGCGAAGAGCCGGCGCGTCGCCAGGTTCACCCCCGCATCCGTCGCCTGCGCCGAGAGCGCCACCGCGACCAGCAGCGTGTACGCGCTGTGATGCTCCAGCTCGCCCTTCGGCGCGGGCTCGATGTCGCGCAACCGCTCGAACACGGCGCGGATCGCGGGGGCTGGAAGCGCCTTGGCCATGCCGTCCGTCATGCCGCAGCCCGCCGCGCGGCGAAAGGCGCACGAAGCGGGTCGCGGGCACCCGCCCCGCCGCGTATCCCGGGCGCCATGGACCACGACCCGCATTCCGGCGCCTACCATTACGGCATCATGGCCCGCGCCATCGCCGAGATCGACGGCGCCGGCGGCGCGCCCCTGCCGCTCGACGCGCTCGCCGCCCGCATGGGCCTGTCGTCCGCGCATTTCCAGCGCGTGTTCACCCGCTGGGCCGGTGTCTCGCCCAAGCGGGTGCAGCAGTACCTGACCCTCGGCCATGCCAAGGCCCTGCTCGATTCGCGCCTCACCACGCTCGCGGTCGCGGACGAGGCCGGCCTCTCCGGCGGCGGCCGCCTGCACGACCTCTTCGTGACGTGGGAAGGCATGAGCCCCGGCGAATGGGCCGGCGGCGGCGACGTCACGGTGCGCTACGGCTTCCACGATTCGCCCTTCGGCGAAGGGCTCTGGTGCGTCACCCCCCGTGGCATCTGCGGCATCGCCTTCACCGCCGAGGCCGGGCGCGCGGCCGCCCTCGCCGACATGGCGGCCCGCTGGCCCGCGGCCCGCATGATCGAGGACGCCGCCGCCACCCGCCCCCACGCCGAGGCCACCTTCGCCGGCGGCACCGGCGCCAACGGCCCGCGCGTCGCGGTGCCCGGCGCGCCGTTCCAGATCAAGGTCTGGGAGGCGCTCCTGCGCATCCCCTCGGGCCATGTCACCACCTATTCCGAGATCGCCGCCGCGGTCGGCAACCCCCGCGCCGTGCGCGCGGTCGGCACCGCGGTGGGCCGCAATCCGGTGAGCTGGCTCATCCCCTGCCACCGCGCGCTGCGAAAATCGGGCGCGCTGGGCGGCTACCATTGGGGCCTGCCGGTCAAGCGCGCGATGCTCGCCTGGGAAGGCGCGCGCGCCGACGCACGGGCGGCCGAACCGGGCCGGCGCCGGACCGCCTGACCCCCGCGCGGTTGGCGCCCCGCGCCCGATGGCCGTAAGGAACGAGGGCCCGTCATCGCATGACGGGCCACATTCGTTGCAAACCCGCTCCCAAGCCGGCCATCAAGAGCCTATCGAGCGCCCCCAGGACACGCCACATGACCAGACATATCGCCATCGCCGCCCCCCTCGCCGCCGTGCTCGCCCTCGGGGCCTGCGCGGTCGATCCGATGGGGCCGCAGCGCAGCAGCGCCGCCGACCCCAACGCCAACGCCCGGCAGAGCGCCATCGCCGGCGGCCTCATCGGCGCCCTCGCCGGCGCCGCCGTGGACGACGACCGGCGCATTCGCGGCGCCATCGTCGGCGGCGCGCTCGGCGCGGGCGGCGGCGCCGCCATCGGCGCGCGCCTCGACCGGCAGGAGGCCGCGCTCCGCTCGCAGCTCAACTCCCGCGTCGGCATCGTGAACACGGGCAACGAGCTCATCGTCACCCTCCCGCAGGACATCCTGTTCGACACCGACAGCGCCGCCCTCACCGGCTCGCTGCGCTCGGACCTCCTGGCGCTGGCCTCCTCGCTCAACGAGTTCCCGCAGAGCACCGTCGACATCATCGGCCACGCCGACAACACCGGCGACGCCGCCTACAACCAGGACCTCTCCACCCGACGCGCTCAGTCGGTCGCCCGCGCGATCCAGAACGGCGGCGTCTCGGGCGCGCGCCTGCGCGCCTTCGGCCGCGGCGAGGATCAGCCCATCGCCTCCAACCTCACCCCCGAGGGCCGCGCCCAGAACCGGCGCGTGGAGATCGTGATCCGGCCGACCGCCTGACCCGCGCGGGAGCCTCCGCTCCCGGACGCGAAGGCCCTGGCCGAACAGAGGTTCCGCGCGGCACGACCCCGGATGCACCCGGATGCCGCGCGGAACGACCGCCCGCGCCACCGCGCGGGGCGCGACCCCATCGGGGGAGCGCACACACACGAGCGAAGACCGGCCCGGGGCGCGGCGGCGACGCCGCATCCCGGGCCGACCCCGTCCGATGCGATCCAGCGTGATCGGACCCCCTGCACGACCCCCGCACGACCCGCGCCCGGCGCGCAGACCCGGAGGCCCCGCCCCCGTCCGCGCTGGGTCAGTGGAGCTTGGCGTCCACCGTCTCGATGGACCGGTCGATCAGGGCCGCGGCCTGGCCTTCGTCCATGTGCTCGGCTACGACCCGCGCCGCCGCGGCGGTCGCCACGTCCACGGCGCGGTCGCGCACGTCGCGGATCGCCGCGTCCCGCGCGCTGGCGATCTGCTCCTCCGCCCCGCGGATGCGCCGTTCCACGCTGGCCTGCAGGTCGACCTTGGCCTGGTCCGCCGCCGCCTGGGCCTCCTCGCGCGCGGTGGCGACGATGCGCTCCGCCTGCTCGGCCGCCTCGCGCTGCCGGCGCTCGTAGGACGCGAGCACCGCCTGCGCCTCGTCGCGCAGGCGCCGCGCCTCGTCCAGGTCCGACTGGATGCCGGTGCCGCGCTTGTCGAGCATCCCGCCCACCACCTGCGGCACCCGGAAGTAGACGACCACGGCCAGGAACAGGACGAAGCCGATCAGGACGACGAAATCCGTGTTCCGCATCGAGAAGAAGCCGTACTCGTCCGCCGCCCACGCGGGGCCGGCGACCAGCGCCGCCGGGATCGCGATCCGATACGCGCTCATGCCGCCATCCTCTCGTCCACCGCCGCGTCCACCGCCGCGTCCACCGCCGCCTGGTCCGCCTCGACGCCCATCGCCCGCACCAGCGCCATCGCGGTGTCCCGGGCCACCTCGCGGGTCGAGGACACGGCCTCGGCCCGGATCGCCGCGATCTGCGCCTCGCCCTCGGCCGACTTCTCCGCGATGCGCGCGTCCGCCTCGGCGATCGCCGCGTCCAGGTCGGCCTGGATGTCCGCCTTGGCCTTGCCGGCGATGGCCTGCGCCTCGCCGCGCGCGTCCTTGAGGGCCTGCTCGTAGGCCGCCTCGGCCGCCGCCGCCTCGTGGCGCAGGTCCTCCGCGGCGGCGAGGTCGTTGGTGATCGTGCCCTGCCGCTCGGCCAGGACCGCCCCGATCCGCGGCAGGGCCACGCGGCTCAGGATCAGGTAGATCGCGCCCAGCGCCACCACGAGCCAGAAGATCTGGTTCGGGAACCAGTCGAAGCAGAGCTGCGGCATGCCCAGCGCGCCGCCATAGGCGTCCACGCACGCGCCCGCGGGGGCCACCGGCACGGCCACCACGCCCTCCGCCGGCACGGCGACGACCGTGGCCGCCTCCGCCGTCCGGGAGAGCGCGATCCACGGCGCCATCCCGGCCGCGGCGACGAGTTGCAATCTGCGGATCGGACTGGCCATCGGCACCTCGGAAGCGTCACGCCCCGGGGATCGCGCCCCCGGGGTCCGTCGTCGATCGGTCGAGCGGGTCGCTCAGACGGCGAACATCAGGAGGAGCGCGACCAGGAACGCGAAGATCCCCAGCGCTTCGGCGAAGGCGATGCCGATGAACAGCGTCGCCGTCTGCCCGGGCGCGGCCGAGGGGTTGCGCAGCGCGCCGGCGAGGAAGTTGCCCGCCACGTTGCCCACGCCGATCGCGGCGAGGCCCATGCCGAGGGCGGCGAAACCGGCGCCGATATAGGCGCCCATGAGGATCAGTCCGGCTTCCATTGGGTATCTCCTTGGGGTCGAGTGGCCCGCGCCTAGTGGTGCGGATGAAGCGCGTCCTTGAGGTAGACGCAGGTGAGGATGGCGAACACGTAGGCCTGGATCGCGCAGACCAGCACCTCGAGCCCGTAGACCGCGACCACGCCCAGGATCGCCAGGGGCGAGACCGCGAGCAGCGCGCCGAACGTGGCGAAGACCTTGAT
The DNA here is from genome assembly GCA_963832275.1 of uncultured Alphaproteobacteria bacterium. Taxonomy (GTDB): domain Bacteria; phylum Pseudomonadota; class Alphaproteobacteria; order Rhodobacterales; family Rhodobacteraceae; genus Hasllibacter. Next base: position 128,560 of record CAWHTQ010000031.1, read on the forward strand.
GACCGCGTGGCCCGCCGTCATGTTCCCCGCGAGCCGGATCGAGTGGCTGACCGGCCGCACGAAGTAGCTGATGATCTCGATCACCGCCAGGATCGGGCGCAGCCAGAGCGGCGCCGCCGCGACCCAGAACATGCCCAGGAAGCCCGTGCCGTGCTTCACGAGGCCCAGGATCGTGATGAAGAAGAACACCCCGAACGCCATGAACGCCGTCACCGCGATCTGCGCCGTGGGCGTGAACGCGGTCGGGATCAGGCCGAGGAAGTTCGAGAACAGGATGAACAGGAACAGCGTGAAGATGTAGGGGAAGTACTTCAGCCCCTCCTTGCCGGTCACGTCCTCGACCATCTTGTGCACGAACACGTAGGCCATCTCGGCGATGGACTGCGACCGGCCGGGCACGATCGCCCGCCCCCGCGTGCCCAGCACCATCAGGAGCGCGACCGCGCCCACGGCCATCGCCATCCAGAACGTCGCGTTGGTGATCGTGTACCAGTGGACCGGATCGCCCGCCTCGCCGAAGAGCGGCTTGACGATGAACTGGTCCATCGGGTGGAAGGCCAGGCCCTCGCCCGCCTGTTCCTGCCCCGCCGTCTCGACCAGGAGCGTGTCATCGGCCATCCGCGTCGTCCCCCGTCCCGCCGTCGCCGGCCTCGTTTCCGCCGAGCTCCCTCGCGGTGCGGATCATCACGTTGACCCCCGCCGCGAAGCCCAGCAATGCGAACAGGATCAACAGGAACGGACGCGTGCCCAGAAGCGCGTCCAGCCCCAGCCCGATCCCCACCCCGATCACGATCCCCGCGACCAGCTCGATGACCATGCGCCACGCCTGCTGCGCGCCGCTGTAATGCCGGTCCGCGCGCGGCGTCGGGGCGTGCCTCTCGCGCGCGGCGCGCAGCTTCTCGTCGAGATGCCGGAGCCGGTCGCGTTCGGTCATGTCCCGCCCTCCTCGGCGGCCTCGAAGGTGGGTAGGGCGCCACGCGCCCGCGGTCAACCCATGCTTCGGATCATGACTCCTGTAACGATCTCAATGGCTTGTAGACCTATACCGCGGACCCGCCCGCTCGATCCCGGGCGCCGCCCCGTTCAACCCGCCGGTTGAGCGTCCCGTCCCGGCTTGCGCCGCGCCGCCCCCGCGCGGCAGGAGGGCCCATGCCCCCCGCGCCCGATCCCAGATCCCCCGATTTCGATGCGATTTTCGCAGCCCTCGCCGATCCGACCCGGCGGGCCATCCTCGTCATGCTGCTGGAGGACGACATGGCCGTCACCGACGTCGCCGCGCCCTTCGACATCTCCCTGGCCGCGATCTCGAAGCACCTGCGCGCGCTCGCGTCCGCCGGCCTCGTCGTCCAGGAGCGGCGCGGCCGCGTCACCTGGTGCGCCCTGGAGCCCGCGGGCCTGCGCGCGGCGGCGCTCTGGATGCGGGGGTTCGGATTGCTCGATCCCGTCGACCTCGACGCGTTCGAGCGCTTCCTCGCGGCCGAGGGGCTCGCCCCGCCCGAACCCTGAGGGCCGCGGCGGGGCGGGAACCCGGAGCCTAGACGATGCCGGCGAGGCTCAGGACGGCGACGACGACGACGATGAGGCCGATGATGTAGATGACGTTGCGCATGTGGCGCCTTTCTTCTGCTTAGGTCGGGGCCTCAACCCCCCCCCTCCGGGCGGTTCCACCGCCCCGTCCATCGGCCCGTCATCCGCCCCGTCCATCGGCCCGTCCATCGGCCCGTCCACGGCCCCGCCCATCTCCGCCGCCGCCCGCGCCTGGAAGCCCCGCGCCTCCGCCTTCAGGAACGTCAGGAACGCCTGCACCTTCGTCGTGCGGTGCAGGTCCACATGCGTCACCAGCCACAGCGCCGGCATCCAGTCGTCCGCCGGCTCCAGCACCCGGCGCAGCGTGGGCCAGCGCGGCGCCTCCCAGCAGGACACGAACCCCAGCCCCGCGCCCGCCACGATCGCCTCGCGCATGATCCGCTGATCGGTCGCGCGGAACACGATGCGCTCGTCCGGCACCCGCTCGCGCAGCCAGCGCGCGAAGGGCGCCCGGCTCTCGGTGTCGTCCAGCCCGACGAAATCGTGCGCCGGCAGGTCCGCCACCACCTGCGGGGCGCCGCGCGCCGCCAGGTAGTGCTCCGAGCCGTAGAGGGCCATCGGCATCGGGATGAACCGCTGCACCACGTTGTCGGGGTTCTCCGGCGGCGCGCCCGCGCGCACCGCCACATGCGCCTCGCCGTATTCCAGGCGCAGGATGCGGTCCCCCGTCAGGTAGCGCACGATCAGCCCCGGGTGCGCCGCGCGGAACCGCGCCAGCACCGGCACCAGCAGCGGCGAGACCGAATGCAGCGAGGTCACCACCAGCTCGCCGGTCACCTCCTCGCCCCGCCCCTTGATGCGGCTCACGAGCTGCTCGAACTGGTCGTCCGTCGTGCGCGCCACCGTCAGCAGGTCGAGCCCCGCCTCGGTCGCGGTGTAGCCGCGCGCGTGCCGCTGGAAGAGCTTGACCCCCAGCCGCGCCTCGAGCGCGCCGACATGGCGGATCACCGTGGCGTGGTGCACGCCGAGGCTCTCGGCCGCGCCCGACACCGTGCCGGCGCGCGCCACGTGGTAGGCGGTGCGGATCTCGTCCCAGGTCTCGACGCTCATCCGCTTCCCTCCGGCGCCGCCATCCAACCGCGCCGCGCGGCCCCTTGCAACCGCGAACCGATCGCCGCTCCGCTCCGCCCCACCTTGGCATCCGCGCACAGCCCCCCTGCGGCCATCGGGCTGGCCGGTTCCGGCGCCGCGCGCCAGCTGGGGGGCATCGGAACGCCCCATCTGGAGACAGCCCATGACCCGCATCCTGCGCATCGATTCCTCCGGCCGCCACGAGGCCAGCGTCACCCGCCGGATCGCCGACCGCGTGGTCGCCCGCCTGGGCGGCGAGGCCGTGGTCCGCGACCTCGCCGAGGAGCCCCCCGTCCTCGTGACCGAGGAGATCATCGGCGCCTACTTCACCCCGCCCGCCGAGCGCACGGACGCCCAGCGCGCCGCCATCGCCCCGTCCGACGCGGCGGTGGCCGAGCTGCAGGCCGCGGACGTGATCGTCATCGGCCTGCCGGTCTACAATTTCGGCCCGCCCGCCGCGCTGAAGGGCTGGGCCGACATGGTCGCCCGCGTCGGCGTCACGTTCCGATACGCCGACGGCGGCCCCGAGGGCCTGCTGCAGGGCAAGCGCGCCATCGTCGCCGTCGCCTCCGGCGGCACCGAGTCCGGATCCGCCATCGACCACGCGACCCCCTGGCTGCGCCAGTTCCTCGGCTTCCTCGGGATCGAGGACGTGACCGTCATCGCCGCCGACCAGCTCGGGATGGAGAGCGAGGAGAAGATGGCGCGCGCCTACGACGCTGCCGAGGCCGTCGAGCCCCTCGCCGCCTGACGGGAGGGGTCGGGTGGACGCCGCGTCCGTCGTGGACGTCGTGCACGCCGCGCCCGCACGGCACGAGCCCGCCGAAAGCGCGGGGACGGGCAAGATGCCGTCGCAATACGAGATGACCTGGGGTAAACTGAGTCGCGCGGGCGTGTCTCCCGCGCGCGTCGGGAGTTCGCCATGACCATTTCAGCACGCGCCGCCATATTCGGAGCCGCACTTCTCGTCGGCCCCGTGCCGGCCATCGCGGTACCGCTCCTGCCGGGAGAGACGCTGACTTTTTCTGACTATCTCGACGCAGCGGTCGCCCCCGGCGACCCCGACTGGTTTGGCACACCTCTCCTTGCCGGGAGCGCAAGCGCCGTGGAGACCCGCGATGGGTTCGCCCCGCCCGACGTAGTCGAGGATCTGTTCACCTTCGAGGGGCTGATCGACGTGGCCGTGGAGCGCTCCGTCACCGGACGAACGGTCTTTGGCTATCGCATTGCCGGGCGAAACGGGTCCCTCATCGCTGGAGGCGGCCTGCTTGGGTTCGCCGTCTCGGGTTTTGCCGGGTACTCCGTCGACTTCGCGCCTTTTGGCGACGAGGATCCCCTTCTCTTCATCGCCCCCGACATATCGCGCAGCGCCGACGGCGACGTCCTCACCTTCCTGTTCACCTTCGAGGGCGGACTTCCCCTCGGATTCTCGGAGGTCCTGCAGGACCTCAGCGTCGAGACGTTCCTGTTCGCGACTGACGCGCCGGAGGTGCGCACGAATGGGGGCGGATCGCTGGAGTTCACCCATCCGGAATTTGGCTCGATCGACGTCGTGGTGCCGTCGGTGCTCCCGGCGCCGGCGCCCATCCCGCTGCCGGCGGGCCTGTCGCTCCTCGTCGGCGGGCTCGGGGCGCTCGCCCTCCTTCGCCGCCGAGCGCGGGGCCGCACGTCTTGACCGCCCCCCTTTCCGCGGCCTAGACGCCCTCCGTCCCCGGAAGGCGCATCCTTCCGGTCCCGGCGCCGTGCCGGGATCGCCCCCCGTCAGCGCGTCGCGCCCACGGGGGCGATTGGCGTTTGGCGGATCGGCCCCCTACCTGAAGGGCCCCGGGACGAAGGAGACGGCCCATGTTCGAATCGCTTTCCGGCCGCCTCGGCGGCGTCCTCGACCGCCTCACCCGCCAAGGGGCGCTCTCCGAGGAGGACGTGAAGACCGCCCTCCGGGAGGTCCGCACCGCGCTACTCGAGGCCGACGTCTCCCTCCCCGTCGCCCGCGACTTCGTGGCCGCGGTGCAGGCCAAGGCCACCGGCCAGTCGGTCACCAAGTCCGTCACCCCCGGCCAGCAGGTCGTCAAGATCGTCCATGACGAGCTCGTCCATTTCCTGACCGGGGATGTCGATCCCGGCGCGCTCAAGATCGACAACCCGCCCGCCCCGATCCTGATGGTCGGCCTGCAGGGCGGCGGCAAGACGACGACCACCGCCAAGATCGCCCGCCGCCTCAAGGAGCGCGAGGGCAAGCGCGTCCTCATGGCCAGCCTCGACACCAACCGCCCCGCCGCGATGGAGCAGCTCGCCATCCTGGGCGAGCCAGATCGGCGTCGACACCCTGCCCATCGTCCCCGGCGAGAGCGCGGTCCAGATCGCCCGCCGCGCCAGGACGCAGGCGGCGCTCGGCGGCTACGACGTCTACTTCCTCGACACGGCGGGCCGCCTGCACATCGACGCCGCGCTCATCGCCCAGGCCGCCGAGGTCCGCGACATCGCCAGCCCTCGCGAGACGCTGCTCGTCGTCGACGGCCTCACGGGCCAGGACGCCGTGAACGTCGCGACCGAGTTCGACGACAAGATCGGCGTCACCGGCGTGGTCCTGACCCGCATGGACGGCGACGGCCGCGGCGGCGCCGCCCTGTCCATGCGCGCCGTCACCGGCAAGCCCATCCGCTTCGTCGGCACCGGCGAGAAGCTGGACGCGCTCGAGACCTTCGAGCCCGCGCGCATCGCCGGGCGCATCCTCGGCATGGGCGACATCGTCTCCCTCGTGGAGCGCGCCCAGGAGACCATCGAGGCCGAGCAGGCCGAGCGCATGATGCGCCGCTTCCAGAAGGGTCAGTTCAACATGAACGACCTGCGCGCCCAGATCGAGCAGATGCAGAAGATGGGCGGCATGGAAGGCGTGATGGGCATGATGCCCGGCATGGCCAAGATGTCCAAGCAGGTCGCCGACGCCGGGCTCGACGACCGCCTCCTCCGCCGCCAGATCGCCCTCATCGACTCCATGACCAAGCGCGAGCGCGCCCAGCCCGCGATCCTCCAGGCGAGCCGCAAGAAGCGCATCGCGAAGGGCGCCGGGCTGGAGGTGAGCCAGCTCAACCAACTTCTCAAGATGCACCGCCAAATGGCTGACATGATGAAGAAGATGGGCAAGGGCGGCATGCTCAAGCAGGCCATGCGCGGCATGTTCGGGGGCGGCGGCCCCTCGGCGGCGGAACTCCAGGCCGCGCAGGCCGCGATGGGCGGTCCCAAGGGCGCGCCGCAGCTTCCCGGCGGCGGCCTGCCCGGGCTCGGCGGCGGCGGCCTGCAGCTTCCCCCCGGCCTCTCCGGCTTCGGCAAGAAGAGATGACCCCGGCGGACATCACAGTCCGGGCGGCGCCTCCGCCCCGCCGCCCCGAGGGGCCGGCCGGCGCGATCCCCACGCTCCGCACCGAGCGTCTGGTCCTGCGCGCGCCCACCGCCGCGGACCACCCCGCCCTCGCCGCCTTCTACGAGACGCCCGCCTCCCGCTTCGTCGGCGGCCCGCTCGCGCCCCCCCTCTCCTGGCGCTACCTCGCCGAGGTCATCGGCCACTGGCACCTGCGCGGCTTCGGCCGCTGGATCGTCGAGCGGACGGACGCGCCGGGCCGCCCGGTCGGCCTCGTCGGCCTGCACTTCCCCCTCGACTGGCCCGAGCCCGAGGTCGGCTGGTACGTCTGGGACGGCACCGGCCGCGGCTACGCCTCCGAGGCCGGCCGCGCCGCGCGCGCCCACGCCTACGGCGCGCTGGGCTGGTCCACCCTCATCTCCATGATCTCGCCCGGCAACGACGCCTCGATCCGCGTGGCCGAGGCGATGGGCGCCGCGCGCGAGGACGATTTCGAGCATCCGCGCTTCGGCCCCCTCCTGGTCTGGCGCCATCCCGGCCCGGAGGCCCTCGCCCCCGCGGGGATGGGAATGCCGCGATGACCGGCCGTCCGTTCCGCGGCCCCCATTCCCCGGGCGCCGGGCCGCCCTTCGCGCCCGGCCGCCTGGGCGGGCCGCGCCCCTGCCCCGCGCTCTCGACCGACCGGCTGGCCATAGGCCCGCTCGCGCTGGACGACTGGCCCGCCTATCTGGCCTTCATGACGGACGACGCCCGCACCGGCCATATCGGCGGGCCGTTCGACCTTCACGCCGCCTGGGGCTGGTTCTGCATGGATGCGGGCTCCTGGCCGATGACCGGCGCCGGCGGCGCCGCGATCCGCCTTCAGGGCGCGCTGATCGGCACGCTCAGCCTCAACGACCTGCCCGCCTTCGCCGAGCCCGAGCTCGGCTGGGCGCTCTTCGGCGGGCACGAGGGGCACGGCTACGCCGCCGAGGCCGCCGCCGCCTTCCTCGCCTGGATCCGGGCCGAGATCCGCCCGTCCTCGCTCGTCTCCTATGTCGGCGCCGGCAACCTGCGCTCGGCCAACGTCGCGCGCCGCATCGGCGCCGTCCACGACACCGCCGCCTGGACGCCCGCGCCCGGCGACGCGGCCTGGCGCCACAAGGTCGCCCCGCCGGCGGGGCCGCGCCCGTGACCGTCCTGACCACGGCGCGCCTCACTTTGCGCCCGCCCGCGATGGCGGATTTCGACGGGTTCGCCGCCTTCGTCGCCTCCCCGCGCTCGCGCTTCGTCGGCGGGCCGGGCCGGGACCGGGACGCGACCTGGCGCGCCTTCGCCCATCTGGCGGGCATGTGGCACTTGCGGGGCTACGGCCCCTTCGTCCTCCTCCTGGACGGCGAGGCGATCGGAATGGCCGGCCCCTGGCGCCCGGCGACCATCCCCGAGCCCGAGATGAGCTACACGCTCTGGTCCGGGGCGCACGAGGGCCGCGGCCTGATGGTCGAGGCGGTCGCCGAGGCCGTGCGCTGGTCGTGGGAGGACGCGGCCCTCCCGAGCCTCGTGAGCTATATCGACCCGGACAACGCGCGCTCGATCGCGCTCGCCCGGCGGCTCGGCGCCGCGCTCGACCCCGCGGCCGAGCCCTCCGAGCCGGGCGTGCGCGTCTACCGCCACCCCGCGCCCGCCGCCCGGACGGACCCGGCCCGATCGGAGGCGGTGCGTTGCGCCGCGGCCCGATGAGGCGCGCATCCCATGCGCATGGGATGCGCATGGGTTGTGCATGGAATGTGCATCCCCCCTGCACGCCCCGCGCGGAGGCCGCATGACCGATCCGCACGCCCGCGCCGCGGCCCTCCTCGCCGGCCACCGGCAGAGCATCGACCGTCTCGACGCGGTGCTCGTCTACACCCTGGCCGAGCGGTTCGCCCGCACGCAGGCGGTCGGCGCGCTCAAGGCCGAGCACGCCCTGCCGCCCAGCGACCCGGCCCGCGAGGCGGAGCAGATCGCGCGCCTCACCCAGCTCGCGGAGGAGGCGGGGCTCGATCCCGCCTTCGCCAAGAAGTTCCTCGCCTTCGTGATCGAGGAAGTCATCCGCCATCACCGGCGACACCAGGAAACGTAAGGAAGACAATACTATGGCAATGAAGATCCGGCTCGCCCGCGGCGGCTCCAAGAAGCGCCCCTACTACCGCATCGTCGCCACCGACAGCCGCATGGCCCGCGACGGCCGCTTCATCGAGAAGCTCGGCACCTACTCGCCCCTCCTGCCGAAGGACAGCGAGGACCGGGTGCGCATGGACATGGAGCGCGTGCAGCACTGGCTCGATCGCGGCGCCCAGCCGACCGACCGCGTCGCCCGCTTCCTCGAGGCCGCCGGCCATTCCGAGAAGACCGAGCGCGCCAACCTGCAGAAGGGCGAGCCCGGCAAGAAGGCCAAGGCCCGCGCCGAGGAGAAGTCCGCCAAGGCCGCCGCCGCCGCCGAGGCCGCCGCCGCGCCCGAACCGGAGCCGGCGCCCGAGCCCGCGGCCTCCGAGGAGGAATAGGCCGCTCCATGCCCGCGCCGGATGGCCACGTCACCGTCGCCGCGATCGCCGGATCCTTCGGCGTGCGCGGCGAGGTGCGCCTGAAGTCCTTCACCGCCGATCCGGGCGCGGTCGGCGGCTACGGCCCCGTCACGGCCGAGGACGGGCGGACCTTCGACCTGCGGGTCGGACGCCCCGTCAAAGGAGGCTTCGCCGCGAGCCTCGGCGGGATCTCCACCAAGGAGGCGGCGGACGCCCTGCGCGGCGTGCGCCTGTCGGTCCCGCGGGATCGGCTGCCGGCCCTGCCGGACGACGAGTACTACCATGCCGACCTGATCGGCCTGACGGTCGTGGACACCGGCGGCGCGGTGCTGGGCACGGTGAAGGCCGTGCTCGACCACGGCGCCGGCGACCTTCTGGAGCTGCACGTGCCCGGCGGGACGGCGCTCCTGCCCTTCACCGCCGCGGCGGTGCCGACGGTCGACCTCGCGGCCCGCCGCATCGTCGCCGACCCGCCCGAAGGCGTGTTCGACTGATGGAGGCCCTCACGCCCTACCTGCCCGCGATCGCGCTCGGGATCGGCGCGCTCCTGGCGCTGCGCTTCCTGTTCGGGCTCCTGAAGATCGCCGTGGTGCTCGCCCTCCTGGGCGCGGCGCTCTGGTACCTGCTGGGCGCCTGACGGCATGGCCGCGCCGTCCCGGTCGCACGGCCGCCTCGCGATCGGCCCCAGCGCCGCCCCGCGCGAGGTGATGAACGCGCGCCCCAGGCTCGCCCGCGCCTGGACCGTGCGCGTCGTGACGCTGTTCCCTGATCTCTTCCCCGGTCCGCTCGGCGCCTCGCTCACCGGCCGGGCGCTGGAGGAGGGGCTCTGGCAACTCGACACGGTCGATCTGCGCCGCTACGGGATCGGCCGGCACCGGACGGTGGACGACACCCCCGCGGGCGGCGGCGCGGGCATGGTCCTGCGCCCCGACGTGGTGGACGCCGCCCTGACCGAGGCCCGGCGGGGCCTCGACGCGCCGGTCCTCTACATGTCCCCCGCCGGGCGCCCCTGGCGCCAGGCCGACGCCGCCGCCCTCGCCGCGGGCGCGGGCGCGGTGATCCTCTGCGGCCGGTTCGAGGGGGTGGACCAGCGCGTGCTGGACGCGCACGGCGCGCGCGAGGTCTGCGTCGGCGATTTCGTGATGACGGGGGGCGAGCTGCCCGCGATGGCCTTGATCGACGCCGCGGTTCGGCTTATCGGCGGCGTGCTGGGGAATCGGGCCAGCGTGGAGGAGGAATCCTTCTCCGCCGGCCTGCTCGAACACCCGCAGTACACGAAGCCCGCCATCTGGGCCGATCGCCCGGTGCCGGAGGTCCTCACCTCCGGGGATCACGGCGCGGTCGCGCGGTGGCGGCGCGAGGCGGCCGAGAGGCTGACGAAGGACCGACGACCCGACCTGTGGCGCGCGTACGAAGGTGCGGACCGCGACGAGGACCGCAGCTCTCGGGGCGCGCACAACAGCGGGCCCACCCGCGACAACTAGGAGCATGCCGATGAACATCATCGCGCAGATCGAGGCCGAGCAGGTCGCCGCCCTCGGCAAGACGATCCCCGACTTCAAGCCCGGCGACACCGTCCGGGTCGGCTACAAGGTGACCGAGGGCACGCGCACGCGGGTCCAGAACTACGAGGGCGTGTGCATCGCGCGCAAGAACGGCGCTGGCATCGCGGGCTCCTTCACGGTGCGCAAGATCAGCTTCGGCGAGGGCGTCGAGCGGGTCTTCCCCCTCCATTCCACCAATATCGACGAGATCACGGTCGTGCGCCGTGGCCGCGTGCGCCGATCCAAGCTCTACTACCTGCGCGATCGCCGCGGGAAGTCGGCGCGCATCGCCGAGAAGACGAACTACCGGCCGCTGGCCGACAAGCCCAAGACGGAGGCCTGAGCCATGCGCAAGGACACCCATCCCGACTACCACGTCATCGGCGTGAAGCTCGTGAACGGCGAGATCGTGGAGATGAAGAGCTGCGCCGGCTCCGAGGGCCATCAGATCTCGCTCGACATCGACCCGTCGGTGCACCCCGCCTGGACCGGGGGCAACACGCGCCTGATGGATACCGGCGGGCGCGTCTCGAAGTTCAAGAAGAAGTACGAGGGCCTCGGGTTCTGAACCCCGCCCCATCGCCGCTCGGCCGCACGCCGCCCCCCCGGGGGCGGCGTTCGCGTCTCAGCGGGCGAGCCGCAGCGACGCCACGCCCGAGACGAGGATCAGGGCGAGCCCGGACAGGGTGATCGCGTCCGGCCATTCGGCGAAGACGAGCGCGCCCGCCGCGGTGGCCGAGATGAGCTGCGTGTAGATCAGCGGCGCCACCACCGAGGCCGGGACCGTCCGGCTCACGCGCACCAGGACGTAGTTCCCCATCGCGGAGGACAGGGCGCTGACCGCGACCAGCGCCCAGAGCGCCGGCGGCAGGGCGGGCACCGTCGGGAGCGCGGTCGGCGTCAGGAGGAGCGCGCCGATCATCAGCTGCGACATCAGGAGCGCGCCCGAGCGGAAGGCCGGCGAGAGCCAGCGCGTCGCCGCGAGGTAGCCTCCGTAGAACACGCCCGCGAGGATCGCGAAGGCGATGTTCGGCCCGACCGCCCCGCCCGGCCGCACCACGATGAGGACGCCGACGAAGCCGGAGGCCAGGAGGGCGGCGCGCGCCGGGCTCCACCGCTCGCCCAGGAGCCAGACCGACAGCGCGTAGGACACCGCCGGGCCGACGAAGAAGGCGCCGAACACCGCGCCGATGGGCTCGGTCCGCAGGGCCGTCAGGATGCAGGCGATGCCGGCGGCGATGAGGGCCGCGCGGAGCACGACGCGCCAATCCGCCATCATCGCGCATTCGGCGCGCCGCACCCGCAGGATCGGCGCGAGGATCGCGGCCGCGATGGCGAAGCGGGACCAAGCGACGAAGAGCGGGGAGACGCCCCCTCCGGTCAGCCACTTGCCCGCCGTGTCGCCGACCACGACCATGGAGACCGCCGCGAAGACGGCGAGGAACGTCGCCAGCATGCCCTCGGCCTAGGGCGCCGCGGCGGCGCGGGCAAGCGGCGCTTCCGCCCGGCCCCGCCCTCGCCTATGCGCGGGGCCGGAGGGGGAGCGGCATGGCGCACGTGATCGTGGTGGGCAACGAGAAGGGCGGCTCGGGCAAGTCCACGACCGCGATGCACGTGGCGACCGCGCTGGCGCGTGCCGGCCGCCGCGTGGGCGCGCTCGACCTCGACCTGCGGCAGACCTCGCTCGCGCGCTACCTGGAGAACCGGGCCGCCTTCGCCGCCGCATCCGGGATCGACCTGCCGATGCCGCGCTACCTCCCCCTGCCCGAAGGCGGCGACGATGCGCGGCTCGGCGCCGCGCTGGACGCGCTGGAGGAGGGCAGCGATTTCGTGGTGATCGACTGCCCCGGCTCGCACACGCGGCTGAGCCAGGTCGCGCACATGGCGGCGGACACCCTGATCACGCCCCTCAACGACAGCTTCGTGGACTTCGACCTCCTGGGGAAGATCGACGTCGAGGGGCGCGTGCTCGGCCCTTCGATTTACGCGGAGATGGTGTGGTCGGCGCGGCAGGCGCGCATGCGGGGCGGGCTGCGACCCATCGACTGGATCGTGGTGCGCAACCGCCTGGGCTCGCAGGCGATGATCAACAAGCGGCGCGTCGGCGGCGCGCTCGAGGAGCTCGCCCGCCGGATCGGGTTCCGGGTGGCGCCGGGGTTCTCCGAGAGGGTGATCTTCCGCGAGCTCTTCCCCCGGGGGCTCACCCTCCTGGACCTGCGGGAGGCCGGAATCGGCGGCGGGCTGAACATGTCCGGCGTGGCCGCGAGGCAGGAGCTCCGCGAGCTGATCGCGGCGCTGCGGCTGCCGGGCGTGGACGGCCTGACGTAGCGCCCGGGCCGTCCCGGCGCCGCCCATGGCCGGAAGCGACCCCAGATGGCCGCGGCCGGCCGAGGGCACGCCCGATGCGGCGCCATCCGCTTCGGCGGCGATCGGAGCGATGAGAGCTGGCGCACTGGGGAGGATTCGAACCCCCGACCCCTGATTCGTAGTCAGGTACTCTATCCAACTGAGCTACCAGTGCGTGGCCGGGTGACTATCCGCCGGCCCGGAGGAGCGCAAGGCCCGCGGACCCTACTCCGCCGCGGCGCGCAGCACGTCCGACTTGGGGATGCGGACGGCGAAACGGGTGCCCTGGGCGCCGGTCTCCTGCAATTCCAGCCGCCCGCCATGACCGCGTGCAAGCTCCGCGGCGATCGCGAGCCCGAGCCCCGATCCGCCCTTGCGCACCCCGCCGCGGAAGGCGGTGAACAGGTTCTCCCTCGCGACCTTGGGCAGGCCGGTGCCGGTGTCGCTCACGAGGATCGTCCAGGCGGCGTCGTCCTCGGTCGCGGCGATGCCGATCTCCCCGCCGCCCCCGCGCCGCCCGGTCAGGGCCTGGCGCGCGTTGCGCACGAGGTTCAGGAGGATGCGCGAGATCTGCTCACGGTCGGCGCGCAGCACGTAGCCGGCGGGGATGTCCTCCCGGAACGCGATCGGGGCATCGCCGGCGGCGAGACGCTCGCCATCGACGATGTCCGCCACCACCGGGGCCAGCGCGAAGCGCTCCAGCCGGGGCGGCGGCTCTTCGGCGCGGCCGAAGGCGAGCGTGCCCTCGCACAGGTTCACCGCCCGCTCGATCGCGCCCAGCAGCTTGGGCGCGGCGCGCTGGATCATCGGATCGTTCGACGTCTCGAGCCGGTCGGCGAAGAGCTGCGCCGTGGTCAGGATGTTGCGCAGGTCGTGGCTGACCTTCGCGACCGCGCCGCCGAGCTGCGCCAGGCGCTCGCGCTGGCGGAGGGCGCCGGTGATCTCGGTCTGCATGGCGGCCAGGGCCTCTTCCGCCTCGCGCAACTCGCGCACGTCCGCGCTGGGCACGATCAGGGTGCGCATGTCCTCCGGCGCCGCGGCGTAGCGGGCCATGTGGTCGATCACGCCGCGGATGGGCTGCACCAGAACCCGGCGCACCGCCAGGAACAGGAGGAACGCCGTCACCACCGAGATCAGCGCCGAGAGCGCCAGGATCCGAAGGCCGTAGTCCACCATCGCGGCGCGCAGGGGGGCGGAGCGCATCGTCACCTCGATCTGCATGCCCGCCTCGCGCACCGGATCGCCGATGACGCGGATGATGCGCGGCTCGGTGTCGAGGAGGCCGGCGAGCGCGTCCCGGATCAGGGTGAAGGGATCGGCCGCGCGCAGGTCGTAGGTGGCATCGACGGGCGCGGGGATCGGGGAGGACAGGACCAGCTCGCGCCGATCCGCGCGCCGCAGGACGACGTTGAAGACGTCGACCGTCTCCAGGAGCTCGGCCTCCAGCTCCTCGGAGAGCATGTCGTCGGTCGCCAGCTCGGCCAAAGCGGCGATCTGCGCGCGCTCGAGGCGGGACAGCAGGTAGTCCTCCCGGAACCGCGCGACGGACGGCACGAAGATCAGGACCTCGGCGAGCATGACGAACGCCGCCGTTAGGATCAGGAACCGACCGGAAAGGGTATTGAGCATATGCGGCCCGCCTTCCGCGCCGGAATATGACAACGCGCAGCCGGGCGGGGAAGCCCGCCCCTGCGTCAGTCCACTGTCACGGCAGGACCTTCTGCACCAGCCGGACGACGGCCTTGACCGCGCCGCTCTCGAAGAGGCGGGGGGCGAAGTAGGCGCCGGCCGCCCGTTTGGACGCCTCGCCGCGGGTGGGATAGGGCGCGACCATGCCGGCGACGTGGCTCATCTTCAGCTTGGCGGAGATCGCAAGCGCCCAGAGGCCGATCAGGTCCCCCGCCCCCGCGCCGACGATGGTCGCGCCGACCGGCCGGCCGCGCACGACGACGACCTTCACGAAGCCCGCCGTCTCGCCCTCGGCGATGGCGCGGTCGTTCTCCTCCAGGGCGAAGCGCACGACCTGGGTGCGGCCGGGATGGTCGGCGCGGGCCTGCGCCTCGGTCCGGCCGACCTGCGCGACCTCGGGGTCGGTATAGGTCGTCCAGGGGAGGTGCGCCCGCGACGCCTTGGACGGCAGGCCGAAGAGGACCTGCCGGATCACGACACCGGCATGATAGCCCGCGACATGGGTGAACTGCAGCCGTCCCGCCACGTCGCCCACGGCGTAGACCCGGCGGTTGGACGTCGAGCGCAGCCCGTCGCCCACCGTGATGCCCCGCGCGGTGTGCGCCACGTCGCCCGCGTCGAGCCCCAGGTCGTTCACGTTGGCGCGCCGCCCCGCCGCGAGCAGGAGGTGCGTGCCCTCGAAGCTGCGTCCGTCCTCGGCGCGCAGGGCGATGGCGCCCGCGGCGCCGGAGGCGGCGGCGACGCGCGCGCCCTCCTCGATCCGAACGCCCTCGGCGCGCAGGCGGGCGATGGCCACGGCGGCCGCCTCGGGGTCGTCCTTGGCCAGGGCCGGGCCGTCCGACAGGACGGTGACCTCGCTCCCCAGGCGGCGATGGGCCTGCGCCATCTCCATTCCGATTGGCCCGCCGCCGACGATCAGGAGGTGCCGGGGGCGCTCGCGCAGATCCCACAGCGTCTCGTTGGTCAGGTAGGGCACGGCGTCCAGTCCGTCGATCTCGGGGACGAGCGGGGAGGAGCCGGCCGCGATCACGATCCGGCGGGGGGAGACCTCGACGGCGCCGGCGCGCAACGTGGTGGGCGAGACGAAGCGCGCGCGCGCGCGGATCACGGTGACGCCCAGGCCCTCGAACCGCTCCTGGCTGTCGACCGGGGCGATGGTCGCGATGGCGCGTGCGACGTGGGCCATGGCGGCGGCGTAGTCGACGTGCGGCTCCACCGGTCGCACGCCGTAGGGCGCCCCGGTCGTCATGGCATGGGCGTGCTTGGCGGCGGCCAGCAAGGCCTTGGACGGCACGCAGCCGTAGTTGAGGCAGTCGCCCCCCATCAGGTGGTCCTCGAAGAGGACGACCCGCGCGCCCATCTGCGCCGCCCCGGCCGCGACCGAGAGGCCGCCCGATCCCGCGCCGATCACCGCGACGTCCGCCTCGATTTGGCGGGTGGGGGCGCCGGCCTCCGGCCGCATGGTGGTCCCATCTAGCATGGCTCAATCCCCTTGCGGCCGCGCACGGCCTTGATCGCGATGGGCAGGGCCGCCAGCAGGCAGAGCCCCAGGATGGGCAACAGGATATGCGGCTCGAAGAGGAGGCCGAGATCGGGCGTCTCGCCGGCGGCGAAGACCGTGCCCAGGCCGGCCCCGACCGAGGTGTAGACCACCGCACCTGGGATGATGCCCAGGAAGGTCGAGACGACGAAGCGGAAGATCGGAACGCCGACGAGCGCGGGGACGATGTTCGCCGCGAAGAACGGCACCGCCGGCACGAGGCGGATGAGGAACAGCATAGACCACTGGTTCTCGTCGATCCCGTCCTTGATTCGGCGGACGATGCCGTCCCCCGAGTCCATGCGCGCCGCCAGCCGCTCGCCCAACCCCCAGCGGGCCGCCGAGAAGATCGCCGCCGCGCCGATCGTCGCGCCCAGGACGTTGTAGAGCGAACCGGGGAAGACCCCGAAGAGGAACCCGCCGGTCAGGGTCATGACCGTCGCGCCCGGCAGGGAGAAGGCGACCACGGCCACGTAGGCCGCGATGAAGGCGCCCGCCGCCAGGGCGTAGTTCGCGTCCCGGTAGGCGAGGAGCGCCTCGCGGTTCGCCGCCAGCGTCTCGAAGGTCAGGTGATCGCGCAGCAGCCAGCCGCCCGCGAGCGCGGCGACGGCCAGGAGCGCGAGGGGCGCTCGGCGCGCGAGGGCGCGGCGGGCGCCGGCATCCGGGGTCGCGGCGTTGGTCATGGTCGGCCCCTCGGCATGGTCGGCGGCAGCAACAGGATGGGGCGCGCGAGGGCCGCCCGACAGGGGGTGTAACGCGCCCTTGAGCGGTCGTGGCGTCCGGCCCGCCGGCCCGGGATGGTCCGGAACGTGGCGGGGGCGCGTTGACAGGGGCGGCTCCGGTGCGTATCGGGCGACCTTCGACATCACGGCGGGCGTGATCCCTGGGCGTGCCCGGAGATATCCGCCCGAACGCGGCCGGGTCCCCCGGCGACAGACCCGGAGAGACGTCATGAAGCGCACGTTCCAGCCCTCGAACCTCGTCCGCAAGCGGCGCCACGGCTTTCGCGCCCGCATGGCGACCAAGGCCGGGCGGAAGATCCTGAACGCCCGGCGCGCCCGCGGCCGCAAATCGATCTGCGCCTGATCCGCGAGCCTTCGGGCGCGGATACGGCGGGACGGACTCCCTGTTGGAGGTCATGACCCGCCGCGCCGACTTCCTCGCGGCCGCACGGGCGCGGCGGGCCTCCGCGCCCGGTCTGAACCTGCAGGCGCGCGCGCGGGGCGACGACGGCCCGCCGCGGGTCGGGTTCACCTGCTCGAAGAAGGTCGGCAACGCGGTTGCGCGAAACCGGGCCAAGCGCCGTCTGCGCGAGGCCGCGCGCCTCGCCCTCGCCCCGCTGGCCCTGCCGGGCTGGGACTACGTGCTGATCGGCCGGCAGGGCGCCACCGCGGAGCGTCCCTGGGACGCGCTGCTGGACGACACCCGCCGCGCGGCCGCCCGCGCCCACGGATGAGCCTGCTGGCGCGCCTCCTCGCGGCGCCGGTGCGCCTCTACCGCGCGACCTTCTCCCCCCTGGTCGGCCATTCCTGCCGATTTCGACCGACCTGCTCGGCCTACGCGCTCGAGGCGCTGGCGACGCATGGCGGGCTGCGCGGCGGCTGGCTCGCGCTGTGCCGCGTGGCGCGCTGCCATCCCTTCGGCGGCGCGGGCTACGATCCGGTCCCGGGGCCGGGGGGCGCGCGCGACGCCCGGCGCCCTTGACCTTGCCCCGGTGCGCCTGTTGAACCCGCCGGACCCCTAACATCGGTGGCCGCCCGTCATGGACGACAACAACAAGAACCTGATTCTCGCCACGGCCCTGAGCTTCCTGGTGATCCTGGTCTGGTTCCTGATCTTCCCGCCCGAGGACCAGGCCCCGATCGGCCCGGACCTGCCCGTCGCGCAGGCGCCGCTCTCGGCCGACGGCGTGGCGCCCGTGCCCCCGGCGATCCCCGGCGGGCCCGCAGTACCGGCCGCCGCGCCCGGCGCCGAGGCGGCCCCCGCCCCCGAGGCGCCCCGTGTCGAGATCGCGACGCCGGAGCTTCTGGGCTCGATCAACCTTTCCGGCGGGCGGATCGACGACCTCAGGCTGCGCGAGTACCGTCAGACGCTGGACGAGGGCTCCGACATCGTGCGCCTGCTGTCGCCGGTCGGCGGGCTGGGCGCCTATTACGCCCTCTTCGGCTGGGCCCCGTCCGGCGCGCTCGACTTCGATGCCGTGCCCGGCCCCGCGACCCCCTGGACGGTGGAGAGCGGCGAGATCCTGGCCCCGGGCGCGCCGGTCACCCTGATCTGGGAGAACGGCGCCGGCCTGACCTTCCGGCGAGAGATCGCGGTGGACGACCGTTTCATGTTCACCGTCTCCCAAAGCGTCGAGAACGGCACCGACGCGCCCGTGCGCCTCGCGCCCTATGGCCTCCTGGCGCGGCATGGGGAGCCGGATTCGCGCAACTTCTTCATCCTGCACGAGGGCGTCGTGCGCATGTCGGACGGCGAGCTCGAGGAGGTCTCCTATGACGACATGCCCGATTTCGATCCCGACGCGCGCGAGGGCGGCCTCACCAGCACGATCGCCGTGGCCTCCGAGGGCTGGGTCGGCTTCACCGATCACTATTGGATGACGACGCTCATCCCCGAAGCGGGCACGCCCTTCTCCTCGGTGGCGAAGTACGTGCCCGGCCGAGACGTCTATCAGACAGAGGCCCGCCTGCCGACGATCGACGTGGCGCCGGGCGCGACGGGCACCTCCACCCAGCGGATGTTCGCGGGCGCGAAGGAATGGGAGGCGATCCGCGCCTACGAGCGGGGCGGCATCGCCGGCTTCCTCGACAGCATCGACTGGGGCTGGTTCTTCTTCCTGACCAAGCCGATCTTCGCCGTGCTGCACTGGCTGAACGCCCAGATCGGCAACATGGGCATCGCCATCATCACGCTCACGCTGCTGATCAAGGCGGTGCTGCTGCCGCTGGCCTACAAGTCCTACGTCTCCATGGCGAAGATGAAGGAGCTTCAGCCGGAGATGGAGAAGATCAAGGAGCGCGCCGGCGACGACCGGCAGAAGCTCCAGCAGGAGATGATGAAGATGTACAAGGAGAAGAAGGTGAACCCGGCGTCCGGGTGCCTGCCGCTCCTCCTGCAGATCCCGATCTTCTTCTCGCTCTACAAGGTGATCTTCGTCACCATCGAGCTGCGCCACGCGCCGTTCTTCGGCCCGTTCCAGGATCTCTCGGCGCCGGACCCGACCTCGATCTTCAACCTTTACGGCCTCCTGCCCTATGCCGCGCCCGAGCCGGGCAGCATCCTGGCGCTGATCTTCATCGGCATCCTGCCGCTCCTCCTGGGCGTGTCCATGTGGCTCCAGCAGAAGCTGAACCCCGCGCCCCAGGACCCGACGCAGGCGATGATCTTCGCCTGGATGCCCTGGGTGTTCATGTTCATGCTCGGCAGCTTCGCCTCGGGGCTGGTGGTCTACTGGATCGCGAACAACACGATCACGTTCCTCCAGCAGTTCGCGATCATGAAGAGCCAGGGCATGACGCCGGACCTGTTCGGCAATATCAAGTCCTCCTTCAAGAAGGCGCCCGCGGCGGCGAACGACGGCAAGGCGCCCAAGGACAGGAAGTGATCCTGGCGGCGATCCACCGCCATCCCGTCAAGGCGCTGGGGTTCGAGGCGATGGAGCGTGCGGTGCTGACGCCCGGCGAGGCGCTGCCCTGGGACCGGCGCTGGGCGCTGGCGCATGCCGCCTCCAAGGCCGAGGATGGCGCCTGGGCGCCCTGCGCCAACTTCTCGCGGGGCGCCTCCTCCCCGGCGCTCATGGCGGTGAGGGCGCGCTATGACGAAGGCGCGGGGCTCCTGACGCTCCGCCATCCGGATCGGCCGGACCTGACCGTCGATCCGGACGCGGACGGGGATGCGATCGTGGACTGGGCGCGCCCGCTGGTCGCCGAGGGTCGCCCGGCGCCGGCGCGCATCCTGCGCGCGGCGGACCAGGCCATGACGGACGCGGACCGGCCCTGGCTCTCGCTTCATTCGGACGCCTCCCTCGCGGCCCTCTCCGCAAAGGTCGCTGCGCCGCTCTCGCGTCACCGTTTCCGCGGCAACCTCTGGATCGAAGGCGGGCGGGCCTGGGCCGAGGCGGACTGGATCGGCCGCGAGTTCCGCATCGGCGCCGCGACGCTGCGCGTCATCGAGCCGATCTGGCGGTGCCGGGCGACGGAGTCGAACCCCGAGACCGGGCGCCGCGACGTGGACACGCTTGGCGCGATGAAGGCACTGGTCGGAGACACCACGTTCGGCGTCTATGCCGAGGTCGTGAAGGGCGGCGAGGTCGCCAGCGGCGATGCCGCGGCCCTCGCGTGATCCTGCCCTTCCCCCTGGCGGAGGAGCCGTCCGCACCGGACGCCGAGGCCGCGCGACGCCTTCTCACCGGCGAGATCGACTTCCTGAAGGGCGTCGTCGCGATGGACGGCCTGCCCCCCGACGACCGGGCCGAGGTCTGCTTCGCCGGGCGCTC
Organism: uncultured Alphaproteobacteria bacterium; assembly: GCA_963832275.1. Lineage (GTDB taxonomy): Bacteria > Pseudomonadota > Alphaproteobacteria > Rhodobacterales > Rhodobacteraceae > Hasllibacter. The sequence goes on from CAWHTQ010000031.1 coordinate 148,736, forward strand.
CAACGTGGGAAAGTCGACCCTGATCAACGCGCTGACCGGGCGGCGGGCGCTGGCGCGCGCCTCCAACACGCCCGGCCGCACGCAGGAGATCAACTTCTTCACGGCCGGGACGAGCCACTACGTCGTGGACCTGCCCGGCTACGGATTCGCGAACGCGCCCAAGCCCGTGGTGGAGAAGTGGCAGCGGCTGTTGAAGGCCTACCTGCGCGGCCGCGCCAGCCTGCGCCGCGCCTTCGTCCTGATCGACGCGCGGCACGGCGCCAAGCCGGTGGACGAGGAGATCATGGCCCTGCTCGATGCGGCGGCCGTGCCGTTCATGGCGGTTCTGACCAAGGCCGACAAGCTGCGCCCTGCCGACCAAGCCAAGCACCTCGACCAGGTGCGCGAGGTCCTGCGCCGCCACCCGGCCGCCTATCCCGAGATGTCGCTGACCAGTTCGGAGACCGGCCTGGGCATCCCCGCCCTCCGGCACGAGATCGCCAAGCTGGGCTAGACGTGCTGCCCGCCGTTCACCTCGATCTCGGTCCCGCTTACATAGCTCGCGGCGTCCGAACAGAGGAAGTGGATAACCTCGGCGACCTCCTCGGGCTGTCCGAGGCGGCGCAGCGGCAGCGTCTCGACGATCCGATCGGTGCCGGGCGAGAGGATCGACGTCTCGACCTCGCCCGGCGCGATGGCGTTGACACGGACCCCGAGGGGCCCGAAATCATGCGCCATCTCGCGGGTGAGCGCTTTGAGCGCGGCCTTGGAGGTGGCGTAGGCGGCGCCGGCGAAGGGGTGGACCTGATTTCCGGCGATGGAGGTCACGTTGACGATGGCGCCCCGTGCGGCCACCAGCTCGGCCTTCAGCCCCCGCGCCAGCACCACGGGCGCGAAGAAGTTCACGTGGAACACCCGGCCCCATGTCCTGAGGTCCGTCGTGAGCGTGTCGAGCCGCTCGCCGGTCTCGCCCTTGGGGGAGATGCCGGCGTTGTTCACCAGAGCGTGCAGCTTGCCGCCCGCCTTCTCGCGGATCTCGCCGATGGCGCGGATCGTGTCCTCGGGGCTGCCCAGGTCGATCTCGATGTGGTTGTCGGCCCCTCCGGGCCAGGGGCAGCGCGCGTCGAACGGCTGACGCGAACAGGTGAGGACCCGCCATCCATGGGACGAGAACGCCTTGACCGTCGCGTGCCCGATCCCGCGGCTCGCGCCGGTCAGGAGCATCACCTTGCCGTCGCCCGCCAGTGTCATGGAGCCGCTCCGCCGGTTGTGAGGGGTGCGCCCCACCCGTAGAGGGGGCGCGGGGGAATGACCATGAAGCAGCGGGACACCATGCAACGCGAGGACTGGATCGCCACCGCGGGCACGCTCTCGCGCGCCCTGCCCTACCTGCAACGCTATGACGGCGCGACCGTGGTCATCAAGCTGGGCGGGCACGCGATGGGCTCCGACGAGGCGATGGACGGCTTCGCCCGCGACGTCACCCTGATGCGGCAGGTCGGCATCAAGCCGGTGATCGTCCATGGCGGCGGTCCGATGATCAACGAGATGCTCGCCCGCCTCGGCATCGGGACCCGGTTCGAGCAGGGCAAGCGCGTCACCGACGCCGCCACGGTCGAGGTGGTGGAGATGGTGCTCGGCGGCCGGATCAACGCGCGCATCGTGCAGGCGATCGGCCGGCAGGGCGGGCGTGCCGTGGGCCTGACGGGCAAGGATTCGAACCTGATGACCTGCGATCCCGCCGAACCGGCCCTCGGCTTCGTCGGCCGGCCGGTCGAGGTCGACACCCGCATCCTGCGGACCCTGGCGGATGGCGAGGCGATCCCCGTGATCGCGCCGATCGGGGCCGGGCGGGGCGGTGAAACCTACAACGTCAACGGCGACACCGCGGCCGGCGCCATCGCCGGGGCCCTGCGGGCCGACCGCCTGCTGCTGCTGACGGATGTGGCGGGGGTCAAGGACGCGAGCGGCCAGGTCGTGACCCAGATGACGCCGCAGCAGGTGCGGGACATGACCGCGGCCGGCACGATCGCCGGCGGCATGATCCCCAAGACCGAGACCGCCCTCGCCGCCATCGAGGCCGGGGTGCGCGCGGTCGTCATCCTCGACGGGCGGGCGCCCAACGCGTGCCTCCTGGAGCTGTTCACCGACCACGGAGCCGGGAGCCTGATCCGCGCATGACCTATGACGAGTTCGAGCGTCGAGCCCACGAGGCCGGGCTGATCCTGCTGGGCGGCTTCCACCCCGATCCGGGATACGAGCCCGGCACGGTGCCCGAGGGAACCGGAACGGTCCTGATGCTGGGACCGGACGAGCCCGACTTCTGGGACATCTTCACCATGGGCACCGAGTACGCGGACAAGGAGCCCGACCCGCTCAACCGCTGGTCCGAACGGGTCCTGGGTCAGATGGCGCACCTCTTCGGCGGGACCGCGCTCTACCCGTTCGGCGGGCCGCCATGGGCGCCTTTCATGGGCTTCGCCCAGGCCGCGTCGAACCTGCACGTCTCGCCCGTCGGCCTGACGGTCCATCCCGAGGCCGGGCTCTGGGTCTCCTTCCGCGGCGCCATCGCCCTGCCGATGCATGTCGATCTGCCCGAGGGCGCGCCCTCGCCCTGCGAGACCTGCGCGGGGCAGCCCTGCCGGACCGCCTGCCCGGTCGATGCGCTGACGCCGGAGGGCTACGACGTGCCCGCCTGCCAGGCCTATGTCCGCTCGCCGGAGGGGGCCGACTGCCGCACGCGCGGCTGCGCGGTGCGTCGGGCCTGCCCGGTCTCGGCCGGTTGGGGCCGCACCGACGCGCAGGCCGCCTTCCACATGGAGGCGTTCCTGCGCTAAGGGCCCGTCGAACCGATGCCGGCCCTCGAGGCGGCGCGCCCCGCACGTGATCCGCCTTTCGGATCGACGGCGCCAAGAGCCGGACGCCGGAGCCGAGGGAGGCATCCGGGCGACGCATGACGCGTCGCAGCCCGGGTCTGGCCCCCGAGACGCCACGCGGTACTGTGCGGCGGCGGGCGGGACGTATATGCCGGGGAGAAACGGGGCCGACCGGAACCCCGACCACCACCGCCGCGTCAATCGAGAGGTTCGAGATCGCCAACCTGACCCTGATCCTCGTGCGGCACGGCAAGTCCGACCATCCGGTCGGGACGTCCGATCACGACCGACCTCTGGCCGAGAAGGGCCGCGCCGAAGCCGCCGCGATCGGGCGCTGGCTCGCGGACGTCGGCGCCGCGCCCGAAGCCGCCCTCGTCTCTTCCGCCGCCCGCACCCGGGAGACCTGGGACGCCCTTTCGCTCGCGGCCGACTGGCCGATCGACGCCGTCGCATCGCGCGGCCTCTACAATGCACCCGTGCCGGCGATCCGTGAGGCCGTAGCGGCGGCGAAGGGGACCTGCATCCTCGTGGTCGGGCACAATCCCGGGATCGGCGAGGCCGCGGCAGCCCTGGCGCGAACCGTGCCCGCCCATGCCCGCTTCTACGACTATCCGACGGGCGCGGCGACCATCCTGCAGTTCCGCGCCCGCGACTGGGCGGCCGCCATGCGCGCCCATGGGGACGTGGCAGGCTTCGCGGTGCCGGGGGACCTCACTGGGGGCTAGTGGCCCAGGATCTGCGACAGGAACAGCTTTGTCCGATCGCTCTGCGGGTTGTTGAAGAACGCCTCGGGCTCGTTCTGCTCCACGATCTGCCCCTGGTCCATGAAGATGACGCGGTTCGCGACCTTGCGGGCGAAGCCCATCTCATGGGTCACGCAGATCATCGTCATCCCCTCCTCGGCGAGCTCGATCATCGTGTCGAGCACCTCGGCGATCATCTCGGGATCGAGGGCGGAGGTCGGCTCGTCGAAGAGCATGATGCGCGGGCGCATGCAGAGGGACCGCGCGATGGCGACGCGCTGCTGCTGACCGCCCGAGAGCTGGCCGGGATACTTGTCCGCCTGCTCGGGGATCTTGACCTTGGCGAGGAAGTGCATCGCCGTCTCCTCGGCCTCCCGCTTGGGCGTCTTGCGGACCCAGATCGGCGCGAGGGTGCAGTTCTCGAGGATGGTCAGGTGCGGGAAGAGGTTGAAGTGCTGGAAGCACATCCCGACCTCGGATCGGATCTTGTCGATGTTCTTGATGTCCGAAGAGAGGACGGTCCCATCCACCTCGATGCGCCCGGCCTGATGCTCCTCGAGCGCGTTGATGCAGCGGATGAGGGTTGACTTGCCGGAGCCCGACGGGCCGCAGACGACGATCCGCTCGCCGCGCTGCACCGTGAGGTCGATGTCGCGCAGCACGTGGAACGTGCCGTACCATTTGTTCATGTCCTCGATGCGGATCGCGACCTCGTCGCTGACCTGCATGGCGGGGGCGGCGGCGGGCATCGTGTCGGTCATGGTCATGGCGGGGTCCCTCACCGGTGGTCCGTCGCGAGCCTGCGCTCGAGATGTTGAGAGTATTGCGAGATCGCGTAGCAGACGACGAAGAACAGCACCGCCGCGAAGCCGAAGAGCTCCCAGTAGACGCCGTTCCAGTCCTGCGACGCCAGGATCGGTCCGCGGATCATCCCGACAAGGTCGAACATCGAGATGACGGAGACCAGCGTGGTGTCCTTGAACAGCCCGATCGCGACGTTGACGATGCCGGGGATCGAGATCTTCAGCGCCTGCGGCATGATGATCAGGCGCGTCGCCTGCCAGTAGTCGAGGCCGAGGCTGTCGGCCGCCTCGTACTGGCCCGTGGGCAGGGCGGCGAGGCCACCGCGGATCACCTCGGCGATGTAGGCCGCGGCGAACAGCGTGATCATGATGATGACGCGGATGATCAGGTCGAAGTTCGCGTTGGGCGGCAGGAAGTAGGCCAGCACGACGTTGGCCACGAAGAGAAGCGTGATCAGCGGAACGCCGCGGATGAACTCGATGAACGCGACGCAGATGATCTTGATGATCGGCAGGCTCGACTGACGGCCAAGGGCGAGGACGATCCCGAGCGGCAGCGAGAGCGACACGCAGGTCACTCCGAGGATGAAGTTCAGCATGAATCCACCGATCTCCCGGCTCGCGACCGGCGCGAGTGCGAGTGGACCGCCTTCGCCTGGGAGGATCAGGCCGAGGAGCCCGATCACCACGACCGTCGTGACGACGGCGGCGAGCAGCCCCAGGACGAAGCTCCGATCGACGATCGCGCGATAGGCGTAATAGCCCGCGACCAAGGCCGCCAGCACGCCCAGAGGCGCCAGGATCGAGCCGCCCCAGATCAACCAGTAGGCGAGGAACGGGAACAGCCCCGTGAACCAGAGCATGACCCTCGGCAGCGCGGGGAAGAGGATCGGTGCCGCGGCGACGAAGACGAGGGCGAAGGCGAGGATCGGGCGCCAGTACTGGTCCTGCGGATACCGGCCGAACAGGAGCTGGTTCCAGCGCTCGGTGATGACGGCGAAGCAGCCGCCCGTGGCGCCCTCGAGGATCTCGCGGCAGTCGCGGATGCTCTCCGCGTCCCAGATGCCGTTCAGCAGCCAGGGCAGGATCGCGCGCAGCAGGAAGTAGATCGCGATCAGGCCCAGAACCGTCATCACGGTGTTCGCCCAGCCTTTGAAGAGATTGTCGCGGACCCAGCGGACGGGCCCGGCCTCCAGCGCGGGGGGCGGCGCGGGCGGAATCTCGGTGCGCCGGACGAAGCCGACGGACTGGGCGTGGGTGTCGCTCACGTCATCGCTCCTTCAGCTTCACGGCGTTGTTGTAGACGTTCATCACCGCGGAGATCGTGAGCGAGATGATGAGGTAGAACAGCATCAGCAGCAGGATCGCCTCGATCGCGCGACCGGTCTGATTCAGGGTGATGCCGCCCAGCGTGCCCGTCACGTCCATGTAGCCGACCGCGATCGCGAGCGACGAGTTCTTCGTCAGGTTCAGGTATTGCGAGATCAGCGGCGGAATGATGATGCGCATCGCCTGCGGCAGGATCACGAGATTCATGATCCGCCCGGGGCGCAACCCGAGGGAGGCCGCGGCCTCGGTCTGCCCACGGCTCACGGCCTGGATGCCGGCTCGGACGTTCTCGGCGATGAAGGCGCCGGTATAGATCGCGAGCGCGATCCACAGCGCGATAAGGCTGCCCCGAATGTTGAGCCCGCCCTGGAAGTTGAAGCCGCGCAGCTCGGGGTAGTCGAGCCCGATTGGCCGGCCGAGCGCGAGATAGGCGACGAGCGTCGGCACGATCAGGATGGCGACCGCGGGCCAGAGCACCGGGATCACCCGGCCCTCGTCGTAGAGCGCCTTCCGCGCCCGGGCCCGCCACCAGAACACCCCGGCGATCGAGGCCAGGAAGACCGCCACGACCAGCCAGCCCAGCGGCGTCATCACCGGCATGGGGACGTAGACGCCGCGATTCGTGAACGCGAAGCTGCCCAGCAGCATGGAGGCGTCCGGGTCGTCGCCGCGGAACGCGCTCGGCTGCGGCAACGCGTTGGCCATCACCGAGAAGATGATCAGGATCCAGATCAGCACGGGGACGTTTCGGAACGCCTCCACGTAGACCGCCATCAGCTTGGAGATGATCCAGTTGTTCGACAGGCGCAGCACGCCCGCCAGCACGCCGATGATCGTCGCCGTCACGCAGCCGAGGATGGCGACGATGAGCGTGTTCATCACTCCGACGATCGCGGCGCGCAGGTGCGTGTCCTGGCTGTCGAATGGGATGGGCTGCTGGTTGATGTCGTAGCCGGCCGGCTGACCGAGGAAGCCGTAGCTTATGTCCTGGCCGAGGTCTGCGAGGTTGGACACGGCGTTGCTGATGAGCCAGGCGAAGAACGCCACCACTGCAAGCAACGCGAGGAACTGAAAGGTGTAGGATCGGTAGCGGGTGTCGTTCACCAGCATGCCGATCCGGAATCCGGAGCGCGGCGCCTCGGTCATCGCTGTCATGATCGCGTCCCCCGATCGGATCGTCGGAGGGCCTTGGCCCGTCCGGTTGGGGCCGGGCGGGGGGTCTCCCCGCGCCCGGCCCCGGATGCCCTTAGCGGAAGGGCGGCGCGTAGAGCAGGCCGCCTTCGGTGTAGAGCGCATTGAGGCCGCGGCTGAGGCCGATCGGGGTCGACTCGCCGATGTTCTTCTCGAAGATCTCGCCGTAGTTGCCTTCGGCGGCGATCGCGTTGACGGCCCAGTCGTTCTCGAGGCCCATCATCGCGCCGAGCTCGCCCTCGGTGCCCAGGAGGCGATTGACGTCGGGATTGTCGCCGGCGGTGGCCGCCATGTCCATCACGTTCGCGGACGTGATGCCCATCTCCTCGGCGGTGATCAGCGCGTTGAGCGTCCAGCGGACGATGTCGGCCCACTCGTTGTCGCCGTGGCGCACCAGCGGCCCGAGCGGCTCCTTCGAGATGATCTCGGGCAGGATCACGTGATCGCCTGGGGTCTCGAAGGTGGCGCGGGTGGCCGCGAGGCCCGACGCGTCGGTGGTGTAGGCGTCGCAGGCGCCGGCGAGGTATTGCTGTTGGCCCTCGGCGTTGGTCTCGATCGGGACCGGCTCGTAGCTGATGTTGTTGGCGCGGAAGTAGTCCGCGAGGTTCAGCTCGGTGGTGGTGCCGGTCTGGATGCAGATCGTCGCGCCGTCCAGATCCTTGGCCGAGGACACGCCCAGGGCGGTCGGGACGATGAAGCCCTGCCCGTCGTAGTAGTTCACGCCGATGAAGTCGAACTTCAGGTCGGTGTCGCGGCTGAAGGTCCAGGTGGTGTTCCGCGCGAGCAGGTCGATCTCGCCGGAGGCGAGCGACGTGAAGCGCGTCTTGCCGGTGGTCGGCACGAAGGTGACGGCCGTGGGGTCGCCCAGCACGGCGGCGGCGACGGCGCGGCAGACGGCCACGTCGAAGCCTTCCCACTCGCCATTGGCGTTGGGCGCGCCGAAGCCGGCCAGGCCGGTGACGACGCCGCAGTTGAGCGTGCCACGCGCCTTGACGTCGTCGAGCGTCGCCGCGGCGGCGGCGCCGGCGGCGAGGCTCGCGACTGTCAGCGCTCCGAGGAATACTGTTCTGGTCATGCGTATCTCTTCCCTGTTGTCCCACCGGTCGTATGCCGCCGGCGATGTCCTGTGCGGGCGGATCGCCCGACATCCTGCGCGGAGTTCGGCCGAGCCGAGCCCGCAATGCCCAGAGTTTGGGCGGAGGGAGCGAGGGAGGTCAAGAGAGGGGAGCGCGGTGCGGCCCGCCCGAACCGTTCGCGCGGCCCGATGCACAGCGCGCGGGCAGCACGGCGATCACGTCGCATCTCCGCGGGACAGCTCCAGGAATCGCGCGGCATGGAGGAAGTCGCCCCGGCGGCGCGCTGCAAAGGCCTCGGCCTCCGCGTCGGCGCCCCAGAATCTCCCGCTGCCAGGCCTCGTCAAGCGCCGATGCGTCCCAGCCCGCCTCGACCCTCAGGGCGCCCTGCGCGACGGCCAGCGCGATCACCAGGCTGCCCGAGATGGACACGAGGTCGTGAAACGCCGTCAGGGCGAAGGAGTCGGCCGCCTCCAGCGGCGCGCGCAGCCGGGCCATGGCGGTCGCATCCTGCGCGATCGGCATGACGTCCACGGCGCACCGCAGCCGCGCATCATGCGCGTCCTCGGCCCAGGCTAGGAGGGGATCCCAGGCCGCCATCTGGCGCTCGATCAGCGGCGCCGGACCGTCGGCGCGATAGCACAGGAGGTCCGTCGCGCCGTACTCGGCCAGGAGGCCGATGACCTCCTCTCGCTGCGGCGCGACCTTGTCGACGGCCGAGTTCGCGCTTCGGGTCACGGGCATGGCGAGGGGGTCGATCCGCTCACCGGCCGCGTCCCATTCGGCGGCGACCGCCTCGGCCATCGCCACGGTCGGCAGGACGAGGGGGGAGCGCAGCGGGGTGCGCAGGGCCCTGTCGTCCAGGCGCACCTCATGACCGCCGGGCACCTCTGCGACCCGCGCGCGGGTCCAGAAGCGCCGCGCCGCCCACTCGCTCACGGGAGGTCCTCGAACGGATCGGCAGGCGCGTCCCGGACGGACCAGCCGACGGTCTCCCAGGTCCGCGCCATGTGCGGCGGCAGAGGGGCGGTCAGGGTCAGCCGCGCGCCGGTCGCGGGGTGGTCCACCGCGAGGCTCCGCGCGTGCAGGTGCAGCTTGCGGCTGATCTCCCCGCCGAGCTGCGCGCCCCATCCGTCGCCGAGATTCTCCTGACCGGAGCCGCCGTACTTGCCGTCGCCGACGATGGGATGCCCGAGAGCGGCCATGTGCGCGCGCAACTGGTGCGTACGGCCGGTGATGGGGACGAGGGCGAGCCAGCAGGCGCGCTGTCCCAGGGCGTCGATCACCGCGTAGTCGGTGGTGGCGCGCTGAGCGCCGGGGGTGGCGTCGATCTCGCGCGGATGGACGATCCGCATCTTCTCGTTCTCGCCCCCGCGACCGTGGCCCGGCGCCTTGAGCAGTCCATAGCGCACGGTGCCCATGCGCGGGGACGGCACGCCCGCGGCCGCCGCCCAGTAGAGCTTGCGCGTGGTGCGGTTGCGGAACGCGTCCGACAGGGCCTTCGCCATGATCCGCCCGCGGGCGAGGACGAGGATTCCCGAGGTGTCCTTGTCGAGCCGGTGGACGAGGCGGGGCGGCTCCTCTCCGAAGGGGACGAGCGCCGCGGCGAGGCCGTCGACATGGCGCGTCTGCCCGGTGCCGCCCTGGGTCGGCAGCCCGGCGGGCTTGTTAAGGACGATGAGGTGGTCGTCGCCGTAGATCACGGCGGCACGGATCGCCTCGGCATCCGCCTCGGCGATGCGGCGGGGGGCGGTGGGCGCCGGCCGCTCACCGGGCGGCGGGACCGGCGGCACGCGCACCTCATCGCCCACGGCGACGCGCGCCACGGGCTTCGCGCGCGCGCCGTTCAGGCGGACCTCTCCCTTGCGGCAGAGCTTCTCGATCCGGCCTTGGCCCAGATGCGGCAGGCGCCGGCGCAGGAACCTGTCAAGGCGCTGGTCGCCCTCGTCCGGGCCCACGCGCAGATGTGTGACACCGTTCATGCCGCCCGCGCCGCGAGCATGCCGAGCATCAGCCCGCCGACCGAGAGCGCGACCGAGAGCGCCACGTAGAGTGCCGCCTGCCCCGCACGTCCGCGATCGATGAGGGCGGCGGTCTCCAGGCTGAAGGCGGAGAAGGTGGTGAACCCGCCGAGGAGGCCGGTCATCACGAGTGGCGAGAGATGCATGAGCCCGTGGCGGGCTGCCAGGACGACGAAGGCACCCATCGCGGCCGAGCCCAGCACGTTCACCGTCAGGACCGCGAGCGGAAACCCTCCCGGCGCGGGGACGCGGCCGATGGCGAGGCCGGCGGCGTATCGGAGGACCGATCCGGCGGCGCCGCCGGCCGCGACCTGAAGGAGGGTGGCGAGCATCGCCGCGATGTCGCGCGCGCGGCGCGGGGCGTCAATGGCAGCGGGAGTCCTCCCTCGGCCTTCGGCGTGCGGGCCTTGGGCCGGGCGCCTCGTCCGCTGCGCGGAGCCTGCGCCGGCACCGGGTTCAGTCCCCCGCCGCCCGGCGCGCGCGGATGGCATCCAACTCCGCAAGCCGCCGCGTGATGCGGGCCTCGTTCCCGCGTTCGATAGGCTCGTAGAGCCGCGGACGATCCATGCCGTCCGGAAAGTAATCCTGTCCGGACACGCCGCCCTCGGCATCGTGATCGTACTCGTAGCCGGCGCCGCGGCCCAACGCCTTCATCAGCTTCGTCGGGGCGTTGCGGATGTGGGCCGGCGGCGGCAGGGAGCCCGTCTGACCGGCGAGCCGGCGCGCCGCTTTGTAGGCCGCGTATGCCGCGTTCGACTTCGGCGCCAGCGCGAGGTGAATGGCCGCGTTGGCGAGCGCCTGCTCCCCCTCGGGCGAGCCCAGGCGCTGATAGGTCTCCCAGGCGGCGATGCAGATGGCGGGCGCGTGCGGGTCGGCGAGGCCGACATCCTCGATCGCCATCCGCAGGAGGCGGCGGGCGAGGTAGCGGGGGTCCTCGCCGCCCTCCAGCATCCGGCCCAGCCAGTAGAGCGCGGCGTCGGGATCGGAACCGCGCACCGATTTGTGCAGGGCCGAGATCAGGTCGTAATGCGCGTCGCCCGACTTGTCGTATTGCGCCGCCCGCCGCGCGGTGCGGCGAGCGAGTCCCTCGGGGTCGAGCGGCCCCGGGGCGCCGAGGACCTGCTCCACCATCCCGAGGAGGGCGCGCCCGTCACCGTCCGCCATGCCGAGCATCCGGATGCGGGCCGCGGCCGTGAGCGGCAAGGGTCCGACCTCGGCCTCCGCCCGGTCCAGGAGGAGCGCCAGCGCGGCCTCGTCCAGCCGGCGCAGGACGATCACCTGCGCCCGGCTCAGGAGCGCGGCGTTGAGCTCGAAGGACGGATTCTCGGTCGTCGCGCCTACCAGGGTGATGGTCCCGTCCTCCATATGGGGCAGGAACGCGTCTTGCTGGGCCTTGTTGAACCGATGGACCTCGTCGACGAAGAGCAGCGTGCCGAGGCCGTTGGAACGGCGCATCGCGGCGGCCGCGAACAGCTTGCGCAGATCGGCTGCGCCGGCGTCGATCGCGCTGATGGGAACGAAGGCCAGGGACGTGCGCGCCGCGAGGAGGCGGGCGATGGTCGTCTTACCCGTCCCGGGAGGGCCCCAGAGAATCAGGCTGGAGAGCGTGCCGGCGGCGAGCATCGCGCCGAGCGGGCCGTCCGCCAGGACGTGATCCTGCCCGACGACCTGCGACAGGTCGGAGGGGCGGAGGCGGTCCGCGAGCGGCCGCCGCGCTGCGTCACCGGCCGCCATCGGTCCGCTGTCGAAGAGATCCGCCATGACGCGAAGCGTTGGCGCGCGCGCATCGCCTTGGCAAGATCGGCGGCACCCCGGAACGGGGGCGCCGCCGGATGGTCCCTCGCCTTCAGTGCATCTTCGCGGTCAGATCGATGGACACGCACTGGTTGTCGACGCCGTCGAGATGCATGACCGGGCCGGCCCCGACCGCGTCCATGTCGAGGCGCTTGGTCCAGCGCGGCCAGATCGCCGGGATCAGGCAGAGGACGCGGGTCGCGCCCATCTCACGGGCGGCGCGGGTCATGCCGGTGTAGAGTTGGGTGTGGACGCGGGCGCGCAGCAGCTGCGGCGCCCGGGCGGACACGAACACGCGGCTCGACTCCCACACCTGCTCGGAGACGGGCGCCTCCTCGTCGAGGAGGGTCTGCGGCAGCGAGTGGAGCAGGCCCTTCTGCGCATCGCGGATCATGTAGGAGTAGATGCCGTTGCGCATCGTCGTCGGCGTCAGGCGGATGCCGGCGAGGACCTCGCCGAACTCGTGCACCGCGATCCAGCGCGAGGCGGGCGTGTCGTACTGGTCGTACTCCATCCCCATGGCCTGGGGCAGGTCCCAGTTGTTCCGGGTGATGAAGCTTTCGCGCCTTGCGCGAAACAGATTGGCAAAAAGCTCGCCATGGTTGTGCAGATTGGCGAAGGAGAGTGTCGTGGTTTCCATGGTGCCGTCCCCCTAAGGATGGATTGAAGGATGCCGACCTCTGGCGAAGGTCAGCCCCTACATCAGACCGTAGTCCTTGGCCTTCTGCAGGGTCTCGGCCGTTGTTCGGCAGAGGAGCTTGTCTCGCGCGGAGGCGAGACGGGCCTTGAGCGCACTGACCGATATGCCGAGCGCGTCGGCTGCGGCGGAGTGTCGGTCGCCGGCCGCAATGCGGCGCAGCGCTTCGACCTGCGCGGTGGTCAGGCTCTCGGGCGGTTCGGTGACCTTGTGCATCCTCTTCGCGAGGAAAGCGATCTCGGCCATTTCGGTATCCTCGAACGGGCGATTGCGGCTCGCAGCCGCGACGATCGTCCGCGAGCGTATGGGCCCGTGCGCGCAGCACATGCCGTGCCTCATGCCGTGTTCGGCGGCTTGGGCCATGATGTTGAACGGGTCGGGGATGGCCAGGTCGCTCCATCTGACTGCCCCCTCCTCGGAAAAGCCCCACGCCACCATCGGATCGCGGAGCTGATACGCCTGAGCATTGTAGTGGGTCTGCCAGCTCACGGGATAGGTGACGAAGGAAATGAGGGGGGCCGCAAAGCGTATGTGGAGCCCTACGAAGTACCCAGCGCTCGACAGCTCGCCGATGCGATTGAGTTCGTACTCTATACCTGTCCTTTTCGACATAACTCCAAAGACAAGTTGCGGACTGCCCAGTCAACTCCGAACTCTGCGTCAGAGCCGAGGAGGGTTCGATGAGGGAAGGACATATCTTGCCAATCATCAGCGACTTGCTGCCGGTCGACGAAGAGCGCTCCAAGTTCGAGCGGTTCGTGACGCGGGAGGTTCCGCAGGACGGCGCTGCCGTGCAGATCGCATTGCTTTCAAAACTCTACGACCGGCGCATGGCGGCTACGACGCGTTGATCGAGGATCGCGGGGCCGGCCCCGAACCGCCCGCACAACGTCCCGAGATCGCGCATCCCAGGATCCCGTCCCGGGAAAAACTAGATCAAACCTTAGAGATTTTCACGAGCCGGACGATGTCTGGATTGGCACCGCGCGGAAGGTCCGGCGCGGTGCCACGGGGCTCAATCCGCCGCGAGGGCGGCGTCCTCCTCGGCGACCCGGGCACGGTCCGCGGCCCCCTTTGCCGCAGGGTCGCGGTCGACGAGCTCGACGATCGCCATAGGCGCCATGTCGCCGTAACGGAATCCCGCCTTCAGCACGCGGACATAGCCCCCTGGCCGCTCCGCGTAGCGCGGTCCGAGCACGTCGAACAGCTTGGCGACGTGCATGTCCTGCTTGAGCCGCGCAGCGGCCTGGCGGCGGGCGTGGACGTCGCCGCGCTTCCCCAGCGTGATCAGCTTGTCCGCGATCCGCTTGAGTTCCTTGGCTTTCGGCAAGGTCGTCGTGATCTGTTCGTGCTCGATCAGACTGCCGGACATGTTGGCGAAGAGTGCCTTGCGGTGCTCGTGCGTTCGATTGAGGCGGCGGTATCCGCGGGCATGGCGCATGGTCTGGTCTCCATTTCGTTTTATGCGGGCCACCGCGGTGCGTGCCGAGGGCCTCATTGGTGGGGCGGGATTGCCCAGATAAATGGCGGATGCGCCGCGGATGCACGATCCATGCGCATACTATGCACAGGTGAGGCGGATCGGCCGGCCAGGCCCTTGCGAATTGTTTGCACCGCGGCGGCGGGGGTTCGGCCCCCGCCGGACGGCCCTAGAAGCTGTCGTCGAACTTCTTGGCCAGGTCCTCGATGTTCTCGGGCGGCCAGTCATCCACGTCCATCCCGAGATGCAAGGACATGCCGGAGAGCACCTCCTTGATCTCGTTGAGCGACTTGCGGCCGAAATTCGGCGTCCGCAGCATCTCGGCCTCGGTCTTCTGGATGAGGTCGCCGATGTAGACGATGTTGTCGTTCTTCAGGCAGTTCGCCGAACGCACCGAAAGCTCGAGCTCGTCGACCTTCTTGAGGAGGAGCGGGTTGAACTCCAGCCCGTCGTCCAGCGAGCTGTCGCGCGCACTGTCGGGCTCGTCGAAATTGACGAAGACCTGGAGCTGGTCCTGCAGGATGCGCGCGGCATAGGCGACCGCGTCGTCCGGCGTGACCGAGCCGTCTGTCTCGATCTTCATGGTGAGCTTGTCGTAGTCGAGCACCTGCCCCTCGCGGGTCGGCTGCACGTCGTAGGAGACCCGGCGGATAGGCGAGTAGATCGCGTCGATCGCGATCATGCCGATCGGCGCGTCCTCGGGCTTGTTCTTGTCGGCGGCGACATAGCCTTTCCCGGTATCGACGGTGAGCTCCATGAAGAGGTCCGCGCCGTCATCGAGATGGCAGATCACGTGGGAGGGATCGAGGATCTCGATCCCCGCGCTGCCGGAGATGTCGCCGGCAGTGACGACGCCCGGACCCTTGGCGGAGACCGACAACCGCTTGGGCCCCTCGACATCCATCTTGAGCGCGACGCCCTTGAGGTTGAGGACGATGTCGGTCACGTCCTCCCGCACGCCGGCGACCGAGCTGAACTCATGCAGCACGTTGTCGATCTGCACCGACGTGATCGCCGCGCCCTGGAGCGAGGACATGAGCACCCGGCGCAGCGCATTGCCGAGGGTGAGACCGAAGCCCCGCTCGAGCGGCTCGGCCGTGAGCGTCGCCTGACGCGCGGGGTCGTTCCCCGGCTTCACGTCGAGCTGCGTCGGCTTGATGAGCTCGGCCCAATTCTTGTGGATCGTCATGGTCCCTCCATTCCCGCGCGCGGCCCATGGCTCCGCGCGCTCCCGAGGTCAAAATAAAGCGCGAGGGGACCGCGCGGACGCGGCCCCCGACGTTCGGCGGATGTCAGACGCGGCGACGCTTCGGCGGGCGGACACCGTTATGCGCGATCGGCGTCACGTCGCGGATGGCCGTGATGTTGAAGCCCACGGCGGCCAAGGCGCGCAGCGCGCTCTCGCGGCCCGACCCGGGACCCTGCACCTCGACCTCGAGGGTCCGCATGCCGTGATCCTGCGCCTTCTTGCCCGCATCCTCGGCCGCCATCTGGGCCGCGTAGGGCGTGGACTTGCGGCTGCCCTTGAACCCGCAGGTGCCGGCAGAGGACCAGGCGATCGCGTTGCCCTGGACATCGGAGATCAGGATCTTGGTGTTGTTGAACGAAGAGTTCACGTGGGCGACGCCCGTCGCGATGTTCTTCGAGACCTTGCGCTTGGTGGCGCGCTTGGGGGCCTGTGCCATGCTCGCCCTCCCCTACTTCTTCTTGCCGGCGATGGCCTTCGCGGGGCCCTTGCGCGTACGTGCGTTGGTATGGGTGCGCTGACCGCGAACGGGCAGGTTGCGACGATGCCGCAGGCCGCGGTAGCAGCCGAGGTCCATCAAGCGCTTGATGTTCATCTGAGTGTCGCGGCGCAGGTCGCCCTCGACCTGGAAGTTGGCGTCGATATGCTCGCGGATCGCGAGGATGTCGGCGTCCGACAGCTCGTTGACGCGGCGGGTCGGATCGACCCCGACCGCCTCGACGATGCTGGCCGCCCCCGCAGGTCCGATGCCGTGGATATAGGTGAGGGCGATGGGCACCCTCTTGTTCGTTGGAATGTTGACGCCGGCGATTCGAGCCAAACCGCGTCTCCTTCTTGCGTTGCGGATCCGTGATGCCGGATCCTTTTCTCACAACCAAGGCCCGGAGCGTCGTGCCGCCGGGCCCGTTCGGATACCATTGTCGTAGGGATGCGGCACGAGGCCGCGCGGTGACTGATTCCCTGATGGGGAGGCTGCCACCTATTAATGTCTTGACAGCCCGTCAAGAGGGCGACCCGCGCCCGGCGTCCCCTGCCCTGCCGCCGCCCGTCAGGCGGGCAGCGCGGCGGCGATCGCGGCCTCGACGGCCTCCGGCGTTCCGAGTCCGTCGATCACGTGAAGCCGGCCGCCGGCGTGATAATAGCCGATGAGCTGCGACGTCTTCTTGTAGTACTCCATGAGCCGCGTGCGCAGGCTCTCCTCGTTGTCGTCCGCCCGGCGCACCATCTGGGAATGTCCGCAGACATCGCAGGTATCCGGCGTGGCCGGGCGCTTGGTCACGTCATGATAGACCTCGCCGCAATTTCCGCAGGAGAAGCGCCCCGAGATCCGGCGCACGAGCGCGTCGTCGTCGACCCGCAGCTCGATGACCGCGTCGAGGGCCGTCCCCTTCTGCGCCAGGAGGTCGGCGAGCGCGTCGGCCTGCGCCAAGGTGCGAGGGAAGCCGTCGAAGATGAAGCCGCCCGACGGGTCGGCGTCGAGTTGCTCCTCGATCAGGCCGATGACGACATCGTCGGTGACGAGCTCGCCCGCGTCCATGATCGCGGCGACGCGGCGGCCCATGGACGTGCCCGAGGCGCGCGCGGCGCGGAGCATGTCCCCGGTGGAGAGTTGCACCATGCCGCGGTGCTCGACCAGCTTGCGCGCCTGGGTCCCTTTGCCGGCCCCGGGCGGGCCGAGAAGGATGATGTTCATCGTCTGGCCGTTCCCTTGCGTCCGCCGCGCCGCTTTCCACGAAGCTGACTCTTCTCGATAAGCCCCTCGTATTGATGGGCGAGGAGGTGGGACTGCACCTGCTGGATCGTGTCCATCGTGACCGAGACGACGATAAGGAGCGAGGTGCCGCCGAAGTAGAACGGGATCGCAAGCTGGGCGCGCAGGATCTCGGGCAGGAGGCAGACCGCCGCGAGATAGGCCGAGCCCAGGACCAGGAGCCGGTTGACGACGTAGTCCAGGTACTCGGCAGTGCGCTTGCCGGGACGGATGCCGGGGACGAATCCCGACTGGTTCTTGAGATTGTCGGCCACGTCCTCGGTCTTGAAGGCGACGTTGGTGGTGTAGAAGTAAGTGAAGAACACGATCATCGCGGTGAAGAACAGAAGGTAGAGCGGCTGACCGGGGCCGAAATAAGCCAGCAGCGTCGACATGACGGGCCCGGTCTGCTGGCCGGAGAAGGTGCTGATCGTGGTCGGCAGGAGCAGCAGGCTGCTGGCGAAGATCGCGGGAATGACGCCGGCGGGGTTCACCTTGACCGGAAGATGGCTCGAGCCGCCATCGTAGACCTTCATCCCGACCTGGCGGCGCGGGTACTGGATGTGGATCTTGCGCAGCGCGCGCTCCATGAAGACCACGAAGGCGATCACCGCGACGACCATCACGAGGACGCCGACGATCACCGCCGGGGAGATCGCGCCCGACCGGCCCTGCGCGAGGAAGCCCGCGATGGCGGCGGGCAGCTCGGCGACGATGCCGACGAAGATGATGAGCGAGATGCCGTTGCCGATCCCGCGGGAGGTGATCTGCTCGCCCAGCCACATCAGGAACATGGTCCCGCCGACCAGCGTGATCACGCAGGCGGCGCGGAAGAACCAGCCGGGATCGGTGACGAGGCCGCCGCTCTCGAGGCTGACCGCGAGGCCGTAGGCCTGGAAGGTCGCGAGGACGACGGTGAGGTAGCGGGTGTACTGGTTGATCTTCTTGCGGCCCGCCTCGCCTTCCTTCTTGAGGGACTCAAGGCTCGGAACCATCGCGGTCATCAGCTGCACGATGATCGAGGCCGAGATATAGGGCATGATCCCCAGGGCGAAGATGCCCATGCGCCCCAGCGCGCCGCCGGTGAACATGGACAGCATCCCGCCGATGCCGGCCATGGACTGTTCCATGAAGACGCGAAGCTCGCCCCCGTCGATTCCGGGTACGGGAATATAGGTGCCGATACGGTAGACGATCAGCAGACCGAGCGCGAAGAGGATGCGCTGCCGCAGCTCGGTCGCCTTGCCGAAGGCGCCCCAGCTCATGTTCGAGGCCATCTGTTCGGCGGCTGATGCCATGGGTTCGTCCCTCGTCCTGGGGCATGTCCGCCCGGCGGAGCAGACCTAAGGGGCGGCGCGGCGCGCCACAACCGCCCCGGTGACGCGTCAGGCGTCGGCGGCGACGGGGCCCGCGGAGACCTTGAGCGAGCCGCCCGCGGCCTCGGCCGCGGCGACGGCCGCGCGGCTGGCTCCGGTGACCGAGATCGTGAGAGCACCGGTGACTTCGCCCTGGGCCATGATCCGAACGCCGTCGCGCACGCGGCGCACGAGGCCCGAGGCGACGAGGCTCTCCTCGGTGATCGCGCCGGCGTCGAGCTTCCCGGCGTCCACGAACTTCTGGATCAGGCCGAGATTGATGACGGTGTAGCGCTTGCGGTTCGGCTTGTTGAAGCCCCGCTTCGGCAGGCGCTGGTAGAGCGGCATCTGGCCGCCCTCGTAGCCGTTGATCGCGACGCCGGAGCGGGACTTCTGCCCCTTGATGCCGCGGCCGGCGGTCTTGCCGGTGCCGGAACCCGGACCGCGGCCGACGCGCTTGGCCTTCTTGGCGGCGCCGGGATTGTCGGACAGTTGGTTGAGGCGGATGCCCATGGTGCTTCTCCTGGGTGGGCCGGACGCGCCCCGCGGGAAGCGGATGGGGCGGACGCGGCATGTCGCCCGCGCGGCGGGTGCCGTACGGGAGCGCGCCTCCTAACCCCGGCGACGCGGCCTGACAAGTCGCGACGCCAGGGGGGTGCGGGCCGCCAGAGGGCCGATCATCGGGTCGGGGCGCCTTGCCCCCCGGTCGCGGGGACCGTCGACGGGTGCGTGACGGCGTCGGCGCGTGCGGGCGCGAGCCGCGTCTTCAACCAATCCTGTGCCGGGCGTTCGATCATCCGAGCCGATAGCCACGCCACGAAGATGCAAGCCGCAAGCACCGCGGCGGCCGCCAGGCCGCCCGGGAGAGCATCCTGAACACCGATGCCTATGAGCAGGAGGATCAGGGGCATATGCAGCAGGTACAGGCTGTACGAGATGCCGCCGAGCCAGCGCAGAGGCGCGGTCGCAAGGGCTCGGAACGGCCCGGCTGCCGCAAGGGCGGCACCGAGGACCGCGATCGGATAGCCGATCGCGACGGGGTCCAGGAAAAGTGGGAGCTGTGGCTGCCCGAGCGCCTGCCGCACACCCGGGATCGCGAGCGGAAACGACGCCAGGAGCAGCCAGGCGACCGCGCGTCCCACCGGGTGGCGACCGGCCGCGGCGAAAGCGTGCGGCGATGCCCCGTAGACCCTCGCCATCGCGCAGCCAGCCAAGAAGACATGTGCATAGTAGACGACCCAGCGATGTTCGGACGACGACGTCCATGCGGCCGAACCGATCGCGGCGCAGGCCCCGAGCAGGACAGCCGACGCCACGCCCAGCCGCCCGATGGACGCGGCGAACCAAAGCAGCACAAAGAACCCGTAAAAATGGATCTCGACCGGGATCGACCAGAGGACTCCGGTCCCGCGGATCAGCAAGGCGTTCGACAGGATCTCCCGGGCGCTGCTGAACGCATAGCCGGAATGTCCGAAGGCCGCGAGCAGGACGCATCCGCCGATCACGGCGACGTAGAACAATGGAAGAACACGGCTCGCGCGGCTAAGGGTGTAGGACCTGACGCCACCAGCGTCGAACGGGCGTCCGAGATAGAGGTGGGCCATCAGGAATCCGCTCAGGACATAAAACAAAAGCACGCCTACCCCTCCGAGACCGTAGGTCGAGGAAGCCGGAGACGGTCCGAAACGGGCTAGGTGCTCGATCACGACGGCGAGCGCCGCGAGCCCGCGGGCGCCGTCGAGATGTGGAAGATGGACCGGGGAGGAGGCGGACGCCGTCCCTGCCGGAAATGTTGATGAACGATGTGGCATGGACGGTCCCCAATCTATGGAGACCGTCTAAAGTTAGCGGTGAATGGTGCCTATTCTGATGAAGCGCGTAAACGCGACACAGTCAGTTTCGCTCTTCGATGATCTCCACCAGGTGCGGCACCGTGGCGACCATGCCGCGGATTGAGGGGGTGTCCTCGAGCTCGCGGGTGCGATGCATCTTGTTGAGGCCGAGGCCGATGAGGACCGCGCGCTGCTTCGCAGGGCGGCGGATGGGCGAGCCCACCTGCTTCACGACGATGGTCGCCATCAGTTGCCCTCCGGAACGAGCTCGGCCACCTCGGGGGTGTCCTCGGACTTCTCGTGGCGCGGCAGGATGTCGGCGACCTTCTTGCCACGCCTCTGCGCGACCATGCGGGGCGAGCTCTCGCGCTGGAGGCCGTCGAGCGTGGCGCGGATCATGTTGTAGGGGTTCTGGGAGCCCTGCGACTTGGCGACGACGTCCTGGATGCCCAGCATCTCGAACACCGCGCGCATCGGGCCGCCGGCGATGATCCCGGTGCCCTGCGGCGCCGAGCGCATGATGACCCGGCCGGCGCCGTGACGCCCCTCCTGGTCGTGGTGCAGCGTGCGGCTATCGCGCAGCGGCACGCGGATCAGGTTGCGGCGGGCGCTCTCGGTGGCCTTGCGGATGGCCTCGGGGACCTCCTTGGCCTTGCCCTTGCCGAAGCCGACGCGGCCCTTCTGATCGCCGACGACGACGAGCGCCGCGAAGCCGAAGCGCTTGCCGCCCTTCACCGTCTTGGAGACCCGGTTGATCGCGACCAGCCGGTCGGCGAATTCGGGGTTCTCGTCGCGGCGGCCGCGTCCGCCGCCGCCCCTGTTGGTGTCTCTCGCCATGCTGGCTCCTCCGCCCGGTTCCGGGCCGCTGATGTCATGCCGATCCCGGTCGACCCGCACGGAGCCGCCTGATCATCGAGGCGGGGTGCCGCCTTCGGCGTCGCGATCCGGCCGGGACGTGCCCGGCCGGGCCGCCTAGATGCGCAGACCGCCCTCACGCGCGGCGTCGGCCAGGGCCTTCACCTTGCCGTGGAACAGGAAGCCGCCCCGATCGAAATAGGCCTCCTCGATCCCGGCGGCCTTCGCGCGCTCGGCGATCGCGGCGCCCACCTTGGCGGCGGCCTCCACGTTCCCACGGCCGACCACGCCCAGGTCCTTCTCCAGGGTGGAGGCGGCGGCGATGGTGCGGCCCTGTACGTCGTCGATCAGCTGGACGCTGATGTTCTTGTTGCTGCGGTGGACGGAGAGGCGCACGCGCCCCGCCGCGACCTTGCGCAGCTTGTTCCGGACGCGCAGGCGACGACGCAGGAACAGATCCCGTTTGCTGTTGGCCATCTGGCGCTCCTTACTTCTTCTTGCCTTCCTTGCGGAAGACGTACTCGTCCTTGTAGCGGATGCCCTTGCCCTTGTAGGGCTCGGGCTTGCGGTACTGCCGGATATTCGCGGCCACCTGCCCCACCTCCTGCTCGTCGATGCCCTCGACCACGATCACGGTCTGCTTGGGCGCCGTGACGGTGACGCCCTCTGGCGCCTCGTAGTTCACGTCGTGCGACAGGCCTAGGTTCAGCTTCAGGACCTGGCCCTGCATCTGCGCCCGATAGCCGACGCCCTGGATCTCGAGCTCCTTGCGGAAGCCGGTGGTCACGCCGGTCACGCAGTTCGCGATCTGCGTGCGGGACATGCCCCATTGCTGGCGCGCGCGCTTGGACTTGCCGCGCGGCGTGACGGTGATGGTGCCGTCCTCCACCGCGATGGCGACGTCGTCCGTCGCGGTGAACGCGCGGCTCCCCTTGGGACCCTTCACGTTGACGGTGCGGCCGCTCACGCTCGCCTCCACGCCGGAGGGAAGCTGCACGGGCACCTTGCCGATTCTGCTCATGTCATCCTCCTCAGAAGACCGTGCAGAGCACTTCGCCGCCGACGTTCCCCGCCCGCGCGTTGGCGTCGGACATGACGCCCTGCGGGGTGGAGACGATGGCGACGCCGAGGCCCTGGCGCACGGAGGGAAGCTCGCCGGCGCCCATGTAGACGCGGCGGCCCGGCTTCGAGACGCGCTTGACCTCGCGGATGACCGGCACGCCCTCGTAGTACTTGAGGGAGATGTCGATCGCGGGGTGGCCGTCCTTCCCGGTCGTCTTCTCGTAGCCGCGGATGTAGCCCTCGTCCGCGAGCACGTCGAGCACCCAGGCGCGCAGCTTGGAGGCCGGCGTCTGGACCACGGACTTGCCGCGCATCTGGGCGTTGCGGATGCGGGTGAGCATGTCGCCGATGGGATCGTTCATTGCGTCTCCCTCCCCTACCAGCTCGACTTGACCATGCCGGGGATCTGCCCGGCAGAGCCGAGATCGCGCAGGGCGATCCGGTTGATCTTCAGCTTGCGGTAGTAGCCGCGCGGCCGGCCCGTGAGCTGGCAGCGATTGTGCAGCCGCACGGCGGACGAGTTGCGCGGGAGCTTGGCCAGCTTGAGGCGCGCCTTGAAGCGCTCCTCGACGGTCAGGCTCTCATCCGTCGCGACCTCCTTGAGGGCGGCGCGCTTGGATGCGTACTGCTTCACCAGGCGCTCGCGCTTCTTCTCGCGCTCGATCATGGACTTCTTGGCCATTACTTGTCCCCTCCGGCTTCGCCGGCGAACGGCAGGTTGAACTCCTTGAGGAGGGCCTTGGCCTCCTCGTCGGTCTTGGCGGTGGTGGCGATGATGATGTCCATGCCGCGCACCTCGTCGACCTTGTCGTAATCGATCTCGGGGAACACGATGTGCTCCTTGAGGCCCATCGCGTAGTTGCCGCGACCGTCGAACGCCGTGGGCTTCACGCCCCGGAAGTCGCGCACGCGCGGCAGGGCGATGGTGATCAGGCGGTCAAGGAACTCGTACATGCGCGGGCCGCGGAGCGTGACCTTGGTTCCGAGCGGCATGTCCTCGCGGACGCGGAAGCCCGCGATCGATTTCTTCGCCTTGGTGATGACGGCCTTCTGGCCGGCGATCAGCGTCAGGTCGGCCTGCGCCGAGCGCACCTTCTTGGTGTCGTTCACGGCCTCGCCGACGCCCATGTTGAGCACGATCTTGTCGAGCCGCGGGATCATCATGTCGTTCGAGTAGCCGAACTTCTCCTTGAGCGCCGGCTTGATCCGGTTCTGGAAGTCGGCCTTGAGCCGCGGGGTGTAGTCGGTCGAGTCGAGCATCAGATCGTGTCCCCCGTAGTCTTGGCGAAGCGGACCTTCTTGCCCTCTTCCATCCGGAAGCCGACGCGGGTCGGCTTACCCTTGGCGTCGACCACGGCGAGGTTGCTGAGGTCGATCGGCATCGGCTGCGGCACGCGGCCGCCCTGGGCGGTCTGCGACTGCTTCACGTGGCGGATCGCGACGTTCAGCCCGTCGACCACGGCCTTGCCGGTCTTGGGTGAGACGAGCGTGACGTCGCCGGTGCGGCCTCGGTCCTTGCCGGTCAGGACGATCACGTGATCGCCCTTCTTGATCTTGGCGGCCATCAGAGCACCTCCGGAGCCAGCGAGATGATCTTCATGAAGTTCTTGGCGCGCAGCTCGCGCACCACGGGGCCGAAGATCCGGGTGCCCACGGGCTCATTCGCGTTGTTGAGGATGACGGCGGCGTTGCCGTCGAAGCGGATGGCGGTCCCGTCGTCGCGGCGGACCTCCTTCGCGGTGCGCACGACCACGGCCTTGCGCACGTCGCCCTTCTTCACGCGGCCACGCGGGATCGCCTCCTTGACGGACACGACGATGACGTCGCCGACCGAGGCGTAGCGGCGGTGCGAGCCGCCCAGCACCTTGATGCACTGGACGCGCCGCGCGCCGGAATTGTCGGCGACCTCCAGGTTGGTCTGCATCTGGATCATTGTGGGTCTCTCCCGACCTTCGGGGGCGCGCCCCCGGGGTTTCGATTGAGCCGGGTGGGGATCAGGCCTCGGCCGTGATCACCTCCCAGCGCTTGGTCTTGGAGATCGGCGCGCATTCCTGAATGCGGACGGTGTCGCCGGTCTTGTAGGTGTTCTTCGGATCGTGGGCCCGATACTTCTTGGAGGACCGGACGGTCTTGTGCAGGAGCGGGTGCGTGTAACGCCGCTCGACGAGGACGGTCACCGTCTGCTCGTTCTTGTCGCTGGTCACGAGGCCGGAGAGGACGCGCTTGGGCATGGGTCAGGCCTCCGCTTCGGTCGTGGCGGCCTCGGCGGCCTTCTGGTTGAGGATCGTCTTCACGCGAGCGACCTCACGGCGCACCACGCGAATGCGGGCGGTGTTCTCGAGCTGGCTCGTCGCCTGCTGGAAGCGGAGGTTGAAGGCCTCCTTCTTGAGGTCGACGAGCCGCGTGCGCAGCTCGTCAGGCGTCTTGTCTCGCATCTCGGAGGCGTCCATCGCCATCGTCCTTTCGACATCACCGGAGGGCCCTGCGCGCGGATCGCGCGGGTCACCCAGAACCCGGTGGCGTAAGAGTGAGCGCCGCCCCTAGCGCCCGCCGGTCCGCGGCGCAAGCCCTTTCGAGCGTCAGCTCCAGCCGTAGTTGAAGCTGACCGAGATGCGGTCCTCCTCGGCGAAGTTCATGGGCACCTCGTGACGCAGCCAGCTCTCCCATAGGAGGACGTCGCCGACGCGGGGGGCCTCGCTCACGAAGCTCCTCCGCTTTCGGGGGGCGTCCGCTCGGCGCGGCGGCGCCGCCATCATCATCGGCAGGCGCGGATCCTCGAAGCGGATCGCGGAGGTACCCTCGGGCATGGCGACATAGGTGGTGCCGGAAACGACCGAATGGGGGTGCACGTGCCCGGTGTGGATGCCGCCCTCGGGCAACACGTTGATCCACAGGCTGTCGAGCGTAAGGGCCCTGCCGCCGAGGTCGAAGGCGGCGTCATCGGCGAAGGCCGCCACATGGACGTCGAGGCACCGGACGAGATCGGCGAAGATCGGGAACCGCCATGGGAGATCGGTCAGCGACGCGTAGGAGGTGTAGCCGGCGTATCCGTTCGCCTCGCACCAGTCCTGCCCGGCCTCGTCATCCTCGGCGATGGAGCGGCAGGACGCCGCGAGCTCGACCGCGTCGATCGCCGGGGCATGTTCGGACAGGCGCGCGCGGTAGAGGCGGGTGACGAAGAGGGAGGAGAGCTCGGGCATCGGTGCCTCGTCAGAACGAGCGAAGCCCCCGCCGTAACGGGGGCTTCGGAGATGGGCATCGGCGGGCCGGAGCCCGCGGCGCTACCAGTCCTCGCGCAGGACGGTGCGGGTCTTGACCGGGAGCTTCATCGCCGCGAGGCGCAGGGCCTCGCGGGCGGTCGCGTCGTTCACGCCGTCGATCTCGAACATCACGCGGCCGGGCTTCACCTTGCAGGCCCAGAAATCGACCGAGCCCTTGCCCTTGCCCATGCGGACCTCGACCGGCTTGGAGGTCACGGGCACGTCCGGGAAGATGCGGATCCACACCCGGCCCTGGCGCTTCATGTGGCGCGTCATCGCGCGGCGCGCGGCCTCGATCTGGCGCGCGGTGACGCGCTCGGGCTCGGTCGCCTTCAGGCCGTAGGTGCCGAAGGCGAGGTCGGAGCCGCCCTTGGCCTCGCCCTTGATGCGGCCCTTGTGCTGCTTGCGGAACTTGGTGCGCTTGGGTTGCAACATGGTCTAGTTCCTCCGCGGGCCGCGCGGCACCGGACCCTGCTGGAGCTCGTCGCGCCGGCGGTCGTGCGCCTGCGGGTCATGTTCCATGATCTCCCCTTTGAAGATCCAGGTCTTGATGCCGATGATGCCGTAGGGCGTCAGGCTGTCGATCGCGCCGTAGTCGATATCGGCGCGTAGGGTGTGGAGCGGCACGCGCCCCTCGCGATACCATTCGGTGCGCGCGATCTCGGCGCCGCCGAGGCGGCCCGACAGGTTCACCCGGATGCCGAGCGCGCCCATGCGCATCGCGTTCTGCACCGCGCGCTTCATCGCGCGACGGAAGCTCACGCGCCGCTCGAGTTGCTGCGCGATGCTCTCGGCGACCAGCACCGCGTCGAGCTCCGGCTTGCGGATCTCGACGATGTTGAGGTGCACCTCCGACTTCGTCATCGATGCGAGCTTCTTGCGCAGGTTCTCGATGTCGGCGCCCTTCTTGCCGATGATGACGCCCGGGCGGGCGGCGTGCACGGTGACGCGGCACTTCTTGTGCGGGCGCTCGATGATGACCTTCGAGATGCCGGCCTGCTTGGCGTCCTTGTGGATGAACTCCCGGATGCGGATGTCCTCCAGCAGGAGGTCCCCGAAATCCTTGGTGTCGGCGTACCAGCGGCTGTCCCAGGTGCGGTTGACCTGGAGCCGCATGCCGATCGGATTGACCTTGTTACCCATTGGGCTGCTCCTCCACCTGGCGCACCAGTATCGTGATCTCGGCGAACGGCTTGACGATGCGCCCGAACCGACCGCGAGCGCGCGGGCGACCGCGCTTCATGGTCAGGTTCTTGCCCACCCAGGCCTCCGCGACGATTAGCTCGTCGGGGTCCAGGTTGTGGTTGTTCTCGGCGTTGGCGACGGCCGACTGAAGGCATTTGCGCACGTCGATGGCGATCCGCTTCTTCGAGAAGGCGAGGTCGGACAGGGCCGATTCCACCTTCTTGCCGCGGATCATGCCGGCAACGAGGTTCAGCTTCTGCGGGCTGGTGCGCAGCATGCGCAGCTTCGCCATCGCCTCGTTGTCCTCGACGCGGCGGGGGTTCTTGTCCTTGCTCATTTGCGCTTCGCCTTCTTGTCGGCGGAGTGACCGTAATAGGTCCGCGTGGGCGAGTACTCGCCGAACTTCTGGCCGATCATGTCCTCCGACACGTTCACCGGGATGTGCTTCTTCCCGTTGTAGACGCCGAAGGTGAGGCCGACGAACTGCGGCAGGATGGTGGAGCGGCGCGACCAGATCTTGATGACCTCGTTGCGGCCCGACTCGCGGGTCTTCTCGGCCTTCTTCAGGACGTAGGAGTCCACGAAGGGGCCCTTCCAGACGGAGCGACCCATATCAGCGGCCCTTCTTCTTGGCGTGACGCGAGCGCACGATCAGCTTCGAGCTCGCCTTGTTCTTGTCGCGGGTGCGCGCACCCTTGGTCGGCTTGCCCCAGGGGGTGACCGGATGCCGGCCGCCGGAGGTGCGGCCCTCGCCGCCGCCGTGCGGGTGGTCGACCGGGTTCATCACCACGCCGCGGACCGAGGGGCGGACCCCCTTGTGGCGCATGCGCCCGGCCTTGCCGTAGTTCTGGTTCGAGTTGTCCGGGTTCGAGACGGCGCCGACCGTGGCCATGCACTCCTGCCGCACGAGCCGGAGCTCGCCCGAGGAGAGGCGGATCTGCGCATAGCCGCCGTCGCGGCCGACGAACTGGGCGTAGGTGCCCGCGGCGCGCGCGATCTGCCCGCCCTTGCCTGGCTTGAGCTCGATGTTGTGGACGATCGTGCCGATGGGCATGCCCTGGAACGGCATCGCGTTGCCGGGCTTCACGTCGACCTTCGCGCCGGAGACGATCTTGTCCCCCACGGCGAGGCGCTGGGGCGCGAGCACGTACATCTGCTCGCCATCGTGGTACTGCACGAGGGCGATGAACGCGGTGCGGTTCGGATCGTACTCGATCCTGAGGACCGTCGCTTCCACGTCGTGCTTGACGCGCTTGAAGTCGACGACACGGTAGAGCCGCTTGGCCCCGCCCCCGCGGCGTCGCATCGTGATCCGTCCGGTGTTGTTCCGGCCGCCGTGCTTCGACAATCCCTCGGTGAGGGCCTTGACGGGGCGACCTTTGTACAGCTCCGAACGGTCGATCAGCACCAGCCCGCGCTGGCC
The DNA here is from genome assembly GCA_963832275.1 of uncultured Alphaproteobacteria bacterium. GTDB lineage: Bacteria > Pseudomonadota > Alphaproteobacteria > Rhodobacterales > Rhodobacteraceae > Hasllibacter. Next base: position 176,690 of record CAWHTQ010000031.1, read on the forward strand.
CGGCGTCGTCGGCTTGTACGACTTGAGTGCCATGCTTTCTGTCTTCCGTCTGGGTTGAAAGGGACGCGGCCCCCGGATCGCCCCGGGGGCCGCGCTGTCAGGTAGGGGGCGCTATCAGAGCCCTGTGGTGACGTCGATGGTGTTGCCCTCTTCGAGCGTGACATAGGCCTTCTTGACGTCGCGCCGGCGGCCCGGCTGGCCGCGGAAGCGCTTCGCCTTGCCCTTGGTGATGGTGGTGTTCACCGCCTTCACCTTCACGCCGAACAGCGCCTCGACCGCGGCCTTGATCTCGGGCTTGGCCGATGCCATCGCCACCTCGAAGACGACCGCCCCGGTCTCGGAGGCCATGGTCGCCTTCTCGGTGATGATCGGCTTGCGCACCACGTCGTAATGCTTGGGATCGGTCATTTCAGCCTCGCTTCCAGCGCCTGGGCCCCGGCCCGGGTCAGGACCAGCGTCTCGCGCTTGAGGATGTCGTAGACGTTGGCGCCCTGGCTCGGCAGGACGTCGATGCCGTCGATGTTGGCGGCCGCGCGCGCGAAGTTCTCCGCGATCTCCGGCCCGTCGATGATGAGCACGCGCTTCCAGCCCAGCTCACGGACCCGTTTGGCCAGCGCCGAGGTCTTCGCCTCGGGCAGGTTCAGAATCCTCGACCACGATCAGCTCGCCCGCCCCGGCTTTTGCCGAAAGGGCGTGGCGCAGCCCCAGCTTGCGGAACTTCTTGGTCAGCTCGTGGCCATGGCTGCGCGGGGTCGGCCCCTTGTAGATGCCGCCCTTGCGGAAGATCGGCGCGTTCCGGTCGCCGTGGCGTGCGCCGCCGGTGCCCTTCTGGCGGTAGATCTTCTTGGTCGAGTAGCTCGTCTCGGAGCGCGTCTTGACCTTGTGCGTGCCCTGCTGGGCGTTGTTGCGCTGCCACCGCACGACGCGGTGCAGGATGTCGGTGCGCGGCTCCAAGCCGAACACCTCGTCACTGAGGTCGATGTCGCCGGATTTCGACGCATCGAGGGTGATGACGTCAGCTTTCATCGGTCTTGTCCTCCGGCTTCGCATCGTCGTTCGGCGCATCGCCTTCGACCGTCTTGTCCTCCGCGATCGAGGCCTCGGCCTCCTTCAGGGCGGCCTCCTCCTGCGCCGCAGCCTCGGCGGCGAGCGCCTGCTCGGCGGCCTTCGCCTCGGCGGCTGCGGCCTCGGCGGCCTCGTTCGCCCGGCGTTCCGCCTCGGCGGCCGCGGACTTCAGCGCGGCGGGATAGATCACGTTCTCGGGCACCGGCTTCTTCACCGCGTCCTTGACCGTGACCCAGCCGCCCTTGGAGCCCGGCACCGCGCCCTTCACCATGATCAGGCCGCGCGCGCTGTCGGTCTTGACGACCTGGAGATTCTGGGTGGTGACGCGGGCGGCGCCCATGTGGCCGGCCATCTTCTTGCCCTTGAACACCTTGCCGGGATCCTGGCACTGGCCGGTCGAGCCGTGGCTCCGGTGGCTGATCGACACGCCATGCGAGGCCCTGAGGCCCCCGAAGTTGTGCCGCTTCATCGCGCCCTGGAAGCCCTTGCCGATGCTCGTGCCCGAGACGTCGACGAACTGGCCCTCGAAATAGTGGTTGGCGGTGATCTCCTCGCCGACGGCGATGAGGTTCTCCGGCGCGACGCGGAACTCCGCGATCTTGCGCTTGGGCTCGACCTTGGCGGCCGAGAAGACGCCGCGCATCGCCTTGGACGTGCGCTTCACCTTGGCGGTGCCGGCGCCGAGCTGAACGGCGGAGTAGCCGTGATCCTCGGCGGTGCGCTGCGCCACGACCTGGAGGCCGTCGAGCATGAGCACGGTCACGGGCACCTGCCGGCCGTCCTCCTGGAAGATGCGGGTCATGCCCACCTTCTTCGCGATGATTCCCGAACGAAGCATGTCTCGTACCCCCCTCAGACCTTGATCTCGACGTCGACGCCGGCGGCCAGGTCGAGCTTCATCAGCGCGTCCACGGTCTGCGGCGTCGGATCGACGATATCGAGGAGCCGCTTGTGGGTGCGGATCTCGAACTGGTCGCGAGACTTCTTGTCCACGTGCGGGCCCCGCAGGACGGTGAACTTCTCGATCTTGTTCGGCAGCGGAATCGGCCCGCGGACCTGCGCGCCCGTGCGCTTGGCGGTGTTCACGATCTCCTGGGTGCTGGAGTCCAGCACGCGGTAGTCGAACGCCTTCAAGCGAATGCGAATATTCTGGGAAACGGCCATGTCGTATCGTCCTCGGCTCGGCGCAAGAGAGGTGCGCCCGGGACCCTTCCCGGGCGCACGTCATGTCCGCTCTCAATCTCGAAGAGCGCCCCGTAGACGAGGCGCCCGGCGGGGGAAACCCCTTACAGCGTGATCTTCGACACCACGCCTGCGCCGACGGTCCGGCCGCCTTCGCGGATGGCGAAGCGCAGGCCCTGCTCCATGGCGATGGGGGCGATGAGCTCCACGCCGAAGCTCACGTTGTCGCCCGGCATCACCATCTCGGTGCCCTCGGCCAGCATCACCGTGCCGGTCACGTCCGTCGTGCGGAAGTAGAACTGCGGACGGTAGTTGGCGAAGAACGGCGTGTGCCGCCCGCCCTCCTCCTTGGTCAGGATGTACGCCTCCGCCTCGAACTTCGTGTGCGGCGCCACCGACTTCGGCTTGCACAGCACCTGCCCGCGCTCCACGCCCTCGCGGTCGATCCCGCGCAGCAGCACGCCCACGTTGTCGCCCGCCTCGCCCCGGTCCAGCAGCTTGCGGAACATCTCCACGCCGGTGCAGGTCGTCGTCTTCGTGTCGCGGATGCCCACGATCTCGATCGAGTCGCCCGACGTTGATCACGCCGCGCTCGATCCGCCCCGTCACCACCGTGCCGCGCCCCGAGATCGAGAACACGTCCTCGATCGGCAGCAGGAACGGCTGGTCCACCGCCCGCTCCGGCGTCGGGATCCACTCGTCGACAGCGGCCATCAGCTTCTTGATCGACTCCTCGCCGATCGCAGGCTCCGTGCCGTTCATCGCGTGCAGCGCCGAGCCCGGGATCACCGGGATGTCGTCGCCCGGATAGTCGTACTTCGACAGAAGCTCGCGGATCTCCATCTCGACGAGCTCCAGAAGCTCCTCGTCGTCCACCTGGTCCACCTTGTTCATGTAGACGACCATCGTCGGAATGCCGACCTGACGCCCCAGGAGGATGTGCTCGCGCGTCTGCGGCATCGGCCCGTCGGCCGCGTTCACCACCAGGATCGCGCCGTCCATCTGCGCCGCCCCCGTGATCATGTTCTTCACGTAGTCGGCATGCCCCGGGCAGTCGACATGCGCGTAGTGCCGCGTCTCGGTCTCGTACTCCACGTGCGCCGTCGAGATCGTGATCCCCCGCGCCTTCTCCTCGGGCGCGCCGTCGATCTGGTCGTAAGCCTGGAAATCCCCGAAATACTTCGTGATCGCCGCCGTCAGCGTCGTCTTCCCGTGATCCACGTGCCCGATCGTGCCGATGTTCACATGCGGCTTCGTACGCTCGAATTTAGCCTTGGCCATCAGGGCCTCCTGTCAACTCTGGCGGGCCGCGCCCGCGAAACTGTGGGTGGCGGGCGGCTCCAAGGGCCGCCCCGCCGGATCAGGCGTACTTCGCCTGGATCTCTTCGGAGATGTTCGACGGCACCGGGTCGTAATGGTCGAACTGCATCGTGAAGTTCGCCCGGCCCGAGGACATGGACCGCAACGTGTTGATGTATCCGAACATGTTCGCCAGCGGGACCATGGCGTCGATCGCGATGGCGTTGCCGCGGTTCTCCTGGCCGGTGACCTGACCACGCCGGGAGGTGAGGTCTCCGATCACGTTGCCGGTGTAGTCCTCCGGCGAGATCACCTCGACCTTCATGATCGGCTCGAGGAGCTTGGCGCCGGCGCGGCGCATCCCCTCGCGCATGCCCATGCGGGCCGCGATCTCGAATGCCAGGACCGAGCTGTCGACGTCGTGGTACTTGCCGTCGAGAAGCTGGACCTTGAAGTCGATCACCGGGAAGCCGGCGAGCGGCCCCGAATCCATGACCGACAGAATGCCCTTCTCGACCCCGGGGATGTACTCCTTGGGGACGTTGCCGCCCACGATCTTGGACTCGAACGAGTAGCCCTCGCCCGGCGCTGTCGGAGAGATCAGGAGCTTCACCTCGGCGAACTGACCCGAGCCGCCCG
>CAWHTQ010000032.1:0-5089 GCA_963832275.1 uncultured Alphaproteobacteria bacterium
GGGGAGCGCAGGCGGCGGGGGTGTCGAAAGTCCGATGTGCGGGACATAGCCGCCATTGGCGTGCCACTCTAAAGCAATCTTCCCAAGGCAAAGACTTTTGGATCATAGCGCGTCAAAGGTCTTTTGAAAAATAGTGCAAATATGGGCGAAGCATCGGTTGATCGTTGTATGTTGTTGTTTCTATGGGCTGATCCAATTCCACAAAACCAAGCTTTGGATACAGATTTCGCATCTCGACATTAGGCGTGAGCGTATCTGCTATCAGGCGCTTCAACCCCATGCTGCGCGCCGCGTTTTCCCGTGCTTCGATCAATGCTCTGCCGGTGCCAGTACCCCTCGCGTCTTCGGTCACAAAGACCCTCTTCAACTCTCCTGTATGTTGATCGAGGCGTTTCAACATACCGCATCCAACGATTTTACCAGTATTTTTTCGCGCGACCACGAGACAGCCCTTTGGGGGTAAGTAGTCGTCCGAATTGGTCCAGAACTCTGCAAGTGCACTTTGCGGAGCGGCAAGAGGTATATCAAAGCCCATGTCTCGCATGCGATGCACGATCAGCTCATAATACTGAGACAAAATGCCGTTGAGTTCTCCTCTGGGCGGCAAACTTTTGCAGACTTCGATCTCGATGGTTTTCATATAATACCCATAATATTGCTAAATTTTCTTAGGTCTTTACGCTGTTCAATAATTTCCAAGAATGTTTGATAAAAAGCTGACCATCAAGCCCAATTCGCCGAAAGCCGCATGGGCAGTCTATGGGCTCGGAGCGCACCTGCGAGGGGCCTCAGGGTCCCGGTCGTCGAGCCCGGCAGGGCTGGCCGTGCGGCGGTAGATGCCCTCGGGCAGGTTCAGGGCGGCGGAGAGGTCGCGGACCTGGGCCATGGTGAGGGTGATGGTGCGGGGCGGGCCCTCGGGGTCGCGGGGGTCGTCCTGGGTCAGGGTCACGCAATCCTCGAAGGCGGTGACGATGACCTCGGCCGCGGGGGCGGCGCCGGGGGCGCCCTCGTCGATGAGGGTGACGACGGTGGCGTCGAACTCGTGCTCGATGGTGAACATGCGCGCACCCTGCCGCCGGGAGGCGCCGGGATCAACCGCGGCGCGAGCGCCGGCGGTGCAGGGCGTAGAGCGCGGGGGCCAGCGCGCGCTCGTACAGGGCGGCCGGCGAGCGGCCGGACCGGCGCGGGCGCCGCGTGAGGCGCGACAGCCAGCGCCAGCCGGGCATGGCGGCCCACATCGCGCGGTTCGCGTCGAGCCCGCGCAGGAGCGTGCCGCCGCGCACCGCGTGCAGACGGCGGGCGGCCTCGTCCGCGGTCAGGCCGTGGGCGGCGAGGTCGGCCTCGGCGATGGGGGTGAAGCGCACGGGCAGGCCCCGCGCGCGCGGCGCGCGGCGGCGTGGCCGTCCACCTCGGCCCGGCAGATCGGGCATTCGGCGTTGTAGATGACCTCCAGCGGCGCTTGCGCGGCGGGGTCCTGCGGCGTTCGTGATCCCATGACGGCCGATCTAGGGCGGCGGGCGCTGGCGTCCCGCGCCCGCCGCGGCCTAGAGTGGGGGGCGAGCCGAGCCGAGGAGCCGCCGATGATCGTCCATGACCTCCCCCATCCGCCTGGGCGCGGCCGCGCTCGCGCTCGCCGGGGCTGCTGGGCGCCTGCGCGCCGATCGCAGGTGACGACGGGGGCGAGGGCGGGCCCGGTGCCGGGGCCCGTGCGCGCCTCCGCGCCCCGTGACGGACCGGGTGCCGCAGGGCGAGGCGCGCGCGAACTTCGTCGCGGTCGTGCGGCAGGTCGAGCCGGTCGCCGAGCAGGTCTGCCGCGAGCGGGCGGCGCGGGGCACGAACTGCGACATCCGCATCGTGATCGACGACCGGCCCGAGCCAGCCGCCGAACGCGTTCCAGACGCGCAACCGGCAGGGCGACCCGATCGTGGGCTTCACGCTCGCGCTCATCGCCGACGCGCGCAATCGCGACGAGATCGCCTTCGTCCTGGGGCACGAGGCGGCGCACCGACATCGCGGGGCATATCGACCGCGGCGCGGCGGCGGCGCAGGCGGGCGGGCGCGTTCGGGCGCGGTGCTGGCCGGCGCCGCCGGGCTGGGCCGGGCGGAGGCGCAGCAGCTCTCGCGCGCGGGCGCGCTGGTCGGCTCGCGGCGCTTCGGGCAGTCGGCGGAGCTCGAGGCCGACGCGCTGGGCACGCGGATCGCGGCGCGCGCGGGCTACGACCCGGTGCGCGGCGCGCGCTTCTTCGAGCGGCTGCCCGATCCGGGCGACCGGTTCCTCGGCACCGCACCCGCCCAACGCGCAGCGCCAGGCGACCAGGTCGCGCGGGTCGCGGGCTCGCTTTGAGGGGGCTCGGCGGCCGGCGCTGGCGCTCCGCCTGGCCGCATGGCTTCCCGGCGCGGCCGGCGGCCTGCGGCGGCGCGGCGCCCTGCGTCGCTCGGCCGGCGGGCCGCATGACGGGCGGACCTATCACGTGCTGGCGCCGCGAGGGCTGGGACGGGACGGCGCCGCTGCCGGTGCTCGCTGCATTTCCACGGCTGGGGGCGGCAGGGGGACCTGATCGTGCGGCACGCGCGCATCGCGGGGGCGACGGCGCCGGCGGGGGTGCTGCTGGTGGCGCCGGACGGGCTCGGCCGGTCCTGGCGGTTCCGGCGGGCGGGCTCGGAGGACGTGGCCTTCGGGGACGCGGTGCTGCGCGACGTGGCGGCGCGCTGGCCGGTGGATCCAGGCCGGGCGATGGTCTCGGGCTATTCCTGGGGCGCGCTGATGGCGTGGCGGTTCGCCTGCGAGGCGGAGGCGCCGCTGGCTGCGCTCCTGTCGGTGGCGGGGGCGCTGCCGGCCGGCACGGACTGCCCGCGCGCGCCGGCGTTCCGTGGCGCGCGGTCTACGGGACGGACGACAAGGTGCTGCCCTTCCCCTGGGGGCCGGACGGGGACGGAACCGGGCCGGTGGCGCTCTGGCGCCGCGCGGCTCGGACTGCGGGGCGCAGGCGCGCCGCCGCGGGAGTGGGCGGCAGTGAGCTGGCTGACCGCACGCGCGCCACGGCATGGGACTGCGCCGAGGGGCCGCGTGACCCTCGACGTGCACCCGGCGAGCCACCTGATCCCGCGGGGCTGGTTCGCGCAGGTGCTGGGGGAGGCGCTGGGCTAGAGCAGGCGGCTCCTGCGGCGCGGCCTTCTGCCTGGGCGCGACCTTCTGGACGGAGCCGAGCGCGCGCGGGGATCTGCGCCGCGCGGTCGCGCAGGGCCATCGCCTCCTCGATGGTGACGATCTGGATGCGGGGGACGGGGGCGAAGCCCGGCTCCTCGTGCTGGCCCGCCGCCGCCGCCTCGGCCTGCATGCCGCCCCTGGGCGGGGTGAGGGTGAGGAAGATGCCGATCTCCGCCCCCGTGCGCTCCATCGCGCCGCGCAGGTCGCGGATCATGGCGACGCCGACGTTCTCGCCGGCCTTCACGGTGACGACGGCCATGGACTCTCCTGCCGAAGGGGATGATGCCGTCGAGGGTGTCTCGCGTTTCGCCCACATTCCGCTTTGCGAGCACCGGAGCGGCCGTCGCCTTCTCCGCAATGAGTGACCGCTTCTGGATCGAAGCTTCCCCTATCCCCTGCCGCAGACCGAACCGGACGCCCTGCGGATCGACGCGCAGGTCGAGAACCGGCCGACCCCCGGCTCCTCCGGCGTGGGGTCGTCCGCGGTGCCGCCGAGGGATCTGACCTTGGCGACCGCCAGCCCGATGTCGGCCGCCTTCGAAGTAGACGACGATGGCCGGGCGGTCGTCTCCACCGTGAAGCCCCGTCTTGATCTCGCCGCTGTCGAACCAGCCGCCGTTCTCCATCGGCGTGAAGGACCAGTCGAACAGGTCGGCGAAGAAGCTGTGGGCGCGGGCGTCGTCCGGTGCGCCGATTTCGAGGTAGGACGGCCTCATGGTCATCTCGTGCGAATTGGATGCCTGGCAACGGTGACAGGCCAAGCCGGTCGCCGTCTTGAACGGACCGGAACCGTTCAGGATTTCCAGGCCAGAGCGGCCCGCAATCGAGCCGGCGCGATGCCGCGCCAGGGCCGTGAAATCCCGCGTCATGTGGCTCTGGTCGGTATAGCCCGCAGCGAGAGCCACGTCGGCGAGAGAGACGGGCACGGCGGCAAGCGCACCGCGTGGCGCGAGTCGTGCCGGACCAGCCGCCGGACGGCCGTGACGCGGCAGCCCGATCTCCCGCCAGGACGGCCTGCCGCCGCCGCCGCCGCTTCTCCACGTCGAGCCGGTCGGAGAGGTAATGCCCACAGACCGCTCAGGAGAAGCCTCGATCTCCGCCCAGAGCCCGCGCAGCCAGAGCGTCCATCCGCCCCCCCGGCCGCGTCCCGCCGACCAGTTGGCGAGGGCGTCACGAGCCGTCTCCGTCGGGATGTCGGATCGCCCCGCAGCAGGGCGTCCCGGAACGGCGAGCGCGGAAGGTCCGCCAGTTCCAGGACCAATCCCGCAAGCGCGTCGCCCCGCGCGTCGAACAGCGCCGTGGCCATCCAGGGCGGCACGACCCACTCGTGGCAATCGGGCGCATTTAGGTAACGGACGGCGACAGGCGTGGTTCGCGGCCCCACGACGAAGGCGGTTCGCGTCGCGCCGTCCAGCTCGAACGCGCCGCGAGTCACGATCACGATCTTGAGCGAGCGGCTTGCCGCCTCCGTGCCGCTTTCGGTCAGAGGCCTGGCGGACGGGAAGTCGAGGGAGGCAGGAGAATCCATTGCCGTGAGACTACCGCATCACGTCATGGAATCGACCGAAGATTCTTGGCGTCACGAAGCACCGCGCTTCGACGGTAGTCGTTTCGCAGGAAGCAGCCGTTCGTTGCTTCCGCAGCATCAAGCAAAGAGGGCTCGAGGCGGCCGTTCGTTGCTCGGAAGGCGGGAGCGTTGCGCGGCTTGGTGGGGTAAAGGTCGCATCGGGTCGATGGTAACGTAGGTTCGCGAGATCGTCTCGGAAGGGGACAGTCCCCGGGCGAGCGCTCCTGAAACGGCGATCAGACGAGTCTGCCCCAGAGGTCGTACTCGCCGGCCTCCTCGATCACGGCATCGATCATCCGGCCCGGCGCAAGGTC